>NZ_JAEMNY010000001.1:0-2116351 GCF_016461615.1 Luteimonas sp. MC1828
GACGCGGTGTCGATCCTCAACGAGGCGATCGAGATCCTGAAGCGTTACCCGCAGCTGAAGGTCGAAGTGGCTGGCCACACCGACTCGAAGGGCACCGACGCGTACAACCAGTCGCTGTCGGAGCGTCGTGCCACCACGGTCTATGACTACCTGACCAGCAACGGCATCGACTCCGGCCGCCTGGTGGGCCCGAACGGTTACGGCGAGAGCCGTCCGATCGCGCCGAACACCAACGACGACGGTTCGGACAACCCGGAAGGCCGCGCGCGCAACCGCCGCACGGAGCTGAACGTCCAGAACTGAGGACGTCGGCACAAGTAGTCCCGCGAAGCCCGGCCCAGTGCCGGGCTTCGCGCTTTCAGGGGCTGCTACACTTCGCGGCGCAGCAGGAGAAACCCCACATGAAGCGTGCAGCAATGTTGTTGATGGCCGGCCTCGCCGCCCCGGGCATGGCCCACGCGGCGATCGATTGCGCCAACCTTCCGGCCGCGAACGCGTCGGTGCAGCGCGTCACCGTGCTCGCGCCCCTGGCGCAGGAACTGGTCGCGCCCTCGTACCTCCTCGGTGGCAACAGCGGCGTGCTGTCGTACGCCTACGACGAGTCGCAGACCGTCGACGAAGTGCTGCTCCGCCAGCGCATCGAGGGCTGCCGCAACGTGGCCATCGCGGTGCCGGCCCCCAGCGTCGCCAACCCCGACGATCCGGGCGCCTACAAGCCGAAGACAGAGTTCGACAACACGCCGTGGCGGTTCGACATGAACCAGAACGGCAAGCGCATGACCGCCGACGAGTTCGATGCCTGGATGAAGTCGCGCGGCGTGCGCGTTGCGCGCGGCAGCGGACCCGCGCCGGTGGCGGCGACTGCCCCGGCACTTCCGGGCGCTGCGCCAGCGGCCGCGGACGGATCGCCGGCCCCCGCGGCCCCGCCGGCGTCGGATCCGCCTCCGGCCGAAGCGGCCAAAGGCGAAGCCACCCCCGGCTGATCGCATCGCCTGGCGCAGCAGGCCGGTTGCCCGCGCTGCGCCATCAGGCAACGCGCTTCGATGAAGTCGCGTTGCCCGAAAGCCCCGCTCAGCTCGCCAGCACGCCGAGCTCGCGGCCGATGCGCGTGAAGGCGTCGATCGCGCGGTCGAGGTGAGCGCGCGTGTGCGCCGCGGAAATCTGCGTGCGGATCCGCGCCTGGTCCTTCGGCACCACCGGGAAGAAGAAGCCGATCGCGTAGATGCCTTCCTCCAGCAGCCGCTCGGCGAAACGCTGCGCGAGCTTCGCGTCGTAGAGCATGACCGGGCTGATCGGATGCGTGCCCGGGCGCACGTCGAAGCCTGCGGCGGTCATTTTTTCGCGGAAGTAGCGCGTGTTTTCGACCAGGCGCTCACGCAGGTCGGCGGCGGCGGCCAGCATGTCGAACGCCTTGATGCCGGCCGCGACCACATGCGGCGGCAGCGAGTTCGAGAACAGGTAGGGACGCGAGCGCTGGCGCAGCATTTCCACGACCTCGGCCTTCGCGGTGGTGAACCCGCCCAGCGCGCCGCCCATCGCCTTGCCCAGCGTGCCGGTGATGATGTCGATCCGGTCCAGCACGCCCTTGACCTCGGCGGACCCGCGGCCGGTGGCACCCAGGAAGCCGGTGGCGTGGCATTCGTCGATGTGCACCAGCGCGCCGTACTTCGCTGCCAGTGCAGTGATCTCGTCGAGCGGGGCGATGTAGCCGTCCATCGAGAACACGCCGTCGGTGGTGATCATGATCGTGCGCGCGCCATCGGCGCGGGCCTGCTGCAGCTGCGTCTCCAGGTCCGCCATGTCGCAGTTGGCGTAGCGGTAGCGCTTGGCCTTGCACAGGCGCACGCCGTCGATGATCGAGGCATGGTTGAGCGCGTCGGAAATGATCGCGTCCTCTTCGCCCAGCAGCGGCTCGAACAGTCCGCCGTTGGCGTCGAAGCAGGCGGCGTAGAGGATCGTGTCCTCCTTGCCGAAGAAGCGGGCGATCGTTGCTTCCAGCTGCTTGTGCAGGTCCTGGGTGCCGCAGATGAAGCGCACCGACGCCATGCCGAAGCCGTGCGTGTCGAGCGCGTCCTTGGCCGCGGCGATGATGTCCGGATGGTCGGCCAGGCCCAGGTAGTTGTTGGCGCAGAAGTTCAGCACCGTGCGCCCGTCGGCGAGCGTGATCTCGGCCGCCTGCGGGCTGGTGATCGTGCGCTCGGACTTGAACAGCCCCTGGCTGCGGATGGCGTCGAGTTCGTCGGCGTAGCGCGTGGTGAGGCTGGTGTCGGACATGGGGCGGCTCCTGGCATGCAAGGCAGCCGTCATTCTATCCGGCGGTCAGTTCCAGCTCAGGACCACCTTGCCCGACTTGCCGCTTTCCATCAGGTCGAAGCCCTTCTGGAACTCGTCGACCGGCAACTGGTGGCTCAGCACCTTGTGCAGCGGGAACCCCGACAGCACCAGCTGCGTCATCTTGTACCAGGTCTCGTACATCTTCCGGCCGTAGATGCCCTGCACGGTAAGACCCTTGAAGATGATGCGGTCCCAGTCGATGCCGGCGCCCTGCGGCAGGATGCCGAGCAGGGCGACCTTGCCGCCGTGGTACATGCAGTCGAGCATGTCGTTGAACGCGCGCGGGTTGCCGCTCATCTCCAGGCCCACGTCGAAGCCTTCGAGGTGCAGGTCGGCCATGACTTCCTTGAGCGACTGCTGCGCCACGTTCACCACGCGCGTGGCGCCCATGTCGGCGGCGAGCTTCAGGCGGTAGTCGTTGACGTCGGTGACCACCACGTTGCGCGCGCCGATGTGCTTGCAGATGCCGGCTGCCATCACCCCGATCGGGCCGGCGCCGGTGATCAGCACGTCTTCGCCGACCACGTCGAACTCGAGCGCGCAGTGCGCGGCGTTGCCGTAGGGGTCGAAGAACGCGGCCAGCTCGCTGGGGATCTGGTCGGGGATGGGCCACAGGTTGGTGGCCGGCATGACGATGTACTCGGCGAAGGCACCGTCGCGGGTCACGCCGATGCCGACCGTGTTCGGGCACAGGTGCTGCTTGCCGGCGCGGCAGTTGCGGCAGTGGCCGCAGACGATGTGGCCTTCGGCCGAGACCCGCTGGCCCAGTGTGTAGCCGTTCACGCCCGGACCGATCTGCACGATGCGGCCGACGAACTCGTGGCCGATCACCAGTCCCGGCTTGACGGTGCGCTGGCTCCACTCGTCCCACAGGTAGATGTGCAGGTCGGTGCCGCAGATCGCGGTCTTCTCGAGCTTGATCAGCACCTCGTTCGGCCCCGGCGCGGGCACGGGCACTTCATCCATCCAGATGCCCTTGCCGGCTTCGCGCTTGACCAGCGCCTTCATGGTGGAGGGGATGACGGCGGGTGCGGTCTGCGACATGTCGGGCCTGCGGCGTGCGATCGAAAGCGCGATTGTAGCGCCGGCCCATGCAGCGACGCGTGTGCCGGATTTGCCTCGGCCGGTGCCAGCGCCTAAGGTCGCGGGCTTTATGCCTGCCCCGAGGAATGCCCGTGATCCTGCGCCTGCTGCCCGTCGCACTCGCCGCCGCCCTGTTTCCCGCCGCCGTGCTCGCCGATGAAGGCATGTGGATGCCGTCGCAGCTGCCCGCGGTGGCGGCGCAGATGGAGGCCGCCGGTTTCCAGGGCGATCCGAAGGATCTCGCCGACCTCGGCAGGCATCCGATGAGCGCGGTGGTGTCGCTGGGCGGCTGCACCGCGAGCTTCGTGTCGCCGCGCGGGCTGGTGGTCACCAACCACCACTGTGCGCACGGCGCCATCCAGCTGAATTCGACGCCGGAGAACAACCTGATCGTCAACGGCTTCAATGCCGCGACGCCTGCCGACGAGGTGTCCGCCGGCCCGGGCGCCCGGGTGCTGGTCACCGACCGCTTCGAGCCGGTCACGGAGCGGATCCTGGGTGCCGCCAGCGGCCTGCGTGGCCGTGCGTACTACGACGCGATCGATGCCGCCAGCAAGGCCGTGGTGGCCGAGTGCGAAGCCGAGGCCGGCTACCGCTGCAGCGTGGCCAACATGTACAGCGGCAGCGAGTTCCACCTGGTGCGCCAGCTGGAGCTGAAGGACATCCGCCTGGCGTACGCGCCGCCGGACGCGATCGGCAGCTACGGCGACGAGATCGACAATTTCATGTGGCCGCGCCACAGCGGCGATTTCGCCTTCTACCGCGCCTACGTCGGGCCGGACGGCAAGCCGGCGCCGTTCGCCGCGGACAACGTGCCGTACACGCCCGCTGCCTGGCTGGAGGTGTCCACCGATCCGATCGCCGAGGGCGATTTCGCGATGCTCGCCGGCTATCCGGGGCGGACGTTCCGACACCGCACCGCCGCCGAGTTCGCCGACCAGGTGGAATGGCAGCTTCCTTCGCGGGTCGCGCTCAACGCGGCCCTGCTGGAGACCATCGAACGCGCCAGCGGGGGCAGCGCCGAGGCCACCGTGCGCTACGCCGCGCACGTTGCCGGCATCAAGAACACGCTCAAGCGCGCGCAGGGTGAGCTGGACGGCCTGCAGCGCAGCGACGCGGTCGCGGTGCGGCGCGCAGAGGAGGCGGCCGTACTCGGCTGGCTGTCGCAGCAGCCCGACGCCGCAGCCAGCCGCGCCGACATCGACGCCGCCATGCAGGTCATCGCGCAGGCGCGCGCCACCCGCGAGCGCGACCAGCTGTTCGGCATGCTGCGCGGCCAGACCCAGTTGCTGAAGTCGGCGCTGCAGCTGCAGCGCCTGGCGCTGGAGCGCGGCAAGCCCGACCCCGAGCGCGAGAGCGGCTACCAGCAGCGTGACGAAGCACTGGTCGAGGCGGCCCTGAAGCAGGCGCAGCGCCGCTACGACCCGGCGGTGGAGCGGGCCATCCTGGCCACCCTGCTGGCGCGCTATCACGCGCTGCCGGCTGACCAGCGCATCGTCGAGGTGGATACGGTGTTCGGTGGCAACGATGCCGCCGCGGCGAAGGCGCTCGACGCGCTGTACACAGGCACCACGCTCGGTGACGAAGCCGTGCGCCTGCAGCTGCTGGCGGCGCCGCCGGCCGAGGTGCAGGCCTCGACTGATGCGCTGATGCAGGCCGCGGCCACGCTGCTCACCGCCGAGCTGCGCCTGGAAGACGAAGCCAAGGCGCGCGAAGGCGAGCTGCTGCGCCTGCGTCCGGCGTACATGCATGCGTTGGCCGGGCACGCCGCAGCGCAGGGCAGGGCGCTGTACCCGGACGCCAACTCCACGCTGCGCGTGAGCTACGGGCAGGTCAGCGCGCTGGCGCCGCGTGACGCGGTGCACTACACGCCGCTCACGACCGTGGACGGCATCGTCGAAAAGCACACCGGCGTCGCGCCGTTCGACGCGCCCGCGCCGCTGCTCGCCGCCATCGCGCGGCGCGATTTCGGCGCCACGGTCGATCCGGTGCTGGGCAAGCAGACCGTCAACTTCCTGACCAACCTCGACACCACCGGCGGCAACTCGGGTTCGCCGGTGATGGACGCCAGGGGCCGCCTGATCGGCCTGAACTTCGACAGCAACTGGGAGGCGGTGAGCGCCAGCTGGATGTTCGATCCGCGCTACAAGCGCGCGATCCACGTCGATGCGCGCTACATGCGCTGGCTGATGGCGCGCGTCTACCCGGCGCCGCAGCTCCTGCGCGAGATGGGGCTTCCGCTCGACCAGGCGAACTGAGACGGCTGGCCGGGCGGCAACCGTCTCTGGCGCGGTCAACCGGGCCAACCGGCAGGGTCCAGGCTGCGGCGGGGGAGGCTAAACTCCTCCCTTCACTGGCTATCCGGGATCCATCCATGCGCAAGACCTTCCTCGCGGCCGCCGCCGCAGCCGCCACGGCCGCAGTCGCCTTCCCCGTGCATTCGGGCGAGGGCATGTGGGTGCCGCAGCAACTGCCGGAGATCGCCGGACCGCTGAAGAAGGCCGGGCTGAAGCTCAATGCCAACCAGCTCGCCGACCTGACCGGTGACCCGCTGGGCGCGGTGGTCTCGCTGGGCGGCTGCACCGCGAGCTTCGTTTCCCCGCAGGGCCTGGTCGCCACCAACCACCACTGCGCCTACGGCGCGATCCAGCTCAACTCGACGCCCGAGAACAACCTGATGCGCGACGGCTTCTACGCCGCGGCCCTCGGTGACGAGCTGAGCGCGGGCCCGACCTCGCGCATCTACGCCCTGGAGGCCATCGAGGACGTCACCGAACGCGTCCAGGCCGCGGTCGCCGCCGCGCCGGACGCCATCGGCCGCACCAGGGCGCTCGATGCGATCGAAAAGTCGCTGGTCGCCGCCTGCGAGGCAGACGCCGGCTACCGCTGCCGCCTGTACAGCTTTGCCGGCGGCAACACCTACCGCCTGTTCAAGAACATCGAGATCCGCGACGTGCGCCTGGTGTATGCGCCGCAGGGCAGCATCGGCGCCTACGGCGGCGAGATCGACAACTGGATGTGGCCGCGCCACACCGGCGACTTCGCGTTCTACCGCGCCTACGTCGGCAAGGACGGCAAGCCGGCCGCCTATGCCGAGGACAACGTGCCGTTCCAGCCCAAGCGCTGGCTGAAGTTCGCGGACAAGCCGCTGGGCGCCGGCGACTTCGTGATGGTGGCCGGCTACCCCGGCCGCACCGCGCGCTACGCGCTGGCCAGCGAGTTCCAGGCCACCCAGGACTGGACGTATCCGGCCATCAGCCGCCACTACAAGGCGCTGCAGGCGCTGGTGGCCAAGGCTGGCGAGTCGGATCCGGATATCGAGGTGAAGTACGCCAGCACCATGCGCGGCTGGGAAAACGTCTACAAGAACTACGACGGCCAGCTGGCCGGTTTCGAGCGCACTGGCGCGCTGGGCACCAAGCAGGCGGCCGAGGCCGGGGTACTGGCATGGGCGGCCGCACAGGGCGAGGCCGGCAAGCCGGCCATCGACGCGCACGCGCGCCTGGTCGAGCTCGAGGCGGCAAGCAACGCAACGCGCGAGCGCGACCTGGTGTTCGGCCAGTTCAACGGCACCGGCCTGCTGTCGGCGGCCATCCGCAGCTACCGCCTGGCGATCGAGCGCGAGAAGCCCGACGCCGAGCGCGAGCAGGGCTACCAGGAGCGTGACCTGCCGACGCTGGAGGGCGCCATCCGGCAGATGGATCGCCGCTACGTGACCAGCATGGATCGTGCTTTGCAGCAGTACTGGCTGGACGCGTACGTGAAGCTGCCGGCCGACCAGCGCATCGAGGCGCTGGACACCTGGCTGGGCGGCACCGACGCCAAGGCGATCACGCGCACGCTGGACCGCGTCAACCGCAGCGAGCTGACCAATGCCGATGCGCGGATGACCTGGCTCAAGGCCGATCGCAAGACCTTCGAGCGCAGCAAGGATCCCGCGATCCGCTACGCGGTGGCGGTCATGCCCACGCTGCTCGCGCTCGAGGCCGAGCGCAAGACGCAGGCCGGCGACGCCCTGCAGGCGCGCCCGGTGTTCCTGCAGGCGATTGCCGACTACAAGGCCAGCAAGGGCGAGTTCGTCTACCCCGACGCCAACTCCTCGCTGCGCATCACCTTCGGCAACGTCAAGCCGTACACCAAGCTCGACGGCACGCCGCAGCAGCCCTTCACGAAGCTCGAAGAGGTGGCCGCCAAGGCCACCGGCGAAGAGCCCTTCGACGCACCGCCCGCGCTGCTCGAGGCGATCGCGGAGAAGCGCTACGGCGGCCTGGCCGACCGCCGCCTGAAGACGGTCCCGGTGAATTTCCTCGCCGACCTCGACATCACCGGCGGCAACTCCGGTTCCCCGGTGCTTGACGCGCGCGGCCAGCTGGTGGGCCTGGCGTTCGACGGCAATTGGGAGTCGGTGGCGTCCAACTGGGTGTTCGACCCGGTGATGACGCGGATGATCTCGGTGGACCAGCGCTACATGCGATGGGTCATGCAGGAGGTCTATCCGGCGCCGCGCGTGCTGGCGGAGCTCGGCCTGACGCCCAAACCGTGAGGATCCTGCTCGCCCGCCACGGCGAAACCGCCTGGAACCGCGAAGGCCGCTACCAGGGCCAGGAAGACATTCCGCTGTCGGACGCCGGCGCGAAGCAGGCGCTGCGCCTCGGCGAGCGCCTGCACGACGTGCGCATCGCGCGCGCCGTGGCGTCGCCGTTGGGACGCGCCTACGACACCGCGCGCCTCGCCCTGGGCGACGCGCGCGCGGACATGCTGGAGGTCGACAACGGCCTGATGGAGATCGCCCACGGCAGCTGGGAAGGCAAGCTCGCCAGCGAGATCCGCGAGTCCGATCCAGAGCGCCTCGCGGCCTGGCGCGACACGCCCGACAAGGTGCTGATGCCGGGCGGCGAGTCGCTCAAGCAGGTGCTCGCCCGCGCCTGGCCGGCGCTGGCGAATGCCTGCGAGGGCCTCGGCCCGGAGGACACGCTGCTGGTGGTGTCGCACGACGCGGTGAACCGCGTCCTGTTGTGCCGCGTGCTCGGCCTGCCGCTGTTCCGGCTGTGGACGTTCCGCCAGGCGCCGGCCACGCTCAACCTGCTCGAAGGCCCCGACGTCGAGCATCTCGACGTGGTGCGCATGAACGACTGCGCGCACCACACGCTGCTGTTCGGCGAAGCGGTGCACCGCGCACTCTGAGCGCGACGCGATGACCGTCATGCGCAGCCTCGGCGACTGGCTCCGGCATATCGAGGGCCAGCACCCGCATGCCGTCGACATGGGCCTCGACCGCGTGCGCGCGGTCGCCGCACGCATGCCGCTGGCGCGCCCGGCCACGCACGTCGTCACCGTCGCGGGCAGCAACGGCAAGGGCTCGACGGTGGCGTTCATCGAGGCCATCGCGCGCGCCAGCGGCCTGCGCGTCGGCGCCTACACGTCGCCGCACCTGCTCGCCTACAACGAACGCGTGCGCATCGACGGCGCCGATGCCGGCGATGCCGCGCTGGTGCGGGCCTTCGAGGCAGTCGAGGCTGCGCGCCACGACACCACGCTGACCTATTTCGAGTACGGCACGCTGGCCGCGCTTTGGCTGTTCGAGCGCGCCGGCCTGGACCTCGCGGTGCTCGAAGTCGGGCTTGGCGGTCGGCTCGACGCGGTCAACATCGTCGATCCCGACGTCGCCGTGGTCACCACCGTCGATCTCGACCACCAGGACTGGCTGGGTGCCGACCGCGAGGCGATCGGGCGCGAAAAGGTGGGCATCGCGCGCGCCTGGAAACCGCTGGTGCTGGGCGAGGACGATCCGCCGTCGAGCGTGCTCGGCCATGCCTACGCCATCGGCGCGTCGGCGATCCGCGGCGGCAGCGACTTCCGCTTCGGCCTGCACGACGACGCCAGCCCCGGCTGGTGGTGGCGCGAACCCGGCTTCGAGCTCGCGCTGCCCATGCCCCGGCTGGCGGCGCCGACGCAACTGCGCAATGCCGCGACCGCGATCGCGGCGCTGCGCGCGCTGGACGTGGCGATTGACGACGACGCCTGGGCCCGTGGCGTGGCCGCGGCTGATATCCCGGGACGCCTGCAGCGCTTCGAGCGCGGCGGCGTCACGGTGCTGGTGGATGTCGGCCACAACCCGCAGGCGGCGCGCGCGCTGGGCGAGTGGCTGCGCACGCAGGCCGGGCAGGGCGGGCGGACGCACGCGGTTTACGGCGCGCTCGCCGACAAGGACGCCGCCGGCGTGGTGGACGCGCTGGCGTCGCAGGTCGATGCCTGGCACCTCGCCGGACTTGCCGATGCCGGCCCGCGCGGTGGCGATGCCGACGCGCTCGCCGCGCGCCTGGTCGGCACCGCGGCCGCCGCCGGCAGGCGCCATGGCGATGTCGCCGCCGCATTGTCTGTCGCAATCGCACAGGCCGCCCCCGCCGATCGCGTGCTCGCGTTCGGCTCGTTCCATGTCGCCGCCGCCGCGCTGGCATGGTTGGCCGGCACGGGTTCAGAAGCCCATGCGAGTGGCGGCGTATAATTCGCCGGCCCCCTTGCCGCCCCGAGCGCATATGGAATCCGGACTGAAACAGCGCCTGATCGGCGCCGCGGTGCTGATCGCGCTTGCGGTGATCTTCCTGCCGATGCTTGTCCAGGGCCCAGCCCCGGACAGCGGCGTGTCCGACCTGTCACTGCAGGTGCCGTCGGCGCCAGGCGGCGAGTACGAAACCCGTGACCTGCCGCTGGTGGTGCCCAATGCCACCAGCAGCGCCGGCCTCCTTGCCGATGACGGCAGCCTTGCGACGGTCGACACCGCCACTGCGCCAACGCCTGCGGACATGCCGTCCGACGACGCCGCGGACCTGTCCAGCGCGCAGCCCCTGGTCGAGGAAGACGGCGTGGTCGCGACGCCGCTGCCGCCCGATCACGCGCCTGCGGCCGCAGCACCCGTTGCCGCGGCGCCCGCATCGCCGACCGCGGCTGTTCCGCCGGCCGGGACTCCCGCTGCAGCGACGCCCAAGCCGGTGGAAGCATCCAAGCCGGTCGCCACCGCGCCCGCGCAGCGCCTGCCGGCCGCCATCGCGGGCGGTGACTACGTCGTCAGCTTCGGCGCGTACGCCACGCGTGTCGATGCCGGTGCGGTTGTCGACCGACTGCGCAAGGCCAGCCTGCCGGGTTATGTGGAGGAAACCACGGTCAACGGCCGCGACGCCTGGCGCGTGCGCATCGGTCCCTACGCCTCGCGTGCGGACGCCGAGTCCGCGCGCATCACCGCCGGCGGCATCGGGTCGCGTGCGCAGGCGCAGGTGGTGGCGCTCGACGCCCGCCCGACCGCCGCGACGCCGGCAAGGCCGGCGGCCACGACCACCGCGAGCGTGAAGCCGCCAGCCAATACGCCGTCCGCTACGGTCGCGTCGTCCGCGCCGGCCGCCGCCACGCCACCCGCCGCCGCCGGCACCGGTTTCGCCGTGCAGCTCGGCGCGTTCGGCAACGCGGCGGACGCGCAGGCGCTGCGCGACCGTCTGCGCGCGGCCGGCATCGGTGCGTTCACCGACACCGTGCAGACCGACAAGGGCGCGCTCACCCGCGTCAAGGCCGGCCCGGTGCTGACCCGCGCCGAAGCCGAACAGCTCAAGGCGCGCATCAAGTCTTCGCAGGGCATCGACGGACTCGTCCGCGCGCATCCCTGACACCGCCGGTCGACCGACCGGCTGATCCTTTCCATCGCTCCATTCCAGACCCTGGCAGGACCCCATGTGCGGCATCGTCGGCATCGTTGGCACCACTGAAGTCGCGCCCGCGCTGTACGACGGGCTGACCGTGCTCCAGCACCGCGGCCAGGACGCGGCGGGTATCGCCACCGCGGTCGGCACGCAGCTGCGCGTGCACAAGGGCAACGGCCTGGTGCGCGATGTCTTCGACGCGCGGGCCATGGCGCTGCTGGATGGCCGCGTGGGCATCGGCCACTGCCGCTATCCGACGGCGGGTTCGGAAGGCAGCGATGAGGCGCAGCCGTTCTACGTCAACTCGCCGTTCGGCATCGCGCTGGCGCACAACGGCAACCTGGTCAACACCGACGCGCTGCGCCGCGAGGTGTTCGAGACCGACCGCCGCAACGTCAACACCCAATCCGATTCCGAGGTCCTGCTCAACGTGTTCGCGCACGAGCTTGACCGCAGCCGCGCGCTGTCGCCGGAGACCGCGTTCGCCGCCGTTGAAGGCGTGATGCGCCGCGCCAAGGGCGGGTTTTCGGTGGTGGCGGTGGTGCTCGGCCTGGGCCTGGTGGCGTTCCGCGACCGCAACGGCATCCGCCCGCTGGTGCTCGGCAAGCGCGAGACGGCGGAGGGCACCGAATACTGCGTGGCCTCGGAATCCGTGGCGCTCGACATCCTCGGCTTCGAGCGCCTGCGCGACGTGGCGCCCGGCGAGGGCATCGTGATCACCGCGCGCGGCGAGCTGCACGAGCGGCAGTGCGCGGAGCCGGCCGAGCATGCGCCGTGCATCTTCGAGTACGTGTATTTCGCGCGTCCGGACTCGATGATCGAGAACATCTCGGTGCACAAGGCGCGCATGCGCATGGGCGTGACGCTGGGCGAGAAGATCCTGCGCGAGCGTCCGGACCACGATATTGACGTGGTGATCCCGATCCCCGACACCTCGCGCGATTCCGCGCTCGAGCTCGCCAACGTGCTCAACGTGAAGTACCGCGAGGGCTTCATCAAGAATCGCTACGTCGGCCGCACCTTCATCATGCCGGGGCAGGTGGAGCGGGCGAAATCCGTGCGCCGCAAGCTCAACCCGATCCCGCTGGAGTTCCGCAACCGGGTGGTGCTGCTGGTAGACGATTCCATCGTGCGCGGCACCACCTCGCGACAGATCGTGCAGATGGCGCGCGACGCCGGTGCGCGCAAGGTCTACCTGGCCTCCGCGGCCCCGCCGGTGCGCCATCCCAACATCTACGGCATCGACATGCCGTCGGTGGAGGAACTGGTGGCCAATGGCCGCAGCGAGAAGGAGATCGAGGAACTGCTGGGCTGCGACTGGCTGGTCTACCAGGACCTCGCCGACCTCGAGGTCGCGGTGGCCGGGCACAAGTTCCCCGGCAAGAAGTTCGACAGCTCCTGCTTCAGCGGCGAGTACGTGACCGGCATCGAGCCCGGCTATTTCGAGCGCCTGCGCCAGCTGCGCTCCGACGAGGCGAAGAAGAAGCGCCGCGTCGGCGCCTGAGCGTGGGCGCCTCGCTGTTCGACGCCGCGCGCGACTGCCTCGCCGCGGCGTCCCCGGAGGACAAGGTGGCCGCGACGCACGCGGCCGCCGACGCGTTCCGGTGCGGCGGGCTCGCGATCGATGCCGCCGCGCCGCCGCCGCAGCCCATCACCATGCCCGGCCGCCCGCCGCGTCCGCGACTGGTGCATCCGCGCGAGCTTCCGCGCCGCGGCTTCGGCACCGACGAAGGGCGTGCGGCGTTCATCCACGCGATCGCGCACATCGAGTTCAACGCCATCGATCTCGGCTGGGATGCGGTCTACCGCTTCCGGGGCATGCCGGCGCAGTACTACGCCGACTGGGTGATGGTGGCCGACGACGAGGCGCGGCACTTCTCGATGCTGCGCGCGCGCCTGCAGGCAATGGGCTTCGACTACGGCGATTTCGACGCGCACAACGGGCTGTGGGAGATGGCCGAGAAGACCGCGCACGACGTGCTGGCGCGCATGGCACTGGTGCCGCGGGTGCTCGAGGCGCGCGGGCTGGACGTCACGCCGGGGATGATCGTGAAGCTGCGCGCGCTGGGCGACCAGGCGACCGCCGACATCCTGGAGGTGATCCTGCGCGAGGAGATCGCGCACGTGGCCGCCGGCAGCCGCTGGTTCCGCTGGTGTTGCGAGCGCGGTGGCATCGATCCGGAGCCGCGCTTCCGTGAATTGCTGACCGAATACGCGCGCGCGGTGCTGCATGGGCCGTTCAACGTCGATGCGCGCAGTGCGGCGGGTTTCAGCGAGGACGAGCTGGCGGCGCTGGTGCAGATTTCCGGCTGAGCGCTGGAGGTCGTGCGGTCAGGCCTGCAGGCTGTCCAGGCGCATGCCATCGGCGTCCACGCGCAGCACCGATCCCTGCTCGTACCAGTCGCCGAGGACCACGCGGCTGCAGGCGCGGCCCTCGACATCAAGACCGTGCACGGCGGGGCGGTGTGTATGGCCGTGGATCAGCAGGTCCACGCCATGCCCGCGGAACGCGGCGGCGACGGCTTCGGGTGCGACGTCGGTGATGGTTTCCATGGTGCCGGCGTCGCGCAGTTCGCCCTGGCGCGCCTGGCTGGCGGCGCGCGCCTGGCGTGCGAAGGCGAGCCTCGCCGCCAGCGGCTGCGCGAGGAACTGCGCCTGCCACGCCGGGTCGCGGGTCTGGGCGCGGAACTGCTGGTAGGCGATGTCGTCGGTGCACAGGGTGTCGCCGTGCATCAGCAATGCGCGCCGGCCATGCAGGTCGATGACGGTCGGATCGTCCAGCAGAAGCATGCCGGCGCGTTGCGCGTAGGCGGCGCCGAGCAGGAAGTCGCGGTTGCCGTGCATGAAATGCACCGGGACGCCGGACGCGGCGAGCGCGGCGAGGCGCTCCGCCACGAACGCGCCGGTCTCCGACGGGTCGTCATCGCCCACCCAGGCTTCGAACAGGTCGCCGAGGATGTAGAGCGCGTCGGCGCCGCGCGCTTCGCCGTCGAGGAACGCGCCGAACAGGCGGGTGATGTCCGGGCGCGCCGGATCGAGGTGCAGGTCGGAGACGAAGAGGGTGGCCATGCGGCCGATTGTAGAGCGCCGCGGCGTCAGTCCACTTCGAGCTCGCGGCGCAGCCAGGCGCGGGCCATGCGCCATTCGCGCTGCACGGTGGCGGTGGAGAGGCCGGTGGCGGCGGCGATCTGTTCGCCGGTTAGGCCGGCGAAGAAGCGCATGTCGACGATCCGCGCCTGGCGTTGGTCGAGCGTGGCCAGGCGGTTGAGCGCGTCCTCCAGCGCATCGGGTTCGACCTCGTCGCCGAGGTTCTCGGCGATCTCGGTGAGTTGCATGCGATCGCCGTCCTGCGGGCGCTTGGCCGAGAGGCGGCGGCGGGCGTGGTCGATCAGCACCTGGCGCATCGCGTGCGCGGCCAGGCCCAGGAGGTGGCCGCGGTTCTCCAGCGGTGGCAGTGGCGCGCCTGCGAACAGCTTCAGCCAGGCCTCGTTGATCAGCACGGTGGCGCTGAGCATGGGGTCGTGGCGCTCGTGTCCCAGCTGCGCGGCCGCCAGCTGGTGCAGGGCCTGGTACAGCCCGTGCACCACCTGGTCCATCGCCGCGGGTTCGCCGTCGGCGGCGGCCTGCAGCAGGCGCGTCACGTCGCCCTGGGCTGCTTGCGCGCTCATTGCCCGAGCGTCTTGCGCAGGTCCGCCAGGCTCTCGCGCCAGGGCGATTTGGCGGGCTCGCCATGCGCGTCCAGCAAGGCCGCGTAGCGCGCCATGGCCGCACTGGCCTGCCCGTGCGCGCCGAGCATGGTGAGCGCGCGCGCGAGCGGATCGATCACGCCGTCGTAGACCACCAGATAGTCGCCGGCATGCGGCAACAGCACGGCCTCGGCTTCAACGGCAAGGTCGCGGGCCTGTGCCGGATCCTGGCCCTGGTCCACCAGCACACGGGCCAGGGCCGCCAGCGCGTAGGCCAGGTTGACCGCGTCCACGCCGGGGGCGGATCGGCTGCGAAGCCCGGGCAGCACCTCGCGCAGCAGCGTCGCCGATTCGTCGAGGCGTCCCAGGCTGCGCAGCCCGATCGCATGCCCGACGGCAAGCTGCAGGTACAGGCGGTTGTCGGCGCTCGTCGTCTTGCGTGCCACGGCCACCGCCAGGCCACTGGCCCTGGCGGCATCGTCATCGCGGTTGGCGCGCGAATAGCCGACCGAGAGCTGGTTGAGGTTGACGGCGCGCGACAGCGTGTTCTCGCCGATCAGCCTGACGTAGTCGGCATCGAGTGCTTCGAACATGCGGATGCCGCGCTCAAGGTCCACGTCGAGCATGAGTGCGGCCTGGTTGGCGCGCGCGGTCAGCAGCACGACGGGCGCATCCTTCGAATGGCGTTCAAGCAGCGCGACGGCCTCTTCGTGGGCGGCAAGCGACAGGTCGAGTTCGCGCGTGTGCTGGCGCGCGTCCGCCAGCGCGGTCAGCGCATCGGAACGGATCAGCGCCCGGGTCTCGTCGCTCGGTTCGCCGAGCGTGGCCAGCACCTCTTCGAGATCCACTGCCATGTCGGCGGCGGGACGGGTGCTGGCGAGTCCCTCGTTGCGCAGCTCGCGCACGCGGTGGCGGACACGTTCGAGGAATTCCTCGGGATCGTCCTGCAAAAGCCCCGCCTGCGCCTCGCGATGGATGCGGATGGCGTCGGCGTTGCGTCCCTGCTGCGCATAGACGTGCGCCAGCTTCATCTGCAGGCGCGACAGTTCCAGGGGCGTGCCCGTCAGGCGCTTGAGCTCCAGTGCCTCCTGGAACAGCGGCTCCGCGGCGGAATCCAGCGCCAGGCCGTGGTTGGCTTCGGCCATGGCCATGAGCAGGTCGGCGCGGACGTCGGGCGGCAGGTCGGTGCGCGCGCGCAGGTCGGTCGCGCCGCGGTCCAGCACCTCGCGCACGGTGATCTGTTCACCGCGCGAGCGCGAGGGATCGGCATTGGCGAACAGCTCGGTCATGAAGCCGGCCAGTGCCTGCGCCTTGCCGCGTTCTGCGGTCACCTGTTGCAGCTGGCGTTCGCGCTCGAATACGAAGCCGGTGCCGACCACCAGCAGCACCATGCCCGCGACCAGCGGCCAGCGCCGGCGCCAGGCGAACCTCCGCAGCCGGTACAGCGCATGCCCGCGCCGCGCCGACACCGGGCGCGAATCCAGGAACCGGCGCAGGTCCTCGGACAATGCGGCGACCGAGGGATAGCGCTGCTCGGGCGCGTGGCGCAGCGCCTTGAGCACGATCGCGTCGATGTCGGCGGGGATCCTGCCGACCGCGTGGCTGATCGTGCGCGCGTCACGGTCGGCGTCGCGATTGCCGGTGTGCGGCGCGTTGCTGGGCGGGCGGATCTCGCCGGAGACGATGGCATCGGGCAGCAGGTGGCCCGACTCCATGGCCTGGTGCGGGCGCGTGCCGGCCAGCAGTTCGTACAGCACGATGCCCAGCGACCAGACATCGGTGGCGGTGGTCAGGCGCTTGCCGGCAACGTGCTCGGGGCTGGCATAGGCGAGGGTGAGGGCGCGATGCGCGGTGCCGGTCGGGTCGGCCGGCGCGTTCTCCTCGACCAGGCGTGCGATGCCGAAATCGAGCAGCTTGGGCTCGCCCTCCGCGGTGACGAGGATGTTGGCGGGCTTCAGGTCGCGATGGATCACCAGGCGCTGGTGCGCGTGCTCCACCGCGGAACAGACTTTGAGGAACAGCGCCACGCGCTCGCGCAGGGGCAGAGCGCGGACCTGGCACCAGCGATCGATGCGCTCGCCCTCCACGTATTCCATGGCGATGAAGGGCTGGCCATCGCCGGTGCTGCCGCCGTCCAGCAGGTGGGCGATGTTGGGGTGCTGCAGCGTGGCGAGGATGCGGCGCTCTTCGGCCATGCGCTGCGCCAGCCGCGCGCCATGCGGGCCGGCGCTGGCCAGCAGCTTGAGCGCGACCAGCTGGTGGGCATCGCCATCGTCGCGTTCGGCCAGGTAGACCACGCCCATGCCGCCTTCGCCGAGCAGGCGCAGCACGCGGTACTGGCCCGGCTGCGCGGCATCGACCCGGGTCCCTTCGTGCAACGGCGCAGGACCCGGTTGTGACCAGCCCGGGGCGAGTGGATCGTCCGGGCCGGTGCGGGCGGAGGCGATCAGCCAGTCGACTTCCGCACGCAGCCCGGCATCGTCCGCACAGCGTTGCGCGAGCCAGGCATCGCGCGCGTCCGGCGCAAGTTCCAGCGCTTCCATGGCAAGCGCCTTGGCCTGCAGATAGCGGTCTTGCATCGGGGTTCCCCTGCCGTGCCGGACGGATGTCGCGCCGGCATGGCGGTTCCCCGCGCCGGGACATGCATGGCAAACGTGCAAGCCGGCTGAAACCGGTCAAGCGAAGGCGGTGATCAAATCCGTCGCCGTCCTGCGCAGTCATGGGAAACGGGCAGCAAACGCCCGCCCACCGGACCTTGGGCCGCACGCATGATCACCTCGCATACCATCGACACCCCGCGCGGCAGCGTAGCCCCGCTGCTGCCGTATTTCGTGCGCCAGCCGCGTGTGCGGGCGGCGAGGCCACGTCCCGGCCTGCACCCGATCGTGAGGCTCGACTACGTCTCACGGATGTCGTGCATGCCGCTGCTGTCGGCGGTCATCTACTCCGTCTTCCACGCCAGCGGGCGCGACAGCGCACTGGTGGTCGCGCTGTTGCTGTTCTGGGGCGTCATATGGCCGCAGTTGGCCTACCTGCACGCGCGGCGGAGTCGCGATTCCAAGCGCGCCGAGCACGCCAACCTGCTGGTGGATGGCGTGATGGTGGGAGTGCTGCTCGCGGGCATGCATTTCAGCCCGTGGCCCAGCGTCATGATGTTGATGGGCATGAGCCTGGGCAACATGGGCGTGGGTGGCGCGCCCCTCGCCGGCCGCGGCCTGCAGGGCATCGCCGTGGGGGTCATCGCCTGCGGCTGGTTCACCGGGTACCAGGTCGACTTCGCGTCCACGGTGCTGCCGACCGTGGCCAGCATCATCGGCATTTTTCTTATCGCCGCGGTCTTCGCGCTGTTCACCCACCAGCAGAGCAAGCGCTTCGTGCGCAGCCGCCGGCTGCTGCAGGAGCAGAACCTCAAGATCGAGGAAAAGAGCGCGCAGCTGGCCCAGGCCAAGGAGGAAGCGGACGCCGCCAACCGTTCCAAGAGCCTGTTCCTGGCCAACATGAGCCATGAGCTGCGCACACCGCTGAACGCGATCATCGGTTACAGCGAGCTGCTGGTGGAGGAAGCGGAAGAGTCCGGGGGCGAGCACCTGGTATCGGACCTGCGCAAGATCCACAAGGCCGGCAAGCACCTGCTGCGCCTGATCAACGACGTGCTGGACCTGTCGAAGATCGAGGCCGGCAAGATGCAGATCGACCTGGAAGACGTCGAGGTACGCGCGCTGCTCGACGACGTGGTCACCACGATGCGCCCGCTGGTGGACAAGAAGGGCAACCGGTTCGCGATCGAGGCGGGCGAGCTGGGGACGATGCGCACCGACGTCACCAAGCTGCGGCAGCTCCTGTTCAACCTGATCGGCAACGCCGCCAAGTTCACCGAAAACGGCGCCATCCGCCTGCGCGCGCGCCGCAAGACCGGAGCCTCCGGCGACTGGCTGGTGTTCGAGGTCGAGGACACCGGCATCGGCATGTCCCCGGAGCAGCAGCGCGGCCTGTTCCAGCCGTTCTCGCAGGCCGACGTGTCGACCACGCGCAAGTACGGCGGAACCGGCCTGGGGCTGGTGTTGACGCGGCGCTTCGCCGAGATGCTCGGGGGCGAAGTGGGCATGCGCAGCGCGCTTGGCGCCGGCACCACGTTCACCATCCGCCTGCCCGCGGAATCCGTCGACGCCGAACAGCTGCACCCCGCCGCCACGCCGGAAGAGCAGGCCACCGAACAGGCCGCGGCCGAGGCGCGCACCGTGCTGGTGATCGACGACGACGCCGCCGGCGCGGACGTCATCGGCCGGATGCTGCTGCGGCAGGGCCTGCGGGTGGAGTTCGCGAGCAACGGTGCTGACGGGCTGCGCATGGCGCGCGAGCGCGCGCCCAAGCTGATCCTGCTGGACGTGCTGATGCCGGGCGCCGACGGCTGGAGCGTGCTGACCGCGTTGAAGACCGACCCCCGGCTCGCGTCGATCCCGGTGGTCATGATTTCGGTGACCGAACAGCAGGCACTGGGCCAGGCGATCGGGGCCGCCGATTACCTGGTCAAGCCGGTGCAGCAGGACAGCCTGGTGCAGGCGGTTGCGCGGCACCTGCCGTCCGGCATTCCGCGCCCCATACTGGTGATCGACGACGACGCGACCACGCGCAGCATGTTGCGGCGGCAGATGGAACGCCAGGGGTGGCGCGTCGTGGAGGCCGCGAACGGCGCCGAAGGGCTGGCCTGCGTCGGCAGCCTGGCCCCGGCCATGATCCTGCTGGACCTGATGATGCCGGCGATGGATGGCTTCGCATTCCTCGATGCCCTGCGCGGCGAGCTCGGCGCGGCATCCGTCCCGATCATCGTGCTCACCGCCAAGGAACTGTCGCGCGACGAGGAGCGCGGGTTGTCGAGCCGCGTGTCCAGGGTCATCGCCAAGGGCGGCTACCGCGGCCGCGAGCTGGAAGACGAGGTGCGGCGCGTGATGCAGGGCATGGACCACGTGGTCGACGTGCCGGTCGGCGAGGCGCTGCCGTCATGAGGATCCTGCTGGTCGAGGACAACGAGATGAACCGCGACATGCTGTCGCGGCGGCTGGTGCGGCGCGGCTACGAGGTGGTCATCGCCGAAGACGGCTGCGTGGCGCTGGAGGTCGCGCTGCGTGAGGTGCCCGACCTGATCCTGATGGACATGGGCCTGCCGGTGATGGACGGCTGGGAAGCGACCCGCCGGCTCAAGGCGGATGCGCGGACGGCGTCGATCCCGATCATCGCGCTCACCGCGCATGCCATGGCCGACGACCGCATGCGCGCGCTGGAGGCCGGCTGCGACGACTTCGACACCAAGCCCGTCGACATCGACCGGCTGCTGGTCAAGGCCGGTGCCTTGCTGTGGGACGACGTGCCGCGATGAACGTCGTTGATGCAGGAGGACGCATGGCATTCCGGGCGCAGCGGCTGCAGGACCTCGCGCCGCTGGCGGCGTTCCTGGACACCGCCTGTGCCGGCGTCGATGCCGATGTGCGGGCCGACCTGCGGCTGGCGACCGAAGAAGTGTTCGCCAACATCTTCAAGCATGGCTACCGCGGCCACGCGGGCCCGGTCGAGATCCGTGTCAGCCGCGCACCCGGACGGATCACGGTGCTGATCGCGGACGAGGCGCCGGCGTTCGATCCGGCCATGGCGCCGGTACCGGATCTCGCATCCGACGCCACCGAACGCAGTGTCGGCGGGCTGGGCTGGCACCTGGTGCGCCATGTCATCGACGAGGTCGGATGGGAGCGCGCCGCGGAGCGCGGCAACGTCTATCGACTGGTCAAGCACGTCGCACCGGATCCATCGGATTTACCGGCACAGAGAAAGGATCACACGCACATGAACATCGAACTCCAGCCCGGCGAACACGCCGCGGTCGTCGTCATCTCCGGCAGCGTGGACGGCCTGACCGCCGACCACCTGCTGGGGACCCTGCAGGGCTTTGTCGATGCCGGCCAGACGCGGCTGGTGGCTGACCTCGCGGGCGTCCTTTACACCAGCAGCGCCGGATTGCGCGCGCTGCTGGCCACGGTGAAGCAGGCCCGCCAGGGCGGCGGCGACCTGCGCCTGGCCAGCATCAATCCGCCCGTTCTGAAGGTGCTCGAGCTGAGCGGCTTCACCACCATCATGAAGTGCTACGACAACGTCGCCAGCGCCATCGACAGCTACGCGGGCTGAGGCCCAGGGAGAGACGGGATGGACGCAATGACGAGGCCGGCCCGGCGCAAGCGCGTGGCGGTGGTGATCGGCGCGGGCAGCGTGCAGTGCGCGGCCGCGCTGGGCATGTGGAAGGTCCTGCAGCGCGAAGGCATCGAGATCGACCTGCTGGTCGGCTGCAGCGGTGGAAGCCTGTACGCCTCGGTGATGGCCCTGGGATACGACCTGGACGCGTGCGAACGCCTGACCCGCGGCCTGTGGACGCCTTCGCTGACCCGGCGCCGCGACATGCGCTCGATGCTCAGCGCGTTCATGCCACGCCTGTTCAAGTTCGATGGCGCGTTCGGCATGGTCGACGATCGCCCGATGATGGCGGCGCTGGAGAAGATCTTCGGCGACCGGCGTTTCGAGGACGCGCACACCCCGCTGCACGTCGTCGCCACCGACCTGCAGAACGGCCAGAAGGTGGTGCTGGGCGAGGGCCGGGTGCGCGACGCGATCCGCGCGAGCATCGCGATCCCGTACGTATGGAAGCCGTGGAAGATCGACGGCCGCCTGCTGCTGGACGGATGCGCGTCGGACCCGTTGCCGATCGATGTCGCGATCCGCGAAGGCGCGGACGTGATCCTGGCGATGGGCTTCGAGAGCCCGTATCCGAGCCGGATCCGCTCCGCGACGCGTTTCGCGTTCCAGGTCAACAGCATCTACACCAACAACCTGCTGCGCGCGAACTACGCGTTCCACAACCTGGCGCACCATGCCGAGATCATCCCGGTGCTGCCGGATTTCGGGCGCCCGATCCGCCTGTTCGACACAGCCGAGATCCCGCACGTCATCGAGCAGGGCGAGCGCGCCACCGAAGCGCAGCTTCCGCACATTCGCCAGGCGCTCGAGGCCGCCGGTGTCTGAGGCCTCGCCGGCGCCTTCGCTGCGCGCACGGCCACGGGTCGCGGTGGTGGTCGGCTCGGGCGGCGTGAAGTGCGCCGCCGCGGTCGGCATGTGGAAGGTGCTGGAGCGCGAAGGCATCCGCGCCGACATGGTGGTCGGCTGCAGCGGCGGCAGCATCTACATGGCCGGGATGGCGCTCGGCAGGACCGCGGCCGAAGCCGAGCATTACAGCCACGAGATGTGGAGCGGGCTGTTCAGGCGCCTGCATGTCCGCTCGGTGCTGCGCAGCCTGTTGCCGCGGCGCTTCGGCTTCAGCGAGCGCATCGGCCTGGTCGATGACGCGGCGGTCTGCGCCAATATCGCCCGCCTGTTCGGCGCGGCGACCTTCGCCGATGCCGGCATTCCCCTGCACATCGCCGCCACCGACCTGCATTCCGGTGAAAAGGTCGCATTGAGCTCCGGTTCGATCGCCGAGGCGGTGCGTGCCAGCATCGCGATGCCGCTGTTGCTGCGCCCCTGGCCGGTGGACGGACGCTTGCTGGTCGACGGCGGCGTGTCCGATCCCCTGCCCATCAGCCTGGCGATCCGCGAAGGCGCGGAGATCATCCTGGCCATGGGTTTCGCGCGGCCGCCGCTGCCGCGCATCGATTCGCTGCTGGGCATCGCCAACCAGGCGATCTCGGTCACCATCAACAACCTGCTGCATTCGACGTACGCGTTCTACAGCGCCGTGCACCATGCCGAGATCGTGCCGATCATGCCGGCCTTCGATGCCCCCATCGAGGTGGGCGACAGCCACCTGATCCCGTACATCATCGAGCAGGGCGAGCAGGCCGCCCTGGCGGCCTTGCCCTACCTGCGCCAGCTGGGGCTGTGCCACGCCGCGGCGGTGGCGTCATGAACGGCACGCACATGGCCGCCGATCCGGCCCGCATCCTGGTGGTCGACGACACCGAGGCCAATCGCGACCTGCTGGTGCGTCGCCTGCGGCGCGAAGGCCATGCCACCGAGGTTGCGGCCAACGGTCGTGAAGCGCTGGACTGGCTGCACGCGGTGGCATTCGACCTGATGCTGCTCGACATCATGATGCCGGAGATGACCGGCTACGAACTGCTGGAGCGCGTGCGCGCCGACCCCGAGCTGCGCCATGTGCCGGTGATCCTGATCTCGGCGCTGGACGACACCGACAGTGTGATCAAGGGCATCGAGCTGGGTGCCGACGACCACCTGCCCAAGCCGTTCAACCCGCACATCCTGCGCGCGCGCGTCGACGCCAGTCTCGCCCGCAAGCGCCTGCGCGACCGCGAGCAGATGCATGCCCGGAGCATGGAGCGCGAAATGGACATCGCGCGCACGATCCAGGCGGGCTTCCTGCCGCACGCGTTGCCGCATGCCGAAGGCTGGGACCTCGCGGCCTGGTTCCAGCCGGCGCGCCACGTGGGCGGCGATTTCTACGATGCATACACCGTCCAGGACGGCCGGCGCATCGTGCTGGCGGTCGCCGATGTCTGCGACAAGGGCGTCGGCGCGGCGCTGTTCATGGCCCTGTTCCGCAGCCTGCTGCGCGCGCAGGCGGAGCGGATCCTGGACGGCGAGGGCGACCTTGCAGCGCAGGCCTGCGAGCTGGTCGCCGGCGTGAACGACTACATCGCGCGCGTCCACGAGCGCGACAGCATGTTCGCCACGGTGTTCCTGGCGATCCTCGACCCGGCGTCCGGCGAGCTGGTCTACGTCAACGGAGGGCACGAGGCGCCGGTCGTCTGCGGACCAGACGGCGTGCGCACGCGCCTGGTGCCGACCGGGCCCGCGGTGGGCATGCTGCCCGGCGCCGCGTTCACCGCGGCAGGCATCCGGATGGGAGAAGGCGAGACGCTCGTCGCCTTCACCGACGGCGTGACCGACGCGATTGATGCCGGTGGCGCCGTCTATTCCGAGCAGCGCCTGCTGTCGCGGTTGGCGTCCGCCGCGGGTCGCGCCGACGACACCCTCTGCGCCATCCGGCACGACCTGCAGGCCGCGATGGGCAACGCCGCGCAGTTCGACGACATCACCCTGCTGGTCCTGCACCGCGCGGGCTAAAATGCGCGCATCCCGCACGTATCGACACGCCATGACCGTCCGCACCCGCTTCGCCCCCAGCCCCACCGGCTACCTGCACATCGGCGGCGCCCGCACCGCCCTGTACTGCTGGCTGGAGGCGCGGCGCCGCGGCGGCCAGTTCATCCTGCGCATCGAGGACACCGACCGCGAGCGCAGCACCCAGGGTGCGATCGATGCCATCCTCGAAGCGATGGACTGGCTCGGTCTCGATTACGACGAAGGCCCGATCTACCAGACCGCGCGCGTCGACCGCTATCGCGAAGTGGCCGAACAGCTGGTCGCGGCCGGACAGGCCTATTACGCCTACGAGTCGAAGGCCGAGCTCGACGCGATGCGCGAGGCCGCCATGGCCAAGGGCGACAAGCCCCGCTACAACGGCGCGTACCGCGACCAGGCGGCGCCGTACCGCGACGATCCCAACCGCGTCATCCGCCTGAAGAACCCGCTCGATGGCGTGGTCGCATGGGAGGACAAGGTCAAGGGCCGCATCGAGATCAGCAACACCGAGCTCGACGACCTGGTGATCTTCCGCCCCGACGGCTACCCGACCTACAACTTCGCCGTGGTGGTCGACGACCTGGACATGCGCATCAGCGACGTGGTGCGCGGCGACGACCACGTCAACAACACCCCGCGCCAGATCAATATCTACCGCGCGCTGGGTGCCGAGGTGCCGGCGTTCTCGCACCTGCCGATGATCCTCGACGAACAGGGCGCCAAGCTTTCCAAGCGCACCGGCGCGGCGGACGTCATGCAGTACCGCGACGCCGGCTACCTGCCGCACGCACTGCTCAACTACCTGGCGCGCCTGGGCTGGTCGCACGGCGACCAGGAACTGTTTTCCATCGACGAGCTGAAGGCGCTGTTCGATCTCAAGGACGTCAACGCCAAGGCGGCGCGCCTGGACATGGCCAAGCTCGGCTGGCTCAACCAGCAGTACCTGAAGGGCGACGATCCGGCGGATGTCGCGAAACATCTCGAGTGGCACCTGCGGGCGGCGGGTTACGACCTCGCGGCCGGGCCCGCGCCGGCCGACGTGGTGCTGGCGCTGCGCGACCGCGTGCAGACGCTCAAGGACATGGCCGAGCGCGCGGCCGTCTGGTACCGGCCGCTCACGGAATACGACGACGCGGCCGTGGCCAAGCACCTCACCGCAGCCGCCGGCATGCCGCTGGCCGAAGCGCGCGCGCGCTTCGAGGCGCTTTCCGAGTGGAGCGCCGAGGCCATCCACGGCGCGCTGCAGGCGGTGGCCGAAGCGCTCGGCATCGGCATGGGCAAGGTGGCGCAGCCGCTGCGCGTGGCGATCACCGGCACGCAGGTCAGCCCGGACATCGCGCACACCGTGTACCTGGCAGGGCGCGATGAAGCCCTGAAGCGCATCGACGCCGCCATCGCGCGCACCGGCTGACCGCCGCCGCGCGGCGCGCCGGCTTGAGTCGGCGCGCAATGGCCACCATCATGGCTGCATGCCTGCACACGTCCACGCCTGTACGCACCCCACGCACCACGTCCACGACGGCAAGGCCTTCGTGGCCGCAGTGGAGGAGGCGTGCCGTGAACGCGGTCTGCGCCTGACGCCGATCCGCGGCCATGTGCTCGGCCTGATTGCCGAGGCCGGCCAGCCCATCAAGGCCTACGACCTGCTCGACCGCGTGCGCGATGGCAAGGGCCCGGGCGCCGCGGCGCCGCCCACGGTCTACCGCGCGCTGGACTTCCTGCTCGCCAACGGCTTCATCCACAAGCTGCAGTCGGTGAACGCGTTCGTGGCCTGCCACCATCCCAGTACGGCGCAGCACTCGGTGCCGTTCCTGATCTGCGACAGCTGCCACGCGGCGATCGAACTCGAGGATCTGCAGGTAGTCGGCGCGCTGCGCGATCGCGCGCTGGCGCTCGGCTTCCGGCCGCGCGCGCAGACACTCGAAGTGCATGGCACCTGCGCGCAGTGCCTGGCCGGCGAAGAAACCTAGAAGAACACGCGCACGCCCGCGGTCACGCCGCGGCCGGCCAGTGGCGCCAGGTCCTTCAGCACCGAGGTATGCACGCGTGCCTCCTCGTCGAGCAGGTTGCGGCCGTCGACAAACAGTTCCATCGCGTTGCCGTGGGCGCCGTCGCGGTGCCAGGCGACGCTGGCATGCACCAGCGTGTAGCCGGGCGAGGTGGTCTCGAACTGCGCCACGTGGTCCTGGCCCGCGTAACGCACCGCACCCAGCGATGCCCGCCACTGCGCGCCCTGCCAGCGCAGCTCGCTGCCGAGGCGGCGCGGTGCGATGCGCGGCAGGTTGCCTTCCGGCACCAGTTCGGCGGTGTAGTCGTGCACGTGGTCGCCGTGCGGGATGCTGGCGTCGAATCGGCGGCTGGCGCCACCGTCAAGGCGCCCGCGCACCACGTCGGCAAACGACCTCAGGCTCCATGCGCCGTACTCGGTTTCGGCGAAATCCCACTGCGCCTCGACCTCGCCGCCGTGGAAGCGTGCGTCGGCCTGGTGCCAGGCGCGCAGGGCGAGGCCATCGTCCTCCAGCCCGGTATCGGCGAGGTAGATGAAGTCGTCGTAGCGCACCTGGAACAGCGATGCGCCGAGCCGCAGAGGCCCGTGGTGCCAGTGCAGGCCGATCTCGGCGCGATTGGCGGTTTCGGGGTCGAGATCCGGGTTGCCGAATTCGAAGCTCTGCGTGGCGACGTGCATGCCGGTTGAGTAAAGCTCCTCGGCGGTCGGCGTGCGCTGCGCGCGGTCGAGGCCGAAGGAGAGATGCAGGTCGCGCGAGACGTTCCAGCGCATGGCGAGCGATGCGCTGGTGGCGTCGAACTCGCGCGAGGGGCCGATCGCGTCCGCGGCCGCCACATCGATCCGGTTGCGGTCGTGGCGCAGGCCGAGCTCGACGCCGAACGCGCCGAAATCGCGCTCGCCGATCCAGAACAGGCCGGCGTCGCGCGCATTGGAGTCGGGGACGAACGCCTCGTCGCCGACCGCGCTGAAATCGCGCTCGGACAACTGCAGCCCGACCGCGCCCTGCCAGCCGGCGATCGCGCGGTGCACCAGCTCCACGCGGCCCTCCAGCGTGGTGTTGTCGAACACCGTGCCCACCGTGTCGCCTTCGTACTCGGTGTGCGTGTAGTCGGTGTGCGCCAGCTTGATGCGCAGGCTCTCGAACGCGCCGATATCGTCCAGGCCGCCGCGGACCTCGTTGCGGCGCTGGTCCATCACGACGTGCACGGCGCCGTGGGCGTCGCTCTCCGATTCGTCGTGGTCATGCGCGTGGCCGTGGTCGTCCGACGCGGCGTGGCTGTGGCCCGGAACGCCGTAGCGCGTGTTGAACAGGCTGTGGCCAACGCCCAGGAAACCTGCGTCGCCGATGTACGACACGCCCAGCGCGCCGCTGTCGGTGCGCACGAAGCTGTTGGGCAGCTGCCCGCGGGCCGCGTCCTCGGCCGCGTGTCCGACGTCGTGGTCGTGGTCGTGGTCATCGTGGTGCAGGTCCGCGCGCTCGGCGAACCCGGGGATGTCGTAGTCGCCGGTCTCGCGGTGCAGGGCGTCAAAATGGAACACCACCCGACCCGATGCCGAGGTGCCATCAAGGCGCAGCATGCCGGTGCGCTCGTCGTTGACGCTGCCGGCGCGCAGCTCGGCGCGGCCTTCGAGCGGCGTCGACGTGGCGGTTTCCGGGATGCGGCCGTCGATCACATTGACCGCGCCACCGATGGCGCCGCTGCCATACAGCAGCGTCGCCGGACCCTTGAGCACTTCGATCTGGTTGGCGAGGAACGGCTCGATGCTGACCGCATGGTCCGCGCTGACCGTGGACACGTCGCCGGCCGACAGGCCATCGCTCAGCACCTGCACGCGCGCGCCTTCGAGGCCACGGATGACCGGGCGGCCGACACCGGCACCGAAGAACGACGACTGCACGCCCGGCAGCCGTGACACGGTCTCGCCCAGCGAGGCGGCCTTGGCCTCGTCCAGCTGCTCGCCGGCCAGCACCGCCACCGGGCGCGCCAGGTCCTCGGCGGTGCGGGCGAGGGGGTTGGCGCGCACCACGATGCCGCTGAGGTCGGCGATTTCTTCGTCGTGGCGGGGATCGTCCTGGGCGGCGGTGGCCACGGTGGGCAGGCCGCCGAGTGCGAAAGCGAGGGCGAGGCAGAGCGGGGTCGGGCGGAAGCGCTGGGGGAGCATTGGACAGCCTGGACTTGGATGGCGGCGGGAAGTGTTATAACATTTCATCCCTGACGCAACCCTTACGGAAGTCATGGCCTCACCGACCGCCCTCCGCAATGCAGACCGCTTCGGTTTTGCCGCGTCATTCCTGTGCGCCGTCCACTGCGCGCTGTTGCCGGTCGCGCTCGCCCTGCTGCCGGCGTTCGGCTTCACGGTGGTGGGTTGGGTGGACATCGACCAGGCGTTCGTGGTGTTCGCCTCGCTGCTCGGCGCGACCACGCTGTCGCTGGGCTACCGCCGCCATAGGGCGTTCCGGGCCTGGGCGCTGCTGCTCCCCGGTCTGGGTCTGGTCTGGGCGGGCGCGTTCACCGCATTGCACACGCACGGCTTCACGCACGCGGCGGTGATGGTGTCCGGTGGGCTGCTGCTGGCCGCGGCGCACCTTGTCAACCTGCGCCTGACACACGCCGCGGCCGGCAGCGTTTCAGCGCCGTAAACCGGCATGCGTGCTAGGATTCGCGCCCTGCGGCGTGCATGCGCGCGCCGGATCGAACAACCTCCAGGAGCATCACATGGGCAAGGGCGACCGCAAGACCGCCAAGGGCAAGCGCTTCAACGCCAGCTACGGCAATTCCCGTAGCCAGGTGACCACCAAGGCCGCCGGCACGGCTGCCGCGCCGGTCGCCAAGAAGGCCGCGAGCAAGACTGTTGCCAAGGCGCCGGCCAAGAAGGCCGTGGCCAAGAAGACCGTCGCCAAGGAATAACGCGCCCTTCCAGCGCGATCGAGAGAAGCCCCGCCCGTGCGGGGCTTTCTTCGTTTCACGGCCCGTGGCGCGTCAGCGCGACGCCGCCCCTGCCTCCACCAGCGCCCATGCGCGCAGCAGGTTGCCCCCGAGGATCGCGCGGATGTCATCGTCCGAGTGCCCGCGCGCCTGCAGGCCGGCAATCAGGTTGGGGTAGTCGGCCACGGTACGCAGGCCATCGGGCAGTTCGCCGCTGACGCCGTCGAAATCCGAGCCGATGCCGACGTGTTCGACGCCAAGCAATTTCACCGCGTAGTCGATCTGGTCGAGCACGTCGGTGATCGGTGCCTGCAACGGCGGATTGGCCGCCTCCCAGTCCTTTTCGAACGCGGCGCGGTCGGCCGGCGGCTGCCCTGCGGCCACGCGCCCGGCATTGGCGCGGTTGAAGGCGTCGGACGCGCGGAAGTACGCCTGGGTCTTCGCCGCCGCTGCCGGGGTGACGAAGGCGATCCCGAACGGAATCTGCACCACGCCGCCCTTCGCGGCGATCGCCAGCGCCAGTTCGTCGCTGAGGTTGCGCTCGAAGCCCGGGGTGAAGTGGCGCAGCGCGGAATGGCTGGCAATCACCGGCACGCGGCTCAACGCCACCGCCTGCGCGACGGCGGCATCGGACAGGTGCGATACGTCGACCATCATCCCGAGGCGGTTCATCTCGGCCACCACCTCGCGGCCGAACGGGCTCAGCCCGTCCCATTTTTTCTCGATCGTGTAGGACGAATCGCTGATGCGGTTGTTGGCGCTGTGCGCGAGGGTGATGTAGCGCACGCCGCGGGCGTGGAAAAACGCGACCTGCGCGAGGTCGTCGCCGATCGGCGCGCCGTTCTCCATGCCCAGCGGCAGGAGCACGCGGCCGCCCTGGCGCAGCTGTTCAACATCGCGTGGCGAGGTGACGATGGCGAAGCGGTCCGGGTGCCGCGCCGCCAGCGCCTCCACGGCGTCGATCTGCGCGTTGGCCGACTGCCAGGCGCTGCCGGCGTCGTCCTCGCGCGGAGAGGTGTAGATGGACATGAAGGCGACGTCCAAGCCACCCGTGCGGGCGCGCGGGTAGTCGAACTCGCGGTCCGGCGCGCTGACGCCCAGGTCGGCCCAGGTCTCGACGAGGATGCCGGGCGCATCGATGTGGGTGTCGACGATCACCGCGTCGGCCGCCAGCGCGCGCGCGGCGTCGGTGGCCTGGGCCAGCGCCAGGGTGGGCGCGGCGAGCGCGATGGCGAGCAGGCAGCGGGGCAGGGCATGGCTCGGCACGTGGATCATTCGGGTCTCCAGGGTCAGGCGACGCGGCGGCCGCCGCAGTGGACCGAGGCGGCGAGGTCGCCGCCCAGCCAGTAACAGAGTGCCGCCGGCTCGCGCACGCGCCAGCGAACGAAATCGGCGCGCAGTCCCGCGCGCAGGACGCCGCGGTCATCGAGGCCCAGCGCCTTCGCGCCATTGACCGTGGCACCGCGCAGCGCGTCCTCGGGCGACAGCCGGAAGTGCGTGCAGGCGAGCTGCATCGCCTGGCGCAGCGACTGCAGCGGCGAGGTGCCGGGGTTGCAGTCGGTGGCCACGGCCATCGCCACCCGCGAGGCGCGGAAGGCCTCGATGGGCGGCAGCGTGGTCTCGCGCAGCACGTGGAACGCGCCGGGCAGCAGGACCGCGACGGTGCCGGCCGTGGCCATTGCCGCCACGCCTTCAGGGGAGGTGTGTTCGACGTGGTCGGCCGACAATCCGTCGAACTCCGCAGCCAGCGCCGCACCGCCGCCGTCGCTCAGCTGGTCGGCGTGCAGCTTCACCGGCAGGCCGAGCGCGCGCGCCGTTTCGAACACGCGCCGCGTCTGCGCGGCGCTGAACGCGATGCGCTCGCAGAACGCGTCCACCGCGTCCACCAGGCCCTCGGCGTGGAGGCGCGGCAGCCAGTCGAGCACGGCATCGATGTAGGCATCCGCATTGCCGGCGAACTCCGGCGGCAGCGCGTGCGCGCCAAGGAAGGTGGTGCGCACGCCGATGCCGAGCGTGTCGCCGATGCGCCGCGCCACGCGCAGCATCTTGCGTTCGTTGTCGAAGTCCAGGCCGTAGCCGGACTTGATCTCCAGCGTGGCCACGCCGTCGCGCAGCAGCGCGCGGGCCCGCGGCAGCGACTCGGCAAGCAGCGCGTCCTCGTCGGCGGCGCGGGTGGCGCGCACCGTGGAGACGATGCCGCCGCCGGCACGCGCGATCTCCTCGTAGCTCGCGCCCATCAGCCGCTGCTCGAATTCCGCGGCGCGGTCGCCGGCGAACACCAGGTGGGTGTGGCAGTCGACCAGCGCGGGCGTGACCAGGTCGCCGCCGGCGTCGATCACCTCATCGGCCAGCGTGTCCACTGCGGCGGGCAGTGACGAAGCCGGGCCCGCGAAGACGATGCGGCCGTCGCGCCAGCCCAGCGCGCCGTCATGCACGAGGGCGTAGCCCGCATCGCCATCCAGGGTGGCGAGCGTGGCGTTGCGTAGCAGCCCGTCCCAGCGCTCAGGCATGTTGGACATCCGGACGGTGTTCGGGAGCGCGGAGCATGGCGGGCCTGTCGGCATGGTGGCGACGCGGTAGCCTAGCGCACTCCCGACGCACACCCGCCGCCATGCCTGCCACCGCCACTCCACTGCCGCCGCTCGTCCAGCCCGTTGCCGGCGGCTGGCGCGTACCCGCGATCGCCAACCTGCATTCGCACGCCTTCCAGCGTGCGATGGCCGGCATGGCCGAGCGCCAGACGCATCCCGAGGATTCGTTCTGGACCTGGCGCGAAACCATGTACCGGATGGCCGCGCGCTTCGATCCCGACCTGCTGCACGCCGTCGCCTCGCAGCTGTACGTCGAGATGCTGGAAGCCGGCTACGGCAGCGTCTGCGAGTTCCACTACGTGCACCACCAGCCCGACGGCCGTCCGTACGCGGCGCATACGGTGATGGCCGATGCGCTGCTTTCCGCCGCGCGCGACACCGGTATCCGCATCACCCTGCTGCCCGTGCTGTACATGACCGGCGGCTTCGATGGCCACGCGCTGGGTGAACGACAGAGGCGCTTCGGACACGACGTAGACAGCTACCTGCGCCTGTTCGACGCCCTGCGCGCGCACACCGGCGACAGCGTGCGCATCGGCTGCGCGCTGCACAGCCTGCGCGCGGTGCCGGAAGCGGCGATGCGCGAGGTCCTGGCCGCGCTGCCGGCGGATGCGCGCATCCACATCCACGTCGCCGAGCAGGTCGGCGAGGTGCAGGACTGCCTGGCGCTGCGCGACGCGCGGCCGGTGGAATGGCTGCTCGGCCACGCCCACGTCGACGCGCGCTGGACGCTGGTGCATGCCACGCACCTGGACAACGCCGAGCTCGCCGGCATCGCCAGCAGCGGCGCCACGGTCGCGATCTGCCCGACGACGGAAGCCAACCTCGGCGACGGCCTGTTCCGGCTGCGCGACTTTCTTGATGCCGGCGGCAGCTGGGGCATCGGCTCGGATTCGCACATCTCGGTGTCGCCGGTCGAGGAGCTGCGCTGGCTCGAGTACGGCCAGCGCCTGGACACCCGCCACCGCAACATCGCGGTGTCGGCGGATTCGACCAGCGTCGGCGAGACGCTGCTGCAGGGCGTGGTGGCGAGCGCAGCGAAATCGACCGGCTTCGACGCCGGCGATGACCATGTCGTGCTCGATGGCGAAGCTGCGATTTTCGCCGGGACCAATGCATCGGATGTCGCCGACCGCTGGATCTTCAGCGGCAACGTGCCCTGCGTGCGCGAGGTCGAAGTGGCGGGAGTGAAGCTCGTGTCCGAAGGACGCCACCGCGACCGCGACGCCGTGGCCGGCCGCTATCGCCAGGCGATGGTGCGGCTGCTCGCCTGAGCGTCAGCGCGTCAGCGCGTCAACGCGTCAACGCGTCAACGCGGCAGTGTCGCCGCCGGCGAACAGGTCGTCATCGCCCGGCGGCAGGGCACCTTCCAGCCGCAGCAGGAACGCCTTGGTCGGCAGCCCGCCGCCGAAGCCGGTGAGGGAGCCGTCGGCGCCGATCACGCGATGGCAGGGCAGCACGATCGGCAGCGGGTTGCGGCCGTTGGCGGCGCCCACCGCGCGCATCGCGCTCGGCTTGCCGATGCGCTGCGCAAGGTCGCGATAGCTCCAGGTGTGCCCGTAGGGGATCGCGGCGAGTTCGGTCCACACGCTGCGCTGGAATTCCGTGCCCTGCGGCGACAGCGGCAGGTCGAAGCTGCGCCGGCGGCCAGCGAAGTATTCCTCCAGCTGCCTGCGGGTCTCCGCGATCACCGCGTTGCTGCCTTCGCGCCATGCGGAACCGGCGGGCGGCAGCCTGGGCGGCGGGAAGTCGATGCGCTGCAGCCCGGTGTCGTCCGCGGCGAGGGTGAGCACGCCGATCGGCGTGTCGAAGTGCTGGTAGACGAGTGTCATGGGCGCGGAGCCTCTGCGATGGATGGACGCGCGCGGCGGCGCGCGGGAGCGGACACCTGGGCCTTGGCCGCGGTTGCCGTTGCCGCCGCGTCGCGCCAGAGATGGATGACGGCGTAGGCACGCCACGGTCGCCACGCTTCCGCGCGCAGGCCGAGCGCCTTCGCCGTGAGCCGGTCGTCGTCGGGCGCGGCGGCCTTCTGCAGCACCAGGTCTTCGGCCGGGAACGCATCGGGATGGCCGAGCGCACGCATGGCGATGTACTGGGCGGTCCACGGGCCGATGCCCGGCAGCGCGACCCAGCGTTCGGTGAAGTCCGCAAGCGTGCGCTCGGGACGGAAATCCACGCGGCCGTCGAGCAGCGCACGCGCCACGCCGCGCACGGTGTCGGCGCGTGCGCGCGTCAGGCCGATGGCCGCGAGGTCGGCATCGGCGAGTGCTTCCGGCGTCGGGAACAGGTGTTCGAGGTCGCTGGCGAACGGCGTGGCCAGCGTGGTACCGAACTGCCGCGCCATGCGCGTGGCCAGCGTGCGCGCCGCGGCCACGCTCACCTGCTGCCCCAGCACCGCGCGCACCGCGATCTCGAACCCGTCCCAGCCGCTCGGCAGGCGCAGCCCGGGATGCGCGCGCAGCAGCGGTTGCAGGCGCGGATCGGCGGACAGCGTGGTGGCGATGGCCTGCGGGTCGGCGTCGAGGTCGAACATGCGCCGCAGGCGCTGCACGATGTCGAGCAGGCGCGCGGCCAGCGGCGCATGCAGCTCCAGCTTCAGCGCGTGTTCGCCGCCAGGCCACGCACTGACGCGCAGCCAGCCGTCCGGACCGCCGTTGCTGCCGGCGATGACGCGCGCGTAGCTCGCATCGTCGACGGCCTCCACGCCCGGCAGCGCGCGCCCGCGCAGGAACGCGAGCATTGCGGCGAAATCGTAGGGCGGGCGGTAGCCGAGGCGGAGCACCAGCGAATCGCCGCCGGTGTTGCGCGCCGCACCGGGCTGGCGGCGCAGGTCGCGCGGCGCCATCCGGTAGGCGTCCTTGAACGTCGTGTTGAAGCGCCGAAGGCTGCCGAATCCGGCCGCGAGCGCCACGTCGGTGATCGGCAGCGCGGTCTCGGTCAGCAGCTGCTTGGCGAACAGCAGCCGGCGCGTGCCGTGCACGCCCACCGGCGGCGCGCCGAGTCGCTCCACGAACAGCCGCCGCAGCTGCCGCTCGCCGATGCCGACGCGCGCGGCCAAGGCGGCCAGCGGCGCATCGGCCAGCGCACCCTGGTCGATCAGCGTGAGCGCGCGCGCCAGCGCCGCATCGCCGCGTCGCCACGCGCCATCGTGCGGGGACAGCTCCGGCCGGCAGCGCAGGCAGGGGCGATAGCCGGCGGTCTCCGCCGCCGCGGCATTCGCGAAGTAGCTGACCCGCTTTGCGAACGGCGCCGGGCACACCGGCCGGCAATAGATGCGCGTGCTGTGCACGGCGGTGAAGAACAGTCCGTCGAAGCGTGGGTCGCGGCTGCGTCGCGCCTGTTCGCAGACCTGCACATCGGGGAGGGCGGGGGAAGCCATGGACGCAGGCTAGCACCGCCCGGCGTGTCGGACTCGCCGCTTTCGGACATCAGGGCCGGCGCCTTTCCGGCGCGGTTCAGGGCCCCGCGACGGCGGGCACCAGGGCCGGCAGCAACGCCTCGGGATCGCCGTCGTTGTCGGCGGCCGCGATGCCCAGCAGCCGCGCCAGCAACGGATACACGTCGACGTTGTCGACCGCATCGATCACCGCGCCACGACGGAACGCCGGACCGCTGGCGATGAACACCGCGCGCATCGACGGCAGCGCCGGGTCGTAGCCGTGCGAGCCGCGCGTGCCGCCGCGTGCGCGCGCGTCCAGGACCCGTGGGAGCACCACATCCCAGTTCTCGTCCATCTGGCAGACGATCGCCGGCACGCGCGGGTGGGTGCCGTAGTGCCAGCGCGCCGGCACGTCCCCGCGGCGCCAGCATTCGTGGTGCGCGTGGCGGCCCAGCAGCCGCGCCTCCACCTGGGACTCGAAGCCGGGGTTGGGCTGCACCTGGATCACCTGGCCGATGCTCACCACGCGCGCCTGCTCCATGGTCACCAGGTCGTCGATAGAAAGCTGGTTGCCGGGCGGCACCTCGGCCATGCCGTGGTCGGAGACCAGCACGATGTTGGTGTGGCCAAGGCGCCCGTTGCTCTGCAGCGCGTCCAGCAGGCTGCCGACGGCAGCATCGACGCCTACGAGCGCCGCGCGCGCCTCCGCGGAGCCCGGGCCGTAGGTGTGGGCCGCGGTGTCGACATCGTGGAAGTACAGCGTGGCCAGGCGCGGGCGCGTGGCCTCCGGCTCCAGCAGCCAGCCGGCCACCGTGGCCGCGCGCTGGGCGGCGGATGCGGATTCGTCATACACATGCCAGCGCGTGGGCCGCACGCCGGCCACCTCGGCTTCGGAACCGGGCCAGAACATGGTGGCGGTGCGCAGGCCGGCGTTCTCGGCGCCCACCCAGATCGGCTCGCCGCCCCACCAGCCGCTGGCACCCACCGCGTCGCGGTCGGACAGGCGGAACGTGCCGAGCGCGGCATCGTGCATGGAGTTGTGGACGATGCCGTGGCGGTCGGGGCGAAGCCCGGTGGCGATGGTGTAGTGGTTGGGGAAGGTGAGCGACGGGTAGGAGGGGGTCATCCAGCGCGCCTGCGTGCCGCTGGCGGCGAGGCGGACGAGATTGGGCGAGTCGGCTGCGTTGATGCGGTCCGGATGCAGGCCGTCGATGGAGACCAGCAGCAGTGCGTCGCCGCTGAACATCGCAGCCGGCGCATGGACGGCAGGTAGCGACCCTGTCCGTGTGGTGGGGCCGGTGCAGGCGGCGGTGGAGAGGAGGGTAACGAGTAGCGCGGCGATCAGGGCCGGAGGTCGAAGAGGCAGGTGCATGGACGGAATGATAGGACGTGCCCATGACGGCTGTAGCCGCGGAAACGGGAATCGGCACGCTGCTGGTGTCCGTGCATGGGCCGCATCGCGCACATCTCCGTCTGACGCGCATCGGATTTGTGCACAACTGTGCATGGGATTTGTCCGTTCTCTCGACGCCATCACAGAAATGCGTACGTTCGCGTATTGACCCGTTCACGCGCGACGTTTAGCTTCGAGTCATGGCGCATGTGGAGTAACGCAGCGCACGTGTCGTAGCGAGGGGGCCACGACACACACGGAGTTTCACGGCCGAGGACAAGGATCGTTCCGGCCTCTACATTCAAGCTTGTCGCCGGGGAGGGGGGCATGGACGTCAAGGATGACGTGATCGGGTACTGCGGTGCCGCCCTCGTGGCGTTGATGCTCGGCGGTTGCGCGGCGCGCGAAGTGCCCGACGTCCGCGGCCGCTGGCAGCCGGTCAACCACTACGCCGCAACGACGCACGCCATCCCATTGCGCGGTGCGTACGTGTTCCAGGCGTCTCCGCTGGATCGCACGCTGCGCAGCCTGCTGGTGCGCTGGGCACGCGACACGCAGTTCACGCTCGATTATCGGCACCATGCCGATTTCACGCTGCACCTTCCGGTGCAGGCGTTGCGCGCGCAGCGCATTGAGGATGCGGCCGCCCAGTTGAGCGAGATCTACGCCGCGCAACAGGTGCTGGTGGCGGTCGACGGCGATCGACTGGTGGTGACAGCACGGGAAGGAGACCCGGGCTGATCGCGAGGCAATAAAACCAACTCACACGAACCTTGCACGGATTGCATCATGTTCGGAAGGAAGCAGGCGTCCCCGGCGATCGAGGAAGCGATCGCCAGGGCGACAAACTATGAGGTCACCATCGCCGACCTTGCGCGGCGCAGTGAACGTCGTGCATGGCTGGTCGCGCTGGTAGCGGCTATCACCGCGCTCGTGCTGGGCGCCGGATATTTCCGCATCATGCCGCTGAAGGAGCGGGTGCCGTTCCTGGTGATGGCCGATGCCTACAGCGGGAACGCCACAATTGCCCGCCTCGATGACGACTTCCGGCACCGTGCGGTGACCGCCAGCGAAGCCATCAACCGGGCCAACGTGGCCCGCTTCGTGGGCCTGCGTGAATCGTATGACGTGGCGATGATGAATCTGCGCGACTGGCGGGCCGTGCACGCGATGACGGTCCCGGAAGTCGGGCGCGAGTACGCCGCACTCCACGCCGCCAACAATCCCCGCAGCCCGTTCAACACGCTTGGGCGGACGCGCGCCATCCGGGTGCGGATCCTCAGCATCCAGCTGATCGATGGTGCCGATGGACATCCCGGTGGCGCCACGGTGCGCTTCCAGCGCAGCGTCTACGACAAGTCGTCCGGTGCGACCCGGCCACTGGACAGCCGTATCGCGACGCTCGGCTTCACCTACAACCTGGCGCTGAAGATGGAAGAGCCCGATCGTCTCGAGAACCCCCTCGGATTCCAGGTCACGAATTACCGCGTCGACAACGACTATGCCGCCTTGCCGCCCGCCGAGTCGGAGCCGACGCACGCAGTCTTTGAGCCCGCCGCCGATGCAGCGGTGGATGACGGTGCCGATGCTGGCGCTGTGGCAGATGAGAACCAGGAGGCGAGCCCATGACCAGGACCCTGTTCATGACCATCGGCGGCATGCTGCTGTACGGCTTGCTCACGGGGCCGCCCGCGCGCGCGCAGCATGTCGACGTCTACGAGTACCAGCCAGATCAGGTCTACGCGGTTCGCGCCGCGCTCGGAATCGCCACCCAGATCGAGCTCGATCCTGCGGAAGAAATCCTCGATTACAGCACCGGATTCAGCAGCGGCTGGGACCTGACCCGGCGCGGCAACGTGTTCTATCTGCGGCCACGCGATGTCGACGTCGACACCAACATGCTGGTTCGCACGAAGTCGCATGCATACATCTTCGAGCTGAAAGTCGTTGCAAGCGACTGGACATCGCTGGAGCAGGCGCGCCGTGCTGGCGTGCAGTACAAGATCGCGTTCCGCTATCCGGCGGACGCCAGCTTCAAGGCGCCGATCGAGGAATCACCTACCCAGGGCTTGAGCGTCGCGCTCGACAAGGGGCGTGAGTACAACTTCGACTACGACTATGCCGTGCGGCGAGGCCAGGCTTGGCTGGTGCCCGCCAATGTCTACGACGATGGCAGCTTCACCTACCTGCAGATGGGTGATCAGGCCAGGTTGCCGACCGGCGGTTTTCCGGTGGTGTTCGGACGCGAGCGCGAGGATGGTGAGGACTTCGTCGTCAACACCACAGTCGACGGCAGCACGGTGGTGGTGCACGGCACCTATCCATATCTCGTGGTCCGCCACGGGCGCAGTATCGTCGGCCTGAGGAGGAACCCGCGATGAGCGATCGTGATTTTCCCCCTGCCGACGGACGATCAGGCCACTATGCGGCGCGCCAGGCGGGGCCGGACCTCGACTCGGCGGCCCCGGTGCTGCGAACCGAGGACCTCCGGCGCCTCAATCGCAAGGCGCTGGGATTCCTCGCAGGCATCGTACTGCTGCTCGTGCTTGCGATCGTGTGGATGCTGCGCGCGATCGGTGGCGAAGGAGACGTGCCCGCCGAGCCGCGTGAGCAGGCGCTTGTCATCCCCGAATTGCCGAGAACTGATCCATCACGCGAGCGACCAACCGTGGCAATGCCGACAATGCCGGCCGTTCCCATTCCAGTGCTGCCTGTTCCGATAGAGCAGCGGCCGACGGCATTGCCCAGCTTCGCGATTCCCGCGCGCCCCGACGGTCCGTCACTGCGCCAAAGGCGGATGCAGTCCGGCGAAGGTGACGCGGTGCCGAAGGGCCCGGACGCGTACATGCAGGCCATGCTCGCGGGCCTCCCGACTGCGGAGCCCGCTCATGTCGAACCCGATTCCGCGTCCACGACCCGTGCCCGATACATCGCCCGGCCCGACGCGCTCCTGGTTCGCGGCACCTACATCCGCTGCGTGCTCGAGACGCGCATCATCACCGACATACCCGGGTTCACCTCATGCGTGGTGACCGAGCCCGTGTATTCGATCAACGGCCAGCAATTGCTGCTCCCGCGCGGCTCCAAGGTGCTTGGACGTTACGACATGGAGCCGACGGGACCACGCGTGGCGGTGGTCTGGGACCGGATCACCACGCCCAACGGGCTGGATGTCGCCATGTCGAGCCCCGGGGTGGACAATCTTGGCGGAGCCGGGCATCCGGGTCACTACAGCGCGCATTGGGGCAGCCGGGTCGCATCGGCGTTGTTGATCAGCCTGTTGAGCGATGCGTTCAAGTACGCGGCCGCCGAAGAGGGTCCGTCATCGTCCACCATCGGTCCGGCTGGCGTGGTCGTGCAGTCCCCGTACGAGAGCGCGACAGGGCGCACCATGGAGCGGCTCGCAAACCAGGCACTCGACAGCCGCAGGCCGCCGACGGTGACCATCCAGCACGGCACGGTGGTCAACGTCTATGTGGCCCGTGATGTCGACTTCTCCGCCGTGGTGGCGCAGCTGTGATGGCCGACGGCAGCTCATCGCTTGGGGCGCAGCGCGATTGCGTGCGTGGCGGGCCGCGCAGTGGCTTCCTCGACTACCAGTACGAGGTGCTGGGAATTCTCGGGTACATGGCGTCGCCCGACGTCACCGAGATCTGCATCAACCGCCCGGGAGAGGTCTGGCTCGAGGCGCGTGGCGCTTGGCAGCGCGTCGAAGTCCCGGGGCTCACGTTCGAGCGCGCCCGCCAGTTCTGCACCGCGGTGGTCAACGAAAGTGATACCGGCCAGCGCATCACGGATGCCGATCCCGTGGTCTCGCTGACGTTCCCGACCGGCCAGCGAGCGCAGTTCGTGGTGCCGCCGGCTTGTGACGCCGGCAAGGTGTCGATCACCATCCGCCTCCCGTCGCGGCAGGCACGCAGCCTGGACGCGTACGAGGCGGACGGGTTCTTCGACGCGGTGCAGCCGGCCGCGGACGCCCTCGACGCCGGCGACCGCGAGCTTCTGTCGCTGCGCGCCGCGGGTCGCTACATCGATTTCTTCCGGTGCGCCGTCCAGCAGCGCAAGAACATCGTGGTTGCGGGCGCCACCGGGAGTGGCAAGACCACGTTCATGAAATCCCTGGTCGAACACATCGACGCGGACGAGCGCCTGGTCACCATCGAGGATGCCCGGGAGCTGTTCATCAGTCAGCCGAACGTCGTCCACCTGTTGTATTCCAAGGGCGGGCAAGGCACGGCCAACGTCACCGCCAAGGGCTGCATGGAAGCCTGCCTGCGTATGAAGCCCGACCGGATCATCCTTGCGGAGCTGCGTGGCGACGAAGCCTTCTACTTCATACGCAACTGCGCGTCCGGACATCCCGGCTCCATTACCAGCTGCCACGCCGGGAGCACGGCGCAGGCCTGGGACCAGCTCGCACTCATGGTCAAAGGCTCGCCCGAGGGGGCGGGGCTGGAGTTCGCCACCATCCGGCGCCTGCTCATGTCGACCATCGACATCCTCGTCCACATCAGCGCGCGCGGCGGGCGGCGGCATGTCACGGGTATCGATTTCGAGCCGATGCGCGCGTCACCAGGGGGCGAATCGTGATTCCGGGGATCGAAGCGCTTGCGTGCCAGGATCTTGCCGTGCCGGCCGAGGTCATGCATCACATCGTGCGGGTGGAGTCGTCCTACAACCCCTATGCCATTGGCGTGGTCGGTACTCGCCTGGCGCGACAGCCCCGCAACCTCGCCGAGGCAGTCGCGACTGCGAGGCAGCTGGAACGCGACGGGTTCAACTTTTCCCTCGGGCTGGCGCAGGTGAATTTCCATAACCTCGCAAAGCAGGGGCTCGGCAATTACGAACTGGCTTTCGACCCATGCCCGAACCTGGCCGCCGGCTCCCGTATCCTCGCCGACTGCCATATGCGTGCCGGTGGCGACTGGGACAAGGCGTTCAGCTGCTACTACTCCGGAAACTTCAGCACCGGCTTTCGCGACGGTTACGTGCAGAAGATCCGTGCTTCGATCGCGCGCGGAGACGGTAACGTCGACGCGGTCGCGTTCGCCCAGGCTGGAGCGCCTGCGCGACAGTGGAAGGCAAGTCGCGACAAGCGCGCTGATGGGGGCAGTGGAAGCCTGGTTGGTCGGAGAGGAGTTCCCGCCTTGGACGTGCATGGCGGAGGGGCGCAGCCGGTTGCGACCGCACCCACAACGCCGACGCTGGCACCGGCTGCACAGACCGCCCTCCACCACACGGCAACCGAACCGTTCGTCCCGCCGGTCAGCACCACCGCGACTGGACGCGGCAGCGAAACCCGGGATGACGCGGCACCAGCAGCGGAGCGCGACACCGCATTCGTGTTCTGAAAATCGCCCCCCGCCAGGATCGCGGGAATCCATCACCAACGCAGGGATGCATCATGAACGCACGCAAGCAAGGCAGGAGACACCAACGTCACTTCGGCATGCGCCGGCCCGTTTTCGTCGCCACGATCGCGGTGCTGGGGTCGGCGCCATACCTGGCGCTCGCGCAGGGCTTTGGAGGAGCGGACACCAAGGTCTGCGGCTTCTTCGAGAACGTCAACGGTCTTCTCAACATGGCATCGATCGCCGTGGTGACGATCGCCATCATCTTCGCCGGCTATCAGATCGCGTTCGCGCACAAGCGCATTGCAGACGTCGCGCCAATCCTGATCGGTGGGCTGCTGATCGGCGCGGCCGCGCAGATCGCGAGGATGCTGCTCGGCCCGGAGGCCGGCGAGTGCACGGCGATGCTCGGGGCGGTGCTGCCGGTGCCGTATGCGTAGAGACGTGCTCTTCCGCGGTTGCACCCGCCCTGCCATGTTCCTTGGTGTGCCATACGTGCCGTTCTTCATCGGCGCCGGGGCATGCCTGCTGCTTGCGGTGTACGTAAACCTGCTTCTTCTCGTCACGCTGCCGGTGGTGGTGTTCGCGATGCGGCAGATGGCGCGCCGCGACGAGATGGTGTTCCGCATGCTGGGGCTGCGCTGGCGCATGCGCACCAGCGTGCGCAACCTTGGACTTCGCGACGGCGCGTGGTCGTTTGCGCCGAACAGATATCGTTCGCGCGGAGCGTCCGGATGAACGCCGTGGCGGATGCGGCGGTGGGCGATTTCGTGCCGCTCTCGTCGCACGTGTCGCCCACGGTCGTCAAGACCACGGGCGGCGACTTCCTGGTGGCGTGGCGGCTGGCCGGCCTGCCGTTCGTAGGACGCGAGGCGTGGGACCTCGAGCATCGCCATGCCACCTTCAATCGCCTGTTGCAGTCCCTGCGCGCCCCGGATTTCAGCAACGTCGCCTTCTGGGCGCACGACATCCGCCGGAAGCGTGCGATCACGGGTGGCGGACGTTTTGCGCAGGCGTTCAACCAGGAATTGTCGGATGCCTACTTCGCGCGGCTGTCGGAACAGGACGCGCTGCAGAACGAGCTGTACCTCAGCATGCTGTACCGGCCGGTGGTCACTGGTCGGCGGATGTCGGAGCGCAGCTCGGACCTGGGTCGACTACGGGCGGAGCAGGAGCAGGCCGTGGCGCGGCTGCAGGAGCTGGCAGGCAATGTCGAGGCGGTGCTGGTGGACTACGCGCCGCGACGCCTGGGCATGTACGAAGCGGGGAACGGCGTGCTGTTCTCCGAGGTCCTTGAGCTTTACGGCTACATCGTCAACCGGCTTGACGAGCCGGTCCCGGTACTCGCCGCGCCGATAGGCGACTACCTGCCGGTGAGCCGCCACACGTTCTCGGCCAGGACAGGCGACTTCGTGGTGGCCACCCCGTGCGGGCGCCATGATTACGGGGCCATCCTCAACATCAAGGAGTATTCCGAGGCCACCTGGCCCGGGATCCTCAATGGCTTGAAGTACCTCGATTTCGAGTACGTGATGACGCAGTCGTTCAGCCCGATGGGACGTCAGGATGCGCTTCGCGTGCTCGATCGCACCAAAGGCATGATGGTGTCTTCCGGGGACAAGGCGGTCAGCCAGATCGCCGAGCTCGACCATGCGATGGACCAGCTGGCCTCCGGCAACTTCGTCCTGGGCGAGTTCCACTTCTCGCTTGCCTTGCACGCCGCCAGCCAGGAAGCGCTCTCGCACAACATCGCTGCCGCACGCGCGGAACTTTCGAATGCGGGATTCGTTTCGGCCAAGGAAGACCTGGCAGTAGCGTCGGCGTTCTATGCGCAGCTGCCCGGCAACTGGCGATATCGCACACGACTCGCCAACGTCAGCTCACTGAATTTCCTCGGCCTTTCGCCCCTGCACAACTTCGCCAGCGGAAAGCAGGCCAGGAACCCGTGGGGCGAGTGCGTGACCACCCTGCAGGCGACAAACGGCCAGCCGTACTTCTTCAACTTCCACGCCACCCATGGCGGTGAGGATTCGCGCGGCGAGAAAGCCCTCGGAAACACCATGATCATCGGCAAGTCCGGGACGGGGAAGACCGCGCTCGTCAACTTCCTGCTCAGCCAAGTGCAGAAGCTGGATCCGTCGCCAACGATCTTCTTCTTCGACAAGGATCGTGGCTCCGAGATCTTCGTGCGGGCATGTGGCGGAAACTACTTGGCGCTGGAGAACGGCCGCGCCACCGGGTTCAACCCGTTCCAATGCGAGCGCACGGAAGGAAACGTTCAGTTCCTCGCCGAACTGGCCAGGATCCTCGCCGGCAAGCCCTCGTACACCGCGCGCGAGGACGAGGACATCCATCGCGCGGTGGAGGGCATTCTTGACACGCCGCCGCCGCTGCGAAGCATGACCAACTTCCAGAAGAGCCTGCCCAATATGGGGGATGACGGCCTTTACGCGCGCTTGCGGAAGTGGACCGCCGGCCACAGCCTGGGCTGGGTGTTCGACAATCCGGTCGATACCGTCGATCTCTCACGCGCCAACATCATCGGGTTCGATTACACGGATGTCGTCGACAACCCCGAGGTCAGGGTGCCCGTGGTGCGCTACCTGCTGCACCGCCTCGAGGGGCTGATCGACGGACGCCGGCTGATCTATGTGATGGACGAGTTCTGGAAGATCCTCGACGGTGGCGGTGCGCTCAAGGATTTCGCGCGCAACAAGCAGAAGACCATCCGCAAGCAGAATGGCCTGGGGATCTTTGCGACGCAGAGCCCGGAAGATGCGCTGTCCAGCGACATTGCTGCCGCGCTTGTCGAACAGACGGCGACCCTGATCCTGCTGCCCAACCCGAACGCCAAGCGCTCCGATTACGTCGATGGCCTGAAGCTGACCGAAGCCGAGTTCCGCGTGGTGCTGTCGCTCGACGAACGATCGAGGTGCTTCCTGGTCAAGCAAGGGCACGCTTCAAGCGTCTGCCGTCTGGATCTCAATGGTCTAGACGATGCGCTTGCGGTGATTTCGGCATCGACCGACAACATCGAAGTGATGCACCGGGTGCTGGCCGAGCGCGCTCACGCCGAAGGCGTCGCGACTGACGCTCTTCACCCCGGGCAATGGCTCAGCGCGTTCCAGGCTGAGAGGCGCGGAACCGGACGCGAAGGTGTGCGCGCCATGTCTCGAGGCAGTCAGGGCGTATTGGTGGTGCCCTGATTCACATTGGACACATGTATCAACCCAAGGAGCTGGACATGGACGACAAGGAAGTCGGCAGGCGTGGAAACGGGGCTGCGGTGAGGCCCGTAAGGTGGGCAGCAGGCCTGCTGATGGCGGGCGTGCTAGCCGCAGGCCCGGCAAACGCTCAGGTCGCGGTATTCGACGTGCCGCATACCATCAAGACCATCCTCGGCTGGATCGCGCAGTACCAGCAGATGTGGCAGGACTACCAGAGCCAGATCGACCAGTTGAGCACGCTGGACAAGCAGTACCAGCAGGCGCTTGTGGCCGGCGCAGCCTACCAGGGCAACCCCGGGCATCGCGAACAGTTCGCCCAACGCGGGCTGGACGATGGTCTGGCCGACCGCTGCGGCAGCGAGCCGCGCAACAATCCCTCTGGCGTCGAGCAGCACATGTATTGCAGCGCGATCGTCAACACCGAGAACCGCAGGTTCAACGCAATGGTGGCGATGCTCGAAGATGTCGAGGCACGCGACGGGGAGCTGCGTGCCACCTATGCGGAGCGCGCGGGCATCGGCGCGGACGAGCAGGGCAAGCTGGCGTCCAATACGAACCGCATCCTTGCCATCCAGGGGCAGCTGCAGAACGACGTACAAAACGCCGAGACGTTGCTGGGTGCGTATGACGCAACCCTGCGGACGTTGCAGGCCGACCAGGTGCGGGCGGCCAACAAGAGCTTCAGGAACCCGGGCACCGATGAGCTCATCCAGGGCGCTGCGCTCAAGGTCGCCTTGCGCGCAGCGCGCCTGCGCGAGCGCTGAGCAGGTACGACAACAATGGCCATGGAAGACACGCTGCGCTTCGTCATGGGAGGGATCGACTGGATGCAGGTCCAGGCCGGTCTCCCCAACATGATCTTCTTCCATGAGATCAGCAGCTTCCTCGACGACGAGATCAGTGAATTCGCAGGCAACCTGTTGGGACGCGTGCTGCGTGTGGTGGGCACCGCAGCGCTGAGCCTTTTGACGCTCTGGATACTGGTGCATGGCTACCGGATCGCCACCGGTCAGTCACGCGAGCCGATGATGGCGCTGGTCACCGATGCGCTGAAGGCGGTGCTGGTGATCGCAATTGCCACCGGGGCTGCCGCCGGCTCGGGGTCGATCTACCGCACGCTCACGCATGGCCTGACCGAAGTCGTCGCCGAAACAATAACGGGCGAGCGTGACGGCGGGCCGTATGAGGACATCGACCGGACGCTGGCCATCATGCAGGTGGCGTTGGCTGCGATCGATTCGGTTGATTCCGGCGATGACCTGCTGACTGACAAGCGAAAGGATCGAGCGTTGTGGTTTACCGGCGTCGGCCTCGGCGGGCCTGCGATCATGGCGGCGGCAACCATGCTGCTCAACAAGGTGGCGATCGCGCTGGTGGTCGGGTTGGGGCCGATCTTCATCCTGTGCCTGTTGTTCCGCGCAACGCAGCAGCTGTTCACGAAATGGCTCTACTACGGCATCGGCACCCTGTTCTCGCTGGCGCTGCTCACGGTGATGGTGACGCTCGCGCTCGACATGGTGATCGCGGTCGGCATTGCATTCTGGGTCGCCGGCTGGACCACCGGTGCCAGCCAGGAGAGCCTGACCGCGATGGCGATGCAGCAGGGCGGAATGGGGCTGATCTTGACCATGCTCATCGTGAGCGCACCGCCGATGGCTGCGGTGTTCTTCAACGGCGTGCTCGGGCAGTTCTCCGCCTACAACGCGCTCAACGCGCTGTCGCCGGGGTCTGGGCAAGGCGCGCCGCCCGGTTCCGGGCTGCCGCCCGGCGTCACGGCGGCGCATGCCCCGGCCCCGACAGGCCATGGTGCCGCAGCCGCGGTGGACGCGAGCGATCCCGCGGGGGCGGCGCGGCTTGCCGGGCAGCGGTCAGCCCGCGTCGACGTCGATGTCATCCGCCCCGCCGGGCATTCCGGTTAGCCGGGCGCCGACGCGCACGATTTGTTCTAGAATCGTGCGCCACACCCCTTGGCGCAAAGGTGGCCCGCGGCAACGCCGGCCGAGCGTGCGACATGAGCACTACCACCGCCCACCGCTGATCCCCGCCCGCGGCCGATTCCGGAGGGCGCCCGCGTGGCGCTTTTTTCTTGTCCGCGGCCTGCAGCCCTTGCCGACCGCCCAGCCAGCAGCCCATACATGATCACCATCACGCTCCCCGACGGCAGCCGCCGCGAGTTCGACCACCCCGTCTCCGTCATGGAGGTCGCGCAGTCCATCGGCCCCGGCCTGGCCAAGGCCACCGTGGCCGGCAAGGTCGACGGCCGCCAGGTCGACGCGTCCGACCTCATCGACCAGGACGCCAGCCTGCAGATCCTCACCCCCAAGGACGCCGAGGGCGTGGAGATCATCCGCCACTCCTGCGCGCACCTGGTGGGCCACGCGGTCAAGCAGCTGTACCCGGACGCCAAGATGGTGATCGGGCCGGTGATCGAGGACGGCTTCTACTACGACATCTGGCGCGCGCAGCCCTTCACGCCCGACGACATGGCCGCGATCGAAGCCCGCATGCGCGAGCTGATCGACACCGAGTACGACGTCATCAAGCGCATGACCCCGCGCGACGAGGTGGTGGCGGAGTTCCAGGCCCGCGGCGAGGACTACAAGCTGCGCCTGATCGAGGGCCTGGGCCCGGAGGTCACGGCCATGGGCCTGTACCACCACCAGGAATACGTGGACATGTGCCGCGGCCCGCACGTGCCCAACACGCGCTTCCTGAAGGCGTTCAAGCTGACGCGCGTGTCCGGCGCCTACTGGCGAGGCGACTCCAAGAACGAGCAGCTGCAGCGCATCTACGGCACCGCCTGGGCCGATGCCAAGCAGCTCAAGGCCTACGTGCAGCGCATCGAGGAAGCCGAGAAGCGCGACCACCGCCGCATCGGCAAGCAGCAGGAGCTGTTCCACCTGCAGGAAGAGGCGCCGGGCCTGGTGTTCTGGCACCCCAAGGGCTGGGCGATCTGGCAGGTGGTGGAGCAGTACATGCGCGGCGTGTACCGCAGCAGCGGCTACGGCGAGGTGCGCTGCCCGCAGGTGCTGGACGTGAGCCTGTGGCAGAAGTCCGGTCACTGGGACAACTACAAGGAGAACATGTTCTTCACCGAGTCCGAGAAGCGGACCTACGCGGTGAAGCCCATGAACTGCCCGGGCCACGTGCAGGTGTTCAACCAGGGCCTGCACAGCTACCGCGACCTGCCGATCCGCTACGGCGAGTTCGGCGCCTGCCACCGCAACGAGCCCTCGGGCGCGCTGCACGGCATCCTGCGCGTGCGCGGCTTCACCCAGGACGACGGCCACGTGTTCTGCACCGAGGGCCAGATCGAGTCCGAGGTGACCGCGTTCCACGCCCAGGCCATGAAGGTCTACGCCGACTTCGGCTTCGAGGAGGTGCAGGTGAAGCTGGCCCTGCGCCCCGATTCGCGGCTGGGCGACGACGCCACCTGGGACAAGGCCGAGACGGCGCTGCGCTCCGCGCTGCGGTCGGCCGGCGTGGAGTGGACGGAGCTGCCGGGCGAGGGCGCGTTCTACGGCCCGAAGATCGAGTACCACCTGAAGGACGCCATCGGCCGCACCTGGCAGCTGGGCACGATGCAGGTGGATTTCATGATGCCGGGCCGCCTGGGCGCCGAATACGTCGACGAAAACAGCCAGAAACAGACGCCGGTCATGCTGCACCGCGCCATCGTCGGCTCCATGGAGCGCTTCATCGGCATCCTGATCGAGCACCACGCAGGCAGCTTCCCGGCGTGGCTGGCCCCGGTGCAGGCGGTGGTGATGAACATCACCGACGCCCAGGCCGACTGGGTCGAAGAAGTCAGGAAAACCCTTGTCAATCAAGGGCTTCGGGTCGAGTCCGACCTGCGCAACGAGAAGGTCGGCTACAAGATCCGCGAGCACACGATGCAACGGGTGCCGTACCTGCTGGTGGTGGGGGACCGCGAGAAGGAGCTCCAGGCGGTGGCCGTGCGCACCCTGGCGGGGGAGGACCTGGGCAGCATGCCGCTTTCGGACTTCATCGCCCGCGTGCATGCAGAACGGGCCCCTTGCTGAGTATCATGTAGCTCTGCGCCCGCCAGATGGCAGGCGCCATGGGGCCCGGGATCCGGGTCCTGCCCGGTAGTGTTCACCCACGGAGATTGCAACATCAGCACACCTGACAAGCAGAATAGAAGGAACGGCGAAATCCGCGTGCCCCGCGTGCGCGTGATCGGTTCGGACGGCGAGATGATCGGCGTGCTTTCGCGCGACGAGGCCATCGCCATGGCCGAAGAGGAAGGACTCGACCTCGTCGAGATCCAGCCCAATGCCGATCCGCCTGTGTGCAAGGTCATGGACTTCGGCAAGTTCAAGTTCGAGACGCAGAAGAAGGCGAACGAAGCCAAGAAGAAGACCCGCCAGGTCGAGATCAAGGAAGTCAAGTTCCGTCCGGTGACCGACGAGGGCGACTACCAGATCAAGCTGCGCAAGATGCGCGGGTTCCTCGAGGAAGGCGACAAGATCAAGGTCAACATCCGTTTTCGTGGCCGCGAGATGAGCCACCAGGAGCTGGGCCGCGAGATGGCCAACCGGATCGAGACCGACCTCGGCGAGGACATCGTCATCGAGTCCAGGCCGCGCCTCGAAGGCCGGCAGATGGTCATGATGATCGCGCCGAAGAAGAAGTGACGCCGCGCGCCAGCGGCGCGTGACGCGACACCCCTCCCGCCGCGCCACGCGGGAAGGGCGCTTGAACCCGGTGATTGCCCCAGGGACCCGAGTCCGTGCATAATGCGCGGCTCGGTGTGCCGTTTTGGCGGCGCGCCGGATGGACCCGTCCTGGATCCGCAGTGGATTCCAGGGCCTAAGACCGGCAGGGGCAGGACGGAAAGCGTGGCGCAAGCCACCGCCCGGGCCAGTGACAGAAACCAAACAGGGATCCCAGCAATGCCCAAGATCAAGACGCACCGGGGCGCGGCCAAGCGCTTCAGGAAGACCGCGTCCGGCAAGTACAAGGCAGGCCACGCGAACCGTAGCCATATCCTCACCAAGAAGGCGACGAAGCGGAAGCGCAACCTCCGTCAGACGAACCACATTCCTGCGTGCGACAGCGGTCGTCTCGATCGCATGCTGCCGTATCTCTGAGGAGGACTGAACAATGGCACGAGTAAAGCGTGGCGTGCAGGCGCGCCGCCGTCACAAGAAGGTCCTCAAGCAGGCCAAGGGTTACTACAACGCGCGCCGCAAGGTGTTCCGCGTTGCCAAGCAGGCCGTCACCAAGGCCCTGCAGTACGCCTATATCGGTCGCAAGCAGAAGAAGCGCAATTTCCGCTCGCTGTGGATCGTCCGCATCAACGCGGCGGCCCGCATCAACGGCATGAGCTACAGCCGCTTCATGAACGGCCTCCTGAAGGCCGGCATCACCCTCGACCGCAAGGTGCTGGCGGACATCGCCGTGCACGACGCGGCGGGTTTTGCCGCGCTGACCGAGAAGGCGAAGGGCGCGCTCGCAGCGTAAGTGTGTCGCCGGCCACCGCGCGTTCGCGCGGCGGTGGCCAGGCGGACAACGCAGTACACGCATGGGGAAGGGCGCAAGTCCTTCCCCATGTTTCGTTTTGGCTCCCCGAAGGTGCCCTGATGACCGACATCGAACACATCCGCCAGCAGGCGCTCGCCGACATCGCCGCCGCGCAGGCACCGGATGCGGTTGAAGCGCTGCGCGTCGCGCTGCTCGGCAAGAGCGGCAGCATCACCGCACTGCTGAAGACACTCGGCACGCTGCCGGGCGACCAGCGCAAGGCAGCTGGCGAAACCATCAACCGGGCCCGCGACGCGATCGGCGAGGCGCTGGCGGAGCGCAAGGCCGCACTCGATGCCGCCGCGCTCGACGCGCGCCTGGCCGGCGAATCCATCGACGTCACGCTGCCCGGCCGCGATGCCGACCGCGGTGGCCTGCACCCGGTCAGCCGCACCATGGAGCGCATCGCCGAGATCTTCGGCCGCCTGGGCTACGCACTGGCCGACGGCCCAGAGATCGAGGACGACTTCCACAACTTCGAGGCGCTGAACTTCCCGCCGCACCACCCGGCGCGCGCCATGCACGACACGTTCTACTTCGGCGATGGCCGCCTGCTGCGCACCCACACCTCGGGCGTGCAGGTGCGCTACATGCAGGAGCACGCGCCGCCGCTGCGCATGATCGCGCTGGGCAAGGTGTACCGCAGCGATTCCGACCAGACGCATACCCCGATGTTCCACCAGTGCGAAGGCCTGCTGGTCGGCGAACACGCGAGCTTTGCCGACCTGAAGGGCACGCTGGTGGAGTTCGTGCGCGCGTTCTTCGAGCGCGACTTCGAGATGCGCTTCCGGCCGAGCTATTTCCCGTTCACCGAGCCGTCCGCCGAGGTCGACATCGCCTGGGCCCAGCCGGATGGCTCCACCCGCTGGCTGGAAGTGCTCGGCTGCGGCATGGTCCACCCCACCGTGCTGCGCAACGTCGGCATTGATCCGGAGCGCTATACCGGGTTCGCGTTCGGCCTGGGCGTGGAGCGCTTCGCGATGCTGCGCTACGGCGTGGACGACCTGCGCAGTTTCTTCGACAACGACGTGCGCTTCCTGCGCCAGTTCGCCTGAGGCCGCCGCATGAAATTTTCCGAGAACTGGCTGCGCCAGCACGTCTCCACCACCGCCTCGCGCGATGAGCTCGCGGCCACGCTGACCGCCATCGGCCTGGAGGTCGAAGAACTCACGCCGCTCGGCGCCGCGCTCGACGGCGTGGTGGTGGCGCGCATCGTGTCCGCCGAAAAGCATCCCGAAGCCGACCGCCTGCAGGTCTGCCAGGTCGACGCCGGCGGCGGTGCGCTGCTGCAGGTCGTCTGCGGCGCGCCGAATGCGCGCCCGGGCCTGGTCGCGCCACTCGCCACCATTGGCACGCAGGTTGGCGAGCTGGTGATCAAGGCCGCCAAGCTTCGCGGCGTCGACTCCAACGGCATGCTGTGCTCGGCGAAAGAACTGGGCATCGATGCCGACGCCTCCGGCCTGCTGGAACTTCCCGCCGACGCGTCGCCCGGAACGCCGCTGGCGGCCTACCTCGGCCTGCCGGACGCCAGCATCGAGCTCAAGCTGACGCCCAACCGCGCCGACTGCTTCAGCGTGCGCGGCATCGCCTATGACGTGGCGGCGGCTTGCGGCAGTGCAGTGGTGGAGCTCGACGCCACGCCGGTGCCCGCGCAGGGTGCTGCGACGCTCGCGGTCACGCTCGATGCCGGCGCCGATGCGCCACGCTATGTCGGCCGCGTCATCGAAGGCGTCGACGCCAGTCGTCCGACGCCTGCGTGGATGGCCGAACGCCTGCGCCGCAGCGGCGTTCGTCCGCTGTCGCTGCTGGTCGATGTCACCCAGTACGTGATGCTCGAACTCGGCCAGCCGATGCACGCCTACGACCGCAGCCTGCTGCACGGGCCGGTCGGTGTGCGCCGCGCGCGCGATGGCGAGGCGCTGAAGCTGCTCGACGGCCGTGATGCCGCGCTTGATCCCGGCTTCCTGGTGATCACCGATGCCGACCGCGCCGTCGGCCTCGCGGGTCTGATGGGCGGCTTCGATACCCGCGTCACCGACGCGACGCGCGATGTCTTCCTCGAGGCCGCGCACTTCGCGCCGGCCGCGATCATCGGCCGCGGCCGCAAGCTCGGCCTGCATACCGATGCCGGCCATCGCTTCGAGCGCGGCGTGGACCCGGAACTGCCCCGCACTGCGATGGAATACGCGACGCGCCTGATCCTCGACATCGCCGGCGGCGTGCCCGGCCCGGTGGTCGCGGTGGAACAGGCGCAGCATCTCCCGCGGCCGGCGATCATTCCGCTGCGCCGCGCGCGCCTGGCGAGCGTGCTCGGCATCGCCATCGCCGATGCCGACGTGGAGCGAATCCTGCGCGCGCTGGGGCTGGGCGTTGCGGCGGGCGACGAAGGCTGGACGGTGACCGCGCCGACGCGCCGCTTCGACCTCGCGATCGAGGAGGACCTGATCGAAGAGGTCGCGCGCATCCACGGCTACGACGCCATCCCGACCACGCTGCCCGGCGGTGCGATGCGGCTGGTGGCGGCGTCGGAAACCGTGTTGCCGGAGCACGACCTGCGCCGCGCGCTCGCCGCGCGTGGCTATCTGGAGGCGATCAACTACGCCTTTGTCGATGCGGGGCTGCTAGCCACGTGGCAGGCGGACGAGGCGCTGGTGCCGCTGGCCAACCCGCTCAGCGCCGAGCTCGGCGTGATGCGGCCGCGGCTGCTGCCCGGGCTGGTGGACGCGCTGGCGCGCAACGTCGCGCGCCAGCAGGGCCGCGTGCGCCTGTTCGAACTCGGCAAGGTATTCACCGCGGCGGGCGAAGGCGCCGCGCCGCTGGAAACGCCGCGCATCGCCGCCGTGGCCTGTGGCGAGGCCGCCATCGAGCAGTGGGGCGTGCCCGCCCGTCGGGTCGACTTCCACGACCTCAAGGGCGACCTGGAGGGCCTCGCCGCGCTCTCCGGGACCACGCTGGCGTTCCGCCCGGCCACGCCTGCCTGGGCGCATCCGGGCCGGGCCGCGGAGGTGCTGCGCGACGGCCAGGTGGTCGGTGCGATCGCCGAGCTGCACCCGCGCCTGCAGCAGGCGCTCGGGCTCGACCACCCCGTGCTTGCGTTTGAACTCGACCTGGCCGCGCTGCGCATGCGCGAAGTGCCGCGCGCGCGGGCGCAGTCGAAGTTCCCCTCGGTGCGCCGCGACCTCGCATTCATCGTCGCCGACACGGTGGCGTGGGCGGCTCTTGAAGCCTCGGCGCGGGCCGCCGCAGGTCCGGTGCTGCGCGCTCTTCGCGTGTTCGACGTCTACGCCGGGAAGGGCGTAGAAACGGGATTCAAGAGTGTCGCGATGGGCTTGATTCTGCAGGACGATTCACGCACGCTGACCGACCGCGATGTGGATGCGGTGGTGGTTTCGGTCACCAGCGCGGTGGCGGTTGCGCACGGAGCGCGGATCAGAGGTTGAGCAGGGGGATGGCATGGCGTTGACGAAGGCGGAAATGGCCGAACGGTTGTACGAAGAGGTTGGCCTGAACAAGCGCGAAGCGAAGGAATTCGTGGACGCGTTCTTCGTCGCCCTGCGCGAAGCCCTGCAGGGCGGTCGCCAGGTGAAGCTCTCCGGCTTCGGCAATTTCGACCTGCGCCGCAAGAACCAGCGTCCCGGCCGCAACCCCAAGACCGGCGAGGAAATCCCGATTTCCGCGCGCACGGTGGTCACCTTCCGTCCCGGCCAGAAGCTCAAGGAACGCGTGGAAGCGTACGCGGGAGGCACCCATGCTTGACCCCGGCAGCAACCGAGAACTCCCGCCCATCCCGGCCAAGCGCTACTTCACCATTGGTGAAGTCAGCGAGCTGTGCGACGTCAAGCCGCACGTGCTGCGCTACTGGGAAACCGAATTCCCGAGCCTCAGCCCGGTCAAGCGCCGTGGCAACCGGCGCTACTACCAGCGCCACGACGTGCTGATGGTGCGCCAGATCCGCGGCCTGCTGTACGAGCAGGGTTACACCATCGGTGGCGCCCGCCTGCGGCTCGAGGGCGAAGACGCGAAGGATGAGTCCGCGCTCAGCAGCCAGATCATCCGCCAGGTGCGGCTGGAGCTCGAAGACGTCCTGCAGCTCCTGCGTCGTTGAACAACCTGCCGGCGAGAGCGCGCATGAAGGCGCGGCGCCGGCTATAATCCGCACCCATCCGGGGTATAGCGCAGCCTGGTAGCGCACTTGTCTGGGGGACAAGTGGTCGTCGGTTCGAATCCGGCTACCCCGACCAAATTTGTGTGACTTCAACGGCCCGCGATCATTCGCGGGCCGTTTTTTATTGGCCGCGCGTGGGCGGTCGGGTCACGTGCGTGCGAGCACCATGCGATTGCGACCGCTGCGCTTGGCGTCGTACAGCGCTGCGTCGGCGGCGTTGACCCAGTCTTCGATGCGTGCGTGGTTGGGCCGCGCCGACGCGATGCCGATGCTCACCGAGTGCGACAGGTCGGGCGCCTGCGGCAGGCGGATGGTCTCGACGGCGGCGCGGAACGCCTCGGCCGTCGCGGCCGCCTCGGCCAGGCCGGTGGCCGGGCATACCACTGCGAACTCGTCCCCGCCGTAACGCCCGCCGATGTCGCCGGGTCGCAGGGTTTCCTGGAGTAGGGCAGCCACCGCGCGCAGGAGCGCATCACCGGCGATGTGGCCGTAGCGGTCGTTGGCCTGTTTGAACCCGTCGATGTCGATCATCACCAGCACTGCGGGGGACGCTCCCGCGTGCACCTCGTGCAGGGTGCGCGCAACCTCGCGTTCCCAGTGATCGCGCGAGCGCAGCCCGGTCAGCATGTCGGTGCGGCTGAGCAGGTCGAGCTCCTGGTTCTTGCGCAGCACCTTCGCCACCAGTCTGCGTCGCCCATGGCTCACGGCCAGCGTGTGGATCAGCAACATCGGCATGCAGGCCAGCACCACCGCGGTACTGGACGAGGGCGCGAACGCAAAGCCCGTGGCCAGGCCGCCCGCGAGGATCGCGACGCATGTCGGCAACAAGGTGCGCCGGTACAGCCCGGGAATGTCGGTGTTGACCTTGTCCGCGGCAGGGAGTGCCAGCAGCAGCACGGCCGGAAGCAGGTTGAAATGCAGCAGCGGGACCCAGAGCGCCGCGAGCGCCGAGTCGGCGATGAGGTTGCGCTGCTCGGCCGCGAAGGGCGACGCGCTGCGCTGTGCCAGCAGGTGGGCGAGCTGTGGCCAGACCACTCCGGTGAACACGCACAGCGCCCAGAGGAGCGTTCCCGCCTGCAGTTCGAGCAGCACGGTTGCAATCGCCAGCGCGCCGAGTGCCATGCCCAGGACGCGATACGGGTAGACGCGCCGCGGCAGCGTCAACTGGGTGCGGAGCAAATCGAAGCCCGTGCCACGTGCCGGCGCCAGGCGTGCCGTTTGCGGGTCCTGCAACGCGTTCCCCCCGTTTGGCCGGGGCGATGCCCGGCGCAGCGGGATTATAGTGCGCGACCGGCGGGTGTGACGGCCGCTGGACCTTCGTCCCGCGGCTTGCTCCTACAATGTCGTATTCACAATCGGGGAGTCCTGTATGAGGGTCTTGCATGCTGTGCGCTGTTGCAGCGCTGCGCTCGCCGTGGCCCTCGGGCTCTGCCTGGCGGTCATGGGTATCCCTGCCGCAGCGCAACCTGCCGCGCCCACCACCGGGGCCCCCGACATCCGCGACCTCGAGGCAATGGTGGTGTCGGGCACGCGGCCCGGTCCCGGCATGTGGAAGGTGACCAAGGCTGATCACGTGCTCCACATCCTCGGCACGGTGTCGCCCCTGCCGCGGCGCATGGACTGGAATTCGTCCGCCGTCGAGGCGGTCATCGCGCGCTCGCAGGCGGTCATCGAGGCGCCTTACGTCGCCGTGAATTCCGACATCGGGATGTTCCGGGGCCTGGCCCTGGTGCCGGCGATGCTGCGCGCACGCAACAACCCGGCCAAGCGGCCGCTGCGCGAAGTGGTTTCGGCGGACCTGTATGCCCGGTGGGAGGTGCTCAAGGCGCGCTACATGGGCCATGACCGCGGCGTGGAGAAGCGGCGGCCGCTGGTGGCGGCGCAGGAGCTCTACGAAGCGGCATTGAAGAAGTCCGGCTTGCGCATGACCGGCGTGGTCGCGCCGGTGGTGCGCAAGGCGGCGAAGGATGCCGGAGTGCCGCTGGTCGAAAGCAAGGTCGCGCTCACGCTGGAGGACCCCAAGGCCGCGTTGAAGGAACTCAACGACAGCGACCTGGCCGACCGCGAGTGCTTCGCGGGCACCATGGCACGCATCGAAACCGACCTCGACAACATGCGCGCGCGCGCCAATGCCTGGGCCGACGGCGACCTCGAAGCGCTCCGCGCGCTCCCCTACGAGGACCATTACCGGTCGTGCGCGGAGGCGTTGACGACCAGCGCGATCGCCCGGCGGCTGGGATTCGACGACCTGCGCGCGCGCGCCGACGCTGCGTGGCTGGCCAACGTCGACAAGGCGCTGGCCGACAACGCGGTGAGCTTCGCCGTGCTGCCGATGTCGCAACTCATGGCGGATGACGGCCTGCTGGCGCAGCTGCGCGCACGCGGCTACGACGTCCAGGCGCCCTGAGTCCCGCCGCGGCGGTCAGCCCGCGGCGGTGCGCGCCGCAGACGCGGGCAGCGCGACCTGCGGCCAGCGCGAAAGGACAGCGGCGCGGATGCCGGCGGCATCGATTCCGGCCTCGGCCAGCAGGTCCTCGCGGCTGGCGTGGTGCTGGAAGGCATCGGGCAGGCCGAGGTGCAGGACCGGCAGCAGCACGTTTTCGGCCGCCAGCAGCTCGGAGACCGCGGAGCCCGCGCCGCCCATGACCACGTTGTCTTCGATGGTGACAAAGCCTTCGTGGCTCGCCGCCAGCTGCAGCATCAGCCCGCGGTCGAGCGGCTTGATGAAGCGCATGTTGACGACGGTGAGATCGAGTTCGGCGGCGATCGCTTCGGCCGCCGGCACCGTGGCGCCGAACGCGAGCAGGGCGACGCGCGTGCCGGTGCGGCGGAGCTCGGCCTTGCCGATCGGCAGCGTGTCGAGATCGCTGCCGGCGGCGACGCCGGTCCCGCTGCCGCGCGGATAGCGCACCGCCGCGGGGCCGCGATGGCGGAAGCCTGTGGACAGCATCTGCCGGCACTCGTGTTCGTCGGCGGGCGCCATCACCACCATGTTGGGCACGCAGCGCAGGTAGCTGAGGTCGAGGTTGCCGGCGTGGGTGGCGCCATCGGGGCCGACCACGCCGCCACGGTCGATCGCGAACAGCACGTCGAGGTCCTGCACGGCGACGTCGTGCACCAGCTGGTCATAGCCGCGCTGCAGGAACGTCGAGTAGATCGCGACGACCGGCTTCGCGCCTTCGCAGGCCATGCCGGCCGCCAACGTGACCGCGTGCTGCTCGGCGATGGCGACATCGAAGTAGCGCGCCGGATACTCCTTGCTGAAACGCACCAGGCCGGAGCCTTCGCGCATGGCGGGGGTGATCGCCATCAACGTGTCGTCGGCTGCCGCCATGTCGCACAGCCAGTCGCCGAAGATGTCGGTATACGTGGGCTTCTTGACCGCGCCGGGCTTGGACACCAGGCCCTGGTCGGGATCGAACGGCGACACCGCGTGATAGCCGATCTGGTCACCCTCGGCACGCTCGTAGCCCTTGCCCTTGGTGGTGATGACGTGCAGCAGCTGCGGGCCCTTCAGGCCGCGCACCACCTTCAGCGCCGAGACCAGCGCCTTGATGTCGTTGCCATCGATCGGGCCGGTGTAATGGAAGCCCATCTCCTCGAACAGCGTGGACGGAACGAACATGCCCTTCCAGTGTTCTTCCCAGCGGCGCACGAACTTCGCCGGCGCGCCGCGCTTGTCGCCGAGCAGCTTCTTGCCGCCCTCGCGCAGCGCGTTGAGCGTCTGGCTGCCGGTGGCGCGGCCGAGCATCTTGGTCAGTCCGCCGACGTTCTCGCTGATCGACATGCGGTTGTCGTTGAGCACCACCAGCAGGTTGGGCTCGGGGTCCATGCCGCCGGCGTGGTTGAGCGCCTCGTAGGCCATGCCCGCGGTCATCGCGCCATCGCCGATCACCGCGACCACCTTGCGCTCGTCGCCGGCGCGCGCGGACGCGATCGCCATGCCCAGCGCGGCCGAGATGCTGGTCGAGGAGTGGCCGACGCCGAAGGTGTCGTACTCGCTTTCCTCGCGCTTGGGGAACGGCGCCACGCCGTCCTTCTGCTTCACGGTGTGGATGCTGTCGCGGCGGCCGGTCAGGATCTTGTGCGGATAGGCCTGGTGGCCGACGTCCCAGACGATGCGGTCGCGCGGCGTGTCGTAGAGGTAGTGCAGGGCGGTGGTCAGTTCGACCACGCCAAGGCCGGCGCCGAAGTGGCCGCCGCTCTTGCCGACTGATTCAATGAGGTAGGCGCGCAGCTCGTCCGCGATCGCGGGCAGCTCGGCCTCGTCGAATTCGCGCAGACGCGCCGGGTTGTCGATGCGCGCGAGGCGCGGATGGCGGGTGGAGTCGATCATCCGCATATTGTAAGACGGCCGGGAGCCGCGGGGCGTGGTGGCCGCCGCAGCCGCATCCCGGCCCCGTGTTCAGCGATTGCGCAGGCGGCCCAGCAGGCCCCCCGAGCGTGCCTTCTCCGGCTCTTCGATGACCGGCGGTGCCTCCGCCACGGCCTCGGCGTAGCCGGTGGCCAGGTTGGCATTGATGAAGTCGGCAACGTCGGCGCCAGGGATGCCGCTGGCTTCCGCGATCTCGGCGACGGTCGCGGGCCCCTTCATCATCGCGGTGGCGATGCGGAAGTGGCGCGGATATTCGCGCTCGGTCTGCGGCCACTTGGTCAGCGCATAACGGCCGGCCGGGTCATGGCCGGGCAGCAGCGCACCGCCGCCCGCGAGCAGGCCACCCAGCCAGCGCAGGCGTGCCAGCGGCTGCTGTGCGCCGGCACCGGCGGTCTCGCGCGCCCAGGTGGCGGCGTCGACCGGGGCGAAGTCCGACGCTTCGAGCGCGCCCTGGAAATAGCCGGCGAGCGGATTCAACGGCGTCGGACCGTGCCAGCTGTCGTTGTCGGCATCGATGAACAGGGTCGGGCCGGAGGCGCTGCGGAAGCACACGCGGCCGGACAGCGCACCGGGACGCAGCCATGCGGCGAAGTCGTCCGGTACAGGTGCAGCGATTTCGACGGCTTCCTCGACTTCCTCGACTTCCTCGACGCTGGTGGCTGCGACGCCGGGCGAGGCGGTGCTTGCGGGACCATCTCGCAGTTCGGCTACTGGATCCGGCTCGGCGACCTCCGCGGCTGCCGCAACGGGAACGGCAGTTTTCACCACGACCGTTGCGGCGGGGGAGTCGCCCTCGGCAGCGCTGGTCGTGGTGGGCGCGTCTTCGACAGTGGTCGCAGCGGTTGCCGCCGGCGCGGCAGCGAGGTCGACACCTACGCTGCGCGCGACATCGGCGAGCAGCTGCGCGACCTGGGCGCCATCGAATGGTCGACCAAGCCGGAACTCGGTCTGGGTGCGCGGCGCGGACGTCAGTCCGATCACGTGGCGTCCGGCGGCATGCAGGCGCAGCCAGCTCATCGGCCCGTACATGCTGTCCATGTCGACCACGACGTGGTCGGCATCTGCTTCAGGGACGAGGCGCCACGCGCCGCCGAGGCGTGCGTTGCCATCATCGAACGCGGCCTTGAGCGCGGTTTCCGTGGCCGGGTCCATGCCGGTCAGGCCGAGGGTCAGCGACATGGGTGAACACTCCGGAAACAATGAGCGGCGAGTGTCCGGGAGCGTGCCAGCTGCGTCAACGCGCGCGCTGCGGCAGTTGCGGCTGCTGTGCGTCACCTGGCGCGGATGTTTGGTGACCGTGGTCGCGCTTGCGCGGCGTTGCGCGCCCGAATGCGGGTCAGTGGCGGGGTTGTTTCGGCAACTGGCTCTTCAGGAACGCCATCTGGTCGGCAAGGATGTTGCGATTCGAGAGGATCAGGTGCTCGATCCAGCTTGGCCGGTACGGCACCGCGAGCAGCGGCATGGACGCCTGCTGCGGCGTGCGCCCGCCCTTGCGCGAATTGCAGTGGAAACAGGCGGTGACCACGTTTTCCCAGGCGTCCTCGCCTCCCTGCGAAAGCGGATGCACGTGGTCGCGGGTCAGGTGGCGGTGCGCGACGTCGCGCCCGCAGTACAGGCACAGGTGCTGGTCGCGCGCGAACAGCGCGGTGTTGGTCAGCGCCGGGGTCGGATTGAGCGCGCGCGAGCGTGCCTGGCTGCGCGCGGCGACGATCGGATGAAGTTGCACCAGGCTGCGCAGGCCGGTGGCGCGGCAGGTGCCGCCGCGCACCGCAAGACAGGGATCACCGAGCGTCCAGGCCACGGCGCCGCGGACGTACAGGCAGGTCGCGTCCTGCCAGCTCATCCAGTCGAGCGCGCGGCCGTGGGCATCGAGGGACAGCAGGCGCACGCGATCAAGCGCATGTCGGCCGGCGCCTTCCGGCGGGCCGACGGCGGCCGGCGGGGCGGGGCCCATGCCGCGGACGAGGCGAAGATTCGCTCTGTCGGGTTCCATGGGAACAACAGCTTATACGCTCCCCGTTACCGCTTGTGTAGCGCCGCCGGAGCAGGCCGGCGGCGGGGCGGCAGACGCCGGTCAGGCGTCGAACGCGTCGGCGTCGAGCGTCATCAGCGATGCGGCGCCGGAGGCCATCGCCTCGGCGTGCGCAAGGGTGCGCGGCAGGATGCGCGCGAAGTAGAAGCGGGCGGTCTCGCGCTTGGCGTCCTTGAACGCCTGGGTACGCGACGAGTCGCGCGCGGCGGCGCTGGCGCGCAGCCACCAGTAGGCCAGCACCACGTAGCCGGAATAGAACAGGTAGTCGTGGCTGGCCGCGCCGAGCTCTTCCGGATTGGCGGCAGCGCGCTGCAGCACGTTCCTCGTCAGCACGCTCCACTCCGCTGCCTTGGCGCGCAGGATGGCGACATCGGCCCCGAGGTCCGCATCGTCGGCATGGGCGGCGCAGAACGCTTCCACTTCCGCCAGGAACAGCTTCAGGCCGGCGCCCTGCGAGGACGCGGTCTTGCGCCCGATCAGGTCCATCGCCTGGATGCCGGTGGTGCCCTCGTACAGGGTGGTGATGCGCGCGTCGCGCGCCAGCTGCTCCATGCCGTGTTCGACGATGTAGCCGTGGCCGCCGAAGCACTGCAGCGCGTTGTAGGTGTTCTCGATGCCCCATTCGGTCTGGCAGGCCTTGGAGATCGGCGTGAGGAAGCCGACCAGGGTCTCGGCGCGCGCGCGCTCGTCTGGATCGCTGGAGTGCGAGGCGATGTCGAGCAGGCTGGCCGCCTGCAGCGCGAGCATCCGGCTGCCTTCCACCAGCGACTTGATTGACAGCAGCATGCGCCGCACGTCGGGGTGGACGATGATCGGGTCGGCGGGCTTGTCGGGGAACTTCGCCCCGGACAGCGAGCGCGACTGCAGGCGTTCGCGGGCGTAGCGCAGTGCGTTCTGGTACGCGCGTTCCGACAGCCCCAGGCCCTGCAGGCCCACGCCGATGCGCGCGGAGTTCATCATCGTGAACATGGCCTTGAGGCCGCCGTGCTTTTCGCCGACCAGATAAGCCTCGGCGCCGTCGAAGTTCATGACGCAGGTGGCCGAACCCTTGATGCCCATCTTGTGCTCGATCGACCCGCAGCGCAGCGCGTTGCGTTCGCCGATGCTGCCGTCGCGGCCGACCTTGAGCTTGGGCGCCACGAACAGCGAGATGCCCTTGGGGCCGGGCGGCGCGTCCGGCAGCCGCGCCAGCACCAGGTGCACGATGTTGTCGGTGAAGTCGTGCTCGCCGGCGGTGATGAAGATCTTCGTGCCGTGGATGGCATAGGCGCCGTCAGCGGTGGGCTCCGCGCGCGTGCGCAGCAGGCCAAGGTCGGTGCCGCAGTGCGGCTCGGTGAGGCACATGGTGCCGGTCCAGCTGCCCTCGACCAGCGGCTTCAGGAACACCTCGCGCTGCCAGTCCTCGCCGTGCCGCTCGAGCGCCATCACCGCGCCGTGCGACAGCAGCGGGAAATTGCCCCAGGCGAGGTTGGCGGCGTTGATCATTTCGTTGACCGACAGCCCCAGCATGTGCGGCATGCCCTGTCCGCCGAAGGCCGGGTCGGCGGTCAGGCCGGGCCAGCCGGCGTCGATGAACTGCGCATACGCGGCCTTGAAGCCGTCCGGCGTGGTGACATCGCCCGTCGTCGGGTCGTGGTGGCAGCCCTGCTGGTCGCCGACCGCGTTGAGCGGCGCGAGCACGCTGCCGGTGAAGCGCGCGGCTTCCTCGAGCACCGCATCCACCACATCGGCGCTGGCGTCGTGGAATCCGAGGCGCGCGAACAGCGCCTGCGCGTTGAACACGTCGTTGAGCACGAAACGGACGTCGTCGATCGGGGCCTGGTAGTTGCTCATGGTGTCGCGCGGTGTCCTGGTTCTGGGTGGAGTGCGTGGTGCGGGGCGCGGATGGTCAGCGCAGCACGCCGGGCAGGCCGGGCATCGGGCTCAGCGCGCTCTTGCGGAGAATCCTGTAGCTGCGGGATGAACCGCGATCGGCCGGGGCGGCATCGATGCTGCCCTCCAACGCGTAGTCGACGCCACGGCGCGAGGCCAGGGCGTCGGCGAGGAACATCCGCGCGCCGGCGTCGGGACGCATCTTGATGGTGACCACATCGGCTGACTCCGGCCCGATGGTGAGCGCCGGTTGGTGGAGCAGTTGGCCAGCGGCCTGATCGCCGATGCGGACGTCGAGGGTGACGGTGTCGAAGCGCATCGGGACGCTGCTGTAATTCTGCAGCCGCAGGTCGAGCGACCAGTTGCCATCGGCTGCCACGGTGAGCTGCTGGATGCTGGCGGCGGGCTCGGACACCCTGCGCACGGGCCCGCCCGAGCAGGCCGACAGCAGGACGCACGCCAGTGCCAGTGTCACGAGGACGCGATGCACCATTCCCTGCTCCTGTGTTGGGTGGCGTGAGCATAGCATCGGGGCGATACGGTCGCGGATGGTGCGCGCGGCACGCCTCGGTTGGCGGGAACCATCGCCGTCTTGCGTTTAAAGTGGGCGGCATGCCACGGCCATGACGGCCCTGGATTACAGGAGCAGCAATGAGCGTCGAGCCGAGCAAGAAGGGTTTCAGGGAGCGCCTGCCGTGGACGATCGCCGCGATCGCGGTGGTCGCGCTGGTGGCCAACCTGGTGTGGGGCCAGAAAGACCGCGGCAGGCCCGACGACGACGCGATCGCCCAGCTCACCGAGCGCATGGCCGCGCTTGAAACCGGTGGTGCGGAACGGGCACCGCGCCGCGCGGCGCAACGCGTGCCGGGCGAGCGGCTGGACGCAGGCGCTGATGGCGACCAGGGCAGCGCATTGGGACGCACGCAATCGCCGGAAGAGGCGGCGGCGGACCGTGAGCGCCAACTGCGCGAACTCGAGGCGCAGTTCGCGCGCGACGTCGCCGATCCGGTGACCGGCCCGAAGACCGAAAGCCTCCTGGTGAAGACCATTTCCGGTGAAACCATGGCCGGGACCGGCCTGACGCCAACCAACGTCGACATCGCCTGCAAGAAGGACAGCTGCCGCATCGTGGGCAGCTTCGACCGCATGGGCGATGCGCAGGACTGGGGTCTGTTCTACATCACCGCCGCCGGCGGCAGCGTGCTGTCGCAGACGCAGATGGTGTTCGTGCCCAAGCCGGACGGCAGGACCGAAGTGCGCATCTATTCGGCCCGCGCGAAGGGTTGACCGGCGCGCCAGACGGCGGCGCGCCAGACGGCGGCGCGCCGGGCGTCAGCCCAGCCGGAACACGATCCCGAGGGCGCCGATCTCGCCCGGCTCGCCGTCCAGGTCCGCCTGCAGCAGCGGACGTTCGCCGAGCCAGCGCGGCGGGAGCTGCAGCGACAGCATGTTGCCTTCTGCCACGACGCGCAGGTCGGGGATGTCGGCTTCCTCGTGGCCGCGGTGCAGCAGGACCGCCACCCGCAGGAGGATCGCCAGGCGGCGCGCCTCCGGCAGCAGCCGGTCGGGCAGCGCTTCGAAGGCGGACTTCGGAACCTTGCGCCGGTGCGTACGCACCAGCGCGGCAAGGAACTGCTGCTCCTGGCGCGAGAAACCGGCGATGTCGGAGTACTCGACCACGTAGGCGCCGTGCACCTGGTACTGGCTGTGCGCGATGGAGAGGCCGAGCTCATGCAGCTGGGCGGCCCAGTTCAACATCAGGCGGTCGTCGGGCGACAGCGACCACGCCGCCGCGACCTGCTCGAACAGCGCCAGCGCGGTGGCCGCGACGCGGGCACCCTGGGCCTGGTCGATGCCGTAGCGCAGCACCAGCGCCGCGATCGACGCCTCGCGCGGATCGGCATCGCCGGCGCGCCCCAGCATGTCGTGCAGCACGCCTTCGCGCAGCGCGGCCTTGCTGACCATCATCCGCTGCAGCCCGAGCGTGTCGAACGCAGCCTCCAGGGCGAGCAGTCCGCCGGCGATGATGGGACGGCGGTCCGCCGACAGTGACGGCAGGTCGATGTCGTCGATGTGCTCCGCGCGCAGCAGCCGCTCGCGCACGGTGGCGAGGGCCTCGGCGGTGATCGCACCCTTGGTGAGCTTCATGGTCGCGCAGATTTCGCCGATCGCCTTGTTGGTGCCCGAGGTGCCGATCGCTTCGTGCCAGCCGAGGCTGCGGTAGGCGCTCGCGAACTGCTGGAACTCGGCGGACACCTCGATCAGCGCATCGCGCCATTTGCGCCGCGACAGCCGGCCGTTGGCGAAAAAGCGGCGGGTGGTCGCGATGGACCCGACCTGCACGCTCTCGCGTTCGATGGTGGCGAAGCCGCGGCCGATGATGCATTCGGTCGAACCACCGCCGACGTCGATCACCAGCCGGCGCTGGTCGTTTTTCGGCGGTTGCGCATGCGCGACGCCGAGGTAAACCAGGCGTGCCTCCTCGCGGCCGGACACGACTTCGATCGCGTGGCCGAGCGCGGTCTCGGCCGGCATCAGGAACGCCTGCGGCGCGGCGAGCCGGCGCACGGTATTGGTGGCGATGGCGCGCACGCGGTGCGGCGGGATGTCGCGGATACGCTGGCCGAAACGCGCCAGGCACTGCAGCGCGCGCTGGCGCACCTCGACCACCAGCCCGCCTTTGGCATCGAGGCCTTCGGCCATGCGCACCGTCTCGCGCAGGCGGTCGACGATGCGCAGCTGGCCCAGCGTGTAGCGCGCAACGACCATGTGGTAGCTGTTGGAGCCGAGGTCGATCGCGGCCAGCATGTCGCCGTCGACCAGCGGCTGCGACTGCGAGGCTGTCGCCTGGAGGCGGGCGTCGTTCATCCGCCGGTCCCGGCCATCAGCGCCGCCTGCGCGGAATGCGGCGGTTCGCCTTCGGCGGGCGCGAGCTGGTGGTAGCTGCCGTCGTCCTGCAGCTCCCAGGCGCTGGTGTTGTCGGCCAGGTAGTTGTCGAGCGTTTCCTGGCGCACGCGTTCGGCGATCACCGGGTCGATGATCGGGAAGCAGGTTTCCACGCGCCGCAGCAGGTTGCGCTCCAGCCAGTCGGCGCTGGCGCAGAAGGTCTCAGGCTGGCCGTCGTTCCCGAACCAGTACACGCGGCTGTGCTCGAGGAAGCGGCCGACAATGGAGCGGACGCGGATGTTGTCGGAGACCCCCGGGATCCCCGGGCGCAGCGTGCAGGCACCGCGCACGATCAGGTCGATCTGCACGCCGGCCTGAGAGGCGGCATACAGGGCACGCACCACCTGCGGTTCGTTCAAGGCGTTCATCTTGGCGATGATGCGGCCCGGGCGCCCGGCTTGTGCGAGCTCCGCTTCCCGCTCGATGCGCGCCATCACGCCGGCATGCAGGGTGAAAGGCGATTGCAGCAGGCGCTTGAGCCGGATCGCCGGCGCCAGGCCGGAGATCTGCTGGAAGATCTGGTGCACGTCGCTGCCGATTCCGGGATCGGCGGTGAGCAGCCCGATGTCGGTGTAGGCACGCGCGGTGCCGCTGTGGTAATTGCCGGTGCCCATGTGCACGTAGCGGCGCATGCGCTTGCCCTCGCGGCGTACCACCAGCAGCATCTTGGCGTGGGTCTTGTAGCCGACCACCCCGTACACCACCTGCACGCCGGCGTCCTGCAGGCGGTCGGCGAGGCCGAGGTTGGCCTCTTCGTCGAAGCGCGCGCGCAGCTCGACCACCACGGTGACGTCCTTGCCGTTGCGCGCCGCCTGCACCAGGTGCTCGACGATCGCCGAGTCCTTGCCGGTGCGGTACAGCGTCTGCTTGATGGCGAGCACGCCGGGGTCACTCGACGCCTGCTTGAGAAGTTCCAGCACGGGCGTGAAGGCGTCGAACGGGTGGTGCAGGAGCACGTCGCCGGCGGCGATGCGCTCGAACATCGTGTCGATGCCCGACAATTGCCGGGGCTGGAAGGCCGGGAACTTCAGTTCAGGGCGGTCCACCTCGTTGTAGACCTGGATCACGCGGTTGAGGTTGACCGGTCCGTTGATCCGGTACACCGCGTTGTCGGGCAGGTCGAAGTTGCGCAGCAGCCCCTCGACGATCGGCTTGGGACAATCGGAGGCGATCTCCAGGCGCATCGCGCGCAGGTAGCCACGGCCGACCAGTTCGTCGCGCAGCGCCAGCGCCAGGTTTTCGATCTCGTCCTCGTCGACGATCAGCTCCGAGTTGCGGGTGACGCGAAACTGGTACGCGCCCTTCACCGTCATGCCCGGGAACAGGTCGTCCACGAACTCCGACAGCATCGCCGACAGGAACACGAAGTCGTGCTCGCCGCCGGACACGCGTTCGGGCAGGCGGATGATCCGCGGCAGCGAGCGCGGCGCGCGGACGATCGCCAGGTGCCCGCTGCGCCCGAATGCATCCTTGCCCTTCAGCACCACCACCAGGTTCAGCGACTTGTTGAGGATCTTGGGGAACGGATGCGACGGGTCGAGCCCGAGCGGCGACAGCACCGGCAGGATCTCTTCGCGGAAATAGGCGCGCAGCCAGCGCTTCTGGCGCGCGTTCCAGGTATCTCGCGACAGCACGCGCACGCCGGCGTCGGACAGCGCCGGGCGGAGGACCTCGTTCCAGCACTGGTATTGCGCCTCGACAAGGTCCGCGGTGCGTTCGTGGATGCGCTTGAGCACGGCGGCCGGGGCCAGGCCATCGACCGGCAAAGGCATGTCGAAGTCCTGCGCATGGCGCACGGTGGCGGCGCGGATCTCGAAGAACTCGTCGAGGTTGGTACAGGAAATGCACAGGAAGCGCAGGCGTTCGAGCAGCGGCATCGAAGCATCCTGGGCCTGGGCGAGCACCCGGAAGTTGAAATCCAGCTGCGACAGCTCGCGGTTGAGGTACAGGGCGGGATCGCGCAGCGGGTCGGACTCGGGCTGCTCGGTCGTGGCGGCGACGGCAGCGGACGCCGGCGCCTGCATCGAGGTTGCCAGCTTGTTCGACCGGGGCGCGCTGGCGCGCCGCTTGGGCGTCTTACGGGGCGTGCTCATGGGCGCGCTGTGCTCCGTGGTGGTCGTCGTCGCGCTCTACGATGCGCGCCGCGACGAAGTGGCAGGTGAACGTGCTGCCACGCCCGACCTCGCTCTCGATCCCGAGGCGGGCCTGGTGCAGCTGCAGCACGTGCTTGGCGATCGCGAGCCCCAGCCCGGTGCCACCGGTCTCGCGGGTGCGGCTGGTGGACACGCGATAGAAGCGTTCGGTGAGGCGCGGGAGGTGGTCGGCAGGGATGCCGTAGCCGCTGTCGCGCACCGCGAGGTCCGCGCCGCCGTCCGGGCTGCGCGTGAATTCGATCGAGATCTCGCCGCCGCTCGGCGTGTAGCGGATCGCGTTGGCCACGAGGTTCGAGAACGCACTGTGCAGCTCGCGGGTGGAGCCCGCCAGGTCGACACCGGCATGGTCGGCGACCGTGACCACGTGCCGGCCCTGGCTGAGCGCCTCGGCCTCGCGCCGCAACGTGGCCAGCATCGACGCCATCGACACCGGTTCGTCCGGCAGCGCCTCCTGCGCTTCCAGCCGCGACAGGGTCAGCAGGTCCTCGACCAGCTGGGTCATGCGCTGCGACTGGCGCTGCATCTCCGCCAGCATCGGTGCCCACTCCGGATTGTCCTCCGGGTCGAACATGTCCAGGTAGCCGTGCACCACGGTCAGCGGCGTGCGCAGCTCGTGCGAGACATTGGCCACGAAATCGCGGCGCATCTGCTCCAGGCGGACCATCTTGCCGACGTCGCGGGCGACCAGCAGCCACAGCGAATCGGAGTAGGGGATCAGGCGCAGGCTCAGGCGCAGGCTGGCATCGACGGGCGAGGCGACGTCGAACATCGGCTCGGCGTGCCGGCCGGCGCTGAGCCAGCGTGCCATCGGCAGCGGCTGCAGCCGCTCGCTGATGCTCGCGCCCTGGTCGCGCGGGTAGTCGAGGCCGAGCAGGGCACCCGCGGCGGTGTTCGACCACAGCAGCCGCTGGCTGTTGCGGTCGACGATCACCAGCGCGTCGGGAAGCACCGAGGCGACGGTGCGGTAGGCGCGCAGCATCTCGACCAGGCGGCGGTCGCGGGCGCGTGCATCCTGCCGCTTGCGGTGCAGCAGGCGCTCGACCTCGCTCCACGCGCCGCGGCCATGGCCCGGAGGCGGCATGCGCTGGCGGGTATCGACGCGCGCCAGCAGTCGGCGCAGGCGCAGCACATGGCCGGCCAGCAGCGCGAGCGCCGCCAGCGCGAGTGCCGGCCACGGCTTGCCGAGCGCCAAGCCCAGGACAAGCGCGCCCGCGAGCACCGTGGCCAGGGTGGCGACGGTACGCAGCCAGGCGGAATTTGCGGTGGGCGGCATGCCGCCAGTCTAGACGGAGGCGGAGAATCGGTAACCCGCGCCGCGCACCGTCTGCACCATCGCATCGAGGCTGACAGGCTCCAGCGTCTTGCGCAGGCGACGGATATGCACGTCGACCGTGCGCTCCTCGACATAGACACTGCCGCCCCAGACGTGGTCGAGCAGCTGCGAGCGCGAGTACACACGGTCTGGATGGGTCATGAAGAAATGCAGCAGCCGGTATTCGGTAGGCCCGATCGAGACCGGTTCGGCGCCGGCGAACACGCGGTGGGCGGCGCCGTCGATGCGCAGCCCGCCGACGTGGACGCTGCCGTCCTCGTCGTCTTCGCGCGAGCGGCGCATGACCGCGCGGATCCGTGCCAGCAGCTCGCGCGAGGAAAACGGCTTGACCACGTAGTCGTCGACGCCGGCTTCCAGGCCGCCGACGCGGTCGTTCTCTTCACCGCGGGCGGTCAGCATGATGATCGGCACGTCGCGCGTCAGCGGCTCGCGCCGCCAGCGCCGCGCGAGCTCGATGCCGCTGGTGCCGGGCAGCATCCAGTCGAGCAGGATCAGGTCGGGCACGCGGTCCGCGATCGCTTCCTGCGCCTGGCGGGCATCACCGGCATGGACCGGGTCGTAGTCGCCCTTGCGGAGCGCAAAGGCGACCATGTCGCGGATGGCCGGCTCGTCGTCGACGATGAGGATGCGCTTTTGCACGCGTTGACGGCTCGCGGAAGGGGGACGCAGGCATTAGACGACGGTTTGGTGACGGTTTGGTTACACAGGCCGGTGCACATCCGTCGCATCCAGCGCCTCAGCGGCGCAGGTCGGGGTCGCGGATGCCCTGGCGCTGCAGCTCGAGCACGGTCGGGGTGATGGCGGCGATGCGCGCGTCGATGCGCGCGCGTGCGTAATAGTCGAGGTCTTCGCGGCGGCGCAGCGTATTGAGCTGCATCAGGGCCGCCTCGGCGCGGCCATTGAGGAAGGACGATTCGGCCCAGGCCTCGCCGGCGCGGACCGGGTCGCCGGCGATCTCGCTGGCGCGCGCGAAGGTGCGCTGGAACACCGGGTCCTCGCTCGAACTGCCGAGCAGCGGCCGCAGGATGTCCTGGGCGCGACGCCCGGCTTCGGCATTGTTGCGTTCGCCCAGTGTCTCCGCATAGGCAAGCACCACCGCGCGGTTGCGGGGCATGCGCTGGACCAGGGTTTCGAAACGCGCATCGGCGGCGGCGTGGCGGCCGCGACGCGCGTCCGCCTGGGCCAGGCCGATGGCAAGCCAGGTGTCGCTGCCGTGGGTCGGCAGCAGTGCTTCGAACTCCTTCGCGGCCGCTGCGCCATTGCCGGCGAGGAGCTGGGCCACGCCGAGCCCGTAGCGCTGTGCGTCGTCCAGGGCTCCCGCGCGGGCCAGCCGCTGGTATTCGGCAATTGCCGCCGGCGGCGTGTCCGCGCTCAGCACGCGCAGCCGCTCGCGTGCCCACGCGAAGCGGCCGTCTCCGGCCGTGGCCGAGGAGGGGCCGATCCGCAGCCCGTGCGGAAGCAGCGGGTTGTCGCCGGCAAGTCCGCGCGTTGCCAGGGCCTGGGTGCCGGGGGAGGCCGCGTACTGTTCGGCGAGCTGGCGCGCTTCGCTGATGCGCGTGGTCGTGACCGGGTGGGTGCGCAGGTAGTCGGGCATGCGCTCGCGTTCACCGCCCTGGTTGGTGCGCGACAGGGCCTGCATGCGCTCGAACATCCTGGCCATCGCGGTCGTGTCGTAGCCGCTGCGCGACAGGGTGCGCATGCCCAGCCGGTCGGCTTCGGACTCGTTGGACCGCGTGTAGTCGATCTGGCGCTGCAAAGCCAAACCCTGCGCGCCTGCGATCGCCGCCATTGCAGCATCCCCCGACGAGTTGCCACTGGACTGGCTGGCCACCGCGATCGCGCCCAGCATGGCCAGCAGCATCGGCACGCTGTCGCGCTGCGCACGTTCGACGCCACGCAATACATGCGACTGGGTGACGTGGGCGACCTCATGGGCAAGGACGCCCGCGACCTCGTCCTCGCTGCCGGCGGTCAGTACCAGGCCGGCGTTGGTGCCGATATAGCCGCCGAGGGTGGCGAAGGCGTTGACCGACCGGTCCTTCATCATGAAAAAGGTGAAGTCCTGCGTCGGCCTGTCGCTGGACGCGGACAGCCGGTTGCCGAGGCCGCGCAGCCAGCTGTCCACCAGCGGGTCGTCGAGGATGTAGCCGTAGTGGCGCAGCTGCGCCAGCAGCATCTTGCCGTACTCCTCCTGTTGCGCCGGGCCGAGCAGGGTGGCGGCGGACGAGCCGATGTCGGGCAGGCGCTGCTCCTGCGCGGGCGCGGAGCCGGCTGCGAATGCGAGGACCAGGACGGCGGTGGTGGCGGGCAGCAGGCGCATCGGTTCGTGGGCTCGGTGTGGTGGGGCGGGGCGACGACGGCAGCGGACAGCATGGTCGGCCGTCGCCTGCGGGGCGTGAATCCGACGTTAATCCATCCTCCCGGCCTGCGCCGGTTTGCGATGCGCCCGGTTTGCACAGGCTGGAAAAGTCGCCGCTTGCCCCCACAATCGACCGCACCACGCCGCACAAGTTGCAGGAGACCACATTGAACGAGCCCATCGCCCCCGAGATCACCCTGTACACCAGTGCCATCTGCGGCTACTGCGTGGCCGCCAAGAATTTCCTGCGCAGCAAGGGCCTGGAGTGGAAGGAGGTGCGCATCGACACCGATCCCGCCGAGCGCGAAAAGATGGTCGCGCTGGCGCGACGCACCTCGGTCCCGCAGATCTTCGTGGGCGATGTCCACGTGGGGGGCTACGACGACCTGATGGCGCTGCATCGCGCCGGCGGCCTCGAGCCGCTGCTGGCGGGGAAGGGCGCGTGAGCGCTGGTCCGGGGGAAGACGATCGTCTGCGCGAGTTCACCGCCTTCCGGCAGCGCATGAACGAACGCATCCTGGCCGAACCCAACCAGGTGGTGCGCCGCTTCTTCGCGCTGGACACCCAGACCTACCAGGCGGGCGCGCTCGATGTGAAGACCAAGGAGCTGCTCGGTCTGGTGGCGTCGCTGGTACTGCGCTGCGACGACTGCATCAGCTACCACGTGGCGCAGTGCCGCGAGGCGAGGGTGGGGCGCGACGAGATGTTCGAGGCGTTCTCCGTCGGCCTGGTGGTGGGCGGCAGCATCGTGATCCCGCACATGCGCCGCGCGGTCGATTTCCTCGATCGCCTGGAGGCGGGCGAGGCCGTCGCCGGGCCGCACGCGCACGACTGAGGCGTTGCCGGACTGCAGCGTCCGGCCCGCGGAGGGGCGCCCGAGGGCGGCTTGCGGCATAATTGGCTGCTGATTCAAGCCTCTCGACGCCACGTGCCCCCCGCCCGGCGTCATTCTGCATGGACCCAATCAAATGACCCACACCATCACGGTGATCCGCGGCGACGGTATCGGCCCGGAAATCATGGACGCCACCCTGCTCGTACTCGAGGCCATGAACCTCGGGCTGGTCTACGAAGAGGCCGATGCCGGCCTGGTCGCGCTGGAAAAGCACGGCGAGCTGCTGCCGCAGGCGACGATCGACTCCATCGGCAAGAACCGCGTGGCGCTCAAGAGCCCGCTGACCACGCCGGTCGGCGGTGGCTTCTCGTCGATCAACGTCGAACTCCGCCGCCGCTTCGACCTGTACGCCAACGTGCGTCCCGCGACGTCGTTCCCGAACACGCGGTCGCGCTTCGCCGAAGGCGTCGACCTGATCACGGTGCGCGAGAACACCGAGGGTGCGTACAGCGCCGAGGGCCAGGAAACGGCCGCCGACGGTTCCAGCGCCACGTCGATCACGCGCACCACCCGCAAGGGTTCGGAGCGCATCGTGCGCTACGCGTTCGAGCTGGCACGCCGCACCGGCCGCAAGAAGGTCACCGTGGTGCACAAGGCGAACATCCTGAAGTCCACCTCGGGCCTGTTCCTGAACGTCGCCCGCGAAGTGGCCGCGCAGTACCCCGACATCGAGTGCAACGAGATGATCGTGGACAACACCTGCATGCAGCTGGTGATGCGCCCCGAGCAGTTCGACGTGATCGTGACCACCAACCTGTTCGGCGACATCATCTCCGACCTCTGTGCCGGCCTGGTCGGCGGTCTCGGCCTGGCGCCGGGCGCCAACATCGGCGCGGACGCCGCGATCTTCGAGGCGGTCCACGGCTCGGCACCGGATATCGCCGGCAAGGGCATCGCCAACCCCTGCGCGCTGCTGCTGGGCGCGGCGCAGATGCTCGACCACCTCGGCATGCCCGACAAGGCGACCCGCCTGCGCGAGGCCATCGTGGCCACGCTCGCGGCCCGTGATTCGCTGACCCCGGACCTGGGCGGCGAGGGCAACACCATGGCGTTCGCCAAGGCGATCGCCAGCCGCGCGGCCTGATCCGGCGCGCGAATGCAGTACCGACGGGCGCTTCGGCGCCCGTTTCGTTTGTGGAACACCGTCAACGCGCCGGCGCGCGTCGACAGTCGGGAGCCGACGCCCCACAATCACGAATCCTTTTATCCGGATAGAGCGATGGAAGTCCGCCCCAGCGCTGTCGCGCTGACCCCGTTGCTGCTGTTCCTGGCGCTGTTCTTCGGCGCGGGCCTGTATTTCACAGCGCAGGGTGAAGCGATGGGCTTCTACCAGCTGCGCGCCCCGGTCGCGATCCTGCCTGCGCTGGCGCTCGGCGCGTGGCTGGCGCATCGCCGGCGCCTGCCCGCGGGCGAGATCCTGCTGCGCGGCATGGGCGATCCCAACATCATGATGATGTGCCTGATCTTCCTGCTTGCGGGCGCGTTCGCGTACGTGTCCAAGGCGATCGGTGCGGTCGATGCCGTGGTCGCGCTCGGCATCGGCGCGCTGCCGCCGGGGCTGATCCTGCCTGGTCTGTTCGTGCTGGCGTCGCTGATTTCGCTGGCGATCGGCACGTCGATGGGCACGATCGCAGCCGTCGTGCCGATCGCGCTGGGCGTGGCCGACGCCTCCGGCCTCGACCGCACGCTGGTGCTGGGCGCGGTGCTGGGCGGGGCGATGTTCGGCGACAACCTCTCGGTCATCTCCGATACCACCATCGCCGCGACGCGCAGCCAGGGCGCCGAGATGCGCGACAAGTTCCGCGAGAACTTCAGGATCGCGCTGCCGGCGGCGCTGGCGACGATGGTGCTGCTGGCATTCCTGGGCGATTCGGCACCGGTCACCTCCGATGTCTCCGCGTCGCCCTGGCTGGCGTTGCCCTACGCGCTGGTGCTGGTGCTGGCGCTGCTGGGCCTGGACGTGCTGGTGGTGCTGGGGATCGGCCTGGTGCTGTCGGCGGGGTTCGGGTTGGCCTTCGGCAACGACTACGACCTGGTGCAGTTCGCCGGCGACGTCTGGATCGGGTTCGAAAGCATGGTCGAGATCCTGCTGCTGTCGCTGCTCATCGGTGGCCTCGGTGCACTGATGAAGGCCACCGGTGGGCTGGAGTGGCTGGCGCAGGTGATCGCGCGTTTCGCGCGGGGCCATCGCGGGCGGCGCACGGGCGAGTTCAGCATCGCGGCGCTGTCGACCACTGCCGACGTCTTCACCGCCAACAACACGGTGGCGATCCTGGTGAGCGGCGGCGTGGCAAAGGACATCGCCGCCCGCCATGGCATCAGCCCGCGGCGCGCGGCCAGCGTGCTCGACATCTTCGCCTGCGTGCCGCAGGGCCTGCTGCCGTATGGCGCGCAGATCCTGCTTGCCGCCTCACTGGCCTCGGTGTCGCCGCTCGCGCTCAGTGGATCGGTGTATTACTGCTGGATCCTCGGCCTGGTCGCGATCGGCTTCATGGCCTGGCCGTCGCGCACCCCTGGCAGGGCGCCTGTCGCCGCGCCCGCCGAAGGCGCCTGAGGCAAAAAAGAAAGGGCGCCCTCGGGCGCCCTTTTTTCTACCGCCCGCAAACGCGGATCAGTTGCGCGACTGCAGCTTCGACAGCAGGCGCAGGAACTCGATGTACAGCCACACCAGGGTGACCATCAGGCCGAACGCGCCGTACCACTCCATGTACTTCGGGGCGCCCTTCTCGACACCGGTCTCGATGAAGTCGAAGTCGAGCACCAGGTTCAGCGCCGCGATCACGATCACGAACAGGCTGAAGCCGATGCCGATCAGCCCGCTGTCATGGATGAACGGCATGTTGATGCCGAACATGCGCAGCACGATGCTGGCCAGGTACACCAGCGCGATGCCGCCGGTGGCCGCGACCACGCCCAGCTTGAAGTTCTCGGTGGCCTTGATCAGCCCCGAGCGGTAGGCGAACAGCAGCGCGAACAGCGTGCCGAAGGTCAGCAGCACCGCCTGCATCACGATGCCTTCGTACATGTGGTTGAACATCGCCGAGATCGCGCCCAGGAAGAAGCCCTCGACCAGCGCGTACAGCGGCGCAGTCACTGGCGACCATTCCTTCTTGAAGGTCGTGACCAGTGCGATCACGAAGCCGCCGATGGCGCCGCCCCACACGTACATCGAGAAACCGGGAGCGAGTTCGCCCGGTGCGCTGAACGCCTGGCTCCAGGCGAAGGCCGCGGTGAGCACGGTCAGCAACAGCAGGAACGCAGTCTTGTTGACCGTGCCGTTCAGGGTCATGGTGCCGCCGTCGCGGGTCACGACGGTGCCGCTGCCCAGGTCGAGGAACGTGGAGTCGGAGAGGACGGGATTTCCGCTGCGCATGTGTTGATCCCCCGGATCAGATGGATTTGGCTGCCGCGAGGATACACGGGGCCTGCGATCACAAGGAACGTGGGGGCCGTCGGACAGGCCGGCAAGGACCTGCGTTGACACTGCATGGGGTGCTCCCGACAATGGACGCCCGTTCCGGCATGCCGGCGGGTCCGCACTCGGCGGGGTATAGCGCAGTCTGGTAGCGCGCCTGCTTTGGGAGCAGGATGTCGGGGGTTCGAATCCCTCTACCCCGACCACCGGTCGGCGCCGGCCCACGGCCCGCCTCCGTACACGTCCTACGCCCGCGCCCGTAGCTCAACCGGATAGAGCACCGGCCTTCTAAGCCGGTGGTTGCAGGTTCGAGTCCTGCCGGGCGCGCCAATTCGACCAGGCGTTTGCGGTGGGCGTGACACATCCCCCGTTGTCCGCGCTACAATGCGCGCCCGCTGGCGGTGCCGGTCCGGTGTCAACGCCCGGGCTCGCATGTGGCAACGGTTTTCAATGGTGGATGTAGCTCAGTTGGTTAGAGCACCGGATTGTGATTCCGGGGGTCGCGGGTTCAAATCCCGTCTTCCACCCCAATGTTCCGGGTACGCGGTCGTGGTTGTCAGGCGGCCGGGCCTTGCGGTAAAATTTCGCGTTCGGGCCGTTAGCTCAGTTGGTAGAGCAGTTGACTCTTAATCAATAGGTCCAAGGTTCGAATCCTTGACGGCCCACCAATCCGAAGGCGCCCGGCACTGCCGGGCGTTTTTTTTGCCCGGTGCAGAGGTGGCGGCGGGTCCAGGCGAAAGTGGCGGAATTGGTAGACGCCCTGGTTTTAGGTACCAGTGCCTCACGGCGTGCGGGTTCGAGTCCCGCCTTTCGCACCACCCGGCCCCGGGCGGGCCTGCAACCGCGGTGCTGGCGGCAGCGGCCGGAATCCGCCAAAATGTTTCGTTCCGCCGCCCGGACAAGGCCTCGTGCCCGCCCGCCGGCTACACCAACAACATAATCCGTGGCGGCGTCCGCGGTGGCAGGAGTGGGTATGCAAGTTTCAGTCGAGTCGGTCGGCAACCTCGAGCGCAAGATGACCTTCAGCCTCCCGGCGGACCGCCTGGAGGGCCAGGTGGGCAGCCGCCTGCGCGAGATCGGGCGCACCGCGCGCATCAAGGGCTTCCGCCCGGGCAAGGTGCCGGCGAAGGTGATCGAGCAGCGCTTCGGCGAGCAGGTCCGCAACGAGGTCGTGGACGGCCTGCTGCGCGAAGGCTTCGACAACGCCGTGCGCGACAACGCGCTGCGCATCGCCGGCCAGCCGCGCATCGAGCGCGGCGACGACAGCCTGGCCTACGTCGCGACCTTCGAGGTGGTACCTGATTTCGGCGAGATCGACGTTGCCAAGCTGGAGGTGGTGCGCCACGTGGCCGAAGTCACCGAGGCCGACATCGACCGCATGATCGAAAACCTCCGCCAGCAGCGCCGCAGCTGGTCCGCGGTCACCCGTGGCGCCCAGACCGGCGACGCGGTGGACATCGAGACCTGGTCGCAGATCGGCGACGAGCGCCTTCCGGCCGAAGGCGTCGAGCGCGGCGTGGCGGTGATCGGGTCGGGCGCGATGTTCGCCGACATCGAGAACGCACTTGTCGGCATGGCCAAGGGCGACGACAAGGCCGTCGACGTCAGCTTCCCGGCCGACTGGCGCGTGCCGCAGCTTGCCGGCAAGACCGCCAAGGTCCACCTGCACGCCGAACAGGTCTCCGAGCCGGTGTTGCCGGAGGTGGATGCCGCGTTCATCAAGAGCTTTGGCGTGAAGAGCGGCGAGATGGAACAGTTCCGCGCCGACATCCGCACCAATCTCGATCGCGAGCTGAAGAACGCGCTGATGAACCGCCTGCGCCGCGCGGTCGGCGAGCAGCTGGTCGACGCGTTTGCACACGTCGAACTGCCCCCGAAGCTGGTAGAGCAGGAGGCGCGCGCGCTGGCCGCGCAGGTCGCCGAACAGGCGCGCCGCCAGGGTCGCCAGGTCAACATCCCGGCCGATGCACACCTCGGGTTCATGGAGCCGGCGCGCAAGCGCGTGCTGGTCGGCCTGCTGGTCGGCGAGGTCGCCCGCGGCCACCAGCTGCTCCTTGATCGCAAGCGCGTGGACGAGAGCCTGCGCCTGATCGCCTCGACCTACGAAGAGCCGCAGCAGGTCATTGACTTGTACCGGAAGGATCCCCAGCTTATGTCGGGACTGCAGAACCGGGTGATGGAGGAGCAGGTGATCGACTGGATCGCCGAGCGCGCCAGGCACACCGACCAGCAGCTGACCTTCCAGGAAGCGATCGCGCCGCAGGCGTGACCGCGTCCGCCGCACAGGAATCCCCATGAGCATGCAGACCAAGGCCCTCAACCTCGTTCCGATGGTGGTCGAACAGACCAGCCGCGGCGAGCGCGCGTACGACATCTACTCGCGCCTGCTGAAGGAGCGGGTGATCTTCCTGGTCGGCGGCATCGACGACCACGTCGCCAACGTGATCGTGGCGCAGATGCTGTTCCTCGAGGCGGAGAACCCCGAGAAGGACATCAACCTGTACATCAACTCGCCGGGCGGCATCGTCACGGCGGGCATGGCGATCTACGACACCATGCAGTTCATCAAGCCCGACGTGAGCACCATCTGCGTTGGCCAGGCGGCCAGCATGGGGGCGCTGCTGCTGGCGTCCGGCGCCGCCGGCAAGCGCTACGCGCTGCCGAACTCGCGGGTGATGATCCATCAGCCGCTGGGCGGCTTCCAGGGCCAGGCCACGGACATCGAGATCCACGCCCGTGAGATCCTGTCGATGAAGCAGCGCCTGAACGAGATCCTGGCCCGCCATACCGGCCAGTCGCTGGAAACGGTCGCCCACGACACCGAGCGCGACAACTTCAAGAGCGCCGCGGCCGCCCGTGACTACGGGCTGGTCGATGAAGTCCTCGAGCGCCGCCCGGAAGACTCCATCCAGCCTGCCTGACCGGGCCCGAAAGCCCAGCCAGCGCCGCGGCCGACCGGTCGCGGACCCCCCGTCCGGTGCGTTTGCGGCCCCGGGCGCGGGTGCTATTCTCGAAACCGACCATCGCAGCACAGATTGACGAGAGCATGACCGAAGACCGACAGGGCCGTTCCGGCGACAGCAGCAAGATCCTCTACTGCTCGTTCTGCGGGAAGAGCCAGCACGAGGTCCGCAAGCTGATCGCGGGCCCGAGCGTGTTCATCTGTGATGAATGCGTCGAGCTGTGCAACGACATCATCCGCGAGGAGCTCGAGGAGAAGGCGCAGTCGGCGCGCAGCTCGCTGCCCAAGCCGAAGGAAATCCTCGAGGTCCTCGACCAGTACGTGATCGGGCAGCTGCGCGCCAAGCGCACGCTCGCGGTCGCGGTGTACAACCATTACAAGCGCATCGAGAGCCGGTCCAAGAACGACGAGGTCGAGCTCGCCAAATCCAACATCCTGCTGGTCGGCCCTACCGGCTCGGGCAAGACGCTGCTCGCCGAGACCCTGGCGCGGCTGTTGAACGTGCCGTTCACGATGGCCGATGCGACGACCCTGACCGAAGCCGGCTACGTCGGCGAGGACGTCGAGAACATCATCCAGAAGCTCCTGCAGAAGTGCGACTACGACGTCGAAAAGGCGCAGCAGGGCATCGTGTACATCGACGAGATCGACAAGATCTCGCGCAAGAGTGAAAACCCGTCGATCACCCGCGATGTTTCCGGCGAGGGCGTGCAGCAGGCCCTGCTGAAGCTCATCGAAGGCACGGTCGCCAGCGTGCCGCCGCAGGGCGGGCGCAAGCATCCGCAGCAGGAATTCCTGCAGGTGGATACGCGCAACATCCTGTTCATCGTCGGCGGCGCGTTCGCCGGCCTGGACAAGATCATCCAGCAGCGCAGCACCGACTCCAGCGGCATCGGCTTCGGCGCCAAGCTCAAGAGTTCCGAGCGCAAGACCGAGATCGGCAAGGTGCTGGCCGACGTCGAGCCCGAAGACCTGATCAAGTTTGGCCTGATCCCGGAGTTCGTCGGCCGCCTGCCGGTGGTGGCGACCCTCGAGGAACTGGACGAGGCCGCGCTGGTCAAGATCCTGTCCGAGCCGCGCAACGCGATCACCAAGCAGTTCCGCAAGCTGTTCGAGATGGAAGGCGTGGAGCTCGAGTTCCGCCCCGACGCGCTTGCCGCCATTGCCCGCAAGGCGCTCAAGCGCAAGACCGGCGCGCGCGGTCTGCGCACCATCGTGGAGTCGGTGTTGCTCGACACCATGTACGACCTGCCGTCGCTGGAAAACGTGAGCAAGGTGGTGGTGGACGAATCGGTGATCGAGCACAAATCCGAACCGTACCTGATCTACGAAACCCCGGCCGTGCCAGCGCCCAAGGCCGCCTCGGGCGACTGAGGCCGGCCGCAGGCCCGGCCGGCCGGCCGATCCGCCTGCCTGTCCGTTCAGTTGAGAGGTCAGGGCCAGCCGCCCGGGATTGGCGTGCGCCAGAAGTCCTGCCCCGTTTTCCCGGCCCCCCGGGTCGGCGGGTGCCCCCGGCCGTGCCCTCGCGCCACGCCCTCCGCGGCGCTTGCATCCGTTCGCGCCGAACCCCATAAACAGGGCCATGCGGCCACCAGGCCGCGCGTCCTCCAGGAGTAGCGATGAGCCCCCCCGATCAGCCCACCCTCGACCTGCCGGTCCTGCCGCTGCGTGACGTCGTGGTGTTCCCGCACATGGTCATCCCGCTGTTCGTGGGCCGCGACAAGTCGATCCGCGCGCTCGACCTGGCGATGGAAGGCGACAAGCAGATCCTGCTGGTGGCGCAGAAGTCCGCCGAGACCGACGATCCTGGCGTTGACGACCTGTATGCGGTCGGCACGCTGGCGCAGGTCCTGCAGCTCCTGAAGCTGCCGGACGGCACCATCAAGGTGCTCGTGGAAGGCGTCTCGCGGGTGACGGTGTCCAACGTCCGCGAGACCGACGGCACGCTGAGTGGCAGTGGCACGGTGGTCGAGTCTGACGCCGACCGCGAGCCGCGCGAGGTCGAGGCCATCGCACGCTCGCTCATGTCCCTGTTCGAACAGTACGTGAAGACCAACCGCAAGCTGCCGCCCGAGCTGTTGCAGACGCTTGCCGGCATCGACGAGCCGTCGCGCCTGGCCGACACCATCGCCGCGCACCTTGGCGTGCGCCTTGCCGACAAGCAGCGCCTGCTCGAGGCGGTCGGAATTGCCGCGCGTCTCGAGATGCTGGTCGGCTTCGTCGATGGCGAGATCGACGTGCAGCAGATGGAGAAGCGCATCCGCGGCCGCGTGAAGTCGCAGATGGAAAAGTCGCAGCGCGAGTACTACCTCAACGAGCAGATGAAGGCGATCCAGAAGGAGCTCGGCGAGATCGACGATGCGCCGAACGACATCGAGGAGATCGCGCGCAAGATCGCCGAGGCGGGCATGCCCAAGGCGGTGGAAGCCAAGGCCCGGAACGAGTTCAGCAAGCTCAAGCAGATGTCGCCGATGTCGGCGGAAGCCGCGGTCGTGCGCAACTATCTCGACTGGTTGCTCGGCGTGCCGTGGAAGAAGCGCAGCAAGGTGCGCAAGGACCTGAAGGTCGCGCAGGACGTGCTCGACGCGGACCATTACGGGCTGGAAAAGGTCAAGGAACGCATCCTCGAATACCTCGCCGTGCAGACCCGGGTGAAGCAGATGAAGGGCGCGATCCTGTGCCTGGTCGGCCCGCCCGGCGTGGGCAAGACGTCGCTCGGCCAGTCGATCGCCAAGGCGACCAACCGCAAGTTCGTGCGCATGTCGCTCGGCGGCGTGCGCGACGAGGCCGAGATCCGCGGCCATCGCCGCACCTATGTCGGATCGATGCCGGGCCGCATCGTGCAGAACCTCAACAAGGTCGGCACCAGGAACCCGCTGTTCATGCTCGACGAGATCGACAAGATGTCGATGGACTTCCGCGGCGACCCGTCATCGGCGCTGCTCGAGGTGCTCGACCCGGAGCAGAACAACGCGTTTAACGACCACTACCTCGAGGTCGACCTGGACCTGTCCGAGGTGATGTTCGTGGCGACGTCCAACTCGCTCAACATCCCGGGGCCGCTGCTCGACCGCATGGAAGTGATCCGCCTGCCCGGGTACACCGAGGAGGAGAAGATCAGCATCGCCATGCGCTACCTGCTGCCCAAGCAGATGAAGGCCAACGGCCTGCGCGAGGGCGAGCTGAAGATCGCCGAGGACGCCGTGCGCGACATCGTGCGCTACTACACGCGCGAGTCGGGCGTGCGCAACCTGGAGCGCGAGATCGCCAAGATCTGCCGCAAGGTGGTCAAGGAGATCGCTCTCGCGGGGCCGCAGAAGAAGAAGGCGCGCGTGCTGACAGTCAACGCGAAGAACCTCGACAAGTACCTGGGCGTTCAGCGCTTCGATTTCGGCCGCGCCGAGCAGGACAACGAGGTCGGCCTGGTGACCGGGCTGGCCTGGACCGAGGTCGGCGGCGACCTGCTGCAGATCGAATCCACCCTGGTGCCGGGCAAGGGCCAACTCATCCTTACCGGCCAGCTCGGCGACGTGATGAAGGAGTCGGCTTCGGCGGCACTTTCGGTGGTGCGCGCGCGCGCGGAGGGCATGGGGATTCCGCTGGATTTCCTGCAGAAGCAGGACGTCCACGTGCACGTGCCCGATGGCGCCACGCCCAAGGACGGCCCCAGTGCCGGTATCGCGATGGCGACATCGCTGGTGTCCACGTTGACCCGGGTGCCGGTGCGCGCGGACGTGGCGATGACCGGGGAGATCACGCTCCGCGGCAAGGTCACCGCGATCGGCGGCCTCAAGGAGAAGCTGCTCGCCGCGCTGCGTGGCGGCGTTACGACGGTGATCATCCCGGAGGAGAACCGCAAGGATCTCGTCGACATTCCGAAGTCGGTTACCGACACCATCCGCATCGTTCCGGTGAAGTGGATCGACGAAGTGCTGGACCTCGCGCTTGAACGCCCGCTGTCGCCTCCGGCGGTCGCGGTCGATGCGGTGCCGGCGGCTCCGCGCCGCACCCGCAAGCCGGCGCAGCGTGCCGCGGTCAAGCATTGAGCGGGACGCCGATCGGCCCTTGAAGAAGCAGAAACGGTGCAGGGAAGCGGGTTTTTCTTGCGCACCTAAAATCGCGCTGGTATAAAGTCGCGCTGCGCATCGCGACCACCATCGCACGCGACCACGGACATGCGAGCGGCTCGCCGCCAACATGCCCGCCACCTCATTCGAGCGGCTTCCGGGCCGCGCAGGGAGCAACGAACACATGAACAAGAACGATCTGGTCCAGGCTGTCGCCGACGAGGCCAACCTGTCCAAGGCCGATGCCGCACGCGCCGTCGACGCCGTGCTGTCGTCGGTGGGCAAGGCGCTGTCGAAGGGCGACACTGTTGCCCTGATCGGCTTCGGCACCTTCCAGGTCCGCGAGCGCGCCGCCCGCACCGGTCGCAATCCGCGCACCGGTGAGGAGATCGCGATCGCCGCCGCAAAAAATCCGGTCTTCAAGGCTGGCAAGGCGCTGAAGGATGCCGTAAACTAAGCGACCCGCTTGGGTGCTTAGCTCAGCGGTAGAGCGTCTCCTTTACACGGAGAGGGTCGGGGGTTCGATCCCCTCAGCACCCACCAAGGTCTGATGCTCGTACAAGGTTCAAAAAAGCGGAGTGGTAGTTCAGTTGGTTAGAATGCTGGCCTGTCACGCCGGAGGTCGCGGGTTCGAGTCCCGTCCACTCCGCCAGTTACACCCGAAGGCGCCCGAAAGGGCGCCTTCTTCTTTTGCGGTCCGTGGCCGCGGATACGGAGCGCATCGGCCGGCCATGCGCTAGACTGCGCGGCTACGTCATTCCCGCGTGCCGACACATGCTGCAAGCCCTTCGAGACAAGACCTCCGGCTGGATCGCCGTCGCCATCGTCATCCTGCTGGCGGTGCCGTTCGCGTTCTTCGGCATGGAGCAGTACCTGTTCCAGAATTCCGCGAACTACGCCGCCAAGGTGCAGGCGCCACCCTCGTGGTGGCCGTCGGCGCCCGACGCATGGCCGGTCCGCAAGCTGTTCTGGTCGTCCGAGGAGGTCTCGCCGGAGTCCTTCCGGAGCGAGTTCGAGCGCAGCCGCCAGCAGGCGCGCGAGCAGCAGGGCGATGCGTTCGACGGCCGTGCCTTCGAGGCGATGGACAACAAGCTGCGCGTACTCGACGGCCTCGTCGACCAGGCCGTGCTGCGCCTTGCGGCGCGCAATGCCGGCATCGAGGTCGGCAACGCGCAGGTCGCCGAGGTGATCCAGTCGATCCCGGAATTCCAGGTCGACGGCCGCTTCGACCTGCAGCGCTACCAGCTGGTGCTGCAGTCGCGGGTGCCGGCACGCACGCCGCGCCAGTACGACGACCAGATCCGCGCCGACCTGCAGATGCTGCTGCTGCCGCGCCAGGTCGCGGGGTCGGCGTTCGTCACCAAGGCGCAGCTCGACCGCACCATGGTGCTGCTGGGCGAGCAGCGCGACGTGAGCTTCGCCGTGGTGCCCGCGCCGCAGCCCGATGCCGGTGCCATCAGCGCGGCCGACATCCAGGGCTGGTACGACAGCCATCGCGGTGATTTCCGTGCGGCCGAGTCGGTGTCCATCGAATATGTCGAAGTCGACGGCAGCGCGCTGCCGCCGCCTGCCGCGCCCGATGACGCGACGCTGCGCGCGCGCTATGAGCAGGAGAAGGGGCGCTTCGTGGAGGCCGAACAACGCCTGGCCTCGCACATCCTGGTGCGCGTGCCCGAGGGCGCCGATGCCGCCGCGCAGGCTGCCGCCAAGGCGCGTGCCGAAGCCATTGCCGCCAAGGTCCAGGCGGCAGGTGCGGATTTCGCCGCCGTCGCGCGCGCGGAGTCCGACGACGAAGGCTCCAAGGCGCAGGGTGGCGATCTCGGCTGGATCGAGCGCAACACCATGGGCGAGGCGTTCGATACCGCGCTGTACGCGCTGCAGCCCGGCCAGGTGAGCGCACCGGTGCAGACCGACTTCGGCTGGCACGTGCTGCAGCTGCGCGAAATCAGTGCCGGCAAGTCGGTGCCGTTCGAAGCCGTGCGCGATGAGCTTGCCGCCGCCCAGTCGGCAACCGACGGCGAGCGCGCGTTCAACGACCTGATCGGCCGCCTTGTGGACCAGGTCTATCGCAACCCGGGCTCACTGGCGCCGACCGCGCGCGAGGCGAACCTGCCGGTGCAGAAGCTCGGTCCGTTCACCCGCGGTAACGCCCAGGGCATCGCCGCCAATCCCGCCGTGCAGCGCGCCGCGTTCTCCGATGCGCTGGTGCAGGACGGCACGGTCAGCGACCCGATCGAAATCGGTCCATCGCACAGCGTGCTCATCCGCGTGACCGCGCACCAGCCCGATCGCGAGCTGCCGCTCGCCGACGTCCGCGATCAGGTCGTGGCGGCGATCCGCGCCGATCGCGGCCGCGCCGCGGCGATCGCCAAGGCCGACGCCGATGTCGCGCGCATCGCGGGCGGCGAGTCGCTCGCGGCCATCGCCGAGGCCGCCGGCTGGCAGTACGCCAGCGTGCCCGGCGCGCGGCGCGGCATGCCGATTCCGTCTCCTGAGGCCAACGACGCATATTTCGCGGCCGCCGAGCCTGCCGAAGGCAAGATCTCGGCCGGCAAGCTCGTGCAGGACGACGGCAGCATCGTGCTGTTCACCGTCGACAAGGTCACGCCTGGCAATCCGCAGGACGCGAGTGCGCAGGAACGCGCGATGCTGGCCAGCCAGTTCGCGCAGATGGCCGGCCAGGAAGATGCCGAGGCCATGCTGCGTGCGCTGCGCCGGCGGATGAATGTCAGCATCGTCGAGGCACGCCTGTAGCACGCGCCTGGCACTCCGGCCAGACATGAAAAAGCCCGGCTCAAGGCCGGGCTTTTTCGTGGGCGACGTCGTTGCCGCGATCAGTCGGCGGACGGCGTCTCGTTGCCAAGCCCGGTCATGCCGACGATGTTGTAGCCCGCGTCGACATAGGTCACCTCACCGGTCACGCCCGCGGCCAGGTCCGAGCACATGAACGCGGCGACGTTGCCGACGTCTTCGATGGTCACGCTGCGGCGCAGCGGGGTGTACTCCTCGACATGGCCGAGGATCTTGCGGAACCCGCCGATGCCCGCCGCCGCCAGGGTCTTGATCGGCCCGGCCGAGATCGCGTTGACGCGGGTGCCTTCCGGCCCGAGGTTCAGCGCGAGGTAGCGCACCGTGGCCTCCAGGCTGGCCTTGGCCACGCCCATGACGTTGTAGCTCGGCAGGGTGCGCACCGCGCCCAGGTAGCTCAGCGTCAGCACCGCGCCCTTGCGGCCCTGCATCATCGGACGCGCGGCCTTGGCCAGCGCGGCCAGCGAATACGCCGAAATGTCGTGGGCCGACGCGAAGTTCTCGCGGGTCAAGCCGTCGAGGAACTGGCCGGTGATCGCCTCGCGCGGCGCGAACGCGATCGCGTGGACCAGGATGTCCAGGCCGTCCCAATGCTGGCCAAGAGCGGTGAACAACGCTTCGATCTGGGCATCGTCGGCCACGTCGAGCGGATACACGGGGCCGCCACCCAGCCGGCCGGCGACGTCTTCGACGCGCGACTTGAGCTTTTCATTCTGGTAGGTGAAGGCGAGCTCGGCGCCCTCGCGGTGCATGGCCTCGGCGATGCCGTTGGCGATGGAGCGCTGGCTGGCGATGCCGGTGATGAGTGCGCGCTTGCCCTGCAGGAATCCCATGGTGTGGTTGGACCCGATGTTGTGCGGAAGCGCCTAGTTTGCCACGGCCCCCCGGGCTGCGGTCGCGGCCGCGGCTGGGACCAGTACGTGCACGCCGCCGGCACGCGCCGTGCCCTGCGGTGCAACGGCCGGATTCAGGCGCTTGAGGCGCGCGGCGTCCAGGCCCTCACGTGCGGCGAACGCATCCAGGCTGGCGGCGTCGGCAGGCAATTCGATCGCGACCAGCCGCGCCACCGGTCGGTCCAGCGCTTCGCGGAAGTCACGCTCGCGGCCGGCCTCCACCATCAGGCAGGACAGTGCGTGCAGCTTCACCACGTAGGCGCGGGTGATGCCGGACAGGCTTGCCAGTGCTTCGGGCCGGGCGTCGGCGGCGCGCATGTCGTGGCGCTTCAGCGCGCCCAGCACGCGGTACTCGCCGGCGTTGAACGCCATGACCGCAAGCCGCCAGTCGCCAGCGAACATGCCGTGCAGGGTCTTCAGGTAACGCACCGCGGCGCGGGTCGCCTCGATCGGCGACAGGCGGCCGTCGAAGCCGGGACGCATCGGGATCTTGTGGTTGCGCGCGGTGAGCGCGATGAACTGCCACAGGCCCGCGGGGCCGCTGGCGCTGCGCGCGCCGGGCCGGTAGCCGCTCTCGACGAACGGGATGAGCGCGTATTCGGTAGGCAGGTGCGCCTGGCGCAGCGCATCCACGACGTACGCGAACAGTGGCAGCACCTCGCTGTCGGCGGCCGCCAGCTGCGCCGGCACGTGCGCGAAGTGCGACTCCCAGCGCGGGCTGGCGTCTTCGCAGGCCGGCTGCGCCAGGCCGCCGACAAACTCCTCGTAGATGTCCACGCCGGTGCGCGCGTCGGGCGTTCCGGTTGCCGGCACCGCCAGCTGCACGGTGGGCGCCGCAGGCGTTCCCGCGGGTGGCGATTGCGCCGCGGCGGGCAGCGCGGCTGCCAGCAGTACGGCGACCAGCAGCGTCGCCGCACGTCCTGGTGGGCGCGTCATGCGCGAAAACCGTCCTTCCAGCGCCGCAGCGCGGCGAAGGTCGCGACCCGGTCGAGATCCTCCCGACCCTCGCGGGCCGCGACGGCGGCGCGGATGGCGGGCGCATCGATGCGCAGGAACGGGTTGCAGGCGCGCTCGCTGGCGAGCGTGACGGGAAGGGTGGGCTGGCCGGCGTGGCGCATGGCGGTCACCTCATCGCTGCGGCGCGCGAGCGCCGGATTGTCGGGGTCGACCGCCAGCGCGAAGGCGGCATTCGACTGCGTGTATTCGTGGCCGCAGCACATCAGGCTGTCGCCGGGCAGCGCGGACAGCCGATCGAGCGACCCGAGCATCTGCTCCGGCGACCCCTCGAACATGCGGCCGCAGCCGAGACTGAAGAGGGTGTCGCCGCAAAACAAGAGGCCCTGGCCGTGGAATGCGATGTGGCTCACGGTATGGCCGGGGACGGCGATCACGTCGAAGCCGAACCCGCCGGCCTCGACCCGGTTGCCGCCACCAACCCGCGAACAGGCGAAAGGGATGCGCTCGTCGGCCGGCGCATACACGGCCAGGCCCGGCCAGCGCCGCAACAGCTCCGGCATGCCGCCGACGTGGTCGTCGTGGTGGTGGGTCAGCAACACCACGGAAGGCTGCAGTCCGGCATCGGCCGCGGCGAAGACCGGGCCGGCCTCGCCAGGGTCGACCACCAGCGCGCCCGCACCGGCGTCGCCCGGCAGCAGCCAGATGTAGTTGTCGGAGAAGGCGGGCAGGGCAATGGGCTGCATCGGTCGGGGACCTGGTCGGGCGGGGCGTCTAGAATGGCGACCATGCCCCTGCCTCTCCGGACCGGTCAACCCGCTCCCGCCCTCCAGTGGTTCGCCAGCACGCCGGGCCGCGCCCTGCTGAACAGCGAACAATCCGCCGTCGAACGCGCGCTCGCCGAGCGCCCGGCGCAGCCTTGGCTGTGGCTTGCGCCGCTGCCGCCGCTGCGCCCGACAGGCCGGCGCGGGCTGGCGCTGGCGCCGTGCGGCGACGGGTGGCACGGCGAGGTCAGCTGCCGGCTGCCCCTGCCGCTACCCAGTGAAGCCTTCGGTACGGTGGTGGTGCAGCACGTGGCGACCTCCGACGCGGGCGGTCGCGCCCTGCTCGAGGAGGCTGCCCGCATCCTGGTACCTGGTGGCCGGCTCTTGCTGTTCCTGCTCAACCCGTTGTCGCCATACCGCTGGCATTGGCACGGCCATGGACTGCGCGCATCGGAGCCGCTGGTCTGGCGCCGCCGGCTGCGAGCCGCCGGCCTGCAGCCGGACACCGTGTCCGAGGGGATCGGGCCGCGATGGCGGGCCACGGATGACCTGCGCCAGCAGAGCGGCGCTGGGTTTCGTGCCGCTTATCTCGTGCGCGCCGAAAAGCGCGCCATGCCGCTGACGCCGGTCCGCCAGTCGCGCGCGCTGGCGATGCCGCAGGGAGCCACGGCGGCATGAAGTCGATTGAAGTGCATACCGACGGGGCCTGCCTCGGCAATCCCGGGCCGGGTGGCTGGGCGGCCCTGCTGCGCTACGGCGCACGCGAGCGCGTCGTGGCCGGCGGCGAGGCCTTGACCACCAACAACCGCATGGAGCTGATGGCGGCGATCGTGGCGCTGGAAACACTGACCGAGGCCTGCAACGTCACCCTGCATACCGACTCGCAATACGTGCGCCAGGGCATCACCGAATGGATGAAGAACTGGGTGCGCCGCGGCTGGAAGACCTCCGGCGGCGATCCGGTGAAGAACCGCGACCTGTGGGAGCGCCTGCATGCGGCTACCCATCGCCACAGCATCGACTGGCGTTGGGTGAAGGGACATTCCGGCGATCCCGACAACGAGCGCGTCGACGTGCTGGCCCGCGATGAAGCGGTGAAGTTCAAGGCCGCCGCCGCCGCCGCGCTGCGCTGAGCCGCGCGCACGCCCGCCCCCAAGCCCCAAGGAACCCATGCGCCAGATCGTCCTCGATACCGAAACCACCGGCCTGGAATGGCGCAAGGGCAACCGCGTAGTCGAGATCGGCTGCGTCGAGCTCATCGAGCGCCGGCCCACCGGCCGCACCTGGCAGCAGTACATCCACCCCGAGCGCGAGTTCGAGCCTGGAGCGCAGGAAGTCACCGGGCTGACCCTCGACTTCCTGGCCGACAAGCCGAAGTTCGCCGCGATCGCCGACGAGTTCCTGGCGTTCATCGATGGCGCCGAACTGGTGATCCACAACGCCGCGTTCGACCTTGGCTTCCTCGACCACGAGCTGTCGCTGCTCGGCGACGGCTATGGCCGCATCCGCGACCGTGCGTCGGTGCTGGATTCGCTGGAGATGGCGCGCCAGCGCTTCCCGGGCCAGCGCAACTCACTCGATGCGCTGTGCAAGCGCCTCGGCGTCGACAATTCGCATCGCCAGGTGCACGGCGCGCTCCTCGACGCGCAACTGCTGGCCGACGCCTATCTGGCGATGACCGCAGGCCAGACTGAGCTCGGCCTGGCTGGGCCGGACTCCGGCCAGGAGCAGGCGACGATCGTGCGCAGGCCGCCGGCGGCAAGCGATGCGCCGCGGCCGCGGGTGCTCGTCGACATGTCGGACACCGCCGCGCACGAGGCGCGGCTGGCGACCATCCGCAAGCGTGCCGGGCACAGCGTGTGGGATGTCGTGGATGCGGTGGCGGAGCACGAGCCGGCCTGACGGCCGAGCCATCGGATCAGTGGCGGCGCACCAGCACCACGGTGACGTTGTCCGAGCCGCCGCCGTCGAGCGCCGCGGCCACCAGGCCGTCGACACATTCCTGGGCGCTGCATTCGGTATGCGCGAGCACCCGGGCGATGCCGTTGTCGTCGACCTCCTCGGTGAGGCCGTCGCTGCATAGCAGCAGCTGCATCCCCGGCGAGAGTTCGCCCGACATGGTCTCGACGTTGAGCGCCTGAGGGTCGGTCACGCCCAGCGCCTGGGTCACCACATTGCGGTGCGGATGGCTGCGCGCCTGGTCGATGCTGATCGCGCCCTGGCTGATCAGCTCCTGCACATAGCTGTGGTCCTGCGAGAGCTGCGCCAGCTTGCCTTCGTGCCAGACGTAGACGCGGCTGTCCCCGACCCACGCGACTTCGAAGCGATTGCCGGTGATGCGCGCCGCGACCACCGTGGTGCCCATGGGCAGTGCGTCCTGGCGCTTGCGCGAGGCGCTGATGATCTCCTCATCGGCGATGCGGATTGCCTGCGGCAGCGGCGTGCCCTGGCGGGTCTCGCGCACGATCGCCTCGCGGGCGAGCGCGCTGGCGACCTCGCCGTACTCATGGCCACCCATGCCGTCGGCGACCAGCCAGAGCCCGAGCTCGCTGTCACCGTAGTACGTGTCTTCATTCAGCTCGCGCCGCAAGCCGACATGGGTGAGGTGGCCGAATTCAATCATGCGCGGGCCGATTCGGCTCCCGGGGTTGCTGTCAGGAAGAACGGCGTCGGCGCGCGCAACAGGTCAGCGGGCATGCGGTCGGGATGGGATGAGGGATGGAAGGATGATGGCATAGGGTGGTGAGCGGAACTTCATGCGCGAGCAGCCACTTGCGGAACGAGGCTTGACTCGAGTACTCCGCCTGCGCCAGATACGCAAAAACCCCCTTGCGGGGGCCTTTGCGTATCTGGCGGAGAGGGGGGGATTCGAACCCCCGAGGCGCTATAAACGCCTGCCTGATTTCGAGTCAGGTACATTCAACCGCTCTGCCACCTCTCCGGGTGCCCGACCGCGAGGGCCGGGGGCGCAATGATACGGGTCGCCGGCGGGGGCCACAAGACGAACGCGTACACTGGCCGCCCCTGACGTCCGTAGCCAGAGACCCATGTCCGAAATTTCCGTCCCCGTGTCGTTCGGCGAGCTGCTCGACAAGATCGCCATCCTGCAGATCAAGTCCGAACGCATGACCGATCCGGCCAAGCTGGCCAACGTGCGCAACGAGCTGTCGGCGCTGGAGAAGACCTGGATGGCGCATCCCGCCGCCGGTGGCGACATCGTCCGCCTGCGCGCCGAACTCAAGGCGGTCAACGAGCGCCTTTGGGTGATCGAGGACGACATCCGGCTCAAGGAGAAGGCCCAGGCCTTCGACGAGGAGTTCATCGGCCTGGCGCGCAGCGTCTACGTCCAGAACGACGTGCGCGCGCGGATCAAGAAGGACATCAACCTCGCGCTCGGTTCGAGCTATGTCGAGGAAAAGTCGTACGAGGATTACGGCCCGGGCGTAGCCGGCTGACCCATGGTGGCGCGGCAGCGCTCGAATGCGTCGATGGCGTCGTCCACCGTGACCAGGTCCATGACGCCGTCGGCCTCGATCTTGGTCCCCCAGGCCAGTTCCGCGGCGGGCTTGCCCAGGTATCTCCGCGCCGCGTCGTCGTAGCGGTCGACGCAATAACGGATGTCGGAGTAGGGACCGCTCCGCCGCGGATCGGTGGCGGCGTGCAGGCCGAGCACCTTCGCGCCCATGGCGTTGGCGATGTGCATGGGGCCGGAGTCCGGCGTCATGACCAGGTCGGCGCGGGCCAGCAGTGCGGGCAGCTGCTTCAGCGTGTCCTTGCCGATCAGGTCCAGCGCGGGCGCACGCATCGCGGCGAGGACGGCGTCGCCGGTGTCGCGTTCGAGGGTGCTGCGACCACCACAGAGCACGATCCGCCAGCCGCGTTCCGCGGCATGGTCGGCGACGGCGGCGTAGCGGTCGGCGCGCCAGTTGCGGCGCGCGTGGCTGGAACAGGGCGAAATGACCAGCGTCGGCACCCCGTCACGCGGCCACTGCGCCTGCGCCCAGGCGTGTGCGTCGTCCGGCACCGGCAGCTGCCATTCCACCTTGTCGCGGGCCACGCCCAGCGGCTCGCAGAAGCTGCCGAGCACGTCGAGCACGTGCGGGCCGGCGTCGCCCCGGATGCGTTCGTTGACGAACAGGCCGTGTAGCTCCTTCGAGCGGGCGCGGTCGTAGCCGACCCGGCGACGCGCCCGCACGCAGGTGGACAACAGGTTGGCGCGCAATGCGAGCTGCATCAGCAGCAGCGCGTCGAAGCGGCGCCCGGCAAGCTCGTGGCGCAGCGCGCGCATTCCGCCGACGCCGGTCTTCTTGTCGTAGACGATGAACTCGACGCCCGGCAGGCCCTCGAGCAGGCGCTGCTCGCCCTTGCCGATGATCCAGGTAATGGCGACCTCCGGATCCGCAGCCTGCAGGGTGTGGACCAGCGGCAGCACGTGGGTCACGTCGCCCAGCGCGGACAGGCGCAGCAGGCAGATCGAGCGGGGCGATGCAGGCGTGGGGGCTGACAAGCTTGTTAGACTCGGTTGATGGCCATTTTCGATGCCACCGAGAGCCTGACGCCGTTCCGCGCCGGACCCCGGGAACGTGGCGTCGGGTCGATTCTGTTCGACCAGACGCAGCTGCGGCAAGCCGACCCGCGCTGGTTCGACCCTGACGCCTGGGGCGCGCGCGCCACGCCGGTGTCTGGCAGCGGTCGCGGCGGCGCGTGGTTCATCGAAGGCGCCAGCCACGGTCCCTGCGTATTGCGCCACTACCTGCGTGGAGGCCTGGCGGCGGCAGTCAGCCGTGATCGCCACCTCTGGCGCGGCGTCGACCGCGTGCGCAGCTTCGCCGAGTTCCGGCTGTTGCGGGAGCTGCGGCGGCGCGGCTTGCCGGTGCCGGAGCCGATTGCGGCGTCGTACCTGCGCGAAGGCATCTGGTACCGCGCGTCCATCCTGATGGCGCGCCTGGTGGGCGTGCGTTCGCTGGCGGCGCTGGCGGCGCAGGAGCAGGGCGAAGCGCCCTGGGAGGCGACCGGCGAGCTGATCGCGCGTTTCCATCGCGAAGGACTCGACCATGCCGACCTCAACGCGCACAACATCCTGTTCGACGAGGCGGGGCGGGGCTGGCTGATCGACCTCGACCGTTCGCGCATGACCATCCCGGCGACCGCCTGGCGCACGCGCAACCTGGCGCGGCTGGAGCGCTCGCTGCTCAAGCTGCGCGGCGAGCGCAGCGAAGAGGCGGTGCGCGCCGATTTCGCCCGACTGCGCGCCGTCTACGACAAGCGCTGGGCACGGGGCATCTGATGGCCTGGTCGCTGCGCTTCCAGGGCGTCGGCAACGCGTCGGCGGTGGCGCTCGGTTCGCCGATGGCCACGCTGGAGCGCGACGGCGCGCCGTGGCTCGCGATCGACTGCGGCGCTGAAGGGCTGACCGCCTACCTGGCGCACTACGGCGCGCCGCCGCCGGCGCTGTTCGTGACCCATGTGCACCTGGATCACGTGGCGGGCTTCGAGCGGCTGTTCGTGGCCAACTATTTCGATCCCGCGCGGCGCGGGCGCACGCCGGTGTATGTGCCGGTCGACGTGCTGCCGCTGCTGCACCGGCGCATCGCCGAATACCCCAACGCGCTGGCCGAAGGTGGCGCGAACTTCTGGGATGCGTTCCGCGTGGTGCCGGTCGGCGATGCGTTCTGGCATGACGGCGTGCGCCTGGAGACGTTCGAGGTGCGCCACCACTGGCCGCGCAGCGCCTACGGGCTGCGCCTGCGCGGCAGCCTGGCGTGGAGCGGCGACACGCGGCCGATCCCGGAAGTGCTCGCTGCCATGGCCGGCGAGGGCGAACTGGTCGCCCATGACTGCGGCCTGCATGGCAACCCTTCGCACAGCGGCATCGCCGACCTCGAGCGCGAGTATCCGCGTGAGCTGCTCGCGCGCTGCGTGCTCTACCACTACGCCAGCGAGGCCGATGGCGACGCCATGCGCGCCCGCGGCCATCGCGTCGCACGCCCGGGTGAATTGCTGGCATTGGCTGATCCGCGGCCGCATCCGGCACTGTCGCCATGAGCGCCCTGCTGCAGCCGCACGCCCTGTCTCCGGCGATGCCGGCCGATCGCCTTGGCCGGCCGCTGCGCGAACTGCGCCTGTCGGTGATCGAGGCCTGCAACTTCCGCTGCGGCTACTGCATGCCGGCCGACCGCATTGCCGACGACCACGGGCTCGACGCCGCATCGCGGATGTCGTTCGACGAGATCGAAACGCTGGTGCGCGGCTTCGCGCGGCTCGGCGTGCACAAACTGCGCATCACCGGCGGCGAGCCGCTGCTGCGCCGGGACCTGCCTTCGCTGGTGGCGCGCCTGGCGCAGGTGCCCGGCATCGACGACCTGGCGTTGACCACCAACGGCTCCCTGCTGGCGCGGCACGCGCACGCGCTGCGCGCCGCCGGGCTGCAGCGGATCACGGTAAGCCTGGACGCGCTCGCCCCGGCGCTGTTCCGCGCGCTGAGCGGCGGCCGCGGTGAGGTCGCCGATGTGCTTGACGGCATCGCCGCGGCGGAGGCGGCCGGCTTCGGCAGCCTGAAGCTCAACTGCGTCATGCAGCGCGGGGTCAACGATGGCGAAGTGGAGGCGCTGGCCGCGCGCTTCCGCGGCACGCCGCACGTGTTGCGCTTCATCGAGTACATGGATGTCGGCACCTGCAACGACTGGCAGCCCGCGCGCGTGGTGCCTTCCGCCGAGCTGCATGCGCGGCTGCACGCGCGCTGGCCGCTGCGGGCGCTGGATGCGCAGTACCGCGGCGAAGTCGCGGTGCGCCATGCCTGGGCGGATGGCGCCGGCGAGATCGGCTTCGTCAGCGCGATCAGTGCGCCGTTCTGCGGTGACTGCCACCGCGCGCGGGTGTCCGCCGATGGCCGTCTCTACACCTGCCTGTTCGCCGCGGACGGGCACGCGCTGCGCCCGCTGCTTGCCGGTGGCGAGACCGCGCTTGCCGGACATGTTGGCGGCCTCTGGGCACGGCGCGCGGACCGCTACAGCGAGCTGCGTGGCAGTCCGGCCGCGACGCGGCGTCACGTTGAAATGTTCCTCATCGGGGGCTGAGATGACGCGCAGCGCCAAGGGCCTCACCCACATCGACGCCGAAGGCCGCCCGGGCATGGTGGATGTCTCGGCCAAGGTAGCCACGGCGCGCGAAGCGATCGCCAGCTGCCGCGTGCGCTTTCCGGTGGCGGTGGCGGCACAGCTGCGCGCCGACGGGCTGCGCAGCGCCAAGGGCGGCATCGTCGACACCGCGATCATCGCCGGCACCATGGCGGTCAAGCGCACCCACGAACTGATCCCGTTCTGCCACCCGCTGCCGATCGATGGCATCCGCATCACCATCGATTGGCACGGCGAGCGCGAGCTTGCGATCGAATGCGCGGTGAAGACGGTCCACCGCACCGGCGTGGAGATGGAGGCGCTGACCGGCGCCACCATCGCCGCGCTGACCGTCTACGACATGTGCAAGGCGCTGTCGCACGCGATCGTGATCGGTCCCGCGCGCCTGCTCGGCAAGCGCGGCGGGCGCCGTGACGTCGGCCGAGGCGCGGCTCCGGACGCGCGCTGATGGCCCGCGTGACGCTGCTCTATTTCGCCGGCCTGCGCGATGCCGCGGGCGTCGGTCGCGAAGACGTGGAGAGCCCAGCCGCGGACCTGCGCGCGCTCTACGTCGAGACACAGGCGCGGCACGGCTTCGCGCTGCCGGTCGATCGCCTGCGGGTGGCCGTGGACGGCGAGTTCGCGCGCTGGGACGACGCCCCGGTCGCCGGCAGCGAGATCGCCTTCATCCCGCCGGTGTCCGGCGGATGAGCGGCGGCGCGCGGTTCGCGATCGCCGACGCGCCGTTCGCGGTCGCGCCGCTGCGCGACGCACTGCTGGACGCACAGGCCGGCGCATTCGCCAGCTTCGAAGGTTGGGTACGCAACCACCACGACGGCCGCGCGGTTGCCGGCCTGCGCTACGAGTGCTATCGCGCCCTCGCCGAAACCGAAGGTCAGCGCATTCTTGACGAGGCGCAAGCGCGCTTTGCCATCACCGGCGTGTGCTGCGTGCACCGTGTCGGCGAACTGGCGATCGGCGAGCTGGCGGTGTGGGTGGGCGTGGCTGCGGCGCACCGCGACGCGGCATTCGACGCCTGCCGCTTCGTCATCGACGAGGTCAAGGCACGGGTGCCGCTCTGGAAGCATGAACGCTACGCCGACGGCGATGCCGGCTGGCTGCATCCGGGGTCCTGAAGGAGGCAACCCCGCCGGCTGACCTCGGCGCCCGCGTCGATCGATACCGTTGCTGCCTTCCGGCCCTGGCGGGGTTTTCGACCTAGCGTCGCGAGGGGCCGACGGGGCCACCACGGAAACCTGCGACCGCGTGCGATGCCTGGCGCGCGGGTAGAACTGGCGGAGAGAGGGGGATTCGAACCCCCGAAGCGCGGTTTAGACGCTTACACACTTTCCAGGCGTGCTCCTTCAACCACTCGGACACCTCTCCGCACCTGGCCCGCGCTTCACGCCTGTCCATGGAATGGGGGCTCGGGGGCGGCAAGTCTAGCCGCCAGCCCGCGCGCGGACAAGGAAAACCGCTCGCACGCCCGGCTCCGCGGCCGCGCCGGATGCGCGTGGCAGAATGGCGGCATGTCCTACCTTGTCCTCGCCCGCAAGTGGCGCCCGAAGCGGTTCGCCGAGCTCGTCGGCCAGGAGCACGTGGTCCGTGCGCTCACCAACGCGCTCGATTCCGGCCGCGTCCACCACGCGTTCCTGTTCACCGGCACGCGCGGGGTGGGGAAGACCACCATCGCGCGGATCTTCGCCAAGAGCCTGAACTGCGAACACGGCGCGTCCAGCGATCCCTGCGGGCAGTGCGAGACCTGCCAGGCGATCGACGCCGGCCGCTATATCGACCTGCTGGAGATCGACGCCGCTTCCAACACCGGCGTCGACAACGTCCGCGACCTGATCGAGAACGCGCAGTACATGCCGTCGCGCGGGCGCTACAAGGTGTACCTGATCGACGAGGTGCACATGCTCACCAAGCAGGCGTTCAACGCCCTGCTGAAGACGCTCGAGGAGCCGCCGGAACACGTCAAGTTCCTGTTCGCCACCACCGATCCGCAGAAGCTGCTGGTGACGGTGCTGTCGCGCTGCCTGCAGTTCAACCTGAAGCGCCTGGACGAAGCGCAGATCGGTGGCCAGATCGACAAGATCCTGGGCGCCGAGGGCATCGCCGCCGAGCCCGGCGCGGTGCGCCAGCTGGCGCGCGCGGCCGACGGCAGCCTGCGCGACGGCCTGTCGCTGCTCGACCAGGCGATCGCCTACACCGGCGCCGGCGAAGGCCGCGGCAGCCTCACCGACGACGCGGTGGCGACGATGCTCGGCACGGTCGACCGCACCCGCGTGGCGACGCTGCTCGCGGCGCTGGCCGCGAGCGATGGCGCCGCGCTGATGGCGGAAATCGAAGTGCTGGCAGGTTATTCGCCGGACTGGGCCAGCGTGCTCGAGGCGCTCGCCGCGGCGCTGCACCGCATCCAGGTGCGGCAGCTGGTGCCGGGCAGCGAGGTCGACGGCGAAGGCATCGACGTTGAAGCGCTGGCGGCCGCGCTGCGCCCGGAGCTGGTGCAGCTCTGGTACCAGATGGCGGTTTCGGGCCGGCGCGACATCGGCATGGCGCCGAGTACCCGCGCGGGCTTCGAGATGAGCCTGCTGCGCATGCTGGCGTTCCGGCCCGGCGAGGGCGGGGCAGCGACATCGGGGAGCGAGGCCGCCGGTGGGCGTGCCAGCGGCGTCTCGGCCGCGGCAGCTGCGCGCGCCGCGCTCGGGGCTGCAGCACCGGCGTCGCCCGGCACATCGCCCCCGATGACTGCGTCCGCACGCGAACTGCCGCCGCCGGTCGCGCGTAGCGGATCGCCTGCCGCATCTGCGGCGCCGGCGGCTCCGGCGGCGCACGCCGCGCCGGTTCCGATCGCGACGGCTGCCGTCACAGCCGCACCCGCACCCGCACCTGCACCCGCACCCGCCCGTTCAGCGCCGGCGCCCGCCATCGACCACGACCAGTGGCCGGATCTTGTCGCCAGCCTCGGGTTGCGCGGGCCGGTGCGCGAGCTCGCAGCCAGCTCGGCCTTCGTCGGCCATGAGCAGGGCGTGCTGCGCCTGTCGCTGCCCGCGGCCGACGAACACCTGCGCGCGCCGTTCCTGGTGCAGCAGCTCGCCGACGCCCTTGGCGCACGCTGGGGCAGCGCCCCGGAGATCCGTTTCGAAGCGGCCACCAGTGCGGCCGGCGAAACCCTGCACGCGCGCAACGAGCGCGTGCGCGACGAGCGCCAGGGCGTCGCCGAGAGCACGTTCCTCAACGATCCGGACGTGCAGCGGCTGATGTCGCAACACGGCGCGCGGCTCGTCCCCGATTCGATCCGCCCCCTAGAAGACCAGGAGCACTGACATGCGTGGAAACATCGCCCAGCTGATGCAGCAGGCGCAGAAGATGCAGGAGAACCTGCAGAAGGCGCAGGAAGAACTCGCCAATGTCGAAGTCACCGGCAGCGCCGGCGGCGGCATGGTGGAAGTCACCCTGACCGGCCGCAAGGAATGCCGCAAGGTGCGCATCGATCCCAGCGTGCTGTCGGATCCGGAGATGGCCGAAGACCTGATCGCCGCGGCGTTCAACGATGCCAGCAACAAGGTCGACGCCGAATCGCAGTCGCGCATGGGCGCGGCCACCGCGGGCATGGCGCTGCCGCCCGGCATGAAGATGCCGTTCTGACCACGCGCGACCTCCTGATACGCGCCTGCCGCCGATGAGCGCACCACTTCTCGAACAGCTGGTCGAGGCGTTCCGCGTGCTGCCCGGCGTGGGGCCGAAGACCGCCCAGCGCATGGCCTACCACGTGCTCGAGCGCGGGCGCGACGGCGGCCGCCGTCTGGCCGCGGTGCTCGCCGATGCGGTGGAACGCATCGGCCACTGCACGCGCTGCCGCGACTTCAGCGAACAGCCGCTGTGCACGACCTGCGCCAGCGCCGCGCGCGACGTGCAGCTGCTGTGCGCGGTGGAGTCGCCGGCCGACCGGCTGGCGATCGAACAGGCCACCGGCTACCGCGGCCTGTATTTCGTGCTGCAGGGCCGGCTGAGCCCGCTCGACGGGATCGGCCCGCGCGAGCTCGGCCTGGAGCAGCTCGCCGCGCGTCTCGCCGAAGGCGAGGTGCAGGAACTGATCATCGCCACCAACCCGACGGTGGAGGGCGAGGCCACCGCGCACTACCTGGCGCAGCTGGCGCGCCAGCACGGCGTGCGCCCGAGCCGGCTTGCGCACGGGCTGCCCCTGGGCGGCGAGCTGGAATACGTGGACCGCGGCACGCTGTCGCACGCGTTCGGATCGCGCAGCGAAGCCGGCTGAGCGGAGCGTCCGCGGGCTTCGGGCTACGATGCCCGCATCCATCCGGCATCCGGGGCCCGCGCCATGTCCACCATCTTCCACAAGATCATCAACCGCGAAATTCCCGCGGACATCGTCTACGAGGACGAGCACCTGCTCGCGTTCCGCGACATCGCGCCGCAGGCGCCGGTGCACGTGCTGTTCGTGCCCAAGGTCGACGTGGCCACGCTCAACGACCTGCCGCGCGAACAGCCGGAACTCGTGGGCCGGCTGGCGCTGGCCGCGGCGGACTACGCGCGCCGCGAGGGCTTTGCCGAAGACGGCTACCGGATCGTGATCAACTGCAACGGCGACGGCGGGCAGACGGTCTTCCAGCTTCACCTGCACCTGCTGGCCGGTGCGCCGCTCGGGCGCTTCGGCACGACGCTCTGAGCGCGCCCGCCCGCCCGCGCCGGGCGCTTACCAGTAGCCCCACCACGGCCACGGCGCCGGGCGGGTGATCACGTTGATGTGGTCGCGCTTGGGCCACAGGTAGACGACGTCCGCCGCGACCTGCGGGAAGCGGTAGTCGTAGCCGCCGATCTTGCGGGTTTCGTATCCGCTGATGCGCCCGGTGAAGGTGACGTCGCGGTTGCGCTCGAACACCGCCGGGTCGTAGAAGCCCGCACGGCAGGCGATGAACCGTCCGCCGGTGTCGTCGCCAGCCCAGTACGGCCGGCCATAGTGGTCGAGGCGCGCGGACACCATTTCAAAGCAGGTGCTGTCCGGGCGCGGTTCCACCTGGACGATGCGCCCGCCCCAGCGTACGACGGCGCCGGTGGCTTCCCCGGCGGCGGCGTCGCGCGGCGAGAGCGGGTTGAACTCGCCCTGCAGCGGGTGTGGCTGCGACGCGCAGGCCGCAAGCAGCAGCGCGGCGGCCATGGCGATGAAGGGACGGATGGTCATGCGGATCTCCGGCATTGCTTGGGGTTGCACGAGGGCGCCTGTCAGGGGCGATGGGCGCGCAGGTCGCGGACCAGCGCGCGGGGGTCGCCACCGCGACCGCGAGCGTAACGCCATTCCGCGAAACGCGCGCTGAGGGCGACCAGCGCAGTGGACTGCGGACGCAGCGCAAGCACCCGCGCGCTCCAGGCGTCTGCGGTCTCGTGCGGGCGGCGACCGAGGCCGAGGCGGGCATAGCGCGCGCCCAGCCGGCGCCAGGCGCGCAGCACGGGGTCGCGCTCGCGTTCGCCACGCGCGACCAGCCACAGCATGGCCGCCAGCGCGGCGCCGCCGATGAGCGCGAACAGCGCCACCAGCTGGCTGCTGCCGAGGTCGCCGCCACCCAGCGGACGCAGCAGGCGTTGCTGGCGGGCGGCGTCGAAGCCAAGCACGAGGTCATTCCAGCCGCGGCGCATCCAGTCGCCGACGTCGTACATCGGTGCCAGCGCCCGCAGCCCGGCGGGGCCTCCCGAGGCGCGGTCGGCGAGGGTGTCGTAGATGCGCTCCGGCGCGACCGCGGCGGTCGGGTCGACGCGCACCCAGCCGCGCCCGGGCAGCCAGACTTCGGCCCAGGCATGGGCGTCGGAGCGGCGCACGATCCAGTAGCCACCAAAGGGGTTGCGGTAGCCGCCGGCGTAGCCGGTGACGACACGGGCGGGCACGCCGGCGGCGCGCATCAGCACCACGAACGCCGAGCTGAAGTGTTCGCAGAAGCCCTGTTTCTGGTCGAACAGGAACTCGTCCACCGCGTGCCGTCCCGGCAGCGGCGTGCTCAGCGTGTAGCCGAATTCGGCACCGATCCAGGCGAGGGCGCGCTCCACGATCGCCGCGTCGTTGCCGCTGCCGGCCTGTGCGCGCCAGTCCCGCGCCAGTGCGATGGTGCGCGGATTGAAACCATCCGGCAGGCGCAACGCGGCGGCGCGCAGGGTGCCGCGCAGGTCGGGCTCGAAGGCCACCGGTGCGGCCGAGGTCATCCGCCAGCGCGTGGTGGCCGACAGTGGCCGCTCCGTGCGCAGCATGTGGTCGATCGACGCCTGGGCGCCGTCCGGCACTTCGGTTGGCAGCTCGAGCGCGACCAGTTGGCGGCGGTCCGTCGCCTCGACTTCCAGGTCGTAGCGGTAGCGCCGTGGCCCATGGGTGACGGGTGCCGCCGGCAGGCCGCGGAACCACGGCGAGGTGGTCCATTCGCGGCCGTCGTAGTTCCACAGCACCGGTCCGCGCCAGTACATCTCCGAGGTCGGCGGTGCCGGGCCATCGAAGGCGACGCGCAGCGCCACGCTGTCGTCGTTCATGAGGTCGAGCCACTCGCCCGGCGCCATGGTGTCCGACAGGCCGGGGCGTGCGATGACGCGCTCGGGCACGCCCCAAAGCGGCGTGGCCATGCGCGGAAACAGCCAGAATGCCGCCAGCGCGAGCGGCAGGCCGATCGCCACCAGGCGCAGCACCCGCGCCAGGCGCGGTGCCGGGGCCAGCACCTCGGGTTCGCCACTTTCCATTTCCGACAGGCGCAGCAGTGCGGCCAGCACCAGCACCGCGGCCCCGAGGCCAAGCACCAGCGACAGCGGTCCCTGGTCGAGCAGGAAGGTCGCGAACGGGGCGAACAGCGCGAACCCGAGCAGGCTGCGTGCATCGCGCAGCGTGGCGAGTTCCATCGGTTTCAGCGCCAGCATCGCGGCGAGCAGTGCGCAGCCGGTGTCGCGGCCGAATGCGAAGCGCGCATTGGCCAGCACCACCGCCACCAGCGCCAGCGACAGCACCAGGCGCAGCGCGGCCGGCAGCGGACGACGCCGCGAAGCGGCGGTGGCGACGCTGCCGGCCAGCGCAAGCCCGAGCGCGAGCGTGCCCGGCAGCTGCAGCAGGAGCGGCAACAGGCATGCGCCCGCGGCCGCAAGCGACCAGCCGCGCGCCTGCGCGTCGAGCGGCGCGCTGCGGGACGGTCGACGCCTAGCCAAGGTCGTTGTGCTCCGCGCCGGTTGCCGGCGGCAGCAGCGCGAGTGCGCGCAGGCAGGCATGGCGATGCGCCGCGCCGCGGCCTGGGCCGATCGCCGGCTGCTGCGCCAACTGCAGGCGCCAGCGTCGGCCTTCGCGTTCGGCCTGGTCGACCCAACGCGCCAGGCGGGCGATGCGGTCCTCGTAGGCCAGAGGGGCCAGCGCCAGCCAGTCCAGCACCACGTCGGCGCCCTGCGGCTGTTCGTATTCGCGCACCAGCAGCGTGTCGCGGCGCGCCGACGGCTTCCACGCGATGGCACGGCGCGCATCACCGCGGCGGTACGCGCGCAGGTGGTGGACATCGTCGCCGGTGGGCTGCAGGCGCGCCCGGGCGTTGTCGCCGTGGCCATGCGGCAGCGGCGGGCCATCGGCTTCGGGCCGCGGATAGACCAGCACATCGTCGGCGGGCCATGCGTACGCCCACGCGCGCGCCAGCCCCAGTGGGCGCGTGGTCGAGATCCGCAGGCGGCCGGGCTGCAGCCATCCGCGGCGCTGCGTCGGGAGCGCCAGGCGCGCCTCGCCGGCGCCGCCGCGCAGGGACAGCACGGCTTGCGCGTCACCGACCTCGACGCGCAGGCCGCGTCGCGTGCGCCCCGGTTCGGCGCGCGCGTGCACGCGCAACAGCAGCGGCGTGCCCGCGGGTACCGGCTCGGCTTCCACGGCGACGATGCGCAGGCCCGACAGCTGCAGGTGCGCGACCAGCAGGCTGGTATTGCCGGCGCCGGCCAGCAGCAGGGCGAGCAGCAGCGCCGGGTTGTTGTTGTAATTGAGAGCGCCGAGCAGCATCACCACCAGCAGGGCGACAAAGAACGCACCGAATGCCGTGGGCAGCACGTAGATGCGGCTGCGGTCGAACGTGACCGGAAACGATTCGGGGCGACGCGGCCGCGCCAGCGCCTCGAGGCGTGCGCGCAGCCCGGCAAGGCGCCGCCTCGCCACCCTCAGTCGACCGCGACGGCGTGCAGGATCGCCTGCGCCAGCGTGGTGTCGTCGCCGGCATCGGCATCGCCCACCAGGCGATGCGCCGCCACCGCGCCGAACAGCCGCTGCACGTCGTCGGGCAGGACATGGTCGCGGCCAAGCAGCAGTGCATGCGCGCGCGCCGCGCGCAGCAGCGCGATGCCTGCACGCGGCGACAGGCCGACGCGCACGCCGGCATGGTGGCGGCTGCGCGCCAGCAGCGCCTGCACGTAGCGCACCAGGGCGTCGCTGGCGTGCACGGCGGCCGCGGCCTGGCGCAGCCGCAGCACGTCGTGTTCGCCGAGCATCGGCATGGCCTGCGCGATCAGCGCGCGGCGGTCGGCACCGGCAAGCAGCGCGCGCTCGGCGGCTTCGTCGGGATAGCCGAGGTCGAGGCGCAGCAGGAAGCGATCGAGCTGCGAGTCGGGCAGGGGATAGGTGCCGGCAAGGTCCACCGGGTTCTGCGTGGCGATCACGAAGAACGGCTGCGGCAACGCATGCGTGGTGCCATCCACGGTGACCTGGTGCTCCGCCATCGCCTCGAGCAGCGCGCTCTGCGTGCGCGGCGGCGCGCGGTTGATCTCGTCGGCCAGCAATACCTGGGTGAACACCGGGCCCGGGTGGAAGCTGAAGCTGCGCGCCTGCGCGTCATACACCGACACGCCGACGATGTCCGAAGGCAGCAGGTCGGAGGTGAACTGCACGCGCTGGAAGCCGAGGCCCAGCGTGGCCGCCAGCGCGTGTGCCAGCGTGGTCTTGCCCAGGCCTGGCAGGTCCTCGATCAGGAGGTGGCCATCGGCGAGCAGGGCGGTGAACGCAAGGCGCACCGCCTGCTCCTTGCCCAGCACCAGGGAATTCACCTGCGCCTGTGCGTCTTGCAGGGCCTGCCGCAGGGCGTCGGTTAGCATGTCGTGGCTCACATGGTGTGCAGGCGTGCCCGGGTCCCGGGCGGATCATCGAGTCTAACGAGGTCGCTGGCGGATGCGGAAATCGATCGATGCGCGCGTGATCTTCATCGCGTTGTGGTGCGCGCTGCTGCTCCTCAAGGCGGCGATCGCCGTGCGCCTGCCGCTGTTCGTCGACGAGGCCTTCTACTGGCAGGAGAGCCGCCACCTCGCATGGGCGTACTCGGACCTGCCGGGGCTCACGGCGTGGATGATCCGGGTGGGCAGCATGGTCTTCGGCGACGGCGTGCTGGCGCTGCGCATGCCGTTCCTGCTGGTTGCCGCCGCGTTGCCGTGGTTGGTGGTCCGTATCGCGGCACGCGAATTCGGCGAGCCGCAGGCCTGGGTCGCGGGCATTGCCGCGCTGCTGCTGCCGCTGGCCGGCAGCCTGGGGCTGATGGCATTGCCCGACACGGCGATGGCGCTGGCGACGCTGCTGTGCCTGGATGCGGGCACGCGCATGCTGCGCGGCGTCGGCTACGGCGTGGTGCTGCAGTTCGCGCTGGGACTGGCAATCGGCGCGCTCAGCCACTACCGCTTCGCGGCGGTGGTAGGGGTGGGTTTCGTTGCGCTTCTGCTGCTGCCACAGGGCAGGCAGGTGCTGCGCGACCCGCGCGTGTGGATCGCGATCGCGTTCGGCGCCGCGGCATGGACCCCGTTGCTGGCCTGGAACTTCGAGAACGCCGAGGCGGGCCTGCGCTTCCAGCTGGTCGATCGCCACCCGTGGTCGTGGCATCCGGATGGCTTGTGGTTCATCGCGATCCAGGCGCTGCTGGCCACGCCGCTGCTGTTCGTCGCGCTGCTGCTGGCCGGCGTGCGCGGCGTGCGCGAAGCCAGCGAGCCGGTGCGGTTCCTGGCGCTGTGCGGGCTGCTGCTGGTGCTCGGATTCTTCGTGCTCGGGTTCTTTGCCGATACTGAGCGCGTCAGCTTCCATTGGCCGCTGCCGGGCCTGCTCGCGCTGCTGCCGCTGCTGCCTGCGGCACTGGCGCACTGGCGGCCATGGCTGCGTGCGGCGACCTGGGTGATGGCCGCGTGCGGCCTGGTCGTGGTGCTGGGCTACTACCTGGTGGTGTCGATGCCAGCGCTGCGCGCGCAGACCGCCACGCTGAAGTGGTACCCGTCGAACTTCGCAGGCTGGAATGAACTTGCCCACGCCGTCCGCGAGGAGCGCGCCGCCATGCCGGAGGGCACGCGCCTGGTCGCCGACAACTTCAAGGTCGGTGCCGAGCTTGGGTTCGCGCTCGGCAATCCGCGCATCGAAGTGCTGGAGCATCCGGTCAACCGCGACCACGGGCGTGCGCCCCAGCTCAGGCTGTGGGGGCTCGAGGCGAGCGGGGCGGTCGACCGTGGCGGCGATCCGGTGCTGCTGGTCGTGGCCGCCAACGAAGTCGAATACAAGCACCTGCTGCTGCGCTACCACGCGCTGTGCCGGCGGTTCGGACCGCTGCCGCCGCCGCGCGTGGTCAGCGTCGACCACGGCCGCACCCGCTTCCTGCTGTTCGCGCTCGGCCCACGCGCCCCGGACATGCCCGAAGGCGGCTGCACGCTGCCGGCGATGGCCTGGTTCGACAGTCCCGCGGCCGGTGCCCGTGTCGACGACCATGTCGCCGTGGCCGGCTGGGCGTTCAAGGACGGCGTGGGCATCGACCGCGTCGAGGTCACGCTCGACGGCCAGGTGGTGGCGACCGCGCAATACGGGCTCGAGCGGCCCCATGTCGCCGGCTACTGGGCGATCTCGACCGATCCCGCGCACCCGGCGGTCGGTTTCCAGGCCGATGTCATCCTGCCGGCTGGCCTGCAGGGCGTGCGTTGGCTTGGCCTGCGCCTGCACGGCAAGGACGGCAGCGTCGAGGACTGGCCGGAGCAGCGCATCGTGGTGGAATGACCGGCCGTGTGCCGTGTGCGTCGCCGCGCAGCGGCGACGGCCGCGGTCAGGGCAGCATGTAGCCGGCCGCGCGCAGCAGGCGCGCGGTCGCGATCAGCGGCAGGCCGACCAGCGCCGTCGGGTCGCTGCTGTCGATGGCCTCGAACAGCGCGATCCCGTAGCCCTCGCACTTGAAACTCCCGGCGCAGTCCCAGGGCTGCTCGGCGTCGACGTAGCGCGTGATCGCGTCGACGTCGAGGGCGCGCAGGCGCACGCGCGTGGTATCGATTCCGGCGTGTACTGCGTCGCCGCCCGCCACGGCCACGGCGGTGTGGAAGACGACCTCGCGCGCCGACATCGCGAGCAACTGGGCGATCGCGGCGTCGCGTCCTCCGGCCTTGCCGATCGGCCGGCCGTCGAGTTCAGCCACCTGGTCGGAGCCGATCACCCATGCGTCGGGATGCGACGTGGCGACCGCTGCGGCCTTGGACCGCGCCAGGCGCATGGCCAGCGCCGCGGGAGCTTCGCCGGGGCGCGGGGTCTCGTCGACGTCGGGGCGGGCACATTCGAACGGCAGGCGCAGGCGCGCCAGCAAGTCGCGGCGGTAAGGCGAGGTGGAGGCCAGGACCAGGGCAGGCATGCGCATCAGCGCAGCGGCGCGCGCGCGCGCTCGATCCGCGACAGCTCCTGCTCGATGCGGGTGCGTGCGGCATCGATGGATTCACGCACCGTCGCCAGCTGGGCGAGCGAAGCGCTTTCGCCGTGCTGCTGCAGCCACAGGCGCTGGCGCAGCATCTCCTGCAGGGCGGCGCGCACCGGATCGACGGCATCGCCGGCGACCGCCTCGAACTCCGCGCGCGCGGTGCGCAGGCGCGATTCCAGGGCATCGGCGGCGTCGAGGACCCCGGCCAGGGCGCGGCGCCGCCGGCCGCTGCCGGCCCGGCGCAGCAGCAGCCACAGGGCCGCGGCCAGTGACGCGAGTACAATCAGCAGCGGCGTCGGAGACACGCGGGAGCCCTCGGTTGCGGGCCAGCAGTCTGCCCGTTGCGGCCCGGCCCGGGCAAATTGCCCCCGTGTACAAGGGGTTGGCCGGGATCCGCGGTTTGACAGGTGTCGGGGCGAGGCCTAACATTCTCCGGCTTATGTCTGCAGACGTGCCCGAGGTATTGGACGCTTGGCGCATGGTCGCGGCCCGGCGCGAGTTCGCTGGCCGCCTGCCGCTGTCCGCGTTTGCGCGGCTGGGCGACACGCTGGTCGATGCGGAAGGGGATGTCTCCTTCAGCCTCGGCTTCGATCGTGACGAGCTGCAGGTGCCTTTCGTGGAGCTGAGGATCGACGCGGAGTTGCCGCTGCTTTGCCAGCGCACCCTGCAACGGTTCCTGTTCCCGGTCTCGGTGGTGCAGCGTCTTGGCCTGCTGCGGGACGGGGATGACGAGGAGGCCGCCGAAGCCGCGCTGCCGGAGGGCTACGAAGCCCTGCTGGTGGCCGACGACGGCATCGTGCGGCCCGCGGAGCTGGTCGAGGACGAGCTGATCCTGGCCGTGCCGGTGGTGCCCGTGGCACCCGGTTCGGAAAGCGTCGAGCGCGACTGGCCGGTTTCGGAAGATGAAGAAAAACGCGCCAACCCGTTCGCGGCGTTGGCTGACCTGAAAAAGAACTGACAACCCGGTTTCGTTTGGAGCACACCCATGGCCGTACAGAAGTCCCGCGTTTCCCCCTCCCGCCGTGGCATGCGCCGTGCGCATGACGCGCTGAGCGCCAAGCAGCTGTCCACCGACCCGACGTCGGGTGAGACCCACCTGCGCCACCACGTCACCCCGGATGGTTTCTACCGCGGTCGCCAGGTCGTGCAGCCGAAGGTCAAGATCGCCGAGGAAGATTGACCTCCCGGCCCGCCGCGTGGCGGCGGGCATGGCCATCGCGCGTGCGCTGAGCGCCGCGCGATCCGCCGGCATTGCCGGCGCCGGAACCAGTGAGGTCGATCCACCAGATGAGTGAGTCCGCAATCCCCGCGACGGCCCCAGCGCCGCGCATCTACGCGCGCATCGCGGGTACCGGCAGCTATCTGCCGGCCAAGGTGCTGACCAACGACGACCTTGCCAAGTTCGTCGACACCAGTGACGAATGGATCGCCAGCCGCACCGGCATCCGCCAGCGCCACGTCGCCGCCGAGGGCGAGACCACCGGCGACCTGGCCTACCACGCGGCCGTGCGTGCGCTCGAAGCCGCTGGCGTCGACGCCTCCGAACTCGACCTGATCATCCTCGGTACCACCACGCCGGACATCATTTTTCCGTCGACCGCCTGCCTGGTGCAGCACCGCCTCGGTGCCGACGGCTGCCCGGCGTTCGACGTCAACGCGGCCTGTTCGGGCTTCGTCTACGCCCTCAGCGTGGCCGAGAAGTTCATCACCTCGGGCGCCGCGAAGACGGCGCTGGTGATCGGCTCCGAGACGCTCACCCGCATGGTCGACTGGAGCGAGCGCACCACCTGCGTGCTGTTCGGCGATGGTGCCGGCGCGGTCGTGCTCAAGGCCGACACCGAGACCGGCATCCTCAGCACCCACCTGCACGCCGACGGCGGCAAGAAGGAGCTGCTGTGGAACCCGGTCGGCGTGTCGGTGGGATTCAAGGAAAACGAGAAGAACGCCGGCGTGCGCATCCAGATGGCCGGCAGCGAGGTGTTCAAGGCCGCGGTCAAGGCGCTGGACGCGATCGTCGAGGAGACGCTCGAGGCCAATGGCGTCGACCGCCATGACATCGACTGGCTGATCCCGCACCAGGCCAACCTGCGCATCATCGAAGCCACGGCCAAGCGCCTGGACATGCCGATGGAGCGCGTGATCGTCACCGTCGACAGGCACGGCAACACGTCGTCGGGTTCGGTGCCGCTGGCGCTGGACGAGGCGGTGCGCTCGGGCAAGGTGCAGCGCGGCCAGCTGGTGCTGCTGGAAGCGTTCGGTGGCGGGTTCACCTGGGGCTCGGCGCTGCTGCGTTATTGAGCGCGCCGGTCGCGGTGCCGCGACCACACGTAAACCGCAGGGGCCGCGAGCGATCGCGGCCCTTTGCGTTGGTGCTCCTGCACGCCGCCGGCCACGCGCATCCGGCCCCGACAGTACGCACGGGTACAGACGGGGGAGGCGGTTCGCCCGTATCATCGCCCCGTTTTTGAACAGGACTCCCGCTTGACCGCTTCCACGCTCGCATTCGTCTTCCCCGGCCAGGGTTCGCAGTCGCTCGGCATGCTGTCGGGGCTCGGTGCACGCCATCCCGAGGTGCGTGACGCCTTCGCCGAAGCTTCCGAGGGCGCCGGCGTGGACCTGTGGGCGTTGTCGCAGGACGGCCCGGAAGACCAGCTCAACCGCACCGAGTTCACCCAGCCCGCGCTGCTGGCCGCCGGCGTCGCCGCCTGGCGCGCCTGGCAGGCGCAGGGTGGCGAGGCGCCGTCGCTGCTGGCCGGCCACAGCCTGGGCGAATACGCCGCCCTGGTCGCCGCCGGCGCGCTGTCGCTGGCCGACGGCGCGAAGCTCGTGCGCCTGCGTGGCCAGCTGATGCAGGACGCGGCGCCGGCCGGCACCGGCGCGATGGCGGCCGTGATCGGCGCCGAGGACGCACTGGTGCAGGACACCTGCGTCGAGGCCTCCGGCGATGCCGGCGTGGTCGTGCCGGCCAACTTCAATTCGCCCGGGCAGATCGTCATCGGCGGGCATGTGGCCGCGGTCGACCGCGCGCTCGAGCTGCTTGCGGCCAAAGGCGTGCGCAAAGTGGTGAAGCTCGCCGTCAGCGTGCCTTCGCACACGCCGTTGATGCGCGAAGCCGCCAACCGCCTGTCCGAAGCCATGTCCGGGCTCGCCTGGAATACCCCGGCGTTGCCAGTCGTGCAGAACGTCGACGCCGAGGTGCACGACGGCGTGCAGGCGATCCGCGACGCGCTTGTGCGCCAGCTGTACCTGCCGGTGCAATGGACCTCCTGCGTCCAGGCGCTGGCCGGCCGCGGCATCACGCGCATCGGCGAATGCGGGCCCGGCAAGGTCCTTACCGGGCTGGCCAGGCGCATCGAGAAGTCGCTGGACGCCCGTGCGCTCGGTGCGCCGGACGACTTCGACGCCGCCTTGGCGGAATGGAACAACAGCTGATTCTTTTGCCACGGATCCACGCGGATCACGCGGATCAAGCCGGACTGGTGTGCAGTGCCGCGATCCGATCCGAGTCATCCGCGTCAATCCGTCGCAAGAAACGCTCTGACTGATACAGGCAAGGACATATGACACAGGAATTGAAAGGCGAGATCGCGCTGGTGACCGGCGCGAGCCGCGGCATCGGCGCCGCGATCGCCGACCAACTGGCTGCGATGGGCGCCACCGTGATCGGCACCGCGACCAGTGAGGCCGGCGCGCAGGCGATCGGCGCGCGCCTGGCGGAGCATGGCGGCCATGGCCGCGTGCTGGACGTGTCGGTGGCGGGCGAAATAGAGGCGCTGGTCGACGCGATCGCCAAGGACATCGGCGCGATCTCGATCCTCGTCAACAACGCCGGCATCACCCGCGACAACCTGCTGATGCGCATGAAGGACGAGGACTGGCAGGCCATCCTCGATACCAACCTCACCAGCGTCTATCGCGCCTCCAAGGCGGTGATGCGCGCGATGATGAAGGCGCGCCGTGGCCGCATCATCAACATCGCCTCGGTCGTCGGCGTCACCGGCAATGCCGGCCAGGCCAACTACGCCGCCGCCAAGGCGGGCGTGATCGCGTTCAGCAAGTCGCTGGCCAAGGAAATCGGCAGCCGCGGCGTGACCGTGAACGTGGTGGCGCCGGGCTTCATCGCCACCGACATGACCCGCGACCTGCCGGAGGCTTCGAAGGAAGCGCTGGTCGGGCAGATCGCGCTGGGGCGCCTGGGTGAAGCGGACGACATTGCCCGCGCCGTCGCGTTCCTGGCCGGGCCGGGCGCAAGCTACATCACCGGCGAAACCCTGCACGTCAATGGCGGCATGTACATGCCGTGACACTGAAAGGCCAAGCGCAGGGCCCCGGGATCCGGGGGCCGCGCGCGGCAAGCAACGTCCCACCCGTTTCCCTTACACTATCCACCGCAACTGCCTCCACCGGAGCCGAATACCCATGAGCAGCATCGAAGAACGCGTCAAGAAAATCGTCGTCGAACAACTGGGCGTCAAGGAAGACGAGGTCAGCACCAGCGCCTCCTTCGTCGACGACCTCGGAGCCGACTCCCTCGACACCGTCGAGCTGGTGATGGCCCTCGAAGAAGAGTTCGAGTGCGAGATCCCGGACGAGGAAGCCGAGAAGATCACTTCGGTGCAGCAGGCCATCGATTACATCAAGGCCCACGTCAAGGCCTGATGCGTCCATTGCGGCCGTCGGCCGCAGCGTGACAACCCGGGGCCGCTGATGCGGCCTCGGGCGTTTTCGGCGCGCCGGTTGGCGGCGCGCGCAACCGTCCAGGAGTCCATATGTCCAAGCGTCGCGTCGTCATCTCCGGCCTCGGCATCCTGTCGCCGCTCGGCAATGACCTGGCATCGTCCTGGCAGGGCATCGTGGACGGGCGTTCGGGCATCGGCCCGATCACCAACTTCGACGCTTCCAGCTTTGCCACGCGCATCGCCGGCGAGGTCAGGGGCTTCGAGCCGACGCAGTGGATCGCGCCGAAGGACGTCAAGAAGATGGACCCCTTCGTGCACTACGGCGTGGCTGCGGCGATGATGGCGATCGCCGACGCGGGCCTCGACGTGGCAGCCGATCCCGAGCGCATCGGTGTCGCCATCGGCGCCGGCATCGGTGGCCTCAAGGGCATCGAGGAAACCACGCTCAAGTACGCCGAGGGCGGCGCGCGCAAGATCTCGCCGTTCTACGTGCCCAGCACCATCATCAACATGATCGCCGGCCAGGTCTCGATCATGACCGGCGCGCAGGGCCCCAACATCGCAGCGGTCACCGCCTGCACCACGGCCACGCACAACATCGGCCTGGCGATGCGCATGATCCAGTACGGCGATGCCGACGTCATGATCGCCGGCGGTGCCGAGTACGCCACCACGCCGACGTCGGTCGGCGGCTTCTGCGCGATGAAGGCGCTGTCCACCCGCAACGATGACCCGGCCGCGGCCTCGCGCCCCTGGGACGAGGGCCGCGACGGCTTCGTCATGGGCGATGGCGCCGGCGTGCTGGTGATCGAGGAATACGAGCGTGCCAAGGCCCGCGGCGCGCGCATCTATGCCGAGCTCGCCGGCTTCGGCATGAGCGGTGACGCGTACCACATGACCGCGCCCAGCGAGAACGGCGGCGGCGGCGCGCGCTGCATGCGCGCGGCGATCAGCGACGCGGGCATCGACCCGTCCGCCATCGGCTACATCAACGCCCACGGCACCTCCACACCGGCCGGCGACCTCGCCGAGACCATGGGCATCAAGAGCGTGCTCGGCGAGCACGCGCGCAAGGTCATGGTGAGCTCCACCAAGTCGATGACCGGCCACCTGCTCGGCGCGGCCGGCGGCGTCGAGGCGGTGTTCTCGGCGATGGCCCTGCATGCGGGCGTCATCCCGCCGACGATCAACCTCGACAACCCGTCGCCGGGCTGCGACCTCGACTATGTGCCGCACACCGCACGCCAGCAGCAGGTGGACATCGCGATGTCCAACTCGTTCGGCTTCGGCGGCACCAACGGTAGCCTGGTGTTCCGCCGCATCTGACGCGTCGCCGCCGCGTCCGCGGCGGCACCGGCCTGCCTGCATGCTGATTGCCCGTACCCTGCCATCCGGCGTCGACCTGCTGGCGCTGCAGCGGCGCACGCCCGCGCGCTTCCCGCTGCTGCTCGAATCGGTCGCGTCCGGCACCGCACAGGGGCGCTGGGATATGCTGCTCGCCGCCGACGGCGCCCGCATCACCCTCGGGAGCGACGGACACAGTCGACGCGAAGACGGTCGCGTGGCCGGCGCCGGCTTCCTCGACGTGCTGGATGCCGACTGGCAGGCGCTGCGCGTGCCGCGCGAGGAGCCGCTGTGGCCATTCCGCGGCGGCTGGGCGCTGCTGCTGGGCTACGAGCTGGCGGCGGAAGTTGAGCTGGTGCTTTCGCTGCCCCCCGCGGAAGGCTCGCTGCCGGTCGCGGTCGCCTGTCGCTGTCCCGCGGCGGTGCTGCGCGATCGCGCAAGCGGCGAGGTTGTGGCGGTGGCCGAGCGCGGACACGAGGCGCTGCTCGAGGCCATCGTTGCAGATGCCCTGTCTGCCGCCGTGCCGCCGCCGCTCGCCTGGCCCGGTGTGGTCGCCTGCGCGGAAGATGCCGGCGATACCTATCTGCACGGCGTCGCGCGCGCGCTCGACTACATCCGCGCCGGTGACGTGTTCCAGGTCAACCTGTCGCGCGGCTGGGACGTGCGCTTCGACGCGCCGCTCGAACCCGCGGCGCTGTACCAGCGCCTGCGCGTGGCCAATCCCGCCCCGTTCGCCGGCCTGTTCGACCTGGGCGATGCCGGAGCCGTGGTCAGCGCCTCGCCCGAGCGCCTGGTCTCGGTGCGCGGTGACCTGGTGGAGACGCGCCCGATCGCCGGCACACGTCCAAGGCTGCCCGGAGATGACGACGCCGGCCGCATCCGCGAGCTGGTCGGGCATGCCAAGGAACGCGCCGAGCACGTGATGCTGGTGGATCTCGAACGCAACGATCTCGGGCGTGTGTGCCAGGCGGGCAGCGTCGAAGTCGACGAGCTGATGGTGGTGGAAAGCTACGCCCACGTGCACCACATCGTCAGCAACGTGCGCGGCCGGCTGCGCGCCGATGCGACGCCCGGCGCCGTGCTGCGCGCGGTGTTCCCCGGCGGCACCATCACCGGTGCGCCCAAGGTGCGCTGCATGCAGGTGATCGCCGAACTCGAGGGTGTCGGCCGCGGTGCCTACACCGGTGGGATGGGCTGGTTGAACCGCGACGGCGACCTCGACCTCAACATCCTGATCCGCAGCGCCGAAGTCACCGGCGCGCAGCTGCGCTTCCGCACCGGCGCGGGCATCGTGGCCGATTCGGATCCGGTGCATGAACTCGACGAAACCCGCGCCAAGGCGCGCGGCATGCTGCAGGCGCTCGGCCTGACCGGCGATGCAGCCGGCAAGGTATCCTGAGGCCATGCTTGCCATCATCCCCGCGGGTCCCGCCGCATGAGTGCCTGGTCGGCGCTGAAGCGCATCGCACTGGCCCTGTTCCTGCTGTCCGCGCTCATTGTCGGCGGCGCGGCGTACTGGGGCTGGACGCACTACACGAGCTTCGCGTCGGCGCCGTTGCCGGGTGTCGAGGAGGGTGACAGCCTGGTGGTCGAACGCGGCGATTCGCTGCGCCGCGTGGTCACCCGGCTGCGCGGGCAGGGCAACGCCGCGGGCAGCGACATCGAGTGGCGGCTGCTTGCGCGCCAGCTGGGTGCCGGCGACCGCATCCAGGTCGGCGAGTACGCGCTGGAGCCGGGCATCACGCCATCACAGCTGCTGCTCAGGATGCGCGATGGCAAGGTGGTGCACCATCGCGTGACGATCGTCGAAGGCTGGAACATCCGCGAACTGCGCGCGGCGCTCGCCCGTGCCACGCCGCTGGTACAGACCCTGCACGAGCTCGATGATGCCGCGTTGATGGCGGCGCTCGGCCGCGAAGGCGTGCATCCCGAAGGGCGCTTCCTGCCCGAGACCTACGCCTACACCACCGGCGACACCGACCTCGACCTGCTTCGCCGCGCGGCAGCCGATCTGGACAGCGCGCTCGACGCCGCCTGGGAAGCGCGCGCCGACAACCTGCCGATCTCGTCGAAGGACGAAGCACTGGTGCTGGCGTCCATCGTGGAGAAGGAAACCGGCATCGCCGAGGAGCGCGCGCGCATCGCCGGCGTGTTCACGCGCCGCCTGCGCATCGGCATGCGCCTGCAGACAGACCCCACGGTGATCTACGGCATGGGCAGCAACTATGCGGGCAACATCCGCCGCGCCGACCTGGTCGCCGATACGCCGTACAACACCTATACCCGCGACGGCCTGCCGCCGACGCCGATCGCCATGGCCGGGCGGGATGCGCTGCGCGCCGCGACGCAGCCTGCCGAGGGCGATGACCTGTATTTCGTCGCCGTCGGCGATGGCAGCGGCCGCCACGTCTTCTCGCCGTCGCTGGATGCGCACAACACCGCCGTGCGCGAGTACGTGCGCCGCTACCGCCAGCAGCACGCGCCGCGATGAACGCGTTGCCGATGCATCCGCGGCTGGTCTCGCTGGAAGGCGGCGAGGGCGCGGGGAAGACCACGGTGCTGGTCGCACTGCAGACCGAGCTGGCCGCTGGCGGCGACGAGGTGCTGGTGACCCGAGAGCCCGGCGGCACGCCGCTGGCCGAGATGATCCGCGAGCTGCTGCTGTCGCCGCGGCACGAGCCGCCGGCGGCGGAAACCGAACTGCTGCTGATGTTCGCCGCGCGCGCGCAGCACGTGCGCGAGGTGATCAACCCGGCACTCGCACGCGGCGCCTGGGTGCTGTGCGACCGCTTCACCGATTCCAGCTTCGCCTACCAGGGTGGCGGCCGCGGGCTGGATCCCGCGCTCATCGAAACGCTGGAGCGCGGCGTTGTCGGCCTGCGCCCGGGGCTCACCCTGCTGCTCGATCTCGACGTCGCCCAGGGCCGCGCCCGGACCCGTGGCCGCGATCCGCAGCCGGACCGCATCGAACGGGAGCGCGACGAGTTCTTCGAGCGCGTGCGCGCCGCGTTCCTTGCGCGTGCGGCGGCCGATCCGGCGCGCTTCCGCGTCATCGACGCGTCGCGCGCCGTAGGCATCGTGGCGGCAGACGCTGTGGCGCGGCTGCGCGAATGGCGACACGGCGCATGATGCCGACCGACGCCATGGCGCCCTGGCAGCAGCGCGTCCACGATCACGCCGCGGCCGCCATCGATGCCGGGCGGATGGGGCACGCGCTGCTGTTCTGCGGACCGGCACGGCTGGGCAAGCGGCGCGTCGCCGAGCAGCTTGCGCAGCGCGTGCTGTGCCTGGCGCCCGACACCGGCCTGCGCCCCTGCGGTGCCTGCCGCGCATGCCGGCTGTACCTGTCGCGCAGCCAGAAGGATCCGCTGGAGGAGCGCCCCGACAAGGCGCTGGCGCATCCGTTCGGCCATCCGGCGCACCCCGATGCGGTGTTCGTCAGCTATGCATGGCGCTTCACGCCCTCGCCGCCGCGGCAGATGACGCAGATCTCGGTCGACCAGGTACGCGAACTGTCCGAACGCCTGTCGACGACGCCGCAGTACGGCACCGCCAAGGTCGCGATCATCGAGCCGGCCGACGCCATGAACGAGGCGGCCGCCAACGCACTGTTGAAGACGCTCGAAGAGCCGGTACCCGGGCGTTACCTCTGGCTCGTCACCGACAACCCGGCTCGCCTGCCGGCGACGATCCGCAGCCGCTGCCAGCGCCTGGAGTTCCGCATTCCGCCCGCGGACGAAGCCGCGGCCTGGCTGCGGGCACAGGGCCATCCCGCGGCCGCTGCCGTCGAAGCGCTGGCTGCGGCCCGCGGCCATCCCGGCCTCGCCGACGCGTGGCTGCGCGACGGAGGGATGGCGCTCCGCAAGGCGGTCGCGGCCGAGCTTGGCCGGGTGGCGCGCAACGACGCTTCGGCGCTCGAGATCGCGAAGGCCTGGACCGGCGATGACGATGCCGACAAGCGCCTGCGGCACGCGGCGGACATCGCAGTTTCCGAAGCGGCCGGCTTGACCGATCCGCTGCGAATCCGGAAGCTGGCCGCCTGGTTCGATGCCGCCAACCGCACCAGGGACCTGCTGCGCACCACGGTGCGCGCGGACCTCGCGGTCGCCGAACTGCTGCTGTCCTGGCGCAGTGCGGCCGGTGGCGACACGGCAAGGGGAGTGGCGAAATGAGTTCAACCGGTGGTGCGCGGCAAGGCATCCTGTCCCTCGCGGTCAAGGACAAGGCGCAGCTGTATGCGGCCTACATGCCGTACCTGAAGCACGGCGGGATCTTCGTGCCCACGACTCGGCGGTACTTCCTCGGTGACGAGGTGTTCGTGCTGCTGACCCTCCCGGAATCCAGCGAACGCCTGCCGGCCGCCGGCAAGGTGGTCTGGGTGACGCCGCCGGGCGCGCAGGGCAATCGCACCGCCGGCATCGGCGTGCAGTTCGCCGACACCGCCGAGGGCGAGAACGTGAAGGGCAGGATCGAGACGCTGCTCGCCGGCACGCTGACCGCGGAAAAGCCCACGCATACGATGTAGGGGTTCGGGAGCGGCGCACAAAAGCGCGGGGCGCCGGGTACCAAGGCCCTTGAGGACTCATGTCCCCCGGCGATGGCCTGCGGCCACCGCCTCCTCCTTGACTTCGCCCTCAAGGGCCTTGGCACCCGGTGCGCAGCAATCCGCGGTGCTTTGAAGAGCACAAGCACACCCCGTAACCCGGCCGATGCTTTTCGGTACCCGCGGGCTACGCGGAGCCCCGGAGTGGCCGGGAGGCCTTCGCGGGGAAGTAAAGGAGGAGGCATCCGCCGCCAGGCGGATCCGGGGGACATGAGCCGCGAAGGCCTCACGGCCACCACAGGGGCCCTCCGAGCCCCGGCTCAGTAATCACCCTTCACGCCGGTGGCGAAACCGTTCCGCGGTCACTGACCGGGGCCCCACACAAGAGGGCGGAAGGGGCCAATCCGCGCGAGCGATGGCGCCTGTCCGCCCGCCATCCGGCACCGCGTTGTCCGGTGAGTGTCGTCCGTTGCCGGAGGCCTCCCATGGACCGTCGAATCCCCGTTTCCGTGTCGTGCGCCGTAGCGGCGCTGGCCCTCGCCTGTGCCGGCTGCGGCCAGCACGCCTCCACGGCGGACGCGCCGCGGTCGTCACCCCCTGAAATGGCCCTGGTCGGCGCGGTGCTGCTTGAGGGGCTGGGCGATTACAGCTTCCCCGTGAGTACTACCCATCCCGAGGTGCAGCGCTGGTTCGACCAGGGCCTGGCGCTGACCTACGGCTTCAACCACGACGCCGCCGAACGCGCCTTCCTCAAGGCCACCGAACTCGACCCGGCGTGCGCGATGTGCTGGTGGGGCGCGTCGCTGGTGCTCGGGCCGCACGTCAACGCCGCCATGGATCCCGCCGACAACGCCGACGCCTGGAGCCGGCTGCAGCGCGCGCGCGAACTGGCGCCAAAGGCAAGCGCGCGCGAGCAGGCATTCATCGAGGCGCTGTCGGCGCGCTACGCCGCGCAGCCGCCGGAGAATCGCCGCCCATTGGACGAGGCCTATGCCACGGCAACCGGCACGCTGGTGAAGCAGCGCCCGGATGACCTCGATGCCGCGGTCCTGCATGCCGAGTCGCTCATGGACCTGCAGCCCTGGGACTACTACGACGCCTCGCTGCGGCCCAAGGGCCACACCGCCGAAATCGTGCAGGTGCTGGAATCGGTAATCGCGCGCGATCCCGAGCACGCCGGCGCGCTGCACCTGTACGTGCACGCGGTGGAGGCCTCCGCCGATCCGCAGCGCGGCGTGGTGGCCGCCGACCGCCTGCGCGAACTGATCCCGGGCTCGGGGCACCTGGTGCACATGCCCGCGCATATCTACGCCCGCGTCGGCCGCTGGCACGACGCCGTGCTCGCCAACAGGCGCGCCATCGAGGCCGATGACGCGTATCTCGCGATCTGCCGCGGCAACGTGCAGGGCGTGTATCCCCTCGGCTACGTACCGCACAACCACCATTTCCTGTGGTTCGCCGCGAGCATGGAGGGCAGCAGCAAGCTTGCCGGCGAGGCCGCGCGGCACACGTCCGAACGCACCAACCTGCCGGAGCTGATGCGCCAGCCGGGGTTCGCAGGCCTGCAGCACTATTGGATGACGCCGTGGTTCGAGCGCGTGCGCTTCGGGCGCTGGGACGAGATCGCCGCGGCGCCCAACCCGGCCCCGGACCTGCCCTACGTCACCGCGATCTGGCACTACGCGGAAGGCATGGCGGCCGTGCGGCAGTCGCGACCGGCCGATGCCGACCGCCACCTCGCTGCGTTGCGACCGCTTGCCGCGGACCCCGCGATGGACACCTTGATGGTGTGGGACCGCTATCCGCTGGCGCACTCGGCGCGAATCGCCGAGCGCGTGCTCAGCGCCGAAATCGCCGCCGCGCGTGGTGACCATGTTGCGTCGGTAGCGGCGCTGCGCGAAGCCGTGAAGATCGAAGACGGCATTCCCTATGACGAACCACCCGGCTGGCATGCGCCGGTGCGCCACACCCTGGGCGCAGTGCTGCTCGACGCGGGGCGCGCGGCGGACGCCGAAAAGGTCTATCGCGAAGAGCTGCGCCGCAATCCGGGCAATGGCTGGTCGCTGTTCGGCCTGGCCAAGAGCCTGGACGCGCAGCGCAAGACCCGCGAGGCGGCGGATGCCAGGCGCCGGTTCGCGGCGGCCTGGCAGAACGCGGATATCGAGCTGACAGCGTCGCGGATGTGATGGTGCGGAAGGGCACGCCACGTGCCCTTCCGCCGCGGGGTCAAGCCCGCAACGCCGGTGAATCCCACCCCGGTCGGGGGGCGAAACGATCGCCGTGGGTCGCCTGCAGCGCCTTGAGCCGGGCGAGGATCACGTCGACACCGGTCTCGCGCACGTACTGGATCGGGCCGCCGCGGAACGGCGCGAAGCCGGTGCCGAAGATCACCCCGGCATCGAGCAGGTCGGCGTCGGCCACCACGCCGTCGTGCAGTGCGGCGACCGCTTCGTTGATGAGCGGCAGGATCAGGCGATCCTCGAGGTCGGCGGGCACCGGGTAGTCCTTCGGCACCTCCGGCTTCTTCGCCTTGCCCTCGGCCCACGTGTACAGGCCCTGGCCGTCCTTCTTGCCGCGCTTTCCTGCTTCCGGCGGCGACGACAGCGAAGCGGGGATCGGCAGGCCAAGGAACGGCGCGAGTTCCGCGCCCACGCCCACCGCCACGTCCAGGCCCACGGTGTCGATCAGCTCGATCGGCCCCATCGGCATGCCGAACTTCACCGCCGCCTTGTCGATCACCGCACCCGGGATGCCTTCCGCGTACGCGGTCGCGGCTTCGAGCATGTACGGGAACAGCAGGCGGTTGACGAGGAAGCCCGGCGTGCCGGTCACCGGCACCGGCAGCTTGTCGATCGCCTTGCAGAATGCGGCCAGGCGCAGCTCGGTCGTCGGGTCCATGCCGTCATGGCGGACGATCTCGACCAGCGGCATCATCGCCACCGGGTTGAAGTAGTGCAGGCCGGCGAAGCGCGCCGGCTGTGCCAGGCCGCCACGCAAGTCGTCGAGCGGTATCGACGAGGTGTTGGTGGTCAGCAGTGCTTCGGCCTTCAGCCGCGGCTCCACGCTGGCATACAGCGCGCGCTTGGCGTCGGGCTGTTCGATGATCGCCTCGATCACCAGGTCCGCCGCCGGCAGGCCGTCGCCGGCCAGGTCCGCCTTCAGGCGCGCAGACACCGCGGGGCGCTTGGCCTCGTCCTTGACCTTCTTCGCGAACAGCTCCTGCGCGCGCGCCATGGCCTTGTCGATGAAGGGCTGCTCGCGGTCCTGCAGGGTGACGTCGAAGCCCTTGTAGGCCGACCAGGCGGCAATGTCGCCGCCCATCACGCCGGCGCCGACCACATGCACGCGCTGGATGCCACTGTCCTTGCCGCCCAGGCCCTTCAAGCGCTCCTGCAGGAAGAACACCCGCGTCAGGTTGCGCGCGGTGGGCGTGCCGGCCAGCTTGACCACCGACTTGCGCTCGGCCTCGAGGCGCTTCTGCACGCCGCCCCCGCTGCGCCGCCAGGTCTCGATCAGCGCGTAGGGCGCGGGGTAATGCTCCTTGCGTGCCTTGCGCGCGACCTGCTTCACCAGCATCGGCGCCAGCAGCTGTCGCGCCGGCCAGGTGTTGGTCAGCCAGCCGGTGGCGCGCTGCTTGAATGGACGCACGCGGCCGCCGAGCGCCAGCGCCACGGCCGCGTCCACCAGGCGCGCGGGCTCGACCACCTCGTCGACCAGGCCGATGCCGCGCGCGGCCGACGCCGACAGCGTGCGGCCGGTCAGCATCATGTCCATCGCCGCTGGCGTACCGACCAGGCGCGGCAGGCGCACGCTGCCGCCCCAGCCGGGATAGATGCCGAGCTTCACCTCGGGCAGCCCGATGCGCGTGGAGGGATCATTGCTGGCCACGCGGCAACGGCAGGCCAGCGCGATCTCGGTACCGCCGCCCATGCAGAAGCCGTGGATCGCGGCCACCGTGGGGCAGGGCAGGTCGGCCAGGCGCTGGAACGCCTGCTGGCCGCGGCGGATCGAGTCGCCGATGGTGCCCTTGGCATCGAACGCGGCGAACTCGCGGATGTCTGCGCCGGCGATGAAGCCGCGCGCCTTGCCGGAGCGCAGCACCAGGGCCTTGGGCGGGTCGAGCGCAAGGCGTTCCAGCAGCGCGTCGAGTTCGACCAGCACATCCTGTGCAAAGGTGTTCACCGACTCGCCGGCGCGGTCGAACGTCAGCAGCACGACGCCATCGGCACGCTGTTCGGCTTGCCAGTGGCTGAAGCGCAGACCATCGAGGCCAGCAATCATTCGGAACCATCCGTTAGGGTACGTACGGGGACCTATGATCCAGAGTCCGTTCAACCCGCGTCAAATCGGACCGCTGGACCACCTTCGCCTTGCGACGGTGGCCTGCGGGCCCCAGATCATCCGCCAGCCGGGAACTTTTCCCGCCGCACATGGTCACAAGCCCCGCCTGCAGGCCGGGCGGAAGGAGCGCCGGGCCCATGGCCGAAAGCGACACAGAACACCTCGATCACGACCTGGTGCGCCGCGTTCAACAGGGCGACACCGCGGCGTTCGACCTGCTGGTACGCAAGTACCAGCACCGCATCGCCGCCCTGATCGGGCGCTACATCCGTGACTGGAGCGAATGCCAGGACGTGGCCCAGGACACCTTCATCCGCGCCTACCGCGCGATCGGCAGTTTCCGCGGCGATGCACAGTTCTATACCTGGCTGCACCGCATTGCCGTGAACACCGCCAAGAACCACCTGGTGGCCAGCAATCGCCGCCCGCCGACGGACGACGTGGAGATCGAGGATGCCGAACATTTCGATTCCGCGATCCGCCTGCGCGACAACGACACCCCGGAGCGTGAACTGATGCGCCAGCAGCTGGAACAAACGGTGATGCGCGCGGTCGAAGCCCTGCCCGAAGAGCTGCGCACGGCGATCACGCTGCGCGAAGTCGAAGGCATGAGTTACGAGGAGATCGCGCAGCGCATGGATTGCCCGATCGGTACGGTCCGCTCGCGGATCTTCCGGGCCCGCGAGGCGATCGACGTCGAACTCGCGCCACTGATGGACAACGAAACCGCGTCCCAACGCGCGGTGCGATAGAGCATGACGATGAACCACGACGCAGAAGACCTGGAGTTCGAGCCGGCCCCGCCGGACAAGCTCTACACCCACAACCGCCGCCAGCTGTCGGCGATGCTGGATGGCGAGCTGTCGCCGGACCAGGCGCGTTTCATGCTGCGCCGGCTGCAGCACGACACCGAGCTTGCTGACTGCTGGGAGCGCTGGCAAGTCTGCGGCGACGTGCTGCGCGGGCAGGGCCATGCGCTGCTGCCCGCGGATTTCTCGCGGCGGGTGGCGGCTGCAATCGCCGCGCCGGATTCCGAATCGGTTGCCGCACACACGTCTGTCCGGACCGGCAACCGGCCGCGCGTGCTGCGCTGGGGTGGCGGTGCGCTGGCGGCCTCGATGGCACTCGTTGCACTGTTCATGGCCCGGCAGCTTCCGGACAGCCAGCTGCCTGCAGCGGGAGTCGGCGGCGACGTGGTGGCCGAGGCGACCACCGCGCCGCCCGGCGCGCAGCAGGCGCTGGAGGGTCTGGCGCGCATGCCTGAGGCAGCAGCCCGGACTGCCGTTCCAGGTGGTGATCTGGTGGCGGGTGGTGGCGCTCCCGCCTCGCCTGCTCCGGAAGGAAGCGAGGGTGCATGGGCCGCGGCAACCGGTGTGGCGGTCGCGGAGCTGCCGCGACGTGTCGCCGAGCGGCGTTCACGCGGCCAGTCGCAGCGTGCCGCCCGCCGTGTCGCGGCGGCCACTGCGCCGGCGCGGGGAATCGTGGCCACGGCCGCGTCCATGGCGCCGGCGATGGAGCCGTCAGCAACCGGCAGCGCGATGCCGCTGTTTGCCGACGCGCCTGATGCGCGCACGTTTGGCGCGCCGGCGGGTGCGCTGTTTGGCGGTCAGCCGGTCGCGCCGTCACGTCCGTGGCCGCGTGCGGTCCTGCCCGGTCTTGCCGCCGGCAGCCAACCGTTCTCGGCGCGTTACGGCTTGCCTTCGGCGCCCTCCGATGCCGCATTTGCACCGTTCCAGCCGCGGCTGGTCGAACCGTTCCCGGCCCGCCCCAATGCCGAGCCGGGCACCGAGGCCCGCGACGCGCAGCCCGAGCCCGGCACTGGCGCCGACTGATTCGCGCCCGCGGCTCCCGTCGCCGCGGGCACCCCCCTTGACCCGCCCTTTATCGAGGCCGAATCCCCGATGAAATCCCCTGTGTACGCCCTTGCCCTGGTCACTTTGACCGCCGCCGGCACTGCCGCGGTCATCCTGCCGGCGGCCACCGCCCAGTCCAACGCCGCCGCAGTGCCCGCCGCCGCGCCGTCGCCATCGATGGTCTCCGGGCTGCCCGATTTCACCCGGCTGGTCGAGCGTGTCGGCCCCGCGGTGGTCAACATCGAGGCCGTGACTGGCGGCACGGCCGCGGCCCAGCCTCAGCAACAGCAACAGCAACAGCAGCTGCCGGACGAAATGCCCGAGTTTTTCCGGCGCTTCTTCGGGCCGGGCTCGCCATTCCCCGGCATGCCGCAGGATCCGGGCGGTCGCCGCGGCATGTCGATGGGCACCGGGTTCCTGATCTCGGCCGATGGCTACGTGCTAACCAACCACCACGTGGTGGCTGGTGCCGACGAGCTGAAGGTCAAACTGTCGGATCGCCGCGAGTTCACAGCCGAGCTTGTCGGCGGTGACGAACAGTCCGATGTCGCCCTGCTCAAGATCAAGGCCGGCGGCAGCCTGCCGTACCTGCGTGCCGGCAACTCCGCGGCGCTCAAGCCCGGCCAGTGGGCGGTGGCGATCGGCTCGCCGTTCGGCCTCGACCAGTCGGTCACCGCCGGCATCATCAGTGCGGTGGGCCGGTCCAATCCCTACGCCAACCAGCGCTACGTGCCCTTCATCCAGACCGACGTCGCGATCAACCGCGGCAACTCCGGCGGACCACTGCTCAATACCGCCGGCGAGGTGGTGGGCATCAACTCGCAGATCTTCTCCAATTCCGGCGGCTACATGGGCGTCAGCTTCGCGATCCCGATCGACGTGGCCATGAACGTCGCCGACCAGCTCAAGACCACCGGCCAGGTGAAGCGCGGGCAGATCGGCGTGCAGGTGCAGCAGATCACCGCTGATGGCGCGCGCGGCCTGGGCCTGCCGGATACGCTGGGCGCGCTGGTCGCCGACGTGGTCCCGGACGGGCCCGCGTCCAAGGCCGGGCTGGAACGTGGCGACGTGATCCGCGAGATCGACGGCGTGCGGGTCACGCAGTCCAGCGACCTGCCGCCGATCGTCGGCGCCAAGGCGCCGGGCAGCCGCGCCACCCTGAAGGTCTGGCGCGATGGGCGCAGCCGCGACGTCACGGTGACGCTGGGCGAACTGGACGAGGGCGTGGCCAGCGTCCGCCCCGCACAGGGCAGCGCGCAGCCGGCCAAGTCGAGCAACCCGCTCGGCCTGGTGGGGCAGGAGCTGTCAGCAGCGCAGCGCCGGCAGCTTGAGCTGCCGGCGGGCGACGGCGTAGCCATTGCCCGCGTCGAGGGGCTGGCGGCACGCGCCGCGGGCATCCAGCCCGGCGATGTGGTGCTGTCGGTGGGCCGCAAGGGCGTGGGTTCGCCGGCGGACCTGGATCGCGAGCTGGCGACGGTCCGTCCCGGACAGACGGTGATGCTGCTGGTCCGCAACCGCAGCGGCGGGACCCAGTTCATCGCGGTGACCCCACGCGCAGCCGCCCAATAGTGCGGAGCGGGGCGGGGCCGTGGCGCAGGCCACGGTTCCCGCCGCAGCCCGGCCTGCACGGCCGGCGCGGGCCTCGGCCCACGCTGTGCGACAATCTTCGGTTTGACGCCACAGCCGCATCAGCGGCACGACCTGCCGCCCATGCCCCCCGATTCGATGCGGAACATCCGCAACTTCTCCATCATCGCCCACGTCGACCACGGCAAGTCCACGCTGGCCGACCGCATCATCCAGATCTGTGGCGGCCTGACCGCGCGCGAGATGGAGACGCAGGTCCTCGACAACAATCCGATCGAGCGCGAGCGCGGCATCACCATCAAGGCACAGTCGGTGTCGCTGCCGTACACCGCGCGCGACGGCCAGACCTATTTCCTGAACTTCATCGACACCCCCGGCCACGTCGACTTCAGCTACGAGGTCAGCCGCTCGCTGGCCGCATGCGAGGGCGCGCTGCTGGTGGTGGACGCCGCGCAGGGCGTCGAGGCGCAGTCGGTCGCCAACTGCTACACCGCGGTGGAGCAGGGCCTGGAAGTGGTGCCGGTGATCAACAAGATCGACCTGCCGACCGCCGACATCGAGCGCGCCAAGGCCGAGATCGAGGCCGTGATCGGCATCGATGCCAGCGACGCGGTGGCGATCAGCGCCAAGACCGGGCTCAACGTCGAGGACGTGCTCGAGGCCATCGTGCAGCGCATCCCGCCGCCCGCGCCGCGCGAGACGGACAAGCTGCAGGCCCTGATCATCGATTCCTGGTTCGACAACTACCTGGGCGTGGTGTCGCTGGTGCGGGTGATGCAGGGCGAGATCAAGGCCGGCGACAAGATGCTGGTCATGTCCACCGGACGCACCCATCAAGTGGACAAGGTCGGCGTGTTCACGCCCAAGCGCAAGGAGCTGGCGAAGCTCCGCGCGGGCGAGGTGGGCTGGATCAACGCGTCGATCAAGGACGTGCACGGCGCGCCTGTCGGCGACACGCTCACGCTGGCCACGGATCCGGCGCCGGCACCGCTGCCGGGCTTCCAGGAAATGCAGCCGCGTGTGTTCGCCGGCCTGTTCCCTGTGGATGCCGACGACTACCCGTCGCTGCGCGAAGCGCTCGACAAGCTGCGCCTCAATGACGCCGCGCTGCGCTTCGAGCCCGAGAGCTCCGAGGCGATGGGCTTCGGTTTCCGCTGCGGCTTCCTCGGCATGCTGCACATGGAGATCGTGCAGGAGCGCCTGGAGCGCGAGTACGACCTCAACCTCATTTCCACCGCGCCGACGGTGGTGTACGAAGTGCTGAAGACCGACGGCAGCATCCTCACCCTCGACAACCCGGCCAAGCTGCCGCCGGTGAACCTGATCGAAGAGGTGCGCGAGCCGATCATCCGCGCCAACATCCTCACGCCGCCGGATTACGTGGGCAACGTGATCACCCTGTGCGAGGAAAAGCGCGGCAGCCAGATCGGCATCAACTACCTCGGCAGCCAGGTGCAGATCAGCTACGAGCTGCCGATGGCGGAAGTCGTGCTCGACTTCTTCGACCGCCTGAAGTCGGTGTCGCGCGGCTACGCGTCGCTGGACTACCAGTTCCTGCGTTTCGATGCCGGCCCGTTCGTGCGCATCGACACCCTGATCAACGGCGACAAGGTCGACGCGCTGTCGCTCATCGTTCACCGCCAGCACGCCGACCGTCGCGGCCGCGACATCACCGAAAAAATGCGCGAACTGATCCCGCGGCAGATGTTCGACGTGGCCATCCAGGCCGCGGTCGGCTCGCAGATCATCGCCCGCACCACGGTCAAGGCGATGCGCAAGAACGTGTTGGCCAAATGTTATGGTGGCGACATCTCGCGCAAGAAGAAGCTGCTCGAGAAGCAGAAGGAAGGCAAGAAGCGCATGAAGCAGGTCGGACGCGTCGAGATCCCGCAGGAAGCCTTCCTCGCGGTACTCCAGGTCGACAACAAGTAGCCGAACCGGGGACGCCGCGATGATGAAATGGTTTGAATTGGGACTCGTGCTGCTCACCTTCCTGAGTGGCCTCATCTGGCTGCTCGACAGGCTGGTGTTCGCCAAGCGCCGGGCCGCTGCCGCCGGGCTGCTGGAACCGCAGGAGCCGGTGGTCGTCGACTACGCGCGCGCCTTCTTCCCGATCCTCGCGGTGGTGCTGGTGCTGCGGAGCTTCATCGCCGAGCCGTTCCGGATCCCGTCGACCTCGATGATGCCCACGCTCCTGGTCGGCGACTTCATCCTGGTCAACAAGTTCGCCTACGGCCTGCGGCTGCCGGTCAACAACCACAAGGTGGTCGCCATCGGCGAGCCTGCGCGTGGTGACGTGGTGGTGTTCCGCCCGCCGCAGTACCCCGACCAGGACTGGATCAAGCGCGTCGTGGGCCTGCCGGGTGACCGCATCGCCTACCGCGACAACACCGTGTTCGTGAACGGCGACGCGGTGGCGAACGCGCCCGTGGGCCGCTACGTGGGCAAGGGCCGCGGCGACGAGATGTCCGGCGCCACCCTGCTCACCGAGGACCTCGGCGGGCGCCGCCATGAGATGCTCGAGGTCGACAGTCCGCTGTTCGCCAACCACGGCGTGGGCGAGTGGACGGTGCCGGCCGGCGAGTATTTCGTCATGGGCGACAATCGTGATAGAAGCGACGACAGCCGCTTCTGGGGGACCCTTCCGGAGAGCCAGCTACGCGGCAAGGCCTTCCTGGTGTGGATGAATTTCGACAGTTCCGCCGGTGGGGTGGATTTCGGCCGCATCGGCACGCGCATTCCCTGAGCCGTCGGCACGGGGCATGGACACTGGTGTTCTAGGGGATCGAGGGGAAACTGCTATGAGGAATTCGCAACGCGGCATCACCCTGCTGGGGTTCGTCATCGTGCTGGGCGTGGTCGGCCTGTTCGCCTATGTCGGCATGAAGCTGTTCCCGATGTACTCCGAGTATTACAGCGTGCGGTCCGCGCTCAAGGGCCTGTCGCAGGAGCCGGGGATCGCCAACACCGATCCGCGCAAGATCCAGGACCTGTTCTTCCGCCGGCTGGGCATCAGCTACGCCGAAAACATCAAAGCCCAGCACGTCAAGATCACGCGCGTCGACAACGGCTGGCAGATGGACGTGAACTACGAGGTGCGCAAGCCGATGATCGCGAACCTCGATGTGGTCGGCAGGTTCGATACCACGCAGATGTTGACCAGGTCCGGTGACACCAACTGATGCCGGCGGCGTCCGCTTCGCGGGGCACGTGTTCCGCGACGGCGGCTTGCTTGCGCAGGCGCTGACCCACCGCAGCGCCGGCGCTCCGCACAACGAGCGGCTGGAATTCCTGGGCGACGCGCTGGTCGGCCTGATCGTCGCCGAGGCGCTGTACCTGCGCTGGCCCAAGGCCGACGAGGGCGTCATGACCCGCGCCCGCGCCGAGCTGGTGCGGGAATCCTCGCTGGCGCAGATCGCTCGCGACCTCGACCTCGGGCCACGCATCACCCTCGGCCCGGGCGAGATGAAGTCCGGCGGCCACCGTCGCGATTCCATCCTGTCCGATGCGCTCGAGGCGCTGGTGGGCGCCATCTACCTCGACGGCGGCTTTGACGCCTGCTGCACCGCGGTGCTGCCATGGTTCGAGCCTGCGCTCGCCGGGCTTGCCGCGGGCCGCATCGGCAAGGACCCCAAGACCCGGCTGCAGGAGTGGCTGCAGGGCCGCCAGCGCCCGTTGCCGGTCTACGATCTCCTGTCCGAGGCCGGTGACGAACACGCCAAGGTCTTCCACGTGCGCTGCACGCTGGTCGAACCCGCGCTGTCGGCACCGGGTGAGGGCAGTTCGCGCCGCGCCGCCGAGCAGGCCGCCGCGGGCGCAGTACTCGCACAACTGGAAGCAGACAAGCCATGAACACCCCCCACGACGCCGAAGCCGGCCACCGCAGCGGCGCCATCGCCGTCATCGGGCGGCCCAACGTCGGCAAGTCCACGCTGGTCAACGCCCTGGTCGGCGCCAAGGTCAGCATCGTCTCCAACCGCCCGCAGACCACGCGCCACCGGCTGCTCGGCATCGCCACCGTGCCCGGTGGCCAGCTGTTGCTGGTCGACACGCCCGGCATCCACCGCGGCGAGCGCAGCCAGTCGGCGACCGCCATGCACCGGATGATGAACCGCGCCGCGCGCGGCGCGCTGGAAGGGGTCGAGGCCGTGGTGCTGGTGGTCGAGGCCGGCCGTTGGGACGAGGAAGACACGCTCGCCTATGAATCGCTGCGCGAGGCCGCGGTGCCGGTGGTGCTGGTGGTCAACCAGGTCGACCGCATCCGCGACAAGGCGGCGCTGCTGCCGTACCTGCAGCAGGTCACCGAAGGCCGCGAGTTCGCCGGCGTGCATCCGATCTCGGCGCTCAAGCGCAAGGGCCTGGAGGCGCTGGTCGCCCAGCTCCTGACGCTGGTGCCCGAGCAGCCGCCCATGTACGCCGAGGACGAGATCACCGACAAGAGCCAGCGCTTCCTCGCCGGCGAGATGCTGCGCGAACAGCTGATGCGCCAGCTCGGCGCGGAGCTGCCGTACGCCACCACGGTCGAGATCGAGTCGTTCACCGAGGAGGCCACGAAATCCGGGCCGATGATGCGCATCGGCGCGGTGGTCTGGGTGGAGCGCGACGGCCAGAAGGCGATCGTGATCGGCAAGGGCGGCACGCGCCTGCGCGAGATCGGCAGCAAGGCGCGGCTGTCGATGGAGCGGCTGTTCGGCTGCAAGGTGTTCCTGGAGACCTGGGTGCGCGTGCGCCAGGGCTGGTCCGACGACGAAGCCGCGTTGCGTACCTTCGGCTACGACGAATAGCGCCCATACAATGCGCGGATGCGCTTGCTCGGCCAGCCCGCCTATGTCCTCCATGCCCGGCCGTGGCGTGAGACCAGCCTGCTGCTCGAGGTCCTGACCGCCGAGCACGGGCGCATGGGGCTGGTGGCGCGCGGCGTGCACGGGCCGCGGCGACAGGCACTGCGCGCAGCGCTGCAGCCGCTGCAGCACATCCGCTTCGACGCCGTGCAGCGCGGCGAGCTGGCGCACCTCAACGCCGCCGAGGCGATCGATGCCGCGCCCAGGCTGCAGGGCGAGGCGATGCTTGCCGGCTTCTACGTCAACGAACTGTTGCTGCGGCTGGCACCACGCCAGGATCCTCAACCGGAGCTGTACGCGCTCTACGGTGAGCTGCGTGCGCGGCTTGGCGCCGGCGAGCCGCTGGCCTGGACCCTGCGCCGCTTCGAGCGCGACCTGCTTGACGCGCTCGGCGTGGGCTTCGACCTTGCGCACGACGGCGACAGCGTGCCGCTGGACCCGGCGGCGCGCTATCGGCTCGATCCCGAGCAAGGGCCGCATCGCGTGCGCGGTGAGCGCGACGGCGAGCGTTCGCGCAGCGCGACCGGGCGTGCGCTGCTGGCTTTGGCGGCTGACGACGCACCGCCACCGCCGGAGGAGCTGGGCGGGCTGCGGCGCGTGCTGCGCGAGGTGCTGGTCGCCCATCTCGGCGCACGGCCGCTGACCTCGTGGCAGCTGATGGCCGACCTCGGTCGGCTCACCACTCAGGGCGGTGGCATCAGGTCCTGAGCGGCGTCCGTGAACGCCTGCAGCGCAGCGGCGGATCCGGGCGCGCCTTCCAGTGCGGCCACCGCGTCGGCAAGGCGCGCCGCACCCACGAAGCCGCAGCTCGCGCGCAGCCGGTGCAGAGCATCGCGCATGCGGCGTTCGTCGCCGTCGCGGGCCGATGACGCCACAAGGTCGCGCGCAGCCGGGAGTTCGTCGAGGAACAGGATGCGCAGCGCATCGACGTGCGCGCGCTCGCCGTTGAGCGCACGCAGCGCGGCGAAGTCGTCCCAGGTGGGCGGCGGGCCAACCACATCCGCGGCGTCGCCGGCCACGTCCTCGGCGACGCGCGGTGGCCGCCATGTGCCGATCGCATCGGCCAGCGACGCGCGCAGGGCGGACGCCGAAAGCGGCTTGACCAGCACGGATGCGAAGCCGGCGGCGCGCAGCTCGTGGTGCAGCCACGGATCATGCGCGGCGGTGTGCGCGATCGCGGGCGTGGTCAGGCCGAGTGCGCGCAGCTCGGCCAGCAGGCCGGCGCCATCGCCATCGGGCAGGCGCGCATCGACCAGCCACAGCGCGTGGCCGGCGTCGGAGGCCTTGGCAAGCGCCGCGAGATGGCTGTCGGCCATGTCCACGATGGCCGGCAGCGCTTCGATGGCGGCGGCCATGAAGGCGGCGGTGGTGGGGTCGTCCTCGACCAGCAGGATGCGTGGCTTCATCGGTGCGTGTCGTCCTGTCGTTATTCTGGCGGCCATGCCGAGGGCGATCTTACCGCTGCTTCTACTGCTGCTGCTGCTGGGTGCGGCAGATGCGGCGTGGGCGCGCACCCTGACGGCGACGATCGCTCGCGTGACCACGCCGGTGGCAAGCCTCGAGGGCGTCGAGATGCGGGTGCATTGGCCGGCGGGCGCTGCCGAAGGCGAGCTGCAGCTGCGGGCCGCACGGGTGGACGCGCCGGACCTGGGCTACCGGTTCCGGGACGTCGACTGGCGCTGCCCGCTGCGTCGCGATGGCCAGGGCTGGCGCTGCGATGGCCAGGTCCGCCAGCAGCGCGGCGCGCCGCTGCGGCTGGCATTGGCGCTGGCGCCGCGCATGGCGAACGTGGACGCATCGCTGTCCGCGGCGGGCGGAGGCGGTCCGCCGCGCCTGGCCGTGCATTACGATCGCGCCGCGCCGGACATCACGCGCATCGATCTTGCGGCCGTGCCGGTCGCCTGGGCGCAGGCCCTGGCCAGCCAGGCCTGGTCGGCTGGCCGATTCAGCGCAGGCACGCTCGATGGAACGGTGCGCGTGCACGCTCCCCGCGATGGTCCGCTGCACGTGCAGGCACCGCTCACGCTCGACGGCGTCGGGTTCGACACCGCCGACGGCAGCATGGCCGGCGAAGGGCTGGATGCGGAGCTGCGCATCGACTGGCGCGCGCTGGCCGCCGGGCCGCGCATCACCGTCGATGGCGCGCTGCGCGGCGGCGAGCTGCTTTTCGGCAACGCGTACGTCGCGCTGCCAGCGCACCCGGTGGCGGTGCACGTGGCGCTGCAGGGTGGTGCCGATGGCTGGACCGTTCCGGCATTCTCCGCCAGTGATCCCGGCGCGCTGGAGGTCAGCGGGCATGCGGCGCTGGCTGGCGATGGCGCCGTGCACAGCCTCGACCTGTCGTTGCGCAGCGATGCGGTGGCGGCACTGCCCGAACGCTATCTCTCCGGCTGGCTGGGCATAGCGGGCCTGACCGGCCTGACGCTCGAGGGCGCGCTGTCGGCCGAACTCGCGCTGCGCGACGGGAGCCTGCACGCGCTTGCGCTGCGTCCGGTCACGCTGGACGTGGCGGCGCCCGACGGACGATTCGCCTTCCACGGACTGGACGGCGAGCTGCGCATCGTCGCCGACGGCAGCGCAGACAGCGCGCTCGGCTGGCGCGGCGGTGCGCTGGGCGATATCGCGTTCGGGCCCGCACGCCTGCCCTGGCGCAGCCGTGACGGCCGACTGGCGCTGCGCGAACCGGTGCGCGTGGCGCTGCTGGGTGGAGAGCTCGCACTGTCCGGCCTGTCGCTGGCCCTGCCGCGCGACGGCAGGGGGATGGAGATGGAAGGCGCCGTGGCCGTCGAGGCGCTGGACATGGCGAGCCTGGCGAAGGCGCTCGGGCTGCCGGCATTCCCGGGCACGCTGTCGGGCGTCATCCCGCGCATGCACTATGCGGCCGAGCGCCTCGCCTTCGATGGCGGCCTGTCGATGCGTGCCTTCGACGGCGAGGTGCGGGTGTCGTCGCTGGCCATGGAGCGCCCGTTCGGCGTGGCACCCACGCTGTCGGCCGACATCGTGCTGGACGGCCTCGACATGCAGTCGCTGACCGGTGTGTTCGATTTCGGCAGCATCAGCGGGCGCCTGCACGGCCAGGTGCTGGGCCTGCGCCTGGTCGACTGGCAGGCCACCGGGTTCGATGCCGAGCTGCACACCGAAGCCAGGCGCGGCGTGCGCCAGCGCATCAGCCAGCGCGCCGTGCAGAACATCTCCAGCGTCGGCGACGCCTCGTTCGTGACCAGCCTGCAAGGGCAGTTGCTGGCGGTGTTCGACGACTTCGGCTATCGCCGCATCGGCATCTCCTGCCGGCTGGCCAACGGCGTCTGCGCGATGGCTGGGCTTCATCCGCGCGGCGCCGGGTTTGCTATCGTCGAAGGTGCCGGCCTGCCGCGCCTGGACATCGTCGGCTACAACCGCAACGTCGACTGGGAGACCCTTGTCGAACGCCTGGCGGCGGTGGGCTCCGGCGATGTCGCCCCCGTATTCGACTGATCGACCGCGTCCGAGGAGGACTGCATGCGCCACTGGATGGGATTGCCGTTTGTCGCCGCGCTGGTGCTCACCGCCTGCGTCACCATCAATGTCTACTTCCCCGCGGCGGAGGCACGCGAGGCGGCGCGCGAGTTCGTCGAGAAGGTGATCGGCGACGAGGCCGCACCCGAGGCCATGCCCGCGCCCGGCGGTGGCATGGCGATGGTCCCGGCCGAGCGTGCATCGCGCCGCGTGGCCTTCGATCCGTGGATGCTGCTCGGCATCGCGCCGGCCCACGCGCAGGCGCCGGACATCACCATCCGCACGCCCGCCATCCAGGCGATCCAGTCGCGGATGGAAGCGCGCTTCGACAGCCTGCGCCCGCACTTCGACAGCGGCGCGCTGGGCTTCGGGGGCGATGGCCTGCTGGTGGTGCGCGAGGCGGCCCAGGTGCCGCTCAAGGATCGCGTGGCGGTGAACGCGGCCGTTGCCGACGACAACCGCGACCGCAAGGCGGTGTATCGCGAGATTGCCGTTGCCAATGGCCATCCCGAGTGGGAGGCGCAGATCCGCGACGTGTTCGCGCGGCAGTGGATTGCAAGCGCGCGGCCGGGATGGTGGTACCAGCAGGGCGGGGCCTGGAAGCAGAAGTAGGCGGCGCGCCCCAGCCGCCGGGCGGCGCCCGCGCCGGCGGCTTCTGCGACAATGTGCGGCCGTTTCCGAGGGCCGCAACGCCTTGGCTCGCATCGACCAGACCCCTTTCCAGGCCGAGATCCTCGACCTCAGCCATGACGGCCGCGGCGTTGCCCGGCGCCCCGAAGGCCACGTCAACGCCGGCAAGGCGGTGTTCGTCGCAGGCGCGCTGCCGGGCGAGGTCGTCCTGGCCAGGCAGACCGCGCGCTCGCGGCATTTCGATGAAGCCGAAGCGGTCGAGGTGCTCACCGCCTCGCCGGAGCGCGTCGTGCCGCGCTGCCCGCACTTCGGCACCTGCGGTGGCTGCACGTTGCAGCACCTGGCCGAGGACCGCCAGATCGTCGCCAAGGCGCGGGTGTTGAACGACAACCTCGCGCGCATCGGCCACGTCACCCCGGATGCGGTGCTCGCGCCGCTGAGCGGTGCCGCGTGGGGCTATCGCCGCAAGGGCCGCTTCTCGGTGCGCCGCGTCGAGAAGAAGGGCAGGACGCTGGTCGGGTTCCGCGAGCGCGACCCGCGCTTCGTCGCCGAGCTGCGCGAATGCCACACCGTCATCCCGGCGCTGGGCATGCGCGTCGAGGCGCTGGCGGCGCTGGTCGACTCGCTGGACGCGCGCAGCGACATCCCGCAGATCGAGTTCATCGCCGGCGACGACACCATCGCGCTGGTGTTCCGCCATCTGCAGCCGCTGGCCGACGCCGACCGTGCGCGGCTGGTGGCGTTCGCGCAGGCGCAGGGCTTCGCCGTGTTCCTGCAGCCGGGTGGCCCCGACTCGGTGCAGCCGCTGTGGCCGGAGCAGGTGGCGCTGTCGTTCCGCCTGGCGCCATGGGACATCGAACTCGGCTTCCGCCCACTGGACTTCATCCAGGTCAACGCCGACCTCAACGAGAAGATGATCGCGCACGCGCTCGCGCTGCTCGACGTGCAGCCCGGCGAGCGCGTGCTCGACCTGTTCTGCGGACTGGGCAATTTCACCCTGCCGCTGGGACGGGTGGCCGCCGAGGTCGTCGGCGTGGAAGGCGATGCCGGGCTGGTGGCGCGCGCGCGCGAAAACGCCGAGCGCAACGCCATGCCGCACGTCAGCTTCCACGCGGCGGATCTGTCCACCGATCTCTCGGGCGAGCCGTGGATGCGCGCCGGCTTCGACAAGCTGCTGCTCGACCCGGCACGCGCCGGCGCGATCGACGTGCTGAAGCAGCTGCCGCTGAAGGGCCTGAAGCGCATCGTCTACGTCAGCTGCCATCCCGGCTCGCTGGCGCGCGATGCCGGCTACCTGGTCAACGAGCGCGGCTGGCGCCTGCGTTCGGCCGGGGTGATGGACATGTTCCCGCATACCGCCCACGTCGAATCGATCGCCGTGTTCGAACCGGCATGACGCGGCCCGGCGTCGCACACACACACGCAGGAGTTCCCGGTGGCAATTGAGATCGAACGCAAGTTCCTGGTGGCCGGCGACGGCTGGCGCGCCGCCGCGCACGCGGTGGTGCCGATGGCGCAGGGCTACATCAACGACCAGGCGGCGATGGACGAAGGCCGCCAGAACGCCTCGGTGCGGGTGCGCATCGCCGGCGAAGAAGCCTTCCTCAACCTCAAGTCGCGCGAGCTCGGCCACACCCGCCAGGAGTTCGATTATCTGATCCCGGTCGACGACGCGCGCGCCCTGCTGGCGCTGTGCGTCGGCGGCGTGGTCGACAAGCGCCGGCACCTGGTCTGCCATGGCGATCACCTCTGGGAGGTCGACGAATTCCTCGGCGACAACGCTGGCCTGGTGGTGGCCGAAGTCGAGCTTGGCAGCGCCGATGAACCCTTCATGCGCCCGGACTGGCTGGGTGCCGAAGCCACCGACTGTCCGCGCTACTACAATCTGGCCCTGGCCTCGCGCCCGTACTCGCAATGGAGCGAGGCCGAGCGCGCCGGCCCGGAAGCCTGAAGGAGAAAGTCCATGCTCGTCATCGGCGTCGAAGGCACCGAACTCACCGCGCGCGAGCGCGACTGGCTGCAGCACGACGCCTGCGCCGGCGTGATCCTGTTCACCCGGAACTTCGCATCGCGCGAGCAGGTCGCCGAGCTGTCGGCGGCGATCCGCGCCGCCGCGCCGCGGCCGCAGCTGGTGTGCGTCGACCAGGAAGGCGGCCGCGTGCAGCGCTTCCGCGAGGGCTACAGCGCGCTGCCGTCGCTGCAGGGCTTCGGGCGCGAGTACGCCGTCGATCCGCAGGCCGCGCTGGAGCGCGCGCGTGAGCACGCCTGGCTGATGGCCAGCGAGGTGCGCGCTTCCGGCGTGGACCTCAGCTTCGCGCCGGTGGTCGACCTTGGCCGCGGCAACCTCGCCATCGGCGACCGCGCGTTCTCCGACGATCCGCAGGTGGTTGCCGCGTTCACCCGCGCCTACGTCGAAGGCATGCACGCTGCCGGCATGGCCGCCACGTTGAAGCACTTCCCGGGCCACGGCTCGGTGCGCGAGGACACGCACTTCGACGACGCGGTCGACGACCGCACGCTGGACGCGATCCGCGCCGACGACCTCGTGCCGTTCGTGGCCGGCATCGACGCGGGCGCCGACGCGGTGATGCTGGCGCACGTGGTCTACCCCCAGGTCGCGCCGGAACCGGCGGGCTACTCGCCGCGCTGGATCAACGAGATCCTGCGCAGCGAGATGGGCTTCCGCGGCGTGGTGTTCTCCGACGACATCGGCATGGCCGCGGCGTTCTCGGCGGGCGGCGTGAAGCAGCGCATCGATGCGCACCTCGACGCCGGCTGCGACGTGGTGCTGGTCTGCCACCCGGACCTGGTCGAGGAGTCGTTGGCTGCCGTCGAAGGCCGCACGCTCAACACCATGGCGCTCACCGGGCTGCTCGGCCGCGGGGCACTCGGCTGGGACGGATTGCTCGCGGATGCGCGCTACAGCCGCGCGCGCAGCGGCCAGGGCGGCGGGGTGGCGGCATGAGCGCGGCGCTGCTTGCCGACGCGCTCGCCGGCGCCGACGTGATCCACGATCGCGCCGCGCTGGAAGCCGCGATCGAAGGCATGGCCGATGCCATCGTGCCGGACTACGCCGGCGAGGCGCAGCCGCCGCTGTACATCACCATCATGCACGGCGGCATGCCGTTCGCCGCGCAGCTGGCGTTCGCGCTGGGCGAGCGCGGGCTGGACCTCGAATTCGATTACCTGCACGCCACCCGCTACCGCGGCGCGACCAGTGGTTCGCGGCTGGCGTGGCTGCACCGCCCCGCAACGCCCATGCGCGGCCGCCGCGTGCTGCTGGTCGACGACATCCTCGACGAAGGCCACACGCTCAACGCCGTGATCCGCTGGTGCCAGGACGAGGGCGCGGTCGACGTGCGCGTGGCGGTGCTGGCGACCAAGATCCACGACCGCTGCGTCGAAGGCGTGTGCGCGGATTACTCGGGTGTCGAAGTCCCGGACCGCTACGTGTTCGGTTACGGCATGGATTACAACGAGCAGGGCCGCAACCTGCCGGCCATCTACGCACTCGCCGACTGACCGGAGACAGCGCATGAGCCCGACGATTCCCGACCTCGCGCTCGCCGTCATCGGCGGGACCGGGCTGTACCAGCTGGCCGGCCTCGAGGACGTCGAGCCGCACCAGCCGGTGACGCGTTTCGGCGCGCCGTCCGGACCGGTCCGCATCGGCACCCTGGACGGGCATCGTGTCGCGTTCCTCGCGCGCCATGGCGAAGGTCATTCCGTGCCGCCGCACCTGGTGAACTACCGCGCCAACCTGGTGGCGCTGCAGGCGCTTGGCGTGCGCCGCGTGCTCGCGCTGAACACCGTGGGCGGCATCACCGCGCGCTTCGGTCCGCGCGTGCTGGCCTGCCCGGACCAGCTGATCGACTACACCTGGGGCCGCGTGTCGACGTTCTGCGAGGAGCCCGGCAGCGAGGTGCTGCACGTGGACTTCGGTGATCCGTACACGCCGTCGCTGCGCCACGCGGTGATCGCCGCGGCCGCCAGGTCCGGCGTCGCGCTGCTCGACGGGGGGTGTTACGGCGTTACACAGGGGCCGCGCCTGGAGACACGCGCCGAGATCACGCGCTTGGCGCGCGACGGCTGCGACCTGGTCGGCATGACCGGCATGCCCGAGGCCGGGCTGGCGCGCGAGCTTGGCCTCGACTACGCATGCCTGGCCATCGTCGCCAACTGGGCGGCCGGCGCAGGTCCGGTGCACGACGAGGTGATCACCATCGAAGAGGTGGTGGCCAACGTCGAAGCGGCGTCCTCCGGATTGCCCGGCCTGGTCTCGGCCCTGCTCGCGGGGTGATTGAAGTCGGCCGGGTTGCTTTGCATACTCGGGCCGTGTGTCCAGGCGCCTTGCACGCAGGCCACACGCAATCGCATCCAGACGAGGTGGACAGAGTCATGCAATACGGCACAGTGAAGTGGTTCAACGACGCCAAGGGCTTCGGTTTCATCGCACCGGAGGACGGCAGCACGGATGTCTTCGTGCACTACTCGGCAATCTCATCGGAAGGCTTCCGCAGCCTGCAGGAAGGGCAGCGCGTCAGCTACGAAGTCACCCAGGGGCCGAAGGGCGCGCAGGCGACCGGCGTCGCACCGGTCGCGTAAGCGCGACGATCAGGAAAAGAAAGCATTTTCCCTGTTCCGGGGCCTCGTGATGCGGGGCCCCTTTTTTCTGGGGGGAGTGCGACAAGCTGTACTGGATCCCGCTGGCACTGGCCATGGCCGCCTCACCGATGCCCACCACCGCTGGTCAAACCGAAGTTCAGCCGCCCGCACCGCTGGTGATCGCGCACCGCGGCGCCAGCGCGGTGCTGCCCGAGCACACCCTGGCCGCATACGCGCGCGCCATCGAGGACGGCGCCGACTACATCGAGCCGGACCTCGTCGCCACCCGCGACGGCGTGCTGGTGGCGCGGCACGAGGGCGAGATCGGTGGCACCACCGACGTCGCCGCGCACCCGGCCTTCGCCGACCGCAGGACGACGCGCCGCGTCGACGGCCGCGAGATCGAAGGCTGGTTCGTGGAGGACTTCACGCTCGCCGAACTGCGCTCGCTGCGTGCCCGCGAACGCCTCCCGCAGCTGCGCGGCACCGCGCACGACGGCCTGTACGCAGTCCCGACCTTCGACGAGATCGTGGCGCTGGTGGCGCGTGAATCGGCCGCGCGCGGGCGCGAACTCGGCCTGATTCCCGAGCTCAAGCATTCCACCCACTTCAGTGCGCGCGGACTGCCGCTCGAGGACCGCCTGCTCGACGCGCTGGCTGCGCACCCCTACACCCGCAGCGCAGCGGTGGTGATCCAGTCGTTCGAAGTCGGCAACCTGCGCGCGCTGCGCGCGAAGCTGGGCGAGGGCAGGGCGAACATCCGCCTGCTGCAACTGCTCGGCGCGGCGGATGCGCGACCTGCCGACATCGCCGCTGGCGGACCGACCTATGCCGACATGGCGACTGCCGCAGGCCTGCGCGAAGTCGCCACCTATGCCGACGTGCTCGGCCCGCAACTTGGCTACGTGGTGCCGGTGGGTGCCGACGGTCGGCTGGGCAAGCCCACCACGCTGGTCGCCGACGCGCACGCCGCCGGACTGCAGGTGATGCCGTATACGTTCCGTCCGGAGAACCGGTTCCTGCCGCGCAGCCTGTGGCAGGGCGAAGACCCGCGCAGCCGCAACGAGGAGGGTGCCGTGGCACATATCCGCGCCCTGCTCGATGCCGGCATCGATGGCTTTTTCACCGACGATGTCCGTGTGGGTCGCAGGGCTGTGGATTAGGCGGCGAGCGGTGACGTTCGGCAGGGTGCATTCCGCCGCATGAAATCCCGGGTCGCCAAGTGTCTGATTTGCCTCGGCCGCGGTAGCGGCTACAACAATGGGGAACGCCATGAAATGGGTAAAGCGCATCGCGGTTGTTCTGGGGCTTCTTGCGTTCGCCCTGACGGCGTACGCCGTCAGCACAGCCAGAGATTCGGACAGGCCGGTCGGCTTCCAGACCGCACGAGTTGAAAGCGGGAGCGGCCCGATCGCCGTAGCCCTGTGGTATCCCACATCCGGAACGCCCCGCCCCACGACGTTCGTGAGTGGCAATCTGCTCAACGTCGCCAGGGACGCGCCTGTGCTCGGCACGAAGCTGCCCGTGGTGCTGGTCTCGCATGGCAATGACGGAAGCGCCCTGAGCCATGTGGACCTCGCGATGGAACTGGCGAGTGCGGGCTACGTCGTGGCGGCGCCCACCCATGCCGGCGACAACTACGCCGACCGTAGCCGCCAGAGTTCGCCGGCGCTCTTCAGCCAGCGTGCGGAGCAAATGCGCGCGACCCTGGATTTTGTCCTGGAGGGATGGCCCGGCGCGTCCAGCGTCGACGCGTCCCGCGTGGGTGCCTATGGCCTGTCCGCAGGCGGCTTTGGCGTGCTCACCCTGGTCGGTGCCAGGCCGGATATGGCCGCTGTCTCGGAGCACTGCCGGCGGACGCCGGAGTTCATCTGCAAAGTCCTCGGGCATGTGAAGTCCCCTCTGCTCGACAGCGGCGAGGGATCGGGAGTGTTCCTGAAGGACCCGCGAATCCGTGCGGCCGCGGTAGCCGCGCCAGGGCTTGGCTTCACGCTGGCGGGAAATGGCTTGTCCGACGTGGACGTTCCCGTGCAGGTATGGAGCGGCGAAAAGGACGACCTCGTGCCTTTCGCGACGAATACCCGGATCGTGCTGGATGGGCTGGGGCCCCGGGCCCTGGCGAGGCAAATGGCTGGCGCCACACACCTGTCGTTCCTGGCGCCCTGCGGCTTGCTGAAGCCTCCGGCCCTCTGCAGTGATCCCGAGGGATTCGACCGGCTTGCCGCCCACAAGGCCATGAACGCGGAGCTGGTTTCCTTCTTCAATTCGCACCTGGGGGCTCCCGTGCAGCACACGGCGCCCGCTCCATGACGACTGTCGCGCCCATGCGCCTTCTCCCCCTGTTGCTGCTGGTCGCATGCGTCTTCGGCGCCTGGCGCTGGTGGGATGGCCGGGAGGCTGCAGGCGCCGATAGCGCCGACAGCGGCGCCGCCATCAGCGAGAACGGCTTTGTATCCGTGCGCATGCCGGATGGCGCATCGCGGCACGCCGTGCTCGTCCTTGCACCGAAGAACTGTCCGTCCGACCAGGCACGGCGCAGCGAGGCGCTGGTCGCGTTCCTTGAAGACAAGGGCGTGCCCGTGGTCCGGGGCAACTCGATCGCGTTCTCGATGGACGATCCCACGCCCGAACAGGTCGCGGGCGCGAACCGCGCGATCGAAATCTTCAAGCGCGGCGCACCGGCTGTCTTCATCAACGGCATGGCCATGTCCGATCCGACGCCGGCGCAGGCGGCGGCAGAGTACCGGAGGCTTCGCGCGACGGGGCGCTAGTTGCGCCATGCGTGAGGATCGGCTCGAAAAAGCAGGGTTGGGTATCCTTGCAAGGCTGACGCCCGCGGGCGTCCGTCCACCCGCCAGGAGTTACGATTTGAAGACCAGCCTGCTCTCCGCCGCGACCGCGCTCGCACTTGCGATCGCCGCGCCCGTTTCCGCCCATGACGCCCGCGATGCCGCCGGCTGCCTGGACATCGCCTGCGACACCACCCTGCTGTATGCCGCGGACGATTCGGGTGCCGGCAGCACCGGGGCGAACGTCGCAGCCGACCGCTTCGGCACCTGGGGCATCGATACCGCGGGCATGGATCGCGATGTATCGCCGGGTGCGGACTTCTTCGGCTACGTCAGCGGCACGTGGGCCGCGAACACCGACATTCCCGCGGACAAGTCGATGTACGGCTCGTTCCTGGTCCTGCGTGACCTGTCAGAGGCGCGCGTTCGCGGCTTGGTCGAGGGCTACGTCGGGCAGGGCGGCGCCGCGACCGGCGACGCCGCCAAGGTCGCCACGCTGTACCGCAGCTTCCTCGACGAGGCCGCGATCGAGGCCCTGGGCGCGGAGCCGCTGGCGCCGCACCTCGACGCCATCCGCGCCGCGGCCGACAAGGACGCACTTGCCGACCTCATGGGCGCGGCTTCCGGCGGCGTCGGCGCCACCCTGTTCCGCCTTGGCGTGTCCGACGACCAGCGTGATCCCGACCGCTACACGCTCTACATGAGCCAGTCCGGCCTCGGTCTCGGCGACCGCCAGATGTACCTGGACGAGAAGTTCGCGCCGCAGCGCGAGCGCTACGTCGCCTATATCGCGCAGCTGCTGCAACTCGCCGGTTGGGACGATGCGCAGGGCAATGCGCAGCGCGTGTTCGATTTCGAGAAGGCGGTGGCCGAAGCCCACTGGACCCGCGCCGAGAGCCGTGACCGCAGCCGCACCTACAACCCGGTCGAGCGCGCCGACTTCGCCGCCACCGCGCCGGGCGTCAACTGGGAGCGCTTCTTCGCCGCCGCCGGCGTCGAACAGGCGTCGCGCGCGGTCGTGCGCCAGGACAGCGCGATGCCGAAGCTGGCGAAGCTTTTCGCCGCTGCCGACCTCGATACGCTCAAGGCCTGGCAGGCCTTCCACGTCACCGACCAGGCGGCGCCGATGCTGTCGAAGGCCTTCGTCGACGCCCACTTCGACTTCCGCTCGAAGTTCCTCTCCGGCCAGCCCGAGCAGAAGGAACGCTGGAAGCGCGGCGTGGCGCATGCCGAAGAGGCGATGGGCGAGGCCATCGGCCGCGACTACGTGCAGCTGTACTTCCCGCCGGACTCCAAGGCCAAGATGGACGAACTGGTGGCCAACGTGAAGGCGGCCATGGGCGCGCGCCTGGACCAGCTGGAATGGATGGGCGAAGACACCAAGGCGGAGGCCCGCGCCAAGCTGGCCGGCTTCGGCCTGAAGATCGGCCACGCGGAGACCTGGCGCGACTATGCCTCGCTGGAGGTCAGGGACGGCGACGTGCTCGGCAACGCGCTGCGTTCGGCCGCCTTCGAATGGGACTACGACCGCGCGCGCATCGGCCAGCAGGTCGACAAGGCCGAGTGGGGCATGACCCCGCAGACGGTCAACGCCTACTACTCGTCGGTGAAGAACGAGATCGTGTTCCCGGCCGCGATCCTGCAGCCGCCGTTCTTCGATCCCGACGCCGATCCGGCGGTGAACTACGGCGCCATCGGCGGCGTGATCGGCCACGAGATCATCCATGGCTTCGACGACCAGGGCCGCAAGTCGGACGGTGCCGGCCTGCTGCGTGATTGGTGGACGGCCGACGACGCCGCCAAGTTCGAGGTCCAGGCCGCGAAGCTCGGCGCCCAGTACGAGGCCTTCGAGTTCCCGCAGCTGCCGGGCATGCACATCAACGGCAAGGTCGCGATGGGCGAGAACATCGGCGACCTGGGCGGGCTGACCATCGCACTGGAGGCCTACCGTCGCTCGCTCGACGGCAAGCCGGCGCCGGTGATCGACGGCTTCAGCGGTGAGCAGCGCCTGTTCATGGGCTGGGCCCAGGTATGGCGCACCCTGTGGCGCGACGACGCCCTGCGCCAGCAGCTGGTCAACGGCACGCACTCGCCGGGCCACATCCGCGCGTTCGCGCCGCTGCGCAACATCGACGCCTGGTATGACGCGTTCGACGTCAGCGAAGGCGATCCGCTGTGGATCGCGCCCGAGGATCGGGTCCGCATCTGGTAATGCGGGAGTGATGCGCGCACGGGTCGCCGACGGTGACCCGTGCGCGGCGTCTATGCCAGGCCGGCCGGCCGCAGTTCGATGCCCAGCGCCGGCGCGATCGCACGCATCGCCTCGTCGTCGCGGCTGAGCGCAATCCAGCCGGCGGTGGTCTCGGTGCCGGTTTCCCACACCCACAGGGTGTAGCCGTAGGCGCGCAGCGCGTCGTAGGCCACGTGCAGCAGGTCGGCGATGCTGGCGTCGGCGAGGAACTCGTCGTCGGTCGGATCCTCGACGCCCCAGTCGAGCTCGAGGTTCCAGCGCGAGACGAGCTCGGTGATGCTTTCCACGAACGCGGCGGCATCGTCGTCGTGCACCTGGAAGCCGGACTTCCAGTCGATGATGTCCTTCAGCACCCAGGCCGGCTCGAACTCGTCTTCGCCGGCATCGGCGGTCGCGTCCTGGTAGGCGGCGAACTGCTGCAGCGCGGTCTCTTCGTCGCCGGGGTTGAGCAGCAGCAGCAGCTGCCAGACCAGCGTCTCGTTGCCGGCGTCCTCGTCGATTTCCAGGTCGGGGTCGAATCCACCCGCGTAGTTGTCGTCGGGGTCGAATTCGCTGTCGGGAGCGTGCATGGCGGGTGGTCCGGTGCGGGGCGCACAGGATAAGCGCAGCGTGGTGGCCAGGGCGTCGCGTCTCCGCTCCGCGCGCGCTGGCGGCGGCCATGGGACCATGGCCGGCCCATGCTGCCAGACCCGCCCATGCCGCCCGAACCCGGCTCCGCCGCGCCCGCGCCCGACGAGGCCCAGGTGTTCACGTTCAGCCCGATCGCCTACGTGCGCTCGCCGTATGCGCGCCGCATCGACGCGCCGCACCAGGCCACGGTGGTCGAAGGCACCGAGACCGGCGATGCGGTCGACGCGCATATCGAATTCATCGACACGCTGCCGGCGGCCGCGTTCCGCGACCTGGCCGGCTTCGCGCGGATCTGGCTGGTGTTCGTGTTCGACCGCAGCGAGGGCTGGAAGGCCGAGGTGAGGCCGCCGCGCGGCGGCGGCAAGCGCAGCGTGCTCGCCACCCGCGCGCCGCACCGGCCGAACGCGATCGGACTGTCTGCGGTGGAGCTGGTGGCGGTGGAGGCGCGCGCGCTGCGGGTGCGCGGGCTGGACCTCCTTGATGGCACGCCGGTGCTCGACATCAAGCCCTACGTGCCCTACGCCGACGCGTTTCCGGGGGCTGCGGCCGGCTGGATCGACGCGATCGACGCCCGCACCGGCCGTCATTCCGCGCCCGGGCCGCGGCGGCCGCGGACCCGCTGAACCGGCAGCCTGCCACTCCGCCGGGGCCGTGCAGGCGCGGCTCGCTGCGATCTTCAGGCGCCGGCGCTGTCGTTTGCGGCGCCCAGCCCGCAAACTATGCGCATGACCACGACCTCACCGGGCGCACCTGACGCCCGCGCCGACCTGCCCGGCGATACGCTCGAAGCGCGCCTGCGGGACGCCACCGATACCCTCGAAACCGTCGCCGCCGACCACGCGCTGCTCGACGCGCTGGACGACGCCACCCGCGAGCGCCTGCACCGCGCGCTGGCCGCGATCAGTGCGCCGGTCGATCCCGTGGCGCGCCGCCAGCGCCGCAAGCAGGCCAAGCGCAGCCGCGTGCTGGAAAAGAACCAGCGCGACGACGCGATCCTCGATGCCACCGGCATCCGCACGCTGCGCCGCCAGCCGGTATTCACCACGCCCAACTATTTCCCGCCGAGCGGTTTCAAGCCCCTCGACCTCGATGCCGATGTGCCGCCGCACCACGAGGCGCTCGAGCCGCAGCACTGCTACGTGTGCAAGCAGAAGTACACGCGCATCCACCATTTCTACGACCAGCTGTGCCCGACCTGCGCGGACTTCAATTTCGCCAAGCGCACCGAGCTCACCGACCTGACCGGGCGCGTGGCGCTGCTGACCGGCGGCCGGGTCAAGATCGGCTACCAGGCCGGCCTGAAGCTGCTGCGCTGCGGCGCGCGGCTGATCGTGACCACGCGTTTCCCGCGCGATTCCGCGGCGCGCTACGCCGAGGAGCCCGACTTCGCCGAATGGCACGACCGCCTGGAGATCTTCGGGCTCGACCTGCGCCACACGCCGAGCGTGGAGGCGTTCTGCAGCGAGCTGCTGGCCACGCACGACCGCCTCGATTTCATCATCAACAACGCCTGCCAGACCGTGCGCCGCCCGCCGGAGTTCTACGCGCACATGATGGCGGCGGAAACGGCCGCGCTGCACGACGCGCCCGAACACCTGCGCGCGCTGCTCGGGCGCTATGAAGGCCTGCGCGCCGAAGCGCTGCTGCCGGAAGGCGACAAGACCGCGTTGGCCGGTCGCGACCTGCGCCACGCCGCCGCCGCCGGCCTGACCCGCGCCGCCGAGCTGTCGCAGGTGCCGCTGCTGGCCGAGGAGCTGCTGGGCCAGTCGCATCTGTTCCCGGAAGGCCGCCTGGACCAGGACCTGCAGCAGGTCGACCTGCGCGGCCGCAATTCATGGCGGCTGCTGATGGACGAGGTGCCGTCGGTGGAGCTGCTGGAAGTGCAGCTGGTCAACGCGATCGCGCCGTTCCTGATCAACGCGCGGCTCAAGCCGCTGATGCTGCGCACCGCCGACGGCAGCCCGCCCACGCGCGACCGACACATCGTCAACGTGTCGGCGGTCGAAGGGCAGTTCTACCGCAACTTCAAGACCACCCGGCACCCGCACACCAACATGGCCAAGGCCGCGCTCAACATGATGACGCGCACCTCGGCCGCCGATTACCACGGCGACGGCATCCACATGAATTCCGTCGACACCGGCTGGGTGACCGACGAGGATCCGGTGGAAATCGCCGCGCGCAAGACGATCGAAGAGCGCTTCCATCCGCCGCTCGACATTGTCGACGGCGCGGCGCGCATCGTCGATCCGATCATCGCCGGGCTCAATACCGGCGAGCACGTGTGGGGCCAGTTCCTGAAGGACTACAAGCCGACCGACTGGTAGCAGCCGGTCGCGGGGGACGCCGGGTTGCGCGGTTCGGCGCGCCCCGGCCGGGTCCCGGGTGGACGTGCCTCAGCCCGGCGCCGTCGGCGCGCGCAGCACCGATTTCAGGCCGGTCTTGAGCTTGGCATGCGCCGTGATGCCGGCGGCGGCGAACGACGACTTCCATTCCTCGTACTGTTCGTCGAACTCCGCGAGTTCCGCAGGCGTGAACAGGTCACGCGCGGAGGCGAACATCTCCTTCTCCTCCTCCTTCGCGTGGTGGTCGATGAATTCGCCCAGCACCTTGACCGAGCCGGCGAACTGGCGCGAGGTCTTTTCGGACGCGTGCAGGTCGGGCAGCACGGTCAGCTCCACCGCGCGATGCTCCTGGATCGCTTCGGCATGCTGCAGCAGCTGCTCGTGCGAGGCACGCTTGGCGAAGGCGGGGTAGAACACCAGCTCTTCCCACTTGGCGTGCGGAATCAGGTTGGCCTCGATCTTCTCCAGCAGGTCGGCACGCGTCTTTTCGGCGCGGTCGGTGGTGGCATTGATCTGGTCGAAGAGGCCGCGGAGGGCGTCGTGCTCCTTCTTCAACGTCGCGAGGATGCTGCGCATTGGCGTCTGCTCGTGCGGGAGGGGTGGATATCGAACCGCTCCGGGGCGGATGCCGGCGTGAAGAAGTGGCCCCGCCGCCCGCGGCGGATCACTCGGCGACGTACAGCCGCTGGCAGGTGTCGCACCAGAAGGCGCGCCGCTGCGCACGGCCGAGGTGCTTTCGGAAGGTCAGCGGAGTGCCGTCGCGCGGGCAGCTCCGCCTGGTGTGAACCTGGTAATTCTTCTTCAGCACGAAGGCCTTCTTCCAGCGGTAGAAGTCGAAGCTGTATTCACGCGCCTGCGTGACCAGCTCCGACAGCTTGCGCGCGGGCAGGGCGCCGACCGTGCTTTCCGGGTGCACGCGGATCCGGTGCAGCACCTCGTTCTTGATGATGTTGCCCACGCCGGCAAACACGTCCTGGTCGAGCAGCACGTCCGAGGCCAGCGCCTCCGGTTGCGCGCGCAGCTTGCGCCGCGCCAGCGCCGGGTCCCAGGCGTCGTCCATGACGTCGCCGCGCCAGTCATAGCTGTCGTCGAGCGCACCTTCGACGAAGCGCACCGAACAGGCATAGAAGTTGAGTTCCTCGCCCTTGCTGAAGCCCAGGCTCAGGCGCGGCGGCGTGGCCTTGCCCGCGTTGATGCGGTAGCTGCCGAACAGCAGGAGGTGGATGCGCAGGCTGAAGCCGTGGAACTCAAGCAGGAAGTGCTTGCCCCAGCTGCGCACGGCAATCAGCTTGCGGTTGCGCATGCGCTCGATGTCCTGCGTGCTGTTGCCCGAAACGCGCAGCACCTTGCGGCCGGCGAAGCGCGCGGCATCCTCGCGCAGCAGGACGATGGAAGGACCTTCCGGCATGGCGGCGAGTATCGCCACGGTGGGTGACACGCATGTCAACGCGTGGTGCCTGCCCGTGCGCCTGGCAGCGGCACGTCGCCGCATCCGCGGCTTCACCGAGTCACGGGAGGACGGATGTTATCGGTTGTGCCGACGCCTCTCGATCCGGTCCGCGCATGCCACGTTCCCCTGCCGCCAGCACCGCGGTCCGCACCGGCACCGCCGGCTGGTCGATCGCCGCCGGCCATCGCCAGCTGTTCGCTGCCGGTGACAGCATGCTCGCCACCTACGCGAGCCGCTTTGCGATGGCGGAGATCAACTCTTCGTTCCACCGTCCGCACCGAAGGGCCACATACGAGCGCTGGGCGGCCACGGTGCCCGCAGGCTTCCGGTTCTCGGCCAAGCTGCCGAGGACGATTACCCACGACCATCGCCTGCAGGCCGCTGGCCCGCTCCTCGATGCCTTCCTCGACCAGGCCGGTGGGCTGGGCGGCAAGCTCGGCTGCCTGCTGGTGCAGCTGCCGCCGAGCCTCGCGTTTGATGGCCGCGTGGCGGCCACGTTCTTCGCCATGCTGCGCCGGCGCTGGGCGGGCGGCATCGCCTGCGAGCCACGCCACGCCAGCTGGTTCGCGCCGCGCGTCGACGCGCTGTGGCAGCGGCACCACATCGCACGGGTTGCGGCGGATCCGGCGCCGGTCGCGGCCGCCGCGGAACCGGGAGGCGACCCGGCGCTGCGCTACTGGCGCTGGCACGGCGCGCCGAGGATGTACTACAGCGACTACGACGCCGATGCGCTGGCGGCGCTTGCGAAGCGGGTCGCCGCCGCGACGCCGCGCGGCAGCGCGGCCTGGGTGGTGTTCGACAACACCGCGCACGGCCATGCCACACCGAATGCCGCCGCGTTCCAGGCGCTTGCGGTCAGCTGACGCGTCGGGGCGTGCATGCCTTCACCGCTGCGACTACGCTGTGCATCGTTTCCGAACCCAGGCGGACAGCCCCCATGGCGATCCCTGAATCCGACATCCAGCCCGGCTGGATCTACAGCACCACCCGCAAGCAGGAGCGCCTGGTGCTGGGCCGCGACCGCGACGGCCGCATCGTCTACGTGTCGAAGGGCCGCAACATCGCCGGGCCGTTCCTCAACTGCCACGTGCGGATCACCGCCAGGCAGTTCGCGGAGCGCGCGACCGGCAAGCTGCGTTTCATCGACGACGTGAAGCCGTACATCATCGCCAACAAGGCGACCACGGTCGTCGTGGGGCCGCAGCCGCGCCGCGGTGGCGTGGTGCCGGAGCACATGCTGACCTCCCCGGCGCGCGGGACCGGCGCAGCCGACTGACCCGTAGCACCCGGAGGGGAGCGCGCCATGGGCACGCACGTCGTCGACAACCAGCCGCCGGAGTTCGCGCCGCGCGACCTCTGGGCGGATGACGCCGTCCTGCGCGAAGCGCTGGCGCGCGAGGGCGCGGCGTCATTCGCGTCGCACGTGGCCGGGTATGGCGCGATCGCCGGCGGCGAGCTGCTGGCGCTGTCGCACGACGCCCATCGCGACCGCCCGCGGCTGCGCACGCACGACCGCTTCGGCCAGCGCATCGACGTGGTGGAGTTCCACCCCAACTACCACCGGCTGATGCAGGTCGCGGTGGAGCACGGTGTCGCCGGCCTGTCCTGGGCGCAGCCCGGCGCGGGTGCGCACGTCGCGCGCGCGGCGCTGAGCTACCTGCACCATCAGGTGGAGCCCGGTACCAGCTGCCCGCTGACCATGACCCATGCCGCGGTGCCGGCCCTGCGCCAGGCCCCGGCGCTGCGCGGGTGGGCGGACAAAGTGGCCAGCTGCCGCTACGACGCATCGGATGTCGCAATAAGCGCCAAGCCGGGCGTCACCATCGGCATGGGCATGACCGAGAAGCAGGGTGGCAGCGACGTACGCGCCAACACCACCACCGCCACGCCGCTGGCCGATGGCGATGCCGTGGCGGGCGATGCGTACGCGCTGCGCGGGCATAAGTGGTTTTTCTCGGCGCCGATGTCCGACGGCTTCCTGGTGCTGGCGCAGGCGGCGGGTGGATTGAGCTGCTTCCTCATGCCGCGGCGCCTGCCCGACGGTGGCCGCAACGCATTCACGCTGATGCGCCTCAAGGACAAGCTCGGCGACTGGTCGAACGCGTCGTCGGAGGTGGAATTCCAGGGTGCGACCGCGTGGCGCGTGGGCGACGAGGGCCGCGGCGTCGCCACCATCCTGCAGATGGTGATGCTCACGCGCCTCGACTGCATGCTCGGCTCGGCCGCCGGCACGCGCATGGCGCTGGCGCAGGCGATCCACCATTGCCGGCACCGCAGCGCGTTCGGCAAGCGCCTCGCGGAGCAACCGCTGATGCGCAACGTGCTGGCCGACCTGGCGATCGAATCCGAGGCCGCGCTGGCGCTGGCGATGCGCGTGGCGCGGGCCGTGGATGCGGCGCCTCACGATCCGCGCGAGGCCGCGTTCGCGCGCGTCGCCACCGCGGTCGGCAAGTACTGGATCTGCCGCCGCGCGCCGGCGCTGGTCAACGAAGCGCAGGAATGCCTGGGCGGCGCCGGCTACATCGAGGAATCGCTGCTGCCGCGGCTGTACCGCCAGGCACCATTGAATTCAATCTGGGAAGGCAGCGGCAACATCCAGTGCCTCGACGTGCTGCGTGCGCTGGCGCGCGAACCGGAGGCCGGCGCGGCGTTGCTGGCCGAGATCGACGCCGCGCGTGGCCTGCACCCGGCGCTGGACGCCGCACTCGTGGTCTTGCGCGAGGCCCTGCCGGACGCGGGCGAGGCCGGCGCACGCCTGCTGGTCGAACGCATCGCGCTCGCGCTGCAGGCGTCGGTGCTGCTGCGCGCCGGCAGCCCCGCGGCCGAGGCGTTCTGTCGCAGCCGCCTGGGCGGTGCGCACGGCTTGGCGATGGGTACGTTGCCGGCAGGGCTGGCGACGCACGCCGCCATCGAGCGCGCGCTTCCAGGTTGAGATCCTCGCCGTGCGTGCCGCGCTTCGGCGCGCGCATCGATACCGGCTATGCGTCGACGGACGCGCCCTGGACATCCAGGAACTGCAGCCGCGCAAGCTCCGCGTACAGCCCGTTCTGCGCCATCAGCTCGGCGTGGGTGCCCTCGGCGACGATGCGCCCGGCGTCCACCACCACGATGCGGTCTGCCTTGAGCACTGTCGCCAGGCGATGCGCCACCACCAGCGTGGTGCGGCCGGCCATCAGCCGCTCCAGCGCGTGCTGCACGGCGCGCTCGCTCTGCGCGTCGAGCGCGGAGGTGGCTTCGTCGAGCAGCAGCACCGGTGCGTCGCGCAGCAGCGCGCGAGCGATGGCGATGCGCTGCTGCTGGCCGCCGGAGAGGCGCGCGCCGCGTTCGCCCAGCTGCTCGTCGTAGCCGGCCGGCAGGGCGGTGATGAAGTCGTGCGCCTCGGCGGCACGCGCGGCGGCTTCGACTTCGGCGTCTGTCGCCTCCAGGCGGCCGTAGCGGATGTTGTCGCGCGCGCTGGCGGCGAAGATCGTCGGCTGCTGCGGCACCACCGCGATCGCGCCGCGCAGCTCGATCGGGTCGAGCGTGCGCAGGTCCACGCCGTCCAGCGTCAGCGCGCCGGACTGCGGGTCATAGAAGCGCAGCAGCAGGGAGAACACCGTGCTCTTGCCGGCGCCCGACGGGCCGACCAGCGCGACGGTCTCGCCCGGCGCCACGGCCAGCGTGAAGCCGTGCAGCGCCGGCATGTCCGGGCGCGACGGATAGTGGAAGGTCACGTCGCGCAGCGCGACTTCGCCGCGCACCGGGCGGGGCAGGGCGGCGGGCGTGTCCGGGGTGGACACCAGCGCGCGCTCCTCGAGCAGTTCGCTGATGCGCCCCATGCCGCCGGCGGCCTTCTGCAGTTCGTTCCAGACCTCGGCCAGCGCGCCCACCGAGCCACCGCCGAACAGCGCGTACAGCACGAACTGGCCAAGCGTGCCAGCGGTCATCGAGCCGGCGGCCACGTCGTGCGCGCCCGACCACAGCACCAGGGTGATCGCGCCGAACACCGCGGTGATCGCGACCGCGGTCACCATCGCCTGCACGGTGATGCGGCGGCGCGCGGTGGCGACCGACATGGCCACGGCCGCGCCGAAGCGCGCGCGCTCGTGTTCCTCGCGGGCGTGTGCCTGCACCGTGGACACCGCGCCCAGGGTTTCATTGGCCAGTGCGTTGGCATCGGCGATGCGGTCCTGGCTCTGCCGCGAGATGCGCTGCAGGCGGCGCCCGCCCAGCACCAGCGGCAGCACGAAGAGCGGAATACCGACCAGCGTCCACAGCGCCAGCCTGGGGCTGGTGACCACCATCATCGCCACGCTGCCCAGCACCATCACCGTGCTGCGCAGGGCCACCGACATGCTGGTCGCCACCACGCTGCGCAGCAGCTCGGTATCAGCCGTGAGGCGCGAGACCAGCTCGCCGGAGCGGCTGCGCGAGAAGAAGGCCTGGTCCAGCCCGATCAGATGCCCGTACAGCTGGTTGCGCAGGTCGGCGACCACCCGCTCGCCGAGCAGCGACACGAAGAAGAACCGTGCCGCCGTGGCCAGCGCCAGCGCCACCGCGACTGCCAGCAGCAGGCCGAAGGCGGCGTCGATGCCGGAGCCGCTGGCAAAGCCGCGGTCGATCATGAAGCGCACCGCCACCGGCAGGCTGAGCGTGGCGGTGCTGGACGCGATCAGCGCGAGCAGCCAGGCCACCAGCAGGCCCTTGTGCCGCGCCAGGAACGGCAGCAGGCCGCGCAGGCTTGCGAACGGCGCCTTGCGGTCGCCGACGGGCGTCGTGTCGCCGGGTGGCGCGTTGCTGCCGTCGGCTGCGGGGGGTGGGCTTGCCTGCCGGGACGTTTGCGAGAATCGGGCCATCAGCCATTGTCGCCGATGCGCACGCGGTCGCGGGTGGCGTCGCGCAGGCGCGTACGGAAGCCTTCCACGGCATCCGCAGGCAGCCGCAGATGGAAGTGCGCGCCGTCGGCGTCGAAGGTCTCCGCCAGCTTTTCGACGGCGAATGCCGCAAGCGCCGCATGCACTTCCCCGCAGTCGGCGAAGCCGCAGGCCACGCGCAGCTCCACCATGTCGATGACGTCGCGCCGCGGCGCCGTGCGCAGGCACTCGGCGGCCGCGCCGCCATAGGCGCGCACCAGGCCGCCGGCGCCGAGCTTGATGCCGCCGTACCAGCGCGTCACCACCACCGCCACGCCGTCCAGCCCCTGGCCATCGATGGCGGCGAGGATCGGGCGACCGGCGGTGCCGGCGGGTTCGCCGTCGTCGCTGGAGCGGTAGCCGGCGCCGATCCGCCACGCCCAGCAGTTGTGGGTGGCATCGAGCACCGACACGGCGGCCATGAACGCGACCGCTTCGTCGGCCGATTCCACCGGCGCGGCGTGGGCGAGGAAGCGGCTGTGGCGGACGAGGATCTCGTGGGTCGCGGGCGCGGCCAGGGTGGTGCGCATTACGGCAGCAGCACCCGCAGGTCGCGCGGCACGGCCACGTCGGGATAGCGGCGGCGGAATTCGTCGAAGCTGGCGCGTGCCTCGGCATAGCGCTCTTCGGCCACCAGCTCGCGGATGCGCGCCAGCCACGCCTCGCGCACTTCCGGGGCGTCGGCCGAGGCCGGAGGGGCATCGTCCAGCGGCTGGTCGTACGCGTGGTCGTCTTCCACCGGCGGCGGAGGCGCGGGCGCTGCTTTCGCGGCTGCCGCCGCGGCGGGACGTGCCGCGTCCTGTGGCGTGCGCATCGCACGCCGTTGCGCGGCGTCTGCAGCTTCGTCCTCGGCCCGGCGCAGGCGCTCGGCGTCGGCCTGCTGTCCGGCTTCGCGTCGTGGAGCGACAGCGGCGGCCGTGGGCTCCGGCGCGTCGAACACGACAGGCGCCGGCGGCGGTGGCGCTGGCGGAGCAGGCGGCATCTCCATCACGGGCGTTGCGTCATCGGGCGGTGCGGAAGGTGTGCCGGATGCGGCCATCGACCGCGCGGCTGCCGGTCGCGGCTCGGCGCGCGACGCTGCGTCCTGGGTGGTGTCGGCTGGTGCGCTGCTGGCGGGCGCCGCCACCTGCATCTCCGCGGCAGGCGCCGGGCGTGACTGCGCATCGCCCATGTCGCGGGACGCAGCCGCGCGCGGCGCTTCGTCCGGTACTTCGATCGCGTCGCCCTGCGGACGGATCTGCCAGGCCACGCCGACGGCAAGCACCAGCGACGCCGCCAGACCCGCACCGGTCGCCCACGCCATGCGCGGGCGACGGGTACGGCGTGGCGCCACGGCAGTCTCGTCGCGCGCCGCCTTGCGTGCCGTTGCCAGGATCGCGGCATCCAGCGTGGGCGACGGCCCGGTGGACGGCCGGTCGCGCGCGAGCAACGCCGCGAACTCGCGCTCCTCGTGGTCCAGCGGGGTTCCGGGTGGAGGGACGCGGCTCATGCCGGGCGCTCCTGCGCGGCAACGGACGCGGCAGGGCCGTCACCGCCATCGGCGGGTTGCAAGCGCTGGCGCAGCTTGTCCATGGCGTAGCGCAGCCGCGACTTGACGGTTTCGCGGCCGACGCCGGTGATCACGCCGATCTCCTCGAGGCTGAGTTCCTGCTCCAGGCGCAGCACCAGGACCTCGCGTTGTTCGGGCGGCAGGGCATCCAGCGCCAGCTGCAGGCTGCGGCGCGATTCGAACGCCGACAGATTGCGTTCCGGCGTGTCCGGATCCTCCACGCGTTCGGTGCGCAGGTCTGCATCCGCAGGCGCGGGCGGGCGATGCTGCATCGACCGCCAGTGATCGTTCATGCGGTTGTGCGCGATGCGATAGAGCCACGTCGAAAAGCCGGCATCGGGCCGCCAGTCCGGGCGCGCGGCGATCACGCGCTGCCAGGTGTCCTGGAACACTTCGTCGGCCAGCCCGGGGTCGCGCAGCAGGCGCAGCAGGTAGCGGTGCAGGCGCTGGCGATGGCGCGCGTACAGACGTTCGAACGCAGCGACATCACCGCCTGCCCAGGCCAGCATCAGCAACTCGTCGCTGCCTTCGGAACCGTCGTTGGCGGCGCGCTCGTCCATCGCCGCGAGGGTACGGGTTGCACGCCGCGGCGGGAAGCCCGTGCGGCTCGCCGCGCGACCATGCATCATGCGCGGACCGGTCGTGGGGGGCGGCCTGGATGCCTTGCCGGCCGCGGGCGCGTTCAGCGTTCTTCCTGAAGGGTTCTCGTGTGGGAGGAGAGGTCGCGCGTGCAGGCAGTGCTGGATCTTCCGATAGTGGCCACGCCGCGCGAGGGCGACCTTGCGGGGCTCGCGGACGTGCTCGCGCAATCGCTGCCCACCGGGTCGGGCGTGGTGGTGTGCTGGAGCGATCCGCGCATCGGCGTCGGCATGTCGGCGGTCGAGGGGGTGCCGGCGGCGCTGCGCGCCCACGCGCTGGCATTGACCGGCGGTGAAGCGCACGCCGGCGACGCCGCGGCGATCGACGAGGCATGGAGCAGCGGCGGGGCCTCGCTGGCCATCGCCGCACGGCTGCCCGAACCGCTCACGCCCGCCTCGCTCGACGCCTGGCGGGCGCTGGCGCGGCGCGTGGTCACCGCCACGCTGTCGGCGGCCCAGGGCGAAGCGCGCATCGCATCGCTGCAGAAGTCCGAACGCCTGCAGCAGGCGCTCTACGAGATCGCGGACGTCGCCGGCTCCGGACTGGACATGCAGGACGTACTGGCGCGCATCCACGGCGTGGTCGGCGGCCTCATGTCGGCCGAGAATTTCTACATCGTGCTCTACGACGATGTCCGCGAAACCGTCCGCTTCCTGTACTTCGCCGACCAGCGTGATCCCTGGGTGGCCGAGCCGGACACCGAGATCGCGCTGTCCGACATCCCCAACAGCCTGACGGTGGCCATGCTGCGCCATGGCCAGCCGCTGCTCGGGCCGTCGGCGCGCATCCGCCGCCAGCTCAACGTCGATCGCGACCAGTTCCATGGCCCCGACAGCGCGGACTGGCTGGGCGTGCCGATGCGCCGCGACAGCCGCGTCAGTGGCGCGATCGTGGTGCAGAGCTACGACAAGCCCGATTGCTACAGCGACGAGGACCGCGTGCTGCTGGAGTTCGTGGCCCAGCACATCCTGACCGCGCTGGACCGCAAGCACGCACACGCCGAGCTCGAGCGCCGCGTCGACGCGCGCACGCGCGAACTGCAGCGGGCCAACCAGGTGCTGCAGGCGGAGATCGTCGAGCGCCAGCGCGCCGAGCGCCTGCAACGCGCGCTGTTCCGTATCAGCGAGCTGTCCGTCACCGCCGGCAGCGTGGAAAGGTTCTACGCCGACCTCCACGCCGTGGTGGGCGAGTTGCTGTACGCGCGCAACTTCTACATCGCCATGGTGTCGGCCGACGGCAAGCACATCGAGTTCCCGTACTCGGTCGACGAACGCGACGTCGTGCGCCGGCGGCGGCGGATGACCAAGGGGCTGAGCGAGTACGTGATCGAACACGGCCGCGCGCTGCTTGCCGACCGCGCCAGGATCGCGGAGCTCGAAGCCAGTGGCGAGCTCCGCCACCACGGCAGCCTGGCCTACTGCTGGCTCGGCGTGCCGCTGTCGCGCGACGGCGTGGTGGTGGGCGTGATCGCGGTGCAGAGCTATTCGCCCGACATCGGCTTCAGTGGGCGCGACCAGGGGCTCCTGACCTTCGTCGCCGACCACATCGGCGGTGCGCTGGCGCGAAAGCGCACGCAGGAGCACCTCAAGGCCGCGCACGCCGAGCTCGAGTCGCGCGTGGAGGCGCGCACCCGCGAGCTCGAGAGCGCCAACCGCGAGCTGCGCGCGCAGGTGGGCGAGCGCCTGCGCGCCGAAGAGCGCCTCATCCACCAGGCGCGTCACGACCACCTCACCGGCCTGCCCAACCGCACCTACCTGCTGGAATCCCTGGACACCGCCGTCGCCGAGACGCGCAGCCAGGCGCGCGGGCCGTTCGCGGTGCTGTTCCTCGACCTGGACCGCTTCAAGCTGGTCAACGACAGCGTGGGCCACGCCGCCGGCGACGAGATGCTGGTGGAAGCCGGCCGGCGCATCGGCAGCATGCTGCGCGACGGAGACGTGGTCGCGCGGCTCGGGGGCGACGAGTTCGCGGTGCTGCTGGCCGACGCCGCCGACGGCGACGTGGCGCAGGGCGTCGCGGCGCGCATCCTCGCCGCGCTGGGCGAGCCGATGTGGATCGCCGGGCGCGAGCTGTTTCCGTCGGCCAGCGTCGGCATCGCCCTGTGGCAACCACGCTACCGCCACGGCGAGGACCTGCTGCGCGATGCCGACGCGGCGATGTACCGCGCCAAGGCGCGCGGGCGCGACCGCAGCGAGCTGTTCGACGAGAACATGCGCGCCGAGGCGACGCGCCTGCTGGACCTCGAAGCCGACCTGCGGCGCGCGATCCTGACCGACGCATTCGAGCCGTACTTCCAGCCGATCGTCGACCTGTCCAGTGGAGAAGTCGTTGGCCACGAAGCGCTGCTGCGTTGGAACCACGAGCAGCGCGGCCCGCTGCAGCCGTCCGAGTTCATCGGCGTCGGCGAGGACAGCGGCCTGATCGAGCAGGTGGACTGGCTGCTGTACCGGCGCGTGTTCGAATGGATGACCTGCGTCCAGCGCGGCCACGTCTCCATCAATGTCTCGCCGCGCCACTTCCACTCGGAGAATTTTGCCGAGCGCCTGCTGCAGATGCTCGACGACGCCGGCGCCGACCCCGCGCGGCTGCGCATCGAGATCACCGAGGTCGCGCTGCTCGACGACGCGCCGCGCGCGCTGCGCATGCTCAACAGCCTGCGCGAACGCGGCGTACTGGCGTTGCTCGACGATTTCGGCACCGGGTTCTCGGCACTGTCGTACCTGCACCGCTTCCCGATCCACGCGCTGAAGATCGACCAGAGCTTCGTGGCGGGCCTCGACGGCGAGATGCATCCCGAGAGCCTGGCGCTGGTGCGCGCGATCCTGGTGCTTGCGCGCACGCTGGGCATCCAGACCGTCGGCGAAGGCGTGGAAACCACCGCGCAGGCACAGACGCTCAAGCAGCTCGGCTGCACCTATGGCCAGGGCTATCTGTTTGGACGCCCGCTGCCTGCACCGGCCACGGGGCACCGGCCGCGCTGAGCGTGGACGGTCGGTGCCCGCGGCCATCGCTTCAGTCGGCCGGGCGCGCGACGTCGCCACCGGTGGCGATGCGGCCGGCTTCGACAAGCTCCGCGAACTCCGCGCGCAGGCCCCAGCGGTCTTCTCCGCGGCTGGCGCGCGCGCTGCGCGCGATGGCATCCCAGTCCCAGCCATCGATATTGCGCCCGCCGCGCAGCGCGTCGGCGAACGCCGCCACGGTGGCCGCGAAGCGCAGCGACGCGCTGGCCTCGGCGCGGATCGCGTCGCGACGCACGGGCACGTCGATCAGGCGGCTGTCGTCCTCGCCCGGGCGCTTGTAGCGCAGGCGCAGGTGCGCGAGTTCGTCGCCGCGCGCGGGCTGCGCCTGCGTGGCACCGTAGCGCAGCGCCGGCAGCCGTTCGGCGCCCGACCCGACCAGGGTGACCTCGTACAGCGCGGTGACCTCGTGGCCGGCGCCGATGTCGCCGGCGTCAACCCGATCGTTGGCGAAGTCCTCGCGCTGCAGCATTCGGTTCTCGTAGCCGACCAGGCGGTACTCGGAGACCACCGCCGGGTTGAACTCGACCTGCACCTTGACGTCGCGCGCGATGGTCAGCAGCGTCGCCGACATCTCCTCCACCAGCACCTTGCGGGCCTCGAGCACGGTGTCGATGTAGGCGTGGTTGCCGTCGCCGACATCGGCCAGACGCTCGGCCATCGCGTCGTTGTAGTTGCCCTGGCCGAAGCCGAGCGTGGTCAGCGCGATGCCGGACTTGCGCTGGTCGCCGACCAGCGTCTCCAGCGCCGCGCGATCGACCGTGCCGACGTTGAAGTCGCCGTCGGTGGCCAGGATCACGCGGTTGGCGCCGCCGGCCACGAAGCCCTGGCGCGCCATCGCATAGGCGAGCGTGATGCCTTCGCCGCCGTTGGTGCTGCCCCCGGCCTGCAGGCGCTCCAGCGCGGCGATGATCTCGCCCTGGCGGTTGCCGGGCGTCGGCGGCAGCACCAGGCCGGCGGAGCCGGCGTAGGCCACGATCGACACCCTGTCCTGCGCGCGCAGCTGCGCGGCCAGCGCCGCGAATGCCTGCTTCAGCAGCGGCAGCTTGTCTTCGGAATGCATCGAGCCGGAGGTGTCGACCAGGAACACCAGGTTGGCGGGAGGCAGCTCCGCCTTCGGCACGTCATAGCCCTTCAGGCCGACCATCATCAGGTGGCGCTTCGGGTTCCACGGTGCCGGGGCGATCTCGATGGTCGCGCGGAACGGCACGTCGCGACTGGCGGGAGCCGCATGGCCATGACGGAAGTAGTTGATGAACTCCTCGGCGCGCACCGCGTCCGCCGGCGGGCGCACGCCCTGGCGCAGCATGCGGCGCACGTTGCTGTAGCTGCCGGTGTCGACATCCACCGAGAAGGTCGACACCGGCTGTTCCGACACGCGCTGCACCGGGTTGTCGGTGCGCGCGGCGTACTGCTCGGTGTTGGCGGGCGGAGGAGCGAACATCGGCGGTGCAGGGGGCGGAGACGGGATGTACGCGCGCTGTGCCGCCGCCGCGGTGCGCTCGACGCGCTCGCGGGCCATCGCATCGGCCGCCATGGCCCGCTGCTGCCCGCTCTCCATCGCCGTGGTCGGGGCAGGCGCATCGAAGATCACCGGTGGTGCCGAGGGCGCGGCCGCCTCGTGCTTCGCCGACTGGCAGGCCGCGAGCAGCAGGGTGGCGGCCAGTGCGGTGGCCAGGGTGTGTCGGTTCATGGGCGGCTCCTGAGGTGGACCCCCAAGCCAACGCGCACCTGGCGTGAACGGGGTTGGGCGCCTCAGGCGGGCTCGCGGATCACCAGCAGGCGCGGCTCGGTCATGTCCTCGATCGCGCTGCGCACGCCCTCGCGGCCAAGGCCAGAGCCGCGCACGCCGCCATAGGGCATGTTGTCGACGCGGAAGCTGGGCACGTCGCCGACCACAACGCCGCCGACTTCGAGCGCATCCCAGGCGCGCATGGCGTGCGCGAGGCTGGCGGTGAACACGCCCGCCTGCAGGCCGAAATCGCTGTCGTTGGCGCGTGCCAGCGCGTCCTCGAACTCGTCGAACGGTTCGATGCACGCCACCGGCCCGAACGCCTCCTCGCGCATGAGTTCGGCCGTCCGCGGAACGTTCTCGAGCAGCGCCGCGGGCAGCATGTTGCCGACGCGCGCGTCGCCGGCCAGCTGCTTCGCGCCCGTCTTGCGCGCGGACTGGATCCACGCGTCCACGCGCTTCGCCGCCGCCTCGTCGATCATCGGCCCGATCACGGTGCGCTCGTCGCGCGGGTCGCCCATGCGCAGCGCCGCCACCGCGGCCTTGAGCTTGCGGCGCAGCGCCGGATACAGCGAGGCATGCACGTAGATGCGCTGCACGCTGATGCAGCTCTGCCCGGACTGGTAGTAGGCGCCGAACACGAGGCGCTCGACGATGTGGTCGAGGCTTGCGCCAGGGTCGGCGTCGACGATGCAGGCTGCGTTGCCACCGAGTTCCAGCGTCACCTTCTTGCGTCCGGCGCGCGCCTTGAGCTCCCAGCCGACCAGGCCGCCGGTGAAGCTCAGCAGCGCGATGCGCTCGTCTTCCACGAGCGCCGAGGCCGCCGCGTTGTCGCAGGGCAGCACCGAGAACGCGCCCTTGGGCAGTTCGGTTTCGGCCAGCACCCCGGCGATGATCAGCGCGCCCACCGGCGTTTTCGCCGCCGGCTTGAGCACGAACGGGCAGCCTGCGGCGATCGCCGGCGCCACCTTGTGCGCGACCAGGTTGAGCGGGAAGTTGAACGGCGTGATGAAGCTGCAGGCGCCCACCGGCACGCGCTTGACCATGCCGCGGTAGCCGCGTGTGCGCTCCGACACCTGCAGCTCCAGCACCTCGCCTTCAATGCGCGTGGCTTCGCCGGCGGCGATGCGGAAGGTATCGATGAGCCGGGTCACTTCGCCGCGCGCGTCGCGGATCGGCTTGCCGGCTTCGATGCACAGCGCCTGCGCCAGCTCGTCCGCGCGCTCGCCGAAGCGCCGCACGCAGTGCTCGAGGACATCGCGGCGGGCGTCAGGCGGGAACGCGGCCATCGCCGGGCGCGCCTTGTGGGCGGCCACGATCGCCTTGCGCACGGTGCCGGCATCGGCCAGCGCCACGCGCGTGGCGCGCGTGCCGGTGTACTTGTCGAGGACATCGAGATCGGTGTTGGCCGCCACCGCGCGGTTGGCGAGGTAGTAGGGATAGCTCGCGGCGAGGCCTTCGCGCTGCTTGCCGCCCGCGGCCGCGCCGTGCTTGCCGGATTTCGCCACCGTCGTTCTCCTCTGATCGCCCGTGCGCACGCACTGCAGGCGATTATGCGGAACCGCGGTGAGCACCGGGTCAGGCCGGCGCGGTGCTCATGTGTCCTCGCGCGGCTCCACGCGCACGCGCAGCGCGCCATCGACCAAGCGGGCATCGAGCACGTCGCCCGCGGCGGCATCGCCCGTGGTGCGCACCACGCGGCCGTCGGCGTGCTGGAGGATCGCGTAGCCGCGCGCGACGGTGGCCAGCGGACTCACGGCCTGCAGCGAGCGCGCCAGGCCGTGCAGGCGCAGGGCGTCGTCGCGCAGCCGTCGCGCCACTGCGGCCTGTGGGCGCGGCGCCAGGGTGGCGAGGCGTTCGCGCAGCGCCGCGAGACGTCGCGCCGGATGGGTCGCGCGCAGCACGGCATCGGCGTGGCGCAGGCCGGAGCGCCACTCCGCATCGCGCACGCGCCACGCGGCCTGCAGGCGTCGCAGTGCGTCCTGCTGGCGCTGGCCCAGTGCCAGCAGCCGCGCCTGCGGGCGCATGGCATTCAGGCGCAACGCGGCGCGGTCGGTGCGCTGCATCGCGTTGCGCAATTGCTGCAGGTGCAGGGCGCCCAGCCGCTGGTGCAGGCCACGCACGCGGGTGCCAATGTCGACGCGGTCGGGTACCAGCAGTTCGGCAGCCACCGACGGCGTCGGTGCGCGCAGGTCGGCGGCGAAGTCGGCGAGGCTGAAATCGGTCTCGTGGCCGACCGCGGACACCACCGGTACCGGCGAGGCGGCGATCGCGCGCGCCAGGGCCTCGTCGTTGAACGCCCAGAGATCTTCCAGCGAGCCGCCGCCGCGTGCCAACACGAGGACGTCGTAGCGGCCGCTCGCGCCCGCGCGCTCGAGCATGGTGCGGATCTGCGCTGCCGCGGCCTCGCCCTGCACGGGCACGGGCAGGACATCCACCTCGACCAGGGGGAAGCGCCGGGCCAGCACGCTGAGCACGTCGCGCACCGCGGCGCCCGACGGCGAGGTGATCACGGCCAGGCGCTTCGGGTAGGCGGGCAGCAGGCGCTTGCGGGCGTCGTCGAACAGGCCCTCGGCCTGGAGGCGTGCCTTCAGTTCTTCGAAGGCGCGGCGCAGGGCACCTTCGCCTGCTTCCTCCAGCGAGTCGAGGATCAGCTGGTAGTCGCCGCGCGCTTCGTACAGCGTGAGCCGGCCGCGCGCGATCACCTTCAGGCCGTCGCGGGGCTGGAACTTCAGCCATTGGCTCTTGGGCTTGAACAGGGCGCAGCGGACCTGGGCGCGGGCGTCCTTGAGGGTGAAATACAGGTGCCCCGAGGCGGGCCTGGAGACGTTGCCGAGTTCGCCTTCGACCAGGACGAACGGGAAGGCGTCCTCGAGCAGGCTGCGGGCAAGGGTGTTGAGCTGGGTCGGGGTAAGGATGTTTTCGGACGCGGCGGGCATGGCGTCAGGATACCGTGCAGCGGGGGCGCGCCTGAGCGCTGTTGGCTGGCAGGCCGTGGCCACCGGTTGTGGCAATGGCAGGGCCGTTGGCTGGCTGGCGGTTGGCAAGAACAGCGTCCTTGGCTGGCTGGCTGGCGGATTGGTGGGTACTTCGTGGGCGACCCCCTTTTGGATCGCTTGGTGTTTCCTCGGGACTTTGGTCGCAGCGAGGGTCTTTATGCCCACTGCGCACCCACCAACCCGCCATTGCGCGCTTCTCGCGGCCGCGGGAAAAGCACAGCCGCTCTGCCCCGGCATGCGTCAGCCGCGAGAAAGACTCGATCTTTGCGACGCTTTCCCTCAAGCCGCAGCGCCGGTGGCAGCGGAGGGTGTACGGGTACGCAGCCGGCATAAAGGGACCGCGCTGCGGGACCGCCGCGCAGTACCCGCCCACCTCCCAACCAGGCCAAGACCCATGCAGCGGGGACCAGCCGGCGGAGTTCCCGTACACCCTCCGGACCCGCCAACCAAGAGAAGGCCCCGGAACAATCACGTCGCCTGGGACTAAAATGCCCCAATGAACGCCATTCCCAGCATCCGTCACGCCGGCAGCGCCGGCAGCCTTGAAGAGTGGGCATTCGGCCCGGCGCCGCGCCGCGCCACGCGGCAGGTGCGGGTGGGCAACGCGCTGATCGGCGGGGATGCGCCGGTGGTGGTGCAGTCGATGACCAACACCGATACCGCGGATGTGGCGTCCACCACGAAGCAGGTGGCGGAGCTGTGGCGCGCGGGTTCGGAGCTGGTGCGGGTCACGGTGAACAATCCCGAGTCGGCCGCGGCGGTACCGCGGATCGTCGAGAAGCTGGCGATGATGGGCATCGAGGTGCCGATCGTCGGCGACTTCCACTACAACGGGCACCAGCTGCTGGCGGCGGAGCCGGCATGTGCCGAGGCCCTGGCCAAGTACCGCATCAACCCGGGCAACGTCGGGTTCGGCAGGAAGCGTGACACGCAGTTCGCGCAGCTCATCGAGTTCGCGATGCGCTACGGCAAGCCGGTGCGCATCGGGGTCAACTGGGGTTCGCTGGACCAGTCGCTGGCGGCCGCGTTGATGGATGAGAACGCGCTGCGCGCCGAGCCCTGGGACGCAGGACGCGTGCTGCGCGAGGCGCTGATCCGCTCGGCGCTGGATTCGGCGGCGCGCGCGGTGGAGCTGGGCCTGGGTGCCGACAGGATCGTGCTCAGCTGCAAGGTCAGCGGCGTGCAGGAACTGATCGCGGTGTATCGCGACCTGGCGGTGCGCAGCGATTTCGCGCTGCACCTCGGCCTCACCGAGGCCGGCATCGGCAGCAAGGGCATCGTCGCCTCCGCCGCGGCGCTCGCGGTGCTGATGCAGGAAGGCATCGGCGACACGATCCGCATCTCGCTGACGCCCGAGCCGGGCGCGCCGCGCACGCAGGAAGTGGTGGTGGCGCAGGAACTGCTGCAGACCATGGGCCTGCGCGCGTTCACCCCGATGGTCACCGCCTGCCCGGGCTGCGGGCGCACCACGTCGGAGTTCTTCCAGGAGCTGGCCAAGGTCGTGCAGGAGCATGTGCGCGCGAAGATGCCGGAGTGGAAGATCAGCCACCCGGGCGCCGAGCACATGACGCTTGCGGTCATGGGCTGCGTGGTCAACGGCCCGGGCGAGTCGCGGCATGCCGACATCGGCATCTCGCTGCCGGGAACCGGCGAGGCGCCATCGGCGCCGGTATTCATCGATGGCGAGAAAGCGCTCACGCTGCGCGGCGGCAACATCGCCGCCGAGTTCGTCGGCCTGATCGACAGCTACGTCGACCGACGCTATGGCCGCGCCCCGCACGCCGGCTGAGGCGATCGGGAACCTGCTGTCGGACGCCCGCTTCGGCGCGGGTTTCCTGCAGCGCCACGGCTGGCGCCTGGTGCTGGTGTTCGTCGGTCTGCTGCTTCCGCTGTGGGGCTTCGCCGAGCTCGCCGACGAGGTGCTGGAGGGCGAGCCGTTCGATTTCGACGAGCCGATCCTGCTGTTCGCGCGCGAGGCGGCGGCGGGCGGGCTGGACCGGCTGTTCCTGCTCGCCTCCAAACTGGGCTACGAGTGGGGCGTGGTGCCGGTCGACATCCTGCTGGTGCTGGGCCTGGCCCTGGCGCGGCGGCACCGCGAGGGCCTGTTCGCGGGGGTCGCGCTGGCGGGCTCCGCGCTGCTCAACATCGCCGCCAAGCAGGCGTTCGCCCGCGACCGCCCTTCGCTGTGGGAGTCGATCGCGCCCGAGCACAATTTCAGCTTCCCGAGCGGCCACGCCATGGGGTCGATGACGCTGGCGATGGTGCTGGTCCTGCTCTGCTGGCACACGCGCTGGCGCTGGCCGCTGCTGGCAGCGATGGCGCTGTTCGTGACGCTGGTCGGGCTGTCGCGCGTCTACCTGGGGGTGCATTACCCCTCCGACATCCTCGCGGGATGGACGGCCGCGCTCGCGTGGACGGCCGCGACCTGGCTGCTTGTCAACCGCAGGGTGGCGCCGGCTGACGCACAGGGCTTGCGACAGCCCGCGGAGTAACGGATGCTCGGCGGCGGTGGACCGTGACGACAGTCACGATCAGCCGATGCCGGGGGGCACCGCATGGGCCGGGTCACAGCAACGCGGCCGCGTGGACGAGTGTCGACACACACGTATCCAGACCACGTTCCAGGGGAGAAGTCATGACCACGAAGCCATCAGTGGTGGCGGCAGTTGCCGTTGCCATCGTGGTGTCGGCTGCGGCCGCCGCCACCATCGGATCGAAATCCAGGCCAGCGACGTCGGCCACCGTACAGTCTGCGGTCCTCGCGGGCGCGCCGGTCGCCGGTGCCGCGGCGCGCGCGCCAAAGGACGCGGCTGAGCCGCACATCGTGCTGTTCAACGAACCCGCCCTGGCCGCCTATCGCGGCGGGGTGCGCGGCCTCGCGGCCCCGGCGCGAAGCGCTGGCGGGCGCCTCGACGCCGCCAGCCGTTCGGCCGTTGCCTATGTCGAATACCTGCGCAGCCGCCAGGCGGCGCGTGAGTCCGACATCGGCCGTGCCCTCGGCCGCAGCCTGCAGGTCGGCCATCGCATGCAGCACGCGGTGAACGGCATCGTGGTCGCCTTGACGCCCGCCGAAGCTGCACAGGTGGGACGGATGCGCGATGTGCGCCTGGTCGAGGGCTACCGCGAGTACGCGCTCGATACCGACACCGGTCCCGCCCATATCGGTGCACGGTCCGTGTGGTCCGGCAGCGCGGCCGGCGGCGCGTTCCAGGGTGAAGGCATGGTGGCCGCCATCCTGGACTCGGGCATCAACTTCGGCAGCCCGTCGTTCGCGGCGGTCGACCCGGTCGACGGCCATGTGCACGTCAACCCGCTTGGCGCCGGCAACTACCTCGGCACCTGCGCACCCGGCGGCATCGACGAAGGTCGCTGCAACGACAAGCTGATCGGCGGCTACGACTTCGTGTGCGCGGCGCCGGGCAATGCCTGCTCCAACCCGGGGTTCCGCGAGGAGCCCGGCTTTGGCGACACCAACTCGCACGGCAGCCACGTTGCGTCGACCGTCGCCGGCAACCGCCGCGTGGTCGCGATCAGCGGCGCGCAGGCGTCGATTTCCGGCGTCGCGCCGCGTGCCGGCGTGGTGGCGTTCGACATCTGCTACACCAACATCTCCACCGGCCAGGGCCTGTGCCCGAACGTGTCGGCGGTCGCGGCGATCGACCAGATCGTGATCGACGGCGTGGCGGACGTCATCAACTACTCCATCGGCGGTGGTGCGCAGCCGTGGGGCGAGGCGGTCTCGCTGGCCTTCCTCAACGTGGTGGAAGCGGGCGTGTTCGTGGCGGCCTCCGCCGGCAACAGTGGTCCCGCGGCCGGCACGCTCGGCCACGTGGAGCCGTGGGTGTCCTCGACCGCGGCGGCGCGCCACGGGCGCGAGGGCTACTCGTTCCTGATGCAGGTCACCGGGCCGGGCACCGTGCCCGAGCCGTTGACGGCCATCGAGCTCTCCACCGGCGCCAACGGTGTCGGACACACCGCGGCGTACCCGGCCAGCACGCCGCTGCGCGTCAGCCCCGCGATCGATGCGGTCGACGACGGCTGCGCGGGCTACCCGGCCGGCACCTTCAACGGTGCGATCGCCGTGGTCCGCCGTGGCAGCTGCAGCTTCACCATCAAGACCAATGCCGCGTCCGCGGCGGGTGCGGTGGCGGTGGTGATCGCCAACAACCTGCCGGAAGTGCTGGTGCCTTCGGTGCCCGACACCACCGTGCCGGCATTCGGCGTGACCCAGGCGGAGGGCAACGCACTGCGTGACTTCAACGTCGCCAATCCGCCGGCCACCGCGACCATCGGTTATCCGGCGGCGCCGCTGCCGAACACAGCCGACGCACTGGCGGCGTTCAGCTCGCGCGGCCCGGCAGGCACCTTCAGCCTGATCAAGCCCGACGTCACCGCGCCCGGCTACGCCATCCTGGCCGCCGTGGCCGGCACCACCATCAGCGGGTCGGAGAACGCGGTGGGCCTGATCAGCGGCACGTCGATGGCGTCGCCGCACCAGGCGGGTGCTGCTGCCCTCGTGCGCCAGGCGCGTCCGGGCTGGAGCGTGTCCGAGGTGAAGTCGGCGCTGGCGATGACCGCCACCGGCACGGTCTTCCTCGAAGACGAAGTGACGCCTGCCAATCCGTTCGCGCGCGGTTCGGGGCGCATCCGGGTCGACCAGGCGGTGCGCGCCGGCCTGGTGCTGGATGAAACCGCGGCCAACTACAGCGCGGCCAATCCGGCGACGGGTGGCGACCCCGCCACGCTGAACCTGCCGAGCCTGGCCGACCGCAACTGCGACGGGGGCTGCACGTTCACCCGCACCTTCCGCAACGTGGACGGCCGCACCCAGGACTGGGCGGCCAGCCTGAGTGGCCTGCGTGGGCGCGTGCACCCGATCTTCGCGCGCGTGCCGGCCAACGGCAGCGTGACCTTCGAAGTGACCATCGACAGCAGCAACCTGCCCAACAACGGCAGCTGGAGCTTCGGCAAACTGCGGCTCGCGCCGAGCGGCGTGAAGGGTGGCAAGGCGAATCCGGTGCTGAACCTGCCGATCGGCGTGGCGGTGCAGCCGCCGGTGCTGGTGCTGCCGGCGCTCGTGCAGGCCAGCATCGCGGCCGGTGGCCAGGGCTCGGTGGCGATTCCGATGTCCAACGCGGGCGGTTCGGCGTTGGCCTGGTCGGTCGACAACACCGGCAATGCGATCAGCAGGCTGGTCGATATCTGGCGCGGCGCGGTCACCAGTGGCTTCCGTGCCAGCCGGTACAGCGATCCGGCATCGGCGGGTGGCCTGCTGGCCCAGTTCTCCAGCGACGACTTCACCGTCGAGACGAGCACGCGTATCACCAGGATCACGGCCGAGGGCTTCGTGGTCAGCGGCGTCGCGCTCCCCACGGCGTCACCGAACCTGAGCTGGAGCATCTACCCGGATGCCGGCGGCATGCCGGCGGGTAATCCCCACAGCAACCCTGGCGCGGCGGTGTGGGCGCACACGAGGTCGGCGCTTGCCCCGGGCGTGCTGGTGGAGGGTGGCCGCATCGGCCTCGACCTGGTGGCCGCCGGCCAGTCCCTCACGCTCGCCCCGGGTCGCTACTGGGTGGTGATCAACACCGCCGGCACGTTCGCCAACCGCTGGGCGTGGTTCGGCAGCAGCGTCGGGCAGGGCGGCTTTGCCAGCCTCAACGTGGCCGGCGACGGCAGTGGCGCGTGGGCCGCCAACGTGGCGTTCCCCTCGCTCGACCTGCAGGTTGATGGCGAGGTGCCGTGTGGCGCGAGCTGGCTGGGTGCGGTCACGCCGTCGTCGGGTTCGCTGGACGCCGGCGGCTCGCAGTCGCTGGTCGGCACGCTGCTCGGCAACGGGCTGGCGGCGGGCAGCTACTCGGGCTTCGCCTGCGTGGCGAGCAACGACCCGGCCGTAGCGAAGAAAGCGGCACGCGTGGCGCTGACCGTCACGCCGTGATCCCGGGCCTCGCCCGGTCGTGAATGCAAAGGGCCCGGGAAACCGGGCCCTTTGCCGTTGCAGCTCAGCGCTGCGCTATTCCCCGGGCTTGGCAGCCTCGGCCGGGGCGCTCGTCGCGGCGCGCCGCGCCAACTGCACCTCGCGGTGCGCGATATAGATGTTGGCACCCAGGATGATGCCGGCGCCGATGAGGGTCCAGCGCGTGGGCGCCTCGCCGAACAGCAGCCAGGCCGCCACCGCCACCAGCGGCAACTGCATGAAGCTGATCGGCTGCAGCGCCGAGACCTCGCCGATCTTCAGCGCCCGCGTCCACAGCAGCTGGCCACCGGTGCCGAACGCGCCGAGCAGCAGCAGCCACAGCCAGGTGATGCCCTGCGGCCACTCCCAGGCGAACAGTGCCGGCACCAGCGACATCGGCACCCAGAACACGTAGGTGTAGAACACGATGGTGTCGGCGGCGTCCACGCGCGACAGCTGCTTGATCTGGATCGCCACCAGCGCCGAGAGCAGGGCGCCACCCAGCGCCACCAGGCTGCCGGCGCTGAAAGCCTCGCTGCCCGGGCGCACGATCACCAGCACGCCAACCAGGCCGATCACCACCGCCGACCAGCGCCGCATGCGCACGGTTTCGCCGAGGATGAACACCGCGGCCACGGTCGCGAGCAGCGGCGTGGCATACGACAGCGCCACCGCCTGCGCCATCGGCAGGTTGCCCAGCGCCCAGAAGCCGCACAGCATCGACGCCACGCCGATCGCGCAGCGCACCAGGTAACGCGGCAGCTGCGTGGTGCGCGGCAGGCGCCAGCCGTCGCGGAACAGGAACGGCAGCAGGAACAGCAGGCCGAACAGGTTGCGGAAGAACGCGACCTGGTAAGTCGAAAGGTCCGCCGAGGCGATGCGGATCATGACCGCCATCGCCGCGAAGAAGGTGGTGCTGCCGAGCATCAGCAGCGCGGCGCGCGCCTGCGGGCTGGCGGACCCCGGATTCACCAGGCGGCGCCGACGATGCGTGGCTCCGGCTCGAGGGCAACGCCGAAGCGCGCTTCGACCGACGCGGTGATGCGTCGCGCCAGCGCAAGCAGCCCGGCGCCACTGGCACCGCCGTGGTTGACCAGCACCAGGGCGTGCCCGGGCGCCACGCCGGCGTCGCCGTCGCGATGGCCTTTCCAGCCGGCGGCGTCGATCAGCCACGCCGCGGACAGCTTGCGCATGCCAGGCATGCCCGACGCGAAGCAGGGCAGGCGCGGGTGCGCGGCAAGCAGCGCGTCGGCCTGCGCGACCGGCACGATCGGATTCTTGAAGAAGCTGCCGGCGTTGCCGAGCAGGGCCGGATCCGGGAGTTTGCGCCGGCGGATGCGGCACACCGCCTCGGACACCTGCGCCGGGGTCGGCGATTCGATGCGCATGGCCGCGAGCTCCTCGCCAATGCCCACGTAGCCGAGCTCCAGCCGCGGCGTGCGCGCCAGGGCGAACTCCACCGCGGTGACGATCCAGCGTGCGCGCTCGCGCTTGAAGCGGCTGTCGCGGTAGGCGAAGCCGCAGGCCGCGGCATCGAGGCGCACCAGGTGGCCCGCGTCGCGGTCCCAGGCCTCGACCGCGTGCACGTGGCGCTCGATCTCGACACCGTAGGCGCCGATGTTCTGGATCGGCGCGGCGCCGACCGTGCCCGGGATCAGCGACAGGTTCTCCAGCCCGGACAGTCCGAGGGCGAGCGTGTCGAGCACGAAGTCGTGCCAGCCACGACCGGCACCGGCGCGCACGACGACCCTGTCCGCGTCCTCGTCGATCACCGCGACCGCGCTGTCGCGCATGGCCAGCGCAACGCCTTCGAGGTTGGCGGCGAACAGCAGGTTGCTGCCGCCACCGATCACCAGCAGTTCGCCGCCTTGGATCCGCGGGTCGGCGAGTACGGCGGGCAGGGCGGTGGCATCGCCCACCTCGACCAGCCACGCGGCGCGCGCGGGCACGCGGAACGTGGTGCGATCGACCAGGTCGGCGTCGCGGGTCCAGCGCACGGCGTGCGGGGCGTCAATCGGCGTGGCGCTCACAGGTTGGGCAGGTTTCCGCGGCTGGGCGCTTCCTTGCGGCGGCGGATGGCCTCCACGCACTCGCCGATCAGGCGCGGCCCGCGGTACACCAGCCCGGTGTAGAGCTGCACCAGCGTTGCGCCGGCCGCGGTCTTCTTGGCCGCATCGGCGCCGGACATCACCCCGCCCACGCCGATCAGCGGAATACCGTCGGGCAAGCGGGTGCGCAGCATGCGCAGCACCGCGGTGGACTTGTTCATCAGCGGCTCGCCGGACAGCCCCCCCGCCTGTGCCGCATGCCGGTGGCCCTGCACGGCGATGCGCGACACCGTGGTGTTGGTGGCGATCACGCCGTCGACCGAGAGGTCACCGAGCACGCGCGCGGCGGCATCGATGTCCTCGTCGCTGAGGTCGGGTGCGACCTTGACCAGCAGCGGCACGCGGCGGCCGTGGCGCGAGGCCAGCCGCTCCTGTGCTTCGCGCAGTTCGCCGACCAGCCGCCGCAGCGCCTGTTCTTCCTGCAGCTCGCGCAGGCCCGCGGTATTGGGCGATGAAATGTTGACCGTCACGTAGTCGGCGAGCGGATAGACGCGTTCCAGGCAGTGCAGGTAGTCGGTCACCGCGGATTCGTTCGGGGTGTCCTTGTTCTTGCCGATGTTGATGCCGAGCAGGCCACCCTGGCGCCTTGCGCGTTCCACGTTGCGCACCAGCGCATCCACGCCATTGTTGTTGAAGCCCAGCCGGTTGATCAGCGCGCGGTACTGCGGCAGGCGGAACATGCGCGGTGCCTGGTTGCCCGGCTGCGCGCGCGGCGTGACCGTGCCGATCTCGACAAAGCCGAAGCCGAGCGCAAGCAGCGCGTCGATGTGTTCGCCGTTCTTGTCCAGCCCCGCGGCAAGACCCACGGGGTTGGGGAAATCCAGGCCGAAGGCGCGCGTCGGGAACGGGCGCGGCCGGGCGCCGAGCAGGCGCTGCAGCCGCACGCGGTGCAGCGCCTCCATGGACGCCAGGCCGAGCCGGTGTGCACGTTCCGGCTCGAGTGCGAAGAGGAAAGGCCGTGCCAACCCGTACATCGCGTCCTCAGATATCGAACTTGATGCCCTGGGCCAGCGGCAGCGCGTCCGAGTAGTTGATGGTGTTGGTCTGGCGGCGCATGTAGGCGCGCCAGGCGTCCGAGCCGGACTCGCGTCCGCCGCCGGTTTCCTTCTCGCCGCCGAACGCGCCGCCGATCTCGGCGCCCGAGGTGCCGATGTTGACGTTGGCGATGCCGCAGTCAGATCCGGCCGCCGACAGGAACGCCTCGGCGCGCTTGAGGTTGGTGGTGAAGATCGACGACGACAGGCCCTGCGGCACGTCGTTCTGCATCGCGATCGCCTCGTCGAGCTGCGAATACTTCATCACGTACAGGATCGGCGCGAAGGTCTCGGTCTGCACGACTTCGGCGCTGTTGGCCAGGCCGGTGATGATGGTCGGCAGCACGAAGAAGCCCTTGCGGTCGGTGAGCGCGGTGCCGCCACTCTCGACCTTGCCGCCGGCGGCCTTGGCCTGCTCGATCGCCGCCAGGAAGGCGTCGACCGCGGACTGGCTGTTGAGCGGGCCCATGAGGTTTGCGGCATCGGTCGGGTCGCCGATCTTCTTCTCCACCTGCGCGTAGGCGGTCTTCAGCTTGCCCAGCACGTCGTCGAAGATCGACTCGTGGATGAAGACGCGGCGCGTGCTGGTGCAGCGCTGGCCGGCGGTGCCGACGGCGCCGAAGGCGATCGCCGGGATCGCGAGCGCAAGGTCCGCGGTCTCGTCGACGATGATCGCGTTGTTGCCGCCCAGTTCCAGCAGCGAGCGGCCCATGCGGCGCGCGACGCGCTCGCCGACCTGGCGGCCGACGCGCGTGGAGCCGGTGAAGCTCACCAGCGCGATGCGCTTGTCGTCCACGAAGCGCTCGGCAAGGTCGTTGCCGGCATCGTTGAACATGAAGAACAGGTCGGGGAAACCGGCCTTGGCCAGCGCCTCGTTGCAGATGCGCACCGAGGCGATCGCCGACAGCGGGGTCTTGCCCGAGGGCTTCCAGATCGAGATGTCGCCGCACACTGCGGCGATGAACGAGTTCCAGGCCCAGACCGCGACCGGGAAGTTGAACGCCGAGATGATTCCGACGATGCCCAGCGGGTGCCACTGCTCGTACATGCGGTGGCCCGGGCGCTCGGAGTGCATGGTCAGGCCGTAGAGCTGGCGCGACAGTCCGACCGCGAAGTCGCCGATGTCGATCATCTCCTGGACCTCGCCGTCGCCTTCGGGCTTGGACTTGCCCATCTCGAGCGCGACCAGCGAGCCGAGTTCATCCTTGTGCGCGCGCAGCGCGTCGGCGCAAAGGCGGATCGCTTCGCCGCGGCGCGGGGCGGGCGTGGTGCGCCAGACCTTGAACGCGGCCTGCGCGCGCTCGACGATCAGTTCGTAATCGGCCTGCGAGGAGGCATTGACCTTGGCCAGCACCTCGCCAGTGCTCGGGTTGACCGGCTCGAGCACACCGGCATCGGCGGTCTTCGACCATTCGCCACCACCGAGGAAGGTGCCGGACTCGTGGGCGGACAGGCCGAGGGCGGTGAGTACGGGGTGGGACATGGCAGGCTCCTGCGTTCGTGCGCGGCGGCGGGCCCGGGGGCGACCGTCCGTCGATGCGATGAGGGTGGCGCCCCCGGCGCGATTCGAACGCACGACCTTCCCCTTAGGAGGGGGACGCTCTATCCAGCTGAGCTACGGGGGCTGCAACCCGCGATTTTGGCACGCCGTGCATGGTGGCGGCAAAAAGGCCGCGGGAAGGCCCCGAAGTGGCCGGCGCCTGCGCCGCCAAAAAAAAACGCCCGACCTTTCGGGTCGGGCGTCTGGAAATCGTGGTGGAGCGGAGGGGGATCGAACCCCTGACCTTCGCGATGCGAACGCGACGCTCTCCCAGCTGAGCTACCGCCCCACGAGCTGCGGATTCTATACGTTGGTTCCGCCGCTCGGCAAACACTGCGTGCCGCTGGCCAGCAGCGGCGCCAGCGTGGGGGACAGCAGTTCGCGGCGCCAGCCGCCCAGCACCGACCAGTCGCCGTCGTCGAGCAGCGACTCCAGCCGACGCCGCGAGGCGAGCACGCCATCGGGAAGGCCAAGTTCGGCGCTGCGCGCGGCGACGGCGTCCTGGAGGCGGCGGACCGCAGCCTTGTCGCGCTCCTCGGTGCGGATCGGGGGCGCGTCGGCCTCGTCGGCCAGCGGCGTGCCCAGGGCGGCCCAGAGTTCTGCACCCAGCTTGCGCGGCGCCTTGGGGTGGGCATCGAGCAGCTGCTTCAGCGCGCCGGAATCCACGGGGTTGGCGCGCGCGATGCCGGCGGCCAACTCGTTGTCGAGCACCCAGGTGCGCGGCCGGTCGTGTTCGCGCGCCCAGGCGTCGCGCCAGCGCAGCAGCCGCAGCAGGCGGCGCTGGCCGTCGCCATCCAGCGACTGCGCGGCGCGGATCGGCAGGTGTGGCCAGCGCTCCAGGCCATCGCTGCGCGCGGTGTCGCGCATGCGCGCGCAGTCTTCGCGCAGCCAGTCCAGGCGGCCGAGCGCGTCAAGGCGGTCGCGCAGGTGGTCGTGCAGGGCGAACAGATGGCGCACGTCGTCGGCGGCGTACGCAAGCTGCGCTTCGGACAGCGGCCGCCGCAGCCAGTCGGAACGGGTCTCGCCCTTCGACAGCGTCACGCCGAGGATCTCCGCCACCAGCTTCTGGTAGCCGGCGCCGGCCGCAACGCCTGCGATCGCGGCCGCGACCTGGGTGTCGAACAGGCCTTCGGGTACGGCATCGCAGGCACGGCGGAACGCGATCAGGTCCTCGCTGGCGCTGTGCATCACCTTGGTGATCGCGGGGTCGAGCAGGATCGGGCGCAGCGCGTCGCAGGTGCCCGGCGCCAGGGTATCGACCAGCAGGATCTCGTCGTGCACGGCGATCTGCACCAGGGCCAGCTGCGGCCACCAGGTGCGTTCGCGGATGAACTCGGTATCCAGGCCGATGCGCGCGGGGCGTGTTTCGAAGCGGGCGAGCAGGGCGGCCGGCTCGGCGATCCAGCGGAAGTCTTGGTCCATCGGCGCCAGCTTACCGACCGCGCCGTGTGCTCGGCAAACGCAGCAAAGGCAGGTCCGCGAGCCGGGGGCGCTGCGCGGTATCGGCCGCTTGCCGTAATCTGGCGCCCGTGAATGCCCCACGCACAGCCTCTCCCCGACCTCGCCGCCCCCTCCGGGCTGTCGCGTTCATGGCGTTGGCCATGGCGCTTTCGGCCGCTTGCAGCCGCGACGCCGGTGATGCCGACCCGCAGGGCGACGCCGCAGCAGGTGCCGGGGCGGCCGATGGCAACGTCACCATCAGCGGCGATGACAGCATCGCCGAGCGCCTGACGTGGCGCGCGCCGCGCGTGGTCCTGCCGGAGGGCGACGAAGACCTCGCCGCGACGCGCGCGCGCGCGCAGGTCGCGTTGGAATCCGGCGACCTTGATCTCGGCGTGAACTCCGCCATCCCGCTGTACCTCGCCATCCTGGGCCGGGATGGCGACGACCGCGGGGCCCGCGCCGGCCTGGAGCGCGCGCTGCAGGACCTGCTTGCGCAGGGCGACCAGGCACTCGCCGGCGCCGGCGACGACATCACCGCCCTGCGTCGCGCGCAGCAGGTCGCGGCGGTCGCGCGCAGCCTGCGTCCGGCTGACGAGGCGGTGCGTGCGTACCTGGCCAAGGTCGACCGAGCCGAACAGCTGTGGGAACTCAACCGCAGCGCCGAGGGCGAACTGCGCGCCGGTCGCCTGGGCGAAGACGGCGGTGGCGCGCTGGCCCGCGTGCATGAGGTGCTGGCGCTGTCCGAAGGCCAGCCGCGGGCCATGCAGACGCTGGCCGCCATCGAGAGCGCGCTTATCAGGCGCGCCGAAGACGCGGCGGCGAAGGGCGATTTCGACGACGCCGATGCCTGGATTGCGCATGCGGCCAAGGTGCGCGAGGACAGCGCGACGATCCCGGACGCGCGCGAGCGCGTGGCCATCATGCGCCGCGCGCGCGTGCTGGCCCTGCGCGACGAGGCGATGGCCGCGCTGCATGGCGCGGACGGCATCGAACGCGCGCGCGCGCGCCTGGCGCAGATGCTCAACCTGGCCGCGCCCGGCGATCCGGCGGTGGTCGAGCTGCGCGAGCGGATCGACCTGGCGGTGCACTACGGAAATTTCCGCCCCGGTCAGCGCTTCACCGACGGCGCCGGTGGTGGCCGTGGGCCGCAGATGGTGGTGGTGCCGCATGGCGGATTCACCATGGGCGCCGCCGACGATGACCGCGACGCGGAGGACAGCGAGAAACCCAGCCGCAACCTGCGCTTCGACCGCGGCTTCGCGCTGTCGCAGCACGAAGTGACCGTGGCCGAGTTCCGCAGGTTCGTCGACGCGACCGGTCATCGCAGCCGCGCCGAGCGACGCGGGTTCTCGATGGCCTACGACGAGCGCAGCGGCAACTTCGTGCGCCGCAGCAAGGCCGACTGGCGCACCGACTTCTCCGGCAAGGTCGCCGAAGGTGCACTGCCGGTGGTGCACGTCAGCGCGCGCGACGCACAGGCCTATGCGGACTGGCTGGCCTCGGTGACCGGCCAGCGCTACCGCCTGCCGAGCGAGGCCGAGTTCGAGTACGCGCTGCGCGCCGGGGGCAGTGGCCAGTACCCATGGGGCGACGGCGCGCCGCCGGCCGGGGCGGGCAACCTGACCGGCGACAAGGACCGGTCGCCCGGCGGCCGCAGCTGGAGCAACGCCTTCGACGACTACGACGACGGGCACTGGGGTCCGGCTCCGGTGGGAAGCTTCTCCGCGAATGCATTCGGTCTTCACGACCTGGCGGGCAATGTCAGCGAATGGGTCGCCGACTGCTGGCATGACAGCTATCGACGGGCCCCCGCTGACGGCGCAGCCTGGGTGAATCCCGGCTGCCGCACGCAGGTGGTGCGCGGCGGTGCCTGGGCGAGCTCCCCGGTGCAGACACGCAGCGCCTGGCGCGCACCGGCACCGGTCGACAACACCAACGCACGCGTGGGCTTCCGGGTCGCGCGCGACATCTGAATCCAACGGCAGGAGCAAGGCGAATGCGTCAGGACCCGTTCGGGCGGCAACAGCAGCGCCAGTCGTCGTCGCGTCGCGGCTTCAACCCCAGGATCCTGATCCTGATCGCCTTCATCGGCTACGGCGCCTACTACTACTTCTCCAACCAGACCGTCGACCCGGTGACCGGCGAGAAAGTGCTGATCGACAAGTCGCTGTCGATCGAGGACGAGAAGGCGCTGGGCCTGCAGGCCTACGAGGAGATCCTGTCGACCGAACAGCCTGTGGACCCCAACCTGCCGATCGCGCGCGAGATCCGCGAGATCGCGCAGCGCCTGATTGCCAAGGTGCCGGAAGTGGAGGCGGCGCTGGCGGCGGAAAACGGGCAGCAGGCGCCGGGCTTCTCGGCCGGCTTCGAGTGGGACGTCAATGTCATCCAGTCCGAGCAGGCGAATGCCTTCTGCCTGCCCGGGGGCAAGATGGCGGTGTACACCGGCCTGGTGCCGGTGGCGCAGAACGACGATGCGATGGCGGTGGTGATGGGCCACGAGATCGCCCATGCCCTGTTGCGCCACGGTGCCCAGCGCATGGCGCAGCAAAAGCTGACCCAGGTCGGGCAGATGGCGGGCGCCATGAGCGGCATGGACCCGCAGCAGCAACAGATGGTGATGGCGGCGATGGGCTACGGCTACCTGCTGCCGTATGCGCGCAAGCACGAAACCGAAGCCGACGTGGTCGGCCTGATGCTCGCCGCCGCCGCATGCTACGACCCGCAGGAAGCGGTGCCGCTCTGGGAGCGGATGAGCGCGGCCAGCGGTGGCCAGGCGCCGCCCGAGTTCTCGTCCACGCATCCCAATCCAGGCACGCGCATCGAGAACCTGCAGTCGCTGATGCCCAAGGCGATGGAATACCAGAAACGCTTCTGCCCGCAGGGCGCGACCGCGGCGCGCTGAATGCGGGTAAACAGGCTTTTCCGGGCCGCTCAGAAGCTCATGAACATCCCGCCGTTGACGGGAATGTTGGCGCCGGTGATGTAACCGGCGTCCTCGGCGGCGAGGAAGGCTACGGTGCGGGCGATTTCGTCGGGGCGGCCGAGGCGCCCGACCGGCACCTGGGCGACGATGCCAGCGCGGATTTCTTCGGGAATGGCCAGCACCAGCGCCGTCTCGCAATAGCCGGGCGACACCGAGTTGACGGTCACGCCCTTGCGCGCGACCTCGCGCGCCAGCGCCATGGTGAAGCCGTGCATGCCGGCCTTCGCCGCGGCGTAGTTGGTCTGGCCGAACTGCCCGGTCTGGCCGTTGACCGAACTTATGTTGACGATGCGGCCGTGGCCGCGCGCCGCCATGCCGTCGACCGCGTGCCGGCAGAGGTTGAACACGCCGTCGAGGTTCACCGACAGCACCGAATCCCACTGCTCGCGGTCCATCTTGCGCAGCGTACCGTCGCGGGTGATGCCGGCGGCGTTGACCAGCACGTCGAGGCGGCCCTCGCTTTCCTCGACATCGGCCACGAAGCTGCCACAGGCGTCGAAGTCGGCCACATCCAGCGGCAGGAAGGCCACGTCCAGCCCGTCGACCGCGGCTTCGAAGGCTGCGACGCGCGCGGCATCGCGGCCGAGGTCGGCGGCGATCACGCGTTGTCCCGACGCGGCGAGCGTCCGGCAGATGGCCGTGCCCAGCCCGCCGATGCCGCCGGTGACGACGGCAACGCGTTTCCCCGTGGCGGCCGTCACTTGCCGCGCGGCTTCTGGCTGCCGCTCGCCTTGCCGGTCTTGTCGGCCGGCTCGGAGGCCGGGCGCGCTACGCCGCCGACCAGGTTCTTCTGCAGTTCCTGCCACATGGCCATGTTGCGCTCGGTGAGCTGGTTCATCATGGCCCACGGCGTCTGCCCGAGCATGCCGCCCATCTGCTGGCGGAACTGCTGCTGCTGCTCCAGGAACGTATGCATCGAGCGTTCCAGGTAGGTGCCCATGAAGCCCTGCAGCGAGTCGCCGTAGAAGCGGATGATCTGGCTGAGGAGTTCGGTGGACAGCATCGGCTGCCCGTCCTGCTCGTGCTCGGTGATGATCTGCAGCAGCACCTGGCGGGTCAGGTCGTCGCCGCTCTTGGCGTCGCGGACCTCGAAGTCCTCGCCGTCGACGATCAGTTGCCGGACGTCCTCGATGGTGATGTAGCTCGAGATCTCGGTGTCGTACAGACGGCGGTTGGGATACTTCTTGATGACGCGCATGGCCATGGAGCAGGCGCTCTGAAAACGGGACTTGCCCGCAGCATGGCGCAGTGCAGCAGGGCTTGCAACCGGCGCCCCGAGGGGCGCCGTCACGCTCACCAGCCCATGTATTGGCCGCCGTTGGCCGACAGGTTGGCGCCGGTGATCCAGGCAGCTTCGTCGGGGAGGAAGAACGCCACCGCGTAGGCGATTTCATCCGGATGGCCGAGGCGCCCGGTGGGAATCTGGGCAACGATCTTCTCGCGCACCGCCTCGGGCACGGCCATCACCATGTCGGTGCCGATGTAGCCGGGGGACACGGTGTTGACGGTGATGCCGAACTTCGCGTTTTCCTGCGCCAGCGAAATCGTGAAGCCGTGCATGCCGGCCTTGGCGGCGGCGTAGTTGGCCTGTCCGTACTGGCCCTTCTGGCCGTTGATCGAACTGATCTGGATGATCCGGCCCCACTTGCGCTCGCGCATGCCCTCGATGACCGCGCGGGTGACGTTGAAGCAGGAGTTGAGGTTGGTGTCGATGACCTCGTTCCACTGGTCCGCGGTCATCTTGTGGAAGGTGCCGTCGCGGGTGATGCCGGCGTTGTTGACCAGCACGTCGACCGGGCCGAGCTGGGCTTCCACGTCGCGCACCATGGCGGCCGCGTCTTCGGCGCTGGACACGTCGCCGCGCGCAAGCGCGACCTCGCAACCGTGGGCCCGCATCTCCTGCTGCCAGGCCCTCGCGCGCTCCTCGTTGCGATAGTTGGTGGCCACGCGGTAGCCCGCGTCTGCCAGCCGCTTGCAGATCGCCGTGCCGATGCCGCCGGTACCGCCGGTCACCAAAGCCACCCGTCCTTCCATGTCTGCGCTCCCCGTTGCATGGACGCCGGACGCGTCCGTTGCCGGATTCTATGCGTCATCCATTGCAGCGCCGTTGTGCAATGCGGCGATGGACACCGGCGCCTGCGGGATGCGGGCGGGATCAATGGCCGCCACTGCAGCGGCCAGCAGCGGCGCGAGTGCAGCATGCGACGGCAGCGCGTGCGGAGCCTGGCCCAGCGCACGCCATGCGGCACGCAGCGCCGGCAGCGGATGCCCGGCATCGACAGCAAGCGCGTGCAGCGATTTCGACAGCTTGCGGCCGTCGCCGTCCAGCACCAGCGGCAGGTGCAGGTAGCGCGGACGCGGCAGGCCGAGCGCCTGCTGCAGCAGCAACTGGCGCGGGGTGGAGTCGAGCAGGTCGGCGCCGCGGACGATGTCGGTGATGCCCTGCGCGGCATCGTCGACGACCACGGCGAGCTGGTAGGCCCAGGGTCCGTCGGCGCGGCGCAGCACGAAGTCGCCGGCTTCGCGGGCCACGTCCTGGGTAACGCGGCCATGCACGCCGTCGTCGAACGCCATGCGGGTGCCGTCGGCCACGCGCAGCCGGATCGCGGGATCGGTGCGGCGCGCGCCCGGGACGCAGCGACGATGGATGCCACCGCTGGCGGCGAGGTCGGTACGGCTGCAATGGCATTCGAACGCCAGGCCCCCGTCCAGCAGCCTGGCCAGGGCCTCCGCGTAAAGCGCCCCGCGGCGCGACTGGTGTTCGACCGGGCGGTCGGGGTGCAGGCCGAACGCCGACAGCGTGCGCAGTTGCGCGCCTGCCGCCCCGGCCACCTCGCGCGGCGGGTCGATGTCTTCCACTCGCACCAGCCACTCGCCACCGGCGCGGCGCGCGAGCAGCCAGCTACCGAAGGCCACGAGCAGCGACCCGAAATGCAGTGGCCCGGTGGGCGAGGGTGCGAAGCGGCCGCGGTACGGCGGTCGTGGCGGATGGGCTGGCTGGGGGGGCACGGTGGGCACCTGGGCGTCAGCTTGAATTTAAACGCGTGCGCCCACAATTTGCACCGCATACCCGCGTCATTCCAGGACACACCCCATGCTCAAGCGCGTTGCTCTCTTCCTCGCCACCAACCTGGCGGTACTCGCGCTGCTCAGCGTCATCATGTCGGTGTTCGGCATCAATCCGCAGTCGATGGGCGGCTTGCTGGTGATGGCGATGCTGTTCGGCTTCGGCGGTTCGCTGATCTCGCTGCTGTCGTCGAAGTGGGTGGCCAAGCGCGCCGCAGGGCTGCACGTCATCACCCAGCCGCGCAACGAGACCGAGCGCTGGCTGGTCGACACCGTCGCCCGCCAGGCGCAGGCCGCCGGCATCGGCATGCCGGAAGTGGCGGTGTACGAAGCGCCCGAAATCAACGCCTTCGCGACCGGCGCGAGCCGCAACAACGCGCTGGTCGCGGTTTCCACGGGCCTGCTGCGCTCGATGGACCACGGCGAGGCCGAGGCCGTGCTGGCCCACGAGGTCAGCCACGTGGCCAACGGCGACATGGTGACCATGGCGCTGCTGCAGGGCGTGCTGAACACGTTCGTGATCGTGCTGGCGCGCGTGGTCGGGCGCGCGGTGGACGGTTATCTCAGCAACGGCCGCGAAGGCGGCGGTGGCATGGCCTACTTCGCCATCGTGTTCGTGCTCGACATGGTGTTCGGGCTGTTCGCCAGCGTGATTGCGATGTGGTTCTCGCGCCACCGCGAATTCCGCGCCGACGCCGGCGGTGCCGCGCTGGCCGGCCGCGACAAGATGGTCGCCGCGCTCAAGCGCCTGTCGCTCAACCAGGGCGCCAACACCCTGCCCAAGCAGGTCGCGGCGTTCGGCATCAGCGGTGGCGTGGCCCACGGCCTGCGCCGCCTGATGATGAGCCACCCGCCGCTGGAAGAGCGCATCCGCGCCCTCGAAGCCGGCAGCATCGACGGCAAGGCTGCCCTGCAGCAGGGCTTCCTCGCCTGATCCCGCTGCGCTGAGGTAGCGGCGGGGCGAGCAGGAGGGGGCTGCGGCGGGGCTGCCCGCGCATGCCGCCCCGCTTCGCTGGCGTTCCGAGGCGTGCGCGTGCCGACATGCCCGGCCAGTCGGTGTTGGGCCGTGGCGGGTTGTGGTGAGCCTTGCGGGTTCACGCGGGGCTGTCCGCGCATGCCGACGCTCTTCGCTGGCGTTCCGAGGCGTGCGAGCGCCGACATGCGCGGACAGCCTTCATGCACCGCGACGGATTGTCGGCCAGCACCCCAGAGCACTGTCCCGTCCTTGCTGCCCTCCCACTGCAGCAGGATCACGAGGAGGCTGGAGGCTGCAGGCCGCAAGCGCACGCCTCGGAACGCCAGCGAAGCTTGCGGCCTGCAGTCTCCAGCCGGACCGTGGCCTTGCGAAAGCAGCCCTTATTCGAAGTCGTAACCCATGTCCGGCCCGGACGGCGCCAGGAAGTGCCCGGACACGTAGTCCACCCCGGTGCCGAACAGCACCGACATCGTGGCCGCATCGCTGACGAATTCGGCCATGGTCTGGATGCCGAGCTCGCGCGCCTTGCCGGCGATCTCGCGGACGCGCTGCTGGTTGTCGGCGCTCTTGGCCAGATCCTCGGTGAAGCCCGGGTCGATCTTCAGCATGTTCGGCTTCAGGTGCGCCAGCAGCTGGAACGAATCCAGGCCCGCCCCGAAGTGCTCCAGCGCGATCCGGCAGTCCAGGCGGCCGATGGCCGCCGCGAACGCCTGCGCCGCCTTGAGGTGGGTGAACACCTTGGCCTCGGGCAGTTCCAGCACCAGGTACTCGCCGGGCACGCCGTGCGCCAGCAGCTGCTCGCCGATGTAGCGCGGCAGGCTGTCGTCGTGCAGCGACGCCTGGCTGACCTTGACCAGCAGCGTGGTGGGCCGGCCGGCGCGGATGCGCTCGCCGATCACCGCGATGGTGTGGCCCACCACGTAGCGGTCGATCTCCCACAGCAGGCCGTGCTCTTCGGCGATCTGCAGGAACGTCAGCGGCTTGATCAGCTCGCCGTCGTCGCTTTTCAGGCGCAGGAACGCCTCGTATACCGCGCCGGTATCGCCCTGCAGGCTGATCACCGGCTGGTAATGCAGCAGGAAGCCCTCGCTGTCGAGCGCGTCGCGCAGGCGGGTGACCCAGGCCTGGACGTGTTCTTCCTCGGCGCGGTCGACCGCGCTGGCGTCGAACAGCTCCAGGCGGTTGCCGCCGGTGCCGCTGGCCGAGGTCACGCCCTCGGTGGCCTTGGCCAGCACTTGGCTGACGCTGGCGATCTTCTCGCCGACCTGCACGCCGCCGATGCTCGCGGTGATCACGCTGGAGCGTTCGCCGATCTCGAACAGCTCCGCGGCGAAGGCTTCGAGCACGCGCGCGGCAGTGGCCTGGGTGCGGGTGTGGTCGCTGTTGCGCAACAGCACGGCGAGCGTGTGTTCGCCGAAGCGGGCCGCGATCGCGTCCTCGCCTTCGGCCTCGACCACGGCCTGCAGGCGCGTGCCCACCGCGGCGAGGATGGCATCGGCTGAATCCAGGCCGATATCTGCCAGCAGGTGCTGGTAGTGGTCGGGTTCGACCAGCAGCAGGCCGTGCTGCACGCTGCCCTGCGATACCGCGTCGACCGCATCCTCCAGCGCGCGCAGGAATGTCGGCCGGTTGAGCAGCCCGGTGACCTGGTCGCGCTGGCGCAGTTCCTCGATCTCCTGCGCCAGCTCGGGGTCGAACGCGTCCTGGCGGCGGAAGATTACCTGCAGGCAGGGCTCGCCCTCGTACTGCGCCTGGGTGAACTCCATGGCCGCGGGGAACGCGTTGCCGTTGATGTCGCGTGCCTCGAGTTCATGGCGCGGCGGCGGGGCGTCGCCGCGGGCGAGGTCCTTGAGCAGCTGCCGGAAGCCCTCGATGTGCTGTGGCGCGACCATGTCGAGCAGCGACATGCCCTCGACGTCCTCGAAATCGTCATAGCCGAACATCTCCAGGTAGGCCTGGTTGGCGCGGATATGCATGCCTTCGTGGATGTAGGCGATCGGCTCGCGCGAGGAATCGATCAGCGCGTCGCAACGGCGCTCGGTCTCGCGCAGGCGGCCTTCGAGCCGGCGCAGCGCGCGCCGTGCCTCGACGTCGGCCCAGACTTCGCGGATCGCGGCCAGCAGCAGTTGCGGCCGTTCGCGCAGGGCGACCGCGCGCACGCCGGCGGTCATCGCGTCGACGTAGCCGGCCTCGTCGATGGTCTCGGCCAGCGCCACCACCGGAAGGTCCTTGCCGCTGGCCAGCACCTGCTGCATGAGCTGCGCGAACGGCACGCTGGCGGACGCCTGTTCGGCCACCACCACGTCGATCGGCTGCGCCGCGATGGTGGTTGCCAGTTCGTCCGCCGATGCCGGGCGCAGCGGGCGCACCGCGATGCCGGCGTTGCGCAGCGTACTGACGATGGCTTCGGCCGCTTCGACGCTGTCGTCGACGATCATCAGCCGCAGGGCGGCATCCTGGCTCTTGGACATTGCGGTCTCCGTGGTAGCGGCGTTATGCCATGCGCCGACGCGCGGCGTCCACGACAGCGGCATGCAGCGCTGGCGAAGCGTGAGCGTCGTCGCCGATGCGCAGGCGATTACAGCGCGCGTTTCGAGGCATCGCCGGCGACTTCGCGCACTAGCCTGGGAACAAGGTAGCCGGGCAGGCGCGCGACCAGCGCCGCGTGCAGTTCACGGGCGTGCGCGTCGGCCACCTCGAAATGCGCGGTGCCGGCGACGCGGTCGAGCTGGTGCAGGTAGTACGGCAGCACGCCGGCGTCGAACCCGCGCTCGCACAGCGTGGCCAGCGCCTCCATCGAATCGTTGACCCCGGCCAGCAGGACCGCCTGGTTGAGCAGGGTGGCGCCGGCGGCGCGCAGCGCGGCCATGGCGGCATCCACGTCGGCGTCGAACTCGTTGCCGTGGTTGGCGTGCACCACCACCACCACCGGCCACGGCAGCGAAGACAGCCACGCCAGCAGTGCGTCATCCACGCGCTCCGGCAGCACCACCGGCAGCCGGGTGTGGATGCGCAGGCGGCGCACGTGGGGCACCGCGCGCAGGCGGTCGGTGACTTCAACCAGCTTGTGGGTGGCGAGCGCCAGCGGGTCTCCGCCTGACAGGATCACCTCGGTGACGGACGGATCGGTGGCGATCGCCTCGACGGCGGCGGCCCAGCCGCCCGCCGCGGCGGTCTCTTCGGCGTAGGGAAAGTGGCGGCGGAAGCAGTAGCGGCAGTTGATCGCGCAGCTGCCGGTGGCCACCAGCAGGGCGCGGCCCTCGTACTTGTGGATCACTCCCCGGGCCACGCGCGCGGCGCCATCGCCGACCGCATCCAGCCCGAACCCGGGCACGGTGCGCAGCTCGTCATCCAGCGGCAGGACCTGGCGCAGCAGGGGGTCGTGGCGGTCGCCGTGGCGCATCCGGCCGATGAACGCGCGCGGCACCCGCAGCGCGAAGGCAGCCACGGCGGCGTCCGGAACGGAGCCGGCTTCGGCCTCCAGGCCGAGCAGGGCGAGCAGCTCGCGCGGGTCGCGGACCGAGTCGCGCCAGGCCTGCTGCCAACCGCGTGGCTGCATGGGAAGGGGGGCTGCGAGTATCATTTCGCCACATTCTAGCCGCTCACGCGGCCTACCCCCGCCGAACCCCTGCAGGAGCACGCATGGCCAGCTATGGCATGAACGACGTCAAGAACGGGATGAAGATCCTGGTCAACAATGATCCGGCCGTCATCACCGACACCGAGTACGTCAAGCCGGGCAAGGGCCAGGCGTTCACCCGCGTGAAGTACCGCCTGATCAAGTCGGGCCGCGTGCAGGAAGTCACCATGAAGGCGACCGACTCCATGGAAGCCGCCGACGTGGTCGATACCGACATGCGCTATCTGTATGCCGACGGCGAGTACTGGCACTTCATGGACCCGGAGAGCTTCGAGCAGGTGCAGGCCGACAAGGCCGGCATGGGCGGCGCCGAGAAGTGGCTGAAGGGCGAGGAAGACTGCGTGGTGACGTTGTGGAACGGCACGCCGATCCAGGTCACCCCGCCGAACTTCGTCGAGCTCAAGATTGCCGAGACCGACCCCGGCGTCCGCGGCGACACCTCCGGCGGTGGCGGCAAGCCGGCCACGCTGGAGACCGGCGCGGTGGTGCGCGTACCGCTGTTCGTCGGCCAGGAAGAAGTCATCAAGGTCGACACGCGCTCCGGCGAGTACGTCAGCCGGGTCAAGTGATGACGGTGGCGGAGACCCCCGAAGCCTGCGACCTGCTGCTCGAGGCCGGCTTCGTGGTGCCGGTCGAGCCGCACGCGGTGGTGCTGGAGGACCATGCGGTGGCGGTCCGCGACGGCGTGATCGTCGCGGTGCTACCGATCGCGGAGGCACGCCTGCGCTTCTCCGCGACGGAGACCGTGTCACGCCCCGGCGCGGCGGTGGTGCCGGGTTTCGTCAACGCCCACACCCACAACCCGATGACCCTGCTGCGCGGGATAGCCGACGACCTGCCGCTCAAGGTCTGGCTGCAGCAGCACATCTGGCCGATCGAGGCCGCGGTGATCGCGCCGGACTTCGTCGCCGACGGCATCACGCTCGCCATCGCCGAAATGCTGCGCGGTGGCACCACCTGTGCCAACGAGAACTACTTCTTCCCGGACGTGCAGGCCGCGGTGTACAAGCGCCACGGCTTCCGCGCCCGGGTCGGCCTGCCGGTCATCGACTTCCCCACCGCGTGGGCGAAGAGCGACGACGAGTACTTCGACAAGGCCGGCGAGGTGCACGACCAGTGGCGCGACGATCCGCTGGTGTCGATGGCGTTCGCGCCGCACGCGCCGTACACCGTCAGCGACGCCAACTTCGAACGCGTGCGCATGCTCTCCGACCAGCTCGACGTGCCGGTGCACCTGCACCTGCACGAGACCGCGCAGGAGGTCGAGCAGTCGATCCGCGAGCATGGCCAGCGCCCGCTGGCACGGCTCGACCGCCTGGGCCTGGTCAACGACCGCCTCATCGCGGTGCACATGACCCAGCTGACCGACGCCGAGATCCACCTGTGCGCCGCGCGCGGCGTGAGCGTGGTGCATTGCCCGGAGTCCAACCTGAAGCTCGCCTCCGGGTTCTGCCCGGCCTGCGCACTGGAGCGCGCGGGCGTGAACCTGGCCATCGGCACCGACGGCTGCGCCAGCAACAACGATCTCGACATGGTCTCCGAAACCCGCACTGCGGCACTGCTGGCCAAGGCGGTGGCGCAGGACGCCGAGGCGTTCGATGCGTTCACCGCGCTGCGCGCGGCGACCCTCGGTGGCGCGAAGGCGATGGGGCTCGACCACCTTGTCGGCTCGATCGAGCCCGGCAAGCAGGCCGACCTGGCCTGCATCGAACTCTCCGACCTCGAGACCCAGCCGCTGCACCACGTGGTGTCGCAGCTGGTCTACGCCGCCGGCCGCCACCAGGTGAGCGACGTCTGGATCGCCGGCCGCGCGCGGCTGCGCGCCCGCCAGCTGGTCGACATGGACGTGGCCGCCATCACCGCCAACGCACGGCAATGGCGCGAGCGCATTGCCGGCATCGACCGCAGGCAGCCATGACCATGCAGCCGTCATCCGACGCACGCCCCAACTTCCGCCAGTCCGAGCTCGACAAGTTCGCCGCGCTCGCCACCCGCTGGTGGGATCCGGACGGGCCGCAGAAGCCGCTGCACGCACTCAATCCGGTGCGCCTGGCCTATGTGCAGGCACGCGCGCCGTTGTCGGGGCGCCGCGCCCTGGATGTCGGCTGTGGCGCCGGGCTGCTGAGCGAGGCCATGGCGCGCGCCGGCGCCGAGGTCACCGCGACCGACCTGGCCGACGAGCTGATCAAGGTCGCGCGCCTGCACGGGCTGGAGTCCGGCCTCAAGGTCGACTACCGGCTGCAGGCGGTGGAAGCACTGGCGGACGAAATGCCCGGCGCGTTCGACACCGTGACCTGCATGGAGATGCTCGAGCACGTGCCCGACCCGGGCGCCATCCTCGGCGCGTGCGCACGCCTGCTGAAGCCGGGCGGTCGCCTGTTCGTGTCCACGCTCAACCGCACGCCGGCGGCGTTCGCGCTGGCGATCGTCGGTGCCGAATACATCGCCCGCCTGCTGCCGCGCGGCACCCACCAGTACCGCGATTTCATCAAGCCGTCGGAGCTGGCCGCATGGCTGCGCGCGGCCGGACTCGAGCTCGAAGACGTCAGCGGCATGGTCTACGAGCCCTGGCGCAACGCGGCGCGGCTGTCGTCGCGCACCGACGTCAACTACCTCGCCTGCGCGCGCAGGCCGGACGCGGCGTGAGCGGAGCTGCATCGCCGGCCGGGCAGGGCGGCCGCTTCCCGCGCTGCGTGCTGTTCGATCTTGACGGCACCCTGCTCGACAGCGCCCCGGACATGGCCGCCACCCTCAACCGCATGCGCGCCGCGCGCGGGGCGGCACCGATGGAGCTTGCTGACGTGCGCCCGCACGTCTCGCGCGGTGCGCGGGCGATGAGCGCGGCGGCCTTCCCGGAGCTTGGCGGCGAGATCGGGCCGGAGATCGTGCGCGAATTCCTCGACACCTATGCCACGGAGCTTGGCCGCCATGGCGCCGCGTTCGACGGCATCGAACCCATGCTGGCCGCGCTCGAAGCCGATGGCGCGTGCTGGGGCATCATCACCAACAAGCCCGAGTACCTGGCGCGCGCGCTGATGCCCGGGCTGGGCTGGGAGTCGCGCAGCGCGGTGCTGATCGGTGGCGACAGCCTGGCCGAACGAAAGCCGCACCCGCTGCCCTTGCTGCACGCCGCGGCACGGCTCGGCTTCGCGCCGGGCGAATGCGTGTACGTCGGCGACGACGAGCGCGACATCCTTGCCGCGCGCGCCGCGGGCATGCGTTCGCTGGTCGCGCTGTGGGGTTACCGACTGCAGCACGACGACCCGCTCACCTGGCAGGCGGACGCCATGGCCGACGCGCCGCAGGACCTGCTCGACCCGGCGGCCTGGCCGTGAGCGTCGATGTGCGCGACGAGGCCGCCGGCTTCGTCGCCAAGTGGCGGACGCGCTGGCCGGAGTGGGCGCTGGCGATGGTGTTCGTGCCGGCGGCGCAGCGCGATGTGGTGGACGCCTGGTTCAGCCTGCTGCAGGAGCTGACCGACGCTGCCTGGGGCGGCAGCGATCCCACGCCCGGGCTTGCCAAGCTGGCCTGGTGGCAGGACGAGTTGGCGGGCTGGGAAAAGGGCGCGCGCCGCCATCCGCTGGGCGCGGTGCTGCAGCCGCGGCAGGCGCCGTGGAAGGCGCTCGGGCACGGCCTGCCTGCGCTGCGCGCCATGCGCGACGACGGCGAGCCCGGCAGCTTGCCGATGGCATCCGCGCCTCGGGATGGTCGGGCCTTCGCCGAGGCGGTTGCCGCGTGCGAGGCGGTGTTGTTCGCCGGGCGCGCGGTCGATGCGGACGCGGTCGCCGCGGTCTCGGCGACGCTGGCCGGGGAGCATTCGCTGCTTGGCGGCGCGGACGTTGCCGCCGGGCCGCTGGCGGCGGCCAGGCCGGCGCGACCCGGCACGCGGCCTCGCGGTATCCATCTCGCCCTGCTGCACGCGCGATTGTCACGCCCCGGACGCGCGGTGCCGCCACTGCGTGCGCTGCTGGCCGCCTGGCGCGGGGCGCGCAGCGCGGCCTGATCGCTACGCAGCGTTGCAGCGAGCGGTTTGCAGCGCCGGGTACAATTGCAAACCGTTCTCGATTGCAGGCATCACGTTTGACTTCCACCACGCAACCGCAGGCGCTGCCCGACGTCGCCGACGACCTCGCCGCAGCCGCGCGCCCGCTCGACTGGGTCGGCATGCGCCGGATCGCGCTGCCGCTGCGCGTGGCCAGCGACGACGGGGACTCCATGCTGGTGCCGGCATCCGCGGACATCGGCGTGAACCTGGCCAGCGCCGACACGCGTGGCATCCACATGTCGCGCCTGTACCTGCGCCTGCAGGACACCCTGGCCGCGCAGCCGCTCACGGTTCCGGTGCTCGGGCGGCTGCTGCAGGACTGCATCGACTCGCAGTCCGGCCTGGCCACCACGGCGCGCCTGACGCTGCGCTACGAGCACCTGCTGCTGCGCCGCGCGCTGGCCAGCGACAACGCCGGTTGGAAGGCCTATCCGGTCGAAGTCGACGCCACGCTGTCGGTCACCGGCCTGGAAACCGTGCTCGCGTTCGGCGTCGACTATTCGAGTACCTGTCCGGCGTCCGCGGCGCTGTCGCGCAGGGCCAACGCCGATCGCTTCGAAGCCGACTTCAACGGTGCACCGCCGCCGTCCGCGACGGCGGTGCGCGACTGGCTGGCGTCTGAGCGCGGCCTGGCCGCCACGCCGCATGCGCAGCGCAGCCGCGCCGACGTGCGCGTGGTGCTGCGCCCCGGCATCGCGATGCTGCCGCTGCGCGAGCTGGTCGACGCGGTCGAAGCCGGGCTCGGCACGCCCGTGCAGACCGCGGTCAAGCGCGAGGACGAGCAGGCCTTTGCCCGCGCCAACGCCGCCAACCTGATGTTCTGCGAGGACGCCGCGCGCCGCGTCGCCGCCGCTGTCGCCGCCGACCCGCGCGTCGCGCGCTTCGACATCACCGTCTCGCACTTCGAGAGCCTGCACGCCCACGACGCCGTGGCGCGCGTGGCGGGGAGCTGCGCGCCGCGCTGAGCCGGCCGCGCCCGCCTCGCTGCACGGCCGGCATGTGCTGGGCTACGATTGCGCGATGGGGAGGGGGGAAACGAAGCGTTTGTCTGGGTGGTGCAGTCTCTGGCTGTGCCTGGTGTTGCTGTGTGCCGGGCCCGCCTCCGCGTCCGCCGGTAACGCCTTCGTGCTGCAGCCGTTGCCGGCCGGCGGGGAAGCCATCGACGTGGCCGACTTGCGTTCCGGCGGTCTCGATGACCGGCTCGGCCCGCCTTCGGCGCCGGTGATCCAGACGCGCCGCGGTGATGTGACCTGGTGGCGGGTCACCACCGCCGTGCCGCTGGCTCCGGACAGCCTGCCGCAACTGGTGCTGCGTTCGCCGTTCCTGAACCATGTGCAGGCGTGGGTGCCCGGCAGTGACGCGCCGGTGAGCCACGCACTGTATGGCGAACACGCGGACTCCCGCTATTCGCACCGCGCGCTGGTGGTGGACCTGCCACAGGGTATCCCGGCAGGCGAAGCTGTCTGGCTGCGTGTGGACGGGGCATCCTCGCTGCAGATGCCGGTCTCCATCGAGTCCCTCGACCAGGTGCATCGCCATGACCTCGCCTTCGTCGCCTGGCGGGTGTTCGTGCTGTCCGTGCTTTCGGTGCTGGTGTTGCTGGCCTTCGCCTTCCGCGTCGGCACCGGCGATGCCAGCTTTGCGTGGTTCGGCGCGATGCTGTTCTTCGCGGTGCTGTATCTCGTGTCCATCAGCGGCGATCTCCGCCTGCTGCCCGGCGCGGACACCGTGTTCGGAGGGTCGTCGCGGGCCAACCGCGTGGTCGGCGGGCTGGGCGTCGTGTGCAGCAACCTGTTCCAGCGCGCCTACCTGGACCTGCGCGGCAAGCTTCCCGCGCTCGATCGGCTGCTGTGGGTGGGCACCGCGTTGGCGGCGGTCGCCGGCGTCGGCAGCATGGTCGGTGATGCCGCCTGGCTGGGGCTTCTGGGCAACATCGGGCTCATGCTCTCGGCCGCCCTGCTGCTGGTCGGGAGCACGATGCTTGCGCTGCGTGGCGATCGTGCCGGGCGCGTGGTCATGGCGTCCTGGCTGCCGCTGATGGTGTTCACGACGCTCATGGCCACTGAGGTGATGGGGCTTTGGGCCGGCCCTTCCTGGCTGGTGCAGGGGCTTGCGGGCAGCTTCGCCGTGGCCGGGCTGCTGCTCACCATTGGCCTGGCCGACAAGCTGATGGAGCTGCGCCGGGACCGCGACCACGCCAGCGCGCGGGCGCGGGCGGATGAGCTGACCGGCATGCTCAACCGCGCCGGCGTGGAGTCGGAGCTCCGGCGGGCCGTGCAGCAGGCCGGCGCCGATGCCGCGCCCGCAAGCATCGCATTCGTGGACGTCGACAACTTCAAGATGATCAACGACGCGTACGGGCACAGCATCGGCGACCAGTGCCTGCGGATCGTGTCGCAGCGCATCCGCAGCCAGCTGCGTGGCGACGAGGTCATCGGCCGGTACGGTGGCGACGAGTTCCTCGTGGTGTTGCCGAAGGCCGGCCTGGACGACGCGCTGGCTGTCGCGCGGCGCATGCTGGCATCGGTCAATGGCCGCCCGCTGGCGATCAACGACCTGCGTTTGGACGGCAGCCTGAGCATCGGCGTGGCGGAACTCGTGGCCGGCGAAACCGCGGAGGCGCTGGTAGAGCGCGCCGATGCCGCGCTGTACGCCAGCAAGCAGGCGGGACGCAACCGCGTGACCGGCGCAGCCAGCGATGGCATGCAGGAAGATCCGCCCGGCGCGCCAGTGACGATATGACCATGCTGTCGCTCGACGCGCTGCAGGAAGGCGACATCCTGCTGATGATGGGTGACGGTCCGCTATCGGATCTGATCGCCTGGGCCAGCGACGGAATCTACAGCCACGCCGCCATCGTTGCCGACAACGGTGAGCTGATCGAGGCCTCGCTGCGCGGCGTACGGCGCTATCCGCTGGCGCGTCGCGTCGCGGAACAGGCGCATTTCCACTGCATCGACGCGTTCCGCATGCGCGATGGCCTCGGCCGGGCGATCGATGCCCGCGACCGTGGTCGTGTCCGCCAGCACGCGCAGGGGATGCTCGGCGTGCCGTACCCGGTCAATCAGCTGGCGCTGCTGGGCGTGGTGATGGCGGTGCGCGGCAAGTGGCCCGCGCATCCACTGGCGCGCAAGCTGGTCAGGCTGGCGCTTGACCATGCGTTGCCGGCCCGATCACCGGCGATGGTCTGCAGCGAAGTCGTCTATCGCAGCTGGGCGGAGTGCGACGTCGACCCGCGGGGCAGGCTGGCGCCGCGGATCGTCGAGGGCGAACGCGGCGTCGCCCCGTTCCCGGCGATCGACTGGAAGGTGCTGTTCGACGAAGTCGGCCCCTTGCTGGGGTCGCAGGCGCTGCTGGCAGCGGGCGCTGCCCGCGGCACCACTGCCCCCGCGGATGCCGACGCCACCGTGCTGCTTGCCGACGACGGCGAGGACATCGCCGACGCCGCCCTGGAACAGGCGCGCCTCCAGGTGCTGGCGGGGCTGGACCAGGGCGTTCTGCTGCGCGGCGCCGGCGTGGAGTCGCTGGCCGATCCGCGCCCGAACCCGCGCCTGGTCTCGCCGCAGGACCTGGCCAACTCGCCCGGCGCGGAACTGCTCGGCCGCCTGATGCAGCGCCCTATGGGGTGAGGCGAGCAGGGCGCCGCCACATCCCTCACGGGCGTTCCAGCACCAGCAGCGGGTCGACGCGCACGTCGAACCAGTTCATGCCCCAGTGCAGGTGGGGGCCGGTGGCGCGCCCTGTGGCGCCGACGGCGGCGAACGCCTGGCCCTGTTCGACGCGGTCGCCTTCCGCGACATCGATGCGCGAGAGGTGCAGGAAGTTGGAGCTCACGCCGTGGCCGTGGTCGATCACCACGGTGCCGCCGGTGAGGTAGAGGCCCGGGTCGGCGAACGTCACCACGCCGGCCGCGGGTGCCTTCACCGCGGTGCCGGTGGGCGCGGCGATGTCCATGCCCGAGTGTCCGGACCCGGGCTTGCCGTTGTAGATGCGCCCGCTGCCGAAGCGTCCACTGATGCGGCCCTCGACCGGGCGCTGGAAGCGCTGCGCGAAGTCGGCGCGGTCGTCGTCGCGCACCCGCGCCGCGGTGACGCGCGCCTGTTCGCGGCGGATGCGCTCGGCGATCGCCGGCGGCGGATCGACGGTCTTCGGCGGCACGCCGTTCACGTGTTCCATCGGCCAGTCGCGCGGGGTGACGGCGATGCTCGCGTCCGTGCGGCTGCCGTCCGGTGCGGTCACGCCCACGCGCAGCGGACCGGTCGCATCGCGTCCCACGCCGAACACCACGCTGCCGTAGCCCGTGGTGCGCAGCACGCGGCCGGCGTAATCGACGCGGCTGCCGGGTGGCACCTTGCCGATCACCAGCGCGCCCTGCTGCACGCTGGCCGGGAACACCACGCGCGTGTCGGACGTGGCCGACTGTTCATTCGAAGCCTGACGCGCGGACGCGCCGGCAGGTGCGAACGCCAGCGCAACGCCTGCGGCCAGCGCCAGCAGCGCCGGCAAGGCGAGCACGGCTCGGATCAACGCGCGAACTCCAGGCGTTTGCCCTGCGGGTCGCCCACCAGTGCAGTGCCATCCCACGCCAGGGCGCCATTGACCCAAGTGGAGGCGATGCGCGAACGGAACGTGGTGCCCTCGAACGGCGACCAGCCGCATTTCGACAGCACGTCCTCGCGCTTCACGGTGAACGGGCGGTCCTCCACCAGCACCAGGTCGGCGTGGTAGCCCTCGCGCAGGAAGCCGCGTTCGGCTACGCCGAACAGCTGTGCAGGCGCGTGCGCGAACTTCTGCACCACGCGCGCGACGTCGAAATGGCCTTCGTGCACGCACTCCAGGGCCGCGACCAGCGCGTACTGCACCAGCGGCAACCCGCTCGGCGCGCGCACGTAGGGGTTGTGCTTTTCTTCCCAGGTGTGCGGCGCGTGGTCGGTGGCGAGCACGTCGATGACATCGTCGGCCAGCGCGCGCAGCAGCGCGGCGCGGTCGGAGGCTTCCTTGATCGCCGGGTTGCACTTGATCTGGTGGCCCAGGCGCGCGTAGTCGGCGCGGTCGAAGCGCAGGAAGTGGATGCAGGTCTCGGCGGTGATGCGCTTGCGCAGCCTGCCGTCGGCATCGACCAGCGGGCCGGCCTCGAACAGCGCGAGTTCGTCGGCGGTGGAGATGTGCAGCACGTGCAGCCGCGTGTCGTGGCGGCGCGCGAGCTCCAGCGCCAGGCGCGTGGACTTGATGCAGGCCTCGCGCGAGCGGATGTCGGGGTGCAGCCCGGCGGGGATGTCATCGCCGTATTTCGCGCGCGCGGCGGCCTGCGCCGCCTCGATCATCGGCGTGTCTTCGCAGTGGGTGATGATCGGCACCGGGGTTTCGCGGAAGATCGCGTCCAGCGTGGCCGGGTTGTCGACCAGCATGTTGCCGGTCGACGCGCCCATGAACACCTTCAGCCCCGGGGTGGCGCGCGGATCGATGGCACGGACCGCCTCGAGGTTGTCGTTGCTCGCGCCCATGTAGAAGCCGTGGTTGGCACGCGCGCGGCCGGCGGCGCGCGCGTACTTGTCCTCGAGCGCCGCGGCATCGAGGGTCGGCGGGCTGGTGTTGGGCATGTCCATGAAGCTGGTCAGGCCACCGGCCACGGCAGCCGCGGATTCGGTGGCCATGTCGGCCTTGTATTCCATGCCCGGTTCGCGGAAGTGCACCTGGTCGTCGATCATCCCCGGCAGCAGCAGGCGGCCGGCGGCATCGACCACGGTTTCGCCGTCGCGCGCGGCCAGGCTGGGGGCGATGGCGTCGATGCGCCCGGCACGGATGCGCAGGTCGGCGTCGAATTCGCGGCCTTCGTTCACCAGTCGGGCGTTGACGATCAGGGTGTCGGTCATCCAGGACGCTCCTTGCGCCGCGGCGGCACGGGGTCGTGCCCGCCGGGATTGAGTGGGTGGCAGCGGCCGACGCGCCGGACCGCAAGCCAGCCGCCACGGAGTGTCCCGTGGCTGGCCAAGGCCTGCATGGCGTACTCGGAACAGCTTGGCGCGAACCGGCAACGTGGCCCGAGCAGCGGGCTGAGCCAGCGTTTGTAAACGCGCAGCAGCGCAATGAGGAGACGATTGATCACGTGGCGCCGACGCAAAGGCCTGCCGCGGTTGCCGCTGCAGTCCGGGCAGGGTATAACACCCCGCTTTCCCGTCCAAGCGACGGGGTGTGGCGCCGGCCACGGATGGTTACCGGCGGCCGGAGCTTCAGGACCGCCGCGCCGCGCCAAGGCCGAGCATTGAATCCTCACCCCGCTGCCGTCATGTTGACGGGATTGCCGGCGGCGTTCGTGCCGGCACCCACTTCCAAGTACAAGGATCGCTGACCGTGGCAGTGAAGAAGACAGTCAAGAAGGCCGCCAAGGCCGCCAAGCCCGCAGCGAAGAAGGCCGCGAAGAAGGCTGCCAAGGCCGCGCCGAAGACCCTTGCCGCCAAGAAGCCAGTTGCAAAGAAGCCGGTTGCGAAGAAGGCCGTTGCAAAGAAGGCAACGAAGCCGGCAGCGAAGAAGACCGTGAACAAGCCCGTGGCGAAGTCCGCCGCCAAGAAGGTCGTGGCAAAAAAGCCCGCGGCCAAGAAGTCCGTCGCCAAGACGGCCCCCAAGAAGGTTGCTGTGAAGAAGACTGTGAAAACTGCCGCAAAGCCGGCTGTCAAGAAAGTCGTGGCGAAAAAGGCTGCGGCAAAGAAAGTCGTGACGAAGGCGCCTGCGGCCAAGGCTGCACCGAAGAAGGCGATTGCCAGTGCACCGGTGGCGAAGAAGGCCGCCGCAACCCCGTCGAAGCCGACTGTGAAGAAGTCCGTTGCACCGGTGGCCAAGGCCCCGGTGAGCAAGGCTCCGGTGACCAGGGCGGTAGCAGCGGCCCAGCCCGTCGTCCAGAAGTCGGCGACCAAGGCGTCCGCCAAGGCCGCGACCAAGGTTGCACCTGCGGCCAAGCCCACGCCTGCGCGTCCAGCCGGCAAGGTCGCGGTGGCGATCACCAACCGTCCGCCGGCCGCCCCGGCGCCCAAGACCCGCTACAAGGTCGTGCCCTACAAGACCGACGAGGCCAACGGGCGCCCGATCGTCCCGGAGGGCTACAAGCCCGGCGCGGACGAGGAGTACATGAGCCCGTTGCAGCTCGAGTATTTCCGCAAGCGCCTCGCGGAATGGCGCGCCGACCTGGTGGAAGAGTCCAAGCAGACCATCGAGAACCTCAAGGACGAAGTGCGCGACGTCGGCGACGACGCCGAGCGTGCCACGCGCGAAACCGAGAACTCGCTCGAACTGCGTACCCGCGACCGCTACCGCAAGCTGATCGGCAAGATCGACAGCACGCTCAAGCGCGTGGATTCCGGCGAATACGGCTACAGCGTCGATTCCGGCGAGGAAATCGGCCTGGATCGCCTCGAGGCGCGCCTCACCGCAGAGCGCACGATCGACGAGCAGGAGCGCTGGGAGCACCTGCGCAAGCAGATCGGCGACTGAGGTCGCTTCTCTCCTGCCGCCCGAAGCCCCGCGATGCGGGGCTTTTTTTATCGCATCGACCGCGCGCGTCCGAGTGATGGCCGGCTGCAGGAGACGCTCGCGTTCTGAATAGGCGAGTACCCACCTGCACCAGGAGTTGCCATGCGTCCCATCGTTTGCCTCGCCATCGCCGTTGCTACCGTCTCGACCGCGTTCCCGTCGTCCGCCGATGCCGCGACCATCGTCCGTCGCATGCTCGAGAACGGAGGTTCGGCCTGCACCGGCGCGTTGCCGACCTACGAGGGCGCGCTGCGCAAGCGCCCACAGGCGATCGCCAACGAGGGCACCACGACCGCGTTTGTCACTTGCTCGCTGGCGATCAACGAACTCGACGCGTCGGCGCCGCATCTCGCCTACCTGCGACTGCTGAACAACAACGCGGTACCTGTGTCAGTGACTTGCACGTTCGTCAACGGCGCACAGTGGCAGGGCAGCGAGTTCTTTCCGATGACGCTGGAATTGTCCGCGAACGGCTCCAGGAACTGGCAGTGGGGCGTCGTTAGCGGCACCGAGCCGTTCCCCAAGCGCCAGGTCAACTTCTCCTGCGCGCTGCCGCCCGGCATCGCGGTGGCCTTTGTTGGCCAGGAATTCAGGCAGGAGATCGGCGCGCCCTGATCCGACCGGGGTGCGTCCTCGAAGGCCCCGCTCCGGCGGGGTCTTCGCGTTTCACGGCGGCGCCGCATGCTCGGCGCTAATGCAGCTCGCGCATGTCCAGGCGCCGCAACCGCGGCGCGCGCCACGCAGTGACCGCCGCCACGGTCATGGTCACGCAGCCGCCCAGCACCACCGCCGGCACCAGCCCGAGCAGGCGGCCCATGGAGCCGGCGTAGAACGCGCCCAGTTCGTTCGACGAGCCCACGAACAGGCCGTTGATCGAAGACACCCGGCCGCGCATCGCATCCGGCGTGGCCAGCTGCAGGATGGTCGAGCGCAGCACCACCGACACGCCGTCACAGACACCCGACATCAGCAGGAAGAACGCCGACAGCCAGAACGCGGTCGACAGCCCGAAACCGATGATGCAGATGCCGAAGCCGGCCACCGCGAACAGCAGGATGCGCCCGGCGTTGCGCGTCGGTGGCCGTCGCGCCAGCCACACGCCCATCGCTACAGCACCCAGCGCCGGCGCGCTGCGCAGGATCCCGAGGCCTTCCGGGCCGTAGTGCAGGATTTCCTTGATGAAGGCGGGCGCAAGCGAGATCGCGCCGCCAAACAGCACCGCGAACATGTCCAGCGCCAGCGCGGCCAGCAGGATCTGGTGCGAGAACACGAAGCGCGCGCCTTCGGCGATGCTGGCAAAGATCGGCGCGCCCTGCAGGGTGATCGCGGGCTCGGTCACCTTCAGTCGGCCGACGGCCAGCGCGGCCATCAGCGCAAAGCCGGCCGCAACGGCATAGGCCGCGGACTTGCCGGCCAGGCCGACGATCAACCCGCCGGCTGCCGGCCCCAGCACCATCGCGGACTGGAACACGATCGAACCCACGCTCGCGCCGCGTGCGAACTGGGTGCGTGGCAGCACCCGCGCGAACAGCGCGTTGTAGACCGGGCCGAGGAACGCGCGCACCGCGCCGGTCAGCGCGACCGCGGCGTAGATCCAGCCGACGTGCACCTGGCCGAGCACGCCGGCGGCGATCAATGCCAGCGCGATCGGCGTCAGCGCCAGGCCGATGCAGGCGAACATGCCAAGCCTGCGCCGTGGGAGATGGTCCACCAGGTACCCCGCGAACGGCGCCACGCAAAAGTACGGCAGCAGTTCCGCCAGGCCGATCAGGCCGAGCATCCACGGGTCGCGCGTGAGCTCATAGACATGCCAGCCCACCGTCACCGCGACCATCTGGTAGGACAGGATGTTGCAGATCCGGTAGGCCATCAGCCCGCGGAACGAGCGGTTGCGCAGCGGTGCCGCGCTGTCCTGCCCAGTGCCGTCAGTGTCGCCCGGTGGCGTGGCGGCGGTGCCCGCCGTGGTCACGCCTGCGCGCGCTGCGCGGTATCGCGGATCACGGCGAGGAGCGCGGCCAGGCCGTTGCTGCGGGTGGGCGAAAGATGCTTCGCCAGCCCGATGTCGGCGATGTAGCCCGGCTCGGACGCAAGGATCTCCGCGGCGCTGCGGCCCGCGTAGACGCGCAACGCCAGGAACACCAGGCCGGAGACGATGGCCGAGTCACTGGCCGCGGCGAAATCCAGCCGCGTGGCGTCGCCGGACGGCACGATCCAAACCATCGACTGGCAGCCGAGCAGCCGGTGCTCCTCGGTGCGCAGTGCGTCCGGGAACGGCGGCAGCTTGCGGCCGAGGTCGATCAAGTACTGGTAACGCTCCGACCAGTCGCTGAAGAACGCGAACTCGTCGCGGATCGCGGCCTGGGCCTCGTCGGCGGTGGCTTCGAGCGGGAATACGGTGTCGTTCATGCGCGCTTCCAGCGTACGCCCTGCGGCGTGTCCTCGAGCAGGATGCCTTCGCCGGCAAGCTGGTCGCGGATGCTGTCCGCGCGTGCGAAGTCGCGCGCCTGCTTGGCGGCGGCGCGCTCCTCGACGAGGGCCTGGATGCGTGCGTCGTCATCGCCCGACGCGCCGCGCGCGAACCACGCCGCCGGCGACTGCTGCAGCAGGCCCAGGATGCGGCCACCGGCGCGCAGGCTGGCGCCGTGGGTGGCCAGTGCCAGCAACGGGCCGTCCCCGGATGCTTCGCCGTGGGCGATCGCGTTGCGCAGCACGCGCGCGTTGCCGGCGATCGCGGCCAGTTCGGCCAGTGCCTGCGGGGTGTTGAGGTCGTCGTCGAGCGCGGCTTCGACCGCGTCGGGAATCGCGACGTCCGGAGCCGTGCCCGCGGGTACCAGCGCGTCGACGTCGCGGAGCGTGCCGTACAGCCGGTCCAGGGTGCGCACGCTCTGTTCGACCAGCGCATCCGACCAGTCCAGCGGCTGCCGGTAGTGCGCCGACATCAGTGCATGGCGCAGCGCTTCGGGCGGGTGCGCGCGCACCAGGTCGTGGACCTTCTCGATGTTGCCCAGCGACTTCGACATCTTGGCGCCGCCGAAGTTGAGCATGCCGTTGTGCAGCCAGAATCGCGCGAACGGCTTGCCGCCGTGCGCGCACTCGCTCTGCGCGATCTCGTTTTCGTGGTGCGGGAACTGCAGGTCCACGCCGCCGGCGTGGATGTCGATGGTCTCGCCGAGATGGGCGGCGGCCATCGCCGAGCATTCGATGTGCCAGCCCGGGCGGCCATGGCCCCAGGGCGAGTCCCAGCCGGGCAGGTCGCCGGTGGAGGGCTTCCATAGCACGAAGTCGCCCGGGTCGCGCTTGTACGGGGCCACTTCGACGCGGGCGCCGGCGAGCATGTCCTCGAGCTCGCGGCGCGAGAGCTTGCCGTAGCCATCGAAGCTTGCGACCGCGAACAGCACGTGGCCTTCGGCGGCATACGCGTTGCCTGCGGCGACGAGGCGCTCGACCATGGCGATGATCTGCGGGATGTGGCGCGTGGCCTCCGGCTCGATGTCCGGCGGCGCCACGCCCAGCGCGGCCATGTCCTCGCGGTAGGCGGCGGCGAAGCGGTCGGTGATGGCCGAGATCGGCACGCCCTGTTCGGCGGCGGCGGCGTTGATCTTGTCGTCGACGTCGGTGATGTTGCGGGCGTAGTCCAGACGGCCGAAACGGCGGCGCAGCAGCCGCGCCAGCACGTCGAACACCACCGGCCCGCGCGCGTTGCCGATATGCACGTAGTTGTAGACCGTGGGCCCGCAGACATACATCGTCGTGCGCTCCGGATCCGCGGGTTGGAAGTCCTCGACCCGCCGGGTCAGGCTGTTGAACAGTCGCAGGGTCATTGCATGGGCCGCTGTGCAGACCCGTGATTCTAGCGGCCGCGGCAGGGCCACGACAGCCACGATTCAGCCCCTGTGCCCGGCCAGCCCATACACTGCCGGATATCCATGCACCCGTCCTCGCCCGCCAAGCGGTGCCTGCCGCTGCTCTTCGTCGCCGCCCTCGCGGCGCCCGCGGCGTGGGCGCAGCACACGGTGATCCAGTCCGAGAACGTGCGCTACGAGTACGCCCAGGTGCTGCGCGCGGAGCCGGTCTACCAGACCCTGCGCGCCACCAGCATGGTCGAGCGCTGCGAGCAGTCGTCGATGGTGCAGGCCGCAGACGACCCGGAATCGCGCCGCGGGCTGGCGCGCGTGGTCGGCGCGGTCAAGGACGTGCTCGCCCCGGCAAGGGCGGCGGAGGTTGCAGGCAGTGACGACGCCGACGCCGCGGGCTGCCGCATGGTGCCCGTGGAGCGCGAGTTCCGCCGCCCGATCGCCTACGACGTCGATTACGTGCACCGCGGCAGCAAGTACCGCTCGCGCCTGCCCGCAGACCCCGGCAACCGGCTGCGGGTGCGGGTGTCGGTGACGCCGGTGGCGCCCGCCGGCAACCAGGATTAGACCCCGACGCTTGCACCCCGGGCCGCGGGCATGGGACCATTCCGGGTCATGCAGCACACCGCGATCAGCAGCGCCGACCTCCTCACCTCCGCCCGCATGGCGTCGGGGATGACCTCGCGCGCGCACCGACCGGACGCCCTCATTCCCGCGGGTTGAGACCGGATCGCCTGTATGTCCGTTGTCCAGAGCCCGGCCCGAGCCGGGTTTTTTCGTTTCCAGACCCATGGACCAGACCATGACCCCACCGATCAAGCCCGCTCCAATCAAGCACTTCCTCAATACCCAGGACTGGAGCCGCGCCGAGCTCGACGCCGTGCTGGCCGACGCCGAGCGCATGAAGCGCGATCGCCTGGGTGACGCGTTCAAGGGCAAGTCGATCGCCCTGCTGTTCTTCAATCCCTCGCTGCGCACGCGCACCAGCTTCGAGCTCGGCGCGTTCCAGCTCGGCGGCCACGCGGTGGTGCTGCAGCCCGGCAAGGACGCCTGGCCGATCGAGTTCGACCTGGGCACGGTGATGGACGGCGAGGCCGAGGAGCACATCGCCGAGGTCGCGCGCGTGCTCAGCCGCTACGTCGACATGATCGGCGTGCGCGCGTTCCCGAAGTTCGTCGACTGGTCGCTGGACCGCGAGGACCGCGTGCTGGCCGGCTTCGCGAAGTACGCCACGGTGCCGGTGATCAACATGGAAACCATCACGCATCCCTGCCAGGAGCTGGCGCACGCGCTGGCGCTGCAGGAGCATTTCGGCACGCGCGACCTGCGCGGCAAGAAGTATGTCCTCACCTGGACCTACCATCCCAAGCCGCTGAACACGGCCGTCGCCAACTCGGCGCTGACCATCGCCACCCGGATGGGCATGGACGTGACGCTGCTGTGCCCCACGCCGGAGTACGTCCTGGACGAGCGCTACATGGGCTGGGCGGCCGACAACATCGCCGAGAGCGGCGGCTCGCTCACCGTCAGCCACGACATCGACAGCGCCTATGCCGGCGCCGACGTGGTGTACGCCAAGAGCTGGGGCGCGCTGCCGTACTTCGGCAACTGGGCGCCGGAGAAGCCGATCCGCGACCAGTACCGCCACTTCATGGTCGACGAGGCCAAGATGGCGCGCACCAACGATGCCGTCTTCAGCCACTGCCTGCCGCTGCGCCGCAACATCAAGGCCACGGATGCGGTGATGGATTCACCGCGCTGCATCGCCGTCGACGAGGCCGGCAACCGCCTGCACGTGCAGAAGGCGGTGATGGCGGCGCTGGCCAGGCAGTAAACCGGCAGCGCCCCTCCGGCGCCGCGCAGCAACGAATTCCTCCCCCACGTCCAGATCGAGCGGCATCCATGAACACCCCCGAGACATCCAAAGACATCGTCCTCGCCTTCTCCGGCGGCCTCGACACCAGCTTCTGCGTGCCGTGGCTGAAGGAGCAGGGCTGGAACGTGCACACCGTGTTCGCCGACACCGGCGGCGTCGATGCCGACGAGCGTGCCTTCATCGAAAAGCGCGCCGCGGAGCTCGGCGTGGCCAGCCACGTCACGATCGATGGCGGTCCGGCGATCTGGGACGGCTTCGTGAAGCCGTTCGTATGGGCCGGCGAGTGCTACCAGGGCCAGTACCCGCTGCTGGTCTCCGACCGCTACCTGATCGTCGACGCCACCCTGGCGCGCGCCCGCGACCTCGGCACCAATGCCATCGCGCATGGCTGCACCGGCATGGGCAACGACCAGGTGCGCTTCGACCTGGCGGTGAAGGCTTCGGGTGATTTCCGCATCGTGGCGCCGATCCGCGAGATCCAGAAGGAACACACGCAGACCCGCGCTTACGAGCAGGAGTACCTGGCCGCGCGAGGCTTCGGCGTGCGCGCCAAGCAGCGCGCCTACACGATCAACGAGAACCTGCTCGGGCTGACCATGTCCGGCGGCGAGATCGACCGCTGGGAGGCCCCGGGCGAGGGCGCGCGCGGCTGGTGCGCGCCGCGCGCCGCATGGCCGGAGCAGACGCTGAGCGTGGCGCTGCGCTTCGTCAACGGCGAAGCCGTGGCCATGGACGGCGAGGAGATGCGCGGCGAAACGCTGTTGGCACGCCTCAACACCATGTTCGCGCCGTACGGCGTGGGCCGCGGCATGTACACCGGCGACACCACCATCGGCCTCAAGGGCCGCATCGTGTACGAGGCGCCGGGCCTGACCGCACTGCTGGCCGCACACCGCGCGCTGGAAGAAGCAGTGCTCACCAAGCAGCAGAACCGCTTCAAGCCCGACGTTGCGCGCAAGTGGGTGGAGCTGGTGTACGAAGGCTTCTTCCACGACCCGCTGAAGACCGATCTCGAGGCGTTCCTGGCCTCGTCGCAGGCGACCGTCAACGGCGAAGTGGTGCTGGAGACCCGCGGCGGCCGCGTCGACGCGGTGGCGGTGCGTTCGCCGCACATCCTCAATGCCAGCGGCGCGACCTACGCGCAGTCGGCCGACTGGGGCGTGGAGGAGGCCGAGGGCTTCATCAAGCTGTTCGGCATGAGCTCGACGCTGTGGGCGGAGGTCAACCGCCAGTGAGCCACGCCGGCGACCCGCTGCTCGATGCCGTGCTGCGCCACCTGCGCGCGCTGGTGGCGTTCGACACCCGCAACCCGCCGCGCGCGATCGACAGCGGCGGGATCTTCGACTACATCCGCGGGCAGCTGCCGGATTTCGAGGTGACGGTCAGCGACCACGGCGCGGGCGCGGTGTCGCTGTTCGCGCGCCGCGGCCAGCCGGCGCTGCTGTTCAACGTGCACCTGGACACGGTGCCGGATTCGCCGGCATGGACCGCCGATCCGCACGTGCTGCGCGTCGAGGACGGGCGCGCGATCGGCCTCGGCGCCTGCGACATCAAGGGCGCGGCCGCGGCGCTGATCGCCGCGGCGCAGGCCAGCGACGGCGATGCGGCGTTCCTGTTCTCCAGCGACGAGGAAGCCAACGATCCGCGCTGCATCGCCGCGTTCCTGGCGTCCGCGCACGGCTTCGAAGACGTGCTGGTGGCCGAGCCGACCGGCTGCGAGGCGGTGCTCGCGCACCGTGGCATCGCCGCCGTGCAGCTGCGCTTCCACGGCGAAGCCGGCCATGCATCGGGCGCGCAGGCGCTGTCCGCCAGCGCCGTGCACAAGGCGATGCGCTGGGGCGTCGACGCGCTGGCGCTGGCCGAAGGCGAGGCCCACCAGCGGTTCGGCGGCCTGACCGGGCTGCGCTTCAACATCGGTCGCGTCGAGGGCGGCATCAAGGCCAACGTGATCGCGCCTGCGGCCGAGGTGCGCTTCGGCTTCCGCCCGCTGCCGTCGCAGGACATGGAGATGCTGCACGCGCGCTTCGCCGCGCTGGCCGCGGAAGGCAGCGACTACACGCCCACGTTCTTCGGCCCCTCGCTGCCGGCCGGCGACGTGTCTGCCGCGGAAGAGCGCCGCCTGGCCGCACGCGACCTGGCCGACGGCCTGGGCCTCGCGATCGGCAACGCCGTCGATTTCTGGACCGAAGCCTCGCTGTTCTCCGCCGCCGGCCTCAACGCCATCGTCTACGGGCCCGGCCACATCGCCCAGGCGCATACCGCCGACGAATGGGTGTCGCTCGACCAGCTCGCACGCTACGCCGGCGCCGTGCACGCCATCCTCTCGAAGGCCACATGAACGCAACGCCCGCCATGCAGAACGTCCACCGCCAGACCCGGCAGACCATCGTCCGGCTGCTGTCCGGCATGGGCAGCACCAAGGAAATCAGCCAGTACCTGAAGCGCTTCTCGCAGCTCGATGCCGCGCGCTTCGCGGTGGTCAAGGTGGGCGGCGCCGTGCTGCGCGACCAGCTCGACGAGCTGGTGTCGTCGCTGGCGTTCCTGCAGCAGGTCGGCCTGACGCCGATCGTGCTGCACGGCGCCGGGCCGCAGCTCGACGAAGCCATGCGGGATGCCGGCATCGAGAAGCGCGTGGTCGACAACCTGCGCTACACCGATGCCGAAGGCCTGGCGATCGTGCGCCGCGTCATGCGCGAGGAGAACCTGCGCCTGGTGGAGGCACTGCAGGCGGAGGGCGTGCGCGCCACGTCGATCCAGTCGGGCGTGTTCGAGTGCGCGTTCCTCGACCGCGAGCGCTATGGCCTGGTCGGCAAGGTCGCGCGCGTCGATACAGACGGCGTGGGTGCGGCCATCAAGGCCGGCTCGATCCCGGTGATCGCCTCGCTCGGCGAGACGGCGGAAGGCCAGATCGTCAACGTCAACGCCGACTGGGCCGCCAACGAACTCATCAAGACCCTGCAACCGTACAAGATCGTGTTCCTCACCGGCACCGGCGGCCTGCTTGGCGCCGACGGCGAGCTGATCGACTCGATCAACCTCAGCACCGAATACGACGAACTGCTGGCGCAGCCCTGGCTGCACTCCGGCATGCGGGTGAAGATCGAGCAGATCCACGACCTGCTGATGGCACTGCCGCATTCGTCGTCGGTGTCGATCACGCGCCCCGGCGAGCTGGCCAAGGAGCTGTTCACCCACAAGGGCTCCGGCACCCTGGTGCGTCGCGGCGAGCGCGTGCTGCGCGCCGAACGCTGGGACCAGCTGGACCTGCCGCGGCTGCGCACGCTGATCGAATCGGCCTTCGGGCGCACGCTGGCGCACGACTACTTCGAGCGCACGCCCTTGCTGCGCGCCTACGTCAGCGAGCACTACCGCACGGCGGTGATCCTCACCGAAGTGGACGGCGTGCCGTACCTCGACAAGTTCGCGGTGCTCGACGACGCCCAGGGCGAGGGCCTCGGGCGCGCGGTGTGGCAGGTGATGCGCGAGGAAACCCCGCGGCTGTTCTGGCGTTCGCGCCACGACAACGCGGTCAACATCTTCTATTACGCCGAGTCCGACGGCTGCTACAAGCAGGCCAAGTGGAAGGTGTTCTGGTACGGCCTGCAGGCGTTCCCGGACATCGAGCGCGCGGTGGCGCACTGCGCGGTGCGCCAGCCGACGCTGCTCGATCATTCCGCGCGCGCAACGTCGGCGGTGCAGCATGATTAAGTCGGTCGGCATCGTCGGCGCGCGCGGCCATACCGGCGCCGAGCTGATCCGCCTGCTCGCCGCGCACCCCGGCTTCGAGCTCGCGTTCGTGTCCTCGCGCGAACTCGACGGCCAGCCGGTGTCGGCGCACGTGCCCGAATACCGCGGCGACTTGCGCTACGCCAACATCGCGCACGAATCGCTGGGCGGATACGCCGTCGATGCCTGCGTGCTGGCGCTGCCCAACGGCAAGTCGGATGCCTGCGTCGCCGGCCTGGCCGGGCAGGGCGCCGACCCCGTGATCGTGGACCTCTCCGCTGATCACCGTTTTGACGACGCCTGGTACTACGGCCTGCCCGAACTGACCCGCGCCACGTATGCCGGACAGCGGCGCATCGCCAACCCGGGCTGCTACGCCAGCGCCATGCAGTTCGCCATCGCGCCGATGCTCGATGCGCTCGAAGGCCCGGTGCAGTGCTTCGGCGTGTCCGGATTCTCCGGCGCCGGCACCTCGCCCTCCGACCGCAACGATCCCGGCAAGCTGCGCGACAACCTGATGCCCTACGCGCTGGTGGACCACCTGCACGAGCGCGAGGTCACACGCCACCTGGGCGCGCCCGTCGAGTTCATGCCGCACGTGGCGCCGCATTTCCGCGGCATCACGCTCACCGCCAACCTGCACCTGCGCACGCCGGTCACGCTGGACACCGTGCGTGCGCGCTACCACGCCCGCTATGCCGGCGAGCCGCTGCTGCGCGTGGTGGACGAAGCGCCGTGGGTGAGCGCGATCGCCGGCCGCCACGGCGTGGAGGTCGGCGGCTTCACGCTGTCGGCCGACGGGCGCCGCCTGGTGGTGGTGGCCACGCTCGACAACCTGCTCAAGGGCGCCGCCACCCAGGCGCTGCAGAACCTCAACCTCGCCTTCGGCTATCCCGAGACGCAAGGCATCCCGCTCGACTGATCCCGCTGGAACCGACATGTCCGACCTTCTGTGGCAAAAGCCCGGCGTCACCGTCGATGCCGCCATCCAGGCTTTCCTGGCCGGCGACGACGTGGTGCTCGACCGCGAGTTCTTCCTGCACGACATCGAGGCCAGCCGCGCGCATGCGCAGGGCCTGGCGCGCATCGCGATCCTGGCCGAAGACGAACTCGCCGGCATCGAGCGCGAGCTCGACGTGCTGGCCGGTGATTTCAGCGCCAGCCGCTTCGTGCTCGACGACCGCTACGAGGACGGCCACTCCGCGATCGAGGCGCGCCTCACCGAGCGCCTCGGCGATGCCGGGCGCCGCATCCACACCGGCCGCAGCCGCAACGACCAGGTGCTGGTGGCGACGCGGCTGTGGCTGAAGGCGCAGCTGGCGCGCACGCAGGCGCTGTGCGTGGAGGTCGCGGGCATCGCGCTCGACCGTGCCGCGGCTGAGCGCGACGTGCCGCTGCCCGGCTACACGCACCTGCAGCGCGCGGTGGTGTCGTCGCTGGGCATGTGGTGGTCGGCGTGGGCGGAGGCGTTCATCGACAACGCGGCGCGCGCGCGCGACACCCTGGCCTGGATCGACGCCAATCCGCTCGGCAGCGCCGCCGGCTACGGCGTCAACCTGCCGCTCGACCGCGACCACACCACCGCCGCGCTCGGCTTCGGGCGCATGCAGGTCGCGGCGACCTACGCGCAGCTGTCGCGCGGCAAGTTCGAGATGGCGGCGCTGGAGGCGCTGTCGAGCGCCATGCTCGACCTGCGCCGCCTCGCCTGGGACCTGAGCCTGTTCACGGCGGCGGAGTTCGGTTTCGTGGCGTTGCCCGCGCAGTACACCACCGGCAGCTCGATCATGCCCAACAAGCGCAATCCCGACGTCATCGAGCTGATGCGCGCGACCTACGCGAGCGTGGCCGCGGCGCGCTGCGAGATCGAGCAGCTGCTGTCGCTGCCGTCGGGCTACCACCGCGACCTGCAGGTGTCGAAGGGCGCGCTGTTCCATGGCTTCGGCAAGGGCTTGCAGGCGCTCGCGCTGCTGCCGGACCTGCTGCGCAACCTGGACTGGCGCGTGGAGCGGATGCATGCGGCGCTGGAGCCGTCGATGTATGCCACGGACCTCGCCGTCGACATGGCGCGAGAGGGTGTGCCGTTCCGTGATGCCTACCGCCAGGCCGCCGATCCGGCGCGCTGGGCGGAAGGCGATCCGGCTGCGAGCCTGTTGGCGCGGGTGTCGCCAGGGGCGGCGGCGGACTTGAGCCTCGATGTGTTGCGCGCGCGTCTGGTGGACGTGCAGGGCGTGTCCCGAGGCTGAGAGAGCGCTTGGCGAGGTTGCGCGACGCTTCGCGCGCCGCCGGCCACTCAGGCTTGTTGCCAGGCGTCTTCGAGGAATCGCGGCTTGCACGCCTGCCACGCGCCCAGCAGCATCACAACGGCGCTTGCGGCGAGCATGGCGAACGGCCAGGTCCAGCTGCCGGTGGTCTCATGCAGCAGCCCGAACAGCAGCGGGCCAAGACAGGCCAGCGTGTAGCCCATGCCCTGCGTGAAGCCCGAGAGAGCGGCGGAGCCCGCCGGCGTGCGGGTGCGCTTGTTGAGCAGGGTCAGCGCAAGCGGGAAGGTGCAGCCGCCGAGCCCGAGCAGGGAGACCCAGAGCAGTGGCATGGCCATCGGGGCGACCAGCAGCCCCGCGTACGCCGCCACCTGGCACGCGGCGCAGGCGAAGACGATCGGGAAGGGGTTGCGTACGCGCACAGCGATCGCCGGCATCACCAGCGCACCGAGCAGGCCCAGGCCGGCGAACAACGCCACCATCGCGCCACCGTAGGCCGGGCTGGCGCCCGCGTCGGTCAGCAGCTTGGGCAGCCAGGTGAACAGGGCATAGGTCATCAGCGAGGTCATGCCGAACATCAGCGCCATGCCCCAGCCGATCGCGGTGCGCCAGGTGCGCACGCGCGGGGGCGGGGCGACGAGTTCGGGGGCGCCGTCGCCGGGCAGCACGGCGCGGTCGTGGACGCGTGCCAGCGCCGAATCGGCACGCCGCTCGATCCACAGCACGCCCAGCCAGGGCAGGATCGCCGCCACTGCGATCACGGCCCAGGCACCCAGGGAAATGCGCCAGCCCACGGCCGCGGCCACCGGCACGGCCAGCAGCGCGGGCAGGATGGTGCCCATCTGCATGACCGCGATGTACAGCGTGCTAACCATGCCGATGCGCGCGGCGAAGTAGCGCTTCACCAGCGGCGGCAGCACCACGTTGCCGATGCCGGCGCCGGCCAGGGCCACCAGCGAACCGGCGATCAGCACCGGAGTGCCGGGCGCGAGCGAGCGCAGCACCAGCCCGGCGGCGGCCAGCGCCATCGCCAGCAACGCGGTGCGTTCCAGGCCCGCGCGGTGCGCGATGGCGGGTGTGGCCACCCCAAACAGGGCGAAGGCCGCGCTCGGCAGCATGCCCAGCACGCCGGCCATGGTGGCGCCGAACGCGAACTCGCGACCCAGCACGTCCAGCAGCGGGGTGATGGAGGTGACGGCGGTGCGCAGGTTGAACGCGGACAGCACGATCCCGGCGAGCACCAGCGCCGCGCCCGCGCCGAGGGCGGGGGTGGGCGATGCCGGGGACGCTGCTGCACGCATGGGGGAAACGGACTCCAGGAAGCCGCGCCGGGCGCGGAAACGAAAAGACCGGCCGATGGGCCGGTCTTCGCTTGCAATCACCAGTGGTCGGGGAGACAGGATTCGAACCTGCGACTTCTACGTCCCGAACGTAGCGCTCTACCAGGCTGAGCTACACCCCGAGTCGGTGAGCCGCGCATTTTAGGAGTCGTGAGCGCGAAGGGCAAGCCCCTTGTTGTTGGTCGTGCCGGGAATGTGCCGGCAGTCGCTAGAATGCGGGGCTGACCGGTCCACCTTGTCCCCGGAGTTTCCCGCCTTGATCAAGCCACGTACGCCCCCGGGCGTCATGGAGCTGCTGCCCCGCGACCAGATCGCCTTCCAGCGCATGCTCGACACCATCCGCGGCACCTTCGAGCGCTTCGGCTTCCTGCCGGTGGAAACCCCGGTGTTCGAGCTGTCCGAGGTCCTGCTGACCAAGACCGGCGGCGAGACCGAGCGCCAGGTGTATTTCGTGCAGTCCACCGGTGCGCTGGGCAAGGCGGCCGAGTCCGGCGGCGCCGAGGGCGTGCCGGAGATGGCGCTGCGCTTCGACCTGACCGTGCCGCTGGCGCGTTACGTGGCCGAGCACGAGCACGACCTGGCGTTCCCGTTCCGCCGCTACCAGATGCAGCGCGTGTACCGCGGCGAGCGCGCCCAGCGCGGGCGGTTCCGCGAGTTCTACCAGTGCGACATCGACGTGATCGGCAAGGACACGCTGTCGCCGCGCTTCGACGCCGAGATCCCGGCGGTCATCCACGCGGTGTTCGAGGCCTTGGGCATCGGCGCGTTCACCATCCAGCTCAACCACCGCAAGCTGCTGCGCGGCTACTTCGAGGGCCTGGGCATCGAAGGCGACCGCCAGGCGGCGGTGCTGCGCGAGATCGACAAGCTCGACAAGCGCGGCGAAGACGCGGTGCGCGCGACGCTCGAGGGCGAAGGCTTCGGAATTGCCGCGGACGTGGTGGAGCGGCTGATGGCGTTCTCGCGCGTGCGCTCCACGGGCCACGATGACGCCCTGGCGCGGCTCGATGCGCTCGGCGCCGGCACCGCGCTGTTCGAGGAAGGCCGCGACGAGCTGCGCGCGCTGCTCGGTACGCTGCAGGCGATGGGCGTGCCCGAGGCGCGCTACGCGATCAACCTGTCGATCGCGCGCGGCCTGGACTACTACACCGGCATGGTCTACGAGACCGTGCTCGACGCGAACCCGGGCATCGGCTCGATCTGCTCGGGCGGCCGCTACGAGGACCTCGCCGGGCACTACACGAAGTCGAAGCTGCCCGGTGTCGGCATCTCCATCGGCCTGACGCGGCTGTTCTGGCAGCTGCGCGAGGCGGGGCTGGTGACGACGGCAGAGAGTTCGGTCGATGCGCTGGTCACGCTGTTCGATGATGCGGGACTTGAGCACGCGCTGGCGCTGTCGCAGCGCCTGCGCGCTGCCGGCCTGAACGTCGAGACCCAGCTGGAGCCGCGCAAGCTGGCCAAGCAGATGCAGTACGCCGACCGCGCCGGCATCCGCTTCGTGGTGATCCGTGGCGACAACGAGGCCGAACGCGGCGTGGTGGCGGTCAAGGACCTCCGTCGCGGCGAACAGTTCGAAGTCGTCGAAGCCGAACTGGCGCAGACGCTGCTCGTGGAGCGCGAACAATGGAAGGTGCAGGGTGGGCAATAACGTGATCCGCCTCGACGGGCTGTCGCTGACGCGCGCGCAGCTGGTGGCCGTTGCGCGGGGCGCCAGCGTCGCGCTCGATGAGCGCGCATTGACCGCGGTCGCCCGCGCCGCCGACTTCCTGGCCGAGCAGGTGCGCCGCGAGGAGCCGATCTACGGCGTGTCCACCGGCTTCGGCAGCAATGCCGACAAATTGCTCGGTGCGCATCCGCTGCGCGACGAGCTGCCGGGCGCCACGCCCTCCGGCCGCTCGCTGCACGAGGAGCTGCAGCACAACCTGATCATCACCCATGCGGTGAACGTCGGTGAGCCGCTGGCCGCCGACGTGGTGCGCGCGATGCTGTGCATCCGCATCAACACCCTGCTGCGTGGGCACTCGGGCATCCGCGTCGGCACGCTGCAGGCGATGGCCGCGATGCTCAACGCCGGCATCGTGCCGGTGGTGCCGGCGCTCGGGTCGGTGGGCGCCTCGGGCGACCTGTCGCCGCTGTCGCACCTGGCGATCGTGCTGCTCGGCGGCGGCGAGGCGTTCGTCGAAGGCGAACGCATGCCCGGTGCCGAAGCGCTGCGCCGCGCCGGCCTGGAGCCGCTGCAGCTGTCGTACAAGGAAGGCCTGGCGCTCAACAACGGCACCGCGCAGATGCTGGCGATGGGCGTGCTGGCGGTGGCGCAGCTCGAGGACCTGCTGGACACCGCGGACCTCGCCGCGGCGATGACCATCGACGCCTTTGCAGGACGCCTGGGCGCGTTCGCCGAGGACGTGCACGCGCTGCGCCCGCACCCGGGCCAGGTCGCGGCCGCCGCGCACCTGCGCGCGCTGCTTGAAGGCTCCACGCTGGCGGATATCCCGTACCACCTGGTGCCACGCTTCAGGCAGTGGCTGCCGACAAGCTGGGATGTCGCCGCGGCGCAGGCGCTCAATTTCGACATCGGCTGGGACTGGGTGCCGCTGGGCCAGCGCCACGGCCGCGAGAAGTTCTACGACCGCTTCCGCCCGTTCCGCGGCGGCAAGAAGCACCAGCCGCAGGACAGCTATTCGCTGCGCTGCGTGCCGCAGGTGCACGGCGCGGTGCGCGACGCGGTGGCGCAGGCCGCGCGCGTGCTCGAGGTCGAGCTCAATTCCGTCACCGACAACCCGCTGGTGTTCCCGGACAAGGTGGCCGAGCACGTCGAGGAGCAAGTGATTTCCGCAGGGCACTTCCACGGCATGCCGCTGGCGCTGGCGATGAGCTACGTCAAGGCCGCGATCCCGGTGCTGGCCTCGATCTCCGAGCGCCGCCTCAACAAGCTGGTCGACCCGGCCACCAACGATGGCCTGCCGGCGTTCCTGATCGGCAACGAGGACGGCACCGAATCCGGCTTCATGATCGTGCAGTACACCGCCGCGGCGATCGTCAACGACCTCGCCAGCCGCGCAATGCCGACCAGCGTGTATTCGATCCCGACCTCGGCCAACGCCGAGGACCACGTGTCCATGGGCGCCAACGAAGCCCGCCACGTGCTGGCCATGGCCGCCGATCTCGGCAAGGTGCTCGCGCTGGAGCTGTACACCGCTGCCCAGGCGCTGGACCTGCGGCGCGACATGATCAATGCCGCGCGTGACCTGGCGCGGCGCGTGGACGCACCGGCGTTCGCCGCGAAGGTGCAGGCCGGCGCGCTGCCGGATGCCGCGGCGCAGGCGGCCTTCATCGCCGAAGTCGACGGCCTGCGCGGCGAGCTCGCGGCCGCTGAGGCGTTCCACCCCGGCAAGGCCGTGGCGGCGGCGCACGCCGTGATCCGCACGCGCATCCCGTTTCTCGACCGCGACCGCGCGCTGGATGGCGAGGTTGCCGCCGCTGTAAGGCTGGTGGAAGAGGGCACGCTGCTCGCTGCGATCCCGCGCAGCGGCGTCCCGGGTTGAACCTGCCGCTGCACCTGGGCTGGCTGGGGGCGTTGGAGGCCGGGTTGATCGCGCTGCTGATCGGCGCGCTGGCCTACGCGCTGTTCCACGCCATCGGCGTGCGCCAGCGCTGGACGCCCGGCCACGCCATCGGCTGGGCCTGCCTGTCGGCGGTGGCGGTTGGTGCCGGCATCGACATCTGGCACCTGTTCTACATGGGCGTGGTGAAGCTGGAATCGCCCGTGTACGCCCGCATCGCGCTGGCCAAGATCCATGACCCCAACGGCCTCGGCACCCGCGTGCTGATGGAGATGGTGGGCGCGGTTTGTGGCGTGGCGCTGGCGTGGATGGTGGCGGAGCGGCGGGGCAGGTAGCCGGCCGCGATGGTGTGCCCCGCTGGCCCACAGGCGGTGTAGGGGATTTCCCGAACTGCGGAACGGCCCCCGTCCAGTAGCACAGATGGCGCTAGACTCGGCGCGTGCAAGGAAGCACGCCATGGCACCCGGCTCCGCCGCAATGGCGAGAGGGTGGGCCTGTCGACTACATGGAGGGACCCGCAATGTCGAAAACTTCCCCGTTTCGCACCACGATGCCTGCGCACGTGATACTGCTGACAGCATCATTGGCCCTCACAGCAGCAACTCGGGACGCCCGCGCGCTTCAGTCATCAGGTCACGGCGAGGTGGCGCATGTCGACGCAGTTCTTGAAGGCGAAGACTGTCATTCGATCAGTGAGCTCACTGCCAAGGAAGCCTGTTTCGCAGGGGTGGGTGAAGAGCTGATCGCCCGATGCGAGGCTCTGCGTGCAAACGCATGCAAGCCTTATCGGGACATGCATCGGGCGGAGCGCAGGTTGCGTGACCTTGGCGCCGAGATGCTTGCGATCAACAGGAGACGCCTCGCCACGTATGTCGAATCCGATCCTGCCTATCTGGACGATTTGGGCACGCTTGCCTCCGCGGCCGATGAGGCATGGCGTGCATGGCGCGACGCTGCGTGCTCTCTGGAACCGTTCGCGGATGGAATGTCGCGACGGGAAGCCTCCGACCTCACGGAGGCCTGTCGCGCGCATTGGACGGAGCAGCGGGTTTCGGAAATCGACAGCAAGATCCAGGAGCTTGAACAAGCCAGGGAGTGAGCAGCATGGACAAGGATGTCTATAACCCACTGAGCAAAGTGTCATTTGAGGCGATTGCATACAACGCCGTCGGCCGAGCAAGTGAGGTTGGTACCTTCCCCGCATACGCACTCGTACACAGCACTGGCAACTCGGGTTGGTCGGTCGGCATGGTCCAGTGGGACTTCGGGCAGCGAGGCCGGGGTGAGAAAGTTCACCTGCTGTTGGACAACTACCAGGCTTGGTCGCGGCCAGAAGATCGGTTCAGCAACGTCGAGGTCGACTCGCTGACAAACCGGCTTCAGCGGAGAGGGCAAGTTGGAAACGGTCTTACCCAGGGCGAGCAGGAGCGGCTCAACGCGTACCTGAGGTCCGACTCGGGTCGCGATTTCGTCAACGCGCTCAATCGCGAGCAGATCGAGTACAAATGGGCCCGGATCGGTGAGCCGCTTTCTCAGGTCGGATGGCTGCAGGATCTCGGCGTCTCCGACCCTGCGGCGGTTGGCGAAATCGTTGCGATGACCAGCAAGCTGTTCAATCAGAACGAGACTCGCGGCGCAAGACTGCTCCAGCAGTTGCTAGGCACAGAGATGAGTTCCGAGGCGGTGGAGCACTGGATCGGATCAAGCGGAATCGAAGGTCTCAATCCGCAAGCGCGCAAGGCGATAGTCAGCGGGAGAGACTCCGTGCTTGCCGGCATTCGCTTGATGAATGCCATGGAGACGGGGCACGGCGCGCTGAGCACGCGCTGGAGGGATGTGGTCTACGTGAACGGCGATGCGGCGCTCGCGCGCGGCTTCAACATCAATCCCGAGCTCCAGCTGTTCGATGCAATGATGCGAAACCCTGCGCAGGGCGCACGGATTTTCAGGAATGTCGAACTCGGCCTTCCCTCTGGCCCTGCAATCTCGTCGGGGATCAACAAGCTCGCCAGGCTCGAAATGGCCCGGGTCGAGCTTGATGTCGCGGGAGACCTCAGTGTCACTGGGCCCCGGGGTTTTCAGTATCGACTGAGCGAGGCGGGATGGACTCTGGTGGGTGAGCCGGTCGCCCGGCGTCGTGAGGTCGATACGCCGGACCATATCGAACTGGGTCGGGCGCAGCCCATGAGTCCAGGCAACGGAGCCTCCGAGGCTCGTGGGCTGGCCGATGGCCGGAGTGTCCTCGACGTTGGTGCCCACGATGACGTCTGCGGTATCGCCGGCAGTGTCCTTCAGGACGTCCAGCGCTCGGGCATGACCGGGGTGACTCTGGCACGTCTCAGCGAAGGTGGCGCCAGGACTCTGCAGGATTCGAGTGGGAAGCTCATCGCCTGGCAGGGTGACCCTCGCGATCCCGCTACGCGCTGGAGCGTGACGTCGGTGGAGGATGCAGCTGGCGTCGACGTGGATGAGGTTCTCCGACACTGCAATCGCGCTGTTGATAGGCCGGAACGGTCGACGGCACACGCGTCCATGCAGCAAGTCGGGCCCCAGCAAGGTGGGCCCGCAGGCCTCTAGGCAGTCCGCCGGCGTTCCCGAACTTCGAGATGAACGAGCGGACTTGCGCCGCTTCGGGTGCTGTGCATAATGTACTAACGCATTAACACGCTGTCACAATGAAACAACGCCCGCTCACACTGTCGAGGAAGGACGCCGACGCCGGATTCAAGGCGTTGGCGAAGGCGCTTGCCGCGCTCGACAACCCGGCGGACGTGGCGGCGTTCCTGCGCGACCTGTGCACTCCGGCCGAGCTGGAGGCCATGTCCGATCGTTGGCGCGTGGTGCCGCTGCTGCTTGAAGGCGTGCCGTATCGCGAGATCCACGAACGCACCATGGTCAGCGTGACCACCGTCGGGCGCGTCGCCCGTACGTTGGAGCAGGGCGAGGGCGGCTATGCCGCGGCCGTGCGGCATCAGTTTCCCCGCCTCGCCGAATCCCACTGAAGGCCCCCGCCATGAGTCCTCCCGTCGCCGCGGCGCGCCGCGATCGATTGCGCATTGCCATCCAGAAATCCGGCCGCCTGGGCGAGCCGGCGCGTGCCCTGCTCGCATCCTGCGGGCTGTCGTGGCGAGAGAGCCGCGACCGCCTGTTCTGCTACGGCGAGTCGCTGCCGGTCGATCTGCTGCTGGTGCGTGACGACGATATCCCCGGGTTGCTCGCCGACGGCGTCTGCGACTACGGCATCGTCGGGCGCAACGTGCTGGACGAATACTCGGCCGAGCGCGCGGAGCAGGGCACTGCCGCGGCTGCACGCGAGCTGCGCGCGCTGGGGTTCGGCGGCTGCCGGCTCGACATCGCGCTGCCGGAAGGCCAGGCCTGGGACGGGCCTGCGCAGCTCCAGGGCGCGCGCATCGCCACCAGCTATCCCGCATTGCTGCGCCAGTGGCTGCAGGCCAACGGCGTGTCCGCTTCGGTGGTCACGCTGTCGGGGTCGGTCGAGATCGCGCCGCGGCTGGGGCAGGCCGATGCGATCTGCGACCTGGTGTCGAGTGGCGCCACGCTCTCGGCAAACCAGCTGGTGCCGGTGGCCACGCTGCTGCGCAGCGAGGCCGTGCTGGCAGGTCCGCCGCAGCCGTTCACCGATGCCCGCGCCGACCTCGCGCAACTGCTGCTGCGCAGGCTGGATGGCGTGCTGAAGATCCGCGACAGCCGGCTGCTGCTCTTCCAGGCGCCGCGCAGTGCGATGCCCGGCCTGATGAAGCTGCTGCCCGACGCCGAGCCGCCGACCGTGATGCAGCTGGACGGCGCCGACAGCCTGTCGTTGCAGGCGCTGTGCCATGGCGCGATGACCTGGCAGCGGCTGGAGGACCTCAAGTTGGCGGGTGCCAGTGGCCTGATGGTGCTGCCGGTCGAGAGGACGCTGGCATGAAGCGGCTGCGCTGGTCCACCCTGGATGCCACCGCGCGCAACGCCGCGCTGCGCCGCCCGACGCAGGCCACGTCGGAGGCGACCGCGCGCTCGGTCGCGGGGATCATCGAGCAGGTGCGGCTGCGTGGCGATGTGGCGCTGACGGAGTACGCCCGCAGGTTCGACGGTGTCGACCTCGACGCGTTCGTGGTGGGCGACGGCGATTTCCTCGCCGCGCAGGCGCAGGTGTCCGCGACCCTGCGCGGCGCGATGGTCGCGGCACGGGCACGCATCGAAACCTTCCACCGCGCCGGCATGCAGGGCGACTACGCCGTCGATACCGCGCCCGGCGTGACCTGCGAGCGCGTCGTGCGCCCGATCCGCCGCGTCGGCCTGTACGTGCCCGCCGGCAGCGCGCCGTTGCCGTCCACCGCGCTGATGCTCGGCGTGCCGGCAAGCCTCGCCGGCTGCGCGGACATCGTGCTGTGCACGCCACCGCGCGCCGACGGCAGCGCGGATCCTGCGGTGTTGGTGGCGGCGGCCCTGTGCGGCATCACGCGGGTGTTCAAGCTCGGCGGCGCGCAGGCGATTGCGGCCATGGCCTGCGGCACGGCGAGCGTGCCGGCCTGCGACAAGGTGTTCGGCCCCGGCAACGCCTACGTCACCGAGGCCAAGCGCCAGGTGGCGCAGGCGGGCCTGGCGGCGATCGACATGCCCGCGGGGCCGTCGGAGGTGCTGGTGATCGCGGATGCCGGCGCCAACGCCGCGTGGGTCGCGGCGGACCTCCTGTCGCAGGCCGAGCACGGTCCGGATTCGCAGGTGCTGCTGCTGTCCGACAGCGAGGCCTTGCTCGAGCGGGTGGGGGTCGAGCTCGAAGCGCAGCTGGACGCGTTGCCGCGTGCGGCGATCGCGCGCGAGGCGCTGTCGGCGTCGCGACTGGTGCTGGTGGACACGCTCGACGAGGCGTTCGCCATCAGCAACGACTATGCGCCGGAGCACCTGATCCTTGCGCTGCGCGCGCCGCGCGCCTGGCTGGATCGCGTGGCGGCCGCAGGCTCGGTGTTCCTTGGCGACCACACGCCGGAGGCGCTGGGTGACTACTGCAGCGGCACCAACCACGTGCTGCCGACCGGTGGCTCGGCGGCGGCGTGGAGCGGCGTCAGCGTGGCCAGCTTCCAGAATTTCCTGAGCGTGCAGACTGCTACGCCAGCGGGCATCGCCGCGATCGGTCCGGACGCGGTCGTGCTGGCCGAGGCCGAAGGGCTCGAAGCACACGCCAACGCGGTGCGCCTGCGGCTGCAGTCGCCGCTGCAGGCATGCGCATGAGCGCGGCCATCGAGCTGCTGCGCCCGGACCTGCGCGGGTTCGCAGGCTACCGCTCCGCACGCGGTGAAGCGATGCGCGGCGATGTCTGGCTCAATGCCAACGAAAGCGCGTGGCCGAACCCGGGCGATGCCGGCGGCGACGCCAACCGCTACCCAGAGCCGCAGCCCGTTGTGCTGCGCGCCGCGCTGGCCGCGCTGTACGGCTGCAAACCCGACCAGTTGCTGGTGGGCCGCGGCAGTGACGAGGCGATCGACCTGCTGGTGCGCGCGCTGTGCCGTCCCGGCATCGACGCGGTGCTGGCTACGCCGCCGGTGTTCGGCATGTATGCGGTCAGCGCGCGGCTGCAGGGAGCGCCGCTGCTCGAGGTGCCGCTGCGCGACACCGACGCTGGATTCGAGCTGGATGGCGAAGCACTGCTCGCCGCGGCGGTGCAGGGCAACGCACGGATCGTGTTCCTGTGCTCGCCATCCAACCCGACGGGTGGCGCGATTCCGCTGGCGCTCATTGCCGAGATCGCGGCGCGGCTCGCGGGCCGCGCGCTGGTAGTGGTGGACGAGGCCTACGCGGAGTTCGACAGCCAGGCCTCGGCGACCGCGCTGCTGGCCAGCTGCCCCAACCTGGCCGTGCTGCGCACGCTGTCCAAGGCCCATGCGCTGGCGGCGGCGCGGATCGGTTGCGTGATCGCGGATGCCGGCCTCATCGCCGCGCTGCGCGCCTGCCAGGCGCCGTATCCGGTGCCGGCACCGTGCGCAGCGCTGGCGTTGGCCGCGTTGGCGCCGGACGTCCTGGCCACCACGCGCGCACGCGTGGACCTGGTGGTCGCCGAGCGCGAGCGCATGCGGCTTGCCCTGGCCGGCCTGCCCGGCGTGCGCCGGGTGTATGCGTCGGCGGGCAACTTCCTGCTGCTGCGCTTCGCCGATGCCGGCGCCGCGCTGGCCTCGCTGCGGGCCGAGGGCGTGGTGGTGCGCGACCAGCGCGCTGTTGCCGGCCTCGACGATGCACTTCGCATCACCATCGGCACGGCGGCCGAGAACGAACGCGTATTGACTGCGCTCCGCGCGGCGAGGAGCACGCCATGACACCGATCCTGTTCGTCGACCGCGACGGCACGCTCATCGAGGAGCCGGCCGACCTGCAAGTCGACGGCCTGCACAAGCTGCGCTTCTGTCGCGACGTGGTGCCGGCACTGCTGCGCCTGCGCGATGCCGGCTACCAGTTCGTCATGGTCAGCAACCAGGACGGGCTGGGGACCGACGCCTTCCCGCAGGCGGACTTCGATGGCCCGCAGCTGCTGATGATGCAGTTCTTCGAAAGCCAGGGCATCACCTTTCGCGACGTGCTCATCGACAGCAGCCTGCCCGCCGACAACGCGCCCACGCGCAAGCCCGGCCTGGGCCTGGTCATGCCATACCTCAAGGACCGCAGCATCGATTGGTCGCGTTCGGCCATGGTGGGCGACCGCGACACCGACATGCAGTTCGCCGACAACCTCGGCATCCGCGGCTTCCACCTGCGCTCATCGCGCTTCGGTGGCGAGTGGGACTGGCCGTCGATCGCGCACGCCCTGGTCGACGCGGCGCGCCGCGCCAGCGTGGTGCGCGAGACGCGCGAGACCCGCATCCGCGTGGACATCGACCTGGACAGCGTGGCGGAGCCGGCCATCGCCACCGGCCTGGCGTTCTTCGACCACATGCTGGAACAAATCGGCAAGCACGGCGGCATCGCGCTGCGGGTGCAGGCCGAAGGCGACCTGCACATCGACGAACACCACACCGTCGAGGACACCGGCCTGGCGCTGGGCCAGGCGCTGCGCGAGGCGCTGGGCGACAAGCGCGGCATCGGCCGCTACGGCTTCACCCTGCCGATGGACGAGACCCTGGCCAGCGCGGCACTCGACTTCGGCGGCCGGCCGTACCTGGTGTTCGAAGGCACATTCCGGCGCGAGCGCGTGGGCGACCTGCCGACCGAACTGGTGGCGCACTTCTTCCGCTCGCTGTGCGACGCCTGCGGGCTGAACCTGCACCTGCAGGTCAAAGGCGACAACGACCACCACCAGGTGGAGGCCTGCTTCAAGGCCTTCGCGCGCGCGTTGCGGCAGGCGGTCGCGCGCAGCGGCCAGGTGCTGCCGAGCACCAAGGGCACGCTGTAGCCATGGACGTGGCGGTCATCGATGCCGGCGGCGCCAACCTGGGTTCGGTGCGCCACGCACTGGAGCGGCTTGGCGCCCGGCCACGCATCGCGCGCGATGCCGATGCGCTGCGCGGCGCGGCGCGCGTGATCCTGCCGGGCGTCGGTGCCGCCGCGCCGGCGATGCGGCTGCTGCGCGAGCGCGGGTTCGAAGCACTGCTTAAAGCACCGACGGTGCCGCTCCTGGGCATCTGCCTGGGCATGCAGCTGCTGTTCGAGTCTTCCGAGGAGGGCGATGTGGCCTGCCTCGGACTGTTGCGTGGCAGCGTGCGGCGCATGGCCCCGGGACCCGGCGTGCGCGTCCCGCACATGGGCTGGAACCGGCTGCGCACGCGAGGCGATTCACGGTTGATGGCCGGGATCGACGACGGCGCATGGGTCTACTTCGTGCATGGCTACGCCGCGCCCGTGACCGGCGACTGCGTGGCTGACTGCACGCACGGTGCGGCCTTCGCGGCGGTGGTGGAGCACGGCCTGGTGGCCGGCGCGCAGTTCCATCCGGAACGCTCCGGCGCGGCCGGTGCGCGACTGCTGCAGAACTTCCTTGGAGCGCGGACATGAGTTTCACGGTCTATCCCGCGATCGACATCCGCGATGGCCGCGTGGTGCGGCTGGCGCAGGGCGATTACTCGCGCGAGTCCCGCTACACGGATGCGCCGCTGGACCTGGCCATGCGCCATGCCCAAGCGGGTGCGCGCTGGCTGCACCTGGTCGATCTCGACGCGGCACGCGCCGGCGGCTACACGCTGGCGCCGCTGCTGTCCGGCATCAAGGCGCGGACCGGGTTGTCGGTACAGACCGGTGGCGGCGTGCGCGGCGAGGCCGATGTCGCCGCGATGCTGGAGGCCGGTGCGGACCGCGTGGTCATCGGCTCGCTGGCGGTCGCCGAGCGCGAGATGGTCGCGGCGTGGGTCGCGCGCTACGGTGCCGAGCGGATCGTGGTCGCGCTGGACGCGCGCCAGGCGGCCGACGGGCAGTGGCGCCCCGCCACGCATGGCTGGACCGAAGACGCCGCGGAGACACTGGACGCGTTGGTGGCGTTCCATGCCGACGCCGGCTTGCAGCACCTCCTGTGCACCGACATCGGCCGCGACGGCATGCTGGCCGGGCCCAACCTGGCGCTCTACGCGCGGCTGCTCGCGCGTGCGCCCATGCTGCGGCTGCAGGCCAGCGGCGGTGCACGCGACGCCGCCGACGTCGCCGCAGCGCGCGGCATCGGCTGCGACGGCATCGTGCTCGGCAAGGCGCTGCTGGAAGGCCGCCTGGCGCTGGCCGACGCGCTGGCGTACGACGACGCTGCACTCATCTCCGCGCAGGCGCCACCATGCTGAGCCGCCGCATCATTCCCTGCCTCGACGTGCAGGACGGCCGTGTGGTCAAGGGCGTGCGTTTCCGCGACCACGTCGACGTCGGCGACATCGCCACGCTCGCGCAGCGCTATCGCGACCAGGGGGCCGACGAGCTGGTGTTCTACGACATCGGTGCCAGTCCACGCGGGCGCAGCGTCGACATCGCCTGGATCGAGCGCCTGGCGCGGCTGCTGGACATCCCGTTCTGCGTCGCCGGCGGCATCCGCAGCGTCGACGACGCGCGCCGCGTGCTGCACGCGGGGGCCGACAAGATCTCGGTCAACACGCCGGCGCTCGAGCGTCCCGCGCTGGTCACGGAGCTGGCCGACGCGTTCGGCGTGCAGTGCGTGGTCGTCGGTATCGACTCGTTGCGCGAGGCCGACGGCGAGTGGCGCGTGCGCAGCCACACCGGGGATGCCGTGGCGATGCGCGCGCCCGGGCGGCGCACGCTCGACTGGATCGAGGAAGTGCAGTCGCTCGGTGCCGGCGAAGTGGTGCTGAACTGCATGGCCAGCGACGGCGCAAGGATCGGCTACGACATCGAACAGCTGCGCGCCGCGCGCGCCGCGTGCCGGGTGCCACTGGTTGCGTCCGGCGGTGCCGGCGCCATCGCGCACTTCGCCGAGGTGTTCCGCGAGGCCGACGTCGATGCCGCGCTGGCGGCCAGCGTCTTCCACTCCGGGGAAATCGTCATTCCCGAACTCAAGCAGGCCCTGCGAGAGCAGGGCATCGAGGTGCGCGATGCGTGACGCCATGCCGGCGCTGGACTGGGACAAGGGCGGCGGCCTGCTGCCGGCGATCGTGCAGGACGCGCGCACGCAGCGGGTGCTGATGCTCGGGTACATGAGCCGCGAGTCGCTCGCGGCCACGCACGAGACCGGTCTGGTCACGTTCTTCAGCCGCAGCCGCCAGCGCCTGTGGACCAAGGGCGAATCCAGTGGCCATCACCTGAAGCTGGTCGCCATCGAGACCGACTGCGACGCCGATGCGCTGCTGGTGACGGCGGAGCCACAGGGACCCACCTGCCACCTCGGTCGCGACAGCTGTTTCGCCGGGGCCCGCGGCAGCGCGCTTGCCGAGCTCGACCGCGTGGTCGAGTCGCGTGCCGCCGCGATGCCGGAAGGCAGCTACACCACGCGCCTGCTGGCTGGCGGCATCCGCCGCGTCGCGCAGAAGGTCGGCGAGGAAGGCGTGGAGACCGCGCTGGCGGCGGTCGTCGAGGAAGACGCCGCGTTGCTCGGCGAGGCCGCCGACCTGGCCTATCACCTGCTGGTGCTGCTGCGCGCGCGCGGTCTGGGATTGTCCGACCTGGAGCAGGTGCTGCGCACGCGCAGCGCGTGAGCACGATCCGCACCGGCTCAGGCTGCCGAGATGGACGTCCTCACGCAGTCGCGGCCGTTGGCCTTGGCGCTGTAGAGCGCCTGGTCGGCGATCTGGAAGGCGTCGTCGATGTCGTCGATCGCACCCGGCTCGATGGTGTGCACGCCGACGCTGGCCGACATGCGGATGATGTCGCCGTTCGACACGCAGGGCTCGGCCAGCAGCGACTGGCGCACCTCTTCGGCGACCGCGACCGCGGCGTGCAGGTCGTGGCCCGGCAGCGCGACCACGAACTCCTCGCCACCGAAGCGCGCCGGTAGCGCGTCGTGCGGCCGCAGCGCGCGGCCGATGCGCTGCGTGGCCCAGCGCAGGCATTCGTCGCCGACCAGGTGCCCGTATTCGTCGTTGACCGACTTGAAGTGGTCGAGGTCGATCATCAGCAGCGACAGCGGCTGGCCGTCATCGTTGCAGTCGCGCAGCATCCGCTCGAAGGCCTCGTGGAAGTAGGTGCGGTTGTAGAGGCCGGTCAGCCCGTCGCGGCGACTGGAATCGCGCAGCCGCGCGTGCGCCTCCTCCAGCTGCACCAGGGCGTGCCGCACCTCGCTGGTGCGCTGCGCGACCTTGCGCTCGAGCATCAGGTTGGCATCGCTGACGATGCGTTCGTTCTCGTTGCGCAGCGACGCATACCGGTAGCTCAGCGCGATCGAGAGGAACAGCATCTCCAGGGCGGAGCCGAGCTGCACGCCGTACTCGGTCAAGAACGACTTGGGGACCACGCCGAACGCGACCAGGGTGAATACCCCCGTGCCCGCGAGGAACATGCTCCACGACAGCAGGAACAGCCGCGCCGGCGCGTAGCCGCGGCGCAGCGCCACCACGCTGACGATCGTGATCCAGATGATGCTGGCCAGCACGGCCAGCGACACCGCCTGGGTGATGATGCGGTACGGGACGATGATCGCCGCGATGCCGAATGCGACGAACGCGGCAATGGCAATGATGCTGACCACGTTGCCGCGCGGCCAGCGTTCGCCCAGCCCGAGGAACACGCGCGCGAACTGGTGCATGCCCACCAGCGCAAGGCTGATCGACAGCGGCACCGACTTGTCGGCGAGCCAGGTGTTGTCCGGCCACAGGTATTCGAACCCCAGGCCGTTCAGGCAGAACAGCACCAGCCCGAATGCACCGATGTGGAACAGGTACCAGAAGTAGCTGGCATCACGCAGCACCAGCCACAGCACCAGGTTGTAGAAGAACAGCGCCAGCAGGATCCCGTAGTACAGGCCAATCGAAAACTGAGCATCGCGCGACATCTCGGTGAACGCGCTGGGCGTGTACAGCACCAGCGGCACCTGCATCGAACTCTGGCTCTGCACCCGGATCAGCAGCTCCACGCGCTGCCCGACCGGCAGGTCGAGCAGGAAGTTGGGGTGCCTGTAACGGATGCTGCGCTCGGCGAAGGGCAGGGTGTCGCCACCCGCGCGGTGCTCGATGCGACCGTCGGGGTAGCGGACATAGAGGTCGATCTGGTCACTGAGCGGATAGGCCTGCACCAGCAGCCAGCGCGGTTCCGCACGGTTCTCGTTGATGATGGCCGCATGGAACCAGAACGCCCCCTTCTGGAAGCCGAAGGCGGCATCGTTGCGCGGCAGCGGGGCGAACACGCCGTTGCCGACGCGCCGCAACGCATCTTCGACCCGGTCCCTGGCTTCAGTGTCGTGGTGGTAGCTCATGTACGGCGAGAGCGCGATCTCGCGGGTCGCCTCGCCAAGGCCCAGCGTCGGCGCGGCCCACGCGCTGGTCGCGCATGCCAGGAGCAGGCAGAGGCAGGTCAGCAGCAGCCGCCAGGCGGGCGCGGGCCTCGCCTGGATCATCCCCATCTGCACGTGCCTGCTTCCATGTCGGCCCCTACTCCCCCGCCAGGGCTGATCATATGCCCGCGGCATCGTACTTTTGCAAACGAAGGCGGCCGGCATAATGGGCCATCGCTCGCGACGGAACATGTATGCCTCGGTCGACCCGGATTCTTGGAGTGGCGCTCCTGGTGGCGCTGGCTGCACCCGCCACGGCCCGCGACGCGCTGACGGTGCTGCTGTTCGCCGATCCGCAGGTCAAGTCCATGCGCGATGTCGACTATTACGCGCGCGACATCGTCGAGCCGCTGCGCGCCGACGCCGGCATGGGCGCCGATTTCGGCATCAGCCTGGGCGACATCGTCGATGACGTCGTCGCGCTGTATCCGGAGGTCAACGCGGTTACCGCAAGGCTCGGCATCCCGTGGCTGCACGTGCCGGGCAACCATGACCTCGACCCGGGTGCCGAAGGAGACGAGGGATCGCTGTCGGCGTTCCACCGCAGCTACGGCCCGGACAGCTATGTGCGCGAGGAGCCCGAGGCCGCCTTCGTCGTGCTCGACAACGTCGTGAAGCTGCCGGGCGCGCGCGGCGGCTACGTCGGCGGCCTGCGTGAGGACCAGTTCGCGCTGCTCGAGGCCTGGCTGCCCACCCAGCCGCGCGACCGCCTGCTGGTGCTGGCGATGCACATCCCGCTGTTCGATACCGCGGCGCCCGGCCGCGCCGAGACCTTCCGCCGCGCCGACCGCGAGCGGCTGTTCGTGTTGCTGCGCGACTTCCCGAGAGTGCTGGTGCTCAGCGGCCATCGCCACACCCAACGCCATTACCGGCACGGGCCGGCTGACGGCTGGCACGGCGCCACGCCGCTGCACGAGTACAACGTCGGCGCGGCCAGCGGCGCGTTCTGGTCGGGTGCCCCGGACGCGGACGGCATCCCCGACGCCACCATGGCCGACGGCACGCCCAACGGCCACGCGTTGCTGAAGATCGATGCCGACGGCGATTACCGCCTGTCCTGGCATCCCGCGCGGCTGCCCGCGGACAACCCGTCGCTCACCGCGGCGATGGCGCTGCACGCGCCCGCAGTGCTGCGGCACGGCGCCTATCCCGCCTGGGCGGTCTACGCCAATGTGTTCATGGGCGAGGACGACAGCGTGGTCGAGTACCGCATCGACGGCGGCGCCTGGCGCGCGATGGACAAGGTGTCGCGCGCCGATCCACGCCTGCTGGCCGAGAACGTGCGCGACGACGCGGCAGGCGCGCTGCGCGGCTACGACCGCTCGCCCGAAGCCGAAGTCTCGGCCCACCTGTGGCGCGGGGCGCTGCCTACCGACCTGGACCCGGGCGAGCACGAGGTCGAGGTGCGCACCTTCGACCGCTGGCTCGGCGAGCAGCGGGCCGCGACCCGGTATCGCCTGGACCAGGCCGAACCGGGACACGGCACGTCGCCCTAGGCAGAACGATCAGGGCGTGATGGCGTCGAACGAATCCACGCGCGCGTGGCCGTTGGCCGCATCGCCGGTGCGCGGCTGCGGGTAATCCTGCAGCCGGTCGACCAGCACGGTGCGCAGGCCGGCATCGCGCGCGGCGTCGAGTTCGGCCACCACGTCGGACAGGAACACGATGTCGCCCGGCTCGCGCTGCAGGCGTCCGGCGATGTTGGCGTAGCTCGCGGCCTCACGCTTGCCGCCGACCTCGGTGTCGAAGAAGGCGTCGAACAGCGGCAGCAGGTCGCCGGCATCGGAATGGCCGAAGAACAGCTTCTGCGCGGGCACCGAACCGGATGAGTACACCGCCAGCGGGTGGCCCGCGTCGTGCCAGCGGCGCAGCCCGGCCACCGCGTCGGGGTAGATGTGCGCGGTGAAATCGGCGCGCCGGTAACCCTCGCTCCACATCATGCCCTGCAGGGCTTTGAGCGCGGTGTGCTTGCGGTCCTCGTCGATCCAGCCCTGCAGCGTCTCCACGATCATCGCGTCATCGCACATCGCGCCATGCGCGGTGGCCACCTCGTCCAGCCAGCGCCGCACTTCGGGGTCATGGCCACGCTCGCGCACGAAGCGCGGCAGCTCGCGCCGCGCATACGGAAACAGCACGTCGCGCACGAACGCGATGCTGCCCGTGGTCCCTTCGATGTCAGTGAGTACCGTCGTCTTCATGCAAGCCGCGCCTCAGCGCGAACCCTTTTCGTAGCGCGGGAATTTCCGCGCGATGTCGGTGCCGGTGAAGTGGCCGATCCAGCCGTCGGGCTGCTGGAAGAAGCGGATGGCGACGAATTCCGGCTCCGGTCCCATGTCGAACCAGTGCGTGGTGCCGTCGGGGACCGCGATCAGGTCGTCCTTGACGCACTCGATCTCGTAGACCTTGCCGTCGACGTGCAGGGTGAACAGCCCGGAGCCCGCCACGAAGAACCGCACCTCGTCTTCCTTGTGGAAGTGCTCGTCGAGGAACTTGCCGCGCATTTCCTCGCGCTTCGGGTTGTCGGGCGCGATGCTGATCACGTCGACCGAGGTGAATCCGCGCTCGGCGCTGATGCGGTCGACGTCGGCCCTGTACGCGGCGAGAACCTCGTCCTGCGTGGCGCCGGCGGCGATCGGCTGCGTGGCTTGCCAGCGCTCGAACGTCACGCCGATGGCATTCAGTTCGCGCGCGATGGCGTCGCCGGCGCTGGTGTCGAGCAGCGGGGTGGTGGGGGCGTCGTCGGCAAAAATGCGCAGGCGGCTCATGTCGGGATCTCCTTTGGTTCAGCGCCGCGGCTGCAGCCGCAGCAGGTCCAGCTCGCAGCCGAGCAGGAACTCGAAAGCTTCGAGGTGGCGGCGCGCCTCGGCCATGTCGCGGCCCCAGGCGTACAGGCCATGGCCGTCGATCAGGTAGCCCCACATCGGGCCGTCGTCGAGCAGCGCGTCGACCTGCGCGGCCAGCGTGGGCATGTCCTGGCTGTTGGGCAGCACCGGCAGGTCGAGTTCCACCTCGTGGGTGGAGGTTCCCGCGAAGGCCTTCAGCAGCTCGTAGCCGGCCAGGTGCACGTGGCCGGCGCCGGCGTACAGGCGCGAGGCGACGGTCTGCGTGCGCGAATGCGTGTGCAGCACGCAGCCGATGTCGGGAAACCTGCGGTAGAGCTGGGTGTGCAGCAGGGTCTCGGCGGAGGGCCGGTGGTCGCTGCCGACCGCCTTGCCGTCGAAGTCGACGACCATGATGTCGGCCTCGCACAGCTTGCCCTTGTCGCGGCCGGATACGGTGATCGCGGCATGGCGGTCATCGAGCCGGCGCGAGAAGTTGCTGCTGGTCGCGGGCGTCCAGCCGGCCGCCGAAAGCTCGCGGACATTGATGATGAGTTCGCCGGCGCGGTCGCGCAGCGCGTGGATGTCGTAGGGCAGGGTGTCGACCATGCCCCGATTCTACCGCGCGGGTCTAACGCGCGGGTCTAACGCGTGGCGCGGCGCGCGAAGCCCCGGTAGCCGGCCCAGCACAGCAGTGCGATCACCAGCCCGCCGACCAGCGTGTCGACCGGCGTGGAGTAGACCAGCAGGCCGCAGGCGACCAGCGCGCCCATTCCGAGCAGACGCTCGCGCGGACCGGAAGGCAGCTCCGGCGAACCCAGCAACAGGCTCAGGCCGGCGGCGATATAAGCCATCACCACCAGCGTCACCACCATGTTGATGATGGTCTCGAACTGCGACGACACCGTCGGCGCCAACGTGAACACTGCGATCAGGGTCATGGCCGAGGCGATGATGAACAACCCCCAGCGCGCCGAGCCGTTGGGATGCAGGCGCCCGAAGATCGCCGGCAGGAAGCCGCGGTGCGCGGCGCGCGCGCCGGACTCGCCACTGACCAGCATCCATCCGCCGAGCGTGCCGGTGGCCTTGATGGCCGCCGCGGCGGCGATCACCGGCACCGCCCACACGCCGAACATCTCGCCCGCGACCAGCGCGAACGGCGCGCTCGATTCGGCGATGCGTTCGGCGGGCACGATGCCCATCATCAACACCGACGACACCAGGTAGACCACGCCGGCGATCAGGATGCCGCCGATGGTGGCGCGCGGCACGTTGCGGTCCGGATCGCGCACCACGCCGGCGACCATCGCGCCGGTCTCAAGGCCCACGAACGCCCAGAAGATCGGCGCCAGCGACGCCATCACCACCACCGCGTCGGTCTCGCCGCTGACGTTCCATGCGGCGCGGTAGATCTCCGGGTCGAAGCTGCCCCAGCCCGCGGTCAGCACCGCGACCACCGGCAGCAGGCCGAACACCACGCACAGCGACTGGAAGCGCGCGATCGGGCGCGGGCCCATCAGGTTGATGGCGAACATCAGCCAGATCAGCGCGATCTGCCCGAACAGGCGCATGCCCGGACCGTCACCGAGCTGGAGCAGGGCCACGATGTAGCCGAACGCCGCCACCGCGATCGCGTTGTTGCCGATCCATGACGAGATCCAGTACAGCGTGGTCGCCAGGAAGCCCATGTCGCGGCCCAGCGCCGGCCGCACGTAGTCGTCGGGCGAGGTCATGTCCGGGTAGGCGCGCGCCAGCCGCGCGAACGCCGCGCCCAGCACCACCGCGAGGATGGTGCCGAGCAGCCAGGCCAGCGCGGTCACGCCGCCGGACTTGGCCAGGGTGGCCGGCAACAGGAAGAACCCCGAGCCGATCATGTTGTTGGCGACAACGAACGTCGCCAGCACCGGGCCGATCTTCTTTGCGCTGGCGACCACGTCAGTCATGGCTGCTTGTCCTCAGCGCGTACGCAGCTTGCTGTGCCAGTGGCCGTAGCCGAAATAGATCACCATGCCGATGACCATCCAGCCCACGAACAGCGGCCAGTGCTCCATGAACGGCGGCAGGAACAGGTACAGGCAGGCCGCGACGCCGAGCGGCGACACGATGTACACCAGCGGCACGCGGAACGGACGCGGCAGGTCGGGCCGCTTCAGGCGCAGCACCAGCACGCCGGCGGACACCGTGGCGAAAGCCAGCAGGGTGCCCATCGACACCATCTCGCCGAGCAGGCCGATCGGCAGGAAGCCCGCCAGGCATGCCGCGATCGCGCCGACGATGATCGTGCCCACGTAAGGCGTCTGGTACTTCGTGTGGACCTTGCCGAAGATTTTCGGCAGCAGGCCGTCGCGCGACATGCTGTAGAAGATGCGCGGCTGCGCCATCAGCATCACCAGGATCACCGAGGACAGGCCGGCAATCGCGCCGACCTCCACCACCGACTTCAGCCACAGCAGGTCGGGGTAGGCCTCCAGCGCGGTGGACACCGGCTTCGGCGTCGACAGTTGCGGGTACGGCACCAGGCCGGTCAGCACGCCGCAGACCACGATGTAGACGATGGTGCAGAACACCAGCGAACCGAGGATGCCGATCGGCATGTCACGCTGCGGGTTCTTGGCTTCGCCGGCGGCGGTGGAGACCGCATCGAAGCCGATGTAGGCGAAGAACACGATCGACGCGCCGCGCACGATGCCTTCCACGCCGTACTTGCCCGGGCCCTCGTTCGCGGGGATGAAGGGCTGCCAGTTGGCCGGGTCGATGTACTGCAGGCCGAAGCCGATGAACAGCAGGATCACCGTGACCTTGAGGGCCACGATGATGGAGTTCACGAACGCCGACTGGGTGATGCCGACGTAGCACAGGCCGCTGACCGCAGCGACGATGGCCACCGCCGGCAGGTTGAGGATCGCGCCGGTGCGCACGAACTCGCCGTTGGTGACGGTGAACGTGGCCATCGACAGCGCGTCCGGGATCGGCACGCCCAGCGTGCCGAGGAAACCGTTGAGGTAGCCGGACCAGCCCACGGCGACGGTGGAGGCCGCGAACAGGTATTCCAGCACCAGGCACCAGCCGATGAACCACGCCACGAACTCGCCGAGCGTGGCGTAGGCGTAGGAATAGGCGCTGCCGGAGACCGGCATCATCGATGCGAATTCGGCATAGCACAGGCCCGCCAGTGCGCAGGCGAATCCGGCCAGCACGAAGCTCAGCACCACCGCCGGGCCGGCATGTTCGGCCGCGGCATGGCCGGTCAGCACGAAGATGCCCGCGCCGATCACCGCGCCCACGCCGAGCAGGAACAGTTGCGTCGCCGTGAGCGTGCGCTTCAGGCTCACTTCGCCCTGCAGGCTGCCTTCGACCGGTTCGCCGGCATCCACGTGTGGAGCAGGCTCGATCGCCTTGACCCGCATGAGGTCTCTGAGCATTCGCGTGTTCCCCTTCGTTGTGGCAACGGACGGCGTGGGGACCGCGCTGCATTGGACGGTGCCACAGGCACCATGGCTGCCGTACCTTGCCAAAGCATGGCGGGGATCACAAGCGGCATCGCGGGGCCTGCGCGCGGCGATAATGGAGCGCCGGGCACGAGCCAAAAAATGTCGCAACGCACCATCCATCTGCACCCAGGTGACGATCCCGCCATCGAGCGGCTCGCAGCCGCGTTCGCCGCGCATGGCATGCGCATGCCCGATGAGGCCGAGGCCGCGGACATGTTCATCGCGCTGCTGCGCGACCGCGAGGATCCCTTCCTGCGCACGCGCCTGGCCGGCCACTTCACCGCGTCGGCGCTGGTGGTGAGCGCCGACGGCCGGCGCACGCTGCTCACCCACCATCGCAAGCTCGATCGCTGGCTGCAGCCCGGCGGCCATGCCGACGGCGACCGCGATCTCGCGCGCGTCGCACTGGGCGAAGCCGAAGAGGAAACCGGACTGGTCGGGCTGGTGCTCGAGGGCGGGATCTTCGACCTCGACCGGCACTGGATTCCGGCGCGCAATGAGGTGCCCGGCCATTGGCACCACGACGTGCGCTACGTGGTGCGCGCCGGCGCCGACGAGCGTTTCGTGGTCAGCGACGAATCACATGCGCTGGCCTGGCGCGACATCGCGGCCGTCGCCGCCGACGACGGCATCGACCCGTCACTGCGCCGCATGGCGTGCAAGTGGCTGGGGCGCGCGCCTCAGTAGAGGATGCGCGCGCGCAGCGTGGCGGGCACCGCGGCCAGCGCCGTGCGCAGGCCCTGCGCCTGCTCCGGCGTCGCGGTGATGTCGATCACCACGTAGCCGACCTTGCTGTCGGTGCGCAGGAACTGGCCGTCGATGTTCACACCCGCCTGCGAGAAGATGTCGTTGACCTGCGACAGCACGCCCGGCACGTTGCGGTGGATGTGCAGCAGTCGCTGGCTCCCTTCGTGCCCAGGCAGCGTGACCTCGGGGAAGTTGACCGCCGACAGCGTGCTGCCGTTGTCGCTGTAGCGCACCAGCTTCGACGCCACCTCGATGCCGATGTTGTCCTGCGCCTCGAGCGTGCTGCCGCCGACGTGCGGAGTGAGGATGACGTTGTCGAAGCGCGTCAGTGGCGACGTGAACGCATCCTCGTTGCCCTTGGGCTCGACCGGGAACACATCCACCGCCGCGCCGCCGACCTGGCCGCTGTCGAGCGCCGCGGCCAGCGCGTCGATGTCGACCACGGTGCCGCGCGAGGCGTTGATCAGGTGCACGCCGGGCTTCATCGCCGCGAGTTCGGACGCGCCGATCATCAGGCGCGTGGCAGGGGTTTCCGGCACGTGCAGGGTGACGACGTCGGCGCGCGCCAACAGGTCGTCCATCCCGATCGCGGCCTGCGCGTTGCCGAGCGACAGCTTGGCCTCGATGTCATGGAACAGCACGCGCATGCCGAAGCCTTCGGCAAGCAGCCCGACCTGGGTGCCGATGTGGCCGTAGCCGATGATGCCGAGCGTCTTGCCGCGCACCTCGTGGCTGCCGGTCGCCGACTTCAGCCAGCCGCCGCGCAGGCATTCGGCGTGCTTCCGCGGGATGCCGCGCATCAGCATGATCGCCTCGGCGATCACCAGCTCGGCCACGCTGCGGGTGTTGGAGTAGGGCGCGTTGAACACCGGTACGCCGGCAAGCTCGGCCGCGTCCAGGTCCACCTGGTTGGTGCCGATGCAGAAGCAGCCGACCGCCAGCAGGCGCCTGGCGTCGGCCAGCACGTCCGCCGTCAGCTGGGTGCGCGAACGGATGCCGACGATGTGCGCCTCGGCGATGCGCGCGCGCAGCTCGTCCTCGGGCAGCGACGATGCGAACGCCTCGATGTTCGAATAGCCGGCGTTGCGGAACACCTCGACCGCGCTGTCGCTGACGCCCTCCAGCAGCAACACACGGATATCCTTGCGGGGGTAGGAGGTCTTGAGCATGCGGATGCGCCGGGCGGGCCCTGCAGTGTGCCAGCGGGCGCCGCATGTTGCACCGCAGCGCTGGACGCTGGCGCGCGTGGCTGGCAGGCTGGCCGCAATGCACGCTGAGCGGTCCAGATGAGCGATCCACGACTCGAGCGCCTGTGCGAGGCCGTCCCCGGCCTGGCGCTGGCCACGTCCGCCGACGACCTGCTGCACTACGGCCAGGACTGGACGCGGCGCTGGACGCCGGCGCCGCTGGCGATCGCGTTTCCGGCCAGCGTGGAGCAGGTCGTCGCGGTGCTGCGCTGGGCTGGCGCGGAGAACGTGGCGGTGGTGCCCTCGGGCGGGCGCACCGGGTTGTCGGGGGGCGCGGTGGCGGCCAACGGCGAACTGGTGCTGAGCCTGGAACGCATGCGCCGCGTACTTGCCTTCGATGCGGTCGACCGCACGCTGGTCGTCGAGGCGGGCGTGGCGCTGGAGACGGTGCAGGAAGCGGCGCGCAGCCATGGCCTGTACTACCCGGTCGATTTCGCATCCCGCGGCTCCTGCACCATCGGCGGCAACATCGCCACCAACGCCGGCGGCATCCGCGTGCTGCGCTACGGCAACACCCGCGAATGGGTCGCCGGGCTGAAGCTGGTGACCGCCGCCGGCGACGTGCTCGACCTCAACCGCGGCCTGGTCAAGAACTCCAGCGGCTACGACCTGCGCCACCTGGCCATCGCCTCGGAGGGCACGCTGGGCGTGGTGGTGGAGGCCACGCTGCGACTCACCGCGCCGCCGCCGCCCACCGCGACCATGTTGCTGGCGCTGCCCTCGTTTGCGGTGCTGATGCAGGTGTTCCAGGCGCTGCGCGAACGGCTGGCGCTGGAGGCATTCGAGTTCTTCACCGACCGCGCGCTGCATCACGTGGTCGCGCATGGCGCGCAGGCGCCGTTCGCCGACGTGCATCCGTACTACGTGGTGGCCGAGTTCGCGGCCGACGGCGCCGATGATCCGCGCCTGCTCGACGCCTTCAGCCACTGCGCGGAGCAGGGTTGGGTGGCCGACGGCGTGATTGCCGGCAGCGACGCGCAGGCGGCGCAGCTCTGGCGCCTTCGCGAGGGCATCACCGAAAGCCTCGCAGCATCGTTGCCTTACAAGAACGACGTGGCCGTGCGGGTGTCGGCGATGCCCGCGTTCCTGGCCGAGGCGCAGGCGCTGCTCGCGGCCGAATATCCGGATTTCGAGGTCGTCTGGTTCGGGCACATCGGCGACGGCAACCTGCACATCAACGTGCTCAAGCCCGCCGACATGGAGCAGGATCAGTTCGTGGCGCGCTGCGGCGCGGTCACCGCACACCTCGCCAGCCTGCTGAACCGCCACGGCGGCAGCATCTCCGCCGAACACGGCATCGGCCTGGTCAAGAAGGCCTTCCTCGGCTCCACACGCGATGCCGCCGAGATCGCGGTGATGCGCGCGCTGCGCCTCGCCCTCGACCCGGCGGGTATCCTCAATCCCGGCAAGCTCTTCGACGCCGAATCCCCCACCAGCGACCCCACGCCATGACCCGATTCTTCCCCGCCTGCGCGCTGCTGCTGCTCGCGGTTGCCCCCGTCCACGCTTCCAGCTTCGCCGGCACCAGCGGCGGTGCCTCGTCGGCATCCAGCGCCGGCTCGTCCGGATCCACGTCCGGCAACGACAAGATCGTGCTGCAGGCGCGCGAGGATGCGGCCGGTTTCGTCGCCACCGATGGACGCATCCGCGGTGCACGCCTCGAGGCGGCATTGCGCCACCTGCGCGGGCAGTCGGCCGCGGCGCGCGACGCCAGCGACCTTGAACTGGCGCGGGCGATCCTCGCCCGCTGATGCGCTGATGCACCGCTGGGCCAGGCGCCTGCTGCTGTGTGCGCTGGCCGTGCCGTGGCCCGCGCATGCGGCGCTGCAGGTCACCGCGGAAAGCGGCGCGACCGCGGCCGATGCCGAGGCAAGCCGGCGGCTGGTGCAGGCGACGCTGCCGCGCCTGCCGCCCGTGCTGCGGGACTGGGACGCCACGCTGCAGCTGGGCTGGCGCGACGACCTGCCGGCGCAGGTGCACGGCCGCATCCGCGGGCGCCGCATCCTGCTCGACCGCGCCCTGCTGGCCGCGTGGCAGGACGGGTCGGCGGGAGAGGGGCGCGATGCCGCGGTGACGGCGCTCGTCCACGAGGTCGCACACGCCTGGGACCACGGTCCCGGCCGTATCTCGCGCGATCCGCGCACGCTCGACCTGGCCGGTTGGCAGGTGCGGCCGCTGTGGCCCGGTCGTGGCGCACGCAATGCCTTCAACGCGCGCAGCCCCGATGCCTACGAACTGGCGTCGCCCGCGGAGTTCGTGGCGGTGAACGTCGAGCACTTCCTGCTGGATCCGGCGTACGCCTGCCGGCGCCCGGCGCTGCATGCGCATTTCGCCGCCCACTTCGGCTGGTCGCCGGAGGCGCCGGCCTGCGCCGCCACGCTGCCCTACGTCGACGCCGGCGCACTCGCCGATGCCGATGCCGCGCCGCTGCTGGAACTCGATCCGGCGCGCGTGGTCGCCGTGGACTACCTCCTCGCCGGCGACGGCGAAGCCATGTCGAGCCGCTGGGGACACAGCATGCTGCGCCTCGTGGTCTGCGCCCCGGGACGCGCGCCCGGGCCCGACTGCCGCCTCGACCTCGACCACCACCGCGTGCTTTCGTTCCGCGCGTTCGTCGACGACCTGCAGCTCTCGAGCTGGCGCGGGCTCACCGGTGGCTATCCGTCGCGGCTGTTCGTGCTGCCGCTGCAGCAGGTCGTGGACGAGTACACGCGGGTGGAGATGCGCCCGCTGGCATCGATCCCGCTGCGGCTGTCCGCCGGCGAGATCGCCGCGCTGCTCGAACGCGCGGCGCGCGTGCACTGGAGCTACGACGGCCGCTACCGCTTCGTCGGCAACAACTGCGCGGTGGAAACCTGGAAGCTGCTGCACGACGGACTGCCGCGCGCGTCCGCGGCCGACCTCGCCAGCATCACGCCGAAGGGCCTGCTCCGGCGCCTGCGCCGCGCCGGGCTGGTCGACGATTCCGCGGTGCCGGCGGATGCCGACGAGGCGCGCCGGTTCGGCTACCGTTTCGAGCCCTGGAACGCCCACTACCAGGCGCTGTACGACACCGCACGCGAGATCCTCGCGCTGGAACACGCCGCCGTGGCGGACTGGCTGCGCATGGCGCCCGCGCAACGTGCGCCGTGGCTGCAACGCGGCGACATGCGCGCGTCCGCGGCACTGCTGCTGCTGGAAGAGGCGGCCCTGCGCCGCGAGGAGCAGCAGGCGCGCGATGCGCTCAAGCGGCTCGTGTTCCGTGCGGGCGACGCCGGCCGCAGCGCCTACCGGCGCGCGACCGACGTGCCCGGCGACGGGCTGCTGCCGATCCTGGCCGAGGCGTTGCGCGAAGGTGGCGCACTCGCCAGTCCTTCGGCCCTGCTGTCGCTGCCGGGTTACGGCCTGCCGCTGGCGGCCGAGCGCACGCAGGCCCGTACCGGCGCTGGCGCGCGTGCGGCCCGCCTGCGCGCGCTGGAGGACCGCCTGCGGGCCGCGGCCCGTGACCGGCTGCCGCGGGCGACGCGGGAATCACTGGAGCAGGCCGAAGCCAACGTGGCCGCCCTGGGCGCCCGCCTGCGTGGACTGCACGAAGCCGAAGGCGGCGTTGCCTTCTAGGCGCGGCGGCGCTGCGACAATTCTCCGATGCGGCCGCGGCGATGATGCCGGCTCCACGTGCAGGCCGCCGCATGCGCTTCCTCCGACTCCATCACCCTCCGGGCGCAGTCCGTCCCGTCGACCTTCGGGTCGTCAGGGATCGCAGCGCCTGGGGTTTCGCGCTTCTCTGCATCCTGCTGGCGTTCGCGTTCCTCGGCAGTCGCGGGCTGTGGGATCCCGACGAGGGGCGCTACGCCAATGTGGCGCTCAACATGCTGGACAGCGGCGACTGGCTCAATCCGAAGCGCAGCGGCGATGTCGGCCATTGGACCAAGCCGCCGCTGACCTACTGGGCGATCGCCGCGAGCGTGGGCGTGTTCGGCAAGACCGCGGCGGCGGCGCGACTCCCGGCGGCGCTCTGCTACCTGTTGTGCATCTGGCTGACCTGGCGCATCGGCAGGCGGCTGGCGCCGGGCTGCGAACGCACTGCCGCGCTGGCCTACGCCACCATGCTGCTCCCGTTCGGGGCGTCGCAGATGGTCACGACCGACTTCCTGCTGGCGGCATTCGAGACCCTGGCGGTATGGGCGTTCGTCGAGGCGCGGATGTCGGGCCGGCATCCTGGCGCCTGGGGGGGCCTCATGTGGGTGGGCTTCGCGCTGGCGTTCCTGACCAAGGGGCCGCCGGGACTGTTGCCGTTGCCGGTGCTGCTGGCATTCGACTGGCTGGTGTGGCGCCGGCATCCCGGGTTCCGCTTGTGGGGGCTGTCGCTGTTCTGCCTGCTGGCGCTGCCCTGGTTTGTCGCGGTCGTCGCCGACAATCCGGGGCTGCTCGAGTATTTCGTGGGCGACGAGGTGGTGAATCGTGTCGTCACCGACAAGTTCGGGCGCCACGGACAGTGGTACGGGTGGTTGCTCGTGTATGCGCCCACCCTGGTCGTGGGGACCATGCCGTGGTCGCCGGCGCTGTGGCGATGGCTGCGCGCACTGCCGGCCGACCTGCAGCGGTGGCGCAGCGTCGAAGGCCGGCAGGCCGACCCTGCGGCGCTCTTCCTCGCGCTGTGGGTGCTGCTGCCGCTGCTGGTGTTCTGCCTGGCCCAGTCCCGGCTGCCGCTGTACCTGCTGCCGCTGTTCGTGCCGTTGGCACTGCTGGTCGCCGTCCAGCGCCGGAAGGAACACCGGCCGTTGCCGCGGTGGCCGTGGCTGGCCGCCTGGGTCGTGGTGCTGCTGGCGCTGAAGCTTGCCGCGAGCTTCTGGCCCACGCACAAGGACGCGTCGCAGTGGGCCGTCGCGATCCACGAGCGGGCGCCGGGCCCGGTGCACGAAGTGATCTTCGTCGAGGACATGACGCGTTACGGACTGCGCCTGCACCTCGATGCCGAGATCGAAAAGATCGGCCTGGATCCGGTTCCTGCCGGGGCCAGGGCACGCTTCAATCCGGTCGATGACGAGGATCTCGCGACCGAACTCGCGGAGGCCGCCGACCAGCCCGGAGCGGTCTGGATCTGCAAGCAGTCACGGTGGCCCGGCATCCGTCTTCGGATCGCGGCGCTGGGATTCGTCGCCACCCCGCTGGGCACGCCCTATCGCGGGCGCGTCATCTTCAGGACCCGCCCTGTCGCGGCGCTGTCCGGACCCGTGGCCGGTCAGGACCGGCATTGAGCCGCGTGGCCAGGCCGACCTCCCGTTTCCGGCGCCTGCCCGTCCCGCCCACGGTCTGGACGCTGGGCTTCGTCAGCCTGTTCACCGACATGGGCTCGGAAATGGTGCACGCGCTGTTGCCCGTGCTGCTGGTCCAGGGCCTGGGGGCAAGCATGTTGGCGATCGGACTGATCGAGGGCGCGGCGGAGTCGCTGGCGATGGTGGTGAAAGTGTTCTCCGGCTATCTCAGCGATGCCGTGGGCCGGCGCAAGCCGCTGGTGCTGTTGGGCTATGGCCTGGCGGCCGTGGTCAAACCCGTGTTCCCGCTGGCCGATTCGGTCGCCACGGTGACGCTTGCGCGGCTGCTCGACCGCCTGGGGAAGGGCATCAGGGGTGCTCCCCGCGACGCGCTGGTGGTCGACGTGACGCCTCCCGCCGTCATGGGTGCGGCCTTCGGGCTGCGCCAATCCATGGACACCGTCGGCGCCGTGCTGGGGCCGCTGCTGGCCATGGCGCTGATGTGGCTGCATGCAGGCGACATCCGCACCGTGCTCTGGTGGGCGGTGCTGCCAGGCGCGGTTGCGGTGCTGCTGCTGCTCCGGTTGCGGGAACCGCCCCGGCAGCATGGGCGCGCCACTCCGCCATTGACCCGGCCGGGCCTTGCGCGGCTCGGCTCCGGCTTTGCGCGGCTGGCGGTGCTGGGCGCCTTGTTCTCGCTCGCGCGGTTCAGCGAGGCGTTCCTGATCCTTCGCGCCACGGATGTCGGCCTGGCGCTTGCCTACGTGCCACTGGTGCTGGCGTTGATGAGCCTCGCCTACGCAGCGACGGCGTATCCGGCGGGCCGCCTGGCGGACCGGATGCCCCCGGCGATGCTGCTGGCGGGTGGCATGGTGATGCTCGCGCTGGCGGACCTGGCACTGGTCCTGGCCAACGATGCGACGTGGGTGCTTGTCGGTGCCGCACTGTGGGGGCTCCACCTGGGCCTGACCCAGGGGGTGCTCGCAAGCATGGTGGCCGGCGTGGCGCCGGAGCAGCATCGCGGCACCGCGTTCGGCGTGTTCAACCTGGTGTCGGGCGTTGCGCTGCTGGCCGCAAGCGTGCTCGCCGGATGGCTGTGGGACAGCGCAGGACCGGCGTGGACGTTCGGGGTCGGGGCGGGGCTGTCGCTGCTGACCCTGCTGCTGATCCCGGTGCTGGGTAGCGGGGGTAAGCGCCCGCCGTAGCGGGCGCGCCCTGTCAGTCGGCGCGGCCGGAGAACTCGCCGCTGGTGGTGTTGACGAGCACGCGCTCGCCGTTGCCGATGTACTCCGGCACCTGGATCTCGATGCCGGTGGACAGCCGCGCCGGCTTCGGCCGCTTGGTGGCCGTGCCGCCCTTGAGTTCGGGCGGGGTTTCCACGACTTCCAGGGTCACGGTCTGCGGGAGCTGGAGCGCGACCGGGGCGTCGTCGATCAGCTGCACGTAGCAGCCGCTGAGGCCATCGGTGATGTAGCCGGCACCGTCGCCGACCATCGCCGGATCGAGCGGGTAGGGCGTGAAGTCCTCGTCGTCCATGAACACGAAGGCATCGCCGTCCTTGTAGGAAAAGCTGGCCTGGCGGCGCAGCAGCTCGACTTCCTTCAGGTCGTCGTCGCCGTCGAACGAGGCGTCGGTCTTGTTGCCGCCGGGCACGCTGTACATGGTGAAGCGGAAGCGCACGTTGCCGCCGCGGCCCTGCGGCGAGCTGCGGTCGATGTCGCGGACCTGGTACACGGTGCCGTTGTGCTCGACCACGTTTCCTTTCTTCACGTCATAGGCTTTCATCGAGGGTCCTTACTTGGGTGCGAGGCGCACGGCGCCGTCGAGGCGGATGGTTTCGCCGTTGATGTAGCGGTTGCCGATGACGTACGCGACCAGGTCGGCGAACTCTTCGGGGCGGCCAAGGCGCGAGGGGAACGGGATCGACGCGCCCAGCGAGGCCTGCACGTCATCGGGCATGCCGTCGACCATCGGCGTCCAGAAGATGCCGGGCGCGATGGTGTTCACGCGGATGCCGAAGCGCGCCAGTTCGCGCGCCATCGGCAGGGTCATCGCGACCACGCCGCCCTTCGACGCCGAGTAGGCGGCCTGGCCGATCTGGCCTTCGTAGGCGGCGACCGAGGCGGTGTTGATGATCACGCCGCGCTCGCCGTCGTCGCCCGGCGCGTTGTGCTGCATCTGCGCGGCAGCGGCCTTGGCGACGTTGAAGCTGCCGACCAGGTTGACCATCACCGTTGTGGAGAACTGCTGCAGCGGCATCGGTGCTTCGCGGCCGAGCACGCGGCCGGCGCCGAGGATGCCGGCGCAGTTGATCGCCGCGTCCAGCCCGCCGAGGAAATCCTTCGCCGCCGCCACGTTGGTTGCCACGCCGTCCTCGCTGGTGACGTCGGTGCGGAAGTAGCGTGCGTTGGCATCACCGAGCGCGGCGATCGCGGCGCCGCCCTTGTCGTCATTCACGTCGAACAGCGCGACCTTGCCGCCGGCGTCGACGATGCGCGTGGCCACGGCAAGGCCGAGGCCGGAAACGCCACCGGTGACGATGGCGCGGGTGTCCTGGAGCCGCATGGAGTGGGTTCCTTGAGGGTAAACCGCGATTTTAGCGCGTCCCCGGTGCTCCAAGGCTCAGCGCGAACTGGTCGGCCGGCAGGCCCGGCGAGAACAGGAAGCCCTGGCCCACCGGCACGCCGAGCGCGAGCAGGAACGCGCGCTGCTCTTCGTTCTCCACGCCTTCCGCCACCAGCCCGAGGCCGAGGCTGTGGGCGATGCCGGCGACCGCCTGGCAGACGGCGACGTCCGACGCATTGCCGGGCACGCCGGCCACGAACAGCTGGCTCAGCTTCAGGCCCTGGATCGGCAGCCGGCGCAGGTAGTTGAGCGCGCTGTAGCCCTCGCCGAAGTCGTCGATCGCCAGCGCGACGTCCATCGCGCGCAGCTGGGCGAAGGTGTTCATCGTCTCGGGCGCGTCCTCGATCAGCACGCGCTCGGTGAATTCCAGCTCCAGCGCCGCGCCGGGCAGGGCGTATTCGTCGAGCAGCGCGCGCACGTTGGCGGCAAGGTCGTCGCCCAGGAACTGCCGGTAGGACACGTTGACCGCCACCCGCACGATGCCGTGCCCGGCGTCGCGCCATTCCGCGACCTGGCGGCAGGCCATGCGCAGCACCCAGAGTCCGATGCGCACGATGTCGCCGGTGCTTTCGGCCTGGCTGATGAAGTGGTCGGGCCGCATTTCGCCCAGGCGCTCGTTGCGCCAGCGGATCAGCGCCTCTGCGGCGACGATGCGGCCGCTGACGAGGTCCACCTGCGGCTGGTAGACAAGGTGGAACTCGTCGTTGTCGGCGGCGTGGCGCAGCTGGGTTTCGAAGCGCAGGCGGTCGCGCTGCGACTGCGCCATGGCCGGGGTGAACACCTGCCGGCCGTTGCGCACCCGCCGCTTGCTCGCGTACATCGCGGTGTCGGCGCTCTGGATCAGCGCGTGCGGGCTCTCGCCGTCATCGGGCGCGCGCGCGATGCCGATGCTCGCGGTGACCGCGAACTCCTCCTTCTCCACGCCAAAGCCGATGGCGAAGGCGTCGAGGATCGCGTCCGCCAGCCGCTCGGGGCTGTCCGGATCGTCGGCGGTGGAGCAGGCCACCAGGAACTCGTCGCCGCCGAAGCGCGCAATCAGGCCCTCGGTGCCCACGGCCCGGCGCAGGCGCTGCGCGGCGGTCACCAGCAGGGCGTCGCCGGCGGCATGGCCCAGCACGTCGTTGACCATCTTGAAACGGTCGAGGTCGATGTACAGCACCGCCACCCGCGACAGCGTGGCATCGGCCATGCGCGCGGCCAGCTCGCCCAGGATCGCGTCGCGGTTGAGCAGGCCGGTGAGCGGATCGGTGCGCGCCTGCACGCGCAGTGTTTCCTGGCCCTGCTTGTGCGCGGTGATGTCCTGCAGGGTGCCGGTGATGCGGCTGGCGCCCGGGTCGCCGGGTTCGGCCTCGCCGATCACGCGCACCCAGAATGCGTGGCCGTCGGCGCGCGAGCCCTGCAGCTCGAGGTCGAAACCGTGGCCTTCGAGGATCGTCGCGTCCACCGCACGGCGGAAGCGCGCGCGGTCGTCGTGGGCGAGGCAGGCGATCATGTCGTCGATCGACGCCGGCAACTGCGCCTGCGCCAGGATCCCGGCGGCGACATCGGTGAGGTACAGCCGTGCTGCGGCGCGGTCCCATTCCCAGCCACCGATGCGCGCCAGGGTCTGCACGCGATGGAACAGCGCGCTGTCGCGCTTGAGCGCGGTGACGTCGGAGAACATCGACAGCGCCTGGTGCGGCCGGTCGCTGCCGGCGGCGTACTGCGGCACCGAAGTCACCGACAGCCAGCGCAGCTTTCGCTGCGGGCGGTGGTAGAGGCCAAGCAGGGTGCTGCCGATCAGGCGGCCTTCGCGGATGGCGCGCGTGGCGGGATACTCCTCGGCCGGCATTTCGCTGCCGTCCTCGCGCACCACCATCCACTCGCTCGCCGGGCGCGGCGTGCGCTGGTTCGGGTGGCCCGGCACGTGGCCCGGTACGCCGATCATGCGCAGCGCGGCGGAGTTCGCGTACACCAGGCTGCCATCCGCTGTCTGGATCACGATGCCCTTGTCGATCACCTCCATCAGCTCGCGGTAGCGCACCTCGGCTTCGCGCCGGCGGCTGAGGTCGCGGGCGACCGCCACCACGCACTTGCGGCCGTCGTGCAGGAAGCCGGCCGAATGCACTTCCACCGGGAACCGCGTGCCGTCGGCGCGCATGTTGCTCACTTCGATCACGAAGCTCTCGCCGCGGTCCACGGCGTCCCACACCGGCGCCATGTGGTCCTCGGGCAGGTCCGGGTTGAGCACGTGGATCGGCTGGCCGACGATCTCCTCGCGCGGCCGCCGGTAGGCCGCCATGCCGGCCTTGTTGAGGTCGAGCACGATGCCATGCTCGTCGATGATGCTGACCGGGTCGGGTACGGCGTCGAACAGCGCGTGGTAGCGCAGGCGCGCGACCTCGGCGTCCACGCTGGCCGCCTGCAGCGCATCGCGCGCGTGGCAGAGCATCTCGCGGGTGTGGGCAGGCAACGAGAGGTCGCGGCAGGCGGAGTCGAGCGCTGCGAGGACCTGCGCGTTGCCGTCGTTGTCCGACAGCAGCGCGTGGGTTCCAGGCAGGCGCGTCGCGGTCATGTCGCGGTGCGCGCCCGCGTTACCCTGCTGCCGCTTTCGCGGCCGAGTAACCCGGCCAGCCAGCGGCCGGTGTCGGCCAGCGCGTCAAGGTCGACTCCGGTCTGGATGCCCATGCCGTGCAGCATATACACCAGGTCCTCGGTGGCGAGGTTGCCGCTGGCGCCCTTCGCATAGGGGCAGCCGCCGGTGCCCGAGACCGCGGCATCGACCACCGCCACGCCTTCCTCCAGGCAGGCCAGCACGTTGGCCAGCGCCTGGCCGTAGGTGTCGTGGAAATGCACCGCCAGCGCAGGCATCGGCACCGCGTCGGCCACCGCGCGCAGCATCGCGCGCGCCTTGCCCGGGGTGCCCACGCCAATGGTGTCGCCAAGCGAGATCTCGTAGCAGCCCATCGCATGCAGCGCGCACGCCACGCGCACGACCTCCGCCACCGGCACGTCGCCCTGGTAGGGGCAGCCGAGCACGGTGGAGACGTAGCCGCGCACGCGCACGCCGTCGTCCGCGGCCTGCGCCAGCACCGGGCGGAAGCGTTCCAGCGATTCGTCGATGGCGGCGTTGGTGTTGCGGCGGTTGAAGGCTTCCGACGCCGCGGTGAACAGCGCGACTTCGGTGGCGCCGACGGCACGCGCGCGTGCGTATCCCTGCAGGTTGGGCACCAGCACCGGATAGGCCACGCCATCGCGGCGCGTGATGCCGGCGAACACGTCCGCGGCATCGGCCAGCTGCGGCACCCATTTCGGGCTGACGAAGCTGGTGGCCTCGATGGTCTGCAGGCCGGTGGCCGACAGCCGGTCGACCAGCGCGATCTTGTCCGCGGTGGCGACGATCGCCGCTTCGTTCTGCAGGCCGTCGCGCGGTCCCACCTCGACGATGCGCACGCGGGACGGCAGGGCCATGGTCAGGACTCCAGGACCACCAGCACCGCATCGGCCTCGACGAAGTCGCCTTCGTGCGCGCGCAGCTCGGCTACGACACCGTCGCGCGGCGCCTTGAGCGCGAGCTCCATCTTCATCGCCTCCATGACCAGCAGTTCCTGTCCCTGCGCCACGCTGTCCCCCGGGGCTACCCTGGTGACGACAATACGCCCGGGCATCGGTGCCGCGATACGGTCTCCGGAGCCGGCGGTGTCGGCCAGGTCGGCCTGGTAGGGCAGGGCGCGCTCGAAGCGCCAGTGGCGACGCCCGTCGTGGAGCATCAGGCGGCCTGCGTGGGCATCGAGCCGGTAGCGCCGGCCGGCACCGTCGAAGCGCGCCGACAGGCCGCCGTCGACCAGGCGCGCCCCGGCCACCGCGCTGTGCGCGCCATCGCGGCTGATGCGGTAGTCGCCGTGCGCACCATGCGCCTCGAACACATGGCGCTGGCCGTCGGCGCGCAGCACCACGCGGCGCAGGCCGGCGTGGCCCAGGCGCCAGCCGTCGGCGATCGCCCAGGGCGAGCCGGGGTCGCTGCTGCCGGCGGCGGCGCAGCGCGCCTCGGCTTCTTCGGCAAGGAGCGCGGCGGTGGCGGCGGCGAGCAGGGCGGCATCGTGGTCGCCGGCAGCGGCGCCGGCGTCGTCGCCGATGAACTCGTCGAGGTGGCGATCGAGGTAGCCGGTGTCGATGCTGCCGTCGACCACCGCCGGGTGGCGGACCAGGCGTTCGAGGAAGGCGATGTTCGACTTCGGGCCATCGATCGCGCAGTCCGCCAGCGCGTCGCGCAGCCGCGCCAGCGCGCCGGCGCGGTCGCGGTCATGGACGATCAGCTTGGCGATCATCGGATCGTAGAAGATCGTCACCACATCGCCTTCCACCACGCCGGCATCGACACGCACGTGAGCCGACGGTGCGGGCAGGCGCAGGCGCTGCAGGCGGCCGGAGCCGGGCAGGAAGCCGGCGTCGGGGTCCTCGGCGTACAGCCGCACCTCGATGGCGTGGCCGTTGCGCGGAATCGCGTCCTGCGCCAGCGGCAGCGGCTCGCCCGCGGCCACGCGCAGCTGCCACTCCACCAGGTCCAGGCCGGTGACCATCTCGGTGACCGGGTGTTCGACCTGCAGCCGGGTGTTGATCTCCATGAAGAAGAACTCGCCCGACGGCGCGACGATGAACTCCACCGTGCCGGCGTTGGCGTAGTCGATGGCGCGCGCGGCCAGCACCGCGGCCGCGCCCATGCGCGCGCGCAGTTCCGGCGTGAGGAACGGCGAGGGCGATTCTTCGAGCACCTTCTGGTAGCGGCGCTGCGCCGAGCACTCGCGTTCGTTGAGATGGATGGCGTTGCCATGCGCGTCGCCGAACACCTGGATCTCGATATGCCGCGGCGACTCGATGTAGCGCTCCAGCAGCACGCGGTCGCGGCCGAAGGCGTTGCGCGCCTCGCGCTGGCAGCTTTCCAGTGCCGGCAGGAACTCCGCGGCCGCGCGCACCACGCGCATGCCCTTGCCGCCGCCGCCGTGCGCGGCCTTGATCATCAGCGGATAGCCGATGCGGTCGGCTTCGCGCTGCAGTAGCTCCGGCGACTGGTCCTCGCCGGTATAGCCGGGCACCACCGGCACGCCCGCGGCGTGCATCAGCTCCTTGGCGCCGGCCTTGCTGCCCATCCTGCGCATCGACGCCGCCTTCGGGCCGATGAAGGCGATGCCCGCGGCCTCGACCGCGTCGGCGAAGTCGGCGTTCTCACTGAGGAAGCCGTACCCGGGATGGATGGCCTGCGCACCGGACTGCTTCGCCACGTCGAGGATCACGTCGCCGCGCAGGTAGCTGTCCTGCGGCCGCGGCCCACCGATCGGCCACGCCTCGTCAGCCAGGCGCACGTGCTGCGCATCGGCGTCGGCTTCGGAGTACACCGCCACCGTGGCGATGCCCATGCGCCGCGCGGTGCGGATGACGCGGCAGGCGATTTCGCCGCGGTTGGCGATCAGGATTTTCTGGAAGAGCATTCTTTTGGCCACGGATTTGCGCGGATTACGCGGATCAGGCTGAGGAGTCTATGAGAAAACGCGCCTGCGGAATTCGGGGCGGGGACCGAAGTTGAGGAGGAGGCCCACGCGGATGCGCGTCGCTTTGAGGTAGTTGAGCAGCTGCGCTTCGTGGGCATCAGTCAGGGAGCGTGCTGCTTTGATTTCGACGAGCAGGCAACCCTCGACTAGAACGTCCGTGCGGAATTCGCCCACCAGGTGGTTGTGGAACCGCACCTCGACGGGGACCTGCCGTTCCGCTCGCAGTCCACATTCATGCAGGCGAATCGCAAGTGCCTGCTCGTACACGCTCTCCAAAAACCCGTGCCCCAACTCGTTATACGTATCAAAGAAAGCCCCGATCACCTGCTTGCTGACCCTGCGATGCATCAGCCCCGTCATGTCCGCATCCATGCGTCCTCCCTCCATTGGTTCTTGCCTCGACCCGATCCGCGCAATCCGCGCAAATCCGTGGCCAAAAACGCTGTTGCTCTACTCCACCCACCCCGGCGCACGCTTGTCGAGGAACGCGCCCAGCCCTTCCTGGCCTTCCGGCGACACGCGCAGGGCGGCGATCAGCGCGGCGTTGTCGTGGTCGAGGCGGTCGGCATCGGTTGCGGTGGCGACTTCGCGCACCAGGCGCTTGGCGTCGGCGGACGCGAACGGCGCGGCCTTCAGCAGCAGCGCCACCTGACGATCGACGGCGGCATCCAGCTCGTCGGCGGGTACCAGCTGGTGCAGCAGGCCGATGCGCAGCGCCTCGGCGGCATCGAAGATCTCGGCCGTGGCAAACCAGCGCCGCGCCTGGCGGCTGCCGATCGCAGCGATGACGTAGGGCGAGATCACCGCCGGCAGCAGGCCCAGGCGGCTTTCGGTCAGGCCGAACTTCGCCTCCGGCACGCCGATGGCGATGTCGCAGCAGGCCACCAGCCCCACGCCGCCGCCAAACGCCGCGCCGTGCACGCGCGCGATGGTCGGCTTGGGCAGGCGGTCCAGGGTGCGCATCAGCCGCGCCAGGGCGAGGGCATCGTCGCGGTTCGCGCCTTCGTCGGCCGCGGCCATGGCGCGCATCCAGTTGAGGTCGGCGCCGGCGGAGAACGAGGCGCCGCGGCCTTCCAGCACCACCACGCGCACCCCGGCGTCGCCAGCCAGCGCGTCGAGCGCGGCGGTGAGTTCGGCGATCAGCGCGGCATCGAACGCGTTGTGCAGCGTCGGACGGTCCAGGCACAGGCGTGCCACGGCGCCATGCCGCGTAAGTGTCAGGGGTGCCGGCATCTCGAGCCTCCGCGGTTGGACATAAATGATAGCCGCGGGCCGTCACCGCGCTACAATGAGAACAGTTCCCATTTGGAAGTTGCCGTGAGGCTGACCGAGCTGCCGCGCCGCGAACGTGCCATCGTCGAGCGCGTCGAGTCGCGATACGACAACGACCACATCGCGCGCCGCCTGCGCGAGCTCGGTTTCGTGGCCGGCGAAGAAGTGCAGGTCACGGCCGCCGGTCCGTTCGGCGCCGAGCCGCTGCTGGTGCAGGTCGGCTACACGCGTTTCGCGCTGCGACGCGACGAGGCCGCGCGCGTGGTGCTGCGCAACGGCGACGCGCGGCCATGAGCGCCGACGCCAGGGCGCTGCCGCGGCTGGCGCTGGTCGGCAACCCGAACTGCGGCAAGACCGCGCTGTTCAACCAGCTGACCGGCAGCCGGCAGAAGGTCGCCAACTACACGGGCGTCACCGTCGAGCGCAAGGAAGGCCGCCTGATCGCGCCGTCCGGGCGCCAGTACGCGGTGCTCGACCTGCCCGGCGCCTACAGCCTGCATCCCTCGAGCCTGGACGAGGCGATCACCCGCGACCTGTGTCGCGGCTTCTATCCCGGCGAGCCGGTGCCCGACGCCATCGTCTGCGTGATCGACGCCACCAACCTGCGCCTGCACCTGCGCTTCGCGCTGGAAGTGCGCGAGCTCGGACTGCCGATGGTGATCGCGCTCAACATGGCCGACGCCGCCGCACGCCGCGGCGTGGTGATCGACCGCGCCGCACTGGAGGCCGAGCTTGGCGTGCCAGTGGTGGAGACCGTGGCCGTGCAGCACGACGGTGCCGTGGCGCTGGTCGAACGGATCGAAGCGATGACCGCGGCGCCGCGGCCGCCCCACGTTCGCCTGGGTGGCACCGACACGGCGGTCGACAGCGACGCGCTGCACGCGGAAACCCGGCGCCTGCTGGCACTCGCGGTCACCATGCCCACGCGCACCGCACGCCTCGACGACAGCCTTGACCGCTGGCTGCTGCATCCGGTATTCGGGCTGCTGACGCTGGCGGTGGTGATGTTCCTGATCTTCCAGGCGGTGTACGCCTGGGCCACGCCGGTGATGGACCTGATCGAAGCCGGCACCGCGTGGCTGGGCGGCGCCGTCGCCGCGGCCATGCCGGACGGTCCGCTGCAGAGCCTGCTGGTCGACGGCATCATCGCCGGGCTGGGCGGGGTGGTGGTGTTCCTGCCGCAGATCCTGGTGCTGTTCGCCTTCATCCTCGCGCTGGAGGAATCCGGCTACCTGCCGCGCGCGGCGTTCCTGCTCGACCGCATGATGGCGGCGGCGGGCCTCTCCGGCCGCTCCTTCATCCCGCTGCTGTCGAGTTTCGCCTGCGCGGTGCCGGGCATCATGTCCACGCGCTCCATCCAGGACCCGCGCGACCGCATCGCCACGATCATGGTGGCGCCGCTGATGACCTGCTCGGCGCGGCTGCCGGTGTATGCGCTGCTGATCGGCGCCTTCATCCCCGCGCGCGAAGTCGCCGGCATGTTCAACCTGCAGGGCCTGGTGCTGTTCGCGCTGTACATGGCAGGCATCGTCAGCGCGCTGGCGGTGTCGTGGATCATGAAGCGCTGGCGCCGCGACAAGGGCGAGCATCCGCTGCTGCTGGAGCTGCCGTCGTACCGGGTGCCGCACCCGCGCGACCTGCTGATCGGGCTCTACGAGCGCGGCATGATCTTCCTCAAGCGCGTCGGCGGCATCATCTTCGCGCTCACCGTGCTGCTGTGGGTGCTGCTGTCGTTCCCGGCGCCGCCGGCCGACGCCATCGGCCCGGCCATCGACTACAGCTTCGCCGGCCGCATCGGCCATGCGCTGGCCTCGGTGTTCGCGCCGATCGGCTTCAACTGGCAGATCTGCATCGCGCTGATCCCGGGCCTGGCCGCGCGCGAGGTCGCGGTGTCCGCGCTGGCCACCGTGTACGCGCTGTCCGCCGTGGACGACGAAGCCGCCAGCCAGGCCCTGCTGCCGATCATCAGCGACGGCTGGTCGCTCGCCACCGGCCTGTCCCTGCTGGTGTGGTTCATCTACGCGCCGCAGTGCATCGCCACCTGGGCGGCCATCCGTCGCGAGACCGGTTCGTGGAAGCTCATGGCCATCAACGCGGTGTTCCTGTTCCTGCTGGCGTACCTGGCGTCGTTCGCCACCTATCAGATCACCGTGGCGCTGGGCGGCGGCTGAGCCATGGATGCCGGTCTCGCCGTGCAATACGTGGTCGTGGCGCTGGTGGTCCTGCTCGCCGCCTGGATGGCGCTGCGCCGGCAGTTTCCCGGCACCACGCGTCGCCTGCGCATCGCGATCGCGCTGCCGCTGGTGCGCGACGGGCGGCCGGCGTGGATGCGGCGCCTCGGCCTGCGCATCGCGCCTGCGGGCAGTGGCGGCGGCGCGGCCTGCGGCAACACGTCATGTGGTGGCTGCGGTTGATGGGTTGAATTGTCGCGCGCTGGCGCGTTGGCACATCGCTCCGCGGTCTGACGGCCCTGCGGGCCTTTAGGCCCGCTGCGCGATGCGCCAACGCGCCTGTGGCGACATTACGGTGGCGTTGAGAGGCGTGCGTGTACGGCGCGGGCGAATCCTGCCCCGGCGTGGGGATCCTGGCCGAGGTAGAAGTCCGGTTCGATCAGTTCGGCTTCCATCAACAGCCAACGGCCGTCGGCGTCGGGCACGACGTCGATGCGTGCGTACAACAGTGGCGTGCCGATCGCGGCTAGGGTCTGCCCGGCCAGCGCAAGCGCGCCCTCGGGCGGATCGGGCACGGCGGTGTAGAGGCCTCCGTACTGCACCTGGATGCGGAAGTCGCCTGGGACGGGGCGCTTGTTGACCGCGTGGCTCAGGCGCCCGCCGAAAAACAGCAGCGAGGTTTCGCCTTCGGTCTCGATCGTCGGCAGGTAGGGCTGGATCATGGCGGCACCGTCGGGCGCGCCGACCAGTGCCTCGCCGCGACGCAGGCGCTGCGTCTGCCAGGCACCGCCGGATACGGTCGGCTTGACGATCAGCTGTGCGGCGCCGGTTGCCTCGAACATCGCATCGATCTGTTCGCGCGTGACGCGCTCGGTCCAGGTGGTCGGTGGAATCGCCACGCCGTGCCCGGCCAGCGCATCGAGATAGCGCTTGTCGGAGTTGGAAGCCAGCACCTCGGCCGGGTTGGCGATCGCCACGCCCGCGTGCTGCCACGCCCGGCATGCCCGCAGCCAGCGCGCGTGGTCGAGGTGGTAGCCCCACACCAGCAACGGCAGCACCAGCGGGAATTCCATCAGCTGCGCGCAGTCGTCGACATGCGCGGTCCAGGGCGTGGGCGTTGCCGTCACGCCTGCGGTGGCGAGCGCGGCGGAGAGCCGCGCGAGCACGCCGGGCCAGCTCCCGGCATAGGTCTCATCCGCCGGGTCCGTGGTGAGGATGGCGACGCGATTCGATTCGACTGGGGTGTGCATCGCGAGAGTCCTTGTCGCGCTGGCGGGTCGTCACATCGCTTCGCGGTCTGACGGCCCTTCGGGCCTTCAGGCCCGCTGCGCGATGCGCCAACCCGCCCGTGGCGAGCTTTTCGCGGCCCGGAGGGCCGCCGGCCCCGCGAAGGCAATCAGCGCGGTGGGCGTGCACCGTGCGGAGCCGGCCTCGGCACGCAAGACGGTGGAGCACGGTGCACGCCCCCCCCCCACGCCCACCCAAAAAAACAAATGCCGCGAAGGATGGGTCTTCGGCATCCGCCGCATGTCGTTGGTCGGCATCAACTCCACCGCCAGGGTAAACGTGCGCGCATCGCCCGGATGGATGGCACCCACGCCGACCACCTGGTGCGACACCTCCTTGCCCTCGTCGTCACGGATGGTCAGCACCACCGAATATTCCCAGGCACCACCTTCGGCGGGATGGCGGATCTCGCCCTCCACCTGCAGCGCACGGGTGACCTGCGTGGGCTGCGCCTTGTCTTCAAAGCGCAGGTAGTGCCGGCACGATGGACACGCCACCGCGCTTTCGAGGATTGTCGTCTTGCAGTGCGGGCAGGTGCGCGTGGCACCTGCCGCACCGGGGCGCGTGCTCACGAGACCAGGTCGAGCCCGGCCTTGGAAGCGTCCTTCTTGCCCTTGTCGTCCTTGGCCGGCGCATCGCCGTCGCCCCAACCGCACTCCACGTTGCCGCGGATGCGCGCGCCGGCCGCGACCGTCAGCGTGCCCGCCTTGACGTCGCCCATCAGCACCGACGACTGCTGCAGCTCCACGCGCGACGCGGACTCGATGTTGCCTTCCAGCTCGCCGGCCACCGTGACGCGCTGCGCGCGCACGCCACCGTTGAGCTTGGCGCCGCTCTCGATGGTCAGGTCGCCTTCGACGTTCACGTCGCCCTTGAACTTGCCGGCGATGCGCACATGGCCGCTGCCGGAGATCTTGCCCTCGATGGTGAGGTCGGCCGCGATCAGCGATTCCTTGAGCTGCGGCTGCGCCGGCACGCGCGGGGTCGGCGTGGGCGTCTGCACCGGAGCGAAGTCGGCGATCGCGGGAGTGGGCTCGCGCACCGGCGTGTCGGCCTGGCTGTTGCTGTTGCCGAACGGCAGCGTGGTGTCTTTCTTGGCGGAGCCTTGCGGGTTGAAAATGGCCATCGGGGGATGCTTCCTCAAGTACAGGGTAGGGCGTCAGGGAAGTCCGAGCCTATCACGCGCGCACCTTCACACCGCTGTGACATGGGTCACCAAAACTGAACCGGGCCAATGACTTGCGTCCGCCGCTACATGCGGAACACGCCGAATCGGGCGGGCTCCACAGGCGCATTCAGTGACGCGGAAACCGCCATGCCAAGCACCCGACGGGTGTCGGCCGGGTCGATGATGCCGTCGTCCCACAGCCGCGCCGTCGCATACCAGGGGCTGCCCTGCGACTCGTACTGGTCACGGATCGGCGTCTTGAATGCTTCCTCCTCGTCCGCGCTCCAGCTGCCGCCACGCGCCTCGATGCCGTCGCGCGTGACCGTGGCCAGCACGCTCGCCGCCTGCTCGCCGCCCATCACGCTGATGCGCGCGTTGGGCCACATCCACAGGAAGCGCGCGCCGTAGGCGCGGCCGCACATCGCGTAGTTGCCGGCGCCGAAGCTGCCGCCGATCACCACGGTGAACTTGGGCACGCTCGAGCACGCGACGGCGGTGACCATCTTCGCGCCGTCCTTGGCGATGCCGGCGTTCTCGTATTTCCTGCCGACCATGAAGCCGGTGATGTTCTGCAGGAACACCAGCGGGATGCCGCGCTGGTTGCACAGCTCGATGAAGTGCGCGCCCTTGAGCGCCGACTCGGAGAACAGGATGCCGTTGTTGGCGACGATGCCGACCGGATAGCCGTGCAGGTGCGCGAAGCCGGTGACCAGCGTCTTGCCGTAGCGCGCCTTGAACTCCTGGAACTCGCTGCCGTCGACGATGCGCGCGATGACCTCGCGGATGTCGAACGGGCGGCGCGTGTCCTTCGGCACGATGCCGTACAGCTCCTCGGCGGCGAACAGCGGCTCGACCACCGGGCGCGTCGCCACAGTCAGGACCTTGCGGCGGTTGAAGGTGCCCACGATGTCGCGCGCGATCTGCAGCGCGTGGCGATCGTCTTCGGCGAAATGGTCGGCCACGCCCGAGACCGCGGTGTGCACGTCGGCGCCGCCCAGCGCCTCGGCATCGACCACTTCGCCGGTCGCCGCCTTCACCAGCGGCGGGCCGCCGAGGAAGATCGTGCCCTGGCCCTTGACGATCACCGACTCGTCGCACATCGCCGGCACGTAGGCGCCGCCGGCCGTGCAACTGCCCATCACCACCGCGACCTGCGGGATGTTCTCGGCACTCATCCGTGCCTGGTTGTAGAAGATGCGGCCGAAGTGCTCGCGGTCCGGGAACACCTCGTCCTGCAGGGGCAGGAACGCGCCGCCGGAGTCGACCAGGTACACGCAGGGCAGGTGGTTCTCGCGCGCGACTTCCTGCGCGCGCAGGTGCTTCTTCACCGTCATCGGGAAGTAGGTGCCGCCCTTGACCGTGGCGTCGTTGGCCACGACCACCACTTCCTGGCCCATCACCCGGCCGATGCCGCAGACCATGCCCGCCGCGGGCGCGGCGCCGTCGTACATGTCCTCGGCGGCGAGCGGCGCGATCTCGAGGAAGGGCGAGCCCGGGTCGAGCAGGGCGGCGATGCGCTCGCGCGGCAGCAGCTTGCCGCGCGCGGTGTGCTTCTCGCGGGCCTTGTCACCGCCGCCGTCGGCCGCGCGCGCCAGGCGCCGGTCGAGCTCGGCGACGAGTGCACGGTGGTGATCGACGTTGCCGATGAAGTCGCTGGACGCGGTGTCCAGGCTGCTGCTGAGGACGGGCATGCGCTCACACGTGGCTGCGGGTGGCCGGCAAGGATACCCGCAAGAAAAAAGGCCCGCCGAAGCGGGCCTTTGCTGCCGGGCAGAGCCAGGCGGCGAAGGTCAGTCTTCGACCTTGTCGGCGGCGGCGTCGGCCTTGTCGGCGGCGTCGCGCAGCGCGTCGGCGGTGGCGGCCTCGGCATTCTCGGCGGCAGCGGCGGCGGCGGCCTGCGCTTCGGCGGTGGCCTGGTCGACGGCGGCACCGGCTTCGGCAGCGGTTTCGCCGGCGGCAGCGGCAGCGGCGTCGGCGGACGCGGCGACGGCGTCACCGGTGGCTTCGGCGGCCTGGCCGATGGTGTCGCCAGCGGTCTCGGCGGTGGCTTCGGCCTCGGCGGCGGCCTGCTGGGCGGTGGAGGTCTCGTTCTGGCACGCGGCGAGCGCGAAGGTGCAGGCGGCCAGCAGAGCGACGGTCTTGATCTTCATGGGAAATCCCCTGAGGTGTGGTTGAGCGGAGTTTGCAGCGGAAGTTGCAATGGAAAAGCCGCTGGCGGACCAGCGGCTTTTCTTTCTACATGACGCTAGGGATACGGCTGACCCGATTACGGGGTCGCCGCGTCCTTGACAGCCTCGGCCTCGTTCTCGGCGGCGTCGGCAGCGTCCTGCGCGGTGTCGAGCGCGTCTTCGGCGGCATCGGCAGCGGCGTCGGCGGCTTCGCCGGTACCGGCGGCAGCGGCGGCAGCGGCCTGGTCGGCAGCGGCGTCAGCAGCGGCAACGGCCGAGTCGGCAGCGGCGTCGGCAGCCTGGGTGCCGGCCATGGCGGCGTCGGCAGCAGCCTGGTCGGCGGTCTGCGCGGCGTCGGCAGCGGCGTCGGCGGCGGCGTCCTGGTTGGAGCACGCGGTCAGGGCGAAGCCCAGCGCCAGCGCGATCAGCAGCTTGTTGATGGTCATTTGGTACATTCCTCGTCGTGGATTGGGCAACGCGCAACTGCGCGCCGCGACAATGATGACAAGCCTCGATTGGCTGTCAAGCGGAAGTTTGAAGTGCCAGAGGTAAAGGGCGTGTTAACGGATCAGGCAAGTTCGACCGCGATCGCGGTCGCCTCGCCGCCGCCGATGCACAGCGAAGCCACGCCACGCTTGCCTCCGCTGGCCTTCAGGGCGTGCAGCAGGGTGACCACCAGGCGGGCACCGCTGGCGCCGATCGGATGTCCCAGCGCGCAGGCGCCGCCATTGACGTTTACCTTGGCGTGGGGAATGTCGAGATCGTGCATGGGCGCCATTGCCACGCAGGCGAAGGCCTCGTTGATTTCGAACAGGTCGACGTCGGCGACCGTCCAGCCCGCCTTGGCGAGCACGTTTGAAATCGCTTTCACCGGCGCGGTGGTGAACCATTCCGGCGCCTGCGCATGGCTGGCGTGGGCCACGATGCGCGCCAGCGGGGCAAGCCCGCGACGGCTGGCTTCGTCAGACGACATCATCACCACCGCGGCGGCGCCATCGGAAATCTTCGAGGACGACGCGGCGGTGAGCAGGCCCTCCTTGCCGAACGCGGGGCGCAGGCCGGGAATCTTGGCGACGTCGATGCGGCCCGGTTCCTCGTCGCTGTCGACCACCACGTCGCCCTTGCGCGACTTCACCGTGACCGCCGCGATCTCGTCCTTGAACGCCCCCAACGCCTGCGCCTGCTGCGCGCGGCGCACGCTTTCGGCCGAGAACGCATCAAGTGCTTCACGGCTGAAGTTGTACTTGTCGCAGGCGGCATCGCCGAACACGCCCATCGCCTTGCCGTCATCCGGGTTGGTCAGGCCGTCGTGCGCCATGTGGTCGAGGAACTCGGCGCTGCCGAAGCGCAGGCCGGTGCGCGAGCCGTTGAGCAGGTGCGGGGCATTGGTCATCGACTCCATGCCACCCGCCACCACCACCGAGGCCGAGCCGGCCTTGATCATGTCGTGCGCCAGCATGATGGTCTTCATGCCCGAGCCGCACACCTTGTTGACGGTGGTGCAGCCGGCGGCATCGGGGATGCCCGCCGCGCGCGACGCCTGGCGCGCCGGCGCCTGGCCCAGGCCGGCCGGCAGCACGCAGCCCATCAGGACCTCGTCCACCTGGTCGGCGGCAACGCCCGAGGCGGAAAGCGCGGCGGAGATCGCCGTGGCGCCGAGGGTCGGGGTGGGCACGCCGGTGAACTGGCCGAGCATGGAACCGATGGCGGTGCGCTTGGCACCGACGATGACGATGTCGGTCATGGGGAACTCCGATGGTGATGTGCGGCCATTATCGCACTGCAGCATCGGCCTGCCATCGGCCGTTGGTCCGGGGGCTGGGCGCCCCCGGGGCCCTCAGGCGCGGCCCTCGAACAGCTCGCGCCCGATCAGCATGCGCCGGATCTCGTTGGTGCCGGCGCCGATCGCATAGAGCTTGGCGTCGCGCAGGATGCGCCCGGTCGGGTATTCGTTGATGTAGCCGTTGCCGCCGAGCGCCTGGATGCCTTCGAGCGCCACCTGCACCGCGGCCTCGGAGGCGTGCAGCAGGCAGCTGGCGGCGTCGATGCGCGAGCGGTGGCCGGCGTCGTAGTCGCGCGCCACCTGGTAGGCGAAGGCGCGGCTGGATTGCAGCGCGGTGTACATGTCGGCGATCTTGGCCTGCATGATGCCGAACGTGCCGATGGCGGCGTCGAACTGGCGGCGCTCGCGCACGTAGGGCAGGGCGGCATCGAGCGCGGCCTGCATGAGGCCGATCGGACCGCCGGAGAGCACCAGGCGCTCGGTGTCGAGGCCCTTCATCAGCACGCGCACGCCCTGGTTCACTTCGCCCAGCACGTTTTCCGCGGGAATCGCGCAGTTCTCGAACACCAGTTCGCAGGTGTTGGAGCCGCGCATGCCCAGCTTGTCGAGCTTCTGCGCGGTGCTGAAGCCGGGCATGCCGCGCTCCACGATGAACGCCGTCATGCCCTTGCTGCCGGCCTCCTTGCCCGCGGTGCGCATGTAGACCACCAGCACGTCGGCCTCGGGGCCGTTGGTGATCCACATCTTGCTGCCGTTGGCGATCCACACGCCGTCGCGAAGCTCCGCGCGGCAGGCCATCGAACCGACCACGTCGGAGCCGGCGCCGGCCTCGCTCATCGCCAGCGCGCCCTTCCATTCGCCGCTGCACAGCTTCGGCAGGTACTTCGCGCGCTGCGCGTCGTTGCCATTGGCATGCAGGTTGTTGACGCAGAGGTTGGAGTGCGCGCCGTAGGACAGGCCGATGGCGCCTGAGGCGCGCGAGATCTCCTCCATCGCCACCAGGTGCGCCAGGTAGCCCATGTCGCTGCCGCCGAACTCGCCCGGCACGGTCAGGCCGAGCAGGCCCATCTCGCCAAGCTTCGGCCACAGCGGCTGCGGGAACGCGTTGTCGTGGTCGGCGGCCTCGGCGAGCGGTGCGATCTCGGCTTCGGCAAAACGGCGCACGGCGTCGCGCAGCGCGTCGATGTCTTCTCCAAGCGGAAACGGGCGCATGGTCGTTCCTCCATGTGGTGCGGCCGGCACATCCGGTGCCGGCGCTGATTTCGGAAACAACGACGGGGCACTCGGCCCCGTCGTTGCGTACTACGTGGCGCGGATCATGCGCCGCCGCGGATGCGGCCCTGGAAGCGCGGCGTGCTGCGCCCCAGCGGCAGCTTCAGCTTGCCCATCACCTCGATGCGCTCCTCGGCCATGCGGTCGGCGGCCTTGTAGGTCGGGATGCCGTCACGGTCGGCGATCTCGAAGATGCGCGTCAGGTTGTGGTAGATCGTGCGCATCATGCGCATGGCGCGCTCGCGGTTGTAGCCGGTCATTTCCAGCGCGACGTTCATCACGCCGCCGGCGTTCACGGCGTAGTCCGGCGCGTACACGATGCCGCGCTTGGCCACTTCGTCGCCGATCGCGTTGCTGGCCAGCTGGTTGTTGGCCGGGCCGCAGATGACCTTGAACTTCATGCGGTCGAGCGTCTGCTCGTTGAGCGTGCCGCCCAGCGCGCACGGCGAGTACACGTCGGCGTCGACGTCGTAGATGTCGTCCGGGGCAACCGCCTCGGCACCGTACTCGTTGACCGCCTTGTCCAGCAGCGCCTTGTTGATGTCGGTCACGAAGATCTTCGCGCCGCGCTCCTTCAGCAGCTTCACGTATTCCATGCCCACGTGGCCGAGGCCCTGCACGGCGTAGCTGTAGTTGCCGACTTCCTCGTCGCCGTACTTCTTCTGCAGCGTGGCCATCAGGCCCTGCAGCGAGCCGTAGGCGGTGAACGGCGAGGGATCGCCCGAACCACCATGCACCTGGTGCACGCCGGTCACGAACTCGGTCTCGCGGTACACGTATTCCATGTCGTTGACGTCGATGCCGACGTCCTCGGCGGTGATGTAACGGCCGCCCAGCGACTGCACGAACTGGCCGAACGCGCGGAACAGCGCCTCGGACTTGTCGGTGGCCGGGTCGCCGATGATCACCGCCTTGCCGCCGCCGATGTCCAGGCCGGCCACAGCGTTCTTGTACGTCATGCCGCGCGACAGGCGCAGCACGTCGTTCAGCGCGTCGGCCTCGGTCTTGTACGGCCACATGCGCGTGCCGCCCAGGGCCGGGCCGAGCACCGTGTTGTGGATCGCGATGATCGCCTTCAGGCCGGCGTCCTTGTTGTGGCAGAACACGACCTGCTCGTGGCCGTAGGTATCGAGGTGCTCGAAAATCATTTCGCAAACTCCGCTGCCGGCGCGTCGCGAGGTGCGACCAACGTCGGCGATGTTGGTGTAAGTCGTTGAATCGACAAGGGTCGAGGCGCGAGTCGCGCGATATCGGCGCAACAAGCCGGGAATTTTACCCCCCTCCCCGGGGAAAAGCCCGTGGCGTCAGGTGAAGGCGCCGGGCCCCTCACCAGTCGCGGTAGGGCCGCTGGCGCAACCACAGGGTGGCCAGCCACTTCACCCCGCGCTCGACCGGCAGCCCGGCATGCAGCGAATCCGGGTCCGGGCGTCCGTCGGCGAGCAGGTTGTCGAACACCACCGCGCGGCCGGCGCGGGGCGTCACGGTGACCCCGGCGACCGGGAACTCCGTGCCGCCGCCGGCCTCCACCGCGTCGAGGTACACGCAGATGGTGCGCGCGCGGTTGCCGGCCTGCGGACGGTCGCCGTCGATCGCGGCCTGCGGCAGGTAGTCGCGATGCGGGCGGTACTGCTGCCCGGGGGCGTAGCGCAGCACGATCAGGTGTTCGGCATGCACCAGGTCGATGCCGGCCGCGGCGCAGATGCGCAGCTGCACCGTGCGCAGCGCCAGGTCCTCCAGCACCGGGTCGACACTGGCATCGCTGCTGGTGCGCAATGGCATCGCGAGCGCCGCGCCCGTCACCGGGTCGACCGTTTGCGACGCCCGCAGCAGCGGGTCCGCGCACGCCACCAGCAGGCGGCATTCGTCCGCCGACAGCAGGCCCTCGATGGTGGACACATGCGGGCGGTGCGCCAGCAGCTCCGCCGGCGGCATCGCCAGCGCATCCTCGAAGGCCAGCTGGTGCGGCACGGACGACGGTTGCCAGGGCATCGCCGCATCGATTGCCGGCAGCCGTGTCCGGCCATGCGCCGCGAGTTGCGCATCGAGCGAGGCCGCCACGTCGGGGTTCACCGGGCCGCCTTCGCCGCGACGCAGGCGCTCGGCCAGCAGCTGCGCCGACACGGGGTCGCCGGCCGCCGCCGCGCGTTCGAACAGCTGCAGCGCCAGTGCCTGGTCGTCGGCCTGCGCGCGGCGCCCGAAGTGGATCGCCGCGGCGCGCAGTGCCGGCGGGTAGCCGGCCTCGACCGCGCGCGCGACGCGCTGGTTGATGCGCCCGTCGCGCGGCAGGGCCACCCCGCCCAGCGCGACCAGCGCCAGGTGGTAGGCGGCCACCGCGTCGCCGTCGGCCTCCGCGCGCTGCAGCCAGTCGACGGCCGCGGCGGGGTCGGGTGCGCCGACGATGCCGTGCAGCAGCATCCGCGCCAGCTCCACACGCGCACCGGCGTGGCCCGCCTCCGCCGCGCTGCGGTAGGCCACCAGCGCCGCGTCCATGTCCATGTGCGCCACCAGCACCTGGCCCAGCCGGTAGCCGGCCGAGGCATCGCCCGCACGGGCCTGGGCGCGCAGCGCGTCGAGGTCGTGGCTCACAGCTGCGACTCGATCGGCAGCCAGCGCATCACCGCGGCCTGCGCGCGGCGCCAGGCGCCGGCTTCCGGCTCGCGGTCATGGACGCGCGGCGGCTCCACCGAGCGGTCCAGCCAGCGCAGCTTGTCGGTGGGATCCAGCCACACCCGGTAGCTCAGCGCGGGGCTGGCCAGGTGCAGGTATTCGGCGCGCAGCGCGTCAGCCAGGCCGGCGTGGTCGAAGAACACGCCCATCTCGGTATTGAGCCAGGCGGAGCGCGGGTCGAGGTTGTAGGAGCCGATGAAGCCGTGGCTGCGGTCGATCAGGAACGCCTTGGTGTGCAGGCTGGCACCACTGCCTCTGGCGCTGCCGCTGCCGCCAAAGCCGCTGCCGCGGCTGGCAGTGGCGCGTGGGTGGTCCTTGCCGGCGTCCGCATCGCCCGCGTCGCCCGCGCCTGCCGCCTCGTGCCGCAGTTCGTACAGGTGCACGCCGCCGGCGAGCAGCGGTTTGCGGTATTTCGAATAGCCGCCGTGCACCGCGGCCACGTCGTTGGCCGCCAGCGAGTTGGTCACCACGCCCACGTGCACGCCGCCTGCGGCCAGGCCGGTGAGCTGCGCGGTGATGGCGTCGCCGGGCACGAAGTAGGGCGAGATCAGCAGCGCCGCCTGGCGGGCGTCGCGCAGGGCGGCATCGATGCGGTGCACCAGCCAGCCGCGCTGGTCGTCGCCGGCGTGCTTGAGCGGCGGGTCGGACACCACCTCGATGTGCTCGCTCCAGTACGGCGCGAGCTCCTGTTCGACGTAGGCGCGCACCGTGGGCGACGACTCCACGCGCTCGAGGTAGCGGCGCGCCGCGGCGGTTTCGGCCTCGCCGCCGATCGCCGCCAGGATCGCCGGCGCATCGAAGTCGCGTCGCTTGTTCAACCCGGCCAGCGGCACCGCCGCGTCGCTGTTCCAGAACGCATCGAAGATCGCATCGGCGTCGGCCACCGCCGGCCCGAACAGCAGCAGGTCGAGGTCGTGGAAGTTGGCGTCGTCGGATGCGCTGAAATACTCCAGCCCGATGTTGCGGCCGCCCACCACCGCCACCCGGCCGTCGGCGATCCACGCCTTGTTGTGCATGCGGTGGTTGAGGCTGAAGACCCGCTGCAGCATTTCCAGCAGGCGCGAGATGCCGTCGCGGTTGCGGAACGGGTTGTACACCCGCACCTCGATGCCGGCATGGCTGTCGAGCAGCATCAGCTGGCCATCCTTGCCGCCGGCGCTGATGTCGTCGAGCAGCAGGCGCACGCGCACGCCGCGCTCGGCGGCCAGCCACGCCTCGCGCGCCAGCAGGCGGCCGGTGAGGTCGTCGTGCCAGATGTAGTACTGCAGGTCCAGGCTGCGCCCGGCCTGGCGCGCCGACATGGCGCGCGCGGCAAAGGCATCGATGCCGTCGGTGAGCATCAGCGCGCCGGTCTTGCCGGGGTTGCGCGCCAGCAGCGGCACGAGCTCGCGGTCCAGCGCGGTCTGGTCGGTCGACAGCGGCAGCGCATGGCTCGGCGCGCCGTTGGCCGCCGGCGTGAGCTGGTCGGCCAGCAGCAGTCCGCTGCCCACCATGGCCGCAGCCGAAAACGTGCCCCACAGCAGGATGCGCTTGACCCGGGTCATCGTGTGCTCGAACGTGGATGCCGCGCACAGCCGCGGCCGCGCGACTGTAGCCGCCGCGTAGTCCCCCCAGCAAGGAGAGACGAGCATGGCCACACGTCGCAGCACGCCGCGCACCGCGGAAGGACCCGTCACCGCAACGCCACCGCTGGCCGTGCTGCAGCCCGGCACCGGCACGCGGTTGTTCGATGCGCGGCCCGATACCGCCGACTTCCGCGACCGCATGTTCGAACCCACGCTGGTTGACGTGCCCACCGAAGCACCGCTCGATGACCACCTCGCGCTTGGCGTGCCGGTGCTCGACCAGGGCGTGGACGGCGCCTGCACCGCGTTCGGCCTGGCCACCGTGGCGCATACGCTCTTGCGCCGCCGCCGACCGCAGCCCGAAGCCGCGCAGATCAGCGCGCGCATGTTCTACGACATGGCGCGCCGCTACGACGAGTGGGACGGCGAGGGCTACGCCGGCTCCAGCTGCCGCGGCGCCATGAAGGCCTGGCACCGCCACGGCGTATGCGCCGAGGAGCTGTGGCCGTACCGCCCCGGCATCGCCATCGAGCCATATACAGAGGAACGCGCGCGCGACGCCCTGCGCAATCCGATGGGCGCCTACGCCCGCGTCAACCACAAGGACCTGGTGGCCATGCACGCCGCGTTCGGCGAGGTGCGCGTGCTGTACGCCTCGTGCGCCGTGCACGCGGGCTGGCAGGCGCCGCCGAAGGATGGCCACATCGCCTGGAAGCGGCAGGAGGTCATCGGCTACCACGCGTTCGCGATCGTCGGCTACGACCGCGGCGGGTTCTGGATCCAGAACGCCTGGGGCACCGGCTGGGGTCGTGGCGGTTTCGGCCGCATCAGCTACGACGAATGGCTGGAGCACGGCACCGATGTCTGGGTGGCGCGGCTGGCGGTGCCGGTCGAGCTGGAACGCGCCGGCTCGGCCGCGGTCAGCAACTCGCTGCTCGGCCGGCAGTCGGTGGGCTACGCGCAGGCCGACCTGCGCCCGCACATCGTGAGCCTTGGCAACAACGGCGCGCTGCGCTGCGACGGCCGCTTCGCCTGCACCCAGGACGACGTGCGCAACATCGTGCGCCGCGACATGCGCGCCATCACCGCCGGCTGGAAGAAGAAACGCGTGCTGCTGTACGCGCACGGCGGGCTGGTGCCGGAGGATGCCGCCATCCAGCGCGTCGCCGACTACCGCGAGGCGATGCTGGCGCAGGAGATCTACCCGCTGTCCTTCATCTGGAAGACCGACCTGTGGACCACGCTCGGCAACATCCTGAAAGACGCCGCGCGCCCGCGCAGCGAGGGCATCGTCGACAAGGCCAAGGACCTGCTGCTCGATCGGCTCGATGACACGGTCGAGCCACTCGCGCGCGCGATCGGTGGCCGCGCGGTGTGGGACGAGATGAAGGAGAACGCCACGCTGGCCACCACCGCGGTGCGCGCCGCGCCCGGCGGTGGCGTGGTGGAACACGGCGGCGCCGCGCAAGTCGCGCGCCTGGTCGATGAGTGGCGGCGCGAGGACGCCAAGGTCGAGATCCACATCGCCGCGCACAGCGCCGGCAGCATCCTGATGGCGCCGCTGCTGCAGCTGCTCACGCGCCCCGGGCAGATCATCGGCGGCCCGGCCCACGGCATGCTCGGCATGGGCGGGCGCGTGGCCAGCGTGTCGCTGTGGGCGCCGGCGATCGACATGGACAGCTTCATCCAGGCCTACGTGCCGGCCATCTCTTCGCGCGCGGTGGCGCGCGCATCGCTTACCACGCTCACCGACAGCGCCGAGCAGGACGACCACTGCATGCGCCTGTACAACAAGTCGCTGCTGTACCTGGTGGCCCGCGCGCTGGAAAAGCAGCCGCGCAGCTGGATCGACCAGCGCCTGCGCCAGGGCACGCCGATCGCCGGCATGGCGCGCTTCATCGCCGCACGCGAGCCCGCCGACCAGGCCTGGGGCCATGAACGCGTAACCAAGCTGATCGAAGCCGGCCGCCTCGCGTGGGTGCAGGCACCCAACGACCGGCCGCTGGGCGATCCGGGCGCGTCGCGTGCGTCCACGCACGGCGGTTTCGATGACGATCCGGCCACGCTGCAGGCGCTGATTTCATTCATCCTCGGCCGTGCCACGGCACCTGCCGGAATCGCCCTGCACCGCACCAGCGCTGACATGAGCGCGCGGCGTGAGCGTGCGCGCGACGCGCTATCCGAGTCATCTACATGAACGAGGGCCCGGTTCGCGCGGTTTACGTCGTCGCGCAGCGGGTGATTAGATGGCGGCCATCGCGCCTGGGTGGCGCGCGTGAAGTGAGGCTGGGCGATGCAGGGAGCCGGACAGGAGGTGCGCCCGATGGGCGCCGATGAGACGCGACACGCGGGCGCGCTGCATGAAGTGCGCGCCGCCACCCGTGCCACGCATGAAGCGCTGGACGCCGCGCTGCCCGACGGGTTGCACGGTGTCGATGACTACACGCGCTACCTCGGCGCGCTGCTGCCGCTCGCGCAGTGGCTGGCCGACAGCTGGTCGCCGGCATGGCCGGAAGAACTCGCCTGCTGGTATGACAGCGAGCGCGTCGACTGCCTGCGCGCCGACCTGGCCGCGCTCGACGCGCCCGCCTCCGGCAGCGCGATGGCCAGCGCGGCGACGCCCGCCGAATGGCTCGGCGGCTGCTATGTGATGGAAGGCTCCGCACTCGGCGCGCGGGTGCTGTCGCGCCACGTCGACGCGCTGGTCAACGAGCGCCCGGAAGTCGCCGACGCCCGGCAGTTCATGCGCCACCTCGGGCGCGATCCCAAGCGCTGGCGCTGCTTCGCAGGCCGCCTCGATGCGCTGCCGGCCGATGCCGTGGCCGATGCCGTGCGCGGCGCGCGCCGCGGCTTCGCGATGGTCTACCGCAATCTCGTGCCGCATGGAGTGCCCGCATGAACGTCGATCCCGCCCTGCAACGCGCACTGGATGCCTGCGCCGAAGAACCCATCCACGTCATCGGCGCCATCCAGCCGCCCGGCGTGCTGCTGGTGTTCCGCCGCAGCGACCACGGCATCGTCGCCGCGTCCGCCAACGCGGTGGATCTGTTCGAAGTCGACGGCATCAACGCATTGCTCGGCCAGCCGGTGGAGACGCTGCTCGACAGCGGCCCGCTGGGCGCGATCGAGGCGGTGCTGGCGCGCGGCGTGGGCGGGCTGTCGCAGTTCGCCGGCATCATCAACGTCGGGCCGATGGGTGCGATGCACGAGGTGTCCACGCATGCCATGGGCGACCTGGTGCACCTCGAGCTGCAGCCCTCGGGCCAGGCCCCGCCGCTGGAAGGCGGACACATGGCGGTCAGCGGCCTGGACGATGCCTCCGCAGGCCAGGAGTTCCTGCCCGCGGTGGCGCGCAAGGTGCAGGCGCTGTCGGGTTACGGGCGGGTGATGGTCTACCGCTTCCTCGCCGACCACAGCGGCGAGGTGGTGGCCGAGGCGCTGGCGGGCGACATGGCGTCGTATGCCGACCTGCGCTTCCCGGCATCGGACATCCCGCCGCAGGCGCGCGCGCTGTACGTGCGCAACCGCCTGCGGGTGATCGCCGACACCAGCTGCACGCCGGTGCCGGTGCACCAGCTGCCGTCGCTGGGTGAGCCGCTGGACATGAGCTTCGACGTGCTGCGCGCGGTGGCGCCGGTGCACGTTGAGTATCTGCACAACATGGGCGTGGCGGCATCGATGTCGATCTCGCTGGTGGTCAACGGCAAGCTGTGGGGGCTGGTGGCGTGTCATCACGATGCGCCGCGCCCGATCGGCGCGCGCCAGCGCCAGGCGCTGGACATGGTCGGCCGCCACGTCTCGATGATCCTCGACGCCCGCGCGCTGCGCGCCCGCGCCCGCCGCGAGGACGTCATGCGCGCGCAGCGCGATGCGCTGGAAGCCCTGTTGCGCGCCGCGCCGTTGCCGTCCGAGGCACTGCTGGAGCATCTGGATGTGCTGCAGGGCGCGGTGCGTGCCGATGGCGTCGCCGTGCACATCGGCGGCGAGCTGCGCAGCCATGGCGTGGTGCCCGATGCGGCCGGCCTGGAGGCGGCACTGCAGTGGGCGCGCGCCCAGGGCCGCCGCGGCCCGGCGTCCACGCGGGCCTGCAGCGACTGGACCAGCGCCGGCATGACCGGCGCCTGCGGCCTGTTCAGCACGCCGCTGGGCGAGGGCGCGGACGACTGGCTGCTGCTGTTCCGTTCCGAGCAGCGCGAAACCGTGCGCTGGGCCGGGCGCCCGGACCACCCGTTCCAGGTGGATCCCGACGGCGGCAAGATCGGCCCGCGCACCAGCTTCGAAGCCTGGGAGCAGCAGGTCGTCGGCACGGCGGCGCCGTGGACCGACCGCGATGCCGAATTGGCGCACCACCTGTGCCTGGTGATCGAGCGCCACCTGGTGGCCGCGCCATCGCTGCCGCGCCCCGCGGACGCGCTGATGGACGAACGCCTGGTGAGCCACGAGGCCCGCGACCTGGCCGCGCGCCTGCTGCGCCTCGCGGAACTGCTGTCCAGCGCACGCACCCGCCGCGCACGCCTGCAGCGCCTGAACGCGCTGCTGCTGCAGATGGAAGAAGAGCTGGGCGCGCTGGCCGACGTCGAGGAATAGCGCGCCGGCCGGTCCGTTCGGCAGTCGTGGAGGCCCGGGCTACAATCGGGCGGTTCCCCACGAACCGCATGGACCTGCCCCCGATGAGCGTTCCCGCCAGCCAGCACTTCCCGACCGCGCAGTCTGAAACCAGTCCGCTGCGGTTCGTCACCGCCGCCAGCCTGTTCGACGGCCACGACGCCGCCATCAACATCATGCGGCGGCTGATCCAGGCGCAGGGCGCGGAGGTGATCCACCTCGGCCACAACCGCTCGGTGGAAGACGTGGTGCGCGCCGCGCTGCAGGAAGACGCCGACGCCATCGCCCTGTCCAGCTACCAGGGCGGGCACGTCGAGTACATGAAGTACATGGTCGACATGCTGCGCGAGCACGGCGCCGGCCACATCCGCGTGGTCGCCGGCGGCGGCGGCACCATCACCCCGGAGGAGATCCGCGAGCTGCAGGACTACGGCGTCGAGCGCATCTACCACCCCAACGACGGCATGAAACTGGGCCTGGTGGAGATGATCGAGGACGTGGTGGCCCGCGTCGGCGCCGCCCGCGAGCAGCGCGGCCAGGCGCACCTGCCGCCGGCGGACGACGTGGTCGCCCGCATCGGCCCGTCGCGGGTCGATCCCGACCAGGTGGCCATCGGCCACACGCTGTCGGCAATCGAAGCCGGCACCTACGGAGAGGCCGAGCTCACTGCGCTGCGCAAGCACTGGGCCGTGGGCACGCACGCACCGGTGATCGGCATCACCGGCACCGGCGGCGCCGGCAAGTCGTCGGTCACCGATGAGCTGCTGAACCGCTTCCTGTCGAGCTTCCCGGACATCCGCATCGCGGTGGTTTCGGTGGACCCCACGCGCCGCCGCACCGGTGGCGCGCTGCTCGGCGACCGCATCCGCATGAACTCGCTGCGCTCGCACCGGGTGTACATGCGCTCCATGGCCACGCGCCGGCAGAACGTGGCCACCAACGCCGTGCTCAAGGACTGCATCGCCTACCTGCGCGGTCTGGGCTTTGGCCTGGTGATCGTGGAGACCGCCGGCATCGGCCAGTCGGACTCGGAGATCGTCGACATGGTCGACTTCCCGATGTACGTCATGACGTCGGACTACGGCGCGGCCAGCCAGCTCGAGAAGATCGACATGATCGACTTCGCCGAGCTGATCGTGCTCAACAAGTACGACAAGCGCGGTGCGGAGGACGCCCTGCGCGACATCCGCAAGCAGTGGAAGCGCAACCGCGTGGCGTTCAAGACCGCCGACGAGGACGTGCCGGTCTATCCCACCATCGCCAGCCAGTTCAACGACCCCGGCATCAGCTGGATGTTCGCCAACCTGTGCCGCCTGCTGCGCGAGAAGCTGTCGCTGCCGGCGGAGCGCTGGACCCCGACCCTCGACACCACGCTGAAGGAGCCGCGGGCGACGGTGCTGATTCCGGGGGCGCGGGTGCGGTATCTCGCCGAGATCGCCGAGCAGGGCAGGGCGATCAACGCCAGCATCGAGAAGCAGGCGGAGGCGGCGGATCGGGCGCAGGCGTTCTGGCAGTCGCTGCATGAGCTGGGTGATCCGGCGCTGCCGGCTGCGCTGGATCTTTACGGCATGAACGACGTTGTCTCGCGAAGGCGCGAAGACGCGAAGGAGGGCGATGCGGGGGTGGTGGACCGGAGTCTCCTGACGCTGCGCCAGCGCTACAACGACGCGCTGCAGTCGCTCACCCCGGATTCGCTGAACCTGCTGCGCGCCTGGCCGCAGCGCCTGAAGTCGATCACCGATGAAGTCACCGAATACGAAGTGCGTGGCAAGGCGATCCGCGTCGAGAACTACCGCGAGTCCCTGAGCCACCAGAAGATCCCCAAGATCGCCGCGCCCACCTACAAGAGCTGGGGCGAGCTGCTGACGTTCCTGGGCAAGGAGAACCTGCCGGGCAGCTACCCCTACACCGGCGGCGTGTACCCGTACCGCCGCACCGGCGAGGACCCGATCCGCATGTTCGCCGGCGAAGGCACGCCCGAGCGCACCAACCGCCGCTTCCATTACCTCTCCGTCGGCCAGCCCGCCGCGCGCCTGTCCACCGCCTTCGACTCGGTCACGCTGTACGGAGAAGACCCCGCGCCGCGCCCGGACATCTACGGCAAGATCGGCAACTCCGGCGTCAACGTGCCCACGCTTGACGACATGAAGAAGCTGTACTCCGGCTTCGACCTGTGCGCGCCCACCACCAGCGTGTCGATGACCATCAACGGCCCCGCGCCGATGATCCTGGCGATGTTCATGAACTGCGCCGTCGACCAGCAGGTGGAGAAGTACCTGAAGGCCGACCCCGCGCGCTGGGCCGCCGCCGAACAGACGCTCGCCAAGCGCTTTGAAGGCAAGCAGCGCCCGGTCTATTACGGTGACCTGCCGCCGACCAACGACGGCCTGGGCCTGGGCCTGCTGGGCGTGACCGGCAACGAGATGGTGGATGCGGAGACCTACGCCCGCATCAAGGCGGAAACGCTCAAGACCGTGCGTGGCACCGTGCAGGCCGACATCCTGAAAGAGGACCAGGCGCAGAACACCTGCATCTTCAGCACCGAGTTCGCGCTGCGCATGATGGGCGACATCCAGCAGTACTTCGTCGACAACGGCGTGCGCAACTTCTACTCGGTGTCTATCTCCGGGTATCACATTGCCGAAGCCGGGGCGAACCCGATCAGCCAGCTGGCATTTACGCTTTCCAACGGCTTCACCATCGTCGAGTACTACCTGGCGCGCGGCATGAAGATCGACGACTTCGCGCCCAACCTGTCGTTCTTCTTCTCCAACGGCATGGACCCCGAGTACACCGTGATCGGCCGCGTGGCCCGCCGCATCTGGGCACGCGCCATGCGCGAGCGCTACGGCGCCAACGAACGCAGCCAGATGATGAAGTACCACATCCAGACCAGCGGCCGCAGCCTGCACGCGCAGGAGATCCAGTTCAACGACATCCGCACCACGCTGCAGGCGCTGTACGCCCTGTTCGACAACTGCAACTCCCTGCACACCAACGCCTACGACGAAGCCATCACCACGCCCACCGAAGAGAGCGTGCGCCGCGCCGTGGCCATCCAGATGATCATCAACAAGGAGCTGGGGCTCAACTTCAACGAGAACCCCTGGCAGGGCAGCTTTGCCGTCGACTACCTGACCGGCATGGTGGAAGAGGCCGTGTACAAGGAGTTCGAAGCCATCAGCGAGCGCGGCGGCGTGCTGGGCGCCATGGACACCATGTACCAGCGCGGCAAGATCCAGGAAGAGAGCCTGTACTACGAGCACAAAAAGCACGACGGCAGCCTGCCGCTGGTGGGCGTGAACACGTTCCTGCCGAAGGAACACGCAGGCGAGATCGCCACCGAGATCGAACTGATCCGCAGCACGGAAGAAGAGAAGGGCCAGCAGATCGCCAACGTGGAGCTGTGGCAGCAGGGGCGCAACGCCCTGGCGCCGGCCGGTGAAACGTCACACGCGCATCAGGCCGCGGCGGATGAGGAGCCTGCGATGGTGCATGACGGCCATGGCCTCGCCTACCTTCAGAACACGGCGCGGGAGAGGCGCAATGTGTTCGAGGCGTTGATGGAGGCGGTGAAGACGCATAGCCTGGGGCAGATCAGCCATGCGCTTTATGATGTGGGTGGGGAATACAGGCGAAACATGTAACCGCGCAGATGATGCCGCCGCCCGCGCGGCGGCATCGGCAAGGAACGCGTAGTCACTCCGGGGGGAGCCGTGGCGAACGTACGACCAAACATCGGGCCGCTTACGGAGGCGGCCGCGGCGCCTGCGCGCCGCCTGCGGATCGCGATCGTTGGTTATGGCACCGGCGGCCAGGCGTGCGCGCTTCTGCTGTCCAACGATGGCCACGAGGTCACGGTATTCGAGCGCGCCGCCGCGCCCGGGCCGGTGGGCGCGGGCTTCCTGCTGCAGCCCGTCGGGCTGGCGGTGCTGTGGCAGATGGGGCTGTTGCCGCAGGTGCTGGCGCATGGCGCCGTGGTCACGCGCCTGTATGGCGAGACCGCGGCCGGCCGGCCGGTGATGGACATGCGCTATGGCGACCTGGACGCGCGCTACTTCGGGCTCGGCCTGCAGCGCGGCGCGCTCTTCAGCGTGCTGGACGCGGCGTGGCAGGCGGGCCGGCAGCTCCATGACGACTGCACCATCGTCGACGTCGATGCCGAGGCCGGCAAGCTCACCGACGCGCGCGGCGTGCGGCACGCCGGCTACGACCTGGTGATCGTGGCCGACGGCGCGGCCTCGCGCCTGCGCGGCAAGGTCACGCCCGCGCGCCTCAACCGGCCTTATGCCTGGGGTGCGCAGTGGTGCCTGGTGGAGCAGGGCGCGTGGGCGTGGCCCGCCGAACTGCAACAACGCTACGTCGGCGCGCGCCGCATGGCCGGGATGTTGCCGGTGGGCACGCGCCCGGGCGACCCGGTGCCGCGCCTCAGCTTCTTCTGGAGCATGCCTGTGTCGGCGCTGGACGGCGATGCCTCGGCGCGCCAATGGCGCGGCGAACTCCAAGCCCTGTGGCCCGATGCCGCCGCGCGCCTGCAGGCCACCGATGTGCCGGACGGTTTAGCCATGGCGCGTTATCGAGACGCGGTGCACGCGCGCTGGTCACGCGGCCGCGCCGTATTACTGGGTGACGCTGCGCACGCCATGAGTCCCCAGCTCGGTCAAGGCGTCAACATGGCGCTGCTTGATGCGCGTGCCCTTCGCGACGCGTTGCGCCGGGAAGCCGCGGTGCCGGCTGCGCTTGCCGCCTACGAGCGCGAGCGGCGCGCACACGTCGGTATCTATCACTTCTGGAGCCGCTGGCTTACGCCGATGTTCCAGTCGGAGCGGGACCGTGTCGCCTCGCTGCGCGACCTGGTGTTCCATCCGCTGTCGCGGGTGCCGGGTGGGCGTGGGCAGATGTTGCGGGTTCTGAGTGGGACGCGGCGGGGGTGGCTTGGATCTTTCGCGTTGCCGGCGGGGTTTCTCGATGCGATTTCTAACGAATGCAGCGAGAGCACGGTCGGAGCCACGCCATCGAGCGTGCGGGGTGTGCTCTGAAAACGGTGGCAGGGGGAACGCGCCGGCGAGATCGCCACCGAGATCGAACTGATCCGCAGCGCGGAAGAAGAGAAGGGCCAGCAAATCGTCAACGTGGAGTTGTGGCAGCGGAGGCGCAACGCCCTGGCGCCGGCTGGTGAGACGTCACACGCGCATCAGGCGGCAGCGGATGAGGAGCCTGCGATGGTGCATGACGGGCATGGCATGGCGTACCTTCTGAACACGGCGCGGGAGAGGCGCAATGTGTTTGAGGCGCTGATGGAGGCGGTGAAGACGCATAGCTTGGGGCAGATAAGTCGTGCGCTTTATGATGTGGGTGGGGAGTATCGGCGGAATACGTAAGGGCGCTCCTTAACGAGGAGATCACGATAATCGGGAGGCTAAATGGAAGGAAGTTTGGGGGGCTGGGCCAGTATCGTCTCGATTGCGGCGGGACTCTTAGCGATCGCGGGGTCACTTGCAGGGCGCGGCTATTGGCGAAGGCGCACAAGCCGTGGTGCAGCTGAGTCGTCGCAGGGGGGAAGCAATAACTCCCAGAGTGTCGTGGTCAACGTAGGTGCTCCGTCGGCGACAGATGACACGTCGGAATCCAGGGATGCGATCCGCACCATGACAGTGCCTGAGCTCAAGAGAGCGATCAGGATTCTATTCATCGACGACGATCGCGGGTTTAAGATCGTCGGCATACTGAAGAAAATGGGGTGGGAGTATGTTCGCATCGTCACTGACGTTAGCTCGCTAGAGCAATCTGCGATCACTGAGGCTGATGTGATATTTGTCGACATACAGGGGGTCGGCAAGAAAATGCATTACGCTGATGAAGGGTTAGGCCTTGCGCTGGCTATAAAGCGCCGACATCAGAACAAGAAGGTGATCATCTATTCTGCTCAGGAAGTTGGTGCTCGCTTCCATGAGGCGCTCCAGGAGGCAGATTATTCGTTGCCTAAAACGGCTGAACCGGTTCGCTTCGAAGACACCATTGTACGAGTGCTCCAGAAGTGAAAGAGGTCTATGCCCGGTTCGCACTGTGGTCCGAGCTCCGAGTGGAACCCTTGATAAACACTCTGGGGCCGTATTTTGACGAGATTCCTGTCGATCCAATTGATGGTTCGTCAGTTGAGGTTATTCGGGGGAAGAAGGCGAGAGTCGCGCGGCGATCAATCGCAGGATTTCGTGCCGTATCTCTCTCGTTCGATCCGGATAGAGTAAGGAGCAAGAGAATCCTGGACCAGGAGCTTCACGTTGTTCTGAGTGCTGCATCAGCGATATATGCCGGCACCGTGCGGGCCGAAGCTCGGGCGAAGCGCCTGATCCACAACCTTAAGACGCTCACTGCAAAAACTTCACAAGAGATATTTTTGGTTTTTCAGCAAAATCGAATGCTCGACGCGCCGAAGGAAGTAGTTGAGTACCTGTCTGCTGAGGTTCTAAAGTTCCCACAAGAGACGGCGAAGGCCGTAGTTGAAGTGCTGAAGCATCAGTCGGCTCAGAAGGCAGAATATTCCGCGTTCGAGAAGCTCGCTGGGAATATCCAGTCTATTAAGCCTGAAGCGCACGAGGTGCATCGGGTGCTCATGAATGTCTTTTACTTGTTCTTTGCAGATTTCTTGGACAAGAAGGTGTGGGTTAATGTAGAGCCTACAAGAGTTCAGGGGCTTTTTGATTACGATGCTATTCACGCGTGCATCTATTATCTAGTGGATAACGCTGCCAAGTACTGCAGTCCATCAACCAGGCTTGAAGTTTCCGTCAGTGTCAAGGATGCGCTCGTGGATATTAGCTTCGAGATGGAGAGCTTGTTCATCCCTGCTGGGGAGCAGGACATCATTTTTGAAGAGGGAATCTCTGGATCGGTAGCCTCAAAGAAGGACCTTCACGGTGCCGGGCTCGGCCTGTTCCTGGCTCGTGAAATGGCCAGGTTGAACGGCGGGCGGCTCAATTTGTTGGCAGGAAGGGTTGCGAGAGGGGACTATTCACGAAACACGTTTGTGCTCACTCTGCCCTGCGCATAGGCGGTTGAAATCGAACAGACGCGTGGTTCGTGTGCAAACTGATGGCACCCCCGGCTGATCCAGGTCTAATGGCGGGACGTATCGATTGGGAACACTTCGCAATCGATGCGGGTACCGAGGTGCCGCATGTGTGGCTTGGCGTTCGATGTGCGATGCGGTGACGCGAGTTCCCGGTGCGCGCTGTTGGAGCCTGCGAATTTCTATCACGATGCTCCTACGATCACACGTGTGTTCGGGGCTAGCTGACTGCAGCAGCGAACTTCGTATAGAGGTCGCCGGACAGAGAATGCTCAAGACTCCATGTGATCGCCATCGGGCGCTCCCCCTCGCTGGAGACGAAGTGGGCGGGGCCGAGCAGCCAGAAGGCTCGGTCGTCGGTGGTCAGCCGCGCGAAGGGCAGCACGTGGGTCCCCTGTGCCTTGTGCGTTTGGTAGCGACGGCCAGTCGGACTCGCCTCCCGGATCGTCGACTGACTCTCCCAGTGCAGCAGTGAGGGACTGATCGCGTAATCCCGATAGCGGGTCGTCGGCGAGAAGTGCTCGCTGGTCTTGTCCAAGGTGAACGCCAGCAGGTCGACACGGTGCGGCTCAAGCCATCGCGAGCCTTCGCGCCATTCCGCCAGCCTGAGGTCTTGCCCATTGCCGAAGGCGGCAAGAATCTCTCGTCGCGTATAGCGGGCATGGATCTGTAGCGGTACGTCCGGGTGCGATGGCAGCGCCGAGTGCAAATGGTCAATGCGCCGCTCCAGCACATCCATGAGTTGCCCCAGCTCTACAACGACCTGCGTATGGCTCCAGATCAGCGCGAGCGCCTCATCCAGGCTATCTGGGGCACCTGGGATAGATTCGGTGAGAACGGCGGCCAACATGTGAGCCAGACGGCGGTTCAGCAGATCCGCCTCCTCGATCTTCGGAGCCTGGTTCCGCTCGGTCCAAGCACGGTAGGCGCCAATCCGCTGCTGATCATCGACGTGCAGGAGGCGCCCAAGTGCGCGCCGCAGGATGGCTTCGTGCGGACCTGCGACCGCAGTAGGCAAGCCACCGGCCTCGAGCAGGTCTGACCAGCAATGCTGGCCGGCATAGATGTCCTCAAGGCTGAGTCCGGAAGCGTCAAGGAAGCGGGTGAGGGTAATCTCGCGATCGCCCTCCGCGATGCGACTGAGCTCTCGCGCCTTCTCCGGCCAGCGCGTGGGCAGGCTCTCCCGGATGTTGTCCACCACCAGCTTGCTGGCGACGGGGTCCAGCTGCATGTGGCAGCCGCTGGGCAGGAACGGGAACTCGCCTTCGATCTGCTGTACTAGCTTCTGACGACCTCCGGGCAGCAACGCACCAAACCAACGTTGGAACTGGAATTCCTTGCGGTGATGCCCAATGAAGTCGACGACTGTGCACATCGACTTGTTCGGCTCACGGCGCAGGCCGCGACCGAGCTGCTGCAAGAAGATGGTGGCGCTGTCAGTTGGCCGCAGCATGATAAGGGTGTCGACAGTGGGGATATCGACTCCCTCGTTGAACAGATCCACCGAGAACAGCACTCGCAGCCGCCCCGCGCCAAGATCAGCCAAGGACTGGCGGCGGACCTCGTCAGGGGTGTCCGACCAGATCGCCTTGGACGGAAGACCGGCAGCGTTGAATTGCTGTGCCATGAATTGCGCATGCGCGATCGACACGCAAAACCCCAGCGCACGCATCTGCCCCGCATCGGGGACGATGCGCACCACGTTGGCTATGATGCGGCGCGCCAGCACATGGTCCGCTGTTAGCAGGGTGGTCAGCTCCGAGAGGTCGTAGCCGCGGCCCCGACGCCAGGAGACGGTGCTGTAGTCGACGCCATCGGCGACGCCGAAGTAGGAGAACGGGCACAGCCGATGTTGGTCGATTGCATCCCACAGCCGAAGCTCGGCGGCGATTCGGCCATCGAACCATTGCAGGATCGGCAAGCCGTCTGCGCGCTCCGGCGTCGCGGTGAGCCCAAGCAGCTCGCGTGGCGTCAGGTGATGCAAGAGCGCGTCGTACGTCTTGGCGGCCGCGTGGTGGAACTCGTCAACAATCACGACATCGAAATGGTCCGCCGGAAGCTTATTGACACCGGATGCACTCAAGCTGGCCACTGACGCGAACACGTGCTCAAACATCCGCGGCTTGTCGCCGCCTACCCACAGCTCGCCGAAGGCAGCATCGCGAAGCGCATGGCGAAACGTCCGCAGCGCCTGGTCGAGGATCTCCTGTCGATGTGCAACGAAGAGCAGGCGTGCGCGAGGCAGTCGGGCACGAAGCCGGACGTAATCCAGAGCCGACATGACGGTCTTGCCGGTGCCGGTGGCAGCGACCAGCAGGTTCCGGTGGCGGCCCTGAAAGCGCGCTAGCTCAAGCTGCTCAAGGAGGCGAGCTTGGAACGGCTCGGGCCGGATCTCCACAGGGCTGAGGTAGACGCGTGGACCGCTGGGTGCTGTCTGCGTCAGTTCGTGAAATTCGCCGGCGTCATACGGGCGGAAGTCCGAGTTGTTCCAGTAGCTCTCGAAGACCGCGTTGAACTTGTCGATCACGTCCGGGTTGCGCGCGCCGGAGACGCGAACGTTCCACTCAAGGCCGGTGACTTGGGCGGAGTGCGTCAGGTTGGATGAGCCGATGTATGCGGTCGAGTAGCCACTGTGGCGATGGAACAACCACGCCTTCGCGTGCAGGCGGGTCATGGTGGTGTCGTACGACACTCGGATCTCGGCGCCCAACTCGCGTAGTGCATCGAGGGCGGCGCCTTCTGTTGAATTGGTGTAAGTCGTCGTAAGCAACCGGAGCGTCTTGCCGTCTTCGACGTGGCGGCGGAGCCGGTCCAGTAGCGGGCGGATGCCTGTCTGCCTGACGAAGGCCATGAGCACATCGATCCGATCAGCGGAGGCGACTTCCGTGCCGAGCTGAAAGCCGATCCGTGGTTCGCCGGGGGCGTTGGTCAGCAGAGTTGTGTCGAGTAGGGGTGTGGCGGGAAGCGACACGGGTGGCGGCGTCCCGTCTGGCAACAGCCCGCTGATGGCGCGAAGCACATCGCCTGCGGTAGCAGGAGCATCGCCGACGTCGACACCCTTGCCATCAACTTCGAGGATACCGACGAGTCGCCGTGCAATCTCGAGGCCGACGGCTGCCCGGTGCCGAGTCTCCAATCCACCGATCGCGCGCCGGATCAGCGTTGCAAGATGAAGTGCTATGCGGTCAGGTGCCTCTTCAGGATGGAGCGGCGAGCGATGCACGTGATGCGCCGCCCCAACTTTGCCAAGTTCCTGTTCGAGCGTCTGTGTGACAAGTTGCTCGAACAGTCCGCGCGGTAGTCCTGCCATTCCTATCCCCTGATTTTGCTGGGACCAGGATAGCGTCGGATTGCTGATGAACGGAGTCTGCACGTTCAAGCGCTGGGACTTGCTTAGCCATCGCAGGTAATGAGACCCGCCGTTCCTACCCTCTAAGCCCATCCAATGGTGGAAAGTGACGACATGGACTGCACCTCCAGCATCTTCGAGTACATGTACCGAGACGGTGGCAACTTCAAGACATTAGGGCGCTTGCGGCTCTCGGGCGCCGACGCGGGCGCCGAGGCGACCATGCGGTCCTGCCTTGAGTGGAGCAACCAGTTCGTCGCGGAGCAGGTCGGGATTCCTTCGCTCTGCCGCGAGCACTGGGAGTCGGTAGGTGAGGGACCTTCAGAGCTTGATCACGCCTATCACGAGTTCGCCGGTCTCTCGGCGGCAACCAGTGACGATTCGGCGTTGCCTGTCTGGGGCGCACTCGAAACGCTCATCGCCCGCATGAAGGCGGCTTCGCGCCAGTGGGATGTGCGGTTGTCGCCGAACTGCGACCTGTAGCCGGGGCGGCGTCTGCCTGGCGCCATGCAGTTCCCCATTAGCTAAGACCTTGAGGTGCGGCTGGTGGCAGAATCCCGTGGTCCCCGACCACGGAACGGCCATGGCCAAGTTTCTCAACACCAGCGCCACCAACTATTTCCTCGAAGAGCTCATCAAGGACGCCAAGGACCGGCTGATCCTCATCAGCCCGTACCTGAAACTCAACGACCGGGTGAGGGAGCTGCTGGCCGACAAGAACCGCCTCAAGATCGACGTGCGCATGGTCTATGGCAAGAGCGAGCTGCAGCCGGCCGAGATCAGCTGGCTGCGCGAGCAGACATACGTGCGCACCAGCTTCTGCAAGAACCTGCACGCCAAGTGCTATCTCAACGAGGAGCTGTGTATCGTCACCAGCCTCAACCTCTACGAGTTCAGCCAGGTCAACAACAACGAAATGGGAATCCTGATCCGACGCTCGGATGACGCGGAGCTCTATCGCGACGCCTACGAAGAAGCACAGCGGATCATCCGCATCAGCGACGAGGTCAGGATTTCGCTAGAGCGTGTGGCGAGCATCGATGTCCCGGCGGAGAAGACCGAACCTGGCAACCAAGGCGAGGCCGAGGGAGAGCCCGGCGACGCGGGCAAAGTCACATCCTCAAAGCTGGCGCGCAAGCTGGGACTCAAGACCAACGAGTTCCTGGACAAGCTGGTGGCGGGCGGTCATCTCGAGATGAAAGATGGTAAGCACCACCTCACCGAAGCCGGAAAGAGCGCGGGCGGCGAGTTCCGGTTGAGCCCGCGCTTCGGGCCGTACTTTCTCTGGCCCGAAACGTTTACTGTTTGAGCATGGCCTGCAATCTACCGCCTCCCACCGCGGGCCAGGTTCCGGCGCGAGCAGAGCGACAGTCAAGCGGGTGCTGTCCCTTTGCACTGCGGAAAGCGCGAACACCCCATGAACCGTTCGCCGGTCCGGCGGTTGTGCCGTTCGACCATCGCACCTGAGCAGCGAGGGCAGGCAAGCGCTTGGTTGGTCGCAGGAGCGCCCGTTGAATCACTTCTGTGGATGGTCGCCTGCGCCATCTGGATTCGCTCGAACAGCTCGTTCCCGGTGACCAGATAGATGTGCTTTCCCTGGGCAAAGCGCCTTGCATCGGCGGTGAAACTGCCGGCGCTCACGATGTGCACCGCATCGGCGCCGTGGTGATCGACCAGGCCCCACATTTCGCGCACGGTGGAAGCGTCGACCTGGCGGCGCTTCCATTGCTTGCACTGCACCAGCTCGCGACGGCCAGCCCTCGACAGGATGAGATCGATGCCGCCGTCTTTTCCTCCAAGTCCGTTTTCAACGACCTCGTAACCTTGGCGACGGTACGACTCTCCCACCAGCATCTCGAACTCGCGCCACGAAATGCTGGCCAGGCTGTCTAGATTCGTGCGCGTGTCATGCAGGGTGCGGCGCTGACGCGCGTTCATCCACGACGCTCCGGCTGCCAGCCAACAGGCCAGCATCACGATCCACGCCAAGGGCGCCAGCACCGCACCAATCTGTTGCCCCACAGGTCGCAGCACAGGCCCGCCGGCGGAGAGATAGGCGCCGATCCCATATCGAATGACCAGAAACGCGGCCATGCCAGCGAGTATTCCCACAGGCCATGGCCATGATGCGACCTCGTCCAGGCCGCTCTTCTTTCGACGTCCCATTGCAATCCTCCTTGTCAGGACGTAGCCGCGAACGTCAAGGCGCGTCGTTCGGCTCCGCTACCAGATCTTCATCAGCCGGCATTGCCGCCGCCGTGGCTTGAGACGCTCCGCCCGGAGTCGCGGTGCGCAGTTTGGCGGTCATCTCGGCGACCAGTTCGCTGATCACCCTGTTCTCGTCCTGGAAGCCATGGAAGGCGGAGTTCTTCCAGTCGCCGGCGACGAGCAGGTCGCCGGTGCGCGCGTCGAAGATCTTGATGGCCACGGAGTGGAGGTACATCGCGATGTCCCAACGCCAGACATCCACGTAACTCACGATGCCGTCGACTTCGCTGGACTGCCGGGTGCCCACGGGCAACGGCGCCCGCACGGTAAAGCCGTTCTGGACCAGCGCATTCCGCAGGGCCCCATCCATGGCTTCGGAGTTGCCATCGGAAGGAGCCTGGGCAATGGACAGGACGGGCGGCGGCGCGGACTTCGCCAGCAGGACGTCCTGATGGGTGGCGCAGGCAGACAGGAACAAGGCAGCCGCAATGGCGGCGCCGCGCGTGAGCAGTTTCATTCGTATTTCCCCCTGTGGAGCGAAAACTATAGGCGATCGAGGGCGCGTGGCGTACTCGGGCCATGGAGGCGAGCGGCCTTGAGAAGCGAGGTTCCAGGTCCCGGTGTGCGTGACCAGAAATGTCACCTGCTGCCGGAGCAGGTGTGCATGTGGGTCTCGGCACGGCGGACCCAGCAACGGCCGCCGTGGCACGCATCGTGCTTCTCCGTGGCCGGGGACAGGAGGAACATCGAATGGAATCTTTCACCAGCGTGGCGATGGCTGCGGCTGCAGCGATATGTGTCTTGGCCGGCTGCTCGGAAGCCGCGCAGCCTGCGCAGCCACGCCCGCAACAGGCCGGCAAACCGATGGACCCGCTGCGCACGGCCGGCCATCTGGCATCCATCCGCGGGTCCGCCCTGGTGGGCGACCAGGAGGGCGTGCACGACGGCCTGATGGCAATGCACGAGGACTTCCGCAAGGCGATCAAGCTCGCCGACCCTGCGCGCCGTGTGGACCGCGAGGCGGCACGCGCGGCGCTGCACGGGGTGGAAGGCCTGGCATCCGTCGTCTGGCTCGACCATGAAAACCTGTTCGTGCTGGTGGACCGCAATGAACTGCGCACGCAGGCCGTGATAGACGCGATCTGCATCCGGCTTGAACCGCTTGGCGACACGCTGGGCGTGGTGGTCAACCTGCAGAGCACCGCCGCCCGCACGGGTGAGGAACAGGCAACGCTCAGCCGCAATTGCCAGCTGCTGCCCGGCGATCGGGCCTTCTTGCAGCGGGAGCGACAGGTCGACGTGGTGCCCGGGCACATCCGTGCCCAGCAGCAGCGCGCGCAGGCCCAGGCCGACGCGCGGGGCGACCGCAGCCGGCAGGCGCAGGCAAGCCTGGAGATCCTGATGGAGTCGACGCCGGAACTGCCCGCCGATCCACGGAGGCAATGAGCGGCGGGCTGATGCCTCGCTGTAATCGCTTCCGGAAAACGTAATTGGTTCGTCAGTCAATCAAGGGGAAATGGATGAGTGCTCAAGTAGAAGCGGTACCGCAGCCCGCAGTGGAACAGCGTGGCATCGTCGCAAGCGTGGTCGGCTTCTTCGAGACCTTGGTAGGTCTGGTTATGGTGGCTTTGATCGTGGTTGGACTGGTTGCCTTGACGCTGACCTGGCGGACGAGCGACGTCGAGTTCATGAGCGGCGGCAAACTTCGTATTACTCAGCACACCTGGTGGGGTCTGCAGGCGGATGTCAACGTGATTCATGCCTCACCGTCCGACGGCTGGACGATCGAACGTCCGAACGAGGACAGGGTGCCGATGAAGACTCAGGCGATTCGTTTGCGGAACTGAAGGGCGTCACGAAGTACCGAGAACCGCCGTATACCGCCGCTGCATCTCCTCGGGGCTGACGGTCTCGAGATGGTGACCGATGTTCCAGCGGTGGCCGAAGGGGTCGCGGATCGCGCCGGAGCGTTCGCCGTAGAACGCATCGCTTGGCGCCATCAGCAGGGTGGCACCGGCGGCGACCGCGCGCGCGATGACGGCGTCCGCATCGTCCACGTGCAGGTGCATCGTCGCGCTGTAGCCGCCGGCCGGGTCAGGGCTTCGGATGTCGAACTCGGGAAACTCGTCGCACACCATCAGCGTGGTGCCGTCAAAGTCCAGTTCCACGTGGCCGATGCGGCCGGAGGGCTCCTGCAGGCGGAAGAGTTCGGTGGCGCCGAATACCTGGTGATAGAAATCGATGGCGGCGGTGGCGTCGGCGACACAAAGGTAGGGAAACAGTACCTGGTTACTCATGACAATCTCCCGGGTGGCGTCCGCCGACAATACGCCCTGGGCCCCGTGGTGCGGACCGCTTCCCCGCAGGCGGCCCGTTTAACCTGTCGATCCACACGCAACGTCCGGGCACGGCTCCCGCAGCCGGCATTCGACGGAGGCTCGCAATGCTTCAATTCATTCCCGGCCCCGACAACGTCATCGCGGTGTCCATCGAGCATCGGCTCACCAGCGCCGATCTCGTCGCGGTGATGGACCGGCTGGATGCCTGCCTGGCAGCGCACGACACGGTGCACGTGTTCGTGGAAACCCGTTCGCTGGATGCCATCGAGGTCTCCGGCCTGGGCGCGTACATTGCCCGGGCCATGCCTCTGTTCGGCCAGCTGCGACGCTTCGGGCGGGTCGCGGTGGTCGCCGACCAGGCTTGGGTACGCGCGGGCACGCGCATCGAGAGCGCGCTGCTGCCGTTCGTCAGCTACCGGGTGTTCAAGCCGGAGCAGCGTGATGAAGCGCTGGCCTGGGTTCGCGAAGGCTGAGCCGCGTTGCCAGGGTGGCGCGCCACTACCTCCTGATTTCCAGCAACTCCACTGCGAAGACCAGCGATGCGCCGGGCGGGATGGTCCTGCCGGCGCCCTCGGCGCCGTAGCCGAGGAACGCGGGGATATGCAGTTCCCGTGCCCCGCCAACCTGCATGCCCACCACGCCCTCGTCCCAGCCGCGGATGACCCGGCCCAGGCCGAGCTCGAACGCGAAGGGCTGGCCGCGATCGCGGGAGCTGTCGAACTTCGCGCCACGCTTGTCCGGCGCGTGCTGGTCGTAGAGCCAGCCGGTGTAGTGCACGCTGACCTCGTCACCGGCCACGGCCGCAATACCTTCGCCCGTCGTCACTTCGATGCGCTGCAGTTCGGCCACGTCACCGCCGCTGTAGGGCGGAGGGCCGCCGCAGGCGGCGAGCAGCAGCAGCACGGACAGGGTGGCGGCGTGGCGGAGCAGGCGATGGGTCATGGGATGCGGCGCCCCTCAGTCGCCCAGGATGCGCGCGACTAGTCCGGAGGCGAGTTCGATCATGTAGTAGGTGTCGTCCTGCGGATACGGGCGCACGTAGGTGTAGCCGGCCGGCGGCGCGTCCCAGCCGTAGCTGCGGTAGTCATGCACGTAGTAGCGCGGCTGCCGGTACTCGACGGGGATGTACTGGCCGCGCGCCCAGCGGCGGTACGCCTTCTCGTCTTCGCGGACGGCCTTCCTGTAGTCGCGCTCGGCTTTCTCGTAGTCCTTGCGGGCGCGCCTCTCGGCCTTCTGGCGGTCCTTCCAGTAGTCGCGCTCGGCCTTCTGGTCGTAGCGGTCATGGCGGTCATGGCGGTGGTTGTCCCGCGCTTCGACAGTACCGGCGGCGGAGACGGCAACGGTGGCGAGCGCGGCGGCGAGCAGGAGGCGTTTCATGGCAGCGACCTCATGGGGTGGACGGGATGGGTCCCATCCTGTCGGACGCAAGGTGAATGTACGGCCGACGGGCGCACGGAACTCGATCCGGGTGCAGGTAGCGGTCAGGTACGTCGAGGCGGGCGCGCCAGGCTCAGCACCACGGTGCTGGCAATGATCATGGCCACCACGGCCAGCGACCACAGCACCGGGATCTTGTACGCGTCGATCAGCAGCATCTTGGCGCCGATGAACACCAGCACCACCGCCAGGCCGTATGGCAGCAGGTGGAAGCGCTCGGCCATGCCGGCCAGCAGGAAGAACATCGCGCGCAGGCCCAGCACCGCGAACACGTTCGAGGTCAGCACGATGAAGGGGTCGGTGGTGATGGCGAAGATCGCCGGGATCGAGTCCACCGCGAAGATCACGTCGGTGATGCCGATCATCACCAGCACGATGAACAGCGGGGTGAATTTGCGACGGCTGCCGCTGCCCAGCCACAGCGCGCTGCCGTGATAGCGGCGCACGAAGGGCACATGTGCGGTGAGCCAGCGCAGCAGCGGATTGTTCTCCAGGTCGGGCTCCTTGCCCGCGGCAAACCACATCTTGACGCCGGTCAGCAGCAGGAACGCGCCGAACACGTACAGCATCCAGTGGAAGTGGGCCAGCAGCGCGGCGCCGGCGAAGATCAGGATCGCGCGCAGCACGATCGCGACGAGGATGCCGATCACCAGCACGCGCTGGCGCTGCACCTCGGGCACGGCGAAGTAGGTCATCAGCATCAGGAACACGAAGATGTTGTCGACCGCCAGCGCCTTCTCCACCAGGTAGCCGGTGAGGAACTCGAGGCCCACGCGCCGGGCCTCGTCGGGGCCGGCGGTCTGGCCGATGTACCACCACAGGGCGGCATTGAAGGCCATCGCCAGGGCCACCCAGCCCAGGCTCCACCACGTCGCTTCCTTGAACGTGACCTTGTGCGCGCCGCCATGGCGCATCAGCACCAGGTCGACCATCAGCGCGATCAGCACCAGGCCGGAGAAACCGGCCCACAACCAGGGATTGCCTATCGTTTCCATCGTGATTTCCGGGCAGGGGGAGAGGTCGGCCGCGGACGCAGGCGGCACGGAACCCTTGCTCGGAGATCCGGGGACGCACCTTCGCCATCGCGGCGAAGGTCTTGCTCACAGCCCTGTGGGCTGCCGTGGGACCGGAGCATCGCTGCTCGTAATGACGGCCTGCACGCTGGGAGCTACTCCCCTTCGGCGCGCATTGTGCGGTGCCCCGGCTGCGGCGCGCAACCCGCGTGGCCCGGGAGATCGTTCATGCGATCACAGCCGCATTGATCAGCATGCCGGCCAGGGCGTCCGCCGACACACGCAGCAGCGACGCGTTCACCTCCATCGCAAACCGGCCGGTGTCGGGGTGGCCGTGCGACAGCACAACGCCCTGCTTCGCGAGCCGTTCGCGGAACAGTTCCGGCGCGACCCCCGTCATTGTCATGAAGAACCGGCTGGTACCGCGTGGCAGCTTCTCGAACGAGAACCGGCGGTCGTCCTGCAGCAGTGCGATCAACCGGTCAGCCACCTGCCATGACTTCGCGTAGTCCTCCAGGTAGCCGTCGACGAACCGCAGTGCCACCGCGGCCTCGGGCCAGGCATGCGGCAGGGCGCCGCCAAACATGCGCCGCTGGTGGTACAGGCCCTCGATGAACGCGGCATCCCCGGCGAGGATCGCGCCCGAGGCGGCGTTGAAGTGCTTCCACAGCGAGACGTACACGGTGTCGAACAGCGCGCTGTACGCGTGGAGACTCTGGCCCGAGTGCAGTGGCAGGTTGAACATGCGCGCGCCGTCCAGGTGCAGGCGGATGCCGCGCTCGCGGGCGAGGGTGCTGGCGCGCTTGAGTGCATCGAAGTCGACCATTTCGTGATGGCGCCGACGCACCGGCGACTCGATCGCGATCACGCCGACGCGGGTCTCGACGCGGCCGCTGCTCGAGCGTGCCAGCCAGCGCTCCACCTCCTCGACGGGGAGGGTGCTGCCGCCTTCGGCCATGGGTACAAGGTTCAGCCCGCTCAGGGTCTGCGCGCAGTCGCCGCTGTCGTTGTAGAGGTGGCTTTCCGCCTGCACGAGCACGCGCCGATCATCCCCGGCGAGCTTGCGCACCGCGAGGTGGTTGGCCAGCGTTCCGGTGGGCAGGTAGATCGCGTCGTCCTTGCCTAGCAGCTTGGCGAACTTGCGTTCCAGTTGGCGGATGGCGCCGCCCTGCGAGTAGTAGTCGGGCTCGAAGCCGTCCTGCGCCACGACCTCGCCCAGCAGTGCTGCGTACTCGGCGGGGCTGAGCGCAAGCCCGTCGGACGCGAAGTTCACGCGCTTGAACAATGTCGTGGCGGCGTTTGCCGTGGCGGGTGTGCCCAGTGCGGCCAGCATCGGCGACGCGGCGGCAGCTCCACTCACGCCAAGGAAGCGGCGTCGATCCATGTGTGGTCCTCGGGGCAGGGCGTGCGGGCAGCTACGCCTGCCATGAAGCATAACCAACGCCATGACCACCTCGCCGCCACGCTGGATCGAGGGTGCGATGGCCGGCAGTTCCCTGATCGCGCGTTGCCTTTCTCTGGGCCACGCCGTGCCCGCCACCCAAGTGAGACCACTTAATGTCCATGCACACACGATGCGTGACCGGGCTGCTGCTGTGCGGATTCTTGGCCGCGAGCGGCGCCGTGCTGGCGGCGGACCCGCCCCCCGCCGGCCAGTGTTTCGTCGCGGCCATGAAGGCCGGCGATGCCGATGCCGTGGCCGCCTGCTATGTGGAAGACGGGATCATCTGGTTCCCGGGCGGGCCGATGGCACAGGGCCGGCCCGCGATCCGCGACGGGTTTGCGCACTACTTCAGCGAGCACGAGATCAAGGACGCCAGCCTGAGCCAGATGGGCGAGTCCGCCTCGGACGACACGCGTACCGCATGGGGCACCTACGCGATCACGGCCGTGCACAAGGCGACGCAGACGGCCTCGGTGGAGACCGGCCGCTATGTCGACCTGCAGAAGCTGGTCGACGGCAAGTGGCTGTACGTGGTGGACCACCCTTCCGGCGATCCGGCGCCGGTCGCGGATGACGCAACTCCGTAGCAACTTCGGAATTCACTCAATCAGGTCGCACCAGCTCCTGCACCGCAAGCGCCACATCCACCGCCCGCCGGTTCGTCATCGGCTGGCCTTCCTCGATCTCGTTGACCAGCATCGCGCCCATCTGGGCGAGGCCCACGGAGACGTTGCCGATGACCACCTGCGGTCCCACGGCCGACAGCTGCCCGCTGAAGTCGATGCGGCCGGACGGGAAGACCAGATGGCCGCCGAGTGCCTGGACGGCGGGATCGTCGACGGCCCAGCCGATGGAGCGCACCTCGGACTCGGACTGGGTGTCGAGGTCGGCGGTGACCATGACGCCGAAGCTGGCGGCCTGGATGGCCTCGAACGGGTTCTCCGACTGCGCGCGCGGCGACAGCCAGGTGCAGCTCACGCCGTGCTTGCGCTCGACGGCGCTGCCCCAGGGTCCGCTCTCGCCATCCAGCGTCCACCCTTCGAGGAATGCGCCCGCGGCCGCGGCGATGCGACTGCAGTCCGGCAGGTCGGCGGGCGCCGGCAGCGCGCTTTCCGGAGCCGGCCCGCTGACATTGCCGAGCGACGCCGCAGGAATGGCACCGCTGTCGGCGCCACACCCGACGAGCGCCAACGCGAACGGTGCGACAAGAAAAGGCAGGCGCGATGCGCGCTGCGACAGGCGAGGGTGGTGCACGGGCGCGTCCATGGCGTTCTTCTCCGATGCGCCCGGCAACGGTGCCTGGGCAAAATGACGACAGGGGAGTCTAGCCGGGCCCCGCCGTCCCTCCAGGCAACCCGCGTTCCACTTTGGCAATCGCGTCCGCCGCGCGCCCATGGCAGGCCGAAGGCAGTCCGCAGCAGCAGCCCCAGCACCAGCACCAGCAGCGGCAGGCCGTGCAGGGTTCACATGGCTGCGCGCGCGATGCGTTGCGCGCGTTATCCTCGCCCGACGCGGGCGGGGGCCCGCGCCAACCAGGGGATGTGCGATGCGTGGAATCTGGCAGGCGGCGCTGGCCGCGGCGGCGTTGCTGTGGGCGGGACAGGCCGGTGCGGTGCAGGGCACGTTCGTGCTCGCCGACGGCAGCTACTCGATCAACGTCGAGGAAGACGGCGGCAACCTGGTGGTGGTGGAGCCGAACAAGCGCTCGGTCTATACGCCCGACGGCAGCGGCGCCTACGTGTTCCACAACGCGAACACCGGGTCCAACTTCTACCTTCGCGTGCACGACGAATCGACCATCGAGGCGGGGCGCGTGGGGACCGACTCGCCGTGGATCCTGAAAAAGGTGGACGTGGCCGGCGCGATGGCGGCGCTGGAGACCAACGAGGAACACGTGGCGATCGCCGAGCGCTACGCGGCGCTGGCGGAGTCGGACCCGGACAACGCGCAGGCGTGGTCGATGTGCTCGGCCGTGGCGTTCAAGCGTGCGATGGACGACGGCCCGCAATTCGCCCAGTACGCGCAGCAGACCGCGCAGATGCTGCAGTTGATCATGACCAGCCCCGCGAATCCCTGCGACGACGCCATCCCCGCACGCTACTGGTAGGCCGGGACGCTGCTGGTGTGGCCTTCGGTGCGCGTGCAGCGGGCGGGACTGGCGGCGCTGGGGCTCTACACACTCGCACTGATGCTGTGACGTGCGGAAGCGTTCCCCGCCCTACGGACTGCCGGGGGCGGGGAGGCTGATCCGCTTGACCGCCACGTTGTTGGCCGGCCGCAGGTCGGCCGCGAACCGGTCGATGCGCGCCGTTCCGATGAGGAAGTTCCGCTGCGAGGTTGTGCGGATGCGGAAGGGAAACTCCACCAGGTGGTGCGCGCCCGCCGCGATCGAGGGCAGGCGGCAGGTGACCTCGAGCGCGCCGTCCTCTTCCGGCGGCCAGCACCCGTCCGGCACTGCCGTGGCGTGGACCGATCCGAGGCGCGCCTGGAGGTGGAACGTGACGTCGTACGAGCCGCTCGGGCCGGTGCCGAGGTTGTCGACCCGCACGGCGCCGGCGGCGGCGTCAAGCTCCAGGGCGATCGCCAGGTCGCTGCCTGCCACCGTGCTGCGGCCGGCCATGAAGGCCACCCCGCCGTAACTGCCCAGCAGCACCAGGTCCTGGATGCCGTCGCCATTGACGTCGCCCAGCGCGAAATCCCAGACCACGCCCACCTCGTGCAGCACCGGCGGCGCAAAGCCACCGTTGGGGCGCGCGAGCCGGGTCACCACCGCGCGATCAAGGGACTGGGTCAGCATCAGCAGGTCCTGGCGGCCGTCGCCGTCGAGGTCGTGGCCGCGCATGCTGGCGATGGTCCCACGCCCGCCACCCAGCGGCTCCCTGGAGCGATACCTGCCTTGGCGGTCCTGCGGATGGAGGACCATCGTGTGCCTTGGCCACCAATTGAGTGCGATGGCGATGTCGGCGCGGCCGTCCCCCGTGAAATCCGCGGCGGCGATGCTGGCGGTGTGTTGCGTCGTCAGCAGGGTGCGCGGGGTTGCGGAGAACCCGGTGCCGTCGTTGATGCGCGCTTGCACCACGCCCTGTGACTGGTAGACCAGGTCCAGCCGCCCGTCGCCGCCGACGTCGGCCAGCTGGAAGGTGGAGGGAGAGCTCGTGATCCCCAGCCAGGTCGCCTCGCCGAAGCGGGCGCCGCCGAGGCCGGGCAGGACGCCGATGGAGCCGTGGCCGTCGTCCCCGACCAGGTCCAGGTGACCGTCGCCATTGAAATCGGTGAACTCCATCCGGCCGAACGACTTGGTGGTGGGAAAGGATTCGCGGCTGAAGGCCCCGCCGTCGTTGCGGAGCACGGTCAGCATCCGGGTTTCGTAGTGGGACACCAGGATGTCCAGGTCACCGTCGGCGTCGAGGTCGGCCACCGCCATGTACCGGGCGTTCGCCTGGGTGCTCAACGGGTCGGGGTGGTATTCGATGGCCACGGGCGGGGCGAATCCGCTCGCGGCCTGGGCATACAGCACGACGCGGTTGCGGAAGTAGGAGGTGCCGGCGGCGAGCACCAGCACGTCGTCGAGGCCGTCCCCGGTGACATCGCCCACTGCCACCGACCATGCGCCCAGGGCGTCGGGCGCGATCGCGGCAATGGGTTCGAACCCATGTTCCGCGACGGCCGGCGCGCACGCGCAGGCAAGGACCATGGCGACCGCTATCAGCTTGTGCACTGCGCTTCTCCCCGTTGATTCACCGCGTGATCTCGAACACCGCCGACACGCGTTCGGTGAAGTCGATCGTCGGCTGCAGGTAGCGGCCGCTGTCGATGCGCGAGCCAGTCACCTGGATGCGGTCGAGGGTCGTGTTGCCGTAGCCGTCCGCCTGCATCGAGTTGAGGCTGTTGATGCTGTACACCGGTCCGAGGCCGCCGCCGAATGCCACGGCGAGACCTGCGGCCTTCTCGCGGGCGTGGGCGACCGCGCGTGCGCGCGCGTCCTCGCGCAGGCTGGCTTCCTTGCTGGACTTGAAGGTGACATCGGAGACATCGGTGAAGCCGGCGGCCAGTGCGGCGTCGAGCCAAGCGCTGAGCCTGTCGAGATCGTCGAGGCGCACCTTCACTTCGCGGCTGGCGACATGGCCACGCGACAGGGGGCGATCGTTGTCGTCGTAATCGATGTCCTCGCGCAGTGCGAGGTCGGACGCCGTCATGTCATCGGCTGCCACGTCGAAGCCCGGGGCCACCTTGAGCAACGCGTTGACCGCACGGTCCACCACCCGCTTGGCTTCGCCGGGATCGGCGGAGCGCTGGCGCACCACCATCGTGACGGTCGCCGAGTCCGGCGCCACGCTGACCAGGCCTTCGCCCTGCACGACGACATGCGGGGCATCAGGGAGCGGGGTGCCGGCCACTGCGGTGGCGGAGAGCAGGGAGAGGAGGACGGCGATCATCCATGGGTGCATGTCTGGACTCCGGGTGCAGTGGTTGCGGATCGGTCTGCCTTGCTCGGCGCGCTGGTTCAAAGCTCGGAAAGAATGCGTTGCTGCTGCGCCTGGTAGGCGCTCTCGTCGATAGCGCCACTTTCGCGCAGCTCTTTCAGCGCCGCCAGGCGGGCTTCGATCGTTTGACTGGGCGTCGCAGGTGCCGCGGGCGCCGGAACCGTCTCGGTCCTCTCTCCTGCGAGACCGGCCAGGACAACCGGCGAGGCAAGGAAGCGATCGAAGATGTCCTGGTAGAGCTCGGCATAACGCCGCTTGAAATGCTTCCACCCGCCCCTGGGCATGGGGTCGACGCCCTTGAAGTCCTGTGTCGCAAGCCAGTCGCCTTGCGCGTCATAGCTGTCGATGGTGACGTCGTGGGTGAACTCGGGGCTCGCGAATCCCTGGTCGTAGGACCACTCGCGCAGCGTGATGACCATGAGCAGCCCCGGTCCGTCGTGGCTCATGGCGCGACTGCGCTCCGCGGCTGCAGTGCCCTTCGGACTGGGCACAAGCGTGGCGGAGTACCCGGCTCGCTCGAATCCAAGGCGCAGCCGCTCGCCGATGTACATCGCCAGCGGCGTGCGGTCGGCGGTGTTGCGGCTGATCGGGATGCCATAGAGTTCGCGTGACATGCCCTCGTAGGATTCATCGCTGTCGCCGTCGAGCACATAGGGCCGACTGTCGATCAGCGTGATGCGGATATCCGTGCCGGGCGTGGATGCCGCAGGAACGCGCATGGCGTAGTCCTCCGCCACGATCTTGGCCGCGAAGGCCGGTGCGGCAACCAGGCATGCTGCGAGCAGCATGATTCGCAATGCAGTCTTCATGTTGGATATCCCCTGGATTCGTGGCCCCTTCCACATGCGAAGAGTAACCCGCTGCGGCGTCGACTTCAGGAGGGGGCGCCGTGTGGCGCCGGGCGCGTCGGCACTCACAGGATTGAAGCGCAATCTGCACTAGCGTCGATGCCCCCGCTTCCGGATGTCCGCCATGCACCTCGAAGGCTCCTGCCACTGCGGCAAGGTCCGCTTCCGCTGCCAGGCGTACGCGCCGGTGCCGTACCAGCACTGCTATTGCTCGATCTGCCGCAAGACCGCGGGTGGCAGTGGCAGTGCGGTGAACCTGGGTGCACGCGCCGACACGCTTGAGGTCGAAGGCCGCGAGCACGTGGCCATCTACCGGGCCCGGATCCGTGACGACGAGGGCCGCCACCGCCTCAGTTCCGGGCGCCGGCACTTCTGCAAGCACTGTGGCAGCGCGCTGTGGCTGTTCGATCCGGAGTGGCCGGAGCTGGTGCACCCGCATGCATCGGCCATCGACACGCCACTGCCGCGTGCCGTCGAGCGGGTGCACATGCTGCTGGATTCAAAGGCGAACTGGGTGGAGGTGCCCGACGGGCGTGGCGACGTGCACCTCGACGGGTATCCCGATGAATCGTTGGAGGACTGGCATCGGCGCCACGGCCAGTTGGACGAGAACGGCGCGGCTTGAGAGGCCGGTTGGTGCCGGTGTGCTCCTGCATACTTGCTGGAGGACCGCGGAGAGGGTGTTCTGGTCGTAATGATGAGAATGATCGTGCTGCTTGCGGCGTTGTCGGTTGCCGCCGGCTGTGCCGCCGTGCCCGGACCCGTGGCGGGTGCCCACGGTGCGCGCGAGACGGTGCAGCACCGGCTCTCCGGTCTCATGCCACGCACGGTGGTGCGCGCGAGGGAACCGTCAGCCGGCCACGCGCCGGCACCGGTCGTGCCGATGTTCGAGTACGCCTACACGCCACCGCACTCGCCCGGCCTGCAGCAGATCCATGTCCGCGTGCGCGACGCCGATCTGTTGCGCCGCCTGCCGGAAGTGCAGGCGATCGACGGCCTGTTCGTGCTGCCGCGGCGCCTGCGTTATGTCACCGCCGAGTGCGGCGAGTTCGGTGCCTTCTACCGGCCGGCCGAGGCCGAGGTGGTGCTGTGCTACGAGACCCTGCGCACGCTCTACGAGCGCGGCCGCGAGCAGCAGCGCATGGGCGGGCTGGGTGATGACCATCCGCTGCGTTACGTACGCGCCAACATCCGCTTCATCGTGCTGCACGAAACCGGGCACGCACTGGTGCAGCTGCTGGACCTGCCGGTCACCGGGCGCCAGGAGGATGCCGTGGACCAGCTGGCGGCGATCCTGATGCTGCGCTTCGCCGGCCTGGACGAAACCTCCGACCAGGTGATCGGCAACCTGCGCATGGCCGCGGACTGGCTGCTGTCGCGGAGTACAGGCGCCTACAACCTGGACGCGTATGCCGACGAGCACGCGCTGGGCGAACAGCGCTACTTCAACCTGCAGTGCCTGATCTACGGCACCGACCCGGCCGCGTTCGCCAACATGGTGGATGCCGGGGACCTGACCCCCGCACGCGCGAAGGTCTGCCCGCGCGAGACGCGGCTGGCCACCCGGGCCTGGCTGCGCCTGCTGTTGCCGCACCTGGCGCCGGGCTTCGAGCTGTACCTGGAGGAGGCGGCGCGCTACCTGGAGCGACAGGGGTGAGCCCTGGACGGTCGCGCGGTGGCGGCTTGCGCCCGGTGGGGGCATCCTGACCGGCCCACACCGAGTGCCCCCCGATGCATCCGAACCTGCTTTCACCCGTCCAGGCCGGCGCCGTGGCGCTGCCCAACCGCGTGCTGATGGCGCCGCTGACGCGCTCGCGCGCCGGCCAGCCCGGCGACGTGCCGACCGCCATGAACGCCGAGTACTACGCGCAGCGCGCTGGCGCCGGGCTCATCGTGTCCGAGGCGACGCAGGTCTCGCCGCAGGGCCAGGGCTATGCGCTCACGCCCGGCATCTACAGCGACGCGCAGGAAGCCGGCTGGAAGCTGGTGACCGATGCGGTGCACGCGCGCGGCGGCCGGATCGCGGCGCAGCTGTGGCACGTCGGGCGCATCTCGCATCCGCTGCTGCGGCCCGATGGCGCCGTACCGGTCGCGCCATCGGCGATCGTCGCCAAGGGCGCGACGTGTTTCGTGATCCAGGCCGACGGTACGCCCGCCAACCTGCCGTCGACCCTGCCGCGTGCGCTGGAGACCGGCGAGATTCCGGCGGTCATCGAGGAGTTCGTACAGGCGGCCCGGCGCGCCGACCGCGACGGTTTCGACATGGTCGAGATCCACGCGGCCAACGGCTACCTGCTGCAGCAGTTCCTGGCGACCAACAGCAACCGGCGTACCGACGGCTACGGCGGCTCGCTCGAGAACCGTGCCCGCATCGTGCTGGAGGTGGTGGATGCGGTGATCGCCGAGCTTGGCGCGGGGCGCGTGGGCGTGCGCATGTCGCCGCACTTCACCGGCCACGACATCGCCGACCTCGAGCCCGAGGAAAGCGCGCTGTACCTCGCGCGCGAGTTCACCCAGCGCGGCATCGCCTACCTGCACATCGCCGAGCCGGACTGGGCCGGTGGCCCGAAGCTGAGCGACTCGTTCCGCCGAGCTCTGCGCCAGGACTTCCCGGGCACGCTGGTGTTCTGCGGCGGCTACACGGCCGAAAGCGCCGAGGCGCTGATTGCGGGCGGCGTGGGGGATGCGGTGGCCTTTGGCCGCCTGTACATCGCAAACCCGGATCTTGTTGAGCGTTTCCGCACGGGTGCCGACCTCAACACGCCGGACCGGTCCACGTTCTACGGCGGTGATGCGCGTGGCTATACCGATTACCCGACGCTCGGCGCGTGAGCGGAACGCGCGGCGCTCAACCGCGGCGCGCCGCCTCGATCGCAGCCACGTCGATCTTGCGCATGGTCATCATGGCGTTGAAGACGCGCTTGGCGGCGGCGCGGTCGGTGCCGGTGTAGGCCTCGGTGAGGACGCGCGGAGTGATCTGCCAGGAGACGCCCCACTTGTCCTTGCACCAGCCGCATTCGCTTTCCTGGCCGCCGTTGCCGACGATCGCGTCCCAGTAGCGGTCGGTCTCGGCCTGGTCAGCAGTGGCCACCTGGAACGAGAACGCCTCGCTCTGCTTGAACGTGTCGCCGCCGTTGAGGCCGAGGCAGGGGATGCCCAGCACGCTGAACTCGACCGTCAGCACGTCGCCCTCCTTGCCCGACGGGTAGTCGCCCGGCGCGCGGTTGACTGCGGTGACGGCGCTGTCGGGGAAGGTCTTGGCGTAGAAGGTGGCGGCACCGAGTGCGTCGCTCTCGTACCAGAGGCAGATGGTGTTCCTGGCGATCATGGCTGTGGCTTCCAATCCGTCGCCGGGATGGTGTTGACCATCCACGGCACGCCGAAGCGGTCGACCAGCGCGCCATAGCCCGGAGACCAGAAGGTCTCGGCAAACGGCATGACCTGCTTGCCGCCTTCGGCCAGTTGTTCGAACCAGCGCCGCGCCTTGTCGATGTCATCGGTGTGCACGGTGACGTCGAAGCCGTTCTTGGGCTTGTCCACATTGGGCGCCCAGTCGACGTCCATGTCGGCGCCCATCAGCGCCTGGTCACCGACCTCGAGCCAGCAGTGCATCAGCCACGTCTTGTACTTCTCGTAGCTGATCGGCATGTCCGGCGGCGCATCGGCGTAGGGGAACGCGGCGGTGATCCTGCCGCCGAGCACCTTGGCGTAGAACTCGAACGCTTCGCGGCATTGCCCCTGGAAGCTCAGGCTGGTGACGATTTTCACGGGGTCTCCCTTGTGGTCGGCAGGGTGAATCGCCTTCGTACGCCGGCAGCCGTTAACGGGCCGCGAGAGCGTGCGCGAGGGCGCGCTGCGGGCGCTGCAGCACGCGCTGGGGCGCCATGCACGGGCCGGGACGGCGGGACCAGCGGCCGTACTTCGCGCGGCATCGCGTTGGCCCTTTGACCGCAACGCGAGGACGCCGCCGCATGAATCCCACCCGCCGCCTGTGCTCCCTGCTGCTGGCCAGCCTCTGCCTGCTGCCGACGATGGCGCTCTGCGCGCCGCAGCTGGCGCGCGTCAACGGCGTCGACATCGCCTGGACCGACGCCGGCAGCGGCGAGCCGCTGGTGCTGATCCACGGCTTTGGCGACTGCGCCAGCGTGTGGACCCCGTTTATTCCGGGCCTGTCGAAGCAGTACCGGGTAATTACGATGGAATTGCGCGGTCACGGCAGTTCGGGCGAATTCGAGGGGCCGTTCCTGTTCGAGGATTCCGCGGGCGATCTGTTGGGTCTGCTCGACCACCTGGGCCTGGAGCACGTCAAGGCGATGGGCATCAGCGCGGGCGGCATGACCCTGCTGCATGCGGCGGCCAGGCAGCCGGAGCGCATCGAGGCCATGGCGGTCATCGGCGCGGCGCACCACTTTCCGGAGCAGGCGCGCCAGATCATGCGCGGCACGCCGGGCAACCTCCCGCCGCCGGTGCGGGCGTTCTTCGACGCCTGCGCAACGCGTGGCCCGTCGCAGGTGGACGGGCTGCTGAAGCGGTTCCACGACTTCAAGGACAACGACGAGGACATCGGCATGTCAGCGCAGGAGCTCGCGCGGATCCAGGCGCGGACGCTGATCGTGCATGGCGATCGCGACGAGTTCTTTCCGGTGGACATCCCGGTGGAGCTGTACACCGCGATCCCCGACGCCCAGCTGTGGATCGTGCCCGGCGGCGACCACGTGCCGCTGTTCGACCACAACGCGCGTCCGTTCGAAGACGCGGCGCTCCGCTTCCTGGCCGACCCGGTGGAGTGAACCGCCGGGCCGCGCCAGCCCTGTCGCGCCGGCTAGCATTGCGCGACAGCCGAGGAGCACGCCATGCCCATGCCAGACCCGCGCATCGACGCCTACATCGCCCGCCAGGCCGACTTCGCGCGGCCGATCCTCAACGAACTGCGTGCGCGCGTCCACGCCGCCTGTGCCGACGTCGAGGAAGCCATCAAATGGGGCGCGCCGGCCTTCCTGTATCGCGGCAAGCTGATCGCGGGGATGGCCGGCTTCAAGCAGCACGCGGCCTTCAATCTCTGGCTCGGCAAGCAGGTGGTGGAGGCGAATGCCGCACTGGGGCAGGGGATGGGGCAATACGGCCGCCTCACGTCGCCCGCGGACCTGCCGGCGAAGCGCGAGACCACCCGCCACGTGCGCGCGGCGATGGCGCTGGTCGAAGCCGGCGGCGCCGCGCGCGCGGTGAGCGCACCCAAGCCGCCGCCCAGCCTGCCGGACGACCTTGCCGCGGCAATGGCGACCAACGCGGCTGCGCAACGCACCTGGGACGGGTTTCCGCCCGGCAAGCGGCGCGAATACGCGGAGTGGATCACCGAGGCCAAGCGTGACGAGACGCGCGCGCGCCGCGTTGCGCAGTCGGTCGAGTGGCTGGCGGAGGGCAAGTCCCGGCACTGGAAGTACGCCGGCTGCTGAGCAGGGACGCCTGTCTGGACAGGCGCGCGTTCCGCGGCCCGCATGCCCGTACACTCCGCCGACACCTCCGGGGGATAGGGCATGAGCGCAGCGGCGAAGTGGATGCTTGTCGTGCTGGCCGCGTTGGGCCTGTTGTCCGGAGGGTCGGCCGCGGTGGCGGGAGACGGCCATGGAGCCGGGGCCGCCGGAGTGGCCGATCCCGCCGTCTGGGGGATCTACGCCAGCCTTGCCGGCACGGAATGGAATGGCAGCGAGTCCGACGTGACGTGGCGCTGGGGGCCGGATGACACCCTCATCGAGGCCCGACCGTTCCAGATGAAGAGCGTGATCCGCCCCGGTGCCAACCGCGGCGACCTCGTGTCCACTTATGGCGGCGGCCTGCACACCTACGATGGCCGGATCGCTGCGGACGGCTCCGTGGTCTGGGTGCGCCGCGGACGCTTCCTGAAGCTGATATCGCGCGTGATGCTTGTCGACGGCATGTTCGTCGAGGAGATGGTCAAGCTCGATGACGCCGGCCAGGTCGTCAAGGTCAACAGTACCCAGCGCTTCGAACAGACCGGTGGCCCGCAGATCGCCGCGCGCGCAGCTCCCGTGCCAACGCCCGTCGCCCAGCCCGTCGCGGCAGTGGTCATTGCGGAAGCGCCCGCGCCGGCAACGACCGCGCCGCCCGCCGCCATGCCGGCTGCCGACGACCTCGACCGCAAGTGCGCGGCGAAGGACGCGGAATCGTGCTCGCGCATCGGCTACTACCACGTGCTTGGTGCGCACGGCCGCTCGGAGGATGCCGCCAGGGCCGTGCCCTACCTGCAGCAGGCATGCGAGATGGCTCCGCCCACGGGATGCTCCGGTCTTGCGGATGTCCTCCGGCGGGGAAAGGGCGTGCCGGTGGACGCGCCCCGCGCGCTGGCGCTGCACGTCAAGGCCTGTGAGCTTGGCGACGCCTCAGGCTGCTACGGGCAACTCGGCATGCAGTCGGACCAGCTGGCGCCGGTCGCCGACCCGGCGCGGAACGCGCGGCTGGTGGAGCAGGTGTGCCGCGCGGACCAGGGCTCCTGGATGTGCGTGGATGCCAGGAAGCTGGTGGCGAAGATCGCGCTGCCCCTCCCGGTTTACGAGGCCCGGCAATGCGACGCCGGTGAAGCGTACGTATGCCTGGCCATGGGCAATGCGCATGCCACTGGCCGCGACGGCGCGGTGGACCCGGCGTCGGCTGCCGTCGCCTACGGGAAGGCCTGTGATCTGGGACTTGCCATCGCCTGCAACGCCCTGGGCGAGTATGTCGCTCGCGGCTCGGGGGTCGCCCAGGATTTCGTGCGCGCAGTGCGGCTTTTCGAGCAAAGCTGCAATGAAAAGTCCGTCGACGGCTGTGCCAATCTCGGTGCGATGTACTTCAACGGCACGGGCGTTCCGCAGGATTACGGCCGTGCCGCGGCCCTGAACAACCAGGCGTGCGCGGGCGGCAACACCCGGGGCTGCGATTACATGGAGCGCGCCACCGTCGCGATCATGGGCACGCCCGAGCAACAACGTGCGGAGAACGCCGCGCAGGAACGCGAGAACAAGGCCCGGGGCGCCGAGGCCCTGCAACGCGCCGTCGCGGTCCACATGGGCGACCTCGCAAACCATTTCGAGCGCGAGGCGCGGACGCAGGCCGATGCCGACGCCATGCTCGATGGCATCCGCGCCAGGGCGAACGAGGCGGAGACGGTGCCATCGACGATGGATGCCCACCGCATCGCCGGCAGCCCTGGAGCCGACTCCGTGGAGTCTCGCGATGCCCCGGGTTCGCCAGCACCGCCTGTCCCTGTCCCCGGCGCCACGCCGGCGAGCAGCGCGTCCAGCTGCCCGTTCACGCCGCGCCGTCAGAGTGGCACGTCCGGGTTCCACGAGACCCGCGAAGCGGCCGAGGCACAGGCCAGGGACTACGTGCGCTGCGGGGAAGGGGGCGTCGCGACGTTGGACGCGCCGGTCTGCAGCCAGCACATGCAGTCCATTGTCACGATGACCGGCGGCAGGACGAGCACAGTCTCGACACCGCGGTGGAACTGCTCGGTCACGGCCACGTGCACGATCGGGACGCCCACCTGTGCGGATGACAACCGCGAGCGGGGGTCGTCGAGCCAGTAGCGGCGCGGAGTTCCGATCCCGCACGGTTGGCGGCACAAGGATCACCAGCGCTCACATCAATTTTGTTCTTGCCACGAAATTAAAGATCTGTTAAACGCCAAGCGAGCCGGTACGGGCAGGGGCGAACGGCGAAGTAGCGGTACCCAATCCATCCAAGCGAGAGGGAACTTCGATGACGCACTTGACTGCCAGGCGCTGCCTGGCGCGGCACTCCATGTCCGTGGGCGTCCGGCTCGCGCTGGCCACCACGATGTTGTCGGTCGCCGGCATTGCCAGCGCGCAGGCACAGGCGCCGGAGCCGCAGGATGAAGCAAAGCGGACCACCACCCTGGGTACCGTCTCGGTGCTCGGTTCGCGCACCAGTCCGCGGTCGGAAACGACATCGGCGGTGCCCATCGACATCATCGAAGGCGCGGACTTCCACGCCCAGCCTTCCGTCGACGTGCTCGACAAGCTGCGCACGCTGATTCCCTCGTTCAACGTCAGCACCGTGCCGATCGACGATGCCGCCACCCTGGTACGCCCGGCGAACCTGCGCGGGCTGCCGCCGGACAGCACGCTGGTGCTGGTCAATGGCAAGCGCCGCCACCGCGCGGCGGTCATCACCTTCCTCGGCCATGGCCTGTCCGACGGTTCGCAGGGGCCGGACATCTCGGTGTTCCCTTCGCTGGCGCTGGAACAGGTGGAAGTGCTGCGTGACGGCGCGGCGGCACAGTACGGCTCGGACGCCATCGCCGGCGTCATCAATTTCCAGCTCAAGCGCCTGGACACGGGTGGCACCGTGGAGGCCTTCGGCGGCCAGTTCTACGACGGCGACGGTTTCACCCAGCAATACAGCGCACAGCTGGGCCTGCCGCTCACGGCGAATGGCTTCGCCACGTTGACCGCGGAGTGGCGCGCCGCCGACCCGACCTCGCGCAGCGTGCAGCGTGACGATGCGGCGGCCACGGCCGCGGCGGGCTACCCCGGCGTGCTCAACCCGGTGCAGGTCTGGGGTTTGCCGGAGACCGACCACGACCTGAAGTTCGTCGCCAACATGGGCATGACGACCGAGGTCGCGGACTTCTACCTGTTCGGCAACTACGCCAAGCGCGAAGTGATCGGCGCGTTCTACTACCGTGATCCGACCTCGCGCGCCGGCGTGTACACCAACGACGAAGGCGCGACGCTGCTGATCGGCTCGCTCGACGGCGCCGCGTGCCCGACGATCGCGCTGCGCGATGCCGCCGGCAACCTGATCCCGTATGCCACGGTGGGCGCGCAGGTGGCGGCGCTGCCGGCCAACTGCTTCACCTTCCTTTCCGGCATTCCTGGCGGCTTTACCCCGAGCTTTGGCGGCGAGATGGAAGACCGCGCCGTCACCGCGGGCGCCAAGGGCATGTGGGCCGACAGCTGGAGCTGGGACTTCAGCCTGTCCTACGGCCGCAACAACGTCGACTTCTTCCTGCTCAACACCGTCAACGCGTCCCTGGGCCCGGATCAACCGGCCGGCCTGCGCTTCAATCCCGGCGGCAACGTGCAGACCGAGCGCAACGTCAACTTCGACGTCGGGCACGACATCGAGACCGGGTTCACCGACGGGCCGATCCGCCTGGCCATGGGTGCGGAGTGGCGCGAGGAGGAGTTCGAGATCAAGGCCGGCGATCCCGCGTCGTTCGGGATCGGACCGCTCACCGAGCAGGGCTTCAGCATCGGATCGAACGGCTTCCCCGGTTTCAATCCGCGCATCGCCGGCACCTTCAACCGTGACAACTGGGCGCTGTACGTGGACGCGGAGGCGCGTCTGACGCCGCAGTTCCTGCTGGCCGCGGCGGTACGTCACGAGGACTACAGCGACTTCGGCGGGACCACCAACTGGAAGCTGACCGGCCGCTACGACTTCAGCGAAGCGCTCGCCCTGCGTGGTGCGATCAGCACAGGTTTCCGCGCGCCCACCCCGGGCCAGTCCAACGTCAGCCAGGTCACCAGTTCGTTCATCGATGGCGAGCTGCGCGACACCGCCACCCTGCCGTCCACCAACCCGGTGGCCGTGTTTTACGGTGGCGAGCCGCTGACGCCGGAAGAGTCGAAGAACGTCTCGCTCGGCCTGGTCTGGAGCAGTGAGGGCTGGCAGGCGACGCTCGACGCCTACCGGATCGAAGTCAGCGACCGCATCGCGCGCAGCACCGACTTCACCCTCACCGACGCCGACCGCGCCGCGCTGATCGCGGCGGGCATCAGCGAGGCGGCCACCCTCAGCCGCGTGGGCTTCTTCGTCAACGATTTCGACACCACCACGTCGGGCGTCGACCTGGTCACCAGCTTCACCGGCGACCACTTCGGCGGCGCCACCACGTATTCGCTGGCGGCCAACTGGAACCGGACCGAAGTCGACAGCTTCACGCCGGGGATCATTTCCGAAGCGCGGGTCAAGAAGCTGGAGGATTCGCTGCCGAGCACCAAGGGCTACTTCAGCGTCAGCCACCAGCGCGAGGTGTTCAACGCCAACCTGCGGGTGAACTACTACGGCGCGTTCTACGAGGACCACCTCGACAGCGACGTGATCCTCGCCGAAGACGGTGGCCTGCCGATCTACGGCGACAGCGCCGTCACCGTGGATGCCGAGATCGGCTGGAAGTTCGCGTCAGGCCTGTACTTCAACGTCGGCGCGCAGAACATCTTCGACGAGGTGCCCGAAGAGAACCCGTGGGGCGGCGTCGCCGGTGCGCGCTACCCCGTGCATGCACCGTACGGCTTCAACGGCGGCTTCTACTACGCGCGCGTGGGCTATACGTTCTGATTCCGTCGGGCGGCGGCACGGAGGTGGCCAGCTGCTGGCTGCCTCCGTGCGCGCGGTGCGACCGGCCGCCCGGCCAATCCGTGCGACGACGCGATCTCGTCGCGGCACTGCTAATCAGGCCGTCGTCATCCGCGCCAGGAACACCAGCACGGTCGCGGTCGCCAGCATCATGAAATAGATGAAGCCGAGCACCAGGTATTTGAGCAGCGTCAGCCACCAGGCCTGGCCATACACCCGCTTCTGCATCAGCAGCAGGTAAAGCGGCATCCACAGCAGCACGGCCGCCATGCCCAGGCCGAGAAGGGTGTTCGCCGTGGTGGAGGCCACCAGGCCGTCCAGCACCGACAGCACGAACGCCAGCGACAGCATGATCAGCAGGAACACGTGGCTGTAGAGCGCCACGACCAGGTGCTCCAGGTACAGGCGCCGCGTGAACAGGTAGGCGACCTTCAGCAGCAGCGCGAACACCGGCACCAGCAGGAACAGCGCCGACGGTGCCGCGGACATCACCGCTTGCAGCCAGGTGTCGGCGCTGGCGCTGTCCAGCGACCGCATGTTCTTTTCGAGGTTGCCGATCTTGCGGTTGAGCCAGTCGTTGGCGAACCCGGGCCACCAGCCGACCACGACGGGGTTGTCCCGGGCATTCCACTCGCCGCGGTGCCCGAGCATGTTGAACTGCAGGCCTTCGGGGCCGGCCGGCGGCGCGCCCGCACTGGCACCGGCGGCGCCGGGCTTGGGTCGGCCGCCCAGTTCGACGACGCGGTTGGCCGCCGCCCCGCGAATCCGCACTTCCGCGGCCACCAGCGACGGCATCACGCCGGGGGTATTGCCGGCCGCCGTGCGCGCCCGCTCGATGTCCCCGACCATCCGGTCGCGAACACGCTCGACTTCTTCGACGGTGCCGGCCGAGGTGATCGCCTCGATGCCTTCCACGTCGACAGCACCCTCCTCGATGTGCACGGCCGCCGAGCCGATGAAGAACGTGAGCAGGCTGAGCACCACGAACAGCCGCAGCGGCGCGATGTAGCGGGCGCGGTGGCCGGCCAGGTAGTTGATCGCGACTCTTCCCGGCAAGACGAGGTCGCGCAGGGTGCGGAACAGCCGCCCGTCGAGGTGCCAGAAGGCCTCGAAGAATTCCTCCACCGCATGTCCGGCATGCCGGATGGGGTTGTGCATGGACTGCCCGCAGTCGTGGCAGAACGTGCCATGCAGTGCGGCCGCGCAGTTTTCGCACCAGGTTGGCGCAGGCAGCGCAACGGTCGGGATGGCCTGCTCTGTCACTCGCGTTTGCCCCAGGATCGTGAACGGCGGCGCACACGATAACGGGCGGCGGTGATCCGGCGCCAGAGGCGCGAATCGTCCGGACTCAGGGATAGGTGAATTCCAGGTCCAAGGTGCGATTTTCGTGGTTGTAGATCGAGTAGGCATCGTCTTCGACGTAAACGCTTCCCATGTACGAGAATCGCTCCCGTCTTTCTTCTGCTCGACATGCCTGCATGTCCTGCGGGTTCCACGAGAACTCGTCAAATGCCTTCGTGGGATGCAGGCAGACGTTTGCATCCTGGCCTCCGGCACCGCTGAAGTAGATCTGGGTTCCGCCTGCGACCAGCACGTGCAGCCAGATTTCGTAGTTCTGGACGTCCCGAAGCGTCATGGTGTTTTCGCAGCGGCCCGCCGGAATGGTCCACCAACCTTCCCGGCGCCAACCGGATGCCATCAATGCGGCGATGCCACGGGGCACCGCTTTGGTCGCGATGGCCAGTGCAACGTCGTAGGTCTGGTTCTTGTTGCAGATGATCAGGGCATCGCCGGGCGCCGCGGCTGCTGGAGATGTGGGTGCCAGCAGTGCCACGCTCAGCAGAGCGATGGTCCAGCGCATTGTCGAACTTGCGGTCATGACCAGTCTCCTTGCATGGCGGCGCGAGGTCAGTACTGCCGCCAACGCCGGAAATGTGCGGGGACGGACATGTGGCTGCTCGTCCCGCACCATGGGTAGCGCCAAGAGTCGCGACGGCGCGCTGCTACCGCCGCAGGCCTTTGATTACGCACCGACGACGCACAACACGGTCGCGCTTGCGGTAGACGATCTCTGCGGCGACGGCTGCCTTGGCGTGGTGGTCGGCCACGACGGCGGGTTCACGGTTTTCGTCAATCGAGGATGCTGCTGCACCTGATGTCACGCTGTCCGCACGGCTGGACCTGCGCTGTGGCGGCTTGTCGCTGGGCATCCTTGCTCCCCCGATAGGTGGACAGGCGCACCCGCCGGCCCATTTCCCCCGCGGTTGGCGTGTTTACAGCTGGAGGCGAGGGCTTCCGTCGCCCGGAGCGTCCATGGCCGCCAATCCCGACATGCCCCTGCTCGCCAGCAGCCTGGTGATCGGCGTGACCGGGCATCGCAGGCTGCGCGCGCAGGACATCGCCGGGCTTGAAGCCGATGTGCGGACGTTCCTGCAGGACCTGCAGGCGAGGTTCCCAGGATTGCCGCTGGTGGTGTTGTCGCCGATGGCCGAAGGCGCCGACCAGCTGGTCGCGCAGGTCGCGCTGGACCTGGGGCTGTACGTGGTCGCGCCGCTGCCGCTGCCGCTCGCGCTGTATCGCGAAGACTTCAAGGATCCCGCCAACCTGCAGCTGCTGGACCGCCAGCTGGCGCAGGTGGAAGTGCTGGAGCTGCCGCTGGAGCGCGGTGAGACGCCGGGGACGCTGGCGCTGCCCGGACCCACGCGCGACCGGCGCTACCGGCAGGCGGGGATCTTCGTGTCCAGCCATTGCCACGTGCTGCTCGCGCTGTGGGATGGCCGGCAGACGGGGCGGGTGGGCGGAACGGCGGACATCGTGCGCTTCCACATGGAGGGCGCGACGCAGGCCGACCCGGACAACCGGCGCGCCGCGGACACACTGCTCGGGCCGGACCAGGAGAACGTCGCCTACCACGTGCCCGCGGCGCGGGAGGGCAACGCGGACGTGGCGGATGCCCGCCCGCGCTGGCTGGCGGCCGGCGAGGACGCGCAGGCCGGACTGGCCTTGCCGGACGCGTTCGCGCGGATGTTCTCGCGGCAGGCGGCATTCAACGCCGACATGCGCAAGTACGCGGCACCGATCGCCGCGCAGCCCGCGCCGTCGCCCGCGGCCGCGGCGTGCCCGGTGTGGCGCACGTTCGTCGCAGCCGACTGGCTGGCGCGCATCTACCAGCGCCGCGTGGCGCGCGTGCTGCTGACGACCTACGTGCTGGTCGCGCTGATGGGCTTCGCGTTCTTCACCTACACCGACGTGGTGAGCAATGACCTGGTGATCTATGCCTTCCTGCTGCTGTTCGCCACCGGTTCGGTGGTGATGACGATCGCCAGCCGCCGCGAATGGCAGCGCAAGTACCTGGATTACCGCGCGCTCGCCGAAGGCCTGCGGGTGCAGTCCTATTGGCGGCGCGCGGGCATCGTGGTGGCGGGCGCGCGCGCGTTCGCGCACGACAACTTCATGCAGAAGCAGGACGTGGAGCTGGGCTGGATCCGCAACGTGATGCGCGGTGCCGGCATCGACGGCATGCGCGTGCCGCTGGCCGCGGACGGCGGGGATGTGCAGGGGGTGGTCGACGAGTGGGTCGGCGAGCCCGGCGGCAATGGCCAGCTGGGTTACTACGCCGGCAGCTCGCTGTACCGGGCGCGGCTGCATCGCCGCGGGGAAATGCTGGGGCACGTCTGTCTCGGGTTGGGGGTGGGGCTGTGCGTGGTGCTGGCCATCTTCGCCAGCCGGTTCGACGCCTCCACCAAGCAGGTGCTGGTCTCGGCGATGGGCATCCTGTCGGTGGCCGCCGCCGTGCACGAGGCCTACATGCACAAGAAGGCGGACAAGGAGCTGATCCGGCAGTACCGCTTCATGCAGCGCATCTTCACCTCGGCGTATCGCCGGCTGGCGGCGGTCGCGGACGTGGTGGGCCGGCAGCGCATCCTGGGCGCGCTGGGCGAGGCGGCGCTCACCGAGCATGCCGAGTGGACGCTGCTGCACCGCGAGCGTCCGCTGCCGCAATCGCGCATCTGAAGCGCATGGCCGTGGCCGGCGACGGAACGCGTTGGACCTCGGACGCCCGGGGTATTTCCCTACATGCGCTTTCGTGCTTTCCTGAGTTACAGCCATGCCGACGCCGCCTGGGCGCGCTGGCTGCTGCGACGACTGGAAACCTACCGGGTGCCGTCGCACCTGGTCGGTACGCAGGGGACGCACGGGGTCATCGGGCGCCGCCTGGGCAGTTTTTTCCTCGACCGCGACGAGCTGCCCACGGCCGGCGACCTTGGCGAGACGATCCACGAGGCGCTCGCAGGTTCCGATGCGCTGGTGGTGCTGTGTTCGCCCGCCGCCGTCGCCTCGCGCTGGGTCAACGCCGAGATCGAAGCCTTCCAGGACAGCGGCCGCGGCGACCGCGTGCTGTGCTTCGTGGTGGGCGGCGATCCGGGCGGCGCGGATCCGGCGCAGGCCTGCTTCCCGCCGACGCTGCTGCGACCGGCGGCCGGCGGCGCCGCGCACGAGCCCCTGGCGGCCGATGCCCGCCCCGAGGGTGACGGCCGCCAGCGCGCCTTCCTCAAGCTGGTGGCGGGGCTGCTCGGTGTCGGTTACGACGCACTGGCGCAGCGCGAAGCGCAGCGGCGCATGCGCCGGATGGCGATCGTGTCGGTGGCATCGGTCGCGGGCATGGCACTCGCGCTGGGCCTGGCGGCGACCGCGTACGTGGCGCGCAACGACGCGCAGCGCCGGCAGGCGCAGGCGGAGGACATCGTCGGCTTCATGCTCGGCGACCTGCGCGCGAAGCTGGCCACGGTGGGCCGGCTGGACCTGATGCGCGCGGTGGACGACAAGGCCACCGGCTACTTCGCCGCACTCGATCCGCGCGACATGAGCGACCGCACGCTGGAGGAGCAGGCGCGCTCGCTGACCGGCATCGGCGAGGTGCGGCTGGAAGGCGGCGACCACGACGCGGCGATGGCCGCGTTCCGCGAGGCGCACGCGCGCAGCACGCTGCTGCACGAGCGCGCGCCGGCCAGCGGGCAGCGCCTGTTCGACCTGGCGCAGGCCGAGTTCTGGATCGGCTACGTGGCGCTGCAGCAGGGACGCTACGCCGACGCCGGCACCTGGCTGCGCCGCTACAGGGACAGCGCGGAGCGGCTGGCGGCGATGGACCGCGACAACTTCGACTGGCAGCGCGAGGTCGCCTACGCCCACCACAACCTCGCCGTGCTCGACGAAGCCCAGGGCCGCCCCGCCGAGGCCGAGCGCGCACTGGGCCAGGAACTGGCCCTGTACCGCGGCTGGTTGCGCGCGCGACCGCACGACACCGCGCTGCGCGACGAGGCAGCCAACGTCGCATCGTGGCTGGGCACGCTGTCCGACCGCCGCGGTGCGCTGGCCCAGGCCGAGGCATTTCTGGCGGAGCACGTCGACGGCATGCGCCGCAACATGGCCGACGAACCGGAAGTCGCCGAATGGCGCGTGCAGCACGTGGACGCGCTGCTGTTGCTGGCGCAGGTGCAGACCAGGCGAGGGCGATGGGAGGAGGCGCATGCGAGCCTCGCCCTGGCGTCGCCGCGCGCCGCGGCGCTGGCGCGCCAGGATCCCGGCAACAACAGGTGGCAGGTCACCCTGGGCGTCACCCGCCTGCTGCAGGCGAGGCTGCAGGAGGCAGCAGGGAAGCCGGGAGCCGATGCGCTGGCGGCCGAGGCGCGCGCCATCCTGTCGCGCGCGCGGCAGGCGGAACCCGAGTCCGACCGGGTGCTGCACCTGCTGGCGGCCACGCACAGCCTCCAGGCCCAGCTGGCGCTGGGGCGCGGCGACGCGACCGCCGCGCGCGCGCACGTGCGCGATGCGGCGGCGCTGCTGGCACCCGCCTGGCGCGGCGAACGCAGCGAGCGATTGCGGCTGCTGCTTGCCTACAACCTGGACCTGTCCGCCGAAGCCGCCAGCATGGCGTCCGACACCGATGCCGCCCGCGCTGGCTGGCAACAGGTGCGCGACCTGCTCACCGCGGATGCCGGCGACGCGCCGCCGTTCGATCGCCTGGACCTGCTGGTGCGCAGCCTCCACCACCTCGGTTTCGACGACCAGGCGCGAGCCTACATGCAGCGCCTGGAAGCCGCCGGCTACGTGCCGTCGCGGCCATGGCCTTCAGATGCAGGCGGACGCCTGTCCCCCCTGGCCCCGGACGGCCCCCACGCAGCAGGAGTTCGTCATGATCAACGCCAATGAAAACTTCGACGTCACTCTCGACGTCCGCAACTCGCCAGCGCGCGGAAAAGACGGTTACACCACCACCACCGCCAGCAACGGAAAGAAGTACAGCTACCGCTACACCGGCGGCAGCGATGGCGCCGGAGGCGTGGAGCAGATCGCCGACGGCCACAGCGGGACGATCACCGTGACCGTGGGGCCGGACGCCCGCTACGAGGTCACCCGCGTGGACTTCAGCGGTGACATCGAGTCGCAGCTGTCGTGGGCCGTCGGGTCGTCGCCCCGCGTCGTCGTGATCACCGACCGCGACACGTCCACCGGCGAAGGCGACTACGTGGTCATCGTGAAAGACACGTCGGCCGACTGCACGGTGCCCTGCGACCCGCCCATCAAGAACAAGCCGGTCGCACAGACACAGACCAAGTGACCACGCCCCCGGCCGTGGCGCGCTGCGCCATGGCCGGGCGTTGATGGCCGCGGCGCACGCCGGCAGCGATGGTGTGGCAAGCTCGGCAGACTTCCACGGAGCTGCCCGATGACACATCGCATTGGATTGATGCTGTTGTTGCTGTGCGTTGCGGGCGCCGCGGTCGCGGTCGAAGCCCTGCCGGCCGTGCAGCCTGAAGGCAGGTACATCGACGACGACCTGGCGGCGACCTACCTTCCCACGCCGCCGGGCGACCGGGCGCGCTTCCGTCGTGCGATCAATGCGTCGATCCAGAAGAACCCGCGCAACGTCTCGGCGCTGTCCCACCGCGCCTATCTGTTCATGGAAGGCGGCGACCTGAAGCGTGCGCGCCGCGATTTCGACGCGGCGCTTGCTGCGTCGGAGCCGGGCGGTCCGCACGAGCGGCATGTGTTGTGGTCCAGGGGCTGGGCAAGCTACGACCAGGACGATTACGCGGCGACGTTCGCCGACTGGCAGCGTGCCATCGCGCTGCACGGCGGCGAGCCGTACTGGGCGGCCTACAGCCTGGCGCTCCTGTACTGGACGACCGGGCAGTCCGATCTCGCCATGCAGTGGTTCTCCACCGCGGCGGCGGCAGATCGGAAATGGCGGACAGCGGATGGCGTGGCCGACCAGATCAAGCGCTGGGCACCACCCCAGCGCGAGCGTATGCAGGCGCTGTTCGCGGCATGGGAACGGCGTTGAGGCGGGGCTAGCGCTCGAAGTCCCTGCGCGCCGCCGCCCAGCACGCGGGCACGACGACCAGCTGCGCAAACAGCCAGATGCCCGCCGCCAGTCCGGGCCACCTCGCGCCGGGAGCCATGAGCACCCAGGCGGCGAACACCAGCGTCACGCCCACCGGCGCCAGCACGATGGCCGCCGCGCGCAACGAGTGACCGAACGGCCCCGCGCGGAGGCTGCGCGCGATCGCAAACAGTGCGGGCCATCCGAACAGCATCGCGAGCACGACGCTCGCCAACAGCCGTTCACCCGCGCCCAGGTGCGCCTGGCCGGCGAATTGCAGCGCCACCAGGGCAAGGAACAGGACGAGCGCCAGCGGAGCCAGGACCGGGATCCGCACGAAGGCCGTGTCCAGCGTGCCGGTGTCACCGGTATCGGTCGGGTCATGGCCCGCGCCGTGGCAGTGGCGGCATACGCCGGGCGGGAACCGGCCGGAGCCTTTGCACAGGGGACAAAGCCGCTGCATGCGGAGTTCTCGTGTTGATGGAGGTGGACACACTGGCACTGCTGTCGCGGGTGTGGCGGCAAGCTGCGGAGACCTTCTCCTGCCCGGGCACTCCCATGCAACTCCAGGGGTCCGCAGCGCGTGCACATCCGCTGCGCGCTGCGGCGCCGAGCTGGTACCCGCCGTTGCGATCGCAATTACCCCGCGTTCACGGGTGCCGGTGCATATGGCAACTCTCGAAGATCTTCGGAGCATCTCCATGAACTACGCGATCCGCGGCATCGGGCTGGTGCTGGCCACGGGTGTCCTGCTGCTCACCGGCTGCGTGAGCCCGGGTGGTTATGGAAGCTATCCCGATGGTTACGGGCAGCCCGATCAGGGATACCGCTCGCAGTACGGCAGCCAGTTGCAGGGCACCGTCGACAGCGTCGACACCGCCTACGATCGCATCCTGCTGGTCGTCGACGACCCCCGCGCCGGCCGTGCACAGCGCACGGAAGTGCGCTACGACCAGCGTACCCGCCTGTTCTACCAGGGGCGCGAGAGTTCGGTGGAAGGATTGGAGCGGGGTGACGTGGTCCGCATCGATGTCACGCAGTCGGGGCGAGAACTCTGGGCGCGCCAGGTCGAGGTGGTGCGCAATGTGCGTGAAGGTGGCTACGGCGGCGGATACGGCCAGGACCTGCGTGGCTCGGTCGCGTCCGTCGACACGCGCGCAAGGCTGATCCGCCTTGATGGCGCCGGTGGGTACGGCAACAACGCGCAGCTGCGGTACGACGGCCGCACCACGGTTGAGTACCAGGGCCGCAGCTACCGCCCGGAAGACATGCAGCGCGGTGACCTGGTGCGCGTCCAGGCGCGGCAGGTCGGCAACAACGAATGGCTGGCGGAACGCATCTTCGTGGAGCGGTCGGCGGGGCGTTGAGCAGGCGCCTGCGCTTCGCGGGCGCTGTCGCGGATTAACAAACCATCCATATGGATGGTGCTAGGCTGGCGCATGCCATCCAAGAGCGTCCGTCCATGACCGACCCGCGCCCGCGTGCCATTGCCGACAGCGAGAAGATCACCATCAATCTCGGTGTCGTCGACCTGGGCCAGATCGACCTGCTGGTGCAGGAAGGCTTCTATTCCAACCGCACCGACCTCATCCGCACCGCCATCCGCAACCAGCTGGCGGTGCACGGTGACGTGCTGCGGACCACGGTCGCGCGCCGCACGCTGGTGATGGGGCTGCAGGACTACGGGCGCCGCGAGCTCGAAGCCGCGTGCGAAGCCGGCGAGCGCCTGCGGATCCAGGCCCTGGGACTGGTTCGTATTGCAGACGACGTCTCGCCGCAGCTGGCGCTTGCGGCCATCGAATCGATTTCGGTGCTCGGCGTGCTGCATGCAAGCGCCAAGGTCAAGGCCGCGCTGGTCGGCCGCATCCACTGATCAGGACACCCGATGACACCTGCAAACAACACCATGCGCCAGGCGATGCGCCTGATGCAGGCCGGCGATCTGCAGGCCGCGACTCGCACCATCCAGGACGCGCTTGGTGGCAACGCTGGCGCAGCTCCAGCCGCTTCCGAGGACGGCGGACATGACGTGCGCGGCAATGCAGCCGCGCGCGGGCCGTACATCGAGGGCGAGTTCCGCGTGGTCGAGGGCGGCAAGGCGCAAACCGCCGGGGTGCCAAGCAAAGCGCGTGGCGGCCGCGACTCGCGCCACCGCTTCTCCTGCGACGCAGGCGCGTTGGACTATCGGCTGCACATTCCCGCGGGCCTCGACACGGCCGGCGCGCCATTGCTGGTGATGCTGCACGGCTGCACGCAGACACCTGAGGATTTCGCCCGCGGCACGCGCATGAACGAGCTTGCGGGCGAGCAGGGCTACGTCGTGGCGTGGCCCGCGCAGTCGGCCCAGCGCAACCAGAACCGATGCTGGAACTGGTTCCGCGGCAGCGACCAGCAGCGCGAGCAGGGTGAGCCGGCGATCCTCGCCGCACTGACCAGGGACCTCGTCGCTTCCCATCGACTGGACGCCGGTCGCGTGTATGTAGCCGGCCTGTCCGCGGGCGGCGCGATGGCTGCGGTGCTCGCCAGCACGCACCCGGATATCTATGCCGCCATCGGCGTGCACTCCGGCCTGCCGATCGGGATGGCCAGTGACGTGCCGTCGGCGTTCGCGGCCATGCGCAACGGTGGTGGACGCAGTCGGGGTGCATCCGCCGCGGGCACTGCGCCCGTGCCTGCGATCGTGTTCCACGGCGACAGCGACACCACCGTGCATCCGGGCAATGGCCACGGCGTGGTGGAACAGAGTCTCGGCCGTGGCAGAGGAGCAGGCGGCGCAGCCGCGGCCAGCACTGTCGAACGCACCATCGCGCCGGGCGGACGCAGTGCGACCCGCACCGTGCATCGCACCGCCGATGGCCGGATCGCGGCCGAGCACTGGGTCATCCATGGCGCCGGCCACGCCTGGGCCGGCGGCGATGCGGCGGGCACATACACCGATCCGCAAGGGCCGGATGCCTCCGCGGAGATGCTGCGGTTCTTTGCAGGTTGCCGGAACGCTTAAAGTAGGCTTCCGCCGGAGCAGATGCCGCGATGCCGAGCTGGCCCTTCCCACGCGAAGTGCTTGAAGACAGCAATCCGCTCGCCGGCCTGCGCAGCGAACAGGTCGCCGCGCGCCGGCGGCGTTTCGGCGACAACGATGTGGCCGAGGCGACGCCACGGCGCTGGTGGACGGCAGCCGCGGCATCGGCGCGCGATCCGATGTTGTGGTTCCTGCTGGTGGTGAGCCTGCTGTTCCTGGCACTCGGCGACCGTGCCGAAGCGCTCGTGTTGCTGCTGGCGATCGTGCCCCTGCTGGGCATGGATGCCTGGCTGCACCGGCGTACGCAGGCGTCGACCGAAGGTCTGGCCAGCCGCCTGGCCGCCGAGGCACGCGTTCTGCGCGACGGCAGCTGGCAGGTGCTGCCGGCCCGCGAGCTGGTGCCAGGCGACGTGGTGGAGGTGGCCGCGGGCGACTGGATCCCGGCCGACGGCCTGGTGCTGTCCGGCGGCGATCCGCAGTTCGACGAATCGTCGCTCACCGGTGAGTCGCTGCCTGTCCGCAAGCGCGCGTTCGAGGTTGCCGGCGCGCTGCCCGACAGCGTCGATGCGGCGCACTGGGCACACGCCGGGACGCGCCTGCTCACCGGCAGCGCGCGCTTGTGGATCTTGCATACCGGTGCGCTGACCCGCTATGGCGAGATCGTGCGCCTGTCGCGTGCCGGCGTGCAGGCGCGCACGCCGCTTCAGCAGTCGGTGACGCGCCTGGTGCGCGTGCTCCTGGTCGCGGCGCTGGTGCTGTGCCTGTTGCTGGCGGCGGTACGCCTGGCGCAGGGACACGGGCTGGTGGACGCGTTGATCAGCGCCCTGACCCTGGCGGTGGCCGCGCTTCCGGAAGAGTTTCCGGTGGTGTTCACCCTGTTCCTCGGGGTAGGCGTCTACCGCCTCGCGCAGCGCCAGGCGCTGGTGCGGCGCGCGGTGGCGGTGGAGAACATCGGCCGGGTGAGCGCGATCTGCTCCGACAAGACCGGCACGCTCACCGAAGGCGAGTTGCGGCTGGTCGAGACCGTGCCGGCCGATGGACTGGATGCGGCCGGCCTGCTGGCGCTTGCGGCGCGCGCATCGGCCGCCGCCAACCACGATCCGATGGACCGCGCGATCCGCGAGGCGGCGCCGCCATCGGCGGACCGCGAGGAACGCCTGGCCACGTTTCCCTTCACCGAGGAGCGCCGTCGCGAAACCGCGCTGCTGCGTGGCGGTGACGGCGTGCTCGCCGTGGTCAAGGGCGCGCCGGAGACGGTGCTGGCCATGTGCACCCCGAGCCCCGAGGGCCACGACGCCTGGCGCGCGCAGCTGCACGCGCTGGCAGGGCGCGGCTGCAAGGTGATCGCCTGCGCGCAGCGCATGCTGCCGGGTAGCCACGACCCGGCGCGCGAGCCGGACTCGGGCTATGCCATGGCCGGGCTGCTGGCCTTTGGCGACCCGTTGCGCGAGGGCGTGCGCGAGTCGGTGCAGGCCTGCCTGGCCGCTGGCATCCGCGTGATCATGGTGACCGGCGACCATCCGCTCACCGCCGGTGCCATCGCGGGCGAGATCGGCATCGGTGGCGGCCAGCCCGTGGTGCTGAGCCTGGAAGGACGCCAGGAAGCGGACGTCGAGGCCGATGAACTCGCCGGCGCCGACGTCATCGCCCGCGCCGCGCCGGCACAGAAGCTGCAGCTGGTGCAGGCGCTGCAGGCGCGCGGGCACACCGTTGCGGTGACCGGCGATGGCGTCAATGACGTGCCGGCGCTGCAGGCCGCCGACATCGGTATCGCCATGGGCGAGCGTGGCACGCGCAGCGCGCGCGAGGCGGCGGCGATCGTGTTGCTGGACGACAACTTCCGCACCCTGGTCAACGCGATTGCCGAAGGCCGGCAACTGTTTTCCAACCTGCAGCGTGGTTTCGCCTACCTGATCCTGGTGCACCTGCCGCTGGTGCTGTCGGCGGCGCTGGTGCCGCTGCTCGGGTTTCCGCTGCTGTACCTCCCGATCCACATCGTCTGGCTGGAACTGCTGATCCACCCCACCGCGATGCTGGCATTCCAGCTGCGCAGCGACGCGCGCCTGGAAAGGCGTCCTCCAGCGGTCGGGCCGGTGCGCTTCTTTTCCGGGCGGGCGTGGCGGGCGCTGGGGGTTGCCGGTGCAGCCGCGACCGCGGCGGTATTGGCGGGCTACCGGATCGGCAGCGTGTCCGGGGCTGCGGGCGATCCGGCCGCGGACGGGCGTTCGCTCGCGCTTGCGGTGCTGATCCTGTGCAACGTGGCGTTCCTGGTTGTGCTCACCGCGCTGCGCGGGAGGATGCCGCAGGTCATTGCCGCGGCCGGGCTGGCCAGCGTCGTGCTGATCCAGGTGCCGGCGCTCTCGGGGCTGCTGGAGGTGCGGCCGCTGGGCGCGACCGGCCTTGCCACAGCGATCGCGCTGGCAGGAGTAGTGGCGCTGGCGGCGCTGCCGCTCCGGCGTGCGTTGGACTGAAGATTGCGGGCGTGGCTGAGTAGACTTGCCGCATCCCCACACCGCACCCGAATCCATGATCAACAATGACGTGCTGCGCAGCATCCGTTACATGCTCGACCTGGGCGACAGCAAGCTGGTCGAGATCGTCCATCTGGCCGATCCCGCATTTGCCCTCGAAAAGGACGACGTGCGCCCCTTCCTGCTGAAGGAAGACGAGCCCGGGCACGTTGCCTGCAGCGACGGGGTGCTCGCGCATTTCCTCGATGGGCTGATCCTGTACCTGCGCGGCCGGGACGAGAGCGTGCCGTCGCGGCCGGTGGAAAAGCGCATCAGCAACAACGTGGTGCTGAAGAAGCTGCGGGTGGCGTTCGAACTCAAGGACGTGGACATGCACGACATCTTCGCGGCGGCCGGGTTTCCCGTGTCCAAGCCGGAGCTGTCGGCGTTGTTCCGCCAGCCCGGGCACAAGAATTTCCGCCAGTGCGGCGACCAGCTGCTGCGCAATTTCCTCAAGGGGCTGACGCTGCGCGTGCGCGGCGCCTGATCCGCACGTGCCCGATGGGCGCGTCAGCGCTGGTCCAGTGCGTGATGCACCAGCACGACGCACTGCGACGCGAACAGCATCTTCGATCCCAAGGTGATCTTCTTCGCGCCCATGCGTTCGAGGCCGGGGATGGTCTTCCTGGGCATCGGGATATGGTCGGTCAGCAGGAAGCAGGGATTGGACCCGAACACCTGTTCAGCGATCGGCGTGCCCTTGGGATCCAGCAGGAACAGCTGATGGTCTTCGGCAAGCGCCTGCACCAGCCGCTCGAAGCTTGACGTGCGTACGGTGACGCCCGATTCCACCGGCCGCGCCTCGTCCTTGCCCATTCCATTCGAGGCATCCAGCGCTTTCGCGATCTTGCCCAGCAGCGCGCGTTCGTCGAAGCCACCGATCTCGTGCATGGCGTTGACGTCGAAGTGGATGGTGCGGGAAAAATCGCGGGTGCTTTCCAGCACCAGGTAGACCACGACATCCGGACGATGCGATTGCGCCACGAAAATCGCATTCATCAATGTATGCGCGAGGATTTCGGTGTGCGCATCCTTCCCGACCGAGGCCAGCAGTGCCTGGCTGTCGGTGGGTGCTGCGCGCGCTCTCAGTACGAAGGTTCGCATGGGTGTCCCGGGTGGAAGTCGTCTCGCGCGGCACACTGCAGGCCGCGCGGCCATTGTCCCGGCAAACCGGTTGGGGGTCGAATGGCCGATCGGCAGGCGCCGATCCGTTGTGTCGATTTGCAGCGGCGCGATCGTCAGCGCCAATCCCCCAACTGGAGTGCCCACATGACCTACGTCACCGGTTTCCTGGTCCCTGTCCCCAATGGCAACAAGGATCGCTACATCAAGTCCGCCGAGGCCGGCTGGGCGCTGTTCCAGAAGCACGGCGCGCTGAAGCAGGTCGAGGCCTGGGGCGAACACATCGAGGACGGCAAGACCACCGACTTCAAGCGCGCGGTCAAGCTGGAAGACGGGGAACAGGTGGTGTTCTCCTGGCTCATCTGGCCCGACAAGGCCACCGCCGACGCGGCTTGGGAAAAGATGCAGAACGACCCGGCCATGAAGGAAATGGACATGCCCTTCGACGGCAAGCGGATGATCTGGGGCGGGTTCCAGACCATCTTCGAAAGCTGACCCGCGACTCCCAGAAAAAGGCCCGGACAAGTCCGGGCCTTTTCAATTGATCGTGCGAAGCGCGGTCAGGCCGGCCCGAAGACCTTGGCGGCGTTCTTGTCGCGCTTCTCGGCCTTCTTTTCCTTCGCGGTCTTGGCCGGTTTCTTCTTCGTTTCCTTCTTCTTGTCCAGACCCTTGCTCATTTCATTCTCCTCGGCGCGTTGATAAGGCACTGCGGGTGCAGGCGGCCTGCCCAGTATGCGCCAGCCGCGGTCGCGTCACGGGCGCAGGTAGCCCGAGTACACCCAGTCCGCCACCTGGTTTCCCATGCGCAGGCCGGCGGTGCATCCCTCGAGGAAGTGCAGGCCGCCGTACACCCGGCTGAGCGCCTGCTCGTTCTCCGCCAGCGTGAGCCTTGCGTAGCCGCGGGTGATGGTCTTCGGCGGCAGCGCGGTCAGCGGTGCGGGCAGCGGCGTGGCCGGCGCAGTGACGGTCCGGGTGAAGGGAAGTACATCGGTGCCGAAGAAGCGCCGCAAGGTCTGCGTGACGGCGCCGGTCAGGCCGGTCGAGGCGCATGGGTAGTCCGGATACGGCGGCGTCTGCAGGAACGGCCGCCACCAGCGGTCGCTGTGGGTCCACGGGTTGCCGTCGTTGCGCCAGCGGATCGCGGTTACCGGGCGCCAGAAATTGTAGAAATACTTGCTCTCCATGTTGGTGACGTGGGTGTCGGAGGTGGCGATGTTGACCAGTGCGAACAGCCGGGCATGCTCCCAAAGGTCCAGGCCGCGCGGGGCGACCGCGAGGCGCACGTTCGCGTTCCATTCCAGCCCGCCGCCGGCCCAGAAGCGCGCGATGTCGCTCGGCTCGGAGTCGGGCTGCGCGCCGCGCACGCGCGCGTCGCCAACCTGTTTCACGAACGCGTACTCGGCGGTGTAGCGGACGCCGCGCAACCTGAAGATCGCGGCCCGCGGCGCGCGGAAGCGCGTGGCGCTGTCGAGGGCGAAGGGCGTGACCGCGGACCAGCCGGTGAAGGCAGGTGTGGTGACGGCGGGAAACTCCGGCGCCGGCGTGGGCTGGTGCACGCCCAGCCTGGGTGGCAGCGTGTACGGCGGCGAGTTGGGCGTGCCCGAGCCGTCGATCGGCACCAGGCCCGTGGCGGTGGCGTCATAGCGCAAGGCGATGATGGCGTCGGCCGCTTCTTCGCCCGCGGCAATGCCAGCCGCCTCGGGGAGGGTCGGTGCGCCCGGGCCGATCGCGGCCGCGTAGGCGGCTTCGATCGCCTGGATCGCGAGCGCGCGATTGGTGTCTTCAGGCGGCGTGGCCGGCGGCAGCGCCGACATCATTGCCAGCAGCGCGGTGCGTGCGGCCGCCGCGACGGCGGCGTCGGGCGCAGCAATCGGGGAGGCGAGCGGCAGGTCGTTATAGGTCTCGAAGCGCGGCTCGATGCTGTTCAACGCGTCGTGCACGGCGATCTGGGTGATCGCCATCATGCGGGCCTGCTGCTGCGGGCCGCCGAAACGGGGCCCGACCACGGGGCCACTGGCGAGCGCGTTCCAGTCGGTGACCGAGTCCGCCTGCACCGGAAGGGCGAAGGCGAGCAGCAGAGCGGTGGCAAGCAGGCCCCGGCGTGCGGGGCGGGCGGCGCGGGTGGGGGAGACGTTCATGTCGGAGGTTCCTGGCACGGGGGAGGAGAGCGCCTCCCCTGTGTGTCCGTTGTCCGGACCAGCGCACCTTGTCCAACGTCCAAAACCCGACGTTCCGGCAACCCGATGGTGAGGATGTCTCAGTCCTGCTCCCGGGACGCCTGGGCGGGGTCGAAGGCGAGCAGGTCGCCCGGCTGGCAGGCGAGCGCGGCACAGATGGCCTCCAGCGTCGAGAACCGGATTGCCTTGGCCTTGCCGGTCTTCAGGATCGACAGGTTTGCCAGCGTGATGTCGACGCGCGCGGCCAGCTCGGTGAGCGTCATGCGCCGCTCGTGCAGCAGCTCATCGAGGCGGACGAGGATGCCCATGTCACACCGTTCCTTCGAGGTCGCTGCGCATGCGCGCGCCCTCGGCGAACACGCGCGCGAGCACGAACAGCAGCAGCACCGCCAGCCAGGGCGCCACGGAGAAGTGCAGGTCGAGGTCCAGCTCCGGCATGGATGACGTGGTGGCCAGTGCGATCGCGCCGATCAGCAGCCGCAGGCCCTCGCCCGCAAGCACCCACCAGGCGATGGCCTCCAGGCGCCGTGCGTTGCCGGACACGAACGGGTCGCCGGCACGCACGGTCTCGACGATGGCCAGCAGCTGGCGCAGGACGCGATCGACAACCGCGGCGGCGGCTATGCCCAGTAACAGGATCGCGCGCAGGCCGACGACGATCCGGTCGCGGTGTTCTGCCGGGAACAGCATGCCCAGCGCGTCCCAGAGGATGGTCCCGGGAATCAGGCTCAGGACCAGCATCACCAGCACGCCGACGGCGTAGGCCAGGTTGAGGACGATCAGGACGCGGATCAGCGGCTGCGACCACGCGAGGGCAGCGGTCGGGGCATTCGGAACGTTCATGGGGCAGCTCCTGCGCATCGAGGATCGATATTAAGCATATCGAAAAACAATATGCAAGAGCCGCGTCGCGCATGTCTGAAAACGTGCTGCAGAGCAAGATGCACAACTGTTCATTTTGTGTACAGTCGTATATGAGTCGACCGCGAAGCCTTCCCCCGGTGTTCTGGCGGGGGCAGCCAGGTCGGACTCGGGGGTCAGGTTGTTCCTTGGTTTTCCGCGTTTTCGTGGTCCAACGACACAGCACTTAGGGGTACATCGAATGAATCGAATGGGAAAGATGGCGGTCGGCATCGCGCTGGCCATGGGCATGGCGTTTACCGGGGGCACCATGGCCGCTGGCGTTGAACGCGCCGCAAAGCCCGACGGCAACGTGAAGTTCTTCCTGGCGGATCCGGAGCTGGGCGTGGCCGGCGTTTACACCGTCAATGGCACCGAGCTGTACTTCGAGGCGCGCAGGACGCTGGACGCCGCCACCGGCGCGCCGGGTGCACTCAGCCTGCGGGTCATCGACAGCGAAGCCCGTACCGTGGCCCTGGGCGGCGAGCCCTACGCCAAGCAGTGGGAGCCGCAGCACGGCGAGTTCACCAAGTCCGACGGCTTTGCCTATTCCGACCTCCTGTCCGGGCTGGGCGGGGCGCTTGAAGCCGCCAACCTGCACGTGGCGCTGTCGGCCGAGAAATCGGCACTGGCGGACCTGGCGAGGCAGGCTGCGGGCGCCCCGGCGGCGCGCTACCCGGTGCGTGCGGGCGTGGATGCCCGGCGGTCTTCCGCTCCGGATGCAGCGCAGGTCGCCGATTTCTACGTGCGCTCGGCCAAGGACCTCGGGATCGCCAGGGAGCGCGACGGCACCATCCAGGCCAACCTGGGCAACGGCATCACGCTGCTGGGATCGCAGAAGTTCATCGCCGACGAGCCTGGCGCCGACGGGCAGATGGGCCGCATCGACGCCTATTCGATGGTGAAGGCCGCGGACGGCTACGTGCTGGCATCGGAACTCGGTGGCGACGAGGTGCCGAAGGGCTGGCTGGAGTCGATGGAAGCCGAAAACGCGCGCGACCACCACGCGCTGACCACGGATTTCGGCCGAGCGGCGACCGCGTTGAACGCGCTGGCCTACAGCGGCACGTGGGCACAGGGCGTCGCACAGGGCAATCCCGCCGAACAGGCGACGATGCAACGCCTGGCGCAGACCCTGGCCACGCACCTCCTGCCGGTACGCGATGACGCGGTGGCTGCGGGCGATGTCCGGCGCGCGGCCGGCGGCATGTACCAGACCTACATCCAGGTGTGGCGCAAGCCGTTCGTGGTGATCGCCGAGCATTCGGGCACGCGCGTTGGCAAGTGGCGTTACAACAGCGCGACCTCGACGGTGAAGACGCACCAGGGCTGGACCAGCTACTGCAACCACGGCACCTGCGCGGCCACCGAGAACATGACCCACAAGTGCACGTTCACCGGCCCGCGCCTGACGTACTACCGCGTGCCGGCGCGGCGCACCGATGCCGGCGGCCACACCTGTTCCACGCCGTACTGGGCGATCGCGCGCGGCGGGCATCACAACTGCCACGACGATTCCTCGACCCAGGTCAGGGCGGTCCGCGGTCAGGCGTACGGCTCCAACAGCTACCGCTGCAACGATTCCATCTACTGGATGTACGCGCCGACCTGCACCGCGCAGTAAGCAAGGTACTTCCCAGGTTGCATCGACGACGCCGGACACCCGTCCGGCGTCGTCATTTTCCGCCGGCGTGCATCGCGCGCGCGCCGATGACGATCATCTTGACCATCATCGTCAGGTCTTCGATCTGCTGCGGGTAGCGTTCGCGCGGCATGTCCATCGCGCTCGCACCCACCGCGAACACCAGACGAGTGATGGCACGGGCCACCACGGCCGGCTCGTGCAGCGGCACGCCGGTGACCTTGGCCAGCAGGATCAGGTCCACGCGCAGCTCTTCCTCGAAATAGGAGAGCTGGCGGTCCACCGCCTGCTTGTAGGCGTCCGAACCCGCGAGACCCTCGCGCAGCAGCAGCTGCAGCAGCTGGTCGTCGGCGCTCAGCTGGTCGAAGAAGGCCTCCACGGAGCTGCGCACCACGCCGTGGCCCGAGCTTGCGCGCTGGCGGCGCGCCTGGCCGATGATCGTGCGCAGTGATACGCCCGCGCGCTCGATCAGCGTGACCGCGAGTTCGTCGATGTCGCGGAAATGGCGATAAAAACTGTTCGGCGCGATGCGCGCTTCGCGTGCGACTTCGCGCAGGCCAAGCGTGGACACGCTGCGGTTCGGCCCGAGCAGGGCCAGCGCCGCGCTGATCAGGTCTTCTCGCGTGATCGAGGGCCTCCGGCCGAGGGCGGGGCGGGGAGGCAGGGCGGAATCGGGCACGGCGGAGTGGGCATCGCAGGTGGAGAGCCGACATCATGGCGCAAACCGCGATACATCTGTGCAGGAAGCTGAATCCGTGTTGCGCACGGCGAAGCCGCGGGGCGAGCCGATCCCGTGGCAGGAACATGAACCACTTCAGCAATTCCGGTGTCTTGCGTGCAATGCGTACACGCGGTTGTGGCGTGGGCATGGCTAGCCTCGACGCGTCGAATCCCCGACGCACGAAGCCAATCCTTCCCCACGAGAAGCCAGTCGACGATGAACTCCACCGCTCCGCGCCGTTGCCCACACGCCACCGCATCCGCCCACGTGCAGGCGACGCGGTCCCCCGTTCCTCCCGCCGCTGGCGCAATGACCGCGCGGTTCCTGGATTTCGTGGGCGCTCAGTCCTTCCCCTGCGTGGGCGCGAAAGGCGCGCTGGCGCGCGATGCGATCGACGTGCACGAGTTCGCTCGTCTCGGCGATCGCAGTAATGACGCATCGCTGCTCGATGCACTCGGCACGTTCGCGATGATGGTCGACGACGCCGACCCGGCAGACAGCACGACGTACTCGTTCGTGGCCCTGTTCGATGGTCCGCAGGATGCCGATGAGAGCCGCTTCGAGGCGCTGCTGTGGTCGCAACTGCAGCGCCTGCACGACATCGATGTGCGCCGTGGCACGCGTTGGGCCCCCGACGTGAGCCGTGATCCGGGAGACCCGCGCTTCAGCCTGAGCCTCGCGGGGCATCCGTTCTTCGTGATCGGCCTGCACCCCGGCGCGTCGCGCATGGCGCGCCGCTTTGCGTGGCCGGCACTGGTCTTCAATTCACATCGCCAGTTCGAACAGCTGCGCGCCGATGGCCGTTACCCGAAGATGCAGGCGGCCACGCGCGAGCGCGACACCGCGCTGCAAGGCTCGATCAACCCCAACCTCGCCGACTTCGGTGCCGCCGCGGAAACGCGGCAGTACAGCGGGCGCGAAACAGAGGCCGGATGGACATGCCCGTTCCGCGTGCGGAGCCCGAAATGAGCGAAGCCGCGACAGCCGAGCGCATCGCGCCCTGTTCCGGACGCGCGGTGGAGCTCGCGGCGGGCGACGTCCTGGTCGTCATCGACCCGATGGGCCAGCAGGTCAGCGACCTCACTGCGTTCTCGAAGGAGGATATGGCCGAATACCTCTCCTCCGGCCGCTCCATCGACTACGCATCGAAATTGTGGCTGAGCACCGGCGACGTGCTGTATTCCAACCGCAGCCGCCCGATGTTCACCATCCTCGAGGACACCTGCGGGCGACACGACTTCACGCTCACACCGTGCTCGAAGCGGATGTTTGAACTGCTTTACGGTGAGGCTGAAGGACGCCCCGGTTGCGAAGGCAACCTGGCGTCCGCGCTCGCCCCGTATGGCATCGGGATCGATCGGGTGCCCATCGCGTTCAACATTTTCATGAACGTCTCCGTGGACGGCACGACCGGGAACGTGGCGGTGCTGCCGCCGCTCAGCAAGGCCGGCGACTTCATCCGTCTGCGCGCGGAGATGCCGCTGGTGGTTGCGATGACCGCGTGTTCGGCGGGTCAGTCGAACAACTTCAGCTACAAGCCCATCGATTTCAGGGTGGAAAAGGGCAGCGGTCCTGCGCCGGGCGCCATTGGCCCGCCTGCCACGGATTGCTAGTCTGGCCGCCGTATCCGGATCGGCAGGCGGCAACTTGGACAGACGACTTTTCATCGGCACCGCGGCGCTCGCGGGCCTGCTGTTGCCGCTCGCAGGTGGGGGCAGGGCCATCGCCTCGCCGGCTGGCCGCCTGCTGCCGGTCGCGCTCAAGCGTGGCGACACCGTGGCGCTGGTCAGTCCGTCGTCGCAGGTGGACGACAGTTTCAACCTGCAGCTCGCGCGCGAGGTCATGGAAGCGCTCGGGTTCAAGGTGAGGACCGGGGCGAATTACGCCGCGCGGCGCGGCCACCTGGCGGGCAGCGATGCCGGGCGCGCGGACGACATCAATGCGGCGTTCGCCGACCGCGACGTCAAGGCCGTGATCTGCGTGCGTGGCGGTTCCGGCGCGGCGCGGCTGTTGCCGCTGCTCGATTACGGCGTGATCCGCGCCAATCCAAAAGCGCTGCTGGGGTATTCCGACATCACCGCGCTGCACAACGCGATCCACGCACAGACCGGCCTGGTCACCTTCCATGGGCCCAATGGCTCGGGCAGCTGGAACAGCTTCAATGCCGACCAGTTCAGGCGGCTGTTCTTCAAGCGCGAGCTGATGCAATACCGCAACGTGGCCGATGCCGGCGACGAACTGGTGCCGCGCAAGAACCGCACGGTCACGATCACCGGCGGCAAGGTGCGGGGCGAGCTGGTGGGCGGGAACCTGGCCGTGCTGACCGCGCTGGCGGGATCGCCATACCTGCCCGACTTCCGCGGCAAGATCCTGTTCCTCGAGGATGTGGAAGAAGCGCCGTATCGCGTCGACCGCATGTTCAGCACCTTGAAGCTGATGGGTGCGCTGGACCAGATCGCCGGCTTCATCTTTGGCGAGTGCACCGACTGCAATCCGGGCGACGGCTACGGCTCGCTGACGCTGCAGGAGATCCTCGACGACTACATCCTGCCGCTGGGCATCCCGGCCTACCGCGGCGCGATGATCGGCCACATCCGCCAGCAGTTCATCCTGCCCGTCGGCGGGCGCGTGGAGCTGGATGCCGATGCCGGCAGCTTCCGGTTGCTGGAACCGGTGTTCCAGTCCTAGGTCGGTGCGGGCGCGCACGAATCGCGCAAGGGCGGCGTATTGCGGGCATTCGAGCGGAGGTGGATAGTCGCAGCCGATGGCGATTGCATTCCACTGCACCTGCGGCGCGCTCCAGGGCGAGATCGAGCCAAGCCACGCGTATGCGCGCGCCACCTGCTATTGCCGCGACTGCCGGGCGTTCGCGCGCACGCTGGGGCGAGGTGGCGACGTGCTGGATGGCATGGGCGGCGTCGACATCATCGCGATGCTCCCGGCGGGCCTGCGCATCACCGCGGGGCGCGCGCAGCTGGCGTGCCTGTCGCTCAGCCCGAAGGGGCTGCTGCGCTGGTACGCGGCCTGCTGCAACACGCCGATCGCCAACACGCCGCGCGACCGCAAGTTGCCGTACGTCGGTTTCCTCAGCCACTGCATCGCGGCTGAGCCTGGTGACGTGGACGCGGCATTCGGGCCGTCGCGCATCGCGCTGAACACGGCGTCCGCCGAAGGCCAGGTGGCGGCCACGCCGGTGCGCACCGCGCTCGGCGTGCTGCGCATCATGGCGGGCGTGGCGGCGGCCAGGCTGCGCGGCCGCGGTGCGGCCAACCCGTTCTTCGCAGCCGGATCCTCCCGGCCGGTCGTCGAGCCCCGCGTATTGACGCTCCAGCAGCGTGCCGACGCCAGCAGGCCCTCCGGTCCGGCCTAGTCCACCGCGCAGCGTGCACTTCATTCGCGCTTCACCGGGACGCCATTCGCTGCTCACCGACCGCGGCGAAGATCACGTCATCACCCTTCGGAGGCATGGCGATGACAAGGACGACGGCAGCCGGGGCTGCCCCGCGCAGGAACAGCCTGCGGCCGTGGATGTGGGGCGGCGCGGCGTGCCTGCTGCTCTTGCCGGCACTGGCGATGCAGCTGGGTGCCCCCGGCGTGGTGTGGACCGCGGAAGACTTCGTGGCGATGGGGCTGATGCTGGCGGTCGCCTGCGGGCTGTACGAGCTGGGTGCGTGGCTCGATGGCGGCTTCGCGTTTCGCGCCGGCTTCGGCCTGGCGGTGCTGACCGCGTTCCTGACCGTCTGGGTCAACGTTGCGGTGGGCATGCTCGGTGACGAGGGCAACCCGGCCAACATGATGTTCGCCGGCGTGCTGGCCACCGCCGCGCTCGGCGCCATCCTGGGCCGGGGCAGGGCGCCCGGCATGTCGTGGGCGATGTTCGCAGCGGCGTGCGCGCAGCTGATGGCTGCAGGCGCGGGGCTGGCGATGGGCTTCGCGGCGCTGGAAGTGTCGCTGACCGCGTGCTTTGCGCTGCCGTGGCTGGCGGCGGGCCTGCTCTTCCTCTGGGCGAAGCCGGCCGCTCAGTCCGCGTCAGGCGCGCCGAGCGGGAAGTAGTTGCGGTAGGGCCGTCCCTCATCCACCGCACGCGCGAACGAGGGCCGGGCCAGCAGGCGCTCGCGATAGCCCAGGAGCGCGCGGTGTCGTTCCGGGATCGGATGGGTCCAGTGCGCGTAGAACAGGAATGGCGCCGCGCCGCAGTCGGCAAGGCTGAAGGCGTCGCCGGCGGCCCAGGTCCTGTCCGCCATGCGCGTGTCGAGCCAGGCGTAGGCGGTTTCCAGCATCGCCCGGGCTTCGCGCACGCCGTAGGCGTCGCGGTCGGCGGCCGGGCGGAGCGCGTCGGCCACGCACTTCTGCTGCGGCGTGGACACGTAGTTGTCGAAGAACCGGTCCATGAAGCGCACTTCGAGCGCGGTGTCGGGATCATCCGGCAGCAGCGTGCATGGACCGGGGTGCCGCTGCTGCAGGTATTCGATGATGGTGCTCGCTTCGATCACCGTGCGGCCGCGGTCCAGCAACACCGGGAACTTGCGCAGCGACCAGAGTGCGGCGAGCTGGTCCATGTGCCCGTCTTCTTCAAGATGGCGGTACTCGAACGCGGTGCCGTTTTCATACAGCGCCACCAGCACCTTCTGGCAGTACGACGAGAACGGGTGGGCATAGAGGATCGGCAGGGAGGTCATCCGGGTCACTCCTGCAGGCGTCGGCAGGAGTTTCGGCTATCGTCCCCCGGATGACCATCTTTCTCACTGAATTCGCCCGCGCCCGGCTGTTCCCGCGCGAACCACGCGGCAACACCATCCAGGACTGCACGCCCGAGGCGTTCGAACGCCACCTCAACGCCGAGCCGCCACTCGAGGTGCTCGACGGCTACGCGCCGTTCTGCAAGCTGCACGTGCACCGCAACTGGACGAGCACCCGCTGCCTCGCGGTGCCGATCACCGACGCCAACTCCCACCTGCTGCGCTCCGACTACGAAGCGCGCACGCGCGCCGAGCTGCCCGTGCTGGTGCGCTGGTTCGAAGGCCTGGAGCCGCCGGTCGCGGACTACCTGATCCCGATCCTCTACAGCCGCGAACAGCTGGCGAAGGAGGGCACGGTGATCGATGCCGACTGGGGCGTGGTGGGCTGCATGTACACCGCGGAGCCCGTGGAAACGCCGATGGCGCCGATCACCATGATGCGCAACGCGCTGGGCGTGGACGAAGGCGGCTCCGGCGTGCACATCGATCGCGAGGCCTACCGCGCCAGTGTGGAGTTCTGGCGCACGCACGCCAACTGGCGCGGTTAGGGCCGGCTCAGAAGCGCTCGCCCACCGGCAGGTAGCGCCAGGTGCCCACCGGCATCTTCGCCAGTGGCACCTTGCCGATGCGGATGCGGCGGATCGCCACCACGTCCAGCCCGACCTGCGCGCACATGTCGCGCAGCTGCCCGCCCTGCGCGCCCTTGATGGCGAAGCGCAGGCGGATCTCGTTCTGCCAGCTGACCTTGCACGGTGGCAGCGCGCGGCCGCCGTAGTGCAGGCCGTGGCACAGCCGGCGCAGGCCGTACGGCGCGATGTCGCCGCTCACCTCGACCACGTACTCGTGCTCGATCTCGTCGCCGTCCTCGGTCAGGCGCCGCCACACGCGGCCGTCCTGGGTGAACACCATCAGGCCGCTGGCGTCGGCGTCCAGCGGCACCAGCGGCGTCAGGCGGTGGAAGTGGCGCTCGAGCAGGCGTTCGCCGGACGGGTCGTCCTCCCAGCGCGTCTCCGGCTGCACCAGTGCCGCGGCGGCCCTGCGGCCGCTGATCGCGTCGTAGCCGACCGGCTTGTGCAGCAGGATGGTCGCCGGCTCCACGGCCTCGAGCTTCGCCGCGGGGTCGAGGTCGACGCTTTCGGTGGTCACCGGGTGCGCCGGGTCCTCCACCACGCGGCCGTCCACGGACACCCAGCCACCCTTGATGTACTGCTCGGCCTCGATGCGTGAGCAGCGGGCCAGGTCGGCCACGCGTTTGGCCAGTCGAAGCGGGTCGGACATCGGGAAACGCCGGAAGAATCTGGGCAGGCAGTGTAGCGATCCGCACGGGATTCAGTTTCATGAATCAGAGTGAGCCGCTTCGTCTCACGACGCGAGACGTTCCGCTGCGACCCTCCGCCGATGCAGCTCACCGACAAGCTCGCCGTGCTGGCCGATGCCGCCAAATACGACGCGTCCTGCTCGTCCAGCGGCGGGGCGAAGCGTGACGCGCGCGGCACGCCGGGCGGCATCGGCTCCACCGGCGGCATGGGCATCTGCCACGCCTATGCGCCGGACGGCCGCTGCATCTCGCTGCTGAAGATCCTGCTCACCAACTTCTGCATCTACGACTGCGCCTACTGCATCAACCGGCGCAGCTCCAACGTGCGCCGCGCGCGCTTCAATGTCGAAGAAGTGGTGCGGCTGACCATGGACTTCTACCGCCGCAACTACATCGAGGGCCTGTTCCTGTCGTCGGGCATCATCCAGTCCGGCGACTACACCATGGAGCAGCTGGTGGAGGTGGCGCGGCGGCTGCGCGTGGAAGAGAAGTTCCGCGGCTACATCCACCTCAAGACCATTCCCGATGCTTCGCCGGAGCTGCTGGCCTCCGCCGGACGCTGGGCCGACCGGCTGAGCATCAACGTCGAGATGCCCACCGAGGGCGGGCTGAAGGCGCTGGCGCCGGAGAAGGACGCGCAAGGCATCCGCCGCTCGATGGGCCGGCTGCGGCTGGGCATCGAGGAGGCGAAGGCCGAGAAGAAGGCGCCGCGCTTCGCGCCTGCCGGGCAGAGCACGCAGATGATCGTCGGCGCGGACGCCGCCAGCGACCGCGACGTGCTGGAAACCAGCAGCGCCCTCTACAACAGCTACCGGCTCAGGCGTGTGTACTTCTCGGCTTTCAGTCCGATTCCCGACGCCTCGCGCGCGCTGCCGCTGCGGCCACCGCCGCTGCTGCGCGAGCACCGCCTGTACCAGGCCGACTGGCTGATGCGCTTCTACGGCTTCGAGGTGGGCGAGATCGCGCCGCCGGGCGCAGACGGCATGCTCGATCTCGACATCGACCCCAAGCTTGCGTGGGCGCTGCGCCACCGCGAGCAGTTCCCGGTGGACCTCGACACGGCGCCGCGCGAGATGCTGCTGCGCGTGCCGGGGCTCGGCGCCAGGACCGTGCACAAGCTGCTGGTGATGCGCCGCCACCGCCGCCTGCGCTACGACGACCTAGTGCGCTTGCGCGTGGCGATGGGCAAGGTGTCGCCCTTCATCTGCACGCCGGACCATCGCCCGCGCGGCGACGTGGAAAGCGCCGTGCTGCGCGCCGCGATGGCCGCGCCGCCGCGCCAGCCGGATCTGTTCGGACACTGATGCGCCGCGTCACGCTCGACGACGGCGCGGACCTCGCGCAGTGGCGGGATGCAGCGCGCGCGCTGCTGGCCGATGACGTGCCGCCTGCCGAGGTGCTGTGGCAGGGAGGAGCGCAGGGCGACTTGCTCGGTGTGATGGCGATGTCGGCGACGGCTGCCGGCATTGCAGGCACGCCGGCAGCCAGTCGCACGCCGGACGCGGCAGGCACCCCGCGCGTATCCCGCGGGTTCCTCGCGCTCGCCACGCTGGTCATCGCCCATGCCGACCCGCAGCGCCACGCGCGGCTGTATCGCCTGCTGTGGCGGCTGTTGCACGGCGAACGCGCGCTGCTGGCGATGGCGACCGATCCGGACGTGGCCTGGGCGCACGATGCCGCCAAGGCAGTGAGTCGCGAGAAGCACAAGATGAAGGCCTTCGTGCGCTTCCGCGAAGTCGCCGACGCCAGCGGCGCGGTCTACATCGCATGGTTCGAGCCCGAACACGACGTGCTGCCGCAGGTCGCACCGTTCTTCGCGCGCCGCTTCGCAGGCATGCGCTGGTCGATCCTCACCCCCACGCGCAGCGCGCACTGGGATGGCCAGGCGCTGCAACTGGGGGAAGGCGCGCACCGCGGCGACGCGCCCGATGGCGACGCACTGGAAGAGCTGTGGCGCGTGTACTACGCCAATATCTTCAACCCGGCGCGGCTGAAGGTGGACGCGATGGTCAAGGAGATGCCGCGGCGCTACTGGAAGAACATGCCGGAGACGGCGCTGATCCCGGCGCTGGTCCGCGATGCCGGCGCTCGCATGCAGCAGATGGTGGACGCGGCGCCGACGGTCCCGCGCAAGGCGTTCCCGGCGCCGGACCTGCCGTCGCGCCCGCTGCCCGCCGGTGGCCTGCAAGGCGTGCACCAGGCGGTGTCCGCATGCCGTGCCTGCGCGCTGTGGCGTCCGGCCACCCAGGCGGTGCCCGGCGAAGGCCCGGCCGACGCGCGGGTCATGGTGATCGGCGAGCAGCCCGGCGACCAGGAAGACCTCGCGGGCCGTCCGTTCGTGGGGCCGGCGGGCAAGCTCTTCGACCGCGCGCTGCGTGAGGCCGGCATCGGCCGCGACACGTTGTACATCACCAACACCGTCAAGCATTTCAAGTACGCCCCGCGTGGCAAGCATCGCCTGCACGTGCGCGCGGACGCCGGAGAGCAGGCCGCCTGCCGCCCGTGGCTGGAGGCGGAACTTGCGCAGCTGCGCCCGCGCTTCGTGCTCTGCCTGGGCGCAATGGCGGGGCAGGCGCTGCTCGGCCCCGGCTTCGCCGTGTTGAAGCAGCGCGGGCGCTGGCACTCGACAGGTGATGGCCCTGCGGTCCTCGCAACGGTGCACCCGTCCTACCTGCTGCGGCTGCCCGCTGCCGCGCAGGCGCAGGCCTGGGACGCATTCCTGGCTGACCTGCGCATGCTGCGGAGCGCGTTGGATGGATAGGCGCGGCGGCACGCGTCAGACCACAGGGGATTTCGCCCATGACCTCCACGCGCCAACGTGCCGTGTTTTCGATCGCGCTGGCGGTCGGCCTCGCCAGCCTTGCCGCCTGCCAGGGCGAGGAGGCATCGCTGGCGTTCGATGGCGCCGAGACGCGCTCGGCCGGTGTCGGCGACTTCGCACTAAGGTCGACCTCTTTCGCCGACGGTGAGTCCATTCCTCGGCGCCACAGCGCGTACGGCGATGACGTGTCGCCTGCGTTGGCGTGGCAGCCCGTGGAGGGCGCCGCGTCGTACGCGCTGGTGATGGAAGATCCCGACGCCGACCGGCCTGCGCCCTACGTGCACTGGGTCGCCTGGAACATCCCGGCAACGGCGACGGCGCTCGACGAAGGCCTGCGCGCGGATGCGCGGCTGGCTGCTCCAGCGGGCATGCAGCAGGGCCTCAACGACCGCGGGTCCACCGGGTACTTCGGCCCGAAGCCGCCGGCGGGCAGTGGGCTGCACCACTACCACGTGCAGCTGTTCGCGCTCGACACGACCCTCGACATCGCCGCCGACGCCGACCGCAACGCGCTGGTCAAGGCCATGCGCGGCCACGTGCTGGGCCGGGCGCGGCTGGTGGGCACGTACGCCGCGCCGGATACGGCGCGCCCCTGATCAAGCCTGGCATTGCGACTTGCGGACGCGCTACTGCGTCCCGATGTGCCGCGCCAGGAACGCCTCGAGCCGCTTGTAGAAGGCGATGTTGTTCGCGTCGCTGTAGAAGCCGTGTCCTTCGCGCGGCACCGACATCCACTCGGGCGGCCGCCCCGCGTCCTCCAGTGCCTTCTTCATCGCCACTGCCTGCGAATACGGCGTGCGTTCATCGATCTCGCCGTGGGCGAGGAACACGGGCGCCTTGATCTTCGCGACCAGGGAGGTTGGTGAATTGGCTTGCAGCATGGCGTCGCCGCTGCCGATGGCGCGCGCGAAGTAGGCGCGGCCCTGCGCGGTGGAGGCGGTGTCGCTCCTGGTGGTGAATACCTTGAGGTCGTACAGCCCGGCCAGCCCTGCGGCGCACTTGATCAGCTCCGGTGCGCGTGCGGCGGTCATCATCGCCGAGTAGGCGCCGAAGCTGGCGCCGTAGGCGCAGACGCGTTCGGGATCGGCGTGGCCCTGGGCGATCGCCCAGCGCACGCCGTCGATCAGGTCGTCCTGGATCCGCGTGCCCCAGTTGTGGAAGCCGGCCTGGCGGAACCGGTAGCCGCGTCCCAGGCTGCCGCGGTAGTTGACCTGCAGGACCAGGTAGCCGCGACTGGCGAGGAACTGGGCATCCGTGTCGAAGCCCCAGGCATCGCCGTCGACGTGTGGCCCGCCGTGGGGAAGCAGCACCATCGGCATCGCCGACGGCTCCGCGGTTCCGGCCGGAATGGTGAGGTAGCCGTCGAGCTCCATGCCGTCGCTGGCCTTGAAGCGGAAGTAGCGGCGCTCGCCCATCCGCGCGGGATCGATGCCCTCGCGCGAGGCGAACAGCAGCTTGGCCGTCGCCAGCTTGCGGTCGAAGAGGTACCACATGCCCGGGTCGCGATCGCTGTAGACATGCAGCAGCGAGAGGTTGCCATCGGCGCTGTGGTTGGCATAGCTGACATGGTGCGAGGGGAACAGGTCGCGCAGCATGCGGTGCTCCTGCGCGTCGGATGAGGCCTCGTCGAAATAGACGACCCGCGGCCGCCCGTACATCAGCGTCGCCGCGAACGGCTGCCAGGACGCGTTCCACTCGACGCCGCCCACGCTTCCGAAGTCGTCCCTGGCGAGGGTCTCGCGCCTGGCCCCCGACGGGTCCGCCCTGACGAGAAACGAGGGCCCGTTGTCGACGCTGAGTGACGCGAAGACGGCGCCCCCGTCGGGGGTGATGGCGAATGGCGCAAACCGTCCCCCGGTGCGTTCCGCGGGCACCTGTTGCCAGTTCCGGCCTTCCGCGTCGGCCTGGTACAGCCGGAAGTTGTCGTGCTCGTCGGTGCCGGCGGCGAATCGCGGAACGCCCGCCTGATCGAGCACGAAGCCAAGGTCCTTGACGCCGATGTCGGCAACCAGGCGGTGGGTGGAGCCGCCGGTCGCTGACCCAGTGCATCTGCACCGGCAGTTCGTAGCGGGGCAATTTCAGCAGCGCGGTCTGCGCCATGTCGGCCACCCGGTGCACCACGATGGCGTGGTTGCCCTCGCCCAGGTTCGTGGACACCGCCACGTGCATCCCGTCGGGGGACAGGCGCGGCGAACTCCGCTTGTCGGCCACGGCGAACGCCTCGACCGGCACCGCGTCCGCGGCCTGGGCCCAGGCCGCTGCAAGTCCGAACATCGCCCCCACCACCACCGCTTGCCGCCAGCGTTCCATGTGTACCCCTGCGTTCCCGTTCCCCGGCTCGGGAGTGTCACCGAAATAGCGGCAGCCGGCACAGGGTCCGACCCCCTGCCGGCCGGCATATTGGAGCGCGCTCGGCCGGGTGCTCTACTGCGACGGTTTTCCATCCGCCTGTCCGACACCCAAGGAGTTCCACATGCAACGATCGCTGATCCCCGTCGCAGGCCTGGTGCTTGCCATGTCCATTTCCACGGCGCTGGCGCAGGCGACGCCCACCGCGGCCGAGCGCATCGCCGGCGTCGAGCTGATCAAGCGCGAGGCGCTGTTCGGCAACCCCGAGCGCGCGGTGGTGATGATCAGCCCGGACGGCAAGACCTTGAGCTGGGTGGCGCCGGTGGATGGCGTGATGAACGTCTGGGTGGCGCCGGCCGACAATCCCGCCGCCGCGCGTGCCGTCACCCAGGACACCGCGCGTGGCATCCGCAACTATTTCTGGTCGTACCTGCCGGACACGCTGCTGTACCTGCGCGACAGCGGTGGCGACGAGGACTTCCACCTCTTCAGCGTCAACGTCGCCACCGGCAAGACCACCGACCTGACCCCGTTCCCGAAGACCACGGCGCAGGTGACGGGCGCGAGCCACGCGCATCCGGGCACGCTGCTGGTCGGCATGAACGACCGCGACCCGAAGTGGCACGACCTCTACAAGGTCGACCTGGCCAGCGGCGAGCGCACGCTGGTGGAGAAGAACGACGACGAGATTGGCGCATACCTGGCCGACGACGAACTGCAGGTGCGCTACGCCACGCGCGCGCGCGCCGACGGCGGGCAGGACATCCTGCAGCCGGACGGCAAGGCCGGCTGGAAGGTGTACTCGGATATTCCCTTCGAGGATTCGATGACCACCCAGCCTGCCGGCCTGACCGCCGACGGCAGCACGCTCTACATGCTGGATTCGCGCGGGCGCAATACCTCCGCGCTGTACGCCGTCGATGTCGCCAGCGGCGAACGCGCGCTGGTGCTGGAGGATGCGCGTGCCGACGTGGGCCAGGCACTGCCGCACCCGGTCACCGGCAAGGTGCAGGCTGTCGCGGTGAACTACCTGCGCGAGGAATGGCAGGCGGTCGACCCGGCCATCGCCGCGGACCTCGAAAAGCTGCAGGCCATCGGCCCCGGCGAGATCGGCGTCAACGCACGCACGCTTGATGACAGCACCTGGATCGTCACCTATTCGGCCGCCGACGCGCCGGTGGTCTATTACCGCTACGACCGCGCGGCCGGCGGCACGCTGACCAAGCTGTTCTCCGCGCGCCCCGCACTGGACGGCAAGCCGCTGGTGCCGCAGTGGCCGCAGGAGATCACCTCGCGCGACGGCAAGACCCTGGTCAGCTACCTGTCGCTGCCGAAGAGTGCCGACGCCGACGGCGACGGCAAGGCCGACGTGGCCGTGCCCTTGGTCCTGCTGGTGCACGGCGGCCCTTGGGCGCGCGACGAATACGGCTACAGCGGCTTCAACCAGTGGCTGGCCAATCGCGGCTACGCCACGCTGGCGGTCAACTTCCGCGGCTCCACCGGATTCGGCAAGGAGTTCACCAACGCCGCCAACGGCGAGTGGGCCGCCAAGATGCACGACGATCTTCTGGACGCCGTGCAGTGGGCGGTCGACCAGGGTGTCACCACGCCGGACCAGGTTGCGATCATGGGCGGCAGCTACGGCGGCTACGCCACGCTCACCGGGCTGACCTTCACACCGGACACCTTCGCCTGCGGCGTGGACATCGTCGGCCCGTCCAACCTCAACACGCTGCTCAGCACCGTGCCGCCGTACTGGGCCAGCTTCTACGAGCAGCTGGCCAAGCGCATGGGCGACCCGCGCACGGAAGAAGGCAAGGCGTGGCTGACGGAACGTTCACCGCTGACGCACGCCGACCGCATCAGCAAGCCGCTGCTGATCGGGCAGGGCGCCAACGACCCGCGCGTGAAGCAGGACGAGTCCGACCAGATCGTCAAGGCGATGACCGCCAACAACATCCCGGTGACCTACGTGCTGTTCCCCGACGAAGGCCATGGCTTCGCGCGGCCGGAGAACAGCAAGGCGTTCAACGCCGTGGCAGAAGGCTTTCTCGCCAAGTGCCTGGGCGGCCGCGCCGAGCCGATCGCCGGTGACTTTGCCGGTTCCAGCATCAGCGTGCCCACCGGTGCCGAAGGCGTGCCGGGCCTGCCGGAATCGCTGAAGGGTCACGATCAGGTGATCCGCAAGTAAGCGCTGATATGGTGCCCCTGCCATGGAGGGCGGGGGCCCAAACCGGTGACTGAAGCAGACGACACGCAGGTGGCCGACGGCGCCGCCGCCAACGGAGTCCAGCACACGATGAGCGAAAACAAGACCAGGGCGACCGACGCGAGCGTGTCGGCATTCCTCGCGGCCATCGAAGATCAGCAGCGCCGCGAAGACTGCCAGATGCTGCTCACCATGATGGCCAGGATCACCGGCAAGCCGGCGGGGATGTGGGGGCCGAGCATCGTCGGCTTCGACAGCTACCACTACCGGTACGAAAGCGGCCGCGAGGGCGACATGGCGGTCACCGGGTTCTCGCCGCGCAAGAACGACATCAGCGTCTACCTCACGGCAAGCGGCCCCGACCAGGGCGAGCTGCTGGCGCGGCTGGGTCGCCACAAGATGGGCAAGTCGTGCCTGTCCATCCGCAGGCTCTCCGACGTGGATCTCGATGTGCTCGAGAAGCTGATCTCGGGCTCCGTGGCGGAGGTCAAGCGCCTTCACGGCTAGATCGTCGCGCATCGCGCGACAGATCCGCTCCTGCTCGCTGCCTTCGCCATGACGCTCTCCCTACGCCCGGCCGACGCCCATGACTTCGCCTTCTGCGAATCGTTGAGCCGCCGCAACATGGCCACGTACCTTGCGGTGCGCGGCATTGCCTGGGATCCGGAGCGCTTCCGCTCCAGCTGGGTGCAGTTCGAGAACCTGGTGATCCTGGCCGGTCCCGACGCCGTCGGCCTGCTGCGGCTGCTGTCCGAAGACGACGCCCTCGGGCTGCGCGACCTGCAGCTTGTCCCTGAACGCCAAGGCCAGGGCATCGGCACGTGGGCGCTACGGCAGGCGCAGGCCTTTGCCATCGGCCGCGGGCTCCGCTGCGTGCAGCTGCGGGTCTACGCGGAGAATCCGGCCCGCGCGCTGTATGCACGCCTGGGATTCGCGGTCGAAGCGGTGGTGGACGGCACGGTGCACATGGCCTGGCCGGCGCCGCGGCGCTGCGCGGGCTGACACCCCGGCCGGCTCGCTAGCCGGTAGTCGAACTCCCGCAGCACTTCTTGTATTTCTTCCCGCTGCCGCAAGGGCACGGCGCGTTGCGCTCGGGCGTCGCTTCGCGGCGGATGGGCTCACGCGGGGTGAGCGCCTCGACGCGGTGGTGGTTGAGGTCGGCCAGCATGCCCGGCAGCCCGACAATGATTTCCAGGCGCTCGCGGTAGCTGATCGGCGTGGCCGGCGCGGACGGATCTTCGGCGTCGATGACCTCGCCGCTGGCGAGCCGGTCGAGCAGGTCGAAGATGTCCTCCATCCAGTCGTTGTCGTCCAGCCAGGTGTCCCATTCCTGCTCGCGCAGCCCGACCGCGGCGAAGAAGCCCAGCGCCCAGTCGTGGCCGACGTCGAGCTCGTCCTCGCGCATTGCGTCCTCGCCGGTCAGGTCCGGATCTTCCGGCAGCCACATGAGCGGCGCGAGGTGGTCGGGCAGGTCGTCGTCGCCATGGCGCACGCGCGCGCTGCACATGTTCCAGTGGCCCATCAGCAGGTCCTGCACCTGGGCCTCTTCCTCGGCCGTCTCCCAGCGCCGCGGCTTGCCGCCCCAGACCACCGGCTGCCACTCCTCGGGCGGTACTGCCGACGGCCCGACCACAAGCGCCGACAGGAACCCGTCCAGCGCCTCCAGGTTGAAGCCCTTGAACGGGACCGCGCGCTGCTCAAGCAGGGCGGCAAGGCGCTCGATCTTGTCGTCGTCGAGGTAGGCGGGGGTGGTCATGGCGGGCATCGTGGCAGTCGGGGGAACGGGAGGCGCGCATGGTAGTCCGTAAGGCTCATTGCTGCCTTTGAATCGCGTCCAGCGTCTCATGCAGGGCCACCGCATCCCGGAAATGCGGTGCGCTGCGCGTGCCATGGCGGATGTCCCCGGCGATCAACGCATACATGCGCGCCACGTTGCGCGCCACGGCGTTGTCGGGCCAGCCTTCGTAGCTGCCGGGCGGCGGCATGAGCGCCGTCATCGCCGTCGCGTCGCCGTTCGCACCCGTCACCGTGAGCTGCTCCAGCTGGGCATGGCCGCTGGCGGCCGTCACCAGGATGTCGCCTTCGGTGCCGTTGATTTCCCAGAGCAGGTTGGTGCCGCGCGACATGCCGCCGCGGTAATGGATGGAAAACGCGGCGCCGCTGTCCAGCGTGCCCTGCACCAGCACCTGGTCGGGCGTGGTGGTGGGGATGGTCGTGCCGGTGTCGGTGACGTCGACGGTCTGGCGGCGGTTGACCAACCGTGCGGACAGGTGCCGGAAGCCGCCAAGCACGTCGCGGAAGCCGGCCAACGTGTGCCCGAGCGGGATGCTCAGCAGCGTGGCGCCGTTGTCGACGTCATAGAGATAGGCATGCGCGGCGTCGGTCATGGCGCCCCACTGGCCGCCGCTGCCCACCAGCGTGGTCGACAGCACGTCGCCCACGTATCCGCCGGCGACGAGGTCGCGGACGTGCTGCAGCTCCGGCGCCACGCGCATCTGCGTGCCGACCGCGGCCACCACGCCGCGTGCTTCGGCCAGGTCCGCCAGTTCTCGCGCTTCCTCCAGGCCGTTGCCCAGCGGCCACTCGCAGTACACGTGCTTGCCCGCGGCCAGCGCTGCGGTCACCAGGGCATGGTGGTGCGGCACCTTCACGGTGACCACCACGAGATCGACGTCGGGCGAGGCCACCAGCGCCTGCGCATTCTCGAACGCATGCGCAAGGCCGAAGGCGGTGGCGGCGCGTTCCGCGCTGGCCATGCTGGTGTTGGCCACGCCCACCAGCTCGAAATCACCGGGCAGTGCCGCCAGTGCCGGCACGTGCGCCATGGCGGCCCAGTGGATGCCGGGGTTGAGGCCGATGATGCCGACACGGATGCGCGGGTTGCTCATGGAGACTCCTGTTGCCGGCAGCGATGCGCCGATGGGGATCCGAGTCTGGCATGGTCGGATTACCGCCCGTGGTAGCGCTTCGCGTGGTGGCGCTCATGGCCTGATCCGGCGGCGGATCGCGTACGCCTGATCGCAGGCGGGGGCGAATGGAACGCGCCGAACGGCGGTTCCAGGGGGGCTGTGCATCCACTGGTTTCGGGAACGACCATGGCAACTTCCGACCGCTATTGCATGCCTGTGGGCGACATCGGCCAGCCGGAGCTCGATCTGCTGGAGTGCCTGCTGTGCATCGACCGCGGGCAACCCGTCGATTCCCGCGCCGGCGAGCTGCTCGAGCGCCTGGTGGAAGCGGGCCTGGTGGACAGTTGCGAAGGCCACCACGTGCTGACGCTCGCCGGCATCGAACGCTGCCGGTCGCTGCAGCACCGCATCGCCGCGGACAGGGAGGCGGCCAAGGTGCTGGCGGCGCGGGGCCTGATCCTTTCCTGATGCAGTGGGCACCGCGGCGCGCGTGGCCGCCGCGGTGCCGTGCGGGCGCATCGTCTACAGGTCCCGCGTGGAAACGCCGGTGCCGCAAAGCTCGACAAGGACGGTGTCGTTGGGCGCATAGCCGGTCGCGCGGACCGGGCCCGAGATGAGGTCGCCGTCATGGCTCATCTGCAGGTCGCGGTGGATCCGCGTGTAGCCCGTGTACACGCCGTCCAGGAACTGGTCGAAGCGCACGTCGGCGACGTACCGTCCGGTGTTGCGGTTGTACGACCACGTCCCCAGCCCGTGCGAGCGCTCGTAGTGGCCGGTGGGAATGTCCGCGCCTCCCGGCGGGAACCGCGGCATGTCCACCCAGGTGCCGCCGGCATTGAAAAGCAGGGTGTTGCGGACCTCCTGGAAGGGCACGGTGCTGCCACAGGGCCGGACTTCGGCATGGGTCAGCCACACACCCGCGATCCGGTTGCCCGCCGGGTGCGGCGGGCGGATCCTCGAGGCGTCCGTCTCTCCGGCCACGACCGGATTGGCGGCGAGGCACAGCGGGGCGAGGGCGAGGGCGAGCAGGGTGGCTCGGATGTTCATGGCAGGACTCCTGTCGTTGGGGGGGTGCCCGCTTGACGGCGGGTATGCCGTTGTCGGCATTGCCGAGCTTCGGCCCGTCCCTGTCGGGAAGTCCTGCTAAATTCATGAAAAAAGCTGAAACCGCCGCTTCCGGAGCCGCCATGCCGGGCTCGACTGCGCGCCATCGCCACTTCGGCCCGTATTGCCTGGACATCCAGGCACGGGAGCTGCGCGCGCGCGACGGCAGCGTGCTGCCGCTCACCGCCCGGGCGTTCGACACCCTGTGCTGCCTGGTGGACAACCGCGACCGGGTGGTGAGCAAGGACGAACTGCTGGCCACCGTCTGGGCGGGGCGCGTGGTGGAAGAGAACAACCTCACCCAGGCGGTGTCCACGCTGCGCCGCGTGCTGGGCGGCGGGCGCTACATCGCCACGGTGCCGGGGCGCGGCTACCGCTTTGTCGCTGACGTGGCCGACGGCGATGGCCACGCAGCCGCGCCGGTGCCGATGCCTGCGCCGTGGTGGGCCCGGCATGTCGCCGTGCCGGGCGCCGTGATGTTCCTGGTGGCGCTGCTGGCGGCGGTGGCGTGGTCGCTGTGGGACTGGCCGCCGCGGGCCGCGTCGCGCCCGGAAGCCGCGCTGGCTGTGCTGCCGTTCCGGGCACTCTCGGCGCCGGATGACGAGCTGCTCGGCCTCGGGCTGGCGGAAACCCTGATCACGCGGCTCGGCCGCTCCGGTGAGCTGCGCGTGCGTTCGCTCGCGTCATCGCAGCGCGTCGCCGGCGCGCATCCCGACGCGCAGCAGGCCGCAAGCCAGCTCGGCGCCACGCATGTCATCGAAGGATCGACCCAGCGCGTGGGCGGCAGCATCCGCGTCAATGCCCGCCTGGTCGCTGCGGACAGCGGTGCCATCGTCTGGGCGGATACCTTCGATACCGACGCGCAGCGCGTGTTCACCCTGCAGGACCGCATCGCCGGCGCGGTCACCGACGCGCTGGCGCTCTCGCCGATCGTGCTGCCGGAACGCGCTCGCAGCGCCTGCGACGGCGCTGATCCGCAGGCCTATCGCGCCTGGCTGCGCGGCCACCACCTGCTGCAGCGGCCCGATGCGGCCCGGCTGGAGCAGGCACTGGCGGCGTTCCGCAGCGCCATCGATCTCGACCCCGCCTGCACGCGCGCCTATGCCGGCCTGGCGCTTGCCTGGCGCGGCCTGGTGCATACCGATCGCGAACCCGCCGAGATGTTCCCGTTGGCCAAGGCGGCAGTGGCGCGCGCGCTGGAGATCGATCCGGAATCACCCGAGGCGCTGGTCGCGCAGGGGCGCAACCGCCATCTGTACGACTGGGACTGGCCCGGGGCGGAAACGTCGCTGCAGCAGGCGATCGCCTTGAATCCCAGCCTGATGGAAGCGCGCTTCGCGTATGCCCATCTGCTGGTGGACCTGGGCCGTTTCGAAGAAGGCCTGGCGCAGGCGCGCCAGGCAAGCGAGCTCGATCCGCTGTCGCCCATGATCAGTGCCCTGGAGGCCGGTTTCCTGACCGCGGCCCGGCAGCCGGAGGCGGCGCGGCTGCAGGTGGAACGTGCGCTCGCATTGCAGCCCGACTCGTGGATCGCGCTGCTGGTGCGCGGCGGCATGGCGCTGGATCGCGGCGACAGCGCCGCTGCGATCGCAGACCTGGAACGTGGCGCCGAACGCGCGCAGCGCACCAGCCAGATGCTCGCCGCACTGGCCGCCGCCTACGCCGCGGCGGGCGATCACGCGGACACCCTGGCCCTCCTGCGCGAGCTCGAGTCGCGCGCCGCGAAGGGCTATGTGCCCGCCACCAGCCTGGCCGCGGTGCACGTGGCGCTGGGCGACCGCGATGCCGCGCTCGACTGGCTCGAACGTGCCTGGCGCGAGCGCGACATCCGCATGGCGTTCCTCAAGGTCGACGCGCGCTGGAACGACGTGCGTGATGAGCCGCGGTTCCAGGCGCTGTCACGTCGGCTCGGGCTGGAAGGCGGGCAGGCGTACGGCCGCTACTGAGGGCTCGCCGGTCGCGACCGCATGGTAAGGTCGCCGGTCTTTCTGGCCGGGTGATGCGGGTCATCCCGCGCGGCCATCGATGCCGGCCGATTCCCTCGGGGGGGAGCGAGATGTCGACACTGATCGCCGCCTGCGGACCATGACGCGCGCATGAGCCGGTACTGTTGCGTCGCCCTGCTGTGGCTGGCACTGGTCGGCGCGCCGGTGTTCGCCGCGGACGCGCCGGAGGCGGCGGTGGCGGAGATCGAGCGGCTGGGAACCACGGCGCACTGGCGCGAGTCCGATGTCAGGATCGCGGCGCTGGCTTCGCGGCCGCAGGCCTTGACCGCTGAGCAGCGGCAGCGGATCGACCATGTGCGCCTGCGCAACCTGGCCCTGGCCGGCCAGCAGCCCGCCGCGCTGGACGGTCTGGTGGAGTTGCTGCGCCAGGACCTGCCCGCGCCGCTGCGCGTGCGCGTGTACACCACGGCCATCAGGGTGGCCGCCAACCTGGAGCGCTGGACGCTGGCGTTTGGCTTGCTCGGCGAGGGCCTGACGCACCTTCCGCAGGCACCGGCGGAATCGGCCCGATTGCTTGGCGCCGCGAGCTACCTGCACACCCTGGTGGGCGAAACCGGGAAGGCGCGCGACCTTGCCCTGCGTGCCCTTGCCCATGTCGACGCCGACGGTGACCCCGGCGCGCTGTGCCGGGCCGTGACGGACGTGGCGATGGCCGCGGACCACGCCAGCGATCCCCGCGAAGCCGAAGCGTGGCGACATCGCCAGATCGATGCCTGCACCCGCGCCGGCGACCTGGTCATGATCGCCAACGGCAAGCTCGGCGTCGGCAAGACGGCGGCCCGCCAGGAACGCCATGCGGAGGCGCTGGACTGGTCCCGCCGGGCGCTCGCGGACTTCGAGGCCGCCGGTTTCGAGGCCGGCGCCTGGAGCGCGAGGCTGGCAGTGGCGGAGGGCCTGATCGAATCCAGCAGCGGGCCTGGGGAGGCGGAGGCGCTGCTGGCCGACACACTGGCTTATTACAGCGACCATGACGCCCACTTCGCGATAGCCGAGACCGAACAGCTGATCGCCCGCCTGGCCGAACGGCGCGGCGAGCCTGTCCAGGCGCTCGCCCATTTCAAGCGTTCCATGGCGGCATCCGAGGCGGCCGAACGCGATGCCCGCGAGCGCCGGCTGGCCTACCTGCAGGTCGAGTTCGATACCCGGTTGAAGGAGCAGCAGATCGCGCTGCTCGAAGCCGAGAAGGAGCTGGCCGCGGTGCAGGCCACCGCAACCCGGCGCCGGCAGCTGTTGCTGGCCGGCGGAATGGGCGGGATGCTGGTCATCGCGATCCTGCTGTTCGGCCTGCTGCGCCGGTCGATCCGCGAGCGCCGCCGCTACCGCTGGCAGTCCCAGCACGATGGGCTGACCCGCCTGTACAACTATCAACAGGTGCGCAGGCTCGGCGCGAAGGCATTCACGCGTGCGCGCGGCGATGGCCGCCCGTTCACCGCGATCGTCGCCGACATCGACAAGTTCAAGCAGGTCAATGACGATTACGGACACGCCGCGGGCGACGAGGCGCTGCGTTCGCTCGGCGCATGGATCACCGACATCGTCGGCGGGCAGGGCATTGCCGGACGCAGCGGCGGCGACGAGTTCACGATCCTGCTGGACGCGGATGCCGCGACCGCCGGGGCGCTGATGGAGCGCCTGCGAGCGCGGATCGAACCGGTCACGGTGTTCGGGCAGCGCGTCGACTTCAACGTCAGCGCGGGTATCTGCCAGGACGATGGCGAGACCGCGTCGCTGGAACAGCTGATCCACCGCGCCGACCGCGCGCTGTACCGCGCCAAGCACGGAGGGCGCGACCGCGTGGTGCTGGCGCGCGCCCCAGGCGCGGATGCGACCGCCGGCTAGGCGGTGCAGCCGGGTTTCAGTCGCGTTCCAGCAGCGGCTTGCGCGGCATGCGCTCTTCGCGCGTGGCCGCGTGATAGACGAACGAGGCGACGATGGCGGCGGCCTGCTTGAGGTCTTCCGGCTCCACGTGGTCCCAGGTGTCGAGGTGGCTGTGGTGGACGTTGGTGAAGTAGTCCAGCCGGTCCTGGATGAACTGGAAGCCGGGCAGCCCGACGCGGTCGAACGGAATGTGGTCGGTGCTGCCGGTGTTGCGCGTGGCCACCGTGGTGGCACCCACGTCATGGAACGGCGCCAGCCAGGCCTGGAAGATCGGCACCGCGGCCAGGTTCTCCTGGGCGTAGATGCCGCGGAAGCGGCCCGAGCCGTTGTCCATGTTGAAGTAGGCCGAGAAGCGCTCGTAGTCGCGCTTTTTCTGCAGCGGGCCGGTGGGCTCGCGCAGCGAGCCGGGCAGTGCCTGCTGCGCCGGATCGACAGGTTCCGGGTACGCGGCGAAATGACGCGCCACATGCGACTGCGAGCCGACCAGGCCCTGTTCCTCGCCGCTCCACAGCGCCACGCGGATGGTGCGGTCGGGCCGCGCGCCCACCGCCTTGAGGATGCGCATGGCCTCCATCATCACCGCGACGCCCGCGGCATTGTCGGCGGCGCCGGTGCCGGTGTGCCAGGAGTCCATGTGCGCACCGAGCATGACGATCTCGCCGGCCTTGCCGCCGCGGCCGGGGATTTCGGCGAGCGTGTTGTAGCCGGGCTGGTCGGCTTCGTCGGTGAAGCGTGCGTCCACGTCGACGCGCAGCTTGACCGTCTGTCCGCGCTCCACGGCGCGTACCAGCGGGTTGTAGTGCTCGGCCGCCATGGCCAGCTCCGGGATGCCCGCCGATTCGCCGGCCTTGCGCGAACCGCCGCCGCCAACGCGGATGATGCCGTTGTCCCAGCCGCTGATCGACAGCGCAGCCAGCGCGCCTTCGGCGACGAAGAATTCGTTGGTCGCCTTGGCCAGCTCGGTGCGCTCGGTGTATTCCTTTGCGCGCTTGGCGCGGCTGTCCTTCTCGTCCTTGGGCACGGAGAACGCCTGCAGCTCGGCCAGGCCGGCGTCGTCGTGACGGTGCGAATCCGCCTTCTCGCCGCGCACGTACTCGCGCGCTTCGCTCAGCAGCAGGATCTTCCCCGCCAGCTTGCCCTTGTACTTGTCCAGGTCCTCGCGCTTCTTGATGGCGACGACCATCGCCTCGCCTTCGACCGGACCGGCGGTGCCGGGCGTCCAGGCCTTGGGCAGCGCGTGCAGCGGCTGCGTGCGCGGGCCGAGCATCTGCACGCTGGCGTGGCTGAACTCCCAGCCACGGCCAAAGCCGTCAAAGGCCTCGTCGCGCACGTTGGCCAGGCCCCAGGCGTTGAACCTGCCGCGCGTCCAGGCGTTGGCTTCGGCCATCTGCGGGGAGTTGGTGAGGCGCGGGCCGATGGCCTCGGTGAGGTGGCTGAAGGTCGCCATCACCTGCGAATTGTGGAACGCCTCCTGGCGGATACGGCTGACCATGTCCAGGTCGACCGGCTCGCTGGCCGTGGCCAGGCCGTTGGCTGCAAGGCAGAGCAGCATCGCGCAACGCTTCAACATTCAGTACCCCTGGCGCCCGGGAAGGGCGCGCCAAAGGCAACGACTGTAGCGGTCGCCGGCGCGATGCTCGCCGGTCGTTAGTCACGCCCGGCCGGAGATCTCGCGCACCGCGCGCACGGCACGTTCGACTTCGTCGGCGGTATTGACCAGGCTCGGCGCCAGCCGCGCGTAGGTGACGGCATACGGGCTCGTGCTGGCGACGATGTTGCGCGCGAACAGTTGCCTGACCACGTCCGCGGGGCTCACGCCGGCCACTTCGAACGCCACCAGGCCGGCCGAAAGCCCGGGCGAGATCGGCGTGTGCAGCTTGACCTTGGGGTTGGCTGCCAGGCCGGCCTTGCACTGGTCGTTGAGCTCGCGGATGCGGCCGGCCACGCGCGCGCGGCCCATCTGCCGGTGCATGGCGAATGCGGCGGCGGTCGCCCACTGGTGTTCGAACGCATGGAAGCCGCCGGGCGCCATGCGGTCGGCGTTGGTGGGAGACGCCACCGGGGCCTGTCGCTCCCAGGCCTGGTACTGGTCCAGGTCGCTGAAGCTCGGGATCACCGGGCGCAGGCGCGCCCAGTTGTCGGCATTGGCCCAGACCAGACCGGTGCCGCGCGGCGCGAACATCCATTTGTGGGTGCCGGCGCAGAAATAGTCGCAGCCCAACCCGGCCACGGTTTCGTCGGTGGAGCCAAGGCCGTGCACGCCGTCCACCACCAGCAGGAGCGGCGGGCCGCTGCGCGCGCGCAGCGCGGCGGCAAGCTCGCGGATCGGCAGGCGCATGCCGGTGCTGGAATGCACCCAGGTCAGGCCCACCACGCGCGTCTTCGGGCCGATGCCCTTGAGCAGGGCGTCGACCATGGCATCGGTGCTGGCGGTGGCCGCGTCGCTGTACAGCGGCACCATGCGCATCGTGGCGCCGGAGCGCTGGTTGGCCAGCCGGATCGACTCGTGGTGCGAGTAATGGTCGTGGGTGGTGCACAGCACTTCGTCGCCGGCCTTGAGCGGCAGCCCGTGATAGACGAGCGCGAGCCCGGTCGTGGTGTTGCCGGTCAGGCACACGTCCTGCGGGCGCGCGCCGAGATAGTCGGCGACCTCGGCCTGCACCTTCATCTGCACGTTGTGTTCGGCTTCCGCGAACAGGCCGTGTTCGACCACGTGGAACGGGTTGCGGTCGATCGCGCGGCGGTAGCCTTCGATGGCGTCGCGCACCGGCGCTGGATGGCTGGCGATGAAGAAGCTGGCGAAATGCATCAGGGCAGGGTCGAGCGAGAACTGCGCGCGCACGCGCTCCCAGGTGGACAGGTCGGGGGCCGCTGGGGTCTCGGCCTGCAGCGCGGCCAGCAGCGCGCCCGGCAGCACCGCGGCGGCGAGTGCGGCGTTGGCCGCGAGGAATTCACGTCGTGTCACCTGCATCGACCATCCTTCGTGCCGGGAGTCCAGACAGGCCAACGCGGTACCGCGCGGACGGCGGTCAGGCCGCGCTGCCGGCAGTCGGCAGGGATGGCTAGAATTGCCGGCCCACTCCTCCCGAGCGCCCCGATGCGGATCGTCCACTCGCCCTTGCACCTGCGCCACGACGGCGGCATGGAACTCCATCGCGGCGCGCTGGTGCCCTGCTACGAGATGCCGGCGCGCGCCGAGTACATCCGCGAGGCGCTGGTGGATGCCGGACATGCGCTGGTGGCGCCGCGCGATTTCGGCATGGACGCGCTGTCGGGCGTGCACGATGCGGGCTTCGTCGAGTTCCTGCGCACCGCCTACCCGCGCTGGCGCGAGGACGGTCGCGACGGCTTCATGCTGCCGAGCGGCTTCCCGGCGCGGGGCCTGCGCCGCGACCGCGTGCCGTCCGGCATCAACGGCGCGATGGGCTATTACGCGTTCGATGCCGGCACGCCGATCGTCGAAGGTACCTGGGATGCCGCCTTTGCCGCGGCGCAGTGCGCCATGACCGCCGCCGCGCTGGTCGCCGAAGGGGAGCGATCCGCCTACGCGCTGTGCCGCCCGCCGGGCCACCACGCCGGGCGCAGCGTGTATGGCGGCTACTGCTTCCTCAACAACGCCGCGCTCGCCGCGCAGCAGCTGCGCGAACGCGGCTTCGGCAAGGTGGCGTTGTTCGACGTCGACTACCACCACGGCAACGGCACCCAGGACATCTTCTGGGAGCGCGACGACGTGCTGTTCGTGTCCATCCACGGCACGCCCGAGACCGAGTATCCGTACTTCCTCGGCTATGCCGACGAGACCGGCGCCGGCGCGGGCGAGGGCTGCACGCTCAACCTGCCGCTGCCGCGCGGCACGGACTGGGAGGCGTACAGCGCCGCGCTCGACACCGCGCTGCAGGCGATCACGGACTTCGGCGCGGACGCGCTGGTGGTGTCGCTGGGCGTGGACATCTACGAAGGCGATCCGATCAGCGAGTTCAAGCTGGGCCCGGAGCGCTTCCCGCAGCTGGGCGCGCGGCTCGCGTCGCTCGGCCTGCCGACGGTGCTGGTGCAGGAAGGCGGTTATGCGGTGCGCGAGATCGGCACCAATGTCGCCGGTGTGCTCGGCGCCTTCGGCCCCGCCTGATCGAGGCGCACGCTCCACCACGCCACCGCGAGTCCGGCAACCGTCAGCAACGCGGCAACCCACGGCACCGCGCCCAGGCCCGGTCCGTGCACGATCACCATGCCGCCCAGCCACGCGCCGATGGCATTGCCCAGGTTGAACGCGGCGATGTCGAAACCGGCCTTCAAGTGGTGTTGCCCGGTTTTCCGCTGGCCGACACCGGGATCCATGCGGTGATGCCGCAGCGCAGGCTGGTGCCGCCGCGGGTGCGTGCGTTCGTCGACTTCCTGGCCGAGCACCTTGGCGGAACCCCGCCCTGGGAGCGGTGACGTGGCCGCCTTGCGTATCATTCCGCCCTTTCCGCCTTCGAATCCCTCCGTGATCGAGTCCGCCATGCACATGCCGTCCGCCCACGCCGACTCCGATCCGCGCGCCTTCGTCCACGGGCAGGGCCGCTGATGGCGTGGCTGCGCGCCACCGTGGTGTTCGTGCTGGTCGCGCTGAACACCGTGGTGCATGCGACCCCGCTGCTGGCGGTGGGGGTGTTCAAGGCGCTGCTGCCGTTCAAGCGCGTGCGGCTGGCCTGCAACCCGCTGCTGACCGGTGCGGCGGAAAGCTGGATCGCGGTGAACTCGGCGCTGGTCGAGCGTTTCAGCGGCACCCGCTTCGATGTGGTGGTGGACGCGAAGCTGCAGGTGGACGGGCATTACCTGGTGCTGGCCAACCACCAGAGCTGGGTGGACATCGTGGTGTTGCAGAAGGTGTTCAACCGGCGCATCCCGCTGCTGCGCTTCTTCCTCAAGCGCCAGCTGTTCTGGGTGCCGGTGCTGGGCCTGGCGTGGTGGGCGCTGGATTTCCCGTTCATGGGCCGCTACACGCGCCGCCAGATCGCGAAGAACCCCGAGCTGGGGCGGCGCGACATGGAAGCGGCGCGACGCGCCTGCGAGAAGTTCCGCGACATCCCGGTGGCGGTGATGAACTTCGTGGAAGGCACGCGGTTCACACCTGAAAAACACGCCGCGCAGGCCTCGCCGTACCGGCACCTGCTGAAGCCGAAGTCCGGTGGCGTGTCGTACGTGATCGACGCCATGGGCGAGGGGCTGCATGCCGTGCTCGACGTGACCATCGCCTATCCCGGCGGTCGCCCGACGCTGGTGGACCTGATGGGCGGACGCGTCCCCGCGATCAACGTGCTGGTGCGACAGCGCGAGATCCCCGCCGGCCTGTCCGGCGGCGGCTCGCGCGACGACCGCGCCGTGCGTGCCCGTTTCCAGCAATGGATGAACGGACTGTGGGACGAGAAGGATGCCGACATGGGACGGATGCTGGGAGAGCAGGGCGGCTGACCCATGCCGCGGTGCCTCACCGCCGCGTCGAAGTCAGCTTCAGCAGCGCGCCCTTGCCCTTGCGGGTACCGTCCTCGAGCAGCCAGATGGCGCCATCCGGGCCCTGTTCGACCTCGCGGATGCGCCGCCTCATGTCGAATCGCTGCGCTTCACGCGCGGTCTCGCCGTTGAATTCAACACGCACCAGCGACATCGACGACAGGCCGCCGATGAACCCGTTGCCCTTCCAGGCCGGGAACATGTCGCCGCTGTAGATGATGAAGCCGGCCGGCGAGATCACCGGCGTCCAGGTGATCACCGGCGCGCGGAATTCGGGGCGCGTGGCGTGATCGGGGATCGGCTTGCCGTCGTAATGGTCGCCGTTGGACACCAGCGGGTAGCCGTAGTTGGCACCCTTCTCGATGCGGTTGAGCTCGTCGCCGCCCATCGGCCCCATCTCGTGCGCCCACAGCTGGCCGCTGCCGTCGAATGCCAGGCCGAGGATGTTGCGATGGCCGAGCGTCCAGGCCTGCGCGGCCACGCCGCCCTGGCGGGCGAAGGGGTTGTCGGTAGGCACGCTGCCGTCGTCGTCGAGGCGCACGATCTTGCCGAGATTGGTGCCCATGTCCTGCGCGGGATCGAACTCCTTGCGCTCGCTGGAGCTGATCCACAGCTTGCCGCCTGCATCGAAGGCGATGCGGTAGCCGAAGTGGCCGTCGCCGCTCTTCTTCGGCGACTGGCGCCAGATCGTCTCCACGTCCTGCAACGCACCGCCGCCGCTGTCGTCCAGTACCAGGCGTGCGCGCGCAACCACCGCGCCGAGCAGCCCGCCGTCGCCGGATTCGACGTAGCTGAAATACACGCGCTGGTTGCTCGCGTACTGCGGGTGCAGCACCACCTCCCCCAACCCGCCCTGTGCGACGTGCGAGACCTCTGGAACGCCGCTGATGGTGCCGGTGGTATTGCGGGCCGGGTCATACAGGCGCAGCGCGCCGGCCATCTCCGTGACCAGCAGGCGGCCGTCGGGCAGGAAGGCCATGGCCCATGGCGCATCGAAGGTCGCCGCTTCCGTGATCGCGAACGGAGTCGCAGTGCCGGACGTGCCGCTCTGCGGCTCGTCGCGCTGCGCGTCGTCCATGCCCGCACAGCCAAGGGCCAGTCCGGCCGCGAGAGCGGACAGCAACGCATGCTTCAGCTGGACCATGTCGGCGGCCGGTGGTTGGAAAGGATGAATGCTTTGCGCGCGATGTGGTGAAAAGCGGGTGAACTCCCGCGCGATACGGGGGTCGGACCTGGCTTGCCGTCGTCGGGAGAGCGACCGATCCCCAGTTTGAAGAGGTACTTGCCCACCATGTCATTGCATAGACCCCTCTATCCCTGCGTCCTTGCCACCGCGCTCTGCTTCAGCGCCAATGCCAGTGCCCAGGCGCCTGCATCGTCGCTGGAGCAGCGCATCCGCGAAGACACGGCCGCCATACAGCCGCAGCTGGTCGAGTGGCGGCGCGATATCCACCAGCATCCCGAACTTGGCGAGCAGGAAACACGCACCGCCGGCCTCGTTGCCGATCATCTGACGCGCCTCGGCATGGACGTGCAGACCGGCATCGCCGGGACCGGCGTCGTCGGCGTGCTCAAGGGCGGCAAGCCGGGACGCACCGTCGCGCTGCGCGCCGACATGGACGCACTGCCGGTCACGGAGCCCGCGGGCCTGCCGTTCGCGTCGAAGGCACGCGGCATCTATCACGGCATCGAGGTCGGCGTGATGCATGCCTGCGGCCACGATGCGCACACCGCGATGCTGATGGCCGCGGCCGAGGTGCTGGCGGGCATGAAGGAGGAACTGGAAGGCACGGTGATGTTCGTATTCCAGCCGGCAGAGGAAGGGTCCAGCCTGGTGATGCCCGGCCCGGGTGCGAGCTGGGGCGCCAGGCGGATGCTGAAGGAAGGCGTGTTCGACACGCTGAAGCCCGATGCGGTGTTCGCCGTGCACGTCATGCCGGGCCCGGCGGGCCAGCTGAGCTGGCGCAGCGGCGCCACCACCGCGGCGAGCGACATGCTCAACATCACCGTGACCGGCAGTCAGGGCCACGGCGGCATGCCCTGGAACACGGTCGACCCGGTGGTGACGTCCGCGCAGGTGATCGGCGGCGTGCAGACGGTCGTGAGCCGCAAGGCCAACCTGGCGCGGTCGCCCACCGTGGTGACCATCGGCACCATCAACGGCGGCACCGGTCCGAACATCGTGCCGGACAGCGTGGCGATGACCGGCACCATCCGCACCTATGACGAAGGCGTTCGCGCGCAGGTGGGCGACGACCTCAGGCGCAGTGCGGAAAAGATCGCCGAAGGCGCCGGCGCCACGGCCGATGTCTCGATCGAGCCGATGTACAGCTCGATCTTCAACAACGCGGATCTCGTGGAACAGATGACCCCGGTGCTGGAACGCGCCGCCGACGGCAACGTGGCGACGGCCGAGCTCCCCGGCGCCGCCGAGGACTTCTCGTTCTTCTCGCAGCAGGCGCCCGGCCTCTACATGTTCCTGGGCGTGACGCCCGAGGGGCAGGACCCGGCCACGGCGGCGCCCAACCACAACCCGCGGTTCACCGTGGACGAAGCTGCGCTGGAAGTGGGCGCGCGGGCGATGGCCATGATGGCCGCGGATTTCCTCGGCAGCGACAGCTGAGGCATGTCGCACCGGCTGCCGCCCCGTGCGGCAGCCGGATGCGCGGCACGGTGCTACCCTTTTGCCGCACCCGCCACGGAAACCGAGATGTCGACACGCGTACCCGACGAGGCCAGGCTCGACCGCATCGTGGCCGACGCCCGACGCAGTGCAGAGCAGCGCGACCAGGGCTACCGCGAGCGCGCGCTGAAGATGTACCCGTGGATCTGCGGGCGCTGCGCGCGCGAGTTCACCCGCGCCAACCTGCGCGAACTCACCGTGCACCACCGCAACCACAACCACGACGACAACCCGGCCGACGGCAGCAACTGGGAGTTGCTGTGCGTGTACTGCCACGACAACGAGCACTCCCGCCAGCTCGACCACACCGGCGTCAGCGCGATGTCGGCCGAAGATGCGCCGCCGTCGGCCACGTCCAATCCGTTCGCCGGCCTCGGGGCGCTGCTCAAGCGCGACGGTTGAATCAGCCGCGGCGCGGTCGGCCGGCCGCGTCGACCACCAGCCGCGCGCGCCGGGTGCCATGGTAGAAACTCGCGCGATAAAGCCCGGCGTCCTCGCCCGTGCCGCGCTCGCACAGCACCGAGATCTTCCCGTCCGCCATGAGCTGGCGGAATGCCTCGACCTCGAGCTCCAGTTCACGCGCAACGAGCGCGGCATCGATCTCGACGGAGGGATGGCTCATGGCCCGTCACTCGCTTGGGGTGGTGCACAGTCTCGCGCAGGTGGCGCGCATCCGCCTTGACCACGATCAGGCCGGGGCGACCGGCTGCTAAGGTGCCGGCATGTCCGTCCACAAGCCGAATGCATGATGATGATGACCACATCTTCCTATCCCATCGGTACTCCCGGCGAGCCCTGGGGCGACCGTGAAAAAGCCGCGTGGCGCCAGCGACAGCAGGTCGTGCGCAGCTACGCCGGGGACGTGGCCACCGCCATCGATCGCCTCCGCAACCGCTTCGACGTGGAGCAGTACGGCACCCTGGACTACCAGGACGATGGCGAGTATCCGCTGTTCGCCGTGCGCAGCCGCGACTGGGACGAGGCGCTGCCCGTCATGCTGGTCACCGGCGGCGTGCATGGTTACGAGACCAGCGGCGTGCAGGGCGCACTGCAGTTCCTGCAGCAACGCGCCGCGGATTGCGCGGGCCGCGCCAACCTGCTGGTGGTGCCGTGCGTCAGCCCCTGGGGTTACGAGCGCGTGCAACGCTGGAATGCCGATGCCATCGATCCCAATCGCTCATTCCGCGTCGACAGCCCGGCGCAGGAATCCGCGGCGCTGGTCGCGCTGCTGGCGCCGCTGCGCGACCGGGTACTGATGCACATCGACCTGCACGAGACCACCGACAGCGACGAAAGCGAGTTCCGTCCAGCGCTGGCCGCCCGCGACGGCAAGCCGTTCGAACCCGGCGGTATCCCGGACGGTTTCTACCTGGTGGACGACAGCGTGGAGCCGCAGCCGGCGTTCCAGCAGGCGGTGATCGATGCCGTGGCGCAGGTCACCCATATCGCGCCTGCCGATGACAAGGGGGAAATCATCGGCTCGCCGGTGGTGGCGCCCGGTGTCATCCGCTACCCGCTCGCGTCGCTGGGGCTGTGCGCCGGCATCACCGGCGCACGCTATACGACGACCACCGAGGTCTATCCCGACAGCCCGACCGCCACGCCGGCGCAGTGCAACGCTGCCCAGGTGGTGGCGGTGTGCGCGGCGATCGGATTCGCGTTGTCGCACGCAGGCTGACCGCGGGCCGTGCCCCCGGGCGCGGGCCGGGCGCTCGGCGCGGGGGCAGGCTAGCGTCCGGCGGCGTCCAGCTTGGCGATGGCACCGGCCGGCAGCGACAGCGTGGCGGCACCCATCAACTCGTCGAGCTGCGCCACGCTGGTGGCGCTGGCGATGGGCGCGGTGATGGCCGGGCGGCCCATCACCCAGGCCAGCGCGACCTGTGCCGGCGTGGCGCCCAGGTCGCCGGCGACTTCGCGCAGCACGTCCAGCAGCTTCAGGCCGCGCGCGTCGAAATACCCCTGCAGGAATCCGGCGCGGGCGCTGCCCTGCAGATCCTCGACCCTGGCGTACTTGCCTGTCAGGAAGCCGCTGGCCAGCGAGAAGTAACTGACCACGCCGAGCGCGTGCTCGGTGGCCAGGCCGGCCAGTCCGGATTCGAAGTCGCTGCGGTCGTAGAGGTTGTAGTTCGGCTGCAGCACCTCGTAGCGCGGCAGCCCCTGCGCCTCCGAAACCCCCAGTGCCTGCGCCAGGCGCCCGGCGCTGTAGTTGGAGGCACCGATGGCGCGCACCTTGCCGGCCTGCACCAGCCTGGCGAACGCGCCCAGCGTTTCTTCCAGCGGCACCTCCGCGTCGTCCATGTGCGCGAAGTACACGTCGAGATAGTCGGTACGCAGGCGCCGGAGCGAATCGTCCACGGCCGCCTCGATGTTGGCCTCCGACAGTCCCTCGCGCGGCGTCCACTTGCCGACCTTGGTCATCAGCACGATGTCGTCGCGGCGCCCGCGCCGGGCCAGCCAGTTGCCGAGCACGGTTTCCGATTCGCCGCCGGTCAGGCCCGGGCCCCAGGACGAATAGACATCAGCGGTGTCGATGGCGTTGAAGCCGCGTTCGACGAAGCGGTCGAGCAGCGCGAACGACGTCGGCTCGTCGGCGGTCCAGCCGAAGACATTGCCGCCGAACACGAGCGGCGCGATTTCAAGGCCGGAACGGCCCAGTTGACGCATTTGCATGGTGGTTTCCTTGTGTGGGTCTGGTCGCGGTAAGCGCGCCGGCCTCAGGCGATGCTTTCGACGATGCCCCCTTCGACCCGCAGCGCGGCGCCGCTGGTGGCGCTGGCCTGCGGAGACGCGGCGTAGACGCACATGTTGGCGACTTCCTCGGGCGTGGCGAAGCGCTTGAGCAGGCTGGAAGGGCGGTTCTCGGCGAGGAACAGCGCTTCCATCTCCGATGCCGGCACGCCGCGTTCGGCGGCCAGGTCGGCCATCATCGCGATCGCGCCCTCGGTGCGCGTGGGCCCCGGCAGGATGGTGTTCACGGTGACTCCGGTGCCGGCCAGCACCTTGGCCAGCCCGCGAGACAGGCCCTGCAGCGCGGCCTTGCTCACGCCGTAATGCACCATTTCGGTGGGGATGTTGAGCGCCGACTCGCTGGAGATGAACTGGATCCGCCCCCAGCCGCGGTCGCGCATGCCGGCGGCGTAATGGCGCGCCAGGCGCACGCCGCTGAGCACGTTGACCTCGAAGAACTCGCTCCACAGCGCGTCGTCGATGGCGAAGAATTCCTGCGCGCCATAGATGCCGAGGTTGTTGACCAGGATGTCGGCGTCCGGCCGCGCGGCGATCAGCGTCGCACAGCCGTCCGCCGTGCCGACGTCGGCGACCACGCCGCTCACCTCGGCACCGCCGGCGTGAGCGCGCAGCGTGGCCAGTGCGTCATCCACGCGTGCCTGCGTGCGGCCGACGATGGTGACGCGCGCACCGGCGCCCGCCAGGCCGCTGGCGATGGCCAGGCCGATGCCGCCGGTGGACCCGGTGACGATGGCTGACTTGCCGGAAAGTTCGATCTTCATTGCATGCTCCTCGTGTGCCGCGGCGATTGCTCAGCCGAAGCGGAATGCGGAAATGGTGGTGGCCATGACGGTCTCCGAATAGACCTTGCGGCCCTCGGAGCCGGCCGCCGCGCCGGCAGCAACAAGCAGTGGAAGTAGGTGCTCCTCGGCGCGCGGCGGATGGCACAGCCGCGCGTGCGGCGCCTGCGTCCAGTCGGCGAGCAGCGCGTCGCGCTGCGCGGGTGCCTGTTCGACCGCTGTGGTCAGCCAGTGGTCGAATTCGGCGGAGATGGGCGTGAAGCGCGGATCGCCATAGCCGCGCATGTTGTGGAAGCTCATGCCGCTGCCGATGATCAGCACGCCTTCGTCGCGGAGCGCCGCCAGCGTGCGGCCCGCTTCGAGGTGGGCACGCGGATCCAGGTCGGCGCGCAGCGACAGCTGGATCACCGGGATGTCCGCCGCGGGAAACATCAGCTTGAGCGGAATGAACGCGCCGTGGTCGAAGCCGCGGTCGCCGTCCACCCGCGCCGCGGCGCCGTCCTGGCCAAGCAGCCGCACAATCTGTTCGGCCAGCGCGGGGCTGCCCGGTGCGGGATACGCCAGCTCGTAGGTGTGCGGCGGAAAGCCGGAATAGTCGTAGATGAGCGGCGGGCGGGAGCTGCCGGTGACGCTGAAGCCCGGCTCCAGCCAGTGGCCGGAAACCAGCACGATGGCCTTGGGCCGCGCCGGCAGCGTCGCGGACACGCCCTTGAGGAAGGCGGCCATTCGCGTCCAGGTATCGGCCGGATTCCAGTCCATGAAGAAGCACGGGCCGGCGCCATGCGGAATGAAAAACACCGGCATCCGGGCGTGCTTGCCGGCATCCGGGCGGTTGTCAGTGGTCATCGTGGGTACCTTCGCCTGAGTCATGACGCCAGTATGGGTCGCGACTTGAGGTTGGAGAACCGGCTAATATCGACCAAGACTTCATACCAAGGGTAGGATCTGGAATGGATCGCATCACCAGCATGCGGGTGTTCGTCCGCGCCGCCAGCGCCGGCAGCCTGTCCGCAGCCGGGCGCCAGCTGGGCATGTCGGCCGCCATGGCAACCAAGCATGTCAACGCGCTGGAGGCGCGGCTCGGCGTCAAGCTGTTCCACCGCACCACGCGCCGCCTCGGGCTCAGCGAGGCCGGCGGCACTTACCTCGAGGCCTGCCAGCGCATCCTTGCCGAGATCGACGAGGCCGAAGCCGAGGCCGCATCGCAACGCGTCAAGGCCAGCGGCCTGTTGCGCATGAACGTGCCGCTGTCGTTCGGCAGCCGCTTCATCGCGCCGCTGATGCCGGCGTTCGCGCGGCTGCATCCCGAGGTGCGGGTCGAGCTCGGGCTGAGCGATGCGCAGCTCGACGTGATCGCCGACAACTGGGACCTGGCGATCCGCATCGGCCGGCTCGCGGACAGTCCGCTGCAGGCGCGGCGCCTGGCCGACTGCGCGATGCGGGTCTGCGCCGCTCCTGCCTACCTCGATCGCCGCGGCGTGCCGCGTCGCGTCGCGGAACTGGCGCAGCACAATTGCCTGAGCTACACGCTGTCGGCCATGCAGGACGGCAGGCAGTGGGCGTTCGGAGCACGCGGCGAATTCCGCGTGGCTGCGTCGGGCGACCTGCTGGCCAACAACGGCGACGCGCTGCTGGCGGCGGCGGTGGGCGGGCAGGGCATCATCTACCAGCCGGATTTCATCGTCGCCACGGCGCTGGAGCGCGGCGAGCTCGTGGTGCTCGAGCTGGACCGGCCTGTCGTCGAGCTTGGCGGCATCAACGTGCTGTATCCGCCGGACCGGCGCCCGCCGGCCAAGGTGCGGGTGATGATCGACTACCTGGTCGAGGCCTTCGCCCAGGCCCCGCGATGAAGGGTCTGGCGGGAAGTCAGCCTGCGTCCCGTACCGTCAGGGTGCCGGGTGTGTTCGCGCCGGTATCGAGGGTCAGGCCGAGGAGTTCGAAGCCGAGGCCCGCGGCATGGAAGTCGTTGGCGACGACCTGGAATACCGCGTCGGGCGTGTCGGCCAGCGCCAGCCGCTCGATGAAGTTGGTGCCGCCCATGTCCTGCGATTCCAGCGCTTCCAGCCGCTGGCTGCGGTAGTCGTCGCCCTGCATGAACTCGCGCGCATTGGCGCGCAGCGCCATCAGCTGGCTTTCGGTGAATTCCAGGCGCACGTGCTGGTCGCCATCGAAGCGCGCCTGCTGCACGTCCTGCAGGTTGTCGGCATCGATCCGGTAGCTGTCCTGCAGCGAGCCCGCCGATGACGCGTCGTAGTTCGCGAGCACCAGGCCATAGTTCAGGCTGCCGGGCACGCGCTCGCCGGACGGATCGGTGGACCAGCTCACCTGGGCATGGTGGTCGTCGCCCATCTGCGCGGAATTGGTGAACTCGGCGCTGCCGTCGGCCCAGCGGGTCTCGACCAGGTTGAAGCCGCTGCTGTTGAGTTCGGTGCCCCAGCTGAAGCCGCCGAGCTCCACGCCGATGCGCGCGCTGTGGTCGCCGCTGAGGACCTGCGTGGTGCCCGACTGCGACACGCCCGGCGGCGACCAGCCCGGCACCTGGCCGGTGCTGATGAACGCCTGGTAGGCGGCCTGGCCCTCGGCGGTGCGCAGGTCGATGCGCGCCACCGACATCGAACGGTCCTCGAGGCTCTTGTCGACGCTCACGCCCACCGAGGCCATGCCGCGGTAGCCGAGGCCCGCGAACATGTCGTTCTCGACCGTGTCGATGTCGCCCGCCACCACCTCCACGGTGTGCGCGTCGATGCGCTGCACGCCGAAGCCCTGGCCCTGCAGGTCGCGTGATTCGCCGCTGAGGTGGAACGCCTTGTAGTTGGCCTCGAACTGGCTGCCGGTAAGCGCCTGGCCGCGGATCAACACGCCCGTGCCGACCTCCATCGCCATCGGGTCGAGCGGGTCCGGCGCGGCCGACAGGTCACCGGCGGCGATGCGCGTGCCCTGTTCGGGCGAAACCACGGCTTCGTAGGTGAGTCGCGTGCCGGCGAACTCGCTGTAGCTGCCGGCCACCGGGATCGGCAGGCCCTTCACCACGTTGCGCAGCAGCGGAGAGCCGTTGACCATGTCCTGCGCGCCCTGCGGCAGCGCGCCGAGCTTGCCGGCCCATTCGTACATGCGGTTGAGCGGGGTGCGGCCGAACGCCGCGGTGGCGGCCGACTGCAGCTCCACCGACATCTCGAAGGTCTGCGTCTGCGCGAAGTCCATGCCGGTCTGCACCCCGGACATGTCCACCTCGCCGATGACGCGGATGTCGGCGCTGCCGCGCACCGGCGTGGGCAGGGTGGCCACGCCGGCCACCGGCGTCTCGAAGCGCACCTGCTGGCCTGGGTTGATGGCCCAGGCAAACACGCCGTCGGGCAGGGTGCCGAGGATGTCGTAGCCCGCCTGCACCTGCCCGGCGGTGGGATTGGCCGGAAGCTCCACGCCGAGCACCGCCAGCGCGTCGCTCACCTGTCCGAGGTCGAGCCGCGCCGCATCCTGCGCCACGCCGCCACCCGACGTCAGGTAGGCGGGCAGCACCTGCGGCGAGGTCGTGGCCTCGTCGACGACGCGGCGCAGCTCCTGCACGTAGGGATCGTTGTTGAAACCGCTCAGCGCATCGCGATGCTCCATCGACGCGGTGGCGCCATTGAGCGACGCGAAGTCGGACAGCTGCGGCTGCATGCGGTCGAGCACCGCCTGCGCCTGGGCCGCGCGGCGCTCGTTGAAGCCTTCGACGCGCGCGCTGTAGATGTCGGCGCGATCGGAATCCGGCAGCCCCCGCGGCAGGTCGCTCGAGGTGGGCAGCGGAAGCGAATGGATCGCGTCGACCGCCTGTGCCGGCGTCTCGGCGTTGGCGAACGTCAGTGCCTCGGGCGCTTCCGCGGCCGGGGCGGGCGCTTCGGGTTCGGCCTGGATCTCTTCAAAGCTCGCGCGCACCGCCTGCTGGTCTTCCGGCGGCAGGCTGCGATAGGTCTGCGCGTTGATGCCGTAGATCTCGGACATGGGAGTGCCTTGCAGGTGACCGGTGCGGTCACGTTAGCCACTCCCTCTTGCTGGCGGCACCCGGGCGCGCCCTAGGTCACCGCGACGCCGTCCGTGGCGCCGCGGAGAACGCACGCGCGTCAGCCGACGCTGATCGTGCCCTTCATCATTGCCGCATGCCCCGGGAAGCTGCAGAAGAACACGTATGGCCCACCGCTCTGGAGCTTGGCCACCGGGAACGTGACGGACGTGCTCTGGCCGCCGCCGACCATCTCGGTGGCTGCGATCACCCGCGTGTCGCCGGCCTTGATGTAGTGCGCCCCCGCCCCCGCGGCAATGCCATCCGCGTTCACGCCCTGCATGTCGGACTGGCTGCTGATCACCACGTTGTGGCCCATGGCGGCGATCGGCAGCTTGCCGACGTGATTGAGGGTGATGGTGAATTCGCTGCACGAGGACGGTACGGCGATCGAGCCGACGTTGTACTGCATGGCGTCGTTGCCTTCGATCGTGGTCTTGCAGTTTTCGACCATGGCTGCCGGCTTGCCGCTCGTGTCCGCCGCGGCAGGCGCATCGGATGCAGCCGGCGGCATGTCACTGCCGTAGGTTCCGGCGTCGGTCGCCGCCGGGGGCGTTTCGGCCGGAGCGGGTGCGGGCTCAGTCGATGCGGGCGCGGGTGACGGGCTCGGCGTCGCGGTGGAATCCATGGCCGGTTCGTTGTTGCCGCACGCGGCCAGCGACAGGGCGCAGGCGGCGGCGAGCAGGGCGATCGGAGTCTTCATGTTCATCCTCGTTGGCGTACAGGTGTGCGAATGGTCCCCCCGCGCGTGGACAATGCGTGTGAAGGAACTCGCCGGCCCGGACACGGCAGATCGCCCGGGTCGCCCCGGCGCGTGAAACGGTGGGTTCCGGGCGCGCGCCGGGGGCGGTGTACCTTTGTTGGTCCCCATTTCCGGAGCACGCGGATGTCCGACACGATGACCGCCATTGCCATCCGCGGCGGCTCGGGCCCCGCCGAGGCCCTGCATGCGGTGACGGTGGCGCGCCCGCGGCCACGCGAAGGCGAGTTGCTGCTGCGCGTGCGCGCGGCCGGCGTGAACCGCCCGGACGTGCTGCAGCGCGGCGGGCGCTATCCGCCACCGCCGGGTGCGCCCGACACGCTCGGGCTGGAGGTCGCCGGCGAGGTGGTGGAAGCCGCTGGACGCTGGAAGGTGGGCGACCGCGTCTGCGCCCTGCTGGGTGGCGGCGGCTACGCCGGGTATGCGGTGGTGGACGCGCGCCACGCCCTGCCGATCCCGGCCGGGCTGGATTTCGTGCAGGCCGCGGCGCTGCCGGAAACGGTGTTCACCGTGTACGCGAACGTGTTCGAGCACGGCGCGCTGCAGCCCGGCGAGACGCTGCTGGTGCACGGCGCGACATCCGGCATTGGCGTGGCCGCGATCCAGATGGGGAAGGCCGCAGGCGCGCGCGTCGTCGCCACCGCGCGTGGAGCGGAGAAAGCCGCCGCCGCGCGCAAGCTTGGCGCCGACATCGCGGTGGACACCAGTCGCGAGGAATTCGGCGCGGCGGCGGTGGCCGCGGGCGGCATCGACGTGGCCGTGGACATGGTCGGCGCGCCGTACTTCGCCGCCACCCTCGACGCACTCAACACCGGCGGCCGCATCGTCTATATCGCCGCCCAGGCCGGCAACGAGCTGCACGTGCCGGTGGCCACGCTGATGCGCAAGCGCGCGGTGATCACCGGCTCCATGCTCCGCCCGCGCAGCGCCGACGAGAAGGCGCGGCTGGCGACTGAAGTCGAACGCGTGGTCTGGCCGTGGATCGAGGCCGGGCGCGTGCGCGCGGTGGTGGACCGCACGTTCCCGCTGGAGCAGGCCGCGGAGGCGCATGGCTGGTTGGAAAGCGGCCGGCATACCGGCAAGCTGGTACTGGTGGTGGCGTGATCGTCGTCGACACCCTGTGTCCGGCGTGACGTCCGCATTGTCGGGCGACGTGGCCGCCAGTCGGCTGCAGCTTCCGCCAGGTCCCTGGACGACGGTGCTCGACGCCCTGTGCGACCGGTTTCCCGCGATCAACCGGTCAACCTGGCTGGACCGTTTCGCACGCGGGCGCGTACTGGATGCCGAGGGCCAACCGCTTGCGGCGACCGCGCCGTACCGGACCGGTGCCGAGATCCGCTATTTCCGCGAAGTCGCCGACGAGCCGCGCATCCCGTTCACCGAGACGGTGCTGCATGTCGACGCGCACCTGGTGGTGGCCGACAAGCCGCATTTCCTGCCGGTGGCGCCCACCGGAGCGTACGTGCGCGAAACCCTGCTCGGGCGACTGGTGCAGCGGCTCGGAAACCACGACCTTGTGCCGTTGCACCGCATTGATCGCCTGACCGCCGGGCTGGTTCTGTTTTCGGCCAGCCGCGAGAGCCGCGCGCGCTACCAGGCGCTGTTCCGCGAGCGGCGCATCGACAAGGAGTACCTGGCCGTCGCGCCGCCGCTGCCGGCGCATGAATTTCCGCATGTGCGTTGCAGCCGCCTGGAACGCGGCGAGCCGTTCTTCCGCATGCGCGAGGTCGCCGGCGAGGCCAACAGCGAGACCTGGCTCGACGTGGTTGAACGCGGCGAGCATGCGTGGCGCTACCGCATGCGCCCGGTCAGCGGCCGCAAGCACCAACTGCGCGTGCACATGGCCGCGCTCGGTGTGCCGATCCTCAATGACGCGTTGTATCCGGAGCTGCGGGATGCCACGGCCGACGACCACGCACGGCCCCTGCAGCTGCTCGCACACGCGCTTGCGTTCGATGATCCGCTCGATGGCCGGCGCCGCGAATTCAGGAGCGCGCTGGCGCTCGCCGACCAGTGATTCACGCGCTGACGGCCACGGCCCGCCTACCTTAACGGCATGCCAGGTGACGCACCATCTGACGACGCCGCCACGATCTGGACGATCGGCCATTCGACGCTGGCGTTCGATGACTTCGTGGCGCTGCTTGCGCGTCACCGCATTGGGGCGATCCTCGACGTGCGGCGCTTTCCTGGCTCGCGCCGCTATCCCTGGTTCGCGCGAGAGGCGCTCGCCGCGAACCTGCCGGCGCACGGCATCGAATACGCCTGGTTGCCGCAACTGGGCGGGCGCCGACGGGCGCGTGCGGAATCGCCCAACACCGGCTGGCGGAATGCCTCGTTCCGGGGCTACGCGGACCACCTCGAGAGTATCGAGTTCGCCGAAGGCCTGGCGGCCACGCTGGCGATGGCGTCGCGCCGGCGCAGCGCGCTGATGTGCGCCGAATCGCTGTGGTGGCGCTGCCACCGCGCGCTGGTGGCGGACGTGCTCAAACTGCGCGGCATCCAGGTCCTGCACATCCTCGGCGCCGGCGCACCCACGCCGCATCCGTGGACTTCGCCCGCGCGGGTGGTGGATGGACGCCTGGCGTATCCGCCGGCGCAGGAATCGTTGTTCGGGGAAGGTGGGTGAGGGGGAAGCCCATCGCCGGCCGTCACTCCCCCGGCTTGCGCGCGATCGGCAGCTGCCATCCGCGCCTGATCGCGATGAAGCGCAGTACGAAGCACAGCGCCGCGCCGACCACCATTGCGGGGCCCGGCCGAAAGCCCAGCGCCACGCCCACCACCACGCAGGCTGCGCCGAGCACCGCGGCCACGGCATACAGTTCGCGGTGCAGCACCGCGGGGACTTCGGCCACCAGCACGTCGCGCACGATGCCGCCGCCGATGCCCGACATCATCCCCAGCAGTACCGCGCCCGTGCCGCCAAGCCCGAAGGCGAGCGCCTTGGCCGCGCCGGTGACCGCGAACAGCGCCAGGCCGACGGCATCGAACAGCTGCACCGGGTTGCGCATGCGCTCCACCTGCTCATAGCCGAAGAACACGGTCACGCCCGCCACCGCCGACACCGCCAGATAGCGCCAGTCGGCGAGCGCGATGGGCGGCGTGGCGCCGAGCAGGGTGTCGCGCGCGATGCCGCCTGCGGTCGCGGCGGCAAACGCCAGCACCATCACGCCGAAGAAATCCAGCCGCTTGCGCACGCCCATCGTGGCGCCGCTGATGGCGAATGCAAAGGTGCCAAGCAGGTCCAGCAGTACCACCAGCCACGGCGTCATCGCGCGCCTCCGTTGTCCCCTGGCGCACATCATGCCCCAGCCCGCAGCGTGCGAAGGGCGCGTGGCGATGGCGGCCGGAACGCCATGGCACGATGGCACCCCTGATGCCACGCCAACCGCCCACGACGTGCCCGGCATGACGCGCCTGCCACGGAGCTTCTTCGATCGCGATGTCCTCGACGTGGCGCCGGAGCTGGTGCACAGGGTCCTGCGCGTGGCCGACGGCCGCGCCGGCCGCATCGTCGAGGTCGAGGCCTATCGCGGGCGCGACGATCCGGCGGCGCACTCCTTCCGCGGCCCCACGAAGCGCAACGCCACGATGTTCGGCCCGCCGGGCCACCTGTATGTCTATTTCAGCTACGGCATCCACTGGTGCTGCAACGCGACCTGTGGCAACGGCTCGGGCGTGCTGATGCGCGGACTGCTTCCGCTGGCTGGCATCGAGGCGATGCGTGCGGCGCGGCCACGCGCGTCACGCGATGCCGACCTCGCCAACGGGCCCGGGAAGCTGACCCAGGCGCTGGGCATCGACGGCACGTTCGACGGCGAGGACCTGGTGGCCAGCGCGCGCGTGGGCATCTTCGACGACGGCTTTCGCGGCGAGGCGCCACCCCGGGCCACTGCGCGGATCGGCATCTCCAAGGCCGTGGACCTGCCATGGCGCTGGCTGGCGCGCTGAGTGCATGGTGCGGCGCCGCGCGCAGGTCAGGCATGTCAATCACCGAAACGCGAAGGGCACCGCTGACGCGGTGCCCTTGCGTATTGCGGACTGTGCGGCTGTGACCGATCAGCGGGCTGCCGGCATCGACAGGTCGGTATCCGGACGGATCGGGCCCGTCCTGGCCGGCTGCGTCATCAGGTCGTGATCCCAGCGGTCACCCGCGACCTGCACGTGTCCCGCCGCACCCAGTTCCACCGCCTCGATCAGGTTGTGGTTGAGGTACACGTGCAGCCCCGGCTGCAGGAACGTGTACAGCGCCGCGCCCGCCGAGCCGCCGCGGATGAACCAGGTCTCGAGGTCCTTCATCGGTGCGTTGTCGAACTTGCCTTCCTCCCAGACGTAGTCGCCGTGGCCGCCGATCAGGTGCGGACGCGTGTCGCGGTTGGCCTGCGAGTGCACGAACAGCACCGTTTCACCGACCTTCGACGTCATCGCGTTCTTGCCGGTCAGCGCGCCGACCGCGCCGTTGAACACGATGTGCGAGGGCGTGAGCGTGCGCATGGTGGCGAGCGTATCGGGCAGCGATTCGGCGGGGCTGGCATAGGAGCGGAAGTTGCCGTCGGCGTCGCGCGGGATGTAGAAGTCGGTCTCGCCGACGTAATAGGCGCGGTCGTAGCGCAGCGGCTTGCCGTCGCCGTCCTTCAGGCCGTCGCGCGGCAGCACCATGATCGTGCCGTGCATGCCCTGCACCACGTGCCACGGCGTCATCGAGCCACCCGGGGCGCAGTGGTAGATGAACGTGCCGGAGCGCGTCGCCTTCCAGCGCAGCGTGACTTCCTCGCCCGGGGCGACGACGGTGAAGTCGCCGCCGCCCAGCGCGCCGGTCGCGGCATGGAAATCGATGTTGTGCGGCATGCTGTTGCTGGCCAAGTTGATCAGCTTGAGTTCGACGTAGTCGCCCTCGTGCACCACCATCATCGGGCCGGGGATCGAGCCGCCGAAGGTCATCGCATGCATGCGCGTGCCCTTGTCGTCGATGACGATTTCCTTTTCCTCGATCGGCAGGGTGAACTTCACCAGCCGCGGGGCGCCGGGCGCGACCTGGTCGTGCTCGTGCACGAACGGCGGCCGCACCAGCTGCACCTTGTGCTCGGCGAGCGCCGACAGGTCGGGCGCCTGGTCGACGGTGGACTGCATGAGTTCAAGCGCATCCACGGCGTAGGCCGGCGGGGCGGCGAATGCGCCGCAGGCAAGTGCGATGGCCGCGGAGATCAGCGTGGTCTTCAGGACATTCATTTCCAGCTCCATGGGGGCCTTTCCCCCGTTGCCGAAAATTTTGCATGTGCCGCGACGCGCACGCCTTGACGCCAATCAAGTGTTTGAATGCATATCGTGGAAGGATTCTCGACACGCAAACAAACATGCCGGCGCGAGGCCGGCATGTCCGATGTGGAGCGAAGCGCGTGCGGTCAGGGCTTGACCACCAGCTTGCCGCGCATCAGCGCCGAGTGGCCCGGGAACGAGCAGAAGAACGCGTAGTCGCTGCCGGCCTTGAGCGCGCGGCCCGGGAAGGTGATCTTGGTGCTCTCGCCGCCGCCCAGCATCTTGGTGGCGGCGATGATGCGCTTGTCGCCGGCGGGCACGTAGCCGTTCGCGGCCCCTGCCTTCACCGCGGCCTGCGCCACCGGCGTGGCGTCGGCTTCGGTGGTGATCACCACGTTGTGGCCCATCGCCGTCTTCGGCAGCTTGCCGCTGTGCTTGAGTTCGACGGTCACCGTCGCGCAACTGGCCGATACTTCGATGCTCTTCTGGTCATACTGCATGCGGTCGTTGCTGTCGAGCACGATGCTGCAGTTGGCGGCGCTGGCCAGCCCGCCCGCGGACAGGAGTGCGAGGCCGACAAGGACGGGGATGGACTTCTTCATGACGATCTCCAGTGACGTGGTTTTTCGTGATGCGTGCAGTGTGCCCGGCACGCGCCGGTGCCTCCTTGACCTGCGTCATCCGGCGCCACGAAAAACGGTCGGGTCCACTTCCGGCTCATTCGCGGGTGGCGTGGCGGAGCGCCACCGCCGCGGGCCGCGTATCATCGTGGCGGCATCATGCAAGGGCACCGACATGCGCAATCCACTGCAGGAACAGCTGCTCAAGGCCGGACTGGCGAAGAAGTCCAGGGTCGACCAGGTGGCGCGCGAACAGACTCGCCAGCGACACGCGAAATCCCCGCCTCCCGTGGATGAGGCCAAGGCCGCGCTGGAACGCGCACGGTTGGAGAAGATCGAGCGCGACCGCGCGCTGTCCGCCGAACGCAACGAGCAGGCGAGGGCGCAGGAGCTGCGCGCGCAGGTGCGGCAGATCGTGGAGCAGAACCGGCTGGCCGTGGACGGCACGATGGACTACCGGTTTACCCATGCTGGCGTGATCCGCAGCCTGCTGGTGACCGATGCCGTGCGTCGCCAGCTCGCGTCCGGCAGCCTGGTGGTCGCCTGCCACGACGCCGGCTACGCCATCATCCCGCGCGCCGCCGCGGAGAAGGTCGAAGCCCGTGATCCCGCGATGATCGCGCTGGACCATGCGCGCAGCGCGCCGCCGCAATCCGATGCCGCCGACGATGACTGGTACGGCCGCTTCAAGGTGCCCGACGACCTGGTCTGGTAGGCGTTCATGGCCGGCGACCGGGTAATGCGAGAATGGCCGGCTTCGGCGCCATCCCGCGCCACGTCCCCAGGAACTGAATGAGAACCCCAGCCCCGCTGCAGGCGCTGATAGACGACGGCGTCATCGACGAGGTCGTGCGCCCCCTCAAGAGCGGCAAGGAGGCAGCGGTGTACGTGGTGCGCGCCGGCGGCGAACTGCGCTGCGCGAAGGTCTACAAGGACATGGCGCAGCGCAGCTTCCAGCAGCGCGTGCAGTACCAGGAAGGACGCAAGGTGCGCGGCAGCCGCGAGGCGCGCGCGATCGGCAAGGCTTCCCGCTACGGCCGCCGGCAGCAGGAAGAGGCGTGGAAGAACACCGAGGTCGATGCGCTGTACCAGCTGCGCGACGCGGGCGTGCGTGTGCCCGAGCCGCACGGCTTCCACCATGGCGTGCTGGTGATGGAAATGGTCACCGACGCCGACGGGTTCGTCGCGTCACGGCTGGGCGAGGTCGAACTCACCGCCGAACAGGCGCGCGCGTATCACGCGGTGCTCGTGCGCCAGGTGGTGCTGATGCTGTGCTGCGGGCTGATCCACGGCGACCTGTCGCCGTACAACGTGCTGGTCGGCCCGGACGGCCCGGTGGTCATCGACTTCCCGCAGGTGGTCAGCGCGGGCGGCAACAATGCCGCGCGCAGCATGCTGCTGCGCGACGTCAACAACCTCACCGCGGGCCTGGGCCAATGGGCGCCCGAGCTGCTGGATACCTGGTACGGCGAGGAGATGTGGGCGCTGTTCGAGGCCGGCGAGTTGCAGCCGGACTCCGTGCTCACCGGCACCTTCGTGCACGATGAGCGCGTTGCCGACCTGGACAGCGTGCGCGAGGCGATCAACGACGCGCGCGAGGAAGCCCTGATCCGCCAGCAGGGTCGCGAGGCGGCCGCCGAAGTCGACTGACCCGGCGCGGGCGCCTGGCCGTCAGCCGGCCGATTTCTTGGTGGCGGAAGGCGCGGCCGCGGCCGCGGCGCGCTTCGGCGTGCTCTTGGCGGCGCTCTTGGCAGTAGTGCTCTTGGAGCGGAACGCCGGGCCCTGGGCCTGCGTGCGGAGCGGGGTGGTGCCGAGGACCTCGATGCGGCCCCCGTGGGTCTTGAAGGCCGCGATATCGGCCGCGATGGTGTCGCTGCTGAGGCTGGCGTTCTGTGCACCGCGGGAGCTGGCGGCGAACACGCGTGAAGGGGTCGTTGGCTTGACTGCGGTCGGGGTGGGCTTGCTGGACATGCGTCTCCTCGTGCTGGTGGGTCCGCGTGGTGCAGACGTGCGGCCACGCCCCGTGAGGAGTGGCGGCGGCGGAAGGAGCGGCATTATACGATAACTGGCAGGAAACCGCCAGTTACGCCGCCGAAGTTCGGCCAACGTGCAGTGTTTGAACGTGGCTTGCTGGTAATTCGCGGGGTGCGGGGTGCCTGTCGCCGTTGCGTCGGCCACTTTGCGGGACCGCTCCCAGCGCAGACATCTGTTTGCGCGCGCGCTTGCTAGCATGCGGTGGCCATCGCCAACACCGGAGACCGCCATGTCCGCTCCGCGCAAGACCGCAGCCGACTTCCATCCCGCCGTGCTCGGGCTGTTCGGCCGCTACGTGCATGGCGACATCGACCGCCGCGCGTTCCTGGCTGGTGCCGCGCGCTTCACTGCGGGCGCCACCACGGCGGCTGGCCTGCTCGCGGCGCTGGCGCCGCAGTTCGCCCTGGCGCAGCAGGTCAAGCCCGACGACGCCCGGCTCGCCGCGCGCCTTCTCGAGTTCGATTCACCGCAGGGCTATGGCCGCGCCTGCGGCTATCTGGTGCGCCCGGCGGGTGCCGCAGGACCGCTGCCCGCCGTGTTGGTGGTGCACGAGAACCGCGGGCTCAACCCGCACATCGAGGACGTCGCCCGGCGCCTGGCGCTGGCGGGGTATATCGCGTTCGCGCCGGACGCGCTGTTTCCGCTTGGCGGCTATCCAGGCGACGAGGACGCCGCCCGCGCGCTGTTCCAGGGCCTTGACCAGGCGAAGACGCGCCAGGACTTCATTGCCGCGGCGAAGCTTCTCGATGGCATCGAGGGTGGCAACGGCCGGATCGGCGTGGTCGGCTTCTGTTACGGCGGCGGCATGGCCAACTACCTGGCGACGCAGCTGCCGGAGCTCGCCGCCGCCGTGCCGTTCTATGGCAGTGCGCCGGCGCTGGAAGACGTTCCGAAGATCCGCGCCGAGTTGCTGGTCGTGCTTGCCTCCGAGGACGAGCGGATCAACGCCGCGTGGCCGGCATACGAGCAAGCGCTGAAGGCGGCCAACGTGCGCCATGCGCTCTACCAGCCCCCCAGCACCCAGCACGGCTTCAACAACGACACCACGCCCCGCTACGATGAAGCAGCTGCCAGAGAGGCGTGGGCGCGGATGCTGGCCTTGTTCCAGCGCACGCTGCGGCAGGCCGCTTGAGTCGCCCGGACTCGCAGGTGGAGGCGCCGTGGGATTGCATCGTCGTGGGGGCGGGGCCGTCGGGATGGTCGGCTGCGCTGTACTTGGCGCGCTTCCGGCGCCGCGTGCTAGTGGTGCATGACGGACGCTCGCGCGCCGCGCGCATTCCGCGGACCCACAATGCACCGGGATTTCCCGACGGCGTAGCCGGTCCCGAACTGCTGCAGCGCATGCAGGCGCATGCCGAACGCTACGGCGCCGAGGTCCTCGAGGCCGAGGTCGTGGCGGCCGGGCACCAGGGCGAAGGCCGGGGGCAGGGATTCACGCTGGCACTGAAGGACGGCCGGTCCCTTCACGCACGCACGCTGGTGCTCGCGACCGGGCTGCGCCTGGAGCAGATCCCGCTGCCGGATGATGTCCACGAGGCCGCGATCGCGGCCGGGGTGCTGCGCTATTGCCCGGTCTGCGACGGCTACGAGCACATCGGCCACCGCGTGGCGGTGATCGGCTGCGACGGGCAGGGCGCGGCGGAAGCGCTGTTCCTGCGCACGTTCAGCGACGACATCACCCTGCTGCCGCGCAGGTACGACGAACTCACCGATGACGAGCGCACGCAGCTCGCCGCCGCCGGGATCACCATCGTGGACCGGCCCGTGGTGCGGTATGACCCCTCACCGGGCCGCTTCGACATCCATGTCGAAGGCGTCGAATCGCCCCTGGCGTTCGACGTGGTCTACCCGGCGCTGGGTTGCCGCCAGCGTACCGAGCTTGCGGTGATGCTGGGGCTGGAGGTCGACGAGAACGGCAGCACCGACGTGCGTTCACCGTTCGGGACGCAGGTCCCGGGGCTCTACTGCGTGGGCGACATCGTCGATGGCCTCGACCAGATCAGCGTGGCCATGGGCCACGGTGCGATCGCGGCTACCCGCGCCCACAACTGGCTGCGCGAGCGGGATGGCAGCAGCCTCGACTGACCGCGATCGCCTCAGGTGGACTCGGGCGGTGCGTCTTCCGCAGACTGCTCCGGGGCGTCCGGCGCCTGCGGCTTGGCCGCCTCGCGCGCGGCGCGCTTGCGGGCGTCCTTCTCGTCCTGGGCTTTCTTCTTCGCCAGCTCGCGCTGGCGCTTTTCGAACGAATAGTTTGGCTTGGCCAAGGGATTTCCTTTTGCTGGGATTCCCGACAGTGTAAGCCCTGGCGCGTGCGGCTACCTGCCGTCGAGCGCGGCCACCGCCGCCAGCGTCTCCGCGACGTGCCGGTTCGGGTTGGAGTCCGAGTAGGCGTGGACGATCTCGCCGGACTTTGAGATCACGTAGGACGTGCGGCTGGACATGTCCGGCCTGCTATCCATCACGGCGTCGTACTTCGCGGCGATCACCGCGCCCTGGTCGGCGGCAACCGGGAACTTGCCGGCGCAGGTTTCCGTGTCCGCCGAGAAACCCGCCAGCTGCTCGATATTGCCGGCCGTGACGCCGATCACCGTGGCGTGGTGCGCCGCGAAACGATCGATCGCCTTCGAGAACAGGCTTGCCTCCAGGTTGCAGCCGGGTGTGCGCGCGGCCGGGAAGAAGTACACGACCACCGGGCCCTTGCGCAGCGCATCGGCCAGCTTGAAGGTGAACGGCTCGCCGGCCATGAACGCCGGCGCGGTGAAGTCGGGGGCCGGATCACCGGCCTTGAGCGCGGCCATCGACGGTGCGGCCAGCAGGACGGTGGCCGCGAGTGCGAAGGCAGCCAGCCTGGACAATGCGTTCATCGCGCTGCTCCTGGAGATGTGGGGACCTGCGTTATACACCGCGCGCCGGCGGCACGGTTCAGGCCTTGCCTCGGCGCGGGGGCTTCACGGCGGGCGGGTCGGCCACGACGGCGGCCGGGGCGGCATCGCCGCCGATGCGCGTGAGCAGGCGGGTCGTGCCAAGCACTTCGATGTGCCCGCCGGTTGCGTGGAATTCGGCCATGTCGGACGCGATGCGCTCGCGCGTCATGCTGGCACCGCGATCGCCCGCCTTTGGCGTCTTGCCGACGGCGAAGATGCGGCTGGTGGCCGAGCTGGAAGAAGGTGGTGGCTTGCTGGACATGCGTGGCTCCGGTTTCAGTACATGACCAGGGGAATGCCCTGCGCCCTGCTGGCACTGTAATCCTCGCGGATCGCGCTGCAGTACGGGGCGCCCATGACGAAGCGACGGCATACCTCCGGTCGCGTTTCGTAGATCGAGCAATGCATGTGCGCGGGATCGACGGCCACGCACCAGCCTTCCTCGTCGCGGGCCATGACGTGCAGGCCGGCGCTGGTGGTGGTGGTGAGGTAGCCCGGTATGCGGTCTTCCGGCTGCAGCACGACGGTCAGGCGGCAGCAGACCGCGTCGCAGTGGGCACAGTCGTCGTCGCGCGCGCTCATGCGGCGCGCCGCGACGCAAGGGTGCGCCGGAAATGCAGCAGGCGGCAGCCTGGCGTGTCGTCCCCATCCCCGGTGGCTGCAGGTTCGTCGCCGGCCGTGGGCAGGAATCCGAGCGCGCCGAGCGCGCGGGTAAACGCGGCACCGTGGCCGCGGCCGGCATCGCTGACGATCACTTCGGCCTCGGGGAGCGTGTGCCGCGCGACCACTTCGGACAGCAGCGTGGCGTGGCCGCGCTCGTAGAGCACGTCACTGGCGATGATCAGGTCGAACATGCCAAGCGACGGCAGCGGCTCATCCCAGCGCATGTGACGGTAGTGCACGGCGGGCAGGGCGTTCAGCGCGGCGTTGTAGGCCAGGAACGCATCGGCCAGCGGGTGGATGTCGGAGGCGACCACATCGGCACCGCGACGTTGCAGCACCAGGCTCGCCAGGCCTATGCCGCAGCCGAGCTCGAGGATGCGACGGCCGGCGATGTCGACATGCTGCATGGCGCCTGCCAGCAGGCGGCCGGCCGGCCAGAGGTGGCCGAACAGGCTCCATTGCGCGGAGGAAATGCCGAGCGCGTCGGCATGGCCGTCGGGATCGGCGTATTGCTGGAGGTCGCTGAGCACGCGGAGCTGGAATGCCACGCCATCGACGTGGGTCACGAGATTGCGTGTGAGGTATCCGGGCACGGGCGCATCCATGGGGCGTCGCTCCGGGAGCGGAGCGGTGACGCGTGAGGGAGCGAGGCGGGCGACCGGGAGTCGCGCGGGACGCGCGTGCGGCGCAGGTTGGCCGATGCCGGCATCTTAGCAGGCGGCAGGCACGGGGCCCTGAACGGCCCGTGCCTGCCGCTGCGGTTCAGCGCTTGGCGAGTCGCGTGACCAGGTCGACGAAACCGTCCACGTAGGCCTGCAGGAAGGCGCGCGTGCCCGGATCGGTGAAGTCGCCGTCGGCGCCGATGAGGTCGGGCTTGAACTGGATGTAGGCCTCGCCGCCCTGGACCACGGCGCCGAGGATGCCGAGGATCTGGCGCAGGTGCTGCTGGCCGACCGCGGTGCCGATCGCGCCCGGCGTGGTGCCGGTGATCGAGGTGGCCTTGCCGCGCCAGATGTTGGCGTCCATCGGCTTGGAGCCCCAGTCGATCGCGTTCTTCAGCACCGCCGGGAGCGAACGGTTGTGTTCCGGCATGACGACGGCGACGGCATCGGCGGCGGCGACTTCGTCGGTGAAGCGCGTCACCGACGCGGGGCGCCCGCCTTCGAGGTCCATGTTGTACATGGGCAGGTCGTCGATGCGCGGATAGCTGACTTCGAAGTTGGCGGGCAGCAGCCGCGCCATGGCTTCGGCGAGCTTGCGGTTGATGGATTCGCGACGGTTGCTGCCGACGATGATGGCGAGGCGGTAGGTGCTCAAGGGACGTCCTGCTATTGGCTGGGGAGGAAGGAACTGGTGCGAGAGTAGCGATGCTTCAAGCAACGGGAAGGCGCTGCCGCCGTTTTCGCGCGGAACGATGCATCCCGACGCCATCGCACGAACGAAGCGTCCCATCGCCATGCCCGGAGCGGCACGCTGGCGGCCCATGGCAAGATGCGCGCATGCGCCTCATCCATTCGCCGGCGGTCCGCATCGGCCTCTCGATCGCCTTCGCCACCGGCTTGTACGGCCTGTCGTTCGGAGCGCTCGGCGTCGCCGCGGGTCTCGACCCGTGGCAGGTCGTCGCGTTGAGCACGCTGATGTTCACCGGCGGCTCGCAGTTCGCGTTCATCGGTGTGCTGGCTGGCGGCGGCAGCGGCTCGGCGGCGTTCGGTGCGGCCACCCTGCTCGGTGTCCGCAACGCGGTCTATGGCATGCAGATCAACCGCATGCTGCGTCCGCGCGGCTGGCGGCGCTGGCTTGCGGCGCAGGTCACCATCGACGAATCGGCGGCAACGGCCGCGGGTCAGGTCGAGCCGGACGAGCAGCGCCGCGGATTCTGGACCGCAGGCCTCGGCGTGTACGTGCTGTGGACGCTGTTCACCGTCGCAGGTGCGCTGCTTGGCGATGCGCTTGGCGATCCGCGCCGCTGGGGACTGGATGGCGCGGCCGTGGCCGCGTTCCTCGCGCTGCTTTGGCCGCGGCTGTCGGCGCGCGAACCGGTTGCACTCGCCGTGGTCTGCGCGCTGGCCACGGTGCTGGCGGTGCCCGTGGCCCCGCCGGGTGTGCCGATCCTGGTCGCTGCGCTGGTCGCCGCGCTCTGGGGCTGGTTCAGCCGTGGGCCGGCTGACGAGGGCCTCGAGCCCGATGTCGATCCCGCCGCGCATGCCGACGGCGCGCCACGGGGCATGTCGACGGGGGAGTCGCGCTGATGTCGATGTGGGCGTGGATCCTGCTGGCGAGCCTGGCCGCCTACGCGATCAAGCTTTCGGGCTACCTGGTGCCGGCGCGCTGGTTGGAAGCGCCGCGCATGCGGCGCGTCGCCGGCACCCTGACGATCGGCCTGCTGGCGTCGCTGACCGCGATGAACGCTTTCGCCAGCGGCCAGGCGCTGGCCTTCGATGCGCGCCTGGCCGCGCTGGCCGCGGCCGGCCTGGCGCTGCTGCTGCGCATGCCGTTCCTGGTGGTGGTGCTGGTGGGCGCCGCCGCGCCGGCCCTGCTGCGCGCCTGGCTGCAGTAGCCCGCACGCCGGTCCCGGTGCAGGCACGCCGGCTCCGGACCGGTGTCAGTCGTCGAGTTCGCGCTCGCGGCGGGGCCGTCGCATCGACCACTTCAGGCGTTCGTCTTCGCTGCGCCAGCGGCGCACCGTGCGCTGGAAGAACAAGCTGTTGGGGACGCGCAGCACGCTGCCCTGCGGCTCGCCGTCATCTCCGGTTTCCAGCAGGGTGGTGTAGACCAGGTTGATGTCGGTGACGCGGCCGCCGAGACCGGGCTTGTCGCCGCCTTCCAGCACTTCGATGTGGTCGTGCAGGCGGAACGGCCGGGTGGCCAGGATCAGCATCGCGCAGAAGATGTTCGAGAGCACGCTCCACGCTGCGAAGAACGCCACCGCGGCGACCGCGGCGAAGCCCGTGAACGCGGTCCACAGCACCATGCCGGACACGCCGAAGCGCTCCAGGATCAACAGGAACGCGGCCGAGGAGATCAGGAACGTGATCACGCGCCGCGCACCGATGGCGAGCTCGGCCGGCGCGTTGTAGCGGGCGCAGATGCGCTCGGTCACGCGTCGCGCGAGCATTCGCAGCAGCGCGGCGACGAGCACGATCAGCACCACCTGGCCGATCGGCACGATCAGTCCCAGCCAGTCCTGCATCCAGGGAGGAAAGCGTTCCTTCATGCGGATCCCGTCCCGGCACCGCGCCGGATCCGCGGGAAGTGTGTCAGATCGCGGTGTTCGAAGCGCTCGCACGCCAACGCGTGCGCCGAGCCGCGGCGGCGCGCGCGCGCGGGATTCCTATGCGTCTTCATGACTTGCGGGTGAGCGCTGTCGAGACGTCCCACAGCCGCCGCGCCATGGCCGCGTCGCGCTGGTGCGCGCCCTGTGCTGCCGCGCGGAAATCACGGAGGTAAGCGCCGCTGACACCGGTCATCGCCGGATGCACGGCCGCATAGCACGGCGTGGCCGCGCCCACCTGCGCGGTGCGCGCGTCGTCGCGGTAGGCATTGCCGACATCGCGCAGGATGTTGGTGCGGGTATGTCCCGGCGTGACGCAGTTGGCGGTGGCGGACGTGCCGCGCAGGCGGCGCGCGAGTTCCAGCGAGAACAGGCCGTTGGCGAGCTTGGAGTGGCTGTAGCGCGCATCCCAGCCCGCCCCGGACAGATCGTCGAACTGGATGCCGCCCGCTGGTGCACGCTCATGGTCGCCGCTGCCGAGCACCACCACGCGCCCTTGCGGCGCCGCGCGCACCTGCGCAAGCAGTTCATTGACTAGCAGGAAGTGGCCGAGATGGTTGACCACGAACTGCTTCTCGAGTCCGCGCACCTGCTCGAGCCGATCCAGCACGATCCCGGCATTGCAGACCAGTGCGTCCAGCCGCGGTGCCAGCGCCCGGACCTGCGCGGCGCAGGCGCGTACCGAATCGAAATCCGCCAGGTCGAGGACCACCGGAGTGATGCGTCCACGCATGCCCTGGCGCGCGGCATCACCCTTGTCGCGCGAGCGTGCGGTGGCGATGACATGCGCGCCGCGCAGGGCGAGCACGCGCATGGTCTCCATGCCGATGCCGGACGTCGCGCCGGTGACGAGCACGGTCCTGCCTGCGAGGTCGAGCCCACGGGTGGCCGCTTCGGCCGTGGTGGAGGTGCCGAAGCCGGCGGGTGGTTCAGGCACGACGTCCGCAGCGGTGGCGATCGCACGGGCGGGACTCAACGCCGTTGCCAGCAGGGCAAAGCCGACGGCCTGCACGACGTGGCGGCGCGAAAGATCGATTCGCATCGAGGAACATTCCGATGGCAGGCGGGCCGTGGATGGTCCAGCCCTCGCCAACCATGCGCAAGCGGCGGTTGCGGGGACGCGGCGGCACACCGTCCGTCACGGCTTCGCAATGCCTGTTCGGGCAGGCTGCCGCCAGCTTCAGGGAGGACACGACATGCCCGGAGAGACCATGCTGACCGGCGAGGTTTCCAACAGCAAAGTGGTCGCCGTGTTCGCCAGTGCGACCGCCGCCCGCGAGGCTGCGGCGAGCGTGCAGGCCACGCTTGGCCTGCAGCCGACCCAGGTGGATCTGCTGCTGCCCGGCGAAGCCCACCCGCGGCGCAAGCTCGAGCCGGAAAGCCAGGGAATCTGGAAGACCATCGTGCGTGCGCACATCCGCCTGGGCATCGTCGGCGCGGTGCTCGGCGTGGTGGCGTTCGCCGTGCTGTATTTCGCCGGCCTGCAGTTCGTCGTGCGCTCGCCGGTCGCCTCGGTGCTGGTGCTGCTGTTCTTCGGCACGACGGCGGGGTTGATGCTGGGCGGTCTGGTGGCGCTGCGGCCCGACCACGACCGCTTCGTGCAGCATGCGGTCACCGCGCTGGACGAGGGGCGTTCGTCGGTCGTGGTGCATGCCTTCTCGTCCGAGCAGCGCGCGCAGGCGGCGCAGGCGCTCGAGGCGCTCGGCGGCGAGACGACATCCACGCTGTAACCCGGTTGACGGAATTTCGTGCTACCCCTTCCCCGCGGCCGGGTTCCGTGGCGTAATCGGGCGCTCGCAGAGCGCGAAGGGGACGGCATGAGGTCGGAAGCGATCAGCCAGGAGTTCGGCATCACCGAGGAGCGGGCAAGGGAAATCATCGGGAGCGAGACGCGGAGGGCTCTGCTGCGGCGCTGGCAGGCCTGGGTGTGGTTGCTGGTGATGCTCGGCGCGGCCGCCGCGCTGTACGTGTGGCAGCCGGGCAATGCGCCGGGCGCCGTGGTCATCGGTGGCGGCGCGCTGCTGGTGTGGTACCAGATCGGCCGCTATTTCGCGGACCCGGCGGTACGCGTGGCGGCCCGCGCCACGTCCCCGATTCACGACGGGCGCACGCCACATGCGTGAACCTGCGTGTGCCGCATCCGCGGCGTGCAGGGAGTCGACATGATCAAGTGGGCCATCATCCTGGCCGTCATCGGCCTGATCGCCGGCGCGCTGGGATTCAGCGGTGTTGCCGGCGCCGCGATGGGCATCGCCAAGTTCCTGTTCTGGGCCGCGATCATCATTGCCGTGGTGCTGCTGGTCCTCGGCCTGACCGTGTTCAAAGCGGTCACCTGAGCACCGCCCGCGCAGGCGAGCCTATGGCGTGCCAGGGCAGGGCACGGTGGGGCGGGCGGCTACAATGGGCGGCCCCGACGCATCATGGAGCGCCCCATGCCCGCCATCCCAGCCTGCCCGCAATGCGGCCTCGAGAACACCTATGCCGATGGCGCGCTGTGGACCTGCCCCGACTGCGGCCATGAGTGGGCCGCCGGCGACGCCGACGGCGGCGTGACCGCGCTGGTGGTGCGCGACAGCAACGGCAACGTGCTCGTTGCCGGCGACACGGTGGTGGTGATCAAGGACCTGAAGGTGAAAGGGTCGTCGATCCCGCTCAAGCAGGGTTCGGTGATCCGCAACATCCGCCTGGTCGAGGACGACGCGGAACATATCGAGGGCCACTCGGACAAGATCCGCGATCTGGTGCTCAAGACCTGTTTCCTGCGCAAGGCCTGACGGCGGCATGTGTCCGCAACCGGCAGCCGCGGACACGCCGGCAATCCGCCGCGTGGCCGTGGTGGGAGGCGGTCCCGCCGGACTGATGGCGGCGGAAGTGCTGCGCGCGGCGGGCGTGGACGTGGACGTGTTCGAGGCCAAGGGCTCGGTTGGCCGCAAGTTTTTGATCGCAGGCAAGGGCGGCCTGAACCTCACCCACTCCGATCCCCCCGCGGTGTTCGCCGGCCGCTATGGCGCGCGCGCCAATGACGTCGCGCGCTGGCTTGCGGCGTTTGACGCCGACGCGCTGCGCGAGTGGGCGCGCGGCCTCGGCGTGGAGACCTTCGTCGGATCGTCCGGACGCGTGTTCCCGTCCGACCTCAAGGCCGCGCCGCTGCTGCGCGGCTGGGTGCGACGGCTGCGGACCCAGGGCGTGGCATTCCATGTCCACCACCGCTGGTGCGGCTGGGATGCAGATGGCGCGCTGCGCTTCGAAACGCCGGATGGCGCGCGTGTGTTCGGCGCGGACGCCGCGGTGCTGGCCCTTGGCGGCGGCAGCTGGCCGCAACTCGGCTCCGACGGCGCCTGGCAGGACGTGCTGCGCGCGGCCGGCGTGGCGCTGGCGCCGCTGCAGCCCTCCAACTGCGGCTTCGACATTGCCTGGTCCGCGCATTTCAGCGACCGCCACGCCGGAGCGCCGCTGAAGCCGCTGGTCCTGCATTGGCTGGACCTGGACGGCACGCCGCGTGCGCTGCAGGGCGAAGCCGTGGTCTCGGCCCACGGCATCGAGGGCAGCGTGGTGTATGCCGCTTCGGCCACGCTGCGCGACCTGATCGCGCGCGATGGCCGCGCAGCCGTCCACCTCGACCTGACGCCCGACCGCGACGAAGCACGGCTTCTGCAGGAACTGTCGCGCCCGCGCGGCAAGCGCAGCATCGGCGAACACCTGCGCCGCACGGTCGGCATCACCGGCGCCAAGGCCGGGCTGCTGCGCGAAGTGCTGGGCGCCGACGCCATGCACGACGCTGTCGTGCTGGCCGCGGCGATCAAGCGCCTGCCGCTCGTGTTGCGCTCGGCGCGCCCGCTGGAGGAAGCGATCAGCAGTGCCGGCGGCGTGCGCCTGGAGGCGGTGGATGCGGCATTGATGCTGGATGCGCGCCCGGGCACGTTTGTCGCCGGCGAGATGCTCGACTGGGAGGCGCCGACCGGCGGCTACCTGCTGACAGCGTGTTTCGCGAGCGGGCTGCTCGCCGCACAGGGTGCGCTGCATTGGCTGGGGATGGGCGCCGCGGAGCCTGCTTCCTGATCACGCGACGGGGCCGGGCTTCATGGCATGGTGCCGGCGACGTCCGAGGCGCGCGCCGGTCACGCGGGTGCCGGGACCTACCGGAAGGCATCTCGCCATGAACAACCGATTCCTGCCGCTGCTCCTGGTGTTGGCGCTGCCCGCGGCCTGTGACCGCCCGGCGGTGCCGCCGGCTCCCCCGGAGGTGCCCGACGCGCCCGAGGCGCCACCGGCGCCGGTCGTCTCCGATGCGTCGGCGGGGTCCGCACCCGACGCCGCCGATGCGGGCCGGGGCGGGTCGACCGTCACTGGCGCTGACGCGGACCAGGGCCTGCCGGACGCCTTCGTGGTTTCGACCAACGAGCCATTCTGGAATGCGCGGGTCGAGTCGGGGCACGTCGTGCTCAACGGTCCGGATGTGTCCGACCGCCGCTTCACCGTGGCTGGCGAGGAGAATTCGTCCGACGCACGCGCAGTGCGTGCCCGCGACGACGCGGGGCGCACGATCGAAGTGCGCATCGCCGCAGGGCGCTGCGAGGATTCGATGTCGGGGGCGGTGTTTCCCTATCGCGGGTCGGTCGCGGTGGAAGGCGGCGCCGCGGCCAGCGGATGCGCGCGCCCCGCCGGCATGCCGGCGCCGGTCCCGAGCGGCCAGTAACGGCATCGTGGGGCCGGGGCCCGACCAGCTGTCGCTGTCTCGGCCGCGGGGCATCGGTGGACAGGTCCTGGAGCGTTTGTGATGTGCCGGCCGCTCCAGCGTCGTACGGACCGGTCAGGGCCGGCGTGGCTCGATCAGGATGCTGTCGCCCCAGCCCTCCGGGAACACGATGGCGACCGCGCTGCCGGCCGCGGTGGCATCGCCCAGGGCCACGGCGTGCGCGGCCATCATCGCCTTGAAGCGGCTGTTGAACGTTTCATCGAAGCTTGACCCGCGGACGTGGAAGCCCGCGTCTACCAGCGTGATCTCGACCAAGGTCCTGCTCCGGCGGAAGGGTGCCCCGGCCCAGCTTTACGACTTGCTCAAGGTCGCGGCCATTCCTCTGCTGAGCGGCATCCGTGACCGGTGCAAGGCCGTGCTGCCGGGGCAGCGGCAATCTTGACGGTCCAGGCCCGGCCCGGCCGTCGGTGGGGACCTTGCACCTTTGTAGGATTCGACCCACCCAGCGCCGGCAGACGGCTCGCTTGGGCGGCCGCGCTCAGGTCGTCGCCGGGCGCTCGTCGGTGATCAGGTCTTCGTCGGCGTGCGCGAGCTGCTCCGCGGCCACCTGTGCGTCGATGTCGCGATTGACTGAGGTGTCCGCCGGCAGGCTGGTCGAGCCGGCCACCGGCATCGCGGCATCCTGCGGAAGCGGGCCCACGTAATACACGGTGCGCGGGCCTTCGATGCCGGCCTCGGCCAGCGCGGTGCGCACCACGTGGAGCGCTTCGCTGCGCACCTTGCCCGGATCGGCCTCGCGCTGGTCGACCCAGGCGAAGAATCGCAACGTGAGGCCGGAGGCGTCGTAGCTGCTGACCGTCCACGACGGCGCCGGATCTTCCAGCACGCCCGGGACCACACAGAGTGCATCCATGGCCACCTGCTGGGCGGTGCGGATCGACTCGCTCCCGTCCAGCGGGATGGTGAAATCGATCCGCCGGCGCGGGTTGCGGGTGTAGTTGAGCACCACCGACTTGAACACCAGTGCGTTGGGCAGGGTGAGCCGGTTGCCGTCGAGCGTCACCAGGACCGTCGCCCGCGAGGTCAGCGCCGCGACCTTGCCCTCGTAGCTGTCGATGCGCAGCATGTCACCGGGTGCGAAGGGCCGCCGCAGGCTGAGGAGGATGCCGGCTACGTAGTTCTCCGCGATGTCCTTGAACGCGAAGCCCAGCACCAGGCCGACCACGCCAGCCGAGCCCAGCACCGCCCCGACCAGCGCCGAGGCGCCGAGCAGGTCCAGCGCCACCAGCAGCCCGGCGAGCAGGGTCAGCCACTGCGCGAGACGCTGCACGAGGCTGGCGAAATACGGATTGTCGCTCCGCCACTGGCGGCGGCCGAAGCGGGCACCCACCAGCTTGCCCAGCCACCACGACAGCATCACCACCGCGATCGCGACCACCAGCAGCGGCAGCGCCGCCACCAGCCGCATCAGCTTGTCGACCGCGAGCCGGGTGGCGGTGTCGAAGCGGTCGGACAGCCGCGTGCTGAGCGCAAGCTGGTTGTCGACGGCGGAGATCCCGTCCTGCTGCCCGGCCACCTGTTCGGCGAGCGTGCGGTCGCCGAGGTCGATCACATCGCCCTGCAGCCGCGCCACGCCGCCGCTGACGGTGACCGTGACGTCCTGCAGGCCGTCGACTTCGCGCAGGCGCTGCGCCAGGCGCCTGCTGGCGACAAGATCGGCACCGGCGCCTGGCGTGCCTGCGGTCGCGTCCGCCGGGGTCGCATCCTGAGTGCCGGCAGCGTGGCTCGGGGCGATGGTGAGAAGGAGCGCCAGCACCAGGCTGGCAAGCAATAAGGGGGGCGAGGGGCGGCCGTGCATGCCGCAATCCTCGCATGGCGCAGTGGCGACGGCGCATGCAGAGGCGCTGCGATGTCGGGCATGGCGCGGATATGCGCCGGCCCGGCTCAGCGCGTGAATCCTGGCGCCACCGTGCCCGAGTGCAGCACCCGCGCGCAGTCCTCGCCGACGTCGGCGGGCGCGGCGCCCGCGAGCAGCGCCTGAACGCCGGTGCGGTCCGGGTGGGGCCCGGGCACCACGCCCACCCAGGCATCCTTGGTGCCGCGCTTGGCGGCATACAGGCAACGGTCGGCAAGGCCAACGCAGGCTTCCCAGTCGCCGACATCCGGGCACTCCGGCGCGAACGGCCACGGCGCGAAGCCGATCGAGCAGGTGAGCGGCAACACCAGCCCGGGTGCGACCCGGATCGGCTGGCCGGCGATCGCCTCGCGGATGCGCTCGGCAAGCTGGGCGGCATCGGCGACGCGGGTGAAGCGGGTGATCAGCAGGAACTCCTCGCCGCCCCAGCGCACCAGCAGGTCGTGGTCGCGGCTGAGCAGCCGCAGCCGGTCCGCGAAGTGCACCAGCACTTCGTCGCCCGCCTGGTGGCCATGGCGGTCGTTGACCTGCTTGAAGTCGTCGATGTCGATCATGAAGAACACCAGCCGCTCAAGCGGGCCGCCGGCCTGTTCGATCGCGGTACGCAGCGCACCAGCCTCGCGGCCAAGCCAGTCCTGCAGGTCGCGGCGGTTGGAGATGCGGGTCAGCGGGTCGCGGCGGGTGGCGATGTCGAGCTGGGCGTTGGTGGTGCTCAGGCGCAGGTTGGCCTCCTGCAGCTGCGCGGTGCGCTCGGCCACGGTGCGCTCAAGCAGTTCGACCTGGCGGCGCTCGCGACGCACCGCCGAGCCGGCGCGGCGCGCCACCAGGGCGGCCAGCAGCAGCGCCGCCAGCACGTAGCCGGCGTAGGCGAACGGGTGGCGCCACCACGGCGGCGCCATGTGCAGGTCGAGGCGCCGCGTATCGCCATAGCGGCCATCACGCCCGGCCGCCTCGACCTCGAGCACGTAGTCGCCGGGCGGCAGGCGGCTCACCGAGAACTCGGCGCGTGGTGCGCGCGGATAGACCCAGGCCTCGTGCAGCCCGCGCATCCGGTAGCGCAGCTGCGCCACTTCGGCGGCGCCGAAGTCGATCGACGTCATGGCGATCGAGAAGACCCTGTCGCGCCACGCCAGCGACACGCTGTCGGCATACACGATGTCCGATTCCACCGGGCCGGATTCGTCGCCGTTGGATTCGCCGGGCGAGAGGCTCAGCGTGGTCAGCACCGCGCGCGCCGCCGGGCTCTGCAGGGGCAGCTTGTCGGGATCCAGCACGTCCAGGCCACGCGTGCCGCCGAAGTACAGCAGGCCGTCCTGGTCGCGGAACGCCGAACCGCTGTTGTATTCGCGGTTCTGCAGGCCGTCGCGCGGGCCCAGCACCTGGATGGAATCTTCGCCCGGGGCGAGCACGGACAGCCCGTTGTTGGTGCTCAGCCACAGGCGCCCGACGCTGTCGCCGAGGATGGCGTAGACGACGTTGTTGCCCAGCCCGTCGCGGTCGCTGTAGTTGCGGATGGCGCCGCTGTCGCGGTCGATCCGGTACAGGCCATGGCTGTAGCTGCCCACCCACAGCGCCTGGTCGTCGGCTGTCAGCGACCAGAGCGAATGGTGCAGGCCGGTGTGTTCCGATGGCGCGGCGTCCGCGCCCGCGTCGAGCCGCCAGAGACCGGCGGCGTTGGTCGCGATCCACAGCGGGCCGTCGCGGTCACGCAGCAGCGCGGTGACCTGGCGGCCCGCAAGGGGTGCAAGTGTCGGGTCCGCCACCAGCTCCCCGTTGCTGACGCGTGCCAGGCCACCGCGGGTCGCCACCCACACGGTGCCGCCCTCGACCAGCATGGCGTCGATGCGCGGGTCGGGCAGGCCGGGGATGCGCCTGGGCGCGCCGGTGCCCGGCCAGTGCCAGAGGCCGTCCTGGGTGCCGATCCACCAGCCGCGATCCTCCGCACGGGCGATGGCACGCACCGACTGGCCTTCGAAACCGGCGACCTCCGTCCAGTCACGGCCGGCCGTGCGCCGCTCCATGAGGCCGTTGTCGGTGCCGGCCAGCAAGTGCTCGCCGGCGCGCCAGAGTGCACGCATGCTGACGCTCGGCCAGCCTTCCATGCGCCCGGCGTCGGAACGGCCGAAGCGGATGACGTCAGACAGCGGACGCGCGAAGTACAGGCCCGACGTGTACGTGCCGATCCACAGCGCGCCGGACGCGCCTTCGTACAGGGTCACGACCGGATTGCCGAGGTCGCGATCGAGGTGCAGTGGGGCGGGCGTGGCGCCCGCGGCAGCCAGCCGCGTCACGGAGCCGTTGCCGAAGCCGGCCAGCACGCTGCCGTCGCGCCTGCGCAGCAGGGCGGTGAGCACGCTGGCATCGGGCTGGAGTTCGCTGATCGCGTACCTGCGCAGCAGGCGCCCGTCGGCGGCATCCACCAGCGCCAGGCCGCCGCGTTCACTGGCGACCCACGCACCCTCGGGTCCGGATTGCAGTGCGATGCAGGCGCTGCCGTTGTCGCCGCCGCGCCGTGGCAGGGCCGTCATCGCCTCGCGCGTGGCGTGCCACAGGCGGCAATCGCGGCCCAGCGCGAGCGCGCCGCCCTGCGGCAGCGGTGCCAGGCCGACGATCTCGCCGCCGCCCAGCTTGCGCACATGGCGCGGTGCGATGCCGACGTGGTCGAGTCCGCCCGCGGTCCCGATCCATGCACCGCCCTCGGGGTCGACCAGGATCGCTGTGGTGCGGTCGTCGGACAGCCCGTCGCCGCGGTCGAGGCGGATCCGTTCCCAGCTCGGCAGATGGATGATTTCAACGCCGGTGTCGTCGGTGCCAAGCCAGAGCCTGGTCGCGGCGCGATCGAAGGCGAGGGCGTCGATGCTGCTGCTGGCAAGGCCCAGGTCGTTGCCGCGTTCGCGCCGCCACGACTGGAAACGATGGCCGTCGAAGCGCGCCAGTCCGTCCTGCGTGGCGACCCACAGGAAGCCCTGGTCGTCGCCGGCAAGCGCATTCACAGTCGATTGCGGCAGGCCCTCGTCCGGGCCGAACGCTTCCAGGCGCTGCGGGGTGGACGTGTAGGCCGCCAGTGCGGGCCATGTGCACAGCAGCAACAGGAGGCCCGCGATGGCGTTCGTGCTCAGGCTGGTGGCTGGTCGCGGCATTCCCTGTGGGCATGCAAGATGCGTGCCACTGTGGCTGCCGCCACTGCGTCTTGCTTGACCGCGATCATGGCCGGCGCCGCCTGGACGGCCGACGATGGCCGCATGGCGCGATGGGCGCCTGCGACTGGACAAGACCATGGAATACGAAATCGCGCTGCGCGGCCGGGTGGCCAACCTGGCGGCCGTCAACGAGGCACTGCGAGCCGCCGATCCCGCGGCACTGGCCGACCTGCACGCCAGCGGCTCGCCGCTGCGGGTCTCGACGTCCCTGGGCGTCGCCGAAGTGGCCGCCCTGGTGAGTTCCGCCGGCCTGGAAACGGCCGCGGCTGCCGTCGAGCAGCAGCCTTCGACCTGCTGCGGCGGCTGCGGCGGCTGACTGCCGCGGGGGCTTGCGTTAGGGCACGCCGTCCCGATAACTCCCGGGACGGCAACCACGACGCGGGGCACGACCATGGCCACAGGCTGGGCTGGAGACGGAGCGGTGCAGGACCAGATCGATGCCACCGTGAAGGATGGCATCGAGCGGGCGCGCAGCCGGTTGCCGCAGGGCCCGGGCCTGGCGCACTGCGAGGAGTGCGAGGCGGCCATCCCGGATGCGCGCCGGAAGGCCGTGCCCGGGGTGCGGCTGTGCGTGGCATGCCAGTCCGCGCACGACGAGGAAGACAGTGCGCAGGGCGGCTACAACCGCCGTGGCAGCAAGGACAGCCAGCTGCGCTGATCCAGCCGGATCAGTGGATCTGCTGCAGTACGAGGATCGTCGTCAGCACCGCCGCCAGGATCAGGTAGTCGCCGTCGTCGCCGCGGCGGCCGTAACGGCTGCGGTCGTAATAGCCATCTTCGTAGCCGCGCCGGAAGCCCTCGCGGAAGTAATAGCTGTACTCGTCCTGGTCGACATACCAGCCGTTGTACCCGTAGCTGGCATCCTCGTAGGCGTAGCTGTTGCGGTAGTCGGGCCGCCAGCCATCGTCGCTGTCCGCGCGTCCGGCGCGCCGGCCTTCGCGGTAGCCCAGGTCCACCGCCTGCTGAAGGAGGTCCGCAGCGTAGCGGCTCACCTGGTGGTACCGGCCATCGCGGTAGTAGCGGTGGCTGAGCGGCGCGCCGTACCACGCGTTGGTGTTGCGATACCCCTGTGACTGCCACACGAGGTGCTGTTGCTGCAGGCGGCGGTGGTAGTCACGCATGTAGCGCTGCTGCTGGGCGCGCTGCTGCTGCACCAGGCGCTGCTCGTGGCGGCGCTCGATGGCGCGCAGTTGCGCCTGGTGGCGCGCGTAGTCGGCTTCACGGCGGCGCTGGTCCTGCATCCGCTGCTCGCGCAGCCCGGCCTGGCGGCCGTCGTCGCGGAAGCGATCCTCGCGGATGCGCTCGCGTGCCTGCGACGGCCCAGGATTGCTGGCTTGGCGACGGTCGTCCCGCAGGCGTCGTTCGCTGTCGCGGACGCTTGCCTGCGCGCGCGCCGTGCGCGCGCGCGCTTCCGCCTGGATGCGCGCGCTGTCATCGCGTTGCCGCTGCAGGCGCTCCCGGGTCTGGCGCTGCACGTCATCGTCCCGTTGCCGGGCCTGGCGCCGCACGTCGTCGCCCCGTTCCCGGGCCTGGCGCTGCACGTCATCGCCCCGATCCCGATCCCGCAGCGCCGACCGGGATTCCGGCAGGGGTTGCTGCTCGCTACGCGGCTGACGCACTTGCGCCTCGCGGGGGCGCGACAGCTCCTCCATGCGCGGCCGGACCCTTGACCGGGGCTGCTGCTCCTGGCGTTGCCCGGCCAGCTGCCGAGGCTGTTGCTCCCGAGGCGGCCGGGCCTGTGGCCGGTCCTGCCGGCGTTGCCCCTGCCGCGCCTCTCGGTGCTGCTCGTCGCGCTGGGTGCGCTGGTCGCGCTCGGTGCGCGTCGCGTCGTCTTCGTCACGCTGCTGGCGCGATTCGCCGCGCGGACCACGTTCCTGGGCATGGCCCGCGACCGGAGCGAGCAGGCTGGCCGCGAGGAGGATCGAAGCGACAAGGTGGAATCGGCGCAGGCTCATGGCAGGCTCGTCGGAAGTCGGTACATGCGCACTTCAAACGATGGCGGCTTAACCGGTTCTGAGAATTCCGAGGGTGGCGACGGGACGTTCAGCAGGCGGTGTACGTCGCATCGGTGCTGACTGGTGAACCACTGCTGCGCTAGGCTGCCCGCGTTTTCGCAAGTGGAACGTGCGTGCAGTTGGATGACGGCCGATTCGGGCAGCGGATTGCGACCTGGCTTGCCGGTCTGCGGTGCCGCGTGCGTCCACTTGACCCGACCGGGCTGCCGCTGCGTCCGGCCCGGCTGCGGCAGGTCGGCGATTACACCGCGCTGCAGTTCACACGCGGCCAGACGCAGAGCCGGATGCTGGGGGGTTCCCCGGACCAGCTGCTGATCGACTACACCCGCACCATGCTTGCGGCGTTGCTGTGGCAACCGCGCCCGCGTTCGATCTGCATGGTCGGGCTGGGCGGCGGATCGCAGGCGAAGTTCATCCACCGGCACCTGCCGGAGGCGCGGCTGGAGGTCGTGGAGAACCATCCCGGCGTGATCGCGCTGCGCCGGGAGTTCCGCATTCCCGACGACGACGCCCGCCTGCAGGTCGTGCTGGATGACGGCGCGCGGTTCCTGGCGGCGCGCACCGCGCGCTACGACATGCTGCTGGTGGACGGCTATGACGCCGGCGGCATCCCCGCGGCGCTGTCCACGCCGGCCTTCCACGATGCCTGCCGCGACGCGCTGCGCCCCGGCGGGGTGCTCGCCACCAACCTGTTCTGTGCCGATCCCGCGCCGCACGTCGAGCGGCTGCGACGCAGTTTCGGCGCGGGCAACGTGCTGGTGGTGGAGGAGGCGCGAATGAGCAACCAGGTCGTGTTCGCGTGGACCGGCGCGGCACCTGCCGGCGACGAGGCGAGCCTCGCGCGCGTGCGCGCGTCCCTGCCCGCCGCGGCGCAGGCGGCGCTGTCGGCGTCGTTCGAGCGCGTCGCGCACGCCCTTCGCCTGCGCAAGGGGCACGGCGATGCATGAGCGCGTGCCGCTGCCTCCGGGGCAACTCGACGCGCTTCGCGCCGCGTACGCCACTCCACCACGCGCTTATCACGGCTTTGACCACGTCGAAGCGGTGCTCGCGCGTTTCGACGAAGTGGCCGACGGCCCCGGCTGGCATCGCCCGCGCGAGGCCTGGTTGGCCGTCCTGTACCACGACGCGATCTACGAGGCCGGCCGCAGCGACAACGAGTCGCGCTCGGCCGTGCTCGCCATCGACGCGATCGCGCGCTGGATGGCGGATGCGGGCATCGATGGCGCTCGCGTCGCCAGGCTGATCGAACTCACCGCGCGCCACGGGCACCTCGCGCCCGCGGACCTCGGTGACGGAGACGATGCCGACGACGCCCGGCATTTCCTCGACTGCGACATGGCCGTCCTGGGCGCGGCGCCCGCGGACTTCGATGCCTACGACCGCGGGATTGCCGAGGAGTACCGGGGAAGGGTGCCCGGATGGATGTTTCGCCGCGGGCGCAGGAAGTTCCTGGAGTCGCTGCTCGCCAGCGAGCGCATCTTCCTGAGTGACTATTTCCATGCGCGCCTCGACGCGCAGGCACGCGCGAACCTGCAGCGCGTGCTGGCCGGGCGGCGCTGAGTGCGGCTTGCCGCGCCTGTGGTCGCTGGGACGCCGCTGCGGGTGCTGCAGGCACGGGATGAAGCGTTGTATTGCGCGCTGTATGGCGATCCTGAAGCGATGCGCCACGTCGGCGCGGTGCTCACCGTCGAGCGTGCGCGCGCGGCGTTTGCACGCGTCATGGACCAGCTCGCCGCGCGTCCGCCGCGAGTCGCGTACTGGCTGCTTCCGCGGCGCGTCGATGCCGGCGTCGACGTGCCGCCCGCGGGACTCCTGGCGCTGCAGGCCGGCCCGGACGCTGACGACCACGCCGAAGTTGGCGTCCTGCTGCCGCGCGACGCACAGGGGGCCGGCGTTGCCAGCGCCGGCATCGCGGCATTGGCGGACGTGGTGTTCACCTCCACCGCGCTGCCGGCGTTGTGGACGCGCCATGCGCGAGGCAACGCGGCGGCGGGTGCGCTGATGCGGCGCCTGGGGTTCCAGGTCGCAGTGCAGGACATTGCCGGAGAATGCCGCTGGCAGCTGACGCGGGCGCGCTGGGCGCAGCTGCGCGGGAACCCGGCGGTGCAGGCCGGACGGGCGACTGGTACGGGGCGCGGGATGCAGGAGACGTGGTGATGTCGAAACGGGGAAGCCTGGCCTGCGTCGGCATCGGGATGATGCTGGGCGCCCACATCGGCGCGCGCGCGCGCGCCACGATCGAGCGTGCGGACGTGGTGTTCATGGCGGTGTCCGATCCGCTGGTCGAACTCTGGCTGCAGGGCATGCACCGCGACGTGCGCAGCCTGCAGCCCTGCTACGGCGGTGGCCGTTCGCGGCGCCAGGCCTATGCGGAGATGGTCGCGCTGCTGCTGTCCGAAGTACGTGCCGGGCATCGCGTATGCGCCGCGTTCTACGGGCATCCTGGCGTGTTCGCCGTGGCGCCGCACCAGGCCATCGCCCAGGCACGTGCCGAGGGTTACGAGGCGCACATGGAGCCCGGCATCTCCGCCGAGGATTGCCTGTATGCCGATCTCGGGCTGGATCCTGGCGCGACCGGTTGCCAGCATTTCGAAGCCGGGCAGTTCCTGCAGTACCGGCGCCACGTGGACCGCGGCGCATTGCTGGTGCTCTGGCAGGTGGGCATGGCCGTTTCCGGCCCCGGAGGACGTCAACTCCCCATGGGCGCGTGGCAGCGCCTGCTCTTGCAGCGCCTGCTCCAGGACTACCCGGCGGACCATACCGTGACGCTTTACGAAGCTGCTACGCTCGCCATTGCACGGCCGCGCATCGAGGGGATGCGGCTGTCCGGCCTCGAGGGAGCGGGGCTGCGTCCGCAGACGACGCTGGTGCTGCCGCCTTGCGCGGCGCTGCAGCCCGATCGCGCGATTCTGGAAGAGATCGCCGCGAGCGAACCCGCCGAGTCACGTTGCGCCACCATCAAATCCACTGTGTGAGGGGACCCACCGATGTCGAATGCGATCCGTATCCTCGAGGCGCTGGGCGAGTGCCCGGTGGCCATGGCCGCCGATGAGCTTGCACGCGTGTCCACGTCGGGCCTCGGCGCCGCCGAGCGTGCCCTGCTGCTGTCCGGCGACGGCACGGGCCTGGCCGCCTTGCTTGGCGCCCCCGAGCACGTGATGATGCAGCTCTGGTCACCCCAGGAAGACACGCCGGCGCAGCCGCAGCGCGATCGTCCGGACGACGACGACAAGCGCGACCCCCCGGACGAGTCACCCGAAAGCTAACTCCCACATACGGGGTCGGCGCAACGATGCGCACGCAGTGGCTGATGGTCTGCCTGTTGGCGAGTCTCCTGTCGGGAGGGCTGGTGGCGAACGTCGCCCATGCCGCACCGGCGGCGACCTTCGATGCCCTGCTCGAACAGGCAGACACGCTCCGCAGCGCCAATCCGGCCAGGTTCCGCGAGCTCCTCGCCGGACTCAACGCCAATACGCCCGACGACCTGACCGTGGGGCAGGGCGAGCGCCTCGACTATCTCAACGCGTACGCGCTCGCGCTCGGCGGTCGCTACGAGGAGAGCATCGCCGCGGCGACCGCGCTGTTCGAGCGCGCGCAGGGTGCGAACATGAAGGTCCGCGCCGGCGCGCTCGTGGTCAATACGCGCGCCATCACCCGCGATTTCGCTGGCGGCCTGCGCATGCTCGGCAAGGTGCTGCCGTTCACACGCGACGACATCGACGAGGCCAATCGCGAGCACGTGTTCGGCGTGGCGGCGGTGATCCACAACCAGGCCGGGCAGTACCGGATCGGGCGCGAGTACGCCGAGCGCGTGCTGGCCGTCACCGAGGCGCCGCGCGCCCGGTGCTTTGCGGGCCAGACCCGCCTGCAGGCGATGCAGGAGTTGAAACAGGTCCCTTCCGAGGACCGCGAGTTCAACCTGCTGATCGACGGGTGCGATGCAGAGCGCGAGCCGGTGGTGGCCAACCTGGTGCGCGCCATGCTGGCGCGCAAATGGGCGGGCGAGGGGAGCCGGTCGCGGGCGGTCGCGCTCCTCGAACGTCATCTCCCCGAGGTCGAGCGCACCGGCTACCCGCCGCTGCTCGGCGAGTTCCACTCGCTGCTGGCGGAGTACAAGCTGGCCGCCGGCGACCCCGCCGGGGCCGATGCCCACGCGCTGGCCACGATCGATCGCGGCGGTGGCGATTTCACCAAGCCGCTGGTCGCTGCATACCGCATCCGCTACCTCGTGGCCGAGGCCCGCAACGACCCCGTCCAGGCGCTGGCCCACCACCGCCTCTACGCCGAAGCAGACAAGGCGCAACTCGACGAAGTGAAGGCGCGCGAGCTGGCCTATCAGATCGTCAGCCACGAGACGCTGCAGCAGACCCAGCAGATCGAGTTGCTCAACCGCCAGAACGAAGTGCTGCAGCTGCAGCAGCGCGTCCAGGAGCAGTCGGCGCAGAATTCACGCCTGCTGGTGCTGATGCTGCTGTTGTTGCTGGCCTCGATCGCGTTCTGGGCCTACAAGACCAAGCGCGTGCAGGTTTCGCTGCGGCGCCTGGCCGAAACCGATGCCCTGACCGGCATCAGCAACCGCCACCACTTCAACGAGCGCGCAGCGGCCACGCTGGCGCGCAGTGCGCGCATGGGCGAGGACGTCGCGCTGGTGATGTTCGACCTCGACCGGTTCAAGTCGATCAACGACCACTACGGGCATGGCGTCGGTGACTGGGTACTCCAGCGCGTGGTCGAGGCCTGCGCCACGTCGCGCCGCGACGTCGACTGGTTCGGGCGCCTGGGTGGCGAGGAGTTCGCGCTGCTGGTGGCCGGCGCGGACGGCGCCGAGGCGGTGCGTGTCGCAGACGAGTGCCGGCGCTGCATCGCTGCCATCGACAGCCGTGAAAGCGGGCACGCCTTCACCATCACCGCGAGCTTCGGCATCAGCACCACCGCGCTTTCCGGATACGACCTGACGCGCCTGCTGACCCACGCCGACCGCATGCTCTATCGCGCCAAGCGCGGCGGTCGCAACCGCGTCTGCCTGTACGAGATCCCCGTGCCCGCCGCGCTGCAGGTGGCCGACGCCCACCTGGCGCCAGCGCACCTGGACGCCCCCGTGTCGATGCGTGCCGGCGAGAGGCGCCGCGTGACCGCGTTCTGAGACATCCGCGCCGGGTATCCTTGCGCCCATGGCCAAGCTGCTCCTCAACATGCGGATGGTGCCCGACGACGAAGCCGACGACGTGCGCGCGTTCCTCGAGGCGCACGCGATAGCGTTCCACGAAACACTGCCCAGCCGCTGGGGGATTTCGTACGGCGGCATCTGGGTCAGCGACGACGCCGACTTTCCGAAGGCGCGACGGCTCATGGATGAATACCAGGCGCGGCGCCAGGCGCAGGCGCGGGAAGCGCGCGCGCTGGAGCTTCGCGAAGGCCGTGCGGAGACGCTCCGCGACGTCGCACGCGCCGAGCCGCTGCGCGTGCTGGTGACCGCGATCGGCATCGTCCTGTTGCTCGCGCTGGTCGCCCTGCCGGTGATGTTGCTGTGGCGCGCCTGGACGTGAGCGGCAAGGCGTCCCGGCAGCCACATTGGCCGGATCGCGCCGCCCACCAGCGCCGGCGCCGTGCCCGCAAGGTGTTCTGGGTTGTCGTGGTCCTGCTGGTGGTGCTGCCGTGGCTCGGCTACCGCAGCGTGCGCGACTGGATCGGGCCGGGAGCCGCCGATCCACCGGCTGCGCCGGTGGCATCCGTGCCCTTCGCATCACCCGTTGCCGTCGCGCCGTTTCCGGCCCCGCCGCACGCGACGGCGGACGTCGCCGCTGCCGCCGAGCCGATTGCCACGATCGGTGGTGGTGCCGGACCCGGCAACGATGGCCAGGACGTGGCGAGGCGTGCCGACCTCGATGCCGATGCGCACCGTGACGCGATCCTGGCCGACCGCGGCAGCGCGATCCGCCGCGAGGCCGCGCGGCGCGAGGTTGAAGCGATCCCCGGGGTGCGCGCGGCAGGCTGGGTGGATCGGATGAGCATGGTGGTGGTGACGTCCGGCGCCGGCATGAGCGGCTACCAGACGATTTCCGAGGCCTGTCGTCGGCTTGGCGCCCATGGTGATGTCACAGGCGTGGCGATCACCGTGCAGGACGTCGCGGCCGGCGGCCGCCGCCCGGCATCGCCACTCGCTGCCGAGTGTGCGGCCAACGTGCCGGGCGACGCGTCACTGCAGGCCGCCGGCGGCAGGGTGCTGCCGGGACGCGCCCTGCACCCGGCCGCCGTCGCGGACGCGACGGACGCGGCGGAGCTGGAACAGCGCCGCATCCGCCAGGCTGAAAGCCTGCGCATCCTCAGCGAAAGCACGCCCGCGCTGCCCGAGGCGCAATAGCGGCAGGTGCGCAACTAACGCGAGTCGAACGCCACGCGTTTATGATCGGGCGTCGCTTCCCGCTCCCTGGCATCTCCTTGAATCCACGACCGACGTTTGCCCTCACGCTGATCGCGCTCGCCCTGGTCGCCTGCGGCGGCAGCGAAGCCCCCGTCACCACCGCCGGCCAGCCCCCCGCGACCAGCGCGCCGCCGCCCGTGCCGCGCGAAGCCCTCGAGCCCGACACCGCCAACGCCACCATCGAGCGCGCCGCGCCGCCCACCCTGCGGCCCTTGGCGCTGGGCAGGTTCGAGCCCGGCAACCCGGTGGCCGAGGCCATGACCGGCGTTGTCGAGATCGAGGACGGCCGCATCACCGGGGCCAATGGCGCGAGCTTCCTCACCGAACGCGTGGCGATCGTGCGCGGCGGCGACGAGTTCGCCGCCGGCCAGCGCTATGCGGACGTGATGATGATGGACGCCGGCCAGCCCGTGGAGCTGCGCCGGGTGATCGACGAATCCCGCCCGACCACGCGGCCAGACAACGCGTTCTGCGGTCGCAACGCGACCGGCTACCTGGCGCTGGCCAGCTACATCGAGGGCGACTACCGGCTGGTCAAGCTGCTGGCGCTGGAAGGCGGCGGCATCCCGGCCGCCACCGCCACCGATACGGCGCTGTGCGCCTCCACGTTCTACCTCGCCAAGCCCTGAGGCCGGGTCAGGCGACCTCGCCGGCTGCGTGTCCTGACGCCCACGCCCACTGGAAGTTGTAGCCGCCCAGCCAGCCGGTGACGTCGACCACCTCGCCGACGAAGAACAGGCCGGGCACGGTGCGCGACATCATTGTCGATGACGACAGTCCGTCGGTGTCCACGCCGCCCAGCGTGACCTCGGCGGTGCGGTAGCCCTCGGTGCCGCTGGCGACGATCGGCCAGTGCGCCAGCGTTGCCGCCAATGTGGCCAGTTCGCGATCGCTGTACTGGCGCAGTGGCCGGCTCTCCATCCAGTGTTCGCACAACCGCTGCGCGAAGCGCCGCGGCAGGTGTTCGGACAGCAGCGTGCGCAGTTCGGTCGCCGGCCGCTCTGCGCGCGCGGTGCGGAGCAGGGCGGGTGCGTCGACTCCCGGCAGCAGGTCGATGGCCAGCGCCTCGCCGGGCTCCCAGTACGACGATACCTGCAGCATCGCCGGCCCGCTGAGGCCGCGATGGGTGACCAGCATGGCGTTGCGGAAGGCCTGTCCGCGGCTCGCTGCCTCGACCGGCAGCGACAGGCCGCTCAGGCCATCGAGGCGTTCGGCGTGCACGCCACTGAGCGTCAGCGGCACCAGGCCGGCGCGCGTGGGCAACACCGCATGGCCGAACTGGCGCGCCAGCGTGTACCCGAAGCCGCTGCCGCCAAGGCTCGGGATCGACAGCGCGCCGCTGGCCACGACCAGCGACTGCGCGGTGACCCGGCCGCGATCGGTCTCGACCACGAAGCCGTCGCCCGCGCGCTGTACGGCATGCACGTCGCAGCCCACGTCCAGCGCGACGCCTGCCTGCGCGCATTCGTCCAGCAGCATCTTCACGATGAGCTTGGAGGACTCGTCGCAGAACAGCTGGCCGAGTTCCTTCTCGTGCCAGGCGATGCCATGGCGGTCGACCAGGGCGATGAAATCCGCCGGCGTGTAGCGCGCCAGCGCCGACTTGCAGAAGTGCGGGTTGGCCGAGAGAAAATTGGCCGGGGTGGTGCCGGTGTTGGTGAAATTGCAGCGCCCGCCGCCCGACATCAGGATCTTCTTGCCGACCTTGTTGGCGCGCTCGACCACGCGCACGCGGCGGCCGCGCTGGCCGGCAGTGGCCGCGCACATCAGGCCGGCGGCGCCGGCGCCGATCACCAGCACGTCGCAGGCGTCGCTCATGCCGCGCGCAGCCGGTGAGGGTGGATGTTGTGTCGGATCGCGTCGCCGTCGACGCTGGCGCGGTGGCCCGGGAAGCTGCTCATTGCGGCAAAGGATAGCTTGGCGAACGTAGAATGCCGCGATGTATACGAGCATTGCCGCCTATCACTTCGTTGCCATCGACGATCCTTGCGTGGTCGCCGACCGCGTGCGCGCGCGCGCGATTTCCGATGGCCTGCTCGGGACCGTGCTGGTCGCGCGCGAGGGCATCAACCTGTTCCTTGCCGGCGCCGGAGGCGCGGTCGATGCCTTCCTCGCTGCTCTCCGCGAGGACCCGCGCTTCGCCGCGCTGCACGCCAAGCGCAGCCACAGCGCGGACGCGCCGTTCGCGCGCCTGAAGGTCAAGGTGAAGCCGGAGATCATCAGTTTCCGCCGCGAGGATGCCTCGCCGCTGGATGGGCGCGCGCCCTCGGTCGCGCCGCACACGCTCGCGCGCTGGCTGGATGCGGGGTGCGACGACGCCGGTCGCCGCGTGGTGTTGCTCGATACGCGCAATCGCGAAGAGGTCGGCCACGGCAGCTTCAGAGGCGCGCTCGCGCTGCCGATCGACAACTTCACCGACCTGCCGCAGGCCCTGGATGCGCATCGCGATGCGCTCGCCGACGCCACCGTGGTCGGCTTCTGCACAGGCGGCATCCGCTGCGAGAAGGCGGTGCCGTGGATGCGCGCGAACGGTTTCGCGCATGCGGTGCAGCTGGAGGGCGGGATCCTGGGGTACTTCGACGAAATCGGCGGCCACGGCTACGACGGCAACTGTTTCGTGTTCGACGCACGCATCGCGCTGGATCCTGCGCTGCGGCCCATGAAGGCCACCGCATGAGCTGGCTTGGCCTGATGGCCGTGATCATCGGCCTCTACCTGCTGTTCAAGGTGGTCGGCGTGGTGATGAAGATCGTGCTGTGGATCGTGGTGGTGGTGGCGGCGTACTGGTTCCTGGCGCCGCTGTTCGGCTGGCCGGAGCTGGCCGAAGTGATCCACGTCCTGGGCCCCTGAGCCGCCCGGCGACGCGCGGCAGGCCACGCGTCGCTGGGTGCGGGCAAACCGCCCGCCGAACTCAGCCTTCGCCGCGCGGCGGACCCTTGCGGTGCGGAGTGCGCGGCGGGAACGGCGGGCGCGGGCCACGCGCGCCGGCAGGCCGCGGACGGTCACCCGGCGGACGCGGCGAGAACGGGCGCTTGCCCGGGCGGCCTGCGTTGCCACCGGCGGAATCGGCGGGCTCGGCACGGCGGATCTTCAGCGGCTGCCCGCCCACGTACACCTTTTTCAGATGTTCCATCAGCTCGTGCGGCATGCCCTGCGGCAGGTCGACCAGGCTGTAGTCGTCGCGGATGTCGATGCGGCCGATGTAACGGCTCTCGAGGTCGGCCTCGTTGGCGATCGCGCCGACGATGTTGCCCGGCTGCACGCCATGGCTGTGGCCGACTTCGATGCGGAAGGTCTCCATGCCGACGTCCGGCGCATCGCGCGGCGGACGTGGTGCGCGGTCGAAGGATGGCGCGCCGGGCTCGCCGCCGGCGGCGGAATGCGGGGCACGCTCATGACGCGGCGCCTGCTCGCGGCCACGCGGCGCGTAGCTGTCGTCGCGCGGCGGGCGCGGGCCCTGCGAACGCTCGTGCTGCGGGCGCTCGTACTGGGCACGCTCGGGCGGGGCCACCAGCAGCAGCGGGGTGTCGCCCTGCACCATCTTGGCCAGCGCCGCGGCGATCTCCACCATCGGCACGTTGTGTTCGCTTTCGTAGCGTTCCACCAGGCCGCGGTACATCGCCAGGTCGGCGTCGGACTCCAGCGCCTCGCCGATGCGGCCGAGGAAACGCGCGACGCGCTGGTCGTTGACCATGGCCACGCTGGGCAGCTGCATCGGCTCGATCTTCTGCCGCGTGGCGCGCTCGATCGCGCCCAGCATGCCGCGCTCGCGCGGCGCCACGAACAGGATCGCCTCGCCGCTGCGCCCGGCACGGCCGGTGCGGCCGATGCGGTGCACGTAACTTTCGGTGTCGTAGGGAATGTCGTAGTTCAGCACGTGGCTGATGCGGTCGACGTCGAGCCCGCGCGCGGCGACGTCGGTCGCCACCAGGATGTCGATGCGCCCGTCCTTGAGCGACTGCACCATCTTTTCGCGCTGCTTCTGCTCCACGTCGCCGTGGATCGCGGCCGCGGACAGGCCGCGCGCCGCGAGCTTCTCGGCCAGTTCCTGGGTGCCGAGCTTGGTGCGCGCGAACACCAGCATGCCGTCGAAGGGTTCGGCTTCGAGGATGCGGGTCAGGGCGTCGAGCTTGTTGGTGCCGCTGACCATCCAGTAGCGCTGGCGGATATTGGCCGCGGTGGTGGTGGTCGCCTTGATGGCGATCTCCACCGGGTCCTTCAGGTAGGTCTGCGCGATGCGCCGGATCTGCTGCGGCATGGTGGCCGAGAACAGCGCCACCTGGCGCGTCTCCGGGGTCTTCTTCAGCACGGCCTCGACGTCGTCGATGAAGCCCATGCGCAGCATCTCGTCGGCTTCGTCCAGCACCAGGCAGCGCAGCTCGGACAGGTCCAGCGATCCACGGTTGAGGTGGTCGATGACGCGGCCGGGCGTGCCGACGATCACCTGCACGCCGCGCTTCAGCGCCGACAGCTGCGGTGCATAGCCTTGGCCGCCGTAGATCGGCAGGACCTGGAAGCCGGGCAGGTGCGCGGCGTACTTCTGGAACGCCTCGGCCACCTGGATCGCCAGTTCGCGGGTCGGCGCCAGCACCAGGACCTGCGGCTTGCGCTGCGCGGGGTCGATGCGCGCCAGCGCGGGCAGCGCGAACGCGGCGGTCTTGCCGGTGCCGGTCTGCGCCTGGCCAAGCACGTCGCGGCCGGCCAGCAGCGGCGGGATGGTGGCCGCCTGGATGGGCGAGGGCGTCTCGTAGCCGACTGCGGTCAGTGCCTGCAGCAGCGAGCCGGGCAGGCCGAGGTCGGAGAATGTGGGGGTAGCGGGGGTAGCGGCGTCGGTGCTCATCAGTCGGCCTTGGGCGGGGCCGGGACGGCCTTGCAGGGGGCGCATTCTACGCGCCCTGCAGCGAGCCTGAGTAATGCCGTCGCGAAGGAGGCTTCAGTCGAGGCGCGTCGCCAGGCGCTCGCCAAGCCGCACGGGGCCTTCCGGAACCAGCCCGGGGGCGAGTTCCGCCACGCCCGGCGGCAGCAGCACGATCACCGTGGAGCCGTAGTTGAAGCGCGCCATTTCCTCGAACCGGCGCAACTCCACCGCCTTGCCGCCGTATTCCTTGCTGGTGACGGCGTGTCCATAGGCCGGGATCTCCTCGCCGCTCCAGACGGTCTCCACGCCCGACACCAGCAGCGCGCCGACCATCACCACCGCCATCGGCCCGAAGTCGGTGTCGAAGTGGCAGACCAGGCGCTCGTTGCGCGCGAACAGGCGCGGTACGTGCGCGACCGCGGCCGGGCCGACGCTGAACAACCGGCCGGGCACGTGCACGGTGCGCATCAGGCGCCCGCTCCAGGGCATGTGCACGCGGTGGTAGTCGCGCGGCGACAGGTACACGGTGGCGAACAGGCCGTCGCGGTAGGGCGCGGCCGCCACGGCATCGCCCAGCAGCTCGGCGGCGGTGAACGACTGCCCCTTGGCCTGGAAGATGCGGCCGCCCTCGATGGCGCCGCACTGGCTGATGCGGCCATCCGCCGGCATCACCAGCGCCGCCGGGTCGGGATCGGCCACGCGCACGCCCGGGCGCAGGGCCCGCGTAAAGAATGCGTTGAAGGTCGGGTAGGCGGCCGGGTCGGACTGCGCCGCTTCACCCAGGTCGACCTTGAAGCGCTCGACCACGGTGTCGATCAGCCAGCGGCTGACGCGCGGGTGGTCGGAGTACGCCAGGCGGCGCGCCAGCGACGACGCCAGGCGGTGGGGAAGCACGTAGGTGAGCCGGGTGAAGAGGCTCATCGCGCCTGCGCGCCCGTCAGCGCGGCGAGGTCGGCGGCCACGGCGGCCGGGTCGAACGGCGGCTGCACCACGCCGGCCATGCGGCCCTCGGCGTCGAGCACGGCCATCGCCGCGGAGTGGTCGACGCTGTACTGGTCGGCCGGGGCGCCGTCGGCCGCGGGCGCCTTCATGAACACCAGCGACAGCGACCGCGCGAACGCTTCGAGTGCCGGGATATCGGCGGTCGCTGCCAGCGTATCGCGGTGGAAATGATGCGCGTACTCGCCGATCCGGTCGGGCGTGTCGCGTTCCGGGTCCACCGACACGAACAGCACCCGCGGGCGCACGCTGTCCGGCAGCACTTCCCACTCGGCCTGCGCACGCGCCAGTTCCGCGAGCGTCATCGGGCAGACGTCCGGGCAGTGGGTGAAGCCGAGGAACACCAGCGTCCAGTGGCCGTTGAGCTCGCCGGGCACCAGCTGCGTGCCGTCGGACTGCTGCAGCGCGAACGCCGGCAGCACCCGCGGCTGCGGAAACAGGCGCACGGCCTGCAGCTCGGGCCCGGCGACCGGTTTCGGCGCGCCTGCAAACCACAGCTGCGATGCGGCCAGGCCGAGACCGGCGGCCAGCGCGACGGCCAGCACGAGGAGGGTGGTGCGATTGAACATGGAGGACCGATGGTGGAAACCCGGGGGCGCCATCATAGCCGGCCCGTGGCGGAGCACCCGGGGGCCTCACCCGCGGGTGCCGCGGGAGCTTCGCCTATACTGCGAAACCGCGCCGAAAGCGCCGTGACCACGCACCATGACGACCCAACAGCTCCAGACCATCATCGACCTGATCCGCTATGGCGCCAGCCGCTTCAATGCGGCCGGGCTCACCTTCGGCCACAGCTACGACAACGCCCTCGACGAAGCCACGCACCTGACCCTGCATGCGCTGCACCTGCCGCATGACCTCAGCCCGGTGTACGGCCAGGCGCGGGTGACCGAAGCCGAGAAGGAAGACGTGCTGGAACTCTTCATCCGCCGCATCGAGGAGCGCACGCCGGTCGCCTACCTCACCGGCGAGGCCTGGTTCGCGGGGCTGAGCTTCAAGTCGGATCCGCGCGCGCTCGTGCCGCGCTCGCCGATCGCCGAGCTCATCGAAGGCGGCTTCGAGCCCTGGCTGGGCGGCCGCGATGTCCACCGTGCGCTGGACCTGTGCACCGGTTCCGGCTGCATCGCGCTGGCGATGGCGCACTACAACCCGGAATGGCATGTCGACGGCGTGGACCTGAGCGACGACGCGCTGGCGCTGGCCGCCGAGAACGAGAAGCGGCTGCTGGTGCGCAACGCGCGCTTCCTGAAATCGGACCTGTTCTCGGCGCTCCAGGGCGAACACTACGACCTGATCGTCAGCAATCCGCCGTACGTGACCAACGCCGAGACCGATGCCCTGCCGCGCGAGTACGCGCACGAGCCCGAGCTGGGCCTGCGCGCCGGCGATGACGGCCTCGACCTGGTGCTGCGCATCCTGCGCGACGCGCCGCTGCACCTTACCGACGACGGTGTGCTGGTCTGCGAGGTGGGCGAAGCCGAGCACGCGCTTACCGCACTGCTGCCGGAACTGCCGCTGATGTGGGTGGAGTTCAAGGTCGGGCAAATGGGCGTGTTCGTCGTCGAGCGCCACGATTTGGTGACCCACAATGCGCGGATCCGCGTGCTGGCCGACGCGCGTGGTTAAGATGCGCCAGCAACCCGGTTGAACCCGTGTTGCCCGCCGAGTGGGGCGATCCTGCCGACGGCCCGGGCCGAAAACGGAGCGAGCGACGCCAATGAGCCGCAACCAAGTCATCCTCTCGATGGTGGACAGGCGCGGGAATGGCCTGGAGATCGGCCCGTCGCACAGCCCGGTCGCGCCGAAGCGCGACGGGTTCAATGTCCAGGTGATCGACCACGCCGACCGTGCCGGCCTGGTCGAGAAATACCGGGCGCATGGCGTCGACCTCGACAGGATCGAAGAGGTCGACTTCGTATGGAATGGCACCAGCTACCTCGAGCTGACCGGCAAGCCGAACCACTACGACTGGATCATCGCGTCGCACGTCATCGAGCACGTGCCTGACATGGTCGGGTTCATCAGGGGCTGCGACGCGGTGCTGCGCCATGGTGGCGTGCTTGCGCTGGCTGTACCGGACAAGCGTTATTGCTTCGACCGCTTCCGTTCGATCACCGGCATCCACAGCCTGGTCGATGCGCACCTGGAGGGCAGGCGAAACCATTCCCCGGGCCGGATCGCCGATTATTTCCTCAACGTGGTGACGCTGTCGGGCGTGATCGGATGGTCGCCCGAGCAGTCGCGCCACCGGTCCATGGCGGATGTCAGCTTCGTGCACGGCCTGCAGGACGCGAAATCGGGCATGCAGGCGGTCGTGGAATCGGATGCCTACCTCGATATCCATGCCTGGTGTTTCACCCCGAGTTCGTTCCGCTTGCTGGTCGAGGACCTCTACCAGCTTGGCTTGAGCCCGCTGCGCGAGGCGCGGTTCCAGGGCACCGGCGGCAGCGAATTCTTCGTCGCGCTGTCGCGCGAGGGAACGGGGCCGGGAATCGACCGTTTCGCGCTGCTGCACGCGATCGACGAAGAGCTGGCCGATGTCAGGCTGGCGCTCGCCGGTTGAAGTCCTACCAACGCTGAGGCGCGAGGTTCCATGGCTGGCAATTCGTTTGGCGCACTGTTCCGCGTAACCACCTTCGGCGAGTCGCACGGGCCGGCGATCGGCTGCGTGGTCGATGGCTGCCCGCCCGGCATCGCGCTGGCGGCGGATGATTTCAGCGCCGACCTCGCGCGCCGTGCCACCGGGCGCACGCGCCATACCTCGGCGCGGCGCGAGGACGACGCGATCGAGATCCTGTCCGGCGTGTACGAAGGCGTCACCACCGGCACGCCGATCGCGCTGCTGGTGCGCAACACCGATGCACGCAGCAAGGACTACGAGCGCATCGCGACGCAGTTCCGGCCGGGCCACGCCGATTACACCTACTGGCAGAAGTACGGCGTCCGCGATCCACGCGGCGGCGGGCGTTCGTCGGCGCGCGAAACCACCATGCGCGTGGCCGCCGCGGTGATCGCGAAGAAGTGGCTCGCGGCGCGCCACGGCGTGCGCGTGCGCGGCTTCCTCGCGCAGATCGGCGAGGTTGTGCCGCGTGGGCACGACTGGAGCGCGGTCGACGCCAACCCCTTTTCCTGGCCCGATGCCTTGCAGGTCGGCGAGCTCGAGGCGTACATGGACGCGCTGCGCAAGTCCGGCGACTCGGTCGGCGCGCGCGTCACCGTGGTCGCCGAGGGCGTGCCGCCGGGGTGGGGCGAGCCGGTGTACGGCAAGCTGGACGCCGAACTCGCCGCGGCGATGATGTCGATCAACGCCGCCAAGGGCGTCCAGGTCGGCGCGGGCTTCGCCAGCATCGTCCAACCTGGCAGCGTGCATCGCGACGTGATGACGCCGGAGGGCTTCCTGTCCAACCACGCCGGCGGCATCCTCGGCGGCATCAGCACCGGCCAGGACGTGGTGGTCTCGGTGGCGTTCAAGCCGACCTCGAGCCTGCGCCTGCCGGTGCAGGGCGTCGATGTCGACGGCAATGCGGTCGAGGTGGTGACCACCGGCCGCCATGACCCCTGCGTCGGCATCCGCGCCGCGCCGATCTGCGAGGCGATGCTGGCGCTGGTGCTGATGGACCAGGCCCTGCGCCACCGCGCGCAGTGCGGCGACGTGGGTGCGGTGTCACCGCGCATTCCTGCCAGGGTGCCCGGCGACGGCCATGGCTGAGCCGCGCCCGAAGGTCTGGGTCTCGCAGCCGCTGTTCGACGACATCGTGGCGCAGCTGGACGCGTGGTTCGACGTCACCCGGGTGTCGGAGATCAGCGACCACGCACCTTCGGCCATCGCGGCGGCGCTCGGTGCAGTGGATGGCGCGCTGGTCACGCTCAACGACCGCATCGGCGAGGCCGAGGTGGCGGGAGCGACGCACCTGCGGGCGGTTGCCAGCGTCGGCGTGGGCTACGACAACCTGGATGTCGACGCGCTGCATGCCCGCGGCATCGTCGCCACCAATACCCCGGGCGTGCTCACCGAAACGACCGCCGATTTCGGCTTCGCGCTGATGATGGCCGCGGCCCGACGCATCACCGAGGCCGAGCACTGGCTGCGCGCCGGCCAGTGGCAGGGGTGGGGATTCCACAAGCTGCTCGGCGCCGAGATCCACGGCACCACGCTGGGCATCCTCGGGATGGGCCGGATCGGGCAGGGCATCGCCCGGCGCGCGCGCGGCTTCGGCATGCGCGTGCTCTACCACAACCGCAGCCGCTTGCCGGGCGACGTCGAGCGTGACTGCGCCGCGACATATGTCGACCGCGACACGCTGCTGGCGCGCTCCGATCACCTCGTGCTGGTGTTGCCGTACTCGGCCGCCAGCCACCACGTCATCGATGCCGACGCGCTGGCCCGAATGAAGCCTGGCGCCACGCTCACCAACATCGCTCGCGGCGGACTGATCGACGAGGACGCGCTGGCGGACGCGCTCGGCGGAGGCCGGCTGGCCGCCGCGGGGCTGGATGTGTTCGAGGGCGAGCCGGCGGTCAACCCGAGACTGCTGGCCTGCCGCAACGTGGTGCTGACCCCGCACGTCGCCAGCGCCAGCCTGGCCACGCGGCGCGCGATGGTGGCCCTGGCGGTCGAGAACCTGGTTGCCGCGCTGGGCCGGGGGCCCGACGCGGGCCGGCCGCCGACGCCGATCGCACCCCCACCGGACGCAGGCCGCCACCGACTGCGATAATCCCCGGCCCCGCGGCCCGGTCGCGGGACACACGTGGAGCGACAATGGGCAGGCAGTACAAGGTGGCAGTGGTCGGCGCGACCGGCGTCGTGGGCGAAGCGATGCTGGCTCTCCTGGCGGAGCGCGGGTTCCCGGTGGGCGAACTGGTGGCACTGGCCAGCGAACGCTCAGCGGGTGGCACGATCGATTTCGGCGACGACGAAGTGGTCATCCGCGATCTCGCGGGCTTCGATCCGGCGGGCGTGGACATCGCACTGTTCGCCGCCGGCGGCGCGGTGTCGCGCGAGTTCGCCCCGCGATTCGCCGCGGCGGGCGCGGTGGTGGTCGACAACAGCTCGGCGTTCCGCCTGGACGACGACGTGCCGCTGGTGGTCGCCGAAGTCAATCCGGAAGCGGTCAAGCAGCGCCCGCGCGGCATCATCGCCAACCCCAACTGCTCGACCATGCAGATGCTGGTGGCGCTGGCGCCGATCCATCGCAGCGTCGGCATCGAGCGCATCAACGTGGCGACCTACCAGTCGGTGTCGGGTGCGGGGCGTGGCGCACTGGAAGAGCTCGGCCGGCAGACCGCGGCGCTGCTCGGCTTCCAGGAAGCCGATCCGCAGCGCTTCCCGGTGCAGATCGCGTTCAACCTGATCCCGCACATCGACGAGTTCCTGGACAACGGCTACACCCGCGAGGAGATGAAGCTGGTCTGGGAGACGCGCAAGATCCTCGGCGACGCCTCCATCCAGGTGAACGCGACCGCGGTGCGGGTGCCGGTGTTCTACGGCCATTCCGAGGCCCTGCACATCGAGACCCGCGGGCACATCAGCGCCGCAGACGCGCGGGCGCTGCTGGAAGCCGCCCCGGGCGTGGTGGTGGTGGACGAGCGCGCGGCAGGCGGCTATCCGACGCCGGTCACGCATGCCTCCGGTCGCGACGGCGTGTTCGTCGGCCGCATCCGCGAGGACATCTCGCATCCGCGCGGGCTGGACCTGTGGGTGGTGTCGGACAACATCCGCAAGGGCGCGGCGCTGAATGCCGTGCAGATCGCCGAGCTGGTCGCATCGGAAGGGTGAGGCCGCACGTGGCCATCGTCGGCGCTGCACGGCGTTTCGAGACCACGCGCATTGCCAATCGCGCCTCCGCGCGGCTAGAGTCGACGCGGATTTGCCGGGGAAACGCGTGACCACGAAGCTGCGAACAAGAAGTCCGATCGCGTGGGCGGTGGCATTGGGGCTGGTGCTGGCGATGTTCGCCAGCCAGGCGCTGGCGCTCGGGCTCGGCCGCATCGAGGTCAAGTCGCAGCGCGACCAGCCGCTGCTCGCCGAAATCCAGGTCATCTCCAGCGACCCGGCCGAGCTTGACCGCCTTCAGGCGCGACTCGCCTCGCCCGACACCTTCGCCCGTATCGGGCTCGAACCGCCGCGGGGGGTCGTGTCCGACCTGCAGTTCGCGGTCGCGCTCGACGCCCGCGGCAATCCGGTGATCCGGGTCACCAGCCGCGCGCCGGTGACGGAGTCGCTGCTGACATTCCTGGTGGAAGTGGACTGGGGGCAGGGCCGGCTGGTCCGCGAGTACTCGGCTCTGGTCGACGCGCCAAGCACGGTCTCCGCTCCGGCACAGCCGGTAATCCAGGCGCCGAGTGCCGCGCGCACGGACACCATCGTGCGACCCGCCGAGGTGCCTGTCGCCCAGGCCGCGGAGCCTGCCGACCCAGAGCCCGCCGACACTGCACAGGTTGCCGGGGAAGAGGCGGAGCCCGCGCCCGTCGCGGCGGCACCGGCCCCCGCAACCCGGGTGGCCCGCGCCTCGGCGCAGGCATCGCCCGGCGAATACGGGCCGGTCCAGGCCGGCGAGACGCTGGGCGTGATCGCCCAGGCGCTGGTGGGTGATGGTGTCAGCCGCGAACAGGCGATCGTCGCGCTGTTCCGCGCCAATCCCGCTGCGTTCATCGGCGGGAACCTCAACCTGATCCGCAAGGGCGCCGTGCTGCGCATGCCGTCGCGCGACGAGGTCGCCGGGCAGGACATGGCGGAGGCGCGCGCGGTGCTGCGCGAGCAGGTGGCGCAATGGCGCGACATGCGTCGCCCCGCGCCGCAGCCCGTTGCCGCCGCGGCGGACGCCGCGCCCGTCGCCGCGCAGGCGCCAGGCGAAGGCGCGTCCGCGACCCGCACCGCGGCCGCTCAGGCGCCGGGTGCCAGGCTTGAAATCGTGCCGCCGGCCGCCTCGGGTGGCCAGCAGGCAGGCGTACGATCCGGCATCCAGGCCGGTGGCGAGGGCGAGATGCTGCGACAGGAACTGCAACAGGAAGTGCTCCAGGGCCGAGAGACGCTGGCCGCGCGCGAGGCCGAAGTGGCCGAACTCAAGGCACGGGTCGCCGACCTCGAGCGCCTGCAGGCGCAGCAGCAGCAGCTGATCAGCCTGAAGGACAGCGAGCTCGCGGCCGCCCAGGACCGGCTTGCCGGCTCCAACGCCGAGCCCGGCACAACCACCAGTACCGCGGTTGACGGCGCTGCGCCGGCCCAGCCCCCGCAGGGTGGCGGAATGCCCTGGGCCTGGATCGGCCTTGGCCTGCTGGCGGCGGCGGTCATCGCCTGGCTGCTGGCCCGCCGCCGGCCCGCGCCGGCGAAGCGTCCGCGCTTTGTCATGGCGCCGCCAGTTGCCTCGCCGGAACCGGTTGTCTCGCCGGAAAGCGCCGGGGCGCCAGTCGGCGCCGCACCCGCGTCGATCGTGCAGGCGGGCCGTGCCGACCGCGGGATCGAGACGGCGACCGAGGCCAGGACACCGGCCGGAGCGCCGACGTGGCACGCCGGCAGTTCCCCGGGCCCGCGCAATGATGTGGATGGCTCCCGCCCCGCGGCGTCGGAACCGTCCGCGGGCGGCGTGGAACGCCTTGAGCTGGCTCGTGCCTACCTCGATCTGGGCGACGTGGATACCGCGCGCGGCCTGCTGCGCGAGGTCGCCAGCGGCGGCGAATCCGCGCACCGCGCCGAGGCGCTGCGCCTGCTGGACGGGATCGCCTGACGCCGTCTCCGCCGCCGCGGCCTGCCGCGGCGCGGGTCGGTCACCGCACGCCATGCGCTACGCCTTGGGCATCGAATACGACGGCAGCGGGTTTTCCGGCTGGCAGCGGCTGAGCCGCGCCGGCATTGAAAGCACCCCGACCCTGCAGGGGGCGCTGGAAAAGGCACTCTCGCGGGTGGCGGACGCACCGGTCTCCACTGTCTGCGCCGGACGTACCGATGCCGGCGTGCACGCGCAATGCCAGGTGGTCCATTTCGACAGCGCTGCCGAACGCGACCCGCGCAACTGGGTGCTGGGCACCAGTGCGCTGCTGCCGCCAGCGATCTGCGTGCGCTGGTGCCGGCCGGTGGCTGACGACTTCAGCGCGCGTTTCTCGGCGCGCGCGCGGCACTACCGCTACAGCATCCTCAACCGCGCGGTGCGTCCGGCGCTGGGGCGCCAGTACCTGTCCTGGGTGCGGCGCCCGCTGGACGCCGACGCCATGCACCGCGCCGCGCAGGCGCTGGTCGGCGAGTTCGACTTTTCCGCGTTCCGAACCGTGCACTGCCAGGCCCCGCATGCGCGGCGCGATCTGCAGGCGATTCGCGTCCGGCGCGAAGGCGAGCAGGTGGTGGTGGAGGTGCGCGCCAACGCGTTCCTTCATCATATGGTGCGCAACATCGTCGGCTCGCTGCTCGAAGTCGGCCATGGCGCCCGCCCGGAGGCCTGGATCGCCGAGCTGCTGGCCGGCGCCGACCGCAGCGTCGCCGGCGCCACCGCGCCGCCCGACGGCCTGCTGTTCCTCGGCCCGCTGTACCCGGCCGAGTGCGGCCTGCCGGCCGAGGTCACGCTGCAACCCGCCCCCGAGGCGCATGCTGTCCCCCTGTATTGATAAAGCGAATGACATGTCCCGCACCCTGTACCGCACCCGCATCAAGTTCTGCGGCCTGACCCGCGCCGGCGACGTCCGCCTGGCCAGCGAGCTGGGCGTCGACGCCATCGGCTTCATGTTCGCCCACGGCAGCCCGCGCCAGCTGCACCACGCCGAGGCGCGCGCGCTGCGCCAGGCGCTGGCGCCGCTGGTGGACGCGGTCGCGGTGTTCCGCGACAACCCCGCCGACGAGGTGCGCGAGATCGTCAAGCAGGTGCGGCCGAGCCTGCTGCAGTTCCATGGCGACGAGGATGACGCGTTCTGCCGCGGCTTCGGCGTGCCTTACATCAAGGCCGTGCCGATGGGCAGCGGCGCGCCGGTCGACCCGCGCGCCATCGAGGGCGGGCATCCGGCTGCGATAGCGTTCCTGTTCGACAGCCATGGCGGCGGCCACACCGGTGGCAGCGGTCGCACCTTCGACTGGGCGCAGCTCCCGCGCATCGGCAAGCCGGCGCTGGTGTCGGGCGGGCTGCATGCGGGCAACGTATTCGACGCGATCCTCGCGACCTTGCCCTGGGGCGTGGACGCCAGCACCGGCATCGAGTCGGCGCCCGGCATCAAGGACGGCGAGCGCATGCGCGCCTTCGTCGAAGAGGTGCGCCGTGCCGACTGCCACGCGGATCCGGACAAGGACGCCGTGGCCCGGGAGGCCGCCCGATGATCGACATGCCTGACGATTTCCACGCGTTCCCGGACGCAAAGGGTCACTTCGGACGCTACGGCGGCCGCTTCGTCGCCGAGACCCTGGTCGGCCCGCTGGAGGAACTGGCCGCGGCCTACGATGCGGCACGCGTGGACCCGGCGTTCATCGCCGCGTTCGAGGACGACCTGCGCAACTACGTCGGGCGCCCCAGCCCGATCTACGAGGCCACGCGCCTGGCACGCCACGTCGGCGGCGCGCGCATCCTGCTCAAGCGCGAGGACCTGAACCACACCGGCGCGCACAAGATCAACAACACCATCGGCCAGGCGCTGCTGGCCAGCCGCATGGGCAAGACGCGGATCATCGCCGAGACCGGCGCCGGCCAGCACGGCGTCGCCAGCGCCACCGTGGCCGCGCGCCTGGGCCTGGAATGCGTGGTGTACATGGGCGCCACCGATATCGAACGCCAGAAGATCAACGTCTACCGCATGAAGCTGCTCGGCGCTTCGGTGGTACCGGTGCACAGCGGCTCGGCGACGCTCAAGGACGCGCTCAACGAGGCGATGCGCGACTGGGTGACCAACGTGCGCGACACCTTCTACATCATCGGCACCGTGGCCGGCCCGGACCCGTATCCGCGCATGGTGCGCGATTTCAACGCCGTCGTCGGTCGCGAGGCGCGCGCGCAGATGCTCGCGGGCCACGGCCGCCTGCCGGACGCGATCACCGCCTGCGTCGGCGGCGGCAGCAACGCGATCGGCATCTTCCATGAATTCCTCAACGACCGCGGCGTGCGCCTGGTCGGCGCCGAAGCGGCAGGGGACGGCATCGACACCGGCCGCCATGCCGCGTCGATCGCCGCCGGCCGCCCGGGCGTGCTGCACGGCAACCGCACCTACCTGCTGTGCGACGACGACGGCCAGGTGATCGAGACGCACTCGATCTCCGCCGGGCTCGACTATCCCGGCGTCGGGCCCGAACACGCCTTCCTTGCCGACACCGGCCGCGCGGAGTACGTGGGTGTGACCGACGACGAGGCGCTGGAAGCGTTCCACCTGCTGGCGCGCACCGAGGGCATCCTGGCCGCGCTGGAATCCAGCCACGCGGTCGCCCAGGCCATGAAGCTTGCGCGCTCAATGCCCAAGGACGCGATCGTGCTGTGCAACCTGTCCGGTCGAGGCGACAAGGACGTGCACACCATCGCCGCGCGCGAAGGAGTGGAGGTTTGAACGCCGGCCTCGTCGGCACCGCGCGCATCGACGCGCGCTTCGCGGCGCTGCGCCAGGCGGGCCGCAAGGCGTTGATCCCGTTCATCACCGCCGGCGATCCCGGCCTGGCCGACACCGTGCCGGTGATGCATGCGCTGGTTGCGGCCGGCGCCGACGTGATCGAGGTCGGCGTGCCGTTCTCCGACCCGATGGCGGATGGTCCCACCATCCAGCGCAGCTCGGAGCGCGCACTCGCGCGCGGCGCGGGCATGGCGTGGGTGCTGGAGCGGGTGCGCGAGTTCCGCGAGGTCGACACCGCGACGCCCGTGGTCCTGATGGGCTACCTCAATCCGGTCGAGGTGCGTGGCCCCGAGGTGTTTGCCGCCGCGGCGGCTGCGGCGGGCGTCGACGGCATGCTGCTGGTCGACCTGCCGCCAGAAGAGGCTGCCGACGTACGCGCCGGCTTCGCCGCGCATGGCGTGGCGCTGGTGCTGCTGGCGTCACCCACCACGGCGCCGGCGCGTGTGGAGCTGCTTTGCGCACAGGCGCAGGGCTACCTGTATTACGTCAGTTTCGCCGGCGTGACCGGCGATTCGGCGCGCCTCGATGCCGATGCCGCCTCGCGCCAGCTGCGCGCCATTCGCGCCGGAAGCACGGTGCCGGTGGTGGTGGGGTTCGGCATCCACGACGCCGACAGTGCCGTGGCCATGGGCCGCGATGCCGACGGCGTCGTGGTCGGCAGCGCACTGGTCCAGGCCATGGCCTCGGCGGGCGAGGGTCGTGGTGCCGAAGCGGCCTCCGCCTTCCTCGCGCCGCTGCGCCGGGCGCTTGACGCGGCGGGCAGCAGCGGGACGCTGCGCTAAACTCCCCGGCTTGTCGCGGCATGGCCGCAAAGGATTCGAGTAGCAAATGTCCTGGCTGAAGAAACTCACGCCCGCCCGCATCCGCACCGACAGCGGCCCGGCGCGCAAGCGCAGCGTCCCGGAGGGGCTCTGGGAAAAATGCGACAGCTGCGGCGCGGTGCTGTACCGCCCCGAACTCGAGGAGAACCTCGAGGTCTGCCCGAAATGCGCGCACCACATGGCGATCCGCGCGCGCGCGCGCCTGGCCTCGCTGCTCGATGCCGGCAGCGGCCGCGAGATCGGCGCCGCGCTCGGCCCGATCGACGTGCTGCGCTTCCGCGACCAGAAGAAATACTCCGACCGCATCAAGGCCGCGCAGAAGGCTACCGGCGAGCGCGACGCGCTGATCGCGCTGGAAGGCACGCTGAAGGGCCACCCGCTCGTCGCCAGCGCCTTCGACTTCGCCTTCATGGGCGGGTCGATGGGTTCGGTGGTCGGCGAGCGCTTCGCGCTGGCGGCCGAGCGCGCGCTGGCGATCGGCTCGCCGTTCGTGAACTTCTCCGCGAGCGGCGGCGCGCGCATGCAGGAAAGCCTGTACTCGCTGCTGCAGATGGCCAAGACCTCGGCCGCGCTCGGGCGCCTGCGCGCCGCGGGCCTGCCGTACATCTCGGTGATGACGCACCCGACCACCGGTGGCGTGTCGGCGTCGTTCGCGATGCTCGGCGACATCAACCTGGCCGAGCCGAAGGCACTGATCGGCTTCGCCGGCCCGCGCGTCATCGAACAGACGGTGCGCGAAACCCTGCCCGAAGGCTTCCAGCGCTCGGAGTTCCTGCTCGAGCACGGTGCGATCGACCAGATCTGCGACCGCCGCGAGTTGCGCGACCGGATCGCGACGCTGGTCGCGTTGATGATGCGATACCCGCAGGCAGCGGACGAGGACACCGCGACGGCATGAACACGGCGAACACACCTGTGGTGGATGGCGGCACCGCCGGCGCGAAGCGCCGCTGGTTCGGCACCGACGGCATCCGCGGCCGCGTCGGCGAGGGCCCGATCTCTGCCGATTTCGTGCTTCGCCTCGGCAATGCCTATGGCCACGCGCTGGTCGCGGCGGTCAAGGCCGGCGACGAGTGGCGCAAGCCGCTGGTGCTGATCGGCAAGGACACGCGGATCTCGAACTACATGTTCGAGGCGGCGCTGGAGGCCGGCCTGGTCGCCGCCGGCGTCGACGTGCAGCTGATGGGCCCGATGCCCACGCCGGCGGTCGCGCATCTCACGCACGCCATGCGCGCCGATGGCGGCATCGTCATCTCGGCCTCGCACAATCCGCACCACGACAACGGCATCAAGTTCTTCTCCGCGCAGGGCGAGAAGCTCGACGACGCCACCGAACTCGCCATCGAAGCCTCGCTGGAGCAGCCGTTCCGCACCGTGGCCTCGGACATGCTGGGCAAGGCGCTGCGCACCCGCGACGCCGTAGGCCGCTACCTCGAGGCCTGCAAGGGCACGGTGCCGCGCAGCTTCGACCTGGACGGCATGCGCATCGTGGTCGACTGCGCGCACGGCGCGACCTACCAGGTCGGCCCGATGGTGTTGCGCGAACTCGGTGCGCGGGTCGATGTCATCGGCGCCGAGCCCAACGGCCTGAACATCAACGACGGCGTCGGCTCCACGCATCCGCAGGCCCTGGTTGAGCGCGTGCGCGCCAGTGGCGCGGAACTCGGCATCGCCTTCGACGGTGATGGCGACCGCGTGCTGTTCGTCGACGACGCCGGCACCGTCCGCGACGGCGACGACCTGGTTTACCTGCTGGCCTGCGACTGGCAGCGGACCGGCCGCCTGCGCGGCCCGGTGGTCGGCACGCTGATGACCAACTACGCGCTGGAGCAGGCGCTGGCCGCGCGCGGCATCGCCTTCATGCGCACCAAGGTCGGTGATCGCCACGTGCACCAGGCGCTGGTGGAGCATGGCGGCATCCTCGGCGGAGAGGCTTCCGGGCACCTGATGTGCCTGGACCGCGCCACCACCGGCGACGGCATCGTCAGCGCCCTGCAGGTGCTGGAAGTGCTGGCGCGCACCGGAGTGTCGCTGCGCGAGGCGCTGCGCGACCTGCGCAAGGCGCCGCAGCACACGATCAACGTGCGTTGCGGCAACGGCACCCGGCCCGCCGAGGCGGCCAGCGTGCAGCTGGCGCTCGCCGAGGCCCAGCAGGCCGTGGCCGGGCGGGGCAGGGCGTTCCTGCGGCCTTCCGGCACCGAGCCGGTAGTGCGGGTGACCGTGGAGGCCGACGACGAGGCGCTGGTGCAGGCCACCGTCGAGCGTCTTGCCGAGGCCGTGCGCGCCGCCGCCTGAGCCGGGGACTCCGCGGCGGTATCATGTACGGCCTGCGCCCGCGATCCTGCGGGCGCGTTGCCACAGAGACCCGTCATGGCCGCGCAGATACCCACCCTCGACATCCGCCGCTTCACCCAGCCGACCAGCGCCGAAGACCGCCAGGCTTTCATCGACGAGCTCGGCGCCGCGTACCGCGAGTGGGGCTTTGCCGGCATTCGCAACCACGGCATCGGCCAGCCGCTGATCGATGACGCCTACGCCGCGTTCAAGGCGTTCTTCGCGCTGCCCGACGACGTCAAGAAGCGCTACCACGTGGCCGGCGGCGGCGGTGCCCGCGGTTACACGCCGTTCGGCGTGGAGACCGCCAAGGACTCCAAGCACTTCGACCTCAAGGAGTTCTGGCACATCGGCCGCGAGATCCCGGACGACTCGCCGTATCGCGAGGTCATGGACGCCAACGTCTGGCCGGCGGAAGTGCCTGGGTTCCGCGCCGCGGGCTACGCGCTGTACCAGGCGCTGGACGAGCTCGGCTCGCAGGTGCTGCGCGCGCTGGCGCTGCACATCGACCTGCCCGAGACCTACTTCGCCGACAAGACCGATTCCGGCAACTCGATCCTGCGGCCGATCCATTACCCGCCGATCACCGCCGACGACATCCCCAACGTGCGCGCCGGCGCGCATGGCGACATCAACCTGATCACGCTGCTGGTCGGCGCAAGCGCCGCGGGGCTCGAAGTGCTGTCGCACAACGGCGAGTGGGTGCCGTTCACCTCGGACGCCGACACCATCGTGGTCAACATCGGCGACATGCTGCAGCGCCTGACCAACCACGTGTATCCGTCGACGATCCACCGCGTGGTCAATCCGCCGGGCGAACTGGCGCGCCAGCCGCGCTACTCGGTGCCGTTCTTCCTGCACCCCAATCCGGACTTCCTGATCGACGTGCTGCCGTCGTGCGTGACCGCGGCCAATCCGAGCCGCTATCCCGAGCCGATCACCGCGCAGGGATACCTCGAGGAGCGGCTGCGCGAGATCAAGCTGAAGTAGGCGGCTACCCCTTCGGCGGCCGGACGGCCTAGAATCTCCGGCCCGTCCGTCCCCCGAGGTCCGCAATGCGCCAACGCATCGTCGCAGGCAACTGGAAGCTGCATGGCAGCCGCGATTTCGCCAGCGGGCTGGTCGCCCGCATTGCCGATGGCCTCGATGGCGCGGCGGTCGAGGTCGTGGTGCTGCCGCCGCTGCCGTACCTGGGCGGGCTGGCCACGGAGTTCGCCGGGCGCGGGCTTGCGTTCGGCGCGCAGGACGTCGGCGTCCATCCCGAGGGCGCGTACACCGGCGAGGTTTCGGCGGCGATGCTGGCGGACGTCGGCGCGCGCTACGTGCTGGTCGGCCATTCCGAGCGCCGCGAGTACCATCGCGAGGACAGTGCGCTGGTTGCCGAGAAGTTCAAGACAGCGCTGGCGGCGGGCCTGAAGCCGATCCTCTGTGTCGGTGAGTCGCTGCAGCAGCGCGAATCCGGGGCGGCCGAGGAGGCCATCGCCGCGCAGCTGCGCCCGGTGCTCGACCTGGTCGGCGCCGAAGGTTTCGCCAATGCCGTGGTCGCCTACGAGCCGGTCTGGGCGATCGGAACCGGCCTGACCGCCACGCCAGGGCAGGCGCAGGCGATCCATGCATTCATCCGTAGCGAGGTCGCCTCGCGGGATGCTAGAATTGCGAATTCCCTGCCCGTCCTTTACGGCGGCAGCGTGAAGCCCGCCAATGCCGCCGAGCTGTTCTCCCAGCCCGACGTCGATGGAGGCCTGATCGGCGGTGCATCGCTGGTCGCCACGGACTTCCTGGCCATTGTTGCAGCGGCTGCCGCGTAAGCGGCGCACAAGAGAGTCGAGAACATGCTTCCCCTCATCCTCAACGTGGTCTTCGTGCTCATCGCCATCGCGATGATCGCCCTGATCCTGATGCAGCGCGGCGCTGGCGCCCAGGCCGGCTCCGGCTTCGGCGGCGGCGCTTCGGCGACGGTGTTCGGTTCGCGCGGCGCATCCAATTTCCTGTCCAAGTCCACCAAGTGGCTGGCCATCTCCTTCTTCGCAATCACGCTGTTCATGGCGTGGCAGGCAACAAATTCGGCGCGCCAGCAGGGCGCCACGCAGGTCGACCTGGGCGTGATGTCCGAGGTTCCGGCGGCACCCGCGCCTGTCGCGGCGCCGCAGGGTGCGGTCCCGGCCGCGCCGACGACCGTTCCAGAGCAGTCTCCGGTGCCTTCGGCACCCGACGCGCAGCCTCCGGCTGATGCGCCCGCGCAGCCCGTTCCGGCGCAGGAGGGTCCGCAGGGCGGCTGATAGCGATTACAATGTCGCGGTCCCGCAGCGCTGCTGCGCGGGCGAGGCGGACACAGAAGATTTGCCCAGGTGGCGGAATTGGTAGACGCACTACCTTGAGGTGGTAGCGGCTTAGGTCGTGGGGGTTCGAGTCCCCCCTTGGGCACCACACACATCGCGAAACGCGGCCAGGCTGACTGGTCGCGCATCGCGGTAGAAAGAGCAACGGCCGCCCTCGCGGCCGGTAGCCGAGAGAACACACGTGCTGGCCGAATATCTGCCGACCCTATTGTTCCTGATCGTCGCCACGGGGATCGGCATCGCCCTGATCCTGGTCGGCAACCTCCTCGGGCCCAAGCGCCCGACAGTCGAGAAGCTCTCCGCCTACGAATGCGGCTATGCGCCCTTCGAAGACGCGCGCATGCCGTTCGACGTGCGCTACTACCTGATCGCGATCCAGTTCATCGTCTTCGATCTGGAAATCATCTTCATCGTGCCGTGGGCCACCGTGTTCCGTGAGCTCGGCGTGCTCGGCCTCATCGAGATGGGCATCTTCGTGGGCATGTTGCTGCTCGGTTTCATCTATGTCTGGAAGAAGGGAGCGCTGGAATGGGAGTGACCCGGGCGATCCGCGCGCTTGCGGACTCCGCGAGCAACCCGCTGTCGGAAGGCCGCGTCGACGACATCCTGCGTCCGGCCGGTGACAACCCGCTGCTTGAGCAGGGATTCGTCACTACCAGCTCGGACATCCTGCTCAACTGGGCGCGCACCGGCTCCATGTGGCCGGTCACGTTCGGCCTGGCCTGCTGCGCAGTCGAGATGATGCATGCAGGCGCCGCGCGCCTCGACATGGACCGCTACGGCGTGATCTTCCGCCCGTCGCCGCGCCAGTCCGACGTGATGATCGTGGCCGGCACCCTGGTCAACAAGATGGCCCCGGCGCTGCGCAAGGTCTACGACCAGATGCCCGAGCCCAAGTGGGTGATCTCGATGGGCAGCTGCGCCAATGGCGGCGGTTACTACCACTACTCGTATTCCGTGGTCCGCGGCTGCGACCGCGTGGTGCCGGTGGACATCTATGTCCCGGGCTGCCCGCCGACCGCGGAAGCGCTGGTGCACGGCATCCTGCAGCTGCAGAAGAAGATCCGCCGCTCCACGAATTTCGGCGAAAACAAGGTGGGCCAGCGCAATGGCTGAGTCCGCGACCGCGTTCGCCGCGCGCCTGCGCACGCGCTTCGCCGATGCCACGGTCCACGTTGCGCTCCCGCGTGGCGAGGTCGGCATGGTCGTCGCGCCGGCTGACTGGCACGCGAGCTGCCAGGCGCTGCGCGACGAGTTCGGCTTCGAGATGCTGATCGACCTGTGCGGCATGGACTACCTCGGCCACGGCAGCGACGAGTGGGACACCGACGTCTCCTCGGAGGGCTTCAGCCGCGGCGTGGAGGGCAAGGGGGCAGGGCGCTTCGGCTTCGGCGAGCAGCACAGCCAGCAGCTCGCGCAGCCTGACGGCGAAGGAGCAATCGCGGTTCCCGCGCAGCGTTTCGCGGTGGTCGTGCAGCTGCTGTCGATCGCCAACAACCGCCGCGTGCAGGTGAAGTGCTTCGCGGCCGACGACGCGCTGCCGGTCGTGGCTTCGGTCAACGACCTGTGGCCGGGCGTGAACTGGTTCGAGCGCGAGGCGTTCGACCTGTTCGGCATCATGTTTGCCGGGCATCCCGACCTGCGCCGCATCCTCACCGACTACGGTTTCATCGGCCACCCGTTCCGCAAGGACTTCCCGCTGATCGGCAACGTCGAAGTCCGCTACGACGCGGAGAAGCAGCGCGTGGTGTACGAGCCGGTGACCTCGGTCGAGCCCCGCGTGGGCGTGCCGCGCGTCATCCGCGACGACGCACGATATGCAACCGCCGCCGGCGAGGACCGCGACCTGAAGGTCGGCGGTGCCCGCACCGGCGCAGGAGAGGCGAAATGAGCGCGCATCCGCACGCCGCCGGCAGCGGCTTCGCCAGCAATCCGGTCGAAGCACGCCAGGAAATCCGCAACTACACGATGAACTTCGGCCCGCAGCATCCGGCCGCGCACGGCGTGCTGCGCCTGATCCTGGAGATGGACGGCGAGACCGTGGTGCGCGCCGACCCGCACGTCGGGCTGCTGCACCGTGGCACCGAAAAGCTTGCCGAGTCCAAGCCGTTCAATCATTCGATCGGCTACATGGACCGCCTCGACTACGTGTCGATGATGTGCAACGAACACGCCTACGTGCGCGCCATCGAGTCCCTGATGGGCATCGAGGCTCCCGAGCGCGCGCAGTGGATCCGCACGATGTTCGACGAGATCACGCGGATCCTGAACCACCTGATGTGGATCGGCTCCAACGGTCTCGACCTCGGCGCGATGGCGGTGATGCTGTACTCGTTCCGCGAGCGCGAAGAGCTGATGGACGTCTACGAGGCAGTCAGCGGCGCGCGCATGCACGCGGCGTATTACCGTCCTGGTGGCGTGTATCGCGACCTGCCCGATCGCATGTCGAAGTACCGCGAGTCGCCGTGGCGCAAGGGCGCGAAGCTGAAGCGCTTCAACGAGTCGCGCGAAGGCTCGATGCTCGATTTCCTCGAGGCGTTCACCCGTGAATTCCCGGGCCGCGTCGACGAGTACGAGACCCTGCTCACCGACAACCGCATCTGGAAGCAGCGCACCGTCGGCATCGGCGTGGTCAGCCCCGAGAAGGCCATGGCCTGGGGCATGACCGGCGCGATGCTTCGTGGCTCGGGCGTCGAGTGGGACCTGCGCAAGAAGCAGCCCTACGCGCGCTACGACAGGGTCGATTTCGACATCCCGGTCGGCACCAACGGCGACTGCTACGACCGCTACCTGGTGCGCGTCGCCGAGATGCGCCAGTCCAACCGCATCATCGCCCAGTGCGTGGAATGGCTGAAGGCCAACCCCGGCCCGGTGATGGTCGACAACTTCAAGGTCGCGCCTCCCTCCCGCGAGGAGATGAAGGACGACATGGAAGCCCTGATCCACCACTTCAAGCTGTTTTCCGAAGGCTATTGCGTGCCGGCCGGCGAGACCTACTGTGCGGTCGAGGCGCCCAAGGGCGAGTTCGGCTGCTACCTGGTCAGCGACGGCGCCAACAAGCCTTTCCGCGTGCACCTGCGCGCGCCCGGCTTCGCGCACCTGTCGTCGATGGACGCGGTGGTGAAGGGGCACATGCTGTCCGACGTCGTGGCGATGATCGGCACCTATGACATCGTTTTCGGGGAAGTAGACCGATGAGAGCCACCGGCAACTTCGAGAACGCGCGCAACGTCGACCCGATGGTCGCGTTGAACGACGACACGCGCGCGCACATCGACCACTGGCTGACCAAGTTCCCGGCCGACCGCAAGCGTTCGGCCGTGCTGCAGGGGCTGTTCGCGGTGCAGCAGCAGAACGGCGGGTTCCTGACCGACGAGCTGATCGCGGCCGTGGCCAAGTACCTGGACCTGCCGCCGGTGTGGGCGTACGAGGTCGCCACCTTCTATTCGATGTTCGAAACGAAGCCCGTCGGCCGCAACAACGTCGCCATCTGCACCAACATCAGCTGCTGGCTCAACGGCGCCGAAGACCTTGTCGCGCACGCCGAAAAGAAGCTCGGCTGCAAGCTCGGCGAATCGACCCCCGACGGCCGCGTCTATCTGAAGCGTGAGGAAGAGTGCGTCGCGGCATGCTGCGGCGCCCCGGTGGTCGTGATCAACGGCCATTACCACGAGAAGCTCGACGCCGCGAAGGTCGACGAGCTGCTCGACGGACTGAAGTGAGGCTGGACACCGGCATGGCGCACCACCACCACCACGTCTCCGAAGGCTACGGCCCCGTCGGCCCTGCGCCGAAGGAGCACCAGGCCGTCTACACCACGCTGCATTTCGACAAGCCGTGGTCGTACGAGAACTACCTCAAGACCGGCGGCTACAGCGCGCTGCGCCGGATCCTGGAAGAAAAGATCGAGCCGACGGCCGTCATCGAGATGGTCAAGCAGTCGGGCCTGCGCGGCCGTGGCGGCGCGGGCTTCCCGACCGGCCTGAAGTGGAGCTTCATGCCCAAGGGCAGCGGCATGCAGAAGTACATCCTCTGCAACTCCGACGAGTCGGAGCCGGGCACCTGCAAGGACCGCGACATCCTGCGCTACAACCCGCACTCGGTGATCGAGGGCATGGCGATCGCCTGCTACGCCACGGGCAGCACGGTCGGTTACAACTACCTGCGCGGCGAGTTCCACCACGAGCCCTTCGAACACCTCGAGGAAGCCACCGCCGAGGCCTATGCCAATGGCTGGCTGGGCCGCGACATCCTGGGTTCGGGCACCGACATCGAGATCCACAACGTGCTCGGCGCCGGCGCCTACATCTGCGGCGAAGAGACCGCGCTGATGGAGTCGCTGGAAGGCAAGAAGGGCCAGCCGCGGTTCAAGCCGCCGTTCCCGGCCAACTTCGGCCTGTACGGCAAGCCGACCACCATCAACAACACCGAGACCTTCGCCTCGGTGCCGGCGATCCTGCGCAACGGCCCGGAGTGGTTCGCCAACCTCGGCAAGCCCAACAACGGTGGCTGCAAGATCTTCTCGGTCTCGGGCCAGGTCACGCGCCCGGGCAACTACGAGATCCGCCTCGGTACACCCTTCAGCGAACTGCTGGAAATGGCCGGCGGCATGCACCCCGGGCGTCGCCTCAAGGCGGTGATCCCCGGTGGTTCGTCGATGCCGGTGCTGCCGGGCGACACCATGATGGGCCTCACCATGGATTACGACGCGCTGCAGAAGGCCGGTTCCGGCCTCGGCTCGGGCGCCGTGATCGTGATGGACGACACCGCCTGCATGGTCCGCGCCTGCCAGCGCATCGCGCGCTTCTATTTCCAGGAATCCTGCGGCCAGTGCACGCCCTGCCGCGAAGGCACGGGCTGGATGTACCGCATGATCACGCGCATCGTCGAGCGCCAGGGCACGCTGTCCGACCTCGAGATGCTGCGCGCCGCGGCCGGCCAGATCGAAGGCCACACCATCTGCGCCTTCGGCGAAGCGGCGGCGTGGCCGGTGCAGGGCTTCCTGCGCCATTACTGGGACGAGTTCGAGTACGCGATCGTCAACAGGCGCTTCCTGGTCGACGACCAGCGCGACGGCACCGTCGTGCAGAAGGTGGCCGCATGAGCGCCCAGCCGGTGAATCCGAACCTCGCGCCCGACCAGGTCACCGTCTTCATCGACGGCGTGGAGATGGCCGCCCCCAAGGGCTCGATGATCATCCATGCCGCCGACAAGGCCGGCATCCCGATCCCGCGGTTCTGCTACCACGACAAGCTCGCCATCGCCGCCAACTGCCGCATGTGCCTGGTCGACGTGGAGAAGATGGGCAAGCCCGCGCCTGCCTGTGCCACGCCGGTGATGGACGGCATGCGCGTGCAGACGCGCAGCGAGAAGGCGCTCAAGTCGCAGCGCAACGTGATGGAGTTCCTGCTCATCAACCACCCGCTCGACTGCCCGGTCTGCGACCAGGGCGGCGAGTGCGAGCTGCAGGACCTGTCGCTCGGCTACGGCCGTTCGGTCAGCCGCTTCAGCGAACGCAAGCGCGTGGTGGCCGACGAGGACATGGGCCCGCTGGTCGCCACCGACATGACGCGCTGCATCCAGTGCACGCGCTGCATCCGCTTCACCGCGGAAATCGCCGGCACCTACGAACTCGGCGGCATGCAGCGCGGCGAAAGCCTGCAGATCGGCACCTACGACGGCAAGCCGCTGACCACCGAGCTGTCCGGCAACGTGATCGACGTGTGCCCGGTTGGCGCGCTCACCAACAAGGTGTTCCGCTTCCGCGCGCGCCCGTGGGAGCTGATCGCACGCGAGTCGCTGGGCTACCACGACGCCCTCGGCAGCAACCTGTTCCTGCATTCGCGCCGCGGCGAGGTGATGCGCGCGGTTCCACGCGACAACGAGGCCGTCAACGAGTGCTGGATCTCGGACCGTGACCGCTACTCGCACCAGGGCCTGTACGCCGACGACCGCGCAACCCGGCCGCTGCTGCGCGTGGCGAGCAATGGCGACGACGGCGACTGGCGCGAGGCGTCGTGGGACGAGGCGCTGGCGCGTGCCGCGCAGATCCTGCGCGACAACGCCGCCGACGACCTCGGCATCCTGGTGCATCCGGCAACCTCCAACGAGGAGGGCGCGCTGCTGGCGCGACTGGCCGAGGCACTTGGCACCGGCAACCTGGACCACCGCATTTCCCAGCGCGACCTGTCCGACGCCGCCGTGGCCGAACCGTTCGCCATGCCGGTCGAGGACATCGAGCAGGCCGACGCGATCGTCATCGTCGGCAGCCACCTGCGCTTCGAGTTGCCGCTGCTGCACCAGCGCGTGCGCAAGGCCTGGGTACGCGGCGCCCGCGTGCACGTGGTCAACCCGGTCGACTTCGAGTTCGCCTTCGACATCGCGTCGAAGACGATTGTTGCGCCTTCCGGCATCGCCGCCGCGCTTGGCTCCACGGAGCTTGCCGCTGCGCTGAAGGACAGCGCGAGGGTGGTCGTCATCGTCGGCGGCGTGGCCGAGAACGGCGCGCACGCCGCGGACATCCGCGCCGCCGCCGCCGCGCTCGCCACCGCCGGCAACGCCGCGCTGTGCCGCATCCCGCAGGGCGCGAATGCGCTCGGCCTGGCGCGCAACGGCGTGCTGCCCGCGTCGCGCGACGCCAGCGCCATGCTCGCGCAGCCGCGCAGCGGCTACGTGATGTACGGCATCGAGCCGGGCCTCGACTTCGCCGACCAGGCGAGCGCGATGTCCGCACTCGGCGGCGCGCAGGTCGTGGCCTTCAGCCACTTCGCCTGCGCGTCGACGCGCCGCATTGCCGACGTGATCCTGCCGATCGGCCTGCTGCCCGAAATCGACGCCACCCTCACCAACCTCGATGGTCGCGAGCAGCGCGCCGTCGCCGCCGGCAAGTTGCCGGACGAAGCGCGCCCGGGGTGGAAGGCACTGCGTGCACTCGGTGGGCTGCTGGCGCTGCCGGGCTTCGAGTTCGTCGACCTCGCCGAGGTGCGCGCCGGCATGGCGCCGCGCGGCGTCGTGGTGTCGGCATCCGCGGCCACGGTGGGCGAGGGCGAAGGCTTCGAGCTGGCCGTGTCGAAGGCGATCTATCGCACCGACGGCGTGACGCGTCGCGCGGCCGCACTTCAGGCACATCCACTCACCGCCGGCCCGCGCATCACGCTTCACCCCGACGATGCGTCGGCGGCAGGCGTGGCCGATGGCGCGATGGCCAAGGTCTCCAACCATGCCGGCACGGCCACCCTGCAGGTGGTCGCCAGCGACCGCGTCGCGCGCGGCGCGGCGTGGATCGAATCCGGCTACGGCGCCACGGCGGCGCTCGGCGCCGGCCGCGCCAGGGTGGTGGCGGCATGAGCACGACCAATACCGCAAGCCTGGTGCTCGACGCCGTCGCGCCGTTCCGCGAGTGGCTGGATGCGCTCGGACCCATCGGCACCGTGCTCTGGCTGGTGCTGCTGATCCTGTGCATCGCCATGCCGGTGATCATCGCCGTGGCGTTCTACGTGGTCTGGGAGCGCAAGCTGATCGGCTGGATGCACATCCGCCACGGGCCGATGTATGTCGGCTGGGGCGTGCTGCAGGCGTTCGCCGACGTGTTCAAGCTGCTGTTCAAGGAAGTCATCCAGCCGACACGCGCGCATCCGGTGCTGTACGTGCTGGCGCCGATGATCACCCTGGTGCCGGCGCTGGCCGCCTGGGCGGTGGTGCCGTTCGACGCGCGGATGGTGCTGTCCAACGCCAACGCCGGCCTGCTGTACCTGCTGGCCGTGGTCTCGCTGGGCGTGTACGGCATCATCATCGCCGGCTGGGCGTCCAACTCGAAGTACGCGTTCCTGGGCGCCATGCGCGCCGCGGCGCAGATGGTGAGCTACGAGATCGCCATGGGCTTCGCGCTGGTCGGCGTGATGGTCGCCTCGGGCAGCCTAAACCTGAGCGCGATCGTGATGGCGCAGGCGGGCAACGCGGGCTTCCTGGAGTGGTTCTGGCTGCCGCTGCTGCCGCTGTTCGTCATCTACTTCATCTCCGGCGTGGCCGAGACCAACCGCTCGCCGTTCGACGTGGTGGAAGGCGAGTCCGAGATCGTCGCCGGGCACATGGTGGAGTACTCCGGTTCGGTGTTCGCGCTGTTCTTCCTGGCCGAGTACGCCAACATGATCCTGGTGAGCGTGCTCACGGCGATCTTCTTCCTCGGCGGCTGGCTGTCTCCGTTCCAGGGCTGGTTCGCCGGCGTGCCGGTGCTCGAGTGGCTGGCGGTCGACGGCTGGTGGTGGCTGATCGCCAAGGCGTTCTTCTTCGCCAGCTGCTTCGTGTGGTTCCGCGCCACGTTCCCGCGCTACCGCTATGACCAGATCATGCGCCTGGGCTGGAAGGTGTTCATCCCGCTGGCGATCGCGTGGATCGCGGTTACCGCGTTGATGGCGTATTTCGGCGTGTTCGAGGCAGGTGCGTGATGGGCAAGATCCTTTCCTGGGCGAAGAGCCTGCTGCTGCTGGAGATGCTGGCCGGCATGTGGCTGACGCTCCGGTACCTGTTCCGTCCCAAGTACACGATCATGTACCCGATGGAAAAGACGCCGCAGTCGCCGCGTTTCCGCGGCCTGCATGCGCTGCGCCGCTATCCCAACGGCGAAGAGCGCTGCATCGCCTGCAAGCTGTGCGAGGCGGTGTGCCCGGCGCTGGCGATCACCATCGATTCCGAGCAGCGCGAGGACGGCACGCGCCGGACCACGCGCTACGACATCGACCTGTTCAAGTGCATCTTCTGCGGATTCTGCGAGGAGTCCTGCCCGGTTGATTCGATCGTGGAAACGCACATCCACGAGTACCACTTCGAGAACCGTGGCGAGAACATCGTCAACAAGCAGCAGTTGCTGGCCATCGGTGACCGGCTCGAGGCCGAGATCGCCGAACGCCGCACCGCCGACGCCGGATACAGGTAAACCATGGACTTCGCCCTTCTCGCTTTCCTGGCATTCGCCGCGGTCACCGTGGTGTCGGCCGTGGCCGTGATCAGCGTCCGCAACCCGGTGCACGCCGCGCTGTTCCTGGTGCTGACCTTCTTCACCGTGGCCTGCACCTGGATCATCGCCGGCGCCGAGTTCCTGGGCGTCGCGCTGGTGCTGGTGTACGTGGGCGCGGTGATGGTGCTGTTCCTGTTCGTGGTGATGATGCTCGACATCGACGAGGAACAGATGCACCAGGGCTTCGTGCGCCACCTGCCGGTCGGCCTGCTGGTCGCGGTGGTGATGCTGGTCGAGATCCTCACCCTGATCGGCGTCAAGGCGTTCGTCGCCACCCCGTTCGCCGCGGATGCCGCCGTGGACAGCGCGGAGGTGTCCAACACCGTCTGGATCGCACGCCGCCTGTTCACCGACTTCCTGCTGCCGTTCGAGGTCGCCGCGGTGATCCTGACCGTGGCCGTGATCGCCGCGGTCACCCTGACGCTGCGCCGCCGCGAGGGGACCAAGCACCAGAATCCCGCGCAGCAGGCGCGCGTGCGTGCCGGCGATCGCCTGCGCATGGTCAAGATGTCGTCCTCGGTGCACGTGGCCGACGACACCCCGGCGCCCGACGCCGGCGGGGAGGAGAAGTAATGGAGTTCATGGGACAGGGCCTGGCCCTCGGCCACTACCTGGCGCTCGGTGCGGTGCTGTTCTGCATCAGCGTTGCCGGCATCTACCTCAACCGCAAGAACGTGATCGTGCTGCTGATGTCGCTCGAGCTGATGCTGCTCGCGGTGAACATCAATTTCGTCGCGTTCTCGCGTGAGATGAACGACGCGGCGGGGCAGGTGTTCGTGTTCTTCATCCTCACCGTGGCCGCGGCCGAGGCCGCCATCGGCCTGGCCATCCTGGTCACCCTGTTCCGCAACCGGCGCACCATCAACGTCGCCGAACTCGACACGTTGAAGGGCTGACCGATGCCTGTCACGGAAATCCTGATCTCGAAGACGGTGCTGCTGGCGATCGTGCTGGCTCCGCTGCTGGGCGCCATCCTCGCCGGCCTGTTCGGCCGCCAGGTGGGTCGCGCCGGCTCGCACACCATCACCATCCTCGGCGTCGCCGTGAGCTGCGCGCTGTCGGGCCATGTGCTCTGGCAGCTCGCGGGGCAGGGCGCCTCGCCGTTCAACGAGAACATCTACACCTGGTTCCAGGTGGCGGGCTACGAAGCGCACGTCGGCTTCATGGTCGACAAGCTGACCGCGATGATGATGGTCGTGGTGACCTTCGTGTCGCTGCTGGTGCATGTCTACACCATCGGCTACATGGCCGAGGACCCGGGCTACCAGCGCTTCTTCAGCTACATCAGCCTGTTCACGTTCTCGATGCTGACGCTGGTGATGTCGAACAACTTCTTCCAGCTGTTCTTCGGCTGGGAAGCGGTGGGCCTGGTCTCGTACCTGCTGATCGGATTCTGGTTCAAGCGCCCGTCGGCGATCTTCGCCAACATGAAGGCGTTCGTGGTCAACCGCGTCGGCGACTTCGGCTTCCTGCTCGGCATCGCCGGCGTGCTGTACTGGTTCGGTACCCTCGACTACGCCACGGTGTTCGCCAACGCCAGCGACCGCATCGGCGGTGGCCAGGTGATCGAGATCTTCGACGGCCACGCCTGGTCGGCCGCCACGGTGGTGTGCATCTGCCTGTTCGTGGGTGCGATGGGCAAGTCGGCGCAGGTGCCGCTGCACGTGTGGCTCCCGGACTCGATGGAAGGCCCGACCCCGATCTCGGCGCTGATCCACGCCGCGACCATGGTCACCGCCGGCATCTTCATGGTGGCGCGCATGTCGCCGCTGTTCGAGCTGTCGGAGACCGCGCTGCAGTTCGTGCTGTTCATCGGCGCCACCACCGCGTTCTTCACCGGCCTGATCGGCATCGTGCAGAACGACATCAAGCGCGTGATCGCATACTCCACGCTGTCGCAGCTTGGCTACATGACCGTGGCGCTGGGCGTGTCGGCGTACTCGGCGGCGGTGTTCCACCTGATGACCCACGCCTTCTTCAAGGCGCTGCTGTTCCTCGGCGCGGGCTCGGTGATCATCGCGTTGCACCATGAGCAGGACATGCGCCGCATGGGCGGCCTGCGCAAGTACATGCCGGTCACCTTCTGGACGATGCTGCTCGGCACGCTGGCCCTGATCGGCACGCCGTTCTTCAGCGGCTTCTACTCCAAGGACACCATCATCGAAGCGGCCAAGCACGCTTCGGCGAGCATGGGCTGGGTGGGCACCTACGGCTACTGGGCCGTGCTGGCCGGCGCGTTCGTGACCTCGTTCTACAGCTTCCGCCTGCTGTACCTGACGTTCTTCGGCCGCGAACGCTTCCGCGACGCGCCGGCCGACGACCACGGCCATGACGCGGCCCACCACGATGACGATCACGCGCATCACGGCCCGGTCGAACCGCGCGAATCGCCGTGGGTGGTCACGCTGCCGCTGGTGCTGCTGGCGATTCCGTCGGTGCTGATCGGCTTCTTCGCCGCGGGCCCGATGCTGTTCGGCACTGATTGGAGCGGCCACCACGAGGTGCTCCCGTTCTTCCTCGGCGCGATCGACGTCGCCGCTGCGCGCGACACGGTCGCGATGGTGGGCGAAGCGATGTGGCACGGGCCGGTGGCCTTCGCCACGCACGGCTTCATGGCGCCCGCTTTCGTGCTGACCGTGGCCGGCTTCGTGCTCGCGACCGTCATGTACTGGTGGAAGCCGGAGCTCGCGACCAGGGCGCGCCGCGTGTTCGCGCTGCCGGTCAAGGTGCTGGAGAAGAAGTACTGGGCCGACGACCTGTGGATCGGTGGCCTGGCTGGCGGCAGCGTGCTGCTGGGCGAGGCTTCCAACCTTGTCGATCGCCGCGTGATCGACGGGGCCATTGTCAACGGCTCCGCGAACAGCGTCGGCCTGGCAGCGCGCGTGCTGCGCAAGCTGCAGACCGGGCGCCTGCCCGACTATGCATTCGCGATGATCCTCGGCCTGATCGTGCTCCTGGCCGTTGTCATCCACTACTGGACCTGACGGAAGACGATACGTGTCGAACTGGCCTCTCCTCAGCATCCTCATCTGGCTGCCGATCCTCGGTGGCGCGCTGGTGCTCGCGCTCGGCAACAGCCGCGCCAACGCCGCCCGCTGGCTGTCGCTGGCGATCGCGCTGGTGGCGTTTGCCATCAGCATCCCGCTGTTCACGGGCTTCGACCCCGCCGTGGTCGGCATGCAGTTCGTCGAGGCGCGGGAGTGGATCCCCGCCTACGACATCCAGTACCACCTGGGCGGCGACGGCATCTCGGTCGCGCTGATCATCCTCACCACGCTGGTCACCGCGCTGGTGCTGGTGGGCGCGTGGACTTCGATCGACAAGCGTGTCAGCCAGTACTACGCGGCGATGCTGATCCTCGAGGGCCTGATGATCGGCGTGTTCTCGGCGGTCGACGCCATGCTCTTCTACGTGTTCTTCGAAGGCATGCTGATCCCGATGTTCATCATCATCGGCGTGTGGGGCGGGCCGCGGCGCGTGTACGCGTCGGTCAAGTTCTTCCTGTACACCTTCCTCGGCTCGGTGTTCATGCTGGTCGGGCTGATCTACCTGTACCTGAAGGCCGGCAGCTGGCAGTTGCCCGACCTGTACGCGCTTCCGCTCGATGCCACCGAGCAGGCCTGGCTGTTCTTCGCGTTCCTGATCGCGTTCGCGGTCAAGGTGCCGATGTTCCCGGTGCACACATGGCTTCCGGACGCGCACGTCGAGGCGCCAACCGGCGGCTCGGTGATCCTGGCGGCGATCATGCTGAAGATCGGCGGCTACGGCTTCCTCCGCTTCAGCCTGCCGATCGTGCCCGACGCCGGCCACGAGTGGGCCTGGCTGATGATCGCGCTGTCGCTGATCGCCGTGGTCTACGTGGGCATGGTGGCGCTGGTGCAGGACGACATGAAGAAGCTCATTGCCTATTCGTCGGTCGCGCACATGGGCTTCGTGACGCTGGGTACTTTCATCGCCTTCGCGCTGGTGCGCGATGTCGGCAACACCGATGCGGCGCGGCTCGGCCTGCAGGGTGCGATGGTGCAGATGGTGTCGCACGGGTTCATCTCGGGCGCCATGTTCAGCTGCGTCGGCGTGCTCTACGACCGCATGCACACGCGCATGATCCGCGACTACGGCGGCGTGGCCAACGTGATGCCGTGGTTCGCCGTGCTGTTCGTGTTCTTCGGCATGGCCAACGCCGGCCTGCCGGGCACGTCCGGCTTCGTCGGCGAATTCATGATCGTGCTGGCGTCGTTCCAGCACCACCCGCTGATCGCCTTCACCGCCGCGCTGACGCTCATCATCAGTGCCGGTTACACGCTGTGGCTGGTCAAGCGCGTGCTGTACGGCGAGATCGGCAATGCCCATGTCGCCGAGATGAAGGACATCAACGGCCGCGAGATCCTGGTGCTGGGCGTGTTCGCCGCCGGCGTGCTGCTCATCGGCGTGTGGCCCAAGCCCCTGATCGACCTGATGGAACCGTCCATCGCGCAACTGGCGACCATGCTCGCCAACAGCAAGCTTTGAGGAAGACCCCGCGATGATGCCTGGAGCAATGACCCCGCCCATCCGGACGCTGGCCGACATCGCGCCGCTGGCGCCCGAGTTCGTGGTGGTGCTTGGCGCGTTTGCGCTGCTGATGCTCGACCTGTTCATCGGCGAGCGCCGCCGTGTGGTGACCCACGTGCTGGCCGTGCTGGTGCTGGTGGCCGCCGCGGTGCTGGCGTTCACCGGCGTCGGCGGGCAGGGCACCGTGCTCGGCGGCATGTTCGTGCGCGACCCGGTCGCCGACGTGCTGAAGACCGTGCTGGTGCTGCTGAGTGCCGCGTCGCTGGTCTATGCCTGGTCGTTCATGCGCGAACGCGACCTCTACAAGGGCGAACTGCCGGTGCTGGTGATGTTCGCCACCGCCGGCATGATGCTGCTGGTCTCGGCCGGCAACCTGACCCTGGTCTACGTCGGCCTGGAGCTGCTGGCCCTGTGCCAGTACGCGCTGGTGGCGGTCGACCGCGACAGCCCGGTCGCGTCCGAGGCGGGCATGAAGTACTTCGTGCTCGGCGCGCTGGCATCCGGCCTGCTGCTGTACGGCATGTCGCTGGTCTACGGCGCCACCGGCACCTTGGACCTGGCGACCCTGCGCGAAACGGCGATGGGTCTCGAAGGCGGCACGGCTACCCTGCTGCTCACCGGCACCGCGTTCATGGTGGTCGGCATCTGCTTCAAGTTCGGCGCCGCGCCATTCCACATGTGGCTGCCCGACGCGTACCACGGTGCGCCCACGCCGATCACCCTGTTCATCGGCTCGGCGCCCAAGCTCGCCGTGTTCGGCATGGCCTACCGCCTGCTCGAGGACGGCCTTGGCGGCGGTGCGCTGCAGGACCAGTGGCAGCTGCTGCTGGCCGGCATCGCCGCGCTGTCGCTGGTGGTCGGCAACCTGTTCGCGATCGCGCAGGCCAACCTGAAGCGGATGCTGGCGTACTCCACCGTGTCGCACGTCGGCTTCCTGCTGCTCGGCTTCGCCGGCGGCGGGGTGGAAGGCTACGCGGCGGCGATGTTCTATGCGATCAGCTACGCGCTCATGGCGGCGGCGGCGTTTGGCGCGATCATCGTGCTGTCCAACCGCGGCTTCGAGGCCGACCGGATCGACGACTTCCGCGGCCTGAATGCGCGCAGTCCGTGGATGGCCGGGCTGGTGCTCTGCATCATGGCCTCGATGGCCGGCGTGCCGCCGTTCCTCGGGTTCTGGGCCAAGCTCGCCGTGCTGCGCGCGGCACTGCAGGGCGACCTGATGTGGCTGGCGATCGTCGGCATCGTGTTCGCGGTGGTGGGTGCGTTCTATTACCTGCGCGTCATCAAGGTCATGTACTTCGACGAGCCGGTGGGTGCCCCCTTGAAGGCCCGCGACGACGCACCGCTGCGCGCCCTGTTCGCGGTCAATGCCTTGTCGCTGCTGGCGCTGGGCGTATTCTGGAACCCGGTGATGGCCTGGTGCCAGGCGGCGTTCGCCGCCTGACCGCCCGGGAACGTCCGAGGGCTTGCATTGCCCGGGACGTTCCTTCATAATTCCGCTTCTGCTGCGGGGTGGAGCAGTCTGGCAGCTCGTCGGGCTCATAACCCGAAGGTCGCAGGTTCAAATCCTGCCCCCGCTACCAGCTTTTCGCGGTCGACGAAAAGCCTCCAAGGAGGCTTTTTTGATTACGGAGAGTTTGGGCTCGTCCGGTGCGCAATGAGGCGCGCCGGCACCGGATCCAGCAGTATCGGACAAGGGCCCATTGGGCCCTTTGTTTTTTTTTGCGCCCCCAAAGCGCGACGGCATCCGGAGGAGGAGGCAAACGTGACGGACAAATCAACCGACATCGCCAACCTGCTGTCTCCGACCGTGTCCGCGTTGGGGCTGGAACTGCTGGGCGTGGAATACCTGTCGGCGCCCGGCAGTGCCGTGGTGCGCCTTTACATCGAGCGTCCCGGCGCCGAAACGTCAGCGGAAACGCAGGGCGTGGGGATCGAGGACTGCGAGGCCGTGAGCCGCGAGGTCTCGGCCCAGCTCGACGTCGAGGATCCGATCAGCGGCAACTACACGCTTGAAGTGTCGTCGCCGGGCGTGGACCGCCTGCTGTTCAAGTCGGCACACTTCGCGCGGTTCCTGGGCGAGCAGGCCAAGGTCACCCTGCAGCTGCCGCAGGAAGGCCGTCGCCGCCTGACGGGGCGCATCGCGGCGGTGGAAGGCGAGACCATCACATTTGAAGTCGACGGCCAGCCGATCGCGGTGGCCGCCGGCAATATCGACAAGGCGCGGCTGGTACCCGACTGGGTCGCCCTCGGCTACGGGCCGGCGAAGGACGCCTCCGGGCGTGACGACCGCCCCGGCAAGGGCACGCCGCACAACAGACAAACCAACAAGCCGGCGGCCTCCAAGCCGTCCCGTGCGGAGTGATACAGAGATGAGCAAGGAACTGTTGCTGGTCGTCGACGCCGTCGCCAATGAAAAGGGCGTGCCGGAGTCGGTCATCCTTGAGGCCATCGAGGCCGCACTGGCCACCGCGGCCAAGAAGCGCTACCTCGAGCAGGACGTGCTGACGCGCGTGACGATCGATTCCAAGGACGGCAACTACGAAACGTTCCGCCGCTGGGAAGTGGTGGCCGACGACGTGGTGATGGAGTCCCCGGACCGCCAGATCCGCCTGATGGACGCGATCGACGAGGCCGAGGGCGTCGAGGTCGGCGACTACATCGAGGAGCAGATCGAGAACGTCGACTTCGGCCGCATCGCCGCCCAGGCCGCCAAGCAGGTGATCGTGCAGCGCGTGCGCGAGGCCGAGCGGCAGCAGGTCGTGGATGCCTGGAAGGACCGTGTCGGCGAGCTGGTCACCGGCGTGGTCAAGCGCGTCGAGCGCGGCAACGTCTTCGTCGACCTCGGTGGCAACGCCGAAGCCTTCATCCCCAAGGACAAGGCGATCCCGCGCGACGTCGTGCGCGCCGGCGACCGCATCCGCGGCTACCTGTACGACGTGCGCAGCGAGCCGCGCGGCCCGCAGCTGTTCATCAGCCGCGCCGCGCCCGAGTTCATGATGGAACTGTTCAAGCTCGAAGTGCCGGAAGTCGGCCAGGGCCTGGTGGAAATCAAGGCCTGCGCGCGTGATCCCGGCGACCGCGCCAAGATCGCCGTCGTGGCCTATGACACCCGCACCGATCCGATCGGCGCCTGCATCGGCATGCGCGGTTCGCGCGTGCAGGCCGTGAGCAACGAGCTCAACGGCGAGCGCGTCGACATCGTGCTGTGGTCGGACAACCCGGCGCAGTTCGTGATCAACGCCATGGCGCCGGCGGAAGTGCAGTCGATCGTGGTCGACGAGGACAAGCACTCGATGGACCTCGCCGTGGCCGAAGACCGCCTCGCGCAGGCGATCGGCAAGGGCGGCCAGAACGTGCGCCTCGCCAGCCGCCTGTCGGGCTGGCAGCTCAACGTGATGACCCAGGACCAGGTGGCCGCGAAGTCCGATGCCGAGCAGGCCACGGCGCGCGCCCTGTTCCAGGAGAAGCTCGAGGTCGACGAGGAAATCGCCACGATCCTGGTCACCGAAGGCTTCAGCACGGTCGAGGAAATCGCCTACGTGCCGGTCGGCGAGTTGCTGGCGGTGGAGGGCTTCGACGAGGACATCGTCGAGGAACTGCGCGCCCGCGCCCGCGACGCGCTGCTCAACGACGCGCTGGCCGTCGCCGAAGAGCTCGACGAGAACGCGCCGGCGGACGACCTGCTGCAGCTCGAAGGCATGGACGACGAGACCGCGTTCGCGCTCGCGTCGCACGGCGTGCGCACCAGCGAGGACCTGTCCGACCTGGCCGCCGACGAAGTGCTGGAGTTCGGCATCGAGGGCCTCGGGCTCGAGCGTGCCGCCGCCCTGATCCTCGCCGCGCGCGCCGAAGAGATCGCGCGCCTGGAAAGCGAGGGCTGACAGTCAGGGGTCCAGGCCCCCGACCAGAAAGCACCCAGAATTGATCCATCTCCATAGCGCGGCACATGCCGACGCCAAAGGAACCGGAAGCCGAATGTCGCAGCAAACCACCATCCGCAAGCTGGCCGAACTGGTGAACACGCCGGTCGAGAAATTGCTTGAGCAGCTGTCCGAAGCGGGCATGTCGTTCAGCAATCCCGACCAGGTCGTGACCAGCACCGAGAAGGTGAAGCTCCTCGGCTTCCTGCGCCGGACCCATGGCCGCACCGAAGTGGTGGCCGAGGATCCGGTCGCGCCGAAGAAGATCACCCTCAACCGCAAGAGCACGCTCACCGTGGGCGGCGGCAAGAACAAGCCGACCGTCGACGTCGTCGTGCGCAAGAAGGTCACGCTGGTGAAGCCCGGTACGGGCCCGCAGGGCATGACCGAGGACGAGGAGCGCGCCGACATCCTGCGCAAGCTCGAGGAGTCGCGCCAGCGCAACCGGGACGAGCAGGAGCGCCTGGCCGCCGACGACCGCCGTCGCGCTGAAGAGATCGAGGAGCGCAAGCGCGCTGCAGCCGATGCCGAGGCCGCGCGCCTGCGCGCCGCGGCAGCGCCGGTCGCGCCCGAGGCCGGCGACGGTGATGCCGTCCGCAAGCCCGCAGCGACCCACGGCCATGGCCATCCCAAGCCGGCCGCGCCGCGCAGCGATGACCGCGGTGCCGCCAAGCCCAAGGGCGCACGCGGTTCGCACCAGGCACCCGCCGGTGGCGAGGACGACGACAGCGCCGCGCGCTTCGCCGGCAAGATGCATCTTTCCGCCGCCGATCGTGCGCGCCGCAGCACCGCGCGCCCGAAGGCGCGCCCGCAGCGTGGCAGCAACCGCGACCAGAGCCGCACCGGCACCGGCTTCACCCGGCCGATCGCGCCGGTCGTGCGCGAAGTCGCGATCGGTGAAGCGATCACCGTCGCCGACCTCGCGCAGAAGCTGGCGATGAAGGGCGGCGAGGTGGTCAAGGCGCTGTTCAAGATGGGCGTGATGGCCACCATCACCCAGTCCATCGACCATGACACCGCGATGCTGGTGGTCGAGGAGCTCGGCCACACCGCCGTTCGCGCAGACGCCGACGACGCCGAGAGCGAGCTGCTTGCGCATGGCGAAGGCATCCAGGGCGACAAGGTGGCTCGTCCGCCGGTGGTCACCATCATGGGCCACGTCGACCACGGCAAGACCTCGCTGCTCGACTACATCCGCCGCACCAAGGTTGCCACCGGTGAAGCCGGCGGCATCACCCAGCACATTGGCGCGTACCACGTCGATACGCCGAAGGGCGTCATCAGCTTCCTCGACACGCCCGGCCACGCCGCGTTCAGTTCGATGCGTTCGCGCGGCGCCAAGCTCACCGACATCGTGGTGCTGGTGGTTGCGGCCGACGATGGCGTGATGCCGCAGACCATCGAGGCGATCCAGCACGCCAGGGCCGCCAAGGTCCCGCTGATCATCGCCATCAACAAGATCGACAAGTCCGAAGCCGACCCGCAGCGGATCAAGAACGAACTGCTGACCCACGAGATCGTGGCCGAGGAGTTCGGCGGCGACACGCAGATGGTCGAGCTGTCGGCCAAGACCGGCGACGGCGTGGACGACCTGCTGGATGCGATCGGCCTGCAGGCCGAGGTGCTCGAGCTGAGCGCGGTCGCCGACGGCCGTGCCGCGGGCGTGGTGATCGAGTCCTCGCTGGACAAGGGCCGCGGCCCGGTGGCCACGGTGCTGGTGCAGCAGGGCATGCTCAACAAGGGCGACTACCTGGTGTGCGGCATCGAGTACGGCCGCGTGCGTGCGCTGTTCAACGAGAGCGGCGTGCAGGTCGACGGCGCCGGCCCGTCCATCCCGGTGCAGGTGCTGGGCCTTTCGGGCGTGCCCGATGCCGGCGACGATTTCGTGGTGGTCGAGGACGAGCGCCTCGCCAAGGACGTGGCCCAGCAGCGCGAGACCAAGCGCCGCGAGCAGCGCCTGGTGCAGGCCGCGGGCAACCGCATGGAAGACATCATGGCGCAGATGGGCGGCGGCCAGCAGCTCGAGCTGCCGCTGGTGGTCAAGGCCGACGTGCAGGGCTCGGTGGAAGCACTGCGCCAGGCGCTCACCGCGCTCTCCAACGACGAGATCCGGGTCAACATCATCCGCTCGGGCGTGGGTGCGATCACCGAGTCCGATGCCAACTCCGCGGCCGCGTCCAAGGCCACGATCATCGGCTTCAACGTCCGCGCCGATGCGTCGGCACGCAAGCTGATCGAATCCACCGGCCTCGACCTGCGCTACTTCTCGATCATCTATGACGTGATCGACCAGGTGAAGCAGGTGGCGTCGGGCATCCTCGGCGTCGAGATCCGCGAGGACATCATCGGCACCGCCGAGGTGCGCGAGGTGTTCCGCAGCTCCAAGTTCGGCGCGGTCGCCGGCAGCATGGTCATCGAGGGCGTGGTCAAGCGCCACAAGCCGATCCGCGTGCTGCGCGACGAAACTGTCATCTTCGAGGGCGAGCTGGAATCGCTGCGCCGCTTCAAGGAGAACGTCGACGAGGTCCGCGTGCATACCGAGTGCGGCATCGGCGTGAAGGCGTACAACGACGTCAAGCCGGGCGACAAGATCGAGTGCTTCGAGCGCGTCGAGGTCCAGCGCACGCTGTGAAGAAGTCCTTCCACAGAACCGACCGCGTGTCCGCCCAGCTCCGACGCGAGCTGGGCACCCTCGTGCGCGACGCCGTCGCCGAGCACGGCCTGCCGTCGCTCAGCGTTTCCGACGTCGAGATCACCCGCGACATGGCGCATGCCAAGGTCTTCGTGACCGCGCTCGACCCCGAGCGCGCCGCCGAGGCCATGAAGGGCCTGAAGGCGGTGGCGTACGAGGTCCGCTACCGGCTCGCGCATAGCGTGAAGATGCGCCACGTGCCGGAGCTGCATTTCCATTACGACGACTCCGTCGACCGCGGCGAGCGCATCGAAAACCTCCTGCGCGAAGCGGGTGAGCTTGGCGACCTCGATGACTCCGGCGAGCCCGGCAGCGGGGACTGATCCCCCGCGATGACTGCCAAGCCACGTACGCGCTTCCGCAAGCTCGACGGCATCCTGCTGCTCGACAAGCCGCGCGGGCTGAGTTCCAACCAGGCGCTGCAGCGCGTCCGCCACATGTTCCGCGCCGAGAAGGGCGGCCATACCGGCAGCCTCGACCCGCTGGCCACCGGCCTGCTGCCGGTGTGCTTCGGCGAAGCCACCAAGATCGCCGGCGGCCTGCTCGGCGCGCGCAAGGCCTACGACGTGGTCGCACGCCTGGGCCAGGTCACCGATACCGACGACGCCGACGGCCAGCTCCTGCGCGAGCGCCCGGTGCCGCTGCTCGACGTCGCCACCCTTGATGCCGCGCTGGCGGCGTTGACCGGCCACATCCAGCAGCGGCCCCCGATCTATTCGGCGCTGAAGCGCGGCGGTGAGCCGCTTTACGCCAAGGCCAGGCGCGGGGAACTGGTGGAAGTCGAGCCGCGCCCGGTCGACGTACACGCCTTCACGTTGCTGTCCGCCGCCGATCTCCTCGACGTGCCCGGCGACGGCCGTCCGCCGCACATCCTGCGCCTGCGCGTGGAATGCGGCTCCGGCACCTACGTGCGCAGCCTGGTCCGCGACCTGGGCGAAGCGCTGGGCTGCGGCGCGCACGTGGCCGAACTGCGGCGCCTGTGGGTGGACCCGTTCCGTGACCCGCGGATGTGGACGCTCGACGATCTCGCCGCGCTGGCCGCGCGCGGCGAGCATTGCCTCGAATCCTGCCTGCTGCCCATCGAGGCAGGCATGGATGCCTGGCCGCGGGTGTCCGTCGGCGCGGCCGACGCCGCGCGCCTGTCGTACGGGCAGGGCGCGGTCGGGCCATTCAGCCCGCAGGGCGAAGTGGCGATCCATGGCCCCGACGCGCGCGTGCTCGGCCTGGGCGAAGTGGATGCCGATGGCGCGTTGCGGCCGCGCCGCATGTTCGCCTGGGCCTGTGCCCAACCGACAGGCGGTGCCGCCCAGGCCTGAGTCCGCCTTGTCCGGAGGGTGCCCGCAGGCTACAATCTTCCGGCTTTTTCGAGTCAAATCCGGCGCTTCCGCGCCGATCACGTTCCATCGCTCGCGGCGGGTCACGTGGTGCCCGTTCATGCCAACCGGCATGCAACGGCGTTCCTGCGGTCCACGCATCACCAGAAGGTTCCACAGCATGTCCATCGACACCGGCAAGATCATTGAAGACAACAAGCGCGGCGACGCCGACACCGGCTCCCCGGAAGTCCAGGTCGCCCTGCTCACCGCGCGCATCGTGCACCTGACCGAACACTTCAAGGCGCACAAGCAGGACCACCACAGCCGCCGCGGCCTGCTGATGATGGTCAACCGCCGTCGCAGCCTGCTCGACTACCTGCACCGCAAGGACAGCGCGCGTTACAAGGCGCTGATCGAGAAGCTCGGCCTGCGTCGCTGATACAACCCCACCGCGGCGCAGAAATGCGCCGCGGTTTTATTTCGGCGCGCCGGCAGTGCGCGCCACCCGGTACGGGGCAAGGGTCCCGTCCGGTTCATCGCAAGAGTCATCGAGGAATCACCAACGTGGCAAAAGTCATCAAGAGCTTCGAGTACGGCAACCGCACGGTCACCATCGAGACCGGTGAGATCGCCCGCCAGGCAGGCGGCGCGGTCATGGTCTCGTGCGAGGGCACCATGCTGCTGGTCAGCGCGGTCGCCAACAAGACCGCGCGCGAAGGGCAGGACTTCTTCCCGCTCACCGTCGACTACCAGGAGAAGTTCTACGCCGGTGGCCGCATCCCGGGTGGTTTCTTCAAGCGCGAGGGCCGTCAGACCGAGAAGGAAACGCTGATCTCGCGCCTGATCGACCGCCCGATCCGCCCGCTGTTCCCGGACGGCTTCCGCAACGAAGTGCAGATCATCGCCACGGTGATGTCGATGAACCCCGAGGTCGACGGCGACATCCTCGCCCTGATCGGTGCCTCGGCCGCGCTGTCGCTGTCGGGCGCGCCGTTCGACGGCCCGATCGGCGCCGCCAAGGTCGGCTACAAGGACGGCCAGTACCTGCTCAACCCGACCATCTCCGAGCTGAAGGATTCCGAGCTCGAGCTGGTCGTCGCCGGTACCGCCAATGCGGTGCTGATGGTCGAGTCCGAAGCCAAGGAGCTGTCGGAAGACGTGATGCTCGGCGCGGTGATGTTCGGCCACCAGCAGATGCAGGTCGCCATCGACACCATCAACGCGCTGGTCGCCGAGGCTGGGCGTCCGAAGTGGAGCTGGACCGCGCCGGCTGCGGACGAAGGCATCGTGCACGCCATCCGCACCGCGATCGGCGACCAGCTCGCCTCCGCGTTCCAGGTGCGTGACAAGCTCGAGCGCAAGGACGCCATCTCGACCGTCAAGAAGGCCATCCTGAACGCGCTTGCGCCGCATGCCGAGGCCAATGCCTGGGCGGCCGGCGACCTCCACAAGGAGTTCAGCGAGCAGGAATACCAGACCATGCGCAACTCGGTCCTCAAGACCAGGGTCCGCATCGATGGCCGCGCGCTCGACACCGTCCGCCCGATCGCCAGCCGCGTCGGCATCCTGCCGCGCGTGCACGGCTCGTCGCTGTTCACCCGTGGCGAGACCCAGGCGATCGTCGCCGTCACGCTGGGCACCGCCCGCGACGGCCAGATCATCGACGCCGTGTCCGGCGAGTACAAGGAACACTTCCTGTTCCATTACAACTTCCCTCCCTACTCGGTGGGCGAAGCCGGCCGCATGATGGGCCCGAAGCGTCGCGAGATCGGCCACGGCCGCCTTGCCAAGCGCGGCGTGCTTGCCGTGATGCCGACGATGGAAGAGTTCCCGTACACCATCCGCGTCGTGTCCGAGATCACCGAATCGAACGGCTCCTCGTCGATGGCGTCGGTCTGCGGCTCGTCGCTGGCGCTGATGGACGCGGGCGTGCCGATCAAGGCGCCGGTCGCGGGCATCGCCATGGGCCTGGTGAAGGAAGGCGACGACTATGTCGTGCTGTCCGACATCCTCGGTGACGAGGACCACCTCGGCGACATGGACTTCAAGGTTGCCGGCACCACCAACGGCATCTCGGCGCTGCAGATGGACATCAAGATCCAGGGCATCACCGAGGAGATCATGAAGGTCGCGCTGGCGCAGGCGAAGCAGGGCCGCCTCCACATCCTCAAGGAAATGGAAGCCGCGCTGACCGCGCCGCGTTCGGAACTGAGCGAGTTCGCGCCGCGCCTGATCACCATCAAGATCCACCCCGACAAGATCCGCGAAGTGATCGGCAAGGGCGGTTCGGTGATCCAGGCGATCACCAAGGAAACCGGCACGCAGATCGACATCCAGGACGACGGCACGATCACGATCGCATCGGTCGACGCCGCCGCTGGCCGCGCCGCCAAGGAGCGCATCGAGCAGATCACCTCCGACGTCGAGCCGGGCCGGATCTACGAGGGCAAGGTCGTCAAGCTGATGGACTTCGGTGCGTTCGTCACCATCTCCCCCGGCAAGGACGGCCTGGTCCACGTGTCGCAGATCTCCAACGAGCGTGTCGAGAAGGTCGGCGACGTGCTCAAGGAAGGCGACATGGTCAAGGTCAAGGTGCTGGAAGTCGACAAGCAGGGCCGCATCCGCCTGTCGATGAAGGCGGTCGAGGAAGGCGAGGGCGTGGTCGGCGAGTAAGCCGCACGCGTCACTGCCCGGTTAACTCCGGACACAAGAAGAGCGGGCTCAGGCCCGCTTTTTTTTTTCGTTAACTGGTACCGGAGAAGCGTTCCTGGGGAAAGGAACGTCTGCTTGTTCGCCGCTGTTGGCCTGGAGGCCCCGGTGGTGGCCGTGAGGCCTTCGCGGCTCATGTCCCCCGGATCCGCCTGGCAGCGGATGCCTCCTCCTTGACTTCCCCGCGAAGGCCTCCCGGCCACTCCGGGGCTCCGCGTAGCCCGCGGGTACCGAAGAGCAGCCGCCAGATCGCGAGGCGTGCCTGTGCTCTTCAAAGCACCGCGGATTTCTGCATACCGGGTGCCAAAGCCCTTGAGGGCGAAGTCAAGGAGGAGGCGATGGCCCCAAGGCCATCGCCGGGGGACATGAGTCCTCAAGGGCTTTGGTACCCGGCACTGCGCGTCAAATACGCCTCCCCTGGAATATGAGGAGAACTTGCACGTCCCGCCAACGCGCCGATCGCGGCGCGGCAGCGGGCGACGCGGGTCAGGACGCCAGGCGGGCGAGCATGCGCTGCACGCGCATCCTCGCGCGCACCGCGTTGCGACGCAGGGCGCTGAGGCCGCGTGCCAGGCGGTTTCCACCCGTGTCCACGGTGGAGCGCATCCCGCTCTGGACCGACTCGCCGTATGCCGGTTGGCGGTGGCGTACCAGCGTGCGCAGGCGCGTGCGCGAGGAGGGAGGCGTACCGTACTCGGGCGGCAGGTCGCTGCCCTGGAACAGCCCCAGCGGCACGTAGCCGGTATAGGCCGGGAACACCTGCCCGAGGCGGTTGTTGCCCATCCGCCTGATGAGCAGCTCCGACAGCACCCGGCGATAGTCGGTGGCGACCGGGATGTCGCCGAAGTAGGGCGACAGCACCTCGGGATCCAGCCCCATCCACTGGCCGTAGAAGCGACGCCCGTTGACCGGGCCGCCGAGCACCAGCATCGGGTTGCCGTAGCCGTGGTCGGTGCCGCCGCTGCCGTTCTGGCGCACCCGGCGGCCGAACTCGGACTGCACCACCACCGTCACCCGCGACGCCTCGCCCCCGGCGGCCATTTCGACGTAGAACGCGGTGAGCGCCTGCGACAGCTCGGCGATCTTGTTCTGGTAGTAGTGATAGCCGCTGCCGGCGGTGCCCTGGCCTTCGTGGGTGTCCCAACCGCCCAGGTCCACCGCCGCGTAGCGCAGGCCGACGCCGAAGCGGATCGACTGCGCCACCGTCCACAGCTGGCGCGCGAAGGTGCTGGTGGGCCAGCCGACGGGCAGGGTGGCGTTGTAGGGCTGCGCACGCACCATCCGCAGCGACTGTTCGGCAAGCGCGGCCTGGCGTTCGACCGCGCTGCGCCCGGCGAGGTATTCCGCCAGCAGGTCGTTGACGCCCAGCACCCCGGCGGCACGTCCACCACCACCCTCGCGCCACTGCCAGGGCCCGGCATTCAGTGCGAAATCGGTGGGCGCGCCCATCGACAGCGCATCGGTGCCGCCCAGCATGTTCGCGGGCTGCCGGCTGTTGACTGCGAGCATCGGCAGGGCCGCGTCGCCCGCGGCGCCCGGATCGCTGCTCCAGGCGCGCGTCAGCCAGCCGCTGCCACCGCCCTGCTGCCCGGGCGTGCCGAGGTCGCAGTACAGCTGGGCATCGAAATGGCTGCGGGTGACCGTGGTCTGCATGCCGCAGCCGTGCACGATCGCAAGCTTCGACTCGCTCCAGAGTTCGTGCAGCCCGATGGCCGACGGATGCAGGCCGAAGCCGGTTGCGGCGCCGCCGGCGAGGCTGAGCGGCAGCGCCGCGTATGGTCCGGTGGCGGCGATGGCCAGCGAGGGGCGGGCCTGCTCGTAGTGGATGCGGTCCTCGCCGGCGGTCGGCACCACCAGGTTCAGGCCGTCGATGCCGCCGCGCAGGAACACATGCACGAGGGTGTCATGCGGAGTGCCCGCGAACGCCGGACGCGAATACAGCAGCGCGGGCGCGGCGCCGGCGATGGCCGCGGTGGCGCAGCAGCCCTTGAGGAAGTCGCGGCGCGAAAGCTCGATGTCGACCATGCCTGCGTCCTCAGCGGTTGGAGAATTCTGGCGACATCAACAGCATGGACACCATGCTGCGCAGCCGGTCGTGGTTGTAATGCCCCTTCAGGTCGCTGCCGCGCCACGCGTTGTCATCGAGGATGACGGTGTTGTCGATGCCGCCGTTCTGCGCCATGAACCGGTAGAGCATCTGCAGGCGCGCCGCGGCGGGGGCATGGCCGAGGACGCGCTGGCACCAGAAGTCGACCAGCGCTCGCGGCGTCCACTGCGCGACCGCGGCGCGCGACGTCTCCACGATCGGCATCAGCCGCTGCGTGCCGTCGCTGGTTTCCGTCAGCCAGCCGAGCATCTTCCAGGTCATCGCGAAACTGTTGGCGCCGGACCAGGCCATGGCCGTGTCGGGATAGCCATTGGGCGCCGGCCAGTCGTAGGGCGAGTGGCCGGTCGCACCCAGGCGCCACATGAAATCGTTGCTGCGGTCGTGGTCGGGCCGCAGGGTCCAGTCGGCGCCCGCGGCGCGCATCGCAGCTGCGACCATTTCGGCCGGCCGGCGGCGTTTGCCGTCCCAGCCTTCGCGCGCCACTTCGGAGCGAAGGATATGGCGCAGCACCAGGCGGAGCTGATCCGGGCTCTGCCACTGCGCGCGGAAGATCGCCGCGGCGCTGTTGACCAGCGACGGCGGCGGCGTGTCGGTGGCGAAGTGCCGGATCAGCTTGCGGCAGATGAACTTCGCGACGCGTGGGTGGCTGGCGATGCGGTCAAGCACGTCACGGCCATCCTTCAGCGCGGCCTGCTCGGGCAGCAGGTACATGCCGAGCACCATCTTCGGCCCGGTGTCGTGGTCGCTGGCGTTGTAGACGAACGTGCCGTCGCCGCCGGTGCCGGTACGCACGCTCCAGCCGGTGAACGCGGCCGCCGTTTCGTACACGTCGATGTCGGTGTAGCCGATCGGGTAGGTCGGGTCCTCCGGGCACGGCGGCACCGCGGATGGATTCACGAAGCCGAGGTAGTTCTCCGCGCCAAAGGTGTGCAGCTCCAGCAGTTCGCGCGCGAAATTCTCGTTGGGGCCCGAACGCCGGTTGGTGCGGTTGTCGAGGAAGAACATCATCGCCGTGCTGCGCGCCATCGCCTCCAGCATGGCGCGGAAGTTGCCCATCGCGTGGCTGCGCATCACATCGCGGTTGTAGTGCACGTACACCGGGCCGGCGTCGTAGTCGCTGAGCATCACGTTGAAGTGGTCGTGCCAGAACGTGGTCACGCGTTCATGCAGCTGGCGGCGCGAGAACACCGCGCGCACCAGCGAGGCGCGCTGCACCTCCCACGCCGGGAGCATCCGCACCTCGTAGGCCGGCCCGCTGGCGACGTGGTCGGCCCACAGCTGGGGCAGGGTCTTGGCGAGGGTGCTGTAGCCGGCGGCGGCGAGGCGTGCATCCAGCGCCGAGTCGCTGATCGACTCCCAGGCCAGCTGCTGCTCCAGCATCGCCTCGTAGCGGGCGACATCGTTGTTGCCGAGGGCGTCGAACTCCTGCTTCGCGGTCGGCGTGATGCCGTACCCGAGGCGGTGCCATGCGCGCACCCAAGCCGGTGGACGGGCGAGCGTTTCCTGCGGAGGCCGGAAACGGGGATCAGGCGCGCCGGGCGGCGGCGGAGGCGCCGGCGGGATGTCGCGGGGCGGGCGCGTGGCCGCCTCGATCGAGTATCCGCCATGGCGCCGCGCCGGCACGTTGTCCATTGCGCGGCGGCGGCTTGCCACCTTGGTGTCGGCCATCTTGTATCCCCGGTCAGGTCGGACGCAGTCCCTCGATGACTATTGCGGATTTGCTCCGCACGGGATGTGACCCACTGCCGGGATCATGCACCAGCGCGCGGGCCCGCCCGCGCGCCGGCTCGCCGGGTCAGACCCAGCCGGTGAGATAGAACGTGGCGATGATGAAGAACACCGCCAGCGTCTTGATGATGGTGATCGCGAAGATGTCCTTGTAGGCCTGCCGGTGGGTCAGGCCGGTCACCGCGAGCAGCGTGATCACCGCGCCGTTGTGGGGCAGGGTGTCCATGCCGCCCGAGGCCATCGAGGCGACGCGGTGCAGCACCTCCATCGGGATGCCGGCGGCATTGGCGTTGGCGATGAAGCTGTCGGCCATCGCCGCGAGCGCGATCGACATGCCGCCCGACGCGGAGCCGGTGATGCCGGCCAGCGCGGTCACCGTGACCGCCTCATTGACCAGCGGATCGGGGATCGAACCGAGCGCGTTGGCCACCACCAGGAAGCCGGGCAGCGCCGCGATCACCGCGCCGAAGCCGTATTCGGACGCGGTGTTCATCGACGCCAGCAACGCGCCTCCGATCGCGGACTTCGTGCCTTCCGCGAACTGCGTGAACACCGTGCGCCAGGCGAACACCAGCACCGTGGCGATGCCGATCAGCAGCGCACCCTGCACGGCCCAGATCGCCGAGATCTTGGCGACTTCCTGGACCACCGGCGCCGGGTTGCCGACCACCGCGGGGATGAAACTGTGGCTGGCGCCGTACACGCCGGGCAGCAGCCGCGTCAGCACCAGGTTGGACACGCCCACCATCACCAGTGGCAGCAGCGCGACCAGCGGATTGGCGAGCTTGCCGCCGACGAACTCGACGGGTTCGTTGAGGAGCGTCGCCGGATCGCCGTAGCCTTCGCCCGCGCGGTGCGCCACGCGCCGCCGCCATTCCAGGTACAGCATGCCGAGGATGATGATGAACACCCCGCCCAGCGTGCCCAGCACCGGCGCGGCCCAGGTATCGGTGCCGAAGAACGCGGTCGGGATGATGTTCTGGATCTGCGGCGTGCCGGGTAGCGCGTCCATGGTGAAGGTGAACGCGCCGAGCGCGATGGTGCCGGGGATCAGGCGCTTGGGGATGTCGCTCTGGCGGAAGAGCTCGGCCGCGAACGGATACACCGCGAACACCACCACGAACAGCGACACGCCGCCGTAGGTGAGCAGCGCGCAGACGATCACGATCGACAGCATCGCCCGCTGCGCGCCGACCACGCGGATGGTCGCCGCCACGATGGATTTGGAAAAGCCCGAGATCTCGATCAGCTTGCCGAACACCGCGCCCAGCAGGAACACCGGGAAGTACAGCTTGAGGAAGCCGACCATCTTGTCCATGAACAGGCCGGTGAACATCGGCGCGACCAGCGACGGGTCGATCAGCAGCACCGCGCCCATGGCGGCGATGGGGGCGAACAGGATGACGCTGTAGCCGCGGTAGGCCACCAGCATCAGGAAACACAGTGCCGCGAGCACGATCAGGAACGACATCGACGGGTCCTTGCGATCGTGCCACGCACGATTCCACGGTCGACAGTGTCGTCAGCGCCCGGCATGGAGGCCCATTGTCCGAAGGTACGATGCCCAGTCCGCAGCGTGATCCCTAGGCTTGTCATCAAGGCGGCATTCGGCCGCACGTACATGCATATTCCTAGGGGAACACGATGAAGCGAGCCAAGATCCCGCACACCGCACTGAGCCTGGCGATCGCCCTCGGGCTCTCGTCGCCGGTGGCCTTCGCACAGGACACCGCTGCCGGTACGCCGGAGCAGCAGGCGGCCAGCAGGAGCGCCACCACGCTGGGTGGCATCACGGTGACCGCGCGCAAGCGTGAGGAAACCCTGCAGGACGTGCCGGTTGCGGTCACCGCATTCACCCCCGACGTGCTGGACAAGCTCAACATCCGGGACATCGGCGACCTCGATGCGCAGGTCCCCAACCTCACCATCTACGCAGCGCGCGGCTCGAGCAGTGCCGCGACCGCCTACATCCGCGGCGTCGGTCAGTCCGATACGTTGTGGGGCGTCGATCCGGGTGTGGGCATCTACCTCGACGACGTCTATATCGCACGTCCCCAGGGCGCGCTGCTCGACGTGTTCGACGTCGGCCGCGTCGAGGTGCTGCGCGGCCCGCAGGGCACGCTGTACGGCAAGAACACCATCGGCGGTGCGATCAGGTACATCGGCCGCGAGCTGCCGAAGGAACTCGACGGATATGCGTCGGTGACCGTGGGCAACCACAACCAGCTCGACGTCAAGGGCGGAATCGGTGGCCCCATCGGCGGCACCGAGGCGCTGCGCGCGCGCCTGTCGGTTGCGAGCATGAACCGCGACGGGTACGGCACCAATCTTCTCAATGGCCAGGACGTGAGCGACAAGGAGATCAACGCGATGCGCTTCCAGCTCGGCGCGTTCGCGAGCGAATCGTTCGACGTGCAGTTCGCGCTTGATTACCTGGATGACCAGTCCGGCGTGCGCGGCGCGAAGATGCTGGCGGTGAACAACAATCCGCTGATCCCGGTGTCCGGCGTGGCGCCGCTCGACAGCCGCTACGACATCCGCAGCGGAATGCCCAACGTCAACGACACGGAGATGAAGGGCGGCTCGGTCACGGTCAACTGGCGTCCCAACGAAGACTGGGCGGTCAAGTACATCGCTGCCAAGCGCGAGTCCGATACCGAGACCAACATCGACTTCGACACGCTGCCGGAGAAGATCGCCGACGTGAAGGCGTTCTACAGCGACGAGCAGATCAGCAACGAGCTGCAGGTGAACTACGACGCCGGTGGACGCGCCCGTGGCGTCGTGGGCCTGTATGCCTTCGACGGTGATGCCGGTGGCCAGGTGCTCAACAACTTCTTCAACCTGTCGTTCGGCGACACGCAGGGCACGGTCAACACCAAGAGCATCGCGGTTTACACCGACTGGTCGTTCGACCTGACCGAGCGCCTGAACCTCGACGTCGGCGCGCGCTACACCGACGAGGACAAGCACGCGGTCGCCTACAATATCGGTTACACCGACGCGACCTTCACCGTTCCCAGCGGCGCCGTGGCCGCCAACTTCGACAAGACGGTGAACTTCAAGAACGTGTCGCCGAAGCTGGCCCTGAGCTACGAGGTCACTCCGGACGTGATGGTCTACGGAACGGCGTCGCGCGGGTTCAAGTCGGGCGGGTTCAACATCCGCGCCAACACCACCGCCGTGCCGCGCTCGGGCGAGCCCTTCGACGACGAGAAGGTCGACAGCCTCGAAGTCGGCAGCAAGATGTCGATGCTGGACGAGCGCCTGTTCCTGAACCTGGCCTACTTCCACAACAAGTACGAGGACATCCAGCTGTCGGTGTTCACCGCGCTGCCGGGCGGGGGCTTCTTCGGTGACTTCACCAACGCGGGCAAGGGCACGGTCCAGGGCGTGGAGGTCGAGTACCAGTACCTGCCGACCGAGAACTGGGTGATCAGCGGCAACGTGGCCTGGCTGGACGCCGAGTACGACGAGTTCATCACCGGTGGCGTCAACGTCGCCGACAGCCAGCGCTTCACCAATGCACCTGAGTTCTCCGGGGCCTTCAACGTCGAGTACCGCACCGACCTTGCCAATGGCGGCAACATCTCGGCGCGCGTGGGCTACTCGTACCAGTCCGAGGTCTGGCCGACCACCGACCTGAGCCCGGTGATCAGGCAGGACGGCTACGGCCTGGTCGGCGCCGGCGTGACCTGGCGCGTCAACGACTCCTGGTCGTTCTCGCTCCAGGGCAGCAACCTGGCCGACAAGGAGTACCGCACCACCGGCTACAACCTGGTCAGCTCCGGGCTTGGCGTGTTGACCGGCTTCTACGGTCCGCCGCGCCAGTACGGCCTGACGGCGCGCTACGACTTCTGAGCCGCGCCTGCAGGATGACGACTTCGGCGACCGGGGAAACCCGGTCGCCGTTTTTCATGGCGGTGCGGCTGTCTTATGCTGCGGCGGTGAACGGAAGGCCGGCGGGCATGCGCGCGAGCAAGTGGGAACGATGATGGAGGGCCGGGAGGAATGCTGAGCGTCGGCGTGGTGGTCGCGGCCGCGACGCTCTGGCTGGTCCTGCTGTTCGGCGTGGCGGTCTATGCCGAGCGTCGCCCCGGTGCGCTCGCCCGCCACTGGCACCACGTGTATGCGCTGTCGCTGGCCGTGCACTGCACGTCCTGGACCTTCTATGGCACGGTCACCCAGGCGGCGCGCTACGGTTGGCCGCTGCCGCCGACGTTCCTGGGCGCGATCCTTTTCTATGCGCTGGCCGTGGGTTTGATGCTGCGCCTGGTTCGACTGGCGCGCGAGAGCAACGCGACGTCCATTGCCGACCTGATCGCTACCCGGCTTGGGAAGGATCCCTGGCTGGCCGCCGTGGTCACCCTGGTCGCCTTGCTGGGCATGGTGCCGTACATCGCGCTGCAGCTTAAGGCGGTAACGATGAGCTTTGACACGCTGACCCGCCACGGCGGCGCGGTCGACGTCGTTGCACCGTGGCGCGACGGTGCACTGTATGTCGCGCTTGCGATGGCGGGGTTCGCGATGGCGTTCGGCACCCGGCGCGCGAGTGCCACGGAGCACAACCGTGGCCTGGTGCTGGCGATGGCCTTCGAGTCGCTGTTCAAACTGGCCGCAATGCTGGCCCTGGGGGCGCTGGTCTGGTTCGGGCTGGGTGACTTCGACGTCGCCGCGCCGCCGTCACCGCCCGCGCCGGTAGGTGGTTTCATGCCGCTGGTACTGCTCGGCGCGCTTGCCATGTTCATCCTGCCGCATCAGTTCCACGTCGGCGTGGTCGAGTGTCGCGATGAACGTCACGTGCGCACGGCGCGCTGGCAGTTCCCGCTTTATCTGGTGCTGATCGCACTGCCGACCCTGTTGCTGGCCCGTGCCGGAACCGCGCTGCTGGGCGACAGCGTGCCCTCGGACATGTACGCGCTGGCGTTGCCGGCCGCATTGGGCCATCACGGCCTGGCGCTGTTCGCGTTCCTTGGCGGGTTGAGCGCGGCGACGGGCATGGTGGTGGTAAGCACGCTGGCGCTGAGCCTGATGATCGGCAACCACTGGTTCACGCCTGGCCTTCTGCGGGGGGCCTGGGCCGTGGGCCGCGGTGGCAGCGACGACCATCGCGGCGCACTGCTGGCGCTGCGGCGTGCCGGCATCCTGGCCGTAATGCTGCTGGCGTGGGCGTACAGCCGCGTGATCGGCGGAAGCGAGGCGCTCGCCGACGTCGGGGGTGTTTCGTTCTCGGCGCTGGCCACCCTTGCGCCGGCACTGTTCTGTGCCGTGTGGCGGACGCGCACGCCGGCATCGGCAGCAACCTGGGGCGTGGTGGCGGCCTTCCTCGTGTGGGCCTGGGTGACGCTGTCACCGATGCTGGTCGATCTTTCCGGTGGCGACGGGGCCTGGCTGGCCGATGGCCCCTGGGGCATCGCGATGCTGGCGCCAGACACATTGTTTGGCCTGACCAGCTGGAGCCGGCTCGGCCGCGCGGTGGGCGCCAGCCTGTTTGTCGGCATCGCCACCACGCTGGCGTTGGCCGCCTGGCTGTCGACTCCTGATCGCGACGTGGCGCGCGGCTCCGACCGGCGCACGTTGCGCGAGGCCGGGCGGCGCTTCCTGCCGGTGCGCACGGTGGACGACCTGCTGCGCGGCGCGCCGGGCAGCGGCGCGGTGCCGGCAATGATCGAGGCGCGCCTCGAGCGCGAGCTGGCGGCGGTGCTGGGCAGCGCCTCGGCGCGCCTGTTGCTGGATGCCGCGCGCCGGGAGGCGGGCCCCGACCTCGACACCGTCGCCGCCATCGTCGGCGAGGCCTCGCAGGACCTGCGCTTCAACCAGCGCCTCCTCGAAGCCGCCATGGAGAACATGAGCCAGGGCATCAGCGTGGTCGATCGCGAGCTGCGACTGGTGGCGTGGAACAGCCGCTACGCCGAACTGTTCGGCTACCCGTCCGGCCTGCTGCGCGTCGGCGTGCCGGTCGCCGAACTTGTCGCGCACAACCTGCGCAGCGGGCTGGTCGGCCGGGTGGGCGGGAGCGTCGAGTCCGAAGCGGGCAAGCGCCTGCGCCACATGCAGGCCGGCACGCCCTACGTCAGCGAACGGGTGTTCCCGGATGGCGGCATCGTCGAGATCCGCGGCAACCCGATGCCCGGCGGCGGATTCGTCGCCACCTTCAGCGACGTGACCGCGTTCCGGCGCACCGAAGCCGAGCTCAAGCGCAGCAACGAGACCCTGGAGCAGCGCGTCGACGAGCGCACCGCGAGCCTCGACCAGGCGCGGCGCGAGGCCGAGCGCGCCAACGAGGCCAAGAGCCGCTTCCTCACCGCGGTGGGCCACGACCTGCTGCAGCCGCTGCATGCGGCGCAGCTGTTCACCGATGCGCTGGCATCGCAGCTTGATGGTGCGCCGCGCACGTCACTCGGGCAGATCCGCGGCGCGCTCGACTCCACCACCGACCTCCTCACCGGCCTGTTCGACATGGCGCGCCTGGAGGCCGGCGGGCTGGTGGCGCAACCGCGCGCATTTCCGCTGTCCGACGTGCTCGAGCCGCTGGCCTCGGAATTCCAGGCGCTGGCCGAAGAGCGCGGCCTCGCCTTCACGCTGGTGGCGACGTCCGCCTGGACCGACAGCGACCCGCAGCTTCTGCGCCGCGTGCTGCAGAACTTCCTGGCCAATGCGGTGCGCTACGCCGACCGCGGACGCATCCTGCTCGGCGTGCGCCATGTCGGCGGCGCGTTGCGCATCGAGGTGCACGACACCGGGCCGGGTATCGCGCCTTCCCAGCAGCAGCTGATCTTCGAGGAATTCCGTCGCGGCGATGGCGTGCCCGGGCAGGGCCTGGGCCTCGGTCTTGCGATTGCCGACCGTATCGCCGGGCTGCTTGGCACGGGCATCGTGTTGCGCAGCACTGTGGGCAAGGGCACGGCGTTCTCGATCACGCTGCCGCGGGTCGCGGGCACGCCGCAGTCGGCACTGGTGCCGCGCCTGCGTCCGGGACTGGCCGCCGCGCGCGTGCTGGTGGTCGACAATGATCCGCTGGCGCTCGATGCCCTGCGCACGCTGCTTGCAGGCTGGGGCGCGGAGGTGGTCGCGGTGGCCGATGGTGCCGGCGCGGAGGCGGCGCTGGCCGCGCAGCCCGCGGCCCTGTGGCTGCTCGACTATCACCTCGACGATGGCGACACCGGCATCGACCTGCAGCTGCGCCTGGCCGCGCGGTTCGGCGCCGCGCCCTCGCTGGTGCTCAGCGCCGATGCCACCGACCTGGTGCGTCGCCAGGTGGCCGAACACGGCCTCGGGCTGCTGCAGAAGCCGGTGCGGCCGCTGGCGCTGAAGTCGATGCTCGGGAGGCTGCTGGCGATGCGCACGGCGCTGGACCGCGAGCCGGCGGTGGAAGCAACCCTGGAAGAGTGATCGCGCGGCGCGTGCGTCACGGCCCGCCGTTGGCGACGCCTTACAATTGCCGAAATTTCCGCGCGATCAAGAAATGCCCTATACCCCCATCCTCGCCACCCTCGGCTACATCCTTTCGCCCGACCGTCGCCAGGTGTTGCTGGTGCACCGCAATGCGCGCGACGACGACCAGCACCTGGGCAAGTACAACGGCCTGGGCGGCAAGCTCGAAGCCGACGAGGACGTGGTGGCCGGTATGCGCCGCGAGATCATGGAAGAGGCGGGCATCGACTGCAGCGACCTGCAGCTGCGCGGCACCATCAGCTGGCCGGGATTCGGCAAGCAGGGCGAGGACTGGTTCGGTTTCGTGTTCCTGATTACCGGATTCACCGGGACGCCCCTGGCGTCCAATCCGGAGGGCACGCTGGAGTGGGTCGATGTCGAGCGCATCCTCGAACTGCCGCTCTGGGATGGCGACCGCCAGTTCCTGCCGCTGGTGTTCGACGCCGACCCGCGCGCGTTCCACGGCGTGATGCCGTACCGCGACGGCAAGATGGTGTCGTGGGCGGTGTCGCGGATCTAGGCGGGTCGCCGCCGGCCTTCAGCCGTCGTCCTGCGCCTGGCGCGACGGGTCGCTGAGTTCCAGTTCGCGCAGGATCACGCCGGCCTGGGTGCGGTTGCGTGCGCCGAGCTTGTCGAAGATCGCTGACAGGTGCGCCTTCACCGTGCGCTCCTGCACGTCCAGGCGGTCGGCGATCTGCTTGTTGAGCAGGCCTTCGGCGACCAGCACCAGCACCCGGAACTGCTGCGGCGTGAGGCTGGCGAGGCGCGCGGCGAGATCGGCATCGCGCGGCGCGGAATGTGCGCGCGCCACCGCGCCGCGCAGCGCGGGCGGCAGCCATTCCTCGCAGGCCAGCACGGTGGCGATGGCCTCGCGCATCTCGTCCAGGCCCGCGCTCTTGGGGATGTAGCCGGCGGCGCCGTGGTCGATCGCGCGGCGCACGACGTGCGGGTCTTCGTTGGCCGACACCAGCACCACGGCGACCGCCGGGAACTGCGCGCGGATCGCCGCCAGGCCGGCGAGCCCGTGGTTGCCGGGCATGTGCAGGTCGAGCAGCACCAGGTCGATGTCGGCGCGCGCCTCGAGGGCGGCGATGGTCTCGTCGAGCGTGCCGGACTCGAGCGTCTCGATGCCGTCGGCAGCCTCGCGCGCGGCGCCGCGCAGCGCGGCGCGGAACAGCGGGTGGTCGTCGGCGATCAGCAGGGTGGGCATGGTCGTGCGCGTCCGTTGCGCTCGGCGGGCTACTGCGCCGACCAGCCGCCGTCGACCGGGAATGCGGCGCCGGTGACGTTGTGCGCCTCGCGGCGGCACAGCCAGGTGGCGAGTGCGCCGATCTCGGCGGGCAGGGTCATGCGCAGGCTCGGCTGCTTCTCCGCGAGCAGCGCGCGCACGCCGTCGTCGCGGCTGCCGCCGTCGCGGCGCGCTTCGATCTGCGGTTCGATCAGCGGCGTCTCCACCCAGCCGGGGCAGATGGCATTGACGGTCACGCCGCCGCTGTCGCGGCTGCCGGCCGCGGCATATTCAAGCGCCGCCACCTTGCCCAGGCCGAGCACGCCGTGCTTGCTCGCGACGTACGGTGCCTTGTTCACCGAACCCACCAGGCCATGCACCGACGCGACGTTGATGACCCGGCCGAAGCCGCGCGCGGCCATGCCCGGCATCGCCAGGCGCATGGTGTGGAAGGTCGCGCTGAGGTTGATGGCGATGATGTCGTCCCACTTGCCGACCGGCATTTCTGCCAGCGGCACCGCGTGCTGGATGCCGGCGTTGTTGACCAGCACGTCCAGCGGCGACCATGCGTCGATCTCCGTCATCATGGTTTCGATCGCGGCAGGGTCGCGCAGGTCGGCGTTGAAATGGCGGACGTCCGCCGCGCCGGCGTGGCGCACCGCAGCGAGTGCCGTATCCACCTGCGCCTGGTCGCCGAGGCCGTTGATCGCGACGCGTGCACCCGCGGCCGCCAGGGCCTGCGCGATGCCGAGTCCGATGCCGGAGGTGCTGCCTGTCACCAGGGCGGTGCGGCCGGAGAGGAAGGTGTCGGTCATGGGGTGGCATCGCGGAGGGGCAAGGCGGCCAAGTTAGCAAATCCGCTCCTGCCGCCGCGGCGTACAAAGGTACGATGCCGCCGGCGCGCGCGGCTGCTACGGTGCGGCATGCCCCTTTTTCCTCCAAGGATCGCGCCCGTGCGCAAGCCCATTGCTGTTTCCCGGCGCGTCGCTTCGCGCATCATCGTGTACGGCGCGGGTTCGCTCGCGCTTGCGGCGATCCTCGCCGGCTGCGCGTCCGGCGCCGGCCGCATGGCTGCCACGGAGAAGACCATGTTCGAACATCCGCGCAGCACCACGCACCGCGATGGCGACGACCTGCTCAGCGGCGGCCTCGGCCTCGACAGCCTGCGCCTGATGGTGCCGCCGGCGTTTGCCGAGGCCGCGGCCCCGACCGCCGGGGAACTGCGCCGCCGCGCGATCTGGAGCAGCTGGCGCGGCATCGCCGACCTGACGCCCACAGGCGGCTACGGCAGCCTGTACGGCAGCGTGGCCAGCGTTCCCGGCCGCGAGTTCTCGGCCTATGCGCGCGTGCCGGGCGCAGTGCACCCGCACCGCGTGCTGGTGCAGGTGCCGGACGCGTTCGACGCGGCGAAGCGCTGCGTGGTGGTGACCGCATCGTCCGGCTCGCGCGGCATCTACGGCTCGATTTCCGTAGCGGGCGCCTGGGGCCTGCCGAGGGGCTGCGCGGTGGCCTACACCGACAAGGGCGCCGGCAGCGACTACTTCGACCTCGACGCGCGCGCGGGCGCCGCGGCCGACGGCCGCGTGTCGGGCGCGGGCGAGGCCGCCGACCTGGCGTTCGTGCCGGAGGCGGCGGAAGGCGCATCCGGCGTTGCGTTCAAGCATGCGCATTCGAAGGACAACCCCGAGGCCGACTGGGGCCTGCACGTGAAGCAGGCGGCCGAGTTCGCGCTGCACGCGCTCGACGAGGCGCTGCCGGCGGCGGCACCGTTCACCTTCACCAACACGCGCGTGATCGCGGTCGGCATCTCCAACGGCGGCGGCGCCGTGCTGCGCGCGGCCGAGCTGGAAGGCGACTGGCTTGACGCGGTGGTGGCCGGCGAGCCGAGCGTCTACTCCAACGGCGCGGGCAGCCGCGCGCTCTACGACTACACGACCGAAGCCGCGCTGCTGATGCCCTGTGCCTTGCTGCACATGCAGGACCTGCCGCAGCCGCCGGTGACGGCACAGGTGGCGCCGTTCTGGACCGCACGCTGCGCATCGCTGAAGGCGGCGGGATTGGTGACGGGCGACGACACGGCCGCGCAGGCGCGATCGGCATACGACACGATGCGCAGCGCCGGCTGGACCGACGCCGCCCTGCGCGCCGGCGCGCTGTCGGCCGGCTTCGACCTGTGGCGCGCGGTGGCGGCGACCTATGCGTCCGCCTATGGCCGCCATGGCGTGGGCGAGGGCCCGTGTGGCTTCAGCTTCTCCGCGCAGGGCACGGACATGGTGTCGCGCGCCGCGACCGCCGCCGAGCGTGCGGCCTGGTGGTCGGATGCCAGCGGCATCCCGCCGGGTGCGGGCGTGGGGCTGGTCGATGCCGGCATCGCGCCGCCCGACCTGACGCTCGCAGGCCTGCAGTGCCTGCGCGCGCTGTGGACGGGTGATGGCGAAGACGCGGTCCGCGTCCGCGACGGCATTGCCGCGACGCGCGCCGCGCCGCCGCGCGCGGGGCTTCCGGTGATCGTGGTGCACGGCGCCGACGACGGCCTGATCCCGATGGCGTTCAGCAGCGCGCCCTATGTCGCCAATGCGCGCGCGGCGGGTCGCGACGTGCGCTTCTGGCAGGTGCGCAACGCGCAGCACTTCGACGCCTTCCTGATGCTGCCCGATTACGGCTCGCGCTACCTGCCGCTGCTGCCGTACGTGTATGCCGCGCTGGATCGCGTCAGCGAGCATCTCGACAGCGGCGCTGCGCTGCCCGCGGACGCCGACATCGAGACCCGCGTGCGCCCGTCGGGCACCGCGCTGGAGGCGGCGCACCTCGCGATCCCGCGCTGAGGGCCGCGCCGCGACGGCGCTGGCCGGATTTGGCATGCTGGAGGTCCCGCAGTGCACGGAACGCCCATGCCACGCCAGCGCCATTTCTCGATGCTCCGCGACTTCCATCTCGCGGACTGGTTCACCCTCGCCAACGCCATCTGCGGCACCGGCGCGATCTTCGCGGCCATGCGCTACCTACAGGAGGGCGCGGCCGAAGGCGGCATCCGCGACCTGATGCTGGGCATGGCGCTGATCCCGCTGGCGTTCGTCTTCGACGCGCTGGACGGCCGCATCGCCCGCTGGCGCAAGGTGTCGTCGACGCTCGGCCGCGAACTCGACTCGCTCGCCGACGTCATTTCGTTCGGCGTCGCGCCGGCCGCGCTCGCCTATGCCTGCGGGCTGCAGGGCGGCTGGGACTGGGTGGTGCTGAGCTGGTTCGTCGCCTGTGGCGTCAGCCGCCTGGCGCGCTACAACGTCACCGCCGAAACCCTGGCCGACGGCGGCGACAAGGTGAAATATTTCGAGGGCACGCCGATCCCGAGCAGCGTGGTGATCGTGCTGCTGCTGGCGGTGGCCGCCTGGCAGGGCGCCATTGGCGATGCGCTGTGGTTCGGAAGCGTGCAGCTCGGCCCCTGGCAGCTGCATCCGCTGGTGCTGGTGTATGCGCTGTCGGGCTCGCTGATGATCAGCAAGACGCTGCGCATTCCCAAGCCCTGATCGCGCTGGCGCGGTTGCCGGCGGTTGCTATGATCGGGCGACACGACGGAAGCGGGCGATGCCGGTGAACCAGCAGGACGATCTCGAGGCGCTGTCGCGCCGCTATTGGGCCGCATGGGGCGAGGCGCTGCGCGGCGCTGCGTCGCCCGCGGGCGGCATGCCCGGCATGTCGGATGCAGCGGGGTTGGCCGGCATGCCAGGAATGTCCGGGTTTGCGGGGATGAACGGCATGCCGGGCATGGCCGGTTTTCCGGGTCTCGGCGGCATTCCCGGCATGGGCGGCGCGCCGAATGTCCCCGGCGCGCACGGTCTGCACGAAGCGATCGACTGGTGGTCGCGCGTCGCCCATGGCGGGCGCGGCCAGGTCGACGACGCGGTCGAGCGATTCAACACGCAGGCACGGCAGTGGTATGGGCAGATGCAGCAGGTCGCCAGCCGGTTTGCCGGGCAGGATGCCAGCGCAGCCGATGTCGCGCGGGCATGGAAGGAAGCGCTGGGCGCGGCCGGTGAGAATCCGTTCCCCGAGATGCTGCGCACCATGCGCGGCCATGGCATGCAGGGCCTGGACCAGTGGGTCGAAGACGCCTCGCCGTGGCTGCATTCGATGCGCAGCGAGGCTGGCGCACTGCTGCGCATGCCCACCTTCGGTTTTGCACGCGAGCAGCAGGAGCGCCAGCAGGAGCTGCTCCGCGCGCATCTCGAATACCAGCACGCGAACGCCGCCTACAACGCGCTGATGATGAAGGCGTCCCAGGAGGCCTACGAGATCTTCGAAGCGCGGCTCGAAGCCCACCAGGAGCCGGGTCGGCAGATCCAGTCGGCGCGTGCGCTGTTCGACACCTGGATCGATGCCGCCGAGGAGGCCTATGCGCGCATCGCCCTTTCGCCCGAGTTCCGGGAGGTCTACGGCGAGATGGTGAACGCACAGATGCGCCTGCGCGCCTGCGTGCAGCGTGCTGTCGAAGACGCATGCGCCCAGGTCGGGATGCCGACGCGCAGTGAGCTCGACGGCGCGCACCGCAAGCTCGCCCAGCTCGAGCGCGAGGTCCGCAAGCTGCGTGATGCCGTGGCGCAGGGGCAGGGCGATCGCGCACCCGCGACCGCGCCACGCCCGCACGCAGGCGCGCCACTGGAACCGGCTGCCCGGCCTGTGGCGAAGGCAAGCGGGACCGCGAAGGCTGTCCGTGCGTCGAAGCGTGCGGGCACGGGCGCGGCGAAGGATGCGGCGAGCCACGTTGCCAGGAAGGCAACCCGGAAGTCGACGAAAGTTGCGAAGAGCGCGGTAAAGAAGAGCGCTCCAAAGAAGACCGTGAAGAAAGCTGTGAAGAAGTCCGCGGCGAAGCCTGCGACCGCCGGAGCGCGCGTGTCGCGCGCGGCCGCCCCCAGGGCATCGCGCTCGAAGGCGGAAGGCTTCGGCAGCATGATCGCGAATGCGATCCCGCAGGCGCCGCGGCCGTTGTCTCCACGCGGCGGCAAGTCGCCGGCCAAGAGGAAGCGCTGACATGCATGGTCCGCTCGATATCACCCCGGCCGGCCTGGCTGCCGAGTTCGCGCGCCTGCACCAGAAGCTGGGCGCGGGACTGCAGACACTGCGCAACGTCGATGACGTCGACTTCGGCGCAACGCCACGGCAGGAAGTGTGGCGCGACGGCAAGGTCGTGCTGTACCGCTTCATGGGCGCACAGGCACCGACCGCGCGGGTGCCGCTGCTGATCGCCTATGCGCTGGTCAACCGCCCGTACATGGTCGACCTGCAGGACGACAAGTCGCTGGTGCGCCAGTTGCTCGCGCGCGGCGAAGACGTCTACATCATCGACTGGGGTTATCCGGACCGTTCGGACCGGTTCCTCACCCTCGAGGACTACATCGAGCGCTTCATCGGCGGCGCGGTTGACCACCTGCGCGCCACGCACGGCCTGGATGCCATCAACCTCCTCGGCATCTGCCAGGGCGGGGCGTTCTCGCTGAGCTATGCCGCACTCAATCCCGCCAAGGTGCGCAACCTGATCACCATGGTGACGCCGGTGGATTTCCACACCGACGACAACATGCTGGGCAACTGGACGCGCGGCATCGACGTGGACCTGTTCGTCGACACGCTCGGCAACGTGCCTGCCGACATGATGAACCTGTGCTACCTGACGCTGAAGCCCTGGCGGCTGTTCGTGCAGAAGTACGTGGGCCTGGCGGACATCCTCGACGACAAGGCGGCGCTGGAGGATTTCCTGCGCATGGAGAAGTGGATCTTCGACTCGCCCGACCAGGCCGGGGAGGCGTTCCGCCAGTTCATCAAGCAGTACTACCAGGGCAACGGATTCGTCAATGGCGGCATCGTCATCGGTGACCGCGAGGTGCACCTGGGCATGGTCGAAATGCCGGTGCTCAACATCTACGCCGAGCAGGACCACCTGGTGCCTCCGTCGGCATCGCGGCCGCTGGGTGGCCTGGTCGGTACCAACGACTATTCGGAACTGTCGTTCCGCGGTGGGCATATCGGCATCTACGTCTCCGGGCGAGCCCAGAAACTGGTGCCGGACGCTATCCACGGCTGGCTGAGCGAACGATGAGCTCCCGTCCCACCCTCAGCCGTTCGCGCGACGACCGCGTGCTTGCCGGTGTCATCGGCGGCATTGCGCGCCGCTTCGGATGGAACTCGACGCTGCTGCGGGTGATCTACGTGCTGGTGTCGGCGGCGTCGATCGCGTTCCCCGGCATCCTGGTCTACCTGATCCTGTGGCTGCTGCTGCCCGAGGACGATTGAACGTGGCGCGGGCGCTGCGCCCGCTGGCGCATGCGCTCGGCATCGCGTGGGCGCTGCCGTACACGCTCGCCGGCGCCATCACGGGGCTTGCGGCACTGCCATTCGGCGCGCGCCTGTCACTGCGACCGCGCGACCTCGCACTGGTATTCGATCGCGTGCCCTGGGGTCCCGGTGGCGCGTTGACGCTCGGCAACGTCATCCTGCACACCGGCGACACGCTCGACTGCGCCTGCCACACGTACGCGCACCGCGCGGGACTGTGCGAGGAACCGTCCATCGCGCTCGCCGACCACGAGCGAGCCCACGTGCTGCAGTACATGGTGCTTGGCGTCCTGTTCCTTCCTCTGTATTTCCTGTGCGGCGGGATCAGCGTGCGCAATCGCTTCGAACGGGCGGCGGACCGCTACGCGCAGACCGGTCGCGGATGGTGGCCTTGGCCGGGCGTTCGGACCAACGGTCGACGCGATTGACGTCCGCGTAACACGCGCCGCGATACCCTGCTCGCGTCGAAGAAAAAGCGGAAGGCGCAAGCCGGACGCAATCGCTTCGGCAACGGAAGGCTCAGCCCGCCGGGGAAACCCGACAGACTGGGCCTTTCATTTTTGCGGCGTCGTGACGCCGCGGCGCGGACTGATGCGGGCTGCGGTCTGCACGTCCGGCAGCCGCAGGCCGTGGATCCATCCCGCAACCAGCGCGTGGTATCCGTCCGGGTTGCGCAGATCGACGCGCTCGCCGTCGACGTCGGTGAATTCGTAGATTCCGTGGTCGGTGCCCGGGTAGAGCACGATGTCGATCGGTCGCTGTTGTGCCTGCAGTTCCTGGAGCCGCGCGAGCGTGTTCGCCGGAGGCGCTTCTCGATCTTCGCCTGCAAGTACCCACAGCTGCGGCACGTCGAGCCCGGCCAGCACCGGCAGCGGGTCGTGGTGCCATGGCGTGCCCACGTCGCGGCCCCGCGCCATGCTGCGCACCATCCATCGCGGCAGCCAGGCCGGGATCCGCAGCAGTTCGCCGCTGAACTCGCCCTCCACGTCGTCCAGCCAGGCCTCGCCTGCGTAGCGCTCGCGCACCGCCGCCAGCTGGTCGAAGCCGCGCGTGAAGCCGGACGCCATGATCTCGCCGGTGGCGTCGGTGAGTTCGCGCGCCTTGCGCAGCACGTCGTCGCCATGACCGCGCGCGCGCAGCATGGCCATCACCTCTTCGCGGTCCTCGGCGAGCGGACTTTCGGCCAGCCCGTACAGCGCCACCACGTAGTCGGACTTGCCGCGCGATGCCGCCAGCGGCGCCACCCAGCCGGCCTGGCTGCCGCCGACGAAGCCGGCATGCGAGAACTTGCTGCCGGCCATGCGCCGCGCCTCGGCGAGCGCTGCGACCGCGTCTTCGGCCAGCAGCTCGAAGTCCTGCGTGTAGCTCCCCTGCGACGCGCCCGTGCCGCGCTTGTCGTACACGAACGTCGCCACGCCCTGCGCCGGCAGCAGGTACTGCAACGCCTGCATGTCCACCGCCGACCACGACTCCGAGCCATGCACCAGCACCGCCAGCGGCAGCGGCGAACGGGTGGGCAGGGGCAGCACGAGGCGCCCGCGCAATTCGATCCCGTTGCTGCGGAACCGGACCTCGCGAACCTCCTGCGGCATGCGCGTGGCGGTGGACCGGGGTTCGTCGCCGAACGCGACCTGCATGCGGCCCCTGCGGCAGGGCTCGAACACCGCGGTGGCGGCGACGGGGCCACCTTCGCGCCAGCCCTCCGACGCCTGCAGCATGTCGCCGAGCGCCTGGCGGCCGATGTTGAACCTGCCGGTGCGCCCGTCCATCAGGCGATAACGCAGGCCGCCTTCCACCGGTGACAGCACGAACACTGCGCCGGCGTCGTTGCGCCATGCACCGGCCTGGCAGCTGAAATCCGCAGACAGGGGTGCGGACACGGGCGCTGCCGGTTGCGGTGAGCAGGCGGCCAGCAGACAGAGCGCGGTCGCGAGAATCGCCGCGCGGTTCACGCGCATGTAGGCATTGGGCATCGGTCTTCAGTGGCGGGCAGCTGCCCGTCGTCGGGAAAGGCGCTAGTCTCTCGCGAAACCGGAGCCCAAGCACATGCGTCCAACCAGCCTGCGTGACGATGCCGCCCCCTGGTCGTTCTTCCTGCCGGTCATGCTGGCCGTAGCGGTGGGCATGCTGCTGGCCGGCGCAGTGCAGTTCGCGTTGAAGACGGTGTTCGCGCCCGGACCATCGGACATCCATGCCGCGCCTGCCGCCGTCGTGGCCAGCGGCGATCCGGATGGAGATGTCGTCGCGACGGCGGACGAAGCAGAAGCCGCGCTGGTCGCGGTCGGTGCCGCGCAGGGCGGCGACGTGGTGCTGCTGCCAGGCCCGATCACGTCGATGCGCGAAGGTTCGGATCGCGCCTGCATCAACGACACGATCGCGCTGCGTCGCCCGAATGGCTGGGAGCAGGGACTCGAGAACGACGCGCCTCTGCGCTGCAGGGCGAGTTCGCCCTGACAGCGTGCTCAGGTTCTTTCAGCGTTCCGGCACGCGCGGAATCAGCGTGATGCCGTTGCCGGCCTGCACGCCGTCAGGTCCGTAGCGACGCTCGGCGAACACGACCCGTGCTTCGCCGAACAGGACCACGCTGCTGCAGCGCGTGCCATAGCGCGGGCCGCGCACGAACGGCGGCGACAGCGCCCGCTCCAGTTCCAGGCCGACACCGGTGTCCGGCAGCGCGGCGTCCGGCGCGCGGGATTCATCGGCAAGCGCGAGGAAAAGCGGATCCAGCGACTCCGGCGATGCCAAGGGGTCTGCCAGGGCCAAGGGCGAGTCCAGCCACGCGGCCAGCGCGCGGGTGGCCAACGTGCTCTTCGGCCATGGGGCGTCGAACGCGCCATTGGACATCGCATGCACGCCCGGCGACACAGGCGCGGGCGGCTGGCGCGGCCGGTTGCTGGCGTGGATGAGCGCCTCGCCGTCGCAAAACAGCCCGTTGAACGGTCCGTAGTCGGCTCCGCCCGCCTGCGCTGTGGCGAACGCATGGGCGCTGTCGTTGCCGCGCACGAAGTCGCGCACCAGCCAGCCGCGCGAGCGCGGTGCGGGCACCGAATCGGCGTGTCCGTCGCGGACGTTGGTGACGGCGGCCAGGCGCCCATGCGCGGACACCTGCAGCCACCCGCCTCCCTGCACCAGGTCGCGGCCGCCGTAGACCGATGGCGCGTCCGGATCCATCGCCGCCGCGGCCGTCGGACGCGCGTGGAATTCGTCGCGATTGGCGGCGATGGCCAGCAGGTGGCGCGGATGATGGCGCCAGGCGAGGGCGATCAGGCACATGCCGCAATGGTAGCCGCGGCGCGGACGCGTGGCCGCGGCGTCAAGCGCGAGACGGTCAGCCGTTGGCCTGGACCATCACGGATTCACCTTCACCCAACGCCAGCGCGACGCCCGTGGGCGTGCCGGTGACGACGTAGCGGCGATAGGCATGATCGGAGGCGGCGCGGACGGCATCGTCCGGCGATGTGTGGTGGTCAAGCAGCAGGCGGTGACAGCTGACGTCCCAGCCGGCATCGTCGGCTGGCTCCACGTTGAGCAGGATCCGCGTCATGGCAGTCACCCGGAAGCGGGGAGCGGTTACCGGCCCAGCACCACGACCTGATCCTGGTCGTGGCCGATCATCCATGAATGGCGGCGTCCCCGTCCGTTGGGGCGCTGTGCTGCCGGAGCGCTCAGGTTCCCAGAACGGCTGCCGCGTTGGCATCGGCCCTTGACGGCAAATGCTGTCAGATTTTTCCTACAACGCTGGTGCCGGAAGTGGGACTCGAACCCACACGCTTTTAAGGGCGGCGGATTTTGAGTCCGCTGCGTCTACCGATTCCGCCATTCCGGCGCGGTCGCGAAGTATATCGTCCGCCGCGCGCGCTGTGAGCGTCGCGATCGCCTGCGGTCAGGCGGCGTCCGTCTGCAGGGTGTTGTCCACGCGCAAATACCACTCGCCCGACTGCGGCTCGAAACGCGAACAGCACTCCAGCGGCGCTTCGTAGATGTGCAGTGACACGGCAACGACGTCGGGGCTGGCGTTGCGGATCGTGTGGTACTCGTGCGGCGGGATCAGGCTGCCGGCGCTGCCGGGTCCCGCCTGGATGCCGCCGGCGGCGCGGAAGCGGACGCGGTCACCGTCGCGTTCGAGCAGCTCGTACTGGGTGATCTCGAGCTCGCCGTTCCACACGCCCTCCACGCACCAGCAGCCGGCGTGGTCGTGGATCGGCGTGCCCTGGCCCGGGCCCCAGGTCATCGCGACCACGCTGTAGCCGTGCTCGGCGCTGCGATACAGCTCGCGGCGCGCGTAGTGCCCGGTGATAGGTGCGTGCACGCACTCCGGCAGCCTGACTTCGGGGTCGCGGATCAGCGCGCACAGCGCGGTGCGCAGCGCGGCGGTGACCGCGTGGCAGTCACCTTGGGCAATGGCCGTATCGATGGCGGCGAGCATGCGCTCGCGGCCCGGGAACGCGACGTCCGGTTCCGGTAGTGCGATGGTGTTGGCAGTTGCAGTCATGCTGCGAGTGTACGACGCCGATCGCGAGGTCGCCGGTGCGTCTGTGTTGCAGCGCACCAACGCGGAGCGGCTACAGCGCCCCCAGGAACCCGCCGACCGCCGGCGTGAAGCGCTCGAAATCGACCAGGAACGCGTCATGGCCCTGCGGCGAGGGCAGCGCCAGGAACTCGGCCTGCACGCCGCCGGCGCGCAGGCCGTCGGCGATCTGTTCCTGCTGCTGCAGCGGGAACAGGATGTCGGTGCCCACGCCGATCGCCAACGCCCGCTCCACCTGGATCGCCGCCAGGCCCGCTTCGGTGGTGCCGGCGCAGCTCTCGCCCAGGTCGAACCAGTCCATCGAACGGCTGAGGTACAGATAGCAGTTGGGATCGAAATTGCGCACGAAGCGCCGCGCATGCGCTTCGAGGTAGCTCTCGACCTCGAACTCCAGGCCAAACGGGTCTTCGCCGTCGCGACGGTCCGAGTCGAGGCGCACGCGTCCGAAGCGTCCGTCCCACTCCAGGGCGGAACGGTAGGTGATGACGCCGAGCTTGCGCGCCATGCGCATGCCGCTTTCGGGATAGTGCGCCTCGTCGTAGTCGCCGTTGTTCCAGTTCGGGTCAAGGCGGATCGCTTCGCGTTGCAGGGAGCGGATGGCGATCGAGAACGGCAATGCGCGCGCCGCGCCCGAAATGTTGACGTGGCTGCGCGCGATGCCGGGGTGGCGCGCCAGCAGCGCCAGCGCAGACATGCCGCCCATCGAGTTGCCGATTACGCAGGCGAGTTTCGCAATGCCGAGCGCGCGCACCACGTGTGCGGCGGCGTCGGCGATGTCCTCGATCGACAGCTCCGGGAATGCAAGGCGCCAGGGCGCGCCGGTCGCGGGGTCGATCGATGCCGGGCCGCTCGAACCCTTGCAGCTGCCCAGCGTGTTGACGCACACCACGTACCAGCGGTCGGTGTCGATCGCCTTGCCCGGACCCACCATCGCTTCCCACCAGCCCGGAGAAGGGTCGGCTTCACTGGCCGCGGCATGGGCGTCCGGCGACAGTCCGGTCAGGATGAGCACGGCGTTGCCGCGCGCCGGGTCCAGCTGGCCCCAGGTCTCATAGGCGACGCGGCCCGACACCAGCGCGCCGCCGCGCTTGATGGCGAAGGGCGAAGGCAGGTCGATCCAGCGCGTGCCGGGGGGGATGAATTCGGTCATGACGGCAAGTCTAGACTGCGACGCCGCCGCGGCCGTGGCGACGGCCGCACCTCATTTCTTCGCGGCACCGATCACGAGCTCGACGGTGTCGTCCGTCGGCAGCGTGACCCGCACCTGCGCCGATTCGATGTCGTCGGCGCTGCGGTCCGCGGTGCCGCTGGCGGACAGGCGCGCGGTCACCACCACCTCGCGCAGCTGCGACAGCTTGCTGGTGGGCATGGGGCTGTCGGCGTCGTCGAGCACGATGTCGAGCGGCAGGTCCTGGATGGCGTGACGCTCGGCCGCCACCGGCATCGGCGGGCCATCCGGCGCGCGCGCCATGACGAACACCGTGGCGTCGCCGCGCAGGCGGACGCGCGCGGCGAAGTCGGGATCGAGGCTGATCTTGACGCGCAGGCCAGGCGACGCCGCTCCTGCCGTCGACGGCGCACCTGCGCTCGGCGCAGCACCGCCAGCGCTGGCGGTATCGCCCGGTGCAACACCGGCGGCCTTGCGCGCGATGTCGATCTGCGCGCGCAGGCTCAACGCGGTGGCGGCGTCGACGTCGGGCAGCAGTGCCTCCCAGGTGGCGGCGGCTTCGGCGTCCAGGCCGCGCTGGCGCTGGGCGATGCCGATGAACCAGCGCGCGCGCTGGTCGCGCGGCTGGTGGGCGACCGCGCGCTCCAGCAGCGCCAACGCGGCATCGTCGAACAGCTTGCGGGGGTGCGCTTCGGCGCGCGCCTGTGCGGCCTCCACCAGCAGGGCCGGATCATCGGGGACGAGGTCCAGCGCCTTTGCGTAGGCGGCGTTGGCGCCCTCCGCATCGCCCTGCGCCTTGAGCGAGCGCGCCAGCAGCTGCCAACCTTCGGGCTGGTCGGGATCGCGCTCGAGCGCTTCGCGAAGCTCGGCAACCGCCGCCTGGAACGCAGCCGGATCGACCGCTTCCGTGGCGCCTGCAGGTGCCGCTGCCACGCTGCGCGCCGGGGCTTCGAGCGCCGCCGGGTTGCCGAGGATCTGGTACAGCGCCAGCGCGAGCACCGGCACCACGGCCACCACGCCTGCGTACGCGCGGGGCGAGGCCCTGCGCAGCGGCAGAGCCACGAAGCCCGTCGCGACCAGCGCGACCAGCAGCAGCGTGAGCATGAACGCGATGGCCATCACCACTCCTGCCTGTCGTCATCGGGTGCGAGACGGTTCGCGCCGGCGCGCTTGCGCACCACGTGGACCAGCGCCGCTGCGCCCAGCAGCAGGACAATGCCCGGGCCGAACCACAGCAGCCAGGTGCCGCCGCCAAGCTGCGGGCGATACAGCACGAACTCGCCGTAGCGTTCGACGAGGAACGTCTTGATCTCCGCATCGCTGCGGCCCTCGCGTATCAGGTCGAAGATCTCGCGGCGCAGGTCGTGGGCGATCGCCGCGTCGGAATCGGCCAGCGACTGGTTCTGGCACATCACGCAGCGCAGCTCGGACACCAGCGCGTGGAAGCGGCGCTCCTCTTCGCGGTCGCGGAACTCCAGCGGTGCCACGTCCTGAACCACCTGCGCCATGGCCGGGGCCGGCGGCAGCAGCGCGAGCAGCAGGCACGCAAGCAACGCGAGCAGTGCGGTGCGCGCCATCATCCTTCCTTCGCCATGGCGTCCACCATCGGGGCCAGCACCTCGTCGACGATCTCGTCGGTCAGCGGGCCGACGTGCTTCCAGCGGATGATGCCCTCGGCGTCGACCAGGAACGTCTCCGGCGCGCCATAGATGCCCCACTGGATTGCCGTGCGGCCTTCGTAGTCGGCGATCACCACCCAGTAGGGGTTGCCGAACTGTTCCAGCCAGCGCAGCGCATCGGCCGGCTCGTCCTTCCAGTTGTAGCCGACGACGCGGATGCGCTTGGTCTCTGCGTACTTCGCCAGCACCGGATGCTCGTCGCGGCAGGCCGGGCACCAGCTTCCCCAGATGTTGAGCAGGTAGGGCTGGCCACGCAGGTCGGCGCTGCCGACGCGGTAGCTGGCATCGTGCAGGACCGGCAGCGAGAACTCCGGTGCCGCCCGTCCGATCAGCGGTGACGGCAATGACTCGCGGTCGGCGCGGTCGGACTGGCGGACGCCGTAATAGAGCAGCGCGACCAGGACGATGAAACCGGCCGCAATGGCGAGGGCAAGGAGGCGGCGGCCGCGGCTTGCGGGTGCGGGCGTGTTCATTGCGCCTCCCTTGGTGGCAGCTTGAAGCGCCGGTCGGTGGCGGTCACGAATCCGCCCAGCGCCATCAGCAGCGCGCCAGCCCAGATCCAGCGCACGAACGGTTTGACGTGCAGGCGCACCGCCCAGGCGTCGCCGCCCAGTGGCTCGCCAAGCGCCACGAAGACGTCGGCGCGCACGCCGGCGTGGATGCCTGCATCGGTCATCACCTGGCCACCGCTCGCGTACGCACGCTTTTCCGGATGCAGCAGCGTCAGCGGCTTGTCGTCGCGGAATACCTGCACCGTGCCACGCTCGGCCATGTAGTTGGGACCCGGCACGCGCTCCACGCCGTCGAAGCGGAACGCGTAGCGCCCGATCTCGTGTGTTTGCCCGGGCATCATCGGCAGTTCGCGCAGCACGTTCTGCGCCTCCACCAGCAGCGCGCCCATCACGAATACCGCCACCCCCAGGTGCGCCAGGGTCATGCCCAGCATCTCGGCGGTGAGGCGGCCGCCCTGTGCGCGGAAGCGCGTCCACACGAAGCGCAGCGTGCCGAACGCGACCCACGCGGCACCGCCCACGCCGGCCGCGGTCTTGGCCGCGCCCTGCGGCGCGGTGAACCAGGCGATGGCAGCGAGTGCCAACGCCAGCGCGAACCACGGCGCCAGCATCGCCAGCGGCCGCGACGGCTGCTCCTGCTGCCAACGGGTGAGTGGTCCGAACGGAATCAGCAGCACCAGCGGCGCCATGAGCACCAGGAACAGCGTGCCGAAGTAGGGCGGGCCGACCGAGATCTTGCCGAGGTCGAGCGCGTCGGCGATCAGCGGGTACAGCGTGCCGAGCAGCACCATCGCGCAGGCCGAGGCCAGCAGCAGGTTGTTGACCAGGAGCAGGGTCTCGCGCGAGCTCGCGGCGAACGGCTTGCCGTCCTGCATCTTCGGCGCGCGCAGCACGTACACCAGCAGCGCGGCGCCGATCACGACGCCCAGGAAGACCAGGATGAACAACCCCCGCGACGGGTCGGCCGCAAACGAATGCACGCTGGTCAGCACGCCCGAACGCACCAGGAACGCGCCCAGCAGAGACAGCGAGAACGCGGCGATCGCCAGCAGGATCGTCCAGCTGTTGAAGCTGCCGCGCTTCTCGCTGACCGCCTGCGAATGCAGCAGCGCCGCGCCCACAAGCCACGGCATGAAGCTCGCGTTCTCCACCGGATCCCAGAACCACCAGCCGCCCCAGCCAAGCTCGTAGTAGGCCCACCAGCTGCCCAGCGCGATGCCGAGCGTCAGGAAGCCCCAGGCGACGTTGGTCCACGGCCGCGTCCAGCGCAGCCAGCGCTTGTCGAGATCGCCCTCGAGCAGCGCGGCGATGGAGAACGCGAACGGCACCACGAAGCCGATGTAGCCGATGTAGAGCATCGGTGGATGGATGATCATCCCCGGGTCCTGCAGCAGCGGGTTGAGGTCGTGGCCTTCCAGGGCCGCCGGAAGCAGGCGTTCGAACGGGTTGGATGTGAACAGCAGGAACGACAGGAAACCCACCGCGACCAGGCCGATCACCCCGAGCGCGCGTGCGCTGAAATGCAGCGGCATGCGCCCCGAGGTCAGCGCCACAGCGGCGTTCCAGGCGGCAAGCATCAGCGACCAGAGCAGCAGCGAGCCCTCGTGTGAGCCCCACACCGCGGTGTAGCGGTAGACCATCGGCAACAGCGAGTTGGAGTTGTCGGCCACGTAGCGGACCGAGAAGTCCTGGCCGACGAACGCCGCGGTGAGCGCCGCGTATGCCGCGGCCATCAGGACGAGCTGGGCGATCGCGGCGGGGCGCGCCACCGCCATCCAGGCCGCATGCCCGCGACTGGCGCCGGCCAGCGGCAACACGCCCTGCAGCAGTGCGAACAGCAGCGCGAGGACCAGCGCGGCCTGGCCGAGCTCCGGCAACACCTAGCGTTCGCCCGGTGCCGGCGCGGCGGGCAGGGCGACGTCGTGCTTCTGGTGCGCCAGGCCCATCTTGTCGGCGACCTCCTTGGGCACGTAGGTCTCGTCGTGCTTGGCCAGCACCTGCTCGGCGACGAAGGTGCCGTCATCGCGCATGCGGCCGGTCGCCACCACCGCCTGCTTCTCACGGAACAGGTCCGGGAGGATGCCGGCGAACACCACCGGCATCTCCGCGTCGCCGTCGGTGACGCGGAAGTGCGCCTCCATCGAACCCGCCTCGCGGCGGAACGAATCGCCCGCCACCATGCCCCCGAGCCGGAAACGGGTTGCGCCCGAGGCGACTTCGGTGCCGGCGCGTCCGTCGAGGATCTCCGCTGGCGTGTACAGGTAGGCCACGTTGCGCTGCAGTGCCGCGGCGACCAGCACGGCGACCAGGCTTGCGGCCACGACCAGCGCGACCACGAACCACAGGCGCCGGCGTCGGGTGGGATTCATCGCTTCAATTCTCCAGTGGTGTCGGTGCGCCGTGGCGCCTGCCGCGCGGACTGCCGCCGCACGATGCGCAGCTGCCGCGCGATGCGCAGCCGCGGTATGACGAAATCCCAGGCCAGCATGGCCACGAACACGGCGTACGCGGCGATCACGTATTCGCGGTAGCTCATGTCCGCGCCTCCAACTGCTTGCGCACCCAGTCCTTGCCGGCTTCGCGCTGCAGGTTGTCGGCGCGCGCGCGCGCCAGCAACGAGCCGGCGAACCACAGCTTGGTGCCGACCAGCATCCAGACCAGCGGCGGCAGCATGCTCGCGTCCATCGACGATTCGCCGAACAAGCGGATGGTCTGGCCCTGGTGCAGCGAGTTCCACCACACCACCGAGTAGCGGATCACCGGCAGCATCACCACGCCGACCACGGCGAGCAGGCCGGCGGCGCGCGCCGCGGCGCGGCGGTCGTCGATGGCGTGGTACAGCCCGATCACGCCGAGGTACAGGAACAGCAGCACGAGTTCCGTCGTCAGGCGCGGGTCCCAGTCCCACCAGGTGCCCCACATCGGCTTGCCCCAGATCGAGCCGGTCAGCAGGGTCACCAGCGTGAACGCGGCGCCGACCGGCGCGCAGGCCATCGCCAGGATCTCGCAAAGCTTGATGCGCCAGACCAGCGCGATCGCTGCGTACAGCGCCATCAGCCCGAACACCGCCAGGCTCATCCAGGCCGCCGGCACGTGGATGTAGAGGATGCGGAAGCTGTCGCCCTGCTGGTAGTCCGCGGGTACCTGGAACAACGCGCCATACGCGCCGACCGCCATCACCAGCAGTCCGACGCCATACCCCCACGGCGCCCAGCGCGCTGCGAAGCGGTCGAAGTAGGGGGGCGACCCGAGCTGGTGGAACCAGCGGATCACCGGGTGCATCTGCGACATCAGGTTCTCGCCAGGCGGAGGGGGCAGGGCCCCACAGGGCAGGGAGCGTGCCGTATTGTCGGACATGTCCCGCTGGCCGGCCATTTTTTCAGGTTTCACGCGTCGGGCCAAGCACGATGGCCGGGACGGTTCAGCCCAGCGCGATGCGGATCGCCGCCGCCGCAGCCAGCGGTGCCAGCACCAGCGCCGCCACCAGGCCTGCCGCCAGCAGCAACAGCCCGCCGACCGGATCGAAGCCCTGCGCGGCCGCGGTGACCGCGCCGGCACCGAACACCAGCACCGGCACGTACAGCGGCAGCGCGAGCAGCGCGACCAGGATCCCGGAGCGGCGCATGCCGACGGTAAGCGCGGCCACCACTGCGCCGAGCAGCGCCAGCAGCGGCGTGCCCAGCGCCATCGAGACCATCAATACCGGCAGGTGCGCGCGCGGCAAGCCCATCAGTTCAGCCAGCAGCGGCATCACCACCAGCAGCGGCAGCGAGGTCGTCAGCCAGTGCGTGACCACCCGCACCAGCACCAGCCAGGCCAGCGGTACGGGCGCGAGCAGCCATTGCTCCAGCGAACCATCGTCGGCATCGCCGCGGAACAGTGTGTCCAGCGCCAGCAGCCCTGACAGCAGCACCGCCACCCACAGCGCGCCCGGCGCCACCCGCGCCAGCATCACCGGCTCGTTGCCCAGGGCGAGCGCGAACAGCACCAGCACCAGCAGCGCGAACAGCGCCGGCTGCAGGGCATCGCCGCGCCGCCGCCACAGCAGGCGCAGGTCGCGCACGACCAGCGCGCGGGCCGCCGGCCACATCACGACGGCCGCTCCAGCGTCAGCAGGCGCGTGCGCACCGGCGGTGCCGCGTAGGCGCCGTGGGTGGTGACCAGCGCCGCGCCGCCCTCGCGCAGGTGCGCCTGGACCATGCGGTTGACCAGTTCGATGCCGTCCAGGTCGAGATTGGCGTAGGGCTCGTCGAGCAGCCACAGCGGCGCCGGCGACAGCCACAGGCGCGCCAGCGACAGGCGTTTGCGCTGGCCGGCCGACAGCTGGCGGGCCAGCGCGTCCTCGTAGCCGGCAAGGCCCACGGTGGCCATCGCATCTTCGAGCGACATGCCGGGGCGCTTGCCGTGCAGGCCGCACAGGAACTCCAGGTTCTCGAGCGCGCCCAGGTCCGCCTTCTGCGCCGCGAGGTGGCCGAGGTAAGCCACCAGGCGCGCGCGCAGGGCGGGGGCCGCTGGCTGTCCCTGCAGCCGGAGCTCGCCGCCGTCGGCGTGCAGCAGGCCTGCCAGTACGCGCAGCAGGGTGGTCTTGCCGGCGCCGTTGTCGCCCTGCACCAGCAGCGCCTCGCCTGCGGCCACGTCGAAATCGACCGGCCCGAACACCGGCAGCTCGTTGCGGGCGAAGCGCAGGCCGCGCGCGGACAGCAGCGGCGTTGGTGGCGGGTCAGGGGTCTCGGGCATCGTGCGGCCGCGGCCGCGACGGCGACCAGGTGGCCGTCATTCTAGCCAGTCGACCGCTTCATCGCGCTCGAAGCCCACCGGCCGGGCCGCGTACATGCGCAGGCGCACCACGCCGCCGCGCGGCCACCACAGCGTGCCGAGCTGCTCGAAACGCCGTGCGAGCGCATCGAACTCGTTGACGGCCATGTCCATCACCAGCCACCCCGGCTCACGCCAGCTGCGGTTGACCGCGGACGCGAAGGCGGGCAGGTGCGGCGTGCCGCCGGCCAGCAGCGTGTCCTGCAGGACGGCATCCTGTTCGCGGTTGACGGCTTCCTCGCGCGGCACGGAATCCGGATCCCAGGCCGACAGGAGTCCGAAGCTCGCGGCCGCCGGGTAGGCCAGCTCGAGCGCCGGCATCGGCAGGCCGATGCGCACGTCGTGCCAGTCGCCGTCCAGCCCCCAGCGGTACTCGGCATCGAGGTAGGCATGTGCCAGCCGCGCCAGTGCTTGGGCATCCATGGGCGGCGGGGCGTGCATGCCGGAGATTTAACCTGTTGCCGCCGCTTCCGTAAACTCCATCGTTTCCCGGCGCGGTGCCGGGATGGAGGAATTGCGATGCCCGGCACCAAACTGCCCAAGGTCGGCACCACCATCTTCAGCGTGATGTCGCAGCTCGCCGCCGAGCACGGCGCGGTCAACCTGGGCCAGGGGTTCCCGGATTTCGACGTGCCCATGCGACTGGTCGATGCGCTGGACCGCGCGATGCGTGCGGGCCACAACCAGTACGCGCCGATGACCGGCATCCCGGCGCTGCGCGAGGCGATCGCCGACAAGACCGCCGCGCTGTACGGCCATCGCCCGGATCCGGACACCGAGGTCACGGTCACCAGCGGTGCCACCGAAGCGATCTTCAACGCCATCCACGCCGTGGTCCGCGCCGGCGACGAGGTGGTGGTGCTGGATCCGGCCTACGACTGCTACGAGCCGGCGATCGACCTGGCCGGCGCGCGCACGGTGCACGTGCCGCTGGACCCGGCGACGTTCGCGCCCGACTGGCAGCGCGTCCGCGACGCCATCGGCCCGCGCACGCGCATGCTGATCATCAATTCGCCGCACAACCCCTCGGGCGCGATGCTGTCGGCGGCCGACATGGACGAGGTGGCCGCGATCGTCGCCGGGACCGGCATCTGGCTGCTGTCCGACGAGGTCTACGAGCACATCGTCTTCGATGGCGCGCGCCATGAATCGGCGCTGCGCCATCCGGCGCTGCGCGAGCGTACGTTCGTGGTCTCGAGCTTCGGCAAGACCTACCACTGCACCGGCTGGAAGGTCGGCTACTGCATCGCGCCGCCCGGGCTGTCCGTCGAGTTCCGCAAGGTCCACCAGTACAACGTGTTCTGTACGTTCGCGCCGGCGCAGCACGCCTTCGCGGAGATGCTGCGCGAGGAGCCGGAGCACCATCTCGGCCTTGGCGCGTTCTACGAAGCCAAGCGCGACGCCTTCCGCGCCCGGTTGCTTGAAACGCGGCTGCTGCCGCTGCCGGTGCCGGGCGGCTACTTCCAACTGGTCGACTATTCCGGCGTCAGCGACCTCGACGATGCCGCGTTCTGCCGCTGGCTGACCGTGGAGCATGGCGTCGCGGCCATTCCGCTATCGCCGTTCTACGAGACGCCGCCGGCCGGCCAGCGCCTGGCACGGCTGTGCTTCGCCAAGAACGAGGCCACGCTGGACGCCGCGATCGAGCGGCTGCGGCTGCTCTGACCGCGGGCGATGCGCAACCGTGCCGCGACCGATTAAGATCGTGGCATGGACAATCTGCGCATCTCCCTGGTGCAGGGCGACACGCTCTGGCACGACCCCGCCGGCAACCGCGACTACTACGGTGAGCTGATCGCGCCGCTGCGCGGCACCACCGACCTGGTGCTGCTGCCGGAAACCTTCACCAGCGGCTTCAGCAACGATGCCATCGACCAGGCCGAAGGCATGGACGGGCCGACTGTCGCGTGGATGCGCCAGCACGCCAGGGCGATCGGCGCGGTCGTGACCGGCAGCGTGCAGCTGCGCGAAGGCGACCAGGTGTTCAACCGCCTGCTCTGGGTCGACCCGCGTTGCGACGTGCTGCATTACGACAAGCGCCACCTGTTCCGCTATGCCGGCGAGCACAAGCGCTACGCCGCGGGCAAGGCGCGGCTGGTTGTCGAGCTCAAGGGTTGGCGGATCAATCCGCTGGTCTGCTACGACCTGCGTTTCCCGGTGTTCGCGCGCAACCGCCAGGACGCGGACGGGCGCCCGGATTTCGACCTGCAGTTCTACATCGCCAACTGGCCGGCGGCGCGCGCCCACGCGTGGAAAACGCTGCTCCGCGCGCGCGCCATCGAGAACCTGTGCTACGTGGCCGGCCTGAACCGCGTCGGCCGCGACGGCAACGGGCTGGCATACGATGGCGACAGCGCGGTGATCGACTTCATGGGCACGGCGCTGAGCGAATGCACCGACGAGGAAGTGGTGGTCACCACGACCTTGCTGGCCGACGAGCTCGCAGCCCATCGCGCGCGGTTCCCTGCGCTGCTCGACGGCGACGCCTTCAGCCTCGACGGGATCTGATCGCGCGCCGTTGACGATCGCCGGGGCACGATGGCGTCATCACCGCGCCAGGAGCCGGCCATGGGCCAGGTCGCCCCGAGGGTACTCACCCGTAACGAGGACATCCGTGCGATCGAGGCGCGCAGCACCCTGCTGCCCGACGAGGCGATCGTGGCAGTGACCATGCGCGACGGCAGCCTGGTGCAGGGCACCGTCGCCATGCGGCCGATCGTGCAGGTGTTCATGGACACGGACGGGCACGAAGGGCTGAACGCGGTGGTCCGCATCGACGACGCGCACGATCCAACGCAGAGCCACTACCTGTGGCTGGACGCCATCAGCGCGATCCGCCAGCTCGGCACCGCCTAGGCACGGCCCCCGCGCATGCGGGGAGCCGTGCAACGCATTTCGAAGTCAGGCGCCGCGACGTCCGCCGCCGCCGCCACCGGGACCGCGCGGGCCGCGGTTGCCACCCGCCGGGCGACTGCCACCGGGGCGATTTCCGCCGGGCTTGCCTGCGCCGGGGTTGCCACCGGGACGGCCGCCGGGGCGGCCGGGGCCGGCACTGGCGCCCGGGCGCCCACCACCCGGACGCGCGCCCGCCGGGCGTGCGCCGCGCGGACGTTCCTGCGCCGCATACCCGCCGGCGTGATCGGAGGGGAACGAGGGCGCATTGCCGGGATGGCCGTACGGGCGCGCCGCACGCTGGGGCTTGCCGCCACCCGGGCCGCCGCCGGCACCGCCGGGACGCCCCTGGCCGCCGCCGGGGCGGCCCTGGCCGCCACCCGGCCCGGCCTTGCGCGCGCCATACGGCTTCGGCGCGCCCGGTCCAGCGTTGCGGTGGCCGCTCGGGCCGGTCTCGACGCCGTCGGGCACGTACCAGCTGCGGAACGCGGCGGGGTTGCCTTCCGGTAGCGCGCGCTGGTCGCGGCGCTGCTTGAGCGGGTTGTGCGACTGGCGTGCCGCCGCCTCGCCGGTGACGGTCAGGCCACCGGAGGGGCGGTGCTGGCCGCGACGGCCGCGATCCTCGCGGACGTTGTCGAAGCGACGCAGTTCGCGGCCTTCGTCGGCGGTGCTGTGGCCGCCGACGTAGCCGGCGGAACGCGGGCGGTCGCCGACGTGCACGGTAGACTTGGACGCCCTGCGCTGGCCGATCACCGGCAGCAGGGTGAGCGCCGCGGGGGCGCCGTCATCGAGCTTGAGTTCGCGGCGCAGGGCCTCGACCTTGTCGGCCGCCAGCTCCTGCGACTGCCCGCGCAGCAGCGGCTGCGGCAGCTCCACCGCGCCGTAGCGGATGCGCTTGAGGCGGCTGACCTGGCAGCCCTGCGACTCCCACAGGCGGCGCACCTCGCGATTGCGGCCTTCCTTCAGCAGCACCTGGAACCATTCGTTGGAATCGGTGCCGCCGATGCGCTTGATCTCGTCGAACTTCGCCGGACCGTCCTCGAGCGCGACACCGCGACGCAGGCGGTCGATGATCTTCTCGTCCACGCTCTCCTCGCCTTCGGGTGCGCGCACGCGGCACACGTACTCGCGCGCGACCTCGAACGACGGATGCATCATCGCGTTGGCGATCTCGCCGTCGGTGGTCAGCAGCAGCAGGCCGGTGGTGTTGATGTCGAGGCGGCCGATGGCGATCCAGCGCGCGCCCTTCAGCGTCGGCAGCGAGTCGAAGATGGTCGGGCGACCTTCGGGATCCTCGCGCGTGGTGACCTCGCCTTCGGGCTTGTTGTAGATCAGCACGCGCGCGGGTTCGGTCAGCGCGCTGGCCACGAAGCTGCGGCCGTCGAGCTCGACGCGGTCGCCGCCGCGGATGCTCATGCCGGTCTGCGCGACTTCGCCGTTCACCTTCACCAGGCCGTCCGCGATGCGCTGCTCGAGCGCGCGCCGCGAACCCAGCCCGGCCTGCGCGAGCACCTTGTGCAGGCGTTCTTCCATGCGCGGGGTGGCGGCCTCGGGGACGCCGTTGGCGTCGGTGCCGCGCTTGAGCGACAGCTTGCGGCCGCCCTTCTTGTCTTCAGTCATTCTCTGCTCCGGTGCTGTCGCCTTCTACGGCGAGGGCATCTGTGTATGCCGCGTCCTGCGGCTGGGTTGTATCGAGATCCGGCGCGGCGGTGTCCGCGGCGTCCGGGGTTGTGTGGTCTGGCGCCGTGTCCGCGGTGCCATCGGTGTCGTCCATTTCGCTGTCGTCGTCGCCGATGTCATCGAGCTCGTCGAGCCTGTCGATCGCGACACCGCCGACGGGCATCGCGCCGTCGGCCGGAACGCGGTCGAACACCAGCTGCGGTTCCAGTTCGCCGAAGTCCTTGAGTTCGGACAGCGGCGGCAGTTCGTCCAGGCGCTTCAGCCCGAAATAATCGAGGAAGCCCTTGGTGGTCCCCAGCAGCTCGGGGCGGCCCGGCACGTCGCGGTGGCCGACGACGCGGATCCATTCGCGTTCCTCGAGCGCCTTGATGATGTTGCTGCTGGTGGCCACGCCGCGCACCTGCTCGATCTCGCCGCGGGTGATCGGCTGCCGGTAGGCGATCAGCGCCAGGGTCTCCAGCGTGGCGCGCGTGTACTTCGTCTGGCGCTCGGTCCACAGCCGCGCGACCCAGGCGTGCACGTCGGCCTTCACCTGGTAGCGCCAGCCGGAGGCCACTTCGACCAGTTCCACGCCGCGCTGCGCGCATTCGGCCTGCAGCGCCTCGAGCGCCTGGGCGACGGCGTCATCGGGCGCCGGCTCGTCGAGCGGGAACAGCGCGTCGAGCTGGGCGACCGTCAGCGGCTGGCTGCTTGCGAGCAGCGCGGCTTCGACGATGCGTTTGGTCAGGTCTTGATCCATGGAGGTCCCGTGGCGGACGAGGCGCGTCAGTGCGCCGCGTCGTCGGTGGCGGTATCGCCGATGTCGTCGTCGAATTCGCTGGCGAACTCCAGCGGCGCGTCCTCGTCGCGGCCGATGGCCAGCGATTTGACGTAGATCGGCGCCAGGGGCGCCTCCTGCACGATCTCGAGCAGGCGTTCCTTGGCCAGCTCGAGGATCGACAGGAACGTGACGATGATGCCCAGCCGCCCTTCGCGCGCTTCGAACAGCTGTTCGAAGCGGTGGAAGGCGCCGTCCTCGAGACGGGTCAGCAGCTCGCCCATGCGCTGGCGGACGCTGAGCGCGTCGCGGCGGATGGCGTGCCCGGTGAACAGCTCGGCGCGCTTGAGCACGTCGTGCAGCGCCACCAGCATCTCGCGCAGGTCAACGGGCGGCGGCAGGCGTACCGAGGCGCGCTCGGGCACGTGCGCGCTGGCCACGGTGGTGTCGCGGTCGATGCGGGGCAGGGTGTCGATGTCCTCGGCGGCCTGCTTGAAGCGCTCGTATTCCTGCAGGCGGCGGACCAGGTCGGCGCGCGGATCGTCCTCAAGACCTTCCTCGCTCGGCGGCCGCGGCAGCAGCATCCGCGACTTGATCTCGGCCAGGATCGCGGCCATCACCAGGTATTCGGCGGCCAGTTCGAAACGCAGGTCCTGCATCACTCCGATGTAGGTCACGTACTGGCGGGTGATCTCCGCCACGGGGATGTCGAGGATGTCGAGGTTCTGGCGGCGGATCAGGTACAGCAGCAGGTCGAGCGGACCTTCGAACGCCTCCAGGATGACCTCGAGCGCGTCCGGCGGGATGTACAGGTCCTGAGGGATCTGCAGCACCGCCTGGCCGTGCACCACTGCCAGCGGCATCTCCTGCTGCTGCGGACGCCCGTCGCCGGCCCGCGGGGCGGGAACGTCGGCGTCTGGCACGTCGGCTGCGTTGGTGGCGGCTCGGGTCATCGGTGTTGCAGCCCCTCCGGGCCACTGGAACAAGAGGGAAGCGCACGCGGTGCGCTGCCTGGTGCCTCGGGTAAAAAGTCTTTGCGGCGGAAGCCGCGGCCTTGCTTCCGGACTCATGGCAGCTGCGCGCTACAACGCTGGGGCGTCGGCGGCGGTGGCCGGGTCGTCATCGGCGGGCCGGGAGGGGACAGGACGGGCGCGCTTGACGCCTCCGCTGTGTTCCGGCCTCGGAACTGGGCTTTAGGGTACGGGTAGCCGCGGTTGCTTGTCCAGCGCACCGATGAACCGCTTGCCGGGCGGAGCGCCGCGCTAGCATGCACGCATCCCTCTACAGCCCCGGAGCCTGGACCATGTGGTACGCCATCGAAGGGCGCGACGGGCCCGATGTCCTCGCCAAGCGCAACGCCGCGCGCGCCGACCACCTGGTGCGCCTCGAGCAGCTGCGTGACGAAGGCCGGCTGCTGCTGGCAGGTCCGTGCCCGGCGATCGATGCCGAGGATCCGGGCCCGGCCGGGTTCAGCGGCAGCATCGTGGTCGCGCGTTTCGCATCGCTGGACGAGGCGCGCGCCTGGGCGGATGCCGATCCCTATGTCGCGGCCGGCGTCTACGTCAGCGTCGAGGTCAGGCCGTTCCGCAAAGTCCTGCCTTGAGTCCGCGCGGCGTCGCACGGGCGCCGTGATCGTGCCGTTGGCTGTTGCGTTGCAGCATCGAGAGTCTTTGCCGGCGTTCCTGTAAACGCTTACATTCGCCTGCAATCCCAGCAGCACTGGATCCGATGGCCGTCACCATCAAGGATGTCGCCCGCGAGGCGGGGGTCTCGGTCGCCACGGTGTCGCGGGCGCTCAACGGGCAGCCCAACGTCACCGCCCCGGTGCGCGCGCGCGTGTTGCAGGTCGCGAATGACCTCCGCTACAGCCCGCATCACGCGGCGCGCGCGCTCAGCAGCCGGCGCAGCCACACCATCGGCGTGGTGCTGCCGGACCTGCACGGCGAATTCTTCTCCGAACTGATCCGTGGCATCGGCCAGGCGGCACGAGCCCATGGCCTGCACCTGCTGCTGTCCAGCGACCATGGCGACGCGGGCGGGCAGGGTGCGGCCCTGCTGGCCATGCGCGGCCGGGTGGATGGCGTGCTGGTGATGGCGCCAACCGACGGCGGCACCCGGTTCCTCGCCGACTACCTGGCGCCGACGCTGCCCGCCGTGCTGATCAATACCCGCGATCCCGAGGGCGCACGGCCGTGGGTGGGCGTCGACAACAATGGCGGCGCGCGCGCCATGGTCAGCCACCTTGTGGACGCCGGTCGTCGGCGCATCGCGTTCATTGCAGGACCGGTGGAAAACCACGACGCGCGTGAGCGCCTGCGCGGCTACCGCGACCAGCTCGCGGCCAGCCTTCCCGATGCCATCCCGATGGTGGTGGAGGGCGACTTCGACGAAGCCTCCGGCGCGCGCGCGGCGGCCAGCCTGCTCGCGCAAGACCCGCGACCGGATGCCGTGTTCGCGGCCAACGACGCCATGGCCATCGGATGCCTGCGCGCCTTCGTCGATGCCGGCGTGGAGGTGCCGGGCGAGATCGCGCTGGCGGGATTCGACGACATCCCGCTGGCCCGCCACGTGCACCCCGCACTCACCACCATGCGGGTAGATATCGCCGAGCTTGGGGCGTGCGCACTGCGCGTACTGTTGCAGGCACGGTCGGGGGGCGATGCTGGAGATGCCGGCGTGAAGGACGATGTGCGGCCGATCGTGCCGCAGCTCGTGGTCCGCGGGAGCAGCGTGCGTGCCGATGCCGGCGCACGCCCCCGGACCTGACCGGTGACGTCTACTCCACACGAAGCATTCCTGCCACGCCCCGCGTGGCAGCCAAAACCGGAACGACCGCCCTGGGAGGGGAGACAGATGACGCGATTCCGCACCAGTTCCAGCATGTCCCAGCGTTCGCTGCTGGCGGCCGCGCTTGCCACTGCACTGCTGCTTGGCGCGCCCGCGGCGTTCGCGCAGTCCACCGCGGCGACGATCCGCGGCCAGGTCATGCTGGATTCCGCACCCGCCGCGGACGCCGAGGTCACCGCCACCAACCTTGCCACGGGGCTGCGCCGCACGGTGCGCGCCAGCGCTGGCCGCTACAGCGTGGCCGGCCTGCCGCCGGGGGCCTATCGCGTCGACGTGACCGCCAACGGCCAGACCAGCAGCCGTGATGTGACGGTGCTGGTGGGCCAGACCGTCACGCTGGACATGGGCGTGGGCGGCATGGCGGAAACCGCACCGGCGGGTGATGCGACCAACCTGGACACGATGACCGTGACCGCGCCGATGCTGGTGGAGACCAGGACCTCCGAGGTCGCCACCTATGTCACCCAGAAACAGATCCAGGCGTTGCCGCAGGGCACGCGCAACTTCCTCGCCTTCGCCGACATCGTCCCGGGCATGCAGTTCACGCAGGGAGGCGATGGTTCCACGCGCCTGCGCTCGGGCGCCCAGGACGCCAGCGCGATCAACGTGTTCATCGACGGCGTGGGACAGAAGAACTACGTGCTGCCCGGCGGCGTGAGCGGGCAGGACTCGACGCGCGGCAACCCGTTCCCGCAGTCGGCGATCGGCGAGTACAAGGTGATCTCGTCCAACTACAAGGCCGAGTACGACCAGCTGAGCAGCGCGGCGATCACCGCGGTGACGCGCTCCGGCAGCAACGAGTTCGGCGGCAGCTTCTTCTGGGACCGGACTTCGACGGACTGGCGCTCCGCCACCGAGGGCGAAGAAGTGAGCGGCGACAAGGCCGAATTCAAGGAGGAGCAGTACGGCGCGACGTTCGAGGGCCCGATCATCCGCGACCGCCTGCAGTTCTTCCTCGCCTACGAGGCAAAGGAATACATTTCGCCGCGAACGGTGGTTCCGGGACAGGGGTTCAACAGCAGGCCCGGTGACCTGCCCGCGGAGCTGCAGCCGCTCATAGGCACTTTCAGCGCACCGTTCAAGCAGGACATGTATTTCGGCAAGCTGACCTGGACCCCGGGAGACGCGCACCTGGTCGAACTGACCGGCAAGTTCCGCGAAGAGACGGAGTTCAGCAATTTCGACGGCACCCGCACGCTGATGTACGGCAGCCGCAAGGACAACGACGACACGCGCGTCGACCTGCGCTACCAGTTCAGTGGCGAAGGCTTCCTCAACGACTTCCACATCACCTACGAAGACGCGTCCTGGCGGCCGCGCGCCGCCACCATCGCGCCGGGCTACGTGCTCACGCTCGATGATCCGGGCGAGGTGATCCTGGAGGCGGGCGGCGGGCCCGACTACCAGGACAAGGGCCAGAAGGGCTATTCGCTGCAGGACGACCTGACGTTCAGCGCGTTCGAATGGGCCGGAAGCCATACCGTCAAGATGGGCGTGAAGTACAAGGACGTGGACATCACCGCCCTCGAGCAGAACCCGTACAACGCCCAGTACTACTACGACCTCGACCAGGACCTCGCGGTGCCCTACCAGGTGCGCTTCGGTGCGCCACTGGGCGGGGTGGGCACGGGCAGCCTGACCACGTCGGGCAAGCAGTTCGGGATCTACCTGCAGGACGACTGGGAGGTCAACGACCGCCTGACGCTCAACCTCGGCCTGCGCTGGGACTACGAGACCAATCCCGCCTATACCGACTACGCCACTCCCGGCGACTTCGTCGCCGCACTGCGCGCCTGGGGCAACATCAACGCGCCGGGCTCCGGCATCGACATCGACAACTACATCAGCACGGGATCCGAGCGCGACGACTTCAAGGATGCCTGGCAGCCGCGGCTGGGCTTTTCATACGACATGAGCGGCGATGAGCGCCACGTGCTGTTCGGCGGCGCAGGGCGCTCGTACGATCGCAACCTGTTCACGCAGCTGGCGCTGGAGTCCACCAAGCACAGCTTCCCGCCGTATACCTACCGCTTCGATACGCCCGGGCATGCCTGCGACCAGGCGGCGCCGACCTGCCTGCCGTGGGATGAAAGCTTCTTCGACTCCACGGTGCTGCAGGCGCTGGTCAACGCCAATCCCAACCTCGGCGCCGAGCGCTACGTCCTGAACAACGACATCAAGACGCCGTATTCGGACCAGTTCAGCCTGGGCATGCGCAACCTTTATGGCGCATGGATCACCGAAGTCACGCTGTCGCACATCAAGAGCAACGACGGACTCGTGTTCCACCTCGGCAACCGGCGGCCGGGCGGTGATTTCTTCGCGCCCGGCACGACGTGGGGGCCGCCATGGGACGACGCGGCCTTCGGCGTTCCCGGCTACGGCCGCCTCATCATCGGCACCAACGGTCTGGAAACCCGCGCCAACAGCCTGGCGCTGAAGATCGACAAGCCCTACACGGCCGCTTCCGGCTGGGGCGTCACCGTTGCCTACACGTTCACCGATGCCGAGCAGAACGCCAATACCACCTCGGGTGGCGCGTTCGACTATCCGGACCTGTCGGGCTTCGGCTGGCTGGCCACCACCGGCGTGCCGGAGCACCGCATGGTGGCCACCGGCATCTACGACGCACCGGGGGGCATCACGCTTTCAGCCAAGCTCACCCTGGCGACGCCAAGCCCGCGCCAGGGCACCAACTGCCTGGCCGGCTGGAACGATTGCATCATCGATTACTACACGCCTGATGGCACGCTGGGCTTCAAGCAGTTCGACCTGGCCGCGTCGCGTACGTGGAAGGCCGGGGACAGCTTCAGCTTCTTCGTGCGCGGCGACCTGCTGAACGCCTTCAACTGGGTCAACTACGACGGTCGCGATGACTGGTTCGGGGCGCCGGGCGAGCCCAACCCGAATCTCGGTCGCCCCACCAGCCAGCTGCTGCCGACGCGCACCTTCAAGCTGTCGATGGGGTTCAACTGGTGAGCGGCGCCAGCGGCCGTAACCCCGTCTGCGCGGTGCGAAGGAGATCCACGGATTGATGCGGACGCAATGGCCATCGTCGTTCCGGGCGCTTTGCCTGGCGGCTTGCGGACTGCTGCTCGTCGCGTGTGGCCGCGAGCAGCAGGAGGTGGAGCCGCCGCGCCCGGGCCCCATCGAAGAAGTCGTGGTCACCGCGCCGGCGGATCCGCGCGCGGTGGGACCGCCCGAGCTGACGCCGCTGTTCGGCGACATCGAGAAGCGCACCTTCCAGTTCTTCTGGGACACCACCAACGAAGCCAACGGCATGACACCGGACCGGTTCCCGTCGCGGCCGTTCGCCAGCGTCGCGGCGATCGGTTTCGCGCTGACGGCCTATCCGGTAGGCATCGAGAACGGCTGGATCAGCCGCCAGCAGGCCGTGGACCGCACACTGCTCACTCTGCGGTTCCTGCGTGACGCGCGGCAGGGGCCGGGTGCGCGCGGCACCATCGGCCACAAGGGATTCTTCTACCATTTCCTCGACATGCAGAGCGGGCACCGGTACGAGCCGTGGGTGGAGCTCTCGAGCGTCGACACCGGGCTGATGATGATGGGCGTGCTGTTCGCGCAGAGCTATTACGATGGCGACGACGCGCGCGAACGCGAGATCCGCGAGCTCGCCGAAGCGCTGTACCTGCGTGTCGAATGGCCCTGGCTGCAGCAGCGTCCGCCATTGATCTCGATGGGCTGGTACCCGGAGCGTGGTTTCATCGAACACGACTGGACCGGTTACGACGAGGCCATGCTGGTCTATATCCTGGCGCTGGCGTCGCCCACGCACCCGGTGGAGCCGGAGGCCTGGACGCAGTGGGCGTCGACCTACGACGACAGCTGGGGCGTCTACCAGGGCCAGGAATACCTGAGCTTCGCGCCGCAGTTCGGCCACCAGTACAGCCACGTCTGGGTCGATTTCCGCGGCATCCGCGACGCCTACATGCGCGGGCGTGGCATCGACTATTTCGAGAATTCGCGTCGCGCGACCTACGCGCAGCGCTCGTACGCCATCGAGAACCCGATGGGATGGGCGGGCTACGGCGCCGACATCTGGGGCCTGACCGCCAGCGACGGCCCGCAGCGCACCGAACAGGTCTATGACGGCACCCCGCGCGAGTTCCGCCACTACTCCGCGCGCGGCGCCGGCATCGCGGTGGCCTTCGATGACGGCACCATCGCGCCCACGGCGGCGATCGGCTCGCTGCCATTCGCGCCCGAGCTGGTGATCCCGGCCACCGAGGCGCTGCACGCCAGGCATGGCGAGTACCTGTACTCCAGCTACGGGTTCCTCGACTCGTTCAATCCCAGCTTCAACTACGACGTGCCGCTCAAGACCGGGCGCATCGTGCCGGGCAAGGGTTGGGTGGCGAGCGACTACATCGGCATCGACCAGGGGCCGATCCTGCTGATGATCGCCAACTACCGCAACGGCTTCGTCTGGGAAGTCATGAAGCGCAATCCGCACATCCGCCGCGGGCTGGAGCGCGCGGGCTTCACAGGCGGCTGGCTGGGCGAGGCGCAGGCCGCGGGCGCCAGGCCGACCGGCGCAGGCGTGGAAGGAGCGACGGAAGCCGAAGGCGCCGACGCGCTCGAAGACGAAGACGAAGCCGTGCTCGAGCCGGCCACGACGCCCTGATCCGCAATGAGGGCATGGCTCAGGTGTTTCCGTCTTCTGCCAGCCCCGAGGCTCGTGGTGTTGCTGGCGGCGCTGCTCGCCGCGGGCTGCGCGCGCCAGGACGACGACGTGCTGCGCTTCTGGGCCATGGGGCGCGAGGCCGAAGTGGTCACGGAGCTCATCGCCGACTTCGAGCGTGAGCACCCGGGCATCCGCGTCGAGGTGCAGCACGTCCCGTGGTCGGCGGCGCACGAGAAGCTGCTCACCGCCTTTGCCGGCGAAGGGCTTCCGGACATCTGCCAGCTCGGCAATACCTGGATGCCCGAGTTTGCCGCGCTCGGGGTGCTGGAACCGCTGCAGGACCGCGTGGACGCTTCGGCGGTGGTGCGCGAGGACGACTACTTCCCGGGCATCTGGGGCACCAACGTCATCGACGGCACCTTGCTGGGCGTGCCCTGGTACGTGGATACGCGCCTGCTTTTCTACCGCAAGGACATCCTGCGCGCGGCGGGCGTCGACACGCTGCCCGTGAGCTGGGAGGAATGGCGCGCGGCCATGGCCGCCGTGCAGCGCGAGGTCGGGCCGGGTCGGCACGCGATCCTGATGCCGCTCAACGAGTTCGAGCCGCAGGTGTCGCTGGCCCTGCAGCAGGAGGCGCCCATGCTGCGCGACGACAACGGGCGCGGCAATTTCAGCTCGCCCGGCATCGGCCGTGCGCTTGCGTTCTATGTCGACATGTTCGGGCAGGGCTGGGCGCCGGCGGTGTCGGAAACCCAGATCTCCAACGTCTGGGACGAGTTCTTCAAGGGCAGCTTCGCGTTCTACCTGTCCGGCCCCTGGAACATCCGCGAGTTCCGCCGTCGCGAGCCGCCGGAGCTCGTGGGTCAGTGGGGCACCATGGCCCTGCCGGGTCCGGACGGCCCGGGTGCCGGCATCGCAGGTGGTACGAGCCTGGTGCTGTTCCGCGATTCGCCGCGCAAGGAAGCGGCGTGGAAACTGGTCGAGTATCTTTCCCGCCCCGACGTGCAGAAGCGCTTCCACGCGATGATCGGCAACCTGCCGCCGCGGCGCAGCACCTGGGAGGATCCGGAGTTGGCCAACGACGAACTCGCACGCGCCTTCCGCGACCAGCTGGAGCGCGTCGAGCCCACGCCGCAGGTGCTGGAATGGGAGCGCATCGCGCAGGAGCTGCGGCTGGCGACGGAGCGCGTGGTGCGCGGCCGCGAATCGCAGCCCGAGGCCATGCGCCGGCTGGACGCCAAGGTCGACGACATCCTCGCCAAGCGGCGCTCGGTGCGCGCGCGCAAGGCGGAGGCGACGCCGTGAACCGCGCCGCGCTGGCCGGGTGGCTGTTCGCGGCGCCGGCGCTGCTGGTGCTCGGCGTGTTCTTCGCGCTGCCGGTGCTGTCGGCGCTGCTGCTCAGCCTCACCGACTTCGATCTCTACGCGCTGGCCGAGCCGGGCAACCTGCGCTTCGTGGCGCTGGGCAACTACATCGACCTGCTGCAGACGCCGCTGTTCTGGAAGGCACTGTGGAACACCAGTTATTTCGTGGTGGTGGGCGTGCCGCTGTCGGTGGCGGTCTCGCTGGGCGCGGCGCTGCTGCTGAACTCCGGACTGGCGCGCGCCAAGGCGTTCTTCCGCACCGCGCTGTTCGCGCCGGTGGTGACCACGCTGGTAGCGGTGGCGGTGATCTGGCGCTACCTGTTCCATTCCAGCTACGGTCTGGTGAACTGGGCGCTGGGCCATGTCGGCATCGGACCGGTCGACTGGCTGGGCGATCCGGCCTGGGCCATGCCGACCATCATCTTGTTCGCCGTGTGGAAGAACTTCGGCTACAACATGGTGATCTTCATCGCCGGCCTGCAGGCGATCCCGGTGGACCTGTACGAGGCCGCACGCATCGACGGCGCTTCGCGCTGGCGCCAGTTCCTGCACATCACGTTCCCGATGCTTGGCCCGGTGCTGCTGGTGGTCGGGGTGATCACCGTGTCCGGCTACTTCCAGCTGTTCGCCGAGCCTTACGTGATGACCCGCGGCGACCCGCTGCAGTCGACGGTCAGCGTGCTGTATTTCATGTTCGAGGAAGGCTTCAAGTGGTGGAACCTCGGGCGCGCGTCGGCGGTGGCGTTCATGCTGTTCCTGGTGATCCTGGCCGTGACGACCTTGCTGTTGCGCATCGGGCGCAGACGGGGGCTGGTATGAGCCGCGGCGTGGGCGAAGCGCGCAGCGCAGTGCTGCTGGTGAACGGCGCGCTCGCCGTGCTGGCGGTGCTCAGCCTGGCGCCGCTGGCGTGGATGGCGTCGGTGTCGTTCATGCCGGCCGGCGAGGCCAGCGGGTTCCCGCCGCCGCTCATGCCATCGCAGGCGACGCTGGCGAACTACCACGCGCTGTTCGCGCGCACCGGCATGGCGCGCAACTTCGCCAACAGCCTGCTGGTGTCGCTGGCGATCACCCTGGGTTCGCTGCTGGTCAACACGATGGCCGGTTATGCCTTCGCCAAGCTGCGCTTCCGCGGCCGCGAGCGCATGTTCCAGGTGCTCCTGGCGGCGCTGGTGGTGCCGGCGCAGGTGGCGATGCTGCCGCTGTTCCTGCTGATGAAGGAGCTGGGCCTGGTCAACAGCTTCGGTGGGGTGATCGTGCCGGCGCTGGCCTCGGTGTTCGGCATTTTCCTGGTCAGGCAGTACGCGCGGTCGATCCCGGACGAGCTGCTTGAAGCCGCGCGCATAGACGGCGCCGGCGAGATGCGGATCTTCTTCCAGGTGGTGCTGCCGATGCTCAAGCCGGTGCTGGTGACGTTGGCCATCTTCACCTTCATGGGCTCCTGGAACGACTTCATGTGGCCGCTGATCGTGCTCACCGACCAGGCCAACTACACCCTGCCGGTGGCGCTGGCGTCGCTGTCGCGCGAGCACATCATGGACGTGGAGATGATGATGGCCGGCGCGGTGCTGACGGTGCTGCCGGTGCTGCTGCTGTTCCTGGCGCTCCAGCGGTACTACATCCAGGGCCTGCTGCTGGGCAGTGTGAAGGGGTGATCGTGGGACTGAACAGGTGGCTGTCGGGTGCGGTGCTGGCCATGGCCGGCATGGCCGCGCTGCCGGCGGTGGCGCAGGAGGTGCTGTTCACGCGCGTGCTGGACGATTTCTCCGATCCCGCCGCATGGCGCGTGGTCACCTCCAACCAGGTCACCGGCGTGATCCGCCAGGTCGACGGCGCCGACGGCGCGGCGCTGTGCCTGGACTACGACTTCAACGGCGTTTCCGGCTATGCCGGCATCCAGCGCAACCTGGCCATCACCTATCCCGGCAACTACCGCTTCGATCTGCAGCTGCGCGGCAACGCGCCGGCCAACGACCTGCAGTTCAAGCTGGTGGACGCCAGCGGCGACAACGTGTGGTGGGTGAACCAGCCGAAGTACGCGCTTCCGAAGCGCTGGACCGCGGTGCGCCACAAGGCACGCCACGTGGTGCGCGCCTGGGGGCCGGATCCCGACCCGGTGCTGCGCGCCAGCAGCCGGCTCGAGTTCACCGTGTACAACAACGTCGGCGGACGCGGCTCGGTGTGCTTCGACGCGCTCACCTTCAGCGAACTGGCACCGGTCGATGCCAGCCCGCTGTCTGTCAATGCATCGGCCACCGCGGGCGATGCCGCGGCCGCGGTCGACGGGAATAGCGAGACGGCATGGCGCGCCGCCAACGTCGCGCCGGCGGGGCAGCGGCTGGTGCTGGATCTCGGCAGCGTTCGCGAGTTCGGCGGGCTGGTGCTCGACTGGCTGCCCGGTGCGCACGCCTCGCGCTACGACGTCCAGCTGTCCGACGACGGCCTGGCCTGGCGCGACGTGCACAGCGTGACGGGCGGCAACGGCGGGCGTGACTGGATCGCGTTACCTGAGGCGGAAGCCCGCTATCTGGCGCTCGATCTCCGCGCGGGGCCAGGCGACAGCTTCGCGCTGGCCGCGGCACGGCTGCAGCCCTTGGCCTTCTCGGCCCACGCCAACGACTTCGTGAAAGCGGTGGCCGCCGACGCGCCGCGCGGCTGGTTTCCACGCGGCTTCAGCGGCGAGCAGCCGTACTGGACGATCCTGGGGACCGATGGCGGCCTGCAGCAGGGCCTGATCGGCGAAGACGGCGCGATCGAAGTGGGCAAGGGTGGTTTCAGTCTCGAGCCGTTCGTGACCGTGGACGGCAAGCTGGTGAGCTGGGCGGACGCGGCGCCGCGGCAGTCGCTGCAGGACGGCTACCTGCCGGTGCCGAGCGTCGACTGGCGGCACGGCGACATGGCGCTGCGCATCACCGCGTTCGCGCAAGGGACGCCTGCCGCGTCGCAGCTGGTGGCGCGCTACCGGCTTGCCAACAGCGGCGCCCGCGCCCGCGAATTCACCCTGGCCTTGGCCGCGCGTCCGCTGCAGGTCAATCCGCCGGCGCAGTTCCTCAACACCCTCGGCGGTGTGAGCCCGATCGATTCGATCGCCGTGGACGGCGGCACCATCAGCGTCGCCGGCGTGCCCCGCGTGTTCGCCAAGCAGGTGCCGACTGCCGCGTTCGCGACCTCGTTCGACGCCGGCATGGCCGTCGCCCATCTCGCGAGCGGCAACTTGCCCGCCACGACGCGCGTGGAGCGTGATCCCACCGGGCTGGCGTCGGCGGCGCTGGTCTACCGCATGCGCCTGGGGCCGGGCGAAGTGCGCAGCATCGAGGTGATGGTGCCGATGACCGGCGGCAGCGGACCGGCGCGGCGCTGGTGGGATGCCGACGCGCTGCAGCGCGATGTCGCCGGCGACTGGCGCGGCAAGCTCGACCAGGTGCGCCTGGACCTGCCGCCGCAGGGCCAGGTGCTGGCCGACACCCTGCGCACCGCGCTGGCCCACATGCTGGTCAGCCGCGTCGGCCCGCGCCTGCAGCCCGGCACGCGCGCCTATGCGCGCAGCTGGATCCGCGACGGCGCGATGATCGCCGAAGGGCTGCTGCGGCTGGGCCGCGATGACGCGGTACGCGAATACCTCGAGTGGTACGCGCCGCACCAGTTCGACGACGGCATGGTGCCGTGCTGCGTCGACGACCGCGGCAGCGACCCGGTGCCCGAGAACGACAGCCACGGCGAGCTGGTCTTCACCATCGCCGAGTACTGGCGCTACAGCGGCGACCGCGCGTTCCTGGAGCGCATGTGGCCGCACGTGCGTGGCGCGTTCGACTACATGGAACGCCTGCGCGCGAGCGAGCGCACCGAGGCCAACCGCGCGCGCAACCCGGCCTTCTACGGAATGATGCCGGCGTCGATCAGCCACGAAGGCTATTCGGCGAAGCCGATGCACTCGTACTGGGACAACTTCTGGGCGCTGCGCGGCTACAAGGACGCGGTGGTGGTGGCGGAGGCGCTCGGACACGTTGACGACGCGGCACGCATGGCCGCCGCGCGCGACCAGTTCCGCGACGACCTGGACGCCTCGCTGCGCGCCGCAGCCCGGCTTCACGGCATCGACTACCTGCCGGGTGCCGCCGAGCTCGGTGACTTCGATGCCACCTCGACCACCATCGCGCTTGCCCCGGGCGGCGAGCAGGGGCGCCTGCCCGCCGACCTGCTGCACAACACCTTCGAGCGCTACTGGCGCGAGTTCAGCGAGCGCCGCGACGGCACGCGCGCATGGACCGCGTATACGCCGTACGAATGGCGCAACGTCGGCGCCTTCGTGCGCCTCGGCTGGCGCGAGCGCGCGCAGGACGCGGCGCAGTGGTTCCTCGCCGACCGCGCGCCCCCGGCCTGGAACCAGTGGGCCGAGGTGGTCACGCCCACGCCGCGCACGCCGTTCTTCCTCGGCGACCTGCCGCATGCGTGGGTGGCGTCGGACTTCGTCCGCTCCGCGCTGGACATGTTCGCCTACGTGCGCGAGGTCGATGACAGCATCGTGCTGGCCGCCGGTGTGCCCGAGCACTGGCTGGCGCATGGCGTCGCCATCGATGGCTTGCGCATGCCGCAGGGCACGCTGCGCTACTCGCTGCGAGGCGATGGCGACGCGCTCGTGCTGGAGGTCGGGGAGGGTCTGGTGCCGCCGTCGGGCGGACTTGTCCTGCCCTGGCCCTATCGCGGGTCCGCGCCCGGTGCGACGACCATCAACGGCGTGCCTGCTGCCTGGCAGGGCGGCGAACTGCGCCTCGCAGAGCTGCCGGCGCGCGTCGAGGTGTCGCTGCGCTGACGGCCGCGGCCACATCCCGATCACGTCGCGGCGGATAGAACAGGCGCTGCCGCGGCTGTCGCGGCGCGCGCACCTGGAGCCCGCCCTGACCACCGTCGATCCGTCCGCGCCACAACGGCCACACGCCACCGCCTGGTGGACGCTGCAGCGCGCCGATGATCCGGTGTTCGCAACCGCCATCCACGACGGACACGCACTGCGCCCGGAAGTCGCGGACGCGATGCGGCTGCCCGACGGCGAACGCCTGCGCGAGGAAGACCCGTTCACCGGGCAGGCCATCGCCGGTGTGCCGGGCCGTGTGGTCGTGCACCGCTCGCGGTTCGAGGTCGACCTCAACCGGGCCGCCGACCAGGCCGTGTATCGCGTGCCGGAGCAATGTTGGGGCCTGCACCTGTGGGACGCACCGCCGGACGAGGCCTTCGTGCAGCATTCGCTGCGCCTGCACCACGCCTTCTATCGCACCCTCGCCACCGTGTTCGACGACCTCGTGCGCCACCACGGCCGCTTCGTGGTGTTCGACGTGCACAGCTACAACCATCGGCGCGACGGCCCGACCGCTGCGGCGACGCCGGCGGAGGATGCGCCCGAGGTCAACATCGGCACCTGGTCGATGCCGCGCGGGCGTTGGGCCGGCCTGCTCGACCCACTCATGGACACCATGCGCGCGGTCGACTTCAACGGGCGCCACGCCGACGTGCGCGAGAACATCGCCTTCCAGGGGCGTGGCGAGCTCGCGCGGTTTGTGCATGCGCGCTACCCGGAGACCGGCTGCGCGATCGCGCTGGAATTCAAGAAGACCTTCATGGACGAATGGACGGGTGTCCCGGACCCCGCGGAGCTCGCGGGCATGCGCCGCCTGGTCGATGCCGCGGCGGCCCATGCCCGCGAGTGGCTCGCGCATGCCTGAACCCGTTCGCCCCGGTCCCCGCGTGCAGAAGCCGCCGGCGCCGGACTTCGGTCTTGGCGCATGGCGCCGCGAGCTCGACGCCGGCGGTCGCGTGCACATCGACCGGCCGCTGCCGTTCCTGGTGCTCAACCGCTATCCCGACGAGGCCGCGAGCATCGCGCGCCGCCTCGCGACCATCAGCGCGGCACACCTGGTGTGGCCGGCGGGCGGGGACGCGGACGCGGGGGCCATCACGCGCCTCGATTCCGTGCTGGCCCACCAGGCGCGGGACTTTCCGAGCTACCTGCTGCTGTGGCTGCACGACCTGCCACGCGACGCTTCGATCGCCGAGGACAGCCCGCGCCTGGAGCCGTTCCGGTTCACCGTGGCCGCAAGCGGCGGCGCACCCGCCCATGCGGCCGCGCGGCGCCTGCGCGACGCGCTGGCCGGGGCGTGCATCGAGCTTCGCGAAGCGGCGATCGAGGATGCCGGCGCGCCCGACCTGCCGGCGGCGCTCGCCGCGCTGGTGGAAGGCAGCGCAGGCATCGGCGTGCTGTCGTTGGGGCTGCCGCGCATCTACCTCGCCCCGGGCAGCGATGCGGTGTACCCGCAGGTGTTCCACGAACTGGAAACGCTGGCGTTCGATGCCTTGTTGCAGGCGCTGGCCGCGTTCGTCGAAGCCGCCACGCCGGACATCCGCGTCCCGCACCGAACGCTTGGGCGGAGCCGCTTCATCAAGGCCGCGGTCGCCGTCGACCGCGACCTGGCGGCAATCAGCGCCTCGTTCGATTTCCTGCTCTCGGTGTCGCCGATCAATACGGTCGAGGCAATGGAGCGCTTCCACGCGGCCGGAAGCGACAAGGCGCCGGAGTTCCGCTACCGGCCGTTGACCGTCAGTCCGGAGCTCTCCAAGCGTGCGCTGTACTCGATCGACGTCCGTGCCGTGGAAGATCCCGTCCTGGAACAGCTGTTCCTGCAGAAGCAGCGGGAGCTCGACCAGCAGTTGACCATGCTCCAGGGCCGCAACACTCCGGCGTTCAAGTACGCCTCGGTCATCCAGTACGGTGCGGTCGAAGCGTCGCTGCTGGGCGAGGCGCGCGGGATCCTCGCGCGCGAGGACGCCGCCGCCGGCAACGAAGACACGGCCTGTGTCGATTGCCACGCCGTGCGCGAGGCGGCGGAAGCGCTGATCGCCCGCTACCGCCACAGGGCGCCGCTGTTCCAGGCCGAGGTCTGCCTGCGCGACGACATCGCCCCCGGCCTGATGGTGTCCGGGCGCTCGGTGCTGGTGTCCACCGCCACGCGGATGCGCCGCTGGCGGCTGGATGCGCTGCTGCAGCACGAGGTCGGGGTACACGTGCTCACCTGCGTCAACGGCGGCGCGCAGGGGCTGTCGATCTTCGGCAGCGGCCTGGCCGGCTACGAGGGCATCCAGGAAGGGCTCGGCGTGTTCGCGGAATACCTGGTGGGCGGCCTGGGGCGGTCGCGCCTGCGGCTGCTCGCGGCCCGTGTCGTCGTGGTCGATGCGATGCTGGACGGCGCGGAATTCGTCGACTGCGATCGCATGCTGCGCCGCGACCATGGCTTCACTCCGCGCGCCGCGTTCAACATCGTCGCCCGCGTTTTCCGTTCCGGCGGCCTCGCCAAGGATGCGATCTACCTGCGCGGGCTGAAGGAAGTCTTTGCGTGGGTTGCGGGCGGCCGGCCGCTGGACGCCTTCTGGACCGGCAAGATCGCCGCGTCCCACGTGCCGGTGGTCGACGAACTGCGTGCGCGCGGAATCCTGCGCGAGCCGGCGGTGCTGCCCGAATTCCTCTCGCGGCCGGAGGCGCGCGCGCGGCTGGCGCGCGTGCGCGGCGGCGAACCCTTCCTCGAACTTGTCCAGGCCTGAAACCATGCTGATCGCCTTCTATGTCAACGACCTCGAAATCGAGTACGCCGGCTACACCACCACCGTGCTCGCGCACGAGGCTTCGCGCCGCGGCCACCACGTCTGCTACATGACGCCTGGCGATTTCGTGCTGGGCACGGACGACCGCATGCGCGCGCACGTGCACATGGTGCCGCCGCTGAAATCCGGCAAGCGCACGCAGGAAAAGTTCTTCGCCGACCTCCAGGCGGTCACCCGCAAGAAGCTGGTCGACATCACCGACATCGACGTGCTGATGCTGCGCAGCGACCCGTCGAACGATGCGGCCACGCGCCCGTGGGCCGAGTCGGTGGGTGTCCAGTTCGGTCGCCTGGCCGCGATGCGCGGCTGCCTGGTGCTCAACGACCCGGACGCGCTGGCCAAGGCCGCCAACAAGCTGTATTTCCAGTCGTTTCCGCGCGCGGTGCGGGCCGAGACCCTGATCAGCCGCCAGGCCTCCGACATCAAGGCCTTCGCCAAGCAGCATGCCGGCAACATCGTGCTCAAGCCGCTGCAGGGCTCGGGCGGGCAGGGCGTGTTCCTGGTCGACCAGAAGTCCGGCGGCAACCTCAACCAGATGATCGAGGCGATCGGCCGCGACGGTTACATCATTGCCCAGGCGTGGGTACCGGAGGCGGAGAAGGGCGACATCCGCCTGTTCCTGATGAACGGCGTGCCGCTCGAGATCGACGGCAAGTACGCGGCGATGCGCCGCGTCGGCGCCAAGGAGGACATCCGCAGCAACATCCACGCCGGCGGCAAGGCCAAGCCGGTGCGCATCACCGAACGCGAGTTGCGCGTCGCCGAGCTGATCCGGCCGAAGCTGGTGCGCGACGGCATGTTCCTGGTCGGCATCGACATCATCGGCGACACCATCCTCGAGGTGAACGTGTTCTCGCCCGGCAACCTCGGCTCGTGCAGCGCCCTGGCCGGGGTCAACTTCGCGGACAGGATCCTGGCGTCGATCGAGCGCAAGCTGGAAGTCGCTGCCGGCTTCCCGGGGCATTTCGACAATCGCGCGCTGGCGGTGCTGTAGGCCGTCGCCGGCCGCGGCCGGCAGCGATCACGGGCTCCACAGGACGCGCAGCGGCGCGCCGGGCGTCAGGAAGGCGATGCGCACCGGGAACTCCGCGGGGTCGTCGCCGGCGAGCACGCGCTCGAGCAGCGCGCGCTTGTGCAGGCCGCGGATCAGCAGGAACCGGCTGTGGGCCGGCGCGATGCCGGCCGGCGTGAGGCTGATGCGGCGCGGCCATTGCTCGGCGCCCGGGCAGCCGCGCGCATCCACCGCGACGTAGGGGCGCGTCGAGGCGAATGCGTCGTCGAGCCCGCGCATGCCCGGGAACAGCGATGCGGTATGCCCATCGTCGCCCATGCCCAGCACGACCACGCCCGCGGCCTGTCGGGCGTGCATGTTGGCTGTGGTCACCGCCTCTTCGATGCTGCGCCCGGCACGGGTGATCGCCTCGAAGCGCGCGCGCGCGGCATGGTTGCGCAGCAGGGATTCGCGCACCAGGCGGGCGTTGCTGTCGACGTCGTCGGGGAGCAGCCAGCGTTCGTCGACAAGCGCGACATCGACGCGCTCCCACTCGATCGGTGCCCGGGACAGGGCCTCGTAAGCCGCTCCCGGGGTGTTGCCCCCTGACAGCAACAGGCGTGCGCGCGGCTGCTGCTCCAGGTCGCGCTTGAGCGCCGCCGAGACCGACACCGCGGCCGCCCACGCCCACTGCGTGGCGTCCTGGAAGGCCTCGAACTGCACGCGGCCGTCGAGCAGGGTGTCACCGACGTGCGCGGCGCCGCGTCCGGTCACGCGGCGGGCCGGCGCGCTGTGGGGTGGGCACCGGCATCGTCGTGCGGGACGGTGTATGCGTTGGCGCCGGACAGCAGGTGCGTGTCGTGCATGTCGGCGCTGTCCCGGGTCAGTAAGGCAGGGGGTCGGCGAGGGCGCGCCCGTTGCTGGCGATCACCCCGGAGTACCAGTGCGCACTGTCCTTCGGCGTGCGCTGCTGGGTGCCGTAGTCGACGTGCACGATGCCGAAGCGCTTGGAATAGCCGAGTGACCATTCCAGGTTGTCGAGCAGCGACCAGGCCATGTAGCCGCGCACGTCGACGCCCGCGGTGATGGCGTCGTGCACGGCCGTGATGTGCTTGCGCAGGTAGTCGATGCGCAGCGGGTCGCGCACGCGGCCGCCCTCGGCCACGGGCGGGTCGAAGAACGCCGCGCCGTTCTCGGTGATGTACAGCGGCAGGTCGCCGTAGGTGTCCTTGAACCACAGCAGCAGTTCGGTCAGCGCCATCGGGAACACTTCCCAGCCGGTCTCGGTATAGGTCGCGCCCGGCTGGCGCACGCCGCCGGCGCGCAGTGGGTAGCTGGCGTCGGCCCGCGTCACGCTGCGCGTGTAGTAGTTGATGCCGACGAAATCCAGCGGCTGGCGGATCAGGTCGAAGTCGACGGGGTCGATCTCCGGCCAGGCGTCGCCGAATACCTCGGCCAGCTCGGGCGGATAGCGGCCGAGCAGGGCGGGGTGCAGGTATTGCTCGTTCATGTACGCGTGGGCGCGCTTCACCGCTGCCTCGTCTTCGGCCGAGTCGCTGGCCGCATGCTTGGGCTCGATGTTCACCACCAGGCCGATCTCGTGCTTGCCCTCGGCGCGATACGCCTGCACCGCGGCGCCGTGCGCGCGCATCAGGTTGTGCGACGCGATGGGTGCCTCGTAGCGGCTGCGGTGGCCGGGCGCCAGCGCGCCGTGCAGGTAGCCACCATCGGTGATCACCCACGGCTCGTTGAGCGTCACCCACTTTTTCACCCGGCCATCGAGCGCGCGGTACAGCGTGGTGCCGTATTCGGCGAACCAGTCGGCGCAGTCGCGGTTGAGCCAGCCGCCCTTGTCGTCGAGCGCTGCCGGCAGGTCCCAGTGGAACAGCGTGAGCAGCGGCTCGATGTCATTGGCCAGCAGTTCGTCCACCAGGCGTGAGTAGAAGTCCACGCCGGCCTGGTTGACACGGCCGATGCCCTCGGGATGGATCCGCGACCACGACACGCTGAAGCGGTAGGCCTTCAGGCCGAGCTCGCGCATCAGCGCGACGTCGTCCTTCCAGCGGTTGTAGTGGTCGCAGGCGATGTCGCCGGTGTCGCCGTTCAAGGTCATGCCCGGCGTATGCGCGAAGCGCGTCCAGATGCTCGGGCCGGCGCCGTCCGCCATGGGCGATCCCTCGATCTGGTGCGCGGCGGTGGCGGCGCCCCAGAGGAAGCCCTCCGGGAAGCGCAGGTCGCGAGTCGGGGAAGCGTCGGTCGGCATCGGTGAGGGGTCCGGGAGTCGTGAAGGCTGGAAGCGGTTACATGCCAGAATAGCGGAAGCCGTCCGGCGCGTTGTCAACGCCGGTCGCGGCGCGCGGCGCTGCTTCGCGCGCATGTTTCCACGCATGGGAGATGGCATGGCGCAGGTGCGGCTCGACCACGTCCGCAAGGTCTACCCCGACGGCTTCGTCGCGGTGTCCGATGCCGGTTTCGAAGTGGCCGATGGCGAACTGCTGGTGCTGGTTGGCCCATCGGGCTGCGGCAAGTCCACCCTGCTGCGGATGATCGCCGGGCTGGAGGCGGTGAGCGGCGGCACCATCACCATCGGCGACAGGATCGTCAACGATGTCGCCCCGCGCGACCGCGACATCGCCATGGTGTTCCAGAGCTACGCGCTGTATCCGCACATGAGCGTCGCCGGCAACCTGGCGTTCGGCCTGAAGCTGCGCGGGCACGACAAGGGCACGATTGCCGCGCGCGTGGGCGAAGCCGCGCGCATGCTGGGCATCGAGGACCTGCTGGAGCGCAAGCCGGCGGCGCTGTCGGGCGGTCAGCGGCAGCGCGTTGCCCTGGGGCGTGCGCTGGTGCGCCAGCCGCAGGTCTTCCTGCTCGATGAGCCGTTGTCCAACCTCGATGCGCGGCTGCGCGCGGCGATGCGGGTGGAGATCGCGCGCCTGCATCGCAGCCTCGGCGCGACCATGGTCTACGTCACCCACGACCAGGTGGAGGCCATGACTTTGGGGCAGCGCATCGTGGTGCTTGACGGAGGCCGCATCCGCCAGATCGACACGCCGATGGCCCTCTATGAGCGGCCGGCCGACGTGTTCGTGGCGACTTTCCTGGGCAGCCCGGCGATGAACATGATCGCCGGCCGGCTCGACGCGGATCGCGCCGGCTTTGTCGCCAGCGACGGCATGCGGATTCCACTGCCGGGGTTGCATGCGTCGAGCGAATGGTCCGGACGGCCGCTTCTGCTTGGCGTGCGCCCCGAGCACCTGCTGCGTGTGGAGCGGGGCGACGCCGCGGGCGGCGCGTTCGACGCGCTGGTTGAAGTGGTGGAGCCGGTGGGCAACGAAGTCTTCGTCAATCTCCGGCTCGGCGACCACACGCTGGTGGCGCGGCTGCCGCCGGGCGCGCTGCCGCGTCCTGGTGAATCCATCTCGCTGCGCGTGGCAGTCGAACACGTGCATGTCTTCGATGGTGCCGCCGGCGGTGATGGCGCCCGGCTGGAGGCGGATGGAGGAGGCTGACCCGGTCTGGTCTGCAGACTGCGGCCTGCCGGAAGCGTGTGCGCGGTGCGGGAGTTCGAGCCTGGCGCTGCGCTGCAGTGGGCGTTGCGGCACTTGGCGCCGGGGGCGCAATGGGGTCAACGCTGCCCCGGCGCGTCCACTGGCGTGCGGATGCGCAGGAAGCGTGCGAAACGCGGTAGCCCGTTGCCGGTGTAGCCGTTGTAGCGGTAGGTGACGAGACTGCCCACGGGCGGCGGGGTGGCGCGCTCCGCATCGCTCAGGCCACTGCCCAGCCGGAAGCGTGTGCCGTCGGCCCGTTCCACCAGCAGCGCTCCCAGCATGCCGGCGTACTTGCCGTTGCCGGGCAGGTGCGCCACGACCCGGGCCTCGGCATCGTCGTGCGGCTTGAGCTTGCGCAGTCCATCGCTGCGGCCCGCCGTGTACAGCGCGGTGCCGTGGTGGAGCATCAGTCCTTCGCCGCCCGCGGCCAGCACCGCCGCCAGCCGCGCCTGCACGCCCCCGGCATCGGCCACCCGGGATTGCGCCACGGCGCGCAGCCACGGCGGCGCGCCGACGCCCGACAGCGTGCGCATGGCCGCGACGCGCGCCGCGAACGGGCCGCCGTGTTCGGGCAGGTCGAACACCAGGAAGCGGACCCCGCGCCAGGCGTCGTCGTTGCCGCTGCGGCGGAGCAGGGCGGCGACCTCGTCGAAGCGCCCGCGCCCCAACCAGAGCTCACCGTCCATGGCGTGTTGCGGCCAGCCGGCGGTGAACCAGTCGGGCGGGTCGATGGCATGCCCCGCGCGCGTCCACAGGCGGCGGCCGTCCCAGCGGCCGCGGACGCCGTCGAGCTTTTCGCTGACCCAGTAGCCGGCGACATCGCCTGGAAGAGCATCCGCAGGCGCGCCTGCCGTGGCGGCGGCGTGCATCAGGCCGGGCGGGGCAGCCAGCGCCACCGGCGCGGCAAACGTGCAGGCACAGGCCCAGGCCAGCGCGGCGGCGCGGAGGGCCGTGACGTTGGCGGGAAGGCGGCATGTCATGGCGTACCTCGTGCGTGTGGCGTCGGGCCAGCCTGCGGCGCCATCGGCGAGGCGCGTATCGGCTGCCGGCGCGGTCTGCGGTCAGGGTGTCCCGCACCGCCGGGCCGGCCATCCCGGGGCCCGACGGGGGCCGGGGCGGACTCGCGCCGCGGAGGTGCCGCTATACTCGAGTCGTTGCGGCCTGCCGCCGCCGAGGCTCCCAGACCGCCGCATGCGCCTGTCCACGATCAAGCTTTCCGGCTTCAAATCCTTCGTCGATCCCACCACGCTGCACCTGCCGACCAACATGACCGGCGTGGTCGGTCCCAACGGCTGCGGCAAGTCGAACATCATCGACGCCGTGCGCTGGGTGATGGGCGAGAGCTCGGCCAGCCGCCTGCGCGGCGACTCGCTGACCGACGTGATCTTCTCCGGTTCCACCGCCCGCAAGCCGGTCTCGCAGGCCACCGTCGAGCTGGTCTTCGACAACAGCGACCACACCATCACCGGCGAGTTCGCCGCCTTCAACGAGATCTCGGTGAAGCGCCTGGTCTCGCGCGACGGCCAGAGCAGCTATTACCTGAATGGGGCCAAGTGCCGCCGGCGCGACATCACCGACCTGTTCCTCGGCACGGGTCTCGGGCCGCGCAGCTACTCGATCATCGAGCAGGGGATGATCAGCCAGATCATCGAGGCCAAGCCCGAGGACCTGCGCGTGTACCTGGAAGAGGCCGCCGGCATCTCCAAGTACAAGGAGCGCCGCAAGGAAACCGAGACCCGCATCCGCCACACCCGCGAAAACCTGGACCGCCTCGGTGACCTGCGCGAGGAAGTCGGCAAGCAGCTTGGCCACTTGGCGCGCCAGGCGCGCCAGGCCGAGCAGTACACGGCCATCCAGGCCGAGCGCCGGATCCGCGACGCCGAGTGGAAGGCGCTGGAATACCGCGCGCTGGACGCGAAGCTGTCCCGCCTGCGCGAAGGGCTGTCGCAGGAAGAGACCCGCCTGCAGCAGCTGATCGCCGAACAGCGCGAGGCCGAGCGCGAGATCGAGACCGGGCGCGTGCGGCGCGAGGAGGCCATGGAGGCGCTCAACGCCGCGCAGGCGGCCGGCTACGAAGTCGGCGGCATGCTGGCGCGCGTCGAGCAGCAGATCGCGCACCAGCGCGAGCTGTCGCAGCGCCTGCTGCGCGCCCGCGAAGAGGCCGAGGACGCGCTGGCCGAGATCGGCCAGCACATCAGCGGCGACGAGGAGCGGCTTGCGATCCTGGCCGAGTCGGTGGCCGAGGCCGAACCCGCGCTGGAGATGCTGCGCGAGGACGACAGCGCCCGCCAGGACGCGCTGCGCGACGCCGAAGCCGCGCTGGCCGGCTGGCAGGAGCGCTGGGACGCGCACAGCCGCGGCCAGTCCGAGGCCGCGCGTGCCGGCGATGTCGAGCGCACCCGCGTTGACTACCTCGACCGCCAGTCGCTCGAAGCCGACCGTCGTCGCGAACAGCTCGCCACCGAGCGCGCCGCGCTTGATCTCGACGCGCTGGCCGAGGCGTTCGCCGCGGCCGCCGCGCAACACGAAACACAGTCCATCGCGATCGAGGCGCTGGGCGAAGGCCTGGAGGCGCGCAAGCAGGCCGCGCTCGATCTCCAGGACCAGCAGCGCGCCGGGCAGCAGGCGCTGTCGGACGTGCGCAAGGAGGCGCAGGAAGCGCGCGGCCGGCTGTCCTCGCTGGAGACCCTGCAGCACGCCGCGCTCGGCCAGGAGCAGGGCGCGGCGATGGCCTGGCTGCGCCAGCACGGCCTGGATTCCGGCACGCGCGTCGGCGAGGCGCTGCAGGTCGAGGCCGGCTGGGAGAACGCGGTCGAGGGCGCGCTCGGGCAGATGATCGAGGGCGTGCTGGTCGAGAGCCCCGAGTCGCTGGTCGAGGCGCTCGCCGATCTCGGTGACGGGCGCATCGCGCTGGTGTCGTCCGCGGCCGGCGATGCCGGGTTCGCGCCCACCTCGCTTGCCGCCCGCGTGCGCGGCCCGCTGGCGATCCGCCGGCTGTTGTCGCGCCTGCACGTGGCCGAGTCCCTGGATGAGGCGCGCGCGCTGCAGGCGCGGCTGGATCCCGCCGACTCGGTGATCACCCGCGACGGCGAACGCCTCGGCGCCGGCTGGCTGCGCGTGCTGCGCTCGGGCGCCGCGCGCCAGGGTGCGCTGCTGCGCGAGCGCGAGATCCAGGGCCTGCGGGAACGCATCGAAGAACTGCAGGCGCGCGAGGCCGAACTCGAGGCGGCGCAGGGCAGCGGCCGCGAGCGCCTGCTGGCCGCCGAACAGGCGCGCGAGGACGTGCAGCGCCAGATGTACCAGGCGCATCGCGCGGTTTCCGAGCTCGCCGGGCAGATGCAGGGCCAGCAGGGCCGCCTGGACGCCGCGCGCAACCGCATCGAGAAGATCGATATCGAACTGGCGCAGCTCGCCGAGACGCTGGCGACCAGCGGCGAACAGGCGCGCGACGCCCGTGGCCGCCTGGAAGGCGCGGTCACGCGCATGGGCGACCTGGAAACCACGCGACGCGAGCTCGACGCCGAGCGCGCCCGCCTCACCGAAGCGCGCGATGCCGCGCGCAGCGCCGCCCGCGAGTCACGCGAACAGGCCCACGCGTTGGCCCTGCAGCTGGAATCGCAGCGCACCCAGGTGACCGCGCTGCGCCAGGCGCTGTCGCGCATGGGTGGCCAGCGTGGCCAGCTCGATACCCGCCTGGGCGAGATCGCCGCGCAGCTCGCCGAAGGCGATACGCCGGTGGAAACGCTCGAGCAGCAGCGCCAGCTGGCGCTCGCCGAGCGCGTCCGCGCCGAACAGACGCTGGGGCAGGCGCGCAGGGCGCTGGAAGGCGTCGATGCCGGCCTGCGCGAATACGAACAGGTCCGCCACCAGCGCGACGAACAGGCCATCGCCCAGCGCGAAGCCATCGCACAGCGCCGGCTCGACCAGCAGGCCCTGGTGATCCACGCCGAGCAGCTGGCCGCTTCGGTGGTCGAGGCCGGCTTCGTGCTCGACGACGTGGTGGCCGGCCTTGCCGAAGACGCCGAGGTCACCGCCTGGGGCAAGCAGGTGCAGGACTTCGACAACCGCCTGCGACGCCTGGAGCCGGTCAACCTGGCCGCGATCCAGGAGCATGCCGAAGCCGCGCAGCGCAAGGAGTACCTGGACAGCCAGGACGCCGATCTCACCTCGGCGCTCGACACCCTCGAGGACGCGATCCGCAAGATCGACCGCGAGACGCGTGGTCGCTTCAAGGACACCTTCGACCGCGTCAACTCCGGGGTGCAGGAAATCTATCCGCGGCTGTTCGGTGGCGGGCACGCCTACCTCGAGCTGACCGGCGAGGACCTGCTGGACACCGGCGTCGCGATCATGGCGCGGCCCCCGGGCAAGCGCGTGTCGAACATCTCGCTGCTGTCCGGCGGCGAGAAGGCGATGACCGCGGTCGCGCTGGTGTTCGCGATCTTCCAGCTCAATCCCGCGCCGTTCTGCCTGCTCGACGAAGTCGACGCGCCGCTCGACGAAGCCAACGTCGGCCGCTTCACGGCGATGGTGTCGGAGATGAGCCAGAAGGTGCAGTTCCTGTTCGTCACCCACAACAAGGCGACCATGGAGGCCGCGACGCAGCTGTCGGGCGTTACCATGCGTGAGCCTGGTGTGAGCCGGCTGGTGTCGGTCGACCTCGCCGAGGCGGCCCGCCTGGCTGGCGCCGCCTGAACCTGTAACGGAGAGCACGATGAGCGATGTATGGCTGTTGCGTCTGGGGATCCTGGTGGCAGGCGCCCTGCTGTTCGCGGCCATGTGGTACATCGGCACGCGCCCGCGCACCGGCCAGGGCCGGCGCGTCGAGAACCGCGCGCCGCGTGACACGCGCATGGAACCCACGCTGGGCGCGCAGCTCGAGCGCGAGCTTGGCGATGGCGGGCAGGCGCCCGGCGACGCCGCCGTGCAGAGCGAGATGGAGCTGCTCGACGGCGCGGTCGGCGGCACCGCCGGCGCGACCGTCAGCGAGTACGGTCGTCGCGTCAGCGACGAGTTCGACAAGATCGTGACCCTGTACATCGCCGCGCGCGCCGGCCAGGTGCTGCGCGGCCCGGACATCGTGGTCGCGGCCGAAAAGGCCGGCCTGACCTACGGCCACATGAACGTCTTCCACCGCCTGGTCGACGGCCACCCGGAGCGTGGCCCGGTCTTCAGCGTGGCCAACATCCGCAAGCCCGGCAGCTTCGAGATGGCCGAGATCCAGGCCATGGAAACCCCGGCGATCGCGTTCTTCCTGACGCTGCCCGCGCCGCTGCGCGCGCTGGACGCCTGGGACGCGATGCTGCCCACCGCCGAGCGCATGGCCGAGCTGCTGGACGGGGTGCTGCTGGACGAACAGCGCAACGCCCTGGGACGGCAGCGCATCGCGCACCTGCGCGAGGAACTGCGCGCCTACGACCGCGAGCAGGAAGTACCGATCAGCCGCAGCCCGGGCTGGTAATCCGGGCGGAGCCGCCGCGCACGGCAAGCCTTACAATCCGTCGATGCCCGACAACGCCCCGCAGCGCGCCGCCGAACTGCGCCGACTGATCGACGACGCCAACCACCGCTACCACGTGCTCGACGATCCCGCGATCGCCGACGCCGACTACGACCGCCTGCTGCGCGAGCTGGTCGCGCTTGAAGAAGCGCATCCGCAGCTGGCCACGCCCGACTCACCGACGCGGCGGGTGGGCGACGCGCCCTCCGGCAAGTTCGCCGAGGTCCGCCACGCGGTGCCGATGCTGTCGCTGGCCAATGCGTTCAGCGACGACGAGGTGGCGGAATTCGTAGCCCGCATCGTGCGCGAGACCCGTGACCAGGACCCGGTGTTCTCGGTCGAGCCCAAGTTCGATGGACTGGCGATCAGCCTGCGCTACGAAGCGGGGCTTTTCGTGCGTGGCGCCACGCGTGGCGATGGCGCGAGCGGCGAGGACGTCACCGCCAACCTGCGCACCGTCAAGGCCGTTCCGCTGCGCCTGCGCGAGCCAGGCGGGCCGGGCCCGGGCGTGCCGGAGGTGCTCGAGGTGCGCGGCGAGATATATATGCCGCGCGCCGGTTTCGATGCCTATAACCAATGGGCGCTGGCCAACGGCGCTAAGCCGCTCGCCAATCCGCGCAACGGCGCAGCGGGTTCGCTGCGCCAGCTTGATCCCGCGGTCAGCGCGCGCCGGCCGCTGGCGTTCTTCGCCTATTCGCTGGGCGTGGTGGAAGGCGTCGAGCTGCCCGATACGCATTCGCAGGCGCTGGCCTGGCTGCGTGCGCTGGGCTTCCCGGTGTCGCCGCTGGTGGAGGTGGCGCGCGGCCTCGACGGCGTGCTGGCCTACTACCGCCGCATCGGCGAGGCGCGCGACACGCTGCCCTACGACATCGACGGCGTGGTCTACAAGCTCGACCGCAGCGACCAGCAGGAGGCGATGGGTTTCGTGTCGCGCGCGCCGCGCTGGGCGATCGCGCACAAGTTCGCGGCGCAGGAGGAATCCACGGTGGTCGAGGCCATCGAGGTCAATGTCGGACGCACGGGCGCGGTGACACCGTGGGTGCTGATGCGGCCGGTGCACGTGGGCGGCGTGACCGTCACCCGTGCCACGCTGCACAACGCCGACCAGGTCGCGCGGCTGGACGTGCGCGTGGGCGACACGGTGATCGTGCGCCGTGCCGGCGACGTGATCCCCGAGGTGCTGCGCGTGGTCGCCGAACAGCGGCCACCAGGCACCACGCCGTGGCGCATGCCCACCGCGTGCCCGGCCTGCGGATCCGAGATCGTGCGCGAAGAAGGCGAGGTGGTGGCGCGCTGCAGCGGCGAGCTGGTCTGCCCGTCACAGCGCGTGCAGGGCCTGTTCCACTTCGCCTCGCGCCGGGCGATGGACATCGACGGCCTCGGCGAGCGCTTGATCCAGGCGCTGGTGGACTTCGGCTACGGCGACAGCGTGGCCGACCTGTACCGGCTCACGGTCGAGGACTTCGTGGAGATGCGGCGCCGCGCCGACGAGCGCGATGGCACCACGCCGGAAACCGTGCGCGCCGGCAAGGTCGCCACGCGCTGGGCGGAGAACCTGGTGGCGGCGATCGACCACAGCCGCGAGACCACGCTCGAGCGTTTCCTGTTCGCGCTCGGCATCGAGCACGTCGGCGAGAGCACGGCCAAGGCGGTGGCCGCCTGGTTCGGTGATCTCGAGCGCATCCGCCGCGCGCCGTGGCCGCTGTTCAAGCGCGTGCCGGACGTGGGCGACGAGGTCGCGCGCGCGCTCGGCCATTTCCTCGACCAGCCGGGCAACCAGCAGGTCATCGACGCGCTGCTGGCGCGCGGCGTGCGCATCAGCGACGCGCATCCGCCGTCGCCGAAGCTGCGCGAGGGCCTGGACCTGGCGACGCTGCTGGCCGACATCGGCATTCCGCGGCTGACGCCGCTGCGCGCGCGCCAATTGGCGGATGCCTTCCCCGACGTGCACAGGCTGCTGGCTGTGGACCGCCACAACATGGTGATCGCGGGCCTGCCTGAAGAAGCCGCGGCTGCGTTCGCAGCCTGGCGGACGGACCTGGCGAACGTCCGGCTGCTCGAGGCCGCGGTGGCGATGCAGGCCGACCTGCTGGCGGCCATGCCCGCGGCCGATGCAGCGGCCGGTCCGCTCGACGGCGTCACCGCGGTGATCACCGGCACGCTGGAGTCGATGGGCCGCGATGAAGCCAGGTCACGGCTGGAAGCGCTGGGCGCGAAGGTGGCCGGCAGCGTGTCGAAGAAGACCGGCTTCGTGGTTGCCGGTGCCGAGGCGGGCTCCAAGCTGGCGAAGGCCGAAGAGCTGGGCGTGGAGGTCTGGGACGAAGCGCGGCTGCTGGCGTTCCTGGCGTCGCACGCATGAGCCGGCTGGATGCACTGCGCCTGCGCGCGCGCCTCAACGCGTTGCTGCGCGATTTCTTCGCGGCGCGCGGCGTGCTCGAGGTGGAGACGCCGGTGATGTCGCGCGCCGGCAATACCGATCCCAACATCGCGTCGTTCGCGCTGCAGTTCGGTGGCCGCACCGACGGCGCGCCGCGCACCCGCTGGCTGCGCACGTCGGCCGAGTACCCGATGAAGCGCCTGCTCGCCGCCGGCGTCGGTGACTGCTACGAACTCGGCCGCGTGTTCCGCGATGGCGAAGCCGGCGGCCGCCACAATCCCGAGTTCACCATGCTCGAGTGGTACCGCGTCGGCTGGATGCTCGAGCCGTTGATCGACGAGACCGCGGCGCTGGTGCAGGCGGCGCTGGCGCTGGTCGGGCGCGAGGCCACGCTGCGCAAGCTGTCGTATCGCGATGTGTACCGCGAGGCGCTCGGCCTCGACCCGATGACCGCGTCGATGGCCGAACTGCAGTCGGCGTTCGCCGGCCAGGTCGATCCCGAGGGCCTGACCCGAGACGACTGGCTCGACCTGCTGATGACGCACCACATCCAGCCGTCGTTCGCGCCCGGGCAGTTGCTGGCCATGCACGACTACCCGGCGTCGCAGTGCGCGCTGGCGAAGGTCGTGCGTCGTGACGACGTGGATGTCGCCGAGCGCTTCGAGCTGTACCTGGGCCCGCTGGAACTGGCCAACGGCTACCACGAGCTCACCGATGCCGGCGAACAGCGCGCTCGCTTCGCGCGCGACCATGCCGTGCGCGACGCCCGTGGCGCCGTGCTGCCGCCGGTCGATGAGGCGCTGCTCGGCGCGCTGGCTGACGGCCTGCCGGACTGCTCGGGCGTGGCGCTCGGCGTCGACCGCCTGCTGATGGCGATGCTCGGCAGCAATGCGATTGCCGACGTGCTGGCCTTCGATTTCGCGCACGCCTAGCGTCGCGCCGCAGCCGCTAGACTGGCCGCATGGACACCACGATCGATTACGCCCGCTACGACCGCATCCGCCCGATCCGCTGGACCGGCACCGCGCTGGACCTCCTTGACCAGCGCAAGCTGCCGCTGGTGGTCGAGTACCTGACCTGTGCAGACAGCGACGCGGTCGCCGCCGCCATCCATGCGCTCGCCGTGCGCGGCGCGCCGGCGATCGGCATCGCCGCGGCCTGGGGCGTGGTGCTCGCCGCCCGGCAGGTCGAGGCAAGCGACGGTGCCGCCGCCGCCGCCGCGCTGGCGCCGGCGATGCAGCGCCTCAACGCCGCGCGGCCGACCGCGGTCAACCTGGCGTGGGCGCTGGCGCGCATGCGCGGCGCGCTCGTGCGCGCGGGATCCGACTGGCGAGAAGTACTTGAGCATGAGGCGCGCGCCATCGAGACCGAGGACCTCGCCGCCAACCGGCGCATGGGCGCGCTGGGCGCCGCGCTCATCGCGCCCGGCAGCGGCGTGCTGACCCATTGCAACACCGGCTCGCTGGCGACCGCCGGCTTCGGCACGGCGCTGGGCGTGATCCGCGCGGGCGTCGCGCAGGGGCGCATCGAACGCGTGTTCGCCGACGAGACCCGGCCGTGGATGCAGGGCTCGCGGCTGACCGCCTGGGAGCTGCAGGAAGACGGCATCGATGCCACCCTCATTGCCGACGCGGCGGCCTCGCACCTGCTGAAGGGCGGCGAGGTCGACTGGGTCGTGGTCGGCGCCGACCGCATCTGCGCCAACGGCGATGTCGCCAACAAGATCGGCACTTACCAGCTGGCGATCTCGGCGCGCTTCCATGGCCGTAGGTTCATGGTGGTGGCGCCGGCGTCCACGGTCGACATGGCCACGCCGTCGGGCGACCGCATCGAGATCGAGGAGCGCGATCCCGAGGAACTGCTTGGCGTCGCCGGCGGTCGCGTGGCCGCCGCGGGCATCAAGGCGTGGAACCCGGTGTTCGATGTCACGCCCGCCGCGCTGATCGATGCCATCGTGACCGAGAAGGGTGTTGTCGAGCGTCCGGACGAGGCGTCGATGCGCGCCCTGTTCGGGGGCTGACGGGCAGAGCGTCTCGCGGTTCTCGGGCGCCTGTGGTGGCCGGGAGGCCTTCGCGGCTCATGTCCCCCGGCATCCGCCTGCGGCGGATACCTCCTCCTTTACTTCCCCGCGAAGGCCTCCCGGCCACTTCGGGGCTTCGCGCAAGCCGCACTGCGTGACGGCGCGCGAAGATTGCGGGCTGTGGCTGTGGCTGTGGCTGTGGCGTTGCTTTGCCCTCAAGCCAAAGCGTACTGCGGCGGACCGGGTGCCAATGCCCTCGAGGGCGAAGTCAAGGAGGAGGCAATGGCCGCGAGGCCATTGCCGGGGGACATGAGTCCTCGAGGGCATTGGTACCCGGCACCGGCGGCGCGGCACCGGCGCGCCTTTCCAACGTGCGGTGTCCTGCTGCAAGTGGTTGTTTCGGCGGGAGAAACAAGGGCAGGGCGGGGCCGGTTCGTGATACAATCCCGAGGTTCCGCGAACCGCTCGCGGAAGGCGTCGCGCGCCGTGCGCGGGGCTGGTCGGACATGCAGGGAACAACCGCCTGATGGCAGAGCTCGCGAAGGAAATCATCCCCGTCAACCTCGAGGACGAGATGCGCCGCAGTTACCTCGATTACGCCATGAGCGTGATCGTGGGGCGCGCACTCCCCGATGTCCGCGACGGCCTCAAGCCGGTACACCGCCGCGTGCTGTTCGCGATGACCGAGCTCGGCGCGCACAGCAACAAGCCGTACTTCAAGTCGGCGCGCATCGTCGGTGACGTGATCGGTAAATACCATCCGCACGGCGACCAGTCGGTGTACGACACCCTGGTGCGCATGGCGCAGCCGTTCTCGCTGCGCTACATGCTGGTCGACGGCCAGGGCAACTTCGGTTCGGTCGACGGCGATCCGGCCGCGGCGATGCGCTACACCGAAGCGCGCATGTCGCGCCTGGCGCACGAACTGATGGCCGACATCGACAAGGACACCGTCGACTTCCAGCCTAACTACGACGAGAAGGAACACGAGCCGACGGTCATGCCGACCCGGTTCCCGAACCTGCTGGTCAACGGTTCCACCGGCATCGCGGTGGGCATGGCCACCAACATCCCGCCGCACAACCTCAACGAAGTGATCAACGCGTTGATCGCGCTGATCGACGATCCGGCGATCGACATCGACGGGTTGATGGAATACATCCCCGGGCCCGATTTCCCCACCGGCGGCATCATCAACGGCGTCAGCGGCATCCACCTGGGCTACCGCACCGGTCGTGGCCGCGTGCGCATGCGCGCCAAGGCCGATATCGAGGTCGCCGACAACGGCCGCGAGGCGATCGCGGTCACCGAAATCCCGTACCAGGTCAACAAGGCGCGGCTGATCGAGAAGATCGCCGAGCTGGTCAAGGAAAAGAAGCTCGAAGGCATCAGCGAGCTGCGCGACGAGTCCGACAAGGACGGCATGCGCATCTACATCGAGATCAAGCGCGGCGAGTCGGCCGAGGTCGTGCTCAACAACCTCTACCAGCAGACCCAGATGGAGTCGGTGTTCGGCATCAACATGGTGGCGCTGGTCGACGGCCGGCCGCGGGTGCTGAACCTCAAGGACTTCCTCGAAGCGTTCGTGCGCCACCGTCGCGAGGTGGTCACCCGCCGCACCATCTTCGAACTGCGCAAGGCGCGCGCCCGCGCCCACGTGCTCGAAGGCCTGACGGTCGCGCTCGCCAACATCGACGAGATGATCGAGCTCATCAAGACGTCGGACAATCCGCAGGTCGCCAAGGAGCGCATGCTCGGGCGCGTCTGGCAGCCGGGCCTGGTGGGCACGCTGCTCGCCGCGGCGGGTGCCGAAGCCTCGCGCCCGGATGACCTGCCCAAGGGCGTGGGCCTGCTCGCGGACGGCTACCAGCTGACCGATGTCCAGGCGCAGCAGATCCTCGAGATGCGCCTGCACCGCCTGACCGGGCTGGAGCAGGAAAAGCTGACCGACGAATATCGCGTGCTGCTGGAAGCCATCCGTGGCCTGATCGAGATCCTCGAGAACCCGGACGTGTTGCTCGACGTCATCCGCACCGAGCTGCGCAACATCCAGGAAGAGTACGGCGACGCGCGCCGCAGCGAGATCCGCGCCAGCGAGGAAGACCTCGACATCCTCGACCTGATCGCCCCTGAAGAAGTGGTGGTGACGCTGTCGCGCGCCGGCTACGCCAAGCGCCAGCCGGTCAGTGCCTACCGCGCGCAGAAGCGCGGCGGACGCGGCCGCAACGCGGCGGCCACCAAGGACGAGGATTCCATCGACCAGCTGTGGCTGGTCAACACGCATGACACGCTGCTGACGTTCACCAGTGCGGGCCGCGTGTTCTGGCTGTCGGTGTACCAGCTGCCGGAAGCGGGGCCCAACGCCCGCGGCCGCCCGATCATCAACTGGATCCCGCTGGAGGAAGGCGAACGCGTGCAGGCGGTACTGCCGGTGCGCGAGTACCGCGACGACCAGTACGTGTTTTTCGCGACCCGCAACGGCACCGTCAAGAAGACCCCGCTGACCGAGTTCGCCTATCGCCTGCAGCGCGGCAAGATCGCGATCAACCTCGACGACGGCGACGCGCTGATCGGCGCCGAACTCACCGACGGCCAGCGCGACATCATGCTGTTCGCATCCAACGGCAAGACGGTGCGCTTCGACGAGGCCGCCGTGCGTTCGATGGGTCGCACCGCCACCGGCGTGCGCGGCATCCGCCTGGCGGGCGGCGAGTCGGTGGTCAGCCTGATCGTGACCGAGAGCGCCAGTGACGCCATCGAGCACGAGGGCGATGACGTCGCGGTCGCCGTCGACAGCGCGGAGGTCGTCGACAACGCGATCGTGCTCGACGACGAAGCCGATGCGTACATCCTGACCGCCACCGAGAACGGCTACGGCAAGCGCACGCGCCTCGCCGAGTACCCGCGCAAGGGCCGTGGCACGCAGGGCGTGATCGGCATCCAGACCACCGACCGCAACGGCCAGCTGGTGGCTGCCGTGCTGCTGTCGCGCGGCGACGAAGTGCTGCTGATTTCCGACGGCGGCACGTTGGTGCGCACCCGTGCGGCCGAGATCTCGGTGGTCAGCCGCAACACCCAGGGCGTGACCCTGATCCGCCTGGCCGAGGACGAGCGCCTGCAGGCGATCGAGCGCGTCGACGCCACGATCGGTGAGGACGGGGACGACCTCGGCGACGTGGCCGATGGCGGGTTGCCGGCCATCGCCGCGCCGGTCGATGACAGCGCCTCCAGCGAGGCCGCGCCGGGCGACGACGCCTGACCGCAGGCCGTGCCGCGCGACACGCGGCACGGCCATGTCGACCCTCTTCCGTGCCCCCGCGCGTTGGCGTGCGGGATGCCGGCGCTGTCTATACTGCCGGCAACTCCGGGAGGTGACATGCGCAACGGTAAGGACACCCTGCGACCGCGCCGCGGCGTGCTGCACGCGCTCGCGATCGTGGCCGCATTGGCGCTGCTGGCGCTCGGCGGCTGCAAGCGTGACGAAAGCGGACAGCTGCCGGCTCCCGGCGGCGAAGCCATCCAGGCCGAACGGGCGGAGGTCGAAGGTTTCGGCCTGGTGCGCGCATGGCCGGACCAGTCCGAAGGATCGCTGTCGCTGGCGGTGGAGTTCTCCCGGCCGCTGGTCGGCACCCAGGATTTCGATCGCCTGCTGACGTTCGCCGAGCCGGTAGCCGGCGACAGCGGCTGGAGCCTGGACGACGACGGCCGCGTGCTGCGTTTTCCGTTCGCCGAAGCCGATCGCGAATACACCTTGCGCATCTCCGGTGCGTTGACGGCCGCCGACGGCAGCACGCTCGGCCAGGACATCGAACGCAAGGTGTCCACGGGTGAACTGAAGCCGGTCGTCGGCTTCGCTTCGCAGGGCAGCGTGCTGCCGGCGCGCGAGTCGCGCGGCCTGCCTGTGGTGTCGGTGAACGTCGAGGAGGTCGACGTCGAATTCCTGCGCGTGCCGGAGGCATCGCTGCCGCGCTTCTATGCCGAATACCAGCGCGGCGGCCGCCGCAGCGGCTGGGAGCTCGACAACGACTACCGCCAGGGCAAGTCCGTCGCGAGGCTCGCCGAGCCGGTGTACGTCAACCGCTTCGTGCTGGGCGGCGAGCGCAACGAGCGACTGCTGACCTACCTGCCGATCCAGTCGATCCCCGAACTGCAGCAGCCGGGACTGTACTTCGCGGTCATGAAGAAGGCCGGCAGTTTCGGCGACATGTTCGAGACCGCGTTCTTCACCGTCAGCGACATCGGCCTGCACCTGCGTGCCTACAAGGACCAGCTGTTCGTGCACACCGCATCGCTGCAGACCGGTGCCGCGCTCGGCGGAGTGGACCTGCGCGTGCTGGGCGCGAACGGCGAGGCGGTGTTCAAGTCGACGACCGACGGCAACGGCAACGCCGTGCTCGACCACAAGCTGGTCGCGGCGCAGGTGCTGGTCGCCACCCGTGGCAAGGACGTATCGCTGCTGCCGTTCAACCAGCCCGCACTGGACCTGTCGGAGTTCGCGGTCGCCGGTCGCGGCAATGCCTGGTTCGACGTGTTCGCCTGGTCCGGCCGCGACCTGTACCGCCCGGGTGAGACCGTGCGCGTCTCGGCGCTGCTGCGCGACGCCGACGGCAAGCCCGTGCCGGCCGCGAAGGACGGCAAGGCCCAGCCGCTGTTCGCACGCCTCAAGCAGCCCGATGGCAAGACGTTCATCGAGTCGCGGCTGGAGGCCGGCGCGCAGGGCTACTACCGCTTCGAACGCGAGATCCCGGTGGAAGCCGCGACCGGGCGCTGGCAGCTGGAATTCCGCACCGATCCCGCCAGCCGCGAAGCGGTGCAGGGCATCGCGCTGCGCATCGAGGAATTCCTTCCCGAGCGCATGAAGCTCGAACTCGACAGCGCCCAGGTGCTGCTGAAGCCTGGCGAGCCGCTGCGCCTGAGCGCCAGCGGGGCCTATCTGTACGGCGCGCCGGCGGCCGGCAACCGCTTCACCGCGAAGATGTCCGTGGCCGTGGAGCAGCACCCGCTCGAAGGCCTGCCGGGTTACTTCTTCGGTGATCCCACGGTGCAGCTGCCGCGCGACGCGCGCGACGTGGTCGATGCCAGCCTCGACGCCAGGGGCGTGCTGGCGCAGGACATCGCGCTTCCCGCAGAGGTGGCCGCGACGACGCCGGTCGCGGTGGTCGTGGCCGGCAGCCTGTACGAAAGCGGCGGACGCAGCGTCAACCGCAGCCTCAAGCGCGTGCTGTGGCCCGCCGATGCGCTGGTCGGCGTGCGCCCGCTGTTCGATGACAAGGAGGGCAGTGACGCGAATGCGAGTGCGCGCTTCGAGCTGGTGCGCGTGGGTAGCGATGGCAAGCCGCGTCCTGCGAAGGGGCTCGAGCTGAGCCTGGTGCGAGAGCACCGCGACTACCACTGGAACTTCAACGACGACGGCGGCTGGAACTACGACTTCACGCGGCGCTTCGAGGTGGTGGAGAAACGCGGCATCGACGCGGGCGCGACCGCCGCGCGTTTCGATGTCCCGGTGGAGTGGGGCGAGTACCGCGTCGAGGTGCGTGACCCGGCGACCGGTCTGGTGACGCGCTATCCGTTCCGCGCCGGCTGGAGTTGGGGCGACGAGAACCGCGGTCCCGACGCGCGCCCCGACAAGGTCAAGCTCTCGCTCGACAAGACCGGCTACCGCGCAGGTGACACGCTCGAGGTCACGGTCACGCCCCCGCACGCCGGCAAGGGCCTGCTGCTGGTGGAGAGCGACCGGCTGCTGTACGTGCAGGCGATCGACGCCAGGGCCGGCAGCACGTTCCGCATTCCGGTGGGCGAGGACTGGGAGCGCCACGACGTGTACGTGACCGCGCTGGTGTTCCGCGGCGGCAGCGCGACCAGCAAGGTCACCCCGGCGCGCGCGGTGGGCGTGGCGCACGTGCCGATGGCGCGCGGCGACCGTCGCGCCGCGGTCGGCATGTCGCTGCCGGCCAAGGCCGTGCCCGGTGAGGTGTTGAAGGTCACCGTGAGCGCGCCGGCGCTGGCCGGACAGCTGGCGCATGCCACGGTGTCGGCGGTGGACGTCGGCATCCTCAACATCACCCGCTATCCGGTGCCCGACGCCAACCGCCACTTCTTCGCGCGGCGCCGGCTGGGCACCGATGCCTACGACATCTACGGCCGCGTGATCGAGAGCTTCGACGGCGGCAGTGCACGACTCCGGTTCGGCGGCGACGTGGGGCTGGCGGCCCTGCCGCAGGCGCGGCGACCGACCGCGCGGGTGCAGACCGTGGACCTGTTCTCCGGCCCGGTGCGCCTGGATGCGAAAGGAAACGCGCGCGTCGAATTCACCATGCCCGACTTCAACGGCACGCTGCGGATCTCGACGCTGGTCTATGGCGACACGCAGTACGGCAATCGCGACGCCGAACTGCTGGTACGCGCGCCGCTGGTCGCTGAAGCCGGCATGCCGCGGGTGATGGCACCGGGCGATGCCGCCACGGTGACGCTCGACCTGACCAACTTCACCGGCAAGCAGGGCACCTTCCGCGTGCGCGTGGAGGGCGAAGGCCCGCTCGATGTCGGCGACGGCACGCGCGATGTCGCGCTGGCCGCGGAGGGCAAGACCACGCTGTCGTTCCCGTTGAGCGCGCGGGACGGCCATGCCGTCGCCAGGGTGCGCGTGCGCGTCGACGGCCCGGGGGTGAAGGTCGACCGCCGCCATGACCTGCCGGTGCGCGCGCCGTGGCCGCAGGTGGTGCGGACCCGCGCCATGACCCTCGATCCGCTGGCGCCGGTGGTGCTGGGCACCGACCTTGCCGAAGGGCTTCTTCCTGGCTCGGTGCAGGCGCGCTTCGGCGTCGGCGCGCTGCCGCCGATTCCGTTCGCCAGCGCCCTGCAGGGCGCGCTCGACTATCCCTACGGCTGCGCCGAGCAGACCACCAGCAAGGGCTACGCGGCCCTGGTGCTCGATGCCTCGACCGCCGCGACCTACGGCATGACCCCGCTGCCCGCCAACGACCGCACCAGGCGCATGGAAGGCGCGCTCGGCAGGCTTGCGGCGCTGCAGTCATCCTCGGGGCACTTCTCGATGTGGGGCGGTGCCGACGGCACCGATGCGATGCTCACCCCGTACGCGGCGGAGTTCATGCTCGATGCGCGCGAGGCCGGCTTCGACGTGCCCGAGGCAATGCTGCAGAAGGCGCTGTCGCGCCTGTCCGAGGATCTGTTGTCCGACGGCCAGCAGTTCTACGGACGCGACAACCGCGAGCACCTGCGCTTCGCCTACAAGGCGCACGCCGGCTACGTGCTTGCGCGCGTCAGCCGCGCGCCACTGGGCACGCTGCGCGCGATGTACGACAACGAGCGCAAGGTATTGCGTGGGCCGATGCCGCTGGCGCACCTCGGCCTGGCGCTGTCGCTGCAGGGCGACAAGGTGCGCGGACAGAAGGCGCTCGACGAAGCCTTCGTCTCATCCGGCCAGCGTCCAGGCTATCTCGGCGACTACGGCACGCCACTGCGCGATGCCGCGCTGATGCTCGGGCTGGCGCGCGCCCACGGCCTCGCGCCGAAGCGCTGGGACGCGCGGCTGGTGGCGCTGGGTCGCGAACTGGAGGCGCGGCGCAAGGCGCGCTGGTTCCACCTCAGCACGCAGGAACAGGCCGCGATTGCACGCCTGGGCAAGACGCTTGCGACCGGGCCGGGCCGCGAGGTGTCGGGCACGCTCACCGAGGGTGGCGTGGACGAGGCGATCACGCCGACGCGGTATTTCTCGCGCGGCTACGGCCACGAGGCGTTGGCCAAGGGCGTGCGCTTCGTGCCGCAGGGCACGCCGCCGCTGTACGCCAGCATCGAGGTCGCCGGCATCCCGCGCAGCGCCCCGGAGCCCGACGCGAGTGCGATCCGCGTGGAACGCGCCTGGTTCGCCACCGACGGCAAGCCGTGGACGCCGCGTCCGCTGAAGGAAGGTGAAGCCCTGGTCGCGAGGGTGTCCATCACCGCCGACCGCGACATGCCCGACGCGCTGCTCACCGACCTGCTGCCGGCGGGACTCGAGGTCGAGAACATGAACCTCGGCGACGCCGGGCAGTGGGCCGAGGTGGTGATCGACGGCATCTCGCTGTCAGAGCGCGCCAACGCCGCGGAGCTGCGCCATGAGGAGTTCCGCGACGACCGCTACGTGGCCGCACTGTCGCTCGACGCCGGCAACGCCGCGCACGTGTTCTACCTGGTGCGCGCGGTCACCCCCGGGCGCTACACCGTGCCGCCGCCGCTGGTCGAGGACATGTACCGGCCGGAGCTGCGCGGCGTGGGCCATGCGCGCCCGGCGCAGATGACGGTGGTGCAGCCGTGAGCGGGCAGCGTGGACGCACGCCTGCTGCCTGACGTCCGCGCACCGGTGCATGGACATGGCTGACGCGCGCGCGCGCGGTTGGCGACGCGTGCTGCCGTGGCTGCGCTGGGGCACGGTGGCGCTGCTGCTCACGCTGCTCCTGCTGGACCAGCTGTTCCCGACGCCGCTGCCACGCGCGCGCGACACCAGCACGCTGGTCACCGCGCGCGACGGCACGCCGTTGCGCGCCTTCGCCGATGCCGACGGCATCTGGCGGCACCCGGCCACGCCCGAGTCGGTCTCGCCGCTGTACCTGGAGGCGCTGCTCGCCTACGAGGACCGCTGGTTCTGGCGGCATCCCGGCGTGAACCCGGTGGCGCTGCTGCGCGCCGGCTGGCAGATGGCCGGCAGCCGCCGCATCGTCTCGGGCGGCTCCACCCTGACCATGCAGGTGGCGCGCATCCTCGACCCGCACCCGCGCACGCTGCCCGGCAAGCTGCGGCAACTGCTGCGTGCACTGCAACTCGAAGCGCATCTGTCCAAGCGCGAGATCCTCGCCCTGTACCTGGAACGCGCGCCGTTCGGCGGCACCATCGAGGGCGTCGAGGCCGCCAGCTGGGCCTACCTCGGCAAGCCCGCCGCGCGCCTGTCACACGCCGAAGCCGCACTGCTGGCTGTGCTGCCGCAGGCGCCCACGCGGCTGCGCCCGGATCGCGAACCGGACGCGGCGCGCCGCGCGCGCGACAAGGTGCTGGCGCGGATGGTGGCGCTGGGCCACTGGGACCAGGCGCTGGTGGACGACGCCATGGTCGAGCCCGTCGTCGCGCGCGCGCTGCGGCCGCCATTGCTGGCCGCGCTGCTCGCGCAGCGGCTGCGCAGCGCGCACCCCGGCGAGGAGCGCATCGCCTCCACCATCGACGCCGCGCTGCAGCGCACCCTCGAAGAGCGCGTGACCGCGTACTTCGCCAACCTCCCCGAGCGCACGTCCGCCGCCCTGCTGGTGGTCGACAACGCCACCATGGAAGCGCAGGCCTACGTGGGCTCGGCGGCGTTCGGAGACTCGGCGCGGCTGGGCCACGTCGACATGGTGCAGGCGTGGCGCTCGCCGGGTTCCACGCTCAAGCCGTTCCTGTACGGCATGGCGCTCGACGACGGCATCGTGCATTCGGAAAGCCTGCTGCTCGACGCACCGCAGTCGTTCGACGGCTACCGGCCGGGCAACTTCGATGCCGCGTTCAACGGCCCGGTCGGGCTGGCCACGGCGCTGCGCCTTTCGCTCAACGTGCCGGCGGTGGACCTGCTCGACCACGTCGGCGCCACGCGCTTCGCGGCGCGGCTCGACCACGCCGGGATCGCGCTGCGGTTCCCGCGTGGAGCGCAGCCCAACCTGTCGTTGATCCTCGGCGGCACGGGCGCGCGGCTCGAGGACCTGGTCGGCGCGCACGCATCGCTGGCGCGTGGCGGCATCGCGGGCCGCGTGCGTTACGTGCCCGATGCGCCGCAGGTCGAGCGCCGCCTGCTGTCACCCGGTGCGGCGTGGATCGTCCACGAGATACTTGCCGCCAATCCGCGCCCGGGCGAACGCGTGGACACGTTCGATACCGGCCAGCGGCCGCGGGTGGCATGGAAGACCGGCACGAGCTACGGGTTTCGCGACGCGTGGGCGCTGGGCTCCACGCGCCGGCACACGGTGGGCGTGTGGGTGGGGCGCCCGGACGGCACGCCGCTGCCGGGCCAGTACGGCGCGGTCACCGCGTTGCCGCTGATGTTCGAGGTGATCGACAGCCTGCCGCGGCGCCCCGGCGACGGCGCGCGTCTGTCGCCGCCGCCTGGCGTTGGCCGGGAGACGGTGTGCTGGCCGCTGGGCACGGCGGCCAGCGCGCAGCCTGAGGCCACCTGCCAGCGCAAGCTGGAGGCATGGGTGCTGGATGGCGCGGTGCCGCCGACGCTCCCGGAACGCGAAGCGCGCGCGTGGGCGGGCGGGCTGGAACGCTTCGAGATCGATGCCGCAAGCGGGCAGCGCCTGTCGGCCGATTGCACGCAGGCGCACCGGCGCGAGACGCAGGTGCTGGCACGCTGGCCGGCGCTGGCCACGCCATGGCTCACGGCGTCCGAACGCGCGCGCTCGCAGCTGCCGCCGTTGGCCGCGGATTGCCGCGACGACGGCCGCGACGCCGTGGCGTCGCTGCGCATCGAGGGCGTCAATGACGGAGCGCTGCTGGTGCGCCCGCCGGGTGCCGCGCGTCCGCCAGGCCTTGCGCTGCGCGCGGTCGGCGCCGGTGGCCGCGTGCAGTGGCTGCTCAACGGCCGCTGGATCGGCGAGACGCGCGCGGGCCAGGTGCTGCAGCGCGAGTTCGCCGTGCCGGGCCGCCAGGAACTGACCGCGCTCGCCGACAGCGGCGCGTGGGCGAGCCTGGCGTTCGACGTCGGCCGCTGAGCTCAGCCGATTGCGTCGAGCACGTGCTCGGCGGCCGAGACCTTGAACTCGCCCGGTGCCTCGACGAACAGCGCCTTGACCACGCGGTCCTCGGCGTAGAGCGCGAAGCGCTTGCTGCGCGTGCCCATGCCGAACGCGGAGGCGTCCATCTCCAGGCCGAGCGCGCGCGCGAAGTCGCCGTTGCCGTCGGAGAGCATGCGCAGCCCGTCCGGGACGTGCTGGCTTGCGCCCCAGGCCTGCATCACGAAGGGATCGTTCACCGCCATGCACGCGACTTCGATCCCGCGCTCGCGGAACCGGTCGAAGCACTGCACGAAACCGGGCAGGTGGTGGTCGGAGCAGGTCGGGGTGAACGCGCCGGGGACGGCGAACAGCACCACCTTCTTGTTCGCGAACAGGGTCGGGGTGTCGATGGTCTGCACGCCGTCGTTGATGTGCTTGAGGGTGACTTCGGGAATGGTGTCACCGGGCTGGATGGACATGTGCGTGCTCCTGTGGGGATGGCGGCGGCGCTGCCGCATGCGCACAGGATGCCACGACGGCGCACACCGATCTTGGTAACCTGCCGCCGGCCGTGTCCCCCTCGCGGCCTGGCGTTCCCGGAGCAGCGATGCAGTTCAAGGATTACTACGACACCCTCGGCGTGGAGCCCACGGCCGGCGAGGCCGAGCTCAAGACCGCGTACCGGCGGCTGGCGCGCAAGTACCACCCGGACGTGAGCAAGGAGCGCGACGCAGAGGCGCGCTTCAAGGCCGTCAACGAGGCCTACGAGGCGCTGCGCGACCCGGAGCGCCGCAAGGCCTACGACCAGCTGCGCGCGCGCGGCTACCGCCCCGGCGACGAGGTGCAGGCGCCCCCGGGTGGCTTTGGCGGCGGCGGCGGGCAGGGATTCGACTACGAAGAGGTGTTCGGCGGCGGCGGCGGTGGCGGTGGTTTCAGCGACTTCTTCGAAAGCATGTTCCGGCGCCAGGGGCAGCGCGGCGGTCCCGGTTATTCGGCGCCGCCGCGTGGCGATGTCCGCGCGCGGCTGGCGGTCCCGCTGGACGTCGTGCACCGCGGCGATGCGATGCGTATTTCCGTCGGCGGGCGCACGCTGCAGGTGAGGGTGCCGCGCGGCATCCGCCCGGGGCAGGTGATACGCCTGGCCGGGCAGGGCGAACGCGGCGGCAACCTGCTGCTGGAGGTCGAGTACGCCACCGACCCGCGCTTCGAGGTCGATGGCCGCAACATCATCTATGCCCTGCAGGTCGCGCCGTGGGAGGCCGCGCTGGGTGCCAGCGTCAGCGTGCCGACGCTCGGCGGCACGGTGGAGCTGAAGGTGCCGGCAGGCTCCGAGGCGGGTCGCCGCCTGCGCCTGCGCGGGCGCGGCCTGCCGGGCAGCGGCGGCCAGGGCGATGGCGACCAGATCGTCGAGATCGAGATCCAGGCGCCGGCGCCGCGCGGCGAAGACCAGCGCCGGGCCTACGAGGCCCTGCGTGATGCGTTCGCGGGTGAGTGAGTCGCGGCGCGAATAGCGCCGCGTGGTGCGCTTAGGCCGCGGTGGGCGGCGCGGGCTCGGGCGCGATCACGCTGGTGATCGCCTCGGCCAGCTCGGACTCGGAAAACGGCTTGGTGAGATAGGCGCGCGCGCCCTGGCGCATGCCCCAGACCTTGTCGGTTTCCTGGTCCTTGGTGGTCACGAGGATCACCGGGATGTGGCGCGTGGTCGGCTCACGGGTGATCGAACGCGTGGCCTGGAACCCGTTGAGGTTCGGCATCACGACGTCCATCAGCACGAGGTCGGGCAGTTCACGCTTGGCGGCCTCGAAGCCGGCCGCGCCGTCCTCGGCGGTCAGCGCTTCATGCCCCAGCTTCTCGACGATGCGACGGATGCCCATCAGCTGCGACGGCGAATCGTCGACGATCAGGATGCGCGCCATGTTGTCCCCCGGTGTGTGCCCGCGATTGTAGCCGTCGCGGTGTTACCTGCAAGCCATCCCGCGCCGGTTCCTCAGAACGCAACCAGCGTGCGCCCGTGCGAACCGCCGGCCAGCATGCCGTCGAACACCTCGGGCAGCTGCTCCATGCGCACCTCGCGCGTGCAGATGCGGTCGAGGTGGCGCGGCTTCCAGTCGGACGCGAGGCGGCGCCAGACTTCTTCGCGGATGTCGCGCGCGGGGCTGGTCGACGCCACGCCGAGCAGCGATACGCCGCGCAGGATGAAGGGCATCACGGTTGCCGTCAGTTCGTGGCTGGCGGCAAGCCCGGCGCTGGCGACGTTGCCGTACGACACGGTCTGCGCGAGCAGGCTGGCGAGCATGCTGCCACCGACGTTGTCGAGGCCGCCACCGAAGCGTTCGGACTCCAGCGGACGCGTGGTGGCAAGCGCGTCGCGGCCGATCACCTTGCGCGCGCCGATCGCTTCGAGATACCCGGTCTGTTCCGGCTTGCCGCTGACCGCGTGCACCTCGTAACCGGCGGAAGAAAAAATGTCGACTGCGAGCGAGCCGACGCCACCGCTTGCGCCGGTGATCGCGATCGGGCCGAGGCCCGGATGCTGGCGGTTCTCGCTCATGCGCAGCAGCGCCAGCGCCGCAGTGAAGCCGGCGGTGCCGAGCACCATCGCGTCGCGCAGCGTAAGCCCCGCGGGCAGGGTGATGGCCGTGGCCGACTGGATGCGCGCGTATTCGCTGTAGCCGCCGTCGCGGGTCTCGCCGAGGCCACCGCCGGTGACCAGCACCGCGTCGCCTTCCTTGAAAGCCGCATCGCTGGAGGCGACCACGTGGCCGGCGACGTCGATGCCGCCGACCAGCGGGAAGCGGCGCAGGATCTTGCCCTTGCCGGTGCCGGCCAGCGCATCCTTGAAGTTGACCGAGGAGTACGCCGTGCGGATGACGATTTCGCCATCGGCCAGGTCGTCGATGGCGACCTGCTCGATGCCGCTGCGGTAGCCCGCGTCGTCGTTGTGGATGCGGAAGGCGTCGAAGCGGGCGGGAATCGTCATGCTGTCGTCCTCAGCGAAGTTCGCGGCTGCGTTTTTCGTCCAGCCACTTGGTGGCGTGCGCGGGCTGGTAGGCGTGCATCCACGCGAACATCGCGTCGATGTCGGTGCCGGTCCACAGGTCCTCGCGCTGGCCGGGGTGTAGGAACCGCTCCGCCACCATGCGGTCCATCATCGCGATCAGCGGCTGGTAATAGCCATCGACGTCGAGGATCGCGCAGGGCTTTTCGCTGATCCCGAGCTGGCGCCAGGTCAGCATCTCGACGATCTCCTCCAGCGTGCCGAAGCCGCCGGGCAGGGCGACGAAGGCATCGGCCAGGTCGAACATCCGCGACTTGCGCTCGTGCATCGAGGCCACGACTTCCAGTTCGGTGAGGCCGAGGTGCGCCACTTCCATGTCGACCAGCTGCTTCGGGATCACGCCCACCACCTCGCCGCCGGCGGCGAGGACCGCGTCGGCCACCGCACCCATCAGGCCGATGTTGCCGCCGCCATACACCAGGCGGATGCCGTCGCGGGCCATGCGCGTGCCCAGCGCGACCGCCTGCGCGAGGTAGGCCGGGCTGGCGCCGGTGTTGGAACCGCAGTACACGCAAAGGCTTTTCATGGGCGCTGCTTCTGTATGGGCTGGAAAGGACGACGCCGGGCAGGGCCCGGCGCGCGTTGCAGCTGGCTGCGGCGCGGTGGCTCTCGGCCACCTGCCGCTGGTTTCAGTTCGCCTTGTGGATGGCGCGCTTGTCGACCGCCATGGCCGCGTCGTGGATCGCTTCGGAGAGACTCGGGTGCGCGTGGCAAATGCGCGCCAGGTCATCGGCGGAGCCCTTGAACTCCATCGTCAGCACGCCTTCGTGGACGAGCTCGGAGACGTTCGCGCCGACCAGGTGCATGCCGAGCACGCGGTCGGTCTCGGCATGCGCCAGCACCTTCACGAAGCCCGCCGGCTCGATCATCGCCACGGCGCGGCCGTTGGCGGCGAACGGGAAGCTGCCGGCCTTGTACGGGATGCCCTCTTCCTTGAGCTGCTGCTCGGTCTTGCCGACCCAGGCGAGTTCCGGCTCGGTGTAGATGACCCACGGAATGGTGTCGAAGTTGACATGGCCCGGCAGGCCCGCGATCAGCTCGGCCACGGCGATGCCTTCCTCGAAGCCCTTGTGCGCAAGCATCGGCCCGCGCACGCAGTCGCCCACGGCCCAGACGCCGTCGACGCCGGTGTGGCAATGCTCGTCGACCTCGATCTGGCCGCGGTCGGTGAGCTTCACGCCAGAACCTTCCGCCAGCAGGCCCTTCGACGCGGCGCGGCGGCCCACGGCCACCAGCAGCTTGTCGACGGTGATCGTCTGCTCGCCGCTCTTGTCGGCGTAGGTGACCTGGACTTCCTTTTTCTTGCCCTTGGCGGTGACCTCGGCCTTCGACACCTTGGCACCGAGCTTGACGTCCAGGCCCTGCTTCTTGAATTCGCGCGCGGCGAGCTTCGACACCTCGGCATCGGCAACTGCAAGGAAGTCGGGCAGGGCTTCGAGGATGGTGACTTCGGCGCCGAGGCGCTTCCACACGCTGCCAAGCTCCAGGCCGATCACGCCGGCGCCGATCACCGCCAGGCGCTTGGGCACCTCGGCGAAGTCCAGGCCGCCGACGTTGTCGACGATCGCGTCGCCGTCGAACTTCGCGAACGGCAGCTCGATGGAGTCCGAGCCGGCGGCGATGATCACGTTGGTGCCGGTGAGCTCGACCTCGCTGCCGTCGTGCTGCTTCACCTTGACCAGGCGATCAGCGTGCAGGGTGGCGAAGCCGTAGTACGGCGCGACCTTGTTGGCCTTGAACAGCTGCGCGATGCCGCCGGTGAACTGCTTCACGATGGCGTCCTTGCGGCCGACCATCGTGCCGACGTCGATCTTCGGATCGGTAGCGGTGATCCCGTGCTGGCTGAAGATGTGCTGCAGGTTGTGGAACTGCCGCGACGAATCCAGCAGCGCCTTCGACGGGATGCAACCCACGCGCAGGCAGGTGCCGCCGAGCGCGGGCTTGCCGTCCTTGCCCAGCCCGGCGTCGATGCAGGCGACCTTCATGCCGAGCTGCGCGGCGCGGATCGCGGCGTGGTAGCCGGCGGGGCCCGCACCGATGACGACAACATCAAACTGTTCAGCCATGTCCGTTCCTTTTCCTTACATGCCCAGCAGCATGCGATGCGGGTTTTCCAGCTGGTCCTTGATGTCGACCAGGAACAGCACCGCTTCCTTGCCGTCGATGATGCGGTGGTCGTAGCTGAGCGCGATGTACATCATCGGCGCGGCAACCACGGCGCCGTTCTCGACGATCGCGCGCTCCTTGATGGCGTGCATGCCGAGGATCGCCGACTGCGGCGGGTTGACGATCGGCGTCGACATCAGCGAACCGAAGGTGCCGCCGTTGGTGATCGTGAAGGTGCCGCCCTGCAGGTCGTCCAGCGACAGCTTGCCGTCGCGCGCCTTCCTGGCGAAATCGCCGATCTGCAGCTCGATGTCGGCGAAGCCCATGCGCTCGACGTTGCGCAGCACGGGGGTCACCAGGCCCTTCTCGGTCGACACCGCGATCGAGATGTCGGAGTAGCCGTGGTAGATGATGTCGTCGCCGTCGACCGAGGCGTTGACCACCGGGTACTTCTGCAGCGCGTTGGCGGCGGCCTTGGCGAAGAAGCTCATGAAGCCGAGCTTCACGCCGTACTGCTTCTGGAAGGCCTCGCCCAGCTCCTTGCGCATGGCCATCACCTTGCCCAGGTTGACCTCGTTGAACGAGGTGAGCATGGCGGTGGAGTTCTTGGACTGCATCAGGCGCTCGGCGATGCGCTTGCGGATGCGCGTCATCGGCACGCGCTCCTCGGGGCGCGCGCCGCCGGAGACACCGGCACCCTTGCCCGATGCGTAGTTGACCAGGTCTTCCTTGGTCACCGCGCCACGCCGGCCGGTGCCTTCGACCTGCGACGGATCGATGCCGTCCTTGACCGCGGTGAAGCGCGCGCCCGGGGGCAGGGCATCGGTGCCACCGGCCGGCGCGGGACGCGTGGAGGCGGGCGCCTTGGCCTCGAGCTTCGCGGCCGCGGCCTTGGGCATGACTTCCTGCGCGCCGGCGGCGGGCTCGGCCTTGGCGGCGCCGGCAGCGGGCGCGGCGTCGGGCTTCGCGGCGGCAGCGCCTTCCTCGATGATCGCGATCACCTGCTGGCTGTTGACCGTGGCGCCCTCTTCGAACTTGAGCTCCTTGATCACGCCGTCAACGGTGGAGGGCACTTCGAGGACGACCTTGTCGGTCTCCAGGTCGACGATGTTCTCGTCGCGCGCGACGGCGTCGCCCACCTTCTTGTGCCAGGTGGCGATGGTCGCGTCGGAAACGGATTCGGGGAGTACCGGTACCTTGATTTCGGTGGCCATGGTCTGGGTGCGTCCTGGTCTTGGCGTGTGGCGTGTAGGGGGGTCAGTCGGCTGCGAAAACGCTGCCGGCGGGTTCGATGAGGGCGTCGGCGACCAGCTTCTGCTGCTCGACCACATGGTCGGCGAAGTGTCCGGCGGCCGGCGACGGCGAACGCGGGCGTCCGGCGTAGTGCAGCTCCTGGCCGGATGCCAGGCACGCCTGCAGGTGGTGGCGGATCTGGTACCACGCGCCCTGGTTCTGCGGCTCTTCCTGGCACCAGACCACGGTGGTGGCCTTGCCGTACTTTTCCAGTTCCGCGCCCAGCGCGACGCGCGGGAACGGATACAGCTGCTCGACGCGGACGATGGCGACATCGTCCTGGCCGCGCTTGGCCTGGTCCTCGATCAGGTCGTAGTAGACCTTGCCCGAGCACAGCACCACGCGCTTCGTCTTGGCCGGCTTGGCGGCGGCATCGCCGATGAGGTGCTGGAACTCGCCGCCCGCCATCTCGTCGAGCGTCGATACCGCGAGCTTGTGGCGCAGCAGCGACTTCGGCGACATCACCACCAGCGGCTTGCGCGTGGTCATGAGCATCTGGCGGCGCAGCATGTGGAACGCCTGCGCCGGCGTGGACGGCACGCAGACCAGCATGTTGTCGAGCGCGCACAGCTGCAGGAAGCGCTCGAGGCGCGCCGAGCTGTGCTCGGGGCCCTGGCCTTCGTAGCCGTGCGGCAGCAGCAGGGTCAGGCCGGTGATGCGGCCCCACTTGGCTTCGCCGGAGGCGATGAACTGGTCGATCACCACCTGCGCGCCGTTGGCGAAGTCGCCGAACTGCCCTTCCCAGATGCACAGGGTGTTGGGGTCGGTGGTGGAGAAACCGTACTCGTAGGCCATGACCGCTTCTTCGCTGAGCAGCGAGTCGATGATCCTGGCGCGCTCCGGCGACGTGGCCAGCTTGGCCAGCGGCAGGTAGTACGCGTCGGTCTTCTGGTCGTGGAGGATCGCGTGGCGGTGTGTGAACGTGCCGCGGCCGACGTCCTGGCCCACCAGGCGCAGCCCGTAGCCTTCGTCGAGGATGGTGGCGTAGGCGAGGTTCTCGGCGAAGCCCCAGTCCGCGGGCACTTCGCCAGCGGCCATCTTGCGGCGCTCTTCGTACACCTTGGCGACGCGCGAATGCAGCTCCACCTCGTCCGGGATCGTGGTGATGGACGCGGCCAGCGTGCGCAGGCGCTCGCCGTCGATCGCGGTGCTGATCTCGTCCGACAGCGCGCCGGCCAGGTACTTGCCCCAGTCGACGAACATCGCGCTGCCCGGCGGGGTCTTCTCGACCGGTGCGAGTTCGGTCGTGACTTCGCCGGCATCGAGCCGGTCGCGGAAACCGTCCACCAGCGCCTTGCCGCCGTCGGCCGGCAGCACGCCCTCGGCCTCGAGGCGCGCGGCATACAGCTCGCGGGTGGTCTTGTGCTTGCGGATCACCTGGTACATCACCGGCTGGGTGATGGCGGGCTCGTCGGCCTCGTTGTGGCCCCAGCGGCGGTAGCAGACGAGGTCGATCACCACGTCCTTGCTGAACTGCTGGCGGAAGTCGTAGGCCAGGCGCGCGGCGAACGCGACCGCTTCCGGGTCGTCGGCGTTCACGTGCAGCACCGGCGCGCCGATCATCTTGGCGACGTCGGTGCAGTACAGCGTGGAGCGCGCGTCCTCGCGGTGGCTGGTGGTGAAGCCGACCTGGTTGTTGATGACGATGTGCAGGGTGCCGCCGACGGCGAAACCGCGCGCCTGCGACATCTGGAACAGCTCCATCACCACGCCCTGGCCGGCAAACGCCGCGTCGCCGTGGATCAGGATGGGCATCACCTGCTTGCGCGCGGTGTCGCCACGGCGCTCCTGGCGCGAGCGCACCGAGCCGGCAACCACCGGGTCGACGATCTCGAGGTGCGAAGGATTGAACGCCAGCGCGAGGTGCACCGGGCCACCGGGCGTGACCACGTCGGCGGAGAAGCCCATGTGGTACTTCACGTCGCCGGCGTGGGCGCGGTCGTGGTGCTCGAACTTGCCTTCGAACTCGTCGAACAGCTTGCGCGGGCTCTTGCCGAGCGTATTGACCAGCACGTTGAGGCGGCCGCGGTGGGCCATGCCGATCACCACGTCCTTGACGCCGTCGGACCCGGCGTTCTGGATCACGGTGTCGAGCAGCGGGATGAGCGAGTCGCCGCCTTCCAGCGAGAAGCGCTTCTGGCCGACGTACTTGGTGTGCAGGTAGCGTTCAAGGCCCTCGGCCGCGGTCAGGCGCTCGAGGATCCGGCGCTGCTCGTCGGCGGCATGGTTGAAGCGGCCACTGGCGGTTTCCATGCGCTCGTACATCCAGCGCCGCTGGTCGGCTTCCGGGATGTGCATGAACTCGGCGCCGATCGGGCCGGTATAGGTCGCGCGCAGCATGCCCAGCAGGTCGCGCAGGCGCATCCGCGCCGCGCCGCCGAAGGTGCTGGTGGCGTTGCCGCCCGGGCCGGTGGCGAACTCGGTGTCGAGGTCGGCGTCGGACAGGCCGTGGAACGGCAGCTCGAGATCAGGTGCTTCCGGCTTGGTGGCCATCGCCAGCGGATCGGTCTCGGCGCGCAGGTGGCCGCGCGAGCGGTACGCGGTGATCAGCTTGAGCACCGAACCCTGCTTGCGCTGCGCCTCCATGTCGACCGGGCTGGCGACGCTGTGCGTGCCGGCGGCGGCCTCGCGGCCGGCGCGGGCGACCGCGTCGATCACCACCGAGTGGGGGATGTCCCCCGCCTCACGCCCCTTGAAGGCGTCGAACCAGGCCTTCCATTTGTCGCCGACGACGTCGGGGTCCACGAGATACTGCTCGTACAGGTCCTCGATATAGGCGGCATTGGCGCCAAGCTGGGAGGACTGCGCAAACTGCTTCAGTAGACTGTCCACGTCTGGTCTTGTCAGGCTCTTTTCGGGGGATTGGCCGCGCCTGGCACGCACCATGTGGTGCGGTAATGGCGCAGGGCATGTGAAGGACGGCAATTATAGCCGCAGCGGCTGCCGCGGCGCATCACGCGTTGGGTCCGACCGTTCCATTGCCAACGCTGGCAACGCGTTCGACCATGCTGGCGGCATCTGTCTTCAGAGCCCCAGCGCGCGCAACTCGCCGCAGGGTCGCGAGCGTTCCCACACCGGGTCGAAGGCTTCGGCCAGCTGGCGGGCACGGCCCGCGCCTTCGCGTTGCGCCTCGCCGTCGAAGCGGTGGCCCAGTCCGCGGTGGTAGTAGCCGCCGGCGTCGTTGACGATGAACGCATCGGCACGGGCGCGGTCCACCGGATCCTCGAGCTCGCGGAACGCGAACACGCTCGGCAGGCGCTGGGCCAAGGCGAGCAGCGGGGAATGGGCGCGCTGCGCGGCCCCGGCATCGAACAGCAGCACCTGCACCTCGACGCCGCTGGTGCCGGTGGCCAGGCTGCGCAGCGCGGCCAGCACGCGCGGGTCGTCGTACAGCCCGGGGTCGAGCGCGCGGGTGAGGATGCGCAGGCGCCGGCGCGCCGAAGCCACCAGCACCGAGGTGATCGCCACGGCTCCCTCACGATCGCTGATCGACTGCGCGTGGTCGAACGCCAGGCGCATGGTCTGATGCGTGATGCCGGCCTCGGTGAAGCGCGGGCCCTCGGCCGTGAAGCCGTTGCGCTGGTAGAACGGCGCCGCATCGACCTGGGCGTGCAGGAACACGTCGCCGCGCCCGGCGCTGCGCGCCTGGCGGAGCAGCGCCTGCAGCATGGCGTTGCCCACGCCGCGGTCGCGCCACGCGGGGAGGACGGCCATGCGCCCGATCCGGCCATCCGGGTCCAGCCGCCCCGCACCGATGGTGCAGCCGTGCTGGTCGCGCGCCTGCACATGCCAGCAGCGCGCGTCCTGGCCATCGTTCTCGAGCTCCGCGGCAATGCCCAGTTCGTCGACGAATACGGTGCTGCGGACGCCCGAGAGCGCGGCGCCGGCGTCATCCCAGCCGACGATGTCGACGCGGAATATCGATGTCCCGCTCAAGGCGTGTCCCCGTCATCGTCCATGTCCAGGCGGTAATGCCCTTCGGTGACCAGCGCCATGACGCAGTCGCGCGCGGCCTCGGACAATGCAGCGTAGGTGGTGGCGTCGAGCACCGCGGCCGCGGACAGGCGCTGCGCGTCGCGCACCGGCAGCGCGTGGCAGTGTCCGGCGACATAGAGGCTGGCGCCGCGCCTGGCGCGCCGCCATGCGACGCGCGTCCACGGATGGCGCACCAGCACCGCACCCTGCTGCAGGTCCCATTCCACCTCGATCCGCGAGCGCGCAGGCGACTCGGGCAGGCCCGGGCCTGCCGCGCTGCGGTAGGTGGTGATGAAGCGCCCGAACCAGTCGCCGAGCGCATCGGCGTCGGCCATGCGGATCGCGTTCAGCGCCTCGACCACGCGTCCCATCGCCGTGGCGTCGATCTCGTTGGCGTCACGCGGCGGGGCAAGGTCGGGATCGGTGTAGCGCAGCGACTCGTCGGCCTCGGCGGCGAGGGTATCGATGTAATCCCCCATCAGCTCGGCGGTGGCCGGCGCGCGCATGCCGAGCGAGAAGGTCAGGCAGGGATCTTCGGCCACGCCGTTGTGCGGCACGTTCGGCGGCAGGTAGAGCATGTCGCCGGGTGCCAGCACCCAGTCATGGGTGGGCACGAACTCGCGCAGCAGCTTCAACTCGACGTCGTCGCGGAATGCCATCGCCGGCACGCCGTGGCCCATCGCGTCGCCGGCGTCGATCTGCCAGCGGCGATGGCCCTGGGCCTGCAGCAGGAATACGTCGTACTGGTCGACGTGCGCGCCGACCGAGCCGCCGGTGGCGGCGAAGCTGACCATCACGTCGTCGATCCGCCAGCGCGGCAGGAAATCGAAGGCATCGACCAGCGCGGCGATGTCCGGATCCCACTTGTCCATGTCCTGCACCAGCAGGGTCCAGTCGCGATCGCCGAGGCCGGGGAACAGTTCTTCGGGGAAAGGTCCGCTGCGCACGGTCCAGCCGTCATTGGCGCGGTCGTGCTGGATCAGGCGCGCGAGCACGCCGTCCTCGCAGGCCAGCCCGGCGAGGTCGTCGGGCTCGACCGGCGAGGTGTAGCCGGGGAACGCGCCGCGAATCAGCAGCGGGCGTTTCTGCCAGTAGTCGCGCAGGAACGCGCGCGGGGTCATGCCCAGCAGGCGTCCGGGCTTGCCCTGGACTTCGAAAGGGAGGGGTTTGGCGCGGGATGCGGCCATGTGTGCGGGCTCCGTGGAGGCGGGGCGTGCGGTCGGGTTCAGACCGCGCGCGCCTGGTCGGCGGCAAGGCCGGTGTAGCTGCCCGGGGTCATGTCGAGCAGGCGGCGGCGGTCGTCTTCGGGCAGGTCGAGGCTGGCGATGAACGCGCGCATCGACGCGGCATTGATCCCCTGGCCGCGGGTCAGCTCCTTGAGTTGTTCGTAGGGGCTGGGAAGGCCATGGCGGCGCATGACCGTCTGCACGGCTTCGGCCAGCACTTCCCAGGCGCCATCGAGGTCGGCGGCGAGGCGCTCGGGATTGGCGCTGAGCTTGCCAAGGCCGCGGCCGAGGGCGTCGAATCCGACCAGTGCATGGCCGAACGCGGTGCCCAGCGCGCGCAGCACCGTGGAATCGGTGAGGTCGCGCTGCCAGCGGCTGACCGGCAGCTTGGCGGCGAAGTGCTCCAGCAGCGCCACGCTGATGCCGAAGTTGCCCTCGGCGTTCTCGAAATCGATCGGGTTGACCTTGTGCGGCATGGTCGAGCTGCCGACTTCCCCGGCCTTCACCGCCTGCTTGAAGTAGCCGAGCGAGATGTAGCCCCATACGTCCCGGCACAGGTCGATGCAGATGGTGGCGATGCGCTTCTGCGCGTCGGCGATCTCGGCGATGCAGTCGTGCGGCTCGATCTGCGTGGTGTACGGGTTGAAGTCCAGCCCCAGCGATTCCACGAAGCGGCGCGAGAACGCGGGCCAGTCGACGTCGGGGTAGGCCGCCACGTGCGCGTTGTAGTTGCCGACCGCGCCGTTGGCCTTGCCGCTCAGGGACACCGCCGCCAGCTGCGCCGCCTGGCGGTCGAGGCGCGCCACGACGTTCGCCAGTTCCTTGCCCACCGTGGTCGGTGACGCGGTCTGGCCGTGGGTGCGCGACAGCATCGGCAGGTCGGCGTGGGCGTGGGCCATGTCGCGCAGGGTGGCGGTGACCGCGGCCAGCGCCGGCAGCAGCACGTCGCTGCGGGCCTGGCGCAGCATCAGCGCGTAGGACAGGTTGTTGATGTCCTCGCTGGTGCAGGCGAAATGCACGAACTCGAGCGCCGGGCCCAGCGTGGCGTCGTCGCCGAGACGCTCCTTGATGAAGTATTCGACCGCCTTGACGTCGTGGTTGGTGGTGCGTTCGATGTCCTTGACCCGCGCGGCGTCGGTGACCGAGAACCCGTCGGCCAGCGCGCGCAGGCGCGCGGCCGCGGCGGCATCGAACGCAGGCAGCTCGGTGATGCCCGGCTCGGCGGCCAGCGCCAGCAGCCACTCCACTTCGACCCGCACGCGGGCGTGGATCAGACCGAACTCGGAGAAGATCGGACGCAGCGCGTCGACCTTGCCGGCATAGCGGCCGTCGAGCGGGGACAGGGCAAGCAGGGGGTCGAGGGCGGGCATGGCGGCTGCAAGCGGGCGAGGGCGCACATTCTACCCGCCGCGCCGCTCCGCGGCCCTGCAGCACGGCGTGTGCTGGACGCGGGCATCGCGAGGCGCGGCGTATGCTCGCGCGACCACACCGGCAGCGGGTCACCACCATGGCGCGACACGAGACCAGGACCGAGCACGACAGCATGGGCGAGCTGCAGGTGCCCGCCGACGCCCTGTGGGGCGCGCAGACGCAGCGCGCGGTCGACAATTTCCCGATCAGCGGACGGCCGATGCCGCGCGGCTTCATCCGCGCGCTCGGCCTGGTCAAGGGCGCCGCGGCGGAGGTGAATGCCGGCTTCGGCCTGCTGCCGAAGGGCATCGCCCGCGGTATCGCGCGCGCCGCGAAAGAGGTCGCCGCAGGCGCCCACGACGCGCATTTTCCGGTCGACATCTACCAGACCGGCTCCGGCACCTCGTCGAACATGAATGCCAACGAGGTGATCGCCACCCTGGCCGGGCGCGCGCTCGGACGCGCCGTGCACGCCAACGACCAGGTGAACCTCGGTCAGAGTTCCAATGACGTGATCCCGACCGCGCTGCGTGTGGCCGCGCAGCTGGCGGTGGTGGAGGACCTGCTGCCGGCGGTGGTGCACCTGCGGCGCACGATAGACCGGCGCGGCCGGGCGCTCGGCAAGGTCGTCAAGACCGGGCGCACGCACCTCATGGACGCCATGCCGCTGACCTTCGCGCAGGAATTCGGCGCCTGGTCGGCGCAGCTCGCGTCCGCGGAGGCGCGGCTGAAGGATTGCCTCGCACGCCTGCGCCGGCTGCCCATTGGCGGCACCGCGATCGGCACCGGCATCAACGCCGATCCGCGCTTCGGGCGCGAGATGGCCAAGGCCCTGTCGCAGGCGACGAAGACCAGGTTCGAGTCCGCCGCCGACAAGTTCGAGGGCATCGCGTCCCAGGACGACGCGGTGGAGCTGTCCGGCCAGCTCAACGCGCTGGCGGTGGCGCTGATGAAGATCGCCAACGACCTGCGCTGGATGAATGCCGGGCCGCTGGCCGGGCTTGGCGAGATCGAGCTGCCGGCGCTGCAGCCGGGCAGCTCGATCATGCCCGGCAAGGTCAACCCGGTGCTCGCCGAAGCGACGGTGATGGTCTGCGCGCAGGTGATGGGCCATCACGTCGCGATCTCGATTGCCGGGCAGACCGGCAACTTCCAGCTGAACGTCACCCTGCCGCTGGTGGCGAGCAACCTGCTGGAGTCGATCGGGCTGCTGGCCAACGTGTCGCGGCTGCTGGCGGATCGCAGCATCGCCGGGCTCAAGGTGCGTCGCGAAGTGGTCGATGCCGCCCTTGGCCGCAATCCCATCCTGGTGACCGCCCTCAACCCGGTGATCGGGTATGAAAAGGCCGCGGCCATCGCAAAACAGGCCTACCGCGAGGGCAGGCCCGTGCTTGAGGTGGCTGTGGAGGCCACCGGCTTGCCGGAAGCGCGCCTGCGCGCGCTGCTCGATCCGCTGGCCCTCACCCGTGGCGGCATCCACGGCAACGAATGAGGGCGTAGCGGCCGTCGATCAGCCGTCGTCGCGCCAGCGGCGCAGGCGGGTGGCGGCGTACAGCATCGCGATGCCGGCCGCGGCGCCGATCCACATCGAGGGTGACAGCAGGTTGGAATACACCTGGGGCACGCCGAGCAGCAGCGACATGCCGCCGGGGCCGTCGAGATCCGCGCCGTCCAGCCGGGCGATATCCATCGGCGTGAGCGGCACCACGCCCAGCAGCATGCGTGCCACCACGTGGCCCCAGAACCAGCTGGCGTCGGCGTTGAACAGGCGCATCACGCCGAACATGGAGACAAAGGTGCCGGACAGGACCGGGACCATCAGCGCCCACAGGAACGGCTTGCTGCGCGACCACACGGAGCACAGCATCAGCCAGCCGATGGTCGGCAGCGCCCACACCGCGTAGACCGGGATTGCCGCCAGCAGCTGGACCGCGATCAGGGCGGGACTGCCCGGGCCCCAGATCAGCTCCCAGGCGTTGCCGCCGTGGAACATCACCACCACGCTCAGCATGGCGAGGAAGGCGAGCATCGTGGCGATCGCGGCCAGCGTGGCCAGCAGCGGCGCCACCAGCGCCACGCTGACGACCTTCGACAGCACCGTCTCGCCATCCGACACCGGCAGCGACTTCCAGAACAGCACGCTGCGGTCCTTGCGCTCGTCGTACAGCGCGCCCAGGCAGTAGAAGAACATCACGAACGCCAGCACGATGAACGGCCAGCTGGACGACAGCAGCATGGTCACGTCGATGCCGTTGGCGAGCTGCAGCTTGTCCTGCGCGCTCAATTGCGATGTCAGGACGCCAAGGTCCAGGCCGTTGATCGACATCGAGGACCCGTCGTCGAGCATGATCCTTGCGTCGGACGAGGTCCGGTTCGCGGCGACGTGGGCGATGACGATGAACACCATCGTCAGCAGCAGCGAGATCGCGCCGGCGATGAACGGCGCCCAGAGGAACCCGCCCTTGTGCTCCCAGAACTCGCGGCGCAGCAGCAGGGCGAAACGATGGGTGCGATGGGCCGGGGTGCGCGCCACCGGCAGGGTGTCGGCGTGGGCGTTCATGCGTAGGTTCCTTTCATGGTGGCCACGAACAGGTCGGCCAGGCCGGGGGTGCGGGTCTCGCCAAAGGCGGTGAGCGAAGCGCGCGGGACGCCGTCGAAGAGCATCACCGTCTTGCCGAAGGGCAGGGCGCGCTCCTCGATGGGGGCGACGGCGCGCGCGGCGTCAAGCTGCCCGGCATCCACCAGCACCTCGGTGAAGCGCTCGGCGAGCGCGTCCATCGGCGCGTCCACGACGATCCGGCCGTCGCGGATGAACAGCACGTCGGTGAGGATGTGCTCGATCTCCTCCACCTGGTGGGTGGTGACGATGATGGTCTTCTCCTCGTCGAAGTAGTCCTCCAGCAGGCGCTGGTAGAACTCCTTGCGGTAGAGGATGTCGAGGCCGAGCGTGGGCTCGTCGAGCACCAGCAGGCGCGCGTCGATCGCCATCACCAGGGCCAAGTGCAGCTGCACGATCATGCCCTTGGACATCTCGCGCACCCGCATCTTCGGGTCGAGCTTGGTGTTGGCCAGGAAGCGCTCGCAGCGGGCGCGGTCGAAGCGCGGGTGCACGCCCTCGACGAAGGCGATGGCCTCGCGCACGCGCATCCAGCGCGGCAGCACGGCGACGTCGGCGATGAAGCAGACGTCGTTCATGAGCGCGTCGCGGTCGTGGCGCGGGTCACGCCCGAGGACCTTGAGGTCGCCCTCGAACCCGACCAGGCCGAGCATCGCCTTGAGGGCGGTGGTCTTGCCGGCGCCGTTGGGACCGATCAGGCCGACGATGCGGCCGGGGGCGACGCTGAAGCTGGTGCCGTCCAGCGCCGGCTTGCCGCGGTAGGACTTGCGCAGGCCGCGGGCTTCGATGACAGGTGTGTCGACGGCATTCATGCGTTGTCTCCCTGGGGCAGCAGGTCGCTGGCGGCGAGGCCGAGGCGCTGGATCCGCTCCAGGACCAGCGGCCACTCTTCCGTGAGGAAGCGTTCGCGTTCGTTTTTCAGCAGCTTCTTTGACGCTTCTTCGGTGACGTACATGCCAAGTCCCCTGCGTTTTTCGACAAGCGCTTCGTCGGCGAGCTCCTGGTAGGCGCGCGAGACCGTGATCGGGTTGAGCTGGTATTCGGCGGCGACCTGGCGCACCGAAGGCAGCGCGTCGCCGGGCTTGAGCAGGCCGTCGAGCATCATGGCGATGACCTTTTCCTTCAGCTGGCGGTAGATGGGAGCGCCGTCGCTCCATTGGATGGCGGTCATGGTTCAGCTCCTGCCGCGGCGCGTGTTCTGCGCGAACGAAAAGTAGGGCAGCGCGAACTTGCGATGACCGGAGGCGCGCCGGCGCGGCGCTTCGTGTCGCAGGCCCGGCAGCAGGGCGTCGGCGCCGGTATCGGCACCTTCCGTCCAGTGGGCGGCATCGGCGAGCTTTGCGGACGCGGAGCGATGGGGGTCGACGGGTTGCGGATTGCCCGCCAGCAGGCCGACGACCAGCAACAGGCCGGAGGTGGACAGGGCGATCAGGGTGTCGCGGAGCTTGCGGTTCATGGCGAACGTCCTGCTCTGGGTAGTCGGTGTTGTATGTAACTATAACACCAGGTCACGTGCCGTCAAGCACCGCCGAAGCCCCGGCCCCCCAACTGACGACAGGGGTCCGTCCGCGGCATCCGGGAGATTGCCCGGGCGGCCCCGGGCCGTGACAATGGGGGCTTCGTGTCGCGCGTTGCGCGCCAAAGTCCCCAGGAGTTTCCCCGGATGAATTCCATGCTGCGCGGCCTGGCTGCGCTGTCCATTGCCGCGGTGCTGTCACAGGCACCCGCACACGCCCAGGAGAAGACCGTGCCGTCGAACGAGCGCGAGAAGAACAGCTATCTGATCGGCATGGACGTCGGTCGCTCGATCGAACAGGTCGGCCCCGATCTCGACCGCGCCGCGTTCCGCCGCGCCATCGACAACGCGTTCGCCGGCGGCAAGCCGCTGGTGACCGAAGCCGAGGCCGCCGAAATCGGCCCGGCGCTGATGCAGCGCGTCGCCGTGCGCAGCGGCCAGCCGATGCAGGGCGTCGCCCCGGGCACGGAGCCGCCCAAGGTGGCCAAGGACAAGGTGGGCCTGCTGGTCGGCGCCGACGTCGGCCGCTCGCTGGCGCCGATCAAGGACGAGGTCGACCTCGCCATGTTCGAACAGGGCCTGGCGGTCATGCTCGACGGCGGCACGCCGGTGATTCCCGAGGCCGAACAGGCATCGCTGCGCGAAGCCTTCGGCAAGCGCATGCAGGAACGCATGCGCCTGGAATCCGAGGCCGCGGCGCAGAAGGGCGCCGCCGAGGGCGCGGCGTTCCTCGCCACCAACAAGGCCGTCAAGGGCGTGGTGAGCACCGCATCGGGGCTGCAGTACATGGTGCTGCGCCAGGGCTCGGGCCAGCGGCCGATGGCCGACTCGCGGGTGCGCGTGCATTACCAGGGCACGCTGCTCGACGGCACCGTGTTCGACAGCTCCTACAAGCGCAACGATCCGGCCACCTTCGGCCTCAACCAGGTCATCGCCGGCTGGACCGAGGGTCTGCAGCTGATGCCGGTGGGTGCCAAGTACCGCTTCTGGATTCCGGCCGAGCTCGCCTACGGCCGCAACGGCTCGCCTGGCGCGATTCCGCCGAATTCCGCGCTGGTGTTCGACGTCGAGCTGCTGCAGGTACTCTGAGCGACCGCGTCGCCAGACCCATTTCCCGCATCCCCCGAATTCTCCGAGGAAACATCGAATGAACCACGCCGTACGCGTCGCCGCGACCAGCCTGCTGGCCGCTTCGCTCCTGGTCGCACTGGGTGCCTGCAAGAAGATCGACAAGGACGCGGCCGCCACTGCCGGCGCCACCGCCGCCGCCGATGCCGCGCCGGCCGCGCTCGACATCAAGGGGCTGAAGACCGAGAAGCAGCAGGCCGGCTATGCGATCGGCCTGCAGGTTGGCGCGTCGCTCGAGGAGATCAAGGACGAGATCGATTTCGATTCCATGGTCAAGGCCATGCGCAGCAAGGTCGACGGCACGGATCCGCTGATGACGGAAGAGCAGGCGCGTACCGTGTTCGAGGCCTTCGGCCAGCGCATGCAGGCGAAGATGGTGGCCGAGGCGGCCAAGAAGGCCACCACCAACCTGGCCGAGGGCGAGGCGTTCCTGGCCGGCAATGCCAAGGTCGAGGGCGTGCAGGTCACGGCGTCGGGCCTGCAGTACCAGGTGCTGCAGCCGGGCACGGGCGCGAAGCCGGGTCCCGAAGACCGCGTGAGCGTGCATTACAAGGGCGCGCTGCTCGATGGCACCACTTTCGACAGCTCCTACGATCGCGGCGAGCCGGCGACGTTCCAGCTGTCGCAGGTCGTCCCCGGCTGGCAGGAAGGCCTGCAGCTGATGCAGGTGGGCAGCAAGTACAAGCTGTGGATCCCGGCATCGCTGGGCTACGGCGAAGCCGGCACCCCCGGCGGCCCGATCGCCCCGAACAGCACCCTGGTGTTCGAGGTCGAGCTGCTCGAGATCCTCGGCGCCCCGGCGGAGTAAGCCGGCGTGCGCGTCAGCATCTTCGGTACCGGCTATGTCGGCCTGGTCACGGGTACCTGTCTTGCCGAGGTGGGCCACGACGTGGTGTGCGTGGATGTCGACGCCGGCAAGGTCGAGCGCCTGGAGCGGGGTGTCATCCCGATCTACGAGCCCGGCCTGGAGCCGCTGGTGCGGTCCAACCACGCGTCGGGCCGGCTGCGCTTCACCACCGATGCCGAACTCGCGGTCGCGCATGGCGAGGTGGTGTTGATCGCGGTCGGCACGCCGCCGGACGAGGACGGCAGCGCCGACCTGCAGTACGTGCTGGCCGTGGCGCGGACCATCGGCCAGTACCTGGAACGCCCGGCCGTGGTGGTCGGCAAGTCGACGGTGCCGGTGGGCACCGCCGACCGCGTCCGTGAAACGATCGCCGCGGCGCTCGCCGCGCGCGGCGCCGACATCGCGTTCGACGTGGTCTCCAATCCCGAGTTCCTGAAGGAGGGCGCCGCGGTCGAGGACTGCATGCGTCCCGACCGCATCGTCCTGGGCGTCGACAACCCGGCCGCGGCAAAGACGCTCAAGCGCCTCTATGCGCCGTTCAACCGCAACCGCGACCGCTTCGTGGTCATGGACGTGCGCTCGGCCGAGCTGACCAAGTACGCCGCGAACGCGATGCTGGCGACCAAGATCAGCTTCATGAACGAGATCGCCAACATCGCCGAGAAGGTCGGTGCCGACGTCGAAATGGTGCGCAAGGGCATCGGCTCGGATCCGCGCATCGGCTGGCACTTCATCTATCCCGGCGCCGGTTACGGCGGCTCCTGCTTCCCCAAGGACGTGCAGGCACTGGCGCGCACCGCGCAGCAGCACGGCCATGCGCCGCTGCTGCTGGACGCCGTGGAAGCGGTCAACGAGCGCCAGAAGGGCCACCTGCACGAACTCGTCCAGCGCCACTACGGCGCAGGCGGCATCGCCGGCAAGACGTTTGCGGTGTGGGGGCTGGCGTTCAAGCCCGACACCGACGACATGCGCGAGGCCTCGAGCCGGCGCCTGCTGGCGCAGCTCTGGGCGTCGGGAGCGCGCGTGCGCGCCTACGACCCGGAGGCCAGCGACGAGGCGCGGCGGATCTTCGGCGAGCGCGAGGACCTGGTGCTGTGCGCATCGGCCGGTGAGGCGCTCGAAGGTGCCGATGCGCTGGTCGTGGTCACCGAGTGGAAGCAGTTCCGCGGTGCCGATTTCGACACCCTGCACGCGCAGCTCGCCGACCGCGTGCTGTTCGACGGCCGCAACCTCTACCAGCCCGATGCCGTCGAAGATGCCGGCATCGCCTACTACGGCATCGGTCGCGGCCGTTCGCTGCGCGTGGGCTGAGACGTGTCGCACGATCTTGAAGCGCGTGTGGTGGAGCTGGAGACGCGCGTGGCGTTCCAGGAGCACGCGTTGAACGAACTCAACGACGCGCTCTCCGCGGCGCGCATCGAACTGTCACGTACCAGCGAGACGCTGCGCGGGGCGCTGGAAGAGCTGCGGGCCTCGCGCCCCGGTTCCGGCGGCGATCCCGGCATCGAGCCGCCTCCACCGCATTACTGAGCCAGCATGACCGATTCCCTGCGAGACCAGCTGCTGGGCCTGGGCTTCAAGCCCGCGCCCGAACCCGTCCGTCCGAAGCACACCGGCCCGCGCAGCGAACGCCCGGGCGCGGGAGCGCAGCCGCGTGGCGGCAAGCCCGCTGCGGGAGGCCGTCCAGGCGATGCGGGCCGGGGCGAGCGTCGCGGCCAGCCGGGCGCGCGGAACGAGGCCCGGCCCGGCCAGCAGCCGCGTTCGGGGCGACCGCCGGGTGCCAGGCCAGGCCAGAACGACGCCGCGAAACGGCGTGGCAACCGCGCCCAGGGCGACATCGACCTGGCCAAGGCCTATGCCATCCGCGCGCAGCGCGAGAAGGACGAACGCATCGAGGCCGAGCGCCAGAAGCAGGAAGCCGCACGCCTGCGCCGCGAGGCGCTGGCGAAGCTTGCAGCCATGCTCGAGGGCAAGGCGCTGAATGCCGCCGACGCCGACCACGTCCGCCATTTCGACTACGGCGGCAAGATCAAGCGCGTCCACGTTACCGCGGAACAGCTGCGGGCGCTCAATGCCGGCGAGCTCGGCGTGCTGCAGCTCAACGGCCGCTACGTGCTGGTCGACATCGCGGTAATGGCCGAAGCGGAAGCGATCTACCCGGCCGCGGTCGCGCTCAAGGTCGACCCGGCTGCGCCGGCGGGCGACGATCCCTATGCCGACCCGCGCTACCAGGTGCCCGACGACCTGGTCTGGTAACCGGCGCGCCGCGCAGCGGCGCCTTCGCGGTCAGCGCCTTGCATCGCGGCGCGGCACCAGCCACCACCAGGCGATGACCGTGCCCGCCAGCGCGAACCCGCCGGCGGCGAGGAACGCCACGCGGCCGTCGCCGAAGCGCCACAGCTGGCCGGCGATGAGCGCGCCGAGCACGCCGCCGAGTCCCGACGAGAAGCCGTAGAACAGCCCCTGGGCATGGCCGTTGAGCTTGCCCGGGAAGAAACGCGCCAGCAGCTGCATCGCCGCGGCGAAGAACGCCGCGAAGCTCAACGCGTGCGTGGCCTGTGCGACCAGCATCACCGCCATGTCGCCGGGCCAGAGTGCGGTGGCCCACCAGCGCAGCACCGCGCTGGCCATCGACAGCAGCAGCAGCCAGCTCGCGTCCCAGCGCCGGAAAAACCCGGCAATGGAGAAGAACACCGCGACCTCGAACACCACGCCGACCGTCCACAGCAGCCCCAGCGTCGAGGTCGCGTAGCCGTTGGCGTCCATGTAGACCGAGAAGAACGTGTAGTAGGGGCCGAACGACAGCTGTTCGAGGAATGCAGCGGCGAAGAACGCCAGCACCTGCGGCTGGCGCACGATGCGCCAGAATCCGCTGCCGGCCTCGCTGTGCACGTGGACGAGGTGCGGCTGGCGGTTGGCAAAGGCGCTGGCGGCCATCAGCGCGAACAGCGGCAGCATCAACCAGGGCAGATTCCCGGCGCCGTGGCGTTCGATCAGCCAGCCGAAGCTGGCGGTCACCAGGATGAAGCCGATCGAGCCCCAGACCCGGATCGTGCCGTAGCGATGGCTGTCATCACCCAGGTGGCCGAGGGTGATCGCCTCGAACTGCGGCATCACTGCGTTATAGAAGAAGCAGAACGCCACCATCACCACGAACATCGCCCAGGCGGGCTGCCCAGGCAGGAAGCAGGCAAACGCCAGCACCGTCAGCACGCAGCCGGCGCGCAGCCAGCGGATCGGGCGCGGCGACGCGGCGGCGAGCGTGGCCCAGGTGCTGGGCGCGACCACGCGGGTGGCGTACCACAGGCTCATCATCACGCTGATCGCGGTGATGCCCATGCCGCGCGACTGCAGGTACAGGCTCCAGTACGGGGTGAACGCGCCGAGGGCTGCGTAATAGAAAAAATAGAAGCTCGACAGCCTCGCGATCGGCAATCCGTTCAAGCGTGCGGCTTCACTCGGGGTCGTAGTCGAGGTTCGACGCCAGCCAACGTTCGGCCTGCGCCAGCGGCACGCCCTTGCGCCGGGCATAGTCCGCCACCTGCTCCTTGGTCAACCGGCCGACCACGAAATACTGGCTGTCGGGATGGCTGAAGTAGTAGCCGGACACCGCCGCGGTCGGCAGCATCGCGAAGCCGTCGGTCAGCTCCATGCCTGCGTTGGCGTTGGCATCCAGCAGGCGGAACAGCGCCACTTTCTCGCTGTGGTCGGGGCAGGCCGGATAGCCCGGCGCAGGGCGCACGCCGCGGTAGCGCTCGGCGATCAACGCGTCGTTGTCCAGCGCCTCGTCGGCGGCGTAGCCCCAGTGTTCCGTGCGCACGCGGCGATGCAGGTGCTCGGCCAACGCTTCGGCCAGGCGGTCGGCGAGCGACTTCAGCAGGATGCTGCGGTAGTCGTCATGTCCGGCGGCGAAGCGTTCCAGGTGCGGTTCGATGCCGATGCCGGCGGTGACGGCGAACATGCCCATCCAGTCCTGCACGCCGCTGTGCTTGGGCGCGATGAAGTCGGCGAGGCAGAAGTCCGGGCGTTCGACCGGCTTGTCGACCTGCTGGCGGAGGAAATGCAGCATGGTGGTCTCGCCGGGCGCCACCTGCAGCTCGACGTCGTCGCCGATGCTGCTTGCCGGCCACAGGCCGAACACCGCCTTCGCGGTCAACCACTTCTCGCGGATGATCGTGTCGAGCATCTCGCGGGCATCGCGGTACAGCTCACTCGCGGCTTCGCCCACGACCTCGTCGGTGAGGATGGCCGGGTAGCGTCCGGCCAGCTCCCAGGCCTGGAAGAACGGCGTCCAGTCGATGATGTCGACCAGTTCCGCGAGCGGGTAGTCGTCGAGTACGGTCAGGCCGGGCCTGGCCGGCGCCGGCGGCACGTAGCTGTCCCAGCCGCCGTCGAAGCGCTGCGCGCGCGCCTTGTCCAGCGACACCAGGCGCTTGGCGTCGCCGCGGTTGCGGTGGCGCTCGCGGATCTCGGCGTAGTCGGCCTCGTTGGCGGCGACGAACGCCTGCCGCAGCTCGCCGGAGATCAGCGACTGCGCCACGCCCACCGCGCGCGAGGCGTCCTTCACCCAGATCGTCGGCGACTTGTAGAACGGGTCGATCTTCAGCGCGGTATGCGCGCGCGAGGTGGTGGCGCCGCCGATCATCAGCGGGATGGTCATGCCCTGGCGCTGCATTTCGCGCGCCACGTGGCCCATCTCCTCGAGCGACGGCGTGATCAGGCCGGAAACGCCGATCAGGTCGGCGTTCTCCGCGATCGCGGTGTCGAGGATCTTCTGCGCCGGCACCATCACGCCAAGGTCGATGACCTCGAAGTTGTTGCAGGCCAGCACCACGCCGACGATGTTCTTGCCGATGTCGTGCACGTCGCCCTTGACCGTGGCCATCACGATCTTGCCGTTGTTCTTGCCGGTATCGCCGGTGCGCAGCTTCTCGGCTTCGATGAACGGCAGCAGGTAGGCGACGGCCTTCTTCATTACCCGCGCCGACTTGACCACCTGCGGCAGGAACATCTTGCCGGCGCCGAACAGGTCGCCGACCACGTTCATGCCGTCCATGAGCGGGCCTTCGATCACGTCCAGCGGACGCGTGGACAGCAGGCGCGCTTCCTCGGTGTCGATCTCGACGTACTGGTCGATGCCGTGCACCAGCGCGTGGCTGAGGCGCGCGCGCACGTCCTTGCCGCGCCAGGCGAGGTCCTGCGCCTTGCTCTGGCCCTTGCTGCCCTTGTAGCGCTCGGCCAGCGCCAGCAGGCGTTCGGTGGAATCGGGGCGGCGGTTGAGGATCACGTCCTCGACGTGCTCGCGCAGCTCGGGGTCGAGGTCGTCGTAGATCGGCAGCGCGCCGGCGTTGACGATGCCCATGTCCATGCCGGCAGCGATCGCGTGGTACAGGAACGCGCTGTGGATGGCCTGGCGCACGGTTTCGTTGCCGCGGAACGAGAACGAGACGTTGGACACGCCGCCCGACACGTGGCAGTGGGGCAGCGTCGCCTTGATGATCCGCGTCGCCTCGATGAAGTCGACCGCGTAGTTGTCGTGCTCCTCGAGACCCGTGGCGATGGCGAAGATGTTGGGGTCGAAGATGATGTCCTCGGGCGGAAACCCGACCTCGTCCACCAGGATCCGGTAGGCGCGCGTGCAGATCGCGACCTTGCGCGCGCAGGTATCGGCCTGTCCATCCTCGTCGAAGGCCATGACCACGGCGGCGGCGCCATAGCGCAGCACTTTGCGGGCGTGGTCAATGAACGCCTGCTCACCCTCTTTGAGCGAGATCGAGTTCACCACGCCCTTGCCCTGCAGGCACTTGAGCCCGGCCTCGATCACCTCCCACTTCGAGGAGTCGACCATCACCGGGATGCGCGCGATGTCGGGCTCGGACGCGATCAGGGTGAGGAAGCGCGTCATGGCCTTGGCCGAGTCGATCAGGCCCTCGTCCATGTTGACGTCGAGGATCTGCGCGCCGCTGGCGACCTGCTGGCGGGCGACCTCCACGGCCTCCTCGTAGCGGTCGTCCTTGATGAGCTTCTTGAACTGCGCGCTGCCGGTGACGTTGGTGCGCTCGCCGACGTTGACGAACAACAGTTCGGGCGTGATCACCAGCGGCTCGAGGCCGGACAGTCGCGTGTAGCGGGGCGTGTTCATGCCGCCTGCTCCTGCAACGCGGGGATGCGGCGCGGTGGCAATCCGGCCACGGCGTCGGCGATCGCGCGGATGTGCGCCGGCGTGGTGCCGCAGCAGCCGCCGACCAGATTGAGCAGCCCGGCGCCGGCGAATTCCGCCAGCATCGCCGCGGTCTCTTCGGGTGTCTCGTCGTATTCGGCGAATGCATTCGGCAGGCCGGCGTTGGGGTGCGCGCTGACCAGGCAGTCGGCGACGGTGGCCAGCGTCTCGATGTGCGGACGCAGTTCCTTCGCACCGAGCGCGCAGTTCAGGCCGATCGACAGCGGCCGCGCGTGCGCGACCGAGATGTGGAAGGCCTCGGCGGTCTGCCCGGACAGCGTGCGTCCGGATGCGTCGGTGATGGTCCCGGAGATCATCACCGGCAGGCGTGCGCCGCGGGCGTCGAACGCTTCCTCGATCGCGTACAGCGCGGCCTTGGCGTTGAGCGTGTCGAAGATGGTCTCGACCATCAGCGCGTCCGCGCCGCCATCGATCAGGCCGTCGATCGCGTCGCGGTAGGTCTCGCGCAGGCCGTCGAAGCTGGTGTTGCGGAACCCGGGGTCGTTGACGTCGGGGCTGATCGACGCGGTGCGGCTGGTCGGCCCGAGCACGCCGATGACGAAACGCGGCTTGTCGGGCGTTGCCGCCTCGGCCGCGTCGCAGCATGCGCGGGCCAGGCGCGCGCCCTCTCGGTTCAACTCGTGCACGAGGTGCTGCAGGTGGTAGTCGGCCTGGCTGACCGCGGTGGCGTTGAAGGTGTTGGTCTCGACCATGTCGGCGCCAGCATCTAGGTACGCCTGGTGCACGCCGGCGACGATGTCGGGGCGGGTCAGCGTGAGCAGGTCGTTGTTGCCTTTCAGGTCGTGGCTGGCGCCGTCGCCGGGATGCAGGCTGTCGAACCCGCCGGCGAAGCGCTCGCCGCGGTAGTCGGCCTCCTCCAGGCGATGGCGCTGGATCATGGTGCCCATCGCGCCGTCGATGACCAGGATGCGCTTGGCGAGCGCGGACTCGAGCAGCGCGACGCGTTCGGGGTGGAGCCAGGGGAGGGTGTTCATGGCTTGCCTGCGATGAGCGAGATGACTTCGAAATGCGGCGGGCGCTTTTCGCGGGTGACCGTTTCGCAGGACTGCAGCGACAGGCCGGCCTTGTCGACGAAGCGCTTCAGCTCCTTGTCGGTGAAGCCGAGGTTGACGTGGCCGAAGGCGTCGACCGCGCCGCGGTGCTCATGGCGCGCGAGACTGGTCAGCAGCAGCCGCCCGCCCTTGCGCAGCACGCGCGCGGATTCCGCGACCGCCGCCGCCGGCTTGCCGGCATAGGTGAGGGCATGCATCAGCACCACCAGGTCGAAGCTGCCGTCATCGAACGGCAGCGCGTGCATGTCGGCCTCGCTCACCTCCACGTTGCGGTAGCGGCGCAGGCGCTCGCGCGCCGCGGCGACCACCCGCGGGCTGGCGTCGATGCACACGTAGCGCTTGGCGTGCGGCGCCAGCAACTCGGCAAGCACGCCGTCACCGGAGGCGATGTCGAGCACGTCGCCGGTCTCGAGCAGGGGCAGTGCCGCGCGGGCCATCGCTTCCCAGGTGCGGCCCGGCGAGTAGTGGCGCTCCATGTCGCCGGCCACCGAATCCGCCCAGTTCTGGTCGGCGGCACGCATCGCCAGTACGCCAGCCACGCGCTCTGCGTCCTGGCGCAGCAGCGGGTCGTCGCTGCCGTCGCGCAGCGTGCCCCAGAGCGCGCGCTGCGCGGGATCCAGGCGCTCCTCGTCGAAGCGGTAATAGGCGGACACGCCGGCGCGCCGGTCGCGCACCAGTCCGGCTTCCTTGAGGCGGGCGAGGTGGGTGGACACGCGCGGCTGCGCCAGCTGGGTGATCGCGGACAATTCGGCCACGGTCATCTCGTCGCCATCGAGCAGGGCCAGCAGCCGCACCCGGGTGGGGTCGGCGAGCACTTTCAGGTGGCTCGACCAGGCTTCCAGATCCACGGTATCTCCCCATCGCGATATAGCGATGCATTGTCTGCGGCGCCGCGCACAGGGTCAAGTTGAGGGCGCGTGGATACGGGGCGTGGCAGCGGGATGTCAACGTGAGCTGCTCGCGCGCGCGAGTTCGATGGCCGCGGCTGGACGGGCTGGCTAGAATGCGCTCCGGAGCGACCGCTGCATTCGCGCGGCGCATAGCAGGAGCGAAGCGTGGATTTCAGCCTTACCGAAGAGCAGTTGATGATCCAGGACGTGGCCCGGCGCATCGCGAAGGAAAAGATCGCGCCGAGTGCAGAGGGCTTCGACCACAGCGGCGAGTTCCCGCTCGACAACATGCGCCTGCTCGGCGAGAACGGCCTGATGGGCATCGAGGTGCCGGGCGAGTACGGCGGCGCGGGCATGGACCCGGTGGCCTACGTGCTGGCGATGGTCGAGATCGCCGCGGCCGATGCCGCGCACTCCACCATCATGTCGGTCAACAACTCACTGTTCTGCAACGGCATCCTGACCCACGGTACCGAAGCGCAGAAGCAGCTGTACGTGCGGGCGATCGCCGAGGGCCGCGAGATCGGCGCGTTCGCGCTCACCGAGCCGCAGTCGGGCTCCGACGCCACGGCGATGCGCTGCCGCGCCGTGAAGCAGGCCGACGGCAGCTACGTGATCAACGGCAAGAAGAGCTGGATCACGTCCGGCCCGGTGGCCAAGTACTTCGTGCTGTTCGCCATGACCGACCCTGACAAGGGCGCGCGCGGCATCACCGCGTTCATGGTCGACGGCGACCGCGCCGGTTTCCATCGCGGCAAGACCGAGCCCAAGCTCGGCATCCGCGCCTCGGCCACCTGCGAGATCGAGTTCCAGGACTACGTGGCGGGCGCCGACGACGTGCTCGGCGAGGAAGGCCACGGATTCAAGATCGCCATGGGGGTGCTCGACGCCGGCCGCATCGGCATCGCCTCGCAGGCGATCGGCATCGGGCGTGCCGCCTACGAGGCGACGCTGGAATACGTGAAGGAGCGCAAGGCGTTCGGCCAGCCCATCGGCGCGTTCCAGATGACCCAGGCCAAGATCGCCGACATGAAGTGCAAGCTCGACGCGTCGCTGCTGCTCACGCTGCGCGCGGCTTGGCTGAAGGGCCAGGGCAAGCGCTTCACCACCGAGGCCGCGGTGGCCAAGCTCACCGCCTCCGAGGCTGCGATGTGGATCGCCCATCAGGCCGTGCAGATCCACGGTGGCATGGGGTATTCCAAGGAGATGCCGCTCGAGCGCTATTTCCGCGATGCAAAGATCACTGAAATCTACGAGGGCACCAGCGAGATCCAGCGGCTGGTGATCGCAAGGCAAGAAACCGGGCTGCGCTGACACCACGTCGCGCCGCCGAACCCGCCACCCTGGCCCGCGCGAGAGCGCGGGCTTCATTGCATCCAGATACCCACATGACCACTTCGAAGACCGCCATGACCCGCAAATCCGCCGCCCCCGGCAAGCGCACCGCTGGCCGCGACGAGCGCTCGCTGCTTGATCCGATCTTCGCCGCGATCCGCACGCGCGCCGGCAAGGCCAACGCCGATGACGCCAGCGCCTTCGCAAGCGCGTTCTACCTGCGCCTGACCGAGGACGAGCTGCCACTGCACGATGCCGACGGCTGGGCCGCGCTGGCCAACGACTTCCTGGACTTCGCGCGCAAGCGCAAGCCGGGCACGGCCAGCGTGCGGATGTTCAACCCGACCCTGGCGCAGCATGGCTGGGAGTCCGCGCACACCGTCCTGCAGGTCGTGAACGACGACATGCCGTTCCTGGTGGATTCGGTGACCATGGCGCTGGCCGACCTCGGTGTGGGCGTGCACGTGCTCGGCCACCCGGTCCTGCAGGTGCGTCGCGACAAGACGGGCAAGCTGCTGTCGCTGGGCGAGGGCGCCGCGGAGTCGGTGATGCACCTGGAAATCGACCGCCAGGGCGCGGGCGACACCGCGCGCATCGAAGCGGCGGTGCGCGCCGTGCTCGAGGATGTGCGCGCGATCGTGGCCGACTGGGTGCCGATGCGCGAGCGCATGCGCGAGGTCGCCGACGACCTGTGCAAGCGCGCGTTGCCGATCACGCCGGAGGAGTGCGCCGAAGCGCAGGATTTCCTGCGCTGGGCCGCCGATGACCATTTCACGTTCTTCGGCTGCCGCGAATACAAGGTGGTGAAGAAGGGTGGGGAAGAGGTGCTGCAGGCGGTCGAAGGCAGCGGCCTGGGGCTGCTGCGCAGCCGTGACGTGGGCAAGCCGCGCCTGTTGAAGTCGCTTGCCGCGGCCCGACTGCCGCAGTCCGGCGCGGTGGACGCGCTGATCCTGACCAAGACCAACGCGCGCTCGACGCTGCACCGTCCCGGCTACATGGACTACGTCGGCGTTCTGGGTTTCGACAAGGCCGGCAAGCCGGTGTCGGAGCAGCGCTTCCTCGGCCTGTACACGTCCAGCGCCTACAGCTCGCGGCCCTGGGACATCCCGCTGGTCCGCGAGCGCCACGACCATGTCATGCGCGCCTCGGGCCTGGAGCCCGACGGCCACAGCGGCAAGGCGCTCAAGCACATCCTGGAAACGCTGCCCCGCGACGAGCTGTTCCAGTCTTCCGCCGACGAGCTGTACCGGCTGGCGACCGGCATCCTCGGCCTGCAGGAGCGCGTGCGCAGCCGCATGTTCATGCGTCGCGACCGCTATGGCCGCTATTACTCGGCGCTGGTGTACATCCCGCGCGACCGCTTCAACACCGAGGTCCGCCTGCGCATCGAAGCGATGCTCAAGGACGCGCTGCACACCGACCACATCGACACCAGCGTCTCGGTGGGGCAGTCGCCGCTGGCGCAGCTGCACATGCTGGTACGGCCGCGCTCGGGCGAGGCCATCGATGTCGACCTGGCCGCCCTCGAGGGCCGCTTGGCGATGATCGTGCGCAACTGGCAGGACGACCTGCGCGAGACCCTGGTCGGCCGACTTGGCGAGGCCGAGGGCCTGGCCCTGGCCTCCGCCTTCGGCCGCGCGTTGCCGGCGGCGTACATCGAGCGCGCGACGCCCGAGGTGGCCGCCGATGACGCCGAGCACCTGGCCGCGCTGACCGCGCCGGACGACCTTCGCCTGAGCCTGGCGCACGCCCTGCACAGCCAGCCTGGCGAGGGCCAGCTGCGGCTCAAGCTGTATCGCCAGGATGCCGACATCCCGCTGTCCGACGTGCTTCCGGTGATGGAGAACATGGGGCTGCGCGTGATCGCCGAGCATCCCCACCGCTTCGAGATCGCGGCGACCGAAGGCCGCGGTGCGCGTGCCTTCTACGTGCAGGACTTCGAGGTCGATGCCGGGGCCCAGCAGGGCGGCGCTGCGCTGCGTTCCGCCGATTTCGAGGACGCGTTCGCGCGGATCTGGCGCGGAAGCGCCGAGAACGACGGTTTCAATCGCCTGGTGCTCGGTGCCGGCCTGGCCTGGCGCCAGGTCGCCATGCTGCGCGCGTACTGCAAGTACCTGCTGCAGGTCGGCGTACCGTTCTCGCAGACCTATGTCGAAGAGACCCTGGGCCGCTATCCGCTGCTCGCGCGCCTGCTGGTCGAACTGTTCGAAGCACGCTTCCATCCTGCCACCGGCAGCGAGGGCAAGGCCGAGGTGGCTGCCGGCATCGAGCGCCTGGGCGGCGACTTCGACGTGCTGTGCGGTACGGATGGCGAAGCCCGCAAGCTCGTGCAGCCGGTGCTCGACGCGCGCAGGAAGGATCGCGACAGCCAGTACGCGGCGACCCTGTCGGCGCTGAAGGTCCTGCTCGACCGCGTCGCGAGCCTGGACGAGGACCGAATCCTGCGCAGCTTCATGGGCGTGATCGACGCCACCCTGCGCACCAGCTACTACCAGGTCGATGCCGCCGGCGAGGCCAAGGACTACGTCGCGTTCAAGTTCGACTGCGCGCGCGTCCCGGACCTGCCCAAGCCGCGCCCGTACCGCGAGATCTTCGTCTACGGCCCGCGCGTGGAGGGCATCCATCTGCGCTATGGCCCGGTGGCCCGCGGCGGCCTGCGCTGGTCCGACCGCCGCGAGGACTTCCGCACCGAGGTGCTGGGCCTGGTGAAGGCGCAGATGGTCAAGAACACGGTCATCGTGCCGGTCGGTTCGAAGGGCGGCTTCATCGCCAAGCGTCCTCCGGTGGGCGGTGATCGCGACGCGATCCAGGCCGAGGGCGTCGCCTGCTACAAGCAGTTCATCAACGGCCTGCTCGACGTCACCGACAACCTGGTCGAAGGCAAGGTGGTGCCGCCGGTGGACGTGGTGCGCCATGACGGCGACGACGCCTATCTCGTGGTCGCGGCCGACAAGGGCACGGCCACGTTCTCCGACATCGCCAACGGCATCGCGCGCGAGCACGGCTTCTGGCTCGACGACGCGTTCGCCTCCGGCGGCTCCGTCGGCTACGACCACAAGGGCATGGGCATCACCGCGCGCGGCGCGTGGGAGTCGGTCAAGCGCCACTTCCGCGCGCTCGGGCATGACACCCAGTCGCAGGGCTTCACGGTAGCCGGCATCGGCGACATGTCGGGCGACGTGTTCGGCAACGGCATGCTGCTGTCCAAGCACATCCGCCTGGTGGCGGCGATGGACCATCGCCACATCTTCGTGGACCCGGATCCGGACGCCGCGGGTTCGTACAAGGAGCGCCAGCGCCTGTTCAAGGTGCCGCGCTCGAGCTGGGACGATTACGACAAGTCGCTGATCAGCAAGGGTGGCGGCGTGTTCGCGCGCAGCCTGAAGTCGATCCCGGTATCGCCGGAGATGCGCACCGCGCTGGGCCTTGCCGAAGGCGTCACCGCGATGAGCCCGAACGAGCTGATGTCGGCGGTGCTGAAGGCCCCGGTCGACCTGCTCTGGAACGGCGGCATCGGCACCTACGTCAAGGGCGCCACCGAGACCCACGCCGACGTCGGCGACCGCGCCAACAACGCCATCCGCGTCAACGGCGGCGAGCTGCGCTGCCGCGTGGTGGGCGAGGGCGGCAACCTCGGCATGACCCAGCGCGGTCGCATCGAGGCGGCCCAGGCGGGCGTCATCCTCAACACCGACTTCATCGACAACTCGGCGGGCGTGGACACCTCGGACCACGAGGTGAACATCAAGATCCTGCTCAACGCGCAGGTGCAGGCCGGCAAGCTCAAAATCGCCGACCGCAACACGCTGCTCAAGGCGATGACCGATGAGGTCGCCGGCCTGGTGCTGCACGACAACTACCGCCAGAACCAGGCGCTGAGCCTGATGGAACGGATGAGCGTGCCGCGCCTGGGATCCAAGCAGCACTTCATCCGCACCCTCGAGTCGCAGGGCCTCCTCGACCGCCAGATCGAGTTCCTGCCCAGCGATGCCGAGATCGCCGAGCGCAAGGCGCGCAACCAGGGCTTGACCCGCCCGGAGCTGGCCATCCTGCTGTCGTACTCCAAGCTGGTGGCCTTCGAGCAGTTGCTGGATTCCGACATTCCCGAGGATCCCTACCTGTCGCGCGAACTGCAGCGCTACTTCCCGCAGCCGCTGCAGGCCAAGTACGCCAAGGCCATGGAGCAGCACCGCCTGAAGCGCGAGATCATCGCCACCGCGGTCACCAACTCGACCATCAACCGCATGGGCGCCACGTTCCTGCTGCGCATGCAGGAAGACAGCGGGCGCACGCCGGCCGAGGTCGCGAAGGCGTTCACCGTGACCCGCGAGACCATCGAGGCGCGCTCGCTGTGGGCGCAGATCGACGCGCTCGACGGCAAGGTGGCCGAGTCGGTGCAGATCGACGCCCTGCAGGTGATCTGGGCGCTGCAGCGTTCCTTCACCCGCTGGCTGCTGGCGCGACCGGGTGCGCTGCCGACCATCACCAGCGCAGTCGAGCGTTACCACGACGGCTTCCAGGCGATCTACGCCGGCGAGGACATCCTCACCGCCGCGCAGCGCCCGGCCTATGAGCAGTCGCTGGCCGACTGGCGCGCCAAGGGCGTGCCGGCCGAGCTCGGCGGCAAGCTCGCGGCCCTGCCGTACCTGGAGGCCAGCCCCGACATCATCGAGCTGGCGCGCGAGCGCAAGCGCAAGCCGGTGGAGGTCGCCCGCGTGCACTTCCGCCTCGCCGATGCACTCGACCTGCCGTGGCTGGTCAAGCAGATCGACGCCCTGGTCGTGGATGGCCGCTGGCACGCGGTCGCCCACGGCGCGCTGCGCGACGAGCTGGCGACCCAGCACCGCGCGCTGGTGGGCCAGGTGTTGTCGATGCCCGCTCGCGACGCCGACGCCAAGGTCGCGCAGTGGCTGGCCCGCGACGATGCGGCGTTGAAGTTCACGCTGGGCATGCTGTCCGAACTGGCGGCGCAGAAGACGCTGGATTATCCGACCGCCTCGGTCGCAGTCCGGAGGCTTGCCCAGCTGGCGAGCGCCGGCTGAGGCCAGTGCGGATCTCCCTCCCCCGCAACGTGGGGGAGGGAGGGCATTCGCGTTTCCATGCGAGGCGGGCGGTATGCTTGAGGCATGACCGGAACGCCCCGCATCGCCTTTCTCGCCAGCCAGACGGCCGACGCACAGCAGGCCCTGGCGCAGCTGACCTCACGGCACGGGCAACATGCGCCCGACGAAGCCGACATCATCTGCGCGCTCGGCGGCGACGGCTTCATGCTGCAGACGCTGCATCGCCATGGTGCGCTGGGCAAGCCGGTGTACGGCTTGAAGCTCGGCAGCGTCGGCTTCCTGATGAACCACCATCACGGCAACGATGGCGTCGTGCCCGACCTGATGGTCCGCCTGCAGGCTGCCGAACCGGCCGTCCTGAGGCCGCTGGAAATGGTGGCGGCCACCGAGTCCGGCGCAAGCGTCGGCTCATTGGCCTACAACGAGGTGTCGTTGCTGCGCCAGACGCGCCAGGCGGCGCACGTCGCCATCGAGCTCAACGGCCAGGTGCGGCTGGACGAGCTGGTCTGCGACGGCGTGATGGTCGCGACGCCCGCCGGCAGCACCGCCTACAACTATTCCGCGCACGGGCCCATCCTCCCGCTTGGCTCGAGCGTGGTGGCGCTCACGCCGATCGCGCCGTTCCGGCCCCGGCGCTGGCGCGGTGCATTGCTGAAAGCCGACACCCTGGTGCGCTTCCGCGTGCTTGACCCCTACAAGCGCCCGGTCAGCGCCACCGCGGATTCGCACGAGGTGCGCGACGTGGTCGAGGTCACCATCCAGGAATCGCGCGAGCGCACGGTGACCCTGCTGTTCGATCCCGAGCACAACCTGGAAGAACGCATCCTCAGCGAGCAGTTCGAGGCCTGAGCGCGGCCCTCGCGCGCGGCCCGCGGTTCCCGGTCTCGCGTCCTGCGACCGCGCTCGCGCATACTGCCGGCATGCCATCCAACGTGCTTCCGCCGCTCACCGTCGCCATTTCCTCGCGCGCCCTGTTCGACCTGGAGGACAGCCACGCGCTGTTCGAGCGCGACGGCATCGAGGCCTACGCCGAACACCAGCGCGCCAACGAGGACGAGATCCTCGAGCCCGGCATCGCCTTCCCGCTGGTGCGCAAGCTGCTGGGGCTCAACGAGGGCGTGGCGCCGGACGCGCCGCGGGTCGAGGTGATCCTGCTCTCGCGCAACTCCGCCGATACCGGCCTGCGCATCTTCAACGCCATCCAGCACCACGGCCTGGCGATCTCGCGCGCCACGTTCACCTCGGGGGAGCCCACCTGGCCCTACATCCGCCCGTTCGGCGCGCAGCTGTTCCTGTCGGCCAATCCCGATTCGGTGCGCGCGGCGCTGGAAAACGGCGTGGCCGCGGCGACCATCCTCCCGGCCAAGGCGCCGGCACACCGCCACGACCAGCTGCGCATCGCCTTCGATGGCGACGCGGTGATCTTCGGCGACGAGGGCGAGCGTGTGTCGCGCGAAGGGGGCATCGAGGCCTTCCACCGGCACGAGCAGGAGCGCGCACGCGAGGCGCTGTCGGGCGGGCCGTTCCGCGGCTTCCTCGATGCGCTGCACCACCTGCAGGCGGCGTATCCGCCTGGAGAAGCCTCGCCGATCCGCACCGCGCTGGTCACCGCGCGCTCTGCGCCCGCGCATGAGCGCGTGATCCGCACGCTGCGCGAGTGGGGCGTGCGCCTGGACGAGGCGCTGTTCCTGGGCGGTCGCGCCAAGGGTCCGTTCCTGGACGTGTTCGGCGCGGACATCTTCTTCGACGACTCGCAGCACAACATCGAGTCGGCGCGCCAGCACGTCACTACCGGGCACGTGCCGCACGGGGTTTCCAACGCCTGACGTGTTCAGGCCTGTCGCGGGAGGCTCACTCCGGCAGGCGGATATCCGACAGCTTCCACTGCAGCCCCTGCCGTGTCAGCACGAACACCACATCGTTTCCGTCCGCGCCGGCCACGGTAGCGGTGAAGCGCGATGGCGACTCGAAGCGGTGGCGCGGGTCGGGCAGCGGCTCCGATTGTCCCGTGGTATCGCGGCGCGACGGCGGCGCGATGCCGCTGGCGCGGTTCCAGGTCTTGCGGCCTTCCATCAACGCGCCCAGCCCGGCCGGCGTGACCATGGCATCGACCAGGCCACCGGCGAGGCCGGTGGCGATGCGCAGCCCGAATGCTCCGAACGGATCGGCCTGCATGCCCGCGCCCGCCTCGCGGACGATGCGGTCCTGCAGCTGCAGCTTCAGGCTTGCACGCAGCGCAGGAAAATCGACCTGGCGCGCCAATGCGCCGGCGTCCTCGGTCTTCACCGCGTCGCGGATCGCGGCGATCGTGCGGTAGGGCCCGCTGGCCACCCACGCCAGCAGCGCGGCCAGCACCACGCACACGAGGATGATCCAGCGGCTGTTGGTCTTCGCCATGTTCAGAACTCCAGGTCCAGGGACGCGCACAGGTAGTCGACGAACGGGGCCAGCGCCTGCAGGTCCTTCGCCAGCACCGAGCGCAGGCGCGGACCGGTCATGGTGGCGTCGTCGATCGCGCGCGAGGCCACGAAGTTCTTGTGGCGCAGGTCGTCGAGGAACGGGAAATCCTCGGGGAAGCCACGCGGCGGGCGCACCAGCATCTCTTCTTCCTCCAGCGCGAAGCGGCGCTTGAACGCCGGTGCGTGCGCGGCGGCTTGCCAGCTGCCCGGGTTGTCGACGATGAACTGGCGGATGCGGCGCAGGGTTGCGGTTTCCGGGTGCCACAGGCCGGCGCCGATGAAGCTGTTGCCGGGCTGCAGGTGCAGGTAGAACGAGGGCGCGGCGGTCTCGCGGCTGCGCGCGTGGAACAGGCGCGCGCCCTGCCAGCCCTTGTACGGCGACTTGTCGTTGGCAAAGCGCGTGTCGCGCTGGATGCGGAACAGCGAGCCTCCGACCGCGCGCGGCTCGGCGCGGTAGTGCGCGCTGACCGTCAGCAGGTCGGGCTGCAGGTCCACCAGGAGGCGGCGGAACGGGTCGCGCACCTCGGCCTCGTACACGTGCTTGTTGGCCTGGAACCAGGTGCGCTCGTTGTGGCGCGCCAGGTTGCGCAGGAAGCGCAGGCTCTTGTCGCTGAAATAGCTGGCCATCGTCGGTCCTCAGGCGGCGGGCAGGGTGGCGGCGATGTCACGGCCCCAGGCGTCGAGCTGGTCGAGCAGGCCCAGATCGCGGGCGTTGCCGGCGCGCTCGACGCGCAGGCGCGCGATCTCGGTCTCGAACTGCGCCAGGTTGACCTCGCCCAGCCCGGCGTCGTCGAACAGGCGCCGGCGCCGGTAGTCGTCCCAGCGCGCGCGCTCACCGGCGTCAAGCGTCTCCGGCCAATTGCGGGCGCGGTAGCGGAACAGCAGCTCCGCCAGGCGCGGGTCCTGGAAGCCGAAGTCGCGCGCACCCAGCGCCGCGGGCCGCGTGGCGCGCACATCGCCGCAGCGGCGCTTGTCGCCATCGCCCATGAAGCCGTCGTAGATCGCGGCGTCGACGTCGGTCGGCGCGTACGCGCGTTCGCGGGCATAGACCTGGCGGACTTTCTCGGCGATCGCCGGGCCGTGGGCGCGGATGCGCGCGGCACGCGCTTCCACCGTCGCCGGGTCGATCGCCAGGCGCGTGAAGTCGGCAGTGCGCAGGTGGTCCCACTGCACCAGCGCCGGGCAGCGGTTGAGGTGGACTTCCTTCAGCGGAACGCGCGCGATGCCTTCGGGCAGATCGGCGGCACGCACGTACAGACGCTCGGCGATGGTGTCCGGGTCGAGGTCGAGCAGGGCGTCGGGTTCGGCGTCCAGGTCGAACACGATCACCCGGCTGTCGATCTGCGGATGGCGCGCGAGTGGCAGCACCGCGGCGGCGCACAGGCGGGTTGCCGGATAGCGCTGCGAGACGTGCAGCACCGGCGTCATCGCGAAGGTATCGAGCAGGGTCGCGACATGGCGCTTGTCGCGCAGGCGCAGCGCGTAGTCCCACAGGCGCGGCTGCGCGCCGCGGAACAGGCGTGCGATGCCGATCAATGCGCGCACGTCGGACAGCGCTTCGTGGGCGTCGCCGACGCGCACGTCGTTGGCCGCGGCCAGGTGTTCGAGGCGGAAGGACGTGGCGCCGTCCTCGCGTGCCGGCCACTGCAGTCCGTCCGGGCGCAGGGCATGCCACAGGCGCATCACGTCCAGCAGGTCCCAGCGCGAATTGCCGCCGCGCCATTCGCGCTCATAGGGATCGTGGAAGTTGCGATACAGGCCGCAGCGGATGAACTCGTCGTCGAAGCGCAGCGAGTTGTAACCCAGCGTGCAGGTCCCCGGCCGCGCCATCTCGTCCATGATCCGCGAGAAGGCTTCGGCCTCCGGCAATCCGGCCTGCAGCGCGTGCTGCGGCGTGATGCCGGTGACGAGCGTGGCGCCGGGCGACGGCAGCAGGTCGTCGGCGGGCCGCACCATGATGTCGATCGGGTCCTCGATCTGCTCCAGCGCTTCGTTGGTGCGGATCGCCGCGAACTGCGCGATGCGCGTGCGCCGCGGGTCGGTGCCGAAGGTTTCCAGGTCGTAGAACAGGAAGCTGGCCGCCATCAGGCCGCGTCCTCCAGCGGCTCGAGCAGCGCCAGCACGGCCGCGTCCGCCGCGCCCCAGTCGATGCCGTCGAGGGAGGCGTGGCCATGCGTGGCCGCCTCCAGGATGCCGCGCTGGACTTCGCTGCGCGCCAGCGCCAGCGAGTAGGGGATGCGCATGAACGTCACCATGGCGTAGTGCGGGATGAAGCGCTGCGGATGGCGCGCCTGCAGCGCCAGTTCGAGCTGGCGCTGCAACAGGAAGTCCGGATCGTCGACCAGGTCGCGCATCTCGATGTAGTTGTCCAGCGCCATGCGCTGGATCGCGGTCGCGTCCGGCTTGCGGCCGGCTTCGAACGTCGCGTACGCGGTGGACAGGTTCGCATCGGCGTCGAGCGCCTGCGCGAGCGCCACGCAGTCCTCGAACGCGCAGTTCATGCCCTGGCCGTGGAACGGCACCATGGCGTGCGCGGCATCGCCGATCAGCACCGCGTCGCCCCCCTGGTGCCAACGGTCAAGGTACAGCGTGCCCAGCGTGCCGACCGGGTTGGCCTCGAAATCGTGTTCCAGCGCGGGGATCAGCGGCAGCGTGTCGGCGAAGTCGCGCGCGAACAGCGCACGCGCATCGGCCGCGGTGGCCACGCTGTCGAAATCGGGGTCGCCGCTGTCGTCGGCGTGCAACGCCATGAACAGGGTCACCGTGAAGGTGCGCTCGTCATTGGGCAGGGCGATGCACATGTAGCGGCCGCGCGGCCAGATGTGCAGCGCATTGGGCTCGATGCGGAAGCCACCGTCGGCGGCCGGCGGAATTTCCAGCTCCTTGTAGCCGTGGCCGAGCCATTCGGTGCGTTCGCCAAGCGCGCGTCGCGCGTCCATCAGGCCACGCAGCGTCGAGCCGGCGCCGTCGCAGCCGATGAGCGTGTGGAAGGGGTGGCGGTGCTCGGCGAGGTCGCCGCGATAGGTCGCCACGCGCGCGTCGAAATCCACGCTGTCCAGGCGGCGGTCGAAGTGCAGCACGGCACCGGCGGCTTCGGCGGCATCGATCAACGTGATGTTGAGCTCGCCGCGGCTCACCGACCAGATCACCTCACTGTCGTCGCGGCCGTAGCGCTGCAGCTGCGGCTCGCCCTCGAGCGGATGGACCATGCGCCCGCGCATCATCACCGCCTGGCGCAGCACCGCGCCGTCGGCGTCGGCGGCGCGCAGCGCGTGCAGGCCGCGTTCGGCCAGCGCCAGGTTGATCGAGCGCCCGCCGGCGAATCCGTGCACGCGCGGATCGCCGCGACGCTCGAACACGTCGACGCGCCAGCCGCGCTGGGCGAGCAGCGTGGCCATCAGCGCGCCGGCAAGGCCCGCGCCGATGATCGTGGCGTGCCTGGCGGCGTTCACGCCTTGGCCTCCCGCCACTCCACCACCTCGCGGACGAAGCGCAGCACGTCGGCGTGGGTGTTGTACATCGGCGCCGGCGAAATGCGGATCACGTCCGGCTCGCGCCAGTCGCCGACCACGCCGTTGGCGGACAGGTGCTCGAACAGCGAGCGCCCGGCGTCGCGGCCCTGCATGCCGCGGCCCTGAAGCACGCGCAGCGACAGCTGCGCACCGCGGCGTTGCGGTTCGCGCGGCGTGGCGATGCACAGCGTATCGGCGAGCTGCGCGTCGATCAGCGCCTCCAGGTAACCGGTGAGCGCTTCGGACTTCGCGCGCAGCGCCTCCATGCCGGCGCGATCGAACAGCTCCAGCGAGCCGCGCAGCGGCGCCAGGCCGAGGATCGGCGGATTGCTGAGCTGCCAGCCGTCGGCGCCGGGCGTGGGCTTGAACCCGGGCGCCATGCGGAAGCGCGAGGCTTCCTCGTGGCCCCACCAGCCGGCAAAGCGCGGGCGGTCGGTCTCTGCGTGGCGTGCATGCACGAAGCAGCCGGCAACCGCGCCTGGCCCGGCGTTGAGGTACTTGTAATGGCACCAGACCGCGAAGTCGGCGCCGCTGTCGTGCAGCTGCAGCGGCAGGTTGCCGGCGGCATGCGCGAGGTCGAAGCCCACCACCGCGCCGGCGGCGTGGCCGAGCCGCGTGATCTCGGCGAGGTCGAAGGCCTGGCCGCTGCGGTACTGCACGCCCGGCCACAGCACCAGCGCGAGCCGCGGGCCATGTTCGGTGATGGCGCGTTCGATGGCCGCCATCGAGAAGCGGCCCTCCGGCTCGTCCGGCGCCAGCTCGATCAGGTCGCGCGCCGGGTCGAAGCCGTGGAAACGCAGCTGTGACTCAAGCGCGTAGCGATCCGACGGGAACGCGCCGGCCTCCATCAGGATCGCGGGACGCTCGCGCGTCGGCCGGTAGAAGCTCACCAGCATCAGGTGCAGGTTGGCGGTGAGCGAGTTCATCGCCACCACCTCGGACGGCTCGGCGCCGACCACCCGCGCCAGGCCGTCTCGCACCAGCGCGTGGTAGGGCATCCACTGCGTGGTGCCGGTGAAATGCGCCTCCACCGCCTCGGCGGCCCACTTGTCGAGCACGTCCAGCACATGGCCCCGCGCCGCCCTCGGCTGCAGGCCCAGTGAATTGCCACAGAAGTACGCCTGCTCGCGCCCGTCGTGGCGCGGGATCATGAACTCGTCGCGCAGCGCCCGCAGCGGGTCGGCCTCATCGAGCGCAAGCGCATGGTTGTCGGTGTACAGGTCTGTCATGAATTGGAAGCCTTTTTTTGCCACGGATCACGCGGATAAGAGCAGATAGGTCAGTCGCTGCGGGCGGAGCGCGGCCACGTCAGATCCTTCGATTCTGATCCGCGTAATCCGCGAAAATCCGTGGCCAAAGTGCTCTTCATGCAAACCTCGACGCGGGCAGGCCGAGCCATTCGAGCGCGGTGCCGCTGAACAGGCGCGCCTTGCCCGCGGCGTCGAGGTCGAGGGCGTCGATGCCGGCGCCGGGCACCTGTTCGCCGAGCGGGAAGGGGTAGTCGGTGCCCAGCATCACGCGGTCGACGCCGCAGGTGTCGAGCAGGTACTGCAGCGCGCGGCTGTCGGCGACCCAGGAATCGAAATAGAGCCGCGACAGGTACTCGCGCGGATTGCGCGGATTGTCGGTGGCGACGAGATCGGGGCGCATGTTGAAGCCGTGCTCGATGCGGCCGATGGTGTACGGGAAGCTGCCGCCGCCGTGCGCCATGCAGATCTTCAGCTTCGGCAGCCGCTCCAGCACGCCGCCGAACACCAGCGAGCAGGCCGCACGCGACTGTTCCGCCGGCATGCCCACCAGCCACGGCAGCCAGTACTTGGGCATGGTGTCGGTGCCCATCATGTCCCAGGGATGCACCAGGATCGCCGCACCCAGGTCGGCGGCGGCCTCGAAGAACGGGAACAGCTCCGGCGCGTCCAGGTTCCAGTGCGTACCGTCGGCCAGCTGGATGTGCGAGCCGATCTGCACGCCCTGCAGGCCGAGCTCGTCCATGCAGCGCTCGAGTTCCTGCACCGCCAGCCGCGGCGACTGCAGCGGCACCGTGCCGATGCCGGCGTAGTGGCGCGGGTGCGCGCGGCAGGTCGCGGCCATGTGGTCGTTGAGCGCCATGTGCAGTTCCAGCGCCTGGTTGGGCTTCGCCCAGTAGCTGAACATCATCGGCACGGTGCTGATCACCTGCACCTGCACGCCGAAGCGCGCGTAGTCGTCGATGCGCTCCTGCGCATCCCAGGTCTTCGACCAGATCTCGCGGAAGAAGCGTCCATCCTTGTAGATGCGGTGGCGGCCGTCATCGGTGTGGTGGAGCACCGGGAAGCGCTCGTCGCCGTACTTGCGCGCGAGGTCCGGCCAGTCGCGCGGCAGGTAGTGGGCGTGGATGTCGATCTTCAGCATCGCGCGCGCCTCACGTGATGTCGGCCTGCGAATCGGCCTGCATCTCGTAGCGCGTCGGCCGCGGGTTGAGATGCCCGCAGGCCTTGCAGGTGCGCAGCGCCTCGCTGCGGTAGAAGGTCTCGAACACGCGGAAGAAGTCCTGTTCGATGTCCTCGAGATGGAAGAACTCCTCGTAGACCTTCTCGTTGCACTGTTCGCAGAACCACATGAGGCCGTCGTCCTCGTGTGGCAGGCGCTTGCGCTCGATCACCAGGCCGATCGAGCCCTCCGCCCGCTGCGGGGAGTGCGGCACGCGCGGCGGCAGCAGGAAGGTCTCGCCGGCGCGGATCGGGATGTCGCGCACGCGGCCGTCCTCCTGGATGCGCAGCACCATCTCGCCTTCCAGCTGGTGGAACCACTCCGGGCCATCCTCGAAGTGGTAATCGGTGCGTGCGTTCGGTCCGCCCACCACCATCACGATGAAGTCGCCGTCGTAGATGCACTTGTTGCCGACGGGCGGCTTCAGCAGGTGGCGGTTGTCCTCGATCCACTGCCTGAAATTGAGCGGTGCGGGAATCATGGCCGGGCTCCCTGGATGGCGGCGACGCATTTCAGTTCGATCGCGATCGGCGTCGGCAGCGCGGTGATGCCGAGCGTGGTGCGGCACGGGGCGGTGGCCGGGTCCGGGAAGTGCTCGGCCCAGACCGCGTTGTAGGCCTTGAAGTCGCGCGCCATGTCGGTGAGGTAGACGGTGACGTCGACCAGGTCCTCCCAGCGCGCACCGCTGGCCTCGAGCACGGCGCGCACGTTGGCGAACACGGCGCGTGCCTGCGCCGCGATGTCGTAGCTGCGCACGCGTCCATCGGCGAAATAGTCGTTGCCGGGGATGGCGTCGCTCGCAGGGTCGCGCGGGCCGATGCCGGACAGGAACAGCAACCCACCGACACGGCGCGCATGCGGATACGCGCCGACCGGCTTCGGCGCGGCGTCGGTGTGGACTGTGGTGCCGCCCACCTCAGCGGTCCTCGCGGTCGTCGCGGATGCGCTCGACCGCCGGGTCGTACTGCTCGGGCAGCGCCGTGGGCGAGTCGATCGACAGGCCCAGATCATGCACGCGGCCATTGCGCAGCGAGTACACCCAGGCGTGCAGCGCGAGCTTCTGGCCGCGCGCCCAGGCTTCGCGCACCACGGTCGATTCGGCGACGTTGATCATCTGCTCCAGCGCGTTGAGTTCGCACAGGCGGTCGTGGCGGATGGCGTGGTCATCAAGGTCCTCGATGATCGCGCGGTGCTTGTGCTTGACGTCCTTGACGTGGCGGATCCAGTTGTCGGCCAGGCCCACCCGCTGGCCGTCGAGCGCGGCGCCCACGCCGGCGCAGCCGTAGTGGCCGACCACCAGGATGTGTTCCACCTCGAGCACGTCGATGGCGTACTGGATCACCGACAGGCAGTTGAGGTCGGTGTGCACCACCACGTTGGCCACGTTGCGGTGCACGAACACCTCGCCCGGCGCCATGTCGATGATCTGGTTGGCCGGCACGCGCGAGTCGGAGCAGCCGATCCACAGGTACTTCGGCTTCTGGATTCTGGACAGGCGGGTGAAGAATCCGGGGTCCTCGGCCTCGACGCGTTCGGCCCAGACGCGGTTGCGTTCGAGGAGGTCGTGCATTCTGTGCATGGCGGTTCCGTGGTGCTGTGTCGTATGTCGGTCAGCGCGCGATGCAGACGTTGCGCGCCTCGGTGAAGAAACGCATGGCGTCGTCGCCGCCTTCGCGGCCCAGGCCGGACTGGCCCATGCCGCCGAACGGCGTGCGCAGGTCGCGCATCAGCCAGGTGTTGATCCAGACGATGCCGCAGCGCAGCTCGGCGCCGAAGCGGTGCGCGCGCGCGAGGTCGCGCGTCCAGACCGACGCGGCCAGGCCATAGTCGCCGGCATTGGCCAGCGCCAGCGCCTGGTCGTCGCTGTCGAACGGTTGCAGCGTGGCGACGGGTCCGAAGATCTCCTCGCGGTTGCTGGCGCAGTCGGGGCCGAGGCCTTCGACCAGAGTCGGCGCCACGAACCAGCCGGGCCGGTCGAGCGCGCCGCCACCGCAAAGCACGCGGCCGCCTTCTTCGCGCGCGCGTTCGAGCGCCGCGACCACCTTGTCGAAGTGCGCCTGCGACACCAGCGGGCCGATGCGCGCATCGCTGTCCATCGGGTCGCCGACGCGCAGCGCGAGCACGCGCTCCAGCAGCGCGTCGCGGAACGCCGCGTAGATCGGTCGCTCCACCAGGATGCGCGAGCCGCACAGGCAGATCTGCCCGCTGTTCTGGAACGCCGAACGCACGATGGTGTCGAGCTGGTCCTGCCAGTCGCTGTCGGCGAACACCAGCGTCGGGTTCTTGCCGCCGAGCTCCAGCGAGAGCTTCTTCAGCAGTGGCGCGGCGATGCCGGCGATGCGCCGCCCGACCGCGGTGCTGCCGGTGAACGACACCGCCTTGACAGACGGGTGGCCGACGATGGCTTCGCCGACCGCCGGTCCCAGGCCATGCACCACGTTGAGCACGCCGGCCGGAAAACCGATCTCCGCCGCCAGTTCGCCAAGCATGGTCGCCGTGGCAGGCGTCACCTCCGAGGGTTTGGCGACCACGGTGTTGCCGGCCGCCAGCGCCGGCGCGATCTTCCAGGTGAACAGGTACAGCGGCAGGTTCCAGGGCGAGATGGTGCCGACCACGCCCAGCGGCTGGCGCAGCGTGTAGTTCAGCCCGGCTTCGCCGTGGTGCGACTCGCTGCCGAACTGCGTGGCCGCGTGCGCGAAGAAGCGCAGGTTGGACACGGCACGCGGGATCTCGGCATCGCGCGCCAGCGCGAACGGCTTGCCTCCGTCACGCGCTTCGGCGTGGGCGAAGTCGTCGAGCCGCGCTTCGAGCGCGTCGGCCAGGCGCTCCAGCCAGAGCGAGCGCTCGCTGTTGCGCAGCGCCGCCCAGGCGGGGAATGCCGCGCTGGCCGCGGCCACGGCGGCGTCCACGTCGGCGGTGTCGCCATCGGCGACCTCGGCGTAGGCCTGGGCTGTCGCAGGCTCGAAGACCTGGCGCCAGGCACCGCTGGCGGCCGCGCGCGTGGCGCCGTTGATGACGTGTCCGAAGCGTCGCATCCGCCAAGCTTAACCGCCGGCCGGTCGATCGTCAGTGTTGGCAGCGTGGACAGAGGTACAGCCGCCGCGCGCCCGCCTCGATGCGCGTGATCGCGCCGCCGCAGGTGGGGCAGGGCTGGTCCTGGCGGTCGAAGACACGGAAGCGGAAGCCTTCGGGCGAGTCGGTGAGGTAATCGTCGCGCATGCCGCGCGCCGGCTCGATGCCGCGGGTGGCGTAGCTCAGGCGCGGGATCGCCAGCAGCGCATCGGCAAGGCGCATGAGCGCGGCGGCGTCGAGATCGCGCGGCCGCCGCGACGGATGGAGGCCCGCGGCGAACAGCACCTCGGAGCGCAGGTAGTTGCCCATGCCGGCCAGGAAGCCCTGGTCGAGCAGCAGGCCGCCGAGCGCACGGCCCTGGAACGGCTGCGAGCCGAGGCGCGCGGCGACGGTGGCGGCATCGAGCGTCGGGTCGAGGACATCCGGCCCGAGGCTGCGCAGGAACGGATGCGATTCGATGGCGTCGCTGCGCCACATCGACACGTCGGACGCCGAGTACAGGAGGATCGCCCGGTCGGCGGTCTCCAGCGCCACGCGCAGCGAGCGACGGGTGTCCGGGCGCTCGCCGGCGGCGACCACCTTCCATACGCCGTACAGCTGGTTGTGGCTGTACAGCGTCCAGCCGTGGTCGAAGCGCGTGAGCAGGGCCTTTCCGCGGGGCTCGATGGATGCGATGCACTGCCCGGGCAGCGCGGCTTCGAAGTGCTTCAGCGCCGGGAACGCAAACCAGACATGCAGCAGTGGTGCGCCGGCGACCGCCGCGGCCAGTCGATCGGCGGCGCGGCGGATCTCCGGGCCTTCCGGCATGGCCTCAGATGGACGCCATGCGGCCGCCGTCCACGGCAAGGCTGACGCCGTTGACGTAGGCGGCCGCCGGCGAGCACAGGAAGGCGATCACGCCGCCGGTCTCGTCGGCGGTGGCGAAGCGGCGCGCCGGGATGGCGCCCTCCATCTCGCGGCGGATGGCGTCCTCGTCGCGGCCTTCATTGGCGGCGCGGTCGCGCACGATCTGGCGGATGCGCCCGGTCTCGGTGAAACCCGGCAGCACGTTGTTCACGGTGATGCCCTCGGGCGCGAGCTCGCGCGACAGGGTCTTGGCCCACGACGCCACGGCGCCGCGAGTGGTGTTGGACACGCCCAGCCCGGCGATCGGCTCGCGCACCGAGGTCGAGACCACGTTGACGATGCGGCCCCAGCGCGCCGCGCGCATGCCGGGAAGGACCGCTTGCAACAGCACCTGGTTGGCGAGCACGTGGCGGCGGAAGGCGTCCTCGAGCGCGTCCAGCGCGGCGGCCTGCAGCGGTCCGCCCGGCGGGCCGCCGGTGTTGTTGACCAGGATGTGCACCGGGCGCGTCGCGACCACGGACGCCACGGCAGTGCGCAGGCCTTCGGTATCGGCGCTATCGGCCACGACCAGCCCATGGCTGCGGCCGTCGCCACCGGCCAGCGCGCCGACGACCTCGCGCAGTGCGTCTTCGCGACGGGCGAGCACGGTCACGCTGGCCCCCAGCGCGGCCAGCTCGATCGCCGTCGCGCGGCCGATGCCTTCGGAGGCGCCGCAGACCAGTGCGTGGCGGCCGTTGAGGTTCAGGTCCATGGCGGTGGCTCCTTGTGGCTGGGGTGGTGTGGTGCGCTCAGGCGCGGCCGCCGCCGAGCTGCTGCACCATGCGCGGGCGCAGGACCTCGTCGCTGTCGCCCTGCGGAGGCTCGATCGCATCGAGCATGAAGCCGCGCTCGGCGGCATCGTCGTCATCCAGGCCGTCGAACGCGACGAATTCGGCGTCCATCAGCATCGCGCGCGCGGTGTCCTCGCTGTCGTACACCAGCGTGTTGCCGTCGCTGTCGAACACTTCCGCGGTACCGGCGGCGCGCACGCGCAGGCGCGCCCAGACCACGGTGTGGCCCAGCGTCGCCAGCCACCATTCCTGGTGGGTGAATCCGTGGCCACCGGAGTCGTGTTCCATGCTGTCCCCGCTCATGACAGCGCCACCGACCACAGCCACAACAGGGCCGCGGCGACGAGGCTGCCGATCAGTGTCATCAGCGACACCCGCGCCGGCGTGGCCAGGCCGCTGAAGCGGTGGTCGCCCGCTTCGCGGTAGCCACCGTTGAGCAGCCACCACAGCACCTTCGGCTTCAGGAACGCGCCTTCGCCGAGGCGCTCGCGCAGCGCAGGGTGGCGGTCGCGCAGGTGCACCAGCGACAGCGGCCAGAAGATGATGAACGCGGACACGGCGGCGATCGCCACGCCCACGCTGCACAGGGCCAGGAACAGGAGCACGGCCTCAGTACTCCGCGTGGCCGGGCGCGCGCGGGTAGGGGATCGCGTCGCGGATGTTGGACAGGCCGCAGACGTAGACGATCAGGCGCTCGAAGCCGAGCCCGAAGCCCGCATGCGGCACCGTGCCGTAGCGGCGGAAGTCGCGGTACCAGCCGTAGTGCTCGCGGTCGAGGCCGAACTGGTCCATGCGCGCGTCGAGCACGTCCAGGCGCTCCTCGCGCTGCGAGCCGCCGATGATCTCGCCGATGCCCGGCGCCAGCACGTCCATCGCGGCGACGGTCCTGCCGTCGTCGTTGAGGCGCATGTAGAACGCCTTGATGTGCTCGGGGTAATTGGTCACCACCACCGGGCGGCCGACGTGCTGTTCGGTCAGCCAGCGTTCGTGCTCGGTCTGCAGGTCCAGGCCCCATTCGACCGGGAAGTCGAACTTGTGGCCCGACGCCTGCAGCAGCTTGATCGCATCGCCGTATTCGATGCGCTCGAACGGCGCGTTGATGAAGCCCTCAAGCCGCGTGATGGCATCCTTCTGCACGCGCTCGGCGATGAACGCCATGTCGTCACCGCGTTCGTCCAGCACCGCGCGGAACAGGTACTTGAGGAACTCCTCGGCGATGCGCGCGGTTTCGGAGAGGTCGGCGAACGCGATCTCCGGCTCGATCATCCAGAACTCGGCCAGGTGGCGCGTGGTGTTGGAGTTCTCGGCGCGGAAGGTGGGGCCGAAGGTGTACACCTTGCTCAGCGCCAGGCAGAACGCCTCGACGTTGAGCTGGCCGGACACCGTGAGGAAGGTCTCCTTGCCGAAGAAGTCGCGGCCGAAATCCACGGCGCCCTGGGCATCGCGCGGCAGGTTGGCCATGTCGAGCGTGGACACGCGGAACATCTGGCCCGCGCCTTCGGCATCGGACGTGGTCACGATCGGCGTGTTGACCCAGAAATAGCCCTGCTCGTGGAAATAGCGGTGCACCGCCTGCGCCAGGCAGTGGCGGATGCGGGTGACCGCGCCGAACAGGTTGGTGCGCGGGCGCAGGTGGGCGACCTCGCGCAGGAATTCCAGCGAGTGCGCCTTGGGCTGGATCGGATAGGTCTCGGGGTCTTCCACCCAGCCGACCACTTCGATCTCCTTGGCCTGGATCTCGAAGCTCTGGCCCTGGCCCTGCGACGCGACCAGCGTGCCGCGCGCGACGATGGAGCAGCCCGCCGACAGGCGCTTCACCTCGTCCTCGTAGTTCGCGAGCGTGCTGGGCGCGACCACCTGGATCGGCGCGAAGCACGAGCCGTCGCTGACGTTGACGAAAGAGAGGCCGGCCTTGGAATCGCGGCGCGTGCGCACCCAGCCGCGAACCGTGACTTCACCACCGGCGGGAATCCCGCCTGCGAGCGCATGCTCGACGCTGACCACCGTCATGCCTTGAATCCTTGGGGGATGGACCGAGATAGGACGGGCAGTTTACCGGACCCGCGCGACGCAACGGAGTAGAATCAACACCATGGCCATAATCCTCGCTCCCGCCGCCCTTGAAAGGGTGAAGGAATTCCTCGCCGGCGCCCCCGACGCGCTCGGCGTGCGTTTTGGCGTGCACCGCACCGGATGCTCCGGTTGGGGCTATGCCGTGGACCTCGCCCGCGACGCGCGCGATGGCGACACCGTGTTCGAACAGGACGGCGTGCGCATCTACGTCACCGCCGACAGCCTCGAGCTCGTGGACGGCACCGAGATGGACTTCACGAAGAACGGCTTGAACGAGCAGTTCGTGTTCCGCAATCCGAACGTCGCCGCCGAGTGCGGCTGCGGCGAAAGCTTCACCACCGACGCCGACAAGGCCGCCTGACGCGGGGCTGCCTGCGTCGTGGCGCAGGGCAGGGGCCCGGTGTGCGACCGCCGCGCGCCCGCGGTTAGACTCGATGGCCTTGCCCCGTATTTCCGGACCCGCCATGTCGCGCGTGCTGATGCTGTTGCTGCTGTCTCTCGCTTTCACCACGGTGGCGACTGCCGCCGACGCCCCGGCGTCTCCCTCGGCCCAGCCCGGTACCGCATCCGCCGACCTGCATCGCTTCTTCGACGAGGAGTGGGAGCGCAGCCTGCGCGAGTCCCCGGAAACGGCCAGCTACCGTGGCGATACCCGCTACAACGACCGCTGGACGGACCTGTCACCTGCGGCGATCGCGGCCCGCCAGGCGGCCGATCGTGATGCGCTGGCGCGCCTGCGCGGTATCGACCGCGCCGCGCTCACGGCGCAGGACCAGCTCAGCCATGACGTCATGGCCTGGCAGCTGGAGAAGGCTGTCGAGCGCCAGCAGTACCGCGAGTACCAGCGCGCGGTCAGCCAGCGCGGTGGCGTGCAGACCGCGGAAGGCATCGCCGAGGTCCTGCCGTTCGCGACCGTCAAGGACTACCGCGACTGGCTGGCGCGCATGCGCGGCATTCCGGCGCAGGTGGACGCCACCATTGTGTTGCTGCGCGAGGGGATGGCGGCAGGCAATGTCCCGCCGCGCGTGCTGATGGAGCGCATCCCCGGGCAGATTGCCGCGCAGGTCGTGGCCGATCCGGCGCAGAGCCCGTTCTACCGCCCGTTCTCGCGCTTCCGCGACGGCGTGCCGGCGGCGGCGCGCGCGGAGCTCGAGGCCGAGGCCCGCGCAGTCGTGGCCGGCGATATCGTGCCGGCCTACCGGCGTTTCGCCGAATTCTTCGAAGCCGAGTACCTGCCCGCGACGCGCGAGACCATCGCCGCGGCCGACCTGCCCGGCGGCAGCGCCTACTACGACTTCCTCGCCCGCCAGTTCACCACCACCGAGCTCGGTGCCGAGGAGATCCATTCCATCGGCCTGCGCGAAGTGGCGCGCATCCGCGGCGAGATGGAGCGGGTCAAGGGCGAGGTTGGGTTCAAGGGTGACCTCGCGGCATTCTTCGAGCACCTGCGCACCGATCCGGCGTACTTCCACGACACACCCGAGGCGCTGTTCGCCGCCTACCAGGCGATCTCCAAGCGGATCGATCCGGAGCTGGTGAAGATCGCGCGCACCATCCCGCGGCTGCCCTACGGCGTGCGCGCGATTCCCGACAACATCGCGCCGGACACCACCACCGCCTACTACCAGCCCGGCGCCACCGACGGCAGCCGCGCCGGCTACTACTACGTCAACCTGTACCGGCCCGAGGTGCGCCCGACCTGGGAAATGATGGCCCTCTCGCTGCACGAAGCCGTGCCCGGCCACCACTTCCAGTTCGCGCGCGGCCTGGAGCTGCCCGGCGTGCCCACCTTCCGCCGCGTCGGCTACTTCACCGCCTACGGCGAAGGCTGGGGCCTGTACGCCGAGCGCCTCGGCTACGACATGGGCCTCTACGACGACCCGCTCGACCGCATGGGCCAGCTGGCCTACGACATGTGGCGCGCGGTGCGGCTGGTGGTCGACACCGGCATGCACGCCAAGGGCTGGACCCGCCAGCAGGCGATCGACTATTTCATGGACAACTCGCCCAAGACGCTCCAGGACGTTACCAACGAGATCGACCGCTACATCGGCTGGCCCGGCCAGGCGCTGGCCTACAAGATCGGCCAGCTGAAGATCTCCGAGCTGCGCGCCCGCGCGGAGGTCGCCCTCGGGCCCGCGTTCGACCTGCGCGACTTCAACGACGCCGTGCTGGTCACCGGCTCCGTGCCGCTGGAGACGCTCGAGCAGCACATCGACGCCTGGATTGCCGGGCAGCAGGCCGGCAAGGCCGCGATCGGGGGCTGAGGAGGCCCCGCGACGGTCCCGTTGGCCGGGGCTGAAGGCCGGCCAGACCGCGATTTGCGCCAGCGGCTACCCGGCTGCCATACTTGCCGGCTCCCGTTCACCGGGAGACCTTGCCCCACGGCCGTCTGTTCCATTGCCGGGGGCTATCCGGGCCTGCGACACGCGTCGCGGCCGATATCCACAAGGAAATACGCATGCGTCACTATGAGATCGTGTTCCTGGTCCATCCGGACCAGAGCGAGCAGGTGCCTGCCATGGTCGAGCGTTACAAGACGCTCATCGAAGGCAGCGAAGGCAAGATCCACCGCCTGGAAGACTGGGGCCGCCGCCAGCTGGCGTACCCCATCGACAACCTGGTCAAGGCCCACTACGTGCTGCTCAACATCGAAGTCGGCCAGGCCGTCCTCGACGAGCTGGCCGAAGGCTTCCGCTTCAACGACGCCATCCTGCGCCACCTGGTGATCCGTCGCGAAGAGGCCGACACCGAACAGTCCCTGATCATGAAGAACAAGGACGAGAAGCCGGAGAAGACCGACCGTCCCGACCGCGGCGACCGTCCCGAGCGCGGCGAACGCCGCCCGCGTGACGACCAGGGTGAAGGCGAGGGCGACAAGCCCGAGTCGGACACCGACACCACCGAAGCCGCCTGAGGAGCACGCACATGTCCAAGTTCTTCCGCCGCCGCAAGTTTTGCAAGTTCACCGCCGAGGGTGTCAAGGAGATCGACTACAAGGATCTCAACACCCTGCGCCAGAACGTGACCGAGAACGGCAAGATCGTCCCGAGCCGCATCACCGGCACCAAGTCGAAGTACCAGCGCCAGCTGGCCACGGCCGTCAAGCGCGCGCGTTTCCTCGCGCTGATCCCGTACACCGACAACCACAACCTGTGATCGCGCGCGCCTCCCTTCCCGGGAGGCGTGTCCGCCCCACACCGTCCGTTCGGACAGCCATAGTTGCGGCGCGATGCGCCGCTAACGAATACGGAGCTCCACCATGCAACTGATCCTCCTGCAGAAGGTCGTGAACCTCGGCAACCTCGGCGACAAGGTCGACGTGAAGCCGGGCTACGGCCGCAATTTCCTGGTGCCGCAGGGCAAGGCGGTTCCCGCCACCGCGTCCAACCTGGCCGACTTCGAGGCGCGCCGCGCCGAGTACGAAGCCAAGGCCGTGGCCACGCACGACGAGGCCAACAAGCGCCTGGCGTCGCTCGAGGGCGTCAGCGTCACGATCTACGCCAACGCCTCGACCGAAGGCAAGTTGTACGGCTCGGTCGGCCCGCGCGATATCGCCGAGGCACTGACCAAGGCCGGCCATCCGGTCGAGAAGTCCGAAGTGGTGCTGGGCGAGGGCGCGTTCCGCGCGACCGGCCAGTACGAGGTCGTGCTGCACCTGCACGCCGATATCGACACCACGGTCACCGTGGTGGTGGCGCCCGAAGCCGCCTGATCCGGCTTCACGCGTTTCCGTCGACGGGCGCCGAAAGGCGCCCGTCTTCGTTTCCCGCCGTCTCACGCCGTGCGATGCCCACCGGTTATCCACAGTGTTATCTGCAGCGCTTTCCGGCGACGGGGGCTACGATGGCAATCCGACAAAGAAGAAAGGGCCGCGGCGACGGCCCCACCAGGGGAGTCCTGATACCGATGAGCGCACGACCGGGCTTCCAGCACGAAGGCCCCGCCTTCCAGGGGCGTGGCGATGCCCGGATCGAACAGCTGCGCATCCCGCCGCAGTCGGTCGAGGCCGAGCAGGCGGTGCTGGGCGGCCTGATGCTCTCGCCTGAAGCCTACGACCGCGTTGGCGACCAGCTCGACCAGACGGATTTCTACCGCCGCGACCACCAGCTGATCTTCCGCGCCATCAAGGAGCTCGCCGAGCGCAACCGTCCCTACGACGCGGTAACCCTGGGCGAGTGGTTCGAGTCGCAGGGGCAGTCGGAGATGGTGGCGGGTGGCGCGTATCTCGTCGAACTGGCCAGCACCACGCCATCGGCCGCCAACATCGTCGCCTACGCCGAGATCGTGCGCGACAAGGCGGTCCTGCGGCAGCTGATCGAAGTCGGCACCGGCATCGTCAACGACGGCTTCCAGCCGGGTGGCCGCGAGAGCTCCGAGCTGCTGGCCAAGGCCGAGCAGGAGGTGTTCGCAATTGCCGAGGCCGGCAACCGCGGCCGCACCGACTTCACGCCGGTCAACAAGGCCATGGCCGAAGCCTTCGACGTGCTGCAGACCCGCTACGCCAACGGCGGCGGGATCACCGGCCTGCCGACCGGCTACGTCGATTTCGACGAGATGACCGCCGGCCTGCAGCCCACCGACCTGCTGATCCTGGCCGCGCGCCCGGCGATGGGCAAGACCACGCTAGCGCTCAACATGGCCGAGTACGCCGCCATGAAGACCAAGAAGGCGGTCGCGGTGTTCTCCATGGAAATGTCGGCCAGCCAGCTGGCGTTGCGCCTGATCTCGTCCGTAGGCCGCGTCAACGCCACCCGCCTGCGCACGGGCCTGCTCGAGGACGAGGACTGGAGCCGCGTGTCCAGCGCGATCCGCCTGCTCAAGGAAACCAAGATCTTCATCGACGACACCCCGGCGCTGTCGCCGGACTCGTTGCGCGCCAAGGCGCGGCGCCTCAAGCGCGAGCACGACCTCGGGCTGATCGTCATCGACTACCTGCAGCTCATGGCGGTGCCGGGCAACAGCGAGAACCGCGCCACCGAGATTTCCGAGATCTCGCGCTCGCTGAAGAGCCTGGCCAAGGAGCTCAACGTGCCGGTGGTGGCGCTGTCGCAGCTCAACCGCTCGCTGGAAACGCGTGCCGACAAGCGCCCGGTGATGGCCGACCTGCGCGAGTCCGGCGCCATCGAGCAGGACGCCGACGTGATCATCTTCATTTACCGCGACGACTACTACAACAAGGAAAATTCGCCGGACAAGGGCCTCGCCGAAGTGATCATCGGCAAGCAGCGAAACGGCCCGACGGGCTCGGTGAAGCTGAAGTTCTTCGGCGAGTACACGCGCTTCGACAACCTCGCCCACGATTCGGTGGGCAGCTTCGAGTAGTGCCGTGAGCCTGCATGCCGTCGAGCGTCCGACGCGGATCCTGGTCGACCTCGACCGCATCGCCGGCAACCTGCGCGCCATCCGCACACACGCCGGCGTGCCGGTGATGGCGATCGTCAAGGCCAACGCCTATGGCCACGGCCTGGTGGAGGTGGCGCGCTACCTGCAGGCGCAGGGCGTGGAGCACCTGGGCGTGGCATTCCCCGAAGAGGGCATCGCGCTGCGGCGCGCCGGCATCACCGTGCCGATCCTGGTGCTCGGTGGCATCTACGGGCCGCAGGTGGCGCAATACCTGGTCCACGACCTCGAGATCACCGTGTCGTCGCTGGAGAAGCTGCGCCAGGTCGAAGCCGCGGCCGAATCACTGGGCCAGCGCGCAACGGTGCACCTGAAGATCGATACCGGCATGGAGCGCATCGGCGTGCACGCCTGGAGCGCCGGGCCGTTCATCGAGGCCGCCGTGGCGTCGCGCTGGATCGAGTTGGCCGGGATCTACTCGCACCTGGCCTGTTCGGACGAACCCGACTCGCCGATGACGGCGCTGCAGCTGGCGCGGTTCGATGAGGCCTGCGCGCATTTCGGGCGGATCGGCGCGCCGGTGCCGCCGCGCCACATCGCGAACTCCGGCGGCGTGCTGCATTTCCCCGAGACGCGGCTGGACATGGTGCGCCCCGGGATCCTGCTGTACGGCGTGCTGCCGGGCGCGGATGCGCGGCCCACGGTGGCGGTGCAGCCGGCGCTTTCGCTGGTCTCGCGCGTGGTCTATTTCAAGGTGGTGCGGGCCGGCCACACGGTCAGCTATGGCGGCACCTGGGCGCCCGCCGTGGACACGCGCGTGGTCACCGTGCCGATCGGCTACGGCGACGGCTATCCGCGTGCGTTGTCGTCGCGTGGCACCGTGCTGCTGCGCGGACGCGAGTATCCGATCGTCGGCCGGGTGTGCATGGACCAGTTCATGGTCGACATCGATGGCGACAGCGCGTGGAACGAGGACGAGGTGGTGCTGGTCGGCCGGCAGGGCGACGCGGAGCTGCGCGTCGAGCAGGTGGCGGCGGCGGCCGGCATGATTCCGTACGAAGTGCTGGTGGGATTGAACGACCGCATTCCGCGCGTGTACCGCAGTGGGCTATCTGAGAGCTGAATAGCCTCCGCCCCATCACCCTGCGCGGACGCGATCGCAGGTAGCGTGAGCCCCGTTCATTCTTCCCCCACCCCGGACGCTCGCCGTCCGACCCAGGAGTCCGCCATGCGTAAAGCCCCCCGAATCCTCTTCGCCACCGCGGCAGCGGGTGCCGTCCTCCTCTCGAGCTGCGCCACGTATACCGGGCAGACCAGCGATCCCAACGACCCGAACCGCACCCGCAACAACGCGTTGATCGGCGCCGGGATCGGCGCGGTCGCCGGCCTGCTGAGCGGTTCCGACGCCACCGAACGACGCCAGCGCGCGCTGGTTGGTGCCGGCGTGGGTGGCCTTGCCGGCGGCGCCGTAGGCGTCTACCAGGATCGCCAGGAAGCCGAGCTGCGCCGCCAGACCGCGGGTACCGGCATCGTCGTCGACCGCGACGGCGACGTCATCAAGCTCAACCTGCCGGACGGCGTGACCTTCGACTTCAACAAGACCAACCTGAAGCCGCAGTTCTATCCGGCGCTCAACAACGTCGCCCGCACCTTGGCGGAATACAACCAGACGATCGTTGAAGTGGCCGGCCACACCGACAACATCGGCGGCGATGCGGTCAACCAGCGCATCTCCGAGCAGCGCGCCTCGGCGGTGGGCAACTACCTCATCGGCCAGGGCCTGCAGCGCGAACGCTTCGAGATCGTCGGGTTCGGCAAGAGCATGCCGATCGCCGACAACGCCACCGAACAGGGCCGCGCGCTCAATCGCCGCGTCGAGATCCGCGTGGTGCCGCTGCGGACCTGACGATCCGTGGCGTGAGTGGCAAGGAGAAGGGCCGCCAACGCGGCCCTTCTCCGTTTGACGGGTTGTGGATGCACCTGGTGCGATCCCCGGAGCGCGCGCATGCCCAAGGACCTGTATGTACCCATCACCGCCACGCCGGGCGACGAGGCCGCAATCTCCGCAGCGCTGGCCCTGGCCCGGCGATTCGGTGCGCGGTTGACGGTCCTGGAGATCGTCAATCTCCCGGTGCCGGCATCCAATCCATGGGGATTGATGCCCGATGTCGCGATCGGCGACGTGCATGACCGTTTGCGCGCCCAGGGCCAGGCCAACGTCGAGCGCCGGCGCGCCGCACTTGCGGACAGCGGGGTGCCGTTCTCGGTCCACCTGGTCGAGGCGCTGTTCGCGGAGCCGCCGCGCCTGTCCGTCGACATGGCGCATCACGCAGATCTCTCGGTGGTCACGGGGCCGGTGAATGACGGCGTGGAAGGCAGCGTTGCGCATGACTTCGTCGCCTCGCTGCTGCTCGGTTCGGGACGCCCGGTGCTGGTCATTCCGCCAGGCGCCACCGCGCCGGAGGAGGGCGGTGCGATCCTGGTTGCGTGGCGGCCGGGGGCCGAGGCCGCGCGCGCCCTGCACGATGCCCTGCCGCTCCTGCGCGGCGCGTCGCGCGTCGACGTGCTCGCGATCGATCCGTCCCCCGGCGCCGAAGGCGGACTGGCGCTTGACGACGTCGGCGCCCACCTGGCGCGGCACGGAGTGCAGGCAAACGTGGTCGTGCAAAGCGCCCGCGGCCGCGCGGTGAGCGCGATCCTGCTCGAGCATGCGCGTGAAATGCCGGCGCAGCTGATCGTGGCAGGAGGCTATGGCCATTCGCGCTTGCGCGAGTGGGTGATGGGAGGCGTGACCCGCGAACTGCTGCTGGGCTCGCCCGTGCCGCTGCTGCTCTCGCATTGACCGCACGCGGCGGCGGTTACAAACCGTTACCAACGGTTACCTGCGGCTGCCTGTCAGGCGCACACGGCCCATTAGATTGCATCGCATCGCAATCCAGTGGAAAACATGATGCTCCAGCCCGCCCTGTCCAGTCCCTTGGAACGTCCCAGCCGCGGCGTCAGCGGCGCGTGGTCGGCCGATCGCCAGGCGCACGTCGTGCCGACGCTGGAGGCCTTGCTGCTGCGCTGGCCGCCGCGCGTGCACCGCCTGTCCGCGCGTCAGGCACTGTTCCACGCGGGCCAGCCGCGGCAGTCGCTGTACTACGTGCGGTCGGGATGTTTCCGCACCAGCGTGCTGAGCGAGGACGGGCGCGAAAAGATCACCGGTTTCCGCATGCGCGGCGACCTGCTCGGGCTTGATGCAGTGGACATGCCGGCGCACGCGTGCGATGCGGTGGCGCTCGACGCGGCGGAAGTGTGGGAACTGCCGTGCGCGCGCCCGGACGACCTGATGCCCGAAATCCAGCAGCGGCTGACCTCGATGCTCGCCGCGGAGATCCGCAGGGACTGGCGCTGGATGCTGGCCGTCGGCACGCTTGGAGCGGACCAGCGCGTGGTGGCGTTCCTGCTCGACCTCTCCGCGCGCTTCGCGGCCATGGGGCTCGACCCGCAGCTGCTGCAACTGCGCATGACGCGCGCCGAGCTCGGCAACTTCCTCGCCATCACCCTGGAAACCGTGACCCGCGCGCTGTCGCGCCTGCAGGCGCGCGGCATGATCGCAGTGGACGGCCGGCGGATCGGCATCGTCGACGAAGCCGGATTGCGTGCGGTGCTGGCGGGCGAGGATCGCTGTCACTAGGCGCGTGTCTGGCGCCGGGCTTGGTGCTCAGCGTGCCTGCAGTTCCCGGCGCACCGCTTCGGCGAGATGCTCGCGCCGCCACGGCTTGCGCAGCAGGCGCAGGCCTTGCGCACCGTCGGCGTCGGCCGCGTGCTCCTCGTCGCCTGACGTCAGCAGCACGGCAAGGCCCGGGCGCAGCGCCAGCGCCTCGCGCGCCAGCGCCTTGCCGTCGATCCCCGGGCCAAGCATGACGTCGCTGAAGAGCAGGGCGATCGCGGGGTCGTCGCGCAATGCCTGCAGCGCGGCTTCGCCGTTGGCCACGGCCTGCACCTGGTAGCCGGCGCCGCGCAGGAAGGCCATCGCGATATCGCGCACCGCGGGATCGTCTTCCACGACCAGCACGACCTCGCCCTGGCCGCTGTCGCCGGCACCGGTGTCCGCGGCGACATCGTGGGTCGCGTCCTGCGCCACCGGCACATAGAGCCGCACCTGGGTACCGCGCCCCGGCACGCTGTCGATGGCCAGGTCGCCGCCGCTCTGGCGCGCGAAGCCGTACACCATGCTCAGCCCCAGGCCGCTGCCGCGTTCGCGGCCCTTGGTGGTGAAGAACGGTTCCATCGCATGCGCCAGGGTGTCGGGCGCCATGCCGCAGCCGGTGTCGTGCACGCCGAGGCGCAGATAGTGGCCCGCCGGCATTTCAACGCCGGCCGCTCCACCAACCTGCTCGTCGGCGACATGCTCCTCGGCCGCGGAGAACAGGATCTCGCCGCCGCGGCCCAGCGCGTCACGCGCGTTGAGCGCGAGGTTGAGCAAGGCCGCTTCAAGCTGGCCGGCATCCACGTAGGCGCGCGGCAGGCGGGGTTCGACCTGCACGCGCAGGCGCACGGCATCGCCCAGCGTGCGCCGCAGCACCTGTTCCAGGTCGTGCAGCAGCCGCGGTACGTCGACCGCGCTCGGCTGCAGGCGCTGCCGGCGTGCGAATGCCAGCAGCTTGGCGGTGAGCTCGGCGCCGCGGCCCACCGAGCGCAGCGCGCTGGCCAGCAGCGCCTGGCCGTCGGCGCTCACGACTTCCGGCTCAAGCAGCTGCAGGCTGCCGGACATCACCGTGAGCAGGTTGTTGAAATCATGTGCCACGCCGCCGGTGAGCTGGCCGATCGCGTCCAGGCGCTGCGCATGCGCGAGGTGCTCCTCCGCGCGGCGCTGCTGGACATAGGTGGACAGCGTGGTGGCGGCCGTCTGCAGCAGGTGGCAGGCGTCGTGGTCGAAGCGGCGCGGCTCGCGCGATGCCGCCAGCAGGGCGCCCGAGACGCGGCGGTGCTCGAATACCGGCACCAGCACCGCGCTGCCGTAGGGCGGCAGCGGCAGCGGGAACAATCCGGCCGCGGACGGATCGGCGGCGATGTCACCGATGATCCAGACCTCCTGGTGCTGCCCGGCGAACGGCCTCGGCACGGTGCTGCCCGCTTGCCAGCCGGGGCCCGATGCGCCGCGCACGGCGGCCGCCTGCTGACCGGATGCGGCCGAGACGATTGCCACCGACTCCACGCCGAGCGCTTCCGCCAGCAGCGGCGGCAACTCTTCGATCAGGTTGGACTCCGCCGGTGCCTGCAGCGCGAGCTGGCCGATGCGCGCCGCGATTGCGTCGTAGCGGGCACGGGCCAGTGCCTGCTGCACGCGCTGGCTCCCGGAGATGTCGCGCACCGACGCGAGGAAGCGCTTGCCTTCCGCGCTGTCGAGCGGGCTGAGCGCGATCTCGATCTGGAACCGGCTGCCGTCGCTGCGCAGGCCGACCAGCGTCTGCCCGGTGGCGCCCATCGGCCGCACGTGCGGGGCCGCCATGTAGCGGTCGCGATAGACACGGTGGCGCGCGCGCGCGCTTTCCGGCACGAGGTCTTCGATCTCGAGGCCCGCCATCGCGCCGCGCGCGTGTCCGAACAGGACTTCGGCGTGTGCGTTTGCGCGCACCACGCGGCCTTCGCCGTCGACCACGAGCAGCGCGTCCGGGACGGCCTCGAACAGGCCCGGGATGGGAGCCCCGGCGCTCATGCCGGGCTGACGTCGGCGGCGAACAGGTAGCCGGCGCCGCGCACCGAGCGGATCAGTTCGGGCGCGGCCGGGTCGCGCTCGATCTTGCGCCGCAGCCGTGCGATGCCGACGTCGATGGCGCGGTCGAACGGGCCGGCCTCGCGGCCGTGCAGGGTGCTCATCAGCTGGTCGCGGCTGCGGACTTCGTTGGGGTTCCGCAGCAGGGCGCGCAACAGGTCGAACTCGCCGGTGGTCAGCGGGATGTCGCGGCCTTCGGCATCGGCGAGCCGGCGCGCGCCGAGGTCGAGCACCATGCCTTCGAATGCGAGGCGTCGGGCCGGGGCGGCCACCTGGGCCTGTGCGCGCAGGTCGGCCGCAGCGGGCGCGCGCCGCAGCACCGAGCGCACGCGTGCCAGCAGCTCGCGGAAATCGAATGGCTTGGCGACGTAGTCATCGGCGCCGAGCTCCAGCCCGACCACGCGTTCCACCGCTTCGCCGCGGCCGCTGACCACGATCACCGGCACTCGCCACTGCTGGCGCAGGTGCTGCAGCAGCGCCAGGCCGTCCTCGTCGGGCAGGCCCAGGTCGAGGAGCACCAGGTCCGGCAGCGTGCCGGTCATGGCCTGGCGCAGGTCGGCGCCGCTGGCGGCGCTGGCGACCGCGAATCCGTTGCCGCCGAGGTAGCGCGACAGCAGGTCGACGATGTCGGCGTCGTCGTCGACGACAAGCACGCGCGGGCGGGCGTCGCCGGTCGCGAGGGAGTCGGTGGTCATGCGGCCAGGCAACGCTGGAAAGGAGGCGCGTCCATGGTGCATAGGATCGCACAGGCCTTGGTTGCAGCGCCCGGAGCACGCGTGCATGCGCCGGGCTCCAGAACGAAAAAACCCGACCGTGTGGGGTCGGGTTCGTTCGTGGATGGTGGAGGTGGGGGGAATCGAACCCCCGTCCGAAGGCACTCCATCCCCGGCACTACATGCTTAGCTCACCGTTGGGTCTCGTCCTGCGGCAGCACAGTGGGCGAAGCGCACCCCAGGACCAGCCTGTTTTTGTTAAGCCGCGGTTGACAGGCAACCACCGCAGCCGGTTCCGTGATAATGACCCTACATCCACGAGCACGGGCACAAGTGGGTTCGGGGCTTACGCCTTAAGCGGCGAGAGCGTAGTTGTCGTCGTTGGCAACTAGAGTTTTGCAGCTGGATTTACGAGGAAAGCTACCCCCTCGGCATGCGCCAGGCGATTTCGCGACCCCCGTCGAAGCCAGTGCACCCCCATTGATCGGGAAAGCTGGCATCTGCCGGAAGGCAGTGAAACTGCGAGACAGGTCAAGTATAGGGTCGCGCGGGCCCGGTGCAAGGTCGGCTCCGGAACGGGCGCGCAGCGTCGTTCAGCCGGATGCTGCTGCGCGCAGCCGGTATGCTCGTGCCGATGGCAGCCAATGACGCCCTGTTGTCACCCGACGCCCTGCCATCGCGCCACGGCTACCTGCTCGCCGCGGTGGTGCTGGTGGCGTCTCTCGCGCTGGTGGCCATCTATGCCACCGGCGCAGGCACGCGCGAGCGCGAGCTGGCGCAGGCGCGCCTGGCGGGCGAAGCCGAGCAGGTGGTGGCGCGGCTTCGCCAGCAGCTCCTGACCTACGAGCTGATCACCCGGGGCGGCGTGTCGCTGTTCGCCACCGTGCAGGCGCCAAGCCCGCAGCAGTGGCGCCATTACACCGATGGCCTCGAGCTGGACCGCAGGTTTCCGGCCATGCTCGGGCTCTGCTACGCCGAGTCGCTGTCGCCGGCGGCCCTGCAGGAGCTGCAGCTGAAGCGTCGCGCAGCTGGACTGGGGCTGTTCCGGGTCGATCCGCCGGGCGCGCGCGCGCAGTACGGCCCGGTGGTGATGCTGGAGCCGCGCACCATCGGCAACATCAACACAATCGGTTTCGACATGCTCCACGAGCCCGCGCGCGCGGCGGCGATGCTGGCCGCGCGCGACAGCGGCGCCGCACGCATCACCGCGCCGCTGCAGTTGGTGCAGGCGGGCGCGGGCCGCGGCCTGGTGATCTATGCGCCGGTGTACCGCGCGGGCATCGTGCCGTCCAATCCGTCCGCGCGCGCCGCCGCGCTGGCCGGCTGGGTGTGTGCGCCGTTTCGTCTCGACAGCTTCGTCCTGCAGGCGGTGGCGGACGCGCCCGGCACGCCACGCCTGCGCATCGTCGACATCGGGGAGGGCGGCGAGACGCTGGTGTATCCCGCAGACGCCGGCCTGTTCCCCGATGGAGACATCGCAGGCGTGAGCCACAGCGTGGAAGAGCAGGTGTACGGGCGGCGCTGGCGGCTGGACTTCCAGCAGACGCGGAGCAACGGCGGGTCGGCGTTGCTCGGCACGCAGGGCACGATCGTGCTCGGCATGCTGGCGTCGTTCCTGCTGTTCGCAGTGGCGCTGTCGCTGGCGCGCACGCAGTCGCGCGCGCAGCAGATCGCGGCGCGGATGAGCGAATCGTACCGGCGCAGCGAGCTGCGCTTCCGCAGCGCGATGCGGTTTTCGGCGATCGGCAAGGCCTTGCTGGACCGGGATGGCCGCGTGGTGGACGCCAACCTGGCACTGGCCGACATCCTGCGCGCCTCGCCCGAGGAGCTCATGGGGCGCGTCTTCCAATCGTTGTTCAGCGGCACCGGCGACGCCGCCGAAGAGCGTTCGCGCGCGGCGACCGGCAGCGTCTACCGCGTGACGCGCGAGCTCAGGCGCGACGACGGCGAGTTGCGCCACGTGCTGCTGACCTACGCGCAGGTGCCGGGTGAAGTGGGCCAGGACGTGGCCAGCCTGGCGCAGGTGGAGGACATCACGGACCGCGTACGCGCCGAGGCGCAGGTCAACGCGCTCAACCGCACGCTCGAGGCGCGCGTGGCGCTGCGCACGCGCGAGCTCACCCGCGCCAACGAGGAGCTGGAGTCGTTCGCGTACACCATCTCCCACGACCTGCGCGCGCCCTTGCGGGCGATCGACGGGTTCACCCGTGTGCTCGGCGAACGGTATGCCGGGGCCTTCGACGAAGCCGGCCGTGGCTATCTCGCGCGGGTGCGCGCGGCGACCGCGCGCATGGGCGAGTTGATCGACGCACTGCTGAAGATGTCGCGGGTGTCGCGCGGCGAGCTGCGGCGCGAGCCGCTGGACCTTTCGGCGATGGCCAGCGACATCATCGCCGACCTGCGCCAGGACGAGCCGCGGCGGCAGGTGGATGTCGAGATCGAACCCGGGCTGCAGGCCTCGGGCGACAGTGCCCTGGTCAGGAACCTGCTCAACAACCTGCTTGGCAATGCCTGGAAATTCACCCGTGACCGCGAGCGTGGCCAGGTCGCGTTGCGCCGGATCGACATCGCAGGCGAGACGTGGTTCGAAGTGGCCGACAACGGCGTCGGCTTCGACGAGGCTTATGCCGGCAAGCTGTTTCGCCCATTCCAGCGCCTGCACGCGCAGGACGAGTTCGTGGGCGAAGGCATCGGGCTGGCCTCGGTCAAGCGCATCATCGAACGCCATGGCGGCAGCATCGCCGCGGAGGGCAGGGTGGGCGAGGGCGCGCGTTTCCGCTTCACCCTGCCGGACGAGACGGCAGTCGGCTGAGCCGGTCAGGCGTCGCGGTTGTGGCGACGCATGACGCGCTGCTTGTCGCGCGCCCAGTCACGGTCCTTGGCGGCATCGCGCTTGTCGTGGGTCTGCTTGCCCTTTGCCAGCGAGATCTCGATCTTGACCTTGTTGCCCTTCCAGTACATCGCGCTGGGCACGATGGTGTAACCGTCGCGTTCGACCTTGCCGACCAGCATGTCGATCTCGCGGCGGTGCAGCAGCAGCTTGCGCGTGCGGCGGTCATCGGCCACCACGTGGGTGGACGCCTGCAATAGTGGCGTGATCTGCGCGCCGAACAGGAAGATCTCGCCGCTGCGCACCACCGCGTAGCTCTCGGTGATGTTGGCGCGGCCGGCGCGGATCGCCTTCAGCTCCCAGCCCTGCAGCGCCATGCCGGCTTCGAAACGGTCCTCGAGGTGGTACTCGTGGCGCGCGCGCTTGTTGAGCGCGATCGTGCCCCCGGTGCCGCTCTTTCCCTTATCCTTGCCAGCAGTCTTGCCCATCGCGTCATTCTCACACGGCACGGGGCGGGAAAGAAACGCGAGACAGCCTGCCTCCATGCCCATCATCAAGCGCTCAGCCCTGGTCGGACACGCCGCGTCGCGGATGTTCGCGCTGGTCAACGACATCGCGGCGTATCCGGCGCGGTTCGCGTGGTGCGATGGCGCCGAAGTGCTCGAGTCCTCACCGGAACGCGTGCTCGGACGCCTCGAACTCGGCATCGCCGGCATGCACACCTGGTTCACCACCGAGAACCTGCTCACGCCGCCGCACCGCATCGACATGCACCTGCGCGATGGTCCGTTCAAGCGCCTCGAAGGCCGCTGGGAATTCCATGCGCTGGACGAGTCGGCGTGCAAGGTCACGCTGAGCCTGGATTTCGAGCCGCGCAGCCGCCTGCTGGCACCGGCGCTGAAGCTCGGCTTCCAGGGGCTGGCCGACCGCATGGTCGATGATTTCGTGCGCATCGCCGACGATCCGGACGCCTGACATGCGCGTCGAGGTGGTGCTCGCGTTTCCTCGCACGCACCGCAGCGTGGAGCTGGAGCTGCCCGCGGGTGCGCGCGTGGCGGACGCCATCGATGCCTGCGGCCTGCCGCTGGATGCGGTCGATGGCTATGCGGTATTCGGTGAGCGTGTCACCGCCAACACCGCGCTGCGCGATGGTGACCGCGTCGAGCTGCTGCGGCCGCTGCAGGTGGACCCCAAGGACGCGAGGCGGCTACGCGCCGCGCGCGCGCGCTGAGCGATCAGCGCTTCTTCTTGTCCTTGGCGAGGTTCGGCCCGAACGCGCGGCGAACGTCCTTGATCAGTTCATCGTCGCGATCGGGGAACTGGTCGCCTTCCCACTTCGCCAGTCTGTCGCCTTCGAACCACAGCGTGAGGTTGTGCACCTCGGTGCCGCCGATGCGACCGGTGCGCTCCGTGGCCGTGTAGTCCCAGCGCTCCTGGTGGAACGGGTCCTGGATGGAGGGCGTGCCGAGCAATGCCGACACCTGCTGGCGGCTCATGCCGGCTTGCAGCTGCGCGACATCGCCGCTCTTCAGCAGGTTGCCCTGGTAGATCGGCTGTTTGTAGACGAGGCCGCAGCCGGTTGCGAGGCAGGCGACGATGACGGGGACGAAGAGCTTGCGCATTGGAACCCAGGGACGGCGGATATCCCCGCGATGATACACTCGACGAGCCGCCGCGACCGGCTCCACGGCAGCTGGCACCCCAATCGCCAATGAACGGAACAGGCATGGAAACCCATGAGCTTCGCAAGGCCGGGTTGAAGGTCACGCATCCCCGCATGCGCATCCTTCAGCTGCTCGAGCAGAAGACCTCGCACCACCACATGACCGCCGAAGACATCTATCGCCACCTGCTTGAAGGCGGCGATGAGATCGGCCTGGCCACCGTCTACCGGGTGCTCACCCAGTTCGAGGCGGCAGGGCTGGTCCTGAAGCACAATTTCGAAGGCGGCACGGCGGTCTACGAGATCGACCGCGGCGGCCACCACGACCATATGGTCGACGTCGACACCGGCCGCATCATCGAGTTCGAAAGCCCCGAGATCGAGGAGCTGCAGAGCAGGATCGCCGCGCAGCACGGCTACATCCTCGAAGAGCACTCGCTGGTGCTGTACGTGCGCAAGAAGCGCTGACCGCGGGCTTCAGCCGGCGACGTCCACGCCGCCTGTCGCCGCGTCGCGCAGCAGCCGCCTGGCGGCCGCACGCGCCTCGCGGCTGACCTCCACCCCGCCCAGCATCCGCGCGAGTTCCTCCTGGCGTTCGCCGTCGTCGAGCAGGCGCACCGCGCTCTGAGTGACGCCACCGCGTTCGGCCTTGCTGACGCTGTAGTGCGCGTGGCCCTGGGCCGCGACCTGCGGCAGGTGGGTCACGCACAGGACCTGCCGCCGGCTGCCGAGGTCGCGCAGCTTCTGGCCGACGATCTCGGCCACGCCGCCGCCGATGCCGGAGTCGACCTCGTCGAAGACCATGGTCTGCACCGCGTCGAGGCCCAGCGCGGCGACCTCGATGGCCAGCGAAATGCGCGACAGCTCGCCGCCGGACGCGACCTTGCGCAGCGGCCGCGGCGGCTGCCCGGCATTGGCCGACACCAGGAACTCGACGCGCTCGGCGCCCTGCGCATCCGGCGCGTCGCCGGCGGTGGGCTCCAGTGCCACTTCGAACCGCCCGCCACCCATGCCCAGCTCGCCGATCAGCCCGGTGGTGGAGGCGGCGAGCGCCTTGCCGGCGCGCGCGCGCGCCTTGCCGAGCGCCACGGCGGCCTTGCGCCAGCCGTCCGCGGCAGCCTCGATCTCGGTGCCGAGGCTGCCCAGGCGCCGCGCCGAGGCGTGCAGCGCCTCATGTTCGGCGGCCAGCGCGTCGCGCTGCGCGGCGAGCCCTTCGGGCGTCACGCGATGCTTGCGCGCCAGGTCGTGCAGGCGCGCGAGGCGGCGCTCGTGGTCCTCGAGCTGCGCCGGGTCGATATCGAGGTCGGCGCGGATGCGGTCGAGCAGGACGGCTGCCTCGTCGAGCTGGATGGCGGCGCCTTCCAGCATGGACTGCACCTCGCCCAGGCGTGGTTCGTGGTCCTGCAACCGCGCCAGGCCGCCGCGCAGCTGGTGCAGTTCGGCGGGCAGCGCGCCGTGGCCGTCGCTGAGGCGGGCGAGGGCGACGTCGCAGGCGTCGACCAGTGTGGTGGCATGCGCCTGGCGGCGATGCGCGGCGACGAGCGCGCTGATGGCGTCCGCATCCAGGTCTTCGCGCTCGAGTTCATCCAGCTGGTGGCCCAGCCAGTCGATGCGGTCGGAGACATCGCCGGCGGCGGTCAGCTGTTCGCGCTCGCGCAGCAGCGCGGACCAGCCGCGCGCCGCCGTGGCCACCGCGGCAAGAAGTGCTTCGTGGCGGCCGAACGCGTCGAGCAGGGCGAGTTGGCTGCCGCGCGACAGCAGCGCCTGGTGCTCGTGCTGGCCATGGATCTCGACCAGATGACCCGCCAGCGCGGCCAGCTGCGACAGCGTGGCCGGGCGGCCGTTGATCCACGCCCGCGACCCACCATCGGCGCGCAGGGTGCGGCGCAGCTGGCAGGCGTCTCCGTCATCGAACTCCTGCTCGCGCAGCCAGGCCTGGGCGGCCGGTGAGCCGGCGAGGTCGAAGTCGGCGTCGAGCTCGGCGCGCTGCGCGGCGTGGCGCACCATGCCACTGTCGGCGCGCTGGCCCGACAGGAAGCCGAGCGCGTCGACCAGCAGCGACTTGCCGGCGCCGGTTTCGCCCGAGACCACGGTCAGCCCGGCCCCGAACTCGAGCTCGGTGGCGGCGACGACGGCGAAATCCTTGATGGAGAGGCGTTTGAGCATGGGACGCGATTGTGCCGCGAGGGGCCGCAGGCTGCCATCGCCGCGTCGCAGCGCTTGCGACTCGGAGCCCGGCGACATATACCCCCGGGATGTCCCGACGCCGCGATGACCCCCTCGACGCCCGCGCACGCCAGCTGCTGCGCACCCTGATCGCGCGCCACATCCGCGATGGCGAGCCCGTGGGTTCGCAGACCCTGGCCCGCCACGCCGGGCTGGATGTCAGCCCGGCGACCATCCGCAACATCCTCGCCGACCTCGAGGAGGTCGGCCTGCTGGCGGCGCCGCACGCTTCGGCGGGGCGCGTACCCACCCCGCAGGGCTATCGCGTGTTCGTCGACTCGCTGCTGCAGCTGAGCCCGCTGCAGGAGCCGGAGCTCGCGCGCCTGCGCGGCGAGCTCGCGACCGGAGGCGGCACGCAGTCGCTGCTCGGCAGCGCCTCGGAGCTGGTGTCGGCGATGACCCGGTTCGTGGGCGTGGTCAGCGTGCCGGGGCGCGGCCAGTTCGCCTTCCGGCAGATCGACTTCGTGCCGCTGGACGGCCAGCGGGTGATGGCGATCGTGGTCTTCGCCGATCACGAGGTGCAGAACCGCATCGTGCTGACCCGGCGCCCATACGGCCCGGCCGAACTCGAGCAGGTGGCCAACTACCTCAATGCCAATTTCGCCGGCCGCCCGCTGCACGAGATCCGCGCCACGCTGGTGAGCGACCTGCGCGCCGCGCGCAGCGAAATGGAGGGCCTGCTGCGCGCCACCACCGAAATCGCCGAGCAGGTGCTGGTGCCGGGCGACGAGGACGTGGTGGTCTCCGGGCAGGCGCGCCTGCTCGGGGTGCAGGACCTCGCCGACGTCGAACGGCTGCGCGAGCTGTTCGATGCCTTCGCCCAGAAGCGCGAAATCCTGCAGTTGCTCGAACGCACGGTGAAGGCGCCGGGCGTGCGCGTGTTCATCGGCGAGGAGACGGGGCTGGCGCCGCTGGCGGGCATGTCGCTGGTGACCGCCCCGTATGGGGCCGGGGGACGCGTACTGGGCGTGCTCGGGGTCATCGGCCCGACGCGGATGGCCTACGACCGGGTGATCCCGGTGGTGCAGGCGACCGCGGAAATGCTCGGCAATGCCTTGAATCCGGAGCCGCCATCCCCACAGAGTGCGGACCGCGACACACCCGGACCCTGAGAGCGATGACCAACGAACACACGCCCGACGCCACCATCGAGGCCGCCGACACCATTCCGCACGACGAGATCGAGGCCCTCCGCGGCGAGCTCGAACAGCTGCGCGCGCAGTCCCTGGTGGAGCGCGCCGAGCTTGAAAACCAGCGCAAGCGCCTGCAGCGCGATGTGCAGAATGCCTGCCGGTTCGCCAACAAGCAGCTGCTCGGCGACCTGCTGCCGGTGTTCGACAGCCTCGACGCGGCGCTGCTCGCGGGCGCGGCGGACGATCCGATGCGGACAGGCATGGAGCTGACCCTGCGTGAACTCCTGCGCGTCACCGCCAGCCAGGGCCTGGTCCAGCTCGCGCCGGCGCCAGGTGATGCGTTCAACCCCGACCAGCACCAGGCGATGAGCGTGGTGGACGCCGCGGGCGTCCCCGCCGGCGCCGTCGCCCAGCTGTTCCAGAAGGGCTACCAGCTCAACGAGCAGCTCCTTCGCCCGGCGCTCGTCGCCGTGGCCCGCGACGACTGAATCCGCGCCGCCCGGCGCTTGAAGGCGCCGGCCGCGTCCCCAGATAGCAGTCATCGGCGGCTTTGCCGCCCCCCAGACAAACCTCCAAGAGGCAACATCCCATGGCAAAGATCATCGGCATCGACCTCGGCACGACCAACTCGTGCGTGGCGATCATGGACGGCGGCAAGGCCCGCGTCATCGAAAACAGCGAAGGCGACCGCACCACGCCATCCGTCGTCGCCTACACCAAGGACGGCGAAGTGCTCGTGGGCGCCTCGGCCAAGCGCCAGGCGGTCACCAACCCCAAGAACACGTTCTATGCGGTGAAGCGCCTGATCGGCCGCAAGTTCACCGACGCCGAGGTGCAGAAGGACATCGGCCTGGTGCCATATGCCATCGCCCAGCATGACAACGGCGACGCGTGGGTGGCGACCAGCGAGGGCAAGAAGCTGTCGGCGCAGGAAGTCTCCGCGCGCATCCTGGAAAAGATGAAGAAGACCGCCGAGGACTACCTGGGCGAGAAGGTCACGGAAGCCGTGATCACCGTGCCGGCGTACTTCAACGACTCGCAGCGCCAGGCGACCAAGGACGCCGGCCGCATCGCCGGCCTCGACGTCAAGCGCATCATCAACGAGCCGACCGCGGCCGCGCTGGCCTATGGCCTGGACAAGGACGGCGGCGACCGCAAGATCGCCGTGTACGACCTTGGCGGCGGCACCTTCGACATGTCGATCATCGAGATCGCGGAAGTGGACGGCGAGAAGCAGTTCGAGGTGCTGGCCACCAGCGGCGACACCTTCCTCGGTGGCGAGGACTTCGACAAGCGCGTCATCGATTACCTGGTCGAGGAGTTCAACAAGGACCAGGGCATGGACCTGCGCAAGGATCCGCTCGCCCTGCAGCGCCTGCGCGATGCCGCCGAGCGCGCCAAGATCGAGCTGTCCACCGCGCAGCACACCGAGGTCAACCTGCCGTACGTGACGGCCGACGCCTCGGGCCCGAAGCACCTCAACATCAAGCTGACCCGGGCCAAGCTCGAAGCGCTGGTGGAGGACCTGATCAAGAAGACCATCGAGCCCTGCCGCACCGCGCTCAACGACGCCGGCCTGCGCGCCAGCGACGTCAACGAGGTGATCCTGGTCGGTGGCCAGACGCGCATGCCGAAGGTGCAGGCGGCGGTCGCCGAGTTCTTCGGCAAGGAGCCGCGCAAGGACGTCAACCCGGACGAGGCGGTCGCCATCGGCGCCGCGGTGCAGGGCGGCGTGCTGGCGGGCGACGTCAAGGACGTGCTGCTGCTCGACGTGACCCCGCTGAGCCTCGGCATCGAGACCCTGGGCGGCGTGTTCACCAAGATCATCGAGAAGAACACCACGGTGCCCACCAAGGCCTCGCAGACCTTCTCCACCGCCGAGGACAACCAGTCCGCGGTCACCGTGCACGTGCTGCAGGGCGAGCGCGAGCAGGCCCGCTACAACAAGTCGCTGGCCAAGTTCGACCTCACCGGCATCGATGCCGCGCCGCGCGGCATGCCGCAGGTCGAGGTGTCGTTCGACATCGACGCCAACGGCATCGTGCACGTCACCGCCAAGGACAAGAAGACCAACAAGGAGCAGAAGGTCGAGATCAAGGCCGGCTCGGGTCTCTCGGACGAGGAAATCCAGCGGATGGTGGCCGATGCCGAAGCGCATCGCGAGGACGACAAGAAGTTCCACGAGCTGGTCGGCGCCCGCAACCAGGCCGACGCCCTGGTGCACGGCACGCGCACGGCGATCAAGGACAACGGCGACAAGGTGCCGGGCGACGTGATCGGGCGCGTGGAGGCCGCGATCGCCGACGTCGAGACCGCGATGAAGGGCGACGACAAGGTGCAGATCGAGTCCAGGACCAAGGTGCTCGAGGAAGCCGCGCAGGCGCTGTTCGCCGCGGCCGCCCAGCAGGGTGGTGGCGATGCGGGTGGCGATGCCGGTGGTCCCGCGCCCGGCGACGACGTGGTCGATGCCGAGTTCACCGAGGTCAAGGACGACGACACCAAGGCCTGACCGCCATCGGTACGTGACGTCGGGAGCCGTGGCGGCGAGTCCGCGGTTCCCGATGTCGTTTCCGCCCCCGGTTTCGCGGGGGCGTCGCCCGACGACACAGATGGCCCCTGATCCATGAGCAAGCGTGATTATTACGAAGTCCTCGGCGTTGCCCGCAACGCCGGCGACGATGAGCTGAAAAAGGCCTATCGCCGCTGCGCGATGAAGCACCACCCTGACCGCAACCCCGGCAACCACGAGTCCGAGGCTGCGTTCAAGGAGTGCAAGGAGGCCTACGAGGTACTGTCCGACGGTGGCAAGCGCCGCATGTACGACCAGCACGGCCATGCCGCGTTCGAACACGGCATGGGCGGCGGCAACGCCGGTCCCGGCCAGCCGGACATGGGCGACATCTTCGGCGACATCTTCGGCAATATTTTTGGCGGCGGTGGAGGCTCGCGCGGCCCGCGCCGTGGGGCCGACGTGGGCTATGTGATGGAGCTCGACCTCGAAGAGGCGGTGGCGGGCGTGGAGCGCCGCATCGAGCTGCCCACGCTGGCCGCCTGCGATCCCTGCAACGGCACCGGCTCGGAAGACGGCAAGCTCGAGACCTGCGATACCTGCCAGGGGCGCGGCCAGGTGCGGTTCCAGCGCGGCATCTTCTCGATGCAGCAGCCATGCCCGCATTGCCACGGCCGCGGCCAGACCTTCAAGTCGCCGTGTCCTTCGTGCCGCGGCAACGGCCGCGTCGAGGAAGAGAAGGTGCTGTCGGTCAAGATCCCGGCCGGCGTGGACAACGGCGACCGCATCCGACTCTCGGGCGAGGGCGAGGCCGGTCCACCCGGTACGCAGCCCGGTGACCTGTACGTCGAAGTGCGCGTGCGCCCGCATCCGATCTTCGAACGCGACGGCGACGACCTGCATTGCGAAGTGCCGATCCGCATCGGCCAGGCCGCGCTGGGCGACACCGCGCGCGTGCCCACGCTTGGCGGCGAAGCCGAGATCCGCATCCCCGCCGAGACCCAGACCGGCAAGGTCTTCCGCCTGCGCGACAAGGGTGTGAAGTCGGTGCGCAGCCGCGCGCCGGGCGATCTGTACTGCAAGGTGGTGATCGAAACCCCGGTCAACCTGACCACCCAGCAGCGCGAGCTGCTGGAGCAGCTCGAAGCGACGTTCGTCGGCGACGGCGCGCGTCGCCACTCGCCCAAGGCCAGCACTTTCGTCGACGGCGTCAAGGGGTTCTGGGAACGCATGACGTCGTAAGTGCGATGCGGCCGGCACGCGCCCGGCCGTGAGCTTGCCGGCGGCGTGCACCGCGGCTAGCCTTGCGCGATGCCAGCTCCCATCCGATTGATGCTCCATGGCGCCAGCGGGCGCATGGGCCACGCGCTCATGCGCCTGTGCGGGGAGGGTGCCGAACCGGGCTGCGTCGTCGTGGCCGCGGTGTCACGCAAGCCGGCACAGCGGGTGGTGGACGGCGTGCCGCATTTCGCCGCCGCCGAGCTGCGCGGCGTACCCGCGTTCGACGTGGCCATCGACTTCAGCCTGGCCGAGGCCTTCGACCAGGTGCTCGCACTGTGCGTGGAGCGGGGAGCGGGGCTGGTGTCCGGCACCACGGGCCTGTCCGCCGCGCAGCGCGAGGCGCTGGTGGCGGCATCCGCGCGCATCCCGCTGGTCTGGGCCGCGAATTTCAGCCTCGGCGTGGCACTGCTGGAGGAACTGGTGGAGCGCGCGGCCGCCACGCTGCCGGGCTGGGACTGCGACATCGTCGAGGCCCACCACGTGCACAAGAAGGATGCGCCTTCGGGTACCGCGCTCGCGCTTGGCGCCGCGGTCGGGCGCGGTGGTTCGGACCCGCGCTACGCAAGCCTGCGCGCCGGCGACATCGTCGGCGAGCACACCGTGCAGTTCACCGGCACCGGCGAGCGCATCGAGCTGGTGCACCGCGCGACCAGCCGCGACGTGTTCGCCCGCGGTGCGCTGCACGCCGCGTCGCGCCTGCACGGCCGCGCGGCCGGCAACTGGCGGCTGCGCGACCTGCTGTAGCCGGCCGCGCGTTCAGCTCCGCGCACGCTGCCGCTGGCGCGTGGCGCCCCGGTTCCGTATCATTCCCGCTCGCCTGATTCACATGTCCCGGCGCCGGTTTCCGCCGGTGCTGGCGGCTTCCTGCAACCCCACGTAGGCGACCTTCGTGACCCCACCTGCAATCCTCGCGCTTGAAGACGGCACCGTCTTCGAAGGCGTCTCCATCGGCGCGCCCGGGCTTTCCGTCGGCGAAGTGGTGTTCAACACCGCGATGACCGGCTACCAGGAGGTCGTCACCGACCCCTCGTACGCGCGCCAGATCGTCACCCTGACGTATCCGCACATCGGCAATACCGGCTGCACCGCCGAGGACGACGAGGGCGCGCGCGTCTGGTCGGCCGGGCTGGTGGTGCGCGACGTGCCGCGCCGTCCCAGCAGCTGGCGCAGCCAGGTCGCGCTGCCCGAGTGGCTCGCCGATCGCGGCGTGGTGGCCATCGCCGGCATCGACACCCGTCGCCTGACGCGGCTGCTGCGCGAACGCGGCGCGCAGAACGGCGCGGTGATGGCCGGCGAGATCGACGCCGCCCGCGCCATCGAAGCCGCGCGCAAGTTCCCGGGCCTGAAGGGCATGGACCTGGCCGAGGTGGTCAGCACGCCCGCGCGCTACCAGTGGCGCGAGGGCCAGCTGGACCTCGACAGCGGCGCGTGGACGCAGGTTGAACCGCGCTTCAAGGTGGTTGCCTGGGACTACGGCGTGAAGCGCAACATCCTGCGCATGCTCGCCGAACGCGGCTGCGACGTGACCGTGCTCCCGGCGCGCACGACCGCCGAGGAAGCGCTCGCGCTGCGCCCCGACGGCGTGTTCCTGTCCAACGGCCCCGGCGATCCGGCGCCCTGCGACTACGCGATCGAGGCGATCCGCGGCTGCCTCGCCGCCAGGGTGCCGACGTTCGGCATCTGCCTTGGCCACCAGCTGCTCGCACTGGCCGTCGGCGGACGCACGGTGAAGATGCCCAATGGCCACCATGGCGCCAACCACCCCGTGCAGGACCTCGACTCCGGCCGGGTGATGATCACCTCGCAGAACCACGGGTTCGCCGTCGACGAGGCCTCGCTGCCCGCCAACGTGCGTGTCACCCATCGCTCGCTGTTCGACGGCACCAACCAGGGCTTCGAACTCACCGACGCGCCTGCCTTCAGTTTCCAGGGACATCCGGAGGCCGCGCCCGGCCCGCACGATGTCGCGCCGCTGTTCGACCGCTTCATCGCGGCGATGGCCGCGCGCAGCGAAACCCACAAGGAGTCCCGTGCATGAGCCTGCGCAACCCGCGTTCCCCGGTACTGTTTGCGCTGTGCCTGGGCTTCGCCAGCCTTGCGCCCGCCGCGCACGCCCAGAACGTCGCGCCCGGTGACATCGATCGCCTGGCCGGACTGCTGGTGGAGATGATGCCGATCGGCGACGTGTTCGACGCGATTGCCAAGCAGGACCCGACGTGGCCGTTGCAGGAGCGACCGGACGCGGTGACGGCCGAGCAGCTGGCCTGCATGCGCGGGGAGCTTTCCTCGGCCGGCTACCGCCGCGCCAAGCGCGCTGACGCCTCGGCGTATGCCTCGGCCCATCCATCGCGCGTGCGCGGCGACATCGCGTTGCTCGAAGGCGGAGCCAGCGTGCTGTTCGGGCGCCTGGTGATGGAAGGCGCCGCGACCGAGGGCGGCGGCGACAGCAATGCGGTTCTTGCCGGTTCGACGCCCGCGCAGCTGCTTTCGTTCATGACCGTCATGACCGATCCCAAGCATGCCGCGCTGCGCGAGGCCGCGGGCATGGGCGACGCGATCGACGCGACGCGCTCGGCCGAAGAAAACGAAAAGAGCGGCTACCAGCTGGGGGCGTCCATCGTCACCCAGCTGATGATCAAGTCACTGGACACCTGCCAGGTGCCCACTTCAGCAATCCTGGGATAAGCAATGCCAAGGCGCAGCGACCTCAAGACCATCCTCATCATCGGCGCGGGCCCGATCGTCATCGGACAGGCGTGCGAGTTCGACTACTCCGGCGCGCAGGCCTGCAAGGCGCTGCGGGAGGAGGGCTACAGGGTGGTCCTGGTGAACTCCAATCCGGCGACGATCATGACCGACCCGGATACCGCGGACGCGGTGTACATCGAACCGATCACCTGGCAGATGGTCGAGAAGATCATCGAGAAGGAGCGCCCCGACGCGCTGCTGCCCACCATGGGCGGGCAGACCGCGCTGAACTGCGCGCTGGACCTCGCCGACCACGGCGTGCTCGAAAAGTATGGCGTGGAGCTGATCGGCGCCAGGCGCGAAGCCATCATGATGGCCGAGGACCGCGAGCTGTTCCGCGTGGCGATGGCCGAGATCGGGCTGGAGTGCCCGAAGGCCGAAGTGGCGCGCACGTTCGAACAGGCCGTGGCCACCCAGGCCAAGGTCGGCTATCCGACGATCATCCGCCCGAGCTTCACGCTCGGCGGCAGCGGCGGCGGCATCGCCTACAACAAGGAAGAGTTCGAGGAGATCGCCAAGCGCGGCCTCGAGCTGTCGCCGGTCGGCGAGATCCTGGTCGAGGAATCGGTGCTCGGCTGGAAGGAATTCGAGATGGAGGTGGTCCGCGACACCGCGGACAACTGCATCATCGTCTGCTCGATCGAGAACCTCGACCCGATGGGCGTGCACACCGGTGACTCGATCACCGTCGCGCCCGCGCAGACGCTCACCGACAAGGAATACCAGCGCCTGCGCCAGGCCTCGATCGCGGTACTGCGCAAGATCGGCGTCGACACCGGCGGCTCCAACGTGCAGTTCGGCATCAACACCGAAACCGGCCGCGTGGTGGTGATCGAGATGAACCCGCGCGTGTCGCGCTCGTCGGCGCTGGCGTCCAAGGCCACCGGCTTCCCGATCGCCAAGATCGCGGCCAAGCTCGCGGTGGGCTACACGCTCGACGAGCTCAAGAACGACATCACCGGTGGCCGCACGCCGGCGTCGTTCGAGCCGAGCATCGACTACGTGGTGACCAAGATCCCGCGTTTCGCGTTCGAGAAGTTCCCGCAGGCCGACGCCCGCCTGACCACGCAGATGAAGTCGGTGGGTGAGGTGATGGCGATCGGCCGCACCTTCCAGGAATCGCTGCAGAAGGCGCTGCGCAGCCTGGAAACCGGCAAGGTCGGGCTTGACCCCACCGGCCTCGATCTTGCGAGCGAGGACGACCTGGTCGTGCTGAAGCGCGAGCTGCGCGAGCCGGGACCGGAGCGCCTGTTCCACATCGCCGATGCGTTCCGCGCCGGCATGTCGGTCGAGGACGTCCATGCGCTGTCGTGGGTCGATCCCTGGTTCCTCGACCAGATGGAAGACATCGTGGCTGCCGAGCGCGAGGTCGCCGCGCGCGGCGTCGATGCGCTCGACGGCGCCCGCTTGCGCGCGCTCAAGCGCATGGGCTTCGCCGACGCGCGCCTGGCGCAGCTGGTGCAGGTGGAGGAAAAGGCGATCCGCGCGTTGCGCCGCGCCTTCGGCATCCGCCCGGTGTACAAGCGCGTGGATTCCTGTGCCGCCGAGTTCGCCACCACCACCGCCTACATGTATTCGACCTACGAGGACGAGTGCGAAGCCGAGCCAACCGGCCGCGACAAGATCATCGTGCTCGGTGGCGGACCGAACCGCATCGGGCAGGGCATCGAGTTCGACTACTGCTGCGTGCACGCTGCAATGGCGCTGCGCGAGGATGGTTACGAAACCATCATGGTCAACTGCAACCCGGAAACTGTCTCGACCGACTACGACACCTCCGACCGCCTGTATTTCGAACCGGTGACGCTGGAGGACGTGCTCGAGATCGTCGAGCTCGAGAAGCCGAAGGGCGTGATCGTGCATTACGGCGGGCAGACGCCACTGAAGCTCGCGCGCGCGCTGGAAGCCAATGGCGTGCCGATCATCGGCACCTCCCCGGATTCGATCGACCTGGCAGAAGACCGCGAGCGTTTCCAGAAGCTGGTCGACACGCTCGGACTGAAGCAGCCGCCCAACCGCACCGCGCGCAGCGCCGAACAGGCGCTGCTGCTGGCGCGCGAGATCGGCTACCCGCTGGTCGTACGCCCGAGCTACGTGCTCGGTGGTCGCGCCATGGAAGTCGTGCATGCCGACGCAGACCTCGCGCGCTACATGCGCGACGCGGTCAAGGTGTCCAACGATTCGCCGGTGCTGCTGGATCGCTTCCTCGACAACGCCGTGGAAGTCGACATCGACGTGATCGCCGACAAGGACGGCGCGGTGTTGATCGGCGGCGTGATGGAGCACATCGAAGAGGCCGGCGTGCATTCGGGCGATTCGTCGTGCTCGCTGCCGCCGTACTCGCTGTCCGCGGAGACCCAGGCGCGCCTGCGCGAGCAGGTCGCGCAGCTGGCGCGTGCGCTGGGCGTGGTCGGCCTGATGAACACCCAGTTCGCGGTGCAGGCGGGCGAGGACGGCGAGGACGTGATCTTCCTGCTGGAAGTGAATCCGCGTGCCTCGCGCACGGTGCCGTTCGTGTCCAAGGCCACCGGCATCCCGCTGGCCAAGATCGCGGCGCGCTGCATGGCCGGAAAGACGCTGGCCGAGCTGGGCGCGACCACCGAGGTGATTCCGCATTACTACTCGGTGAAGGAGGCGATCTTCCCGTTCGCCAAGTTCCAGGGCGTGGACCCGATCCTCGGCCCGGAAATGCGTTCGACCGGCGAGGTCATGGGCGTGGGCCGGAGCTTCGGCGCGGCGTTCGCGCGTGCGCAGGAAGCGGCCAGCATCCGCGCGCCGGAGGCGGGCAAGGCGTTCCTCTCGGTGCGCGACCCCGACAAGCAGCGCGTGCTGCCGGTGGCGCAGGCGCTGCTCGAGCGCGGCTTCAGCCTGGTCGCGACGCGCGGCACGGCGCAGTGGCTGCAGCAGAACGGGCTGGCGTGCGACGTCGTCAACAAGGTGATCGAGGGCCGCCCGCACGTGGTGGACCTGATCAAGAACGGCGAGATCGCCTACATCGTGAACACCACCGAAGGACGGCAGGCGATCTCCGATTCGTTCTCCATCCGGCGCGAGGCGCTGCAGCAGCGCGTGACGTACTCGACCACCATTGCCGGTGCGCGCGCGTTGCTGCACTCTCTGGAATATCGCGGCACGGGTCCGGTGTGGGCCCTGCACGAACTGCATGAGGAACTGAAACAGGCATGAGACCCCCCATTACCGCGCAGGGCGCGCAGCGGCTTCGCGCCGAGCTCGAGGAACTCAAGTCGGTGCAGCGGCCCGCGGTGATCAATGCGATCTCCGAGGCGCGCGCGCATGGCGATCTCAAGGAGAACGCCGAGTACCACGCCGCACGCGAGCAGCAGGGCTTCATCGAGGGTCGCATCAAGCAGCTCGAGGGCGAGCTGTCGCACGCCCAGGTGATCGACATCGCCACGCTCGACGTGGGCAGCAAGGTCGTGTTCGGCGCCACCGTGGTGCTGGCGGATGTCGAGACCGACCAGGAAAAGCGCTACCAGATCGTTGGCGACCTGGAGGCCGACATCAAGCTCGGGCTGATCGCGATCTCCTCGCCGGTGGCGCGTGCGCTGATCGGCAAGCACGAGGGCGACGAAGTCAGCATCGACGCGCCCGGCGGCACAGTCGAGTACGAGATCGTTTCCGTCAGCTACGGCTGATCCGGCGATGGCGCCGGCCTCCGTGACACTGCTGCTCCCCGCCGCCGCGCGGCTGGGGCGGCAGCGCCTGTCCAAGGGGACTGCGGTAATGCTGGGCCGCGGCGACCAGCTCGCCGCTGGCGAACCCGGCCGCCGCGCGCAGCTGCTGCGCCACTTTCCGCTTGTCGGGCAGGGCTGGCCAATCGCGGCGCTGTCGCGAAAGGCGGACGTCGGCGATGCCGAAGGCGCGGCCTGGCTGCGTGCGGATCCGGCCTGGCTGCGTCCCGACATCAACGGCGTGCGGCTGATGGCCCATGGCGAGGCGCTGGCGCTTACGCCCGCCGATTGCGACGCGCTGCTGCCCGCGCTGCGGCCGCTGTTCGGCGATGCCGGGTTCACGCTCGACGCGCCGCACCCGTCGCGCTGGTACCTGCGCCTGCCGCGCGAGGCGAAGATCCCGGCGTTCTCCGATCCCGGTGACGCGCTCGGCGAAGACGTCTTCGAGCACCTCGATACCAGCCCCGAAGGCCGGCGCTGGCGCACGCTGGCCAACGAAGTGCAGGTGACCCTGCACAACCATCCCTGGAACGCCGGGCGCGCGGCGCGCGGGCACTCCCCTGTGAACGCGCTCTGGTTCTGGGGCGGCGGCACGCTGCCGCCGGTGGTGGAAGGAGGCGGCGTGGTGGGCGGAACGCACGGCTTCAGCGATGACGACACCGCGCGTGCGCTGGCAGCCGCCAGCGGGCGCGGCACGGCGCTGCCGCCACGGTTCACGCCGGACGCCGGCGTGTATGACATCGAAGGCACGCGTGACCTGCAGTGGATCGAGCGCGACTGGCTGCAACCCGCGCTCGACGCGCTGCGGGCCGGCGCGATCGACGCCCTGGAACTCGACGATGGCGACGGCTGGCGCCTGCGCCTGCGGCGCAGGCATGCGCTGCGCGTGTGGCGCCGCGGCGCCGCGTGGCCCGCCGCTTGAGCGCGGTGCGCAGTATCCGGCGCCGACCCGATCCAGCCAGGAACGAGGCGATCGAGTGGCCGGCGGACATGCCGCCACTGTTGCAGCGGATCTACGCTGCGCGCGGCGCGCACGACGTCGACAGCGCGCGGCCACGCCTGGCCGGCCTGCTGCCGCCCGAGGGCATGCTCGATCTTGATGCCGCTACCGCGCTGCTGGCCGACGCCATCGCTGCCGGGAACCGCATCCTGGTGGTCGGCGATTTCGACTGCGACGGCGCCACGGCGTGTGCGGTCGCGGTGCGCGGGCTGCGCATGCTCGGCGCGCGCGAGGTGCTGCACGCGGTGCCCAACCGGGTGGCGCACGGCTACGGCCTCTCGACCTCGCTGGTGGCCGAGCTCGCACCGTTGCAGCCCGACCTGCTGGTCACCGTCGATCACGGCATTGCCTGCCACGCCGGTATCGATGCCGCGCGCGCCCTGGGTTGGCAGGTGCTGGTCACCGACCACCACCTCCCGGGCGAACGCCTGCCCGCCGCACACGCCATCGTCAATCCGAACCGCGCCGGGGACGGCTTTGCCAGCAAATCGCTGGCCGGCGTCGGGGTGATGTTCTACGTGCTGCTGGCGCTGCGCGCGCGCCTGCGCGCGGAAGGCCGACTGGATGGAAACGGCCCCGACCTGTCCACGCTGCTCGACCTCGTGGCGGTCGGCACGGTCGCCGACCTGGTGCCGCTCGACGCCAACAACCGCGCCCTCGTGTCGGCGGGGTTGCGCCGGCTGCGTGCCGGCCGCGGCTGCGCCGGCCTCAATGCACTGATCGAAGTCGCCGGGCGCCAGGCCGCCACGCTGGGGGCGGGCGATATCGGCTATGCCGTTGCGCCGCGCCTGAACGCCGCCGGGCGCCTGGAAGACATGGCGCTCGGCATCGAATGCCTGCTGTGCGACGAGCCGGAGCGCGCACGCGAACTCGCGCAGCGCCTGGACGCGATCAACCGCGAACGCAGGGTGGTGCAGCAGACCATGCTGGACGAAGCCGAGCTGGCCCTGTCGACCGACGCGCTCGATGCGTATGGCCACGACGGCGGCGTCGGCGCGTCGGTGTGTGCGTTCGACGCCGGCTGGCACCCCGGCGTCGTCGGACTGGTGGCGTCAAAGCTCAAGGAGCGCCTGCACCGGCCGGTGGTCGCCTTCGCGCCGGCAGAGGCGGGCAGCACCAGCCTGCGCGGATCGGCGCGCTCGATTCCAGGGTTCCATGTGCGCGATGCGCTGGCGGCGGTCGACGCCCGCCATCCCGGCCTGATCGCGAAGTTTGGCGGCCACGCGATGGCGGCGGGGCTGAGCCTCGACCTCGCCGACCTGCCTGCCTTCGAAGCGGCCTTCCACGCCCACGCCGAAGCCATGCTCGACGCCAGCGCACTGCTGGCCGTCATCGACAGCGACGGCGCGCTGGCGCCCGGCGAGTTCGACCGCGCCCACGCCGAAGCCCTGCGCGACGGCGGGCCGTGGGGGCAGGGGTTCCCCGAGCCGCTGTTCGATGGCGAGTTCGAGGTGCGCGACTGGCGCGTTGTCGGCGAACGCCACCTCAAGCTGACGCTTGGCGTGGCGGGCCTGCGAACGACGATTGCCGCGATCCACTTCGGGGCCTGGCGCGGCGAAGCGCCGCCGGCGCGTGCGCGCCTGGCCTACCGCCTGGCACCGGACGACTACCGCGGCGGCGATGCCATCCAGCTGGTGGTCGAACACCTCGAAGCCTGCTGATCCTGCAGCCCGTTGCGGGCTATCGCTGAATACGCCCCGCTCGCATAATCCGATGGCGCGACCGGGCCAGACGCGGCGTCTGCCACGGAACATCCAAGGATTCCCTGCATGCGAAACGAGACGAAGACGCTGGCGCTGGCCGTCGCCATGGGCCTGTCGCTGGCAAGCACCGCGGCCATGGCGGCGGACCCCGCCACCACGTCGATCACACCCGGGCAACAGTTGCGCGGTGAGATCACCAGCGCGGACATGCTCAACTGGCGCGACGGCACGCGCAGCGAACTCTTCAGCGTCGCGCTGAAGGCCGACCAGGGCGTGCGCTTCGTGGTCGAAGGCCCGCTGCGGGCGCAGCTGTCGCTGTACCTCGATGGACAGTTGCTGCGCACCTCGTCCGGCGAGTCGGAGACGGCCACGCTTGCCGTGCGCGCATCGCGCGCAGGCCGCTACGTGCTCGCGGTGAGCGGCAGCGACGCCTCCGCGTACGGGCCGTTCACGCTGGCGTCGTCGGAGCTGCAGGTCTACGGCGGCGGCGAACTGGCCAGCGGCGCATCCATCACCGACTGGCTGGACGGCAGCAAGCGCATTCCGCTGCGCATCGAGCGCGAAGGCATGTACTCGGTGCGCATGGCGTCGGACGAGTTCGATACCGTGCTGGGCCTCGAGGGCAACGGCCTGTCGCTGGGCAGCGACGATGCGGATGGCAGCAACTCGCAGCTGACCGCGCGCCTGGCGCCCGGGACTTACACCCTGGTCGCGTCCGGCTACAACGGCCAGGCGGGCGGGCAGTACGAGCTCTCCGTCGCCGAGCGCGAGCTGCCGGCCGGCATCGAGGTGGCCACCGACGGCGACCTGGTCCCGGGCACGGACCTCACCGCGCTCTACCAGGGGCAGCCGGTGACATATCGCCTGCGCGTGGCGGAGCGGCAACTGCTCGCGCTCGACATGCGCAGCCCGGAGCTGGACTCGCGCCTGCAGCTGACGGGTGAAGGGGTCCTGATCGAGGACGACGATGGTGGCGACCGCCTCGACGCCCGCATCGCAACGGTGCTGCAACCCGGCGACTACGCGGTGCGCGCCTCCGCGTTCAACGTGCAGGGCGGGGCAGGCCTGTTCACGCTGGCGGCACGGCTGTCGCCGGTGCCCGCCGATGCCGGCGGCGGAAGCCTGGAAGTTGGACGGGCGCGCGACGCCACGCTGCTGCCGGGAATGACCGACCGCTACACCCTCCGCATCGCGCGCCCCGGCAGCTACATCATCGAAATGGCATCGGGCGACGGCGTCGACTCCCACCTCAGGCTGCTGCAGGGCGGCGAGCCGCTGGCGGAGGACGACGATGGCGGCGGCGGTTTCGATGCGCGGATCGCGCACGCGCTCGAGGCGGGCGACTACGTGCTGGAAGCATCATCGGCGATGGGTGGCCAGGGTGGCCGCTACCGGGTGCACGTCCAGCGTCGCTGAGCGCTGCATCGGCTGCCTTTCCGGTGAACCCCCGTCGGAAAGGCAGCCACTATCAGCGAATCGTTGCGGCGACGGGAGTGGCGGTCCGCCCGCCGCTGAGCTCGGGTTTGAGCCCGAAGAGGGGGCGCAGCAGAGACACGCGGCGGATCACGAATTCGTGCAGCAGCAGGCATCCGCCGATGGTGGCGAGCGTCACAAGCGCAGGTTCGAGCCACGCACCCAGCCGCAATGGAATCAACCAGTACGCCACCAGCACGATCAGGCTCTGGTGCAGGATGTACCAGGGATACACGGCTTCCGAGGCATAGGGCAGCCAGCGCATGGGCCGGTTGAGCAGCGTATGGCCCCAGGCGAAGATCGCCAGCAGCGCCGACCACATGTAGAGCGCCCGCGCGCCGCGTTCGATGCGGCCCCAGGGAAGGTGCGCGAGCGCCGGCGGTATGTCGCCGGCCGGCAGGTATTGCCCGGCCGCCTTCAGCAGCAGTTCGACGCAGATGGCGGCGAACGCGACCGCCAGCATCGGCCAGCGCAGGTCCTGCAGCCGCGTCCAGAACGCGTCCTGCCGCGCCATGGCGTAGCCGAACAGGAACACCGAGAAGTACTCGGCATGCAGGTACCAGTCGCCGACCAGTGCATGGGTCGGGGGAAACCGGGGGGCCAGGACCACGAGGTAGCCGAAGAACAGGCCGGCCGGCAGCAGCATCAAGGCCCCGTGGCGCGGACGCGCCAGCCAGGTCGCCAGCCGCGTGCCGGGCCGCGAATCGAGCAGGGGCATCAACGCCAGCAGCGCCATGCTGTAGACCCACAGATACGCCAGGTACCAGAGGTGGTTCCATGTGATGCCGTACTCCGCCCCGCTGAAACCGGCTTCCGGCCACGGGCGCACCTGGAGGTAGCGTCCGAGGAACCGCAGGAAGCCGGGTTCCAGCGTGCCCTTGGCGACGCCTTCGCAATAGGCCTGCACCGACACGATGAAGAGCATTCCGAACGCCAACGGCAGCAACAGCCTCAGGCTTCGCCGCAGCGCGAATTGCGCCAGCCCTCGCCCCGGCAGTGACAGTCCGATGGCGATCCCCGAGATGGCGAACAGCAATGGCATGCGCCAGCGGTTGAACACGATCCGGACGTAGTCCAGCCATTCGTGGCGATAGCTGCTCGCGATATGGAAATCGGAATCCACCTGGTACACGCCACTGACGTGGTACAGGATGAGGATCGCGAACGCGGCGACGCGCAGGGCGTCGATGTCATGTCGGCGTGGCATCGGTCAGGCCTTTCTCGGGGGTCCCCGCACCGTAGCCAGCCCACGCCTGACACGCCCGTCCCGGGTGATGGCCCGCCGGATTTTGTGACCAATGGTGGAGGGCAGGGACGAACAACGGGTGCCCTCCCGTTACCATGCCGGCATGCACGTCATCACTCCGCAAGTGGCCGTGGATCCGGCCAATGCCTACCTGCAACACCGTCGGCCCTTCGAAATAGGCTACTGGCTGGTGAGCTGCTGCCTGGGCGCGATTGGCGGCAGCTATGAGGAGTGGGCCGACCACCAGCGCCTCGGCGTGCCGCTGGACTGGTGGCAGCCAGCCACCTGGTCGTGGAGCAGTGCGCTGGCGAGCCTGGTCCTGGTGCCCGCAGTGCTGTGGTTCACGCGCCGCTGGCCGCTGCACATGGACACGTGGCGGCGCAGGCTTCCCGGGTACCTGGGAGCAAGCGTCGCCTGGTCGCTCACCCACGTGGCGCTCATGGTCGGTATTCGCAAGCTGGTGTATGCCGCCAGGGGCGCTAGCTACGACTTCGGCGACTGGCCCTCTGAATTGCTGTACGAGTATTCCAAGGACGTCCGCACGTTCATCGGCATGGTGCTGCTGCTCCACGGATACCGCTTGTTGCTGCGACGGTTGCAGGGAGAGGCGAGCGTCCTCGGTACCCCCGACGATGTCGCCCAGCCGGGTTCGGTCGCGCGGCCGGAGCGCTTCCTCGTGCGCAAGCTCGGCCGCGAGTTCCTGATCGCGGCCGACGATGTCGAATGGCTGCAGGCGTCGGGCAACTACGTCAACCTGCGCGTCCGCGGCCATGATTACCCGTTGCGCAGCACCATCGGCGGTATCGAGGCGCAGCTGGATCCGGCCCGGTTCGTGCGCATCCACCGCAGCTACATCGTCAATATCGACCGTATCGCGTCGATCGAGCCGTTGGACAGCGGCGATGCCCGGGCCCACCTGCAGGACGCCACCCTGCTGCCCATCAGTCGCCGGTATCGCGACGCCGTGTGGCAGGGCGCGAGTGAAGGTCGCGGCATCGGTTCAGCCTGAGCTGCCGGCGGCCGGGTCGGCCGCAGCGGTCGTTCCAGCTAGAATGTGCGGCCACCTGAACCTTCATCCTGCCGCCATGATCGAGCTCAATCCCGTCCGCCAGCGCATCGCCGACCTCAAGGGCCGGCTGGATTCGCTCAGGGGGTTTCTTTGACTACGATGCCAAGCGCGAACGCCTCGAAGAGGTAGAGCGCGAACTCGAGAATCCCGACGTCTGGAACGACGCCGCCCGCGCGCAGGCGCTGGGGCGCGAGCGCTCGCTGCTGGACAAGACCGTCAATGGCATCCGCGACATGACCGACGGACTGGTCGGTGCCGCCGAGCTGCTCGACCTGGCCGAAGACGAGAACGACGACGACACCGCGGACGCGGTGGTGGTCGACGTCGAGCGTCTGGCCGGGCAGGTCGAGAAGCTCGAGTTCCAGCGCATGTTCTCCGGACAGATGGACTCGGCCAACGCGTTCGTCGACATCCAGGCCGGTGCCGGTGGCACCGAAGCCCAGGACTGGGCCGAGATCCTGTTGCGCATGTACCTGCGCTGGTGCGAGCAGCGCGGCTGGAAGACCGAGCTCATGGAAGTCAGCGGCGGCGACGTCGCTGGCGTGAAGTCGGCCACGTTCCGCGTGGAGGGCGAATACGCCTACGGCTGGCTGAAGACGGAGATCGGCGTGCACCGCCTGGTGCGCAAGTCGCCGTTCGACTCCGACAACCGGCGCCACACCAGCTTCACATCGGTGTTCGTGTCGCCGGAAGTCGACGACGACATCGACATCCAGATCAACCCGGCCGACCTGCGCACCGACGTGTACCGCTCGTCAGGCGCTGGCGGCCAGCACGTCAACAAGACCGAGTCGGCGGTGCGCATCACGCACATCCCGACCAACACCGTGGTCGCCTGCCAGACCGGGCGCAGCCAGCACCAGAACCGCGACACCGCGATGAAGATGCTCGCCGCGAAGCTGTATGAACTCGAGGTGCAGAAGCGCAACGTCGAGAAGGATGCGCTGGAAGCCACCAAGTCCGACATCGGCTGGGGCAGCCAGATCCGCAACTACGTGCTCGACCAGAGCCGCATCAAGGACCTGCGCACCGGCATCGAGCGCTCCGACACCCAGAACGTGCTGGACGGCGACCTCGACGAGTTCATCGAGGCCAGCCTGAAGACCGGCCTCGAAGCCGGCTCCAAGCGCACCGACGCCGCCTGATCGCGCCATCCAACCGGGGCACACAATGCCCCCTCCAGCAAAGAACGCCATGACCCACGCCGCCAGTCCCGCCCCCGCCGACGAAAACGCATTGATCGCGGAGCGTCGCGGCAAACTCGCCGCCCTGCGCGGGCAGGGCGTGGCGTTTCCCAACGACTTCAGGCGCACCGAGCATGCCGGCGACCTGCAGGCCGAGTACGCCGACGGCGACGCCTGGGATGCCGCGGCGCTGGAAGCCACCGGCCGGCGCGTCGCGCTGGCCGGGCGCATGGTCGCCAAGCGGGTGATGGGCAAGGCGGCGTTTGCCGAGGTGCAGGACGTCAGCGGGCGCATCCAGCTGTTCCTGCAGGCTTCCACGCTGGGCGAGCGCTACGACGCGTTCAAGGGCTGGGACGTGGGCGACATCGTGGCCGTCGAAGGCGGCCTGACCCGCACCCGCACCGGCGAACTGTCGGTGCGCGCCGACACCCTGCGGTTGCTGACCAAGTCGCTGCGTCCGCTGCCCGACAAGTGGCATGGGCTGGCCGATGTCGAACAGCGCTATCGCCAGCGCTACGTGGACCTGATCGTGTCGCCCGACGCGCGCGAGGTGTTCGTCACGCGCTCGCGCATCATCTCGTCGCTCCGACGCTGGCTGGACGCGCGCCGCTTCCTCGAGGTCGAGACGCCGATGATGCATTACATCGCCGGCGGCGCCACCGCGCGGCCGTTCACCACCCACCACAACGCCCTCGGCCTGGACCTGTACCTCCGCGTGGCGCCCGAGCTGTACCTCAAGCGCCTGGTGGTCGGCGGCTTCGAGCGCGTCTACGAGATCAACCGCAACTTCCGCAACGAAGGCGTCAGCACGCGCCACAACCCGGAGTTCACGATGCTCGAGCTGTACGAGGCCTACGCCACGTACATCGAAGTCATGGACCTGACCGAGACGATGATCCGCGACGTGGCGTCCGATGCCGCCGGCGGCACGCGCTTCGCGTGGGACGGCCACGACATCGACCTCGCGCCCGCGTTCCGCCGCTGGAAGCTCGAGGACGCCGTGCGCGAACTCAATCCGGAGATCAGCGCCGCCGACTGCCGCGACCGCGACGCGCTGGCGCGCCACTGCGAGCGCCTGCGCGTCGCGGTGAAGCCCGGCTACGGTTGGGGCAAGCTGCTGCTGGAGATCTTCGAGAAGACCGTCGAAGCCGGCCTCTTGCAGCCGACGTTCATCACCCATTACCCGGTCGAGGTCTCGCCGCTGGCGCGCGAGTCCGACAGCGAGCCAGGCATCACCGACCGCTTCGAGCTGTTCATCGGCGGCAAGGAAATCGCCAACGGCTTCTCCGAGCTCAACGACCCCGAAGACCAGATGGCGCGCTTCCAGGCGCAGGTCGAAGCCAAGGCCGGCGGTGATGACGAGGCGATGCATTACGACGCCGACTACATCCGCGCGCTCGAGGTGGGCCTGCCGCCCACCGGCGGCCTGGGCATCGGCATCGACCGTCTCGTGATGCTGATCACAGGCTCGGCGTCGATCCGCGACGTACTGTTGTTCCCGTACATGCGGCCCGAAGCGGGTGTGGGCCACGAGTGACGCCCAGCGTCACCGTTTGACCGCTGCCAGCGTCAACTGACGTATGCTCGGGTAGACGGTCCTGTTGCCGGGGGTGCAGCAAAGGCACAGGAATTGCTTGTCTCCGGGAGACCGCGAGGCCAGTGTACGGACCATCGGGGAGCGTCAGGGAGCCAGCGCATTTGAATATCGTCATCGTCGACGACCAGACATCCGCACGCACCATGCTGCGGCACATCCTCGAGGACATCAGCCCGGAGCTCGAGGTGCTGGACTTCGGCGATCCGCAAGTGGCGCTGCGCTGGTGCGAGGACAATCGCCCGGACCTGCTGCTGCTCGATTACCGCATGCCGGTGATGGATGGACTGGAGTTCGCGCGCCGCTTCCGCCGCCCGCTGCTGCATCGCGACGTGCCGATCGTGCTGGTCACCGTGGTGGGCGACGAGCCGATCCGGCAGGCCGCGCTCGACTCCGGCGTGATCGACTTCCTGGTCAAGCCGGTGCGCCCCCGCGAGCTGCGCGCGCGTTGCCGCAACCTGCTGCAGCTCCGCCAGCAGGCCGAATCGGTCAAGCAGCGCGCGCTGTCGCTCGAGCAGCGGCTGTTGTCGAGCATGCACGAAGTCGAAGAACGCGAGCGCGAGACGCTGACCCGGCTGGCGCGTGCCATCGCGTATCGCGATGCCGGCACCAGCGCCAACCTCGAGCGCCTCGCGGCCGTGGCCGCGATCGTCGCCGACGGCATGGGCATGATGGAGGAGGAGGTGCGGGTGATCGAACTCGCCGCGCCGCTCCATGACATCGGCAAGATCGCGATTCCCGATGCGATCCTGATGAAGCCGGGCCCGCTGACCGCGGAAGAGACCACGCTGATGCGCAGGCACCCGGAGATCGGGCACGAACTGCTGAAGGACAGCCAGAACCGCTTCATCCAGGCCGGTGCGACCATCGCGCTGCGGCACCAGGAGCGCTATGACGGCAGTGGCTATCCGGGTGGCCTGGTCGGCGAGCAGATCCCGGTGGAGGCGCGCGTCGTGGCGGTGGCGGACGTGTTCGATGCGCTGGTGTCGAAGCGGCCGTACAAGCGTGCGTGGACGATCGACGAGGCCTTCGAGTTCATCAGCGGGCACAGTGGGACGCTGTTCGATCCGCGCTGCGTCGACGCGCTGGTGCGCAACCGTGGCCGCATCGAGGAAGCATGCGCGCGCTACGCGCCTGCGCCAGCGCTGATCGCCGCGGACTGACGCACATGACACGCGCCCTGCACTGGGCCAGGCAGCGCCTGGCAAACCGCCCCGACAGCGAACACGCGCAGGCGATCGTCCGGCTGCTGATGCTGGTGGTGGTGGAGGCCTACCTGCAGCTGGTGGTCAGCGGTCGCCCTGATGTCGCACAGGCACTGCTGCTCTCGCAGCAGCTGCTGGCCGTGGAGTTCGTGGTCGCGCTCGCCGTCCTGGGCTGGCTGTTGGCGCGGCCCGGCATTTCCGCGCCGCGCCGCGTGCTCGGCATGGTTGCCGACTACAGCCTGATGGGCATCGGCATGTACCTGCTGGGCGACCTGCTCGCGTGGCTGTACGTGGTGATCATGTGGGTCACCGTCGGCAACGGACTGCGCTATGGCTCGCGTTGGCTGTATGCGGCGATCGGGTTCGCCGTCGTGTCGTTCGGCGCGGCGCTGCTGGCGACACCGTACTGGCAAGACAATGCTCCCCTGGGCTGGGGCCTGCTCGCCGGCCTGGTCGCGGTGCCGCTCTACCTGAGTTCGCTGCTGAACGCCCTGGTGAAGGCCACCGAGGCCGCCAAGGCCGCCAACGAAGCGAAGAGCCGCTTCCTGGCCAACATGAGCCACGAGTTCCGCACGCCCCTCAACGGCATCGTCGGCATGTCCGAGCTGCTGTCGGCGACGCCGCTCACCGCTGAACAGCGCGACACCGCCGAGGTGATCCGCACGTCGGCGCGTGCGTTGCAGGCGCTGGTCGACGAGGTGCTCGACATCTCGCGCATCGAGGCCGGCAAATTCGACCATACCGATGTCGATTTCGCACTGCGCGAGCTGGTCAAGGGCGTGCAGGTCATGCTGGAGCCGAGTGCGCAGGCCAAGGGCCTGGCGTTCGACATGGATATCGCCGCGGAGATCCCCAAGATCCTGCACGGCGATTCCAACCACCTCCGCCAGATCCTGGTGAACCTGCTTTCCAACGCGATCAAGTTCACGGACTCGGGCCGTGTCGCGCTGCAGGTGGCGATGACGTCGGCAGGCGCGGACAGCGTCCAACTGCGGTTCTCCGTCCGCGACACGGGCATCGGCATCCCGGCGGGATCCATCGCGAAGATCTTCGACGCGTTCGAACAGGTCGACACCGGCCTGGCGCGGCGCCATGGCGGTACCGGCCTGGGCACCACGATCGCCAAGGCGCTGACCGAACAGATGGGCGGCACCATCGGCGTCGAGAGCGAGGCGGGCGTCGGCTCGCATTTCTGGGCGGAGCTGCCGTTCGCGACGGTGGTCCACGACGACTCGACGGCGAACCTCGACAACGTCATCGCCTTCGACGACCCGTTCGTGCGCCACCGTGCGCGCGTGCGCCCGATGCGCATCCTGGTGGCCGACGACCAGGGGGCGAACCTGATGGTGATGCGTCGCCTGCTCGAGAAGGCCGGGCATCGCCCGCAGATGGTCGATGACGGTGACGACGTGCTCGTCGCGCTGGAGTCGCAGGCATTCGACGTGGTCATCATCGACCTGCACATGCCCGGCGCGAGCGGCCTGGAGGTCCTCAAGCAGGCCCGCTTCATGGAGGCAGGTCGCAAGCGGACACCCTTCATCGTGCTGACTGCCGACGCGACCGCGGAGGCGCGCGAAGCGTGCGAGCGCGCCGGCGCGTATGCGTTCATGACCAAGCCGGTGATGGTGGAGCGTCTGCTCGAGCGGCTGGCCGCGATTGCCGATGGCGCCGCCCCGGGCGATGCACCCGTGGCGCAACCAACCAATGCGTCCGCGCAAACCGCGATGGACAAGAGCGTGATCTCGCAGCACATCCTCGACGAGCTGCGCGAGATGGGCCTGGGCGAGGTGTTCGTGCAGCGCTTCCTCGTCGAGTGCACGCGAGACGCGCGAAAGTGCGTCGCCGATCTCGACGTGGCCGGTGCGGCAGGCAACTGGGACGAATTCCGCGATGCCTGCCACGCGCTCAAGGGCGCGGCCGGCAACATGGGCGCGGTGCGACTGGCCGACACGGCTTCAGAGGGAATGCGCATGTCCGCCGACCGGCTGTTGCGCGAATGGACCGGCATCGTGCGGATGGTGCGTCAGCAGCTGGAGCAGGCGGTGACGGCGCTGCGTGATCGCGGGGACCTCTCGCGGGCCGACGCAGGCGCCGGCCCCGAGAGTGCCTGATCCCGGTCCTTGACTCAGCGGGCGGCGGCTTCCACGTCTGCTTCGGGTTCGGGGCGACGCAGTTGCGCACGCACCAGCCGCTCCATGATGCGCAGCTGCTTGTCACCGAGCTGCAGCGCGGTGTCCACCCAGATCCGGGTGATGTCCATCAGCTCCTGGTGGCTGACGGGATTCACGACTTCGCGCACGCGATGCAGCGCCAGGCGCGCGGCGGCGATGCGGCGGTTCTGGCGGATGACTTCATGCACAGCACGCACGCCTTCACCCTTCGGCACGAGGACGTCCACCACGCCCATGCGGTGCAGGTCGTCGCTCGAGTACATGACGCCGTTGAGCATCATTTCTTCGGCAAGCTTCGGCGAAACACGGCGCGCGAGCAGGGAATAGGCGCCCATGCCGGGGAACAGCCCGAACAGTACCTCCGGGAAGCCCATCTGCACGCCGCTCTCGGCCACGATGGTCTGGCAGGCCAGCGCGAGTTCGAACCCGCCGCCCAACGCGTCGCCTTCGACCAGCGCGATGGTGTGCGCGCTGGGGTGCAGACGCGAATGCAGGAGGTGGATGTTGTCCACGCATTCGCTGGCGTAGCGCATCAGCCCGTCACGGTCGCGGGCGCGGATCAGCTGCGCGAACAGCGCGAGGTCGCCGCCGAGGTTGAAGACATGGGTGTCGGAGCCCAGCACGATGTGCGACAGGGCGACACCCGTTCCGGCAGCTTCTGCGGTGGCCGAGATCCCGTCAATCGCCTCGCGGGCGAACAGGCGCAGCTCGCGCAGCAGGCGCGGCGAGAAGCAGGCGCGGTAGGTTGGATCCGAGAACGCCTGCTGGGCGTGCATGAAGCACCAGTGCGAGTCGTTCGAGCGGTCGTGCTGGATGCGAAGGGTGGTGAGGTCGGTGGCGGCGTTGCCGTGCAACAGTTCTACGTTGGTCATGTGGAGGTCCCCCTGTACGCCAGAGCGCCCCCGGCCGGGCCTACCGGCGGAGCCCTGGGATGTTTTCAAATGCCCGCCGGCACTCTATGCGCCGTTTATGGCCCGCCGGCAAGCGGCAGGCATGACTGGCAGGGGCAGGGGACGCCCCGGGGCGTCACTGCGTGACGCCCGTCACATTATTGGTCTAGGCCTCGTCGCGTAGTTCGCGCCGCAGGATCTTGCCGACATTGGTCTTGGGCAGTTCGTCACGGAACTCCACGTAACGCGGCTGCTTGTAGCCCGTGAGCTCGGCGCGGGCATGGGCCTTGACCTGTTCGACCGTGAGCGACGGATCCTTCTTGACGATGACCACCTTGACCGCCTCGCCGGACTTCTCGTCCGCCACCCCGACCGCGGCGACCTCGAGCACACCCGGCATCATCGCGATCACGTCCTCGATCTCGTTGGGGTACACGTTGAAGCCGGACACCAGGATCATGTCCTTCTTGCGGTCGACGATGTAGAAGAACCCGGACGCTTCCATGCGCGCCATGTCGCCGGTGTGCAGCCAGCCATCGGCGTCGATCGCTTCGGCGGTGTCCTCCGGGCGGTGCCAGTAGCCGGCCATGACCTGCGGCCCCTTGATGCAGAGTTCGCCCACTTCGCCCGGAGGAAGCATGCGGCCTTCCTCGTCCTTGATGCAGGCATCGGTGGACGGCACCGGCAGGCCGATCGAACCGTTGTAGTCGGCCAGGTCCATCGGGTTGATGCAGGCCGCGGGAGAAGTCTCGGTGAGCCCGTAGGCTTCGACCAGGGTGACGCCAGTGACCTTCTTCCAGCGTTCGGCGACCGAGCGCTGCACCGCCATGCCACCGCCCAGCGTCAGGCGCAGCTGGGAGAAGTCGACATCCTCGAACCCGGGTGTGTTGAGCAGGCCGTTGAACAGCGTGTTGACGCCGGTGATCGCAGTGAACGGCTCGCGCTTGAGCTCCTTGACGAAGCCGGGCATGTCGCGCGGATTGGTGATCAGGATGTTCTTGGCGCCGAACTTCATGAAGACCAGTCCGTTCGCGGTGAGCGCGAAGATGTGGTACAGCGGCAGCGCGGTGATCATCACTTCCTTGCCGGGCTGCGCCTGCTGACCCACCCACGCCGACGCCTGCTGCATGTTGGCGACCAGGTTGCGATGGGTGAGCATGGCGCCCTTGGCAACGCCCGTGGTGCCGCCCGTGTACTGCAGGAAGGCGATGTCCGCGGGCGCGATGTCCACCGTCGGCATTGCGTGGCGCGCGCCCGCCTTGAGTACGTCGCGGAAGCGCGTTGCGCCACCGATGTTGTAGTCCGGCACCATCTTCTTCACGTACTTGACGACGAAGTTGACGATCGCGCCCTTGGGGAAGCCCAGCATGTCGCCGAGGCCGGTTGTGATCACATGCTCCACGGCGGTGTCGGGAAGGACCTTCTCCACCACCTGGCCGAAGTTGTCCATCACCAGGATGGCCCTCGCACCCGAATCGACCAGCTGGTGGCGCAGTTCGCGCGCGGTGTACAGCGGGTTGGTGTTGACCACGGTCAGCCCGGCGCGCAGCGCGCCGAACGTCGCGATCGGGTACTGCAGGCAGTTCGGCATCATGATCGCGATGCGGTCGCCTTTCTTGAGCTTCAGCTCGCAGAGCAGATAGGCCGCGAACCGGGTGCTGAGCTCATCGAGCTCGCCGTAGGTGATCGAAACGCCCATGCAGGAGAACGCGGCCTGGTCGCGGTACTTGGCGATGGCGCCTTCGAGCACCGCGTGGATCGACGGGAACTCCTCGGGATCGATCTCGGCGGGGATGCCCGCGGGGTAGTTCGCCAGCCACGGACGCTCGGTGCTACTCATGCATTCCCCTCCTGATTGCAGTGTCGGCACGCGCGATGCCGCAGCATGCCTGCTCCGATTGGAGCATAGCGTTTGCGTGCCGGGCAAGGCGCAGTGCAGCTATGATGCGCGCGATCGCGGCGACGCGCTGGACAGGAGCTTGCGATGCACGTTGGACGACAGCGGCGCCCGTGCGCGCCGTGGCTTGCGACGATGCTGGTGGTGCTGGCGATGGCCGTTTCCGCATGCGCCAAGACACCACCCGAGCAGGCGCTGCGCGAGGCCTTCAATGGCCTGCTCCAGACGGTCGAAGCGCGTGACGCGGCCGGGCTGCGCGGGTTCCTCGCCGAAGATTTCATCGGCCCGGACGGCCTTGACCGCGACGGTGCGCGGCGGATGGCGGCGTTGTACCTGATGCGCCACGACGGCGTGGGCGCGACCACGGGCCCGCTGGACGTTGCAGTGCAGGACGACCACGCGCAGATCCGCTTCAGCGTGGTGCTGACCGGGCGCGCGAGCGCCAGGATGCTGCCGGACAGCGCACGTGCGTGGCAGGTGGACACCGGCTGGCGCCTGGTCGATGGCGAGTGGCGGATGACCAGCGCCGACTGGTCGCCGGTCGCAGGGTAGGTTTCCGGGGCCGGGCACGCATGCCCGGCCCGGCAGCGTCAGTTCGCTGGGTGTGCGGCGAGCTGGCGCAACACGTAGTGCAGCAGGCCGCCGTGGCGGAAGTACTCGACTTCCTTCGGCGTCAACAGCAGCACGTGCGCCTGGAACGCCTTGGTGGTGCCATCGGCTTTGCGCGCGGTGACGGTGGCGTACCGCGAGCGGCCATCCTCGAGTCCGGTGATGTCGAACACCTCGGTGCCGTCGAGTCCGAGCGAGTCCGCGTTCTCGCCATCACGGAACTGCAGCGGCAGCACGCCCATGCCCACCAGGTTGGAGCGGTGGATGCGTTCGAAGCTCTGCGCGATGACCGCCTTCACCCCGAGCAGGTTGGTGCCCTTGGCCGCCCAGTCGCGCGACGAGCCGGTGCCGTACTCCGCACCCGCCAGCACCACCAGCGGCGTGCCGTCGGCCTTGTACTTCATCGCCGCGTCGTAGATCGACATCTTGGCCGGCGGCGTGCTGCCGAAGTACAGGGTGTTGCCGCCTTCCTCGCCGCCGAAGAAGCGGTTCCTGATGCGGATGTTGGCGAAGGTGCCACGCACCATGACGTCGTCGTTGCCGCGCCGCGAGCCATAGCTGTTGAAGTCGGCCGGCTGCACACCGCGCGACTGCAGGAACGCGCCCGCGGGCGAATCCTTCTTGATGTTGCCGGCCGGCGAGATGTGGTCGGTGGTGATGGAGTCGCCGAACAGGCCCAGCACGCGTGCGCCCCGGATGTCGTCGATGCTGCCGACGTCCATCGTCATGCCGTCGAAGTAGGGCGGGTTCTTGATGTAGGTGGAGGCCTCGTCCCAGGCATACAGTTCGCTGTCGGGTGATTCCATCGCGTTCCAGCGCACGTCGCCCTTGAACACATCGGCGTAGTTCTGCGCGAACAGTTCCGGACCCACGGTCGCGGCGATGGTGTCGCCGATCTCCCTGTTGCTCGGCCAGATGTCGCGCAGGTAGACGTCGTTGCCGTCGCGGTCCTGGCCCAGCGGTTCGCTGGTGAGGTCGATGTCGACCGTGCCGGCGATCGCGTAGGCGACCACCAGCGGCGGCGACGCCAGGTAGTTCATCTTCACTTCGGCGTGGATGCGGCCTTCGAAGTTGCGGTTGCCCGAGAGCACCGCGGCGACCGCCAGGTCGTTCTCGGCGATGCCCTTCGACACCGCCTCCGGCAGCGGGCCGGAGTTGCCGATGCAGGTGGTGCAGCCGTAGCCGACCACGAAGAAGCCGAGCTTCTCCAGGTCCGCCATCACGCCGGCCTTCTTCAGGTAGTCGGTGACCACCAGCGAGCCCGGCCCGAGCGAGGTCTTCACCCACGGCGCGGCGGTGAGGCCCTTGGCCACCGCGTTGCGCGCCAGCAGGCCCGCACCGAGCATCACCGCCGGGTTTGAGGTGTTGGTGCACGACGTGATCGCCGCGATCACCACCGAGCCGTCGCAGAGCTGGTGTTCGCCATCCGCGATCCGGATCTTCGATACCGGCTTCGCCGCCAGGCGCTCGGCCTGGGGCTGGGCGCCGCCCTCGGTGGCCAGCTCCTGCACCGCGCAACCGACCGCGCGGTGCGACACGAAGCCGGTGACGTTGGTGTTGAAGTTCGCCTTCATGTCCTCCAGCAGCACCCGGTCCTGCGGGCGCCTCGGCCCGGCCAGCGACGGCTTCACCGTGCCCATGTCCAGTTCGGCCACGGCCGAGTAGGTCGCTTCCTGCTGCCCGGCCTCGTGCCAGAGGCCCTGGGCCTTCGCATAGGCTTCCACCAGCGCGATCTGTTCCTCGCTGCGGCCCGACAGGCGGAGGTAGCGGACGGCTTCTGCGTCGACCGGGAAGATGCCGCAGGTGGCGCCGTACTCGGGCGCCATGTTGCCGATCGTGGCGCGGTCCGCCAGCGGCAGGTGCTGCAGGCCTTCGCCGAAGAACTCGACGAACTTGCCCACCACGCCATGCTTGCGCAGCATCTGGGTGACGGTGAGCACGAGGTCGGTGGCGGTCGCGCCTTCGGGCATCCTGCCGGTCAGCTTGAATCCGACGACCTGCGGGATGAGCATCGACGACGGCTGTCCGAGCATCGCGGCCTCGGCCTCGATGCCGCCCACGCCCCAGCCCAGTACGCCGATGCCGTTGATCATGGTGGTGTGGCTGTCGGTGCCGAACACGGTGTCGGGGAACGCCCAGAGCGCGCCGTCGACTTCACGCTCCATCACCACGCGCGCAAGGTGCTCCAGGTTCACCTGGTGGACGATGCCGGTGTTCGGCGGCACCACCTTGAAGTCCTGGAACGCGTTCTGGCCCCAGCGCAGGAAGCCGTAGCGCTCCTTGTTGCGTTCGAATTCGATCTTGCCGTTGAGGTCCAGCGCATCCGCGCGGCCGAACACATCCACCTGCACCGAATGGTCGATCACGAGCTCCGACGGGATCAGCGGGTTGATCTGCGAGGGACTGCCGCCCAGGCGTGTCACCGCGTCGCGCATCGCCGCCAGGTCGACCACGCAGGGCACGCCGGTGAAGTCCTGCAGCACCACCCGCGCCGGCATGAACGCGATCTCGGTGTCCGGCTCCGCCTTGGGGTCCCAGGTGGCCACCGCCTCGATGTGGTGGGTGCCGACGGTCATGCCACCGTCCTCGTGCCGCAGCAGGTTCTCCAGCAGGATCTTCATGGAGTAGGGCAGGCGGGCGAGGTCGAAGCGCTGACCCAGCCTGGCGAGGCTTGCGAAGGTGTAGGACCGGCCGTTGACGTCGAGGACGTCGCGGGTTGCGAATGAATCGGCCATGGCGGGGCTCCATGTGGGGGATTGGCTGGGCGGTGGTCTGCGGGCCAGTCTACGGCGGCCCGCGTAAGGCACGGGTGTGACCGGCGCCTGGTGCGGCGCGGGCCGGGCCCGCCGCCAGTATGGCGCTTTGAGTATGCAGGCATAAGTACGTACAATATGCGCATACCCCCTGCGCCTGGATTCCGCCAGGCTGGAATGACCGCCATGGAAGCCACCGTCGCCGAACGCGGGCAGATCACCCTGCCCAAGGCCGTGCGCGATGCCCTCGGCCTGACCAAGGGCACCATCCTCAAGGTCGAGCTGGACGGCGGGCGCATCATCCTGCGCAAGAGCGTGGACGATGCGATCTCGCGCGCACGGGGCCGCTTCAGACTTGACGGCTTCGCGTCCACCGATGACGCCATGCGCGCCCTGCGTGGCCGCGCCCCTGGCGATCCGCTCGATCCCGACGCCGGCACATGATCGCGATCGATTCCTCCGTCCTTGTCGACCTGCTGGCCGACGGGCCCATGGCCGACGCCACCGAGGCCTGCCTGCGCCAATGCCTGGGCGTCGGCACGGTGGTGGTCTGCGATGTCGCCCTGGCCGAAGTCTGCAGCGCGCTCAAGGACGGTTCCGAAGCCGTGGCCGTGCTCGAGGAAGTGGGCATCCGCTTCAGCGCGCTCGAGGCGAAGTCGGCACTGCGTGCCGGCGAAATGCAGCGGCGCCACCGCCAGCGCGGCGTTGGCCCCGCCCGCGCGGTGCCCGACTTCCTGATCGGCGCGCACGCACTGCTGCAGTGCGACGGCCTGATCACACGTGACGACCGCTTCTATCGCGACTACTTCAAGGGCCTGAAGCTGATCGTGCCCACGCCCGAATAGCACCTCGCCCGTATCACGCACACCCGAACATCCACGGAGACCACTGCACCATGTTGGAAGCCTACCGCCACCACGTGGCCGAGCGCGCAGCGCTCGGCATCCCGCCGCTGCCGCTCACCGCTCGGCAGACGGCCGATGTGATCGAACTGCTGAAGGCGCCGCCGCCCGGCGAGGACGCGTTCCTGCTCGACCTCATCACCCATCGCGTGCCCGCCGGGGTGGACGACGCCGCCAAGGTGAAGGCGTCGTACCTTGCGGCGGTTGCCTTCGGCAGCGAGTCCAGCGCGCTGATTTCGCGCGGCCGTGCCACCGAACTGCTGGGCACGATGCTCGGCGGCTACAACGTCGCGCCGCTGGTCGAGCTGCTCGATGACGCGACGGTCGGCGCGATTGCCGCTGACGCGCTCAAGCACACGCTGCTGGTGTTCGACGCCTTCCACGACGTCGAAGAGAAGGCCAAGGCCGGAAACGCCAACGCCCGGTCCGTGATGCAGAGCTGGGCCGATGCCGAGTGGTTCACCGGCAAGCCCGAAGTGCCGCAGAGCCTCACGATCACCGTCTTCAAGGTGCCCGGCGAGACCAACACCGACGACCTGTCGCCGGCGCCCGACGCCACCACGCGCCCGGACATCCCGATGCACGCGCTGGCGATGCTGAAGAACAAGCGCCCCGACGCGCCGTTCGTGCCCGAAGAAGACGGCAAGCGCGGCCCGATCCAGGCCCTGGCCGACCTCAAGGAGAAGGGCCACCTGGTCGCCTACGTCGGTGACGTGGTCGGCACCGGCTCCAGCCGCAAGTCGGCCACCAACTCGGTGCTGTGGTGGACCGGCGACGACATCCCGTTCATCCCCAACAAGCGCTTCGGCGGCGTGTGCCTGGGTTCGAAGATCGCGCCGATCTTCTACAACACCATGGAAGACGCCGGTGCGCTGCCGATCGAGCTCGATGTATCGAAGATGGCGCACGGCGACGTCATCGAGCTGCGCCCCTACGACGGCAAGGCGCTGAAGGACGGCGCGGTCATCGCCGAGTTCGAGGTCAAGTCCGACGTGCTGTTCGACGAGGTGCGCGCCGGCGGCCGCATCCCGCTGATCATCGGCCGCGGCCTGACGGCGCGCGCACGCGAGGCGCTCGGCCTGCCGGCAACGGACCTGTTCCGCCTGCCGGTGACGCCCGCCGACACCGGTCGCGGCTTCACGCTCGCGCAGAAGATGGTCGGCCGCGCCTGCGGCCTGGCCGTCGTGAACGGCGTGCAGCAAGGCATGCGCCCGGGCACCTACTGCGAGCCGAAGATGACCACCGTGGGCTCGCAGGACACCACCGGCCCGATGACCCGCGACGAGCTGAAGGACCTGGCCTGCCTGGGCTTCTCCTCCGACCTGGTGATGCAGTCCTTCTGCCACACCGCGGCGTACCCGAAGCCGGTGGACGTGAAAACGCACCACACGCTGCCGGAGTTCATCTCCACCCGCGGCGGCGTATCGCTGCGCCCCGGCGACGGCATCATCCACAGCTGGCTCAACCGCATGCTGCTGCCGGACACGGTGGGCACCGGCGGTGACTCGCACACGCGCTTCCCGATCGGCATCTCGTTCCCCGCGGGTTCGGGCCTGGTGGCGTTCGCCGCGGCCACCGGCGTCATGCCGCTGGACATGCCGGAATCCGTGCTGGTGCGCTTCAAGGGCAAGATGCAGCCGGGCGTGACGCTGCGTGACCTGGTGCACGCGATCCCGCTGTACGCGATCAAGGCAGGACTGCTGACGGTCGCTAAGCAGGGCAAGAAGAACATCTTCTCGGGCCGCATCCTCGAGATCGAGGGCCTGCCGGAGCTGAAGATCGAGCAGGCCTTCGAGCTGGCCGACGCGTCCGCCGAGCGCTCCGCCGCCGGCTGCACCGTGCGCCTGGACCGTGCGCCGATCGTCGAGTACCTCACCAGCAACATCACCCTGCTGAAGTGGATGATCACCGAGGGCTACGCCGACGCCCGCACCCTGCAGCGCCGCATCGACAAGATGCAGCAGTGGCTGGCCGACCCGCAGCTGCTCGAGCCGGACGCCGACGCCGAGTACGCGGCGGTGATCGAGATCGACCTGGCCGAGATCGTCGAGCCGATCGTGTGCTGCCCGAACGATCCGGACGATGCCAAGACCCTGTCCGACGTCGCCGGCGCGAAGATCGACGAGGTGTTCATCGGGTCCTGCATGACCAACATCGGCCACTTCCGTGCCGCCGCCAAGCTGCTGGAAGGCAAGCGCGACATCCCCACGCGGCTGTGGGTCGCGCCGCCCACCCGCATGGATGCCGCCGAGCTGACCAAGGAAGGCCACTACGGCACGTTCGGCGCGGCAGGCGCACGCATGGAGATGCCGGGCTGCTCGCTGTGCATGGGCAACCAGGCGCAGATCCGCGAGGGCGCCACCGCGATGTCGACCTCGACCCGCAACTTCCCGAACCGCCTGGGCCGCAACACCGACGTCTACCTGGGCTCGGCGGAGCTGGCGGCGATCTGCTCGCGCCTGGGCCGCATCCCGACCCGCGAGGAGTACCTGGCCGATATCGGGGTCGTGAACACCAGCGGCGACACGATCTACCGGTACATGAACTTCGACCAGATCGAGGAGTACCGCGAGGTGACGGACGCCGCAACGGCCTGATCAGGGGCCCTGCGGAGATCTTCGGAACGCCCGGCCTGGCCGGGCGTTTTCCGTTGCAGGCACACACGCCGGCCACCCCGGAGCGGATGTATCCTTCCGCCATGGGCGCACGGCAAGCGTCCACCCACCTCGTGGTGACCACAGAGGCGACCCGGTGGCTCGTTCGCGCTATCTGCTGTTCGGCATGCTGCTCTTCGCGCACGCCCTGTGGGCGGTGCCGCGGCAGCTCGACGCATATCGCTGGCAGGACGTCGCCCGGATCGTGGCGATCGGCGACCTGCACGGCGACTACGACAGCTACCTGACGGTGCTCCAGTCATCCGGCGTGGTCGACCGCCGCGGCCGCTGGATCGCCGGCGACACCCACCTGGTCCAGACCGGCGACATCCCGGATCGCGGGCCCGACACACGCCGGATCATCACCCACATGGCGCGCCTGGCGCAGCAGGCCGAGAAGCGCGGCGGACGGGTGCACAACCTCATCGGCAACCACGAGGCGATGAACGTCTACGGCGACCTGCGCTACGTCACCGAAGGCGAATACAAGGCGTTCGCAGGCAAGCGCTCCGCCGCGCTCAGGGACCGCTATTACAAGGCCACCTTGGAGGCGCTCGCAGGCAGCGATCCGGAACGCGCCGCAGCGCTGCCGGCCGACCATCGCGCGCAGTGGGATCTCGAGCATCCGCTCGGCTGGGTGGAGCAGCGCTTCGCCTGGGATCCACGCTGGGACCCAGAAGGCGAACTGTTCCTGTGGACGATGAAGGGCAAGGTCGCCGTCCAGCTCAACGACCTGGTCTTTGTCCACGGCGGCATCAGCAGCGCCTATTGCGGCAACAGCCTCGAATCGATGACCACGATGGCGCGCGCCGCGCTGCGTCGCAACGACCCGGAAGAGCTCGGGATCCTGCGCGACGAGGCCGGCCCGCTGTGGTATCGCGGCCTCGCCGGCGTGCAGCCGGTGGCGCTTGCGGAGACGGTCGACGCCATTCTCCAGCGCCACGGCGCAGGCCATGTCGTGATTGGCCATACGCCCACCGACGGCGTGATCTGGCCGCGCCTGGCGGGCCGCGTCATCATGATCGACACCGGCATGAGCGCCGCATTCGGCAAGCACATCGGCTGGCTGGAGGTGACGCGGGAGGGCCTGTTCGCCGGCTATCGCGGCGGGCGACTGCGCCTGCCCATGGACGACGGGCAGCGTCTGGAGTACCTGGACGCGGTGATCGCGCTGCACCCCGACAACGCCGAGCTGCCGAAGCGGCGCGAGGCGCTGATGGCGGGAACGCTAGACCCGCCACCGGCCAGCGTCGAAGGCGCCGCTGCGCAGCCCCTCGATCCCGCCGTCAGCTGCGGCACCGCCCGCTGATCTCACGCGCGAATCGCTCATCGCTGTCGAGGGTGGCGAAGAACTCCTCGAAGTAGCTGGTGGTGACGCGCTTCCGGTACGCACTCAGCCGGGGCTCGCTGCGGACGAGCGCGAAGATCGCTTGGCGACTGGCGAGGAACTCGGCACGCACCGGCTCCAGTGCGTCGTTGTGGCGACAGAAGCCGCGATACAGGCGCTGCGTGACCGACCTGATCGGCAGCCGCTCGTCGGGCACCGCATAGCTGGCATCCACGATCCCGGAGGCGTCGAAGTCGTAGGGCACTGCAACCACGGGGCCCGGCACATCCGCCGCGACCGTGATCCGGACGTTGTGGCAGCACTCGTCCTTCTCCGGCCCGCTCAGCACCTCCCAGTCCGTGTTTCCGATCAGGTACTGGAAGAGCATGAAACGCGTCAACGCCAGTGGATCGAAGTCGCCCTGCACGAACTGCGCCCGGGGTGAACGCTTGTAGCCATTGCGCTTGGCCACGTCGTCCAGATCCTCGATCAGGAAGGCGAAGCGCGGCCCGTCCGACTCGCCGCCACTCGCATCCTCGTAGGTGATTCGGAGTGGGCGGACCCTGAAGCTGTGCTCGGTGACGTGGTTGAAGATCCGGTACGCCAGGAATTCCTGGACGTAGTACTGGTCCGCGACCGCCCCCGGCCGGCAGTGGGTGACCAGCTTCAGCGAGCGCTGCCCGGCGAAGTCGGTGCCGAGTGCCGCGTCGCGGGCAAAGCGGATCATCAACGGCGGGAACCTGCAGATGCGCAAGCGGGTGAGCCCGCGGGTCTCGACGGTCGCCTCGATCCGGTGCTCGCCGCCCGCGCCGTCGGTATAGCCCAGCACCGCGGGATAGCGGCGCCTGTCGTTCTTCTTGCGCAGCAACTCGGACCAGGGCGCCTGCAGGGTCACCGTCAACTCGCTTGGGGACTCGAACAACGGGTGCACGCCTTCCCTGGCATACGCGCAGGTGGCGGCCATCAGCCCGGCCACGCACAGGAGGATCATCCACCACCCCGCCGCAAGCAGCGCACCGGGAGCACCTTGCGCGAAGCGGGCTCCGCGGGATGCCGGTTGATCGCCACGGGGGCGGGCGGCGGGTCGGCAGGTCACGGCTGGTCCTTGCGTGATCCTCCAGCCTGTTCTTCGTGCTCCGCCTTGAGCTGGCGCTTTTTTTCCTTGCGCTCGGCCACGTAGTCGGACTCGAACCCGTCGCCGAATCGGCAGACGTACAGGGTCGCGTAGCAGAAGAACACCGTCATCACCGCGGCCACCTCCAGCGCGCCGACGCCGGCGGCGATGCCGGTGCCGATCGCCACGAGGATGAACAGCGCGTCGAAGGTGTCCTGGAGCGCGCGGCGGAACTGCACGCCGGCCACGATGCCGGCCAGCGCGAACGCCAGCGCCAGGCTGTACTGGACGACCAGCACGATCGCCGCGACCACGCCGGGCAGGATCAGGGTGGTTTCGTCGAGCGAGTGGTCGTAGTCGCTGCCGCGGTGGACGCCCTTCTGCACCCACGACACCGGCAACATCAGCAGCCAGGTCCCCACCAGCGCCACGGCGAGTCGCCGCGCATAGCCGAGCCGGTCGAGATCGGGGGGTGGTGGTGGCTCCTGCCTGGTCGAGGCGCTGCCGGCCGCCTGGTCAAGGTTGTCGACCCGGATCCCCGGTGCGACCGCGCCACTGGCCAGTTCCTTGACCCCGCCGATCGGTAGGTGGTCCGGCGCTGTCGGGAACAGCGCGAGCAGGACCACCAGCGCCGTCGCCATCGCTGCGTGGTAGAGCAGCAGGCGCCGCAGGAGCCTGAAGATGGCCTGCCGCGGTGGCGTGGCGTCCGGAGGCGACGCGGACTGGCTGGGCCCGTCGGTGTTCGACGTGTCGGGCACGAACGATCTCCCGGTGTGCGGGAATGCAGGTCAGCAGCCCGTGCCCCAAGTCCGGGCGTCGCCTGTGCTCAGGTAGATACGCGGCATGCCCGCGGCAACGGCCACCGCCTGGCCGAGCGAACGCGCGCGCCCGGGTGGCGCTTCAGCCCAGCAGATCCTCGACCGCCCGACCCATCGCCCCGCGCTGGAGCAGGACGTCCCACGGGCTGCCGCCCGCCTGCCGCCACAGCACGGCCGAACGCAGCGCGGACAGCAGTACCGCGCGGATCTCCGCCACCACGTCGGCCTGGCCGAGGTAATGCGGGTTGCCCTGCACCAGTACGCGCGGGCGCAGGTGGCTCACGGTGTCGGCGTACAGGGTGCCGAGCCTGGCGAGCACCTCGGGATGGGTGCTGCTGCCCAGGCGTTCCGCGTCGGCGCGCGCGGCGAGGATGCCGGCGTGCACGCGCTCGCCCATTTCGTCGTCCTGCACGAAGCGGCGCTCGAGCTGGGTGACCGCCAGCGCAAGCTTGGGCAGCAGCGGATCCTGGCCGCGGTTGGACAGGTAATCGCGCAGGAGCGCGAGGCCGGGGCGTACCGCGGCCACGCCGCCGTAGACATCGGCGGTGGACGCGGCGTCGATGCGGAACACGCTGTCGAGCGCGGTCTGCAACACGGCGCCTTCGGCCTGCCCGGTATCGGCGATGCGGCGCACCTGGCGCAGCGCCTGCGCCAGCCCGGCCAGCGCCAGCACGCGGTCGTGCATGTTCATGCCGTCACCGCGGAGCGCGCGAGCGGGGCGTCGGTGGTGGCGATCACCGCGCCCCCCAGGCAGGCGTCGCCGCTGTAAAGCACCAGGGACTGGCCCGGCGTGACCGCGCGCTGCGGGCGGTCGAAGGCAACCCGCAGGCTCCCGGTATCGTCAACAAACACTTCGCATGGCTCCTCGTTCTGGCGGTAGCGCGTCTGCGCCGTGCATGCGAACCGCGTTGCCGGCGGTGCGCCCGCAACCCAGTGTGCATGTTCGGTCCACAGCATGTCGGACATCAGGTAGGGGCTGTCGTGCCCCTGGTCGACCGTGAGCACGTTGCCGGCGACATCCTTGCCGACCACGTACCACGGGCTGTCGGCGAATCCGCGCTGGCCGCCGATGTTCAGGCCTTCGCGCTGGCCGATGGTGAAGTAGAACACGCCGGCATGCGTGCCGACGCGGCGGCCATCCGGCGTGCGGATCTCGCCGGCCTGCGCGGGCAGGTAGCGCGCGAGGAAGCTGCGGAAGTCGCGCTCACCGACGAAGCAGATCCCGGTCGAGTCCTTCTTCCCCGCCGTCGGCAGGCCGGCCGAGCGGGCGAGGGCGCGCACCGCGTCCTTGTGCAGCTCGCCGAGCGGGAACAGCGTGGCCGCGAGCTGCGCCTGGCCGAGCTGGTGCAGGAAGTAGCTCTGGTCCTTGCCCCGATCGGCGGCGCGCAGCAGGCGCCATTGGCCACCTACGCGGTCGATGCGCGCGTAGTGGCCGGTGGCGATGCGTCCGGCGCCAAGGTCGAAGGCGGCATCCAGGAAGTGGCGGAACTTGATCTCGCGGTTGCAGAGCACATCCGGATTCGGCGTGCGCCCGCGCGCGTACTCGGCCAGGAAGTGCTCGAACACGCCCTTCCAGTACTCGCCTGAGAAGTCGCGGAAATGGATGCGGATGCCGAGCCGGCCGCACACCGCGACCGCGTCGCGGCGGTCGTCTTCGGCGCGGCAGTCGCCGCTGCCGTCGTCGGCCCAGTTGTCCATGAACAGGCCATCGACGGCTTCACCGGCGTCACGCAGCAGCAGCGCCGCGACCGATGAATCCACGCCGCCGGACATGCCGACGATGACCGCCGGCGCCCTCATCCGTGCAGCGCGCGCAGCAGCGAGAGCGGGTGGCGCTGGCCGCCCAGGAAGTCATCCACCACCTGCCACACCAGCGGGCTGCGGTGCCGGGGCCGGGCGGCCTGGAGTTCGGACGGCGTCAGCCACAGTGCGCGCTCGATACCCTCGTCCAGGCGTCGGGCCGGATCGTGCGTGACGAGCCGGGCCGCGAATGCAAAGCGCAGGTAGTGGCGGCCGCCGCTGCCGTCGGCCAGCACTGGCGACGTCCACTGGTAAGCACCGATGAAGGCGTCCAGTTCGACCGTCCAGCCGGTTTCCTCGAGGGTCTCCCGGATCGCGGCATCCAGCAGGCTCTCGTCGGGCTCCAGGTGGCCCGCCGGCTGGTTCAGCACCAGCGCGCCGCCGGCGTGTTCCTCAACGCAGAGCAGGCGGCCCCGGTCGAGTACCACCGTCGCGACGGTGACGTCCGGCTGCCAGAACCGCCCCTGGCGATACGTCATGCCCGGTGCGCCATGGATCGCGTTCCGCCCGCGGCCGGGCCGCGGTGGGCGATACGTTCTTGCTGCGTGGCGCTGGCGTTGCGCATCGGGCGCTCGTGGTGCGGTTGGAAGGGCATTTTCGTCCGTGTGGCGCGTGGGCGTCCACCGCCGGCTCCGTATAATGGCCACCATGAGCCGCAAGATCGAACACGAACGCGACCACGGCGTCGTCGTTGAACCCGCCCGCCCCGAACTGGCGCGTCCGCCGCTGTACTCCGTGCTGTTGCTGAACGATGACTACACGCCGATGGATTTCGTGGTCGAAGTGCTGGTGCGGTTCTTCAGCCTGGATATCGAACGCGCCACCCAGGTCATGCTCCACGTGCACACGCGCGGCCGCGGCGTGTGCGGGGTGTTCATCCGCGACGTGGCCGAATCCAAGGTCGCCCAGGTCAACGACTACGCGCGGCTGAACCAGCATCCGCTGCTGGCGACGATGGAACCGGCCTGAGCGCCTGACGCCCGGTTCCTGCACCCCGTCGTGACACCCGCTGGCGGGATACTGGGGACCACCGCCGGCCCTTGCGCTCGAAGCGGGCAAAGGCCTACAAGAGGGTCATCGCCGGATGGAAATGCCGCATCGGCACCCCCATCTGGATCGTAGTGATTCCAGGAGGCACAAGCCCCATGTTCAGCAAGGATCTCGAATACAGCATCGGCCAGTGCTACAAGCGCGCGCGTGAGGCGCGCGACGAGTACATGACGGTCGAACACCTGCTGCTCGCACTGCTCGACAACCCGTCCGCCGAGATGGTCCTGAAGGCCTGCAGCGCCGATTTCCACCGCCTGCGCGCAGACCTCGAGCAGGCCATCGACAGCTCGGTTTCGCGCCTGGCCGAGGATGACGGCCGCGACACCCAGCCCACGCTCGGCTTCCAGCGCGTGCTGCAGCGCGCCGTCTACCACGTGCAATCCTCGGGCAAGAAGGAGGTCTCCGGCGCCAACGTGCTGGTGGCGATCTTCGGCGAGAAGGATTCGCACGCCGTGTATTTCCTGAACCAGCAGGACGTGACGCGGCTCGATGTCGTGAACTACCTCTCCCACGGCATCGCGCGCACCGGCGACGAGCCGCCGCACGACGCCGAGGATGCATCGGCGCGCCAGCGTGGCGAGGGCGCCGAAGGCGGGGAGGGCGACGGCAAGGGCGATGCCCTGGCCGAGTTCGCCACCGACCTCAACGCGATGGCCCGTGCCGGCCGCATCGATCCGCTGGTCGGCCGCGCCGAAGAAGTCGAGCGCACCATCCAGGTGCTCTGCCGCCGCCGCAAGAACAACCCGCTGTACGTTGGCGAGGCGGGCGTGGGCAAGACCGCGATCGCCGAAGGCCTGGCGCGGCGCATCGTCGAGGGCCAGGTGCCGGAGGTGCTGGCGCACGCCACCATCTACTCGCTCGACCTCGGCGCGCTGGTCGCGGGCACCAAGTACCGCGGCGACTTCGAGAAGCGGCTGAAGGCGGTGCTGGCCGCGATCGGCAAGCACGAGGGCGCCATCCTCTTCATCGACGAGATCCACACCATCATCGGCGCGGGCTCCGCGTCCGGCGGCACGATGGATGCGTCCAACCTGATCAAGCCGGCGCTGGCGTCGGGCGACCTGCGCTGCATCGGCTCCACGACCTTCCAGGAGTATCGCGGCATCTTCGAGAAGGACCGGGCGCTCGCACGCCGCTTCCAGAAGATCGACATCGTCGAGCCGACGATCGGCGAGACCTACCAGATCCTGCAGGGCCTGAAGCCACGCTATGAGGCCCATCACCAGGTCACCTACGCCGATGAGGCGCTGCAGGCGGCGGTGGATCTGTCGGTCAAGCACATCGGCGACCGGTTGTTGCCGGACAAGGCGATCGACGTGATCGACGAGGCCGGCGCGCGCCAGAGGCTGCTGCCGGCCGACGTGCGCAAGCAGCTGATCGACGTCGAGGAGGTCGAGACAATCGTGGCCAAGATGGCGCGCATCCCGGCCAAGCAGGTCAGCGCCTCCGACAAGGACGTGCTGCAGCACCTCGAGCGCAACCTGAAGATGGTCATCTTCGGCCAGGACCCGGCGATCGGCACGCTGGCATCGGCGATCAAGCTTGCCCGCTCGGGGCTTGCCAACCCGGACAAGCCGATCGGCAACTTCCTGTTCGCCGGGCCCACGGGCGTGGGCAAGACCGAGGTCACCAAGCAGCTGGCGCTCCAGCTCGGCATCGAGCTGGTGCGCTTCGACATGTCCGAGTACATGGAGCCGCATTCGGTCAGCCGCCTGATTGGCGCGCCGCCAGGCTACGTCGGCTTCGACCAGGGCGGATTGCTCACCGAGAAGATCGTCAAGACGCCGCACTGCGTGCTGCTGCTGGATGAGGTGGAGAAGGCGCACCCCGACATCTTCAACATCCTGTTGCAGGTGATGGACCGCGGCATCCTCACCGACACCAACGGGCGCGAAGCGAATTTCCGCAACGTGGTGCTGGTGATGACCACCAACGCGGGCGCGGCGCAGGCCGCGCGGCGCACGATCGGCTTCATGCAGCAGGACCACAGCACCGACGCGATGGAGGCGATCCGCAAGGGCTTCACCCCGGAGTTCCGCAACCGTCTGGACGCGGTGGTGCAATTCCAGCCGCTGGGCTTCGAGCACATCCTGCGCGTGGTCGACAAGTTCCTGATCGAACTCGAGGAGCAGCTGCACGAAAAGGGCGTCAGCCTGGCGGCAACTCCGGCGGCGCGCGAATGGCTGGCCCAGCACGGGTTCGATCCGCTGATGGGCGCACGGCCGATGGCGCGCGTGATCCAGGACAAGGTGAAGCGGCCGCTCGCGGACGAACTGCTGTTCGGCAAGCTGGTGGCGGGTGGACGAGTTTCCATCGATGTCCGCGACGGCGAGATCGTCCTCGACGTGCAGCCCGAGGCGGAAAGGCTGCTCCCGGCAACGGTGGCATGACCGACGCGGACCGGATCCGCGACCCGGAATGAAGAAAGGCGGCCAATGGCCGCCTTTTCTTCGTCTCGCGCCACAGGGCGCGGCGGCTTACTTCATGCGGTAGGTGATGCGACCCTTGGTGAGGTCGTACGGGGTCATCTCGATCTTGACGCGATCGCCGGTAAGGATGCGGATGTAGTTCTTGCGCATGCGCCCGGAAATGTGCGCGATAACCTCGTGGCCGTTCTCAAGCCGCACCCGGAACATGGTGTTCGGGAGGGTCTCGGAGACCGAGCCTTCAAATTCTATGACGTCGTCTTTTGCCATGCGTCCTGTTTGACCATGCAAGGAACTCGGGCTGGACGCCCGAAAGACGAGATTCTGCCACGAATGGCGCTCGAGCGCAAAATTTCCGTTAACGGGAACCTACTGGTCCGTGTTCCGGTACGCGTTTCATATGGTGCCTGGAGCTGCCGCCAACGCCGCTGCCGGCAGATCCCCGAAGGCCTGCGTCCAGGGCCCCTCGCGTCCCGGGCGCGCGACCAGTTCGCGCACTTCGCCAAGGAACCGGGTGCGCGGCCACGACTCCGCCCCCATCCGCCGCAGGTGCGCGTTGTCCACCTGGGCATCGATCAGCGGCCAGCCCCATTGCCGCAGTCGCAGGGCGAGGGCGGCGAGCGCGACCTTGGAGCCGCCGCTCGCCGCGCTGAACATGCTTTCGCCAAAGAACATCGCGCCGATGGCGACCCCGTACATGCCGCCGACCAGCCTGTCGTCGCCGTCGAAGACTTCGACGCTGTGCGCGAGGCCCGTTGCGTGCAACCGGCCGTATGCGCGGCGCATCTCCGCATCGATCCAGGTGCCGCGCTGGCCCTTCCGCGGCGCGTTCGCGCAAGCCGCGACCACGGCGTCGAACGCCGTGTCCGCGCGCACACGCCAGCGTGAATGCCTGAGGGTGCGGCGGAAGCGAGACGCGAGGTGAACGCGGTCCGTGCGGAACACCGTGCGCGGATCCGGCGACCACCACAGGATCGGCTGGCCTTCCGAGTACCAGGGGAAGATGCCGCTGCGGTAGGCGTTGGCCAGGCGCGTCGTGGACAGGTCACCACCGAAGGCGAGCAGTCCATCCGGCTCGCGCAGTGCCGTGCCGGGATCCGGGAATGGCGCGTCGGCGCGTGCGCCAAGGCGCGGCAGCGCCAACATCACGGCGCAGCGCCTGGCGCATCGCGCCTGAACGGCGAACGCTGCATCAGTTCGAGGGCCTGCGCAGCCACCACGGCGCGCTCCTCGGCGCACCACGGGGCCAGCGCTTCGCGGAACGCGGGCTCGGCGATCCAGTGGTGGCTGCGCACCAGCGTCGGCAGGAAGCCGCGTGCGATCTTGTGCACGCCCTGCGCGCCGGGTTCGAAGCGCGCAAGGCCCTCGCGCAGGCAATAGTCGATGCCCTGGTAGTAGCAGGCCTCGAAATGCAGGCCAGGCAGCTGCCGCGACGCCCCCCAGTAGCGGCCGTACAGCGTGTCGCGGCCACGCAGGCACAGCGCACCCGCGATCGGCGCGTCGTCGAGGTCCGCCAGGACCAGCACCAGCGAGCGCGGCAGGTGGGTGGCCAGGTGGCGCAGGAAGGCGGGGGTGAGCGCGGGGGCGTTGCCGTAGTCGGCGAACGTCTGCAGGTAGAAGCCGTGCATGGCGTCGAGATCTGCCTCGCTGGCCTCGTCGCCGTGCAGCACGCGGAAGCGCACGCCCGCACGTTCCACGCGCGCGCGCTCCTGGCGGATGTTCTTGCGGTGCTTGTGGTCCATCGCGGCCAGGAAATCGTCGAAATCGCGCCAGCCCGCGGCGTTGTGCCAGTGGTACTGCACGTCGAGCCGCTGCAGCCAGCCGGCGCCGAATGCCGCGTCTTCCGTCGCCTCATGGAAGTTCACGTGCGCTGAAGAAAGGCCGCTTGCGCGTGCATGCGCCGCGATGGCGGTGGTCAGCGCGGCGCGCGCGTCGTCACTGCGCGCGAGCAGGCGCGGACCGGTGACGGGCGAGTAGGGCACGGCGCCGAGCCACTTCGGGTAATAGTCCAGGCCGTGGCGCGCGTAGGCGTTCGCCCAGGCGTGGTCGAACACGAACTCGCCGTGCGAGTTGTCCTTCAGGTAGCCGGGAGCGGCCGCAAGCAGCGTGTCGCCATCCCACAGGCCGATGTGCCGCGGCGTCCAGCCCCAGCCCGCGCGCAGGCAGCCGCTGGACTCCAGGCCGGCGAGGAACGCGTGCGTGACAAAGGGATTGCCGCCATCGTGCAGCGCGTCCCAGGCGGCAGCCGGGACGTCGGAAAGTGACGCGTGGATGCGCGCGACGGCCATGCGCGGCTCAGTCGGCCCGCACCGTCGCGCGCCGCGCCTCAGGCATCCTTGTCGAGGAAGCGTTCCGCATCGAGCGCGGCCATGCAGCCGAAGCCCGCCGAGGTGATCGCCTGGCGATAGACCTGGTCGGCGACGTCGCCGGCGGCGAATACGCCCTTGACCGACGTCTCGGTGGCGCCACCGGCGAGTCCAGAACGGATCTCCAGATAGCCGTTGTTCATCGCCAGCTGGCCTTCGAACAGCGAGGTATTGGGCGTGTGGCCGATGGCCACGAAGAACCCGTGCACCGCGATCTCGCGGGTGCTGTCGTCCTGCACCGACTTCAGGCGCAGGCCGGTCACGCCGGCCTCGTCGCCGAGCACTTCGTCGACCACGTGGTGCCAGACCGGCACGATCTTGCCGGCATCGATCTTCGCCTGCAGCTTGTCCTGCATGATCTTCTCGGCGCGAAGCGAATCGCGGCGATGCACCAGGTACACGGTGCGCGCGATATTGGACAGGTACAGCGCCTCCTCGACGGCGGTGTTGCCGCCACCGACCACCGCAACGTCCTGCTCCTTGTAGAAGAAGCCGTCGCAGGTCGCGCAGGCCGACACGCCGCGGCCCTTGAAGGCTTCTTCGGAGGGCAACCCCAGGTATTTGGCGGTCGCGCCGGTCGCGATGATCAGCGCGTCGGCGGTGTACTCGCCGCTGTCGCCGGTCAGCCGGAACGGACGCTGCGACAGGTCCGCGCTGTGCACCTGGTCGAACACGACCTCGGTATCGAAGCGCTCGGCATGCGCCTGCATGCGATTCATCAGGTCCGGGCCCATCAGGCCATGGGCGTCGCCGGGCCAGTTGTCGACCTCGGTGGTCGTCATCAGCTGTCCGCCCATCTGCAGCCCCGTGACCAGCACGGGCTTGAGGTTTGCGCGCGCGGCGTAGACGGCGGCGGTCCAGCCGGCGGGGCCGGAACCGAGGATCAGCAGGCGGCAGTGCTTGGAAGTGCTCATGTATACTCGCGAGCCATGGAAACATGGCGTTGGGAAGCGCATAGCTTGGCGGCGCCACGGCAGCATGACAAGGCGCGCAGGCTGCGGCTCACCGCAACGCTGGGTTCCTTGCCGCAAACGACGACTCGCCGCTGACGCGGCGTTTTTTGTGCAGGAGCGACGCATGCGAATCGGTGTTCCGAAAGAAACCAAGACGCTCGAAGGTCGCGTCGCGCTGGTGCCGGCCGCTGCAGGCGACCTGGTCAAGCGCGGCCATGACGTCTGGCTGGAGACTGGCGCTGGCGTGAAGTCCGGCTTTGCCGACGCGGACTACGCCGCGCTCGGCGTCAACATCGCCGCCGGTGCCGCCGATCTCTACGCGAAAGGCGAGATGATCGTGAAGGTGAAGGAGCCGGTCGCGGGCGACCTCGAGCACCTGCGCGGGGACCATCTGCTGTTCTGCTACCTGCACCTCGCCGCCGAGCCCGCGCTGACGCGCCGGCTGCTCGACATCGGCCTCACCGCGATCGCCTTCGAGACCGTCGAGCTGCCCAACGGCGAACTGCCGCTGCTGGCGCCGATGTCGGTGATCGCCGGACGCATCGCGACCCAGGTGGGCACGAACCTGCTGCACCAGCCACGGGGCGGCAAGGGCGTGCTGCTCGGCGGGCTACCGTCCACCTCACGCGGCAAGGTGGTCGTGTTCGGCGCCGGCAAGGCCGGCGGCGCCGCCGCGTCGCTTGCCGCCGCGACGGGGGCCAACGTCACCGTGTTCGAGATGCGCCAGGACCGCATGGAAGAGATGATGCGCCTGGGCAACAACGTCACCGCGCTGTACCCCTACCACGATCTCGTCGCACACGAAGTCGCTTCGGCAGACCTCGTGGTGGGCGCGGTGCTGGTGACCGGTGCACGCGCGCCGCACGTGCTGACCCGCGAGATGCTCAAGGTCATGGAGCCGGGCAGCGTGCTGGTCGATATCGCCATCGACCAGGGTGGCTGCTTCGAGACCTCGCGGCCGACCACGTGGCAGGATCCGACCTACGTGGAGGAGGGCGTGACCCACTTCTGCGTGACCAACATGCCGGGCGCGGTGCCGCAGACCTCGTCGCAGGCGATCTGCGCCGCGATCCTGCCGTGGGTAGCGAAACTTGCGGCGGGTCCGGGGTGGCGCAACAACGAGGCGCTGGCGCGCGGCGTCAACGTCGAGGCGGGCAAGCTGGTGCACCCGGCGCTGCTCGACATGGCCCTTTCGGGCAAATCGTGAGTAGAATCATCCCATTGCGGGATAATCTTAAGGTCTGATCACACGTGGCAGCACGCCCGGTAGCGGAACGCGGCAACAGGCGGCAGCGCAAGGCTGTCGCCGACAAGGCCGCGCCCGCGGCGCCAAACCCTCGGCGGCAGAAGCTGCTGCGCGACATCGCGCTGATCGCGATCGCGCCGTTGCTGGTCTACCTGCTGGTCTGCATGGTGACGTTCTCGCAGACCGATCCCGGCTGGTCGCATTCCGGCAGCCTGACTGCGCCATTGAACAATGCCGGCGGCCGCGTCGGTGCCTGGGTGGCCGACGTGCTGCTGGGTCTGTTCGGCCATGTCGCGTTCGTGCTGCCGCTGATCCTCGGTGCCGTGGCCTGGATTGCCCTGTTCGGTATGGACACCGATGGTGATGGCGAGGCGGATCTCGGCCCCGCCCTGCGTCTAGTGGGCATTGTCGGGTTCATCGTGTCGTCGACGGGGCTGCTGTTCCTGCGCATCGGCGCGGTCGAAGGCTACTCGGCAGGCAGCGGCGGCATCCTCGGGCGCCTGGTCGGCAACTCGCTGTATTCGGCGTTCGGCCCGGTGGGCGGCAACCTGTTCCTGCTGGCGCTGCTGCTGGTGTCGGTGACCCTGGCGACCGGGCTGTCATGGTTCAGGGTGATGGACGCCATCGGCCATTGGGTCTTGCGCCTGCCCGAACTGTTCCGCCGCGGCAGCAAGCAGGCGGTCGACTGGCAGGAAGCGCGCGCCAAGCGCGAGGAGCGCACCGAAGTCCGCAAGATCGACAGCGAGCTGCGCAAGACGCGCGCGCCGGTGCGGATCGAGCCACCGCCGGCACCGGTCGTGGAGAAAAGCGAGCGCGCCAAGCGCGAGCAGCAGATCCCGCTGTTCCATGTCCCCGACGGCACCGGCATTCCGCCGCTGGCCCTGCTCGACGATCCCAAGCCGCAGGCCAAGGGCTACGACGAAGACACGCTGGAAACGCTGTCCCGTCAGATCGAGTTCAAGCTAAAGGACTTCCGCATCGATGCGCAGGTCGTGGGCGCCTACCCGGGGCCGGTGATCACCCGCTTCGAGATCGAACCCGCGCCCGGCGTGAAGGTCAGCCAGGTCAGTTCGCTGGACAAGGACATCGCGCGCGGTCTCAGCGTGAAGTCGGTGCGCGTGGTCGACGTGATCCCGGGCAAGTCGGTGATCGGGCTGGAAACGCCCAATACGCACCGCGAGATGATCTACCTCTCCGAGCTGCTGCGCTCCAAGGAATACGACAAGTCCGGCAGCCCGCTCACCCTGGCGCTGGGCAAGGACATCGCCGGCCGGCCGACGGTCGCCGACCTGGCACGCATGCCGCACCTGCTGGTGGCCGGCACCACCGGCTCCGGCAAGTCGGTGGCGGTGAACGCCATGGTGCTGAGCCTGCTGTACAAGGCGTCCGCCAAGGACGTGCGCATGCTGATGATCGACCCGAAGATGCTCGAGCTGAGCGTCTACCAGGGCATTCCGCACCTGCTGGCGCCGGTGGTCACCGACATGAAGGAGGCTGCCAACGGCCTGCGCTGGTGCGTGGCGGAAATGGAGCGCCGCTACAAGCTGATGAGCGCGGTCGGCGTGCGCAACCTGGCGGGCTTCAACAAGAAGGTGAAGGACGCGCAGGACAGCGGCCAGCCGCTGCTCGATCCACTGTTCAAGCCCAATCCCGAACTCAACGAGGCGCCGCAGCCGCTCGAGCCGCTGCCGTTCATCGTCATCTTCATCGACGAATTCGCCGACATGATGATGATCGTCGGCAAGAAGGTGGAAGAGCTGATCGCACGCCTGGCGCAGAAGTCGCGCGCCGCGGGCATCCACCTGATCCTGGCCACGCAGCGGCCGTCGGTGGACGTGATCACCGGCCTGATCAAGGCCAACATCCCGACGCGCATCGCGTTCCAGGTGTCGAGCAAGATCGACTCGCGCACCATCCTCGACCAATCCGGTGCGGAAACGCTGCTTGGCCACGGCGACATGCTGTACCTGCCGCCGGGCACGGCCATGCCCGAGCGCGTGCACGGTGCCTTCGTGTCCGACGAGGAAGTGCACCGCGTGGTCGAGCATCTCAGGCAGGCCGGCGGCGGTCCGGATTACGTCGAAGGCGTGCTGGAAGAGATCCAGTCGATGGGCGACGGCATCGTGGTCGGTGCCAGCGGGCTTCCGGAAAGCAGCGGCAGCGCCGGCGATGAAAGCGATCCGCTGTATGACGAAGCGGTGCGCGTGGTCACCGAAACCCGTCGTGCGTCGATCTCCGGCGTGCAGCGGAGGCTGAAGATCGGCTACAACCGCGCCGCGCGCCTGGTCGAGGCGATGGAAGCGGCCGGCGTGGTCACGCCGCCCGAGCACAACGGCGACCGCTCGGTGCTGGCGCCGCCCCCGCCAAAGTAAACGCTGCTGTCACGGCGAGCCGATTACCCGCGTGTGCGTGATCCCGCATTCAGCGATCCCGCCGCACACTTGCGCCGCCCTCTTTCCACGGAGCCTTCCCCATGATCCGTACCCGTTTCTGGCTGCTCGCGCTCGTCGCGCTGTTCGCCACCGGCACCGCGTTTGCCGGCGCCCGCGACAATCTGGATGGCTTCACGCGCGGCCTGAAGGGCCTCGATGGCCAGTTCGTGCAGAAGGTGTTCGACGCCGACGGCCGTATCAAGGAAACCTCGAGCGGCCGCGTGGCGATGTCGGCGCCGCGCCTGTTCCGCTGGGAGTACGTCAAGCCGTACGCGCAGCTGATCGTCGCCGACGGCAGCAAGGTCTGGATCCACGATCCCGACCTGGAGCAGGTCACCGTGCGTCCCCAGGGCGCCGGGGAGCAGGACAGCCCGCTGGCCGCACTGATCGACCCGTCGCGGCTCGACCGCGACTACAACGTCCGCGAGGCAGGCGATGCGGATGGCCTGTCGTGGCTGCTGCTCACGCCCAAGCAGGCGGAAGCGGGCTTTGCCAGTGCAAGGCTCGGGTTCTCGAGCGCGGGCCTGGCGCGCATGGAGGTTGTCGACACTCTCGGCCAGCGCACCGAGATCGCGTTCAGCGGCTGGAAGCGCAACCCTCGTTTCGGCGCGGGAACGTTCAGGTACACGCCCGGCCCGGGCGTTGACGTGATCGGCGAAGGCTGACGCCCGCAGCGCGGCCTCGCCGCGCCGGAGCGGCACCAACCAGGACGGCGTCACGGGTGGCCCCCGTGGCGCCGTTCCTGCGTTATGGACAGTGTCGCCGCCGACTTCACGCCCGTATCGCATGCCGCTGTTGTGCCCCATGCCGTTCCGCTGCCTCGTACTGGGCCTGCTTCTTGCCGCGCCCGGCGGGGCCGCGTTGGCGCAGGCTGGCGATACGGAGCCGGCCACAGCGGAGCAGGGCGCCGCCATCGCGCCGCAGCCGGCGGGCGATGACGTCCGCAATGCGGTGGCCGCCGCACTGGTCGGTGCGCTCGGCGCGGAGTTCGGCGACGCGATGGTCGACGTGCGGCTCGACAGCGCGCAGGTGGTCGCCGAGAGCGATCGCGACCAGGTGGTGAGCGGCAGCGGCCGGGTCCGCATTGGCGCCAGCGCCATGGCCGACGCCACCACCGGCGACGGCGACTGGCTCGCATTCCAGTACCGCACGCGCTACGACACGCTGTTCGCCAGCGCCGGCTGGCCCGACGTGCAGCTTGGCGGCGATGGCGAGCGTGAAGTGCCCAACGACGCGACGCTGGTGGCGGAGCTCGAGGAGCGCCTGGCCACCGAACTCGAGCAGTTGCCCGGCGCGGGTCGCGTCTACCTGCAGTTCGACGCCATCAACAGCGTCGAGACCGGTTCGCGGTTCGTACGCATCGACGCCCGCGGCATCGCCGACTTCGGCACCGGCGGCAACACCAGCGCCCACGTCGAAGCCGTGTACGACCGTCGCGATGCGACCTGGCTGCGCGTGCGCCAGGAGCTGGGCGCCAACATCAGTGTCGATCCCATGGCGCCCGTCGCGAGCTACTGAGGCGGCCCGGGCACGCGGCCAACACGCCACTTGCTATCTTGTCGCCCGGTCCACACCCGGATGCGACGTTGCCCCGCAAGCCAGTCCCGGACGCCGACATGCCCGGCCTCCTGCCCGAAGACGACACCGCGCTCGCCATGCGCCCGCTGGCCGAGCGCATGCGCCCGCGCACGCCCGACGAGATGGTCGGGCAGCGCCGCCTGCTGGCGGAAGGCTCGGCCCTGCGGCGCGCCATCGAGGCCGGCAACGTGCATTCGATGGTGCTGTGGGGGCCGCCCGGGTGCGGCAAGACCACGCTGGCGCTGCTGCTCGCCGACTATGCCGACGCCGAGTTCAAGGCGATCTCGGCGGTGCTCTCCGGGCTGCCCGAGGTGCGCAAGGTACTGGCCGAGGCCGAGCAGCGTTTCGCCGGCGGGCGGCGCACGGTGCTGTTCGTCGACGAGGTGCACCGCTTCAACAAGGTGCAGCAGGATGCGTTCCTGCCGCACATCGAGCGCGGCACGATCGTGTTCGTCGGCGCGACCACCGAGAACCCCTCGTTCGAACTCAATTCCGCGCTGTTGTCGCGTTGCCGCGTGCACGTGCTCGAGGCTGTATCGGCCGATGACATCGTGTTGGCCCTGCAGCGTGCGCTCGAGGACCCGCGGCGCGGCCTTGGCGGGCGCGGCATCGTCGTCGGCGACGAACAGCTGGCACTGATCGCATCGGCGGCGGATGGCGACGTGCGCCGCGCGCTCACCCTGCTGGAGATCGCCGCCGAGCTGGCGGGCGAGGGCGGCACCATCAACGACGCCACCCTCGCGCAGGTGCTGGCCGACCGCAGCCGCCGCTTCGACAAGGGCGGCGAGCAGTTCTACGACCAGATCTCCGCGCTGCACAAATCGGTGCGCAGCTCCAACCCCGACGCCGCGCTGTACTGGCTGGCGCGCATGCTCGACGGCGGCGCGGATCCCGGCTATCTCGCGCGCCGCCTGACGCGGATGGCGGTGGAGGACATCGGCCTCGCGGATCCGCGCGCGCTGACCATGGCGCTGGAAGCCTGGGACGCGCACGACCGCCTTGGCAGCCCGGAAGGCGACCTCGCGCTGGCGCAGGTGGCGATCTACCTGGCCAGCACCGCCAAGTCCAACGCCGCCTATGTCGCCTTCGGCGAGGCGCGTGGCGACGTGGTGGCGCACGGCACCACGGACGTGCCGATGCACCTGCGCAACGCGCCGACGAAACTCATGAAGCAGCTCGGCTACGGCAAGGGCTACCAGTACGACCACGACCTGGAAGGCGGAATCGCCGCGGACCAGACCGGGTTTCCGGACGCGATGGGCGAGCGCGTGTACTACCGCCCGGTGGAGCGCGGCCTGGAGATCAAGCTGCGCGAGAAGCTGGAGCGGATCCGGGCGCGGCGGAAGTAACCGCCATTTCGTGCCGCGGTCCGTGCGGCGGCCGCTACTCGCGAACCCGGCGCCCGCTGTCGTCGATCACCACCTCGCCGTCTTCCTTGGTGAACGGGCGGGACACCGGCGGCAGGATGTCGAGCACCACTTCAGAGGGCCGGCACAGGCGCGTGCCCAGCGCCGTCTGCACGAACGGACGGTTGATCAGGATCGGCTCCGCCAGCATCGCGTCCAGCAGCTGCGCATCGGACAAGGCGGGATCGTCGAGCCCGAGTGCGTCGTACGGCGTTCCCTTCCGTCGCAGGGCGCCGCGGATGTCCAGGCCCGCGGCCGCGATCAGCTCGACAAGGCGCTCGCGCGTGGGCGGATCCCGCAGGTACTCGATGACCACCGGTTCGATTCCGGCATGCCGGATCAGCGCCAGCGTGTTGCGCGACGTGCCGCAGGAAGGGTTGTGATAGATGACCGCGTGCATGGCTAGCTCTCCGCTGACGTTGCAACAGCGCCTGACGCCGCTGCCAGCTTCAGCGCGGCCAGGTCGCCCTTGCGCTCACTGTAGCGGCTGGTGAGGTAGTCGCTGCGGCCGCGCACCAGCAGTGTGAATTTGACCAGTTCCTCCATGACGTCGACCACGCGGTCGTAATAGGGGGAGGGCTTCATCCGGCCGGCTTCGTCGAACTCCTGCCACGCCTTGGGCACCGACGACTGGTTGGGGATGGTCACCATGCGCATCCAGCGGCCCAGCTGGCGCAGGGCGTTGACCACGTTGAACGACTGCGAGCCGCCGCAGACCTGCATCACCGCCAGCGTGCGTCCCTGGGTCGGTCGCATGCCGGCCTGCTCCAGCGGCAACCAGTCGATCTGGTTCTTGAATACAGCCGTCAGCGTGCCGTGGCGCTCCGGGCTCACCCAGACCTGGCCCTCGGACCACTGCGACCATTCGCGCAGCTCTCGCACCCGTGGATGGTCGTCACCCACGCTGTCCAGCAGCGGCAGCCCGTGGGGATCGAAGACGCGGGTGTCGGCTCCGAAGTGGCGCAGCAGGCGTTCCGCCTCGAGCGCGAGCTTGCGGCTGTAGGACTGCGGACGCAGCGAGCCGTACAGGATCAGGATCCGCGGAGGGTGCGCGGCTCCGTCCATGCCCAGCTTGTCGTGCGCGGGGATGTCCACCGCCGCGGGAGCCAGGTTGGCGAGATCGGAGGGCACCCGGGCGATTGCTTCATTCGGTTTCATTCCAGTATTCTAGAAACATGGAACTGAAGAACGCAACCACAGCGCTGGCCGCCCTCGGGCAACCCACCCGCCTGTCTATCTTTCGACTGCTGGTCGAGGCCGGCCCCGACGGACGCATGCCCGGCGAGATCGCCGAGGCGCTGGCGCTGCCCGGCGCGACGCTTTCATTCCACCTCAAGGAACTCAGCGCTGCAGGCCTGATCCAGGGAGAGCCGCGCGGCCGCCACATCTGCTACCGCGCCGACTTCGAGGCCATGAACGGCCTGGTCGAGTTCCTGACGCGCAACTGCTGCGGCGGTGACCCGACGCGCTGCCAGCCTCCGGGCGCTGCAGCGGTCACGGCCAGGAAGGGGCGGGCCCGCGCATGAGCAGCGTCAGCGAAGGCGTCATCCCCCGCACCCCTCTGGCGCAGCGCATGGGACCGTTCGAACGCCACCTGACGTGGTGGGTGCTGGCCTGCATCGCGGTGGGCACCGGGCTGGGCTACGTGTTCCCGTCTGCATCCGCGGCGCTGGGTGCGATGGAGATCGCCCGGGTCAACCTGCCGGTCGCCGTGCTGGTCTGGCTGATGATCATCCCGATGCTGTTGAAGATCGACTACGGCGCGATGCGCGAGGTCGGCAGGCACTGGCGCGGCATGGGCGTCACGCTGTTCGTGAACTGGGCGGTCAAGCCGTTTTCGATGGCGTTGCTTGCCTGGGTATTCATCCGCCATGTCTTCGCGCCGTACCTGCCGGCCGCGCAGCTCGACTCCTACGTCGCCGGTCTGATCCTGCTCGCCGCCGCGCCCTGTACGGCGATGGTCTTCGTCTGGAGCAACCTGTGCGATGGCGAGCCGGAGTTCACCCTGGGGCAGGTGGCGCTCAACGACCTGATCATGCTGTTCGCGTTTGCGCCGATCGTGGCGCTGCTGCTGGGCATTTCATCGATTACCGTGCCGTGGTCGACGCTGCTGCTGTCGGTGGCGCTGTACATCGTGGTGCCGGTGGTGATCGCCGGGCTCCTGCGCCGCTGGCTGCTGCGGCGCGGCGGCGAAGTCGCACTGCAGTCCACCCTGAAACGGCTGGGCCCGGTGTCGATGGCTGCACTGCTGCTGATGCTGGTGCTGCTGTTCGCCTTCCAGGGACGGCAGATCGTCGAGCAGCCGCTGATCATCGCGATGCTCGCGGTCCCGATCCTGATCCAGGTGTATTTCAACAGCGGCCTGGCGTACTGGCTCAACCGCAGGCTGGGCGTGGCGCACTGCGTCGCCGGCCCCTCGGCGCTGATCGGCGCAAGCAACTTCTTCGAGCTGTCCGTCGCCACGGCCGTGGCGGTGTTCGGCGTGCATTCGGGCGCGGCGCTGGCCACCGTGGTCGGCGTGCTGGTGGAAGTGCCGGTGATGCTGACCGTGGTGCGGATCGTCAATTCCAGCAAGGGCTGGTACGCGGCGGGTGCTGCGAACCGCCCGTCCTGAGTGCGGCGGGTCGGCCGTCCGGGGCCGGACGCCGACCTCTCTCAGCGCGTCGGCGGTGGCAGGCAGCCGAGCGCCGCCAGCGGCCCCGCCAGCGCCGGAATGTGCATCAGCCATGGCGCAACCATGGTCAGCACGCCGGCGGCGAGCACCACCAAGCCGAGTCCCAGACGCCACGAGCCGCGCTGCAGGTACTGGCCGATGCGCGCGCCCGACCACGTCAGCGACACCATCAGCGGCAAGGTGCCCAGGCCGAACGCGGCCATGGTCAGGGCGCCGTTGCGCGCATCGGCCTGCAGCCAGGCCGCGGCGAGCACGGTGGTGCTCAAGCCGCACGGCATCCAGCCCCACAGCACGCCAAGTGCGAGGCGCTTGGCGAGGGTGTCGGCTGGCAGCAAGGGGCGCTGCAACGCGCGCAGGCGCTGCCAGATCGCCGACCCCGGGCGTCCGAGGAAGCCGAGGCGACCTTTGCGGTCGAGCAGCCGCAGCGCGACCACCACCAGCACCACGCCGACCAGCATGCGCGCGCCGAACGCGATCCACGGACTGCGCGCCACCGCGAGGATGCCGCCGCCGAGTGCTCCGGCGATCGCACCCGCCGCGACATAGCCGCCGACGCGTCCGAGGTTGGGCTGCAGCGCCGGCCACCAGCCGTTGCGGCCGCCCATCGCCGAAAAGCCGGTGGCGATTCCGCCGCACATGGCCGCGCAGTGCACGCCCCCCAGCAGGCCGGCGAGCAGCGCGGCCCCGATGGCCAGCCAGTCAGTCGGCACGGTCGGTGCCTCCAGGTGGCCCGTTGCTGTCCGCGTCCAGGGCCTGCGCGTTGCGTGGCGCATCCTCACCCAGCGCCCGGTCGTTGCTGTCGTCGCGCAGGATATCGATCGCTGCCGCGTCGAGGTTCTCGAACTGGCCCTTGCGCACCGCCCAGCGGAACGCCCAGACCGCGAGCAGCAGCAGCACCAGGCTCACCGGGATGAGGAACAGCAGGACGTTCATGGCGCGCGTGTCCGCGCCAGGCGCAGCGCATTGAGGGTGACGATGAGCGACGACACCGCCATGCCCAGCGCCGCCACCCAGGGCGTGACCAGGCCAGCCGCGGCGAGCGGAATGGCGACGAGGTTGTAGCCCAGCGCCCAGCCCAGGTTCTGGCGCACGATGGCGCGCGTGCGGCGCGCCAGGCCGATCGCGGCGGGAATGCGCAGCAGCGAGGGCGCGGTGAGCACCAGGCCGGCGGCGCGGTGGGCGAGGGCGGCGCCGCTGCCGATCGCGATCGAGACATCGGCTCCGGCCAGCACCGGTGCGTCGTTGAGGCCGTCACCGACCATGGCCACCACCTTGCCTCTGGCCTGCAACGCGCGCACGCCGTCGAGCTTGTCCTCGGGTGACTGGCGCGCAGCCGCATGGTCGATGCCGAGCATGTCGGCGAACGCAACCACCGTCGTCGCGGCATCGCCGCTCGACAGGTGCACTTCCACGCCCAGGTCGCGGAGCGCGGCGATCGCCGGCGCCGCATCGGCACGCGCTGGCTCCTCGAGGGCGAAGCGGGCGGCAGCCTGCGTGCCGTCACCGAGCCACAGCGCGCCGTCGTCGACCCGTCCGGCGGCAAAGTCGGCGCGACCCATCCGCCAGGCGCGCCCCTCGACGGTACCGGCAATGCCCAGGCCCGCGTGTTCTTCCACCGCAGCCACGGCCAGGCCGGCGTCCCGGCCTTCGAATGCGCGGGCAATCGGGTGCAGGCTGTCGCGCTCCAGCGCCGTCGCGATGCCGAGCGCGTCTTCGACATCGAGTCCGCCGAAGGCCTCCACGCGCGCCAGCGTCGGCCGGCCGCTGCCGAGGGTGCCGGTCTTGTCGAAGACGATATCGGTCGCCGCGGCGAGCGAGCCAAGCGCCTCGCCATCGGTCGACAGCACGCCGAGCTTCGCCAGCGTGCCGTGGGCGACGGCGAGCGCGGTGGGCACCGCCAGCGAGAGTGCGCAGGGGCAGCTGATCACCAGCAGGGCGATGGTCACCTCGAGCGCACGCGACGGATCGTGGATCCGCCAGCCGATGTACACCGCTACCGCCGCCACCAGGATGCCGGCTACGAAGCGGCTGGAGAACGCGTCGGCCAGTTGCGCCGCGCGCGGGCGATGCGACTGCGCGCGTTCCACCAGCCACTCCAGCTCCGACAGCCGGGTGCCGGCGCCCACCTGTTCGACGCGCATGCGCGCCGGGGCTTCGCGGCAGACGGTGCCGGCGTAGATCGTGTCGCCTGGCGCATGCAGCACCGGATGGACTTCGCCGGTCAGCAGCGCCTCTTCGAACCGCGCGGTGGCATCGATCAGCGTGCCGTCAGCGGGCACGGTGTCGCCAGCCGCGATGCAGGCGATGTCGCCGGGCAGCAGGGCGGCAGTCGGCACCACCTCGCGGCTGCCGTCCGCCAGTTCGCGCGTCGCCAGCTCGGGGCGTGCACGCGCGAGCGTGTCGACCTGGGCCACGGCGATGCGCCGCGCGCGCTGTTCCAGCATGCGCGCGCCCAGCAGCAGGAACACGAACATCACCGCGGCGTCGTACCAGACGTGCGTGCCGCCGCGCAGCGTCTCGAACACGCTGGCGAAATAGGCCAGCAGCGTGGAGCTGGCGATCAGCGTGTCCATGCCGAGGTGGCGGTTGCGCAGCTCGCGCAGCATGCCGGCGATGAACGGCCAGCCGCACCAGAACACCACCGGCGTCGACACCATGAAGGTGATCCAGCGCAGGAAATCGCGCGTGGGCACCGGCATCTGCTGGTAGATGTCCAGGTACAGCGCCTCCGCGAACATCATCGCCTGCATCGACGCCAGGCCGGCGATGCCCATGCGCAGCAGGTCGCGGTTGCGCTCGGCGCGGCGCGCGCGTTCACGGGCGATGCCCGAGGCGAGGTAGGGCACGTAGCCGAGCGCGGCCAGGCGCCGCAGCGGGCCGGAAAGCGTGGTGCGCGCCGGATCCCAGGCGATCCGGATACGGCCGGTCACGGCGTTGGCGACGACCTCGCGGACGCCGGGCTCGCGCGCGACCGCGCGGTCGACCAGCCAGGCGCAGGCGGCGCAGCGCATGCCGTCGGTGAGCACGGTGATCTCGCGGCCGCCGTCCATGTCGCGCACGTGCCCGGCCTGGACATCGTCGCGGTCGAACGCGGCCAGCTGCGCTTCGAGATCGGTCGCGGCACGACCGCCCGACGCGGTGCGGAGGCGGTAATAGTCCTCGAGGCTCGCGTCGCGGATCCACTGCGCGGCGGCGGCGCAGCCGTCGCAGCAGAAGCGACGCGGTTCGCCATCGATGCGCGCGGTGGCCGGCGCGGCCGGCAACGCTTCGCCGCAGTGGAAGCAGCCCGCGATGGTGGCGGGCGTGCCGCCCACGGCGGCGGCCGTGGCGACCGCGCCCGCGTTCACGTTACGGCTGCTCGCCGGAGATGGCCGGCTTCACGTGGGCGGCGCGCTGGCCCTTGGGCAGGCGTCCCTGGAGGCGCCACGGCCTGCCTTCGGGCATCACCTCGAGCTTCCAGTCGTGGTCGAGCGCGACTTCCGCCCCGGTGCGCCAGCCGTGCTCGCCCGGCAGCGCGCTCAGTTCGATGTCGTCCGCGGCGAGGGTCGGGTGGCGCAGCAGCACGCGAAGGTGCTGCGTGCGGTCGAACTTGCCGGTCACCGGCAGCACTTCGACGTAGCCCTCGTCGATGCGGACGATGGCGCTCAGGCCGAGCTCGCGGGCGCGGGCGTCAGGCCCCAGGTCGGAGACCTGGATCTGCGCGGTGCGCTGGACGACGTCGCCCACCGAATCGCTGGCGTCGCGGGTCGCCAGCCCGACCAGGATCACGCCGGCGACCACCGACAACAGCGGCAGCCCGATCACGAGCCACATCATCGGCTCGCGCCAGAAGGGACGTTTCTGCTGTTCAGTCATGGCATGGGTCCGAAGAAGCTGCTGTCGACCGTCTCGCTGGCATCGCCGGCGGCGGTTTCGACGCGGAAGGTCAGCGAGTGGCGACCCTTGAGGGAATCCGGCGCGACGACGATCACCGGGACGCTGATCACCTGCTGCGGGCCGGCGTGCACCGCATCCAGGCCGCTGCCGCGCAGCTCGATGCCGGGCGCGCCACCTTCGATCACGATGCGGTAGGTGCCGGCCTGGTCAGTCTTGTTGACCAGCTTGATGGTGTAGTCGTTCTCGACTTCGCCGCCGCCCACCGCGCGGTAGAGCGCATTGCGGTCGCGCAGCACTTCGACGATCAGCGGGCTGCGCATGTTCACGCCCGCGACCCAGGCGACGGACAGCACCAGCAGCAGCGCGCCGTACACCAGCACCCGCGGACGCAGCACACGCGTGGGCTTGTTGTCGATCGCATTCTGGGTGCTGTAGCGGATCAGGCCGCGCTCGAAGCCCATCTTGTCCATCACGTCGTCGCAGGCGTCGATGCAGGCGCCGCAGGCGATGCACTCGTACTGAAGACCGTTGCGGATGTCGATGCCGGTCGGGCAGACCTGCACGCACATAGTGCAGTCGATGCAGTCGCCGAGCGCCTCGGTGGCGAATTTCGGCAGCGGCTCCGCCACCTCGCCGATGCCACCGAGCGTGATCGTGCCCGCGGCCTGCACGCGGTTGTCGGCCGCGGTCGGATGCAGCGCGGCACGGAACACGTAGTCGTAGGCGGTGATCTGGTCGAGCAGGCCGCGCGCGCGCTGCGCCACGCTGCCCAGGCCACGCCTGCGCGGGCCGCGCGGTTCACCGCGCATCGGGTCATAGGCGATGATCAGGGTGTTGCGGTCGAACATGGCGCTCTGGAAGCGCGCGTAGGGGCACATGTACTTGCACACCTGCTCGCGCAGGAAGCCGGCATTGCCCCAGGTGGCGAGCGCGTAGAACAGTACCCAGAACGTTTCCCAGCCACCCCAGGCCAGGGTAGGCAGTCGAGCGGCCAGGTCGGTGATGGGCGTGAAGAAGCCGACGAACGTGAAACCGGTCCACAGCGCGAACACCACCCACAGCGTGTGCTTGGCGCCCTTGCGCAGGAGCTTCTCGCGCGTCCAGGGGCCGGCGTCGAGCCGCATGCGCTTGTTGCGCTCGCCCTCGGTCCAGCGCTCCATCCACAGGAAGACTTCGGTCCACACCGTCTGCGGGCAGGCGTAGCCGCAGAACAGGCGTCCGGCCAGCGCAGTGAAGAAGAACAGCGCCAGCGCCGCGATGATCAGCAGCAGCGCGAGGAACAGGAAGTCCTGCGGCCAGAACGTGAGCCCGAACACGTGGAACTTGCGCGCCGGCAGGTCGAACAGCACCGCCTGGCGGCCGTCCCAGCGCAGCCACGGAAACACGTAGAACATGCCGAGCAGCCAGAACACGGCGGCCACGCGCAGGGTGTTGAGGCGTCCGGAAACTTCGCGCGGATAGACCTTGCGCTCGCTGACATACATCGAGCCGCCATCGTCGCCGGCGAGCTCCAGGGGGATACGGCGGTTCATCAGTCTGGGGAGAGCGCCTTGTTGAACCGGCTGGCCGGGCGAAGCAGGATCCACGTGAACAGGCTGGAGGCCGCGGTGGCCACCCAGAACATGAAGAACGCGATCGAATAGCCCAGGCTGCGACTGATCTCGACATCCGGGAAGGTGATGTCACGCAGCATGAGCGGGTCGACGAAGGCGGAAAACACCATCGTCGCCACGGCCGCGGCGAAGAAGCTCGGCCACAGGATCGCGCCGACCCGCTGCGCCATGGGGCGCGGCGGATGGTCGAACCCGGGGCCGGGCAGGTTGCTCACTGCGCGCCCAGCGGCTGGCCCTGGCTCGGCGTGGCCTCGGGGTTGGACAGCGACCACACATAGGACGCCACCAGCCGCGAGCGGGTTTCGCCCAGCAGTTCGCGATGCGCCGGCATGACGCCGTGGCGGCCCTTGTTGACGGTCTCCATGATCGACTCCACCGAGTTGCCGTACATGGCGTAGCCGTCGGTCAGGTCGGGCGCGCCGAGGTCCTGGTTGCCCTTGCCGTCGATGCCGTGGCATGCGACGCAGACGCCCTCGTACAGGCCCTTGCCCTGTGCGGCGAAGAAGTCGTTCGCCGGGACGTCGCCGGCCAGTGCGCGGACGTAGGTGGCGACGGAGAGCACGGCGTTGTTGCCGCCCATGCCGGTGAGCACCGTGCCCCATTCCGGCATCACGCCCTGGCGGCCGTCGAGGATGGTCTCGAGGATGCGATCTTCCGACGCGCCCCAGTGCCAGATGTCGTCGCTGAGGTTGGGGTAGCCCACCGCACCCTGCGCGGACGAGCCGTGGCAGGTGGCGCAGGTGTTGGCGAAGATCGCCCGTCCCAGTTCGACCGCGCGCGGGTCGCCGGCAAGCTCGGAGATCGCACGGCCGTCGTAGGGCCGGAAGGTTTCAGCCAGCACCGCGTCCTGCGTGGCCTTGTCCGCGTCGTGCTCGATGGCCGAGCTCCAGTTGCCGAAGCCCTTGAAGTTGCCGAAGCCCGGATACCAGAGCAGGTAGGCGATCGCGTACAGGATCGTCAGGTAGAAGCCGATGATCCACCAGCGCGGCAGCGGCTTGTTGTACTCGGTGATGTCGCCGTCCCAGACATGGCCGGTGTCCTCGGGCTTGGGATCGCCCGGGTGGCGGCGGCTCGTCCACCTCAGCAGCGCCCAGCACCCCGCGAGGTTGAGCAACACCAGCGCGATGACGTAAATGCTCCAACCGGTGGTCATTGCCCGGGCTCCTCGGAATCGTCCTCAAGGGGCAGCCTGGCGGCCGCGTCGAACTCGGCCTTGTACGCAGGCCTCCAGATCCAGATCCAGCTGCCGACGAAGAGCAGCAGCAGCGCGAGGCTGATCAACCCGCCGATCATTGCGCCGCTCCCGTGGGTGCGTGCTTGCCCAGCCCCTGCAGGTAGGCCACGACCGCGTCGAGTTCGGTCTTGCCGGCGACCGCGTCGGCCACGCCGGCGAGGTCCTCGTCGCTGTAGGGGTCGCCCAGGCGCCTGAGGCTGCGCATGTTGCGTGCAACCGCCTCGGCGTTGACCTCCGCATCCGCCAGCCACGGGAAGGACGGCATGTTGGACTCGGGCACGACCGCGCGCGGGTCGATCAGGTGGACGCGGTGCCAGTCGTCCGAATAGCGGCCGCCCACGCGCGCCAGGTCCGGCCCGGTGCGCTTGGAGCCCCACTGGAACGGGCGGTCGTAGACCGACTCGCCGGCGAGCGAGTAGTGGCCGTAGCGCTCGGACTCGAAGCGCAGGGTGCGGACCATCTGCGAGTGGCAGTTGTAGCAACCCTCGCGGACGTAGACGTCGCGCCCGGCCAGCTCGAGCGCCGGATAGGGTTCGACGCCAGGCAGCGGCTCGATGGCTTCTGCCTGGTACATCAGCGGCACGATCTCGGCCAGGCCACCGAACGAAACGGCGATCGCGACCAGCCCGATCAGCAGGCCGACGTTCCTCTCGATCTTCGCGTGCGGGTTCGGAGGCGGGGGAATCTTGTTTTCACTCATGTCAGGCAACCTGGCTGGAAGCGCGCGCGTCGGCGGGGTCGGGCGGCATCACCGGCTGCGGGGCCGGGGCCTTCGCCATCTGGAAGGTCTTCCAGGTGTTGACCGCCATCAGCAGCATGCCGGCGAGCACCAGCACGCCGCCGCCGAGGCGAACGAGGTAGTAGGGATAGGTGGCGTTGAGCGACTCGACGAAGCTGTAGGTCAGCGTGCCGTCGGCGTTGGTGGCGCGCCACATCAGGCCCTGCATCACGCCGGCGATCCACATCGCGACGATGTAGAACACCACGCCGACGGTGTGCAGCCAGAAGTGGGTATCGATCCACTTGATCGAGTACATCTCCTTCAGGCCCAGCACGCGCGGCATCAGCGAGTAGATCGAGCCGATGGTGATCATGGCCACCCAGCCCAGGGCGCCGGCGTGCACGTGGCCGATCGTCCAGTCGGTGTAGTGCGACAGCGAGTTGACCGTCTTGATCGACATCATCGGCCCCTCGAACGTGGCGATCATGTAGAACGACAGCGCGACGATCAGGAACTTCAGGATCGGGTCCGTGCGCAGTTTGTACCAGACACCCGACAGGGTCATGATGCCGTTGATCGCGCCGCCCCAGCTGGGCGCCAGCAGCACCAGCGAGAACACCATGCCCACCGACTGCACCCAGTCCGGCAGCGCGGTGTAGTGCAGGTGATGCGGGCCGGCCCACATGTACACCGCGATCAGTGCCCAGAAGTGCACGATCGACAGGCGGTAGGAGTAGACCGGGCGCCCGGCCTGCTTGGGCACGAAGTAATACATCATGCCGAGGAAGCCCGTGGTCAGCAGGAAGCCGACCGCGTTGTGGCCGTACCACCACTGCACCATCGCGTCGACCGCGCCGCTGTACACCGGGTATGACTTGCCCAGGCCCGACGGGATGGCGATGTTGTTGACGATGTGGAGCAGGGCGATGGTGATGATGTACGCGCCGAAGAACCAGTTGGCGACGTAGATGTGCTGCACGCGGCGCTTGACGATGGTGCCGAAGAAAAGCACCGCGTAAGCCACCCAGACCACGGTGAGCAGCCAGTCGATGGGCCACTCGAGCTCGGCGTACTCCTTGCCCTGGGTCATGCCCAGGGGCAGGGTGATGACGGCGAGCACCAGCACCAGCTGCCAGCCCCAGAACACGAACGATGCCAGCTTGTCCGAGATGAGGCGGACGTGGCAGGTGCGCTGCACCACGTGCAGGCTGGTGGCGAACAGGGCGCAGACGCCGAACGCGAAGATCACACCATTGGTGTGCAGCGGGCGCAGGCGGCCGTAGCTCAGCCACGGGATGCCCTCGCCGAGCGTCGGCCAGTACAGCTGCGCGGCGATGAACACGCCCACGGCCATGCCGACGATGCCCCAGAAGACGGTCGCGACCGTGAACTGGCGCACCACCTTGTCGTTGTAATAGCCGGACCTGGCTGCTTCCTGGCCGCTGGCGGGCGTGGCCAGAGCGATGGCGGGGGGCGAGGACATTGTGTGGTGACCTTGGTTGCTTGGTGTGTATTCTCGGCTGCCCGTCGGGGCGCGACATTGATCGCGATCAATGCATGGCCCGCGGAGGCGGCGGCGGAGGCATTGCGCATGCGCCCGCCAGGCGCGAGTCGGCGGCGTTGCACCGCGCATTATAGACGCCCCCCCTCCTGGAGGGGGCCCACCTCCGGCCCGCTACAGGTCAGTCCGTTGCAAGCGCGAGCTTGACCGCCGCCATGAAATCGGCGTCCGGGCGGCTGCCCATCCGCTCCGTGCGGGCGATGATGCGCCCCTCCGCATCCAGCAGTACCAGCGCACTGGTGTGGTTGAACTCACCGTCTTCCAGCAGTCGGTAGCGGATGCCGAGCAGTCCGGCGATGCTGCGCACGTCCTGTGGCCGCGGCCGAGCCAGCGTCCAGCGCGTGGTGTCGAGCTTGCGCTGGGTGGCCACTTTCCTGAGCGCGGCGGGCGTGTCGCGCGCCGGGTCCATGCTGATCAGCAACAGGCCGAGGCGTGCGCGCTCCGCCGCGGACAGCTGGCGCTCGATGGCCTTGCCGCTGTCGACGATCAGCGGGCAGATGTACTGGCACGAGGTGTAGAACATCGACACCAGCTGCACGGTCCCTCGCCGCTCGCGCCAGTCGAAGCTGCGTCCGTCCTGGTCCACCAGCGGCAGCGGGAGGGCGTAGACCGAGTCCTTGGGCGGCTGGGCCGCTGAGACGCTCGCGCAGGCCAGCAGCAGCAACAGGCCGACGATGGCCAGCAACTTGTTCATGGCAGGTCCTTCGCGCAGCGGAAGCCCATGTTGGCAGTGGTATCGCGCGCACCGAGCGAGGACAGCATGGCCACCCGCATCAGCACCGCATAGTTGTCGCGATCGTCCATCGACAGCGCACCGGCGCCGCAGAAGCGCGCATTGTCGGCGTCACCCTGGTTGCGGTTGTCCTCGGCGATCATCAGTGCCGAGGCGTCTTCGGTCCATTCCCAGACCAGGCCGTGGAGTTCCTGTACGCCATAGGCATTCGGCGCCTGCAATCCGACCCGCTGCAGCGGCGCGTTGGACGGGCGCGAGTACCAGGAGAGGATGCGCTCGCGCCAGCGCGGGTCGCGGCGGGCGTCGGTGCGGGTTTCGTCCGCCGCCGCTGCGTACTCCCACTCGTCCCAGGTGGGCAGCCGTGCGCCTTCGGCCTCGCAGTAGGCCTGCGCGGCGAACCAGCTGACCTGCACCACCGGCTGGTCCGGGCGCGCGGTCTCGCCAAGCGACACCGGGCCTGCCCAGTGAGACAGGTAGCGGGGTTCGGCCATCACCGAGGCGACGCGGTCACGCCGCCACTCCGGATGCGTGCGGACAAACGCGAGGAACCGTGCGTTGCTGACCGGAGTGCGCATCATCGCGAAGGGCGCGATGCGCGTGGGCCCGGTCCGGTCTTCGTACTTCAGCGCCGTGCGGAACGCCCCGCCGGGCAGCTTCACGTAGTCCCCGCCGCCGGCGGCGAGGCCGGCGAGGGGGAGCAGGAGCAGCAGCGCGGCGAGGCGGCGCATGGCTCAGTGGCCAGCCGAGGCGTTGGCGGGCTTGGTCTTGCGGATGGTCGCGGCTTCGGCCTTGGTCACGCGGCCACCGGGGTTGCCCCAGGTGTTGAGCACGTAGGTGGAGATGTTGGCGACTTCGTCGTCGGTCAGCTGCGACATCGGCGGCATGATCGAGTTGTAGTCGGTGCCGTTGACGGTCACCTTGCCCTCCAGGCCGTGCAGGATCACCCGCGCCACCGACGTGGGGTCGGCCGCGATGTAGTCCGACTTCGCCAGCGGCGGGAACACGCCCGCCATGCCTTCGCCGTTGGGCATGTGGCAGGTCGAGCAGGTGCCCGAGAACAGCGCCTTGCCGGCCGCGATCTGTTCCTCGACCGTCAGCTCGCCGGTCTTCTGCGCGGCCGCCGCAGTGGAGACGGCGGCGAGGTTGGGCAGCGCGCGGTCACCGATGTACATCTCGTCGACCTCGAGGCCGGAGTAGATCTCCTTGTTCTCCGGACCGTCGGCCTTGAGGATGCCGAGCGCACCCTTGTTGAAGGCGCGGAACAGGCTGTGGTCGACCAGCACGTAGCTGCCCGGCACTTCCATGTGGAACTCCATCATCGCCGCGCCACCCGCCGGGATCAGCGTGGTCTGCACGTTTTCCTGGAAGTGCGTGCCGCCCTCGTACCAGACCTTGTCGAAGATCTCGCCGATCACGTGGAAGCTCGACACCAGGTTGGGGCCGCCGTTGCCGACGTACAGGCGCACCGTTTCGCCCACCTTGGTCGCCAGCGCGTTGTCGCCGGTGATGGCGCCTTCGCTGCCGTTGAACAGCACGTAGGTCGGGTTTTCATCGATCGCCCGCTCCATGTCGAACGGTTGCAGGCCCTTTTCGCGGTACTTTCCGGTCGTGTAGAAGTCGCCCTGCATCACGTAATACTCGCGGTCCACCTTGGCCAGCCCCTCCGGCGGCTCGACCAGGATCAGGCCGTACATGCCGTTGGCGACGTGCATGCCGACCGGTGCGGTGGCGCAGTGGTAGACGTAAAGCCCGGCGTTGAGCGCCTTGAAGGTGAACTGAGTGCGGTGGCCCGGCGCGGTGAAGCTGGAGGCCGCGCCGCCTCCGGGGCCGGTCACGCCGTGGAGGTCGATGTTGTGGGGCATCTTGCTGTCGGGCATGTTGCGCAGGTGGAATTCCACCGTGTCGCCCTGTCGCACGCGGATGAAGCTGCCGGGCACCGTGCCGCCGAAGGTCCAGAAGGTGTAATCGACACCCTCGGAGATCGGCATCACCTTTTCGATGACGTCGAGCTCGACGATGACCTTGGCCGGGTGGCTGCGGCCGGTAGCTGGCGGCACGTGGGGCGGCGAGGTCAGCACGGCCTTGACCGGCTCGCCCTGCGGCGGCCCGAAGTCGCCCTTGCGCGAGCCACCGGTGTCCTTCTTGGCGGTTGTCGCGGCCTGCCCGGACTTGCCGGAAGCGGGAGCGCGCTCGCCGCTGTCGCAGCCGACGAGTAGAAGCGCGGCGAACGCCGCGACGAGAATCGTGGTCTTGCTGGCTGCACCCTTCATGGCTTGATTTCCTGGCGATCGGCTGGCTTGTGGAAACGGGACTGCGCGATACACATCATCCGTGGGCGGGTCGGACGGTCAGGCCGCGAACAGCAGCCAGAAGATGCCCGTCGGATGGTGGGTACGGGCGATCGTATATATGAATGCGAACACGGCCAAGCCCGCCAGGTAGCAGGCCAGGCGCACGCGCGGCGAGTTCCCACGCTTGAGCGCGAATGTGCCAAGCACGATATAGCCCACCAGCAGCACGACCTTGGCCACCAGCCAGCCGTTGGCGAACATCGCGCCGGGCAGGATGGTGAGCAGCATCAGCGCTGCGGTCAGCAGCGTGGTGTCGATGGTGTAGCTCAGGTAACGCACTGGCGCGGCGAGTGCGAGGCGCGGCTGCCCGACCTGCACCAGCAGTCCGCGCGCGGCGAACAGCAGGCCGCTGGCCACCACCGTGGCTACGTGCACCGACTTGATCTGTGGATAGAACTCGATCATGGCTTACCCCGGCTTGCCGTCGGCACGTGGCGACAGGTAGATCCGCCCCAGCCGGAACACCCATGGCGCCAACGCCACGAGCCAGCCGGCCGCGGCCAGTGCCCACCATGCGGCCGCATCATCCACGACGTCGGCCGCGATGCGCGCCACGGTCACCAGTTGGATCCCTGCGAACGCGAACCAGGCCACCCCGGGCATCTCGATCTTCCGTCCCGAATGGCCCTGCGTGACCCGCGTCACCATGGCCACCAGGACGCTTCCGAAGAAACCGACGAACAGCGCATGCGCGGGTGCGCGCCCGAGTATGAAGCCCTCGCCGGCGAAGTAGACCAGGCTTTGCGCCGCGTAAAACGCGAACGTGACCGGCAGCCACGCCAGACCGAGGAACAGCACCGCGAGGATCCCGGGCTTGGGACCGCGCGGCCACCAGCGCCACAGCGCGGTCAATGACAACGCGAGCAGCGGCAGGTCGGCCAGCCATAGCCAGGCGTACGCATGCACCAACTCCAGACCGAGGTGCGCCAGGCAGGCTACCCAGAACGCGGCCAGCAACCAGAGCGGGCGCCAGGCCACGTAGCCCGGCACCACGTTGGCGGCGAAGAACGGGAACATCCGGTGCGCCACCGTCAGATACACCGGCAGCAGCAGCCCGAACGTACCGATCTTGATGCTGGCGAAGATCCACTGCGGCGACGCGCCGAGCAGGGTGGCCGCAAACGCCGCGATGCCGATCCAGCCCAGCACCAGCGCCGCGAAGCATGAGCGCGCGTGCCAGGTCGTGCCGCGTTCGCGCACCACCTGGTCGCCGAGGAAGCACAGGCCTGCAGTCCATCCGGCCAGCGTCATGATGATCCCGACTTCGATGCCCGCCGGAGCGCCCAGCGCCCCGGCCAGAGTGGCGACCTGTCCACCGAACAGGCCGAGGCCCACCGGCACGTAATGCCAGCGGGCCGCATCGGGCAGGGCCATCCAGCGCGGGAACACCGTCAACAGGAAACCGAAGATGAAGCTCGGCAGCATCTGGTACTGCATCACCAGCGCATGCAGCCAGCCCGCGTAGGGCTCGGGCTGGTGCATCTGCAGCAGCTGCGGCCAGCGCGACGACACCAGCCACGCCGTCCACCACGCCATCGCCAGCAGCAGGTTGCCGGTGCCGATGAAGAACAGCAGGCGGTGCGGCGCGACGGCCAGCCTCGCGAGCGGCGCCGTGGCGCCGTCGCGTGCCGTGGTGGGGGCAACGGCCATGCCTCAACCCGCCTCGGTTTCGCTGCCTGGCAGCACAGCCGGATCGCGACGGGGCGCGATCCACAGCCTGAGCACGAACCAGGTGAGGGCGAACGCACCCACGCTGAAGATCGTGTCGCCCGGAACCCGCATCCACACCAGCAGGTCCACGATCGGCTGCTGCATGAACTCCGCGGAACGCGCGTGCGCATAGCCGTGCTCGATCGCCGCCAGCAGCTGCATCGTGCCCAGCGGCAGCAGCGTCAGCAGGGCCATCAGCGCGAGGCCGATGTTGAGGCACCAGAACGAGACCTTCAGCGCCCGCGTATCCCAGACCATCTGCCCGCGCAGGCCGCGCAGGCAGAACAGCACCAGCGCTATACCGAGCATCCCGTACACGCCGAACAGCGCGGTGTGGCCATGCAGCGGCGTGAGGTTCAGGCCCTGCATGTAGTACAGCGACAGCGGCGGGTTGATGAGGAACCCGAACAGCCCCGCGCCCACCAGGTTCCAGAACGACACCGCGATGAAGAACATCACCGGCCAGCGGTAGCGCGCCATCCACGGCGTCGCCTTGCCGTGCTTCCAGGTCTGGTAGGCCTCGAAGCCGATGTAGGCCAGCGGCACGACTTCAAGCGCGCTGAAGCTCGCGCCCAGCGCCACCACCGCGGTCGGCGTGCCGACGAAGTACAGGTGGTGCAGGGTGCCCAGCACGCCACCGGCCATGAAGATGATCGTGGCGAACAGCACCGCCACCGTGGCCGTGGACGTCTTGAGCAGGCCCAGCTTGGTGAAGATCAGCGCCATCACCGCGGTCGCGAACACTTCGAAGAAGCCCTCGACCCACAGGTGCACCAGCCACCAGCGCCAGTATTCGACCTCGGAAATGTGCGTGTGCTCGCCCCACATCAGCGCCGAGGCGAAGAACAGGCCGATCGCCGCGGTGGCCATGAACATCAGGCCGACGATATGCCGCGACTCGTTGTCCCGGTTGCGCAGCACCGGCCACAGGGCACGGCCCACCAGCGCCACCCACAGCAGCAGGCCGATGAACAGGTACCACTGCCAGAAGCGCCCCATGTCGGCGTACTCCCAGCCCTGGTGTCCGAACCAGAAGTTGTGCTCCAGGCCCAGCTTCTGCATCACCGCGAACCACTGGCCGGTGAACGAACCGACCACGATGATGATCAGCGACACGAACAGGAAGTTGACGCCGAACCGCTGGAACTTCGGTTCATGCCCCGACAGCAGTGGCGCGATGTACAAACCGGTGCCCAGCCAGGCCACCGCGATCCAGAGCACGGAGAGCTGCGTGTGCCAGGTGCGGGACAGGGAGTAGGGCAGGATCTCCGAGAGCGCGAAGCCGTAGGCGTCCTGGCCTTCGACCTGGTAATGCGCGGTGATCGCGCCCAGCAGGATCTGCACCAGGAACAGCGCCAGCACCAGCCAGAAATACTTGGCCACCGCCCGCATCGAAGGTGTCAGGCGCAGCGCTGCGAACGGGTCGCTGGCCGGAATGGCGTGACCGCGCTCTTCCTTGTCGTGGCTTACCGCATGCCACCAGCCCAGCAGCGCGATGCCGGCGATCAGGAACAGCACGCTGAAGGCCGACCAGACCCACAGCGGCGCCGCCGGCCGGTTGCCGACCAGCGGCTCGCTCGGCCAGTTGTTCGTGTAGGTGACCTGCTGCGGCACCACGCCGGACTTCTCCGGCACCATGCCGTCGCCGATCTCGCTGGGCCGCTCGGTGGTCGCCGCCCAGGCCGTCCACCAGAAGAACGCCGTCAGCGAACGCCGATGGTCGGCATCCGGAACGGTGTCGTTCTTCATCGCATAGGCTTCGCGGAGTCCGGCGGTGGCCGGATCGTTGCCGAACAGGCTCACGTAGTGCGATGCCACCTCGGTGATCGCCGACACGCGGTCAGCGTCAAGGGTGATCGTGCCGGTGGCCGCATCGTAGGTGTTGCGGCGGATTGATTCCTGCAGTCGCCCCTGCAGGCTGGCGCGCTCGACGGCGGGCAATCCGGCCCAAGTCGTGCCGCCGGCCTCACGTGCCCACAGGTCGAGCACGCCGACCGCCTCGCGGTGCAGCCAGTCCGCGCTCCAGTCCGGCGCGACATAGCCGCCGTGCCCCCAGATCGACCCCAGCTGCATGCCGCCGATCGATTGCCAGACCTGGCGGCCACGTTCGATGTCGGCGCGGGTGTAGACGACCTGGCCGGTCTCCGACACCACCTGTTCGGGCATGGGCGGCGCGGCGCGGAAGATCTCGCCTCCCGCCCACAGCAGCACGGAAAACGACGAGACCAGCAGTATTGCCAGCCCCAGCCAAAGCTTTCGATATATCCCCATGACACCCTCCGTTGCAGTCGGTGGATGATCGGCCCCACGCAGCGGATGCCGCCATGACCCAGGTCAAGCGCCCCGACTTGCATACCGTGGATCCGTCCCGCAACCACCATACCAACCCGCGCGGCGCGCCGTGAGGACTTGGTCTCAGGCCTGCGTCCAGAGCACCGGCGCGGCCAGCGCCTCGATCCGCTTGCGGTCGAGGATTTCCAGCTCTCGGCGGTCAACACCCAGCAGGCCATCGTCCTGCAGGCGCTTGAGTACGCGGCTGACTGTTTCCGGCGCGAGGCGCAGGTAATTGGCGATATCCGTGCGCGCCATGGTCAGTTGGAAGCGGTCGGGCGAGAACCCGCGCGCGGCCAGCCGGCGCGAAATCCCGATGACAAAGGCGGCCATGCGCTCGTCCGCGCTCCAGTCGCCGGAAAGCAGCGCCGCGCGGCCGATGTCGCGGCTGAGCAGCCGGAACAGGTGCTTCTGCAGCCCTGGCAGTCGCGCGGCCAGCACCGAGATCTGCGGAAACGAGAACCGGCACAGCATCACCGTGTCCAGCGCCACCGCGTTGCAGGGGTAGGTGTCGCCGTCGATGCCGTCGAGGCCGATCACCTCGCCGGGCAGGTGGAATCCGAGCACGTGTTCACGGCCGTTGCGGTCGATGACGTAGGTCTTGACCGTGCCGGCGCGCACCGCCGCGATCGCCTCGAACGGGTCGCCGGTGCGGAACAGGTGTTCGCCGGCGTGCAGCGGACCGACATGCTGCACCAGCATGTGCAGGTCACCCAGCGAGGCCTTGTCCATGCCCTCCGCCATGCACGCCTGGGAAAAGGCGCAGGTGGAGCAGAAGTGGTAGTCGTCGCCGTCATCTGCCAGCACGCTGACATCGAGGCGCGGAAACGCGACCTTGCTCACGCGATCGACACCCGCGGCGTCAGATGGCGCGGGAGAAGCGGGGCCGGGTGGAATCGGCCGGCGTGGCGTCTGGAGCGGGCAGGTAGTGGTCGAAGCACATCGCGATATTACGCAACAACAGCCGGCCGCGCGCGGTCACCACGATCCGGCCCGGCTCGAGGCGCACAAGGCCGTCCTCCTGGAGCGGGCGCAGGCGTTCGATTTCCGCCGCAAAGTACTCGGCGAACACGATGTCGTGGCGGCGCTCCAGCGCATCCACCGGCACCTCGGCCTGGCACATCAGTCGCTGGATGAGATCCGCACGCAGGATGTCGTCAGCACTTAGGCGCATGCCGCGGAACACCGGCAGCCGACCTTCGTCGATGGCGATCTGCCAACCCGGCAGGTCGCGCGGGTTCTGGCTGAAGGTGTCGCCGACGTGGCTGATCGCGCTGACGCCGAGGCCGATCAGGTCGCTGTCGGCGTGGGTGGTGTAGCCCATGAAGTTGCGGTGCAGGCTGCCGCGCGCCTGCGCCATGGCGAGGTCGTCGTCGGGCAGGGCGAAGTGGTCCATGCCGATGTATTCGTAGCCGGCGGCGGACAGGCGCGTGATTGCCAGCTCGAGCAGGCCCAGTTTTTCCTCCGCGCCGGGCAGGTCCGCGGCATCGATCTGGTTCTGCGCGCGGAACAGCTCGGGCATGTGCGCGTAGCCATACACCGCCAGCCGGTCCGGCCGCATTTCCAGCACCGTCTCGATCGTGCGCGCGAAGCCAGCCGGGTTCTGCTTCGGCAGCCCGTAGATCAGGTCCACGTTGACCGAGCGGAAGCCGCTCGCACGGCAGGCTTCGACCACGGCCCGGGTTTCCTCCACCGACTGGATGCGGTTGACGGCTTCCTGCACCAGCGGATCGAAATCCTGCACGCCGAAGCTCGCCCGGTTGAACCCGATGCGGCCGAGCTCGGCGATATCGGCTGGCGACACGAAGCGCGGATCGAGCTCGATCGAGATGTCGCTTTCCTCGGGCCGCGCGAAATGGAACTGGCGGCGCAGCGTGTCGACCAGCTCACCCAGCTGGCCGGGTGCCATGAAGTTCGGCGTGCCGCCACCGAGGTGCAGCTGCACGACTTCGCGGTCGCGGTCGAACATCGACGCAACGAGGTCGATCTCGCGGTACAGGCGCGCCAGGTAGCTCTCGGCGCGCGACTTGTCGCGGGTGATGATGCGGTTGCAGCCGCAGTAGAAGCACGGGCTGACGCAGAACGGGACGTGGACATACAACGACAGCCGGCGCGGGATCGGGTCCCCGTTGCTGGCATCCACCGCTTCGCGCAGCTGGTCTTCCCCGAATGCGGCGCTGAACTGCGGCGCGGTCGGATAGGAGGTGTAGCGCGGGCCCGGGCGATCGTAGCGTCGCAGGAGCTCGGCGTTGAAAGGGAGGGAGGCGTCCATGGCGGATATCTTGTCCGCCAGCGGGGCAGGGCACCTTGATCGTGGTCAAGGCATGCACACACCGTCTTCGACGTACGGAAACATGGGAATCGCGAACGGCTGCACAGGGCCGGGATCGGTGACATGCTGCGCGGGCGACTCCGCGACGCGGTCGCGGTTTCGGTCACGCACCCCGGGACTGACTCAAGGACGAACACCATGGCAACGGAAAGGATTCCGCCGCAGAACCGTTTCACAGCGCCGGCGCTGGCCGGACTCCTGCTGCTGATGTGGGCGGCCTGGGCAATGCCTGCATGGGCGCAGACCGTGCAGAAATGCACCGGGCGCGACGGCCACGTCACCTTCACCAGCGGCGCCTGTCCCGACGGGCAGCGCCAGGCCGCGTCGTATGACGCGACGCCCGAGGTCATGACCGCAGAGCGCGCCGCCGAGCTGGAGCGTCGGCGCCGCCAGGACGACGCCAATTCCCGATATCTGGAATCGCTGACGCCACGCGGCGGGAGGTCGACGTCCGGATACTGGCCTTCCCGGAGCGACGGCCGTCGCAGCGGATGCGATGCCGCGAAGGCACGTCGCGAAGACACGCTGCGCCGTGTGGGCCTCAAGCGCACGCACGATCTGCTGCGCAAGCTCGACGACCAGGTTTACGAGGCGTGCAAGTAACGGAGCCGGCTAGAGGCATGACGGCCGGGAACGATCAAGCCCGGTGAGGGCGATGCGGGCACGCAACCTAGTTGCTTGGCCCTCCCATATTTACATAATGTGCATTATGCGAAGTTCTAGACATCCCTTGAACGTCGTCAAATCCCCACGGTCCCGAACAACTTCCCGATCCCTGCGGTCATCGCCATTGCCAGTGCGCCCCAGGCCAGGACGCGCAACGCGCCACGCGCGATTGCAGCCCCACCCAGGCGCGCCGAGATGCCCCCGAGTACCGCGAGCAGGACCAGTGAGGTTGCCGCGATCACCAGCGGCAAGTTGCCCGCGGCCCAGAATGCCGCCACTGCCATGGGAGCTGCCGCGCCGACGCAGAACGAGCCCGCCGATGCCAAGGCAGCCAACAGCGGTCGGGCCCGCGTTGATTCGAAGATGCCGAGCTCATCGCGCAGGTGCGCCGACAGAGGGTCCAGCGCGGTCAGTTCCCTGGCCACTTCGAGTGCCAATGAGGGACTCAGGCCCCGTTGCTCGTAGATGCCAGCCAACTCCTGCAACTCCGCCGCAGGCTGGGATTTCAGCTCGTTGCGCTCCTTCTCCGTATCGGCCCGCTCGGTATCCGATTGGGAGCTGACAGAAACATACTCTCCGGCAGCCATCGACAGCGCACCGGCAACAAGGCCCGCCAAGCCGGCGAGCAGGACACTCCTGATCGGGGCATCCGCGGCTGCGACGCCGACAATCAGGCTGCTCGTGGAGATCAGGCCATCGTTGGCGCCGAGGACCGCGGCTCGAAGCCATCCGATCCTGTGACTACGATGTCGCTCCGCATGGCGCATGACGTTCCGCCGGATTGTTGATGGAGACCACGCCGATACCGGGTGTGCGCACGCACTGTACGCCGCATGGCCGAAGCCGGCACCTTCGATCGTTCTGCCAACGTAACCTCCCGCTTCGCGGGCCGGCTTTGCCGCTGCTTATTCCACTCTGCGTTGGGCCGGGATTTGCCACCTCCACCAGCAAAGCCATGACAGCGACGCCAGCGACCCCTGCCTCCGCCTTCCGCGTCACGTTCCTCGGCGCGGCCGGGACTGTCACGGGGTCCCGCTACCTGGTCGAGGCTGGCAGTTCACGGATCCTGGTCGATTGCGGCCTGTTCCAAGGCTACAAAGTGTTGCGGCTGAGGAACTGGGCACCCTTCCCTGTCGAGCCTGCGTCGATCGACGCGTTGATCCTCAGCCATGCGCATCTCGACCACAGCGGCTACGTGCCCCGACTGGTGCGTTCGGGATTCCGGGGGCGCGTGTGGTGCACGCAGGCGACCAGGAGCCTGTGCAATATCCTGCTGCCGGACTCTGGACACCTGCTGGAGGAAGAGGCGTCGTACGCCAACAAGAAGGGCAGCTCCAGGCATCATCCGGCAGAACCCCTCTACAGCGAGCAGGATGCCATCCTGAGCTTGCGGCGGCTGCAGGGCGTCGCGTTCGACGAACAGTTCGAGCCGGTACCCGGCGTGCACGCGAGCCTGAGATACCAGGGCCATATCCTCGGCGCGGCAGCGGTGACACTTCAATATCAAGGTACGCGCATCACCTTCAGCGGCGACATCGGGCGACCCGACGATCCGGTGATGCGTGCGCCTGCACCTCCAGCGGATTCGGACTGGATCGTCACCGAATCCACCTATGGCGACCGGGCGCATCCGCCCGGCTCGCTCAGGGAGGAGTTGGGTGACGTCCTGCGGCGCGTCGCCGCGCGCGGCGGCGTGGTGGTGATACCCGCATTCGCCGTGGGCCGCGCCCAGCTGCTGTTGCATCTCATTGCCCAGCTGCAGGGTGCCGGGGAGGTCCCGCCGATGCCCGCATATCTCAACAGTCCCATGGCCCGTGGCGTGACAGATCTGTACCGCGACTATCCAGAGCTCCATCGCATCGATGGAGTTGCGTTGGATGCGCTCCACCGGAATACCCGGGTCGTCACCGATGTCGAGGAATCCAAGGCGCTCAACCGCCGCCACGGGCCGATGGTGATCGTTTCAGCAAGTGGCATGGCCACCGGCGGGCGCGTGCTCCACCATCTCGCTGCGTTCGCGCCGGATCCGCGGAACGCCATCGTCCTGTGCGGGTTCCAGGCCGGTGGCACGCGTGGCGCGTCCATCGCGGCCGGCGCGACTACGGTGCGGATCTTTGGGCAGGACGTCCCGATCCGCGCCGAGGTCGTCCAGCTCTCCGCCGCGTCCGCACACGCGGACGCGGGCGAAATCCTCGACTGGCTGCGCTCTGCACCCCGTGAACCCAGGGGCGTGTTCATCACCCATGGCGAGCCCGGCGCCGCCGATGCACTGCGCGTCCGCATACAGCGCGAACTGGGTTGGCAGGCACATGTACCCGACTTCATGGAATCCGCAGGTTTGAATTGAAACGACGCGCCCTACCCCACAACGCATCCGCATCGGATTCGCAGGCATCGAAGGAACAGGCATGAACCGCACCCTTGGCAAGACCTGTGTCGTCACCGGGGCCGCCCTCGGCATCGGTCGCGCGTGCGCGTTGCGACTGGCGGATGAGGGAGCAAGTCTTGCGCTGTTCGACGTCCTCGATAGCGACGGCATCGCACTGCAGGACGAGATGCGCGCGAACGGGCACGAAGCGCGGTACTGGCACGTCGACGTCAGCAGCGAGGTATCCGTGCGCGCAGCCGTGGACGAGGTCGTCGCGCACTTCGGCGGCGTCGATGTGCTGGTGAACAACGCTGGCATATCCGGCATCAACAAGCCCACTCACGAGATAAGCGAGGCGGAGTGGGACCGGGTACAGGGCGTCAACGTCAAGGGCGTGTTCTTCTGCACCAAGCACGTGCTTCCGTGCATGCGGCGTGCCGGCAAGGGCAGCATCATCAACCTGTCGTCGATCTACGGACTGGTCGGCGCACCCGACGTGCCGCCGTACCACGCCTCCAAGGGCGCGGTCACCCTGATGTCCAAGACCGATGCCCTGCTCTATGCCGCGGACGGCATCCGCGTCAATTCGGTGCACCCGGGCTTCATCTGGACCCCGATGGTGGCCCATCACCTCACCGCCAGCGGCGCAACCGACCTGGACATAGCGCGTGCGGAGCTCGGCAAGCTGCATGCACTCGGGCATATCGGCGAACCGGATGACATCGCCTGGGGCGTGGTCTACCTCGCGTCGGACGAATCAAAGTTCGTGACGGGCGCGGAACTCGTCATCGATGGCGGTTACACGGCGCGTTGACCGCGTCCTGTCTGGAAATGGGTGTGCCGTCAGGGGGCCGCTGCCCCTGCCCTGGCAACCGCAGCACCACCCGGGCACCACCCGCAGCGGAGCGCCCGGCGACAAGTGAGCCGCCGTGCAAGGTGGCGATCGCGTGCACGATCGACAGACCCAGGCCACTGCCGCTGCCGCCACTGCGGAGGAACCGGTCGCCCAGCCGCGAGACGTGTTCGTCGCGGATGCCGGCGCCGTCGTCCTCGACGCTCAGTTCGACCCAGTCGCCCGAGCCCTGCACGGCGACCTGCACTTGACCGCTCCTGCGCCCGTGGATGATCGCGTTGTCCACCAGGTTGTGCACGGCGATCTCCAGCAGGCCGGGGCTGCCATGCACCATGGGCTCGCCTGGCGCCGAAAGCGACAGCGCGATGCCACGGGGAAGCGCGCGCTCGCCGGCCTCGGCCATCACCCTGCGAACCAGCGTCGCCAACGACAGCGGAGCGGCGTCCGGCAAGGCGTCCAGCGAGTCCACGCGGGCCAACGTCAGCAGTTGCGCCACCAACCGCTCCATGCGCTGCAGGCTTTCACGGGCGCGCTGCAGGTGCTGCCGGCTGACTGCGGCGTCGCCGGCACTTGCGGCGAGGTCCAGCTCCATCTGAAGGACTGACAGCGGGTGTCGCAGTTCGTGCGCGGCGTCAGCGGTGAAGCGGCGCTCGCGCTCCAGGGCGGCGTTCAACGTGCCCACGAGCGCATCGACCCCTCGGGTCAGCTGCAGGAGCTCGCCCGGCACGTCATCGCGAGTCAGCACCGGCGTGAGCGCTGGCCGGGCGTCGATCGCGCGCGAGACCGCGTGCAACGGCGCCAGGCCCGCGCGGAGCCCAAGCCAGGTCGCAAGCGGCAGCAGCAACAGCAGCACGGGCAACGGCACCAGCATTGCCTGGACCAGTCCCCACAACAATTCGTCGCGATCGTGCAACGGTGCGGCGACCTGGATCCAATGCCGGCCTGCCGCGTCCCAGCGCTGGTACACGCGCCAGGCTTCGCCGGTGTGGCGCAGCGTGTGGAAGTGGGCGTCGCCCTCGTCGACATCGAGCGGCGGCAAGCTCGAAGCATCGAGCAGCACGTGGCCGTTGCGGTCGCGCACCACGATCTCGGGGCGTGGGCCCTCGTTGTCATGGTCGACGTCTTGCAGCCCGTCGCGCCGGATCAGTGCATCACCGGGCATCGCGGCGATCACCGCGAATACGCTGGCGGCAGTGCGTTGCAGCTCGCGGTCGAACATCTCGTCTGTCTCGTGCCGCGCACCCTGGGCCAGCCACAGCCCTGCACCCAGCCACAGGACCACCACCGGCACGCCCACCCACCACAGCAACCGGCGCTGCAGGGAGGGCCGCTTCACGGCGGCGTTCCGGCGGCATCCACCGCGGCATCCGGCGGATACAGCGCGTAGCCCACGCCGCGCAGCGTGCGCACCCAGCCAGGACCGAGCTTGCGGCGCAGGTGGTGGACATGGACCTCGATCGCGTTGCTGGCGACCTCCTCACCCCAGCCGTAGACCGCTTCCTCCAGTTGCGGGCGCGACAACGCCCGGCCGGGATGCGCCGCCAGCGACTCCAGCAGGGCGTATTCGCGCGGGGACAGTTCGAGCGGGGCACCCAGCAACTGCGCGCTGCGCGTGGACGGGTCGAGTTCCAGGGCGCCGAGCCGCTGCCGCGGCACGGGATCGCCGCTCCCGCGGCGCAGCAATGCGCGCATGCGCGCGGCCAGTTCCTCGAGGTGCACGGGCTTGACCACATAGTCGTCGGCTCCGCAGTCCAGTCCGGCAATGCGATCGTCGACGGCATCACGCGCGGTCAGCAGCAACACAGGTGTTCGGTCGCCCCGGTGCCGCAGCGTGGCGATCAGCTCGACGCCGCTCATCCGCGGCAGGTTCCAGTCCAGGACCGCGGCCGCGTAGGGCGTCGTGTCGAATGCGTGCAATGCGTGCCTGCCGTCCTCGACCCAGTCGACCGCGTGGCCGAGGTGGCGAAGCCCGTCCGCCAGCGCGCGGCCCAGGGCACGGTCATCTTCAGCGAGGAGGATGCGCATGGCCCCACGCTAAGCCAGCGCTCCAGACACCGCCTTGATCCTGGGCAAGGGCCTGGCCCGCCCCCGCCCGGACCGACCGACGGGCGGAGGCACCCTGCGGCCCGACATCAGCGGGCGTCATCATCCAGCGCCCGCTTGCGGCCGTGCAGCATCGCGGCAATCAGGTTCTCGCGGTAATGCAGGCTCTCGGTGATCGCCGCCAACACGTGGAAGCCGATCAGGCAGAGCAGGCCCCAGGCCAGCGCCTCGTGCGTCTCCTCGAGCCACTCGGCGCCGCGGAACGCATCCCAGGTCTGCATCCAACCTGTCATGCCCACCGCGGCGACGCCTGCCATCAGCAGCAGGATCATCACCGCGGCCGCCGGGTTGTGGCCGAGTCGGCGGCGCGAGCGGCCGGCCAGCCGCTCGCGTACATAGCCCGCGACTGCGCGCGGCCCGCGCACCCAGTCACGGAAGCGCGCATGCCTGGGCCCGACCAGCCCCCACAGCACACGGAACGCGATCAAGCCCAGGGCGGTATAGCCCAGCAGCCGATGGGCGGTGTCACCCTCCTCCACCAGGAACGCAGCAAGGATGCAGGCCGCCAACGACCAGTGGACCAGCCGCAGCAGCGGATCCCAGACCTTGACCATCGGTTGGCCGGTGCCCTGACGGTGCCCGGCCGCGGAATGCAGGATCGTGCCCATCGCCGGCCTCCTCACTCATCGCCGCGTTGTTTGACGACGCGGCCATCGGTCGGGTCGTAGTAGATCTCCACTCGGCGGCGGTCCTTGTCCCTGCCGTAGATTTCGTAGCACGAGCCGGACACCTTGAACTTGTCGATGGTGTAGCCGGCCGCGGTGATGCGTTCTTGCATGGCATGTTCGGGCAGCCATTGGCTGCGCGGCGCATCGGTGCACTTCGGGCCGGCAAAGGCGGCTGGAGCCAGCAGCACGGCGGCAACGGCGACGGCGGGACGCAGGGCTTTCATGAAGGTTCTCCGTAAGCGGGCTGACTGCCCACGGAGGCATTGCAGCGCCACCGGCTTATGGGGCGCTTAAGAAGCGCCGGCCTCCCGGTCGCACGCGGTCACTTCTGTGGCGGCTTGTTGGTCTCGGGCCGGAACAGATCCTCGCTCGGAACCACGTGCATGCCGTCGGCGGCACCAACCGCCGCCTCGATCAGCGCCCTCGCGATGTTCGCAGCGGGATTGATCCGCCACCGCCGCGGCAGCATGGGCGCTGCAGCGCGGAGTACAGCTGCCATGGCGCGTTCAGCAGGGCGGAACTCGTCGCGCTCGCCGCCGATCAGCCCGGGGCGCACGAACGTCAGCGACGTAAAACCGACCTGTGCCAGGTCGCGCTCCAGTTCGCCCTTGATGCGGTTGTAGAAGAATTTCGACGCGACATCCGCGCCCATTGCCGAGTTGAGCACACAGGTCGGCGTGCCGTGGCGCCTGGCGATGCGGGCGACGGCGAGCGGATACGCGTAGTCGACCTGGCGGAACGCCTCACGCGACCCGGCCGCCCGCAGCGTGGTCCCCAGCGTGCAGATCACGGCGTCCGCCTGCCACCAGCTGGCGGATTCTGGCAAGTGCTCGAAATCCACGCGGGGAGACAGCAGTCGTGGATGCGCGGGCAGGTCACGCCGCGCGGGAGCAGCCACGGATCCGATCCGGGGGTCGGCCAGCGCGAGCGCCAGGACGTGGCTGCCCACCAGTCCGGTTGCGCCAACAAGCAGCAGCTTCATGGATTACACCTACCTAATGTCATATGAATCCGTAGCTTATGCGATAGATCTCGAGTTGGTTATCACGCGAACCGCACCCCTGCTTGACCTTGGACCTTGCTCAAGGGTCCACACTACGCGCCATCAGGCACACCCGCGCACCCGGGGGCCATCCATCGTGGAGACATTCCCATGCATCGCTCGATCATCCGCAAGCTCCCGCGCACACTGCTCTTCCTGCTGCCGCTGGCGCTGCTCGCATGCAGCAACGCGAGCGTGCCCGCAGGACAGGCTTCACCCCGAGTCGCCGCAGCCGCACCGGCGAGCGCGGCCCTGCCCACGATGCTCGTGCACAAGAGCCCCAGCTGCGGCTGCTGCAGCGCGTGGATCGATCACATGCGCGCCGCCGGCTTCGGCATCGAAGTACGCGACGTCGACGACATGGGCCCGGTCAAGGAGTCACTCGGCGTTCCGTACGGCAAGGGGTCCTGCCATACGGCCGAGATCGGCGGTTACTTCATCGAGGGCCATGTGCCCGCGGAAGACGTGAAGCGCCTGCTGGCGGAGAAGCCGGATGCCAAGGGGCTCGTGCTGCCGGGCATGCCTGCCGGTTCCCCGGGCATGGAAATGCCGGACGGACGTGTGCAGCCGTTCGTCGTCGAACTGGTGGCGCGCGACGGCACCACGTCGATCTACGCCCGCCACGGCGAGTAGATAGCCATGCAGATCGGACAGCTCAGCAAGCGCACCGACACGCCGATCGACACCATCCGCTATTACGAGCGCAACGGCGTGCTGCCGGCGCCGGAGCGCCAGGCATCCGGCTATCGCAGCTTCGGCGACGACGATGTGGCACGGCTGCGTTTCGTGCGGCGTGCAAAGGGCCTCGGTTTCACCCTGCGCGAAATCCGCGACCTGCTGGCGCTGTCGGCGAACCGAGGCGAGGACATGGCGGCCGTCCGCCACGCCGCGACCCTGCGGCTGAGCGAAGTCGAGCGAAAGATCGACGAACTGGAGCGCATCCGCGATGGCCTGCGCGCCCTGGTGGACGCCTGCCCCGGCCACGGCAATGTCACGCACTGCCCGATCCTGTCCTCGCTGTCTGGTGAACATGAATGACGACGCATGACGCCTGCCACGCCGGCGGTGCGTGCGGCAAGCACGCGGGCGGCGAGGCTACGGCCACCAAGGATCCCGTGTGCGGCATGTCCGTCGACCCGGCGCGCACGCCGCACCACGCCCGCCACGATGGCGTCGACCACCACTTCTGTTCCGCGGGCTGTCGTACGAAGTTCGTGGCCGATCCGGTGCGTTACCTCTCCCCTGCCCCGCCCACCGTGCCCGATGCGCCGCCCGGCACCATCTACATCTGCCCGATGGATCCGGAAATCCGCCAAGACGGCCCGGGCACCTGCCCGATCTGCGGCATGGCGCTCGAGCCCGAAATGCCGTCGCTGGAAGATACCGACAACCCCGAGCTCATCGATTTCTCGCGCCGCTTCTGGTGGACGCTGCCACTGACTGCGGCGGTCATGGTGCTGGCGATGTGGGGGCACCACCTGCACGCGCTGTCGACGGATGCGCGCACCTGGCTCGAGTTCGCGCTCACCGCGCCGGTGGTGATGTGGGCAGGTTGGCCGTTCCTCGAGCGCTGCGTGGCGTCGATCCGCAACCGCAGCCCGAACATGTGGACGCTGATCGGCATCGGCGTGTCGGCGGCCTTCGTGTACAGCGCGGTGGCGACCATCGCGCCCGGACTGTTCCCGGAGGGCTTCCGCGCGCACGGCCGGGTCGGCGTGTACTTCGAAGCCGCGGCCACGATCATCTCCCTGACCCTGCTCGGCCAGCTGCTGGAGTTGCGGGCACGCGCCAGGACCTCGTCGGCGATGAAGGCGCTGCTGGGTCTCGCACCCACCACGGCGCGTCGGATGCGCGCCGATGGCGGCGACGAAGACATCCCGCTCGCGCACGTGCACGTCGGCGACCGCCTGCGCGTGCGCCCCGGCGAAAAGGTGCCGGTGGACGGCGAGGTGATCGAGGGCCGCTCGCCGGTGGACGAATCCATGCTCACCGGGGAGCCGGTGCCGGTCGCCAAGGCACCCGGTGACCGCGTGGTCGGCGCCACGCTCAATGGCAACGGCGCGCTGGTGATCCGCGCCACGCAGGTCGGCGCCGACACCGTGCTGGCGCGCATCGTGCAGCTGGTCGCACAGGCGCAGCGTTCGCGCGCGCCGATGCAACGGCTGGCCGACAGGGTCGCCTACTGGTTCGTGCTGGCGGTGCTGGCGATCGCGGTGCTGACGTTCTTCGCCTGGGGAATGTTCGGGCCGGAGCCGTCGTGGACGTTCGCGCTGCTCAACGCGGTGTCGGTGCTGATCATCGCCTGCCCCTGCGCGCTGGGCCTGGCCACGCCGATGTCGATCATGGTCGCGACCGGCAACGCGGCGAAGGCGGGCGTGCTGTTCCGCGATGCCGAGGCCATCGAGCGGCTTGCCGTAGTCGACACGCTCGTCGTCGACAAGACCGGCACGCTCACCGAGGGCCGGCCGGCGTTCCGCGACGTAGCGGCCGCGGAAGGCTTTGCCGCCGATGAGGTGCTGCGCCTGGCCGCGAGCCTGGACCAGGGCAGTGAACACCCGCTCGCCGACGCGATCGTCACCGAGGCACGTGCGCGCGGGCTGAAGCTGTCCACCGCCGAGGGCTTCGCATCCGATACCGGCATCGGCGTGCGTGGCCAGGTCGACGGCCACGCGATCGCGGTCGGCAATACCGTGCTGATGCGCGGTGCGGGCGCGGATCCCGCGCCACTAGCGGCGCGCGCCGATGCGCTGCGGGCAGAGGGCGCGAGCGTGGTCCACGTGGCGGTGGACGGACGGCTTGCGGGTTTCATCGCACTGGCCGATCCGGTCAAGGCCAGCACCCACGACGCCATCGCCGGCTTGCACGTCGCCGGCATCCGCATCGTCATGGCCACCGGCGACGGTGAAGCGACCGCGCATTCGGTGGCGCGCGCGTTGGCGATCGATGAAGTCCACGGCGAGATGCGACCCGCCGACAAGTCCGCACTGGTCGCGCGCCTGCAGGGCGAAGGCCGTCGCGTGGCGATGGCTGGCGACGGCATCAACGACGCGCCGGCGCTGGCGTCCGCCGACGTCGGCATCGCCATGGGCACCGGCACCGACGTCGCCATGTCGAGCGCACAGGTGACGCTGGTCGGTGGCGACCTGCGCGGCATCGTGCGTGCACGGCGCATCGCGCAGGCCTCGGTGGCCAACATGAAGCAGAACCTCGGCTTCGCGTTCCTCTACAACGCCATCGGCGTGCCGGTGGCGGCCGGCGTGCTGTATCCGTTTACCGGCCTGCTGCTGAGTCCGATGCTGGCGGCGCTGGCAATGAGCCTGAGCTCGGTGTCGGTCGTCGCGAATGCACTGCGCCTGGGCGCGCGGCGCTTCCATTGAATCCCGGGAACCGTAGATGACACGAGACACACTGCTCGATCCCGCGCGCCGCCAGTTCGTCTCCGGCATCGCCGCCGGCGGCTCGTTGCTGGCCTTCAACAGTTGGGCCGGCAACGGCCCCGCAATCGGGCGCGCGACGCCCGGCACCGAGCTGCGCGGCCGTGACTTCGACCTCGCCATCGGCTCCACCGAGGTCGACTTCACCGGCCGCGTGCGGCGTGCCATCACCGTCAATGGCCAGCTTCCCGCGCCGGTCCTGCGCTGGCGCGAAGGCGACACGGTCACCCTGCGCGTCGCCAACCGCCTGCCCGATGCCATGACCTCGATCCACTGGCACGGCATCCTGCTGCCGGCCAACATGGACGGCGTGCCGGGGCTCAGCTTCGACGGCATCGCGCCAGGCGAGGCCTGGCTCTACCGCTTCACGCTGCGCCAGTCGGGCAGCTACTGGTACCACAGCCATTCGCTGTTCCAGGAGCAGGCCGGGCTGTACGGCGCGATCATCATCGATCCGATCGAACCCCTGCCCTACCGCTACGACCGCGAGCACGTGGTGCTGCTGTCGGACTGGACCGACCACGACCCCGCTGCGCTGTACCGGCGGATGAAAAAACTCGCCGAGTTCGACAACTTCTACAAGCCGACAGTCGGCGACTTCGTGCGCGACGTGCGCAGCGACGGCCTGGCTGCCACCCTGCGCGACCGCGCCGCCTGGGGCCGGATGCGCATGACGCCCACCGACATCTCCGACATCAATGCGCACACCTACACCTATCTCTGCAACGGCAGCACGCCGGCGGCGAACTGGACCGGGCTGTACCGCAGCGGCGAAAAGGTGCTGCTGCGCTTCATCAACGCCTCGGCGATGACCTATTTCGACGTGCGCATTCCGGGGCTCAAGATGACCGTGCTGGCCGCCGACGGCCTGCCGATCCATCCGGTGAGCGTGGACGAATTCCGCATCGCGGTGGCCGAAACCTTCGACGTGATCGTGGAGCCGTCCGGCCAGGATGCGTGGACCATCTTCGCGCAGGACATGGGGCGCACCGGATACGCGCGCGGCACGCTCGCCGTGCGCCCGGGCCTGGCCGCGCCGGTCCCGGCCAACGATCCGCGCCCGCTGCTGACCATGGACGACATGGGCCACGGCGGCCATGCCGGCGGCGGCAAGGGCATGGAGGGCGGCTGCGGCGCGATGATGGCCGAGGGCGGCTGCGGCGCGCACATGGGCCATGGCGCAGGCGCCATGGCGATGCAGGCGCATCCGCCGCGCGAGGACGGCAGTCCGATCGTCGACATGCAGACCATGACGCCGGCGCCGAAACTCGACGACCCCGGCATCGGCCTGCGTGACAACGGCCGGCGCGTGCTCACCTACGCGGACCTGCATTCGATCGGCGGCGATCCGGATGGCCGCGAGCCTTCGCGCGAGGTCGAGCTGCACCTCACCGGGCACATGGAGAAGTTCGCCTGGTCGTTCGACGCGCAGCCGTTCAGCGGCGCGGAGCCGCTGCGGCTCAACTACGGCGAGCGCATGCGCATCGTGCTGGTCAACGACACCATGATGACCCACCCCATCCACCTGCACGGCATGTGGAGCGATGTCGAAGACGCCGACGGGAACTTCCAGGTGCGCAAGCACACCGTCGACATGCCGCCGGGTACGCGGCGCAGCTATCGCGTGCGGGCCGATGCGCTCGGGCGATGGGCCTTCCACTGCCACCTGCTGTACCACATGGAGGCGGGCATGATGCGCGAGGTGCGCGTGGAGGAGTCCGCATGAGCCGCCTGGCGCCGATGGCAGCCATCGCGACGCTGCTGCTGGCGGCTGGCGCGGATGCAGCTGCACAGCAGCACGCGCAGCACGCACAACAAGCGCAGCACCCGCAGCAGCCACAGCAGCATGGGGAGCCCGCGCCGGCTGGCCAGGCGACGCCGCCACATCACGCGCTCAGCCATGGCGACGACGCCAGCCAGCCGCACGTCCCCGTTCCCGCACTCACCGAGGCGGATCGCGCAGCCGCTTTCCCCGACCTCGCGCACGGCATGGAACACGCCTCGCCTCGCAACTGGCGCGTGCTGCTCGACCACTTCGAGTTCACCGACGGCGACGCTGGCCGCGGCCAGCGTTTCGAAGGAGAAGCCTGGTATGGCACCGACACCGACCGGCTGTGGCTGCGCGCCGGCGCGGAACGCGGACGCGGGCGCACCCACCACGCCGACGTCGAGCTGCTGTACGGCCGCAGCATCGGCCCATGGTGGGACGTGGTCGCGGGCGTGCGCCAGGACATCCAGCCCGGACCGTCGCGCACTTGGGGCGCCATCGGCATCCAAGGCCTCGCACCCGGCCGCTTCGAGGTCGCCGCGACCGCCTATGTCGGCGCATCCGGCCGCACCGCAGCCCACCTGCAGCTCGAATACGACCTGCTGCTGACCAACCGCCTGGTACTGCAACCGGTGCTCGGTGCCTGGCTGCATGGCGAGGACGACGCGGCGCGCGGAATCGGCTCGGGGCTGTCGTCGACCGAAACCGGCCTGCGCCTGCGCTACGAAATCCATCGCCAGTTCGCGCCCTACATCGGCATCGTCCAGGAACGGCGCCACGGGCACAGCGCAGATCTGCGCCGCGCGGCAGGTGCGGATGTCGACGACACGCAGTGGGTTGTGGGCGTCCGCTGGTGGTTCTGAAGAATTCGCATCACACAGGTGTTGACGGTATCCGTCGCCACCCCTAGAATCTCGCGCTCACCAAGACGTGGGGCCATAGCTCAGCTGGGAGAGCGCCTGCATGGCATGCAGGAGGTCGGCGGTTCGATCCCGCCTGGCTCCACCAATCACAAGGTCCTTCGGGACCAGCGGTCAAAGATCCAGGTCCCCATCGTCTAGAGGCCTAGGACACCACCCTTTCACGGTGGACACCGGGGTTCGAATCCCCGTGGGGACGCCAACGTTGCATGAAAAAGCCCGCCATTGGCGGGCTTTTTCTTTATGCGGTGATCGCGCCAGCTGGCGCTGCGCGTTCAGCCGTGGTTGCCGCCGCCATCGCGGTTGGCGATCTCGGTCCAGTCGACCTCGATGCCCTTGCGATGCCCTTTTTCGACAAGCTTGAGGCCGGTCGCGTCGATGGTGAGGGTGTAGGCCTTGTCGCCGATCTGGACTTCGCGCTTCAGGGGCTTGTCGAGCTTGGTCGTCATGGAATCACCTCGGGGTGGTTTCTGGGGACGTGCCCGCCGATGCTAGCACCGCGCACGGCGCCTCGGATGAAGCGAGGACGGGCGCCAGGGTCGCCACACCATGACCCTGCTCGGCCAGGTATTGCAGCCATTTGCCGAGGAACGTGTTCATGCGCACGCGGTGGCCCAGCACCGCCTTGGGAGGCGGAAACATGCCGATGGTGTCCTGCCAGCGGCGCCCGACGTAGCAATGCGTCGCCTCCGCCTGGCGCGCATCGCGATACAGGCGTACGTAGACCGACGGATCCGGCTCGCCGGTCACCGGATCCGGCAGCGCGTCGTACGCCAGGCGCAGTTCGCTGGTGTAGGCATGGCGCGCGATCACGTCCAGCCGCAGGTCCAATCCGTCGCCGATCCGCGAAAGGTACGTGCCCCCGACCAGGTCGCCGGGTTCGAACAGGCGCACCAGGCGCGCGTGGTTCTCGGCATACAGCGCCATCAGCCAGCCGAAGCGGCTGAGCTGCGGAACTTGGAGGTGGCGTGAGGCAAGACTGGACATGTCCCGATCCTACACGCAGCCGCCTGCACCGGGGCCGGGTCAGAACATCCCGCGGCGGATGCCTAGCGTGTTCATCACCTTGCTGGCGATTTCCTCGATCGAGGTGTGCGTGGTGCTCAGCACCGGCACGCGCTCGGCACGGTAAAGCGCCTCCGCCGCCGCCACCTCGCGCCTGCAGGTCTCCAGCTGCGAGTACTTCGAATTGGGGCGCCGCTCCTGGCGGATCTGCTGCAGCCGCACGGGATCGATGGTCAGCGCGAACAGCTTGCTGCGGTGCGCGCGCAGCCGCGGCGGCAGGCGATCATGCTCCAGGTCCTCTTCGGTCAGCGGGTAGTTGGCGGCGCTGACGCCGTAATGCAGGGCCAGGTAGACGCAGGTCGGCGTCTTGCCGGCGCGCGAGACCGCGACCAGGATCACGTCGGCCGCGTCGTAGTTGATGGCGATGCCGTCGTCATGGGTCAGCGCGTAGTTCATGGCGTTGATGCGCCGGTGGTAGCTGTCGAAGTCGACCATGCCGTGCGCCTGCCCGACCCGCGATTGGCGCATCTGGCCCAGTTCAGCCTCGAGCGGCGCGATGAACGGCGCGAACACGTCCAGCACCAGCGCCCCACTCCCGGCGATCGCCTGGGTCAGGTCGGGATCCACGCAGGAATTGACCACGATCGGGCGCAGGCCGCTGGTCACGCCGGCCGCCTGGATGCGCGCGGCGATCTCCGTGGCGCGCTCCACGCTGTCCACGAACGGGATGCGCTCGGTGGAGAAACGGGTGTCGGTGAACTGCGTCAGCAGGCTGTGGCCGATCGTTTCAGCGGTGATTCCGGTGCCGTCTGAGACATAGAAGACCGGGCGCGGCATGGTCATGCGTTGTTCCTGTGGGGAAAGCCGCGGGCATTGCGGCGTGCGGGCTTGCTAAAATAGCCAATGTCGGCCCCCGGCGCCCCTGGCGTCGTGGCTCCCTTCCCCGCGTGACCCCTTCGCATCTCCGGAGTGCCCGTTTTGAGCGCCAATATCCTGTGGCTTGACGACCTGCGCCTGACCGACCTTGCCCAGGTGGGCGGCAAGAACTCTTCGCTTGGCGAGATGATCGGCAACCTGGCGAGGCTCGGCGTTTCGGTGCCGGGCGGTTTTGCCACCACCGCGGATGCCTTCCAGGCGTTCGTCGCGCACAACGACCTGCACCAGCGCATCTTCGACAAACTCGCGACGCTCGACGTCGAGGACGTACCGGCGCTCAACCGCGCCGGCACCGAGATCCGTGGCTGGGTGATCGACGCCCCGCTCCAGGCCGAGCTCGAGCAGGACATCCGCGACGCCTACGCCAAGCTCTGCGCCAGCAACGGTGGTGGCGAAGTCGCGGTGGCGGTGCGCTCATCGGCAACTGCCGAGGACCTGCCCGACGCCAGCTTCGCAGGCCAGCAGGAGACCTACCTCAACGTCACCGGTGCCGACGACGTGGTGGTCAAGGTCAAGGAGGTGTTCGCCAGCCTCTATAACGACCGCGCCATCGCCTACCGCGTGCACCACGGCTTCAAGCACGAGGACGTGTTCCTGTCGGCGGGCGTACAGCTGATGGTGCGTTCGGACATCGGCGCGTCCGGCGTGCTGTTCACGCTCGACACCGAGTCCGGCTTCCGCGACGTGGTGTTCATCACCTCCAGCTACGGCCTGGGCGAGAACGTCGTGCAGGGCGCGGTGAACCCGGACGAGTTCTATGTCTACAAGCCCACGCTGCGCCAGGGCAAGCCGGCGATCCTGCGACGCTCGCTCGGCGCCAAGCAGATCCGGATGGTGTATTCCGACCAGCCCGGCGAACGCGTGCGCAACGAGGACACGCCCGAGTCGCTGCGCAACCGCTTCTCGATCGACGATGCCGACGTGGCGGAGCTTGCCCGCCAGGCGCTGACCATCGAAGAGCACTACGGCCGCCCGATGGACATCGAGTGGGCCAAGGACGGCGCCAGCGGCAAGCTGTTCATCGTCCAGGCGCGCCCGGAAACCGTCAGGTCGCGTGCCAAGGCCACGCAGATCGAACGTTACCTGCTCGGCGCCCGTGGCCCCGTGGTGACCGAAGGCCGCGCCATCGGCCAGAAGATCGGCTCCGGCACCGCGCGCGTGGTGCGCACGCTCGACGACATGAACCGCGTGCAGCCAGGCGACGTGCTGGTCGCCGACATGACCGACCCCGACTGGGAGCCGGTGATGAAGCGCGCCGCTGCAATCGTCACCAATCGTGGCGGCCGCACCTGCCACGCCGCCATCATCGCCCGCGAACTCGGGGTGCCGGCGGTCGTGGGCACCGGCAATGCCCTGGACACGATCCAGGACGGCAGCATCGTCACCATCAGCTGCGCCGAGGGCGACACCGGCTACATCTATGACGGCGCCCTGCCCTTCGAGCGCATCACCACCGACCTCTCGTCGATGCCGGAGGCGCCGCTCAAGATCATGATGAACGTGGCCAACCCGGAGCGCGCGTTCGACTTCGGCCAGCTGCCCAACGCCGGCATCGGCCTGGCACGGCTGGAGATGATCATCGCCGCGCACATCGGCGTGCACCCCAACGCACTTCTGCAGTACGACCAGCAGGACGCGGACATCCGCAAGAAGATCGATGCGCGCATCGCCGGCTACGCGGGCCCGGTCGAGTTCTACGTCGACCGCCTCGCCGAGGGCATCGCCACGCTCACCGCGTCGGTTGCGCCGAACCCGGTGATCGTGCGCATGTCGGACTTCAAGTCCAACGAGTACGCCAACCTGCTCGGCGGCCAGCGCTACGAGCCGGAAGAAGAGAACCCGATGATCGGCTTCCGCGGCGCCAGCCGCTATGTCGATCCGTCGTTCTCCGACGCCTTCGCGCTCGAGTGCAAGGCGGTGCTGCGCGTGCGTGAGGAGATGGGCCTCGACAACCTGTGGGTGATGATCCCGTTCGTACGCACCCTGGACGAAGGCCGGAAGGTGCTCGATGTGCTCGAGGCCAACGGCCTGGTGCGTGGCCGCAACGGGCTCAAGATCATCATGATGTGCGAGGTGCCCTCCAACGCCCTGCTGGCGGACGAGTTCCTGGAAATGTTCGACGGCTTCTCGATCGGCTCCAACGACCTGACCCAGCTCACCTTGGGCCTCGATCGCGACTCGGCCGTGGTTGCCCACCTGTTCGACGAGCGCGACCCCGCGGTCAAGAAGCTGCTGTCGATGGCCATCCAGACCGCGAAGGCCAAGGGCAAGTACATCGGCATCTGCGGCCAGGGCCCGAGCGACCACCCGGATCTTGCCGAGTGGCTCATGCAGGAGGGCATCGAGTCGCTGTCGCTCAACCCCGACACCGTGGTCGACACCTGGCTGAAGCTGGCCAAGTCGAAGGCTGCCGGCTGAGGCGAACGCCTGGCGCGGACATGCAAGGCCGGGCTTCGTGCCCGGCCTTTTTGTTGTTGGTGACCTAAGGAGCACTGCGGTGGCCGTGAGGCCTTCGCGGCTCATGTCCCCCGGCATCCGCCTGGCGGCGGATACCTCCTCCTTTACTTCCCCGCGAAGGCCTCACGGCCACTGCGGGGCTCCGCGCTGGTTGCCGGTACAGGAAGCATGCGCGAGATCGCGGGCTGTGGCTCTGCTTCTCGAACCACGGCGTATTGCGGCGTACCGGGTGCCAAGGCCCTTGAGGGGGAAGTCAAGGAGGAGGCGATGGCCGCAAGGCCATCGCCGGGGGACATGAGCCCTCAAGGGCCTTGGCACCCGGCACCTGTAGAGGCGCCGCGCCCTTGTCTCTCCGGCGGATGAACCGATGCGAGGGCGTTGGGAATCAGGCGCGGGGGGCGAAGGCGCCCATCGACTGGCGATAGTGGCGGAGCTCGGCGATCGAGTCCTGCACGTCGGATAGCGCGGTGTGCGTGCCGGCCTTGCGGATGCCCGCGAGGACCTCCGGAGCCCAGCGTCGCGCCAGCTCCTTGATCGTGCTCACGTCGAGGTTGCGGTAGTGGAAGTAGCGCTCCAGGCGTGGCATGCAGCGGTGCAGGAAACGGCGGTCCTGGCAGATCGAATTGCCGCAGATCGGCGACTGGTTCGGCCCGACCCATTCGCCGAGGAACGCCAGCGTGCGTTCTTCGGCCTCGGCCATGTCCACGCCTTCTTCGAGCACCCGGCGCCACAGGCCGGAGCGACCGTGCTGGTTGCGGTTCCAGTCGTCCATGGCTTCGAGCCGCTCGAGCGGATGCGCGATGGCCAGTTCGGGGCCGGTGGCCAGTACTTCGAGGTTGGCATCGGTGACGACAGTCGCGATCTCGAGGATCGAGTCCGCGCCGGTGTCGAGGCCGGTCATTTCAAGGTCGATCCAGACCAGCCTGTCATTCGCGCCCACGCCTGCTCCCTGCCATGTCTCGAGATGCGCATGATAACGCGCGGTCGCCGGGCTCAAGCCGTCGGGCGGCCGCGCTTGGCGCGGAAATACGCACGCAACCGCGTGCCCGCTTCATCGGCCAGCACTCCGCCATGCACCACCACGCGATGGTTGTGGCGCGGATCGGCCAGCAGGTCGAAGACGCTGCCCGCGGCACCGGTCTTCGGATCCGTGGCGCCGAACACCACGCGTGCCACGCGCGCGTGCACCATCGCCATGGCGCACATCGCACAGGGCTCAAGGGTGACGTACAGCGTGCAGCCGAGCAGGCGATGGTTACCCAGCGCCCTGCCCGCCTGGCGCATGGCGACGATCTCGGCGTGCGCGGTTGGATCGTGATCCCCGATGTTGCGGTTCCAGCCTTCGCCCAGCACCTGGTCCGCGGCGTCCACCAGGACCGCCCCTACCGGAATCTCGTCGAACTCGCGTTCCGCGCGCTCGGCCAGCGCGAGCGCGTGGCGCATCCAGCGCTGGTCGCGGTCGGCCTGGGTGTCGGTTGCGTTGGCAGGCATGTGCGCATTCTAGTGGCCTGCGCCCCCAGCCTGGCGCGGAAGCGAAGCTAGCGCGGCGAATGCCGCGGCTGGCATCACTCCCACTCGATGGTGGCTGGCGGCTTGCCGCTGATGTCGTACACCACGCGCGACACGCCGCGCACCTCGTTGATGATCCGGTTGGACACCCGACCCAGGAATTCGTAAGGCAGGTGCGCCCAGTGCGCGGTCATGAAGTCGATGGTCTCCACCGCGCGCAGCGCGATCACCCACTCGTAGGCGCGCGCGTCGCCCACCACGCCCACCGACTTCACCGGCAGGAACACCGCGAACGCCTGGCTGGTCTTGTCGTACAGGTCCGCCAGGCGCAGTTCCTCGATGAAGATCGCATCCGCGCGCGCCAGCAGGTCGGCGTACTCCGGCCGTACTTCGCCAAGGATGCGCACGCCCAGGCCGGGGCCCGGGAACGGATGCCGGTAGACCATCTCGTGCGGCAGGCCGAGCGCCACGCCGATGCGCCGCACCTCGTCCTTGAACAGCTCGCGCAGCGGTTCCACCAGGCCCATCTTCATGTGCTCGGGCAGGCCGCCGACGTTGTGGTGGCTCTTGATGACGTGCGCCTTGCCGGTCTTGCTGCCGGCGGACTCGATCACGTCCGGATAGATGGTGCCCTGCGCCAGCCACTTGGCGTTGGCGAGCTTGCCGGCCTGCTCGTCGAAGATCTCGACGAACAGGTTGCCGATGATCTTGCGCTTGGCCTCCGGGTCGGTGACGCCGGCCAGCGCCGCGAAATAGCGATCACGCGCATCGACACGGATCACTCGGATCCCCAGGCCGTGCGCGTCGGAGGCGTCGGCGAAAGTCGCCATGACCTGGTCGCCTTCCTGCCAGCGCAAGAGGCCGGTATCGACGAACACGCAGGTCAGCTGGTCACCGATCGCGCGGTGCAGCAGTGCCGCCACCACCGACGAATCGACGCCGCCGGACAGGCCGAGGATGACCTCGTCACCGCCCACGGCCTCGCGCACGCGCGCCACCTGGTCGTCGATGATGTGCTCGGCCGTCCACAGCGTCTCGCAGCCGCAGATCTCCACCACGAACCGGCGCAGCAGCTCCTGGCCGGACTTGGTGTGGGTGACCTCGGGGTGGAACTGCACGCCGTACCAGCGCTTGTCCTCGTTGGCGAACGCGGCCACCGGCACGCGCGCGGTCCTGGCGGTGACGGTGAAGCCGGGAGGCGCGCGCGAGACGTGGTCGCCGTGGCTCATCCACACGTCCAGCCGCGGCGGCAGGCCGGCGTGGTCCTTCAGCTCGCCGAAAAGGCTGTCGGAGGCGACCAGCACGACTTCGGCGTGGCCGAACTCGCGCGCATCGGCCGCCTCGGTCTCGCCGCCCAGCTGCTTGGCCATGGTCTGCATGCCGTAGCAGATGCCCAGCACCGGCACGCCGCTGTCGAAGACCTCCTGCGGCGCGACCGGCGCATCGGCGCCGGTGGTCGACTCCGGCCCGCCGGACAGGATGATGCCCTTCGGCGCGAACGCGGCGATCTCGGCCGGGTCATGGTCCCAGGCCCAGATCTCGCAGTAGGTGCCGAGTTCGCGAACGCGGCGCGCGATCAGCTGCGTGTACTGCGCGCCGAAATCGAGGATCAGGATCTTGTCGCGATGCGGGTCGGTCATGGGGTCTGGCTCGGTGGCGGCGCGGGAACTTCGCCGCCGTGGAAGGTGCATTGCTGGCGTTCGCGGTCCCAGCTGCCGGCGTTGCCGGTGCAGGAATCACGCAGCTGCCAGGCGCGGTACTCGCCATAGGCGAACACGCCGGCGGCGACCAGCAGCAGCACCAGGAGTCCGGTGCCGAGGCGGCGCCGGCGCGGTGGCTTGCCGGAAGGTGCGGCCATGTCAGCCGGTCCTGTAGTTGGGCGGTTCCTTGGTGATCTGCACGTCGTGGACGTGGCTCTCGCGCTGGCCGGCGCCGGTGATCTTCACGAACTCCGGCCGGGTGCGCATGTCTTCGACCGTGCCGCAGCCGACGTAGCCCATGGTGGCGCGCAGGCCGCCGATGAGCTGGTGGATCACGCCGCTCAGCGGGCCCCGGTACGGCACGCGACCCTCGATGCCTTCCGGCACCAGCTTGTCGGCGTCGGCGGCCTCCTGGAAATAGCGGTCGCTGGATCCCTTCTCCATCGCCGCCAGGCTGCCCATGCCGCGATAGCTCTTGTAGCTGCGGCCCTGGTAGAGCTCGGTCTCGCCCGGGGTTTCCTCGGTGCCGGCGAACAGGCCGCCGATCATCACCGTGGACGCGCCCGCGGCAAGCGCCTTGCCGATATCGCCGGAGTAGCGGATGCCGCCATCGGCGATCAGCGGAATGCGGTCCTGCAGCGCGGAGGCGACCATGTCGATCGCGGTGACCTGCGGCACGCCCACGCCTGCGACCACGCGGGTGGTACAGATCGAACCCGGGCCCACGCCGACCTTCACCGCGTCGGCACCGGCGTCCATCAGTGCCAGTGCAGCATCTCCGGTGACGATGTTGCCGCCGACGACCTCGATCTGCGGGTAGCGCTTCTTGGCCCAGGCCACGCGGTCGAGAACGCCCTGCGAGTGCCCGTGCGCGGTGTCGACGATGATCACGTCGACGCCCGCCGCGGCCAGCGCCTCGATGCGCGCCTCGGTGTCGCCGCCCACGCCGACCGCCGCGCCGACCAGCAGGCTTTCCGACGCATCCTTGGCGGCATTGGGATTGTCGCGCGCCTTCTGGATGTCCTTGACGGTGATCAGCCCGCGCAGCTGGAAGTCGTCGTTGACCACCAGCACCTTCTCGATGCGGTGCTTGTGCAGCAGCTGCAGGACTTCATCGTCGCTGGCGCCTTCGCGCACGGTGACCAGGCGTTCCTTGCGCGTCATGACGTTGCGCACGGGATCGTCGAGCTTGGTCTCGAAGCGCATGTCACGCCCGGTGACGATGCCGACCAGGTGGTCGCCGTCGACCACCGGCACGCCGGAGATGTTGCGCGCGCGGGTGAGGCGCAGCACCTCGCCGATCGAGGTCTCCGGGCCGACCGTGAACGGCTCGCGGATTACCCCGGCCTCGAAGTTCTTGACCTTGGCGACCTCGATCGCCTGGCGCTCGAGGCTCATGTTCTTGTGGATGATGCCGATGCCGCCGAGCTGGGCCATGGCGATGGCGAGCCTGGCTTCGGTCACGGTGTCCATGGCGGCCGACACGATCGGCATGTTGAGGCGCAGCGTGCGCGTCAGCCGGGTGGCGAGCGAGACGTCCTTGGGCAGGACGATGGAATGGGCGGGGACCAGCGAAATATCGTCGTAGGTCAGCGCTTCAGCCTGGATGCGCAGCATGGGCGGGCCAGTTGGGAGTGAAGCGCGCCATTGTACGCCGCCGCGGGCCCGCGGGTCGCCCCGCGCGGGCGGAACGCCCTATTCCGCGGCGTCGGCAGCCTCGGCCGCTTCCAGGGTGTTCTGCATCAGCGTGGCCACGGTCATGGGGCCAACGCCGCCAGGCACGGGCGTGATCCAGCTCGCGCGCGTGGCAGCTTCGGCAAAGCCGACATCGCCGACCAGGCGGCCGTCGTCGAGCCGGTTGATGCCGACGTCGATCACCACCGCGCCCGGCTTGATCCAGTCGCCCGGGATCATGCCGGGCTTGCCCACGGCGACCACCAGGATGTCGGCTTCGCCCACGTGGCGGCGCAGCACCTCGGGCGGGGTGAACTTGTGGCAGCTGGTGACCGTGCAACCGGCGATCATCAGCTCCAGCGCCATCGGTCGGCCGACGTGGTTGCTGACGCCGACGATCGTCGCGCTCTGCCCGCGCACCGGGCGATCGGTCCACGCCAGCAGCGTGGTGATGCCGCGCGGCGTGCACGGGCGCAGCCCGAACTGGCGCAGCGCCAGGTGGCCGACGTTTTCCGGATGGAACCCGTCCACATCCTTCCGCGGGTCGATGCGATGGATCAGGCGCGTGGCATCGGGGATGCCGGGCAGCGGCAGCTGCACGAGGATGCCGTTGACCGACGGGTCGGCGTTGAGCCGGTCGATCAAAGCCAGCAGTTCGGCTTCGCTGGTGCCTTCCAGCAGGTCGAAGTCAAGCGCTCGAATCCCGACGATGCCGGCCGCGCGGCGCTTGTTGCGCACGTACGAGCGCGATGCCGGGTTGTCGCCCACCAGCACGACGGCCAACCCGGGCGGCGCGTGCCCGGCGGCGATGCGGCGGTCGACGCGCACCTTGAGCGCATCGAGGAGCTCATCGGCGATCCGCTTGCCGTCGAGGATGCGGGCCTGGCTGGAAGTCTCTGACATGCCTGTGCCGTGGGCGTGGGGCCGTCATTGTCCCCGATTCGGGGGTGCGCCTGCAGGGCAGCGCGGCACACCGGATCCAACCACGCAGTTGATGCAGCACTGCGGCGACGCAGGTGCCGCGGCAGGCGGCGGGACCGGGCGTGCCGGCAGCAGTCGCGCCAACTCCGTCGCCGGACGCAGCTGCAGCAGCACCGCCCAGTCCTGGCGGTTGGCATTGCAGGCCGCCGGGGTGTCCGGTGTGCACGTGGCGCCATCGGCTGCACGCGCCGGCAGCTCGGCGAACTGCCCGCCGGGGGTGAGCGGCAGCAGCCGCATCGTCACTCCGTCCAGTACGTTGCCACCGACGAGATAGGCGGTTGCGTCGCCCTGCTGCACCGCCACCACGATGTCGCAGTGCATGCCGAGCCCGGCGTCGTCGCCACTCAGCAGGCTGGCGAGCCCGGGGAACCCGTAGCTGCGCGCAGCCACCCGCACGTAGCAGAGAAGGTCACCCTGCCCTGGCCGCACCGCACGCGGATCGGCAACCCGGTAGGCGCTGCCTTCGGGATCGCGATAGGCGTCGCGCACGTAGCCGACATGGCTCGCAGAACCACGGAACCCCGGCAGCGCGGCGCGGCCGAGCACCCACGACACGAAGGCGGCCGACCACGGGGTGTCGACGATGAAGCCGCGGCAGGCGGGCGCCGCGTACGGGCCGCCGGCACGCACGCAGTCGTTCGCGCCGGGGCGCTGCAGCGCCTGGTACAGCAGGCCGCTGCCGCGCCAGTAGTCCACCACGCGCAGCCACGCCGGCTGGCCATTGGCGAGCAGCGCCGCCTCGGCCTCGCGCACCTGCGAGCCGGCCAGGCGCCCGTCGCGATCGATGAAGGGCCGGAACCAGAGCTGGTGTTCGTCGCAGGCGATCGCGGCGACGCGGGTGACGGCGGCGGGCGCGCCCGTCTGCGCCCGCAGCAGCGGACAGGGATCGGCGGCATGCGCGGGCCAGGCCGCGCCCAGCAGCCAGAAGACCATTGCGCAACCCAGCACTCGCCAACTTGAAGGACTGGCCATCGATCGTCGCTCCCCGGATCAAGTACCCAGCCTAGGACATCGCGGCCGCCAGGCGCTCACGCGCTGGCGACAGCGGCGCGGCATCAGCCGCCGGCGCAGAACGCCGCGTAGTCGATGTAGCCGGGGAACGGCGTGCCCGGCGCGCATACCGCGCAGCCAGGATCCGCCGGCAGCCTGGTTTCGCGGAACCGCATGCCCAGGGCGTCGAAATGCAGCAGGCGGCCGGCGAGCGGCTCGCCGACGTGCAGCAGGAGCTTCAGCGCCTCGGTTGCCTGCAGCATGCCGATCACGCCGGGGAGTACGCCGAGCACGCCGGCCTCGCTGCAGTTGGGTGCGGACTCCGGCGGTGGCGGCTCGGGGAACAGGCAGCGGTAGCACGGCGCCTGTCCGCGGTGGCGGCCCGCGTCGAACACGCTCACCTGGCCTTCGAAGCGGTGCACGGCGCCGTAGACCAGCGGTATGCCGAGCTTCACGCAGGCGTCGTTGAGCAGGTAGCGCACGGCGAAGTTGTCGGCGCCGTCCACCACCAGGTCAATGCCCTCGAGCAGGCGCTCGACATTGGCCGACGTCACCCGCTCGCGGATCGCCTCGACCTTGATGCGCGGGTTCAGCGCCGACAGGCGGGTCTCGGCCGAGTCGACCTTGGCCATGCCGATGTCGGCGTCGGTATGCAGGATCTGGCGCTGCAGGTTGCTGCGCTCGATGATGTCGTCGTCTGCGATGCGCAGGTGGCCGATGCCGGCCGCGGCCAGGTAGAACGCCGCGGGCGATCCCAGCCCGCCGGCGCCCAGCATCAGCACGCGGGAAGCCTCGAGGCGGCGCTGTCCACGCGAGCCCACTTCCGGCAGGAGCAGATGGCGCGAGTAGCGTTCGTGGAAATCGCGGTCGACCTCGTGCGCCGCGGGACGCGTGACCGGCAGGCCTTCGGCGATCCAGCGCAGCGTGCCGCCGCGAACCGTGGTGACGTTGCGATAGCCGAGCCGCTGCAGCGCCTCGGCGGCGAGCATCGAGCGGCCACCGGTCTGGCAGATCAGCAGCAGCTCGGTATCGCGGTCCGGGAAGTGGAAGCCCGGATCGTCCTCGAGTTCGGCGCGGGGGATCCCGACTGCGCCGTCGGCCATGCCGGCTGCGTACTCGTGTTCTTCGCGCACATCGACCAGGCGGGCACCGGCAGTGAGTCGCCGCTGCGCTTCGCGCGGCGTGGTTTCGTTGGCAGGCATGCCGTGATTATCGCCCAACACCGCCGCCTCGCCGACTGCGGGAAACCCGAGGTGGACATGATGCGCGCTTCGCGCGGTTCAGCACGGAAGCACGTCGACGAACGCTCCCGCGGGGTAGTCCCGAGCGCCCTCGTTGAGCACCAGCAGGACATCGGCATCCGCCGCCGCGCGCATCCGGTGCGAGCCGTCCGCGGGGCTCGGCTCGACCTCCGGAACACCGTCCGCGCCCTGCCCCAGCCGCCCGCGCAGGAACTCGAGGCGCTCGTGGCCCTTGTGCCACGGCGTCGCCAGCCTTGCGCGCCAGCGCGGGCGTGCGGCGGTCCTGCCCTGCATGGCGTCGACCAGCGGGCGGCCGAGCGTCAGCCATGTCGCCAGCACCGAGACCGGGTTGCCGGGGAGGCACAGGAACAGCGCTTCGCCGAGGCCGCCGCCTTCGGCCAGCAGCACCGGCATGCCCGGCTTCATGCGGACCTTCCAGAACGCGATGCGCGCCTCGGCCTGCAGCAGCGCCGGAATATGGTCCTTCTCGCCCACCGACACCGCGCCGCAGGTCAGCACCAGGTCGAAGGCATGCCCGGCGTGGCGCAGTGCGGATTCGACCTGCTCCGGATCATCGGGCAGCGTGGGCCACGCGACCGGCTCCAGGCCTTCGGCGCGCAGCAGGCCCATCAGCAATTCGCGGTTGCTGTTGTGGATTTGCCCGGGCGCCAGCGGCAGTCCCGGCTCGACCAGCTCGTCACCGGTGGTGAATACGGCCACGGTCGGGCGGCGTGCGACTTGCAGCGTCGGCACACCTTGCGACGCGGCAAGCGCGACGCGCGCAGGGGTGAGCACCTCGCCCGCACGCAGCAGGAGGTCGCCGGGCACGCAGTCTTCGCCGGCCAGGCGCACGTGGCGGCCTGCCGCAGGCGCGACCAGCACATCAACCTTGTCACCGTCGACACGCGCGTCCTCCTTCATGGCCACGGTGTCCGTACCGGAAGGCAGTGGCGCGCCGGTGGTGATGCGGACGCACTCACCAGCGCCGACCAGGAACGGCTGCGCGCGGCCGGCAAACTGCTCGCCCACCAGCCGCAGCCGGGTGATGCCGTCGGGGACGAGGTCCACATGGCGCAGCGCGTAGCCGTCCATCGCCGAATTGTCGAACGGTGGCTGGGCAATGCCGGCCACCAGGTCCGCGGCCAGCACATGGCCGTGCGCGCGCGCAAGCGACACGTCCTGCGCGCCCGTGGCACGGGCGACGCCCAGCGTGCGGACGATCGCCAGCGCTTCGGCGTGGCTGATCCGGCTCGGGAACGGGGCCGGATCGCTCATGGCGATGCGACGATGCCGGCGGCGGCCAGGTCCGCCGGCGTGTTGAGGTTGCCGAAGCGCACCCCTTCGAACCGCACACCGGCCATGCCGAGGCCTGCCTGCAGGTCCTGCACCGCATGCGCGCCGGACGCGATGACTGCCGGCAGCGCCGCGCGCAGGGCGGCTACGCGCCACAGCGCGACCAGCGGCTGCGCGCCATCATCGTCTTCGGCAAATGCGCCTTCAGCGCCCGCCGCACGCAGGCTGCGAAGCAGGCAGTCGTTCACCGAGAGCAGGTCGACCGGCAGCGTCAGCAGCCACGGCGTGGCGCATGCCTCGGCCAAGGCATCAAGGCCGCCGAGCGGTCCGATGCCGGTGAACCGGTCGGCGACGGCATCCATGTCGTGCGCCGCATAGCGGTCGTGATCGCGGTTGGCGCTGGCCAGCACCGCGTCCACTTCGCCACGGACGCGTTCCGCCAGCCGCAGCACCTGTGGCATGCCGCCGCGTTCGAGCCAGGCCTTGTCGATCCCGCCGAGGCGCGTGGCGCGTCCACCGGCCAGGAGCCCGAGCGTCGTCGCCCCGGCGTTCACTTCCCGCGCTTGACGTGGCGGATCATCCGCCGCTTCTTGACCACCTGCCGCGCGCTCAGCACGTTCTTGCGGTCCTTGTAGGGATTCTCGCCTTCCTTGAACACCAGTTGCACGGGCGTTCCGACCAGCTTGAAGCGCTTGCGGAAGAAGTTCTCCAGGTAGCGCTTGTAGCTGTCGGGCAACGTGCGCAGGCGCGTGCCGTGGATGACGATGGTCGGCGGGTTTTCACCACCGGGATGCGCGAAGCGCAGCTTGGCGGCATGTCCGCGCACCACCGGCGGCGGATTGGATTCGTACGCCACCTCGACCGCACGCGTGACTTCGGCGGTGCTGAACTGGCGCGTGGCAGAGGCGTGCGCGCGATGGATGGCGCGGAACAGCTCGCGCAGGCCGGAGCCGTGCAGCGCGCTGATGCGCACCGCCTCCGCCCACTCCACGAACGCCAACTTGCGCGACAGCAGCGACTCGACCTGCTCGCGCTGGTAGTCGCTCTGCCCATCCCACTTGTTCACCGCCACCACCAGGGCACGGCCGGCATCGAGCACGGCACCCAGCACGCTGGCGTCCTGGTCGGTCACGCCTTCGTTGGCGTCGATCATCACCACGGCGACCTGGCATTGCTCGATCGACTGCAGGGTCTTGATGATCGAGAAGGTCTCCACCGCTTCGTCGACGCGCGACTTGCGGCGGATGCCGGCGGTGTCGACCAGCCGGTAGCGGCGGCCGTCGCGCTCGAGGTCGGCGGCAATCGAATCGCGCGTGGTGCCGGCGACTTCGGAGGCGATCATCCGCTCCTCGCCCAGGATGCGGTTGACCAGCGTCGACTTGCCGACGTTGGGGCGCCCGACGAAGGCGACGCGGACACGCTCCGGATCATTGTCCGGCACGGGGGCTTCGCCCTGCTCGGGCAACTTCGCCAGGATCTCGTCCACCAGGTCGTCGATGCCGTGGCGGTGCGCCGACGACACCGCGAAGACATCGCTGAAGCCGTAGCGCGAGAACTCCGCGAGCGATTCGCGCGCGTCGATGCCGTCGGTCTTGTTGACCACCAGGAACGTTGGACGCGACGCCTTGCGCAGCCAGGCGAGAATCTCGTCGTCGAGCGCCGAAGGGCCTTCGCGGCCATCGACGACGAACAGCACCAGGTCGGCCTCCTCGGCGCCGGCGCGGGCCTGGCGCGCGGTGGCGCCGGCCAGGTTGCCGGTTTCGAGATGGACATTGCCGGCAGAGATGCCGCCGGTATCGACCAGCGCGAAGGGACGGTCCTCGTCCAGCCGGCAGACCCCGTAATGGCGATCCCGGGTCACACCCGGCTGGTCATGGACCAGCGCGTCACGCGTGCGCGTCAACGCATTGAAAAGCGTCGACTTCCCGACGTTCGGGCGACCAACCAGAGCGACCAGTGGGAACATGGGTCAGTCAATGCGCCAGGCGCTGATATCGCCGTCGACGTCCTGCACCACGAGGATGCCGTCGGCCACCACCGGCGGACCAGCCAGGGCATTGCGGCCCGCACGCTCGCGCGCTACGAACTCGCCGTCCAGCAGGCGCATCCAGTGCAGGTAGCCATCGAAGTCGCCGACCACGGCATAGCTGCCGTGGATCCGCGCCGGACCGAGGTTGCGGTTGGTCAGAGCGGGCTGCCGCCAGTAGGAAGTACCGACGTACTTGTCGATGGCCCACACGGTGCCGGCCTTGTCACTCACGACGAGCCGGTCGCTGCCCACTGAAACGCCGCCTGCGCCACCGCTCTCCGCTGCCCAGATCGGGCGCCCGCTCGGCGCCTCGAAGGCCATCGTCCGGCCCTTGTAGCTGGTTGCGAACAGGACCGGGCCGTCGAGCACCGGAGCGCCGTCGACGTCCGCCATGCGATCGAGTTCGGTGCGGCCGTCGCCAAGCGAGATCGGTTGCTCCCAGAGCACCCGCCCATCGCCGAGCGCAAGCGCGACCACGCGGCCGTCGTCCAGGCCGACGAAGGCGTGCCCGGGCCCCAGGGTCACCGGCGCGTTGCCGCGCACGGTGAGCGAAGGCAGGTCCTGGACCCAGAACCAGCGCCGCTCGCCATTGGACGCGTCGAACGCGGTGACACGCCCTTCATTGGAGCGCACCAGTACCAGCCCCTGGCCGATCGTGGGCGCGGCAATGACTTCGCTGACGACCTTCGCCGTCCAACGTTCCGCTCCGGTGGTCGCATCCAGCGCCACCACTTCGCCGTCGAGGCTGCCCACGACCACCAGCCCATCGCCGGCTCCCGGGCCGCCGGACAGGCGCAGGTCGCTTGCGTGATGCCAGGCCTGTGCCCCGGACTGCAGATCAAATGCGCGGACGCCGCCCTTGATCGAGGCAGCGAATACCCTGCCATCGGCCACTGCCGGGCCCTGGCGTACGCCGGTGGAGCCCTCGCCCTTGCCGGCGCTGGCCTTCCAGATGCGGGTGGGCGTTGCGGTGGCTTCGAACTTGACGAGCTCGGCCGGCTCGCCGGCCTTGGCGTCGTCGCCCTTGCCGCCAAACCAGCCCTTGACGGTGCTGCAGCCCGTGACCACGGCCAGGCAGACCAGGATGGTCGCGGCGCGGGTGGCGAATCGGGAACCGGCCCGGGTTGGGCTGGTGCGCTGTGCTTCGGTCATCGGGCGTCGCTCTCCGTGTGGGCCGGCACGCCGCCGGCATCGATCAACTTGATTTCGAGCAGGCGCCGCTGCGGCACCGCGGCGACATCAAGCGCGGCGAGGGCCGCGGTGTAGGCTTCGCGCGCATCGTCCGCACGACCGGCCACCATGTGTGCATCGCCTCGGGTTTCGAGGCTGCCGGCATCGGTTGCGTCGCCCAGCACCGCCAGCGCCTCGTCGGCCTTGCCCGCAGCGACATGCAGGCTCGCCAGGCGGCGCGCAACGACCGACTCGAGCGCGGGGCCCGGATCGGTCAGGGCGGACAGCGTCGCGGTGGCGGCTTCGGTGTCACCGGCATCGACCTGCGCTTTCGCCAGGTCAAGCGCCAGCAATGCCGCGAACGGGCCGTCGTGCAGGTCGGCCGCGGCTGCAAGCTCGCGGGCCTTGTCCAGATCACCGGCGGCAATACTCGCGTTCACCGCGGCGTAGGCGTCGCTCTGCGCCATGCGCTGATCCAGGCGGTGGTCCTGCCACTGCTGGAAGCCCCAGACCAGGCCGAGTGCCACCGCAATGCCGGCGACAACGCCAAGGGCGTTTTCGCGCACCCACTGGCGAACACGCTCGCCCTGTTCGTGCTCATCGAGCAACTCGTCTACTGCCATGACCGTCCGATCGGGCTGCGAGCCACCCGGCGTATCCGCGGGCAGCTATGGGAAGGAATGTGACCCGCGAACGGGTCCTCGGTTGCACGCGGATGGCCCGCCTTGCGGGCCACCGCTGCCGTGGCACCCCTGGTCAACGACCAGCGGGTACCAGCGATCCGTCAGAGGATACCGTAAAGCGGGCGACGTTCGCCCGAAGGAACGGTGCGAGGTCCAGCTCGGCCCCGTTGCGCCGCAGCTCGATCGCGGACGCGTTGCCGAACACCATGCCCCCAACCTCACCGGTGGCGAAGCTGCGCGTCGTGCCTGCGCGCAGCAGCGACTGCTCGATGACGCGCCCGTCACTGCCGGTGATTTCCACCCAGCTGTCGTCGACCAGCCGCAGTTCGAGCGCCACCGCCGCGCCGCTGGAGCGCTGCGCGACCGGCGCCATCGAGGCAACCAGAGGCACCGGCTGGCGAGCCCCGGCGACCCCTGGCGCGCCGGGCTGGCGAGCCGTGGAGGCCACAGGCATGTCAAGCGAGGCGGATTCGGCACCCTGCGTGGCGAGATGCGGCCTGGTGGCCAGCCACACCGGCAGTGCGATGGCTGCGGTGATCACCACGTACACCAGGCGCTTGGCGAACTGTTCGGCCACGATCCGCATGCGTGGCACGTAGGTGCGCGGCACCAGTGTCACCGGCTCCACCGGGGCGACCCCGACTACGGCCTGCATGGTGGCGGTGGACAGGCCCAGCAGGCGCGAATAGCTGCGCAACTGTCCGCGCACGTAGACCGGCGCGCCCAGCCGGCTCCAGTCCTCGGCCTCGAGCGACTCGACAACGCGCACCGGCATCCGCAGCCGGGCGGCAACGTCTTCGATGGAGAGGCCCGCGGCCTCGCGGGCATTGCGTAGGCGGCGGCCACAGCCGTAGTCGGCATCGGCGGCCACATTCTTGTCTGGCGGCATCATCGTGAACTGCTGTCCCCGGGCAGCACTGCCTGCGCGTGCGGGAATTCCGTCCGCAGGCGCTGAACATAACGAGCGGCGGCAGCCTTGTCGCCGAGCTTTTCCTCGATCTGTGACGCAAGTTGCAGCGCGGCCGGCGACGCCGGCCCCGCGTCCAGCCGACGTTGCGAGAATGCCCGCGCCTCGAAGTATTCCCCGCGCCCGTACAAATGCCTGGCCAGCGCCTCCAGACCGACGGCGTTGACCGGATCGAGGGCCAGTGCCGCGCGCAGGTCGCGCTCGGCGCGCCCCGGCTGGCCGCCGGCATCGGCACAGGCGCCTGCGTTGGCCAGCGCCGAGGCGGGGCTGGCGTAGCTGCGGTCGGCCAGGGCGCGGTCGAACCACGTGATCGACTCGGCAGCGCGGCCGTTGCGGCACAGCCAGGCGCCGTTGTTGTTCAAGGTGGCACCTGAGGGCTTGAGCTCGGCGGCGCGCGCGTAGTGCTTGCCGGCATCGCGATCCTCGCCCTGGTTCTCGAGCGCCAATGCAAGCAGCGTGTGCGCATCGGCGTCGCGGCCGTCGACCTTCATCGCCTGTCGCGCCTCGCTGGCGGCGTCGGCGTACCGGCCCGCGTGCAATGCCTGTTCGCCACGCAGCAGGTGGCCGCGTGCGGACGTCTTGCCGCGCGACTTGCTGTCATCGCTGAAGTCGTACACGGGCGCGATCTGCGTCGAGTCGCCGCGCTGCGCGCTCGGCTTTATGAACGTGAGTCGCGAGCAGCCGGCGGCCAGCAGCGTGCAGGCGATCACCAGGCCGAAGAATTCAAGCCGCCGCATCACCGCCCTCCCCGCCCGTGATCTGTTCGAGGTGCTTGCGGAACTCGGCCTGGCGGCGGGTGCGGTCGGCCACTTGGCCCTTGAGCTGGCCGCAGGCGGCATCGATGTCGTCGCCACGCGTACGCCGCACCATGGTCAGCACCTGCGCATCGAGCAGCAGCTTCTGGAATGCGCGGATCTCGTCCTCGCCGGAGCGCTGGAAACGCGTGCCCGGGAACGGGTTGAACGGAATCAGGTTGACCTTGGCGGCATCCTTCACCTGGAGCGCGTTGCCGAACTGGCGCATCAGCCGGGCCAGCTGGCGCGCGTGCACCGGCTGGTCGTTGACGTCCTTCATCAGCGTGTATTCGAAGGTGATCGACGAGCGCGGCTTGCGGCGCACGTAGCGCTCGCAGGCGGCCATCAGCTCGGCGATCGGGTACTTCTTGTTGAGCGGGACGAGTTCGGTGCGCAGCTCGTCGTTGGCGGCATGCAGGGACACGGCCAGCGAGACGTCGCTTTCTTCGGACAGCCGGTCGATCATCGGCACCATGCCGGCGGTGGAGAGGGTCACGCGCTTGTTGGCCAGGCCGTAGCCGAGGTCGTCGCGCATCACGCTCATCGCGCGCACCACGTTGTCGAAGTTCATCAGCGGCTCGCCCATGCCCATCATCACCACGTTGGTGAGGCGCCGCTGCTTGTGGGGAATGTTGCCGAGGTGCTTCGCCGCAACCCACACCTGGCCGATGATCTCGGCGGTGGACAGGTTTCGGTTGAAGCCCTGGGTCGCGGTGGAGCAGAACTGGCAGTTGAGCGCGCAGCCGACCTGGGACGACACGCACAGCGTGCCGCGACCCTTGTCCGGGATGTACACGGTCTCGATGGCGTTCTTGCCATCCATGCCCAGCAGCCACTTGTGGGTGCCGTCGGTGGAAGGCTTGTCGAAATGCACCTGCGGCACGATCACCTCGGCGCGCTCCAGCAACTTCGCGCGCAGGGGCTTGCCGAGATCGGTCATCTCGTCGAAGTCGGTGACGTGGCGGTGGTGGATCCACTTCATCACCTGATGCGCACGGAAACGCTTCTCGCCGAGTTCGTCGGCGAAAAAGCGCTCCAGGCCCTCGCGGTCGAGGTCGAGCAGGTTCTGCTTGGCTGTGGATTCGGTCACTGGGCTTCTAGGGTCAAGAACACTTGCCACGGATCACGCGGATCAAGGGCGCGGCCACCGCGCAAATCCGTGGCAAAAAAGATCAACGAGCGTAAACGTCGGTCGACGGGAAGAAGTACGCGATCTCGACGGCGGCGGTATCCGCAGCGTCGGAACCGTGCACGGCGTTCGCGTCGATGGAGTCGGCGAAGTCGGCGCGGATCGTGCCCGCGGCGGCATCCTTCGGGTTGGTGGCGCCCATCAGGTCGCGGTGCTTGAGCACGGCACCCTCGCCTTCCAGTACCTGGATCATCACCGGGCCGCTGATCATGAACTCGACCAGTGCGTTGAAGAACGGGCGCTCGCGGTGCACGGCGTAGAAGCCTTCGGCCTCCGCGCGCGACAGCTGCTTCATTTTCGCGGCGGCGATCTTGAGGCCGGCCTTCTCGAAGCGGGCATAGATCTCGCCGATGACGTTCTTGGCGACGGCATCGGGCTTGATGATGGACAGGGTGCGCTCCAGCGCCATGGGAAATCTCCGAAAGGCGGGCCGCCATGTCTCAGGCAGTCCCAGAAGGTAACAGAAAAAACCCACGCAGGGCGCGGGTTTAGCCGATATGGCTAGTGTGATTCTACCGGAACGCACACGCCGCCTGCACGCACTTCCTACATGATCGGCGATTGACCGGAGCGGCGGCCTGCACCTAGTATCAAAACAAGCGTTTGATTCAGGAGCGGTTCCCCCGCAGCCATGGTGACCACCCAATTCTCGACCAAGGACAGGATCCTCGGAGCCGCCGAGGAACTGTTCGCGCTGCACGGCTTCGGCGGCACGTCGTTGCGCCAGGTGACCAGCCGCGCCGACGTCAATATCGCGGCGGTCAACTACCACTTCGGCAGCAAGGAAAACCTGATCAACGAGGTCTTCCGCCGCCGCATGGACGAGATGAGCCGGCGCCGCCTCGAACTCCTCGCCGAGGCCCGCGAGACCTCGCCCGGCGCCCTGGAGCCGCTGCTGGCGGCATTCATCGAGCCCGCGCTGGCGCTCGCCCGGGACCGCCAGGGCGGCGTGGCCTTCATCCGCGTGATCGCCCGCGCCTACGCCGAGAAAAACGACGGCCTGCGCAAGTTCCTGTCCGAACAGTACGGCCACGTGCTGCGCGAGTTCGCCAAGGCGATCGCCGAGTGCGTGCCGCAGCTGGACAAGGAGCAGCTCTATTGGCGCCTGGACTTCCTGGCGGGCGCGCTGACCTACGCGATGTCGGAGTTCGGCCTGATCAAGCGGCCCGCGACGGTCAGCGAGGTTGCGCACCGCAAGCGCGCCGCCGAGGAATTGATCCGCTTCGCGGCGGCCGGCATCCAAAGCTGACGCGAGACCAGCATTCAAATTGATTGAAATCAATAGACTGGAACATATATTTCAAGTTTATTGACAAGTGACCAGGCCCCCCATCGGATGGCCTGGGCTGCATAACCGGCGATCCGCGCATGTCGGCACGGACCCCGGACTGATGAACGAGTCCCTCATGGAGCCAGGAAACATGTCCGAGAAATTGCTTGTGCGCAGGGCCGCGGTACTCGGTGCCGGGGTGATGGGAGCGCAGATCGCGGCCCACCTGACCAATGCCGGCGTCGACACGGTGCTGTTCGACCTGCCGGCCAAGGACGGTGATCCGAACGGCATCGTCACCAGGGCGATCGCCAACCTCGGAAAGCTGAGCCCGGCCCCGCTGGCCTCGAAAGACCTCGCCGCGGCGATCATCCCTGCCAACTACGAACTCGGGCTGCAGCGTCTCAAGGACTGCGACCTGGTCATCGAGGCGATCGCCGAGCGCATGGACTGGAAGCAGGATCTGTACGCGAAGATCGCGCCGTTCATCGCCGACCACGCCGTGCTCGCCAGCAACACCTCGGGCCTGGGCATCAACAAGCTGGCCGACGTGCTGCCGGAATCCCTGCGCAGCCGCTTCTGCGGCGTGCACTTCTTCAACCCGCCGCGCTACATGCACCTGGCGGAGCTGATTCCCGCGCGCACCACCGACAAGGCCGTGCTCCAGGGGCTGGAGACGTTCCTGACCACCACGCTGGGCAAGGGCGTCGTGTACGCCCGCGACACGCCGAATTTCATCGGCAACCGCATCGGCGTGTTCTCGATCCTGTCGACCATCCACCACACCCGCGAGTCGGGGCTCGGGTTCGACGAGGTCGATGCGCTGACCGGGCCGCTGGTGGGGCGCCCGAAGTCGGCGACCTATCGCACGTCCGATGTCGTCGGCCTGGACACCATGGCCCACGTCATCAAGACCATGGCCGACACCCTGCCCGACGATCCCTGGCACAAGTACTTCAAGTCGCCGAAGTGGCTCGCCGCGCTTGTCGAGAAGGGCGCGCTGGGCCAGAAGACCGGTGCCGGCATCTTCCGCAAGGTGGGCAAGGAGATCATGGTCGTCGACCCGGCGGCCGGTGATTACCGCCCCGCCGACCGCGTGGCGGCGCCCGAGGTGGTCGAAATCCTGAAGACGCGCGACCCGGTCGAGAAGTTCGCGAAACTGCGCGCCAGCGACCACCCCCAGGCCAAGTTCCTCTGGGCCACCTTCCGCGACCTGTTCCACTACAGCGCCTACCACCTGGCCGACATCGCCGAGACCGCGCGCGATGTCGACCTGGCAATCCGCTGGGGTTACGGCTGGTCGCTCGGCCCGTTCGAGACCTGGCAGGCGGCGGGCTGGAAGCAGGTCGCGCAGTGGATCGCGGACGACATCGTCGCCGGCAAGGCGATGAGCGACGCTCCCCTGCCCGACTGGGTGTTCGACGGCCGCGATGGGGTGCATTCGGCCGAGGGGAGCTACAGCCCGGGCAAGAACGCCCGGCTTCCGCGCTCCGCGCTGCCGGTGTACAAGCGCCAGCGCTTCCCGGATCCGCTGCTGGGCGAGTCGTTCGCCAAGGGCGAGACGGTGTTCGAGAACGACGGCATCCGCATGTGGACCGACGGCAACGACGTCGCAGTGGCGTCGTTCAAGACCAAGATGCACACGGTGTCCGACCATGTGCTGGACGGCCTGCAGGAAGCGGTGGCGCGCGCCGAGCGCGATTTCGCCGGTCTGGTGATCTGGCAGCCGAAGGAGCCGTTCTCGGCCGGCGCGGACCTGGCCGGTGCGCTCGGGCTGCTGCAGGCGGGCAAGGTCGATGCGTTCGAAGCCATGGTGAAGAACTTCCAGGCCACCAGCCAGGCGATCAAGTATTCGCTGGTGCCGGTGGTGGCCGCGGTGCGCGGCCTGGCTCTTGGCGGAGGCTGCGAGTTCCAGATGCACAGTGCCCGAACCGTCGCCCACCTCGAGAGCTACGTCGGGCTGGTCGAGGCCGGCGTCGGCCTGCTGCCGGCCGGCGGCGGCCTGAAGGAGCTCGCGGTGCGGGCCTCGCAGGCCGCAGGGCCGAACGGCGACGTGTTCGCCGAACTCAAGCGCGTGTTCGAGACCGTCGCGATGGCCAAGGCTTCTGCCTCGGCGGTCGAGGCCAAGGAGCTCGGCCTGATGCGCGCCGGCGACCGGGTCGTGTTCAACGCCTTCGAGCTTCTGCACGTCGCGCGCCACGAAGCGGCGGCGCTTGCCGAAGGCGGCTACCGCCCGCCGATGCCCGCCCGCCAGGTTCGCGTGGCCGGTGACGTCGGCATCGCGACTTTCAAGATGCTGCTGGTCAACATGCTGGAGGGCCGTTTCATCAGCGAGTACGACTACGAGATCGCCAGCCGCATCGCCACCGTGCTGTGCGGAGGCGAGGTCGACCGCGGCGCGCTCGTCGACGAGGACTGGCTGCTGCGCCTCGAGCGCCAGCACTTCGTGGAGCTCGCGCAGCAGGAAAAAACCCAGGCGCGCATCGCGCACATGCTCAAGACCGGCAAGCCGCTGCGCAACTGACGCGCGCCCGACGACACAGGACAAGACCAACATGAGCAAGCAGATCCAGGACGCCTACATCGTCGCCGCCACCCGCACTCCGGTGGGCAAGGCGCCCAAGGGCGTGTTCCGCAACACCCGGCCCGATGACATGCTGGCGCACGTGCTGAAGGCCGTCGTCGCGCAGGCGCCGGGCATCGACGTCAACCGCATCGATGACGCCATCATCGGCTGCGCCATGCCCGAGGCCGAGCAAGGCATGAACGTGGCACGCATCGGCGTGCTGCTGGCCGGCTTGCCGGATGCCCTGGCGGCGCAGACCGTCAACCGCTTCTGCGCCTCCGGCCTCCAGGCGGTCGCGCTGGCGGCCGACCAGATCCGGTTGGGCAACGCCGACCTGGTGCTCGCCGGCGGCACCGAGAGCATGAGCATGGTGCCGATGATGGGCAACAAGGTGGCGTTGTCACCCAGCGTGTTTCGCGACGACCACGTGGCCATCGCCTATGGCATGGGCATCACCGCGGAAAAGGTTGCCGAGGAATGGAAGGTCTCGCGCGAGGACCAGGATGCGTTCGCGGTCGACTCGCACCTCAAGGCGCTGGCGGCTGCCAAGGCCGGCGAGTTCCGCGACGAGATCAGCCCCTACGAAGTGCTCTCGCGCCAGCCCGACCTCGGCGGCAAGACCATCCGCACGAAGAAGCTGCTCGTCGAGCACGACGAGGGCCCGCGTGCCGACACGTCGGCGGAAGGCCTGGCCAAGTTGCGACCGGTGTTCCGCAACGGCCAGTTCGGGGGCACCGTGACTGCCGGAAACTCCTCGCAGATGAGCGACGGTGCGGGCGCGGTGCTGCTTGCGTCCGAGCAGGCCATCAAGGACTACGGCCTGACGCCGCTTGCCCGCTTCGTGTCGTTCTCGGTGGCCGGCGTGCGCCCCGAAGTGATGGGGATCGGACCGATCGCGGCCATCCCGAAGGCCCTGAAACAGGCGGGCCTGACCCGTGACCAACTCGACTGGATCGAGCTCAACGAAGCTTTTGCCGCGCAGGCGCTGGCGGTGATACGCGATTGCGGGCTCGATCCGTCAAGGATCAACCCGCTGGGCGGTGCAATCGCGCTGGGGCATCCGCTCGGAGCCACGGGCGCGGTGCGCACGGCCACCATCGTCCACGGCATGCGGCGGCGGGCGCAGAAGTACGGAATGGTGACGATGTGCATCGGCACCGGCATGGGCGCCGCTGGCATTTTCGAGGCGCTCTGACAGAACGGGATGATCCGCGCGATGCGATCAGCGCATCGCGCGGATCATGGCGATTCAGCGCGCCCGGCCGTAGATCTCGACGCGGGTGCTGCCGTCGGGGTTCTGGGTGCGCGACACCACGGAGCTGGGCATCGCGGAACCGACGCTGGACATGTAGATCAGGATCCAGTCTTCCGCTTCGCCATTGCTGGCGAATTGCCCGTCGATTCTGCACATGCTGCTCTTGCAGTCCATGCTCAGGCTGGTCGGCCTGACGCCGGCCGTTTCGAAGCCGGATTGGCCGGCAATGCCCGCCAGCTCGGCTTCCTTCTGCGGTGCCCACGCCGGGTCCACCTGCTCCGCGGCGAACCGCTCGGCGGACTGCTTCTTCAAGGCCGCTGTGCGCGCCACCTGCTCGTCGCGACGCTGCGCGCGGCGTGCGACATGATCGATCAGCTGGGCTTCGGTCGAGGCGCCCTGCCTGGCCGGGGATCGTGACGGCCGGTTGCCGGGTGCCGGGGCGGTTTGTGCGACAGCATTCGCCGCGGGAGCCTCGGACAGGGCCGCATCCCGTGCGGGATCACGCTGGCCGCGCATCGCGATCGTACCGATGACCACCGCGGCAACCAGCACCGCGGCGACGACGAGGGGGGTCTTGTTGTTGCGATTCATGCGTCGGCTTGGCCTCTGTGGATGCGGGCTGCACAGCCCTTGACACCCCTGAAACGAAAAGGCGCCGGATAGACCGGCGCCCCTGCGATTTCCTGCAACTGCTGGATCAGACCGCGTCGTCCGACGCCCAGTAGATGTAGGTATCGTTCACGCCCACGCCGACAGGCAGGTTGCAGCTGATGGCGACCAGGCCGGTGGCGAGGCCACCGCCGGGGAAGTCCTCAGCGTACCAGACCATGTTTTCGCTCTGGGCACCGGGCGCAATCACCTCGGTCAGGCTGATGAACTCGTTGTCACCAGTCTGCCACCCGGTCACGGCGGTGCAGGTCAGCGAAACCGGTGCAGCGGTGTTGTTGGTGAAGTAGGTGTCAACCATCAGCGCCGAATTGTCGACGGCCTCGTAGCTGTCGAACTCGAAGCCGCAGGTGATGAAGCTCGACGAGGTGCCTTCGTTCTGGATGGCGAGCGGGCGCTTGCGGATGGCGGTTTCGAACGCCGGCAGGGCGCCCTGGCAGCGGGCAGCCGGCTGCGAGCCATTGGCGTGCACAGTCTGGGCAGTGGCAGGAATGCTATAGGTCGCGGCTGCCGCGAGCGTCAGCGCGGCAAATGTGGATACAAGCTTCATGGAATGGATCTCTCCCTAGGGTGATGTGCAGTCACTTGACGTAGGGACGCACTGCGCGCCCCCCGACCCGGCGACTATAACCATACCTCCGTGAAGCTGTCACGCGCGCCTCGATCAATCTTTACTGCGAGTCGACTACGCCCAATTCAGCCAGTGCATCTCGCATGAACCCCTGGGCCGCCTCACTGAGGAGTTCGTGGTCCAGTGCATGGCGTATGGTGGCCTCGATCAGGCCGATGTGGGTACCGCAGTCGAAGCGGGTGCCCTGGAACCGGTAGGCCAGCACTTCTTCCTCGGCCAGCAGGGCGGAAATCGCGTCGGTGAGCTGGATCTCCCCGCCCCGCCCCGGCGGCGTGTCCTCGAGCAGCGAGAAGATGCGCGGTGACAGGACGTAGCGCCCGACCACCGCCAGGTCGCTCGGGGCGTCCTCGGGTGACGGCTTCTCCACCATCGCGGTGATCCGGCCAACACGGTCCTGGAACTCGCGGGTGGCGACAATGCCGTAGCTCGACGTCTGTTCCCTCGGCACGGTCTGCGTGGCGATCACGCTGGCGCCGGACGCCTCGGCCAGGTCGGCCATCTGCGCCAGCGCCCCCGGGCCGCGGTTCCAGATCAGGTCGTCGGGCAGCATCACGGCAAACGGCTCGTCCCCGACCACCGCCTTGGCACAGAGAACGGCGTGGCCCAGCCCCAGCGCTTCGGTCTGGGTGACGAACACCGCGCGTACCCCAGCGGGAAGCACGTTGCGGATCACATCAAGCAATTCGTGCTTGCCCGCTTTTTCCAGCTTCTGCTCGAGCTCGTAGGCCTTGTCGAAGTAGTCGGCCACCGCGTGCTTGTAGCGGTTGGTCACGAAGATCAGCGTGTCGCAGCCGGCTTCCACGGCCTCGTCCACCGCGTACTGGATCAGCGGGCGGTCGACGATCGGCAGCATCTCCTTCGGAACCGTCTTGGTGGCGGGCAGGAACCTGGTGCCGAGCCCTGCCACCGGGAAAACCGCCTTGCGGATGCGCTGCGTCATGTCTTTCTCGCGTTCCTTGCGGGGAAAGCGACCACCGTGGCCGCCATCTTCTGTTCATCCTGCGCCTTGAGGGGCGCGAACTCGGGGACCGAGTCACGCAACAGCCGGCCCAGCGCTTCCACATCGTAGCGGCCCACGGCGTCGTGCATGCGCGCGATCGCCGCCTCGATGCGCTCGGTCACCACGTCGCGCGCTTCCGCCTGGAGGATCTTGGGATGCGCGGTCGGGCGGTAGCGCTCCTCCGCGTGGAACAACGTCTCGTGGAGTTTCTCGCCCTGGCGCAGGCCGGTGTACACGATCGCGATATCGCGCCCGGGCTGCTTGCCGGCCAATGTGATCATCTGTTCGGCAAGCAGGCGGATCGAGACCGGCTCGCCCATGTCGAGCGTGTAGACCGCCTCGATGGAGCCGATCGCCACCGCCTGGAGGATCAGCTGGCAGGCCTCGGGAATGGTCATGAAATAGCGCGTGACCTCCGGGTCGGTGACAGTCACCGGCCCGCCCTGGCGGATCTGTGCACGGAACAGCGGAACGACGCTGCCGGCCGAGTCGAGCACGTTGCCGAACCGGACCGTCACGAAACGGGTGTTCCCGCGCCTCGTCATCGCCTGGCACACCATCTCCGCCAGGCGCTTGGTCGCGCCCAGCACGTTGACCGGGTCCACGGCCTTGTCCGTGGAGATGAGTACGAACGCGCCCACACCCGCGGCCTGCGCCTCGCGGGCGACGGTCTCGGTGGCCAGCACGTTGTTGCGCACGGCTTCGCGCAGCTGCGACTCCAGCACCGGCACCTGCTTGTAGGCGGCAGCGTGGAACACCGCCTCCGGTGACGACAGCGCCAGCGCGTGGCGGACCACGGCCGGGTCGCCGCAGTCGCCAAGCACGGGAATGCATTCGATCTGCGGGAAGTCCCTGCGCAACTCGGCTTCGGTGGTGGCCAGCGCCAGCTCATCCATCTCTATCAGCGTGATTTGGCGGGCACCATGGCGGGCGCACTGGCGGCAAAGCTCGGCGCCGATGGACCCGCCCGCGCCGGTGACCAGCACGCTGCGCCCGCCGAGCCAGCCACGGATCGCCTTCCAGTCGGGCGTGACCGGCTTGCGGCCCAGCAGGTCCTCGATCGCGACCTCCTTGAGCTCACCAGGCAGCGATCGACCTTCCAGCAGGTCGTTGAGCCGTGGCACCGTACGGAACGGAAGGCCGGTGCGCTCGCAGGCAGCGACGACGCGTCGCATGGTGGTGGCGTCGAGCGACGGCATTGCGATGACCAGCAGTTGGGCCGCGGTCTCCGGCGCGATGCGGCCGAGGTCCTCGATCCTGCCGAGCACCGGCAGACCCTGGAGGTAACTGCCGCGAAGCTTGGCGGCATCGTCCAGGAACCCCACCGGCTGGTACGCACCAGCCCGGCGCAGGTCACGGACCAGCGCTTCGCCGGCTTGCCCGGCGCCAAGGATCAGCACGCGCAGTGCGGCCTGGTCGGTCCGCGAAGTGCCATGGTCCTTCCATGCCCGGTACAGCAGCCTCGGCATCCCGAGCAGTGCCGACAGGACAACGGGGTACGCGAGCATCACCGTGCGCGGAATCTGCCCGGCACGGTCGAAGACGAAGAACAGCAGCGGCACGATTGCGAGCAGGCCGAACATGCTCGCTTTCATGATGTTCACGAGGTCCGGGATGCTGGCAAAGCGCCATACGCCCCGGTAAAGGCCCACCTGCCAGAAGATCAACCCCTGGACCAGCAGGATGAGGGTGATCTCGGGTGTCAGTACCGCGCCGTCGGCGGCGCCGCCCAGCCCGGGTTGGCGGAAATAGTTGAGGCCGGACCAGGCCACCCACACCATCAACAGGTCGTGGGCGACAACGGCGTAGCGCGGCAATGCAATCCTGAACCTGTCCTTCCAGAAGGTCATCTAATGGTGATCCTGCTTGTCTGGGTGCCCGACGCTCCCCCGTGCAGCGCGCCATGCAACTGCCGCGACCAGCAGGCACACAGCCGCCGCGGAAAAACGAAATGATGCCACTCGCGACGCTGCGACAACTGCAAGCAGCAACGCACACGCTGTCCATGCGCCATATAGCAGTGTGACCGGTCGATGGTCGGCGAAGCTGAATGCCAGCTGCTGGTAGGAATGCTGCACGTGCGCCGTCCACCACGTCTCACCACGCACGATGCGCCAGGCCAATGTCAATGTCGCGTCAACCAGGAACGCGGAGAGCGGCAGCAGGAGGACCGGAAGCAGCCCGGCTCCACCCACGTCGGACCATACGAGGACACTCGCCTGGACCGCAATCGCGTAGCCAAGCGTGCCGCTGCCGACATCCCCCAGGAAAATCCGCGCACGCGGGAAATTCATCGGCAGGAACCCCGCGCACGCCGCGACCAGCACCAGGGCCAGGACAGCGCCTGCGCTGGCCATCCCCGAAAGCAGGGCGACCGCGAGCGCGACCAGCGCGGCCTGGCTCGCCGCCAGTCCGTCGATGCCGTCCATGAAATTCCATACGTTGACGAGTACCGGCACTGCGACCAGCGCGAACAGCGCCTGCCAGGGAAGTGCGCCGTTGGCAGCCAATGCAACCGCGATCAACGCGCCCGCCGCGACATGTGCCGCAAGCCGCCACCACGCCGACAGCGTCCGGTGGTCGTCGACGAAGCCAACGCCACCGACCAGCAGCAACCCCGCCAGGACGGCGGCCGCCAGCGTGACCTGCACCTGCAACAGCCACGGCGCAACCAGCCACGCCAACCCCCAGGCCAGGGCGATGCCGATCCCGCCACCGCGCGGAGTCGGCACCTTGTGGCTGCGCCGCTCGCCTGGATGGTCAAGCAGCTGGTGGCGCAGCGCATGCCAGCGGGCCCCGCGCGCACCGATGGCCGCGATCACCGCAGACGCCAGCAACCAGGGCACGAGCCAAGTCCACTCCACGCCGGCCACGCTCAGACCACTGCGTAATTCAAAAGCGGTTTGATCGTGCCCCATTCCTTGCAGGACGGGCATTGCCAATGGTGGCTTCGCGCGCCAAACCCGCAGCGATTGCAGCGATAGCTCGGATTTCGCACCAGCAGCTGGTCGGTGATGTGGCGCAGTTGTTCCAGCGTCTCACCGTGTTCGACGCCATCGGCGAGCGCGAGTTCGATCAGCGCGGCCTCGCCCCGGACCGAAGGTCGGTCCTTCAACTGCTGCGCCAGGTAGCCACGCGCGGCCGACACGCCCTCCTCCGCCTGCACCAGCCGGGTCAGCGCCAACACCGGCGCGACGCCGCTGTAGTGCTCGGCCATCTCCGTCAGGAACGTGCGCGCGCCGGGGCCATCCCCGACACGCGCATACGCCGCGAGCAGCGCTGGCAGCAGTTCGGGCAGGAAATCCGGATCATGGCGCGCAGCGCGCTCGAACGCGCGGATGGCGGCAGTGTCATTGCCGGCATCGATCTCCAGCTTGCCCTCGAGCATGCCGGCGCGCACCGAGGTCGAATCGGCCGCATAGGCGCGTGCGATCGCGGCGCGGGCGGCATCGCGGTCGCCGGCCACGCGCAGGCGCTCGGCGAGCTCGCATTCGAACTGCCCCACCAGCTTGCCCATCGGCTCGCCGGTCGCGGCCTCGTAGCGGGTGGCGTTCTCGATCGCCTTGGGCCAGTCGCGCTCCGACTGGTAGATGCCGATCAGGTGCTTCAACGCCTGCGGCGCGCGCTGGTCGATCTGCGCGAGGTCGGTGAACACGGTCTCGGCGCGGTCGAGCAGGCCCGAGCGCATGTAGTCCTCGCCCAGCGCCAGCAGCGCCTGCACCTTCTGCTGGTCGTTGAGGTCCGGGCGCTGCACCAGGCCCTGGTGCAGGCGGATCGCGCGATCGACCTCGCCGCGACGGCGGAACAGGTGGCCAAGCGCGACCTGGGTCTCGAAGGTGTCCTTGTCGAGCTCGGCGATATGCAGGAACAGCTCAATGGCCTTGTCCGGCTGCTCGTTGAGCAGGTAGTTCAGGCCGCGGAAATAGGTGGTTGAGAGCTTGCTGACCTGGCTGTCGCTGTGGCGCTCGCCGCCACGGCGGCCGATCACCCAGCCCGACAGCGCCGCGATGGGCAGCAGCAGGAAAAACCAGAACCACTCGGTGATGAAGGCCATCTCAGCTCGCGTCGGTGGGGTTGGCGCGCGTGCGGCGCAGGCGCTGCTGCAGCGGCAGGACAACGGAGGCCACGATCGCCATTCCGCCAAGGATGGCGCCAAGCAGCAGCGTGGCCAGCAGCGCGACCCCGAGGGTCGGGCGCAGCGTGGCGATGCCGAAGTCCACGGCGACCACTTGCGGGTTGAGCGCACCCACGGCAACGCCTGCGGCGAGGCATGCAAGGGCGAACAGGATTCGGAAAGGACGCATGGGCCGCTAGCTTAGCCGAGCCCACGTCCCGCAGACAGATGTGGAGCGGTCAGTCCTCGGCAGGCAATGGCATCACGTCGCTGACGCGCTCGCGAAGCTCCTTGCCGGGCTTGAAGTGTGGGACATGCTTGCCGGGCAATGCCACGGCATCACCGGTCTTGGGATTGCGCCCGGTGCGGGGTGGACGGTAATGCAGGGAGAAGCTGCCGAAACCGCGCACTTCGATGCGTTCGCCGGTGGCCAGCGAGCCGCCCATCATCTCCAGCAGCGACTTCACCGCGAGGTCGACGTCGTCGGCCTTCAGGTGCCCCTGGCGCTGGGTGAGGATTTCGATCAGTTCGGACTTGGTCATTTTGCCATCGTGGCCTCGACAACCGAAAGCGGCCTGGCTGGTGCCAGGCCGCTCCGGGTCTTGCTGGCTTACTCGGACTTGCTGTCCAGCTGCTCGCGCAGCAGGGCACCGAGCTTGGTCGTGCCACTGGAGGCATCCGACGCGGCGCGGTTGTACTCGGCCAGGGTGTCGGCCACTTCGGCCTCGTCCTTGGCGCGGATCGACAGCTGCAGCGTGCGGCCCTTGCGGTCCATGCCGGTGAACTTGGCCTCGATGGTCTCGCCTACCTTCAGGTGCTGGCTGGCGTCGTCGATGCGCTCATCGGAGATGTCGCGCGCGGCCACGTAGCCTTCCACGCCGTCGGCGATGTCGATGATGGCGCCCTTGGCGTCGACTTCGCGGACGGTGCCAGTGACCTTGGTGCCACGCGGGTGCGCCGCCATGAACTGGCCGAACGGATCCTGCTCGAGCTGCTTGACGCCCAGGCTGATGCGCTCGCGTTCCGGGTCGACCGCCAGCACCACGGCTTCCAGCGTGTCGCCCTTCTTGAGGTTGCGCGCCACGTCTTCGCCGCTGGTGTTCCAGCTCATGTCGGACAGGTGGATCAGGCCGTCGATGCCGCCGTCCAGGCCGATGAAGATGCCGAAGTCGGTGATCGACTTGATCTGGCCGTCGACCTTGTCGCCCTTCTTGTGGATGGCCGCGAAGGTCTCCCACGGGTTGGACGTGACCTGCTTGATGCCCAGCGAGATGCGGCGACGCTCTTCGTCGACGTCGAGCACCATGACCTCGAGTTCGTCACCCACCTGCACGACCTTCTGCGGGTTGACGTTCTTGTTGGTCCAGTCCATCTCGGACACGTGCACCAGGCCTTCGACGCCCGGCTCGATCTCGACGAACGCGCCGTAATCGGTGACGTTGGAGACCTTGCCGAACACGCGGGTGTTGGACGGGTAGCGGCGGGCGATGTTGTCCCACGGATCCTCGCCCAGCTGCTTCAGGCCCAGGCTGACGCGGTTGCGCTCGCGGTCGTACTTCAGCACGCGGACGTCGAGCTCGGCGCCCACTTCCACGACTTCGGACGGATGGCGCACGCGCTTCCAGGCCATGTCGGTGATGTGCAGCAGGCCGTCGATGCCACCCAGGTCCACGAACGCGCCGTAGTCGGTCAGGTTCTTGACGACGCCCTTCAGCACGGCGCCCTCGACCAGCTTCTCCATCAGCTGCTCGCGCTCTTCCGAGTGCTCGCTCTCGACCACCGCACGGCGGGAGACGACCACGTTGTTGCGCTTGCGGTCGAGCTTGATGAGCTTGAACTCGAGCTCCTTGCCTTCCAGGTACACCGGGTCGCGCACCGGGCGCACGTCGACCAGCGAACCCGGCAGGAACGCGCGGACGTCCTTGATGTCGACGGTGAAACCGCCCTTGACCTTGCCGCTGATGCGGCCGGTGATGGTCTCGTTCTTCTCGAGCGCTTCCTCGAGCTCGTCCCACACCATGGCGCGCTTGGCTTTCTCGCGCGACAGCACGGTCTCGCCGAAGCCGTTCTCGAGGGAGTCGAGCGCGACCTTGACGATGTCGCCCTCGGCGACGTCGATCTCGCCGGCGTCGTTACGGAACTGTTCGATCGGCACGATGCCTTCGGACTTGAGGCCGGCGTTGATCACCACCACGTCGGTCCGCACCTGGATCACGACGCCGGTGACGATGGAGCCCGGCTTCAGCTTGCCGAGGGCGGCCTCGCTCTGTTCAAACAGTTCAGCAAATGATTCGGTCATTGAAAAATTACCCGGTTGACGAAACAGACCGGCGCGCGATGCGCGGAACCCGGTCCACCCGTTGTCGGCTTGCGCGGGATTGCGCGTCGCCATGAGTGCTTAATGCACGGAAAATCCGCGCGGCAGGTGCCACGCGGGACCAACCTGCCTCGGAAATTCAGCCCGCGCGCACCGGCACCAGGGCCAGGACGCGCTCGACGACCGTTTCGATGCCAAGGCCGGTGGTGTCGATGCGGACGGCGTCTTCGGCCGGCCGCAGCGGCGCCACCGCGCGATTGGCATCGCGGGCGTCGCGGGCGAGAATCTCTCGCAGCAGACCATCTAACGTAACAGAAACCCCCTTGTCCTTCAACTGCTTATAGCGCCTTTCCGCCCTCTCCTCTGCGCTTGCGGTGAGGAACACCTTGGTCGCCGCATCCGGAAAGATCACGGTGCCCATGTCGCGACCGTCGGCAACCAGGCCCGGCGGCTTGCGGAACACCCGCTGGCGCTCCTTGAGGGCCGCGCGGACTTCGGGGATGGCTGCAATCGCCGAGGCCGCGGCTCCGGCGGTTTCCGTGCGCAGCTCGTCGGTGGCGTCGTGGCCGTTCACGAGCACCCGCAGCTCGCCCCGGTCGTCGTCGCGGAAGCCGATGTCGGTGTCGAATGCGCAGCGCACCAGCGCACCACCGTCGTCCAGATCGAGGTCGGCCCAGCCCGCGGCCACGCCGATGGCGCGGTACAGTGCGCCGGAATCCAGGTAGTGCCAGCCCAGCCTGCCCGCCACCGCGCGGCTGATCGTGCCCTTGCCGGAGCCCGAGGGCCCGTCGATCGTCAATACGGGTATGGCGTCCTGGGTCATGTCCGGCTCCGGGGGTGGGCGGCCATTCTAGACCGCCGCCAGCGGCAAACCGCGCAGGGGCTTGAGTCTGGACCAGAAAGCCCGGTAGAATTGTCGGCTTGATTGCCCCAACCCGTTTCGAGGTTTGTCATGAAGGTCCTGTCCTCACTCAAGTCGGCGAAGACCCGCCACCGCGACTGCAAGGTCGTTCGTCGTCGCGGCAAGATCTTCGTGATCTGCAAGTCCAACCCGCGCTTCAAGGCCCGCCAGCGCTGAGCCGCGCGGAGGGAGTCGCCGCGGACGCATGACATCGCGCCGTGGGCCAGCTCCCGCTTCCGGAAGGCCGCAGAAATGCGGCCTTCCGCGTATCTGGTGCACGCACCCAGGCGTGACCGCGCGCCCGCTTCGCCCTGCTGCCACGCCGCGCCGGCGTGCGATCTGCTAAAAACGCTGCGGCTGCGTCGTGCAGCGCCCACGGGGAGATCCACCATGCGCCTGATCCTTGCGATGACCACCGCCGCCCTGCTGGCCTGCGCCGGCGCGGCGTCCGCCGACACCCTGCTTGTCGATCGCGCCCGGACGGAAACCGGCATTGCCATGCCGGCGAGAGGCATGAGCATGGCCGACGTGGAAGCGCGCTTCGGCGCGCCCAGCGAGCGCCTCGACCCGCGCGGCGGCCAGAAGCGGCAATGGCCGACCATCAACCGTTGGGTCTATCCGGCGTTCACGGTCTACTTCGAGAAGACCCGCGTCGTCGATGCCGTGGCCAACCAGGCCACGCCGGGCGAGACCGGACCCAAGCCGCCCATCCGCTGAGCCCATGAACCAAGACAACCTGCGCTTCCCCGCGGAGTGGGAACCCCAGTCCGCGATCCTGCTGGCCTGGCCGCACGCCGGCACCGACTGGGCCGACCGCCTGGGCGATGTCGAGGACACCTATATCGCCCTGGTCGCCGCCATCACCCGCTTCCAGCGGGTGCTGGTGTGCGTGGCCGATGACGACGTCGAGGCCTATGCGCGCGCACGCCTGGCGTCGGCACGCATCGACATGGAGCGCGTGGCGTTCCTCGCCATTCCCTACAACGACACCTGGCTGCGCGACACCGGGCCGATCACGCTGGTTGGCGCGGGTGGCTTCCGGTTGCTCGACTTCCGCTTCACCGGATGGGGCGGCAAGTTCGAGGCGAGCGAGGATGACCGCCTGGTCGAGCGCCTCGCCGACTCGGGAATCTTCTTCAAGAATGATCGGCAACACATTGATTTTGCACTTGAAGGCGGCGCGATTGAAACCGATGGCGCCGGCACACTGCTGACCACCTGGCGCTGCCTGCACGAGCGCCACCCGGATGCCAGCCGCGACGACCTGTCCGCGCGCCTGGCGGCCTGGCTGACGCAGGACCGCGTGCTCTGGCTCGACCACGGCTACCTCGAGGGCGACGACACCGACGCCCACATCGACACCCTCGCCCGCTTCGCACCCGGCAACGCCATCGTGTTCCAGGCCTGCGACGACCCCGGTGACCGCCACCATGCCGAGCTCGGCGCCATGGCCGATGAGATCGCGGCGCTGCGCACCGCCGACGGCGCGCCCTACACGCTGTACCCGCTGCCGTGGCCGCAGCCGGTCCTGGATGAAGGGCGACGGCTTGCGGCCAGCTATGCCAACTACCTCGTCATCGACGGTGCGGTCCTGATGCCCGCCTATGGCGACCCGGCCGACGACCGTGCCGCCACGGTGCTGGCCGCGGCGCACCCCGGCCGCGAAGTCGTGCAGGTGCCCTGCCGTGCGCTGATCTGGCAGAACGGCAGCCTGCACTGCATCAGCATGCAGCTGCCGCGCGGACTGGTGTAAGCGGGCGTTCGCGTTCCCGGCCCTACAATGGCGGGTCCGTCCGCCCACGGCAGCAGCAGAATGAAGAAGACCACCCTCCCCGTCGCCCTCGTGCAGGAGCGCTACCACGGCAACGCCGAGGCCAACCTCGCCGTCATCGAGCAGCGCGTGGCCGAGGCCGCCGCGCAGGGCGCGAAACTGGTGCTGCTGCAGGAACTGCACAACGGCGCCTACTTCTGCCAGCACGAGTGCGTCGACGAGTTCGACCTGGCCGAAACGATCCCCGGCCCGAGCACGGAGCGCCTTGGCGCGTTGGCCCGCCAGCACGGCGTGGTGCTGGTCAGCTCGCTGTTCGAGAAGCGCGCCGCCGGCCTGTACCACAACACCGCCGTGGTCTTCGACGCCGACGGCTCGACCGCCGGCAAGTACCGCAAGATGCACATCCCCGATGATCCGGGGTTCTACGAGAAGTTCTACTTCACACCGGGCGACCTCGGATTCGAGCCGATCGACACTGCCGTGGGCCGCCTTGGCGTGCTGGTGTGCTGGGACCAGTGGTATCCGGAAGCCGCGCGCCTGATGGCGCTGGCCGGCGCCGAACTGCTGCTCTATCCGACCGCGATCGGATTCGACCCGAGCGACGACGCCGCGGAGAAGTCCCGCCAGCGCGATGCGTGGATCCTCAGCCATCGTGGCCATGCCGTGGCCAACGGCCTGCCCGTACTGTCGTGCAACCGCGTCGGCCACGAGCCATCGCCACTGGGCGCATCGGGCATCGACTTCTGGGGCAACAGCCACGTGCTCGGCCCGCAGGGCGAGTTCCTGGCCGAAGCCGGCAGCGATCCGACCATCCTCACCTGCGAAGTCGACCTGGGCCGCAGCGAGCACGTCCGCCGCATCTGGCCGTTCCTGCGTGACCGCCGCATCGATGCGTATGGCGACCTGCTCAGGCGCTACCGCGATTGAACGCTGATACGGACGTGCCGATGACTGCGCAGTCGATGGCCGATGCCGCCTTGGCGGGCCAACCGCACGCCATCGTGGAGCGCGACGGTGTGCGCTACACGTTGCTCGGCACCGCGCACGTGTCGCGCGCCAGCGTGGACGCGGTGCGCGCGGCCATCGCCAGCGGCCACTACGACGCGGTCGCCGTAGAACTCGACGAACAACGCCTGCAGGCGATGACCGATCCCGACTCCCTGGGAAGGCTCGACCTGGTGAAGGTGCTGCGCGAAGGCAAGACGCCGCTGTTCGCCGCCAACCTGGCGCTCGCAAGCTACCAGCGCCGCCTGGCCGAGCAGATGGGCGTCGAGCCCGGCGCCGAGCTCAAGGCCGCGGCCGCCGACGCCCGTGCCCGCGGCCTGCCGCTGCAACTGATCGACCGCGACGTCGGCCTGACCTTCAGGCGCGCGATGCAGCGCCTCGGCTGGTGGGGGCGCGCCAAGGTCAGCGGCAGCCTGATGATGGGCCTGATCGCAAGTGACGCGGTCGGCGACGACGACATCGAGCGCCTCAAGCAGGGCGACGTGCTGGAAGCGAGCTTCAGCGAGTTCGCCGGCGAGGTGCCGGAGCTTTACGAAGCCATCATCACCGAGCGTGACCGCTACATGGCCGCGCGCCTGCGCGAGCCGCCGGCGGGCGCCCACGAGGTGCTGGCCGTGGTTGGCGCCGGGCACCTGAAGGGCCTGGCGGCTCACCTGGCGGACGATCGTGAACCGCCGGACGAGGTACGCGCAGGCCTGGAGACCGTCAAGCCCAAGTCGCGCGTGCCGTGGATGGAGATCAGCATCGCGGTGGTCGTGCTGGGCGGCTTTGCCTGGGGGTTCTGGCGCGGCGGCTTCGACGTCGGTGCCGACCTGATGCTGCAATGGGTGCTGGTCACCGGAAGCCTGGGCGCGCTGGGCTGCGCGATCGCCGGCGGCCATCCGCTGAGCATCCTGGCCGCCTTCGTCGCGTCGCCGATCACGCCGCTGCACCCGGCGCTGGCATCGGGCACCGTCAGCGCGCTGGTCGAAGCCGCGCTGCGCAAGCCTACCTACGCCGACTTCATGGCCCTGCGCGACGACGTCGGCACGGTGCGTGGCTGGTGGCGCAACCGCGTGGCGCGCGTGCTGCTGAATTTCTTCCTGACCAGCATGGGCACCGCGATCGGCGTCTGGACCGGCGGCCTACGGATGCTCGGCAAGCTGTTCGGCTGATACCGCCCCGCGCCCGCCACGGGCGCGGCGCAGCAACCTCGCGGTGCCGTTGGCCAGGTCGTCGAGCATCGCGTAGATCGTCGGCAGGAACAGCAGGCTGACCACGGTCGAGAACGCCAGCCCGCCGGCCACGGCGCGCGCCATCGGCGAGTACGCCAGCCCGCCGAGCACCACCGTGTCGCTGAGCGAAATCGGCACCATCGCCAGGATCGCCGTGCCCATGGTCATCAGGATCGGGCGCAGGCGCTCGCGGCTGCCTTCGACCAGTGCGTCGGTACGCGACATGCCGCGCCGCCGCAGGTTGTTGATGTGCTCCACCATCACGATGCCGTTGTTCACCACCACGCCCATCAGCACCAGGATGCCGATGAAGCCCATCACGGTGAACGACGTGCCGGTGAGCCAGAACAGCCAGAACACGCCGAGGATCGAGAACAGCACGCAGCTCATGATGGCCGCGGGGAACAGCAGCGACTCGAACACCGCCGCCATCACCACGTAGATCATCAGCAGCGCCAGCAGCAGGTTGAACATCATCTGCTGCATCGCCTTCTGGTCTTCCTCGAAGCCACTGCCCGAAAAACTGTGGCCATAGCCGGCCGGCAGCGACAGCGAGTCGATCACGCTCTCCATGGCCTTGCGCGCCTGCTCCATCGTGGTCTCGCCTTCCAGGTTGGCCTGGATGCCGACCGCGGTCTGCCGGTCATGGCGCGCGATGCGGCTGTCGGTCGGCTGCACCTCCATGTCCACCATTGCCAGCAATGGCACCTGGCGCCCGTCGGGGCTGCGCACCATGAAGCCTGCGATGTCCGAAGGCTGGTACTGCTGCGCACCTTCGAAGCGCACCCACACCGGCACCTCGGAATCGCCGCGGCGGTACTCGCGCAGCTGGCTGCCGCGCAGCGCCATCGCCACGAACGACGACACCTGCTCGGCGCTGAAACCGAACGCGGCCGCGCGCTCGCGGTCCACGCGCACCGCCAGCTCCTCGCCGCGGTCGCCCTGGTCGACGCGCACGTCGCGCAGCTCGGGCCGCGCTTCGAGCATCGGCACCACGTCGTCGGCGATATCCCGCAGCTGCGCGGCGCTGTCACCCACCAGCTGCACGCTGACGTTCTTGCCCAGCCCGCCGCCTCCACCGCCCTGCCCGCCGTTTCCGCGCACGCCGATCTCGGCGCGTGCCGAACGCGGCAGCGCCTTGCTGATCGCCTCGGCGAGCTCGCTGGTGTCCTTCACGTCGTCGTCGAAGGTCAGCATGGTGCCGGAATCGGTGTTTTCGCCGAACCAGGAATAGATCTGGATGATGCGGAAGCGCTCGCGGTTCTCGTCGAGGAAGTCCTCCACGCGCCCGATCTCCTCCGACATCTGCGCGGTGGTGTAGCTGCCCTTCCACTGGTAATAGACGTTGAGTTCGCCCTGGTCCCCGCCGCCGAACATGTCGAAGGTGGTGCCCTTGATGGGCACCACGCTGGCCGCGATCACCAGCACGATGCCGGCCACGCTCCAGCCGCGATGCACCAGGGTCCAGCGCAGCAGGCGCGCGTAGCGCCCCTGCATGCGGCGGATCATGCCGCCCTTCTCCGCCAGCGCCGGCGGCGTGCGCATGCGCGCCGAGAGCATCGGGATCAGGCTCACGGCCACCAGCCACGACGCCAACAGCGACACCGAGATGGTGATCGCGATCTGCGCCATGAAGATGCTGATGTCGTTGGTTTCGCCCAGCAGGTTGGGCAGGAACACGATGCAGTGGCAGAGCGTGCCCGCCGACAGCGCGATGGCCACGTTGCGGGTGCCCACGATCGACGCGCGCCAGGTGTCACCCGGGTTGCGCTCGCGCTCCTGGTAGATGCTTTCCACCACCACCACCGCGTTGTCGACCAGCATGCCCACGGCCAACAGCAGTCCCATCAGGCTCAGGATGTTGAGCGTGACGCCGAAGAAATGCATGAAGCCCAGCGTCATCACGAAGCAGATCGGGATCGCCAGGGTCACCATCAGCGTGGACGGCCAGTGGCGCAGGAAGAAGAACAGGACCAGGATCGACAGCAGCAGGCCGATTGCCCCGGCCTCGGCGAGCTCGAGCAGGGAGCTTGTCACCGACTCGCCCATGTCCTGCAGGACCTTGAATTCCACGCCTTCGAGTCCCGGCTCCGAGCCGGCGGCCCGCATCTCGGCCAACGCGTTGCGCGAGACCTCGACCAGGTTGGCATCGCGTTCCTTGTAGATCTCCAGGCCCACTGCGGCGCGTCCGTCCAGGCGACGGCGGAAATCCACGCGTTCCGGCTTGAGCTGCACCGTGGCCACATCACCGAGACGCAGGCCGCTCGCATCGACGACCAAGTCGCGCAGCTCGGCCAGCTCGGTCACCTCGCCCTGCGGCTGCACGCGCAGGCGCACGCCGCCATCCTCGATCATCCCGGCCGACACCGAGAAGTTCACCGTGCGCAGGCGCTCGGCGAGCGCATTGAGCGCGATGCCGTGCGCGTTGAGGCGGTCGGGGTCGATCGCGATCTCGACCTCGTTGGCCGGCGCGCCGTTGATCTCGACGCGCGCCACGCCCGGCACGCGTTCGATGCGGCGCTTGAGCTGGCGGTCGATCAGGTCGTACGACGATGACATGTCGACATCGCCGGCCAGTCGCACGCGCAGGATCGCCTGGTCGCCTGTGGACCACTTGAACACGAAGTAGCGCCGGAAGTCGTCGGGCAGCTCCTCGCGGATGGCGTCCAGCCGCTCGCGCGCCTCGGACGCCGTGATCGCGATGTCGCGGTCCCAGTCATTGAACTCCATGAACACGCCGGCGCCGTTGGCCGTGGCCTCGCCGCGCATGCGCTTGACGCCGGTCATCGTGGCCAGCGCCTCTTCGGCCGGCCGCAGCACGTTGCGCTCGACCTCTTCCGGCGTGGAACCCTCATACGGCAGCTGCACGAACAGGAACGGCGCCGACACGTCCGGCAGCGCCTCCAGCGGCAGACGGAACGACGCAATCAGGCCGACCACGAACAGCGACACGAACAGCATCACCGTGGTCACAGGGCGCCGCAGGCTGAACTCCGCGACGGTCATGCAGGCAGCCCGTCGTCGCTGGCATTGCCGCCGGACACGGCGCGCGCCCGGCGTCCGCGTTCCAGGTAATACGCGTCACCGCGGCGATCCAGGAGGTCGTAGACCACCGGGATCACCAGCAACGTCAGCAGCGTGGACACCAGCAACCCGCCGATCACCGTGATCGCCATCGGCGAGCGCACTTCCGCCCCTTCGCCGAACGCCAGCGCCAGCGGCATGAAGCCGAACAGCGTCGAGAGCGTGGTCATCACGATCGGACGCAGGCGCGAGCGTGCGCCTTCGACCAGGGCATCGCGCTTGGCCACGCCGGCCTCGCGCAGCTGGTTGACCTTGTCGATCAGGATGATCGCGTTCTTCACCACCAGGCCCACCATCAGGATCAAGCCGATGAACACCACCACCGAGACCGTGTTGCCGGTCAACAGCAGCGCCAGGATCGCGCCGACCATCGCCAGGGGGATGGTGAACAGGATCACGAACGGATGCAGCAGCGATTCGAACTGCGACGCCATCACCAGGTAGACCATGAAGATCGCCAGCGCGAACGCGAACAGCAGCGAGTTGAGCGAGTCGGCGAGCTCCTCGCCCTGGCCACCGACGTGCATGCCGATGCCGGCGCCGAGCGGGTTCTCGCTGACCAGGCGGCGGACGTCCTCGACCGCGGCTCCCAGGTCGATGTCGCGCAGGTTGGCCGACACCACCGCCACACGCACCTGGTCGGCGCGATGCACTTCGCTGGGGCCGGTGGTGGCAACCACATCGGCCACCGCCGACAGGCGCACCGGACGCGCGGATGCGGGATTGACGATCAGGTCGCGGATCGCCTGCACCGAGTCACGCTCGCCCTGGCGTGCACGCACCAGCACGTCGATCTTGCGGTCGCGGAAGTCGTAGCGCGTGGCGACCTCGCCGCGCACCGAGTTGACCACGGCATCCGCAACCTGGCGCGTGGTCAGCCCGAGCGCGCCGGCACGTTCCTGGTCGAACACGATGCGGATCTCCGGCGCGCCCTGCTCCACGGTCGACTTGACGTCGGCGTAGTGCGGGCTGTCACGCAGCAGTGCGGCAAGGCGCTGCCCCGCGGCCGCGAGTTCGTCGAGGTCCTGGCCGCGCAGCTCGATCTCCAGCGGATTTGAGAAACTGAAAAGCGCCGGGCGGCTGAAATCGACCTGCGCACCGGGATGGCCCTGCATGGTCGCGCGCAGGCTTTCTGTGAGCTCCGCCTCGAGGGCGCGGCTGCCACCGTCCTCCATCACCACCGTCAGGCGGCCGATGTTCTCGCCGCTGTCGGTGGGGTTGGCATCCAGCCGCGTGCCGGTGCCGCTGACGCCGAACAGCACGGCGATGCCGTCATCGTCGGCGTGGGCCTGCTGCACCTGGCGGACCAACGCATCGGTCTGGCGCAACGGCGTGCCGGGCGGCAGCCGCGCGGTCATCTCGAACCGGTCCTGGGCAAGCTGCGGGATCAGGTCGGTGCCCAAGGTGGGCACGATGGCCATGGTGGCCACGAACGCGGCAAGCGCCACCCCAAGCACCAGGCGCGGGCGAGCGAGCGCCGCAGGCAGCATGCGCAGGTAGCCGCCTTCGGCGCGCGCATAGGGCGCCATCGCGACGCGACTGGCCGTGCGCATCGGCGGGCCGACGATCGCCGCCAGCAGACGCCCGGCGCGCACCAGTGCCCAGGCGATGCCGAAGAACAGGGCACGCAACGCCCAGCCGATGCCACGTCCGGTCGCGGCGGCAGGTCGCTGCCAGCGCTTTTCCGGGCGCCACTGCGGGTGTGCTGCTTCCTCGGGGAACGCCAGTGGCGCCCGCGCCTTGAGCGCGCTCAGCATCGGGATCAGGGTCAAGGCCACCAGCAGCGAGATGCCGACAGCCAGCGCGATGGTCATCGCCTGGTCGCGGAACAGCTGCCCGGCGATGCCTTCCACGAACACCAGCGGCAGGAACACCGCGATGATGGTGAGCGTGGAGGCCACGACCGCCATGCCGACCTCGCGCGTGCCTACGATCGCGGCATCCAGCACGCCGAGGCCGCGTTCGCGCGCCTTGGCGATGCTTTCCAGCACCACGATCGAGTCGTCCACCACCAGCCCGGTGGCCAGCGCCAGCCCGCCGAGCGACATCACGTTGAGGCTCAGGCCGAACTGGTCCATGAAGAAGAACGTGGTGATGATCGACACCGGCAGCGAAATGCCGACCACGAACGTGCTCCACGCGTTGCGCAGGAACAGGAAGATGATCAGGATCGCCAGCGCGCCGCCGATCAGTGCGTCGGTGCGCACGTCGGAGATCGCCGCGCGGATGAACTTCGCCTGGTCGTCCACCACCGCCAGCTCCACGCCCGACGGCAGCTGCTTGCGGATCTGCACCAGGCGCTGCTCCACGGCATCCGCCGTGGCCACGGTGTTGGCGTCGCCTTCCTTGTAGATCGCAAGCTCCACCGCCTCGCGACCGTCGAGGCGGATGATCGCCTCGCGCTCCTTGAAGCCCTGTCGGACCTCGGCGATATCGCCCAGCCGCACCGCGCGCCCATCGGCGACCGCACGGTTGGATGCCGACGCGGCGCTCTGCGCCGACATCGCCGCGGCCATCACCGAGGCGTCGCCGGATGCGGCCGCCAGGCGCGCCACTTCGTCGGCGCCGCCGCCGCCCGAACTACCGGTCTGCGTCGCCACCAGCATGCCGCGGATCTCGTCCACGCCCGCGAACTGGTTGACGGTGCGCACCAGATAGCGCTGCGTGCCCTGCTCCAGCCGGCCGCCGGACAGGTTGATGTTCTCTTCCTTCAGGCGCTGCACCACGGCGTCGACCGACAGGCCGATCTGCGAGAGCTTCTGCAGGTCCAGCTCGACCTGGATCTCGTCCTCGAGGCCACCGCCCACCTTCACCGCTGCCGCACCGGGCACGGTTTCCAGTTTCTTCTTCAGGTCGTCGTCGGCGTAGCGGCGCAGCAGTGGCAGCTCGCGCATGACATCACCTTCGCCGCTGCTGCGCAGCGCGAGGCGCAGGATCGGCTCGGTCGCGGGATTGAAGCGCAGCAGCACCGGAGGCGTGACCTCGAGCGGCAGCTGCAGGGTCTCCATCTTGTCGCGGACTTCCAGGCTCGCCTGGTCCATGTCCGTGCCCCAGGCGAACTCGAGCACCACGTCGCTCTGGCCGGTGCGCGACACCGACTTCAGCCGGCGCAGACCCTTCACCACGCCGAGCGACTCTTCCACCGGCTCGCTGACCAGGGTTTCGATTTCCTGCGGCGCGGCACCCGTGTATTCGGTGCGCACGGTCAGCGTCGGATAGCTGATGTCGGGCAGCAGGTTGACCTTGAGGTTGCCGAGTGCGATCAGCCCGAACAGCAGCATGCTGACGGTCACCATCGCCACCGTCACCCGACGGCGCACCGAGAATCCAACCAGGCCGTCGGCACGCACGGTGCCATCAACCCCGTCCGCGTGCTGCAGGTCGCGGCCCTCCCCGCCGCGGGTGCTCATCGTGTCTGCCCGTCGGCCTTGGCGCCGGCCTCGGTGGCCGCCGTGGCGACCACCGTGGGCGGATCACCAATGACCTGGACCGCGCTGCCATCACGCAGCGTCACCTTGCCCGCCGTGACCACGCGGTCACCGGCATCCAGGCCCTTGCGTACTTCCACGAAGGCGCCTTCGACATAGCCGGTTTCGATGGTGGTGCGGACGGCCTTTCCATCGCGCACCACGAACACAGCGGGGTCGCCCTCATCCTCGAGCAACGCGGTGCGCGGGATGGCCAGCGCGTTGGCGCGGTTGTCGTAGTCGATGCCCATGCGCGCGAACATGCCGGGCTGCAGCGCACTGTCATCCGGATCAAAGGCGCAGACCACGCGGAACGTGCCGCTGCCCGCTTCGATCACCGGCGCGATGCGCGCCACCACGCCTTCGAACGTGCGGCCGGGCAGCGCATCGACCTGCATGCGAACCGGCAACCCGGCACGCAGCGTGGTCAGGTCGCGCTCGGGCACGTTGAGCGTGGCCTCGAGTCGCGAGTTGTCGACGATGCGCAGGATCGGGGTGTTGATCTGCACGAAGTTGCCGGTCTTGATGGATCGCGACGCAATGACGCCCGAAATCGGCGCGACCACGTTGGTGTACGACAGCTCGAGCTGCGCCAGGCGCCAGGCCGCGCGCGCGTTTTCGAGGTCGTAGCGCAGCTGGTCGTGATCGCCCACGCTCACCATCTGCTGGTCGACCAGCTGGCTGGCGCGACGGAAGTTGGCTTCGAGCTTGCGCATCTGCGCGTCGACCTGCGCCAGGTTGAGTCGTGCGCGGTCGGCATCGATGCGCACCAGCACCTGCCCGGCGCGCACCGCATCGCCTTCTTCCACCAGCACCTGCAGGGCGACACCCGAGGTCTTGGAGACCACCTGTGCTTCGGCGCGCGCTTCCAAAGTGGCACTCCCGCTGTAGCTCGCGGCGATCGCGCGCGGCGCCGCCGCAACGGCCTCGACCGGCACCGCTTCGGGCGCCTTTTCCGCGTCCTTCGCCGCGGCATCGGCGTCTCCGCGACAACCCTGCATGAGCAGGCTGGCGGACAACATGAGGACAGCGAGGCCGACGGTGCGGCGACGCGTGACAGCGGGACTCGGAAGCATGGATGGGCAGCCAGAATGGTGTGGTAGCAAGGTATAGCACCGGCCCCGGCGCGGATATCCGCCGAAGGTCATGGTGGCAAGCGGCAGGGCTGATCACGCGCGTGGCAACGAAGCGCCAACGCGTGGCGTTAACAGTCGCTGAGTCGGCGGCTATACTGCGCCGATTGCACGCGTCCGCAAGGCCGCTCGCGCCCAGCCATACCACCCAGCCTCAGGATGCGGACCCAGACATGATGCGACCGATGCCGATCGCCGCCTGCCTCGCCCTTGCCCTTGCCTCGTTTGCTCCCGCCGCCCTCGCGCAGCAGGCCGCCGCGGGCAACGCCGAGAGCGGGCGCATGCTTACCTATACGTGCGTGGGTTGCCACGGCATCGAGGGTTACAAGAACGCCTATCCGCACTACCACGTGCCGCGGATCGGCGGCCAGTCCAACGAATACCTGGTCAATGCGCTCACCGAGTACCGCAACGGCACGCGCAAGCACCCGACCATGCAGGTGCAGGCGCAGAGTTTCTCGGAACAGGACATCGCCGACATCGCCGCCTTCATTTCGGGACTGACGCCGTGAGCCGCCCCATGACGATCGCCAAAGCCGCAAGCCTCGCCCTGGTCCTGGTCGCGACCGTGGGCCTCGCCGCATGCGGCGACGGCACCACCGCCAGCGGTGTCGCGTCCGCCACCACAGTCAACGCGCTGCCGGTTGGCCGCATCGCCCAGGGCGAACAGCTCGCCAACACCAAGGGCGCTGCCACCGGCCAGTCGTGCATCGACTGCCATGGCGCCGACGGCAACGTCCCGCTCGATCCCGCCTACCCGAAGCTCGGCGGCCAGTACCGCGACTACCTTGCACATGCGCTGCAGACCTATCGCAGCGGCGCGCGCGACCACGCGCTCATGTCCAGCCAGGCCCGCGGCCTGGACGACCAGCAGATCGCCGACCTCGCCGCGTATTTCGCCTCGCGTCCGGGCCAGCTCCGCGACCTGCACGGTGCGCACGCCGGCAAGTGACCCACACCGCCGCCGGGGCTCGTTCCCGGCAGCTGATGCATCCCGAAAGCCCGCCTGACGCGGGCTTTCTGGTTTGCCGGCATCGCGCCTGCAATGAGGCGTGTAAAGTCTTGACGCATCCACGCAGGCCGGTGCCGCAGACCTAAAGGGAGTGCGCCCATGGTGTTCCGCGTTTCGTTGATCCTGGTCTTCGTGCTGGCGCTGGTGGCCGGGCTGGCGCCGGAACCATTCGGGGCGATGACCGGCACGGCGCTGGCAACGGTGATCGAGCACGCCGGCTGGCTGTACCTACTGATCGTGTTCCTCACCCTGGTGTTCATGGCCTACCTTGCCTTCGGACCGCTCGCCGCGCTCCGCATCGGTGGCCGTGACGCCGAGCCGCAATTCTCCCGGCCGACCTGGCTGGCGCTGCTGTTCGCCGCCGGCATGGGCATCGGTCTGGTGTTCTGGGGCGCGGCAGAGCCCGTCTCGCACCTGGTCAATCCGCCGGAAGGCCTGCCAGCGGACACGCCACAGGCCGCGCGTGCGGCGATGCGCTATACCTTCTTCCACTGGGGCCTGCACCCCTGGGCCATCTATGCCCTGATGGGACTGGCCATCGCCTGGTTCCAGTACAACCGCGGCGGTCGCGGACTGGTGAGCGACCTGCTGCAGCCGCTCATCGGCGACCGCCACCTGGGCTGGATGGGCGCGACGGTCAACATCGTCGCGGTCGTGGCGACCGCCATCGGTGTGGCCACTACGCTCGGCTTCGGCACCATGCAGATCAGCGCCGGCATGGGGCGCGTGTTCGGCCTGCCCAGCGGGCTCGGCATGCAGCTGTCGGTGATCGCCGTGTGCTTCGTGCTGTACATGGCGTCGAGCGCCAGCGGCGTGGACCGCGGCATCAAGTGGCTGTCGAACTTCAACCTGGTCCTTGCCGGCCTGCTTCTGCTGGCGGTGGCGTTGCTGGGGCCCACCGGCTTCATCTTCGAAACTTTCACCACCTCGTTGGGCAGCTATCTCGACCACCTGCTTGAGATGAGCCTCACGATGACTCCGTTCTCCGGCAGCAGCTGGGTGGCCGACTGGACGATCTTCTACTGGGCGTGGTGGATTTCGTGGTCGCCGTTCGTGGGCGCGTTCATCGCGCGCGTGTCGTACGGGCGCAGCGTGCGCGAGTTCGTGCTGGGGGTGGTCGCGGTGCCCAGCCTGCTCGGCTTCGCGTGGTTCGCCACGTTTGGTGGAACCGCGCTGTGGGCGCAGATCTTCGGCGGCGCGGACATGGCTGGGGCGCTTGCGACAGGTTACGAGACGGTGCTGTTCGGCATGTACGACATGCTGCCGCTGTCCGGGCTGCTGTCGGGCCTGACCATCCTGCTGCTGGTGATCTTCTTCGTGACGTCGGCCGATTCAGCGGTGCTGGTGCTCGGCTCGATGTCGAGCGAGTCCGCCGGGGATCCGACACTGGCACGCAAGTTTGCCTGGGGCATCGCCATCGCGGTGGTCGCTGCGGCCATGCTGGTCGCCGGCGGCCTCGAGGCCTTGCAGGCGCTGATCACCGTGGCGGCGCTGCCCTTCGCGCTGCTCATGATCGCGGTCATGGTGGGCCTGAACCGCGTGCTGCGCCTCGAAGCGCTGCGCGAAAAGGCCGAGGCGCGACGCGCGCGGCGCGTGCTCGAGGACTGGGTCGCGCGCGAACAGGAGCAGCAGGCGCAGGCGATCGCCGCGAAGGCGAACGGTGACGCCGGCGTGCCGGCCGCACCGCATCCACCAGGCCGCTGACCACGCGGCAGAACGGCGCGCTCAGGGCGCGCTGCCGGGCTCCGGCCCGAGGCTGTCCTGGTCTTCCTGCAGCTCCCGCTTGAAGGGCACGTCGGGCGCTTTGCGCGCGGTGGCCTCCACGTCCTGCATGTTGGGGTCGACGATGTCGCAGGCGCCGCCGAGCGCCAGCATTACCGTCACGCAGCGGATCGACTTGGAGCTCCCGGGAATCGGGATCCGCACCTCGGTGACGCTCTTGCGCACCCATTCGGCAAGCAGGCTTTCATGCGGCACCCAGTAGCGGTCCAGCGAGGTCGGCTCGTAGCCGATCGGCGGACGCTTGAGCCAGGTGCCATTGCGGTCGATCTTCTCGAAATCCTCGGTGATCGTGCCCGGCGGCAGGCCACCACCCACGCGCCCATCACCGGGAAGGCGCGCGCTGCCGTCGGCGTTGAACAGGCCCCGGCTTCCGGCCTGGCCACCGGCGACGTTGCGCGTGGAATCGCCCCGGTCGTTGCCGCGGCGCGACGATGGCAGGGCACCGGGTTTTGCGTCCGCGGCTGGACCCGCACCTGCGGCAGTCCCGCTGGCGCGCGCACCGCTCCCGGCGGCGTCCGGGCGCCCGCCTGCGGGTGCAGGCGACGCAGCCGTGGACGTGCCCGCCCCGCCCTGTGCGCTGCTGCCTGGCGCATTCGCGGACGTCGCTGTGGCCGCAGTCGCCGCTGATGCATCGCTGGCCGCTCGCTGCGTCGGCATCGGCACGCCCCGGTCGCGCACCGCGGGCGCCTGCGTGGCTGGCTGCCGGGTGGTCATCGTTGGAACCTCGCGCGCGGGCTGCGTGGAGATCCTGGCGGCCTCCGGGGCCACTTCGATTTCGCGCTCGACCACCGCCACCCCGCGCGGCGAAGGCTTGGGCACCGCCACCTCGATCGGGCGCGTGCGCACCTCGGCCAGTACCGGGGTCACCGGCGCGGCGGCCACTTCGATCTCGCGGGTCCGGGCCACCACATCCCTCGGCGCGACAGGCGGAGCGTCGATGTCGATCGGCCGCGGCGGCGGCACGGTGAAGCGGGTATCGGGCACTGCCACCTCGGTGACCTGCAGCGGTGACGGTACGGGCTCGACCGCAGCTACCGGCGGCGCCTCGTCCAGCGCCTCGCCGCGCTCCGGCAGTGGTGCAGGCGGTGGCGCGGGCTGCGGCTCGCGGGCTGCCGCCGCGGATGGCGCAGCGGATGCCGATGCAGCAGGCGACGGTTCATCGTCACTGGTCGCCTGCGCGGCGCCGCCTCCGGCATCTTCTGGGGTGCCGGTGCCGATGAATTCCACCTGGATCACCTGCTCGCCTTCGCGCGCCGCCTCCGGCGCCGCGAACACGAAGAAGCGCGCATGCATCAACCACACCAGCGCGAGTGCGAACAGCAGATGCAGGAGGATGCTCAGCGTCATCGCCGCAACGCGCGTGCCGCGCTCGTCGCGGCTGGCCGGTTGCCAACCCTGGCGCCAGAGCGTGGCGTAGGCGCGCCAGGGGCCCAGCACTTCGAGCACCTGCGTGGACGGCTGCGGCTCGCGTGCCATCAGGAGCGCGGCGATATCGCCGGCAGCCGCGCCTGCCACGCCGCGGCTGCGCGCCTGCGTTGCGATGAACCAGTCGCGCCAACCAGGTGGGAACTCGCCGACCGGAGGCAGTGGACGAAGGGAACGCCGGGTGCGCCGGCGCAGGGCTTCGATCAGTTCGGCGGAAGAGAACATCCGTCGCGGTCGAAGCGCGGGCGCGCGATCAGGCCGAAGCGCGCGGGATGTAGGGCGCGGCGCCGGTGTCGTGGTCGGTGGCGTCGCGCACGGCGGTCACCCCCGGCACGCGCTCCATCAGCGTTTTCTCGATGCCCTGCTTGAGAGTGACGTCGGCCATGCCGCAGCCGTGGCAGCCACCGCCGAAGCGCAGCAGCACCACGCCGTCGGCACGCACTTCCTCCACGTCGACATGGCCGCGATGCTGGGCGAGCTGCGGATTGACCACGTGCTCCACCGTCCAGCGCACGCGTTCGACCAGCGAGGCGTCGGCATCGGGCTCCTGGCCCTTGATCTTGGGCGCGCGGATCTGCAGCTGCCCGCCCGTGGCCAGCGTGGCGTAATCGATCTCGGCGCCGTCGAGGAACGGCACGCTGGGCGCGTCCAGCCACAGGGTGAAGCCCTGGCAGTCGATCGCCCACTCGTCACCCTGAAGTTCATCGGGCGCGGCGAACTCGAGCCTGACGTCGGCCTCGGGGGTGCCGGCACGCATCGCAGCCAGGCGTACGCCCATGCCGGACACGGCCTCACGCTCGATCAGCTTGCGGAAATGGGTCTGCGCGGATTCGGAGATCTGGATCATGGGCGTATTCTAGCCGCCCTGCCCGTCGTTGCCGCATACGCGTCGGGCGCGCGCACCGCGCCACACCTTTCGTTCAGCGCAGCCGGGGCATCCGGCCACAGGAGACACCATGTCCGACCTCATCCCGCTCGCCCAGGCCCACTGCATTCCGCGCAAGGGCAGCGAACACAGGCTCCACGAAGGCCGCGTCCACGAACTCATGCCCGAAGTCGCCGGCTGGTCGCTGGCGGAGAACGGCCAGGCGCTGACCCGAACCTTCCGCTTCCCCGACTACTACCGGACCATGTCGTTCGTGAACGCGCTGGCGCACATGGCCAACCGCGAGGACCACCACCCCGATCTCGGCGTGCACTACGACCGCTGCGTGGTGCGCTATTCCACCCACGACGTCGGCGGGCTGAGCGAGAACGACTTCATCTGCGCGGCGCGCGCGGACGCGATCGCCGGCTGAGGCATCGTTGGCGGCGTGTACCGCCGTGGACTCCGGCAGGCGGCTAGCGCAGGCGGTCCAGCACCTCGCCCAGCTCGGGATCGAGCGGCGCGCTCAGCACGTACGGCGCCTTGCCGTAGTCGAGCGCGAACTCCAGCGACGCGGCGTGCAGGAACATGCGCCGCAGGCCGACCTGGTCGCGCAGGCGGCGGTTGACCTCGGGCTCGCCGTACTTGTCGTCACCGGCCACCGGATGGCCGATGTGCCGCGCATGGGCGCGGATCTGGTGGGTGCGGCCGGTCTCGATGCGCACTTCGCAATAGGAATGCCCTCCCAGACGTTCCAGCACCCGGAAGTGGCTGAGCGACGCCTTGCCCGCCGGGTTGACCTGGACATGGCGCTCGCCGCCCTGGCGCAGCCCGACGTGCAGCGGGGCATCCACGCTCATCACGCCGTCGGGCATGCGCCCGGTGAGCAGCGCCAGGTAGCGCTTGCGCAGTCCGGCGCCACCGTCCTCGCGCATCAGCGCCTGCAGCCCGGTCAGCGCGGAGCGCTTCTTCGCCACCACCATGAGGCCCGACGTGTCGCGGTCGAGGCGGTGCACCAGCTCCAGCGGCTCGCCCGGACGCAGGGCGCGCAGGGTCTCGATGACGCCGAAACTGATGCCGCTGCCGCCGTGGCTGGCGATACCGGCCGGCTTGCTGATGGCGAGCAGGCGGGCGTCCTCGAACACGATGCTGGCCGCCATGGCATCCAGCAGGCTGCGTCCGGGCACGCCCTTTTCGCCGGCCTCCTCCAGCCTCACGGGGGGAATCCGCACCTCGTCGCCGGCCTCCAGCCGCCGGTCGGCCTTGACCCGCCCCCCGTTCACACGCACCTGGCCGCTGCGCACGATCTTGTAGACCAGCGAACGCGGCGCGCCCTTCAGCTGCCCGAGCAGGAAGTTGTCCAGGCGCTGTCCGTCGCGGTCGTCGGGGATCCGCACCGTGCGGACGCCGCCCGTGGCGGGTGGATCGGGGTGGCGCTCGGTCATTCGCTGGATCCTGTATGCATGCGGTGCCGGCTGCCTGCTGCAACCGGCCTGGAGTCTTTTTCTGATACACTCACGCCGCGAGATAAGGTGCTGATTTCGCAGGAAGTTCACCGGCCAAAAGCCGGCCTTCCGCGGATCCCGTACAGCGCGCGGCCACTGCCCACGGGGCAGCCATGTTAGCGGCTGGACAGCAGTTCCTGTGATCGCCCGGTGCCACGGCACCGGCGCTGAACATGTCCCGAGCGGCGCGGACGCCCCTGCCTTGATGGCATCGGCATCCGCTGCCGCCGGCCCAAACTAAAATTCAAGAGTACAAGCGCTCCCGCGGCCCGCCGTGGTGTGCAGCGCTGGAAGCAACCGAGGTCGCCTTGGCGCTCACGCGCCGGCGGCAGGCCACATCCAGGCGAAACGCCCCGGCGTTCCGCGTGCGAGAGCGCGCGAGGAACGCACCATGAAACGCATGCTGATCAACGCGACGCAGGCAGAAGAGCTGCGCGTCGCCATCGTCGACGGCCAGAACCTGTACGACATCGACATCGAGCAACCGTCGAAGGAACACAAGAAGTCCAACATCTACAAGGGTCGCATCACCCGCATCGAGCCCTCGCTTGAAGCCGCCTTCATCGAATACGGCGCCGAGCGCCACGGCTTCCTGCCGCTGAAGGAAATCTCCCGCGACTACTTCGCCTCCGGCGTCGACCACAACAAGGCCGGCATCAAGGAGCTCCTGCGCGAAGGCCAGGAAGTCGTTGTCCAGGTGGACAAGGACGAGCGCGGCAACAAGGGCGCGGCGCTGACCACGTTCATCTCGCTGGCCGGCCGCTACATGGTGCTGATGCCGAACTCGCCCACCGCCGGTGGCGTGTCGCGCCGCATCGAGGGCGAGGACCGCGCCGAGCTGAAGAAGGCGATGGACGCCCTGCAGATCCCCGACGACATGGGCGTGATCATCCGCACCGCCGGCGTCGGCCGTGACGCCGAAGAGCTGCAGTGGGACCTCGACTACCTGCTGAGCGTCTGGCGCGCCGTGGCCGAAGCCGCGCTGAGCAAGCCCGCGCCGTTCCTGATCTACCAGGAATCGCGGCTGATCATCCGCGCGCTGCGCGACTACATGCGCGCCGACATCGGCGAGATCCTGGTCGACACCCCGGAGATGTTCGAGGAGGCCAAGGAGTTCGTCGAGCAGGTGATGCCGCACAACCTGCGCAAGCTCCGCTACTACACCGACGATGTCCCGCTCTTCAACCGCTTCCAGATCGAGTCGCAGATCGAGAACGCCTACGAGCGCACCATCCGCCTGCCCTCCGGCGGCGCGCTGGTGATCGACCAGACCGAAGCCCTGACCGCGGTCGACGTGAACTCCGCGCGCGCCACCAAGGGCGGCGACATCGAGGAGACCGCGTTCCACACCAACCTCGAGGCGGCTGATGAAGTCGCCCGCCAGCTGCGCCTGCGTGACCTCGGCGGCCTGGTGGTGATCGACTTCATCGACATGTCGTCGAGCAAGCACCAGCGCGACGTCGAGAACCGCCTCCAGAACGCGCTCAAGTACGACCGCGCGCGCGTGCAGATCGGGCGCATCTCGCGCTTCGGCCTGCTGGAGATGTCGCGCCAGCGCCTGCGTCCGAGCCTGGGCGAGTCCAGCCAGATCGTGTGCCCGCGTTGCGAGGGCCACGGCCGCATGCGCAGCATCGAATCGCTGGCGCTGTCGATCGTCCGCGTGGCCGAAGAACACGCCATGAAGGACAACACCGGGCAGGTGCTGGTGCAGGCCCCGGTCGACATCGCCAACTACCTGCTCAACGAGAAGCGCAGCGCGCTGGCCGAGATCGAACAGCGCCACGAGTCGCCGATCGTGATCGTCGCCGACGAGCAGCTGCAGACCCCGCATTACGAGGTCACCCGCCTGCGCGCCAACGAGCTCGACGAAGACTCGGCCAAGCCGAGCTACCGCCGCGGCACGCCGCGCAAGGTCGCGACCATCGCGCTCACCAAGGCCAACCTCAACGTGCCGGCTCCGGCCGCCATTACCCACGTGCAGCATGCGCAGCCCGCGCCGGTGCGCGAGCCGCGTCCGGCGCCGGAAGCGCAGCCGGTGGTTGCGCCGGTGGCCGCGCCGGTAGCCGCGCCCGCGACGGGCGGCCTGATGGGCTGGTTGAAGTCGCTGATGGGCGGCGCGTCCGCCGCTGCGCAGCCGCAGGCCCGTGACGCTGGCCAGCAGGACGGACGCCGCAATGACCGCGGCGAGCGCGGTCCGCGCCAGGAGCGCGACGCGCGCGGCGGCAAGAACGCTGGTGCCCGTGACGGACGCGATGGCCGCCGTGACGGCCGGCGTGGCGATCAGCAGTCGGGCCGCAACAGGCAGCAGGAAAAGCCCCAGCAGCAGTCGCAGCCGCAGGCAGCCAAGCAGCCGGCGGGTGGTCAACAACAGCAGCAGCAGGCCAAGCAGCCGCGGCCACCGCGGCCGCCACGCGCGGAAGGCGAGCGCGGGCAGCAGCAGGGCCGCCAGCGTCGCGACCAGGCGAGTGGCGATGCACCGAAGGCCGTTGAAAGCCAGATGCCCGTGGTCGAGGACGCAACGCTGACGGCGGCCACCGGCGTGATCACGGCTGCCGCCGCGACGCACGCTCCGGCCGCTTCGGCCGCTGCGGAAGCGCCGCGCGCTGCCTCGCAGCCCCGCCCGCTTCCGCCGGTGCCACAGGCTGCTGATGACGCCGGGGACGGCGACGACGAAGAGAGTCAGCGCGGCACGACCGATGCCACGGCGGATGACGACGGCTCCGACGGCCATGGCGAAGGCCCGCGTCGCCGCCGCGGTCGCCGCGGTGGCCGACGCCGCCGTCGCGGCAGTGGCGAAGGCGCCGCTGTCGAAGGCCAGGACGATGGCGTATCAGCCGAGGACGCGGGCGACGTTGCCCTCGCCGACAGCTCGCAGCCGGAATTCGACTTCGAGGACGATGAGGCCGCACCCGCCAAGCCGGCGCGCAGGCGCAGGCCGGCGTCCCCGGCGTCGGCCGCCGCCGCCGCGGTGACCGGCGTCGACACGGACACGGACATGGACGAGGCACCGGAAGTGGCTGACCCGCGCGACACCATGGTTGCAACGCCCGGGTCGGGCGCGACCGGAAGCGAAGCACCGGCAGCCATTGCGGTGTCGACGCCGCACGCGTTCGAACCCGCGATCGAACCCGCTGTCGAGCCTGCCGCACCTGTCGCTCAGGACGCGCCGCAGGTGCCCGTGGACGTTGTCGACGCCCCGGTTGTCGCAGTGGAGCCCGATGTCGTGGTCGTCGCCGATCCGGTCATCGCGCCTGACGTGGTCATCGTGCCTGGCGTGATCGTCCAGCCCGACGCGGTCGCAGCACCTGGCGTGGTGGCAGCACCCGCCGCGGTCGTGCAGCCGGACGTGGCGGCCGAACCGGCCCCGACCTCACTCGGCGCACAGCCGCGTGGCCTGTTCGACGCGGTGGAGCCGGCGCAGCCCGCCACCAGCGTCGAAGCCGATCACGGCAATACGGCCGGCGAAGTGGCCGCTGCTGACCTGGACGTGGATGCCGGTACCGGCAGCGACGCCAACACGCATGCCCACGACCGCGGCACCTCATCCGAGGACGACGACCAGGCGCCACGCGGCGCCTGATCGCCAACCGCCCCGCGTGCGCTAGATGGCGTGCGCGGGGTCGGTCATGCCGTACTGGCTGGCAAGCCTCGCAAGCGCGATGTTGTCGTGGATGCGCAGCTTCTCGAACAGCCGCGTCTTGTGGGTGTTGACGGTTTTCGCGCTCAGGCTCAGCCGACGCGCGATCTCTTCCTGGCGAAGCCCCTGCACCAGCAGCATCGCCACCTCGGTTTCGCGCGGCGACAGCGAATCGAACGGTGATTCATCGCCACCCAACCCCGACAGCGCCAGGTTGTGGGCCACGTTGCTGGCCAGGAACCGGCGCCCGTTGTACACCTCGCGGACCGCCCGTAGCAGCTCGGCCGCATCGCCACCCTTGCCGACATAGCCCGCCGCACCCGCGGCGATCATGCGCTTGGGCATCGGCCCGTCCTCGAGCACGGACACCACGATCACTCTCGGTCCGTATTCGCCGCGCACGATGCGCTCGGTGACTTCCAGCCCGCTGACTCCGGGCAGGTGCAGGTCACACAGCACGATATCGGGCTTCAAGGCGCGGATCTGTGGCAATGCCACCTCCCCGCTCTCCGCTTCGCCCACCACTTCGATGTCGGCTTCAGCCGACAGGATCATGCGCATCCCGGCGCGTACCAGTGCGTGGTCATCCACCACGTAGACCCTGATGGTCATCCTTGTCCCCTCTCCTGCTTGTTGCCCCTATGGCCGAGGCTACCCGCGCCCCCAAGGGGTCGCAAGGTGGAGGAACGGATTTGTTTGCGGCGCGTCTGTGACGCAGCGCCCATTCAGGGCAGCTGGCAGTGGCGGATTGGCGGAGAGAGTGGGATTCGAACCCACGGAAGGTTTGACCCTTCGGCGGTTTTCAAGACCGCTGCCTTAAACCACTCGGCCATCTCTCCGGGAAACGCAGGTGCAGTGCGTACATCGCGCGGCGCGGATTGTCGCACGCGCGCTGCCGCGCGGCACCGCTCAGGCCGCGGTGGGCGTGGCGTGCACGTGACCCTCGGTCTCGCCACGACGGCACGAGCCGCAATCCACGCGCGAGGATTCGATCAGCGGCGGCAGCTTCTCGGCCAGATAGTCGATGAACACGCGCACCGCCGGCAGCATGCCGCGACGCGATGCGAACACGACGTGGGCGATGCCCTGCGGCAGCCGCCATTCGGGAAGAACCACCTCCAGCTCGCCATTGCGCACCGGCTCCGCGCACAGCGTCTCGGGCAGCATGGTGATGCCGAGCCCCTGCTTGGCCAGGGCCATCAGCATCGGGAAATCGAAACCCGCCACGCGTGGCTTCAGCTCGATGCGGCGCGTCTCGCCGGACGTGCCCTGCAGCTCCCAGCGCTGGCGCACCTCGTCCTCGCCCATGGTCATGGTGGTGTGGTCGTTCAACTCTTCCGGCGACGTCGGCCGCCCGGCGCGATCGAGATAGGTCGGGCTTGCGACCAGCAGCTCCTGGATCTGGCCGAAGCTGCGCATCACCAGGCTGCCGTCGTCGTCGAGCTTGTTGCGCACGCGGATGGCGACGTCGAAGCCTTCGTTGATCACGTCGACTCGGCGGTTGCTGACATGCATCTGCAGCCGCACCTGCGGATGGCGCGCCAGGAATTCCGGCAGGATCTGCGGCATCTGCTGCTGCGCCAGGCCCACCGGCACGCTGACGCGCACCAGGCCGCGCGGCTCGGCGCTCAGCCGGTCCACGACCTCGCGCGCGGCCGTGGCCTCGGCGAGCATCGACTGGGCGTGGCGATACACGCTCTGGCCGACATCGGTGACCGCGAAGCGTCGGGTGGAACGCTGCAGGAGGCGCACACCGAGTTCGGTTTCAAGCTGGCTGATGCGCCGCGAGAGCCTGGATTTCGGAATGCCGAGCGCGCGTTCCGCTGCCGCGAAGCCGCCGTGGTCAACCACCATGGCGAAGTAATAGAGATCGTTCAGATCCTGCATGACGCATCCTCCGGAACAATGGACGCTATTTGATCAAGATTCTCTCTATTTTGCAACAATGACGGCCAGGACCGCGCAACTGTCCCGTTTTCAGGACAACGTTTCCAGGCCAGCCATGTACGGCCGCAGCGCTTCCGGCACCGTGATCGAGCCATCCGCCTGCTGGTAGTTCTCCATCACCGCGATCAGCGCGCGGCCGACCGCGACCCCGGAGCCATTGAGGGTGTGCACGGGTTCGGGCTTGCCCGTTTCATCGCTGCGCCAGCGCGCCAGCATGCGCCGCGCCTGGAAATCGCCGCAGTTGGAGCACGATGAAATCTCGCGCCAGGTCTGCTGCGAGGGCAGCCACACCTCGAGGTCGTAGGTCTTCTGCGCCGAGAAGCCCATGTCGCCGCTGCACAGCAGCATGCGCCGGTACGGCAATCCAAGCGATTCGAGCACCACCTCGGCGCAGCGCGTCATGCGCTCGTGTTCGGCATCGCTCTCGGCAGGCCGGGTGACCGACACCAGCTCGACCTTCTCGAACTGGTGCTGGCGGATCATGCCGCGGGTATCGCGGCCGTGGGCGCCTGCCTCGGCGCGGAAGCACAGCGAGTGCGCCGCCATGCGCAGCGGCAGGTCGGCGGCTTCGACGATCGTGTCGCGCACGGTGTTGGTCAACGGCACTTCGGCGGTCGGCACCAGATAGCGCCTGGACGCCGCCTCGCCCTCGCCGACCAGGGTCGCGAACAGGTCGTCCTCGAACTTCGGCAGCTGTCCCGTGCCGCGCATCGACTCGGCGTTGACCAGCAGCGGGACGTTGGTTTCCTCGTAGCCGTGGGTTCCCACGTGGAGGTCCAACATGAACTGCGCCAGCGCGCGGTGCAGGCGCGCGAGCTGGCCGCGCAGCACGGTGAAACGCGCACCGGAGAGCCGCGCGCCGGCATCGCCGTCGAGCCAGCCGTGGCGCGCGCCGAGATCGACGTGGTCGCGCACCGCGAAGTCGAACGTGCGCGGGGTGCCCCAGCGATGCTGCTCGACGTTGCCGGACTCGTCGCGGCCGGCGGGAACGCTCTCGTCGGGCAGGTTGGGGAGGCCGAGCGCGATGGCTTCCAGCTCGGCCTTGATGCGGTCCAGCCCCGCTTCGGACGCCTTCAATTCCTCGCCCAGACCGGCAACTTCGGCGAGCAGCGGCGCGGCATCCTCGCCACGGGCCTTGGCCTGGCCGATGGCCTTGCTGCGCGTGTTGCGCAGGTTCTGCAGCTCCTGGGTCCGCACCTGGAGCGACTTGCGCTCGGATTCCAGCCGCTCCAGAACGTCGGCGTCCAGTTCGAAACCGCGGCTCTCGCGCAGTTGCAGGGCGAGCGCGCGGGGATCCTGGCGGAGAAGGTTGGGATCGAGCATCGGGTCTTCGGATTCGTGACGGACCGGGGATTATCGCGTGTCAGTGCGCCGATTGCTGCACGTGCGCGTGGCAGAATCGGCTGCACCGCGATCATTACGGTTCCAGATGCCCACACCCGCCCCCCCGCGCGCTAGCGCCCGCAAATCCTTTCCCCTGCCCTCGTTGCGCGGCTGGTCGCTGGTCGCCGCCGCGATCGGCGTCGGCATGGCGCTGTTCCTGGTGATCTGGCTCGGCCAGCGCGACGACGACGGGTTCTACAGGACCGACGAACAGGCGCCAGCCGCGGCATCGCCGGCGTTCCGGCCCCTGCCCGCGCCTCCGCTTGGCGGCGCTCCTGCCGACACCACCCTGCCCGAACCCCCTGCGTCCTCGGCGCGGATAGAAGAACCTGCAGCGCCTGCCCCCGCGCAGCGATCGGAAACCCCGGCCGCCGCGGCGGCGCCGCAGCTTGCCGCCACCGAACTCTCCGCGAGTTCACCGGTGCCGATCGAAAGCCCCGGGCCCAGGTATCCGACGCGCGCCCTGCGGCGCGGTCAGTCCGGCGAGGTCCTGCTGCGCATCCATGTCGACGCCCGCGGCATGCCGGCGCAGGTCGAGGTCATTTCGAGCAGCGGCTCCACCGACCTCGATCGCGCTGCACGCGATGCGGTGCGACGCTGGCGCTTCCGCCCGGCGATGCGCAACGGCGCGCCGGCCGCGGGCGTCGTGAATGTGCCGATCACGTTCGACAGCGGTCGCTGAACAGGGGGCAGGCGCACACGCGGGCGCAACCTGAACTGTGGAAGTCTCGCCGTACCCCGCTGCGAGGAACACGCCATGTCCGATCCGAACCCGCCGCCTGCCCCCAGGCCGCCAGCCGATCCGCGCTTCCAGCGGGACACCGTTTCCGATCGCAAGAGCGCCAGTCCGCTGATCTGGATCCTGCTGCTGCTGGCCGTACTCGCCTTCGGCTGGTACGTGTACAACCAGCGCGGGAGCGTCTCCAGCGCACCTGAACCGGCTGCCCCGCCCGCGATCGATATCGGCGACAGCCAGGACGCCGCCGCAGAACGTGAACGTGCGGCCGATGAGGCGCGCCAGAAGAAAGAACGCGATCGCCAGGCCGAGGCAGCGCGCGCGCCCGCCGCGAAGCCGCCATCGACCCGCCAGCCGGACCGCGAGGCCACGCCGATTACCCGCGTGGAGCCGACTTACCCCGCTACCGCGTATCGCGCGCGCGAGGAAGGCACGGTGCTGGTGACGGCAAACGTCGACGCAAGCGGCGTACCGCTCAGCGTGGATGTCGCGCGCCGCAGCGGCTCGCGTGCACTGGACCAGGCGGCGGTGGCGGCGGTGCGCCAGTGGCGCTTTGAACCGGCGATTCGCGGCGGCAAGGCCGTGGCCTCGACCGTGGAGGTCCCGGTCAGTTTCCGCCTCGATCGCTGAAGGTCGCCCCAGGGGGCCGCGCGCTGGCGTACGCCGCGCGCGGCATTTTTCTGCTCGGCCGCAGTCAGGCAGACGCGGGTGGTGCGCGCTCCAACCCGAAGCCGAGCGCTCGCGCCAAGGTCTCGAACTCCGGGAATGACGTGGCCACGTTGGCAACGTCGGCAATCGCGACCTCGCCTTCGGCGCGCTGCGCCGCCACCGCGAACGCCATCGCCACGCGGTGGTCACCAAAGCTGTCAACGCTGCCGGCGCGCAGCCTGCCACCCTCGATGACCATGCCGTCGGACGTTTCCTGCACACGTCCGCCGAGCGCCGCCAGCCCCGAGGCCATGGCGCGGATGCGGTCGGACTCCTTGACGCGCAGTTCTGCCGCCCCGGTCACGCGCGTGGTGCCCTGCGCGCATGCGGCGGCAATGGCGAACACCGGGAACTCGTCGATCATGTCCGGCACCAGCGCCTCCGGCAGCGCGATGCCCCGCAGCGGCGCGTGGCGCACCACGAGGTCGGCCACCGGACCGCAGGCGCCGGCGCGGCGGTCGAGTTCGCGGATGTCGGCGCCCATCGCGCGCAGCGCGTCGAGCAGCCCGGTGCGGCGGGGATCGACTCCCACCGAGCGCAACATGAGTACCGAGCCCGGCACCAGCGTCGCGGCCACGATCAGGAATGCCGCCGAAGAAAAATCACCGGGCACCTCGATGTCGCGCCCGCGCAGCCGATGGCCGCCCACAAGGCGCGCCATGCCCGGCGCGTATTCAACAGGCCAGCCGAACGCCGACAGCATGCGTTCGGTGTAGTCGCGGGTCGGATGCGGCTCATGCACTTCGGTGGCGCCGTCGGCGTACAGCCCGGCCAGCAGCACCGCCGACTTGACCTGCGCGCTGGCCACCGGTGAATCGAAGCGGATGCCACGCAAGGACCGCCCGCCAGCGATGCGCAGCGGCGGCCTCTCGCCGTCGTCGGAGTCGATCGCGGCGCCCATCGCGCGCAGCGGCGCCATGACCCGCAGCATCGGCCGGCGCGACAGCGACGCGTCGCCACCCAGCACCGTGTCGAAGGACTGCCCGGCCAGCAGGCCGGACAGCAGCCGCATCGCGGTGCCGGAATTGCCGCAATCGAGCAGCAACGCCGGCGCGCGCAGACCGTCCATCCCGACGCCGTGGACGATCCGCGTGGACGCCGATGGCGCGTCGATGCGCACGCCCATCGCGCTGAAGATCGCCGCCGTGGCGCGGGTGTCCTCGCCTTCCAGGAAACCATCGATGCGCGACATGCCATCGGCCAGTGCCGCCAGCATCACCGCGCGGTGCGAGATCGACTTGTCGCCGGGAACGCTGGTATCCCCAGACAGCGCCCGCCCCGGCGCGGCCACCCAGTCCTCGCGTACGACGCTCATGGCAGGGCGTCCAGCGCCTGCAGCAGGCGCGTGTTGTCGGCGGCCGTGCCGACGGTGATCCGCACGCTCGCGGGCAGCCCGTAGCCGGCCATCGGCCGCAGGACGATGCCCGAAGCGAGCAACGCCGCCTCGATGCGCGCCGTCGCGGCACCGGTCTCGACCAGCAGGAAATTGGCCTGCGACGGCGCGACCGTGAAGCCGCGCGCGCGCAACGCCGCGGCAAGCCGCGCGCGCTCCTCGCGGTTGCGCTGCGACGTGTCCTCGAGCCAGTCCTGGTCGCCGAGCGCCGCGATCGCGGCCGCCTGCGCCACCAGCCCTACGTTGAAGCTCTCGCGCACGCGTTCGAGCATCGCGGCCAGCGCCGCGTTGGCGATCGCGTAGCCGATCCGCAGCCCGGCCAGCGCATAGGCCTTGCTGAAGGTGCGGGTGATGACGAGGTTGCGGTGGCGCGGCAGCAGCGCCAGCGCGCTGGCGAAGTCCGCCGCATGGGCAAGCTCGGCATACGCCTCGTCGACCACCACCACCACGTCGTCCGGCACCGCGTGCATGAAGCGCGCGAATGCCGTCGTGCCGAACCAGGTGCCGGTCGGGTTGTTGGGGTTGTCGATGTAGACCAGGCGGGTGGCGGGCGTGACCGCCGCGCACAGCGCATCGAGGTCGTGGCCGCGCGGCATTGCCGCGCCAGGCGCGAACGCCGGCGCACGACGCAGCGACGCGCCGACGGCGTGGGCCGCGATCGCGAACACCGCGAAGCCGTATTCGGGCACCAGCACCTCGTCGCCAGGGTGGCCGGCGAACACCTGCGCCAGCTGCATCAGCAGCTCGTGCGAGCCGTTGCCCATCACCAGCTGAGTGGCATCCACGCCGTGGTGCGCGGCCAGTGCGCGCTTGAGCTCGCCGGCCAGCGGATCGGGATAACGGTGGATCTCGCCGAGCGCCGCTGCGGCCGCCTCGCGCGCACGCGGGCCGGGCCCGTAGGGGTTCTCGTTGGAACCGAGTTCGAGCAGCGCACCGGGTGCGAAGCCGCGACGCAGCGCGACGATGTCGTGCCCCGGGTCGTAGGCACGCAGTGCACGCAGCGGCGCCACCGCACGCGCCAGCGCCCATGCGGCATCGTCGCTGCGACCGGCACGGTGGGCGTCGCCATCCAACTGCGCCATCACGGCACCGCCACCGGATACGATCCCAGCACGCGCACGTCGCCGGCGAACGCATCCACTTCAGCCAGCGCATCCTTCAACGGCGACTCGTCCACATGGCCGTTGACATCGATGAAGAACGCGTACTGCCAGAGCGCCCCGTGCTCGGGCCGCGATTCGATGCGGTTCATGCTGATTCCGTGCCGCGCGAGCGGCTCCAGGACCCGATACAGCGCGCCCGGCTGGTCGCGGATGGACACCAGCAGCGATGTGCGGTCGTTGCCGGACGGCGGGAACGATGCGCGCCCGATCACCAGGAAGCGCGTGGTGTTGTCGCTGCGGTCCTCGATCGGCCCGGCGATGGCCTTCAGGCCGTACACGTGGCCGGCGCTGTCGCCGGCGATGGCGGCGGCATCATCGGCGTTGCGCGCGCGACGCGCGCCTTCGGCATTGCTCGACACCGCGTGCGCCTCGACGCCCGGCAGGTGCTGCCGCAGCCAGTTGCGGCACTGCGCCAGCGACAGGCCGTGCGAATAGATGCGTTCGACGTCTTCCAGGCGACCGGTGCGCGACAGCAGGTACTGGTGCACCCGCAGCTCCACCTCACCGCAGATCTTCAGCGGCGACGTCATGAACAGGTCCAGCGTCGACTGGATCGTGCCCTGCCCCGAGTTCTCCACCGGCACCACGCCGAAATCCGCGGCGCCGTCGGCGACCTCGTCGAACACCTCTTCCACGCTCGCCAGAGGCAGGCCGCGCGCGGAATGGCCGAAGTGCTTGTGCACGGCCTGCTGCGAGAACGTGCCTTCAGGGCCGAGGTAGCCGATCTTCAGCGGCTCCTGCTGGGCAAGGCAGGCGGACATGATCTCGCGGAACAGCCGTACCAGCACCTCGTCGGCGAGCGGACCGTCGTTGCGGTCCACCACGCGGCGCAATACCTGGGCTTCGCGCTCGGGACGGTAGTACTCGACGGCCGCGGCCAGCTTGCCCTTCGCGCGCCCGACCTGGCGCGCGAACAGCGCGCGCTCGGCGATCAGCGCCTGGATCTCGCGGTCGATGCCGTCGATCTGTTCGCGCACCGCGGCCAGGTCGGGCCTGGCCTTTGCCGCTGCGGTGCCGGACTCGTGCTTCGACGCCGCGGCGGCCTCGGCAGCGGTGACGGATCTGGCGTCCTTCGTCCCGGCCTTCGAGTGGCGCTTGCCCGGTGCCGAGTCAACCATGGCGCTGCTGGAACGCCTGCATGTAGTCGACCAGCGCCGCCACGCCCGACACCGGCATGGCGTTGTAGATCGAGGCGCGCATGCCGCCAAGCACGCGATGGCCCTTCAGACCGATCAGCCCGGCCGCGCGCGCGCCGTCCAGGAACGCCGCATCGTGCGCGTCGTCGGCGAGGAAGAACGGCACGTTCATGCGCGAGCGCACCGCCGCGTCGACCTCGTTGCGGTAGAAGCCGCCCGAGCCGTCGATCGCCGCGTACAGCAGCCGCGCCTTCTCGGCGTTGCGGCGCGCGAACTCGGCCACCCCGCCTTCGTCCAGCATCCAGCGGAACACCAGGCCGGCCAGGTACCAGTTCCAAGTGGGCGGCGTGTTGAGCATCGACTCGGCCGCCAGCTGCAGGCGGTAGTCGAAGATGTCCGCGCGCGGCTGGCCGGCGCGCTCGAGCAGGTCGCGGCGCACGATCACCACCGCGATGCCGACCGGCCCGAGGTTCTTCTGCGCGCCCGCGTAGATCGCGCCGAAGCGCGAGATGTCGAGCGGCTCCGAGGCGATGCTGGAGCTGAAATCCGCGAACAGCGGCACGTCGCCGGTGTCCGGGAACGCGTGCCCACCGGCGGCAGCCGGGCGGAACTCGACGCCATGGATGGTCTCGTTGGCGGTGACATGCACGTAGGCCGCGTCCGGCGACAGGCGCCATTCGCCAGCCTGCGGGATGTCGCGGAAGCCGCCCGCCTCGCTGCTCGCCGCGACGTTCAGGTCGACGTAGGCGTGGGCCTGGCGCGTGGCGGTCTTGCCCCAGTGCCCGGTCAGCACGTAGTCGGCGCGCTGCCCGGGGGCCGCGAAGTTCAACGGCAGCAACGCCTGCTGGGTGGTGGCGCCGCCGGGCAGGAACAGCACCGCGTAATCGTCCGGGATCGACAGCAGGGTGCGCAGGTCGGCTTCGGCGGCGGCGGCCACGGCCATGAACTCGGGGCCGCGGTGGCTGATCTCGACAATCGATGCGCCGGCATCACCCCACTCCAGCATGTCCTGCTGCGCCTGGCGCAATACGCTCTCCGGGAGTGCGGCTGGACCGGGGCTGAAATTGTAGGCGCGGGACATGGCGGGCTCCTTGATTTGCGCGCGCCATCGGCGCAGCGTGGGGGTGGACCGCAGTATGCCGCAGCGCAACAGCGGCGGCCGGATGGAGACCCGAAGCATGCGCCAGCGCGACATCCCTCGAATCCCGAGCGGAGAGATCACCGACGAGGCGGTCTACCGCGACCGCAGGCGCCTGCTGAAGACGCTGGCGCTGGCACCCGCCCTGGTGGCGGCAGGCTGCCGTGGCGGTGAACCGCCAGCGCCCGTGGCAGGCCCCGCACCGTCCGCGGCATCGCTGGCCGCCGGCCTGCGCACCGCCGAGGAGCAGACGCGCTACGAGGACGCCACCAGCTACAACAACTTCTACGAGTACGGCAGCGGCAAGGCGGATCCGTCGCGCGCGGCGAAGACCCTGGTGACCTCGCCCTGGAACATCGCGGTGTCCGGCGAGTGCGCGAAACCCGGCATGCGCGCCATCGAAGACCTGTTGGCGGGACTGGTGCCCGAGGAGCGCGTGTACCGGATGCGCTGCGTCGAAGGCTGGTCGATGGTGATCCCGTGGCTGGGCGTCTCGCTTGGCGCGGTGCTGAAGCGCCTGCAGCCGACCGCGGCGGCGAAGTACGTCGCGTTCACCACGCTCGCCGACCCGCGGCAGATGCCGGGCGTCCGCAGCCCCATCATCGACTGGCCCTACCGCGAAGGACTGCGACTGGATGAAGCCATGCACCCGCTGACGCTGCTCGTCACCGGGATGTACGGCAAGCCGCTGCCGCAGCAGAACGGCGCACCGCTGCGGCTGGTGGTGCCGTGGAAGTACGGGTTCAAGGGGATCAAGTCGATTGTCGCCATCGAGTTCACCCGCACGCGGCCGCGCACGGCCTGGAACGACATGCAGCCCCGGGAATACGGATTTTTCGCCAACGTCAATCCGGCGGTCGACCACCCGCGCTGGAGCCAGAAGACCGAGCGGCGCATCGCCGGCAGCGGCAACCGCCTGTTCGCCGAGCGCATCGCGACCCGGCCGTTCAACGGCTACGGCGAGCAGGTCGCCTCGATGTACGCCGGCCTGGACCTGGAGCGCTGGTACTGAACCGGTTGATCGCGGCCAAGACCGCCGTCCACGCGCTGGCGCTGGCGCCGCTTGCGCACCTTGCGTGGCAGGCCTGGCAGGTGGCCGGCGGCGCCGACATCGACGCGCTCGGTGCGGAGCCGGTGGCCGAGATCGAGCACCGGCTGGGTTTGTGGGCGCTGCGCCTGCTGCTGGTCACCCTCGCGGTCTCGCCGCTGCGCGCGCTGAGCGGCCAGGCGGTGGTGCTGCGCTTCCGCCGCATGCTGGGCCTGTACGCATTCGCATACGCCACCCTGCATCTCGCCGCCTACCTGGCGCTCGACCTGCGTGGTTACTGGGCGCTGCTGTTCGAAGAAATCGTCAAGCGCCCCTACATCACCGTGGGGTTCGCCGCGTGGCTGTTGCTGGTGCCGCTGGCGGTGACATCGACCCGCGGCTGGATCCGACGCCTCGGGCGTCGCTGGGGGCAGCTGCACCGCGTCATCTATCTGATCGCCGTGCTGGCGGTGCTGCACTTCTGGTGGATCGTGAAGTCCGACATCCGCGAACCGGCGCTGTATGCCGCCATCCTGGCTGTGCTGCTCGGGTGGCGCCTGTGGCGACGGGTCGCGCGCCAACGCGCGCCCGCACCCGCCCGCACCGGATCAGCCGGCGCCAAACAGCAGTAGCAGCGCGAGCAGACCCGCCAGCACCAGCGCAGCCAGCAGCAGCCACGGCAGGCGCATTCCACTGGCGCCCCGCGCCTGCGACGCAGGCACCTCCATCGACCCGGGGTCATCGGCCTCCACGGACCGGCTGGCACGCGCAGGCGCCGGCGCTTCGACCACGAACCGATGGTGGGCATCGAACACCACCTGGTCACCGGCCTGGAGCACGGCATCGCGGACCGCCTCGCCATTCACCACGCTGCCTTCGGCCGAGCCGAGGTCGCGCAGCACAACTTCGCCGCCATGGATCTCCAGGCGCGCATGGCGGTCGGCGAATGCCGGTTCGTCGATGCGGATATCGGCCTCGGGGGCACGCCCCACCAGGCGCGGCCGCTCGAGGGTAAAGCTGCGGCCGTGGTACTGGCCACCGACGCCGCGCAGCACCACGCGGGCGTCGCCGGGCTCGGTGCCGCTGTCGTCGAAGCCGGCGTCCGGCTGCCGTGGTGGCTGCGCCGCGACCAGCCGCATCTCGGTGCCGTCGACAAAGATCGCATCGCCCACGCGCAGCATCGCCATGCGACGCACCGGACGGCCATTGACATGCACGCCGCGGGTTTCCGGGGGAACCGTGAGCCATACGCCGCGACGGTCGACGCAGAACGCGACCGCAGGCGATGAAGGGACCGGGCCCAGCGCGCCGTTGCCGCCGGCGATGCGGCCAATGCCGTGCACGCCCCCCGTGAGCGGGAGATCGGCGTCGTTGCCCGCGAATCGAAGCCTGAGCGTATCCATGCGGCAGGCAATCTAGCATGCGGCAAGGCTTGGAACGATGCCCGCGCGCCCGCAGAATGGCGTCCCACGCACACAGGTTGGATCCCATGTCCGGCATCGACATCCGCCACGCGCATTCCCTGCCGCCTGCCCAGGCGCGCGACGCCGTGCAACAGGTCGCCGACAAGCTCGCCGACCGCTTCGGCGCCGAGTGCGCCTGGGAGGGCGACACCCTGCACTTCAAGCGCGCCGGCATCGATGGCCACATCGCGCTGCTGCCCACCGAACTGCACCTCAGCGCCAAGCTCGGCTTCCTGATGTCGGCGATGAAGGGACCGATCGAAACCGAGATCCGCCGCGTACTGGAAGAGCGCTTCGCCTGAGTTGCACCTGGCGCGGGCCGGCGGCTGCGGCTTTGCGTCTATCCTTCCCGCACCAAGAGGAGAGCCTGGTTTGGGTGCAGCAATGCAGTGGCTGGTATCGATCGCCGTGGTGCTGGCCGTCGGCGCGGCGGCCACCTTCATCATCCGTGGCGTCCTGCAGCGTCGTGACGAGGCCGCGGGCGGCATCGAGGCGCTCTCGGACATGTCCTGGCGGAGCTTCATCACCCTCGTGCTGGACGCGCTCGCCAGGCGCGGCTTCAGCCGCGTGGTGGACCGCGAGGCGCCTTCCGGCGACGGCGACTTCACGCTGGCGCGCGATGGCGCGCATTTCCTGCTGGCCTGCAAGCACGGCAGTGCGTTCGTGCTTGGCCGGCGTGACGTGGATGAGGTGGCCGCGGCCATGCGCGTGCAAGGCGCCGCCGGTGGCCTGCTGGTCACCCAGGGGCGCGTGGCCGACGACGCCCGGGCGCCGGCGCGACGCGAGCAGGTCGAGCTGCTGGACGGCCCCACCCTGTGGCCGGAGCTCCGCGCACTGGTTCCCGCGTCGCTGCTGGACGAACTTGGCGCCACCGCGGCCGCGCGTGCGCGCCAGCGTACGCTGGCGGCCTGGCTGCTTGCGCTGGTGGCGGGCGTGGCGGTGTTCACCGCCCTGTCGCCTTTCCGTCGCGACGCAGCTCTCGACGCGGGCGCGACCCTCACGCCCGCCGCGGAGCTGTCACCCCGCCGGGATGCGCCCGCGGCAGCTGTAGCGCCGGTGCCCGACCGCTACCCGGACGACGCCACGCTCGAACAGCAGCGCGCCGACATTGCCAGTGCGGTCTCCACCTTGGCGATGGTCGACCGCGTGATCTGGTCCACGTCGTCCACCATGGAAGTGTTCCTGGCCTCGGTGGATGCCGACCACGACCCGTTCACCGCCATCTGCCCGCTGATCGAGCGCTATCCGGCACTGGCCGCGTCACGCATCCAGTTGACGCCGCCGCATGGGCACGACGCGCAGGTGCGATTCCGCCAATGCCGGAACTATTGAGGCCGGCGAAGGCCGGCCTGGCGCGGTCATCGGGCTGTCATCGCCACGACATCTTCGGGTCACCGCCGCAGGCTTGAATGACGCTACGGCCGCAATCACCAGAAGCTGAACCCCTCTCTCCTCTCCCTCCTGTTTCGCATTCTCGGGCCCGTAACGGGCCCTTTTTTATGGTCGCGGGACGCCTCGCGCACCGTCTGTCATGAAGCGGTCATAAAAACATCATCCAATGGCCGCACGCCCAACGGCGTTCCGTCCCTATGGAAACCCCGCCATGTCCCTGCCCAAGTTCCGTACTGCCTCGCTGGCGCTCGCTGTCGCGCTGTTCGCCGCCGCCTGCCAGCCCTCGACCGATGCGCCTGCGAATGGATCCACCGCTGCGCCAGGCACCGCCGACGCCGCCGGTGATGCGGTCGCCATGCAGGTCTCCGGCGCCGGCGCCTCGTTCATCTACCCGCTGCTCTCGCGCTGGTCGGCGGATTACAACGCCGCCACCGGCAGCCAGGTGAACTACCAGTCGATCGGTTCCGGCGGCGGCATTGCCCAGGTCAAGGCCGGCACCGTCGATTTCGGCTCCAGCGACAAGCCGCTGAGCAGCGAAGAGCTGGCCGAGGCCGGCCTCGGCCAGTTCCCGTCCGCGATCGGCGGCGTGGTGCCGGTGGTCAACATCGAGGGCCTGGCACCCGGCGCGCTGAAGCTCAGCGGCCCGCTGCTCGCCGACATCTTCCTCGGCACCGTCTCGACCTGGAACGATCCCGCGATCACCGCGTTGAACCCCGGCCTCGGCCTGCCCGCCGGCAAGATCAGCATCGTCCACCGCTCCGACGGCTCGGGCACCAGCTTCAACTTCACCAACTACCTGTCCAAGGTCAGCCCGGCGTGGAAGGCGAAGGTCGGCGAAGGCACCTCGGTGTCCTGGCCGCTCGGCGTCGGTGGCAAGGGCAACGAAGGCGTGGCCTCGTACGTGCAGCAGATCAAGGGCTCGATCGGCTACGTCGAGTTGGCCTACGCGCTGCAGAACACCATGCCGTACGCCTCGCTGCAGAATGCTGCCGGCAACTTCGTCGCGCCGAGCGCCGAGAGCTTCGCCGCGGCCGCGCGCACGGCGGACTGGGCCGGCGCCACCGACTTCAACCTGGTGATCACCGATGCACCCGGCGCGGAGTCCTGGCCGATCACCGCCACCAACTTCATGCTGATGCCCAAGCAGCCGAAGGATCCGGCGCGCAGCAAGGCTGCGCTGGCGTTCTTCAAGTGGGCGCTCGAGAACGGCCAGGCGCAGGCCGCCGAGCTGCACTACGTCCCGCTGCCGCCCGAGCTGGTGCAGCAGATCGAGGCCTACTGGGCCGCCGAGTACAAGTGACGCCCGCGCCCGCCGCATCCACGGCGGGCGTCTTCGCATGCAGGGATCCCGATGAGCGCCACAACCCTCCCCGACACCGCCCCGCGCACGCGCGACCAGCGCGACGCGCGCGCAGACCGCTGGTTCCGCTACGCGCTGGTGGCCACAGTGGTCTTCGTGGTGCTGTCACTCGCCACCGCTGCGCTGGCGATGCTCTGGGGTGGCCGCGACGCCCTGCAATCGCAGGGCCTGTCGTTCTTCCTGTCGGCCGAATGGAATCCGGTCGAGAACCGCTACGGTGCGCTGGCGCCGATCTACGGCACGGTGGTCACCGCGATCATCGCCATGCTGGTGGCGGTGCCGGTGAGCTTCGGCATCGCGGTGTTCCTGACCGAGGTCGCGCCGCGCTGGCTGCGCGGCCCGGTGGGAACCGCAATCGAGCTGCTCGCGGGCATTCCGTCGATCATCTACGGCATGTGGGGCCTGTTCGTGTTCGTCCCGATGATGACCGAATACGTGACGCCCTGGCTCAACGACCACTTCGGCAGCCTGCCGCTGGTCGGCGCGCTGTTCCAGGGTCCGCCGCTGGGCATCGGCCTGCTCACCGCGGGCCTGGTGCTGTCGATCATGGTCATCCCGTTCATCTCCTCGGTGATGCGCGAGGTGTTCCTGACCGTGCCCGCGCGACTCAAGGAATCGGCCTACGCCTTGGGTTCGACCAGGTGGGAGGTCTGCTGGGACGTGGTGCTGCCGTACACGCGCTCTGCGGTCATCGGCGGCATCTTCCTCGGCCTGGGCCGCGCGTTGGGCGAGACCATGGCGGTCGCGTTCGTGGTCGGCAACAGCGTGCGCCTGACGCCGTCGCTGCTCGAGCCCGGGACCACGATCGCGGCGCTGATCGCCAACGACTTCGGCGAAGCCACCGACACCTACCGATCGGCCCTGCTGCTGCTCGGCTTCGTGCTGTTCATCGTCACCTTCGTCGTGCTCGCACTGGCGCGCATGATGCTTTCGCGGCTCGCGCGCAAGGAGGGCAACTGATGTCGGCCCTGGTTGACCCGCGGCGCGCCGCGGACGGCCTGTACCTGCGCCGGCGCATCACCAGCGCGGCGGCGATGGTGCTGTCCTGCGTCGCCGCCGTGGTCGGACTGGTATTCCTCGCCTGGATCCTGTGGACGCTGGTCAGCAAGGGCATCGCCGGCATCAACTGGCAGCTGTTCACGCAGGACACGCCACCGCCGATGGCCGAAGGCGGCCTGCGCAACGCGCTGTTCGGCTCCGCCGTGATGTGCGGGCTGGCGATCCTGATCGGTGCGCCGCTGGGCGTGGCCGCCGGCACGTGGCTTGCCGAGTACGGCAGCCGCAGCCGCATCGCCGGCACCGTGCGCTTCATCAACGACATCCTGATGTCGGCGCCGTCGATCGTCCTCGGCCTGTTCGTGTACACGCTGCTGGTGATGCGCAGCGGCGGCAACTTCTCGGCCTTCGCCGGTGCGGTCGCACTCGCCTTCATCGTGCTGCCGGTGGTGCTGCGCACCACCGACGAGATGCTGCGGCTGGTGCCCACGCAGATGCGCGAAGCGGCGCTGTCGCTCGGCGTGCCGCAGTGGAAGGTGACCGTGCAGGTCCTGTACCGCAGCGCGTCGGCGGGCATCGTCACCGGCATCCTGCTGGCGCTCGCGCGGATCAGCGGCGAGACCGCGCCGCTCCTGTTCACCGCCTTCGGCAATCTGTACTGGAACAGCAACATCATGCAGCCGATGGCCAGCGTGCCCACGGTGATGTACCAGTACGCCGCCAGCCCCTATGAAAGCTGGCAGCAGCTGGCCTGGGCAGGCGCACTGGTGCTGACCGTGTTCGTGCTGCTGACCGGCCTGCTGGCGCGCGCACTGCTGCTGCGCAAGCGCATCCCGAATGATTGACACCCTTTCTCCCCGGATCCCGTCGATGAATGACAGTTCCCCCCGCCACCCTGCCGCCGGGCGCATCGCGTTCTCCACCGCGACCCCGGAACGCGCCACGGCCGCCGGCAAGCCACCGATCAAGATCCAGGTGCGCGGCCTCGACTTCCATTACGGGAAGTTCCACGCCATCAAGGGCGTGAACATGGACATCCCCGAGAAGCGCGTGAGCGCGCTGATCGGCCCGTCCGGCTGCGGCAAGTCGACCCTGCTGCGCGTGTTCAACCGCATCTACGCCCTCTACCCCGGACAGGTCGCGAGCGGCAGCATCCTGCTCGACGGCGAGGACATCCTGGCGCCGAAATACCCGATGAACCGACTGCGCAGCAAGGTCGGCATGGTGTTCCAGAAGCCGGTACCGTTCCCGATGACCATCTACGAGAACATCGCCTACGCCATCCGCCACCACGAGAAGCTCTCGAAGGCCGAGATGGACGCCCGAGTCGAAGGCGCGCTGCGCCAGGGCGCGCTGTGGGACGAGGTCAAGGACAAGCTGCAGCAGAGCGCGCTTGGCCTGTCCGGCGGCCAGCAGCAGCGGCTGTGCATCGCGCGCGCCGTCGCGCTCAAACCCGAGGTGCTGCTGCTCGACGAGCCGACGTCGGCGCTGGATCCCATCTCCACCAGCCGCATCGAGCAGCTGATCGAGGAGCTGAAGCTCGACTACACCATCGTCATCGTCACCCACAACATGCAGCAGGCCGCGCGCGTCTCCGACTACACCGCCTTCATGTACCTCGGCGACATGGTCGAGCACGACGCGACCGCGACCATCTTCTCCAACCCCTCGAAGCAGCAGACCGAGGACTACATCACCGGAAGGTTCGGATGACCATGCAGCCCCATGACCACATCCTGCGCGCCCAGGACGAAGAGCGCGAGCGCATCATCGGCGAGATCCTGCGCATGGGCGAGATGTCGGTCGCCCAGCTCGAGGCCGCGCTCGACGTCGTCGAACGCCGCGACGACCGCGCCGCCGAGCGCATCATCGCCAACGACGACGCCATCGACGCCATCGAACGCGAAGTCAGCCAGGACGTGATGATGACTGCGACCCGCGGCCCGCTGGCACGCGACCTGCGCGAGATCCTCGCCGCGCTGCGCATCGTGTCCGACCTCGAGCGCATCGGTGACTACGCCAGCAACATCGCCAAGCGCTCCAAGGCGCTCAACCAGGCGCCGCCGCTGCCGCTGGCCGGTGGCCTTGCGCCCCTCGGGGTGCTGGCCGCGCGCCAGGTGCGCGACGTGCTCGAGGCCTACCGCAACGCCGACGCGGAGGCCGCGCAGCGGGTCCGCGAGCGCGATGCCGAACTCGATGCCGCGTACACCCGCCTGTTCCGCGAGCTGCTCACCTACATGATGGAAGACGCGCGCGCGATCACCGGCTGCACGCACCTGCTGTTCATGGCCAAGAACCTGGAGCGGATCGGCGACCACGCCACCAACATCGCCGAGAACATCTGGTTCGTGGTGCGCGGCGAGGACAACCTGCCGCCCCGCGAGAAGCGCGACGACACCAATACCACCTCCTGAATGGTGGCCGCGGCTGCTGCGATGCAGCACCGCGGGCTGCGGCATAATCCGCCCTCCCGGCATCCGCCGGACCTGATGGAGACCGACATGTCGAAGCCCACGATCAAACCCGTCGCCCTGGCCATGGCCGCGCTCGGCGGCATCGCCCTCTCCGGCTCCGCGTTCGCGATGCACCAGCTCGGCAGCGGCTACATGGCCGCCGGCACGGCGATCACCGCCGACGCGCCGGCCGATGATCCCGAGGCCAAGGCAGGCGAAGGCAAGTGCGGCATGACCAATGCCGACACCGACGGCGACGGCCGCATCTCCTCCGCCGAGTTCGCCGCGCGCCATCCCGACAAGGACGCCGCCTACTTCGCCGCCATGGACACCAACAGCGATGGCTTCGTCGACCAGGCCGAGCACGACGCCCACCACGCCGAGAAGAAGGCCGGCGACGGCAAGGCCGCGCATGAAGGCAAGTGCGGCGAAGGCAAGTGTGGCGAGGGCAAGTGCGGCGGCGCCGCCTGACCTGAGGCCCACCACCGGCGCGCGCCCGCTCGCGCGCCGGTGACCGTCATGATGCCCTTGCTCGACCCTCGCAGCGTTGGTCTGGGGCTGCGCCGCGGCCTGCTGGCGGAGCTGCGCGCAGCCCCTGCCGGCAGCTTCGACTTCCTCGAGGCCGCGCCCGAGAACTGGATCGGCGTCGGCGGCGCGCTTGGCGATGCGTTCGCCGAGCTGGCGGCCCGCCAGCCCATGGTCTTCCATGGACTGTCGCTTTCACTCGGCGGCCCGGCGGCGCTCGACGAAACCTTCCTGCACAAACTGCGGCGCTTCCTCGACGCCCATCGCACGCCTGTCTACAGCGAACACCTGAGCGCCTGCGGCGACAGCCTCGGCCAGCTCTACGACCTGCTGCCGCTGCCGTTCACGGAAGCGGCGGTGCACCACGTCGCCGCGCGCATCCGCCGCACGCAGGACATCCTCGGTCGCCGCATCGCGGTGGAGAACATCTCCTATTACGCGGTCGTGCCGACCGGACCGGCGACGCCGCTCGCGGAGCTCGAGTTCATCAACGCCGTGCTGTCCGAAGCCGACTGCGACCTGCTGCTCGATGTCAACAACATCGTGGTCAACGCAACCAACCACGGCTATGACGCGCACGCATTCCTGCGCGGGCTGCCGTCCGCGCGGATCGCCTACATCCACGTCGCCGGCCACTACGATGAGGCCCCGGACCTCAAGATCGACACCCATGGCGCGGCGGTCGGCGACCCGGTGTGGGCGCTGCTCGCCGAGGCCTACCGCGTCCATGGCGCGCGCCCCACGCTGCTGGAGCGCGACTTCAACTTTCCGCCGTTCGACGCGCTGCTGGGCGAGCTCGCCACCGTGCGTGGCCACCTGACTGCAGCGACGGTGCGCGAACATGCCGCCTGACCGCGTCTCCGGCGACCAGCTCGGCGACGAAACGCTGCGCGCGCAGCAGGATGCGCTGGCCGCGTACATCCGCGACCCAGGCCGCGCACCGCCACCCGCGGGCATCGAGGCGCGCCGCCTGAAGATCTACCGTGACCTGTTCTTCAACAACATCGAAGGCCTGCTCGGCGGAAACTTCCCGGTGATCAAGCGGCTCTACGGCGACCGCTGGCCAGCGCTGGCGCGCGACTTCTACCGCGACCACGGCGCCCGCACGCCGCTGTTCACCGAGGTCGCGCGCGAGTTCCTCCGCTATCTGGAGGACAGCGGCGGCCGCGAGCCCTGGCTCGTCGAACTTGCGCACTACGAATGGATCGAGCTGGCGCTGCAGATCAGCGAGGCGCGGGTGGACGACATCGCCCACGACCCGCTCGATGCACCGGACACCGACGTGGATGCCGCACTGCTGGCGGGTGCGCCGCTGCTGTCGCCGCTGGCCTGGCCGCTGGCATACGCCTGGCCCGTGCACCGCATCGGCCCGGATTTCCAGCCCGCGTCGCCACCGTCGCAGCCGACGCTGCTGCTCCTGCACCGCGAGGCCGACGGCCGTATCCGCTTCCACGCGCCCAGCTCGTTGGCTTGGCGACTGCTGCAGCGCCTGGATGAAGCGCCTGGCGCGAGCGGTCGCGACCAGCTGGTGGCGCTGGCAGGCGAAGCCGGCTGTGCCTGCGACGACGCCTTCCTCGCGCAGGGCGTGGCGATGCTGCGGCAGTGGCATCGCCAGGGCATCGTGGCCGGCGTGCGCCGGTGAGGGCCGGCCACGGCGCTCGGCTAGACTAGTGCCGGTGAACACCCTTCCCGAATCTTCCGCGCCCCCTTCCTTCGCCCCGATGTCGGCGCGCTTCCGCGGCTACCTGCCGGTGGTGGTGGATGTTGAGACCGGTGGCTTCGACTGGAACCGCCACGCACTCCTCGAGATCGCGGTGCGCCCGGTCGACCTGGACCACGCCGGCCGCTACGTGCTTGGCGAAGGCGCCAGCGCGCACGTCGTGCCGGCGCCGGGCACCACCATCGATCCGAAGTCGCTGCAGATCACCGGCATCGACCTGGACCATCCGTTCCGCTTCGCCAAGCCCGAGCGCGAGGCGCTCGACCACGTGTTTGCGCCGGTACGCGCGGCGATGCACAAGCATCGTTGCCAGCGCGCGATCCTGGTTGGCCACAACGCGCACTTCGACCTGAATTTCCTCAACGCCGCGGTTGCGCGCAGCGGGCACAAGCGCAACCCGTTCCATCCCTTCAGCGTGTTCGACACGGTCACCCTCGCCGGCTTGGTCTACGGGCAAACCGTGCTGGCGCGCGCGGTGCAGGCGGCAGGCATGGAGTGGAACAGCGACGAAGCGCATTCGGCCGTGTACGACACCGAACGCACCGGCGAGCTGTTCTGCATCATCGCCAACACCTGGGGACTGCACGCCCAGCCGGCCGCTGCGACCAGCCCCGACACCGGTGCCGGGCCGGACGCGGCCGACGCCAGCGGCGACATCCTGCCCGCCTAGACGCGCTGGCGGACCGCCTCGAACAGGCACACGCCGGCGGCCACCGACACGTTGAGGCTTTCAACGCCCGCGGCCGCGGCACCCGGCATCGGCAGCGACACCAGCTGGTCGCACATGTCGCGGGTCAGCCGCCGCAGGCCCTCGCCTTCGCCACCCAATACCAGCGCCACGTTGCCGCGCAGGTCGATGCCGTACAGCGACGCGCCTGCATCTCCCGCCAGCCCGTAGATCCACACACCCTGCTTCTGCAGCTCGCGCAGGCTGCGCGCGAGATTGGTCACGCGCACCACCGGGATGCTGTCCGCGGCACCGGCCGAGGTCTTGCGCACCGTGGCGTTGACCTGCACCGCCTTGTCCTTGGGGATCAGCACCGCGGTCACGCCCGCCGCGGCGGCGCTGCGCAGGCAGGCACCCAGGTTGTGCGGGTCTTGCACGCCATCGAGGACCAGCAGCAGCGCGCGACCCCCGGCCGCTTCCACCAGCTCCGGCAGCGCGTCCTCGTCAAACGTCTTCGCCGCGGCATAGCGCGCCACCGCGCCCTGGTGGCGCAATCCGCCGGCCACGCCGTCCAGCGCCTGCTGCGCCACGCGGCGCACGTCGATGCCGCGCCGGCGCGCGTTGTCCTCGATGTCGCCGATGCGCGCGTTCTTGCCGCCCGCTTCCAGCAACACTTCGCGCACGTTGTCGGCATCGTGCTCGATCGCCGACGCGACCGCGTTGATGCCGACGATCCACTGGTTCTGCTTGCTTGTCATAAGTGCCCTGGTGGTCGCGCTCAGTACTTCTTCTTGGCGCGCTTGGCCGGCTGGCCGCGCGGCGTGGGCGCACGCGGTTCGCCCGGCTCAGCCGGCTTGCCCTGGCCTTCGCCGACCAGCCGGAAGTCGATCTTCAGTTCCTCGACGCTCGCCTTGAGCACCACGATGCGCACGCTGTCGCCGAGGCGGTATTCGCGCTCGGAACGCTGGCCCGTGAGGGTCTTGCGGATCGGGTCGAAGTGGTAGAAATCGTTGGGCAGCTGGGTCACGTGCACCAGGCCGTTGACCTTGGACTCGGCCAGCTCGATGAACAGGCCGAAGCTGGTCACGCCGCTCACCACGCCGTCGAACTCGCGGCCGACGTGTTCTTCCATCCACGCCGCACGATAGCGTTCGTCGACTTCGCGTTGCGCTTCGTCGGCGCGGCGCGAACGCTCCGAGCACTGCAGCGACAGCGCGGTCATCTGGTGTGCGGAGTATTCGTAGTTGGCGGCCTTGCCACCGGTCAGCGCGTGCTTGATGGCGCGGTGCACCAGCAGGTCGGCGTAGCGGCGGATCGGCGAGGTGAAGTGCGCGTACGCCTCCAGCGCCAGGCCGAAGTGGCCGATGTTCTCGGGTGCGTACACCGCCAGCGACTGGCTGCGCAGCAGCACCGACTCCAGCAGTGCCGCGTCCGGGCGCTCGCGCACGGTTTCGAGCAGCTTGCGGTAGTCCTTGGGCTGCACCTTCTGCCATGTCGGCAGGCGCAGGTGGAACTCCTTGAGGAATTCCAGCAGGTCGGCGTACTTGGCTTCCGGCGGCCGGTCATGGTCGCGGAACGGAGCCGGGACCGCCGCTTCGAGCAGGAACAGCGCGGCCTGCACGTTGGCCGCGATCATGCATTCCTCGATCAGCTTGTGCGCGTCGTTGCGCTGGAGCATGCCGGCCTGGGTCACCTCGCCCTGCGGACCGAGCACGAAGCGCACCTCGGAGGTCTCGAAGTCGATCGCGCCGCGCTGGCGGCGCGCCTTCTCCAGCACCTGGAACAGCTGGTGCAGCTGGCGCACCTGCTGCAACTGCTGGCCGATGAAGGCCTGCGCGGCATCACGGTCGGCATCCGGGACGCCCTCGCCGACCGCGTTCCAGACCTGGGTGTAGGTCAGGCGCGCGTGCGAGTTCATCACCGCCTCGTGGAACGACGACGACACCACGTTGCCCTTACGGTCGACCTGCATGTCGCAGGCGAAGCACAGGCGGTCGACCTTGGGCTTCAGCGAGCAGATGCCGTTGGACAGCGTCTCGGGCAGCATCGGCACCACGTAACCCGGGAAATACACCGAGGTCGCGCGCTTCTGCGCCTCGACGTCGAGCGGCGCCGACGGGCGGATGTAGTGCGAGACGTCGGCGATCGCCACGATCAGCCGGAAGCCGTCGCGGTTGGGCTCGCAGTACACCGCGTCGTCGAAGTCCTTGGCGTCCTCGCCGTCGATGGTCACCAGCGGCAAGGCGCGCAGGTCGAGTCGGCGGCTGGCGGATGCGGCGTCGACCTCGAGGGGCACGGCGGTGGCTTCGTCGAGCACCTCGGGCGGGAACTCGTGCGGGATGTCATGGCCGTGGATCGCGGCTTCCACCGCGATCGATGCGGTGAGCTTGTCGCCGAGCACCGCCAGGATGCGGCCGATCGGCGGCCGGTGGCTGTCGGGCGGGGTGACGATCGCGCAGACCACCAGTTGGCCGTCGCGTGCCTCCTGGCGCGCATCGGCCGGAATCTGCACGTTGCGCTGGATGCGCTTGTCGTCCGGCACCACGTAGCTGATGCCGGACTCCAGCGCGAAGCGGCCGATCAGGCGCTGTACGCGACGCTCCAGCACTTCGACAATCGCGCCCTCGCGGCCGCGGCGGTTGACGCCGGTGACCGAAGCGAGCACGCGGTCGCCGTGCATCACCTTGCGCATTTCCGCCGGCGGCAGGAACAGGTCGTCGCCATGGCCGGTTTCCGGTCGCAGGAAACCGAAGCCTTCCGGGTTGGCGATCACCGTACCCGGGATCAGGTCGAGCTGGCGCGCCGGCACGAAGCCGCCGCGCCGGTTCTTGAGGATCTGGCCGTCACGAACCATCGCGCCCAGGCGCTTGTCGAGCGCGTCGGCGCGATGCGGTTCGAGCAGGCCGAGGCGCTCGGCCAGCGCTGCTGCGTCCATCGGACCATCGGCGGCCGCGAGCACTTGAAGGATCGCTTCGCGACTGGCGATCGGATGCTCGTAGCGGCCCGCTTCGCGCGCGGCCTGCGGATCCTGGAACGGCGTGCCGGCAGCGGGCGCCGGCGCCCTGGCCTGCCTCGGCTCCGGTGCGTCGCTGCGCGATGCTGCGTGCGGAGGCTGGGCCCTTGCGGTCGGAGCCTTCGGAGCCCTCGGGGCCCTCGGAGCCGGAGCCTCCGGAGCGGTCTCTGGAGCTGTCCCGCGCGTCGTGTCTCGCGGCGTGGCCGATGCACCACGCGATGAGGGTGACATCGCGCGCACCAGCGCGGGATCAGGCATCCAGCCCGGCAAGGCAGCCGGCTTCGCGCGCGGCGAGGGCGGGTGTGCGCCGTGTTTCTGCGTGGTGCCGGTCTTGCCCTTCGCGGGCTTCGTGCCCGACGCCTGGCCTGGCCCGGCCTTCGCGGATGGGGTGTCGCGGCCGTGGCCGCCCTTGCCTGTGGTCTTTGTCATCGGGCAATTGTACGCGCCGGCCGTGGTGAACTTCTCACGCAGCCGTTGACAGCGCAGCACTGCATTGCAACAATGCGCGCCCACCTGCCCGGGTGGCGGAATTGGTAGACGCACTAGCTTCAGGTGCTAGCGGGGGCAACTCCGTGGAGGTTCGAGTCCTCTTCCGGGCACCATCTACAAGTCGCGGGGCCATGCCCTTCGACGAGATGACACGAAACCCCGCGAAAGCGGGGTTTTTTGTTGCGCGTAGAATCGCAGGGCTTCCACAACAGCCGCGACCGCAGTCCCGATGAACGACACCGTCCGCCCCGTTTTCCACGGCTTCGAACAGATCCCGCTGCGCGAGTACGCCGAGCGCGCCTACCTCGACTATTCGATGTACGTGGTGCTCGACCGCGCCCTGCCCTTCATCGGCGACGGCCTGAAGCCGGTGCAGCGGCGGATCATCTTCGCGATGAGCGAGCTCGGCCTCGGCGCCGGCGCGAAGCCGAAGAAATCCGCGCGCACCGTGGGCGACGTGATCGGCAAGTACCACCCGCACGGCGACAGCGCCTGCTATGAAGCCCTGGTGCTGATGGCGCAGCCGTTCTCGTACCGCTATCCGCTGATCGAAGGCCAGGGCAACTTCGGCTCGGCCGACGATCCCAAGTCGTTCGCGGCCATGCGCTACACCGAGTCCAAGCTCACGCCGATCGCCGAAGCGCTGCTCGGCGAACTGGGCCACGGCACGGTCGACTGGGTACCGAACTTCGACGGCACGCTCGAGGAGCCCACCTGGCTGCCGGCACGCCTGCCGCACCTGCTGCTCAACGGCACTACCGGCATCGCGGTGGGCATGGCCACCGACGTGCCGCCGCACAACCTCAATGAAGTGGTCAGCGCCTGCGTGCGCCTGATCGACGACCCCGAGGCCACGGTCGCCGACCTCTGCGAGCACGTGCGCGGCCCGGACTACCCCACGGGCGCGGAGATCATCACCCCGGCGGCCGACCTGCGCGCGATCTACGAAACCGGCCACGGCAGCGTGCGTTCGCGCGCCACCTTCGAACGCGAAGGCGCCAACATCGTCATCACCACGCTGCCCTACCAGGCCAGCCCCGGCAAGGTGATCGAACAGATCGCCGCGCAGATGCGCGCCAAGAAGCTGCCGTGGCTGGAGGACATCCGCGACGAGTCCGACCACGCCAACGCGGTGCGCCTGGTGCTGATCCCGCGCTCCAACCGGGTCGACGCCGACCAGCTGATGGGCCACCTGTTCGCCACCACCGACCTGGAGAAGAGCCACCGGGTCAACCTCAACATCATCGGCCGCGACGGACGACCGCAGGTCAAGGACCTGCGCACGCTGCTGATGGAGTGGCTGGCGTTCCGCGCCGACACCGTCACCCGCCGCCTGCAGCACCGCCTGGAGAAGGTGGAGCGCCGCCTGCACATGCTGGAAGGCCTGCTGGTGGCGTTCCTCAACCTGGACGAGGTGATCCGCATCATCCGCACCGAGGACGATCCCAAGGCCGTCCTGCAGGCGCGCTTCGCGCTCGACGACGACCAGGTGGACTACATCCTGGAAACGAAGCTGCGCCAGCTGGCGCGGCTGGAGGAAATGAAGATCCGCGGCGAGCAGGACGCGCTGGCCGCGGAGCGCGAGACGCTGGTGGCCACCCTCGGCAGCAAGGCCAGGCTGCGCAAGATGGTCAAGGACGAGCTGCTCGCCGATGCGAAGAAGTTCGGCGACGCGCGCCGCTCGCCGCTGGTCGAGCGCGGCGCCGCGCAGGCGCTGGCCGAGACCGATCTCGTGGCGAGCGAGCCGGTGACCATCGTGCTCAGCCAGAAGGGCTGGGTGCGTGCCGCCAAGGGCCACGACGTCGACGCGTCGGGACTGTCCTATCGCGAAGGCGATGCACCGCTGCAGGCCGTGCGCGGGCGCACCACACAGCAGGTCGCCTTCCTCGACTCCACCGGACGCAGCTACTCCACGCTGGCGCACGGCCTGCCGTCGGCGCGCGGCAACGGCGAACCGCTGACCGGCCGCTTCTCGCCGGCGGCGGGCGCGGCATTCGTGGCGATGGCCAGCGGCGAGAACGACAGCCGCTTCGCACTGGCGTCATCGGCCGGCTACGGCTTCGTGACCCGCTTCGAGAACCTGACCGGACGGCAGAAGGCCGGCAAGGCGATGCTGTCGCTGTCGCCCGAGGCGCGCGTGCTGCAACCGGCGCCGGTGGCCAACGTGGAGCGCGACCGCATCGTGGCCGTGACCAGCGCCGGACACCTGCTGGTGTTCCCGGTGTCGGAACTTCCCGAGCTCGATCGCGGCAAGGGCAACAAGATCATCGAGATCCCCAAGGCCAAGCGCGCCACCGAGCGCGTGGTGGCGATCGTCTCGGTGCCCGAGGGCGGCAGCCTGGCGGTGAAGTCCGGCGCGCGCACCATGAGCCTGTCCTGGCGAGAGCTCGAACCCTACATCGCGGCGCGCGGCAGCCGCGGTGGCCTGCTGCCACGCGGCTGGCAGAAGGTCGACGCGCTCTCGGTCGAATAAGACCGCATAATCGATCCTTCCTGAGGGGGAGGATCGTGCATGGTGCGCTGGTGCCTGCGGCTGGCGTCGTTGTTGCTGTTGTCGGTGGCGCTCGCGGCGCTGGCGGGATGGTGGGCGCTGCGCGCCAACCTGCCGCAGCTTGACGGCACTGCCGGGCTTCCCGGCCTCGCGACCCAAGTCACCGTGACCCGCGACGCGCTCGGCGTGACCACCATCGACGCGGGCAACGAAGCCGATGCGATGCGCGCGCTGGGTTACGTGCACGCGCAGGAACGCTACTTCGAAATGGACCTGATGCGCCGCACCGCGGCCGGCGAACTTGCGGCGCTGTTCGGGCCGGTCGCGCTGGACGCCGACCGAACACACCGCGTGCACCGCATGCGCGCGCGCATCGCCACCCACCTCGACACCATCCTCGGCGACCGGCGCGCACAACTCGATGCCTATGTCGAAGGCGTCAACGCCGGGCTGGCCGCGCTCGATGCGCGTCCCTGGCCCTACCTGCTGCTGCGCACCGCGCCGGAGCCGTGGCGCGCGGAGGATTCGGCGTTGGTCGCGTTCGCGATGTATTTCGACCTGCAGGACGCCGGCAACGCCCGCGAGCACGCGCTATTGAAGATGCGCCCGCACCTGCCGGAGCCGCTGTACGCGCTGGTGACCCACGCCGGCTCCAGCTGGGACGCGCCGCTGTTCGGCGATCCGATCGGCGATGCCGTGCTGCCCGATGCCGGAGCGGTCGACCTGCGCCAGCTGCCGGCGCCGGTCAACGGCGACACCGGCGCGCTCCCCGATGCGCCGCAGCCGGGGAGCAACAATTTCGCTGTGGCAGGCACGTTGACCACCGACGGCCGCGCGATCGTCGCCGACGACATGCACCTGGGTCTGCGCGCGCCCGGCACCTGGTTCCGCGCGCGGCTGCACTACGGCGATGCAGGCACGCCGTCCGGCGGCGTCGACGTCTCCGGTTTCACCCTGCCCGGCCTGCCCGCGGTGATCGTGGGCTCGAACCGCCACGTGGCCTGGGGCTTCACAAACAGCTATGGCGACTACCTCGACTGGGCCGTTGAAACGCCTTGCGGCGATACGCCGACGCAGCAATGCGCCGCGGTGGAGACGCACCGCGAGACGATCGCCGTCGCCGGCGCCGATGCGGTCGTGCTGGACGTGCGCGAGACCGCCTGGGGCCCGGTCCTGCACGAATTCGACGGTGGCCGCGTGCTCAGCCTGCGGTGGACGGCGCACCTGCCCGGCGCGGTCAACTTCGGCCTTGCGGGCATGGCGCGCGCCCGGGACATCGACCACGCGCTGGTGCTCGCCCGCGACGCCGCCATGCCCACCCAGAACCTTGTCATCGGCGACCGCGGCGGACGCATCGCCTGGCGGCTGATCGGACCGCTTCCGCAGCGCGCATCCGGCTGTACACCGATGCTCCCCCCGCTGGACGCAGGCCCCGACGCGTGTCCTCCCTGGCCGGCCAGCACGCGCAACGCCCCGACCCTGGCCTCGCCCACCGCGGACCGCCTGTGGGCGGCCAACAACCGCGTGGTGAGCGGGCCAGCGCTGGACCGCCTCGGCGACGGTGGCTACGCACTGGGTGCGCGCGGCGCGCAGATCCGCGACGCGCTGCGCGCCACCGGGACCTTCGACGAACGCACCCTGCTGGCCATCCAGCTCGACGACCGCGCGCTGTTCCTCGAGCGCTGGTGGCAGCTGCTGCGCGAACGCGCGGCGGCATCCTCCACGCCGGCGATGGACGCGCTGGCCGACGCGGCCGCGACCTGGGAAGGTCGCGCCGATCCCGCATCCACCAGCTACCGCGTGGTGCGTGCCTGGCGCATCGCGGTCAACGAGCGCATCGCCGACGGCCTGCTGGCCCCCGCGCGCGCGGCACTCGGCGACGATTTCGCGATGCCCGCGCTGCCGCAGCTGGAAGGCGTCGCCTGGCCACTGGTGTCGCAGCGTCCCGCGCACCTGCTGCCGCGACGCTTCGCCAGCTGGGAGGCGCTGTTCGAGGATGCCGCCGTGGCGGTTCGCGACGAATTGTCCGGACAGGGCCCGCTGGCCGAACGCAGCTGGGGCGAATACAACACCGCGCGCATCTGCCACCCGCTGGCTTCGGTGTTGCCGAAGCCGGTGCGCGGGTGGCTGTGCATGCCGGCCGACGCGCTGCCCGGCGACACCCACATGCCGCGCGTGCAGGGTCCGGCGTTCGGCGCGTCGCAGCGCATGGTGGTGTCGCCGGGCCGCGAGGCCGACGGCATCATCCACATGCCCGGCGGACAGAGCGGGCATCCGCTGTCGCCGTTCTGGGGCGCCGGCCACGATGACTGGGTGCACGGCCGCCCGACCCCGTTCCTGCCGGGCAAGGCAGAGCACGCACTGGTGCTGGCACCACGCTGAGGCGCGCCGGGATCATCCGCTGGACGGCTGGTGCACGCCGAGCACCGCGCGTCCCGACGGATCGGCCTGGCCGGCGAAGGACGCATCCCAGGCGATCGCCGCGGGCGACGAGCAGGCGATCGACGGCCCGCCCGGCACGGTGCGCGCGCAGGCCGCGCCAGGGAACGCATCCTCGAACAGGCTGCGATACCAGTAGGCTTCGCGCGTCGCCGGCGGGGCGTGTGGAAACCGCTGCGCCGCGTCCGCGAATGCCCGCTCGCCGACGACCTGCGCGGCATGCGCCTTCAGCGCGTCGATCCAGCCGTAGCCGACGCCGTCGCTGAACTGCTCCTTCTGCCGCCACAGGATGCTGTCGGGCAGCAGCCCGTCGAACGCCTCGCGCAGCACCGCCTTTTCGATCGGCCGGCGTGCCGTGCCGCGCTCGCGCACCATCTTCTCGCCGGCGTCCATGCCCATTGCCAGGTCGAGGAACTCCAGGTCCAGGAACGGCACGCGCGCCTCGACGCCCCAGGCCATCATCGCCTTGTTGGCGCGCAGGCAGTCGTACTGGTACAGCGCATCGAGCTTGCGCACCGTCTCCTCGTGGAACGCGCGCGCGTCGGGCGCCTTGTGGAAGTACAGGTAGCCACCGAAGATCTCGTCGCTGCCCTCGCCCGACAGGACCATCTTCACGCCCATCGCCTTGATGCGCCGCGCCAGCAGGTACATCGGCGTGGATGCGCGCACCGTGGTCACGTCGTGGCTTTCGATGTGCCGGATCACCTCCGGCACCGCGTCGATGCCTTCCTGCAAGGTGTAGACGAAGCCGTGGTGCACCGTGCCGAGTGCGGCGGCCGCGACTTCCGCCGCTGCGAGGTCTGGCGAGCCCTCCAGGCCGATGGCGAACGAGTGCAGCCGTGGCCACCACGCTTCGGACGCGTCGTCATCCTCGATCCGCCGCCGCGCGAAGCGCGCGGCGCAGGCGGCGACCAGCGACGAATCCAGCCCGCCCGACAGCAGCACGCCGTAGGGCACGTCGCTCATCATCTGCCGGTGGACGGCGGCCTCGAAGGCGTGCCGCAGCGCGTCCGGTTCGACCACCACGCCGCGCGTCGCGTCATGGTCGCGCCACGCGGGAGAGAAGTAGCGGTGCAACGTGCCGGTCGCGGTGTCGTACCAGTGGCCCGGAGGGAACTGCGCCACGTCGTCGCAGTGCCGGGCCAGCGCCTTCATTTCGGATGCGACCCACAGCCGGCCGTCACCGTCATGGCCCCAGTAGAGCGGGCAGACGCCGATCGGGTCGCGCGCAATCACCGCGCGACCGCGCACGCTGTCCCATAGGGCGAACGCGAAGATGCCGTTGAGCCGCGCCAACCACGGGCCGATGTCATCCGCCTCTGCGCCGGTATCCGCGCGACCGGCGTGGTGGCTGTACAGCGCGTTGATCACCTCGCAGTCGGAACCGGTCTGGAACGCGTAGCCATCCTGCAGCCCGTCCTGCAGCTCGCGATGGTTGTAGATCTCGCCATTGACCGCCAGCACCAGGCTGCCGTCGGCCGAACGCAGCGGCTGCGCGCCGCCGGCCGGGTCGACGATCGCCAGCCGCTCGTGCACGAGGAGTGCGGCCGGTTCGGCATGCACGCCGGACCAGTCCGGACCGCGATGGCGCTGCAGCGCCGAGAGCGACAGCGCCAGGGGACGCAGCAGGGACACGTCGGCCCCGGGGCGAAGGTCGAAGATGCCGAGGATGGAACACATGGCGTAGCTCCTTGTGCCGGCAATCACCGGCGGTGGAACGCCTGCGCGGAAACGAAAAACCCGCGCCGGGCGCGGGTTTCGGGTTGCCTGGCTGGTGTCGCCTGCCTAGTCGCCCGCCCGCGGATCGCGCACGCGATTGTCCGAACCGCGATTGTTGCGGTTGCAGGCAGTGCGCGTGGCGGCGGGGTGGCGGGACATGGCCTCGAAACTAGCCTCCACTCCACGTGGCCGTCAAGCGCGCGTGACGCCCTCTTTCCTCCCACCCGCTGAACGCGTTCCGCACGGGTGCCGATGCATCACCCCCGATTCATCGCCTGGGGATCCAGAATGTCGCCACCCTCAAGGAGCGAACGAACATGACCCGGAACCACCGCATCCGCACGCTCGTACTCGCGCTGGGCCTTGGCCTGGCAGCCACCGCCGCCACCGCATCCGCCCAGACCATCGGCTACAACACCCGCACCGGCGATGTCTGGGTCGATTCACGCCTGGGCGAGATCAACGACTATGGCCGCCAGTACCGCGACCCGTTCATGGACGAGATGACCGGCTATTACGGTGCGCCGCGCCCGCTGCTGGTCGAACTGCTCGACCAGCGCCGCTGGGCCCCGGGCGACGTGTACTACGCGTGCGCGCTTGCGCATTCGCTGCGCATCCCGTGCCGCGACGTCGTGCGCGAGTACGACCGCCACCCCGGCCAGGGTTGGGGCGCGACCGCGCAGCGCCTGGGCATCAAGCCCGGTTCACCGGCGTTCCACGCGCTCAAGCGCGGCCAGGTGGATACCTACGGCCGCTGGGGCCATCCGATCGTGATCGACCGTGACGTGCGCGTCGACTGGTCGCGCCCGGATCGCCGAGGCGGCAAGGCTTCGCACGACAGGCCGGGCCGCGGGCACGCGGAGCATGCCGCGCCGGGCAAAGGCCAGGGTGCAAGCCAGGGCCGAGGCAATGGCAATGGCAAGGGCAGCCAGGGCAACGGCAAGGGCCGCGGCAATGGCAACAACGGAAACGGCAACGGAAACGGCAAGGGTCCCGGCAAGCCCTGAACGTCGCGGCCGCGTACCGGCCACCTGTTCACTTCGACGGCCACCGCATTCCGGTGGCCGTCGCCGTTTGCGGCTCAGGCGGGAGTGAGCAGGTGCTCGATCAGCGCCTGGTAGATCCCGGGCAGCGCTTCGAGATCGGCGACCGCCACGTGCTCGTCGACCTGGTGGATGCTGGCGTTCACCGGGCCGATCTCGATGCACTGCGCACCCAGCGGCGCGATGAAGCGCGCATCCGAGGTGCCGCCACCCGTGCTCTCCTCGGGCTCGCTGCCGGTCATGCGCGCCAGCACCTCGCGCGCGGCGGCGCGCAGCGGCCCTTCCGGCGTGTGGAACGGCTCGCCGCTGCGATGCCAGCCAATGTCGAAGTCGAGGCCATGGCGGGCCAGCATCGATTCGATCGTCGACTCCAGCCGCGACGCATCCCAGTGCGGGTTGTAGCGCAGGTTGAAGTGCACCGTGAACTCACCCGGGATCACGTTGCCCGCGCCGGTACCGGCCTGCACGTTGCTGACCTGCAGGCTGGTGGGCGGGAAGCTCTCGAAGCCCTCGTCCCAGCTTCGCGCGGTCAGTTCCGCGAGCGCCGGCAATGCGGCGTGCACCGGGTTGCGGGCCTTCTCCGGATACGCGACATGCCCCTGGATGCCGCGCACCAGCAACGTCGCCGACAGCGAACCGCGACGGCCGACGCGCACCAGGTCACCGAGGCGCGAGCTCGATGAAGGTTCACCGGTAATGCACCAGTCGATGCGCTGGCCGCGTTCGCGGAACACCTGCGCCACCCGGCGCACGCCGTCGATCGCATCGCCCTCCTCGTCGGAGGTCAGCAGCAGCGCGACGGTGCCGCGATGGTCCGGGTGCGCGGCCACGAACCGCTCCATGGCAACCACGAACGCCGCCACGCTGCCTTTCATGTCGGCGGTGCCGCGACCGTACAGCCTGCCGTCGCGCACCTCGGGCACGAACGGGTCGCTGGCCCAGGTTTCGCGCGGGCCCGGCGGCACGACGTCGGTATGGCCCAGAAGCACCAGCACCGGCCCACCCTCGCCGTGCGTGGCCCACAGGTTGTCGACCGCACCGAAGCGCAGCGACTCGCAGGCGAAGCCGGCGCGCGCGAGGCGCCCGGCCAGCAGCTCCTGGCAGCCGGCATCGTCCGGCGTCACCGAGGGGCGCATGACCAGCTCCTTCGTCAGCGCCAGCACCTCGCTCATGCGTCCACTCCAAAGCGCTTCTTGAAGCCGTTGTCGCTGAAGCCCTGGCTGAGCACGCCGTCGTCGGTGACCACAACCGGGCGCCGGACCAGCTGCGGGTATTCACGCAGCAGCAGCTTCCATTCGGCATCCGAACCCGCCGCCTTGCGGTGCTCCGGCAGCTGCCGCCACGTGGTCGAGGCCTTGTTGACCAGCAGCGCGAAACCGCCGGCCTGCGCCGCCCAGTCCTGCAGCATCTCGGGTTCGGGTTTGCTGGCGCGATAGTCGACGAACGTATGCGCGATGCCGAACCGGTCCAGCCACTTGCGCGCCTTGCGGCAGGTGTCGCAGTTGTCGAGTCCGTACAGGGTGGTCATCGAATGCCTCCGCGCCCGCTCAGAGCGCGTGCCCGCGCAGCAGCTCGTTGACCGAGGTCTTGGCGCGCGTGCGCGCGTCGACCTGCTTGACGATCACCGCGCAGTACAGCGAATGCGTGCCGTCCGCGGCCGGCAGCGAACCCGCCACCACCACGCTGCCCGGCGGCACCACGCCGTAGCTGGTCTCGCCGGTCATGCGGTTGTAGATGCGCGTCGACTGGCCGAGGAACACGCCCATGCCGATCACGCTGTGGTGGCCGACGATCACGCCTTCCACCACTTCCGAGCGCGCGCCGATGAAGCAGTGGTCCTCGATGATCGTGGGTGCCGCCTGCAGCGGCTCCAGCACGCCGCCGATGCCCGCGCCGCCGGAGATGTGGCAATGCTTGCCGACCTGCGCGCAGGAGCCGACCGTGGCCCAGGTGTCGACCATGGTGCCGGTGCCGATGTGCGCGCCGATGTTCACGAACGAGGGCATCAGCACCACGTCCTTGTCGATGAAGCTGCCGCGCCGTGCGATGGCGCCCGGCAGCACGCGCACGCCGGCCTTGCGGAACGCGGCCTCGTCGAAGTCCTCGAAGCGCAGCGGGATCTTGTCCCAGTACGGCGACGGCCAGCCTTCCATGACCTCCATCTCCTGGACGCGGAAGTACAGCAGCACCGCCTTCTTGAGCCATTCGTTGACGGTCCAGCCGCCGGCGCCGTCCGGCTCGGCGACGCGCAGGCGACCACTGTCGAGGCCGTCGATCACGCGCTCCACCAGCGGCCGGGTCGAACCCTCGAGTTCCTCCGGCGTCAGCGTGGCGCGCCGTTCCCAGGCGCTGTCGATCATGAAGGCGAGGTCCTGCTCCGGCTTCCTCGCGGCGGGTTGGGCGGCGGCAGCCGGGGTAGCGGGCTTGCTGGCCTTCTTCGCGGACTTGGTCGCCGTCGTGGCCTTCCCCGCCGTCGATGACTCGGTAGTCTTCGCCAGGTCGGTCGTCTTCGCGGTCGCCGCCTTCTTCGCGGGCGGCTTCTTCTTCGTGGTCATGCGGGTGGTTCTCCATCGATCCTGGCCAGGAGCGCTTCGTGCAATCGGGCACATGCGTCCTGGTCCAGCGGTTTGTTGTCCTGTCCGGTGATCCGGAACACGTCTTCGGCGCGCGCGCCGAAGGTCGCGATGCGTGCGTCGTGCACGCGCAACCCCTGGCGGCGCAGCACATGCGCGACATCGGCAAGCAGGCCGGGCCGGTCGGTGCAGACCAGGCTGAGCACCGTGGCACCGCCGTCGCCGACGGTTGCGAAATCGACCTGCGGAAGTATGCGGAAATGGCGCAGGTGGCGCGGCTGCGCGCGGCGTGCGGGGCGCACGCGGTCCAGTGGCGCGGCCAGCACGGCCGCCAGCTCGCGCGCAATGCCCTGCACGTCACCTTCCACGCGCGCATCGGCGGGCAGCACCTGGAAGCTGTCGAAGATCGCGCCGCCGGGCCCGTCGAGGGCGCGCGCGTGCTGGATCTCCAGGCCCAACCGGTCGAGCGTGATCACGATTGCCGCGAACAGGCCGTCGCGGTCGTCGCCATGCACGAACACCTCCATCGCCTGGCTGCCGGCGGCCAGCAGGCGCGCGCGTACCACGACCCCGGCACCACCGGACTCGCGCAGCGCGCGCGCCTGCCAGGCGATCTGTTCGGGGCGTGCGCGCAGGAAGCTCGCCTCCGGGAACTGCCGGAGCAGCGCATCGGCCTCCGCATCGGCCACGCCATCGGCGGCCAGCAGCGCCTTCGCCGCGGCGTGCGCCTCCACGATGCGCTCCCCGGCCGCCACGGGATGTTCCAGTCCGCGGCGCAACGCCAGGCGGGTGGCATTGCGCAGGTCCGCCAGCAGGCGGTCCTTCCAGGCGTTCCACAGCTTGGGCGAGGTGCCCGCGATGTCGGCGCAGGTGAGCAGGTACAGATGGTCGAGGCGCTCGCGATCGGCGACTTCGGTGGCGAAGCGGTGTATCACCGCGGGATCGCTGATGTCCTGCTTCTGCGCGGTGATCGACATCAACAGGTGCTTGCGCACCAGCCATTCGACCAGCGCGGTATCGCCCTCGCCCAGGCCGTGCGCCTCGCCGAAAGCGCGCGCATCGACCGCACCGAGCTCGGAATGGTCGCCGCCGCGGCCCTTGGCGATGTCATGGAACAGCCCCGCCAGCAGCAGGAGCTCCGGCTTGCGCAGCGTCGGCCAGACCTCGTGCGCCATCGAGAAGCGTGCGTCGGCATCGTCGCCGGCGAACGCCGCCAGGTTGCGCAGCACGGCCAGCGTGTGCTGGTCCACCGTGTACATGTGGAACAGGTCGAACTGCATGCGCCCGGACACCTGCGCGAAGGCCGGGATCCAGCGCCCCAGCACGCCCAGGCGCGCCATGCGTTCCAGCGTGCGCACCGGGACCGGCCCGCGCAGCAGCGCCATGAAGGCGGCACGCGCTTCGGGCGTGGCGTCGCCATAGGCCGGCAGCGCGGGCAGCGCCTCGGCCAGCGCGCGCGCGGTGTGCGTGTGCAGTCCGCGCAGCTCGCCGAGCCGCGCCCAGGTCGCGAACAGCGCGAACACCGCGCCGATGTCGCCATGCGGCCAGTGATGATCGCGCGCGGCGAGATAGCCGCGGCGCAGTTCGAAGTCGTCGTCCACCGGTTCGGGCGCGGCGGTGCCGTCGAAGTGCTCCTCGAAACGCTGCAGCAGGCGGTCGCCGATGCGGCGGACCACCGCGGCGCTCTGGTAGAAGCCCTGCATCATCTGCTCGACGCCGAGGTTGTCGCCGTCGTCGGAAAACCCGAGGCGCGCGGCCAGCGGCTTCTGGTGGTCGAAACGCAGGCGTTCCTCGGCGCGCCCCGCCACCAGGTGCAGGCCGAAGCGCAGGCGCCCGAGCGCGCGGCGCTCGCGGTCCAGGGCCGCGGCCTCGTCGGCGCCGACCTGGCCCAGCGCAACCAAGGGCTGCAGCTCGTGCGTGCCGAACGCGCGCCGCGCCATCCAGCCCACCGTCTGCAGGTCGCGCAGCCCGCCCGGGCCTTCCTTGAGGTTGGGCTCGAGGTTGTCGGATGTGTCGCCGAAGCGCGCATGGCGCCGCGCGAGTTCGTCGGCCTTGGCCAGGTAGAAGTCGCGCGCAGGCCACGCGCGGTCCGGCGCGATGGCACGGGCCAGCGCGGCCACGGCATCCGCGTGCGCCACCAGCGCCCGCGCATCGAGCAGCGCGGTCATCACCGTCAGGTCGACGGCGGCGGCGGTGCACTGCTCGGGCGAGCGCGTGGCGTGGCTGGCGGCCAGTCCGGCGTCCCACAGCAGGGCGATGAAGCGCGCCAGCGCCTCGCGATGGCGCTCCTGGGCCTCCGGCTCCGCCAGCACCAGCAGGTCGATGTCGGAGTGCGGGAACAGCTCGCCGCGGCCGTAGCCGCCGACGGCGAACAGCGCCGCATCGGCGTCGGCGGGCAGGCAGCGCCGCCAGGCCGCGACCACGATCGCGTCGACCGCGCGCGCGCGCAGCGCGGTCAGGCGATCGGCGTCAATGCCGAGGTCGAAGCGTCCCGCGAGCTCCGCATCGCCCAGCAGCAGCGATTCGCGCTGTTCGAGCGCCCAGCCGGCATCGCCTTCACGCGGCGTGCAACCGGTCGCGTCCGGGGGCATGGGCGCGGCCGTGGACATCTCAGAGCCCGTTGTCGTCGCCGGGCAGGCGGGTCAGGATCTCGACCCCGTCGGCGGTCACCGCGACCATGTGCTCCCACTGCGCGGACAACTTGCGGTCCTTGGTGACCACGGTCCAGCCGTCGGGCAGCAGGCGCGTATGGCGCGCGCCCTCGTTGATCATCGGCTCGATGGTGAAGGTCATGCCCTCCTCCAGCACCAGGCCTTCGCCCGGGCGCCCGTAGTGCAGCACCTGCGGCTCCTCGTGGTAGACCAGCCCGATGCCGTGGCCGCAGTACTCGCGCACCACGCTGAAGCGCTCGGACTCGGCGTACGACTGGATGGCGTGGCCGATGTCGCCGAGGGTGGCGCCCGGCTTCACCGCGCGGATGCCGCGGAACATCGCCTCGCGCGTCACCTCCACCAGGCGCTTGGCCATCACCGACGGCGTGCCGACGAAATACATGCGGCTGGTGTCGCCGTGCCAGCCGTCCTTGATGACGGTGACGTCGATATTGATGATGTCGCCGTCCTTCAGGACCTTGGCTTCGTTGGGGATGCCATGGCAGATGACGTTGTTGACCGAGATGCAGGTGGTCTTGGGGTAGCCCTTGTAGCCGACGTTGGCCGGCGTGGCGTGCTGCACGTTGACGATATGGTCGTGGCAGATGCGGTCCAGCTCCTCGGTGGTCACGCCCGGCACCACGTGCGGGGCGACCACCTGCAGCACCTCGGCGGCCAGGGCGCCGGAGACGCGCATCTTCTCGATCTGTTCGGGGGTCTTGGGCTTGATCATGGCGGGCATTATCGCCGATCGGGGTGGCCGCTGGACCCCACCTTGCTCCGCAGCGCCACGATCCGCTAGAATCCGCGGGTTCGCTTGCCGGCTTGTCCGGCTGCGACCGCCCACGCCGGGCGCCACCGGCGAATACACACCCGCTGCAACCACCCGTTCCGGGGTGTCCCCAGTCCGCGAGGACCAGGGATCTGGACACGGAGGCAGCGGGGAGGCCCAACCCCGGAACCTTTCGCCACGTCGCCGATGCGGGCTACGGCGGTGAGCCGCCCCACCCTTCCGGCGGCCGGGTTCCCCATCAGGAGTCACAAGCAATGTCCCAGGTCACCATGCGCCAGATGCTGGAAGCCGGCGTCCATTTCGGCCACCAGACCCGCTACTGGAACCCCAAGATGGCGCCGTACATCTTCGGTGCCCGCGGCAAGATCCACATCATCAACCTCGAGAAGACCGTTCCGCTGTTCAACGACGCGATGAACTTCATCTCGGGCATCGCCCAGAAGCGCGGCATGATCCTGTTCGTCGGCACCAAGCGCAGCGCGCGCGATCCGATCAAGGAAGAAGCCGAGCGTTGCGGCATGCCGTACATGACCCAGCGCTGGCTGGGCGGCACGCTGACCAACTTCCGCACGGTGAAGGGCTCGGTCTCGCGCCTGAAGACGCTGGAAGCCGGCGAGACCGACGGCAGCTTCGACAAGCTGGTCAAGCACGAAGTCCTCGGCCTGCGCCGTGAGCGCGAGAAGCTGCTGGCTTCGCTGGGCGGCATCAAGGAAATGAACCGCCTGCCCGACGCGCTGTTCGTGATCGACGTCGGCCATGAAGACATCGCCATCAAGGAAGCCAAGAAGCTCGGCATCCCGGTGATCGCGGTCGTCGACACCAACTACGACCCGGCCCTGGTCGACTACGCCATCCCCGGCAACGACGACGCCATCCGCGCCGTGCAGCTGTACGCCCGCGCCGCGGCCGACGCCGTGCTCGAGGGCAAGGCCGCCGCGCCGAGCGCCGCCAACGTGCGCGAGGAAGAGTTCACCGAAGGCGCCGATGGCGACAAGCCGCGTCGCGCCCCGGCCCGCAAGGCCAAGCCTGCCGACGCCGCCAAGGGCGCCGACGAAGCCGCGACCGACGCGCCTGCCGCCGACGCGGCACCTGCGGCCGAGTAAGGCACACCCACGCCCCAGCGGCGTGCCAGGCGGCCGCGCCATCGTGCGCGGCCGCCGACTATCGAACCCACAGCTACCGAGGTCCCCATGGAAATCACCGCAACCCTGGTCAAGGAACTGCGCGAGCGCACCGGCGCCGGCATGATGGAATGCAAGAAGGCCCTGACCGAGGCCGGCGGCAACGTCGACGCCGCCGCCGAGGCGCTGCGCAAGTCCGGCCTGGCCAAGGCCGACAAGAAGGCCGACCGCGTCGCCGCCGAGGGCCGCATCGTGGCCGCGCAGGCCGACGGCCGCGCCGTGCTGGTCGAAGTCAATTCCGAGACCGACTTCGTCGCCAAGGACGAGAACTTCCTCGCCTTCACCCAGTCCGTGGCCGACGCCGCGCTTGGCGTGCAGGACATCGACGCGCTCAAGTCCGCCACCGTTGATGGCAAGACCGTCGACGAAGCACGCGCCGCGCTGATCGCCAAGGTCGGCGAGAACGTGCAGGTGCGCCGCATGGCCACCATCGCCAGCAGCGACAACGTCGCCGCGTACGTGCACGGCGGCCGCATCGGCGTGCTGGTCGAGCTGAAGGGCGGCGACGTCGAGCTCGCGCGTGGCCTGGCCATGCACGTGGCCGCGATGAACCCGCCCTACAACAAGGCGGCCGACGTTCCGGCCGAGTTCCTTGCCAAGGAAAAGGAAATCGAGCTGGCCAAGATGTCCGAAAAGGACCGCGCCAAGCCGGCCGAGATCCTCGAGAAGATCATCGGCGGCAAGGTCGCCAAGATCGTCAACGAGGTCTCGCTGTACGGCCAGGCCTACGTGCTCGATACCAACCAGACCGTCGAGCAGGTGCTGAAGGCCGCCGGCGCCGACGTCGTGCGCTTCGAGCGCCTGGCGGTTGGCGAAGGCATCGAGAAGGTGGTCGAGGACTACGCCGCCGAAGTGATGAAGCAGGCCGGCCTGGCCTGACCCGCCGCGCGGCGGAAACGCCGTGATGCAGAGGGGCCGCGGAGCGATCCGCGGCCTTTTTTTGTTGCGCGATCGGCCGCCTGCGGTCGCGCGATCGGATAGAATCCACGCCGCTGTCCGCCGGAGTATCCCCATGTCGCAACTCGCTTACCGCCGTGTCCTGCTCAAGCTGTCCGGCGAGGCTCTGATGGGTGAAGAGGACTACGGCATCGACCCCAAGGTCATCGGTCGGCTGGCGCGCGAGATCATCGAAGCCCAGCAGGCCGGCGCCGAGATTGGCGTCGTGGTCGGCGGCGGCAACATCTTCCGTGGCGCGGGCCTTGCGGCCGGCGGCATGGACCGCGTGACCGGTGACCAGATGGGCATGCTGGCCACCGTGATCAACGCGCTGGCGATGCAGGACGCGCTGGAGAAACTCGGCGCGCGCGCACGCGTCATGAGCGCGATCAAGATCAACGACGTCTGCGAGGACTACATCCGCCGCCGCGCGATCCGCCATCTCGAAAAGGGCCGCATCGCGATCTTCGCCGCCGGCACCGGCAATCCCTTCTTCACCACCGACTCGGGCGCCGCGCTGCGCGCGATCGAGATCGGCGCCGACCTGCTGCTCAAGGCCACCAAGGTCGACGGCGTGTACGACGCCGACCCGAAGAAGCACCCCGGCGCCACGCGCTTCGATCGCCTGACCTATGACGAAGTCCTCGGCCGCGACCTGCAGGTGATGGACACCGCGGCGTTCGCGCTGTGCCGCGACGCCGACATGCCGCTGCGCATCTTCGACATGGAGCAGCCGGGCCAGCTGCTGCGCATCCTGCGCGGCGAGCCGATCGGCACCCTGGTCCAGGGCCGCGGCTGAGCGTCACCTGTTCGCCGCTGGAATAGTGTCCGCGGCCCCGCGGTGGCAGGCTGCTGCCCATGCAAGCTCCAGACGACCACGACCACGGCCATGACATCGGCCACGGCCACGGCCACCACCACGGCCCCGCCCCGGGATCGTCGACGCGTGCCTTCGCCGCCGTCACCCTCGTCAACCTGGGCTACACCGCACTCGAGGCCGGCTACGGTTTCCTGACCAATTCGCTGGCGCTGCTTTCCGACGCCCTGCACAACCTCGGCGACGTGCTCGGCCTGGCGCTGGCCTGGGGCGCCGCGGCGATGGCCCAGTGGCCGGCCACCGAACGCCATACCTACGGCTGGCGGCGCGCCACCCTGCTCTCGCCGCTGGCCAACGCCACCCTGCTGGTCGGCCTGTCCGGCGCACTGGCGTGGGAAGCGGTGCGGCGCCTGTCCGCGCCGCCCGAGGTCCCGGGCATGACCATCGTGGTGGTCGCAGCAATCGGCATCGCGGTGAACCTGGGCAGCGCGCTGCTGGTCCACGGCGGCCACGGCCATGACCTCAACCGCCGCGGCGCCTACCTCCACCTGCTGGCCGACGCGGCGATCTCCCTGGCCACGGTGGTTGCCGGCATCGGCATGCTGGCATGGGGCTGGGCGTGGCTGGACCCGGTCACCGCGCTTCTGGTGGGCGTGGTGGTGGCCGTGGGTGCCGCGCGCCTGCTGCGCGACAGTTTCGACGCCGCGATGGACGCGGTGCCGACCGGGATCGACCACGCCGCGGTACGCGCGTTCCTCGCCGGCCAGCCCGGCGTCAGTTCGGTGCACCACGTGCACATCTGGTCGCTCGGCGCGGGCGAAGTGGCGATGACGGCGCACCTGGTGCGACCGTCGGGCGACGACGACGACCACTTCCTGCATGCGTTGGGCGGATCGCTGGAGGCGCGTTTCGGAATCGGCCATGCCACGCTGCAGCTCGAACGTCGTGGCGAAGCCTGCGACAGGCAGGAGCATGGAGGGAGCGGCCCAGCGCGGGGCTGAGGCCGCGCGCGTCGCGGCATCGCCTATAATCCGCCGCTTGCTTACCCGCAGCGAGGCCACGATGCCCAACCAGATCAAGAAAGACGCGCAAGCGCGCATGGCGAAGAGCGTCGAGGCCCTGCGCCACGACCTGGGCAAGGTGCGCACCGGGCGCGCCTCCACCGCGCTGGTCGACCACCTGAGGGTCAACTATTACGGCTCCGACATGCCGCTGACGCAGGTCGCCTCGGTCACGGTCAGCGACGCGCGCACCCTGACCATCACGCCCTGGGAAAAGCAGATGGTCAGTGCCGTGGAGAAGGCGATCCTGGCCTCCGACCTCGGCCTGACGCCCAACACCTCGGGCATGGTCATCCGCATCAACCTGCCGGCGCTGACCGAAGAGCGCCGCCGTGACCTGACCAAGGTCGTGCACAGCGAAGGCGAGAGCGCGAAGGTCGCGATCCGCAACATCCGCCGCGACGCCAACCAGCAGGTCAAGGACATGCTGAAGGAGAAGGCGATCTCCGAGGATGACGAGCGCCGCAGCGAAACCGAGATCCAGAAGATCACCGACGAGGCGATCAAGGATGTCGATGAGGTGGTCAAGGCCAAGGAGCAGGAGCTGATGGCGGTCTGATGGCGGCACGATGAGCGCCTCCGCCACACCGCAACCGGTACCGCGCCACGTGGCCGTCATCATGGACGGCAACGGCCGCTGGGCCGCACGTCGCAAGCGCCCGCGCGCCATCGGCCATCGCGCCGGCGCGCGCGCGGTCAACCTGTGCATCGATTTCTGCATTGAACGCGGCATCGAAGCGCTGACGCTGTTCGCGTTCTCCAGCGAAAACTGGGGCCGCCCCGCCGACGAAGTCGGGGCCCTGATGAAGCTGTTCCTCAACGCCCTGGATCGCGAAGTCGGCGAATTGCACCGGCGCGGCGTGCGCGTGCGTTTCATCGGCGAGCGCAGCCGCTTCGACCCCGCCATCGCCAGCCGCATGCAGGCGGCCGAGGCGTTGACCGCGGGCAACACCCGGTTGGCGCTGTCGATCGCCGCCAGCTATGGCGGGCGGCAGGACATCGCCCGCGCCGCGCGTGAGCTGGCCGCGGAAGTGGCCGCTGGCCGCATGTCGCCCGAAGACATCGACGAGTCCGCACTCGCCGCACGCCTTGCGCTGGCCGACGTGCCGGCCCCGGACCTCTTCATCCGCACCGGCGGCGACCTGCGCATCAGCAATTTCCTGCTGTGGCAGCTGGCCTATACCGAACTCTGGTTCACCGACCTGCTGTGGCCCGACCTGGATGTCGCCACGCTTGAACAGGCGCTCGACGCCTTCGCCAGCCGCGAGCGCCGTTTCGGGCTGACCGGCGAACAGGTGGCCGTGGCCGCCGCCCCGACCACGGACACCCGGACCCAATGACCCGAACCCGCCTCATCGCCGCCTTCATCATGGGACCGGCCGCCATCGCGGCCGTGCTCCTGCTGCCGACCCAGTGGATGGTGCTGCTTGCCGCGGTCATCTTCCTGGCCGGCATGTGGGAGTGGTTCGCCCTGGCCGAGATCGAGGACACGCTGGCACGCGGCGCGCTGCTGGTGCTCAACCTGCTGCTGATGGTCGCCCTGGCCTGGGCCACCGGTGGCTCGGGCGGGACCATGGTGCTGTTCAAGCTCGCGCTGGTGGTGGGCGTGGTGTGGTGGCTGCTGGCCATGCTGTGGCTCGTGCATTACGACTTCGCCTCCGACCACGACACCAATGCGCGCGTGTTCAAGCTGGCGGCGGCGACGCTCGCGGTGATCCCCGCGTGGTGCGCGCTCGCGCTGCTGCATCACGACGGCCCGGGCTGGCTGCTGCTGGCCCTGGGCATCATCTGGGCCACCGATACCGGCGCCTATTTCGCCGGCCGTGCATGGGGCAAGCGCAAGCTGGCGCCGCGCATCAGCCCCAACAAGACCGTCGCCGGCCTGGTCGGCGGCCTGGCCGCGGGCATCCTGGTCGCGGTGCTCGGCGCCTGGCTGCTGGGCACGCAGCCGTCCCACTTGGCCCTCGTGGCGCTGGTGGCGCTGTTGACCGTGCTGTTCTCGGTCGTCGGCGACCTGTTCGAGAGCCTGCTCAAGCGCCACGTCGGCGCCAAGGACTCGGGCAACCTGATCCCCGGCCATGGCGGAGTCATGGACCGCCTCGACAGTGTGCTCGCCGCACTCCCGGTGTTCGCGCTGGGCAAGTTCTGGCTGGGCTTCTGATGCAACGCGTGGCGATCCTCGGCGCGACCGGCTCGATCGGCGCGTCCGCGCTCGACGTCGTGGCGCGCCATCCCGATACGATGCGCGCCAGCGTGCTGGCCGCCGGCAGCAATGTCGCCGCACTGGTCGCGCTGTGCCGCAGGCATCGGCCGGACGATGCGGTGATCGCCGACGAGTCGGGCTTCGCGGCGCTTCGCGACGGCCTCGCCGATGCAGGCCTGGCCACCCGCGCACATGCCGGCGCTGCGGCCATCGACGCGCTTGCCTCCGGGCCTGGCTGCGACACCGTGGTCGCCGCGATCGTCGGCGCCGCCGGCCTCGACTCCACCCTCGCCGCTGCACGCGCCGGCAAGCGCCTGCTGCTGGCCAACAAGGAGTCGCTGGTGCTGGCGGGCGAACTGATGATGGCTGCGGCCCGCGAAGGCGGCGCGCAGATCATTCCGATCGACAGCGAGCACAACGCCATCTTCCAGTGCCTGCCGCGCGATGGCGCCGGCGCAGGAGTGCGGCGCATCGTGCTGACCGCATCCGGCGGGCCGTTCCGCGGACGCGATCGGGCCACGCTGGCCAACGTCACGCCGGCGCAGGCCGTGGCCCATCCCAAGTGGTCGATGGGCCCGAAGATCTCGGTGGATTCGGCCACGCTGATGAACAAGGGCCTCGAAGTGATCGAGGCCTGCCACCTGTTCGGCCTGCCGCCGGAGCGGGTCGACGTGCTGGTCCACCCGCAGAGCCTGGTGCATTCGCTGGTCGAGTTCATCGACGGCTCCACCCTCGCCCAGCTTGGACTGCCCGACATGCGCACGGCGCTCGCGGTCGGCCTGGGTTGGCCGGAACGGGTGCAGTCGGGTGTCGCCGGCCTCGACCTGCTGGCGCACGGGCGGCTCGATTTCGAGGCGCCCGACACCGCCGCCTTCCCCTGCCTGCGCCTGGCCTATGCCGCCCTGGCCGCTGGTGGAACAGCACCTGCGGTGCTCAATGCCGCCAACGAAGTCGCGGTTTCAGCCTTCCTTCAGGGCCGGGTAGGCTTCCTGTCCATTCCCGTGCTCGTCGAAGAGACACTGGAGGCGCTGCCTGCACGCGCCGCAGACACGCTCGACGCACTGCGCGAAGCCGACAATGAAGCACGCCGCGTCGCCAGCGCCGCACTGTCCCGCCACCCCGCCTGACGCACACGGATCCGCGCCCCCCAATGAGTACGTTCCTCGGTTCGGTGTGGTGGATGATCGTCAGCCTTGGCGTGCTGGTGACGTTCCACGAGTTCGGCCACTACTGGGTGGCGCGCCGCAACGGCGTCAAGGTGCTGCGCTTTTCGATCGGCTTCGGCAGGCCGCTGTGGTCGCGTCGCGGTCGCGACGGTACCGAGTACGTGATCGCCGCGCTGCCGCTGGGCGGTTACGTGAAGATGCTCGACGAGCGCGAAGGCGACGTCGATCCCGCCGAGGCCTCGCAGGCCTTCAACCGCCAGTCGGTGTGGCGCCGGATCGCCATCGTCGCCGCCGGCCCGCTCGCCAACCTGTTGTTGTGCATCGCGCTGCTGTGGGCGATGTTCGTGATCGGCCGCCCCGATTTCCTGCCGGTGCTGGGCCAGGTCCAGGGCATCGCCGCCGAAGCCGGCCTGGCGCGCGGCGACACGGTGCTCGCCGTCGGCGAACGCGCCACGCCGACCTGGAGCGAGGCGGCGATCGCGCTGACGACGGCGGCCATGGACCGCGGCGACCTCGACGTGCGCGTGCGCACCCCCGAGGGCGACGAAGCCACCCGCACCCTGCGGCTGGCCTCGCTGCCCGCGGACATGGACGAGCGCCGCGCGGTCCGCGCCATCGGCCTGGTGCCCCGCAGCCACCTGCTGCCGGCGATCGTGGGCAGCGTGCGCGAGGACAGCGCCGCCTGGGGCGTGCTGGCCGACGGCGACCGCATCACCGCCATCGATGGCAGCCCCGTCGATTCCTTCGACGCGATCGGCCCGCTGGTGCAGGCCCTCGGCGAGCAGGGCGGCGCTGGCATGGTGGAGGTGCAGCGCGACGGCGAGCGCCTGGCACTGGAACTCACCCCCACCCTGGCTGAAGTGGAAGGCCGCGCGCCTTTCTGGGCGCTGGGCATCACTCCCGACACCGCGCAGGCGCCGACGCCGGATGCCCTGTTGCGCCACGGCCCGCTGGCCGCCCTGCCTGCCGCGGTGGCCGAGACCGGCCGCCTGGCCAGCGACTCGCTCGGCATGATCAGGCGCCTGCTGACCGGCCGCGCTTCGGCGGAGAACGTCTCCGGGCCGATCACCATCGCCCGCTATGCCAACGCATCAGCCAATCTGGGCGCCGCGTGGTTCCTCAGTTTCCTCGCCCTGCTCTCGCTGAGCCTGGCCATCATCAACCTGCTGCCGATCCCGATCTTGGACGGCGGTCACCTGTTGTATTACCTTATCGAGTTGGTCAAGGGCAGCCCGCTCGGCGAGCGCGCGATGGTTGCCGGCCAGTACGTCGGACTTGCGATGCTCGCCGGCCTGATGGGCCTCGCGTTCTACAACGACATTCTGCAACTGGTGCGCTGACGCCACCCGCAAGACCGCTGCACGACACGCACACCCCCGAACCGCCATACCCGGACGCATTTGATGACGCGATACCCGAAACGCCGCCTGCTCGCCCTCGCCCTGGCTTCGTCGCTTGCGACCCCGGCCCTGGCCCAGCAGCCGGTCGATCCGCAGGCCGCATTCGGCTTCGCGCCGCAGCCCGCCGCGCCGGCCACATCCGCCATGACCCGCGGTGCCTTCACGGTCAGCGACATCCGTGTCGACGGCCTGCAGCGCATCGGCGCCGGCACCGTATTCACGTACCTGCCGATCGAACGCGGCGATACCGTCGATGGCAGCCGTGTCGGCGACGCCATCCGCGCGCTCTACAAGACCGGGTTCTTCGAGGACGTCCGCATCGGTCGCCAGGGCGACATCCTGGTGGTGACGGTGACCGAGCGTCCCGCCATCAACAAGCTGACGCTTGCCGGCAACAAGGACATCAAGACCGAGGACCTCACCAAGGGGCTGCGCGACATCGGCCTGTCCGAGGGCGAGACCTTCGACCGCCTCGCGCTCGACCGCGTGACCCAGGAACTGACCCGCCAGTACAACAACCGCGGCAAGTACAACGTCGAGATCACGCCGACCGTGTCGCCGCTCGACCGCAACCGCGTCGACGTGACCATCAACGTCAAGGAAGGCAAGGCGGCCAAGATCAGCCACATCAACCTGGTCGGCAACGAGACCTTCGACGACGAACAGCTGACCGACAGCTGGGAGTCCGGCGAGAGCAACTGGCTGAGCTGGTACCGCCGCGACGACCAGTACTCGCGCGAGAAGCTCGAGGGCGATCGCGAGAAGCTGCGCAACTTCTACCTCGACCGCGGCTACGTCGACTTCAGCGAGGACAACATCCAGGTTGCGATCAGCCCCGATCGCCGCGAGATGTACATCACCGCCGGGCTCACCGAAGGCGAGGTGTTCACCGTCGACAAGGTCGAGGTGACCGGCGACACGGTGCTGCCCAAGGAGGAGATCCAGAAGCTGGTGCTGATGCAGTCCGGGATGTCGTTCTCGCGCGCCCTGCTCGAATTCAGTTCCGACCAGATCACCGCCACGCTCAGCAACATCGGCTACGCCTTTGCCCAGGTCAACGTGATCCCGGACATCGACCGCGAGAACCGCAAGGTGTCGATCAACCTGCAGGTCGTCCCGGGCCCGCGCGTCAGCGTGCGACGCATCGTGTTCAAGGGCAACTCGCGCACTTCCGACGAAGTCATGCGCCGCGAGATGCGCCAGTTCGAGGGCACGTGGTACTCGCAGGCCGCGATCGACCGTTCCAAGGTCCGCCTGCAGCGCCTCGGCTTCTTCGAATCCGGCAGCGTCAACGTCGAGAGCAAGCCCGTCACCGGCAGCAACGACCTGGTCGACGTGGAGTTCAGCGTCACCGAGACCACGTCGGGCAGCTTCATGTTCGGCCTCGGCTATTCGCAGCTGAGCGGCATGACCACCTCTGTGCAGCTGTCGCAGAACAACTTCCTCGGCAGCGGCAACCGGATCTCGATCGAGGCGCAGCGCAACGTCTACCTGCAGCGCTACTCGTTCTCGTACGTGAACCCGTACTTCACCGACAACGGCCTGTCGCTCGGCTACAACGTCTGGTGGCGCGAGTTCGACAACTCCGAGTTCAACACCGCGCAGTACTCGTCGACCAGCCGCGCCGCGCAGGTCATGCTCGGGATCCCGATCTCCGAACATGACAGCTTCTCCGCCATGTTCGGCATCGACAGCAACCAGATCTTCGCCTTCCGCGGCAGTTCGCCGCAGTCGATCGTCGATTACATCGATGTCATCGGCCAGCGCACCTTCCACGCCTGGCGCGGCGAAGTGGGCTGGGCCCGCGACACCCGCAACGACTTCCTGCAGCCGAGCCGCGGCACCCTGCAGCGCGTCTCGGCCGAGGTCACCCTGCCCGGCTCCACCGCCGAGTACTACAAGCTCAACTACGAGTTCTCCAAGTACTGGCCCATTTCGCGCGCACTGGTGCTCAACACCCGCGCCGAGATCGGCTACGGCGACAGCTATGGCAATGCGCTCCAGGGCATCGTCTTCGATCCCGACTCGCCCGAGGACACGGACGACCTGCCGCAGCGCCGCAACGCGATCGCCGACGGCCTGCCGTTCTTCGAGAACTTCTACGCCGGCGGCGCGCGCTCGGTGCGCGGCTTCCGCGACAACACGCTGGGCCCGCGCGAAACCGCGTTCAACAGCAGCTACCGGCAGGTGATCGGCGGCGCGGTGAAGACCATCGGCGCATTGGAGATGTTCTTCCCGACGCTGCTCGACTCGCCGGCAGCGCGCATCTCGGCGTTCGTCGACTTCGGCAACGTGTTCAAGGACGTCGACGCGTTCGACACCGGCGAGCTGCGTTCGTCGGCGGGCGTGGCGCTGATGTGGCGCGCACCGGTCGGCCCGATCTCGATCAGCTACGCGTTCCCGCTCCGCAAGAAGGAAGGCGACGAGATCGAGCGCCTGCAGTTCACCTTTGGCGGCGCGTTCTAACGGCGGGCATTCCATGCACTCGACGACGACCCTGACGGCGGCGGCGCTGGCCGAGCGCTTCGGGCTGGTGCTGCGCGGTGACGGCGAGACCGAGGTCGACGCGGTCGCCACGCTGTCCGGCGCCGGTCCGAGGCAGCTGTCGTTCCTCTCCAACCCGCGCTACCGCAGCCAGCTGGCGGGCTCGGCGGCGGGCGTGGTGGTCGTGGGCGAAGCCGACGCCGATGGCCTGGGTCGCACCCTGCTGGTCGCCCGCGATCCCTACGTGGCGTTCGCGCACATCGCGGCACTGTTCGATCCGCCGCAGGCGCCGCGCCCCGGCGTGCACGCCAGCGCGGTGGTCGAAGCCGGCGCGCGCATCGATCCTTCCGCCGAGATCGGCCCCTTGGCTTTCATCGGCGAACGGTCGGTGGTCGGCGCCGGCGCGATCGTCGGGCCTGGCTGCGTGGTCGGCGAGGATTGCGTGGTCGGCGCGGGCAGCCGCCTCGTGGCGCGGGTCACGCTGGTACGCCGCGTCCGCCTTGGCGAACGCGTGCTGATCCACCCGGGTGCCGTGCTCGGCGCCGACGGCTTCGGGCTGGCGATGGACGGCGGCCGCTGGATCAAGGTCCCGCAGCAGGGCGGCGTTGTGGTCGGGGACGACTGCGAGATCGGCGCCAACACAACCATCGACCGCGGTGCCATCGAAGACACCGTGCTCGAGGATGACGTGCGCCTCGACAACCAGATCCAGGTCGGCCACAACGTCCGCATCGGCGCGCACACCGCGATGGCCGGCTGCGTGGCGGTTGCCGGCAGCGCGGTGATCGGCCGCTACTGCCTGGTCGGCGGCGGCGCCGGCATCGTCGGCCACATCACCGTCTGCGACCGCGTGGTGATCACCGCGATGGCGCTGGTCACCAGTTCGATCGACGCGCCGGGCGAGTATTCTTCCGGCACGCCATTGATGGACAACCGCAGCTGGCGCAAGAGCGCCGCTCGCTTCAGGCAACTCGACGCGCTGGCCCGGCAGGTGCAGCGACTCGACAAGGAGACACCATGACACCACCCGCCGTGCAGCTGCCGATCGGCGTCAACGCGATCCGCACCATGCTGCCGCACCGTTATCCGTTCCTGCTGGTCGACCGCGTGGTCGAGTTCGAGGCGCACAAGCGCGTCCTCGCCTACAAGAACGTCACGGTGAACGAAGCCTATTTCCAGGGGCACTTCCCCGACCGCCCGGTGATGCCGGGGGTGCTGGTGGTCGAAGCACTCGCGCAGGCTGGCGGCGTGCTCACGCAGCTGTCGCAGGGCGGCACCGCCGAGGGCCGCCTGTCGTACCTGGTCAAGATCGACAACGCGCGCTTCTCGCGCATGGTGGAACCGGGCGATCGCCTCGACCTCGAAGTCACCATCAAGCGCGAGATCCGCAACATGACGCTCTACTGTGGCCTCGCCAGCGTCGACGGCGAACAGGTCGCGAGCGCCGACATCCTGTGTGCCGAGGTCAAGGACTGAGATGGCCGCCACGACGATCCACGCCAGCGCGGTCGTCGATCCTGCTGCGCGGATCGGCGAAGGGGTCGACATCGGCCCGTTCACCTTCATCGGCGCCGGCGTCGAGATCGGCGACGGCAGCCGCATCGGCGCCCACTGCAGCATCCAGGGGCCCACCCGCATCGGGCGCGACAACCATGTCCACGGCCACGCCGCGATCGGTGGCGAGCCGCAGGACAAGAAATACCGCGGCGAGCGCGTCGAGCTTGAGATCGGCGACCGCAACGTCATCCGCGAGTTCGTGACCATCAGCCGCGGCACCGCGGGCGGCGGCGGTATCACGCGCATCGGCGACGACAACTGGTTCCTCGCCTACGCGCACGTGGCGCACGACTGCATGGTCGGCAGCCATTGCGTGTTTTCCAACAACGCATCGCTCGCCGGCCACGTCTCGGTGGGCGACCACGTGATCCTCAGCGGTTTTGCCGGGGTGCACCAGTTCTGCCGGGTCGGCGACCACGCGTTCGTCGGCATGGGGGCGTTCGTCAACGGCGACGTCGCGCCCTACCTGATGGTGGCGCAGGACGGCTACGGGCGGCCGCGCGGGATCAACGCCGAAGGCCTGAAGCGCCGCGGTTTCGACGGCGAACGCATCGCCGCGATCCGCCGCGCCTACCGCGCGGTGTACATGTCCGGCGACAGCCTCGATGACGCGCGCGCCAAGCTCGCGGCGATGGCCGCCGACAGCGAGGACGTGCGGCGCATGCTCGCCTTCATCGAGGCCGGCGAACGGCCGCTGCTGCGGTGAGCGCGCGCGCGCCGCGCTTCGCGCTGGTGGCCGGCGAGGCCTCGGGCGACCTGCTCGGCGCGGGACTGGTCGAGAGCCTTCAGGCGCGCTTTCCGGATGCCGTGTTCGCCGGTGTCGGTGGCGATGCGATGCGCGCGGCCGGCGTGGACACCTGGCACGACGCCGGCGAGCTGGCGGTGATGGGCCTCAGCGAAGTGCTGGCGCACCTGCCGCGACTGCTGGCGCTGCGGCGCGGACTGCGCAAGCGCCTTGTCGACTGGCGTCCGGACGTGTTCATCGGCATCGATGCGCCGGATTTCAACCTCGGGCTCGAACGCCAGCTCAAGGCGCGCGGCATCCGCACCGTGCATTACGTCAGCCCCTCGGTCTGGGCCTGGCGCCAGGGCCGCGCGGCGAAGATCGGGCGCAGCGCCGATCGCGTGCTGTGCCTGTTCCCGATGGAGCCGGCGATCTACGCCCGCCACGGCGTGGACGCGCGCTTCGTCGGCCACCCGATGGCCGACGCCATGCCGCTCGAGCCGGATCGCGCCGCCGCCCGCGCACGGCTGAGCCTGTCCGCAGATGCACCGGTGCTGGCCGTGCTGCCCGGCTCGCGGCTCGGCGAGATCGGACGCCTCGGCCCCGCCTTCCTCGCGGCGGCCGCTCTGGTCGGGCAGCGCATACCCGGCCTGCAGGTCCTGGTGCCGGCGGCCAATGCCGCCTGCCGCGCCGCGCTGTCCGGCCTGCTCGCGGATCCCGCACACGCCCTGCCCGGCGCACACCTGCTGGACGGACAGGCGCGCGACGCGATGTTCGCCGCGGACGTCGTGCTGCTGGCCTCCGGCACCGCGACGCTTGAAACCATGCTGGCCAAGCGGCCGATGGTGGTCGGCTACCGGATCTCGCCGACCACCCACGCCATCGTCAAGGGCCTGGGCCTGCTGAAGGTCGACCGCTATGCGCTGCCCAACGTGCTGGCCGGCGACACCATCGCCCCGGAACTGATGCAGGACGACTGCACGCCGGAGAAGCTTGCGGATGCGGTGCTGGCCTGGTTCGCCGACCCGGGTGCGGTCGCGGCACTCGCGCCGCGCTACCGCGAACTGCACCTGATGCTCCGCCGCGACGCTTCGCGCGAGGCCGCCAACGCCGTGGCCGAACTCGTGGATGCGCGCCACCACGTCGCCGCGGGCGGCACGGCGCCCGCATGAGGCAGCGCCCGCCACGCGCCGGCGGCATCACCCGCAGCGGCGATCATTCCTGCGCCGCCGAGGCGACGCTGCTGGTCGCGGGCGTGGACGAAGCCGGGCGCGGCCCGCTGGCCGGCCCGGTCGTGGTCGCTGCGGTGGTGTTCGATCCCGCACGCCCGCGCGTCAACGGACTCGACGACTCCAAGCAGCTTTGCGCATCGCGACGTGAAACCCTGTACGCGCGCATCGTGGAACGCGCGCTGGCCTGGCACGTGGTGACCATCACCGCCGCCGAGATCGACCGCCTCAACATCTACCAGGCGACGATGCTGGGCATGCGCCAGGCCGTGGAAGGCGTCGCCCATGCCGCCGGCTGCGCGCGCATCGACGGCAACGCGCTGCCGCAGGGGCTGCCCTGCCCGGCCGAGGCCTGGGTCGGCGGCGATGCGCGTGACCGCAGCATCATGGCGGCGTCGATCCTGGCAAAGGTCACGCGCGACCGCGCTCTGCAGGCCCTCCATGCGCGCTATCCGCAATACGGGTTCGACGCGCACAAGGGCTATGGCACGCCCGCGCACCTGCATGCGCTGCGCGCGCACGGCCCCTGCCCCGAGCACCGCCGCAGCTTTGCGCCGGTGCGTGCGGCCGAGGCCCGCGACCTGTTCGCGGACCTCGGCGTGCCAGCCGCCTGATCGTCGCGCGCACTCACTCCAGGACCGGGCTCGCCCGGATCCGGGCCTCGGAAATTCCCGCCGCGCGCGCGCGTTCCAGCGCTTGGCGGGAGGCCTCGCGCATGCCCAGCATGGCCAGGCTCTCGGCGTTGTAGAGCGCGATCTCCGCGCGATCGCCAATGGTCGTGGCGCGCGAGTTCCGCACCAGCTCCAACGCCTCCTCGCGCTTGCCCAGGTTGGCGCAGTACCAGCCCAGCGCGGCCTGCGCATAGCCGTCTCCCTTGTTGATGCCCAGGTAGCGGCGCACGCGCTGCTCCGCCTGCATGTACGCCGCGCGCACCTCCGCGCGCGCGGCGCCGCTGGCGCGCAGGCCGTCGGCCAGGTTGCCCCAGTTGATGTAGTCGTCGGGGTCGAGTTCGAGCGCACGCCGGTACAGCGCGACCGCGCCCTCGTGGTCGCCCGCCTGGCCGCGCAGGAGCGCGAAGTTCGCCAGCACGTCGGCGCTGGGCGTGATCGCGATCGAGCGCTCGAAGGCGCGGGAAGCATCGTCATCCTCGCCCGCCAGCAGGTGCAGGAACCCGAGCGTGTTCCAGTTGCCGGCGTTGTCGGGGTCGAGCTCCAGCGCGCGGCGGTACGCGCGCTTTGCATCCTCCAGGCGCCCGTCGCGATAGGCCTGGTAGCCGATTTCGGCATGCACCTGCGCGTTTTCCGGCGCCAGCGCCAGCGCCTGGTCGAAGTGCTGCCGCGACCGCGCCGCATCGCCGCGCGCTGCCGCGATCTTGCCGAGGCCGACATGTGCAAGCGCCGCGCTCGCGGGCGCACGGCTGGCGGCCTCGAAATGCGCCTGAGCCTTGTCGAACTCGCCATCCACGCGCAGCAGGTTGCCCAGCGCCAGCGATGCCTCCGGCGGCACCGGGACCATCTCCAGCGCGCGCCTGCAGGCCACCAGCGCACGCTCGTGCGCCTTGGCGTCATTCCAGTACTCGAAGCGCCGCGTTTCGGTGGCGCACAGCGCCGCCTGCGCGCGGGCAAACCCCGCGTCCGCGGCAAGCGCGGCGCGGAAGGCATCCGCGGCCTGGCCACTGCGCTCGCGATCGAGCGGAGTGCGCGCGAGCTCGATTCCGCGCAGGTAGGCTTCGAATGCCGCCACGCTGCGGGTCGGCGCGAGGCGCTGCCGCAGCGACTCCCGCTGGGACGGCACCGCGCCCAGCATGGACTCGACCACTTCGCCGGCGATCGCGCCCTGGGTGTCGAACAGTTCCGACATCGCGTGTTCATAGCTGCGGCTCCACAGCACGTAGCCGGTGCCGGTATCGCTCAGCCGCGCATTGATGCGCACCCGGTCGCCATCGCGGCGGACGCTGGCGTCGAGCACGGCGCGGACGTCGAGCATGCGCCCGAGCTCGCGCACGTCGACGTCGCGACGCGGATCAGCCGGGTCCATCAACGCCGCCACCTTGAGGCCCGGCACCGCGGCCAGCGCATCGTGCATTTCCACCGCGAGGCCCTCGGCAAACCACGCATCCTCGGCACTGCCGCCGAGCATGGAGAACGGGCGCAGCGCGATCGTTGCCGTGTTCGGCCCCGTCGCCTCCGGAGGGGCCAGGCGCCACCACGCCGTGGCGATGATCACCAGGAGCATGGCAACCCCTGCCACGCGGAGCCACGGCGATCGGCCCGCGCCTCGCTCCTCCGCCAGGTCGTGTACCGATGAAATTTCCACCAGCGACGTCTCGTCGGAAATTTCCTCCGCGGCAGGCAGCGCTGCGGCGGGATGGACGTCGGGAACGCACATGAACCGGTAGCCGACCGCATGCAGGGTCTGGATGTAGCGCGGATGCTCCGCATCGTCGCCCAAGGCCTTGCGCAACTGCGCGACCACGCGGTTCAGCACGCCTGGCGTGACGTGGCGATGCCCCCATACGTGGTCCAACAGCTCATCGCGGGGAATCGCATGGCCGGGATGCGCAAGCAGTACCAGGAGCACCGCATAGGCCTTGGGCTCCAGCGCCACGGGCCGCCCACCGCGCATGACGCGGTGTGCGCCGGTGTCGACCTCGACGTCGCCGAACCTGTAGATGCGTGCGTCGTCCGCCATGGCAATGCCGGCCCTGTCCCGCCCAGCAGTGAGCCCCGGTAAGAACGTGGGAAGCGGACTGAACCGGCACACCGCATTCCCTCGCGCTTCCATCATGGTCTCCGTCCATTTCCGTCAAGCTTCCCGGTCGACAGAGGTGGACACTTGGATTCCCGCCCGACGGCGGCTCCAATCCGGAGAACGCCATGTACGTCCATCTCGACTCACTCCCGTTGCCCGCAGCCGATCCGTCCGGTCGCGCGCGCCGCAACCACATCGCCGGCCGCGTCCCCGACCAGCGCAGCATCGAACGCTTCCAGCGGGTCGCCAGTGCGCTGGCAGGCCCCGAGCAGGTGCCGCAACTCGACGGAATCGCCAGTGCGGCGCGCCAGCTGCTGGACCAGCACGCGGACCGCACCAGGCTGTCGGGTATCCGACAGCGCGCGCGCTGCCTGCGGGCCTTGCGCATGCTGGCAAGCGAACCCGCGTGGCAGCTCGATCCCGAACTCAGGGAGCGGATCCAGCTGATCGCGGACTACGCCACCGGAAGCGAACGCCTGTTGCCCGACGCCGTACCGGTGGTCGGTGGCCTGGACTACGCCCTGCTGGTCGACCTGGCCATGCCGCGGCTGATCGATGAACTCGATGCCTATCTGGATTTCCGCCGCCTGAGGATCGAAGAGGCGATCCTGCGCGGTGAACGCCCGCACGAGTTGGCGTTTGGCCGCGACGAATGGCTGGAGGCGCGCCAGGCCGAGTTGCGCTTGCTGGCGCACATCCTGGAACGCGGTCGGCAGACCTACCTGGAGGAAACCGGCGCCCCGCGGTTCCAGGTCCACTGAGGGCGATCTGCGCGGATCGGGCTGTCAAGCCTTGTCCGCGCGGGAGCGGGCACCTAACCTGCGTGTTGCCACGCCGGTCCTGCGATGTCCCCTCGTTTCGTCCACCTCAACCTGCACAGCGAGTATTCACTCGCCGACTCGACGATCCGCATCCCGGACCTCGTCAAGCGCTGCGTGGCCATGGGCCAGCCGTCGGTCGCGGTCACCGACCGCAACAACCTGTTCTCGCTGGTCAAGTTCTTCAAGTCGGCCGAAGGCGCCGGCATCAAGCCGATCGCCGGCGCCGATATCAGCATCGCCGACGGCAGCGACAACCCGGCCACACTTACCCTGCTCTGCCGCGACCATGACGGCTACCTCGCCCTGTCGCGGCTGCTGACGCGGGCGTGGATGGAAGGCCAACGCCACGATGGCGTGGTGGTGCGCCCCGAATGGCTGCGCGAGGACCACCGCGGTCTGTTCGCGCTGGCTGGCCGGCATTCCCCGGCCGGGCAGCTGGTCGCCGCCGGCAAGCACGACCAGGCCGAAGCCTGGCTGCGCGACTGGCGCGGCGTGCTCGATGACGGCCTGCACCTGCAACTCGCGCGCTGCGGCTTTGCCGATGAAGCCGCATTCAACGACTTCGCGCTGCACGTATCCGCGCCCTGTGGCGTGCCGCTGGTGGCCGGCAACGAGGTGCGCTTCCTCGATGGCGACGGCTTCGACGCCCACGAGGCGCGCGTGTGCATCGCCTCCGGGCGCGCGCTCGACGATCCGCGCCGTCCGCACGACCACACCGCCGAGCAGTACCTGAAGTCCGTCGACGAGATGGTGGCGCTGTTCACCGACGCGCCGGACGCGATCGACAACGCCGTGGCGCTGGCCCAGCGCTGCAATCTCGAGCTGCGCCTGGGCACGTACTACCTGCCGGCATTCCCGGTGCCGAGCGACCACACCCTGGATTCGTGGATCCGCAGCGAGGCGCGCGACGGGCTCGACAGGCGCCTGGCCGTCGCCCCGCTGGCGCCCGGCCACGACCGCGCCAGCTACGACGCGCGCCTGGACACCGAGCTCGGCGTGATCGTCTCGATGGGCTTCCCCGGCTACTTCCTGATCGTCGCGGACTTCATCAACTGGGCCAAGGACCACGGCATCCCGGTCGGGCCGGGCCGCGGCTCCGGCGCGGGCTCGCTGGTCGCCTGGGCGCTGGGCATCACCGACCTCGACCCGCTGCCCTACGACCTGCTGTTCGAGCGCTTCCTCAACCCCGAACGCGTGTCGATGCCGGACTTCGACATCGACTTCTGCATGGACCGGCGCGACGAGGTGATCGACTACGTCGCCGCCAAGTACGGCCGCGACCGTGTCAGCCAGATCATCACCTACGGCACCATGGCCGCGAAGGCGGTGGTGCGCGATACCGGCCGCGTGCTCGGCTTCCCGTACGGCTTCGTGGACAGCGTCGCCAAGCTGGTGCCGATGACGCTCGGCGTGTCGCTGGCCGACGCGCTCGGGCGCACCGAGAAGGGGCGCAAGGACGATGCCTGGCGCTCCGACGAACTCATCGCCCGCTACGGCGATGAAGACGACGTCCGCGACCTGATCGACCTCGCGCTGCAGCTCGAGGACCTGACGCGCAACGCCGGCAAGCACGCCGGCGGCGTGGTGATCGCGCCGTCGCCGCTGTCCGACTTCTGCCCGCTGTACGCCGAACACGATGGCGAAGGCCGCGGCCGCAACCCGGTCACGCAGTTCGACAAGGACGACGTGGAAAGCGTCGGCCTGGTGAAGTTCGACTTCCTCGGCCTGCGCACGCTGACGATCATCGACTGGGCGGTGAAGGCGATCAACGAGCGCGCACGCACCGGGGCGGATGCGTCGGCCGCGCCGCTCGACATCACCAAGCTGCCGCTCGACGACAAGGCCACCTACGAGCTGTTCGCGCGCGGCGACACGGTGGCGGTGTTCCAGTTCGAATCGCGCGGCATGCGCGAGCTGCTCAAGCGCGCCAAGCCCGACGTGTTCGAGGACATCATCGCGCTCGCGGCGCTGTTCCGCCCCGGCCCGCTCGGTTCGGGCATGGACAAGGACTGGGTGGACCGCAAGCACGGCAATGCCGTGGTCACCTATCCGCATCCGTCGCTGGAAACGGTGCTCAAGCCGACCTATGGGGTGATCGTCTACCAGGAACAGGTGATGCAGATCGCCCAGGTCCTGGCCGGCTACTCGCTGGGCGGCGCGGACCTGCTGCGCCGCGCGATGGGCAAGAAGAACGCCGCGGAGATGGCGAAGGAGCGCGCCAAGTTCGAGGCCGGTGCCTCCGGCAACGGCGTCGACCCGAAGGTGGCGACGCAGATCTTCGACCTGATGGAGAAGTTCGCCGAGTACGGCTTCAACAAGTCGCACTCGGCCGCCTATGCGCTGGTCGCCTACCAGACCGCATGGCTGAAGGTGCACCACCCGGCGGAGTTCATGGCCGCGGTGCTGTCGTCGGACATGGACAACACCGACAAGGTGGTGATGTTCCTCGACGAGGCGCGCAAGCTCGGGCTGGACGTGCAGCCGCCGGACGTCAACGCGTCGGGGTACATGTTCGAAGCCATGGATGGCGGCACGCTGCGCTATGGGCTGGGCGCGGTGAAGGGCGTCGGCCAGGGCGCGTGCGAGGCGATCGCGGAGGAGCGCCGCAAGGGCGGTCCCTACGTGGACCTGCTCGACTTCTGCCGGCGCGTGGAATCCGCGCGCCTCAACCGGCGCACGCTGGAGGCGCTGGTCAATGCCGGTGCGCTCGACGCGCTGGGCCTCAACCGCGCTTCGCTGACCCTGCAGCTTCCGGAGGTGCTGAAGGCCACCGAACAGCTGGCGCGCGAGCGCGAGGCCGGGCAGGCCTCGCTGTTCGGCGGGTTCGCCGAGCCGCAGGCGGCGGCGCGCATCGAGCTGCGCGAGACCGCGGAATGGCCGCTGCAGCAGAAGCTGGCGGGCGAGCGCGAGACGCTTGGCCACTACCTGAGCGGCCATCCACTGGACCCGTACCGCGAAGAGCTGAAGGGCCTCGTCGGTTGCGACCTCGGCCAGCTCGATGCGCTGTGGGAGTCGGGCGCATCGTCACGCGGCGGCGGCAAGGATGGCGGCCGCGGCGGCTGGCGCCAGGAGGTCACGGTGGTGGTCGCCGGCCAGGTCGCCGGCATGCGCAAGCGCGGCGAGTCGCAGGCGTTCGTGCACATCGAGGACGGGCGCGGGCGCCTGGAATGCGCGTTCTTCTCCGAGGCCTGGTTCGAGAACGCGGCGCTGCTCACCCGCGATCGCATCGTGATCGTCGAAGGCGGGCTGCGCGAGGACGAGTTCAGCGGCGGGTTTTCGCTGCGCGCGCGCCGCGCCTGGGATTTCCAGCAGGTCTGCGAGCAGGCCGCGCAACGCATGTCGCTGCGCCTCGACCTGCGCGTGGCCGGCGTGCTGGAACGCGTCGAGACATTGCTGGCGCGCCACCGTCCCGGCCCCACTCCGCTGCGCTACGACCTGCTTCTCGCCAGCGGGGCGGCCGGCAGCCTCGACGTCAACGGCACGCAGTCGGTGCGCGTGGATCCGGCCATGGTCGGCGAGCTGCGCGCGCAGCCGGGCGTCAAGGCGGTGCGCGTGGCGGTGGGCCCGCGGCCCTGGTCGCAGTAGGCGACGCACTACCGACCGCACGCCCGGGTACGGCCTTCGCGGGCGCCGTCGGCTAGACTGGCCGCTTTCCCGCGCCAAGACTGTCGATGAACCCGAACTACCTCGACTTCGAACAACCCATCGCCGACCTCGAGGCGAGGATCCAGGACCTTCGCCGCGCCGGGTCCGGCTCGGCGGTCAACGTCGACGCCGAACTGCGCACGCTGCAGGACAAGCTGCGCCTGCGCACCGCGCAGATCTTCCGCGACCTGTCGCCGTGGCAGGTGTCGCAGCTCGCGCGCCACCCTGCGCGGCCGTACACCAACGACTACATCCGCTTCATCTGCGACGAGTTCCAGGAGCTGGCCGGTGACCGCGCGTACGCCGACGACCCGGCGATCGTCGGCGGGCTGGGCCGCATCAACGGCCGTTCGGTGATGATCATCGGCCACCAGAAAGGCCGCGACACCAAGGCCAAGGTGCGCCGCAACTTCGGCATGCCGCGCCCCGAGGGCTACCGCAAGGCGCTGCGCCTGATGAAGATGGCGGAGCGCTTCAAGCTGCCGCTGCTGACCTTCATCGACACGCCCGGCGCCTACCCCGGCATCGGCGCCGAAGAGCGCGGCCAGTCCGAGGCGATCGCCCGCAACCTGATGGAAATGGCCGAGCTGCGCACGCCCATCCTGTGCACGGTGATCGGCGAAGGCGGCTCCGGCGGCGCGCTCGCGGTCGGCGTGGGCGACCGCACGCTGATGCTGGAATACAGCACCTACTCGGTGATCTCGCCCGAGGGCTGCGCCTCGATCCTGTGGAAGGACGCCGGCAAGGCGCGCGACGCCGCCGAACAGCTGGGCCTCACCGCCAAGCGCCTGCTGGGCCTTGGCCTGGTGGACAAGCTGGTGCGCGAGCCGATCGGCGGCGCGCACCGCAATCCGAAGCAGATGGCCAAGCGCCTGAAGGCCGTGCTGCTCAACGAGCTCGACGCCTTCGAGGGCATGTCCAGCGACCAGCTGCTGGACAGGCGCTACAAGCGCCTGCGCAGCTACGGCGCCTACGAAGCCGCCTGATCGGTTGGCACGCGCGCCTGGGCCGCCTAGCCGCCCCACGCGCGCTGGTACTGCACCGGCACCACGGGCGTGACGCCCAGAAGCCTCGCGGCGCGCATCGGGAAGTACGGATCGCGCAGTGATTCGCGAGCCAACAGCACCACGTCGGCGTCGCCCGAGGCCACGATCCGCTCGGCCTGCGCCGCTTCGGTCACCAGGCCGACGGCGCCGGTGGCGATATCCGCCTCGCCGCGGATGCGCGCCGCGAACGGCACCTGGTAGCCGGGTCCGGGTTCGATCTGCTGGCGCCGGTCCAGTCCGCCGCTGGACGCGTCGATCAGGTCCACGCCCAGCGCCTTGACGCTGCGCGCCAGCTCCACGCTCTGCTCGACGTCCCAGCCGCCATCGACCCAATCGGTGGCCGAGATCCGCATCCACAGCGGCAGGCGTTCCGGCCAGACCTCGCGCACCGCAGACACCACGTCGCGGACGATCCGCGTGCGGCCCTCGAAGCCGCCGCCCCAGGCATCGCCGCGCCGGTTGGCGAGCGGCGACAGGAACTGATGCAGCAGGTAGCCGTGCGCGGCGTGGATCTCGACGAGCTTGAAGTCGGCTTCCAGCGCACGCGCCGCTGCGGCGCGGAAACCAGCGACCACGCGCGCGATTCCCTCCGCATCGAGCTCCTGCGGCTGCGGGTAGTGGTCGGCATAGGCCGCGGCCGACGGCGCCACGACCGTCCAGCCGCCGTCGGCGACCGGCACCGCGCCATCGCCACGCCACGGCGCGTGCGTGCTGGCCTTGCGCCCGGCATGCGCCAACTGCATCGCCGGCACCGCGCCCTGTGCGGCAATGAACCGCGCGATCGGCGCCCAGGCCGCGGCCTGGGCTTCGTTCCACATGCCGGCATCCTGCGGCGAGATGCGTCCCTCGGGGCAGACCGCGGCCGCCTCGGTCATCACCACGCCGGCGCCACCCGCGGCGCGGCTGCCGAGGTGCACCAGGTGCCAGTCGCCCGGCAGGCCGTCGACCGATGAGTACATGCACATCGGCGAGACGGCGATGCGGTTGCGCAGGACGATGTCGCGCTGGCGCAGTGGCTGGAACAGCTGGCTCATCGGGGTCTTCCGCGGACGTGGCGGACCACTGTAGGCCGAGTGCGCTCCCGGGCGTGCGGGCGCTGGCGGATCACTGCATCGCGGGCACATGGCAACATCGCGGGATGGCCTCGCCTCCGCCCTCCGACCGCATCGCCTTGCCCGATTGCCCGGTGGCCACCGGCGCGGTGCTGGTGGCCCTGAGCGGCGGGCTGGATTCCACGGTGCTGCTGCACCTGCTGGCCGCGGACGCCTCGATCCGCGCGCGCGGCCTGCGCGCGGTCCACGTCCACCACGGGCTGCACGCCGATGCCGACGCCTGGGCCGTCCACTGCGCGCGCGCCTGCACCGCGCTCGACGTGCCGCTGCAGGTGGCGCGGGTCGACGTGGCACGTGACGCCGGGCGCGGGCTGGAGGCTGCGGCGCGCGCGGCGCGGCACGCCGCTTTCGCCGACGCGCTGGGCCACGGCGAGGTGCTCGCGCTGGCGCACCATCGCGACGACCAGGCCGAGACGTTCCTGCTGCGCGCGCTGCGCGCGTCCGGCCCCGACGGCCTCGCGTCGATGCGTGCCTGGCGCGGCTTCGCGGCCGGCTGGCTGTGGCGCCCGCTGCTGGCGCTGCCGCGCGCCACGCTGCATGCCTGGGCCATGCGCCACGGCCTGGCGTGGCTTGAGGATCCGGCAAACGCGGACCCGGCCCACGACCGCAACTACCTGCGCCACCAGGTCATGCCGCTGCTGCGCGCACGCTGGCCGGAGGCCGATGCTGCGCTCGCGCGCTCGGCAACGCTGTCCGCCGAAGCGAGCGACCTTCTGGCCCAGGGTGACCACGCGGCCCTGGCTGCGGCGCGCGACGCCGGACAAACGGACCGCACACAGCGCGAAACCGCAGCCGCCCCGCCAGTCGACCCGGGCCTGTCCATCACCGTCCTGCAGGCGCTGCCCGCGGCGCGGCGCGCGCGCGTGCTGCGCGCCTGGATCATCGAGCTTGCACTGCCCCCGCTGCCGGCAACCGGCGTCGCGCAGATCACGGCCGACCTGCTGCACGCGCGCAACGACAGCGTGGCGGCCTTTGCATGGTCGGACGCCGTGGTCCACGCCTGGCGCGGCCGCCTGCATGCCGGCCAGCGGCTGCCTCCGCTTCCCGCGGACTGGGAGGCCGGGTGGGACGGGCGCGCGCCACTGCCGCTGCCCGGCGGCGGCGCGCTGTCCCTTGTCGGCGCGGAAGGTTTCGATACCCCGCTGAAAGCGCATGCGCGGCGCGGCGGCGAACGCATCGTGCTCCCTGGCCGCACGCATTCGCACGCGCTGAAAGACCTGCTCCAGGCAGGTGCGCTGCCGCCCTGGCAACGCGCGCGCATGCCGCTGCTGTCCGCGCCCGACGGCACCCTGCTCGCCGCCGGTGACGCAGTGCTCTCGGCACGCCTGGAGACGTGGCTTCGCGCCCGCGGCGCCGGCGTGCGCTGGTGGCACATGGCGTAAACTGGCGCCATGCCACGCAAGCCCGCCACCACCAACGACACCTCGCCCGTCGCCGACTTCGAAGCTTCGCTCGACCTGCTCGAGCAGCTCGTCGAGAAGATGGAACACGGCGAGATGAGCCTCGAGGATTCGCTCGCCGCGTATGAGCGCGGCGTCGGCCTCTACCGCCGCTGCCAGCAGGCGCTTGAACAGGCCGAGCTTCGCGTGCGCCTGCTTACCGATCCACAGCAGCCGGAGCGCGCAGAACCCTTCCCGGGCCGCGATATCGACGATGCCTGACCCGGAGGCGAGGGCGGCCCGGCTCGAGGCGTGGCGCCAGCGCATCGACGCCGTCCTCGAGCGCACACTGGACCAACACCCGGCTGCCGAACCACGCCTGCACGCGGCCATGCGCCATGCCGTGCTGCTCGGCGGCAAGCGCATGCGCCCGCTGCTGGTCTACGCCACCGGCACCGCGTTCGGCGCGGGCGAGGACGCGCTGGATGCCGCCGCCGCGGCGATCGAGCTGATGCACGCCTATTCGCTGGTGCATGACGACCTGCCGGCGATGGACGACGACGCCCTGCGGCGTGGCCAGCCGACCGTGCATGTCGCCTTCGACGAGGCCACCGCGATCCTCGCCGGCGACGCGCTGCAGGCGCTGGCGTTCGCGGTGCTGGCGGATGCCGCGGTGAACGACGCCTCGCGCGTGGCGATGCTGCGCGAGCTCGCCGCGGCGGCCGGTGGTGCCGGCATGTGTGGCGGGCAGGCGCTCGACCTCGCCGCCACGGGCGACACATCGGCCACGCTGGCCGCGCTGGAGCACCTGCATGCGCTCAAGACCGGCGCGCTGATCCGCGCGGCCGTGCGCATGGGGGCGATCGCCGCCGGCGCCGATGCCGACGCGCGCATGCGCCTGGATGCCTACGCCGACGCGCTCGGCCTGGCATTCCAGGTGCGCGACGACCTGCTCGATGTCGAAGGCGACAGCGCCACCCTCGGCAAGACCGCCGGCAAGGACGCGGCACAGGACAAGGTCACGTTCCCGGCGCTGGTCGGCCTCGATGCGTCACGCGAGCGCCTCGCCACGCTGGCGGCCGCGATCCGCTACGCGCTGGCGCCCTTCGGCCCGCGCGCGGCGATCCTCGCCACGCTCGCCGAGTTCGCGATCAAGCGCAGGCACTGACGCGCGCGGATCAGAACAGGCGCATTGTCAGCGGGTAGCGATAGGCCTCGCCGTTCCACGCCTTCACCGCGGCGATGATGCTGCACACCAGCCACATCAGCGCGATCGCGGCCATCGCGACCATCAGCACCAGGCCGGCAGGCGCGGTGAGGATGATGCCGATGCCGAGCGTAAGCACCGTGGCCCCGACCAGCACCACGCCGATCGCGAACGCGATGCAGGCGTAGATGAACATGCTGAGGTTGAAGTTCAGCGCCTCGCGGGCGTGGGTGGCGACAAACGAGGAATCGCCGCGCTTGAGCAGGTAGACGGCGCCCGCGCCCAGCATGCCGGCCACGCCGGCGATCCAGCTGGTGCACAGCGCAAGGACCAGGGCGGCAATGTGCGCCAGCGCCGCCCACTGGCGCTCGCTGCCGGTGGCGGGGGTGCTGGCGAGATGGGTGGTCTGTTGCATCGCGGTCTCCTGGCCGGTGCATCCGGCATCCCCATAGCATGGGGATGCCGCGATGGAGCGCAACCCAACCGATGGCACCCGGTGCCGCCGTGGCGTCAGGCGCGCGTCAGCGGCTCATTCACCCGCGACGGTCATGCCGCCGATGAGGATCGAACCCGTGCGGATGTGCGAGCGGGTGTCGACGTCGCGCCCCACCGCTTCGATGCCGGCGAACATCTCGCGCAGCTTGCCGGCGATGGTGATGCCGTCCACCGGGAAGGCGATCGCGCCGTCCTCGATCCAGAACCCCGCGGCGCCGCGCGAATAGTCGCCGGTGACGGTGTTCACGCCCTGCCCCATCAACTCGGTGACCAGCAGGCCGCGGCCCATGCCGCGCAGCATGTCGTCGAGGTCGCCGGCATTGGCGGCCACCTCCAAGTTGTGCACGCCGCCGGCGTTGCCCGTGGTCTGCAGCCCGAGCTTGCGCGCCGAATAGCTGCCAAGCACGTAGCGCTGCAGCACGCCGCCTGCGACCAGCGGCGATTCGCGGGTGGCCACGCCCTCGCTGTCGTAGGCCGACGAGCGCAGCCCGCGCTGCAGGAACGGCCGCTCGTCGATCGCGAACCAGTCGGGGAAGAGCTGCTCGCCGACGCTGTCCACCAGGAAGCTCGCACCGCGGTACAGCGCGCCGCCGGAGACCGCACCCAGCAGGTGTCCAACCAGCGAACGCGCGACCTCGGAGGCGAACAGCACCGGATAGCGGCCGGTGGCCAGCGGCCTGGGATCGAGGCGCGCGGCGGCGCGCTGCGCGGCGAGGCGGCCGATGGCGGCCGGCGACTGCAGATCGTCGGCGGCGAGCGCCACGCTGTACCAGCCGTCGCGCTGCATGGCATCGCCTTCGCCGGCGATCAGCGCGCAGCCGATGCTGTGGTGGCTGTCGCGCTCGGCGCCCACGAAGCCGTGGCTGTTGGCATAGACGCTGAGCGACGTGCCGCTGCCGACCGACGCACCGTCGGAGTTGGCGATGCGCGGATCGGCGTCACGGCCGGCCTGCTCGCAGGCCAGCGCCAGGTCGATCGCGTGGTCGGCGTCCAGCGCCCAGGGGTGCCAGGTGTCGAATTCGCGCACCTCGCGCGCCATCAACGCCGCGTCGGCGAGGCCGGCCGCGTCGTCATCCTCGGTATGGCGCGCGATCGCGCAGGCCTGCGCCACGGTTGCCTCCAGGCTCTCCGGCCGCAGGTCGGCGGTGCTCGCGCTGCCCTTGCGCTGGCCGAAGTACACGGTCACGCCGATGCCGCGGTCATGCGTGGATTCGACCGTCTCCACCGCGCCCATGCGCACGTTGACGTTCAGGCCGCGCTCCTCGGAACACGACACCTCGGCCTGGCTGGCGCCGGCGGCGCGCGCGCGGTCGAGCAGTTCCGCGGTGATGCCCTGGAGCTGCGCCAGGCGCTCGCGGCTGTCGTCCGTGGCGGGCGGGACTACGGTCGGCTGGGTCTGCAATGGATTATCCTTCATGGTCTATACGGGGTGCGGCACATGCGCGGAAAGAACGAAGACACCGGCGAATTCCTTGGCGAGAGCCGCAGCGCGCAGCGCCGCGAGGCGCTCGACGTGCTGGCGCTCGCGCAGCAGCTGGTGGCGCTGGACCCGGGCCGCCTGGACAAGCTGCCGCTGGGCGACGACCTGCCGGAGTTCATCGAACGGGCGCGGCGCATCACCTCGCACATCGCGCGCAAGCGCGAGATCGCATTCCTGGCCAAGCAGCTGCGCCGCGAGGACGACGAGGCGCTGGACGCGATCCGCGACGCGCTTGAAGTGGACGGTGAAGCCGCGCGCATCGATGCCGCGCGCCTGCACCGTGCCGAAGACTGGCGCGAGCGCCTGCTCGGCGACGACGGCGACGCCGCGCTGGCAGCGCTGCTGGAAGAATTCCCCGGCGCCGACCGCCAGCGCCTGCGGCAGCTGGTGCGCAACGCGCTGGCCGAACGCAAGGCGAACAAGCCGCCGCGCGCGTTCCGCGAGCTGTTCCGCGAAGTGCGCGCGCTGCTGCAGCCGGCCGACAGCCAGGACGACCACTTCGGTGAAGGTGACGGCGACGGCGACCGGGAAGGCGACGACACCACGCCCTGACGGGGTATCGCCGGGATCGCGCGCCGGCATCAGGCGCGCGTGCCGCCGACAGTGATGCCGTCCACGAGCAGCGACGGCTGGCCCACGCCCACCGGCACGCTCTGGCCGTCCTTGCCGCAGACGCCCACGCCGTCGTCCAGCGCCATGTCATGCCCGACCATGCGCACCTTCTGCATCGTTTCCGGGCCATTGCCGATCAGCGTGGCGCCCTTCACCGGCGCGGTGACCTTGCCGTCCTCGATCAGGTAGGCCTCGGTGGCCGAGAACACGTACTTGCCGCTGGTGATGTCGACCTGGCCGCCGCCGAAGTTGACCGCGTACAGGCCCTTCTTCACCGAACGGATCATGTCCGCCGGGTCGTCCTGGCCGGCGCGCATGTAGGTGTTGGTCATGCGCGGCATCACCAGGTGCGCGAAGGACTCGCGGCGGCCGTTGCCGGTGGGCGCCACGCCCATCAGGCGCGCGTTGAGCGTGTCCTGCATGTAGCCGGTGAGCACGCCGTCCTCGATCAGCGTGGTGCACTGCGTCGGCGTGCCCTCGTCGTCGACGTTGAGCGAGCCGCGGCGATTGTCCAGCGTGCCGTCGTCGACGATGGTCACGCCCGGCGCGGCGACGCGCTGGCCCATGCGCCCGGCATAGGTGCTGGTGCCCTTGCGGTTGAAGTCGCCCTCCAGGCCATGGCCGACCGCCTCGTGCAGCAGCACGCCGGGCCAGCCGGGGCCGAGCACGACCGGCATGATGCCGGCCGGCGCATCGATGGCGTCGAGGTTGACCAGCGCCTGGCGCAGCGCCTCGCGCGCGAACTGCTCCGGTCGGCCATCGCCGAGCAGTTCCTCGTAGGAGTAGCGGCCACCGTAGCCGGCGTAGCCGCTCTCGCGGCGGCCGCCCTGCTCCACGATCACCTGCACGTTGAGCCGCACCAGCGGACGCACGTCGCCGGCGACCACGCCGTCCGAGCGCGCCACGAGGATCGTGTCGACGCCGCCCGACAGGCTCACCATCACCTGCTTCACGCGCGGGTCGGCCGCGCGCAGCAGGCGGTCGACCCGCCGCAGCGCCTCGACCTTGGCGTCGTTGCCCATGGCATCGATCGGGTCGGTGGCCGCGTACAGCGAGCGCGTGCCCGCCGGCACCAGCGTCTTCGCCGCGTGCTCATGGCCGCTGCGCGCAATCGCGCGCGCCGACTGCGCCGCCGCAAGCAGCGCCGCGCCGTTGATGTCATCGGAATAGGCGAACCCGGTCTTCTCGCCGCTGATCGCGCGCACGCCCACGCCCTGCTCGATCGAATGCGAGCCGTCCTTGACGATGCCGTCCTCGACCGTCCAGCTCTCGCGGCGTGCGTGCTGGAAATACAGGTCGCCGAAATCGATGCCCGGCCCCAGCAGCTGGCCGAACGCGCGTTCGAGGCCCCCGCCGTCGAGGCCCGCGGGCAGCAGCAGGCGGGCTTCGGCAAGGGCAAGGGCTTGGGTCATCAGGTGGAGTCCGGGAAGGCGTTGCAGGGGAGATGCGGGCGTACGCCAGCGAATCAACCCGACGCGGGCACCACCGGACCCGCGCGCTCCGCTGGCGGCGGCTCGCGCACCTGCACCTCGACCTTCGGATCCTTCCACGGCCCGGTGACGTGGTAGACCTTGGCGCCCACGCGGCCCAGCGGCCGCTCGAACACCGCGTTGGCCACGGCACCCACGGCGGCACCGACCGGCCCGGCGGTGAGCGCACCGACCGCGGTGAGCAGACCGCCGGTGCGCGGCACCACCTCGATCACCTGGTCGTAGGTCTGCGCGCGCAGGTCGGCCGTGCCGCGGATGCTGATTTCAGCCGCGGCGCCATCGATCAGCATGTCGTCGCTGCGCGCCTGCCCGGCGCCGAACGCGACCGTGCCGCCGATGCGGTTGAACGCGAAGCCCTTGGCGAAGAAGTCGCGGAAGTCCAGGGTGAGGCGCCTCGGCAGTTCGGTGATGCTGAGCAGGCCGAGGACCCGGCCGGCGCCGGGCTCGACTTCCACCAGGCGGCCATCCTTCACCGTCAACGCCAGGCTGCCCTCGAGGGCGTCGAGCCGGAAACCGGCCGGGCCGCCCGGCCAGGTCGCGTCGAAGTCCGCTTCGCCTTCGCCACCGTCGAGGCGCTGGCCCAGGCCGAAGCCGGACAGCAGTGCGCCGAAGTCGCGACTTGCCAGCGACACCTTCACGCGCGTGCGCGCGGCCTGGCCGCGCCCCAGCCAATCGCCTTCGACCTCGACACGCTGCCTGCCCCGCACCGCATGGAACTCCTGCACCAGCAGCCCGTCCGCCGTCTGGCGCGTGCGCAGCCGGGCCGTGCCCAGCGCGGCAGCGCCGAACCGCAGGTCGTCGACGGTGATGTCCAGCGGCGGGATGCGCGCCGGGTCGATGTCATCGGCGGCCGCGGCCTCGCCCTCCCCGTCGGCGCTCGGCGTGCCACCGCCCGCGCGCGCACCGGGTGCGGGAAAATGCAGCCGCTGCAGGTGCGCGGTCAGCGCTGCGCCGGATCGTCGCGGCAGCAACAGGCCACCGGCCAGCGCCGGCCCGTCGAAGCGCACCGAGGTTCCCGCCGCCACCGGCTCGGCCAGCACGCGCGTCTGCGTGAAGCCGCTGCCCAGCAGCTGCAGGCGACCGGCCAACACGTCGATCCGGCGCAGTGCGAGCCCTTCGCCAGCGTCGGCGTCCGCGTCGCCACCACCCGCCAGGCTCGCCCAGTCGAGCGCGTCCAGCACCGGCGTGCTCCCGGTGACGACCAGGCCCGACGCCGGAGGCTCGCCGTCCATGCGCCCGCGGCCCAGCACCGCGCGCACCCCGGTCTGGTTGCCGCGGCTGCGCGCGCGCAAGGCGACCCGGTTGCCCAGGGCCACGTCCACGTCGCCCTCGCCCAGTGGCAGGTCGACATCGATGCGTGCCGCCAACGGCGTGGCCGCCGGCTTGTCGAGCGGCGCCGGCAGCATCAGCTGCGTGCCCACCAGGTCCGATCGCAGCTGCAGCCGTCCGCCGCCTCCGTCGCTGCCGGCATCCACCGGGATCGCCACTGCGAGTGTCCACTGCGATCGCCCGCGCAGGCGATCGCCGAGCCAGGCCAGCTGCGGCGCACGGGCGGCGAGTTCGGACGCGGCCAGGCTGGCGCCGAGCTCGGCCTCGAAGGCGTTGCCGCGATCGGCGACATGCCCGGTGCCGGCACGCAGGGCCAGCGTGCCGGCCAGGCCTTCGCGGCGCACGCGAAGCGCATTGGCAACGAAACCGTTCTGGTCGTAGCGTGCCTCGCCGCGGACATCGTCGAACGCGACGTCCCAGCGTTTTTCGCCCAGCGTCGCGCCTTCCAGCAGCACGCGCCCGGAAACCGCCGGCCGTATCGGGTGCTGGTGCAGCGGCAGGTCCAGGGCGAACGCCGCGCGCATGGGGCCGGCGGCGGACAGTCCCTGCAGCAGCGCTTCGCGGCCCTCGCGCAGCGGGCTGGCGCGCAGCAGCACGAGGACCGGCGCAGCATCGCCGGCGATGTCGGCGCGGACCAGCAGCGGCGCATCGCCGAAATGGGCGATGCGGCCGGACAGTGTCGGCAGCGGCACTCCGGCCAGCTGCGCACGTCCCGACACCGAAAATCCATCGGCGATGAAGTCGACCACGCCGTCGAGGCCGTTCGCGGCCGGCCAGTCGGGATCGAAGCGCAGCACCACGTCGTCGAGCCCCGCGCGCGCGTGGAACAGCCCAGGACCGGCGGTCTTGCCCGCGGCGCTGAACGGCCAGTCGTCGAGGTCGCCGGACAGCACGGCACGCCCGCCGCGCACGTGGCCGCCGACCAGGGCCGTGTCCAGCCAGTCCACCGCCGCCCGCGGCATGCGGTGGCGGACCCAGAAGCGCTTGGCCACCGGGATGTGGGCATCGTCGATGGCCGCCGCCAGATCCACGCGCGGGCGCGTGCCGTCGCCCTGGAAGACCAGGCCACCGCGCACATCGGCGCCGTAGCCTTCGCCGCTGACGCGCAGCGCCGGCGTATCGACGTGCCAGCCCCCGGTGTCGCGCCAGGCCGTCACCCTGCCCGCGAGGCGCACCGCGTGCGCCGGCGGGCCGAAGCCGCGCGGCCAGTCGAAGCGCGTGACGGCCTTGCGGTCGAACGCGAACGTCACGCCGTCGGCGTCGCCGACCAGGGTGCCGGAGAGTCCGGACACGCCAGGGGCATCGCCGACCGCGTCGAACCGCAGGTCCTCCACCTGCGCGCGCGCACGGAAGCGGCCGCTGGCATCGCCCGCGACCTCCACATCACGCAGCACGCCACCCGGACGCGTGTCGAGAAGCCAGTCGGAGAGTGCGGGCGGCATGGCGCCTGCGAGCGCGGCCAGCGCCAGCAGCGGTCCGGCATCGATGCGTTCGGCCACCAGCGCGCGACGCGCACCGTCGGCGACCAGCAGGCCGTCGAGCACCTGCGCATCCGCGCCGGCCCCGACCCGCAGCCGCGGCGCGTCGACGCGCCAGCCGCCCGCGAGCGCGAGCCAGCGGGCGTCGATCTCGACGCGACCGAAATCAAGCGATGGCGCGGCGGAGCCCGCCACTGCGTTGCCGCGCAGGCGCACACCATCCAGTTTTCCGGAGACCCGGAGGTCGGTGACACGGTTGCCGCGCAGGTCCGCCCATACCTGGATCCTGCCGGTTCCCGCCGCCGTCCCCACGCCCACCGCGCGCAGCCCCGACCAGGCCGCCAGGTCGGCATCGCGCAGCGCCAGCCAGGCGCGGCCATCGCCACGGCTGCGATCGAGATCGGCCGAAATGTCCAGCGGCGAGACGCCCTTGCGCATCCATGCGCGCGCCGCGACGCGCACGCGCTCACCGTCCACGCGCAGGCGCAGGTCGACCTCGCTCAGGGCCGCATCGATGCCGAGCGCGGGGGCCAGCACCGCCAGGCGGCCATCGATGACCTGCAGCTCGCCGAGGCCTTCGAGTGCGGCGAAGGGATCGCCACCCGACTGCGCCTGGCCCGGCAGGCCGCGGACCTGCCAGCGCCCGTCATCGTCGCGCTCCAGCGTGAGCTCCAGCCCGCGCAGCCGCAGCTCGGTGAACGAGCGCCCGGGCAACAGGCCGGCGTATTGGGAGACCAGGACTTCCGCCGCGCCGATCGGGATCGCGTGCGGGCCGTCGCCGATGCGCAGGCCGTCCAGTCGCAGCAGCGGGCCGCGCCGGGTCCACTCGGTCTCCACGTGGTCGAACGCGACCGTGCGCCCGGCGCGCTCGCCCAGCCAGGCGGCGATGTGGTCGGGGTGGCGCTCGGCCAACGGCAGCAGCTGGCTGGTGATGCCGGCGCCCAGCGCCATCAGCACCAGGCCGATCGCCAGTACATACCAGGCGCCGCGCCTTGCGACGCGCAGGCCACGGCGCAGCGGCGTCGGCGGCATCAGGCCCACGCCGCGCGCCCGGCGTGGCTAGAGCAGCACCACATCGAATTGTTCCTGGAAATACTGCTCGTCGGCCTGGAAGCGGATCGACTTGCCCAGGAACTCCTCGAGTTCGGCGACCGCCGCCGACTCCTCTTCGGTGATCCGGGTGACGACTTTCGGCGAGGCGATCACCAGCAGGCGCTCGGCGTCGAACTGGCGCACCGCGCGCACGATCTCGCGGAAGATCTCGTAGGTCACGGTCTCGTCGGTCTTGAGCATGCCGCGCCCGCCGCACTCGTGGCAGGTCTCGCTCAACTGGCGCTCCAGGCTTTCCACCGTGCGCTTGCGCGTCATCTCCACCAGGCCCAGCGGCGAGAAGTCGTAGACCGTGGTCTTGGCGTGGTCGCGCAGCAGCGATTTTTCCAGCGTGCGCAGCACCTGGCGGCGATGCTCGGCATCGACCATGTCGATGAAGTCGATGATGATGATGCCGCCCAGGTTGCGCAGCCTGAGCTGGCGCGCGACCGCCTGCGCGGCTTCCAGATTCGTGCGGTACACCGTCTCCTCGAGGTTGCGCTGGCCGAGGAACGAGCCGGTGTTCACGTCGACCGTGGTCATCGCCTCGGTCTGGTCGATGACCAGGTAGCCGCCGGACTTCAGCGGCACCTGCTTCTCCAGCGCGCGGCCGATCTCGTCCTCGACGCCGTACAGGTCGAACACCGGGCGCGCGCCGCTGTAGTGCTCGATCCGCTCGGCGAGCCCGGGCATGTACTGCGCGGCGAACACCTGCAGGCGATCGCAGGTCTCGCGCGAATCCACCTTCACCTTTTCCACGTCGCGGCGCATCAGGTCGCGCACCGCGCGCATCGGCAGGGTCAGGTCCTCGTAGACGCAGGTGCCGACGCGCGCGCTGGCCACCTGCCCTTCGACCAGCAGCCAGGCGCGTGCCAGGTAGGCGATGTCCTCGGCCAGCGCTTCAGAAGGCTGGCCCTCGGCGTTGGTGCGCACGATGTAGCCGTGCTGGTTGCCCGCCGAGAACCCGGTCACCAGCGACTTGAGGCGCGCACGCTCGGCTTCGTCCTCGATCCGCGCGGACACGCCGACCACGGTCGACTGCGGCAACAGCACCAGGTAGCGCGACGGGATGCTGATCTGCATCGTCAACCGCGCGCCCTTGGTGCCGATCGGATCCTTGACCACCTGGACCACGATGTCCTGGCCGTCGCGCAGCAGCTCGCTGATCGGCGGCGTGGCCGCGGGCTGCGGCGGCTCGTCGCCGACCAGCTCGGGCGGGCGCAACGAGCGCATCACGTCGTTGGCATGCAGGAACGCGGCGCGCTCCAGCCCGATGTCGACGAAGGCCGCCTGCATGCCGGGCATCACCCGCTGCACCTTGCCCTTGTAGATGTTGCCGACCACACCACGCCGCCAGCCGCGTTCGATGTGCAGCTCCTGCAGCATGCCGTTCTCGACCACGGCCACGCGCGTCTCGCGCGGAGTCACGTTGACCAGGATCTCCTCGCTCATGCCCGGCCGCCGGCGCGCGGCGTGCGCGCGTTGATCCCGAAGCCGCGCAGCAGTTCGGCGGTCTCGTGCAAGGGCAGGCCCATCACCCCGGAATAGCTGCCCGCCAACCGTGCGACAAAGCGTTCGGCGCCGCCCTGGATGGCGTACGCGCCGGCGCGGCCCATCGGCTCGCCGCTGGCAACGTAGTCCGCGATGTCCTCGTCCGAGAGGTCTGCGAACGTGACGTCGGTCGCCACCAGCACCGAAGCCTCGCGCCCCGCCGACACCAGCGAGACCGCGGTCAGGACCTGGTGGCTGCGCCCGGACAGGCGGCGCAGCATCGCCGCCGCCTCGGCGGCGTCCGCGGGCTTGCCGAACACCGTGTCATCGAGCACCACTTCGGTATCCGAGCCCAGCACCACCGCAGCGGGCACCGCGACCACGCGCAGCAGCCCGGCCCCGGCCTTCTCGCGCGCGACGCGGGCCACGTAGCTGGCCGGCGCTTCGCCCGCCGCACGCACTTCGGCGACTTCGACATCGAGCACGCCGAAGTCGAGGCCAAGGCGCGCGAGCAGTTCGCGGCGGCGGGGGGATTGCGAGGCAAGATGCAGCATCCGGCAAGGATACCGCGCATGAACGCCGGCCCGACGCGCGTGCGCCGGCCAACCCCGGAGCGGCTCACGACCCGTTCACTGCATGAGCAAGACCCTTGTTCCCTTCGTTCTGGAGACCACGATGCCCCATTCCGCCCTGCGCCCGCTGCTGCTCGCCTGCGCCCTCGCCCTCGGTACCACCGCCATGACCGCTTCCGCACAGACTCCGGCCATGCAGGCCGCCAGCGATGCCACCCTGCTGTCGGTCTCGGCGCGCGGCCAGGCGAGCCGGGTGCCCGATGTCGCCACCGCATCCGCCGGCGTGGTTACCCAGGCCACCGACGCCAGCGCGGCGATGCGCGCCAACGCCGCACAGATGACCAGGGTGATGGCCGCCATCCGCGACGCGGGCGTGGCGGAAAAGGACATCCGCACCACGGGGATCAGCGTCAATCCCGAATACCGCTACGCGGAAAACAAGGCGCCGGAAATCACCGGCTACCGCGCCAGCAACACGGTCAGCATCAAGGTCCGCGACATCGACCGCCTCGGCAAGGTGCTCGACGCGCTGGTCGCCAGCGGCGCCAACGACATCAACGGCCCCGCGTTCGAGATCGACCAGCCCGAGGCGGTCTACGACGAGGCGCGCCGTGCCGCGCTCGACCTCGCGCGCGCGCGCGCCGCGATGTATGCCAAGTCGCTGGACCTGCGTGTCCGCCGCATCGTCAGCATCAGCGAAGGCGGCGGCTTCCAGCCCCCCCAACCGATGATGATGATGAAGTCGATGGCACGCGATGCCGAGTCCACACCGGTGTCGCCGGGCGAGACCACGCTGGATGCGAACCTCGACGTGGTCTTCGAACTGGGGCGCTGACATGGGCGGATCCGATCGCAAGCAGGCGCCGCCCTCCCCCGACCCGCGCCCGGGCAAGAACCCGGGCTACGCCGAACCGCAGCCGCGTGATCGCACCGATGCGGGCCGCGGTGCAAAGCCTCGCCCGGACCCCGAAGACGGCGGCCTGGCACCCGACCGCGAAAACGACCCCGCGCCCGGCGGCGACTGAGTCCCCGCCGCACTGATCCGCCGCCGGTCGCCTGCGGGCGGCCGTGCGTCGCTGCGCGCCTTGCCGCGACGCGATGGACCGGGCAGCTTGGACGCGTAGTCCAGTCGCGCCACGCGGCCCAGACAACCCCTCGGCCGCGTCCCGCGCGTTGGCATGCATGCCGGACATCAGCCGGTGCATCCGAGGGAGGTGGTCCATGGTCCTGCATCCCGTTATCCACGGTCGCGACGCCGCACGCCCCGATCCTGTCCGTATCGCGGGCATCAGCGGCACCCTGCTGCTGAACTCGGCGGCGTTCCTGCTGCTGCTGGCGCCGATGACCCGGACGCTCGAGGTGCCTCGCGCCGAGGCGCCGCCGGTCGTGGTGCTGGTCCCCGACCGGCCGAAGCCGCCTGATCCGCCGCCGGTCGAAGTGGCGGTGGTGCGCCCGCAGCCCACCGCCCCCGCGCCAACATTCGCCCCGCGCATCGAGGCGCCCGCCATGCCGCCGGCAATAGTGGTGGAACACGGCAGCGTCGCGGTGGATCCGGAGCCTATGGCCGAATCCGCCGCCGCCGGCAGCGTGCTGCCGGCACACGGCCCGGTCACCGGCATGCGCCTCGAGTACGGCGAGGCGAGTGCTCCGCCCTACCCGCGCGATGCGCTGCGCGATGGCGCCGAAGGTACGGTGATGCTGCAGGTCCTGGTGGGGGTCGACGGTCGGCCGCTGGAGGTCACGATCCACGCCGGCAGCGGCCATCGCCGGCTCGACGAGGCCGCGCGCCGCCACGTGCTGCGCCACTGGCGCTTCCGTCCGGCGCTGCGCGGTGGCGAGCCGGTGCAGGCGCTGGGCCTGGTGCCGATCGAGTTCGTCCTCGACCGCGGCTGAGCCCCACCGCGCCTAGGCGCGGTGGTAGGGATGGTTGGCGAGCAGCGCGGCCGCACGGTACAGCTGCTCCGCCAGCACCAGGCGCACCAGCATGTGCGGCAGCGTCAGCGGGCCCAGCGACCAGGTTTCGTCGGCGCGGGCCAGCACCTCGTCGGCGTGGCCCTCGGGCCCGCCGACGAGGAAGGCGAGGTCGCGCCCCTGCCCCCGCCAGTGCTCAAGCCGGGTCGCCAGCGCTTCCGAGTCCCAGGCGCGCCCGCGGCTATCCAGCGCCACCACGTGCACGTCCCGCGGCAGCGCGGCGAGCACGCGCTGGCCTTCATCGCTGGTCGCGCGCACCGCATCGCGGCCCTTGCCGCGCAGGCCGGGCGTGATTTCGACAAGTTCCAGCGGCAGCCAGTGCGACAGCCGCTTGCGGTATTCGGCAAAGCCCTCCGACACCCAGCCCGGGGGGCGCTCGCCAACGGCGACCAGGCGCGCTTTCATCGGCTCCGCGCGGCGGCCGCCAACAGGCGGATCAGCCCCGCGTCTGGCGGGGCGCGGCGCCTGCGTCGTGGCCGGCATCGGCGTCGGCGTCGCGGCCCGGCGGCTCGTCGCCCACGGTCCACAGGCGCTCGAGCGCATAGAACTCGCGTACCCGCGGCAGCATCAGGTGCACCACCACGTCGCCCAGGTCGACCAGCACCCACTCGGCCTCACGCTCGCCCTCCACGCCCAGCGGCTGGCAGTCGAGGCGCTTGGCGAAGCGGACCACCTCGTTGGCGATCGCCTTGACGTGCCGCGTGGAGGTGCCGGATGCCACCACCATGTAGTCACAGACGCTGGTCTTGCCGCGGACATCGATCTCCACGACGTCCTGGGCCTTCAGTTCGGCGACCGCCTCGAGCACGGTGGCCAGCAGCACTTCGACTGCGGGGGGCGGGTTGGGCAGACTGGTCTTGATGACTTGGGTGGGGGTGGTCAATGGGGTCGACTCGTTGGCGTGGCGGCGATTATAGCGAAGCGGCGGTCCCGGACCCGGGCCCGCCGACATACAGCCGATGTTGGCGGATATGTGCGGCAACGGCCGCCGGCACCATCGGCGGCCAATCCTCCCCGGCGGCGATGCGGCGCCGCACTTCGGTGGAGGATTCGTCGCGCAGTTCGGGCAAGGCGAGCACGGCGTAGCCACCGGCCGGTGAATCCGCAAGCGCGCTGGCCTCGCGGCGCCGGAACTCGATGCCACGGTGCACCGTGAACGCCAGGCGCTCCACGGTCGCCGCGTCCAGCGGCGCACCCGGGCGCTCCACGGCGAGCACGTGGCCGTGCGCGAACAGCTCCCGCCAGCGGTGCCAGCGGTCGAGCTGCAGCAGCGAATCGCCACCGACCACCCAGGCGATCGGCCGGTGCGGGCCCTGTTCGGCACGGATCAGGCGCAGGGTGTCCACGCTGTACGACGGCCCGTCCCGGCGCAGTTCGCGCCGATCGACCCGCATCCCCGGCTCGCCCGCGATTGCCAGCTCCAGCATCTCCGCGCGCGCCTCGGCGTCGGCGTGCGTGCGCGCCTTGTGCGGCGGATCCGCGGCGGGCAGCAGCACGACTTCGGCGCCAAGCCGGTCGCGCACCGCGCACGCGATGGCCACGTGGCCGAGATGCACCGGGTCGAAGCTGCCGCCGTAGCAGGCCAGCAATGTCACGCCGCGAGCAGCGGCAGCGCGCGCGCGTCGGCGACCGCGAGCAGCAGGCGCTCCAGCACCTGCCAGGCGTCGCCCTCGCCGCGCCCCTTGGCGATGCGGTCGATCCGTCCGGCCACGGCCACGAAGCGCTCCCAGCGCGCCGCCGGATGGCGTGCCAGCGCGCGCTTGTACGCCGCCTGCTTCGCATCCCAGACCCGCTGCACCTTGAATTCCGCGGCCAGGTTGCCGCCACGCGCCTGCACCCGCGCCAGCGCCGCCGCGCGCTGCAGCTCCATCACCACCATGCCCATCAGCGCCGGGACCGCTTCGCCCTCGGCGCGCAGCCCTGCGAGCATGCGCACGGCCTGCGCGCCTTCGCCGTTGAGCGCGGCGTCGACCAGGCGGAACACGTCGAAGCGCGCGGCGTCGGCCACCAGCACCTGCATGCGCGCGGCATCGATCACGCCACCCTCGGCCAGCAGCACCAGCTTGTCGATCTCCTGAGCGGCGGCCAGCAGGTTGCCGTCGACGCGTTCAACCAGCAGCTGCACGGCGTCGCGATCGGCGCGCACGCCGCGCCGCCGCAGCCGGGCCTCGACCCAGCCGTGCAGCTCATGCGGCTTGATCGCCCAGGCCACGGCAATGGAACCGGCACGCGCGACCGCCTCGCTCCACTTGCCGCCGTGCTTGCCACTCCATTCGCCGCCGGTGACCAGCAGGCAGGTATCGGGCGGCGGGTCGGCGCAGTAGGCGGTGATGACCTCGGCGCCCTGCTTGCCCGGCTTGGTGGTGGGCAGGCGCACCTCGATCACGCGCCGTGCCGAGAACAGGCTGGGCGCGCGCAGGCTCGCCTCGAGCCCGTCCCAGTCGATGTCACGACCTTCGACATCGAACACCTCGCGCTCGGCGAAGCCCTCTTCGCGCGCCCGGGCGCGGATCGCATCCGCCGCCTCGAGCACGCGCAGGGTTTCCGGGCCGGCGACCAGGTAGACCGGCGCCAGGGGCGCTCCGGCAAGCCCGGTGGCCAGCTGCTCCGGCGTCAGTTCCCTGGCCATCGCCGCCGATCCAGCCCGCTCAGGGCGTGCCGGCGGCGGGATCGTCGACGGCGGGCGCGACGGCCGGAACCGCGCGGCCGGCTTCGGCTTCGACCGCACGGCTGCGGGTGACCGCATCGATGCGACGCAGCACGGATGACGCCATCTCGCGCTGCAGCTCGCGTGACAGCAGCTCGCGCTCGCTCTCCGAGCCGGTGGAATCCTGGGGCAGCGATACGTAGTCACGCGACAGCTCGATCACCTGCTGCGGCACCAGCATGCCGCCGCTGCCGTCGACCAGCGAGAACACCGCCGCGTAACGCAGCGTGTATTCCTGGGCGCGACCGAACTGGTCGACGCTGAGCGGCTGCGACTCCCACTGTTCGGAGTGGATCCGCAGGACGGAGGCGCCGGGGCTGTCGCCGGTCGGCACTTCGATGCCGGCACGCTCCAGCGAGCGCGACAGCGACTGCGCCAGCGCGCTGTAGGGGTCCTGCGCGGTCACCCGCACCCGGTCCAGGTCCGGCGGCAGCGTGAGCGCGTCGCGAAGGTGGAAACCGCAGGCGGGGAGCGCGAGTACCAGCAGCGCCAGTACGAAGCTACGGAGATGGGAACGGGTCATCGGCGGAGTCTGTACGAGGCGGCCAAGCGCGGCAAGCGGGGACGTCGCGTTCATGAAGCCACCACGTTGACGATCTTGCCGGGCACCACGATCACCTTGCGCACCGACAGCCCTTCCAGCATGCGGGCGACGCCGGGCTCGGCGAGCGCGGTGGCCTCGATGACCTCGCGCGCGGCATCGGCGGCGACTTCGATGGTGCCGCGCAGCTTGCCGTTCACTTGCACCGCGAGGGTCAGCGCGTCGCGCACCAGCGCCGCCGGATCGACGACCGGGAACGCGACGTCCTCCAGCACCGTCTCCGCATGGCCGAGGACCTGCCACAGCGCATGGCAGGCGTGCGGCGTCACCGGATTCAGCAGCAGCACCATCGCCGAGAGCGCCTCGTGGCGCACGGCGCGGCCGCCCGGCGACGCGTCGTCGAACTTCGCTACGTGGTTCATGAACTCCATCAGCGCGGCAATCGCGGTATTGAAGCTGTGGCGGCGGCCGTAGTCGTCGCCGACCTTCTGGATGGTCTCGTGCAGCTGGCGCCGCAGGGTGCGCTGCGCGGCCGTGGGTGGCGACACGTCCCCCGCAGGCAAGGGAAGCGTGTCGGCGTGCTTCTGGACCTCGCGCCAGAAGCGCCGCATGAAGCGCGACATGCCCTCCACGCCGGCCTCGTTCCACTCCAGCGAGAGCGTCGGCGGCGAGGCGAACATCGAGAACAGGCGCACGGTGTCCGCGCCGTACTTGTCGACCATCGACTGCGGATCGACGCCGTTGTTCTTCGACTTCGACATCTTCTCGGTGCCGCCGACGGACACCGGCTGCCCGTCGCTGCGCAGGTGCGCGCCCACCACGCGGCCGCGCTCGTCGCGCTCCACCTCGACATCCGCCGGGTTGATCCAGTCGCGCGCGCCGTTGGCGGCCTCGCGGTAATAGGTGTCGGCGACCACCATGCCCTGGGTCAGCAGGTTGACCGCGGGTTCGTCGCTGTCCACCAGGCCCTGGTCACGCAGCAGCTTGTGGAAGAAGCGGAAATACAGCAGGTGCAGGATGGCGTGCTCGATGCCGCCGATGTACTGGTCGACCGGCGTCCAGTACCTGCCGCGCGCATCCACCATGTCGGCGGCGCCCGGCGAGGTGTAGCGGGCGTAGTACCAGCTCGACTCCATGAAGGTGTCGAAGGTGTCGGTTTCGCGCTCGGCCGGCTGGCCGCACGTCGGGCAGCTGGTGCGGCGCCATTCCGGGTTGGACTTGAGCGGCGACTGCACCGTTCCGGAGGCGAAGGCGGCCTCGACATCCTCCGGCAGCACCACCGGCAGCTGGTCCTCGGGCACCGGCACCGCGCCGCAGGCACCGCAGTAGACCACCGGAATCGGGCAGCCCCAGTAGCGCTGGCGGCTGACGCCCCAGTCGCGCAGGCGGAAGTTGACGCGCTTGCGACCGCTGCCTTCGGCTTCGAAGCGCGCCGCCAGCGCCGCGAAGGCGGCGTCGAAATCCATGCCGTCGTAGTCGCCGGAATTCACCAGCGTGCCGCGCTCGGTGTACGCGCCGCGCTGCTCGATGCCGTCCAGGAAATCGCGGACCATCGCCACCGCGGCCGAGGTGTCCCAGGCGTCGACCGAACCGCCGGCCAGCGCCGCCTGGAACGGATCGGCGTCATGGGCGACGTCGCTGGCCACCTCGCGCAGCGCATCGGCCACGCCCGGCGGCACGATCACCGGATGCACGGGCAGTCCATAGGCCTTGGCGAACTCCCAGTCGCGCTGGTCGTGCGCCGGCACCGCCATCACCGCGCCGGTCCCGTAACCCATCAGCACGAAGTTGGCGACGTAGATCGGCACGTCCTCGCCGGTGACCGGATGGATGGCCCACTGACCGGTGGCCATGCCGCGCTTTTCCTGCGCCTCGAGCTCGACTTCCGACACCCCGCCCTGGCGCAGGTCGGCGAGGAACGCGGCCAGCTCGGGATTGCCCTGCGCGGCCTTCAGCGCCAGCGGGTGCTCGCCGGCGATGCTGATGAAGGTCGCGCCCATCAGCGTGTCCGGGCGCGTGGTGTAGACCACCAGCGGGGCGTCCTCACCGTCCACGTGGAAGGCGATTTCCAGCCCTTCGCTGCGGCCGATCCAGTTGCGCTGCATGGTCTTGACCGGGTCAGGCCAGCCGTCGAGCGTGTCCAGCCCGTCGAGGAGCTCCTGGGCGTAGTCGGTGATGCGCAGGAACCACTGCGGGATCTCGCGTTTCTCCACTACAGCACCCGAGCGCCAGCCGCGGCCGTCGATGACCTGTTCGTTGGCGAGCACGGTCTGGTCGACCGGATCCCAGTTCACCACCGAGTTGCGGCGGTAGGCCAGGCCCTTTTCCATCAGCCGCACGAACATGCGCTGCTCGTGGACGTAGTAGTCGGGATTGCAGGTGGCGAACTCGCGCGACCAGTCGATCGCGTAGCCCAGCGACTTCAGCTGGGTCCGCATGTGGTCGATGTTGGCGTAGGTCCACTTCGCCGGCGCGGTGCGGTTCTTGATCGCCGCGTTTTCGGCAGGCAGGCCGAACGCATCCCAGCCCATCGGCTGCAGCACGTTGTGGCCGGTCATGCGCTTGTGGCGGCTGATCACGTCGCTGATCGTGTAGTTGCGCACGTGGCCCATGTGCAGCGCGCCCGACGGGTACGGCAGCATCGCCAGGCAGTAGAACTTCGGCTTGGCACTGTCCTCGGACACCTCGAACGCGCGCTCCCGCTCCCAGAAGCCCTGCGCCGCCGCCTCGACGGCCTGTGGCTGGTAGCTGGAAGGATCGGGGCTTTCGGAGGTGTTGGACACGTGGCGGGAACCGGTGGGAGGGGGCCCGGAAGCCTACCGCAGCGCACCCCGGGCCGCCATGCGCTTGCCGCTGGCGTACGCGCGGCGATGGCACAATGCCGCAACTCCCGTGCGAGCCCACCCCCGTGCCGCAGGCGTCTGTCTCCAGGCTGCGCCCCTACCGCACACCTGCGTTCGCCCTGGCGCTCGCGCTGCTGGTCGGTGTCTGCCTGGCTACGGTGCTGGGCGTCAGGGGCCTGGTGGAGAGCCGGGACTGGGTGGAACACAGCTACAAGGTGATCGCCGCGCTCGACCAGGTCCAGTCCACGCTCCACGGCGCGGAAGCCGGCGCGCGCGGATACCGCCTTGCCGGGCACCCGGGAATGCTGGCCGAGTACATGGCCAACATGGAGGACAACGAACGCGCGCGCGAAGCGCTGGTCGTCGCTGCCGCGGACAATCCCACGCAACTGGGCCTGGCCAGGCGCATCGACGCCCTGTCGGAGACGCGGATCGCCGAACTGCAGCGGCTGGTCGACATCCAGCAGCGCGACGGCGCGCCTGCGGCCATCCGCGCCATGCGCCCCGCTGAAAGCGTGGCCGCCCACCAGGTGTTCATTGCCACCAGCACTGCATTGCGCGCCGAGGAAACGCGCCTGCTGGAGGAGCGACTCGGCACCAGCCGGCGCAACGCCGTCCTGCTGATCAGCTTCGTGGTGCTCGGGCTGGCGGTGTCGCTGGGGCTGATGATCGCGCTGCTGCGCAGCCTGACCGTCGAAAACAGCCGCAGTCGTCACCTCGAGGCGGAGGCGCGCATGGCCATCGCGCGCACCGAGTGCGCGCAGGCGCGCGCCGAACGTCTCGGCGCTCAGCGCCAGAAGCTGGGTGCCTACGCCGGCATGCTGCAGAGCTGCCAGAACCTCGATGAAGCCATGGAGGCCACGGCGTTCACCCTGCGGCAGCTGGTGCCGTGGCTGGGGGGGCGCTGCTACGTGGCCCGGGCGTCGCGCGATTTCCTGGAGACCGCCGCGCACTTCGGCCAGGAAGCGGTCGCCAGTGGCGACCTGATCGCACCCGGCGACTGCTGGGGCATTCGCCGCGGCCAGCCGCACCACGTCGACGGACACAGCGGCGGGCAGCGCTGCGCCCATCTCGACCACACCGGCAGCCTGGCCGGCGTGTCGTCGCTGTGCGTGCCGCTGGTCGCGCAGGGCGACACCCTGGGCATGCTCCACGTCAACGCCCAGGCCAATGGCAATGAGGACGACAACGACGTCGAGATGGTCACCTCGGTCGGCGAGCAGCTGGCCATGGCGATCGCCAACCTGCGCCTGCGTGAAACGCTGCGCGTGCAGTCGCTGCGCGATCCGCTGACCGGCCTGTTCAACCGCCGCTACCTCGAAGAGAACCTCGCCCGCGAACTGCAGCGCTGCGAGCGCCGCAACCTGCCGCTGTCGCTGCTGATGATCGATGTCGACAACTTCAAGCGCTTCAACGACCAGCATGGCCACGCTGCGGGCGATGCCGTGCTGTCGCACGTCGGTCGCACGCTGGAGGCGCTGGTGCGCGGCGAGGACCTTGCGTGCCGCTATGGCGGCGAGGAATTCACCCTGATCCTGCCCGAGGCGGACGCGGCCACCGCGATCACCCGCGCCGAGACCATCCGCCGCACCGTGGCGATGACCACCCTGCTGCACATGGGCCAGACCCTCGGGCCGGTGACGCTCTCGATCGGCGTGGCCAGCTTTCCGGCCGACGGCGCCACGCCGGAAGTGCTGCTCGGCCTGGCGGACGCATCGCTCTATCGCGCCAAGGCCGAAGGGCGCGACCGCGTGGTGCACGCCACCGCCACCAGCTGAGGCCGCACCGCTATCCGGCTTGCCGCGTGCGTCGATCGCCGGTGACGGCCGTCCAGCCCACCCATGCAAGCCAGGCGAACCACGCGGCGAACGCGATGCGCTGCACCAGCGCCGCCGGCATGGCATCGCCCGCCAGCGAGGCAAACACCAGCACCGCGACCCCAGCCGCTGCATGCAGGGCCGCAGTCGCCCGACGGACGCGCGCGCCAGCCAGCGCCAGCAGTGCCGTCGCGGCCACGAAGGCGATTTCCCAGATGGCCCACGCCGCGCCGTGCAGGCGGCTGCGCGCCTGGTCGGGCGCGTCAAGGTCCAGCGGCAGCAGGCCCTGCGCGACGAACGCGAGCGCCGCCAGCAGCGCCAGGGTCCAGCCGAGGCGCGCGGCAAGCGCTGCGTGCCCGGCCAATGCACCACGCGCACGCAGCGCCAGCATCGCGGCCAGCGCCCCGGGAATGACGAACGCAAGCAAATTGAAGCCCAGTGCGCGCGGCACGCCGGTCGCGCCCAGCACCGCGACCGGATGCAGGTGCTGCGCGAAGCCATCCAGCGCCAGGCCGAATCCGCCGAGCGCCAGCGCGAAGCAGCCCGCCGCGGCAACGCCCGCCCAGCGCCATGCATCGCGCCGCCTTGCATGCGTGTCCAACCTGTTCCGCGCTGTCGCCATGCGCCCATGTGCCTGGTCCGGGGGAGCGGCATCGTCGCCCCGCGCGCTTGCAAACGGCAAGCGCTGGCACAATCTCCTGTCGATCGCCGATTGGATCCCGCCATGTCCCCGCACACCGCTTCGCCCCACGTCTTCGATGCCACCGCCGACAACTTCGAGGCGGAAGTCCTTGAGCGCTCGCTGCGCACGCCGGTCCTGATCGACTTCTGGGCCGAATGGTGCGGCCCGTGCAAGACCGTGGGGCCGATCCTCGAAAAGCTCGCGGCGGACTACAACGGCGCCTTCGTGCTGGCCAAGATCGACGTCGACAGCCAGCAGGAGCTGGCCGGTGCGTTCCAGGTCCGCTCCATCCCCACCATCATCCTGGTCAAGGACGGGCAGCCGGTCGACGGGTTCCCCGGCGCGCTGCCCGAGGGGCAGCTTCGCGAGTTCCTGAAGCAGCACGGCATCGAGCCGGCCGCCGCCGAAGCCGAGGCAGCCGAGGCCGCCCCGCCGCCGCCCGATCCGCATGCCGAGGTCCTGCGCCTGCGACACGCGAGCGAAGCCGCGCCGGCCGATGACGCGCTGAAGCTCGAGCTCGCACTCGCACTGCTCGCCACCGGAGTCACCCAGGAGGCCAGCCAGCTGCTGGACGCCCTGCCCGCCAATCTCGCCACCGACGACCGCGCGGTGCGTGCACGCGCCAGCCTGGACTTCGCCGCGCTGCTGCGCGATGCGCCGTCGGTCGAGGTGCTGGAGATGGCGATTTCCCGTGACCCCGCCGACCTGCGCGCGCGCCACCTGCTCGGCGCGCAGCACATCGTGGCCGGCCGCCACGAAGCGGCGCTGCAGCAGTTCATGGAAATGCTGCGCCGCGACCGCGCCTTCGACGACGGCCTGCCGCGCAAGGCGCTGATCGAGGCGTTCCGCGTCATCGACGATGACGCGCTCGTCGCCCGCTACCGCCGGCAGATGTCGGCGCTGCTGCTGTCCTGACGGCGTGCGCGCGTCCACGCTGCGGTGGGGCATGAACCTGTGGCCGCCGTTCCTGTTCGCCGGGATCCGCATCACCGCGATCTCGGATGACTTCCGCCATGCGCGCGTGCGCATGCGCCAGCACTGGTTCAACCGCAACTACGTCGGCACGCATTTCGGCGGCAGCCTGTTCGCGATGACCGACCCGTTCTGGATGCTGCTGACCATGCGCTCGCTGGGCCGCGGCTACATGGTCTGGGACCAGGCCGCGGAGATCCGCTTCGTGAAGCCCGGCCGCGGCACCGTCGAGGCGAGCTTCGACCTTGGCGACGACGTGCTCGAGGCGATGCGCACGGCGACCGCCGACGGCGGCAAGCACCTGCAGTGGTTCGACACCCGGGTCCACGACGCCGATGGCGACGTGGTGGCCACGGTGCGCAAGCAGGTCTATGTGCGCCGCAAGCAGGCCGCGAACGGAGGCGCCGGGGCGTGACCCGGGTCGCATCGCGCTTCATGCGCGCCTGACACGCAGCCGGTATCCTCGCTGGTGCCACAGGGGGGCCTGATGTCGCAAGCCAATGATCACGGCGTACATGCGCCGATGCCAATGCCGATGCCGGAGATATCCGGCTATCGACTCACGCGCGTGCTCGGCGCGGGCGGCATGTCCACCGTCTACCTCGGGGAGCAGCGCTCGCTGGGCCGCGAGGTGGCGATCAAGGTCATGCTGCCCGACGCGCTGACCGACGAGGTCAGCCGCCGTCGCTTCGAGAACGAAGCGCGCACCGTTGCCCGCCTGGACCACCCCAACATCGTCGGCATCCACGACGTCGGCCGCACCAGCGAAGGCCTGCCCTACTACTCGATGCCGCACATGGCCCACGGCCACCTCGGCCAGCGCGACCTGCGCGGCAAGGAACCGCAGGTGCGAACCATCCTGCAGGCACTGCTGGAGGCGCTCCGCCATGCCCACGCGCGCGGCATCGTGCATCGCGACGTCAAGGCCGAGAACGTCCTGTTCGACGACACCGACCGCCCGCAGCTGGCCGATTTCGGCATCGCCCTGCGCCGCGGCTACGGGTCGCGCGTCACCACCGCGGGGCTGGCCGTGGGCAGTACCGCCTACATGCCTCCCGAGCAGGCGCGCGGTGAGGCGGTGGATGCCCGCGCCGACCTGTACAGCGTCGGCGTGCTGGCCTGGGAGATGCTGGTCGGGTCGCTGCCCTACAACGCACCCGATGCGCTGTCGATGGCGGTCATGCACGTCCAGGACCCGATCCCCCGCCTGCCGCGCGAGCTGCGCCACTGGCAGGGGTTCATCGACCGCGCCCTGTCGAAATCGCCGGATCGGCGCTTCGGCGATGCCGCCCAGATGCTCGCCGCGCTGGACAAGGTGGTCGAGCGCAGCGGGCGCGGACCTGCCGACGTCGGCCATGAGCTGGGCAAGCGCCTGCGCGCCCTGCCCGCCATGGTCTGGCTGGTCGCGGGGCTGGTGGTCGCCGCGGGAATCGGCCTGGCCACGCGCGAGAGTGACGGGCGGCAGGCGTTCTATCGCGCCGCCGGCGGCGACGGCACGGCGTCAGCCACGACGGCGGGCATCGGGTCGCTGTCCACCGGCATCGGCGCCGCGAAGCGGAATGCCATGCCCGGCAACCCCGACGACGCGCTGCTGCGCGCCGCCCCCGAGTCCGACGCAGAAACCTGGCTGGTGGCGGCCGACCGCCAGCTGCGCGAGCGCAAGCTCACCGCGCCCGCCGGCGACAACGCCTATACCAGCGTGCTCAACGCCTGGCAGGCCGACAGCGGCCATCTGAAGATCGCCGAGTCCGCGGATGCACTGATTGCCGCGCTTGGCCGCGAGGCCGAGCGCGAGATCCTCGGCGGCGACGATGCCCGCGCCCGCAGCAGCGTCATGCAGGCGACCCAACTGGCGTCGCGCACCGCGCGTGCCGACGGCGCGGCACTGGCGGCCCTGCGCGAGCGCGCGCGCAAGGCGATCTCGACGCGGGTCGACGCCGCAGCGTCCGAGTACGACCGCACCGCTGCGCTGGCGGCGGTGGAGTCGGGGCGCAGGATGGGCCTGGAGACGCGTGCATTGGCGGCGCTCGACGCGCGCGCGCGCAAGATCCCGCTGCCCGGCGAACGCATCGAAGGCGGGAGCATCGACACCGTCCTGGTGCAGCAGGGCGGCATGCGCCTGGCGGCGATGCGCCGCGCGGTCAGCCGCGCCGACTACACCGCATTTGCGTCCGCGACCGGCCGCGAACCGGCGCGCTGCCGCGAGCGGGCATCGTTGCTGCGCGTGATGGCGCCGCGCAGCTGGCGCAGCCCCGGCTTTGACCAGGGCGCGGGCGACGCCGTGGTCTGCGTGTCCTGGGACGACGCATCCGCGTACGCGAACTGGGCCGGCAAGCGCGACGGCCGTTCATACCGCCTGCCGACGTCGTCGGAGTGGCGCCGCCTGCCCGCGACCGCGAGCGGCCCGCGTGCGGTGGCCGAGTGGAACGTCGATTGCAGCGGCAACTGCGAGTACCGCGTGACCAGCGGCGGCAGCTGGCGCGACGACGCCGGCAACCGGCGCGAGGGCGGCCGCGGCTACGACGACGTCGGGTTCCGCCTCGTCCGCGACCTCTGATCCGCGCGGCGCTGCCAGTCTGCAAATGAAAACGCCACCGGGCGGCTGCCCGGTGGCGTCTTGGCGTTGCCCTGGCCTGGAATCAGGCGCGCGTATCGCGCCTGCCCGCACCCGGGCCGCGGCCGCGGCTGCCGGGGACCTGCGGTCCGGCATGCGACTGCGCACTGCGCGGCTGCGCCTTGCCATGGCCACGATGCGCCGATGGCCGCGCCGGACGCTGGTCGCCCGCGGGGCGCCCGCCACGGCCACCGTTCGGCGGCCTCGGCGCGTCGAGGCGGATCGGACGGCTCGGCTCGAAGCCGGGCACCACCACCATCTCGATCTCGGCCTTGAGCATCTTCTGGATGTCGCGCAGCAGCGCGCCCTCTTCCGGGGACACCAGCGACAGCGCCTCGCCGGTCGCGCCGGCGCGGCCGGTGCGGCCGATGCGGTGCACGTAGTCCTCGGCCACCATCGGCAGGTCGTGGTTGATCACCAGCGGCAGGTTCGGGATGTCCAGGCCGCGCGCGGCGACGTCGGTGGCCACGAGGATGCGGGCACGCCCGGACTTGAACGCGTCGAGCGCCTTCTGCCGCTGCGCCTGGCTCTTGTTGCCATGGATCGCCACCGACGGCAGGCCGGACTTCTCCAGCTGTTCGGCCAGGCGATTGCAGCCGTGCTTGGTCTTGCCGAAGATCAGCACCTGCTCGGTGTGGCGCTTGGACAGGATGTCGACCAGCAGGTCGCGCTTGGCGGCCGAGTCGACCGGGTGGGCACGGTGCACGATGGTGTCGGCGATGGTGTTCTGCGCAGCCACCTCGACCTGGCGCGGATCACGCATGAATTCCAGCGCCAGCGCCTTGATGCGCGCCTCGAACGTGGCCGAGAACAGCAGCGTCTGGCGCTCCTTGGGCACGCGCGCGAGCACGCGCTTGATCGACGGCAGGAAGCCCATGTCGAGCATGCGGTCGGCTTCGTCGAGGATCAGCATCTCGACCGCGTCGAGCTTGGCGTGGCCGGACTGCATGTGGTCGAGCAGGCGACCCGGGCAGGCGACGAGGATGTCCACGCCGCGGCGCAGGTTGTCGATCTGCGGCTGCATGCCGGCGCCACCGAAGATCGTGGTGACGTTGAGCTTCATGTGGTGGCCGTATTCCTTGATGCTCTCGGCAACCTGCACCGCGAGCTCGCGGGTCGGCACCAGCACCAGCGCGCGCGGCTTGCGCGGGCCACGGGCGGGGGTTTCCTTGCCCAGGCGCTGCAGCAGCGGCAGGCCGAAGGCGGCGGTCTTGCCGGTGCCGGTCTGGGCCGCGCCGAGCACGTCATGGCCGGCGAGGATCAGCGGGATGGCCTGTTCCTGGATCGGGGTGGGCTGGGTGTAGCCGCTGGCGGCAAGCGCGCGCAGCAGGCCTTGCGAGAGCCCAAGGCTCTCGAAAGTCCGGATATCGGACGTCATGGAACAACTCCTGGTTCGACAGTTCGCCCGGCGATTTCCGTGATCCGCGCGGCGGGCAATCAATTTTTGACGGCGACCGGAGGGACCGGGCCGTGTCTGCGCTACGAAAGACGTGCGGGAGTAAAAGAGGCCGTGGTGTCGCCCTGGGGCGGCCGCGGCTTGGCAATGACCGGAGATACGGACTGCCGTGCGCCAACCCGGGCATCATACGGCATGAATGCGCTGTCCGTGGCATGCGGCGGCGCGGACAGCCTGTCCGGTTCATGGCACGACGCCGGCGCGGCGCGCGCGCATACTCGGCCGACCCGCCTCCGGACGCCACACGCGCGCTGAACCGATGCCGCTGGACGCCGCCACCGACACCTCGCAACTCGTCCCCGTGGTGGCGCTGCTCGGCGCGGCGGTGATCGCCGTGCCGCTGTTCCGCCGGCTCGGACTGGGCTCGGTGCTGGGCTACCTGGCGGCGGGCATGGTGATCGGCCCGTTCGGGTTCGGCTGGTTCGTGCGACCCGCGGCGATCCTGCACGTCGCCGAACTCGGCGTGGTGATGTTCCTGTTCGTGGTCGGCCTGGAGATGCGCCCCTCGCACCTGTGGAGCCTGCGCCGGCAGATCTTCGGGCTCGGGCCGCTGCAGATCGCGAGCTGTGCCGCCGCGCTGGCCGGCGTCGGCCTGCTGCTCGGGCTGCCCACGCCGGTGGCGTTGATCGGCGCGGCCGGCTTCGTGCTGACTTCCACCGCGATCGTGATGCAGGTGCTGGCCGAGCGCGGCGACATCGCCACCCCGCGCGGGCAGAAAATGGTGTCGATCCTGCTGTTCGAGGACCTGCTGATCGTGCCCCTGCTGGCGCTGGTGGCGTTCATGTCGCCGCTGCCCGAGGCCGGTGGCGGCGCTTCGCGGCTGGCATCGGTGGCCATGGCGGTCGCCGCGCTGGTCGCCTTGGTGGTCGCCGGGCTGTACCTGCTCAACCCGCTGTTCCGCCTGCTGGCGGCGTCGCGTGCGCGCGAACTGATGACCGCAGCCGCCCTGCTGGTGGTGCTGGGCGCAGCGCTGCTGATGGAGATGGGCGGGCTGTCGATGGCCATGGGCGCGTTCCTGGCGGGCGTACTGCTGTCGGAGTCCACCTTCCGCCACGAGCTCGAGGCCGACATCGAGCCGTTCCGCGGCCTGCTGCTCGGCCTGTTCTTCCTCGCCGTGGGCATGTCGCTCGACCTGGCGGCGGTGGCCGCGGACTGGCGCCTGGTGGCGCTCGCGGTGCCGGCGATGATGCTGGCCAAGGCGCTGTGCATCTACCTGGTGGCGCGGTTCATGCGCAGCAGCCATGCCAACGCCCTGGACCGCGCCGTGCTGATGGCGCAGGGCGGCGAGTTCGCGTTCGTGCTCTTCGCCGCCGCCGAATCCGCCGGGATCATCGGCGGCGGCGCCAACGACAGCCTGACTGCGATCGTGGTCCTGTCGATGGCCCTCACCCCGCTCGCGGTGCTGCTGGTCCGGCGCGGGACGCGGGCCGCGAACGCGTCGCTGGACGGCATCGATGCGGCCTCCGGCCAGAGCGGCAGCGTGCTGATCATCGGCTTCGGTCGCTTCGGGCAGGTGGTCAGCCAGTCGCTGCTGGCGCGCGACATCGACGTGACCATCATCGACAGCGACGTCGACATGATCCGCAACGCGGCGGGCTTCGGCTTCAAGGTCTACTACGGCGATGGCACCCGCCTCGACGTGCTGCGTGCCTCGGGCGCCGGCAGCGCGCGCGCGATCGCGGTCTGCGTCGACGACCAGGGCGCGGCCGACCGCATCGCCGCGCTGGCGCGCAACGCGTTCCCGCAGGCGCGCCTGCTGGTGCGCGCCTACGACCGCGTGCACGCCCTGCAGCTCGCCATCGCGGGCGTCGACTACTCGGTGCGCGAGACCTTCGAATCCGCGGTGCAGTTCGGCGAGGCGGCGCTGCGCCAGCTCGACGTGGATCCGGCCGAGGCGGCGCGCGTCACCGCCGAAGTCCGCCGCCTCGAGGCCGAGCGCTTCCAGCTGGAGCTCTCGGCCGGCATCGGCGCCGGCATCGGCATGATGCGCACCAACACCGGCGCCGGGCCCAAGCCCACGCCGCTCACCACACCGCGCCGCCAGGCGCAGGTGCTGAACCCGGAGGGCGAGGCGGGCCCAGGCGCGCAGGCACCCGAGGCCGAGGAGACCGATGGCGCGCCCACGCCATGACCTCCGACACCCTTTCCGCCACGCCGGCGAGGCGTAAAGTTGCGCGTCGGCCCGGATAGGGGCCGCGCCCTTTCCCATGCCCAGTCGGGCGGAGCACACCGTGAGCCACAAGTCCAAATCCACGCCCCAGATCCTGCTGCTGTCGCTGGCGGTCACCGTCGCGCTCGCCGCGTGCCAGCGCGAGGCGGCCGCCCCGGTCGCAACCACCGCAACCCCCGACGCCGCGCCGGCGCCCGCCACGCTGACGCTCGATGAATCCAAGCTTCCCGGTGTCAACAGCTTCAAGGCCTCGGACCTTGATCCGTCGGTCGAGGCCTGCGTCGACTTCGGCGGGCACGTCAACGGCACCTGGCTTGCCGCCAACCCGATCCCGGGCGACCGCACCTCGTGGGGCGCGTTCGAGATGCTCGACGAACGCTCGCAGGCCGTGCAGCGCCAGCTGGCCGAGCAGGCCGCGGCCATGCCCGGCGCCGGCGGCGTGGAGGCCATCGTCGGCAACTTCTGGTCCACCGGCATGGACGCGGAGAAAATCAACGCCCAGGGCATCGCCCCGATCCAGGGCGAGCTGGATGCGATCGCCGCGCTCGACAGCCAGGACAAGATCGTCGGATACCTGCGCACCAGCGCGGCCAAGGGCCAGAACACCCTGTTCGGCTTCGGGGCCGAGGCGGACTTCAAGAAGTCCGACATGAACATGGCCTACGCCATGCAGGGCGGCCTGGGCCTCCCCGACCGTGGCTATTACTTCGACGCCGACAAGAAGGACAAGCTCGACGCCTACCAGCAGCACATCGCCAAGGTGCTGGAGCTGTCCGGCGTTGCCGCCGCCGATGCGCAGGCCCAGGCCAAGGACGTGATCGCGTTTGAAACCCGCCTGGCCAAGCCGTCCAAGTCGAGCGAGGAGATGTCGCGCGACGTGTCGCTGTATTACAACCCGGTGAGCATCGCCGACGCCGACAAGCTGACCCCGAACTTCCCGTGGGCGCCGTTCTTCGAGTCGCAGGGCGTGGCCACGCCGGCGACGTTCTCGCTGGCGATCCCGGCGTTCCACGCCGAGATCAGCAAGATGCTGGCCGACGTACCGCCGGCGCAGTGGCAGGCCTACCTGCGCTTCCACGCGGTCGACGGCGCGTCGCCCTACCTGTCCGACGCGTTCGCGCAGGAACACTTCAACTTCTACAGCCAGGTGCTGCGCGGCCAGAAGGAAATGAAGGAGCGCGGCAAGCGCGTGCTCGACGTCATCGAGACGCAGGCCGGCGAGGCGCTGGGCCAGATGTACGTGAAGGTGGCGTTCCCGGCCGAGTCCAAGGCGCAGATGGAGACCCTGGTCAAGAACCTGAGCGACGCGCTGAAGCTGCGCATCGAGAACCTGGCCTGGATGTCGGACGAGACCAAGGCCAAGGCCATGGAGAAGTGGGCCAGCTTCACGCCCAAGATCGGCTACCCGGACAAGTGGCGTGACTGGAACGGCCTGACCACCGGCCGCGACAGCTACATCGGCAACGTGCTGGCCGCCAACGAGTTCAACTACAAGTGGAACCTGTCCAAGATCGGCAAGCCCGTGGACAAGACCGAATGGGGCATGCCGCCGCAGATGGTCAACGCCTACTACAACCCGCTGCAGAACGAGATCGTGTTCCCGGCGGCGATCCTGCAGCCGCCGTTCTTCGACCCGGCGGCGCCGGCGGAGATGAACTACGGCGGCATCGGCGCGGTGATCGGCCACGAGATGATCCACGGCTATGACGACCAGGGCAGCCGCTTCGGTCCCACCGGCAACTTCGAGAACTGGTGGAGCGAGGCGGATGCCAGCGGCTTCAAGAAGCTCACCGACCAGCTCGTGGCGCAGTTCGACGGCTACGAGGCGGTGCCGGGCAAGAAGGTCAACGGCAAGCTGACCCTCGGCGAGAACATCGCCGACCTCGGCGGCCTGGCGGTGGCCTACGACGCGATGAAGAAGGCGACCGACGGCACGACCGATGCCGGCACCGATGGCCTGACGCGCGACCAGCGCTTCTTCGCCAACTGGGCCACGGTGTGGCGTCGCAACTTCACCGACCAGGAGCTGGCGGTGCGCCTGAACACCGACCCGCATGCGCCGGCCAACTTCCGCGCCATCGGTGCGCCGTCGAACCTTGGTTCGTTCGCCGCCGCGTACTCGTGCAAGCCGGGCCAGCCGATGGTGCGCAGCGGCAAGGACCAGGTCGTCATCTGGTAAGCGCCTGACGCGAGCAATGCGTGAAGGAAGGCCCGGCAAACGCCGGGCCTTCCGCGTTTGCGGGGCTGCGAGCGGAGTTCATGGCCTGCCCTGCACGGCTTGGTAGACTGCCGCGATCCCACTGCTGGACCTTCAGATGCCGAAGCACAAGCCGCTCGTCCTTGCCCTCGCCGCCAGCCTGCTGCTTGGCCTCGCCGCCCCCGACGCCGACGCACAGCGCCGCCGCGCCGCCAAGGCGCCGGCCGGCCCGACCGCCTGCGGTGATTTCTATGCCTTCACCAACAAGGACTGGCTGGCCGCCACGCCGGTGCCGGCGACCGGCACGATCTCGGCCTTCGGCGAACTGCAGCAGCGCGTGCTCGAGCAGCAGCGCGAACTGCTGTCGACCGCGATGACCGCACCGCAGGGCAACGTGCAGAAGCTGCTCGGCGATTTCTGGGCCAGCGGGCTGGACGAAGCCGCGGTGGAAGCCGATGGCGCCAACCCGATCGCACCGCTGCTCGACCGCATCAACGGCATCAAGCGCGCCAAGGACATCCCGCCGTCGATCGCCGCGCTGCACCAGGTCGGGATCCCGGTGGCGTTCAACTTCAGCGCCGACGTCGACCTGGCCGATCTCGAGCGCCACGTCGGCTACTTCGCGCAGGGCGGCACCGGCCTGCCCGACCCGGCCTATTACACCCGCGAGGATGCCGACGCGCGCGCGCTGCTCGGCCGCTACAACAACTACGTGCAGAAGATCCTCGCCCTCACCGGCACCGCCGAGAAGGACCTGGCCGCCGAAGCGCAGCAGGTGATCGACCTGGAGACCCGCATCGCGCGCGCCTCCAGGCCCATCCCCTCGCTGCGCGATCCGCGCCGGAACTACGCGCTGGTCGCCACCGACACGCTCGGCAAGACCTACAAGCGCCTGCAGCTGGATGCCTTCCTGACCGCCCAGGGCGTCACCGACGACAGCGTGTCGATCGCCAACCCCGAGCTGTTCGCGGCGCTTGACGGCCTGGTCGGCAGCCTGAAGCCGGCGCAGTGGAAGACCTACCTGCGCTTCCAGGTCGGCGACGCCATGGCGCCGTACCTGTCGAAGGGGTTCCGCGACGCCGAATTCGACTTCCGCGGCCGCGTGCTGCGCGGCGAGACCCAGCAGCCCAGCCGCGAGCTGCTCACGCTGGCGGCGATCAACCACGCCGCCGGACAGATGGTGGCGCGCGAGTACGTCGGCCGCTACCTGCCCGAGGCCAGCCGCACGCGTGCCGAAACCATTGCCGGCGAAGTCCGCGATGCCCTCGTCCGCTCGCTCGACCGCAACGCCTGGATGGACGACGCCACCAAGGCCGAGGCCGGCAAGAAGCTCGCTGCGCTGAAGATCGAAGTCGGTGCGCCGCGTCGCGACGTCGACTACACCGTGCAGCCGATGGGCCGCGGCAGCTTCGGCGGCAACATGCTGATCGCGTCCACCTGGCACCACCGCGAGGAAATGAAACGCATCGGCCGCGGCAACGCCCAGCGCCGCTGGGGGGTGCAGCCGCACCAGCCCGCGCTGGCCTACGACGCCGCCCACAACCGGCTGGTCATTTCCGCCGCCGTGCTGCAGGCACCGGTGCTGGACATGTCCCGTGACGGCGCCGCGCATTACGGCACCTTGGGCGCCCTGGTGGCGCATGAGTTGAGCCACGCGATCGACGGCAAGGGCCGCATGCTCGACGCCTCCGGCACCGTGCGCGACTGGTGGACGCCGGGCACCAACGCCGCGTGGAGCGACCGCCTCAACCGCCTGTCGGCGCAGTACGGTACGTACGACGTCCCCAACCTCGCAGGCCGCAAGGTCAACGCCACGCTGACGCGCGACGAGAATGCCGCCGACCTGGCCGCGGTCGAGCTGGCCTGGGATGCGCTGCAGCACGCGCAGCCGGCGCTGGAAAAGGACGGCAGGCAGGCGTTCTACGCCGCATGGGCCGGGCTGTGGCGCCAGCAGCCGTCGGCCGCCTTCGCCGAACAGCAGGCGGCCAGCGAATCGCATGCGCCGGGCAAGTGGCGCGCCAACGGTCCGCTGGCCAACCAGCCGGCCTTCAGCGAGCTGTTCGCCTGCAAGGCCGGCGACGCCATGCGCCGCAAGGACGAGGAACGGGTCTCGCTCTGGCGCTGACCGCGCCAGCCACGCGACGGGTATTCAGAACCGTCGCGTGGGCGCGCGCCGCTTGAACGGCGGCTGGCCGCGCCAGTTGCGGATCAGCAGCCAGCCGAACAGCATGCCGCCGAGGTGCGCGAAATGCGCCACCCCGGACTGCGTGCCGGTGATGCCCATCAGCAGTTCGATCGCGCCGTAGACCAGCACCAGCGTGCGCGCCTTCATCGGGATCGGCGGGATCAGCAGCATCACCCGCTGGTTCGGGAACAGCATGCCGTAGGCGAGCAGCAGCCCGAACACGCCGCCCGACGCGCCCACCGTGGGGAACGCGCCACTGCCCTGCGACACCGCCCAGCTCACCACCCCGAGCTGGCACAGCCCCGCGCCCGCCACGCACACCAGGAAGTAGGTCAGGAAGCGCTTCTGGCCCCAGGTGTATTCGAGCTGCGCGCCGAACATCACCAGCGCCAGCATGTTGAACAGCAGGTGCGCCAGGTTGCCGTGCAGGAAGCCATAGGTCAGCAGCTGCCAAGGCTGGAACGTGTGCGCGCCGGCCATCAGGTCGAAGGCATTGGTGCCCAGCGGCCACAGCATCAGCGGTGCGAACGCCACGCTGCCCAGCACCGACTGCAGCAGGAACACACCGGCGTTGGCGATCAACAGCCCCTTGGTGACGGGCGGCAGGTTGTTGAGCATTCCCGATCCTTGCACGGACAGACTCCATGATAACGGTTGCGCACACGCGATCCGGTCGTGGCGCTCACGCCGGGCCCCAGATGTCGGCGTCGAGCGAGCGTGCCGCGCGCGGCATGCGCACCCTGCCCTCCACTACCGCGACGCCTTCGGCGCGCAAGCGCCTCGCCTGCTCGATCCACTGCGCGGAGTCGCGCGGGAACGCGATCCGCCCGTCGCTGCGCAGCACGCGATGCCAGGGCAGGCGCGGATCGTCGTTGCCGGCCAGCACGCGCGCCGCGAGCCGCGCACGCCCCGGCAGGCCCGCACGGCGCGCCACCTCGCCATATCCCGCCACCTCGCCCGCGGGGATCGCGCGCACGGCGGCAAGGATCAGTTCGGCGGCGGTCGGCGCGTCCATTGCGCTAGCATAGCCAGCACGTCCTTCCCCCGGTCCCCGCCATGCAGAACTTCGAACAGGTCCGCCGCCACGTTGCCGGCAACGGGTTCAAGGTGACCATGCAGGAGCCCTACGTGCTCTGCGTGGAGCTGTCGCTCGACGCCGGCCGTCGCCACCAGGCGATCTTCCTTTCCGAACTGCACGACGACGATGGCCGCTGCTACCTGCGCGCCAGCACCGCCGTCGCACCGATCACTGGCATCGATGCGCGCCGCGCGCTGTCCTTCAACTGGGGCACGCGCGTCGGCTACCTCGCGATCGGCGAACTCGACGGCGTGCCCTACCTGCAGCTGTGCGAGAACCGCCCGTACGAGAGCCTGGACGCGGCCGAGCTCGGCCGCCTGGTGCTGGAGATCGGCGGCATGGGCGACCGCCTGGAGCGCGCGCTCGGCGCCGACGGCGACCTGCTCTGACAGACCGCCGGGTGCCGGCGGTCACGCCCCTCAGGCAAACAGCTTGAACAGCAGGTAGGCGATGCCACCCGACATCGGGATGGTCAGGATCCACGCCCACAGCATCTTGTGCACCACCGACCACTTGATGGCATTGAGCCGCTTGGCGGTGCCCACGCCCATGATCGCCGACGAGATGTTGTGCGTGGTCGACACCGGGATGCCCAGCGACGACGCCGCCAGGATCACCGAGGCCGCACTGGTCTCGGCCGCGAAGCCGTGGATCGGGTGCAGCTTCACCAGCTTGTGGCCCAGCGTCTTGATGATCCGCCAGCCGCCCGCGGCGGTGCCCGCGGCCATCACCAGCGCGCAGCTGATCTTGATCCAGGTGTCGATGTCACCCTCTGCCAGCGCCGCGTCCGAGGGGTGCAGGAAGGCCAGCCAAGCGGGCAGCGAGTCCAGGGTGCCGGCCGACTGCGCACTGACCAGCGCCAGGGCGATGATGCCCATGGTCTTCTGCGCATCGTTCATGCCGTGTGCGAAGCCCATGCCGGCGGCGCTGACGATCTGCGCCTTGCCGAAGAAGCCGTTGACCCAGCGCGGCCGGGCGATGCGCGCCAGCCAGCCGCCACTGCGCGCCATCATGGATATGGTGAAGAACAGCACCCCCATCAACAGGAAGCCCGCCGCGAACCCCAGCACCGGCGAACTCACCATCGGCACGATCACCTTCCACAGCACGCCGGCGCTCTGGTAGAGCGGCTCCGCCGGCTGCGACCAGATGATGCTGTCGAAATTGTTGGAGGCCGCGGCCAGTGCTGCGCCCATCAGCCCGCCGATCAGCGCGTGCGACGACGACGACGGCAGGCCCCACCACCATGTGATCAGGTTCCAGACGATGCCGCCGAGCAACGCGCACAGGATCAGCTGCGAACCGACGTCGACCACGCCGGCGTCGATCAGCCCCGAGGAGATGGTCTTGGCGACCGCGGTGCCGGCGAGCGCGCCGATCAGGTTCATGCCCGCCGCCATGCCGACCGCCTGCATCGGCGACAGCACCTTGGTGGCGACCACGGTGGCGATCGAGTTGGCGGTGTCGTGGAAGCCGTTGATGTACTCGAACGCGAGCGCCACCACGACCACGGTCATCACGAGGGCGAGCATGGCGCGGCCTCAGCTGTTCTTCAGCACGATGCCGAACGCGACCACGCCGGCCTCGCGGCAGCGGTCGATGGCTTTCTCGAGGATCTCGAAGAACTCCTTGAGCAGGAACATCTGCCGCGCATCGAGCTTGCCGGAGTAGATGTCGCGGTACAGCTCGAGCATCAGCCGGTCGGCCTCGTTCTCCAGCGCGCGCAGCTCGTCGTTGAGCGACTTCATCGGCTCGAGCTTCAGGTGGCGCAGCTGCTGGACCATCTTCAGCACCACGACGGCGGCCTGCTCCAGCATCGCCGCGCGCGGCGCGAAATCGATGTGCTCCAGGTGCTGGGTGGCCATCGAGTAGCGGTCGGCGAACTTCTCGATCTGCTTGGGAATCTTGTACAGCGCCGAACCCAGCGCCTCGATGTCCTCGCGCTCGATCGGGGTGATGAAGCTGTCCACCAGCGCCTGGCTGATCTTTTCAGAGGCTTCGCGCTCGCGCAGGCGGGCCAGCTTGAAGGCATCCAGGGCCGGCTGCCGGTCGGCTTCCTTCAACATCTGGTGCAGGGCGCGGGCCGCGTCCAGGGCGGCTTTTGCCGCTTCCTCGAGCAGCGTGTAGAACTGGTTGCCTTGGCCGAACATGGTCTGCAGGGAAAACATGGCGCGCTGCCTCGTCGCAGTCGAATGGGATACACCCGGCGTCGCGGGCGGCGAATTATGACTGTTTAAAGACCGTTGCGCCCGGCATTTCCCGTGTCGGGCTGCTGTCGTCGCGCCTGTTATGATCGCCCCGCGCACCGCGCGCCCCCTCCCCCGGAACCCGATGGAAAGCGAATCCAGACCGCCGCAGCGCCGCCAGGCCCCCGTGCCTGCCGCGCTGCCGACACGCCACGGGGGCCCGCGCCCCGCCGCTTGCCGACGACAGGATCCGCCGCCGTGCTCCAACTCCTGATCGTCATGGCGCTGATCGCGCTGAACGGCTTCTTCGCGATGTCGGAGATGGCGCTGGTCACCGCACGCACGTCACGGCTGCGGCAGCTGTCCGAGACCAGCCGCGGCGCACGCGCCGCGCTCAAGCTGGCCGAGCACCCCGACAACCTGCTGTCCACGGTGCAGATCGGCATCACCCTGATCGGCGTGCTCACCGGCGTGTTCGGCGGGGAAGCGATCGGGCAGATGATCGCCAGCTGGCTTGCCGACGTGTTCCCGACGGCCAGCGAGTACGCGCGCCCGATCGGCATCGGGACGGCGGTCGGGCTGATCACCGCCGGCTCGGTCATCTTCGGCGAGCTGATCCCCAAGCGCCTGGCGCTGACCAATGCGGAGGGCATTTCGATCGCGGTGGCGCTGCCGTTGCAGGCGCTGGCAACCGCCGCCAAGCCGGTGGTGGCCACGCTGGGCGCGATCAACCGCCTGGTGCTGCGCGTGCTGGGCATCCGCGACGACAACCGCAACGCGATCTCGGAAGAGGAGATCCGCATGCTGGTCAGCGAAGGCCACGAGCAGGGCGTGATCGACGCCGACGAGCGCAACATGATGAACCGCGTGCTGCGGCTCGGCGACCGTTTCGCGGAGAGCCTGATGACGCCGCGCACCCGCATCGCCTGGCTCGATGCCGCCAAGAGCTTCGAGGACAACCTGGCGATCATGCGCGCCACCCCGTTCTCGCGTTACCCGGTGTATCGCCGCGACGACAGCGACGTGGTCGGCGTGCTGGAGGTCAAGTCACTGATCGACCGCATCGACACGGGCGAGTTCGACCTGTTCAAGGACATGCGCGAACCGCTGTTCGTGTCCGAGTCCACGCCGGCGCTGAAGCTGGTGGAGATCCTGCGCGAGGGCCAGCAGTCGCTGGCACTGGTGGTGGACGAGTACGGCGACGTCACCGGCATCATCAGCGTCAACGACGTGCTCGAAGCCGTCATCGGCCGCACCTCCAGCGGCGAAGGTGCCGACTCGCACCCGCTGGTGGTCGAGCGCGAGGACGGCTCGTGGCTGGTCGATGGCGCGCTCGGCGCCGACTCGCTGCGCGAACTGCTGGGCGGAGGGCCGCTGCCCAACGAGGACGAACACGACTACAACACCGCAGCCGGCATGACCATCGCTCACTTCGGGCGCATCCCCAACGCGGGCGAACATTTCGAATGGGGTGTGTGGCGCATGGAGGTGGTCGACCTCGATGGCCCGCGCGTGGACAAGCTCCTGCTGCAGCGCACCGACGCCGCCAGTCCGGTCGGCGATGGCTGACCACGACGGCACGGGGCGCAGGACGCACGCGAAGCCGCCACAGGCCAGCGTGCGCACCCTCCTTGCGACACTGGTGGCCGGGCCGGAAGACGAGGCGCTGCCGCTGCGCACGCTTCTTGATGGCCTTGGCCGCAGCATGTTCGGGATGCTGCTGTTCATCGCCACGCTGCCGGCGTTCCTGCCCATTCCCGGCCTGGCCGGCGCGCTCAGCGGGCCGCTGGTGAGCCTGGTCGGGCTGCAGCTCCTGCTTGGCCTGCGTCGCCCCTGGCTGCCCGGCTTCGTTGCCAGGCGCGGTCCCAGGCGCGGCACCCTGGCGCGCTTCGAGCACAGGATCTCGCCCTGGCTGGCGCGCCTCGAACATCTGGTCCGGCCGCGCCTGGCGGGACTGATCGACCATCGCGCGGCCACCATGTTCACCGGCGTGCTGCTGGTGCTGCTGGGCGTGCTGCTGGCGTTGCCGATTCCGTTCACCAACTACGTGTTCGGCGTGTTGCTGCTGGCGTACGCGCTGGCGCTGCTGGAACGCGATGGCGTGCTGCTGCTGGTGTCGTGGGGCGCCGGCCTGGCGGCCATCGTGATCTTCGGCGTGACCGGCGGCACGCTCGCGGCATTGGCCACGGAATGGATCGACCGGCTCTTCTGACGCCTCAGGCCAGCAGGCGGCGGAAGTCGTGCACCGTCATCGGATAGCCCAGCCAGTAGCCCTGCGCAAGATCGCAGCCGCGCTCGCGCAGCACGTTGAACTGGCCTTCCTTTTCGACGCCCTCGGCGACCACAGTGATGCCGAGCGAGTGCGCCATGGCGATGATCGCGGTGGTGAGCGCCAGGTCGTCCGGATCGCGCAGTACGTCGGCGATGAAGCTGCGGTCGATCTTCACGCCATCCACCGGCACCCGCCGCAGGTGGCTCAGGCCGGAGAAGCCGGTGCCGAAATCGTCAAGCCAGACCTTCACCCCGGCGGTGCGCAGCCGTGACAGCAGGCTGCTGACCCGCAGTTCGTCGCCGATCACCGCGGTCTCGGTCAGTTCGACGTGCAGGCAGCCGGCTGGCAGGCCGGTTTCCTCCAGCACCCGCTCGACCTGTCCGGCGAGGTCGCCGGTGCGCAGCTGCCGCGCCGATACGTTGACCGAGACGAACAGCTCTTGGCCCGGGAAGTCGCGTCGCCAGCGCACCGCGTCCTGGCAGGCCGCGCGCAGCACCTGCGGGCCTATGACCTCGATCAGTCCGCTCTGCTCGGCGACGTCGATGAACACCGACGGGGCAACCATGCCGTGCTCCGGATGGTGCCAGCGCAGCAGCGCTTCGGCGCCGACCAGCCTGGTGTCCTCGAGCCGGAACACGGGTTGGTAGGCGATGCTCAGCTCACCGCGCTCCCACGCCCCGCGCAGGTCCTGTTCCATGCGCACGCGGCGCTCGACCGCCTGGTCCATCGCGCGGCTGTAGAAGCGGTAGCAGTTCTTGCCGGCCACCTTGGCCTGGTACATCGCGATGTCGCCGTTCTTCATCAGCATGCTGGCGCCGACCGCGTCGTCGGGGAACAGGGTGATGCCGATCGACGTCCCCAGGAACACCTGCCGGCCGCGCACCAGGATCGGACGGCTCAGCTCCGCCACCAGCGTCTCCGCCAGCCGGCTGGCCGCGGTGCGGATGCCGCCCGGGGCCAGCGCATCGGATTCGATCAGCACCACGAACTCGTCGCCGCCGAAGCGCGCGAGGTGCGCGCCCGCGCCGCCGTGGCGCTCCACCGCCTCCTGGATGCGCGTCGAGAACTGCACCAGCACCTCGTCGCCGGCGTCGTGGCCGAGGGTGTCGTTGATGCGCTTGAAGTCGTCGATGTCGGCGAACAGCAGCGCCAGCTGGCGACTGGCGCCGTGCAGCTCCATCAACCGGCGATCGAGCACCTCGCGGAACGCCAGCCGGTTCGACAGCCCGGTCAGCGCATCGGTGTAGGCCATGCGCCGCATCTCGCGGTCATGGCGCACGATGCTGTCGCCCATGCGCCCGAAGGCGCGCATCAGGTCGCCGAGCTCGTCGCGCCGACCATCCCTGGGGATGGCTGCGGCGAAATTGCCGGCTTCGATCTCGCGCGCGGCGTCGGCCAGCTGCCTGATCGGGCGCACCAGCGTGCGCTGCAACAGGAAGCTGATACCGCCGCCGAACACGACCAGCGCCGCCATCAACGCGGCGATCCAGCCGGCATGGCGGCGCCCGATCTCGCTCAGCCGCGCGCTCATGCCCTGCACCGCGCGCGCTTCGTCCTTGGCCACCGACGCCACCGAATAACCGATGCGCAAGCCACCGAGGCGCTGGTCGCCAAGCCGCACCGGCGTCGACACATCGAGGACGCTGTCGCTGGACTGCACGTGCGGACCGGTGCCGGCGATGGCCTCGTAGGCAAGCGCGTCGTCCATCACCTGACCGAACGTGGCGATGTCGCCCGATCCATCGTGGATCACCGCGCCCGTGTTGTCGTAGACCACGGCATAGGCGACATCGGGCTGTTTCATCACCGCGCGCAACAGGGCGCCGATCTGGTCCAGGTCGAAGTAGTACAGCGGGTTGACCAGGCTCGCCGCCAGCTGCACCACGGCGGCCTCGCCGCGTTCGGCCAGCCGGTCGAAGGCCAGCGCGTGCATCGACTCCTCGCTCAGCGCCAGCACCTCCTGGCGCATCACGTCCTGGCGATGCAGGACCAGTGCGACCACCCCCAGCACGACCAGCAGCGCAACCACCACCGCGGCCAGGAAGCGTGCATGCAACCCGTCGCGCAGCCTCATTCGATCTTCGCCCCGACACGCGACACGCCGGCACGCAGCAGGTCGAGCGAACGCGCGGTCGCGGCGTCCATCGGCAGGAACCGGGTGGTGTTGAAGAAGCGCAGCAGTGCCTCGCTGGCATCCGGATCGTTCGCTGCGGCGGCCAGCACCTCGCGCAGGCGTGCCTTGACCGCAGGATCCATGTCGCCGCGGGCCATCTCCAGCGCGCGCGGGAACTCGGGGGTGACATGGAACACCACCAGGTCGCCCCGGTAGCTGGCCGGCATGCGCTGCGCGCTGTCCCAGTCGAGATTGCTGAGCGCGCCGGCATCGACCAGCCGCTTGTGCACCCAGGTGGCGATGTTGAGCTCCGAGCGCGCGAACAGGTAGCCCACCGAGCCTTGCGCCGGGCGATCGCCCGGCGACAGCAGGATCTCCATGGGCAGGCCGCGGCTGATGAGCTCCATGGCCGGCAGGTAGTAGGCGCTGGTGGAGTTCAGGTTCTGGAAGGCGATGCTCCGCCCGCGCAGGTCGTCAAGGCTGTCGATGCCGCTGTCGCGGCGCGCGAAGAACACGGTGCGGTAGCTGCTCACGCCGCTGCGCTCGGTGAGCAGCAGCGGCTCCGCGCCCGCGCGCGTCTGCAGCTGCAGGGCGCTGGCCGTGGTCTCGGTGACCCAGTCGACGCGCCCACGGCGCAGGTAGCTCTCCATCTGCTTCAGGTCGCGCGCCATCAGGATGCGCCCCTCGCGGATGCCCACATCCGCCATCCGCGGCACCACGTAATCAAGCAGCGGCTTGAGCTGGTCGTAGTGCGCGGCGGGGTCGTCGCTGATGCGTCCCAGGACCAGCACGCCGGCATCGCTCGCCGCCGCCGTGTGCAGCAACGCGAGCAAGCACAGGACCATCGCGGCTGGCAGGTGGCGCAGTCGGCGGAACATCGCGGTCAAATGAGGCTCGCGTCACAGTGGCGGTGCAGCCTGGCAGCCTAGCGGAAATCACCTCCACTGGCACCTGCCGATCATTCCCCGGGGCCGGGCGGCGATGCCAGCCGCGCCATGCGCTGGGCGTCGGCCAGCACGCCGCGCAGCAGGCGCACCTCACGCGTGTCCAGGGCACAGCGCAGGAAGATGCGTCGCAGCTTGCGCAACGCCGACTCCGGTGCCCTGCCCTTGTGGAAATCGATTGCATCGAGGGTGTCGCCAAGCTGGGCGAAGAACCCCTCCAGCTCGGCGTGGCTGGCTGGAGGCTCGCGCTGCTCCTCCTGTGGCGCGAGGGCCACGGCATGGCCGCCGTCGGCCAGGGCCGCCATTCGCAGTTCGTAGGACAGCACCTGCACCGCGGCGGCCAGGTTGAGCGAGCTGTAGTCGGGATTGGCCGGGATATGCACCGCCGCATGGCACAGCTGCAGCTCGTCGTTGTCGAGCCCGGTGCGCTCGCGCCCGAACACCAGCGCCACCCGGGCACCGGAAGCCGCGGCGCCGTGCAGGCGCGCGGCAGCGGCACGCGGCGCCAGCTCCTCCAGCGCGATGCGCCGGCTGCGCGCGGTGCAGCCGAGCACCAGCGCGCAGTCGGCAACCGCTTCGGCGAGGCTTCCGACGATGCGCGCCGCGTCCAGCACGTCGTCCGCGCCCGCGGCCATCGCGATGGCATCGCCATGCGGATAGCGCTCCGGCGCCACCAGCACCAGGCGCTCCAGGCCCATGGTCTTGATCGCCCGCGCAGCCGCGCCGATGTTGCCCGGATGCTGGGTCCCGACGAGGACGATGCGGATTTCGCCGCCTTGCTGCGCGATGTTCATGGGTGCGAATGGTAAACTGCGCGACGGCCTCGAGCCGCCCGTTCTTTCCCCCTGCTGTCCATCCCAAGCGCCCGGAGCCTGCCCGCGATGCTACAACCTGCTGTCAACATCATGGTCAAGGCGGCCCGCGCCGGCGGCAACGTCCTGCTGCGCAACATGAACAAACTCGACGCACTCAACGTGGTCGAGAAGGAACGGATGGACTACGCCAGCGAGGTCGACGGACTGGCCGAAGCCGCCGTGATCAAGGAGCTGCGCCGCGCCTATCCCGAATACGCCGTGCTCGGCGAGGAAGGCGGGGCCATCAAGGGCAACCGCGGGCCGAGCCGCTACACCTGGGTCATCGACCCGCTGGACGGCACCAGCAACTACCTGCGCGGCTTCCCGCACTGGTGCGTCTCGATCGCGCTGTGCGAGGGTGCCGAGCCGCTGCACGCGGTGATCTTCGACCCGCTGCGCAACGAGCTGTTCACGGCCAGCCGCGGCAGCGGCGCGCAGCTCAACGGCCACCGCATCCGCATCGGCGAGCGCAAGGACCTGACCGGCGCCACCATCACCACCGGCTTCGCGCCGCGCGAACGCGCGCGCGTGGCGGCGCAGTTCGACTGCATGCGCCAGGTGCTGGCGACGGCCGAAGACATCCGCCGCACGGGCTCCGCCGCGCTCGACCTGGCGTACGTGGCCGCCGGGCGCACCGACGGCTACTTCGAGGCCGGCGTACAGGTCTGGGACGTCGCCGCCGGCATCCTGCTGGTCCGCGAGGCCGGTGGCCGCGTCAGTGATTTCCGCGGCGCCGCGCTTGGCCCGATGCACATCGCCATGCAGAGCCGCCAGGTGCTGGCCGGAAACCTCAAGCTGGCCGACGCGCTGCAGAAGACCATCGAAGCCTCGGGCTACGCCGCCGCGTTCTAAGCGGGACGCTGGCGCGGGTGCCGGGTACCAAGGCCCTTGAGGGCTCATGTCCCCCGGATCCGCCTGGCGGCGGATGCCTCCTCCTTGACTTCGCCCTCAAGGGCCTTGGCACCCGGTACGCCGCAGTACGCGGTGGTTCGAGGAGCAAAGGCCACAGCCCGGGGGGCACGCGCATGCTTCCTGCACCTGCAGCCAGCCCAGAGCCACGAAGTGGCCGGGAGGCTTTCGCGGGGAAGTAAAGGAGGAGGCGGCATCCGCCGCAGGCGGATCCGGGGGACATGAGCCGGGAAGGCCTCCCGGCCACTACCGGGCGCTCCACGCCCCTACCGCCCCCCCCGGAAACCGGAGAAGAAAAAACCCCGCGAGATGCGGGGTTTTTTGTCGTCGCACCCTGCCCCGCAATCCGGGGCAAGGAGTCGCGGGCGATCACGGCCTGCGTGCGAGTTCCGCGTCGTCGCGGGCTTTCGGCAGCAGGTCCTGCTTGGTGACCTTCAGGAAGCCCATGGTGAGCAGCGGGCAGGCCGCGAAGATCGACGACAGCGTGCCGAACACGATGCCGATCATCATCGCCGACGACATGCCCTGCAGCGAACCGCCGCCGTACAGGTACAGCGCGAACACCGTCAGGAACGCCGCCACCGAGGTGATGATGGTGCGCGACAGGGTCTGGTTGATCGACGCGTTCAACACCTCGTGCGGCGGCGCGCGCATGCTGCGGAAGTTCTCGCGCACGCGGTCGAAGACCACGATGGTGTCGTTGATCGAGAAGCCCATCACCGACAGCAGGCCGGCCAGCACGGTGAGGTCGAACTCGCGCCCGGTGAGTGCGAAGAAGCCCGCCACGATCAGCACGTCGTTCAACGTGGTGACGATGGCCGCGACCGCGAACTTCCACTCGAACCGGAAGCCGATGTAGATCAGAAAGCCGACCACCACGAACAGCAGCGCGTACAGGCCATTCCATGCGAGCTCGCGACCGACCTGCGGGCCCACGAACGCGTTGCTCTGGATGGTCGCCTGGTTGCCCTCGGCGGAGGCAGCCGCACGGACTTCCTCGGCGGTGCGCGCGTTGGCGTCGGCGCTGGTCTCGCCGTCGCGCGGCTGCAGGCGCACCAGCAGGTCGCTGCCGCTGCCGTAGGTCTGCACCTGCGCGCTGGCGTAGCCGGCCGCCTCCAGGCGTTCGCGCACGCCGTCGACGTCGGCCGCCTGCTGGAAGCGCAGCTCCACCACGGTGCCGCCGGTGAAATCCAGCGCGTAGTTGAAGCCGATGCCGGCGATCGCCGCGATCGAGCCGATGGTGAGCGCCAGCGAGACCAGCACCGACACCCAGCGCAGGCGCATGAAGTCGATGTTCGGGGTGGCCGGGATGAGCCGCAACGGGAAAATGGTCATGGTCGTGTTCCCGTCAGATGGGCAGGGTGGTGAGTTTCTTGCGGCCGCCATAGACCAGCGTGGCGATGCCGCGCGACACCGTCACCGCGGTGAACACCGAGGTCAGGATGCCGATCACCATCGTCACCGCGAAGCCCTTCAGCGGCCCGGTGCCGAACGCGAACAGCGCGATGCCGGCCAGCAGCGCGGTCATGTTGGAGTCGAAGATGGTGCCGGAGGCCTTGTCGTAGCCGGTGGCGATCGCCGCCCTCGCCGGCAACCCGGCGCGCAACTCCTCGCGTATGCGTTCGTTGATCAGCACGTTGGCGTCGACCGACATGCCGATCGACAGCGCCAGCCCGGCAAAGCCCGGCAGCGACATGGTGGCGCCGAACAGGCTCATCACCGCCACCACCATCAGCAGGTTGAGCAGCAGCGCGATGCAGGTGAACAGGCCGAACATGCGGTAGTAGATGCCGAAGAACAGCAGCGTGAACACGAAGGCGTACATCACCGCCTGGGTGCCGCGCTCCACGTTCTCCTTGCCCAGGCTCGGGCCGACGATGCGCTCCTCGATGAAGTCCATCGGTGCCGCCAGCGAACCGGAACGCAGCAGGCGCGCCAAGCCGTCGGCCTCGGCCTTCTCGAGGCCCGTGGTCTGGAACTGCTTGCCGAACACGCCGTTGATGTTGGCCACCGAGATCACTTCCTCGCTGACCCGGAAACTGCGCACTTCCTCGCCGGCGGCGTTGGTGGTCAGCTGCGGGATGCGCTCGATGTACACCACCGCCATCGGCTTGCCGACGCTCATCGAGGTGAAGTCGAACATGCGCTGGCCGCCGAGGTTGTTGAGCGTCACGCTCACCGCCGGCATGCCGTTCTCGTCGAGGGTCGACTGCGCGGTCACCATCTGCTCGCCGGAGGCGATCACGCGCTTGTTGAGCAGCACCGGGATCGGGCGGCCGTCGACGCCGACTTCGCGGCGGTAGTACACGCGCGCCTCGGGCGGCACGTTGCCGCTGGCGACGGCGTCGAAGGGATCGCCGTCCACAACCGCGCGGTATTCCAGCGTGGCGGTCGCGCCGATCATGCGCTTGGCCTCGGCGGTGTCCTGCACGCCGGGCAGCTGCACGACCACGCGGTCGGCGCCCTGGCGGGTGATCACCGGGTCGCCCACGCCGATCTCGTCGATGCGGTTGCGCAGCGTGGTGATGTTCTGGTCGATCGCGTCGGTGGAGATCTGGTTGAGCTCGGCGTCGGGCACGCGGACGGTGATGCGCTTGCCCACCGCCTCGCGCAGCAGCGTCGGCTGCGCGGTGGCCAGCAGGCCCATGGCGCGGTCGGCGTCGGCGGCGTCGGCGAGGCTGGCGACGGTCACGCCGCCGGCCGTGCGCTCGACCGAGTCGTAGCGGATGCGGTTGTCGCGCAGCACCGCGCGGATCTCGTCGGCGTAGGCGTCGAGGCGCTTGTCCAGCGCCGCCTTCTGGTCGACCTGCAGCACGAAATGCACGCCGCCCTGCAGGTCAAGGCCCAGCAGCATGGGCTTGGCGCCCACGGCTTCGAGCCAGGCCGGCACGGTGGACGCGAGATTCAGCGCGACGATGTAATCCTCACCCAGCACCGGACGCAGCGCGTCGGACACCAGGGTCTGGTCGGCCAGGCTGGTCAGCCGCACCATCATTTCCTTGTCGTCGGTGTCCACCGCCTTCGCGGTGACCCCCGCCTCGGCCAGCGCGGCGTCCACCTTGCCGCGCAGCTCGGCGCCGATGGTCGCGCCGCGGTTGGCGGTGATCTGTACGGAGGGATCCTGCGGATAGATGTTGGGCAGCGCGTACAGCGCGCTCAACAGCACCACGAGGAGGATGACGACGTACTTCCAGCGGGGAAATTCAAGCATGGCTTCGTCTTGCGGGAGGTCTTCCCGCGGACGGGAGCGACATGGTCGGGGCCCGGCGGCGGAACCGCGCGCCGGGCTCGGGGGAGCGTGTTCCGGCGGTCAGGCCGCCTTGAGCGTGCCCTTGGGCAGGACGTTGCCGACCGAACCCTTCTGCACGCGGATCTCGACGCCGTTGGCGATCTCGACGGTGAGGAAGCTGTCGCCGATGTTGCGCACCACGCCGGCGATGCCGCCGCTGGTGATCACCTCGTCGCCCACTGCAAGCTTCTCGAGCATGCCGCGATGCTCCTTGGCGCGCTTCATCTGCGGGCGGATCATCAGGAAGTACATGATCAGCAGCAGGATCACCGGGAACGCGAGGGTGGTCAGCATGCTCGGCGCCGCGGCGGGGGCGGCGGCCTGGGCATAGGCGGGGGCGATCAGCAGGTCGAGCGGGTTGGGCAGGCTCATGGGTTCATCCATCAAGGCGGAAATCAGCGGGGAAGTATGCCATGCGGCCGGCGGCGGGCGCTTTCAACGCCTGACGCAGGCCGCGCGGTCAGCCTGGCCGGGCGGCCGCGGCCGCGCGTACGGCATGGAAGGACTCGCGGAAGGCCTGGAAGGTTCCCGCCTCGATCGCCGCTCGCATCCCCGCCATCAGCGACTGGTAGTACCAGAGGTTGTGCAGGGTGCCGAGGATCGGGCCGAGCATCTCGTTGCAGCGGTCCAGGTGGCGCAGGTAGGCGCGGCTGTAGCCGCCGGCGCAGGTCGGGCAACCGCAGCCCTCCTCGATCGGCCCGTTGTCGCGGTCATGGCGGGCGTTGCGGATGCGCACCGTGCCGGTGGACGTGAAGTAATGGCCGTTGCGCGCGTTGCGGGTCGGCATGACGCAATCGAACATGTCGACGCCGCGCGCCACCGCTTCCACCAGGTCCTCGGGCCGGCCCACGCCCATCAGGTAGCGCGGATGGTCTTCCGGCAGCTGCGGGCAGGTGTGCTCCAGCATCGCGTTGCGCTCGGCCTCGGTCTCGCCCACCGCCAGGCCGCCGATCGCGTAGCCGTCGAAGCCGATCGCCTTCAGCCCTTCCGCCGACCGCGAGCGCAGGTCGTGGTGCACCCCGCCCTGCACGATGCCGAACAACGCCGCGTCGTTGCCCTCGTGGGCGCGCCGGGAGCGTTCGGCCCAGCGCAGCGACAGCTCCATCGAGCGATCCACCACGCCGGCGTCCACCGGCTTTCCGTCGACGTGCACCGGCGGACATTCGTCGAAGATCATCACGATGTCGGAGCCGAGCACCTTCTGGATGTGCATCGACTCCTCGGGCCCCAGGAACACCTTCGAGCCGTCGGTGGGCGCCGAGAAGGTCACGCCGGCTTCGGTGATCTTGCGGCGGTGCGCCAGCGAGAACACCTGGAAGCCGCCGGAGTCGGTGAGGATCGGCCCGTCCCAGCGCATGAAGCCGTGCAGGCCGCCGTGCGCTTCGATCACCTCCAGCCCCGGCCGCAGGTACAGGTGGAAGGTGTTGCCGAGGATGATCTGCGCCCCCAGCGCCTTGACCTGCTCCGGCAGCAGGCCCTTGACCGTGCCGTAGGTGCCGACCGGCATGAACGCCGGCGTTTCGATCACGCCACGCGGGAAGGTGAGGCGGCCGCGGCGGGCGCCGCCGTCGCGGGCGGACAACTGGAACTGCATGCGGGACATGGACGGTGCTGCCGGCGCGTGGACAAGGCCGGCCATTGTCGCGGATCAGGCGCGGCCGCGGAAACCGCGTTCAACGCGGGAAACGCACCAGGCCGTCTTCGTCCACGCGCAGGCTGATCCCGCCGCCTGGCGTGTGGGCTTCCAGGAGGTCGATCTCGACCACGTAACCACCGGGCAGGCGCACGCTGCCCGCGTGCCCCGGCCCGCGGAACCCGGCCGCCAGCAGCTCGCCGTGGATCGCGCCCGCCGCGTCCGGGTGCAGCGCGTCGGGACGCAGCAGCACGTCGTCGTCGCCCGGCAGCCCGAGCGACGAGGCCGGCACCAGCGTGCCGCGGCCGATGAAACCGGCCACGAAGCGGTCGGCCGGCCGCCGGTACAGCGCCTCGGCGGTGTCCCACTGCAGGATCCGGCCGCGGTCCATCACCCCGATGCGGTCGGCCATGGCGAATGCTTCCGCCTGGTCGTGGGTGACCATCAGCACCGTCGTGCCCGCGGCCTTGAGCAACGCGCGCAGTTCCAGCGCCAGGTGTTCGCGGGTATCGGTGTCGAGGTTGGAAAACGGCTCGTCGAGCAGCAGCAGCGCCGGGCCCGGCGCCAGCGCGCGCGCGAGTGCCACGCGCTGCTGCTGGCCGCCGGACAGCTCGTGGGGATAGGCCGCGGCCGACATCGACAGGCCGACAAGTGCGAGCAGCTCCGCCACCCGCGCGCCGCGCGCCGCGCGCTCCAGCCGCTGCAGGCCGAACGCGACGTTGGCCGCCACGTCGAGGTGCGGGAACAGCGCGTAGTCCTGGAACATCATGCCCACCCGGCGCTGCTCCGGCGGCAGCGACAGCCGTGTGCTGGACACGCAGTCGCCATCCAGGGTGATGGATCCGGCGCGCACCGGCTCGAAGCCGGCGATCGCACGCAGCACCGTGGTCTTGCCGCAGCCGGACGCGCCGAGCAGGCAGCCGATGGTGCCCGCCTCCAGTCGCAGCGAAAGGCCGTCGACCACCACCTTCGGCCCCCCGCGCGCCGGATAGGCCACGTCGATCACGTCCACGTCCAGCAGCGGTGCGCTCACGACGCGCGCTCCTTCCCGAAGCGCAGCCCTGTGCGCGCCAGCAGCACCACCGGCAACAGCCCCACCAGCACGATCAGCATTGCCGCCACCGCTCCCTCCTCGTAGGTGCCGCGCGATGCCTCGGCATACAGCCAGGTCGCCAGCGTCTCGAAATTCAGCGGCCGCAGCAGCAGCGTCGCCGACAGCTCCTTCATCGCGTCCACGAACACCAGCAGCGCGGCGGCGGCCAGAGACGGGCGCAGCAGCGGCAGGTGCACGCGGCGCAGGATGGCCCCCGCACGGTGCCCGAGGCTGGCCGCGGCCTGGTCGAGCGACGGCGGAATGCGCGCCAGGCCGGACTCGATGCCGCCGGCCGCGATCGCCAGGAAGCGCAGCATGTACACCAGCACCAGCGCCGCCACCGAGCCCATCAACAGCATCCGCGGCTCCATGCCAAACACGCGCAGCGCAAGGTTGGCGCCATCGTCGAACCACGCCAGCGGCATCAGCAGGCCGATCGCCAGCACCGTGCCGGGCACCGCGTAGCCGAGGCTTGCCGCACGCAGCCGCAGCGCGGCAGGGCGTTCTCGGCGACGGCCCTGCGCCAGGCGCAGCGCCCACGCCATCACCAGTCCCGCGAGCACCGTGGCCAGCGTCGCCGCCACCGCGACCAGCACCGTGTTGCGCGTGCTCGCCAGCAGCTGCGGGGACACCCCGCCGTCGCCCAGCCGCGCCATGGTTTCCGCCACCAGGTAGCCCGCGGGCAGCACGAAGCCCACCACCACCGGCAGCAGCGCCAGGGCGAAGGCCAGCGCGGCACGGCCACCGCGCAGCCGCAGGGGCTGCATCGGCCGCGGGCGCTGCCCGGACGCGTAGCGCTGCCGCCGGCGCGCGTGGCGCTCCAGCGCCAGCAGCGCCACCACCACCACCAGCATCGACAGCGCGATCTGCGCCGCGCCCGGCAGGTCGCTGCGCGTGATCCAGGTGGTGTAGACCGCCACCGTGAGCGTCTGCACGCCAAGGAATTCGGATGCCCCGATATCGTTGAGCGCCTCCATCAGCGCCAGTGCGGTACCCACCGCGATCGCCGGACGCGCCAGCGGCAGCGCCACGCGCCGGAACACCGCCGCCGGCGAGGCGCCCAGCGTGCGCGCGGCCTCGATCAGTCCGGCCGCCTGGGTCATGAACATCGCACGCGTGGTCAGGTACACGTAGGGGTAGAGCACGAAGCCGAGCAGCACGATGCAGCCGGCCAGCGAACGGATGTCGGGCAGGCGGAAGTCGCGCGGGCTGTCGTAGCCCAGCAGCGAGCGCACCATGCCCTGCACCGGCCCCAGCGGGTGCAGCAGGTCGAGGTAGGCGAACGCCACGATGTAGGTCGGCACCGCCAGCGGCAGCAGCAGCGCCCAGGCCAGCGTGCGTCGGCCGGGAAACTCGTAGGCGGTGACCAGCCAGGCCGCGCCGGTACCGATCGCGACCACCAGCACGCCTACGCCGGCCAGCAGCAGCAACGTGTTGCGGGCGGCGGTCGGCAGCACGTGCACCACCACGTGCGACCACATGCCGTTACTGCCCTGGAGTGCGGTCCAGGCCAGCGACAGCAGCGGCGACAGCACCACCGCGGCAATGCCCGCCGCGGCCAGCTGCCAGGGGTCCAGGCGGCGCAGCGCCGCGGCGGCACCGCGGCTTGCGTGAAGGTTCATGCCGAGAGGGCCGACCGGGCCGGCCAGGTTGGCCGGCGCCGTGCTCAATTGTCGAAGCCGACCTTGTCGACCAGCTCACTCGCCTGGCGGCGATGGCGCACGACCTCGGTCAACGGCAGCGGGTCGATGCGCAGCTCGCCGAAGCTCGCCACCACCGGATCAAGCTCCACGCCGGCCTTCACCGGGTACTCGTAGTTCGCGCGTGCATACAGACTCTGCGCCTCGTCGGAGACCAGGTACTCCATCAGCCGCACCGCGTTGTCGCGGTTCGGCGCATGGCGTGCCACGGCCGCTCCGCTGATGTTGACGTGCGTGCCGCCGCCATCGGCGCCGGCGAACACCGGGCGGATCACCTTGATGGCCTCGCCCCACTGGTGCTGCTCGGAACCGGGCTCGGCGTTCTTCATGCGACCGACGTAATACGCGTTGGCCAGGCCGATGTCGCAGATGCCGGCGAGGATGTCGCGGGCCACGTCGCGGTCGCCGCCGGCCGCCTTGCGCGCCAGGTTGGCCTTGACGCCGCGCAGCCAGGTTTCGGTGGCCTCGGCGCCGTCGTGCGCGATCATCGCGGCGAACAGGCTGGTGTTGTACGGGTGCTGGCCGGAGCGGATGCACACCCTGCCCTTCCACTTCGGATCTGCAAGGTCCTCGTAGGCGAAGGAGTCCAGCGCCAGGTCGCGGTGCGCGTACAGCACGCGGTCACGCAGCGACAGCGCGAACCAGTGGCCGTCCGCGCCGCGCAGGTGCGCCGGAATGGCGGCCTCGAGCACGTCGGAATCGATCGCCTGGGTATGGCCCGCCTCGACGACATCCAGCAGGTTGCCGGTGTCCACGGTCATCAGCACGTCGGCCGCCGAACGCTCGCCTTCCGCCTTCAGGCGCTCCATCAGCCCGTCCTTGAGCAGCACCGTGTTGACCGTGATGCCGGTATCGCGGGTGAACGCGTCAAGCAGTGGCTGGATCAGTCCCGGCTCGCGCGTGGTGTACAGGTTCACCTCGCCCGCCGCGGCATCGGCCTGCGGCGTCGTGGCGCCGGCATCCTCCGCGGACGGCGCCTGCTTGCCGCAGGCGGCGAGCAGCAGCGCGGCGCATGCGGCAGCGAGAAGTGCGGCGGGACGGTTGGATCGGGACGGCATCTGCACGGGAGCTCCTGGGATCGTTCGCGGGCGTGGCCACGGCTGCAGCCGTAACGGGCGGTAATGAGAATCACTATTGTCTCACCGGTCGCCGGCAGCGGCTAGCCACAGGCGCGCGGGCCGGGCTCGAGGCCGGAGCCCGGCCGAAAGCGCCTACAATCGCCTGCTTTGCGCGGACCCCCCATGGCCCCCAACGCCACCGTCTACAAGGTCGAGCTGCAGGTCAGCGACATGGACCGGCACTACTACGCCCTGCACAACCTCACCCTGGCGCAGCACCCGTCCGAAACGCCCGGCCGGCTGATGGTGCGCCTGCTGGCGTACGCGCTGTTCGCCGAAGAGCGCCTGGAGTTCGGCCGCGGCCTGAGCAACGAGGAAGAACCCGACCTCTGGCGCCGCGACTACACCGGCGACATCGAGCAGTGGATCGACCTGGGCCAGCCCGATGAAAGCCGCATCCGCAAGGCGGCAGGACGCGCCAGGCAGGTGGTCGTTGTGACCTACAGCGGCGGCGGCGCCGCGATCTGGTGGGGCAAGAACGCGGCCGCGCTGGCGCGCATCAGGAACCTGGTCGTGGTCGACATCGGCGCCGACACCGTGGCCGCGATGGAAGGCCTGCTCGAACGCGGCATGCGCCTGACCGCGATGATCCAGGACGGCGAGCTGCAGCTGATGAGCGATGCGGCCAACGTCGTGTTCACCCCGCGCTGGCTGCAGGGCGGCCCTCAGTCCTCCGGATAAAGCAGCATCGCGTCGCCGTACGAGAAGAAGCGGTAGCGCTCGCGCACCGCATGCGCGTACGCCGCGAACACCCGGCCCTTGCCCGCGAACGCCGACACCAGCATCAGCAGGGTCGATTCCGGCAGGTGGAAGTTGGTGAGCAGCACATCGGCCGAGGTGATGCGGTAACCGGGGAAGATGAAGATGCTGGTCTCCCCCGCGAACGGCCGCAGCACGCCGTCGACCGTCGCCGACTCCATCGCCCGCACCACCGTGGTGCCCACCGCCACCACGCGCCCGCCGGCCGCGCGCGTCGCGTGCACCTGGTCCACAAGCTCCGCACCGACGTTGATCCACTCGCTGTGCATGTGGTGGTCGCGCACGTCGTCCACGCGCATGGGCTGGAACGTCCCGGCGCCGACGTGCAGGGTGACGTGGCCGAAGTCGACGCCGCGCGCGCGCAGCGATTCCAGCAGCACTTCGTCGAAATGCAGGCCCGCGGTGGGCGCGGCCACCGCACCCGACTCGCGTGCGAACACCGTCTGGTAGCGCTCCGCGTCGTCGGCGCCGGCATCGCGCTGGATGTAGGGCGGCAGCGGCAGGCGGCCGGCCTTCAGCAGCCACGACTCCAGTGCCCCCTCGACATGGAAGCGCAGGTGGTGGAAGGCGCCGTCGCTTGCCAGCACTTCGGCCTCGCCGCCGGCGTCGAACAGGATCCGGTTGCCAGGCTTCGGCGTCTTGCTGGCGCCCACCTGCGCACGGGCCTCGTTGCCCGGCAGCAGGCGCTCGATCAGGATTTCCACGCGCCCGCCGGTGCCCGCCTTGTGGCCGAACAGGCGCGCCGGGATCACCCGTGTGTCGTTGAACACCAGCAGGTCGCCGCTGCGCAGGAACTCCGGGAGGTCACGGACGTGGCGGTCTTCGAACGTCGCCACCGCAGGCGGCACCACCAGCATGCGGCTGGCCGAACGCTCGGCCAGCGGCGCCTGTGCGATCAGCGCCTGCGGCAGGTCGAAATGGAAATCGGACTTCTTCACTGCAGGGGTTCCGTCAGCGCTGGAATTTGGTGGAAAGGACGAGCGACGAGGTGGTGCGCTCAACACCGTCGAGCGCACCGATGTGGTCGGTCAGCGCATCCATGTCGCCGATCGTCGGCACCACGGCCTGCGCCACCAGGTCCCACGGTCCGCTGACCGACTGCAGGCTGCGGAGTTCCGGCATGTTCCGCAGCGCCTCGACCACCGCCGGCGCCTGCTTGGGGAACACGGTGACCATGATCAGGGCGCGGATGCGCTCGCGCTCGTAATCATCCTTCACCCGCACCGTGTAGCCGGCAATCACGCCCATGCGTTCCAGGCGCTCGATGCGGCTCTGGACCGTGGTCCGCGACAGTTGCAGGCGCCGTGCGATCTCGGCGGTGGACGCGCGCGCGTTCTCGCGCAGCAGCGACAGCAATGCCTCGTCGGAGCCGGTCAGTTTCATCTCGCCCATTCCGTACGTCGATTCGACGAAAGCTACCCGACTATTGCGCAATTCGCACCTACCAAGCGCCGAACCCATGGCGATAATAGAAGGCGAGGCGCCGGAGGGTGCCACTCCAACCCGAGGATCCGCACCATGTCCGTGACCGCCAAGCTCGCCACGCTCCGCGCCCGCAAGGGCCACCGCCGCACCACCGGCCTGGATGACGCCACCGTGGAGCGCCTGGCCGCGGGCCATGCCGACCTCGCCGCCGTGATCGACGCGGCCGCCGCGGAATTCTCCCGTATCGAAGCCGAGTTCGACGACCTCCTCGACCTCGACGAGGATGCGCAGATCCAGGCGGTGCAAGCGGGCTACGTCAACTTCTATCCGCAGGACGGCGTGAACCCGTATGTCGCACTCGTCGCGCGCGGGCCGTGGATCGTGACCCTCAAGGGCGCGGTGCTGTACGACACCGGCGGCTACGGCATGCTCGGCTTCGGCCACGCGCCGCAGGCGGTGATCGATGCGATGGCCAGGCCGCAGGCGATGGCCAACGTCATGACGCCCAGCCTGTCGCAGCTGCGCCTGGACCGCGCGCTGCGCACCGAGATCGGCCACAGCATCGGCGGCTGCCCGTATGCCGCCTTCATGTGCCTCAACTCCGGCTCCGAGTCGGTGTCGCTGGCCGCGCGCATCGTCGACACCAACGCCAAGACCATGACCGACCCCGGCGCCCGCCACGCCGGCCGCACGATCAAGCGCCTGGTGGTCAAGGGCGCCTTCCACGGTCGCACCGAGGCGCCGGCGCTGTACTCCAACTCCTCGCGCAAGGCCTACGAGGGCGCGCTGGCCAGCTACCGCCACGAGGACAGCGTGATCGTCGTGCCGCCCTACGACCTGGCGGCGCTGAAGCAGGCCTTCGCCGATGCCGATGCCAAGGGCTGGTTCATCGAGGCGATGTTCCTGGAGCCGGTGATGGGCGAAGGCGATCCCGGCCGCGGCGTGCCCGTGGCGTTCTACGCCGCCGCGCGCGAGCTCACGAAGGCGCATGGTTCGCTGCTGCTGGTCGACTCCATCCAGGCCGGCCTGCGCGCCACCGGCGCGCTGTCGATCGTCGACTACCCCGGCTTCGAGGGGCAGGAGGCGCCGGACATGGAGACCTACTCCAAGGCGCTCAACGCCGGCCAGTACCCGCTGTCGGTACTTGCGGTCAACGCGCGTGCTGCCGGCGTCTACAAGCGAGGCACCTACGGCAACACCATGACCGCCAATCCGCGCGCCGCCGATGTCGGCGTCACGGTACTGGGCCTCGTCACCCCCGAAGTGCGCGCCAACATCCGCGCCCGCGGCCAGCAGGCGCTCGAGAAGCTCGAGGCGCTCAAGGCCGAGCTCGGCGGCCTGATCACCAAGGTGCAGGGCACCGGCCTGCTGTTCTCCTGCGAGCTGGCACCGGGCTTCAAGGGCTACGGGGCGGGTTCGTCGGAAGAGTGGCTGCGCGAGCGCGGCCTGGGCGTGATCCATGGCGGCGAGAACTCGCTGCGCTTCACCCCGCGCTTCGAGATGTCGGAAGACGAGCTGGACCTGGTGGTGTCGATGGTCAAGCGCGCGCTTCTCGAAGGCCCGCGGGTGCAGGCTGCGGCCTGATCACCTCCCCCTGCTACTCCGTGGCCTGACGGGCCCCGTGGTGGCCGTGAGGCCTTCGCGGCTCATGTCCCCCGGCATCCGCCTCGCGGCGGATGCCTCCTCCTTGACTTCCCCGCGAAGGCCTCACGGCCACTTTGGGGCCGGGTGGCGGCTGTGGGTGCGGGAGAGCAAAGGCCAGGCCGAGGAGCAAAGGCACCGACCAGAGAGCAAAGCATCAGATCGCGGGGTGTGCCTTTCAACCCCCGCGTAATGCGGCGCAGCGGGTGCCAAGGGCCTTGAGGGCGAAGTCAAGGAGGAGGCATCCGCTGCAGGCGGATCCGGGGGACATGAGTCCTCAAGGCCCTTGGTACCCGCCACCCAAGTGAAGCGCCCTACTCCCAGCAGCGGTCCGTACGGCCTTTCAGCGTCGCCGAGCGGCCACAGTCACGCTGCTCGATACGGTCTTCGGTGTGTTCGACAATCCGCCGCCCCGAAACCCGGTCGCCGATGAGCGAGAAGGCGTCGTAGAGGCGGCCGGTTGCGGTGCGTGCCTCGTAGCGGAGCGTGTCGCCGTCGATGCGGATGACCTGGAAGAGCTGGGTGTCTTCGGCCACCGGCGCCATGGTCTCGCGGGCTTCCATCGAGAGCAGGTACTGCTTGGCGCCGGCCACCGACACCACGTACTGCGGCGTCGCCCTGCCGGCATCGCCGGCGCGGCGACCGTAGGTGTGGTCGTGGCCCTGCAGCACCAGGTCGACGGAATGGCGCTCGAGCACCGGCATCAGGTGCCGGCGCAGCACCCGGTTGTCGCGACCCTCGCGCGGCGAATACATCGGCTGGTGGATGGCCACGATCGTCCAGGCGCGCGGGCTGTCGCGCAGCACGCCGTCGAGCCATGCGGCCTGCGCCCTGGCGGTACCGAGGTCCAGCGCCGAGGTGCCGTCGAGCACCACGAAACGCGCGTCGTGCATGTCGAACCAGTAGGTGGTGGCCTCCGCCCCCGGCGCGCCGTTGCCGGGCAGCGCGAACATGTGCGGCCAGTGCGCGCCCAGCACGCGGCGCTCCTGCGGCGTGTCCTCGAACTCCTCGAAATACTCGTGGTTGCCGGCCAGGGGCGCGAGCAGCATGGTCGACGCCAGCGGTGCCGCGATGTCGGACCACTCGCCCCACTCGTTGTCGTCTTCGCCGTCGCCACCGCTCACCAGGTCACCGGCGAACAGCGCCAGCCGCGCCTTGGGGGCGTGGCGCATCGCCTCGAGCACCACGCGCGTGACGAGGCTGGCGTTCTTGTTCTGGGTGTCGCCGAAGTACAGGAATTCGAGAGGCGTACCCGGAGCCGCCGCCGTGCGCAGCTGCCGCCACGGGCTCCACCAGCCGTTGCCGCCCTGCACGCGGAATGCGTACAGCGTGTCGGGCTGAAGACCGCCCACCGTTACCTGGTGCTGGTGACCGGCGCCGTTCTCCGTGGTGAACGCGCGGCTGTGCGCCGCCAGGCTGCGCGTCACGCCCATGTCGGGCGAATCGCCGGCGACCACCAGCTCCAGCCTTGGCGCATCCACGCCGTAGGCAGTGCGCCACGACACCTGGAAGCCGCTCGCAGGATCCCCGGCCGGTGAGGCGACGATGCGGTCGGGGTGTGCGGCCGGCGCGTAGCGCAGGTCGCCGGCGGGCACCAGGGTGTTGGGCTCCACTTCGCGGGTGTCGCCCGCTGCGGTGCCTGTCATGTCTCGCGACGCCGCCGGGCTGGCCACGGCCAGCGCGAAGAGCACCGCCAGCAGCAGGCGGCCTGCCCCGCGCGACGCCATGCCACCCACGGTCAGCGCGTTCATCGGGTGCATGCCGGCAGGTCGAGCGCGGACGCGATCTCGCGCCAGTCGATCGCCACCGCGCCCTGGTCGTCGTGCACCGCATACAGCACGCCGTCGGGAAACTGCGCGGTCGGTGCGTCATGCAGCCAGATGCCGTCGGTGTTGGCGACCGTCGACCCTGCGACTGCACCCGCATGCTCCAGCGTGTCGCGCGCGAACAGATGGAATGCGGTGCTGCCCTTGCCCTGTTCGGTGGTGATCCACCAGCCACCACCATCCGCGCAGGTCTTGAGCACGATGCCCTCGGCCTGCGCCTGCAGGAACTCGGCACCGATGGTGCGGCCGCTGAACGCGCCGGCCAGATCGTAGACCTTGAACTCGTTGGCGTAGGTCTCGTCTTCCTCGGCGATCAGCAGGCGGTCGTTGGCGGGATCGCCCCACAGGGATTCGACAACGCGCAGCGCGCCATCAGCTGACGTGTCGCCGAAGGCACCGACATGGCGGGTAGCGAAGCCGTCGCCCCGCGGCGAGAGGGCGAAGCGCTGCACGCGTCGACCGAGTTCCTGCAGCGGCGGCAGGATGTCATCGCCGGCCGCGTCCACGCCGGCCATGTAGGCGTCGGTGACATACACCTCGTAGCCGCCGTCGACTTCGCCCACCCACAGGCCGTATGGCAGCTGCAGCACGTCGGCGCCGAACTCGGCCACCGTCTCCATGCCCGGTAGGCGCAGCACCTGCACGCGCCGGTTGTCGCGCTCGACCACGAACGCGAAATCATCGACCACGGCGATGCCGTTCGGCCGGTCGAACTGGCCCGCGCCCGCGCCGCGCCCGCCGACATGACGCAGGAATGCACCCGTGCCGGCGTCGTACACCACCAGCCGATGCGTGGCCTTGGCTGTGGCCAGCAGCAGCACGTTGCCATCGGCGCCGGTCCAGCTGGCAACCGAGTCGATGTTGTCGTCAGGCGTCATCGGCGTGGCGAAGGCTTCAGGCACAGCGACAGCATCGATGCTTGTGGCCTGACGCGCGGCTTCCCGTGCCCGGTCGGCGCGGTCTTCGCCATCCTCGACCGCCGGCTTGCCGGAACAGGCAGCAAGCAACAGGACGGAAACGGCAACGGAAATCAGGCGCTGGGGCATCGGGGATCAACCTTGGATCAGGGGCGCGCGTGTCACGCAAGCGAAACATCATCCCCGCGCTCCATGACGACTGGATTGCAGGGCATCGGACCCGGCAACGGTCACATGCATGCCATGCGCGTGCCATTCAATACGCCGATCACTTCGCTTCCGGATCCGCTGCATGAACCGCATCTTCAAGGCCACCCTTCTTTCGCAGGCGCTCATGCTTGCACTGGTGGCACCGGCCGCACTTGCACAGGCCACGGCCCCCGATGGCTCGGCCGATGCGGCAGGCGAACCCAGGCAGCTCGATTCGGTTGTCGTGCAGGGCGAGATCACCTATCGCAACCGCACCACCGACACGGCGCCGGTGCTCAGCTACGACCTCGAGTATTTCCAGCGCTTCGAGCCGAACACGGTGGGCGACATGGTCAAGCGCCTGCCCGGCGCGGCGTTCGTCGGCTCCGACATCATGGAGTTCGACGGCGTGCAGCTGCGCGGCATGGGCGGCGGCTACACCCAGGTGCTGATCAACGGCAAGAAGGTGCCGGGTGCCGGCGACGACCGTTCGTTCTGGGTCGACCGCATCCCGGCGGACATGGTCGACCGCATCGAGATCCTGCGCAGCAACAGCGCCAACCGCTCGGGCGACGCCATCGCCGGCGCGATCAACATCATCCTGCGCGATGCCTACGAGTTCGACGGCGGCTACCTGCGCGTCGGCGTGAACCGCGCGCACGACGGCGAAGTGAATCCGACGTTCGGCGCCGTCGCCAGCGGCGAGGCGCTCGGCGGCCGAATCCTCGCCGGCATCAACGTGCAGGACCGCTACCGCGCCAAGTTCAAGCGCTCCGACCGCTTCACCGATCCATCGATGGAGGAACTGGTCAGCTGGGAGGACCAGACCGAAGTGAAGGACGGTCGTGACTATTCCGGCAACCTGTCCTGGACCGCGGACGTGGGCGACACCGGGCGATTGAGTGTCGACGGCTTCTACGTCAAGACCGACCGCGACGTGACCGAAGTGTCCTTCGAGGAGGAATACGACGACGGCGAGGTGATCACCTCCAACGTGCCGGGCCTTGGCACGGTCAACCAGAAGAACTGGGGCCTCGGCGCCGAGTACCAGTTCGACATGGCGGGCGGCCGCACCACGTTCGGCGTCGACCACGCGCGCTTCGAGGACGACAGCATCGAAAGCGAGGAGGCGCATGCCTACGTCGACGGCGAATGGGACGAATCCGAGGCCGAGGCCGAGGCGCTGGATGCGAAGGACGCCGAAACAAGCTTCACGGTCGCCCACAAGCGGCCGCTGGGCGCCAGCGACATGGAGTTCGGCCTCGACTACCGCGCGAAGAAGCGCGACCTGACGTACTCGTTCTATGAAGGTGCGGCCGACAACGAGGGCGACCCGCTGGTCTACGCGCTCGACGGCATTGTCGCCAGCGTGATCGAGGAAAAGCGCCTCGATCCCTACCTGATGTTCTCAGGCACGCACGGCATCCTCTCCTGGGAGACCGGGCTGCGCCTGGAGACCACCAGGTCCGACATCCGCTACAGCGAGGACGGCGAGGTCGAGGGTGCCGCGAGCAAGGACTACAACGAACTGCTGCCGTCGCTGCACCTGAAGTGGGCCCTGACCGATGCCGACCGCCTCAGCCTGTCGCTGGCCGGCAGCATCAAGCGCCCCGACTTCAACGAGCTGGTGCCGGCCCTGCTCGACGGCGAATTCGGCGACAACGACTACATCGGCAATCCGCAGCTCGACGCGGAAACCGCCAACGGCCTCGACTTCGGCTACGAACGTCGCCTCGGCAAGCGTGGCGTGGTCGGCATCAACCTGTTCTACCGCGACGTCAGGAACCTGATCGAACTGGTGAATACCGGCGAGCCTAGCGAGGAAGCGCGGGACGCCTGGGACGACATGGTGGAGGACGGCGACTACGCCAGCGTCGAGGAGGCCATGGCGGCGGAACCGGCCGAAAGCTGGCTGTTCACGTCGGCCAACGTCGGCGACGGCAAGGTCTACGGCGTCGAGTTCGACCTGTCGACCCCGCTGTCGGCGTTCGGCTTGGACAGCACCGGCGTGTTCCTGAACTACGCGTACGTGAAGTCGGACGTCGAAGACTTCATGGGCAAGCGCCGCTTCAACAACCAGGCCCGATCGGCGTTCAACGTCGGCTTCATCCAGGATCTGCCCTCGCTGGCCGCGAGCTTCGGCGTGACCTATCGCAAGCAGGGCGACGCCTACGAGCGCATCGTGGGCGAGGAAGTCACCATCCGCTACGGCGAGGACCTGGAAGCGTTCGTCGAGAAGCGCATCGGCAACAGCCTGTCGCTGCGCCTGTCAGCCGCCAACCTGCTGGATGCGTCGAAGGACGAGTTCTTCCACAAGTTCGACACCCTCGGCGACCAGCTGGCGCGCGACCACAAGGAGTACGAGCTGGAGACCGAGGAAGCCGGCCCGGCCTGGCAGCTGGTCATGCGCTGGGCGTTCTGACCCGCTTGCTGCAGACTTCCCGCATTCGCACGCCGGGAACCCGCATGAAGATCGTCGAAGTCCGCCATCCGCTGGTGCAGCACAAGCTCGGCCTGCTGCGCCGCGCCGACAACAGCACCAAGACCTTCCGCGAGCTGTCGGCCGAGGTGGCAACCCTGCTCACCTACGAGGCCACCGCCGACCTCGAGACCGAAGAGGCCGAGGTGGCCGGCTGGGCCGGCCCCGTGCGCGTGACGCGCATCAAGGGCCGCAAGGTGACCCTGGTGCCGATCCTGCGCGCGGGGCTGGGCATGCTGCCCGGCGTGCTGGATCTGATCCCGGCCGCCAAGGTCAGCGTGGTCGGCATCAAGCGCGATGAAGCGTCGCTCGAGGCCGTGCCGTACTACGAGAACCTGGTGGGCGAAATGGCCGACCGCACCGCGCTCATCCTCGATCCGATGCTGGCCACCGGCGGAACCCTCATCGCGACCGTCGACATGCTCAAGGCCGCCGGCTGCAGCCGCATCAAGGGGCTGTTCCTGGTGGCGGCGCCGGAAGGGCTGCGCGCGCTGCAGGCACGGCACCCGGATGTCGAAGTATTCACCGCCGCGATCGACGAACGCCTGGACGACACCGGCTACATCCACCCCGGCCTCGGCGACGCCGGCGACAAGATTTTCGGCACCCGCGCCTGAGTCCATTGGCGCGGCGCGCGACTGGCCGGGCCGGTGGCCTGCCTGGTGCACGCCTGGCGTTGGGCCAAGTGTGGCCAGCCCCTTGTTCACGCTGTTTTCGGGTCCTGCCGGCTCCCGCCGGTCGCATGCGACCGACGGCGCACTGGCCGGTGCGCACTGGCTGTTCGGACGCAACCGCCTCGACATCGAAAGCCACCAGCTGATCCGCGACGGCTACCGCACGCAACTCGACGAACGCGCCTTCGCGGTGCTCACCTGCCTGCTTCGCCACGCTGAGCAGGTCGTGCCACGCAGCACGCTGGTGGCCGACGCCTGGCCGGGCGTCGCCCATGTGAACGACAGCGCGGTGTCCAAGACCATGCGCCGGCTTCGCATCGCACTCGGCAGCGAAGCCGGCCGGACCCTGTCCACCGTCTACGGCGTGGGCTACCGGCTGACGACGCCGGCGGTCCTGGTACCGGCGGGGGCAACCCTGCCACAAGCCAACGGCACGGCGGTGTCGGTTCCAGGTTCGCCACGTCCCCGGCTGCCAGGCCCCGGCGTACCGGAGCCGGCGCGCGCGCAGGACATTCCCGCGCAACCCGAAATCTCGACCGCCGCAGGCGTCCGCCCTGAAGCGGCCAGTGTGCGCGAACGCACCGACCGCGCCCGCCGGCACCGCCAACTGGTCATTGCCGTGCTGCTGCTGTCGGCGCTGCTGGCCGCCTGGCTGCTGCTCGCGCCCGTGGCACGCTGACCGCCGGGTCAGCCCGTGGCGCCCAGGCTCCGCGCCTGCAGCCCTGCCATGCGGTGCTCCGCCGTGAACCGGCCGCGGTCGTCGCGCGCCAGCTGTGCCAGTGCGAATTCCGGGTCATGCGTGAAGAACAGGTGCACGTTGCGCGCCAGCTTGTCCTCCAGGAACGCCTGCTTCTCGTCGATCAGGGTCTCCGCGCAGCGGTCGTAGCCCATGGTGATCGGCACGTGCACCCAGGGCAGTCCCGGCACCAGGTCGGCGCAGAACACCACGCCGCCGTGCGGCTCGCCGTCGCGCAGGTCCGGGCCCAGGATCTCGGCCAGCATCATCCCCGGCGTATGCCCGTCGCTGTAGTGGAAGCGCACGCTGTTGCCGAGCGCCGGCGTGTGCACGCCGTCCACCAGCTCCAAGCGCCCGCTGGCCTCCAGCAGGCCGGGAAGCTCGGGGATGTAGCTGGCACGGTCGCGCGAATGCGGGTGCGTCGCGCGTTGCCACTGCTCGCGGCCGACCACGAAGGTGGCGTTGGGGAACAGCAACGACGGCGCGGCACCCTCCGACCACGCGGCCAGCAGGCCGCCGGCGTGGTCGAAGTGCAGGTGGCTCAGCACCACCACGTCGATGTCCTCGTGGCTGAAGCCCGCGGCCGCCAGCGAGTCGAGCAGCACGTGGCGGTCCTCGGTGACGCCGAAGCGCTCGCGCAGCTTTGGCTCGAAGAACGCGCCGATGCCGGTTTCGAACAACACCGTGCGACCGGCGAGTGGCGTGGCCAGCAGGCAGCGCGTGGCGAGCGGGATGCGGTTGGCGTCATCGGGCGCCGCCCACTTGGCCCAGACCGCACGCGGTGCGTTGCCGAACATCGCGCCGCCATCGAGCTTCTGGGTGTTGCCGTCGATCGACCAGAGTTTCATGGGCCGATAGTAGACCTTCGCGCGCCTCAGTCGGCCGAAGTCGTGCCGAAATGCAGCATGAAACGGCCATCTTCGGGATCGGTCGCCACCACCTCGACCGGCGCCATGGTTCCATCCAGCGCCAGCCTGCCCTGCCCGCTGGCATCGGGCTCGGCACTCGGCAGCCGCAGCCGGCTGCCACGCCAGGCCTTGACCGTCACCAGCGCCCCCGCGGCGGCAACCCGGAGCCTGGTCCGCGCGTCGGCCGGAAGCGCGACGTTGCGGCCGGCGGCATCGTCGAGGGCGTCCTGCTGCAGCACGAACAGCGGCTCACCATCGGCTTCGACCGCGAAGCGCCAGTCGGTGGTGCCGACCGAGCCATCGCGCAGCACGACGATGCGCTCGAGCTGCAATCCGAGGCGGCGTTCGGCCGGCGCGACCGGCGGGGCATCGGCAGCGCCCGCGATGCTTGAGGGCGAGGAAGGTGCCGGCGCAGCGGCGATGGCAGCGGCAGGCGCGTCCTGCAGGGCTCGGGCGCGACGCTGGGCGTCGAGTTCAAACAGGTTGCCGATCAGCGTGGTCAGCGCGACCAGGAAGAACACGGTCGCGGCGAGCTTGGCCGGCAACTTCAGGTACCACGGCTTTGCTGGCTGCTGTCCGGACACGGCGGGCCCCCGGGCTTATCGGCTGCGCGCCGGCGCCGCGGCTTCGACGGCCGCCTTGCCGACCGGATTGCGCGGGTCGCTGCCGCCCTCGAGTGCGTCGGTCGTGCGGTCCCACGCCACCGTCTGCAGGTTGCCCCACACGTGGCTGGAGGCACGGCCGTCGGGCTCGGCCTTCGGCAGGTCGACCACGTGCCCCATCGCCTGCAGCGCGCGCGCGACTTCAGGGGTGAACGTACCGGTCTCGGCCGAGATCCGGTCCGGCATCCACTGGTGGTGGTAGCGCGGCAGGGCGGCGACGTCCTGCGCTGACAGCCCCGCGTCGTAGCCGAGCATGCCGAGCAGCACCATGGTGATGATGCGCGTGCCGCCGGGCGTGCCGAGCACCGCGATGCGCTCGTCGGAGACCATGAAGGTCGGTGTCATCGAGCTCAGCATGCGCTTGCCGGGCTTCGGTGCGTTGGCGTCGTAACCCATCACGCCGAAGGCGTTGGGCGTGCCCGGCATGAGCGCGAAATCGTCCATCTCGTTGTTGAGCAGCACGCCGGTACCCGGCGCCACCAGCCCGGAGCCGTACAGCAGGTTCACCGTCTGCGTCGCGCCGACGCGGTTGCCTTCCGCGTCGATGATCGAGAAGTGGGTGGTCTCCTCGTCTTCCAGCGGCGTGGGTGCGCCGGACAGCAGTTCGCTGGGCGTCGCCTTGTCGGGATGGATGGTGGCGCGCAGGCCGGCGGCGTAATCCGGGCTGGTGAGCAGGCGCTGCGGCACCTTCACGAAGTCCGGGTCCCCCAGGTAGAAGGTGCGGTCGCGGAACGCGCGGCGCATCGACTCCACCACCAGGTGCGTTGCCTGCGCCTCGGGCAGTGCATCGAGGTCGTACGGCGCCAGGATCTGCAGCATCTGCGCCAGCGCGATGCCGCCCGACGACGGCGGCGGCGCGGTCACCACTTCCCAGTCGTGGTAGCGGAAGCGGATCGGCTCGCGCACGCGCACGCGGTAGGCGGCGAGCTCTTCGGCCGTCCATTCGCCGCCGGCGTCGCGCACGCCGGCCACGAGCTTTTCCGCCACGTCGCCGCGATAGAAGCCGTCGAAGCCGCCGTCGGCCAGCGCCTGCAGCGTCCGCGCCAGGTCCGGTTGACGGAACACGTCGCCTTCGGCGATCGGCCGGCCACCGGCCAGGTACACCTCGCGGGTGCCGGGATAACGCTCCATCACTTCGCGCCGCGCCTGGTAGCCGCGCGCCATGCGCGCATACACCGGGAAGCCCTCGCGGGCGATGCGGATCGCCGGTGCCAGGCTGCGCGAAAGCGGCAGCCGGCCATGTTCGGCCTGCAGGTGCACGAACGCGGCCGGCAGGCCGGGGATGCCGGCCGACCATGCGCCGTTGGTGGCGCGGTCGCGGTCGAAGCCGCCGTCGGCCAGCACATAGCGCTCCGGAGTGGCCGCGGCCGGCGCGGTCTCGCGCGCGTCCACGAACAGGTCCTGGCCGCTGGCGGCATCGTGCAGCAGGAAGAATCCGCCGCCGCCGATGCCGGAGCTGATCGGCTCGACCACCGACAGCACCGCCGACACCGCGATCGCGGCGTCGAAGGCGTTGCCGCCGTCGGCCAGGATCTCGAGGCCCGCATCGGTGGCCAGCGCGTGCGCCGAGGCCACGGCGACGCCCGGCGGCCTGGCCGCAGGCGCGCCGGAGGTCGCGGTGGCGGCAACGGCTTCGCCATCGGCCACGCTGGCGCACGCCGGCACGAGGGCCAACAGCAGCGACAGCGCGCCAAGGTGCAGCAGGTTGCGAAGGCTCATGCAGCGTTCTCCCGCAGCCGCATGAGCTTGGCAAGCAGCTGGTCGTGGGTTTCAGGGATGTCGGGATCGGGGTCGATGCACTCGACAGGACACACGACGACGCACTGCGGCTCGTCGAAATGCCCCACGCACTCGGTACAGCGCGCGGGATCGATCACATAGATGGTCTCGCCCTGCGATATCGCATCGTTCGGGCATGCCGGCTCGCAGACGTCGCAGTTGACGCAGAGCTCGTTGATACGCAGGGCCATGGGCTCATTGTAGACCTAGCCCGCAAGGACCGCCGCCGGGGGATGCCGGCGGCGGCGCCTGGATCACTTCGCTTCGATGAAGACGTAGTCGACGCCGGCGGGGGCAACCGCGGCCGCGACGCGCTCGTTGTCGGCGGCAGCACCGATGAACAGCACGCGCACGCCCTTCATGGTGTCGGCCGGCACGTCGGCGAACGACTGCACCACGATGTCACCCATGCGGGTGGAATCAGCCGAGGCGTAGGCCAGCAGGTTGCCCTTGACGATGCCGCGGGCCACGTCGCCCTTGGCCTTGTCGAGCAGGCGCTCGTAGGCGCCGGTCTGGTCCTCGGCGCCGGCCGTGGACGGCAGGAAATACACGTAGGGCTGGTTGCTGATGCCCTCCATGTTGCGCGTCACCACGTCGGAGACGTAGGCGCGCCACGCCGAGTCGTCGGAGCCGGCGGCAGGTGCGGTCAGCGCGGCCTGGACGGCGACCGGCGCGGCTTCTTCCTTCTTGCACGCGGCCAGCAGCGGGAGTACGAGGCAGGCGGTCAGGAGCAGGCGGGACATCGTGTTCATTTCAGGTTCCCCATGTTTTCTGGAAGGCCGGACCATATGGTTCCGGTGGTCAAAGCTTGGTGCGCCGCCATTCGGCCTGCAGCGCATCGGCCACTGCCGCCGGCACGAATCCCGAGACATCGCCGCCAAGGCGTGAGATCTCGCGTACCAGCGATGATGAGATGAAGCCATATTGTTCCGCGGGGGTCAGGAACAGCGTCTCGACTTCGGGAATCAGGTGGCGGTTCATGCTGGCCAGCTGGAATTCGTACTCGAAATCCGACACCGCGCGCAGGCCGCGCAGCAGCACCCCGCCGCCGACCTCGGCAACGAAGTGCGCCAGCAACGAGCCGAAGCCCAGCACTTCCACATTGGGGTGCGCGGCCAGCGCTTCGCGGGCCAGCTCGACGCGCAGCGCCAGCGGCAGTGCCGGACCCTTGCCCGGGCTTTCGGCAACGCCGACGATCAGTTTCTCGAACAGCGGCGCCGCCCGGTCCACCAGGTCGACGTGGCCGTTGGTGATCGGATCGAAGGTGCCGGGATAGACGGCGATCCTGTTGCGTGCTGTGGTCATCGCGTCGCTGCGCCGGGTCGGGTGGCTTGGGCCGCGGCGAGTGTAGCAGCGCGGCGGCAGGCCGGGCTCAAGCGGGTCCGTTCCCGGCGGCGTCGGCAGTCGCGTGGCGATAGAGCGCGTGGCGCGCATCGCGCGTTGCGGACTCGCGGTGCAGGCGCCAGCCCGCACCGGGATCGGGTGCCACGCCGGCGGGCGATTCCAGGTACAGCCACGCGTCGCGCGCGAGCCACGGCGGCAGGCGCTGCAGCGCCGCGGCCCAGGCGCCGTCGGCGAACGGCGGGTCGAGGAACACCAGATCGAAGCGGCCGTGCACGGGCAGTCGCAACCATTCCAGCGCGTCGGCACGCACCACCTTGGCGGCGTCGCCTGCGTGCAGGCGTTCGCAGCTTTCGTGCAGCGACTGCACCAGCGCCGGATCGCGTTCGACCAGCAACGCTTCGGCGGCACCGCGCGACAGCGCTTCAAACCCGAGCGCACCGCTGCCGGCGAACAGGTCGAGCACGCGCGCACCGTGCAGCATCGGCTGCAGCCAATTGAACAGGGTCTCGCGCGCGCGGTCGGACGTCGGGCGAAGGCCCGGCGCGTCGGCCACCGGCAGCTTCGACCCACGCCACTGGCCGCCGATGATGCGGACGCTGCCCGCGGGCCTGGCGCGTGGCGAAAGGGTCGGAATGTGGGCCGGTGGTACCATGCCGCGTCATTGTCCGCGCTCGCGCGGCCATGTGCACCCCCTCCCCCACACGGTCCGGTTGCCATCGCAATGGTCAGCTTTTTCCGCCGCAAGAAACCCGAAGCAGGCACCGGCGGAGGGCATGCCGGCAGGCCGAAGCTGGACATCGAGGCGCTGGCGGCGGCGTTTCCGAACGCCCCGGGCACAGAGCCGTCGGGTTCCGACGCAGGCGACCACACCGACGACGCGCGCGCCGCGCCGGTCGCCGATGCGATCGACGCGACCGCCGGTACTTCGCCGTCGACGGAAGCCGAGACAGCAGCCGAAGCCAAGGTGCAGGCGTTCATGGATGCGGCGGTCGCCGCGCCTGTTGCCGCCCAGTTGCCACCAGCGCAGGTCCCGATCGAAGCGCCGATACCGACCACGCCCGGGTCATCCGGAACCCAGGAAAAGCCGGCCGCGGCACCCGGCAAGTCGGGCTGGCGCGAACGGCTGAAGGGCAGCGGCTTCGCCCGCGGGCTTGGCGGCCTGTTCTCGCGCAACCCGCGCCTTGACGACGACCTGCTCGACGAGATCGAGACCGCACTGCTCACCGCCGACGTCGGCGTCACCGCCACCACCCAGCTGGTCGAGTCACTGCGCAAGCGCATGAAGGCCCGCGAGTTCGCCGATGCCAACGCGATGCTCGGCGCGCTGCGCGGCGACCTGATCGCCATGCTCGAGCCGGTCGCGCGGCCGCTGGTGATCGACCCGGCGGTGCGCCCGTTCGTGATCCTCACCGTGGGCGTCAACGGCGTCGGCAAGACCACCACCATCGGCAAGCTGGCGCGGCGCTACAAGGACGAAGGCCGCAGCCTGATGCTGGCCGCCGGCGACACCTTCCGCGCCGCGGCGGTCGCTCAGCTGCAGGCCTGGGGCGAGCGCAACGGCGTGCCGGTGATCGCGCAGGGCCAGAACGCCGACGCTGCCTCGGTGGCGTTCGACGCGCTGCAGGCGGCGCGCGCGCGCGGCACCGAAGTCCTGATCGCCGACACCGCCGGGCGCCTGCACACCCAGCAGGGGTTGATGAACGAGCTCGGCAAGATCAAGCGCGTGCTCGGCAAGCTCGACGACGCCGCGCCGCACGAGGTGCTGCTGGTCATCGACGGCACCACCGGCCAGAACGCGCTGTCGCAGCTGCGCCAGTTCCACGCCGCGGCCGGCGTGACCGGGCTGGTGGTCACCAAGCTCGACGGCACCGCCAAGGGCGGCGTGGTGTTCGCGCTGGCGCGCGAGTTCGGCATTCCGATCCGCTACGCCGGCATCGGCGAGCGCCCCGAGGACCTGCGCGTGTTCGACGCCGAGGCCTTCGTCGACGCACTGCTGCCGGAAGCGCTGGGCGCGTGACGCGGCGCCGCGTTGCCGCCTGGCTGGCGGGGACGCTTGCGCTCCTGCTGCTTGCCGCCGCCATCGTGCTGTCGCTGCTGGCACAGCCGCAGCGACTTTCGCGGCTGGCGCTGGACACGGTGGGCGGCATCCTCGGGCTGGAGATCAGCGCTTCGGGTGAAGCGCGCTACCGCCTGCGCGGCACGCCGATGCTCGAAGTGCGCGACGTCGTCGCGCGCCAGCCTGGTGCCGCCACGCCACTCTTGCGCGCAGAGCGTGTGTTCCTTTCCCTGCCATGGTCCACGCTGCGCAACCGCGCCGCGCCGCTCGAGCTCGACCGCATCGAACTCGACGCTCCCCGGCTTGATGTCGCTGCGCTCACGGCCTGGCTTGCCACGCGGCCACCCGGCGACGGCCGGATCCCCACGCTGCGCAATGGCCTGCTGGTCAACGACGGTCGCATCGACGGCGACGGCTGGCACGTCGAAGCGCTCGGGCTGTCCCTGGACGCGCTGCGCGCCGGCGCGCCGCTGGCCGCGAAGGCACGCGGTCGCCTCGTGCTTGCGCCGCCCACGGCGGTCCAGTTCGACCTGCGCATCGCTGCCGAACGGGTCGAGAACGGCAGCGGCGCCGCCGTCACCGGCCGCGCCACGCTGGACAATGGCAACTGGCGACTGCCCGCCTACGTCACCGTATCCGGGCCGCTGCGCTACGACGCCGGCACGCTCCGCGTGCAGCCGCTGCGCTTCGGCGCAAGCGCGCGCTACGACGGCGGCGACACCACGCTGCCATTCGCGCTCGGGCTGCATGGACCGCTGCGCCTGCGCGACAGTGCGTGGTCGCTCGCGCCGGCCGAGATCGTGCTGCACGGCGAAGGCGTGGTGCCCACGCTCGATGCGCGCGGCCGGATCGCACTGTCGCGCGCACTGCTGCTGGAGCTGTCCGGGCGCATGGCAGCATGGCCGCAGGCCTGGCCGACGCTGCCGCCGCCGCTGGACGCACCGGACAAGCCGCTGCCCTTCTCCATCGCCTACGCCGGCTCGGCGTCGCGTGGCGACCCGGTGGCCGTGCAGCTTGCGCGTGGCGACGCGCGCGCCGAAGCCGTGTTGCGCATCGCCGAAATCCTCGCCTGGTCGCAGTCCGCCGCGGACGACTCACCGCTGCCGCCGCTGCGTGCCCGCGCCACCGCGCCGCGCATCGAAGTGCCGGGTGGCGTGCTGGAAGGCGTGGAAGTGACGATCGAAGAATCGCCGTGAGCGAAGTTGCCGACAGCGGCTTCGCGCCGCGGCTCCTCGCGTGGTTCGACATCCACGGCCGCCATGACCTGCCCTGGCAGCACCCGCGCTCGCCGTATCGGGTGTGGCTGTCGGAAATCATGCTGCAGCAGACCCAGGTGCGCGTGGTGGTGCCCTACTTCGAGCGCTTCGTGGCCGCCCTGCCCGACCTGCCGGCGTTGGCCGCCGCGCCGCTGGACGACGTGCTCGGGCTCTGGTCGGGTCTGGGCTACTACGCGCGCGCGCGCAACCTGCACGCCGCGGCGCGCGCCTGCGTCGACCACCACGGCGGCGAACTGCCGCGCGACTTCGACGCACTGCTGGCGCTGCCGGGCATCGGACGCAGCACCGCCGGCGCGATCCTGTCGCAGGCCTGGGGCGACCGTTTCGCCATCCTCGACGGCAACGTCAAGCGCGTGCTGGCACGCGTCCACGGCGTCAGCGGCTGGCCCGGCCTGCCGGCGGTCGAGAAACAGCTCTGGCAGCACGCGCAGGCGCAGCTGCCCGACGCGCGCCTGGCCGACTACACCCAGGCGCAGATGGATCTCGGCGCCACCCTGTGCACGCGCCACGAGCCGGCGTGCATCCTCTGCCCGCTGCAGGACGGCTGCGTCGCACGCTTCCAAGGTCGCGTCACCGAGCTGCCCACGCCGAAACCCGGCAAGGCGCTGCCGCAGCGCGAAGCCGTTCTGCTGCTGCTTCGCGACAGCGAAGGCCGCGTGCTGCTGCGCCGCCGCCCGCCGGCCGGCGTCTGGGCCCAGCTCTGGTCGCTGCCGGAGGCCGACGACCATGACACCGCGCGTGCGCTGTTCCACGCCCATGTCGACGGTGACTACTCGCAGGGCGAGGCCCTCGAGCCGATTGCCCACGCTTTCAGCCACTACCGGCTGAGGCTGCTGCCGCTGCGCTGGCGCGCAGTCGCCCCCGCCGCCGCGGTGGGCGACAATGACGACCTGCGCTGGGTATCGCTAGACGCGATCGATGCCCTCGGGATCCCGGCGCCCGTCAGGACACTGCTCGACGCGCAGTTCGCCGAGCAGCAGGAGGATCCGCCGCCATGAGCCGCACCGTGTACTGCGAATACCAGAAACAGGAGGCCGAAGGCCTCGCCTTCGTACCGTGGCCGGGCGAACTGGGCAAGCGCGTCTTCGCGCACATCGGCAAGGCCGGTTGGGCGGCATGGCTGGCGCACCAGACCATGCTGATCAACGAAAACCGGCTGTCGCCGCTGGATCCCGCGCACCGCGCCTTCCTCGAAGGCGAGATGGAGAAGTTCCTGTTCGGCGGCGGCGCCGAAACGCCCGCCGGCTACGTGCCCGAAGACGCTTCCTGATCTTCGCGGGCCGCCTTCTCGGCGGCCTTGACCTTGCTGGTGTCGAGCGGACGGATCTCGCTGATGCGGCACGGGATCTGCATCGAACCCTGGCCGCTCGCCAGCACCTTGTCGAAGCGCGCCGAAACGCGCCCAGCCTGGCTGCTGGTGACCGCGATCACCGGGGTGTAGTCGATGTCCGGGCAAGGGCCGTCCAGGTCCAGCAGCCACGCGCGCCTCGGGCCGGTCCACAGCGCGATCGCGCCGTCGCCCAGCGGCGTCCAGCCGGTGATGCTCCCGTGGAACGGGAAGCTGTTGACCGGCGAACCCGCCGCGGCGCGATAGATCGCGAGTTTTTCCGCGGCGCCGACTCCGCCACCCGTCGCACAACCCGACACCAGCAATACCGCCGCCAGGGCCATGCCCATCCGGGCAATCGTTTTCGTGGACATCGTCGCCTCCCGCCGCAGTGCGGCATCTACCATCCGTAACGCCATCATGCAACGCGCGGAATGCGCCCGGAGCGACACCCCACAAGCAGGTTCAGCTGCCGTGATGCTTGCCGCACGCGCCCCGCCGCCGTATCATTCCGCGCTCGCCAGTGGCCGGGTAGCTCAGTTGGTAGAGCAGGGGATTGAAAATCCCCGTGTCGGGGGTTCGATTCCCTCCCCGGCCACCATTGCGAGGAAAATCGTGGACCCGTAAGCCCTGCATGGCATTCGCCCTGCGGGGCTTTTCGTTGGTGGACGTGGGAAAATCCACGCCATGAATGATTCCGGGCCGCAGCCCACGGCCCAACAGGCCACCGCCACCACGCGCGTCCTCACCGAAGCACTGAAGACCGACATCCGCGCCGCCTACAGCAGCCTGCAGGACAACACGCCCGGCTTCAGCACGCGGCGTGCGCAGAGCCACATGATCGGCGTGGTCTCGCGGGCCCTGGCTACCAGCGGCGGCATCGGCATTGCCGAAGCGCCGACCGGCGTCGGCAAGAGCCTCGCCTACCTGACCGCCGGCGTGCCGATCGCGCTGGCCACCGGCAAAAAGCTGGTCATCAGCACCGGCACCGTCGCCCTGCAGTCGCAGCTGGTCGGGCGCGACATTCCGGCGTTCCTCGCCGCGACCGGGTTGCAGGCACGCGTGGCGCTGGCCAAGGGCCGCACGCGCTACCTGTGCACGCGCAACGCGGCCGAGATGCAGGGGGGATCGAGCCAGGATGCGATGTTCCCCGACGAGGAGCCGCTGTACGACCGTCCGCTGTCCCCGTTCGAGATCGAAGCCGCGACGCGCCTCCTCGAGGCATATACCGATCGCCTGTGGGACGGCGACCTGGATGCCGCGCCGGAAGTCGTCAGCCCTGCCCTGCGCAGCCAGATCACCACGCCGGCATCGGCCTGCGCGGGACGTCGCTGCGGCTATGCCGCGCAGTGCCCGGTGCTGACCGCGCGCACCACCGTGCGCGACGCGCAGATCGTGGTCACCAACCACGCATTGCTGCTGTCGTCGCTGTCGCTGGGTGATGCGGAAAACAGCCAGCCTTTGCTGGCGGCGCCCGCGGACATGCTGCTGGTGCTCGATGAAGGCCACCACGTTGCCAGCGTCGCCATCGACCAGGGCGCGGCGCGCCTGCCGCTGGGCGACATGGCCAAGCGCGTGGCGCGGATGCAGGGCCTGGTGACCGCCAGCTACCGTCTGGTCGGCAAGGAGACGATCGGCACGCTGCTGCCGAGCGACGCCGTCGAGCTGGCGGCGCGCGTGGCCAAGGCGCTCAAGGCTTTCCGCGTCGAACTCGAACACGCCTGGACTCCCGAACCCGGCGATCGCGATCCGATGTGGCGCGCGCCGCACGGCCGCCTGCCGGTGGACTGGATGCCCGCCGTGGAAGAGCTCGGCGACGACACCCGCAGCCTGTTCAACTGGGTGCACGCCGCGCAGCAGATGGTCGCCAAGTCGAAGCAGGATGATCCGGCCAAGGAGCGCCTGCAGCGCAACCTTGGCATGGCGCTGGAGATGGTCGAGGAACAGCACGCGCTGTGGTCGGGCTGGCGCCGCGAAGACCGGGAAGGACAGCCGCCCATGGCGCGCTGGCTGACCCAGGCCCGCGACGGCGACCTGGTCTGCCACTGCTCGCCGGTCTCGGCCGCGCAGGTGCTGCGCCAGCTGCTGTGGAAGGACGTCGACTCGGTGGTGATGACATCGGCCACGCTGACCGGCGGCGGCGATTTCCAGGCGTTCGCCATCGATACCGGGCTGCCGGATCACGCCGAGATGGTGAGCCTGCCCTCGCCGTTCGACCTGCCGCGCCAGGCGCAATTGATCATCCCGAAGTTTCCGGCCACGCCCGATGACCGCGAAGGCCATCCCGTAGCCGTCGCCAACTACCTCGAGCGCGAGCTGGACTGGGGCAAGGGCAGCATGGTGCTGTTCACCTCGCGCTGGAAAATGGAAAAAGTCGCGGAGCTGATGTCGGATGCGCGCCGCAGGCAGATCCTCGTGCAGGGCATGGGCAACAAGTCGCAGACGGTTGCCGACCACGTCGCACGGATCGCCGCCGGCAAGGGTTCCGTGCTGTTCGGCCTGAACTCGTTCGGCGAGGGCCTCGACCTGCCCGGCGAGGCCTGCACCACGGTGGTGATCACCCAGGTGCCGTTCTCGGTGCCGACCGACCCGCAGACCGCCACCTTGAGCGAATGGCTGGAGAGCCGTGGCCACAACGCCTTCAACCTGATCGCGGTGCCGCACGCGCTGCGCACGCTGACACAGTTCGCCGGGCGGCTGATCCGCACGTCCACCGATACCGGGCGCGTGATCATCCTCGACTCGCGGCTGCTCAGCCGCCGCTACGGCAAGCGCATCATCGACGCGTTGCCGCCGTTCGAGCGCGTGATCGGCTGAGGCGCCGGCTAGGGCTTCGCGGGGCCGCGCGGCTTCGGATCGGATTCGGTCGTGCGTTGCGTGCCGCCGTGGAAGTTGCGATCCACATCGTCCGGCGCTTCCGGCGATACCGTGTTGCGGTCGCCGGACCCGTGCGGGTATTCGCGCTGTTCGCGGTGTGCGTCCTCGCCTGCGGGACGGTCCTTGCGGACGTCGGGCTTCTTGTCACCGTGGGGCATGAGATTGGCCTCGCTTGCGGGGTATCCGATGCTCGTCCAAGGCGCGTGCGCTGCGCGTCAATTCCACGACACGAGCGCGTGTACGCGCGTCACCCGCGCGGCCCGCCCATCACCGGCAGGATCACGCCGTTGACGTACGACGACATCACCGGTGATGCCAGGAACACATACGCCGGTGACACTTCCTCAGGCTGCGCAGGGCGTTTCATGTCGCTGTCCTTGCCGAACTCCGCGACGTCCTCCGGCGGCTTGTCGGCCGGGTTGAGCGGTGTCCACACGGGGCCGGGCGCCACGCAGTTCACGCGGATGCCGCGCTCCAGCAGGTTGGACGCCAACGACATGGTGAATGCGTGGATCGCGCCCTTGGTCGCCGAATAGTCGAGCAATTTCGGACTGCCGAAGATGCCTGTCTCCGAGCCGGTGTTGATGATGCTGGCGCCGCGCTCCATGTGCGGCAGCGCGGCGCGCGCCATGTGGAAGTAGCCGGCGATGTTGGTCTGCAGCGTTTCCTGCAGATGACGGTTGCCCAGGTCTTCCAGGCGCTCGACGTGCTGCTGGAAGGCAGCATTGTTGACCAGCACGTCCAGCCGGCCGAAGGCCTTGACCGCCTTGCGCACGGCCTTCTTGCAGAATTTCGGATCGCGCACATCGCCGGCGATCACCAGGCAGCGCCGGCCTTCGGCCTCGACGTGGCGCTTGGTGAGCGCGGCATCTTCGTCTTCATCGAGGTGCATCACCGCGACATCGGCGCCTTCGCGTGCGAACAGCACCGCCACCGCGCGGCCGATGCCGGAATCGCCGCCGGTGATGATGGCCGCCATGCCCTCGAGCTTGCCGCTGCCGATGTAGTCCGGCGCCTCGAAGCGTGGTGCGAGTGCCAGCGCATGCTCGTGACCCGGCTTGGGCAAGTGCTGCGCGGGCATCGGATTCTCGGGCTGTCGACGCGTGCCGGCCTGCGTCGCCTTTTTGGCGGCCTTCTTGCCCGCCTTCTTCGACACGCGCCTGGAGGCGGCGTCGGCCTTCGACTGGATGTCGCGCTGGCGCGCCACCGTGGCGCTGGCGCCGTCGTCGCTCGCCACCGTCGCGGCCGTGGCTGCCTTGCGCTTGGTCGTCTTCTTCGCCATGTCCATGCTTCCAGGTCCACCGGTGGTCCGAGACTGCCACCACCTCCGTGGTCACTCCGTCATGCAGGCCCTCACCGCAGGCGCGCGTCACTCCCAGCTCGGCAGTTCCTGCTCGAGCGTTGCGAATCCTTCCCACGGATCCTTGCGCAAGCGCGCGGCCCGCTGCTTCGCCTTGGCGAGGTCGAACGCCGCGGGCCCGGCCACCTTGCCCAGCTCGTCCCAGCGGATCGGCACCGCCACCGGCGCGCCCTTGCGCGCGCGCAGCGACCACGACGCCACGCTGGTGGCGCCGCGCGCGTTGCGCAGCCAGTCGATGAACATCTTTCCGGAGCGCTTGGCCTTGGACATGGTGGCCACGTAGCGGTCCGGAGCCTGCAAGGCCATCGCTTCGGCAAAGCCACCGCAGAACGCGCGCACGTCGTCCCAGTCCGGGCCGCGCGTGATCGGCGCCACCACGTGCGCGCCCTTGCCGCCCGACAGCCGCACGAAGCTCTCGAGGCCGGCTTCGGCGAGCCGCGCCCGCACATCGCGCGCCGAACGCACCACGTCCGCCCAGCCCAGCCCTTCGCCGGGGTCGAGGTCGAACACCAGCCGGTCCGGCAACTCGGGATCGTCGACCCGCGAACCCCAGGGATGGAACTCCAGCGTGTTCATCTGCACCAGGTCGATCACGCCGGCGATGTCGTCGATGTAGAGGTACGGTTCCTTGCCGCTCTTCTGCTTCAGCACGATCGAGCGCACGTCGTCGCCGAGACTCTCGGCGTGGTGCTTCTGGAAGAAGCACTGGCCCTTGGTGCCGTCAGGGCAGCGCAACAGCGAAAGCGGGCGCCCGGCCAGTTCCGGCAGCATCCAGTCGGCGACGCTGCGGTAGTACTCGGCCACGTCGCCCTTGGTGTACTTGGCGCCTTCGAACACCACCCGGTCCGGGCTGGTGATGCGCCCGGCCGTCACTTCGTCCTTCGCCACCTGCGGTTCCTCCACGTCTCGCGCCGCCTTGTCGATGCGCAGGCGCTTGAAGGCGGCCTGGCGAAGCAGGCCCTCCTTGGCCCACCCGCGGAACGCCACTTCGGCCACGAGTTCCGGGCGCACCCAGTGCACGGTGCGCAGCGGCAGCGCGATATGGCCGGGCAGCTCCACCGTCGCCTGCTTTTGCTCCAGCTTGCGCAGCCGCGCGGTGAGGTCACGCAGCATGGCGTCGTCGAAGCCGGTGCCCACGCGTCCCACGTAGCGCAGCCCGCCGCGCTCACGGGTGGCCATCAGCAGCGAGCCGAAGCCGGTGCGGCTGCGCTTGGGATCGGTGTAGCCGACCACCACGAACTCGTCGGCCGTCTCGTGCTTCACCTTCAGCCAGTCGTTGCCGCGGCCACCTCGGTAGAGACTGTCGGCACGCTTGCAGATAACGCCCTCGATGCCTTGGCGTCCGGTCTCGGCGAACACCTCGGCACCATGGCCGACGACGTGGTCGCTGTAGGCCAGCAGGTGCGGCGCCGCGGGCAGCAGCGACTTCAGCAGCGTCTTGCGCTCGGTCAGCGGCGATCCGCGCAGGTCGATGCCGGCCAGGCCGACGAGATCGAACACCAGGTAGCGCAGCGCGGCCTTCGAGGTGCCATCGATCACCCGCTGCAGTTCGGAGAAATCGCTGTGGCCGTCAGGGCCCAGCACCACCAGCTCGCCATCCACGCAGGCGTCGGACACCGGCAGCGCGCCGACGGCTTCGACGACTTCGGGGAAGGTCTTGTCCCAGTCCAAACCACCGCGAGAGCGCAGGCGCGCCACGCCATCGACCATGTCGACCATCAGCCTGTAGCCGTCCCATTTGATCTCGTGCAGCCAGTCGTCGCCCGGCGGTGCCGCACCCCGCAGCGTGCAAAGCTGCGGTTCGAAGCCGGCCGGAACGCCCGTGTCCTTCGCGCCCGAAAGCGCCAGTGCGGCCTTGCGCCAGCGGGCGTCGGCCTTGCGCGGGGCGCGGGGCTTGGCGGGCTTGGCGGGCTTGGCGGCCTTCGCGGCCTTGGTCGTCTTCGCGGCGCGGCGCGGTTTCGACGGCGCCTCCACCAGGTCGTCGGCCTCCATGTCCGCGGCATACGCGTCGCTGCGCTTCATCAGCAGCCATTGCGCCTGGCGCCCCGCCTTCTTCGTGCGCACCAGCTTCCACGCACCCTTCAGCTTGCTGCCACTGAGGGTGAAGTCGAGCTTGCCCGCGGCGATGCCCTCGAGCGGGTCGCCGTCGCAGGCCCAATGGCCATGGTCGAAGACGTCCACGTGGCCGGCGCCGTAATGCCCTTCGGGGATGTCGCCGGCAAAGCTGGCGTAGGACAGCGGATGATCTTCCACCTCCACCGCCAGGCGCTTTTCCCCGGTGCGCAGCGAAGGGCCTTTCGGCACGGCCCAACTCTTCAGCGCGCCATCGGCCTCGAGGCGGAAATCGTAGTGGCGGCTGCTGGCGTGGTGCAGCTGCACCACGAAGATCGGGCGGTGGCCGACGCTGGTCGGGGCTTCACCCGACGGCTCGGGGGTCCCGTCGAAGCGCCGCTTGCGGGCGTATTCGCGCAGGCTCACGGCGCAGCCTCACCCGGCCTTGAGGGCAGGACCCTTCTCGGTCTTGCGCGCAGCCGCCTTTTTCGTGGCCACGGCTTTCTTCGCGGGAGCCTTCTTCGCCGCGGCCTTTTTCGCCGCCTTCTTCGCAGGCGCCTTTGCCGCGGCGGCCTTCTTCGCGGCTGGCTTGCCGTCGTCGACCGCGGCCTTCTTCGCGGGCGTGCGCTTGTTGCTGCCGATGCTCTTCTGCAGCAGCGCCATGAAATCCACGACGTTCGTCGCCGCGCCCTCGGGCGCCTCGAACTCGCTTTCAGGCGGCCTGGCCACCGTGCCGTCGGCCTTCATCTTGTCGCGGATGACCTTTTCCAGCCGCTCGCGGAACTCGTCCTTGTAGCCCGCCGGATCCCACTCGCCGCTCATCGACGCGATCAGCTGCTTGGCCATCTCCAGCTCCTTGGGGCTGATCCGGTAGTCGGCGGACTTGCCCTCCGGCAGGCGGTAGTCCGCCGGTTCCACCAGCTCCTGCGGGTAGCGCAGCAGCATCAGCATCAGCGCGTCGTCGCGCGGCAGCACCGCGGCCAGGTATTCGCGGGTGCGGATCACCACCCGCGCGATGCCCGCCTGCGCGGTGGCCTTGAGGGTCTCGCGCAGCAGTACGTAGCCTTTCTCGGCCTTCTTGGCCGGCACCAGGATGTAGGGCTTCTCGTAGTACTCCGGCGGGATGGCGGAGGCGTCGACGAAGGTCTCGACCTCCACCGTCTCATGGCTCTCCGGCGCGGCGGACTTGATGTCCTCCTGCTCCAGCACGACGTAGCTGCCCTTGTCGTACTCGAAGGCCTTGACGATGTCCTTCCAGGGCACTTCCTCGCCGGTCTCGGCGTTGACCCGCTCGTAGCGCACCGGATTCTTGTCGCGCGAATCCAGCATGCGGAAATGCAGGTCGATGCGGCGCTCGCCGGACATCAGCGATACGGGGACGTTGAGCAGGCCGAACGACAGGGTTCCGGTCCAGATCGGGCGCGCCATGGCGTGCCTCGCGAGAGTGTGGGGTTGTCGACGCTAGGACGGGCGCGGTGAGACACGGGTGAAGCCTGCGGCGGCCATTGCGGGCCGTATTGCCACGCCCGGACCCTTGCCATGCACCGCGGGTGCTGCTGTATACTTGCCAGCTCTTTCGGGCGGTTAGCTCAGCGGTAGAGCATTGCCTTCACACGGCAAGGGTCACAGGTTCGATCCCTGTACCGCCCACCAGATTCGCGCTTGCAAAAACCCCCGGTTTCCCGGGGGTTTTTTGTTGGCCGCGACCTCAGCTGCCGAGCACGCCCTCGCGCAGGCGCGGCCAGGCGTCCAGCCATTCCGCCACGTCGCCGGCCGGCATCGGCTCCGCCACCAGGAAGCCCTGGAACATGCCGCAACCAAGCGCGCGCAGGCAGGCGAGATCCTCGGCGTTGTCCACGCCTTCGGCCACCGTGTCGACATCGAGCTCGCGCGCCAGCGCCAGCGCGGCCTGCACGACCGCGCGCCGCGAGGCGTCCCCGGCCACGCCCTGCACGAATGCCCGGTCGATCTTCAGCTCCGAGAACGGCATGTCGCGGAGTTGCGCGAGCTTGGTGAAGCCGTTGCCGAAGTCATCCAGCGCCAGGCGCACGCCTTTCAGCCGCAGCCGGCTCAGGATATCGAGCTGCGCGCGCGGCTCCGTCGGCAGGCGCGATTCCGACAGCTCCAGCACCAGGCGCTCCAACGGAAAACCGGCCTCGTCGGCCAGGGCTGCCAGGCGGTCGGGGAAGTCCAACCTGCCGAGGCTGGCGAGCGACACGTTCACGGCCACATCCAGCCCGCCGGGCACCTTCCAGGAGCTTGCGTGGTCCAGCGCATTGACCAGCACCGTCCGCGTCAGCGGCGTCACGAGGCCGGCGCTCTCGGCCAGCGGCAGGAACTCCGCTGGCGGGACGACGCCGCGCACCGGGTGCTGCCAGCGCGCCAACGCCTCCACGCCCACGACCGCGCCGGTGCGCAGGTCGATCTTGGGCTGGTAGTGATTGAAGATATCGCCCGCGAGGATGGCCGCTTCCAGCTCGGCGGCGTCCGCGGACGAGGTTGATTGCGTGGGGCCATCAGTCCACGCCGCGCCGACGCCGGCGACCTCGCGCGCCTGCAGCAGCGTGCGCAGGCTGCCAGGGGTGACCGGCTTGGCCAGGCTGCCGAGCACGTCCAGGCCCTGCTGGCGGGCAAGCTGCTCGACCACCTGCAGCACGCGCGGCTCCGCGCCGCTGATCAGCACAAGCCCGCCCCGGAATTGCGTGTCGGCCAGGTGGCGCACGAATTCCACACCGTCCATCCCCGGCATGCGCAGGTCGCAGAACACCAGACCGAAGTCGGCGGGCGCCTGCGCCAACCGTTCAATCGCGTCCGCACCACTCGAACTCAGTTCGATGCCGGCGTAGCCGCTGTCCTTCAGGCCCATCGCGCGCAGCTGGATCTGCAGCAGGCGGGTGGTGAAATCGTCGTCGTCGACTATCAGGATCTTCAAGCGTTGCTCCTTCCCTGCCACGGCGACGCAGGCGGCTGCGCCGCACGCCAATGCCGCATCGCCGCGAGCGCGGCATCAAGTTCCCCCACCACCGCGGTGACCGCGGGTTTGATCCGGGCGAGGCGGCCCGCCCCCCCGTACGCCTCGAGTTCGGCGCACAGTTCTCCCAGCACCATCGCGCCCAGCGCGCGGGACGAGGATTTCAGCGAATGGGCGAGCATGGCCGCCTGTCCGGCATCGCCGGCCGCTGCGGCCTGCAGCAGGCCCGCACGCATCCCGGTCGCGACCTCGTCGAAGCATTCGACGAGTTCCACCATGGCTTGTGGCTCGTCACCCGAAATATCACGCAGCACCCGCACGTCGAATGGCATGCCCCCTCCCCTGGAGCAGCTGGATCACGACGATTGCTGCCTTGCAACATGCTACCGGGAGCGCCTCTAGCGGCCCGTGCGGGCTGTCACACACCCGGGTTACAAGTTCAAACCGGAACTGGCCTACCGCACAGGGAAATCGTGGAAGGTCGCCGGCGCCGGCTCCGGAGCCAGCGTGTAGTGCCACCACTCCATCGGATAATTGGCGAAGCCCGCCTCTTCCATCGCGGTGCGCAGCAGCTCGCGGTTGCGGCGCACCTCCGGCTCGGTGCCCGGATGGTCGGTATTGGCACTCGCGTCGAAGAAATCGAACGGCGTGCCCATGTCGAGTGCCTCGCAGCGGTCGCCCTCACAGCGCAGCAGCGTCAGGTCGACGGTCGCGCCGCGGCTGTGGCCGGAGCGTTCGGAGATGTAGCCGCCGAGCAACGCGTGCTTGTCGATGTCCGGGTAGTACGCCGCCTTGGTGGACTGGTCGGTCGGGTCGGTCGCCCAGCGCACGAAGCTGCGCACGGCGCGCATCGGCCGGTAGCAGTCGAAGATCCGCAGGCGGTGACCATCGCGCCGCAGGGCAAGCTCGACCCGGGCCAGCGCCTCTGCCGCCGGGCGCAGCAGGTAGCAACGCGGCGCTTCATAGCCGTCCACCGGTGCCCCGGTGAAGTTGTCGCTGCCCGAATAGCGGATGTCGAGGTCGATGCCCGGTGCCAGCGTGGCGATGTCGACCATGCCTGCGGCTGCCGTTTCGCCGCTCTCCACAGCACAATCGCCGACGCGCATGAATGCCAGGTCCTCAAAGTCGTAGCTGAAGTCCGCGTCGGGATCGACCTTGGCCATCGCAAGCCGGGCCGGTCCACCACCCTCGCCTGCGCGGAAGTCGAGCCAGGCGTGCGCGTCGCTGTCGAGCGTGTCCCACTCGACCAGCATGCGATCGCCGGACGCCATGACCCGGCCGGCAAGCCTGGGCGACTTCGCGGCCGCGATGCGGACCTCGCCGCCGCGCTGGCAGACCGATGCTTCGCCGAACCACGGGTCGCGGTAGACACCCAGCCAGCGCGCCATCTCAGCCGGCTCCACAGGCGTACGCGCCACGGCGACGGTCTGCGAAGCAGCGGCGCCATCAGCGCCAACATCGTCATCAACGCGCATCGCTGCACGCTCCGCGGCCAGCGCATCGGCGTAGTAGGCCACCGTGCGCGCTTCCTGCGGCGCGGTGAACTGCTTCACCAGCACCTGGTTCAGCACCGTGCGCGCCTCGTCCGCGTCGCCATTGACCAGCAGTACGAAACCGACCCCCTTCTCCGGCAGCAGCGTCAGCGCCGAGTACATGCCCGACAGCGTGCCCGTGTGCGAAACCTTCCACGTGCCGTCGACGTCGGTCAGCCGCCAGCCATAGCCGTACGCGGAAAAATGACTGCCATCCCATTCGCGCATGCGCCGCGACAGCGGCATCGGCATGTGCGCCACCCACGCCGCCTCGCGTTGGCCCTGCGAAAGCCAGGGCTTGCCATCGACCAGCCCGTGCCGATCCGGCTGCAGCCACATCCGCGCCCAGGCCAGCATGTCGTCCAGGCTGCAGCGGATGCCGCCGGCCGCGGCCATCGGCATGTTCGCGACCACGTCGCCATCGCTACGCACCGCGACATTGCGCCCATCGCGGCGCGCGTGCGGCAACGCCACATTGCCCGCCTCGACGGCGTTCCACTCGCCAACGCGGCAGCGCTCAAGTCCGAGTGGCGCAAACACCTCGCGCCGCATCAGCTCTTCGTACGACGCCCCACCCGCTGCCGCCGCGACCTCCCCGGCCACGATGTACAGCGTGTTGTCATATGCATAACGCGAACGGAAGCTCCAGCGCGGCTTGAGGTGCGCAAGGCCGGCCACGACTTCGGCGCGAGTGAACGCGTTGGGCTCCGGCCACAGCATCAGGTCGCCCGCGCCCGGCCCCAGCCCACTGTTGTGGATCAGCAGGTCGCGCACCTGGATCTCGCGCGTCACCCAGTCCTCGTGCATGCGGAAGCCCGGCAGGTGATTCACCACCGGGTCGTCCCATGCGAGCTTGCCGGCGTCGACCAGCCGCGCGAGAAGCGCCGCGGTCATCGCCTTGGAATTGGATGCGATCTTGAAAATGGTGTGGCGATCAACGGGAACGCCACTTCCGGCTGCGAGCTCGCCGCGAACCTCGACCTGGCGCACCTCACCGTCGACGATCACACCAACCGCGATGCCCGGCAGGTCGTAACGCGCGACCGCGTCGTCCACCGCCGCGGTGATCGCCGCGGACGGCGCTGCCCCGCCGGCGTGGCCCGGGCCAGGCACGAAGAAAGCCGCGACGGCCAGCGTCGCGGCGCAACAAGCACGATTCAACATGTCAGGCCCTGCCCCTGGAGTCTTCGCATGCCCACCGGCGGCTGACCGGCGGTGGGCATGCATCATCACGACTTCGAACCGCGCATCAGAAGTTCCAGCTCACCACCAACTGCGCGTAGCGCGGCGACTGCCAGCGGGTACCGGTGCCGAAGGTGGAGCGGCGCTGGCCCGGGTTGCCTTCGTAGCGGCCGCGCACGTTGATCACTTCCTGGTCGTTGAGCAGGTTGTAGACCGACAGGCGGGCCTTCAGATCGATGCCTTCCACCGGCAGTTCCCAGGTGACGTTGGCGCCGAGGTTGTAGGTCCACGGCATACGGCCGAAGGCGCCACGCTCGGTGCGCTCGTACACGCGGTCCTGCCAAGGGCCGGTGCAGCTGGCCACGCACAACCAGCCGGTGCCGCCGCCGCTGCCCTCGCTGGTGTAGCTTGCCACCGCGAAGTTCTCGTCCGGCCAGGTGACGCCGAATGCCGTGATCGGCCCGCCCGACAGCGCGGTCAACGTGCCACCAACGCTCCACATCTCGTTGAACCGGTAGCTCCCGCGCAGCTTGATCTGGTGGCGGCGGTCATTGAACAGGTCACCGTAGCGGTCGTTGTTGGCCGGGTGGTCCCAGTGCTGGACCATGCCGGTGTCGCCGTAGTTGGTGTCCGAGTTCACCGGTCCCTCGTGGTTGCCCTCCGACTTCGACCACAGGTAGGAGGCGTTGAACGCCCACTTGTCGTCCCAGGCGCGGTCGATCTGGAACTCAACGCCGGTGTAGGTGCGCTTGGGCTTGGAGTACCCGATCACCCGGTTGCTGCCCCCGGTGATGTAGCCCTCCTTGGAGGTGTCGATGGTCACCCAGCCGTCCTGCGCACAGCCCTGCCGGGTGGTGCCCCAAAGCGTCAGCGTGTCGCCCGGGTTGGCAATCGGCCACAGGTCGATGCTGCTGCTGCCAGGGACCGCCGACATCGGGTGGCGCACGCCGCAAAGTGCGTTGATGCGGATGTCATCCATCGCGTTGGGCATGCGTCGGTAGGTGGCGTTGACGCCCCAGGACCACGCTTGGCTGATCATGGTCTGGAAGCCTACGATTGCCTCGTCCTGGTACACCGCGTCGATGTCCCGGTCCACGCTCTGGCGGGTGTCGCGCACGCTCAGGTTGAACTGGTCGTCGACCGCGCCGATCTGCGGGCCGATGATCGGCGCCATGTACGGCGCACCCGTCACCGGGTTGGTCGCGGCGTTCCAGCCATTCAGCGCGTAGAACGTGCGTTCGTCGAGCAGGCCACCGGCGAAGTTGTAGCTGATGATGCTGGTGACCGGCATGTAGTAGCGGCCCAGGTTGCCGAACAGCTTGGTGGTGCCGTCGCCCTTCATGTCCCAGGAGAAGCCGAACCGTGGCGACACCAGGTCGTCCATCTTGATGAAGCTGGCTCCGGTCGCGTTCTTGTTGTCGAAGGTGTCCACGCGCACCCCGAGGTTGACCAGCAGGTTCGGCGTGACGCTCCAAACGTCTTCCAGGTAATAGGCGCTGGCCTCGATGTCGAACACGCCGCCGTCCGCGCGCTCGCGCGCCATCAGGAATGCATTGACCCCCACGGGAAGCGGCGTGCCGTTGTCGAGCACCTGGGTGGGGCTGGTGCGGCCGTACGCGGTGTACTGCACGCCGTCGCCCGGGTAGAAGGTCACCCGGTCGGTGGTCATCAACTCGTGGTCCCAGCCGAAGCGCAGCAGGTGGTCGCCCACCGCCCACTCGAAGTCCAGGCGCTTCGCTTCGCGCTCATCCTCGTGCGAGACCACGTTCGACCCAGGGTGGCAGCCGAGCTGAGGGCTGCCCATGCCGCGGTAGACGGCGCCGTAGGACGCGTTGTTGTAGGTGACCCAACTGCAGAGCGCATCCTGCGGCGAGCGCAGGAAGCTGCTGCTGCGGTTGAGGCCGTACATGGCCTTGGCGGTGAAGTTCTCACCGAAGTGCCCCGTATAGGTGAGCGATCCGCTCTTGCCGCCGCTCGACGACGTCGACTGGCTGGGCGGCGCGGTGCCGACCGTGCGGCTGGCAAAATTGTAGTTGTAGAGCGCGGTGTCGGAATCGCCCTCGTCGGAGAACGCAAGCAACTCGAGAAGGTGGTTGTCGGACAACGCCCAGTCGACCTTGGTGCCCCAGAATCCGTTGCTGCCCTCGCGTTCGCTCCAGCTGCTGCCGCCGGCATTGGTGAAGCCCGCGTTGCTCTCCCGCTGCTCGTACATGGCGAACATGAAGAGCCGGTCGCGCACGATCGGACCCGACGCCCAGACGTTGGCCTTGGTGAAGCTGCTGCGATCGTGGCTCGCGCGCACGTTGACGCTGCCATCGGCGTAGAAATGGTCATCGCCCGAGCTCTGCCATGCGCTCGGTTCGAAGGTGAGCTCCATGCCGCTCTCGAATTCGTTTCCGCCGGAACGGCTCACGGCGTTGATCACGCCGCCGGTGCTGCGACCGAACTCCACGGAGTAGCCGCCGGTCTTGACCTGGAACTCCCTGAAGAACGCGAACGGCGCCGTCGAGAAGCTCTGGCGACGATAGAAGTCGGTGACGTTCAGGCCATTGATGAAGACCGAATTTTCCGCCACCGACGAGCCGCCGAACGACATGCCGCCGAAGCTCGAGTTGCCACCGATCACGCCGGGCGCCAGCATCGCGACCGAACTGAGGCTCTGGTCGACCGGCAGTCGCGAGATCTCCTCGCGGGTCACGTTGGTGGCGGTCTCGGTCGATTTGACGTCGACGCGGTTGACCACGCGCTCACCGACCACGGTCACTGCGGCCATGTTGGCCACGCCACCGCCACTACCGAGGTTCACAGTGGTCGTGCCGCCAAGCGACACGGCCACCGGCACCGGCTCACCGACCGCCTGCCCGTCGCGGATCACCTGCACGTTGTAGTTGCCGACTTGCAGCGAACCAAGGCGGTAGGTGCCGTCCGCACTCGCCGTGACGTTGCGCGTGGCGCCCGTGTCCACGTTGGTCACCTGGACCTGGTCGCCTGCGCTGGCGCGGCCCGCCACCGAGCCGGTTGCGCTCTGCGCCATCACCATCGGCGTCATGGTGGACATGCACGCTCCCAGCGCGATGCTGAGTGCGGCGCGACGGAATCTGGTACGGCTGGCCTTCATTGCGGTTCTCCCCGGAACATGTGCGTGATGATTGGCTGTGGTCAGGTACGTTCATCGGCATCGGGCGGCAGCAGCTGCCACTCGAAGCCGTAATCCCACTGGTCGAAATACAGGTTGCCCCCCGTCCACTCGGCTTCCCCGCGCTGCAGGTCGACGGTCTCCGAGCGGAAGTGCTGCTTGGCCGGCACGAGTTCGCGCGACCAGTCGTCGTTGAAGGCGATGCGGTACGCATCCATGCCGCCCAGGTAGAACCCTGCGAGCGCATCGCCGGCGCCCGGCAGGCGGCCGAAGGTGACATCCATCGGCACCCAGCCATACGGGGCCAGGTACATCCAGCCCCAGTCGTGCATGTTGTTGTAGTCGCCGTCGGAGAAGATCCAGCCCGACTGCCAGCGCGCGGGAATGCCGTTCATGCGCAGCAGCGTGATCAGCAGCAGCGTCTGCTGGCCGCAATCTGCGTGGCCTTGCTCGAGCGCGTGCTGGCCGATGTTGCTGATGGTGGAGTACTCGCGCGCGCCAGCCCACGGCAGCGCATCCACCGCAGCGAACAGCTTCTGCGCGATGCGGTACGGGTTGGTCTCGCCAGCCACGACCTGTGCGGACTTCAGCCGCATGGCATCGTTGAACACGACGTGCGGCGCGCGTTCGGCCACGAACGGCGCGAGCTCCGGCGTGATCTTCGCCGCCACCACCTTGTCGGGATCGATGCCGGCGTACTGGCCGAACGTGGTCAGTTCGTAGCTGATCGAGAACGCGGTCGGCTTGCCGGCAACGGCGGGGGCCTCGAGGTACACGGTCCGCTGCAGCGTGCTTTCGGGCGCGATGCGGTGCGCGCCGGGCACGCTCGACAGGAACCGGATGTCTTCCTGCTGCCCCGCAAGCGCGCGCGGATACGGGATCCACACACGTACGGTCTCACCGGCCGGCACCGCATCGGCATCCACGGTCAACGACTGGGTCACGCGCACGCGGCGCGGCGCCACGGCGCGCGCGCCGCTGGCCAGGGCAGCGTCGCGCACCTCGGCGTGGTGCGGATGCGCGGCTTCAAGCGGGCTGTCGTTGAACTTCGGCGGCGCGGCGCGGCGCTGCCGGGCTTCCCCGCTCAGGCGATACAGGTTGGAGGGCCCGCGGTTGAACCAGCGGCGCTGGCCATCGATCACCCGCGCTTCGATCAATCCGGCCGCATCCCAGCGCGCGAACTCGGAGTCGTCGAGGTCGGGAATATCGCGGCGCAGGCGCGCCTTGGCCGCATCTTCGTCAAGGCTGAAGTCGATCAGGATGCGGCGCATGCGCTCGCGCTGGAATTCAAGCGCCATGCGCTGGCCGGAGGTGAGTCCCTCCTGCGCGAGTGCGGCGGCGATCAGCTTGTCGGCGCCGGCAAAGTCGCCGGCATCCACCAGCTCCACGATCGCCACAGGTGCCGCGAGCCGCGCGCCGATGTCGGCGTTGGCAGTGCTGGCGTGCGAAGCCAGCGGCGACTGGCCGGCGCTCGCCTGCATGGCAGTCGCAAGCAACAGCACGCACGCTCCCCATCGCAGCAGGCTGTGGCCCGCACGTCGTGGCATCCGGTCGGAAAAAACGCCTGCGATCTGCACCCCTGACCCACTCCTCGCCCCTGGGGAACGGCTTCGATGGCTGTGTAACATGGCGTTCACAGGTCGTCAATAATTTATTCTTTTGTATTGATTTCCGCGAATGATGTATTCCATGATCAAGCCCGGCCTCGACATTCCGGGGAGGGGACGACCCATGCGATTCGCAGCCCTGCTGCTCTGCCTGCTGTTCGCCGCGCCCGCGCTGTCCGCGCGTGAACCGGTCTCCACGCCTGCGCACGACGTGCCGGGCATCGTCGAGGCGCAGCTCGCGCCGGACTACTGGATTGCGCGCCTGCGCCAGCCCGACCGCGTGATCCTCAGCCGCGACCAGATCGCGCAGCAGAACGTGCGCATGCACGACGAAGATCCCTCACTGCACGACATCGCTGCCCTGCCCGGCACGCTGGAGGCCGACCAGGTCACGGCGTGGATCACCGCGCTGTCGGTGATGCCCGAACGCGAGCTCTACGACGAGACCGGCGCCGTGGGCACCAAGCGGCAGATGGCTCGCATCGAGGCCAACCTCGCGCTGAAGTCCATCCCGCAGACCCAGGTCACCCGCTACGGCATGGCGGTGCGCCGCGCGGCCCTGCGCACCTTCCCCACCCGCCTGCGCGTGTTCAATTCGCCCGGCGACACCGACATCGACCGCTTCCAGGAAAGCGCGCTGTTCCCCGGCGACCCGGTGGCCATCGTGCATGAGAGCCGCGACCGCGCCTGGTACTTCGTGGTCAGCCAGCGCTACGCCGCGTGGGTCGAGAAGGACGCCATCGCGCAGGGCGACAAGCAGGCGGTGCTGGAATACGGCCGCCGCGCGCCCTACCTGGTGGTCACCGGCGCCACCGCGCGCACCGTCTACACCCCCGAGCGGCCCGAGGTCTCCGACGTGCAGCTCGACATGGGCGTGCGCGTGCCGGTGCTGGCCGACTGGCCGGGCGACCGCGAGGTCAACGGCCAGCATCCCTATGCCGGACACGTCGTCGAACTCCCTGTGCGTGCCGCCGACGGCACGCTCGCATTCGCGCCGGCACTGATCCCGCGTTCGGCCGACGTCGCCAACGACTACCTGCCGCTGACCGAAGCCAACCTTATCCGCCAGGCGTTCAAGTTCCTCGGCGAACGCTACGGCTGGGGCCACTCGTACAACGCACGCGACTGCAGCGGCTTCGTGTCCGAGGTCTACCGCAGCTTCGGCGTGCTGGTGCCGCGCAATACCCGCGACCAGTCGGTCAGCCCTGCGCTGAACCGCCTCCCGCTCACCGCGGAGGACGATCACGACAAGCGCCGCAAGGTACTGCGCGAGGCGCGCGTCGGCGACCTGGTCTACATCCCCGGCCACGTGATGATGATGCTCGGCCATGTCGATGGCGCGCCGTACGCCATCCACGACACCAGCGGCATGACCTACCGCCGCGACGACGGCGAGCTGCGCCGCCTGGACCTCAACGGTGTGGTCATCACGCCGATCCTGCCGATGCTGTCGAACGCGGACACGCCGACCATCGACCGCATCACCAGCATCCAGCGCATCCGGCCCTGATGCCGACACGCGTGCCCCCCAACGAGCGCAGCCGCCCATGAAGATCACCGAAATCCGCCTCGGCATGCTGCGGGTGCCGTTGAAGACGCCGTTCAAGACCGCGCTGCGCACGGTCGATACCGTCGAGGACATCGTGGTCGAGGTCCACACCGACAGCGGCCATGTCGGCTACGGCGAGGCCGCGCCCACCGCGGTGATCACCGGCGACACCCACGGCTCGATCGTCGAAGCCATCCGGCGGGTGATCGGCCCGCGGCTGATCGGGCGCGAGGTCGCAGATCTCAACCGCAACGTCGCGCTGGTGCAATCGGCGATGGAGCGCAACACCAGCGCCAAGGCGGCGGTCGAGATCGCGCTGTACGACCTGTTCGCGCAGCTGTATGGCGCCCCGCTCTACCGCGTGCTCGGCGGCGGCGGCGACCCCGTGGTCACCACCGACATCACCATCAGCGTCGACTACATCGACAAGATGGTCGCCGACTCGCTGGCCGCGGTGGAGCGCGGCTTCGAATCGCTGAAGATCAAGGTGGGCAAGGACATCGGCGTCGACATCGAACGCGTCAAAGCCATCCATTCCGCGGTCGACGGCCGCGCCCTGCTGCGCCTGGATGCCAACCAGGGCTGGACGCCGAAGCAGGCGGTGCGCGCGGTCAGCACGCTCGAGGACGCCGGCGTGGCGCTGGAGCTGCTGGAGCAGCCGGTGCATGCGCGGGACATCGAGGGCCTGAAATACGTCACCGAACGCGTGCTGACGCCGGTGATGGCCGATGAAAGCGTGTTCGGCCCGGCGGAAGTCATCGACCTGATCCAGCGCCGCGCCGCGGACATCATCAACATCAAGCTCATGAAGACCGGCGGCATCTCCAACGCCGTGCGCATCGCCGACATCGCCGCGGTGTACGGCGTGGAGTGCATGATCGGCTGCATGATCGAATCCAGCATCAGCGTGGCCGCCGCCGTGCACCTGGCCATCGCCAAGGGCAGCGCCATCACCAAGGTCGACCTCGACGGTCCGTCGCTGTGCCGCTTCAACCCGGTCGATGGCGGCGTGGAGTTCAACGAATCCGAGATCTCGGTGGGCGACGCGCCCGGGCTTGGCATTCGCGGCATCCGCGGCCTGGAAGCCATCCCGGCCTGACCGGCGGCGCACATGCCTCCCCTGCTCAGGATCCGTGGCGAACGCGACCGCATGTCGGCCATCGAGCGGCGCATCGCCGACTTCATGCTCGAGAACGCCCACCTGCTGCGCGACTACTCGTCGCAGCAGCTGGCCAACGCGCTCGGCATCAGCCAGTCGAGCGTGGTGAAGTTCAGCCAGAAACTCGGCTTCAAGGGCTATCCGGACCTCAAGTATTCGATCGGCGAATCGCTGGCGCGCCATGACGGCGAGGATGACGGCTCCGGCATCGAGCCCGGCGCGGACATCGGCGATCCCTACTCCGCCCTGGCCGACACCCTGTGGCGCGCCAAGTCGCAGGCCGAACAGGCCACGCGCGTGCTCAACCCGCACGAGCGCATCGATGCCGTGGCCGCGGCCATCCGCGGCGCCGACAAGGTCTACTCGGTCGGGCTGGGCCACGATGGACTCAACGCGCGCGCGTTCGCGATCAAGCTGGCGCTGCTTGGGCGCACCGCGATCCACCTGTTCGATCCGTCGCTGATGGGCATCGGCACCTCGTCGGCCGCGCCCGGCGACGTGCTGCTGGTGTTCTCCGAACACGGCGAGGAGGGCGCGCTGTGCCATACCGCGCGCCTGTTCCGCGCGCGCGGCGGCAAGGTGGTCACCATCACCCGCCACACAGCGAACGCGCTGCGCGCGAGCGCCGATGTCGGCCTGCTGGTGTCGGCGCATGACCCGCGCGGCCATGTCGAGCTGCTGCTTTACCAGGCGGCGCTGCAGCACCTGCTGGACCTGGTGTTCCTGCTGCTGTGCGAGGACGACGCGCACCTGCGGCGGCTGGTGGCCAACTTCGCCGAAAGCCTGCAGGCACCCGGCACATGACGCGCCATCCTGGCGCTACCTTTCCATCTGACGCACAGGCGATGATCCAAGCATGAAGCGAATGTCCACCGCCGCCCGCGTCCTGCTCGCACTCGTCCTCGGTGCCGTCGTCGGGCTTGCCCTCGCCTTCCATGACGCAGCGCTCGCCGCCAATGTGGCCGACGCCGTGCAGCCCGTCGGCCGGCTGTGGCTCAACGCCCTGCAGATGACCGTGGTGCCGCTGGTCGCGGCGCTGGTGGTGCTGGGCGTCAACACGGCAGCGGATGCCGCGGCATCGGGCCGCACCGCGCGCCGCGCGATGCTGGTGTTCGCGGTATTGCTGATCGCGTCGGGCACGTTCACCGCGGTGATGGCACCGACGTTGCTGTCGCTGGTACCACGCGATGCGTCACTGGTGGAGGCGTTCCGCGCCGCGATCGGCGCCGAGGCCACCCAGCCCGGCCGCGCCGCGAGCTTCGGCGAATGGATCGCCACCGTGATCCCCAACAACGCGCTGGCCGCGGCGGCGGCCAACGCCATGCTGCCGCTGGTGGTGTTCTCGCTGTTCTTCGGTTTCGCCGCCACGCGCATCCTGCCCGAACGGCGTGCGCAACTGCTGGCGCTGGTGCAATCCATCGCCGACACCATGATCGTGATCGTGCGCTGGGTGCTGTGGGCGGCGCCGGTAGGCGTGTTCGCGCTGGTGCTGGCGGTGTGCGCGCGCGTCGGCGCGGGCGTGCTCGGCGCGCTCGGCTGGTACGTGCTGCTGCTGTGCACGCTGTACATCATGGTCACCGTGCTGCTGTACGTGGTGGCGGCGGTGGTGGCGCGCGAGCCGGTGCGGCGTTTCGGCGTCGGCATCGCGCCCGCGCAGGCGATCGCCGCCAGCACGCAGTCGTCGCTGGCGTCGCTGCCGGCCATGGTCGACTGCGCGCGCGAACGCCTCGGCTATCCGCTGCACGTCACGTCGCTGGTGCTGCCGATGGCGGTCTCGCTGTTCCGCATCACAAGCCCGGTGCAGTACATCGGCGTGGTCAGCTTCATCGCCTGGATGTACGGCATCGAGCTCGGCAGCGTGCAGGTCGGCACCGCGATCGTGCTGTCCGCGCTGATCAGCATGGGTTCGGTGGGCCTGCCCGGGCAGGTGAGCTTCATGACCAACAACCTGCCGGTCACCCAGGCCATGGGCCTGCCGGTGGAACCGCTGGCGCTGCTGCTGGCGGTGGACAACATCCCCGACGTGTTCTCCACCGTCGGCAACGTCACCGGCGACCTGACCGCCACGAGCATCGTCGCGCGCCAGGACGCGTAGCGCGTAGCGCGCGCCACGCGCTGCGGCGCGGCGGCCTGCAGCGTCAGCTCTCCTTCGAGGCCCGCATCGCCATCACCCGCCCGGGTGCCGCGAACGTATCACTGCGCGACGCCGCCCAGAACGCCTGGAAGACCGCGTGGTCGGGCACCTCGCCGCTCAGCAACTGGCCGGGCTTGAGGTAGTTGTAGATGCCGGCCAGCGAGCGTACCTGCACCTTCGACATGCGCCGCAGGATGTGTTCCGGCCCCAGCTCCCCCGGGCCCTGCAGGCCTGCGGCGCACAGCAGGTCGCGCAGCGCCTTGAGGGTGTTCTGGTGGTAGTTGGCGACTCGCGTCGCCTTGTTCTCCACATCCAGGCGCGTCCAGCGCGACGGGTCCTGGGTGGCGATGCCGGTCGGGCACTTGTCGTTGTGGCAGCTGCGCGCCTGGATGCAGCCCAGCGAAAACATGAACGCGCGGCCGGCGTTGCACCAGTCCGCACCCAGCGCCAGGGTGCGCGCGATCCCGAACGCGCTGGTGAGCTTGCCCGCCGCAGCCACCTTCACCCGGTCGCGCAGGTCCAGGCCCACCAGCGTGTTGTGCACCAGCATCAGCGCCTCGTTCATGGGCACGCCGATGTGGTTGATGAACTCCACCGGCGACGCACCGGTGCCGCCCTCGGCGCCGTCCACCACGATGAAGTCCGGCAGGATCCCGGTTTCGTGCATCGCCTTGGCCACCGCGAACCACTCCCAGGGGTGGCCGATGGCCAGCTTGAAACCCACGGGCTTGCCGCCCGACAGCTCGCGCAGCCTGGCCACGAACTCCAGCAGCCCGCGGGGCGTGGTGAAGGCCGAATGCTGCGACGGCGAGATGCAGTCCACGCCCGCCGGCACGCCGCGCGCCAGCGCGATCTCCTCCGTCACCTTGGCCGCCGGCAGCATGCCGCCCTTGCCGGGCTTGGCACCCTGCGACAGCTTGATCTCGATCATCTTCACCTGCGGATCCACGGCGTTGGCCGCAAAGCGCCCGGCATCGAACGCGCCACGGTCGTCGCGGCAGCCGAAGTAGCCCGAGCCGATCTCCCACACCAGGTCGCCGCCGAACTCGCGGTGGTACGACGAGATCGAACCCTCGCCGGTGTCGTGGTAGAAGCCGCCACGTTTGGCGCCCAGGTTCAGCGCGCGGATGGCATTCGCCGACAGCGAGCCGAAGCTCATCGCCGAAATATTGAATACGCTCACGTCGTACGGCGCCGCGGACGACTCGCCCACGCGCACCCGGAAATCGTGGTTGTGCAGGTGGGTCGGCACCAGCGAGTGGTTGATCCACTCGTAGTCGTCACCGTAGACGTCGTGGACGGTGCCGAAGGGCACCGTGTCCTGTTCGTGCTTGGCACGCTGGTAGATCAGCGCCCGCTGCTCGCGCGAGAACGGGACCTCCTCGGTGTCGCGTTCAATGAAGTACTGCCGGATCTCCGGCCCGATGCCTTCCAGCCCGTAGCGGAAGTGCGCCAGCACCGGATAGCAGCGCCGCAGCGTGCTGGTGCGTTGCAGCACGTCCGCCGTGCCGAGTGCCGCTGCCGCGCCGAACACCACCACCGCCGCCCACCAGCCGGGCGACCACGTGATCGCGGCGACGAGGGACAGCACCGTCAAGGCGATGCTGAGGGCGTAGGCGGAATAGCGATGCATGGCAGGTCGGCGACGGAAGCGCGCACGGCGCGGGGGCCGCATGATCCCACAGACGCCGCAGGTCACGCCGCCACAACGCGCGAAGCGCTACACCATGGGCCCCACATCCACCCGGTGCGCCCCCGTGACACGCGACCGCAAAGACCTGCCCAACGACTCGTGCAAACCCGACCTGCCGGAAGACCCGCAGCACCGCCGCGAGCGCAAGCAGCATGAAAGCGAGAACCAGGACGAAGCCCTGGACGAAACCTTCCCGGCCAGCGATCCGGTCTCGCCGTTCGTGCCGGCCAAGACGCGCGAATGATGCTGGCGTGGTGCCCGGGGCGGGGATCGAACCCGCATGGCCTTGCGGCCGAGCGATTTTAAGTCGCTTGCGTATACCAGTTTCGCCACCCGGGCAGATCGAGCATCGGGACGCGTTGCGCGGCCCCAGCAGGCATAACGCAGCAAGCGCCGGTCAACGGCCTTGCGTGGCGTTCGAGTGGCGCGAGGCGCCCGGGTTCAGGCGCCGTCGGACTCGACGATGTCCACGCCCGGCCGCGGCTTTGGCCGCTGCGGCGGCATGCCGAACACGGGTAATCGACGCAGCGTGGCAAAGAACGCCAGCGCGCGCAGGCGGTCGGCACTCACCCAGTACCAGCCCGCGCACAGCAGCAGGAACGTCACCAGGATCACCGGATGCGGGATGTCCAGGCGCATCGCCTGTCCCGCGGCCAGGCCGCAGGCCACGCTGAAAGCCGCAAGCAACAGCGCCGCCTGGGTCGGGCCGAAGCCGCCGTCCTGCATGAAGTGGTGGATGTGGTCGCGGCCGGCCGAGAACGGCGAACGGCCTTCGCGCGAACGGCGCACGGTCAGCACCAGGCAATCCATCACCGGCACCGGGATCAGCCACAGCGCCAGCACCGGGTTCACCGGATGGCTGGTGTTCTGCGTCAGGCGGAATACCACCCACGCCACCACCAGGCCCAGGAACGCGCTGCCGGCGTTGCCCATGAACGCCTTGGCGCGCGGCTGCCACGGGAAGCGCATGTTGTAGAGCAGGAACGCCCCCACTGCGCCGGCGATCGTCAGTGCCAGCCGCGACAGCCAGGTGTTGCCGGCATACAGTGCCGCTGCCGCCAGCATGGTCAGGCACGCGGCCACCAGCAGGCCGGCCAGGCCATCCGCGCCGTCGATCATGTTGATCGCGTTGATGATGCCGATGGTCGCGAACACCGTGAACGGCACTGACAGCCAGCCCAGCGCCAGGTCGTCCATGCCGAATACCGCCCCCAGCTGCTCCACGCGCACGCCGGCGCCGTAGATCATGATCAGCGACGCGATGACCTGCGCCAGGATCCGCCAGTACCAGCGCAGGTCGTTGCGGTCGTCGTACAGGCCCACGGCCACCAGCAGCACCGAGGCGCTGGTGAACGAGATCATCGATGCCATCGCATACGCGTCGAGCGTGGTCAGCACCACGGCAATGAACGCCACCGCCATTGCCAGCCCGCCGGTGATCGCGGTGGGGTGTGCGTGGTCCTTGCGGCCCTTGGGGAAGTCCAGCAGGTTCAGGCGGGGTGCGAAGGGATGCAGCACCTTCATCATCAGCCAAGTCAGGGCCGCGGCGGCGATCCCCTGGAACAATCCGGTGTCAATCAAAAAATCCATGTCTCGACTGCGCTCTCCGATGCGCTACAACCTTCCAGTGACGGAATGTAAAAGCAATTTCCGCGCCAATATTTCCGCACTGCATTTTACGCCGCCGTGCGCGAGCGCGGGGCTTGAACGATCACAAAGTCGGGCAGTCCGCGAGAAACACCGCAACCCGTTCATTTACATGATGGTGCAGTGCACATCGCAGCGTCATGACAGGCACCTGGCCGACGTCTGTCGCGCGCTTCCCCCGCCGCTGATAATGCGACAACGGTCACGCTTCAAGAAGCGCTTCAGGCGGAGCGATAGCCCGCGGGGTTCGCCGACTGCCAGCGCCACGCGTCCTCGCACATGCGCTGCAGATCCAGTCGTGCACGCCAGCCGAGCACTTCAGCGGCACGCGACGGGTCGGCCCAGCACATGGCCACGTCACCGGCTCGGCGCGCGATGACCCGATACGGCACTTTGCGCCCCGAGGCTTCCTCGAACGCGCGCACCAGTTCCAGCACGCTCACGCCCTGCCCCGTGCCCAGGTTCACCGCCTGGCAGCCAAAGCCAGGGCGCAGCGTCTCCACCGCGCGCACGTGCGCCTCGGCGAGGTCCATCACGTGGATGTAGTCGCGCACGCCGGTGCCGTCGGGCGTCGGATAGTCGCCACCGAACACGCTCAGGCAGTCGCGCGCGCCCACCGCCACCTGGCTGATGTAGGGCATCAGGTTGTTGGGGATGCCGCCGGGGTCTTCGCCGATGCGTCCGCTGGGGTGCGCGCCCACCGGGTTGAAGTAGCGCAAGAGCAGCGCGTTGAAACCAGGCCGTGCCGCGCACAGGTCGCCGATCAGCTCCTCCACCACCAGCTTGGTGCGGCCATAGGGGTTGGTGACGCGCAGCGGCGCGTCCTCCCGGATCGGCACGCTGTCCGGGTCGCCATACACGGTGGCCGACGAGCTGAAGACCAGGTTGGCGACGCCCGCGGCTTCCATCGCCTGCAGGAGCGTCACGCTGCCACCGATGTTGTTCTCGAAATACGCCAGCGGCTGCTCGCAGCTCTCACCCACCGCCTTGAACGCGGCGAAATGGATCACGGCGTCCACGCCTTCCAACGCCGCGGCAAGCTGCGCCGCGTCGCGGATATCGCCCTCCACCAACGCCACCGGGCGCTCGGCCAGTTCGGCGATGCGCTCGACGGCGACCGGCGAGCTGTTGGAGAAGTTGTCGTAGATCACCGCATCGTGGCCGCGCGCCGCCAGCGCCACGCAGGTGTGGCTGCCGATGTAGCCCGCGCCGCCGCAGACCAGGATCTTCATGCGCCGTGGTACTCGCGGTACCAGCGCACGAAGTTGGCCACGCCTTCCTCCACGCCCACCTGCGGCCGGTAGCCCACGTCGGCCACCAGCGCGGACACGTCGGCCTCGGTATCGGGCACGTCGCCGGCCTGCAGCGGCAGCAGCTCCATCACCGCCTTGCGGCCCAGGCACTGCTCGAGCACCTCGATGTAGCGCAGCAGTTCCACCGGCTCTTCGTTGCCGATGTTGTAGATGCGGTACGGCGCCACGCCGCTGGTGCCAGGATCCGGCGCCTCGCCCTTCCATGCAGCGTCGACGGTGGGCACGCGGTCAAGCGCACGCACCACGCCTTCCACGATGTCGTCCACGTAGGTGAAGCTGCGCCGGTGGTGGCCGTTGTTGAAGACCTTGATCGGCTCGCCGGCAAGGATGGCGCGGGTGAACAGGAACAACGCCATGTCCGGCCGGCCCCACGGCCCGTACACGGTGAAGAACCGCAGCCCGGTGGTAGCGGTGCCGTAGAGGTGCGCATACGAATGCGCCATCATCTCGTTGGCCTTCTTGGTGGCCGCGTACAGCGTCAGCGGGTGCTCGGTGCCCTGGTGCTCGTTGAACGGCATGGCGCGGTTGGCGCCATACACCGAACTCGTGGACGCGAACACCAGGTGCTCCACGCCGTGGTGGCGGCAACCTTCCAGCACGTGCAGGAATCCGGTGACGTTGCTGGCCACGTACACGTGCGGGTTTTCCGCCGCATAGCGCACGCCTGCCTGCGCCGCCAGGTTCACCACGCGCTGTGGCTTGTGCTTCGCGAACACGTCTTCCACCGCCGCACGGTCGGCCAGATCCGCCTGCACGTGGGTGTAGCCCGGGTGGTCCATGAAGCGCGCCAGGCGCGCCTTCTTCAGGTTGACGTCGTAGTAGTCGTTGAGGCTGTCGAAGCCGATGACCTCGTCGCCGCGCGCAAGGAGCTTGAGGGCGACATGGCTGCCGATGAAGCCGGCAGTGCCGGTGACGAGGACTTTCATGCAGGGGCTCCGGTGGGAGGGGGAATGATAACCCCCGCCCACCTGCACGCCCCTCGCTGTGCCGCCGTGCGGCCTAGCTTTCGCCCATGCCCGCCGCCGGTTCCGGCGCGCTGCCGGCGCGCACCTTCTCCTCGATGCGCCGGCCCACGTCGGCATCGATCGACGTCCAGTAGGCGAACGCGCGCTCCAGCACCGGGCTGCGCACGCCGCCCAGCAGCGCACCGGACACCGTTTCCACCAGGCCGTCGCGGTCGGCATCGCTGAACACCTCGCGCACCAGGATCCCCGGCTGGGTGAAGTCGTCATCGTCGGCTCGCAGGGTGTAGGCGCTGCGCACCATCGTGCCGTCGGCCTCCCAGCCGTTGTCGACCGCGCCGGTCTCGTCAGACCACGCGCGACCGCCGCTGTTGGTCGCGTATACCGGCGCACTGCCACTGTGCTGGTAGGCCATTTGCCCGTCGAACATGTAGGTGTTCACCGGCACCTTCGGCTGGTTCACCGGCAGCTGGTGGAAATTGGTGCCGATGCGGTTGCGCTGCGCATCCGCGTAGGCGAACGAACGCGCCAGCAGCATCTTGTCGGGCGACAGGCCGATGCCCGGCACCGTGTTGCCCGGCGAGAACGCCGCCTGTTCGATCTGCGCGAAGAAGTTCTCCGGGTTGCGGTCCAGCGTCATGGTGCCGACCTCGATCAACGGATAGTCCGCGTGCGGCCACACCTTGGTCAGGTCGAAGGGATTGATGCGGTAGGTCTTCGCATCCGCATACGGCATCACCTGCACGGACATCACCCACTGCGGGTGCTCGCCGCGCGCGATGGCGTTGAACAGGTCGCGGCGATGGAATTCCGCGTCGGCGCCGGCCATGTCCCGGGCCTCGCCGTTGTTGAAGAAGCCCATGCCCTGGCGGGTGTGGAAGTGGTACTTGACCCAGGACTTCTCGCCGGCCGCGTTGACCCACAGGTAGGTATGCGAGCCGTAACCGTTCATGTGCCGCCAGGTGCGCGGCAGGCCGCGCGGGCCCATCAGGTAGGTCACCTGGTGCGCGGTCTCGGGGTTGTTGGTCCAGAAGTCCCACTGCATGTGGTTGTCGCGCAGGCCGGAATCGGGCAGGCGCTTCTGGCTGCGGATGAAGTGCGGGAACTTCATCGGGTCGCGCACGAAGAACACCGGCGTGTTGTTGCCCACCAGGTCGTAGTTGCCCTCGCTGGTATAGAACTTCAGCGAGAAGCCGCGCACGTCGCGCCAGGTGTCGGGGCTGCCCATCTCGCCGGCCACGGTGGAAAAGCGGATCAGGAGCTCGGTCTTCGCGCCCGGCTGGAACAGCGCGGCCTTGGTGTAGCGCGACACGTCCTGCGTGGTCTCGAACGTGCCGAACGCGCCCGCGCCCTTCGCGTGCGGCTGGCGCTCCGGCACCTTTTCGCGGTTGAAGTGCGCCATCTGCTCGAGGAAGTGCACGTCGTGCAGCACGATCGGACCGTCCGGCCCGATGGTCAGCGAGTTGCGGTCGCTCACGGCGGGCGCACCTGCGCCGGTGGTGGAGGGCGGGTGCGCCTTGTCGGCTGGATTGCTCATCTGGCTGGGTCCTTTTGCTTGGAGGAATCGCTGCAAGCGCCGCAGCGCGGGTGCAGACGATCATCGCCCCGGCGTGGACCTGAATACCAATGAATTGAGCTGGCGCATTCGATAGCCGGCCCCTATCACGACAGCGATCAGCTCACACCGCGTGGCGAGCCAGCTCCGTCGCATCGCTCACCGCTCGCACCCGCGCGATGCCCAGCGCCTCGGCGAGGTAGCGGGCATTCGCACCGCCCACGCAGATCGCCACGCCCGTCGGCAGCGCGTCGTGCAGCATCTGCAGTTCGTGCAGAGCGGTGCGTGCCTGGCCCGGATCGACCGAGCTGATCGCCACCGCCGCCGCGCCCAGGCGCTCGGCCACGCGCGCCAGCTCGCGCGCGGGCAACTCGGTGCCCAGGTACAGCACGGGCGCGCCGGCCTCGTACGCATGCAGCGCCGCACCGATCAGGCCCAGCTCGTGGCGCTCGCCCGGCAGCGTGGCGAACAGCACGCGCGGTCGGCCGCCGCGCGGCTGCTGGTTGAGCACCGACAGCAGGCGTGCGCGCAGCATGCTGCTGACCAGCCGCTCCTGCGCGATCGCCAGACGGCCATCGGCCCAGCGCACGCCCACCTCGCGCAGCAACGGCGTGACCACGCGCGCCATCAGCACCGGCAGCGGCAGCGTGGTGATCGCCACCGCCAGGTCACGGTCGAACACGTCCACCTGGTAATCCGCGATCGCATCGAGCATGCGTTCGGGCAGAGTTTCCACGCCGCCGTAGCCCGCGTGTCGGCCCTCTTCGAGCAGCTGGTCGAGCGCCGCATCGTCCAGCGCGGCAAGGTCGCGGATCGGATGGCCGCGGTCGGTCAGCCGGTGCAGGCGCGTGAGGCGCTCCACCATCGCGCCGTCGTACAGGCGCCGGCCCTTGTCGTCGCGGTGCGGCAGCACTGCCGCGTGGCGGCGCTCCCACGCACGCAGGGTTTCGGGGGTGAGCCCGCTGAGCTCGGCGGCGGCCTTGACGGGGAACATGCCGCGCAATGTACAACACATGTACAGCCTTGGCTTGTACAACCGATTAACGGCCTGTTGCGGACACTGGCGCCACACCCCAACAAGGACATCTCCGATGACCAGCACCAACTCCACCCGCCAGGCGTCCACCCTCCGCACCCTGACCGTCGCCCTCGCCCTCGGCCTGTCCGCGCCGCTGGCCTTCGCCGGCTCCACCGGCACCGCCGCCGCCGCCAAGCCCGCGCAGGCCCAGGCCGACATCGTCGACACAGCGGTTGCCGCGGGCCAGTTCAAGACCCTGGCCGCGGCCCTCACTGCCGCCGACCTCGTCGACACGCTCAAGGGCAAGGGCCCGTTCACCGTGTTCGCGCCTACCGATGCCGCATTCGCCGCGCTGCCGGCCGGCACCGTCGACGACCTGCTGAAGCCCGAGAACAAGGCCAAGCTGGTCGCCATCCTCACCTACCACGTGGTGCCGGGCCGCTACCCCGCGGCGCGCGTGTCCGGGCTGGACACGGCGGCTACCGTCAATGGCGATTCGGTCGACATCGCCGCCGCCAACGGTGGCGTCACGATCGATGGCGCCAAGGTGGTCAAGGCCGACGTCAACGCCACCAACGGCGTCATCCACGTCATCGACAAGGTCCTGATGCCGGGCGGTTGATCGCCACACCATCCCCGAGCAACCTGGAGACAACCATGAAAGTCCTCAACATCGTGACACTCGCGCTGGTGATCGTCGGCGGCATCAACTGGGGCCTGGTGGGCGCAGCCCAGTTCGACCTGGTGGCCACTCTCTTCGGCGGCCAGGACGCCATGCTGGCGCGGCTGGTGTATGTGCTGGTCGGCCTGTCCGCGCTGTGGCAGATCCTGCCGCTGATGCAGGCCAGCGTAGCCACCGACGACGGCCGCGCGGAGATGCGCCGCTGATGCCAGCCCCCGCAGCGCTGGTCTGGTTCCGCAACGACCTGCGCCTGCGGGACAACCCGGCCCTGCAGGCCGCGCTGAGCACCGGGCTCACCCCGGTGCCGGTGTACGTCCACGCGCCACATGAGGAAGGCGCGTGGACGCCCGGCGCGGCGTCGGATGCATGGCGCCACCGCGCTCTCGTCGCACTTGATGGACAGCTCCGCGAGCGTGGCTCGCGCCTGCATGTGTTTTGCAGCGATACCCTCCCCTCGCTGCTGGCCGCGGCCGCCTCCTCCGGGGCGTCCGCGGTGTTCTGGAACCGCCGCCACGAGCCCGCGATCGATGCGCGCGACACCGATATCCGCCGCGAGCTGCGTCGTGCCGGCCTGCGCGCCGACGCCTACAACGGCAGCCTGCTGTTCGAGCCCTGGCAGGTGGAAACCCGCCTCGGCGATCCGTACCGCGTGTTCACCCCGTACTGGAAAGCGGCGCTCGCCAACTGGAATCCGCCTCGCCTCCTCGCTGCGCCGCATCAGCTTCCCCCGTTCGACGCCACGCTGCCCGGCGAAGTCACCCTCGACTCACTCGGCCTGCAGCCCACGCCGCGCTGGGATGCCGGCTTCTGGAACACGTGGACGCCCGGCGAACACGGCGCCGATGCTGCGCTGCGCACGTTCGCCAGCGAAGGCCTGCACGACTACCGCGACGGCCGCGACCGCCCCGACCGCTCGCTCACCTCGCGCATGTCGCCGCACCTGCACTTCGGCGAGATCGCACCCTGGCGCATCGCCGACGCGCTCGCCAATGCCGGCCCCGAAGACGAACGCGCCGCCTACGTGCGCGAGCTCGGCTGGCGCGAGTTCGCCCATCACGTGCTGCACCACTTCCCCCACACCCCCGACACCGACTTCAACCCGCGCTTCGCCGACTTCGCCTGGGCCGACCCCGCGCCCGGCCTGCTGCAGGCCTGGCAACGCGGCCGCACCGGCGTGCCGATCATCGATGCCGGCCTGCGCCAACTCTGGGCCACCGGCTGGATGCACAACCGCGTGCGCATGATCGTCGCCAGCTTCCTCACCAAGAACCTGCGCATCCACTGGCGCCACGGCGCCCGCTGGTTCTGGGACACCCTGGTCGATGCCGACCTTGCCAACAACACGCTCGGCTGGCAGTGGGTCGCCGGTACCGGCGTGGATGCCGCACCCTACTTCCGCGTGTTCAATCCGGTGTTGCAGGCGCAGAAGTTCGACCCGCAGGGCGAGTACATCGCGCGCTGGGTGCCGGAGTTGCGTGGGCTGCCCGCGAAGGGGCGGCATGCGCCGTGGGAGGTGGCGTCGGGTGATCGCGCTGGCATGGGGGATTACCCGCGGCGACCGATCGTGGATCTTGGCGACAGCAGGCGCGATGCGCTGGACGCATTCGCACGATTGGCCAAAACGCCCTGAACAAAAAAGGGCCGCCGGCATGCAGCCGGCGGCCCTTGCTCACGCTTGACGCGCGACCGACTCAGAAGTCGAAGCGCACCTGCACCTGTGCCAGGTCCACATCCACATCGTCCATCTCGAAGCGGCTGTACTCGCCGCGCAGCGCCACGGTGTCGGTGAACCGGTACTGCAGGCCCAGGCCATAGGTCGGGTCGGTGCCGTCGTCGGAGAGGCTGCCGTAGCCTGCCGCGCGGGCGTCAGCATCCCAGCTGTGGAAGCCTGCCTTGGCATAGCCCGAGAACTTCTCGGTGAAGGGCAGCGTACCTACGGCGACCAGCGACACCGTGTCGGCCTCCAGCGAGGCCACGCCCGCGTACTCGACCTTGCCGAAGTCGGTGTAGCCCAGCTCGAAGCCCCAGTTCGGGTGCAACTGGTAGCCGCCGAAGACCTGGAAGCCGGTCTCTTCCTCATCGAGCACGCCTTCGTCGATCATCGACTGGCCGACACCGGCGCCGGCATAGAAGCCGACGGGCTCCGCGGCCTGGGCGCCGAAGGACAGCGCGCCGAGGGCAGCGGCAAGGACGGTACCGGCAAGCAGGTTGGTCTTGTTCATGGGTGGAGCTCCTTGGGTTATGTGAGTCACGCCCAGGAACATGGAGACCCCACGCGCGGAACGAAGTAACGAAATCGTCACAAATCGTTCCAGCAGCGGACTTCCCTTTGATGCGGCGCACTGCTCAAGCTGCGCGCCGCCTCCACCGGCTCAGCCTTCCGCTCTCGGGCCGGTCGTGCGCAGGCTGCCCAACATCGCCCGGAAGCTCGGCGGGATCCCTTCCAGCGCCTCGCGGTGCGGAAGGTGCTGCGTCACCCGGTAGCGCCCGCCATCGATGCGCGCCACCAGCATCGCCATGCTCACCCCGTCGCCCACCGCGCGCATCGAGAGCTCCACGTCGGCGCGCGCCTCCGGCGGAAAATACGCCTGCATGCCCGCGTCCTCCGCCGGGCCTACGTTGGACAGGGCGAGCTGCATGTTCTCGCGCAGCGTGGCGAGGTCCATCGCATCGTCGATGCGCTCGATGCGCATGAAAAAGCCGTCGTCCACGCGCGCGTACGCCAGGTCGCAGCAGGGCTCTTCGGGCGTCATCTCGAGCTGCGGCAGCACGTAGATGGCATAGCCCTGCGGACTCTTGAACAGGCGTGCCTCGCGGGCCTCGCGCTGGCCTTCGACGGTGACGTCGAGCTGCCGCGTTGGCGCCAGGGATTCGATCGGGGTGTAGGCGACCGCGGACTCCGCGCTGGCATCTGGCCGTCCGGACGCGCTACCGGGATGCGATTCGCTCAGCGGCTCGACCGCCGGCGTCTCCATCGGATCTTCGGGACCAGCGGCGGGCGACCGTGCATCCGGCGCGTCCTGCCGGCCGCATGCGGCCAGCAGCGCCAGGATCACGATCGCTGCCATCGACTTCCGTGGATTCATCACGCACTCGCATCGGGAAAAGACGCCAGACGGTAGCGCCACTCGCATGGCAATCGCGTAGAGACCCAAGCCTCATGCGCGAGGTTGCGGAGGTCAATGACGAGGTCTGGAGCCTCATGCGCGGGGTTGCGGAGGTCAACGATGAGGTCTGGAACCTCACGCATGAGGTTACGGAGGTCAACAACGAGGCCTGGAACTTCATGCATGAGGTTACGGAGGTCAACGACGAGGTCTGGAACCTCATGCACCAGGTCTGGAACCTCGTGCCCCCAGCGCCTACCTCCCCCGGTACGGCTCGCACCCCACCCCATCGTTGTCCCGATCCAGGTGCGCCCCATAGCCCGGATCACCGCGCCGCACCGGCGCAGCCCCGGCCGCACGGGCCGCGTCGCAGTTCACAAAGGGTCGTGTTCCAGCCGCAGCGCCAGCGGGCGCCGAGTTGGCGGGCGCAAAACGTTGCGCCGCAGGCGGTGCAGGCGCGGCCGTACGCGCCGGGCCGCGATGGCAGTGGTATTCGCCGGTGCTGCGATTGGTGTGGCAGCCCTCGCTGTTGAGGCCACCGCTATGCGCGGCAACGGGCCCCGCGGCCAGCAGCAGCGTGCAAAGCATCATCTGTTTCAACACAGGCATTCCCTCCCCCAAGGTTCGCCACCTGCCAATCCACCCACGACGTTCAACGCCGCACCCTCAAGCTGAGACCTACCCTCCCGCCCTCACCCCATCAACAACCCACTGATCTCCCCCACCTTCTCCCGCAGCAACTCCTCATCCCCCCGCGTCTCGATGTTCAACCGGATCAGCGGCTCCGTATTCGAGCTGCGCAGATTGAAGCGCCAATTCCCGAAATCCGCCGACAACCCATCCGTGTAATCCAACTCCGGCTGCAACGCACTGAAATGCGCCAGTACCGCCGCGATCGAAGCCCCCGCATCCGCCACCGTGAAGTTGATCTCGCCGCTGCACGGGAACTTCGCCATCCGGTCTTCCACCAGCTCCGCCAGCGACAGCCCGCTCGTCGACACCAGGGCCGCGATCAGCAGCCACGGGATCATCCCGGAGTCGGCGTAGGCGAACTCGCGGAAATAATGGTGCGCGCTCATCTCGCCGCCGTAGAGCGCGTCCTCGGCGCGCATCTTCTCCTTGATGAAGGCGTGGCCGCTCTTGCACAGCACGGGCGTGCCGCCGGCCTCGCGCACCATCTCCACCGTGTTCCACAGCAGCCGCGGGTCGTGCACCACCTTGCCGCCCGGGCTGCGCGCCAGCAGCGCCTTGGCCAGCAGCCCGACCAGGTAATAGCCCTCGATGAAGCGGCCGGTGTGGTCGAAGAAGAAGCAGCGGTCGAAGTCGCCGTCCCAGGCGATGCCGAAGTCGGCGCCATGCGCTTTCACCGCGTCGGCGGTGGCGGCACGCGCGTCGGGCAGCAGCGGGTTGGGAATGCCGTTCGGAAAGGTGCCATCCGGCTCGTGCTGCACGCGCACGAACTCGAACGGCAGGTGCGGCGCCAGCAGGTCGATGACCGTGCCGGCGCCGCCGTTGCCCGGGTTGCTGACGATCTTCAACGGCTTCAGCGCAACGCCCGCCACGTAGGTCAGCAGGTGCGCGATATACGCCGACTTGTCGGTCATCGCGCGTCTGCCGCCGGTGCCCTGCCCCGCGGTGAAGTCGTCGGACAGCGCACGGTCGCGGATGGTGAACAGGCCGGTGTCGGCGCTGATCGGCCGCGCGTTCTCGCGCACCAGCTTCAGGCCGTTGTAGTCCATGGGATTGTGGCTGGCAGTCACCATCACGCCACCGGCCGCACCGAGGTGATCGGTCTGGAAATAGACCTCCTCGGTGCCACAGAGGCCGATATCGATGACCTCGCGGCCGGCTTCGCGCAGGCCCTGCGCCAGGGCCGCCTGCAGCGACGGACTGCTCAGGCGGATGTCGTGCCCGATAACAACCGCACCAGGGCCGAGCAGCTCCGAGGTGGCCGCGCCGATGCGCATGGCCAGGGCTTCATCGAGTTCATCGGGGACCCGGCCGCGGATGTCGTAGGCCTTGAATGCTTTCGATGACAAAGGTGTGCTCCAGCGGTGCGGGGACTCGGATCATACCGGTGGGCTCCGATGCCGACCGCTATGCTGCGATCAACGACTGCCGCGCCCCCCGCATAGAGCGCTGCTCACGACCGTGATGCCAACGCCAACCAGTAACCCGGCCATGCCGCCCGCAAGATTCAACAGGACGTCATCGACCCGCGGTTCTCTGGCAGGCGCCAAGCCCTGCGTCAGCTCCGCAGCAACCGCGAGCCCCACCACCAGTCCCCAGGCCTTCCAACCCCGCAAGTCCGCGCGACACAGCCAAACCAGCAGACCCAGCCACACAAAGATCACGAAGTGTGTCCACTCGGAGACATCCAACGGTGTGCGGGCAGCAAACTGGTGCAATGCACCGACCCCATCCTTGCCGAGGAGCCCGGTGATCTGCTCTCCAGGCAGGAACAGCAGGGCAGACATCACCATCGCGGACCCGAAGAGTGCCACGCGCGCAACAGGTCCACTGCGCCACGCCAGCAGCAGGCCTACAACCAATGCCATGGCGCCAAGCAACAGGTCCGTCGGCCCCATCAGAAAGGCCCGTCGTCCGGATCAGATGCGATGCACATAAACCTTCGAAGGCTCGCCCCCATGGACTTCAACCTTGCCGACTACTTCCGCGCCCATGCGCTGGTAGAACCGGTGCGCGGGGCCTAATGCTTCACCTACTGTGATGCGGAATGCCTCCACACGGCGCTTCCGAAAGTCCTCGACCAGCCGACCGTACAGCCGATCGGCAACCGCCTTGCCGCGCCATTCGGGGGCCACCGCAATGCTCAGCAACTCGGCCTCGGGCAGGCCCGCGGGCAGCACGCCAGCGCCGGAGTACCGCACGATCTCGAGGATGCGCCGCACCTTGGAGGGGCGCACGAGTGCCGGGGCGAGCGCCAGCGCCAGCCTCACGGGGCTGCGTAGCATCCGCTTGTAGATGGCGCCCATGCCGGTGCCGCCGGTGACGAAGCCCTGCACCTGCCCGCTGTCTTCTTCGACCAGCAGCGTGGTTTCGTCCGCGCGGTCGATCGCTTCGTACATCAAAGCGAGAAAGCCTTCGCCCAGGGTGGCCAGAAACCCCTGATCCAGGCAGCGCACATGCAGACGCGCGACCCGTCGGTAGCGCTCGGCCTGGGTCATTGCGCGATCGGCGTTGCGGCGCCTTGGGCACCGCCGGCAGCAACCAGCTCTTGTGGCGGTACTGGCAGGCCGCGGAACACGCGCCACATGGCGTTCGACGCTGGCACCAGCACCACCCATGCCGTCACCACGATGCAGCGCAGGTACGTCCACAAACCCCGGTTGGCCACGTACCACTCTTCGAGGCGTCCCTTGTACGGCATGATCACGTCGTCGTAGAAACGCTCGGGTTCAGCGCTCGCGTGCATCAGGTCCTCTTCGTCTCGAAAGACGATGGAGCCCACGCCGGACAAGCCGGGCCGCACCTTGATGATCTCAGCCTGCGAACTCGCGGGGAAGGCGTCAAAGCAGCGCTTCGTCTGCGGCCGCGGCCCGATGACGCTCATGTCGCCCTTGAAGATGTTCAGCAGCTGCGGCAGTTCGTTGAGCTTGGTCTTGCGCAGAAAGCGGCCCATCGGCAGCACCCGCGGGTCGTGCTTCACGGTCACGGTGCCGGTGCCCAGGTTGGGGCTGTCCTTCAACATGGTCGCAAACTTGTACAGGCCAAAGAGCCGACCGCCTTGGCCGATTCGCTGCTGCACGTAGAACACTTCGCCCTCGCCGCTCAGGCGCAGTGCGATGGCGATGGGCACCAGCAGGGGCGAGAGCACCAGCAGGGCCACGCCGGAAAACACAATGTCGAGCAATCGCTGCATGTCACATCCTATTGTCGAGATATTTGCCCGTTTCCTTGTGGGCAAAGTCCGCAATCATGTGGTTGAAGAGGTCGACGATCTCAGGCTTGTCCCAGGTGGCGCCACCGCGGATAGCGTCGATTGTTGCCAGGAAGTACTCCAGCCGCGCGTCGTCGAACGATGGCTCATTGAGGATCACGCCGATGTTCGCGAATCGCTCCATGTCCAGCGTTTCGGCCTCGGTGAAGAACTCCTCGAAGTCCTTCTCGCCCGTGGTGTCGCTGGCAAAGAAGTAGACCGGCCACTTCTTGGCGGCGATCAGCTCGTCCGCACGGTCGCGGGCCTCGTCCTCGCTGTCGCACTCGTGGGGCTCGAAGCCCAGCGACTCCAGGTAGCGCGCCGCGATATCCGAGAAACGCGTCAGGTCCAGCTCTTCGCTCAGCTTGGGGAAGAAGATGTCCCGATTCCCGCCTAGCAGGCACGAGCTCAGGCACAGCTCACCCGACTCCTGCGGCGTCACAAAGTAGCGCCGCACGTCATTGGGCGCAGAAATCGGCTGCCGCTTCGCAAACCGCTGGTTGAACCCGTGCAGCAGCGACCCATCCGAGAACGCCACATTGGCAAACCGCGCCGTGGAAATCGGCAGCTCCAGGCTGGCGCGCATCAGGAACATCTCCATGATCCGCTTGCTGGCGCCCATCATGTTGACCGGGTTCGCCGCCTTGTCGGTGGACACGCAGAAGTACTTGCGCGCCCCGCCCGCCTGCGCCTGGGCGATGGTGCTGATGGTGTTGAGCACGTTCACCTCGATCAGCCGCATCAGGGTGAACGGGTCCTTCTCGCTGCGCACGTGCTTGAGCGCGGAGAGGTTGAGCACGTAGTCGTAGCCCTGCCCCGCCGCCATCAGCGCGGCGAACTCGCGGCTGCCGCAGTCGATGGCGAAGGTGCGGAAGTCGCCGTCGATGTAGCCCAGCGTGCTGCGGATGTCCCGCACCAGCTCGACCATGTTGTTCTCACTGATATCCACCACGTGCAGGGCACGGGGCTTGCGCTTGAAGATCTCGCGGGTAACGGCCTGGCCGATGGAGCCGGCGCCGCCGATCACCAGAAAGCGGCCGGAATGCACCAAGCTAGAGAGTTCGGCTTCGTGGCGCTGGATGTCGGTGTCGAAGAGCGGCGCTGTGCGGCCGATCAATTCAAGAATGTTCAAGCACGCAACCTCGGAAAATCGCTTTCAGGAACACTGGACGGCAGGTTCACCACCCGTGCTTCCAGCCAACGGGAGTTCTCCAACCCGTCATGCTGGCAGTGCTGGAACATGGGCAGGCGCGACATCAGGCGCCAGACCGGGCGGGTCATCACCTCGCGGCTGTTGGTGTACTGCAGGAAGGCGTCACGCTCCTCCTCGGAGTCGAGCACGATGGCGTTCAACCAGTAGTTGGCGGTGGTACCAGGGAGCGGCTCGACGAAGCGGGTGCCAATGCCAGCAAAGAACTCCCGGTAGCGCTGCGCAACCTCGGCCTTGATCTCCAGCATCTTCGACAGCAGCTCCATCTGGGCGCAGCCGAGCGCAGCATTGAGGTTGGGCATGCGGTAGTTGTAGCCGATCTCGTCGTGCACGAACTCGTACGGGTGCGGCACCTTGGCCGTGGTGGTCAGGTGCTTGGCGCGCTTCGCCAGCGCCTCGTCGTCGGTGATGACCATGCCACCGCCGCCGGTGGTGATCACCTTGTTGCCGTTGAAGCTCAGCGTGGCCAGCTTGCCGAACGTGCCCGTATGGCGCGCGCCGACGTAGCTGCCCAGCGACTCGGCCGCGTCCTCGACCACCGCGATGCCGTACTCTTCGCAGATGGCGACGATCTGCTCGATTCGACACGGATGGCCGAAGGTGTGCATTGGCAAGCAGGCCGCCAGGCGCCGGCCGGTGCCCTTGTTGTAGACCTGGCCGTCGCGTACCTCGGCATGTTCGGCAAGGAATCGACGCAACGCGTCCGGGCTCAAGCCCATCGTGTCCCGGTCGACATCGACGAATACCGGCCGCGCGCCCGCATAGCTCATAGCATTACACGTGGCAATGAACGTCAGCGTCTGGGTGATCACCTCGTCGCCGTGTTTCACGCCAACCAACTCCAGCGCGACGTGCAGTGCCGCGGTGCCGTTGACCGTGGCCACGGCAAAATTCGCCCCGGTGAACGCAGCGATTTGCTGCTCGAACTCGACTACCCGCGCACCCACCGACGACACAAAATTTGAGTCGATGCAATCGACCAAATACTGCCGCTCGTTGCCCTCGAACGCCGGGCGGTGGAGCGGGATGAACCCCCCGCCGTACATCGACCGGACAAGATCCACCATTGGTTGGAACAACGCAGCTCGCTCAACCATGTTGCGTCACCTTCAATATCTCCTGATCGAAGAGGCCCATCTCGCGGAGCATCACCTCGTTGACCTTGTGCACGTCGTACTTGTCCTCGGCCATCTGCCGCGAGCGAGCGCCCATCCGCGCTGCCAGCTCGGGATTGTCGATGAAACGCAGCATCGCAGTCACCAGCGGGTCCACTGACCTGACAGGCACCAGGAAGCCATTTTCGCCGTCCACTACGGTCTCCCGGCAACCAGGGGCATCGGTAGTGATGATGGGGCGACCCATGGCCATGGCTTCCAATACGGTACGTGGGGTACCTTCGCGATATGACGGCAGGACGTACACCGTGCTGTCCGCGATCGCGGGACGCACGTCGCTTAGTCTGCCTAGGAACTGCACGGTGCCTCCCGCGGTCCAGGTGTTGAGCTCGGCCTGGGCAATTGCATCGGGGTTCGTATCGAGCCAGCCGACAAGGCGAAAGCTCACGCGGGGATGGTGTGCCTTGATGCGCCGAGCGGCTTCCGCGTATTCACGTATGCCCTTGTCGCCCAGCAGGCGGCCGATCAACAGGAAGACGGGTGCGCCATCGGGCAGAGCTCGAAAAGTGTACGAGGCTACGTCGACGCCGGATCCATTCACCACCACGGAAGGGATGTTGGCGGGGAGCAAACCCATTTCCCGGAATTCGCGCTCGTCGTCCGGATTCTGGAAGAACACTTTGTGCACCCTGCTGAAGGCCAAACGGTACAAAGTTCCGACAATGCGCCTGATGGATCCCGTGCGATCACCAGTGAACGCGTACCCGAGTCCCGTGACTAAGGCGAACCGCCTTGGCACACGGGCCAGCCACGCAGCCAAACTCCCATAAATCACAGGCTTGGCCGTGTAGGGCAAGGTCACGTCAGGACGCAGCTTTCGCATCAAACGCCACAAGGCGATCATTGCGCTCAGATCCGTCAGGGGATCGGTGTCTGTCCGCTTGATTGGAATGTCGTGGAAGCGGTCTCGCGACAGACCGAGCGCCCCGCCAATATCTAGCCCCCACTTCAATTCGGGTGCCGCAATATGAACCTCACAACCGGCATCCGTGAGATCACGGATCAGTGCCCCTCTGAAGGCGGCAATCGAGTCGGCGAAGCCGGCAAGGATCAGTACTTTCACCGGGTTTCCGTCGCGGGCCACCCACGCACTGCGCTCACCATATCCATCAACGCATCTACTTTTGCATCATCATTCAGCAATTCCCTGGGATAGCCGCCCCGCGCGAGCCGCTCGCGCAATTCAGCATCGCGAATAAGCGACGAGAGCCCGTCGCAAATGGCCCCCAAATCTTGCTCCACAATCAAACCATTTACGCCGTCCTCGATCTGCTCTTCGATTCCCGCGAACCGGGTCGCGATGACGGGGCGTTCGAGTCCGCGCGCCTCATTCACGACGCCGCACAATCCTTCGTAGCGAGAGAGAACGGCGCAGATGTCGGCATGTTTGTAAAACGGAAACGGGTTCTCGATCGCACCATGCAACTTGAAGGTCGTGGATACTCCCTGAGCACGGATCGCCTGTTCGAGCAATGCGCGATCCGGCCCATCGCCCACGACATGCCAGAGGTGGGGAACGCCTGCTTCCAAGAGTCGCCGATGCACCTCCACCATCCGCAGCAGACCCTTCGACACCTCCTGCAAGCGACATACGGTGAGGACACATAGGCTGTCCGGGCTTGCCCCAAACGGGTTCGGGTATCCATCCGCCCTCGCCAGCATCTCATTCACATTCAAAAGATTATAGGAAGTAACACATTTCTCACCGACCTCGGGGTACTCGATCTGCATCGAACGTCTCACAGAATCAGACACGCAGAGATAAGCATCAATGCAACGGTGAAAGTTGCGGATGTTGCCGCCCCACCGCCCATCGGCAACCATCCCCGGATCGCTGCGTATGAATACGAAACGCTTCCGTGCATCCACCACATTGCATATGAAGTCTGGTGAGAGCCCTGCCGACCCGCAAATGGCAGCATCAAATCCAGTTGACCGAAATCGGCGACGACGCCATGTCTCTTGACATCGGGCCGCTAGCCACTTCGCAGTGAGCAAAATCGTTCCAAGTACGGGAATAGTGCTGACCGGCAGCCAAGTGCGTATCGTTCGGAGATGATGGATCGTCACCCTCGCATCGACGTCAGGTTCGAGCGCGCCGCCCGCGCTGGTCAACACTAGATGCACCTCACAACCACGCTCTGCGAGCGCTGTCAGCAATCTCAGTATTGACTTCTCGGCCCCCCCGCGATTCAACACCGAGTAATGGACCAACAACCGGACGGCGGCTCCCTCCACCAAACTAGTTCTGCTCGCGACAGAACTCATCTCGGGTTCACCATTTCCGCCACACCACTTGGTTTACGTAATCCACGTAACTATGGATGATGCGAACGACCTTCTCAGACACGTTCGGCATGCTGTAGTCCGCCACCTGGCGTAACATTCGTGCTTCACCGACGTGTTGCGATCCTAGTATCGCCAAACCCTGCATAACGCGCTCGGTGTTCATCCCGACCATCATCACCGCAGCTTCTTCCATGCCTTCGGGGCGTTCATGCGTATCGCGGAGGTTGAGCGCCCGGAAGTTGAGAATGGACGCCTCTTCGTTGATGGTGCCACTGTCGGAAAGCACCGCCCTTGCGTCTCTCTGCAACCGCACGTAATCGCTGAAGCCCAACGGCTTGAGCAACTGCACTCTGCTGTCGAGCTGGATGCCCGTCGCATCAATGCGCTTGCGAGTGCGCGGGTGTGTGGAAACCACCACCGGCAGTTCGTAGGTGGCGGCGACCATATTTAATGTTTCGATCAGGCCGGCGAAGTTGCGGTCGCATTCGATATTCTCCTCGCGGTGCGCGCTGACCACGAAATACTTGCTTGGCTGCAATCCGAGCCGATCGAGCACATCCGAAGCAACGATCCTTGGTGCGTAATGCGCCAGCACCTCGCACATCGGACTCCCAGTCTTGATGATCCGATCCGGCGGCAGGCCTTCGGCCAGCAGGTATTCGCGGGCGATGTCACTGTAGGTCAAGTTGATGTCGGCGGTGTGGTCGACGATGCGGCGATTGATCTCCTCCGGCACGCGCATGTCGAAACAGCGATTGCCGGCTTCCATGTGGAAGGTGGGGATCTTGCGGCGCTTGGCCGGGATGACCGCCAGGCAGCTGTTGGTATCTCCCAGCACGAGAACCGCATCTGGCTGGATCTGGGCCAAGGCGCCATCGGCGGCGATGATCACTTTACCGATGGTTTCCGCGCCGGTTGCACCCGCCGCCGCAAGGAAGCAATCCGGCTTGCGGATGCCAAGGTCCTCGAAAAAGATGCCGTTCAGCTCATAATCGTAGTTCTGGCCGGTGTGCACCAGAACGTGGTCGCAATGTTCATCCAATGCTGCCATCACGCGCGACAGGCGGATGATCTCTGGGCGCGTACCAAGTATGGTGGCGACCCTCAACTTGCGCATGTTCATACCTCGCTTGCCACGGTATCCGGATATTGACGATCGAAGACTTCATTGGCCCACAGCATCACCACCAGTTCTTCAGCGCCGATATTAGTGATGTCATGCGCCCAACCGGGGATGGTTTCGACCACTAGCGGCTGGCTCCCGTCACTTTCGACTTCAAAGGTTTCGTCTGTTAGCAGGTGTCGGAAGCGGTAGCGCGCATGGCCTTTAATGATGAGAAACTTCTCGGTCTTGGTGTGGTGGTAATGTCCGCCGCGGGTGATGCCGGGGTGGGCGGTAAAGAACGAAAACTGCCCACAATCCGGAGTCTTGAGCATTTCGACGAAGACGCCGCGAGCATCACTGTACTTGGGCACACCATAGCTAAACGCATCCGGCGGCAGGAAGCTCACATAGGTGGCGTAGAGCGCGCGCACCAGCCCGGTCCCGACTCGTTCGGTGACTAGGGTGCTGCGCACCTCGCGAAAGGCCCTAATCTGGCTCGCCAGCTCACCGACCGTTGTGGCGTAGACCGGCTCTGCCTCGGCCAGGCGTACGCCCTGCCCCGGATCAGCCAAGAAGCGCAGCAATTCGGCCACCACATCATCCACGTAAACCAGCTGCACGGTCGCGGCAGAGTCATCGATACGGATAGGCAGGCCACGCGCAACGTTGTGGCAGAACGAGGCCACCGCGGAGTTGTAGTTCGGGCGGCTCCACTTACCGAACACGTTTGCCAAGCGATACAACGCAACGGGCCCGCCACTCGCCTGTGAGTACTGCCGCAAATGCTCTTCTGCAGTACGCTTACTGATGCCATACGGAGTGTCGAGTTCGACGTGAATGGAAGACGCAAATGCGACCGGCACGGGTTTGCGCGTCGCTAAGATCAGGTCGCATAGACGGCTGGTGAAATCTGCATTGCCCACGGCGAACTCGGCCGGATCCTGCGGTCGGTTGACTCCGGCCAGATGAATCACGGCGTCCGCGTCCACCACCGCAGCGGCGAGATCCGCGACACTCGTGCTGCGGGTGATCGGAAGCACTTCGTAGGCTTGGCGTTCCGCCAGCATCACGCACAGGTTCTTGCCGATGAAGCCGTCGGCGCCGGTAACCAAGACCTTCATCTCAATCCACCGGTCTGGCGGGGCGACCAGCCACGAGATCCTGGATGAAGTCCAGCTTCATCAGCAGGGCCTTCATGCCCCCCAGGTCCAGCCGTTCCGTATTCGCGGAGGTATAGTCGGTGGCGTCGCTAATGCGCTTTTCACCCTGCTCCACGAATTTGCCGTAGTTCAGATCCCGCAAGTCTGGCGGCACCCGGAAATATCCGGGTAGGTCTTGCGCATGGGCCATTTCCTCTCGGCTCATCAGGGCCTCGTGTTTCTTTTCGCCGTGGCGCGTACCGATGATGCGAATGGGATGATCGGGCTTACCCAGCAATTCGATCAGCGCTAACGCTAAGGTGTGCATCGTCGCAGCGGGCGCCTTCTGAACGAAAATGTCACCGCTGTTCCCATGCTCAAACGCGTACAGCACCAGATCCACGGCATCGTCCAATGTCATCATGAACCGGGTCATTTCCGGGTCTGTAATGGTGATAGGAGTACTGGTATTGATCTGTTTGACGAACAGCGGGATTACAGAACCACGCGAGGCCATCACGTTGCCGTAGCGCGTGCCGCAGATCGTCGTCTTCGCGGGGTCGACATTACGCGATTTGGCCACGAACACCTTCTCCATCATCGCTTTGGAGATGCCCATGGCGTTGATCGGATAGACCGCCTTATCGGTACTCAGGCAGATCATGCGCTTCACGCCGCACTGGATCGCGGCCTCGGTCGTGTTCTCCGTGCCTACGATATTGGTCTTCACGGCCTCCATTGGATGGAACTCGCATGACGGGACCTGCTTCAATGCGGCCGCATGGAACACGTAATCCACCCCGCGCATCGCGTTCATAACGCTGGCCGGGTCGCGCACGTCGCCGATGTAGAACTTTAGGTTGTCGGACGCATAACGCTTGCGCATGTCGTCCTGCTTCTTCTCGTCGCGGCTCAGGATGCGGATCTCGCCTATGTCGGTCCGCAAGAAGCGGCGCAGCACGGCATTACCGAAGGAGCCGGTGCCACCACTGATCAGGAGCGTGTTGTTCTGAAACATCCAAATTCCTTCCGTTTTTTCACGTGGAGATTCCTACATCGACAAGGTCTCGCAAGGCATCCACGTACCCGGCGGGATGAAACGCACCCCATGCTTGTGATATGCAGGCCTCGCGCATGGACCGCATAGCCGCTTCGTCCAATCCCAGCGCGCGCGACAAAGCTGAAGCAATGCCGACCGAGTCCGGCCTCTCGCACACGAACCCCGTCAGCCCCTCCCGTAAATGCAGATGCATATCACTGGTGAGGTTGGCAATTACGGGTGTTCCTGAAGCGAAGCTTTCCACGAACTTAGTGGGGAACCCCGCCTGCGACAATCGACCTTTCCGCCGGGTAAAGACGCTAAAATCCGCACCACCGACGACCTTCTGAACGTCGTCGTGGTTCAACATGCCTGGGGTGCTCAGCCAAGGAAGCTGTTGACCTGACGGTCCACCAAGCATACTCATGACCTGCGCCGCGTCAGGCCCCGCTACGGTCAGATGGATCGAAGCCCCTTGCACTACCAGATTCGCCACCGCACGCAAAACAGCGCCCAGATCATCCTTGGTGCCAGGATTGCCTGCGTAGCAAAGCCGCAGTTGCCTGCTCGGCTGCCAGTCATGTAGGGCGATTGTGCTGGTGGTGGGAGGTACGACCGCTACCTGCAGGCCAAGGTCATGGTAGTAATCCGCAAGATATCGGCTTATCGCGATAACACCATCGACCTGTGGAACTAAACGACGCATCGCCCATTCAATATTCCATTGATAGGGAGAAGTCAGATACCCCCACGGTCGCGCCGGCTCGTACCATTCAACAGCATCAAAAATCAAGCGTACATTATTGCCCTTGCACCAGGGCAAGAGGCGCTGAAGGTAAGGCGAATAACCGCTGTAGAGAATAACCGCCTTCGGTCTCGTCGGCTGCGACGCCAGCCAGTCCACAGTGCGTCCGCCCATCCATGCATACCGCAGACGTCGTAAGGCGCGTGGCCAGTTCTCGGCAACGCGTTCATTCAAATGGCAATAGACGATACCGTCTTGCTGCGCAACCACCCTGCCCTCATCTTGGGATGACTCCCCAGCGCCACTCGCAATTACAACGTCGAGCCCCGCCAGCGAAAGGCTTTCCGCGACACCCAAAACACGTCTGGAAGCGGCCGCCCCTTCCGGATAGGGAAAGGGTCCAACATAGGCCACCCAGGGGCGCTTATCGCCCATCATCGTTGATCATCATTTCTGCGCGCTTTCTCGAGCCGGGATCGCCATCGCCTGATACCGACTGCGGACATAGGGGGTCCATGCGGAGTTCATCTCACTCAAGAAAACTCCATCGAGATAACGCGTCTGGAAATCCAGAGACTGGCTCTTCTCCAACTCTAGGAACTCCGCATCGCCGCAGGGGCTCTTCTTGAACGCGATGCCCGAATGGCTCTCAAGGAACTGCCTCGTGTCGAGAACTTCGCCTGCAGCTGAAGAAATCTCACACAAGTTGTCGCAATCGGCATGCGGCAACTGCGATGGCGCGCATGACTCGCTGGCTCTGAGGACAAAGTGGATTCTGGCGTTGGACTCATTCTTTAGAACTCGGTTGACTTCAGAAAGGAGATTAAGTTTGTCCGGCACAAAGAAGGTCGTCGCAATGCTGTAAATGAAATCAAAGGTTTGGTCCGGAAACGGCAGCCCCGCGCCAGCATCACAATTGACATACGCAGGGAAACCATATTTGCTCTCGTACGTATATATTTCCCAAGGCCAGAAACATCGCTTTTTCACGCCCTCGACGAGCGCTCTGCGCGGATCGTTGAATTTCGCATCTCTGTTGATGCCGGTAATGTTTATGCTGTCGCCGAATTTACGCTTCAATTCCAGCATTGGCAGGCCAAAGCCGCACCCAATCTCGAGGATATCCACCACTCCACGCGCATCGATCAAGTCCGAAATGATCGTCTCGACGGGACCTAGCCTGTACCTAACGCCGCGAAGGGGTCTATTTTTTGCCATTTCGATTCTCCAGGTTCATGCAATTCGCGGCGGAAAGATGTTGAGCAAAAACCTCTTCAACCGACCCAGTGCGCCGCCAGAATAGACTTTATGGAATGCTTTTATGACCGTTTCATTCGGATCCACTTCATGTATTCTCAATCCATGCACCGATGTATCGATATCCGAGAACATTTTATCGACCGCCCGGGTATGAGTACCGCTTCCATCGAAACCAATGTTGTTCACCATGTTTCTGCGCGGGTAGATCGTATATTTATTTTCCAAGATCAACCAAGCTTGGAAAAGAATGGCCCAAGTTCGAATCACGCCGGTCACTTGGCGACGAAGCCGGTATAGCTGATCTTCCCCGGTCGCAGTCATACGCGCGCGCAGCAACCGATTGGTCCAGATTTCAGAGTAATCGCGCCGCTCCCAATCGACCGACATCCACCGATCCCTCCACGTACCCCAGCCATGACTACACATCCGGGGAACAGCCATCAGGTCGTATTCGTATGCATCCGGAATCTTCGCCAAGGGGCAGTAACCTGACACGGAGGCTATACCGTGGGCGCCTGTGAACAGGTCGAGGCAGTCATTCATATACTTCAAGAACCCATCGGCCACGACCAAATCATCCTCCAATACAATCACCCTATCGAAATCGACGAGAATCCCGGTCACGCCTCCGATTATCGACGCCGCCAAACCGCGATTAGCACTGGAGCATCTGAGTTCGAACTCAGCAAAGCTCTGTTTCCACCTAGGGTCGCTGATCAATTCTCGGACCGCCGAGACCCCGGCATTATCATGCTCACCCCGTGGCCCGTCCGCCATGACGTAAACCTTGGTTTGCGGGGCTAGACTGTCTGCCGCCAAGGCAGTAAGGCACTGGGACAGATGGGCAGGCCGATTGAATGCAAAGACAACTACCGGGGCAAGTTCGCCCATCACGTATCGATCCTCGAAATGGAGAGAGAGCGGTAGGCATCGAACACTGTGCCGACGATCAGCGCCTCATCGTGGTTCTGGATTGCCCTAGTTCGCGCATGGCTCGAGAGTTCGTCACACAATCCATCATTGTCAAAAAGTCTACTGATCTGTTCGGCAAGCATCATATGATCCGTCGCGCTGTAGAACAGCGCTTCCTTCTCGTGGGCCGCGACTGACGGTACGCCGCCGACGAACGAACACACGCTAGGAATTCCCATCCACATCGCTTCGCCCAAGGTGTTCGGGCTATTTTCGATGAGTGACGGCAACAGGTAAACGTGTGCGCGCACCATGTGATTGGCCATGTCCTCTGGATTGAGCACCCCGAGGAACTCCACATTCCCATCAAGGCCCATGCTTGAAATCAGGCGTCGCAGATATCCCAAGTATGTGGCCCACGCACTAGGGTTGGCGCTTGAGATGGAGGGTCCGGCAATCTTCAGCAATACGGATGGATACGTTCGCTTCAGCACCGCAAGCGCTCTCAGCGCAATATGTGCCCCCTTCAGGGGAACGGACGCATTACCCATGAACAACGTATGGGGCAATTTTCCTACATTGGTCCAGCGCTTGGCGAAGAACTCTTCGCGAAGCATCTCGCCGCACTGCACGTAGTGAGCATCGGAATTGACGGCGCGGGAGTAGGCACGATCCCACGCGGTCCTTCCCAGCACCACGTGGGCGCGCCTCAAGCAAATGTTCTCAGCCGCAACTCGCGGGGTAAAAACAAAGCGCGACTTCGCCCGCAACATTGCGATCATGACTATATCCGCCAATGAAGCGGCCCTAATGGTCCCGCCTCCTTCCAGCATGGGCAGTATGCCCGAGAGAATTCCCTGCAGACTCAACACCTTTGGACCATTCCACATTGACATGAAGCGAGCAGTGGACGCCATCTCCGAACCGTGTGCATGCAGGATATCGGGCGAGAAATCTTCGAGGATACGCGCACAAACCACAGGATCAATATCGTGACGATTCAATATGGAAGACGGAAATACATGATATTCGACACCATCCCTAACCAGTTTGCGATGCGATTTCACATTAGCGCGCATCGCAACTCCCAGGCGGAGACCCTGGTGAGCAGCCAATGACGACAAGAGCGATTGCAACCAGCCACCGAATGGCGTAATCGGCAGTCCGAAATCATTTGCAACTGAAGGAAGCACGATGTTCGTCGTCCACAAGATTCGCACTAGAGACTTACCCCGCCGACTCCAGACTCGCCATTGCTAGGACGTTTGCGCCTGATCATTGTCGCGGCCACTGGAAACATCACGTAAACAGCGATTCCAAATGCTCCTACCAGTGTATTCAACACGGTTACGGGGACGAATGCGGCCATGAATGCAAGTGAAACACCAACCCCCGAACCACCGGCTCGCAAATCACGCAGCGGTACAAAAAACAGGATCCACACAAAGAGTATGCCAATGAAGAGACCATAGCGTCCGAACTGGTCTAGGACAGCGGAGTGCCCTCCGCTTTGTAATGAACCAAAAACAGGGTTCGCCACGAAAGATTCGACGCTTCTCGAATACATATCAACTCTATCCCCCAGAGTTCCCGCAGCGCTTGTTGCCTGAAGCGAATTCAGAAGATCGGAGATCTTCTTTTCGAAAAGTGTTCCATCCATGAGGATGAGGAGCTTTTGTAGAATGTTCGGCAGATATGCCAGCACGATGAGGAAACAGACCATCACGACGAGTGCACGAACAATCAAACCCGCGCCAGCACTGCGATTGAACGCGAGAGAGAGCGAAACACCCAACACCGTCGAGTACAGAGCGATTGAATAGCCTGCGGAGGCAATCAAGGCCAACCCGAAAACAATGCATGCAAACAAGGCCAACTTGGCGGCATAGGTCCTGGCCTTGCTAGGGCGGAGATTGGCAAGCAATTGCGTCGAGTGCAGTGGAACCAAGCTCACCAGCACTGGCATCAGCAATACAGAAAGATATACCAAGCCATAACCGCCAACCCCCTGAGATGAAAGTTCCAAGGCCTCTTGGGAGTCTCGTACCAGCATTCTTGCGACTCCTGGATTCAACTGCAACGCGCCGTACGTCTTGTACATCCAGACCGGCAACGTCGCCACAACACACCAGAACACCGGCTCCAGAGTTGAAATTTCCCGCCTTCTACTCTCATAAACGGCAAAGAAGAAGAGAAATATATAGAGCTGGGCTAGCGTCACCGCTCCACGGGGTCCAAAGATCACTTCGATGGTACTCAGGCATAGAATATACGCCAGCACCAGCAAGGCCCGCCGCGTGGGACGCCTGACCAGCCCTCCCGGGCGCCCGGCCTCGAGTGCGAACCAAATCAACACAAGCAGCGCGACAATTATTCGATACAGTCCGCCATACGCCAACGTCGGCGCCGTTGCCCAGATAGCTACACCGCTGACCGCGATGTTCTGAGCCGTCAGGATTCGAAGTTTCATCGTCGCAAGGGAGATTTGGCACGCTGAAGGCTATTCCCAATGCCCTTGAATACGGCACCAGCAGCATACGCAAGGGCCCCCGGCGTGCCCCTTGTATCGATGAGGGCATTGATGTCTTGCCAGAGGGCAAGCATCGCACCCGGGTCGTCTTCAAGATTAGCCCTCACGATTCTATCCCGCGAGGCTCGCACTCCGTGCACTTCCAAATTATGTAAGGCCCAACCATTGAGCAGTGCATCGATGGCTGAGGGATCTAGCGTCTTCAACTGCAGGGGCGCTTTCTCTGCAATACCCAATGAACACCAGGCCTCATTCACGTGCTTCAACCGCTTGTCGATCGTGACGCTCTGACGCTCGCGAATCCCGAAGGCTGCTCCTTCGATCGCAACCCTGAAATCCGGATCCTCCACCGATAACTCACGCCAGAGCGGAAGCAACCGTGGCAAATGCAGCAAGTGCTTGTTCGCGTGCACGTAGGACTTGCGGAAAATATCCTCGAAACCTTGTTCAAAGTCGTGAACACCTGAAACAAACGGCAACAAATGCCACGCATGGCCTTCGCGTGCCATGGCCTGTTTCAACGCTGTTTCGGGCCGGATGGACGCGCTACTTATGCGCAGCAACTCCAAAGCCCTGGGCAAGTGCTCACTTCTGTAGAGATGGACCCCCGCTGTCCTTATTGAGATCGTGAACTTATCTAGAATTAGGGAATTAAGCCCCAGATCCGAATTACCAAGAGTCTCGGCGCGCGCTAGCAGGGTAGCTATTGCTCCACCGCGGAACACCATGTCGGCGTCGACGCAGAATGTCCATTTACATCCTGACTCCACCCCAAGCTCGAAAGATCGCACCAAGGCCTGACTGAATGGAGCCTCGTTGACAACACGTACCGAGTGTTCCGGGACGCCCGCTGCAGCTAAAGACGCGATGCACGCTTGTTCGGTACGTTCGCCCACCGATCGCACGATGAACACTGCATTTGTTTCACTGAGACCCAGACCACCTTCAACGCTTGTCATATCCGCCCACTCTCAATTATTCAACTTGCGACCCGGCTACCCGTGCTCGGCAACCATTTTCTCAGTATTCCGCGCCAATAGAGAACAATCACGACCGAAGTGACCAGCACGCCGCACGCGCCTCCAGCGAGTCCGAAGAGCATGGCCAGCGTCGTCACGGCCGATAGCATCACGAGGCCGTAATAGACATTGGCCCGGATTGAAATACCAGGGTTGATGGAAAGTGCCAGGCCGCGCGTCCACCACAATTGCTGCAAGAGCAGTGTGCTCGCCAGCAAGAACACGAATGCGAGGACATTGGTCGCTGTCATCGGAAGCCCCACCGTAACCCAATAGATGGAGATAGCCACGGAAATACACAGGGACAAGACAGCCGACCATTTCCAAATCTTAGTGCCAACGTCAGTAATTGTTTGCAGGATGTCGACAAACCGCTTGTCCGCAACTGCGCTGACAAACCGTGGATGAATTTGCTCCGTGAACGGACCCACAAGAATTAACAAGGGACTGAGGAATTGCTTGATCAGTCCATAAAAGCCAGCCGAAGCGGGACCTGCAACGCCCCCAACGATCAAGCTGTCTACATTCTGGGTAGCAGCCTTTAGTGAAGACGACACAAAAGTGCTCACAGTGAACCTGAAGTAGCGTCGCAGCTCAGACAGGGGCAAGACCTGGCCCGCAGATGCCACCAATTCGCTAGAGACCAACCCTAGAAGGCATGCTGTGGTAAATCCGGTCACCAGCAAGATGACCCACACAATGTTCTCCAAGGACAACTCAATCCCGATGTACAGCATCCAAATCAGGATGAGGAGTTTGCCCAACTGCTCCATGACGATAAACACATTGATCACCTTGAATCGATCACGCGCCGCCAGCAACCCGATTCCGGTTCCCCGAACGAAGATCGCGACCATTACCCAAGAATACAATTCGACGCTAGGCGCCAAGGCGGCATCTTTCAACAGGAGCTTGGAGATGAGGGGCGCGAGCAGATAAGCGGACACCAAAATCACGCAGGCGCCGATGGCATCTAGCGCAAGACCCGCCAGCAGTGCAAGCCTCGCCATACCATGATCGCCCTGATGCTCGGCCAGCCGATGGAACTGAACGACGGCTTCATTGGTCCTGAAAGTCAGTAGTGCAGATGTCATCGCTGCGAGCGCAGTCAATAGCGTGATGGCGCCATACAATTCGATGCCAGCCTGCTTGACCAGTAGCGTTGCCCACGCAAATCCTAGGGCCAACTTGAGAGCTTGCGAACCGTAACTAAACAAGACGTTTGAGCGAAATGCCGCGTCGATAATCTTCATTGCGGATTGCCAGCTACGACACGCGCCTTTTCCAACTGACTTGCGGCGAACAGTGCGCCAGCAACGCTCAAATGATCGCTATCCCGATATAGAAGCCGACCGTCGTCGATATAGCGACAATGCTCCAGATTGCAAAACCATGATTCGGGGTTGAACGCGACGACATCCGCAGCGTACGGCTGGACAGCGCGCCAGAAATTCTCCGATATGTCCCGATACAATTGGATGGGGGCTTCATCAGGCACCGCCAAACGCTTCCAGCGTGCCATAGCTAACTTGTAAGGCAGGGCGTCAACCGCACCGGGCGTAGGTCCCACCACCACGATCTCTTTTACATATGGCCGGATACCCTCGATCGTCCGTCCCAGCGCCGGTGCGAAAATGTGTTCGTTTCCGGTCGAACCAGAGGCGGTATCGACTAGGTCATATCCTCCCTCGGAATTGGACCATGCGGGCCAGTGGGCGATCAGATAGACGCGATCGGGCCTGTTTGCCTCGATCCAGTCGACAACACCGTCGTTGAATCCACTGCACTTCCGGTTCCTAGGATTGGAGAGACCTATCAATGGCGCACAGGCATGCTCAACCGCCAGGGCACCGGCCCACTGGTGCGCCTTCAGGGCCTCATCCAGACCTGGCGCCCATGCCAAGGCATGGCTGTCTCCCCAGATCAGCGCCCGCTTCTGCCCCCCGTACGTGCCGATTCCACAGTCGGTGTCCTTGCCGGGCAATACCCTGTGGCACTTCGCGAATGGGATTTCCGCGGAACGCGCCCGATCCAGCTCCGCCACGACTCCAGCAACGCGCACGGGAAACCCGTTTTCACTCACTAGAGAAAGCCCGATTGCGACCAATGCGGCTCCGGCCAGAATCGATGTTAAGAAGACCTTTGGTTGCGTAATATTCGCGCTGCCACGCCCTGACTTTCGGAATGGCCGCTCAACCAGATAATAACTGGCGACTGCGAGCAGGAAGGTCACGACCAGCAAGACCAGCGAGGCCGCTGACGAAAGCGGCTCCATGCCGGCACGGTATTTCGCCAACACCAGCAAGGGCCAGTGCCATAGGTAGAGCGAATAAGAAATCAGGCCAATGAACACCAGTGGTTTCCAGGACAGCGCAGCGCTCACGCGCGATCCGCCGCTTGCCCCGACATGCAACAACAGCGCCGTTGCCAATACGGGAATGGCCACCTTCCACCCAGGAAAGTCGATGCCTTCTCCCATCAACGCAACCGCCCCCACCAATGAGCATAGCGCCACGATCGCAATGCCATTGCGCGCTGCAGCGTACTTAATTGACGGAATCGCGCCGATGCCCAGCAGCGACCCGAGCAGCAACTCCCATGCGCGAAAAGGGGAGAGAAAGAACGTCGCCTTGAAGTTCAGTGGCTGAACTACTACGCACGCAATGAACGAGACTAAAGCGCAGATCGCAAACACCTTGCCAAGGCCACGCGCCCAGAACCGCCCAACCAGCAACATCATTAACGGCAGGCCCAGGTAGAACTGCTCCTCCACGCCCAGCGACCACGTGTGCAATAGAGGATTGAAATCCGAGTTCGCATCGAAGTATCCGCTCTTCAGCAAATACAATACATTGGAGACGAACAGGATTGTCGCGATACTTGCCTTTCCCAACCAAGCGAGGTCGCTCGGCAGCAGTATCCAGAGACTGGCAATCATCGTGGCGAGAAGGACGACAAAAAGCGCGGGGAATATGCGACGGGCACGACGCTCGTAGAAACGCCCAAGCGTGAACTCGCCGCGCTTGATTTCCGAATGAATAATGGCGGTGATCAGATAGCCGGAAATGACGAAGAACACGTCTACACCGACGAATCCGCCCTTCAGGCCGCCAATGCCGAAATGATAGAAGACCACGCTCAGGACTGCGATCGCGCGCAGGCCATCAATATCCGGCCTGTACGTAAGGCCTGCCGATCCCACTTCATCACTTCGCATGCAATGTCTCGCGTTCGTCGGCCGAGCTAGTGGAGGCGAATACAAGGTGTTTCACATCGTGATGGCGACAGAGTTTGAGGACGTGCAGGAATTTCGTGACGTTTTTGCTGACATACAGGTGCCGATTGGTGTTGGCGTAGCGCACGCCAGCATGCGCAGTAAGCTTAACGACGCGCTGTGGCTTGCGGGTGGCGGATACCTCCTCAACCGCGTTGGGGTCGGCTAGCTCAGCATGCACGTGCACATAACCGTGAGAGGCCGCGAAGGGCGCCAGCCGTGCCTCCTTCAGCGTGACGTCGTAGTAGTCGGACATGTTGTCGACTCCGATGACGTCTTCGCCGCACCCCGGAAGCCGCTTGGCGGCGTGGGAGCCAATAGAGCCGGCGGTGCCGGTGACTAGCGTTTTCATAGTGGTCTCGCGAGGTAGGGCGGTCGCGGCCATGGGCCGCTCTATACAGCGGACTAGTCAGAGGCGGCCGTCGACTGCTTCGCGCGGGAGGACATACTTGACGTCGTACAGGACCGATTCCGGCTTACCGTACGCGCGGATCCCGTCGACCCCCAGGGCCCGGAACTCGTCATGCCCCACGGCTACGATCACCGCGTCGTAGGCGCGCTGCTCCGGCTCCATCGTCACCAGCCCGTACTCGTGCTTCGCCTCGCCCGCATCCACCCACGGGTCGCACACGTCGACGCGCGCGTTGTAGCCCTGCAGCGCGCCAATGATGTCCACCACCCGAGTGTTCCGCAGGTCCGGGCAGTTCTCCTTGAACGCCAGCCCCAGGATCAGGATCCGTGCACGCACCGGGTTGATGCCGTTGCGCACCATCAGCCGGATCACCTCGCCCGCCACGTACGCGCCCATGCCGTCGTTGGTGCGGCGGCCGGCCAGGATCACGTCCGGGTGGTGCCCCACTTCCTGCGCCTTGTGCGTGAGGTAGTACGGATCCACGCTGATGCAGTGCCCACCCACCAGGCCCGGGCGGAACGGCAGGAAGTTCCACTTGGTGCCGGCGGCTTCCAGCACTTCCAGCGTGTCGATGCCGAGCTTGTTGAACAGGATGGCCAGGTCGTTGACCAGGGCGATGTTGAGGTCGCGCTGGGTGTTTTCGATGACCTTGGCGGCCTCGGCCACCTTGATGCTGCTGGCCTTGTGGGTGCCGGCGGTGATGATGCTGGCGTACAGCGCGTCCACGAAGTCCGCGGCGGCCGGCGTGGAGCCGGAGGTCACCTTCATGATGGTGGTGACGCGGTGCTGCTTGTCGCCGGGGTTGATGCGTTCCGGCGAATAGCCGCAGAAGAAGTCGACGTTGAACGTCAGCCCGCTCACCTGCTCCAGGATCGGCACGCACACTTCTTCGGTGCAGCCGGGATACACGGTGGACTCGTACACCACGGTATCGCCAGGTTGCAGCACCTTGCCCAGCGACTCGCTCGCCTTGCGCAGCGGGGTGAGGTCCGGGCGGCGGGCGCTGTCGATGGGCGTGGGCACGGTGACCACGTACACGTTGCAGTCGCGGATGCCTTCAAGGTCGCTGGTGAAGCCCAGCTGCGTGGCGCTGGCCAGGAGCTCCGGCTCCACCTCGAGCGTGCTGTCCTTGCCGGCGCGCAGTTCGGCCACGCGCGCGGCGTTGATGTCGAAGCCCACGGTGGCGTACTGCTTGCCGAACTCGACGGCGAGCGGCAGGCCCACGTAGCCCAGGCCCACCACGGCGATGCGCGTGGCGCCAGGCGCCGGAAACTGGTTCATGCGGTAACCCCTGACAAGTTGATGGCGATTATCCCGTCTTGACGGGCAGTCGATGCGGGTCGCGGCCATGGCTTGCGCGCATGGCCTGCGCCGCGGCAATCCCGGCCAGCGCGGCGGCCACCGCCAGCATGGCCGGCGTGCGCAGCGGGTAGTCGACGATGGAGTGCGCCAGGATGGCCGCCAGCGCCACCAGCGCGGTCACGCCCAGGCCGCGCGCATCCGCCGGCAGCCGCCACAGGCCGCGCACGGTCAGCGCGAGCGCCGCGGCGCCCAGCACCATGGCGATGAGCGCCGGCACGCCGGCCTCCAGCCACCACTGCGCGTACTCGTTGTGGGCGTGGTTGATGTAGTTGCCCATGAGCATCTCGCGCGGGGCTTCCTGTTCGAACACCGGCACGTAGCTGCCCAGGCCCGAGCCCGCGGGCGCGAAGCGCGCGGCGATGTCCCCGGTGACGGCGCGCAGCGGGGCGCGCAGCTCGTCCACGGTGTCCACCTGCATCCAGCGCAGCGCCGCGAGCAGGCCGACCCCCGCCAGCGCCAGGCTTGCGGCCAACATGACGCGGCCGCGGCGGCTGCCACGCCACGCCGGCCAGTGCGCCGCCACCACCACGCCGCAGGCGAGGATGAAAAGCACCACGCCGGCGCGCGAGCCGGTGAGCGGCAGGGCCACGGCGGCCAGCAGCATCACAAGTGCTGAAACCGCCATGGTCGCCGCGCGGTGTGGGCGCCCGCTGGGCCAGCGGCCCACGGCCGTGGCCAGCCGCGCACAGGCCAGCGTGGCGGCGACCACCAGCAGCGTGGCCTGGTGGTTGGGGTTGGCAAAGAAGCCGTTCATGGCCGGCTGCCACTGCGGGTAGGGGTTGAGCGCGCTTTCCTGCGGGGCGCCGAGCTGGGCGATGCCGAGCAGCAGGCTGGCCACGGCCATCAGCACCACCACCACCGCCAGCCTGCGCTGCGCCTGCGTGGGCAGCGCCAGGGTGAGTGCGAACACCGCGAGTGCGGGCAACAGGGCGAAGCCGGCATCGCGTGTGGCGGCGGGCGCGAGCGTCCACTGCGTGGGCGCTTCCGCACCGAAGCGCTGCAGGTCCTGGGCCAGCTCTGCCCTGCCCTCGCCGCCCGCCATGGCGCCGGGCAGCCACAGCTGCAGCAGCGGGATGGCCAGCACCGCGGCGATGAAGGCGAGCCACGCCCACGGCACGGGGCCCGTGGCGGGTACGGCGCTGTCCGCGCGGCTGTAGAGCAACACGTAGGCACCCCAGGCGATCAGCGGCAGCGCCAGCAGGCGCGCGGCGAATACACCGCCGCCGGATTCCTGCGAACTGCCGCCGGCGACCAGCGACAACACCAGCAGCGCGACGACGGCAGCCAATGCCGCCGTGTCACGCCCGCGTAAACCTGCGGTGGCTGATGCGCCGTCCATGCGTTGATCGATTCCCCAATAAAAACGGGACGGGGCAAGCCCGTCCCGTCGGATGTCTGCCGGCCCCGTCAGGGGCGTTGGTCAGCGGCTGACCGGCGGCGGTGCGACGTAGTCGACGTCATCCATGCTGGCCAGGCCGGCCGCGCCCAGCACGGCTACCCCGGAGATGATGGCGGCGCCGCCCAGGTCCACGCCGGCAGTGGCAGCGGCGTTGGAGCCGCCCGCGCCACCGGCCGCAACGCAGGTCGCCGGCACGCCGTACACGCCAGCGCTGCGCATCGGCTGGGTGCAGCCGTTGGGATACACGAGGGTGGCGCTGCTGCCTTCGGCAAGCATGACGCGCGAGCCGCTGCGCACCTGGGTACCGGACGCCGCCGTGGCGAACTCACCGCCCGTGCTCACCATGGCGCTGCCGCTGTCGATGCGGAGCGTGGCACCGGCACCCTGCGCCAGGACAGGCGCGGAGAAAACGGTGGCGAGTGCAACGGTAAGCAGCAGCGAGGTCTTCATGGAATCCTTCCAGATATTGCGAGGGGAGCGGCATGACGCGCCGCAACACAGGGTAGTGCAATCAAGCGGACGCGCGCAACCGCAAATAGCGTTGAATTCCCTGCATTTTCAACAGGATGGTTCAGCGGGATGACGGCTGCGTGACAGCTCAGCGGCTGATCGGCGCGTTGTTGTTGTCGTCGTCGCCGCCACCGCCGCCGGCAACCGCGGCGATCACCGCAACGCCACCGACGATGCCGAGCACCGTGCCGGTGCTGACGCCGCTGCGTGAAGTGCTGGCGAGGTTGCAGTCCGGGGTGACCGTGTAGACGCCGGCTGTGGACAGCGACTTGCCGCAGCCGTTGCCGTACTGCAGCGACGCGCTGCCGCCTTCCGGCACCAGCACGCGATGGCCGGGAGCGATGGCCTGCCCGCTTGTGGCCTGGGCGAACTCACCGCCGGTGCTGACCAGCACGCTGCCGCTGTCGACGTTCAACGCGATGGCGGGTGCCGCGCTCTGTGCATGCGCGCTGGCGGCGCACGCACTGGCTAAGAAGAGGCTGGCGATATGAAGGGCGATGCGTGACATGTGGTAGTCCGTCCGTGGGTTGGCGCTGTGCAACAACGCGACATCATGCAGGAATCGTGCCAGTCGGTCCAGCCGAGCCGGGCCTTGGCGTTGGGGGCTGCGCCCGATGGATGACGTCAGTCGACGCGCGTGATGGTGACGTCGGTCACATGCAGTTCGCCGCGCAGCACCTGGGCCACGCCACGTGGCGCCGGGTTGACCAGGCGCAGCCACTGGCCTTCGCAGCCGTCGCTGGCCGGCACTTCCAGCGGAAGTTCCAGCGTGGTCCAGTCGCGTGCCTCGCGCACGCGCGCGCCCTGCGCGATGCGGGTGCGGCCGTCGCCGCAGGTGAGGGTCCATTCCAGGCCCTGGTCAGAATGCAGGCCGCGGGTGCGGGCGCGAAGGGTCAACAGGTGACGCCCCGGGGCCAGCAGCAGCGGATGTTCCAGCCCGACATTGGCCACCGGCCGGCCCAGGAACGCGAAGCGCGCGGCGTGCGCGCCGCCGGGCAACGCGATGCGGTCGAAGACCACGCCGTTGGTGCGGAGCAGGCGCCAGTCGAAGCCGCTGGACGTGGGCGTGCGTGCGAAGTCGCCGTTCCACGGCACCGGCAGGCGCTCCGGCACCACGTCGAGGCCACTCACCCAGCGTGCGTAGGCGCTGCCCCAGCGGCCGTCCTTGAGCATGCCGTCGATCCAGCGTGCCACCTCGTCCGGCGCGAGTCGGCCGTGCGCGCGCAGGGCGCCGTGCAGGTTGTCGGCGGCATCCGGCAGGCCGGAACTGGCGGCAGCGCGCAGGATGGCCGGGCGCCAGCGCGGATGGTGTGCAAGATGCGTGGCCAGCGCTTCGGCAAAGGCCGGATCCTGCGACAGCTGGGCCAGCATCGGCATCAGCTCGCGGTGGCTGCTGCTGGCGACGCTGAGCATGGCGTCCAGGTGATCGATGGCGCTGGCGTATTCGCCCGCCTCGAGCGCGCGGGTGGCGAGCCAGCCGCGCACGTGCAGGTCGCGTGGCGCGCGGCGCACGGCGGACTGGTAGCGCTGGCGCACGTCGTGGGCGCTGCCCTCGCCCGCCAGCGCGGCGGCAAGGATGCCGAAGGCGCGGCCCTGCGCCGGTTCGCGCGCCAACACGCTGCGGGCGATGGCGGCGGCGGACTGGTTGTCACCGGCGCGCAGTTGCGCCCGGGCTTCGGCGAGGTCGGCCGTGATCGCCGCCGTGTCGCCGCGGCTCGCGACCAGGCGCACGCCGGTGAACGCGAGCGCCGCCAGCAATGCGGCGAACAGCAGCCAGCGCGCGGCGCTCATCGCGCGGGCTCCAGGTGCAGGCGGGCCACGCGCCAGACATCATCGTGGCGCGCTAGCTCGACGCGCAGCAGGCCGGTTTCGACGGTGCCGCGGCGATCGCTGACGCGGTAGGCGCCGAGCATGGTGGCGACGTGGGTATCGAGGGTCCAGCCGGGCGCGTCGACGGCCATCCGCAGCCGTGCGCCGCCGGCGTGGCGAGCGCGCAGCTGCGCGCGGATGCCGGCACCTTCAAGACCGGTGTTCATGTCGAGCCACGCGGGATGCGCATCACCCTGCCCGGCCAGGTAGATGCGGATACCGCGCACCGCGTCTTCGGCTTCGGAGAACAGGCGCAGGGGATCTTCCTGCGACGCCGCTTGAGTCACATCCATCGCCGCGAGCGCGCGTGCTTCCGTGGGTGTCGGCTTCTCGCGGCTGGCGTCGACCGAGGCGGCCTGGCGTTCGCGTGTGGCCGGATGCCTGCTTGAAGCCTCGGGCGTCGGCGCGTACGTGGTGGCGGCCATCGCCGTGGCTGCAGCGGGCGCAGCCGGCTCGGACGGTGGCATGTGCGCGGGCACCGCCATGGATGTCGCCGCCGATGCGGGCGCCGCGGTGGTCGCGGGTGCCGCCGCGGGTCGCTGCTCCGCCGCTATCACTTCGACCTCATCGAGCCGGTGCGGGAGCGACGTGATCATCTGCGTTGCGATGTCCGGCGCGGCGCGACGTGGCGCGGCCGGTGCGGTGCCGAACGGGTCTTCGAAGTTGTCTTCGCGGTGCACCGCAAACCAGGCCAGCACGACACACAGCAGCGTCAACAGCAGCACGGTGAGCGGGCCGGCGATCTGGTTGCGCGGGCGCTCGACCATCGCAGCGTCCCGCCGTGGACGCACCGCCGCAGCTGTTGCGCCGGGGCCATCCGGTGCACCGAGGCTGGCGTCGTAGTCGCTGCGCGCGGACTGCAGGCGGAGCTGGTTCCAGGCCTGGTTGACGCGGGTGGCGAACGCGGAATCCCAGTGCGCGCCTTCGCTGCGGTCGGGGTGCAGCCAGCGCAGCAGGTGGCGGTGGTGGTCGCGGATCTCGGTGTGCGCCGCATCGCGCTGCACGCCGAGCACGCGATAGGCGTCGGCATCCTCGGCCAGCAACACCTGCTGCACGTAGAAGCGCGTGGCTTCGAGCAGTTCGCCCTGCGCATGCCCGGTGCGGTCGGCGGCGGCGCGTGCGCGCTCCGGCGAGCCGGAAGCGATGGCCAGCAGCTCGCCCATGCCGTCCGGCAGCGCCCGCGCGCGCAGCGTGCTGCGAAGCGCGGGGGCACGCAGCAGCCCGAGCGCCACATCCAGCGCGTCGTCGCTCCCCGTGGTCATCCCCGCGCCCCGTTACTTGCCGGCGAGCTTCGGCGTGGTGCCGTAGGAGTAGTACGAGGCGTAGTCGTAGCCGTAGCCGGCGACCTTGGCGTCGTAATGCGTGAGCAGGCCGCCGATGACGCGCGCGCGCGCCGCGGCCAGGCGCTTGAGCGCCGCCTGCGCGGTCTTGATGCGCGTCTCGCCGGCCTGCACCACCAACAGCGTGCCCGACACCACGTTGGACAGGATCGGTGCGTCGGCAATGCCGAGCACCGGCGGGCCGTCGATGATCACCTGGTCGTAGGTTTCCGCGGCGACGGTCAGCATCGACAGCAGGCGGCTGCCGGACAGCAGCTCCGCCGGGTTGGGCGGCAGCGGGCCGGCGAGGATCACCTTCAGGCGCTCGTCGTCGGTATCCATCACGACTTCGCTGGCGCTGGCGGCGCCGGCGAGCAGGCTGGACAGCCCGGTTTCCGAACGCACGCCGAGCACCTTGTGCAGCGACGGGTTGCGCAGGTCGGCTTCGATCAGCAGCACGCGCTTGCCGAGCTGGGTGAAGTTGCGCGCCAGCGTGTGCGCGGTGGTGGACTTGCCTTCCGACGCGCTGGGGCTGGTGACCAGCAGCACCTTGGGCACGCCGCGGTCGGTGGAGAACTGCAGTGCGGTGCGCACCGAGCGGTAGGCTTCGGAGAACGCCGAGCGCGGGTCGCCCATGGCGGCGGCCACGCTCTGCTTGCGCAGGTTGGGGATGATGCCGAGCACGGCGAGGCGCAGGTGTTGCTCGATGTCTTCCGGGCTCTTCAGCGTGTCGTCGAGGAACTCGAGCACGAACGCCAGCAGCACGCCCAGCATCAGGCCGAGCAGAAGCCCGATGGCGAGATTCTTCGACAGGCTGGGCTTGAAGCGGCCGGTCGGCACGATGGCGCGGTCGACGATGGAGATGTTGTTGGCGCCCACGCCCGCGCCGCCGGCGACACCGATCTCCTTGTAGCGCTGCAGCAGGCCGTCATACAGCTGGCGGTTGGTATCCACCTCGCGGCGCAGGATGTTGTAGTCGATGGAGCGGCTGTCGACGTCCAGGGTCTTGGTGCGCAGGCTGTTGAGCTGCGCGACCAGCATGGTCTCGCGCGCCTGGGCGGCGTCGTACTCGGCCTTGATGGAGCCACGCACGGACGCGCGCTCCTGCCCGATCTGGCGGTCGACTTCGTCGATCTGGCCCTTCAGCGCCTGCATGCTCGGGTATTCCGGCTTGTAGGTCTGCAGCTGCTGCTGGTACTGCGCGTTGAGCGTGGCGCGCTGCTGCTGCAGGGTGTTGAGGATGGAGGTGCCGATGGCCGCGGCCGGCAGCGCGCCGCCGCCGCTGACCTGGCTCCACGCGGCCTGGGCGCGGATGCGATCGTCCTGGGCGCTGGCCAACGCCGCGTTGAGCGCGCCGAGGTTCTGGCTTTCCAGCGACTGGCTGCCCTCGCCGCTGGCGACGATGTTTTCCTTGGTGGCGAACGCCACCAGCGCGCGCTCGGATTCTTCCAACCGGCCCTTGGCGAGCGCGAGCTGCTCTTCCAGGTACTTGCTGGCGTATGACGACGCGTCGAACTTGCGCTCGATCGCCGACGCGATGAAACCGTCGGCCACCGCGTTGACCACGCGCGCGGAGAACGCGGGCAGCGTGGAGTCGTAGTGCACGCGCACCAGGCGCGAGTTGCGCACCGGCTCGACCGTCAGGCCGCCACGGACGATGCCGACGGCCTGGCCGAGATTGGCCAGCTCGTCGGACCCGGTGTTTTCGTCGATGGGCTCGGGCAGCGCCTCGGCATCGGCGGCGGCATCGGCCTTCGATTCCGGGCGCAGCGCACCGGTGGCACGCTTCCACCAGGTGGTGGAACCGAGGTGGTCGACGGTGGCGGCATCGATCTGCAGCTCGTTGGCGACGCGCTCGGCCAGGCTGCGGCTCTTGAGCAGTTCGTACTGGGTCTGCAGGAAGTCGGGCGCGGAGCCTTCGGCGTTGCCCACGCCTTCGATGTTCATGACCTGCACCGACTCTCGGTCGATCTGCAGCGTGGCCGAGGCGCGGTACACCGGCGGCATCATCAGCGTGGCGATCAGCGCCAGCGCCACCACCGCGCCAAGCACGCCGAGCACCAGCCAGCGGCGCTTGACCAGGATGCGCCAGTAGGCGAGCAGGTCGATCTCGTCGTCGTCGCCGCGCTTGTCGTCGAAGAGGTCCAGCGCCAGCGTGCGCCCGTCAGTGGTGGCGGGCAGCTGCGCGCCTTCGCGGCGCACCGGAAGGTTGCTCCTGGAATCGTCCGCCGGATGGCCCGGCAGCTTGTCGTCTTGCATGCGTGTTGTTGTCCGTAACCGTAGTGGCGCTCAGAGCGCGAAGAACAGGCCCAGCGCAGGCACCGTGCGCAGGAATTCGCGGAACGCCGACTTGCTGCCGGAACGCTCGATCACGATGATGTCGTCGCCGTACACCTGCGCATCCGGCATGTCGCCGCGGCGCACCGCGGCCAGATCAAACGCGGCGGCCATGCGCTTGCCCTCGACCTGGCGGAACAGCACCACGCCTTCGAGGTCCGCGAACTCGTCCAGCCCCTCGGCCATCGCCACTGCCTGCAGAAGCGTGGTCTTGCCGGTCAGCGGATAGATGCCCGGCTTCTTGACCGCGCCCTCCAGGGTGACACGCTGGCTGGTGTACTCCTTGACGAAGATGCTGACCTGCGGGTTCTGCAGGTAGCCCTGGGCGTACTTGGCGGCGAGCTCGGACTCGAGCTCGGGCACGGTCTTGCCGCCGGCCATCACGCTGCCGACCAGCGGCACGTTGATCAGCCCGTTGGAGTTGACGCGCGCCTGGTGCTTCAGCTCATCCACGCCGAACACGCTGATGTCCAGCAGGTCCTGGGCGCCGACGCGGTAGTCGGTGGCGCCTTCGTAGGCGCCGGACGCGGTGGTGGTATCCGGCGGCGGCAGCACCACGCCCATGTTGGCGCGGTGCGCGCTGCGGTTGGGCGAGGCGCAGGCGCCCAGCACCAGGGCCAGCAACACCGCGAACAGGACGATCCAGGACTTACGCATATATATAGCCTCGTGACAGAAGCGCCGTCGCCGTCATGCGGAACGGAGCAGGCGCGACCAGAACGGCTTGCGCGCCCTGGCAGGTGGTGCGGGAAGGGGCGGCAGTGTATCTCCTGCGGAATTCAGGATCATGGCGGCCGGCCGGGTGACAACCATGTGCCCGGCCTCTTCGGCGCCCACCAGGCGGGCCGCGGCTTCGCGGCCTTCGGCCAGCAGCGGCGGCCGGCGCGTGGGATGGTGGGCATCCGTGGCGAGGATGTGGCAGTGACCTTCGCCCACGAACCGCTCGCCCCAGTACTGCGCGCGGCGGCCGAAGCGGCCGGTCAGCGCGCCGGCGGTGACCTGCATGAACACCCCGCGCCCGGCGAGGCGCACGAAGGTGTCGTAGTGCTGCTCCACCCAGGTGAGCCGCTCGGGATGTGTGACCACGGGCACATAACCCGCGGCCATGAGTCCGAACATGGTGTCTTCCAGCCGCGGCGGCGCCACGTGGTGCGGCGGCTCGAACAGCAGGTAGCGCGAGCCGGCGAGCGTTGGAATGCGGCCGTCGCGGATGCCCGCGGCGAGGCCCTGGTCGAGGTGCACGTCGGCGCCTTCCACCAGCTTCAGGGCGATGCCCTCGCGGTCCAGCTCGGCCTGCAGCGCCACGATCGCGGCGCGGATGTCCGGGCCCTTGTTCTCGTACATGCCGGGGTAGATATGCGGCGTACACGCCGTCACCGTGATGCCATCGGCCACCGCGATGCGCGCCATCTCCAGCGACATGGCAAGGTCAACCGCCCCGTCATCGATCGCGGGGAGCAGGTGGCAATGGAGATCGAACATGCCGCGGATCCGTGTGGCAGCGCGCAGGGGGCGCAGCCGGGCACTTTACCACCCCAACCTTTACCCCTCCTCACACTGGGCGCCGCCGGTGTGGCACGAAGCCCCGAGTGCCGTGTGGTGGCCGCCCCGAGTGCTCTTTGGTGGCCGTGAGGCCTTCGCGGCTCATGTCCCCCGGATCCGCCTGGCGGCGGATGCCTCCTCCTTTACTTCCCCGCGAAGGCCTCACGGCCACTTCGGGTCTGTTTGGCGGCTGCGGGTACCGGAGAGCAAAGCAGCCGCTCGCGGGGTGTGCCTTTCGGCCACGCGCAATGTGGCGCACCGGGTGCCAAGGGCCTTGAGGGCGAAGTCAAGGAGGAGGCATCCGCCGCAGGCGGATCCGGGGGACATGAGTCCTCAAGGCCCTTGGTACCCGGCACCCGGCACCCGCATTGAGCAAAAAAAAAGGATCAGGTCCATTCGCCCGTCGGCAAATGCACCTGACCCTTTTCGTTCTTTGGAGGCCTCAGTCGGAATCGAACCGGCGTACGCGGATTTGCAGTCCGCTGCATGACCACTCTGCCATGAGGCCCACGTAAAACTGTTCAACGCGGCGCATTGCTGCGCCTGACACAACAAGACCCCGTTGCCGGGGTCTTGTCTCAAAACTGGAGCGGGAAACGAGACTCGAACTCGCGACCTCAACCTTGGCAAGGTTGCGCTCTACCAACTGAGCTATTCCCGCGTTGAGCCAGGCATTTTACGTGTCGCGGATACGTTGTCAACAGGTGCGCCCTCACTTGCGCGAAGTATCGGCCACGCCGCGCGCAGGTACTCGAATCCGGACCACAGCGTGAGCAGCGCGGCCACCGCCAGCAGCCAGTCGCCGATGTGGAAAATGGGCTCGCCGAGCCACGCCGACGGCCGCGGCGGATTCTTGTCGGGCGTCACCGCGTACAGCAGCGCGAGCAGCGCCACCATCTGCACCACCGTCTTGATCTTGCCGATGGTGGCCACCTTGACCGTGGCGCTCTGCCCCAGCTCCGCCATCCACTCGCGCAGCGCCGACACCGCGATCTCGCGGCCCACGATCACCGCCGCCCAGAACGCCATCCACGGCGTGGGATGGCCCTGCACGATCAGGAACAGCGCGGTGGCGACCATCAGCTTGTCGGCCACCGGATCCAGGAAGGCGCCGAACGCCGAGTACTGGTTGTAGCGGCGCGCGATCCAGCCATCCAGCCAGTCGGTGATGGCGGCGAAACCGAAGATCGCCGCGGTCAGGAAATTGCTCCACTGCCAGGGCAGGTAGAACATGAGCACCATCACCGGAATGAGGATGATGCGCAGCAGGGTGAGCCAGGTAGGGATGGTGAGCTTCATTGGTCTCGCGTGGCCTTGGCGCCCGACGCGGGGGCGTCCAGGCCGTGCAGTGTGGCGTAAATCCGTTCCGCGAGCGCCTGGTTGACGCCTTCGACGCGCGCGATTTCTTCGATGCCGGCCGCGCGCAGCCCACCCAGCCCGCCGAAATGCTTGAGCAGGCTGGCGCGCCGGCGCGGGCCGATGCCGGGGATGTCTTCGAGCCGACTGGTGCTGCGCGCCTTCTGCCGGCGTCCGCGATGGCCGGTGATGGCGAAGCGGTGCGCTTCGTCGCGCACCTGCTGCACCAGCTGCAGGCCGGACGATGCGGCGCCGGGCTGCAGCTCGCGGCCGTCCGGGAGCAGCAGCGTTTCATGCCCGGCCTTGCGCGCTTCGCCCTTGGCCACGCCGACCACGGTGACGCCCTGGATGCCGAGTTCGCCGAGCACCGCATTGGCCTGCGCCACCTGCCCCGCGCCGCCGTCGATCAGCAGCACGTCGGGCAGCAACGGACCGTCGCCCTCGCCCGCCGCGCTGTCGGCGGCGCGGCGGAAACGCCGCGACAGCGCCTGGTGCATGGCGGCGTAGTCGTCGCCCGGCTCGATGCCGGCGATGTTGTAACGCCGGTACTGGCCGCGCACCGGACCCTCGCCATCGAACACCACGCACGAGGCCACCGTGGCCTCGCCCATGGTGTGGCTGATGTCGAAACATTCGATGCGCCTTGCCGGCGCCGCCAGGCCCAGCAGTTCACGCAGCGATTCCGCGCGTGCGGCCTGCGCCGCCTGGCTGCCGAGCATGGTGGCCAGCTGCTGCTCCGCGTTGCGCCGCGCCATGTCGAGATACCCGGCGCGCTCGCCGCGCACGCTGGGCTTGATGACCACCTTGCGCCCGGCCTGCAGCGAGAACGCGTCCTGCAGCAGGTCGATGTCCTCGATGACACGGTCGAGCACGATTTCCTGCGGCGGCACCTGGCCGGTGTAGTACTGCGACACGAACGCCGCCAGCACTTCGGCCGGTTCGTCGACGCCGTTGGTTTTCGGGAAGAACGCGCGGGTGCCGAAGTTGCGGCCGTCGCGGAACGCCAGCAGCAGCACGCAGGCGTGCGTGCCTTCCATGGCGATGGCCAGCACGTCGAGATCCGCGGCGCGGCCGTCGACATATTGCCGCGCCTGCATGCTGCGCAGGCTGGCCAGCGTGTCGCGCAGGCGCGCGGCGCGCTCGAACGCGAGCGCGGCACTGGCGGCTTCCATGCCGGCTGCGAGCTCGTCGACCAGCTGGTCGCTGCGGCCTTCGAGGAACAGGCGCACGCGGCGCACGGCGTCGTCGTATTCCGCCCGCTCCACGAAGCCCACGCACGGCGCGCTGCAGCGGCCGATCTGGTACTGCAGGCAGGGCCGCGTGCGGTTGCGGAACACGCTGTCCTCGCAGCTGCGCAGCTTGAACAGCTTGTGCAGCAGGTTGAGCGTCTCGCGCACGGCCATCACGCTGGGGTATGGGCCGTAGTAATTGCCGGGCACGGCCTGCGGGCCGCGGTGCATGGTGATGCGCGGCGATTCCTCGCGCGTGAGCAGGATGTAGGGATAGCTCTTGTCGTCGCGCAGCAGCACGTTGTAGCGCGGCTTGAGCGATTTGATCAGCTGGTTTTCGAGCAGCAGCGCCTCGGCCTCGGTGCGCGTGACCGTGACCTCCATGCGCGCGACCTGCGCCAGCATGGCCATGGTGCGTGGGCTCTTGGGGCTGGCGCTGAAGTAGCTGGCGACGCGCTTGCGAAGCGCGCCGGCCTTGCCGACATACAGCACGCTGTCGTCGGCGGCGTGCATTCGGTACACGCCCGGTGCGGTGCTCAAGCCACGGACGAAGGCCTTGCCGTCGAACACGTTGCCGCTGCCGGCCGCGGTCATTCGCCGATGGGGACGTGGCGCAGCGCGCCATCCCGGGTGTCGAGGCGCAGCACGGCGTGCGCATCGGTATCGGCAATCCAGACCACGCCGTCGGCGACGGCCAGGCCGCAGGGCGCGTGCAGGCGCTGCGGCAGCGGCCAGGTGCTGAGTTCGCCGCCACCAAGGCGCAGCGAGCGCAGGCAATCGTTGCCGCTGTCGGCGATCCACAGCACCGGCGATTTGGGATCGAGCGCGATCGCCTGCGGCTGCTGCAGCGCGGCTTCGGTGCGCGCGCCATCGGCGTCGCCGTGGTTCCAGGCGTCGCGGCCCACCAGGGTGGTGACCTGGCCGCTGCGCGCGTTGAGCGAACGGATCGCCGAGCCGGCGGCATCGCAGACGTAGACGACCTGTTGCACCGATGCCAGCGCGACCGGCTCGGCGAACGCCGCCGTGCCGCCCGTGCCATCAACCACGTCCAGCTCGCCCGAACCGGCCAGCAGCGTGATGCCCGGCGTGCCGAGGTCGTAGCGCCACACGCGGTTGTCGCCGGCGGTGGCGATGAACATGGCGCCCGCGGCCAGCGACACCGCGCGCGGCTGGTCAAGGGCCACCATGCGCGGATCCACGACCGGGCCTTCGGTGGGCGTGCCCGGGCGGCCAGCGCCGAGCACGGTGTCGATATCGCCGCTGCGCAGCTGGATGCGGCGCACGGCGTGGTTGCCGGCATCGGCGACGTAGAGCATGTCGCGCTCGATGCACAGGCCCTGCGGCCGATTGAGCGCGGACAGCTCCATCGGGCCGTCGATGAAGCCCGGGCCGCCGGAGCCGAACTGGCGCAGCACGCGGCCGGAGTGGTCGCACTCCAGCACGCGGTGGTGGCCGCTGTCGGCCACGTAGAGGTAGTTGCCGGACAGCGCGATCCCCACCGGGAAGCGCAGCGGCAGCACCGGCTCGCCGACGCGGCGCATCTCGATGGGCTCGACGTTGCGCGAGCGCGGCTTGGCCTCGGCGCTCAGCGCCGCGACCGCCGAGTCCAGCTCGCGCAGCTGGCCGTCGCCGGTGAAGCGCTCGCGGATGCGGCCATCGGCGTCGATCAGCACCACCGTCGGCCAGGCTTCGATGCCGTAGTGCTGCCACAGCGTCCAGTCGGCGTCGTGGACGATCGGGAATTCGAAGGTCTGTCGGTTCAGGCGCTTGGCGACGCGGCGCGGGTCGCGTTCATGGTCGAAGCGCGGCACGTGCACGGCCACGACGTTGAGCCGTTCGCCATGGCGTCCGCGCAGGTGCGCGAGATCGACCATGCGCTGCATCGACCACGCCGATCCCGCGTTGACGAACGCCAGCGCGCAGACACGACCGCGCAGCTGCGCCATGCGCACCGGCGCGGTGGTGTTGAGCCATTCCAGGCTGGGCGGGAATTCCGGGGCGAGGACTGCATCCATCGCTCGATTATGCCTGTCTTCCAGGATCGGGCGCACCGCGCCCGGCCTGACGCATCCGCTACGGCGTGCCCGTTACTGGTTGGCGTGCTGCGCCGGCTTGAGCAGGCTCTCGCGCTGGCGGCGCTGCTGGCCCGCGGTCGAGCACTGGGTCGTGGGCATGCGCGACCCGGTCTTGAGCTCGCGCTTGCAGACCACGCGGCTGTCCGCCTCGGCGTCCTGCAGCAGCGTATTGACCAGCTGCTGCGCGCTGGCGACCTCGCGCCGTGACTCTTCGGACAGCGACGCCACGGTGCCGGCGGTCTCCAGCTGGCTGGAAATGACATCCAGCGACGCCTTGACCCTGGTGGCGTTGGCGGCGGAAAGCTCCGAGTAGATCTCGCCGCGTGCAAGATCCGCTTCGATCCTGGCGCGCTGCTCCACGAACGGCTTGGCGGAGGCGACGTCAAGCTTGTTTTCGTTCGCCCATGCCAACGCGGGAACAGCGGAAAGCAAAACGCACAGCAACAGAATCCTGTTCATCTTTTTCCTGGAGGGGGTGTCGAAAAACGCACCCGTTTTTCGCAGATCGACCGATCAGCTGTCAATCCCGGCCATGCGCCGCTCGGCCCGCAGCAGGTCGTCCGGTGTATCCACTCCCGGCGGGAAGGGCTCGGGCGTCAGCGCCACGGCGATACGGTGGCCGTGCTCCAGGGCGCGCAGCTGCTCCAGCGATTCGGTGCGCTCCAGCGGCGTCGGCGGTAGCGCCGCGAAGCGCCGCAGGAAGCCTGCGCGGTAGCCGTAGATGCCGATGTGGCGCAGCCAGTGGCCACCGGCGGGCATGCGCTCGCGCCCGCCTTCGGCTGCGAACGCGTCGCGCGGCCACGGCAGCGGCGCGCGGCTGAAGTACAGGGCGTCGCCGCTGGCCGCGCGCACCAGCTTGACGGCATTGGGATCGAACAGCGTGGCGACATCATCCACCGGGGTGGCCAGCGTCGACATCTCGGCGCCGGACGCCACCAGTGCCGCGGCCACGGCGCGGATCCCCGCCGCGGGCGCGAACGGCTCGTCGCCCTGCAGGTTCACGACCACGGCGTCATCGGCCCAGCCGGCGATGTCGGCGCATTCGGCAAGGCGGTCGCTGCCGGACAGGTGCTCCCTCGAAGTCATCGCCACGCGGGCGCCGCTGCCCTCCAGCGCGCGCGCGATGCGGTCATCGTCCGCCGCCACCCAGACCTCGCGGGCGCCGGCGGCGAGCGCGCGGCGCGCCACGTGCAGCACCAGCGGCTCGCCGCCGAGCAGCTGCAGCGGCTTGCCCGGCAGCCGCGACGCGGCGAAGCGCGCGGGAATGGCGACGATGAAGTCGAGCGCGTCCATGGTCAGGCCGCCGGTTCGCGCAGCCGTGCGAGCAGCGCGATCCAGAACGCTTCGGGAAGATCGGCACGCACCGGCACCATGTAATGCCGCTCGGTGACGAACGCCGCGCACTTCACCGCGTCCTTCGCGGTCATCAGCACCGGCAGGTCGCTGCCGAAGCGCAGGTCGTCCTCGCTGTAGGTGTGATGATCCGCGAACGCATGCGGCACCACGGCGATGCCGAGGCTGCGCAGCATGGTGAAGAAGCGCTCCGGGTCGCCGATGCCGGCCACGGCATGCACGCGCTGGCCGATGAACGCCGCGAGTGGCCGTGGGCGGCCGCCGGCGAGCGGCATGGCGTCGCCCGGCGCCAGCCACATCGGCCATTCGCCGAAACCGGCCACGAGGTCCGGATCGCTGCCGACGTTGAGTACGCGGAAGTCGCAGCTGGCGGCGCGTTCGGCGGGTTCGCGCATCGGCCCGGCGGGCAGCGGCAGGCCGTTGCCGTGGCGGCGGCGGCCGTCGATGACTTCGATCTCGATGTCGCGCGCCAGCGCGTAATGCTGCAGGCCGTCGTCGCAGACCACCACGTTGCAGCCGGCGGCAACCAGCGCGCGCGCGGCAGCCGCGCGGTCGGCATCGACGCGCACGCGCACGCCTGTCTGGCGCGCGATCAGCACGGGCTCGTCGCCACCGATGGCCGGCGCCGTGCCCGCATCGACCCAGGCGGCGGCGCGCGCATCCTTGCGGCCGTAGCCGCGGCTGGCGACGCCCGGGGTAAAGCCCGCGGCCTTGAGGCGCTCGACGATGGCCAGCGTGAGCGGCGTCTTGCCGCTGCCGCCGGCGATCAGGTTGCCGACCACGATCACCGGCGCGCCCGCCTTCTTCCGCCGCAGCAGGCCCTTGCGGTACAGCGCGACGCGCGCGGCAACCGCCGCGGCGTAGAGCTTCGACAGCGCGCGCGCATGCAGCGGCGGCGTGCTGCCGTCGAACCACCAGCGCGGCGCCTGGCGCACGCGGCTCATGCCGGGCCACCTTCGCGGAACTGCATGCCGTGCAGGTGCGCGTACAGCCCGCCCTGGGCCAGAAGCTCGGTGTGCGTGCCCTGCTCCAGCAGCCGGCCCTGGTCGAACACCAGCACCTGGTCGGCGTGTTCGATGGTCGACAGGCGGTGCGCGACGACCAGCGTGGTGCGGTCGGGCATCAGCCGCTGCAGCGCGTCCTGCACCAGGCGCTCGGACTCGGTGTCGAGCGCGGCGGTGGCTTCGTCGAGGATCAGGATCGGCGCGTCGCGCAGGATGGCGCGCGCGATGGCCAGGCGCTGGCGCTGGCCGCCGGACAACAGCGCGCCGTTCTCGCCGATCGGCGTGTCCAGGCCCTGCGGCAGGCGCTCGATGAATTCCCAGGCATTCGCGGCTTCGGCGGCGGCGCGGATCGACTCGCGTGGGGCCTCGATGCCGTAGGCGATGTTGGCGGCCACGGTGTCGTCGAACAGCGCCACGCGCTGGCCTACAAGGGCGACCTGGCGGCGCAGGTCGGCGAGCGCGTAGTCCGCCAGCGGCGTGCCGTCGAGGGTGATGCGGCCGGAATCGGGCTCGTAGAAGCGCGGCACCAGGCGGATCAGGCTGGTCTTGCCGCTGCCCGAACGCCCGACGATCGCGGTGACCGTACCCGGGCGCGCGGTGAAGCTGACGTGGTCCAGCGCCACCCTGCCCTCGCCGCGCGCGTAGCTCAGGCTGACGTCGTCGAACACCAATTCGCCGCGGGCGCGATCGACCGCCTTGCGGCCGCGGTCGTCCTCCTCGACATCGTCGAGGATCGAGAACAGGCGCTCGGCCGCGGCCACGCCGCGCCCGATCACGCTCTGCACGTTGGTGATGCGGCGCAGCGACGGGATGATGCCCATCATCGCGGTCATCAGCTGCATGAACTCGCCCGGATCCAGGCGGCCCTCGAGCGCCTCGCCGATCGCCACCCACACGATCGCCGCCAGCGCCAGCGCCGCGAGGATCTGCACCATGCCCGACGACAGCGCGCGGGTGGTCTCGACCTTCATGTTCAGGCGCAGCACGCGGTTGGCGAGCGACGAGTAGCGCGCCTGCTCGAACGCCTGCGCGCCGTGCACCTTGACGTCCTGCTGCGCGGCCAGCGACTGCTCGGCGCTGTGCGCCAGGTCGCCCATGCTGCTCTGGATGCCGCGGCTGATGCGCCGGTAGCGGCCGCCCACGTACCAGACCAGCACCCCGATCAGGGGCGCGATCAGGATCATCGCCATGGTCACCTTGACGCTGGTGTAGAGCATCAGGCCGAACAGGAACACGATGGTCAGGCCGTCGGCGATGATGATCTTCAGCGCATCGGCGCTGGCCTGGGTGACCTGTTCGGTGTCGAAGTTCAGGCGGCTGACCATGTTGGGCACGGCTTCGGTGTCGAAGCGGCTGCTCGGCAGGCGCAGGTACTTGCCCAGCACCAGCTCGCGCAGGTCGCGCACCACGCTGCGCCCGGAACGCGCCATGCCGTAGTCGGTGCAGAAGGTGGCCACGCCGCGGAGCAGGAACAGGAAGATGATCGCCAATGGCAGCAGCACCGCCATCTCCGGCTTGGGATTGACGAAACCGTCGTTGGTCAACGGCTTCATCAGCCACACGAACGCGGCGCCGGCGCCGGCCTCGATCACCATGCCGATGGTGGCCACGGTGAGCAGCGGCCAGTAGCGCGCGGCGAAGCCGAGCAGGCGGCGGTAGGTGACCCAGGCGCTGGGCGCGGCGTCTTCGGCCGCGGACCCGGTTGCGCCTGCCGCGGTCTTGCCGGCAGCGGCGGTCTTGCCGGTGGTGTCGCTCATTGCGCCGCGGCCGGCGCGGCGCGGGCGCCGGCTTCGGGCGCCGTGGCGATGGCCACGCGCTTGAAGCCGAGCTGGCCGAGTGCGTCCATCGCGGTCACCACTGCCTGGTGGGGCGTGCGCGCGTCGGCGCGCAGCAGCACCGCGCGCTCGCGGTCGTCGCCGGCGACTTCGAGGATGGTGGCCTTCAGCGAGTCGACGTCGGTGCGCAGCGCCTCGCGGTCGTCGATGAAGTAGCGGCCGTCGGCATTCACCAGCACGCTCAGCGCCTGCGGGTCGTTGTCGGCCGGCCGCGCCTCGGCGCTCGGCAGCTCGAGCTTCAGCATGGAACGGGTGTCGAAGGTGGTGGTGACCACGAAGAAGATGATCAGCACCAGGATCACGTCGATCAGCGGCACGAGGTTGATCTCGGGCACGTCCTCGGCGCGTCGGTCACGGATGCGCATGCGGCGCTCAGGCCCGCGCCGGGGCGGCGACGTGTCCCGCGTAGCCGGCGTGGGCATCCACGGCCGGTTCGGCAGCGCGCCTGGCACGGTGGTCGATGGCGTCCATCAGCTGGATCGCCTCGTGCTCCATGTCGATGATGTAGCCGTCGATGCGCGCGCGGAAATAGCGGTGGAACATCAGCGCCGGCACCGCGACGATCATGCCGGCCGCGGCGCACACCAGCGCCTTGCCGATGCCGCCGGCGAGCTCGTTCATCTCGCCCATGCCGACGTCCATGATGCCGAGGAACATCTGGATCATGCCGACCACGGTGCCGAACAGGCCGAGCAGCGGGCCGGCGGCGGCGATGGTGCCGAGCGCGTTGAGGTAGCGCTCCATGCGGTGCACCAGGTGGCGGCCCACGTCCTCGACGCGCTCGCGCATCTCTTCGCGCGGGCGGTTGCGCATGTCCAGCACCGCGGCCAGCAGCGCGCCGAGCGGTGAATTGCCGCGCAGCGACTCGATGTGCGCGGGGTCGAGATGGCCACCGCGGCCGGCCCAGTCGCGCACTTCGCGACCGAGGCCGGAGGGCACCACCACGCTGCGGCGCAGCGTCCAGTAGCGTTCGACGATGATCGCCAGCGCCACCGCCGACAGCAGCAGCAGCGGCAGCATCGGCCATCCGCCAGCCTTGACCAGTTCCAGCACGCCTTGCTCCCCGGGCCGGGGGGCCCGCCGTTCAATCCGGCGGATAGGATAGCGCGGCGGGCGAATGCGCCGCCCGTTCGAGCCTGCGCACCGCGTCCCACAACCGCGGTCGCCGCTGCCGCTCGGTGCCCGCCTCCAGGCCATCGGCGCCGAGGCGGATGCGCAGCCCGCCGCCCGTGGCGGTCTCCAGTACGGTCGCGCCGGCGGCCTGCCAGCGCGCCACCACCCCGCCATCCGGGTGCCCGAAGCGGTTGCCGTGGCCGGCCGAGACCAGCGCCAGGCGCGCGCCGGTGGCGCTGACGAAGCCCGGCGTGGACGAATGCCGCGAGCCGTGGTGGCCGACCACGACGACGTCAGCCGGGAGGTCGCCCGGCACGCGCCCCACCAGCCGCTCCTCCACCGGTGCGCCGATGTCGCCGACCAGCAGCATGGCGCCGTGCGCCGTCTCGATGCGCAGCACGCAGCTGGCCTCGTTGCGCAGGTAGGGGAAATGCAGCGGCGGATGCAGGATGCGGAACGCCACGCCGTCGCGGCGCCACTGCGTACCGGCCAGGCACGGCGCTGCACCGTCGATGCCCGCGCCTTCCGGCGCCAGCAGCCGGGGCGCGGGGAAGCGCCGGCGCACGGCGGCCAGCCCGCCGGCGTGGTCGGCATCACCGTGGCTGACCACCATCGTGTGCAGCCGGCGCACGCCCAGCGCATGCAGCGCCGGGACCACGGTGCGCTCGCCGGCGTCGTAGCCCTCGGGGATCGCCGGGCCCATGTCGTACAGCAGCGCGTGGCGCGCGGTGCGCACCAGCAGCGCCAGGCCCTGGCCGACATCGATGACCACCAGCTCGACTTCGCCATGGCGCGGCAGCTGGCGATCGGGCCACAGCAGCGGCAACCACAGCAGGGCCGCCAGCGGCTTGCCCGGAATGCCGCGCGGCAGCAGCAGCCAGAACGCCGCGGCCAGCGCCATGGGCAGGGCGAACCAGCGCGGCTCCGGCAACCACCACAGCGCCAGCGGGCTCGCGCCAAGGCGCTCGAACGCCGGCCACGACAGGTCGAAGGCCCAGGCCGCGAGCCGCCAGGCGCCACTCCCCCAGCCCCCGTGCAGGCCTTCGAGCGCGGTGCCGACGAGCGACAGCGGCACCACCACCAGGCTCCACCACGGAATGGCCACCAGGTTGGCGAACGGCCCGGCCAGCGAGGCCTGGCCGAACAGGATCACGGTCAGTGGCAACAGGCCCAGCGTGGCGACCCACTGCGCCGACAGGAACTCGCGCGCGATGTTGCCGCCGCGCGCCTGCGGAAGGCACCACACCAGCCACGCGACGCCGGCGAAGCTGAGCCAGAAGCCCGCCGACAGCACCGCGAGCGGATCGACCAGCAGCACCGCGATCGCCGCCAGCGCCAGCGCGTCGGCGATGCGCAGCGGGCGACGCCACAGGCGCGCGGCCACCACCACCGCGATCATCAGCACCGTGCGCACCGTGGGCAGCGCGAAGCCGGCGACCGCGGCATAGCCGACCGCCCCGGCCAGCGCCACCGCCGCCGACGCCTGCGGCCGCGGCACGATGCGCCCGAGCCCCGGCAGGAGTCGCCACAGACCGGCACCGAGCAGCGCGAAGAAGCCCGCGACCATGCCGACGTGGAAGCCGGAAATCGCGATCAGATGGGTAAGCCCGGTGGCGCGCAGGATCTCCCAGTCGTGGTCGGCGAGCGCGCGGGTGTCGCCGAGCGCCAGCGCACGCACGTAGCGCGACGAGGCGCTTGTGACCACCACATCGATCCGCGCGGCCATGCCGTCGCGCCAGGCGTCGATGCCGCGCGGCCGGCCGCGCTGCACGGCATCTTCCGGGGCGCGCACGTAGCCGGTGGCCACCACGCGCTGCGCCATGGCGTGCTTCTCGCTGTCGAAGCTGCCCGGGTTGCGCAGGCCGCGCGGCGCGCGCAGGCGCACGCGCAGCTCCCACTCGCCACCGGCGACGATTTCGCCGCGCCGCGATGGCGCATCGGACCATTCGTTGTCGTACCAGGACAGCCGCAGGCGCGCGCCGCGCAGGAAGTCCGGCAGCGCGGGATCGTCATCGACGCGCAGGTCGAAGCGCGTGCGCCGCGCCTCGTGCACCGGCAGGCCGATGACGCGCCCGCCGACCTGGAAATCGTCGCGTTCGTGCGCGGGCGGCAGCTGCGCGTGCAGCGATGCCGCCGCGTGCAGCCCGCACAGTCCGAAGCCGAACAGCGCGGCCGCCGCCCATCGCCAGCGATCGCGCCGCTGCCACCAGGCGACGAGGCCGACGAGGAGCAGTGCCGCGAGCGCCGCCACCGGAGCCAGCGCGGGGAGCAGCAGGCAGGCCAGTGCGCCGACCACCAGGGCCGCTGCCGCGCCGACTCCAAGCGGCGGGGCTGCGATGATTCCGCTCATGACGACTGCCCGGGCGCAAAGAAGGCCAGCGTGGCTGTGTCATGAGGGAGTGGCGATCACCCTCGGCCCCACTGAGCCGTCAGGAATCCAGTCCTTGGTTGTTGCGAACTTTTCCCGTTCCGGGAGCGTCGAGCTGAAGGGCCCCGTGGTGGCCGGAGCCCCGCGAGCCGAGCCCCGTGGTGGCCGGGAGGCCTTCGCGGCTCATGTCCCCCGGATCCGCCTGCGGCGGATGCCTCCTCCTTTACTTCCCCGCGAAGGCCTCCCGGTCACTTTGGGGCGTTCCGCCGGCTGCCAGTGCCGCGACCAAGCGCGAGCTTGCGGGCTGTGGCTTTGCTCCTCAAAGCACCGCGAGGTACGGCGTACCGGGTGCCGAGGCCCTTGAGGGCGAAGTCAAGGAGGAGGCATCCGCCGCCAGGCGGATCCGGGGGACATGAGTCCTCAAGGGCCTTGGCACCCGGCGCGCGGCGCCCCGCCCCCCGCGCCCCGCGTCAAATCAGCGCGTGCTCACGCACTCGCCGGGTCGATCTCGCGCAGCTTGCCTTCGTGCAGTTCGAGGACGCGGTCCAGCCTGCGCGCCAGGCTGCGGTCGTGCGTGACCAGCACCAGCGCGGTGCGCTCGGCGCGGTTGAGCTCGAGCATCAGCTCGAACACCGTGGCCGCGGTCTTGTCGTCGAGGTTGCCGGTGGGTTCGTCGCCGAGCACGCAGGCGGGGCTGTTGACCAGCGCCCGCGCCACGGCCGCACGCTGGCGTTCGCCGCCGGACAGCTCACCCGGCTTGTGCTCCAGGCGATGGCCCAGGCCGACGGATTCCAGCAGCGCACGCGCGCGCGCCGCAGACTCCGGCACTGCCGCGCCGGACAGCATCACCGGGAGCATCACGTTTTCCAGCGCGGTGAACTCGGGCAGCAGGTGGTGGAACTGGTAGACGAAGCCCAGCGCGCGGTTGCGCAGCCGGCCGCGCTCGGCGTCGGGCAGCGAGCCCATCGCCTGCCCGCAGACGAACACCTCGCCCGCGGTAGGCGTGTCCAGCCCGCCCAGCAAGTGCAGCAGCGTGCTCTTGCCGGCGCCGGATGCACCGAGGATGGCGACGGTCTCGCCGGCGTCCACGCGCAGCTCCAGGCCGTCGAACACCGGCGTGCGCAGCTTGCCCTCGGCGTAGGTCTTGCCAAGGCCTTCGGCGCGCACCACTTCGCCCTGGTGGCCGTTGCCGTGGTTGATGCGCGGTGCCTGCGCGTGCTCACTCATAGCGCAGCGCCTCCGCCGGGGCCGTGCGCGCCGCGCGCCAGGCCGGATAGATGGTGGCCACGAACGCCATCGCCAGCGCCACCGCGGCGATCCACGCCACGTCGTGCGGGTTGAGTTCGGTCGGCAGGCCGGTGATGTAGTAGACGTCGGCCGGCATCAGTACCACGCCGAACACTGCCTCGATGGCGCGCAGGATGTGCTCCAGGTTGAGGGTGAGCACGATGCCGCCGACCACGCCCAGCACCGTGCCGATCACGCCGATCAGCGTGCCCTGCACCATGAACACCTGCATCACCCCGCGCGGCGTGAGGCCGAGCGTGCGCAGGATGGCGATGTCGGCCTGCTTGTCGGTCACCAGCATCACCTGCGACGACACCAGGTTGAACGCACCCATGGCGATGATCAGCGACAGCAGGATCGCCATCATGGTCTTCTCGAGCTTGAGCGCGCGGAACATGTTGGCGTTCTCGCTCGTCCAGTCGCTGACCCGGTACGGTCCGTCGAGCTTCAGCGCGAGGTCGCGGGCGATGTCGAACGCCAGGTCCATGTCGTGCATCTGCAGGCGCACGCCGGTGACGGCGTTGCCCATGCGCAGCAGGCGCTGGGCGTCCTCGAGGTTGACGATGGCCAGGCCCTTGTCGAACTCCTGGTAGCCGGCTTCGAAAATGCCGCTCACCGTGAAGCGCTTGAGCTGCGGCACCGCGCCCATGGGCGAGGCCTGGTAGTCGGTGGTGGCGATCACGCTGTCGCCGACGCGCACGCCGAGCCACGCGGCGAGCTCGCGCCCGAGCACGATGTTGTAGCTGCGCGCGGCCAGCGTATCGAGGCTGCCTTCGACCATGCGCTCGCCGAGCACCGACACCTGGGCTTCATCACCCGGAACGATGCCGCGCAGGATGGCTGGCTGGCGGCGCTGGCCGGAGAGCAGCGCCTCGGTGGAGATGTAGGGCGCGGAGCCGGCGATGCGCGGGTCGCGACGCGCGACGTCCACCGCCTCCTGCCAGTTTTCCATGCGCGCGCCATCGGCGGAGACCGTGGCGTGCTGGGTCATCTCGAGCATGCGGTCACGGATCTCGCGCTGGAAGCCGCTCATCACCGCCAGTGTGGTGATCAGCGCGGTGACGCCCACGGCGATGCCGAGGATGGAGGCCAGGGAAATGAAGGAGATGAAGGCGTTGCGGCGTTTGGCGCGCAGGTAGCGCAGGCCGATGGCCACGGGGATGGGCTTGAACATCGGGTCTCGCGCGGGCTCGAAGGCCGCTATGGTGCCATCTGCGGCGTCGCGCGGGCGGGAATCAGGTTGTCGGCGGCCAGCCGCAGTTCACGGCGGCGAGGTGCTGGCAGGGTATCCGGCCACCAGGTGCGGTGCCGGGTGCGGCCGCGGGCATCCCGCCAGGACAGTACCGCCAGCGGTCCGCGCCACTGCAGGCGCGGCTGCGCCACCACCACGCCATCGACCAGCACGCGGCGCTGCGCATCGATCGCGACCAACCCGGGCGCCGTGCTCCAGTGGCGCCGTGCCGATGCCAGCCCGCATGCCAGCACGACAGGAACCAGCATCCATGCCAGCGGCGCAGGCAGGCCGCTCGCCGGCAGCGCGCATGCGGCCAGCGCCGACAGCAGGATCAGCGCGGCCAGCAGCCAGCGCGATGGGTGCCACTCAATGCGGCAGGTCGGCGATGCGCCTGACCAGTGCGGCGAGTTCGGGGTCATCGGGCTGGGCGTGGCCAAGGAACCATTTCCAGAGCCTATCGTCCTCGCTGTCCAGCAGCCGCAGGAAAACCGCGCGCTCGTCGGCCGGGGATTGCCGCCATTCGCGCTCCAGCCAGCGTTCGAGCAGGCGGTCGAGCTCGCGCATGCCGCGGCGGCACTTCCAGCGCAGGCGGCGGATTTCGGTGTCGTCGTCCAGCGTGCTCATGCCGCCAGCAGGCACCAGGCCAGGCGGACCCAGAACAGCATCAGTACTGCGCTGCCGGCAAGGAACGCCTTGAAGCGGTGCATGACCTTGTTGTAGCTGCAGTGGATGGCGCTGTGCACGATGCGAAGGGCGACGAAGCCCCACGCCAGCCCGAGCAGCCACCCGTCATGCAGGCCGAGCGCCAGCATCACCGCCACGCCGAAATAGAACAGCACCGGCAACTCGGACAGGTTGCGGAAGTTGTCCGCGGCGCCGCTGTCGGTGAGCTTCTGCGCGGCCTGCGCCGAGGTGGCGACGGCCTGCGGGTGGATGCGCTCGCGCTTCATCTGCGCCACGCGCGTCACGTACATGCGCACCATGACCACGAAGGTCAGTGCCACGAGCACGAATGCGGGCAGCAGGATGGAATGGGTTGCCAGCATGTGTTCCGTTCCCCCGAAACGACCGCGCCGGCGGGTGCCGGCGCGGGATGGATCAGACCTGGCGTGCCAGCATCAACTGCTTGATCTCGCCGATCGCCTTGGCGGGATTGAGTCCCTTCGGGCAGGTGCGCGTGCAGTTCATGATGGTGTGGCAGCGGTAGAGCTTGAACGGATCCTCGAGGTCGTCGAGCCGCGCGCCGGTGTCCTCGTCGCGCGAGTCGACGATCCAGCGGTAGGCCTGCAGCAGGATCGCCGGGCCGAGGTAGCGGTCGCCGTTCCACCAGTAGCTGGGGCACGCGGTGCTGCAGCAGGCGCACAGGATGCACTCGTACAGGCCGTCGAGCTTGGCGCGGTCCTCCTTGGTCTGCAGGCGCTCGCGGTCCGGCGGCGGCAGGCTCTGGGTGCGGATCCACGGCTGGATGGACGCGTACTGCGCGTAGAAGTGCGTCATGTCGGGGATCAGGTCCTTGACCACCTCCATGTGCGGCAGCGGGTAGATCGGCACTTCGCCCTTGCCCTTGCCGCAGTCCGCGATGGCCTTGGTGCACGCCAGCGTGTTGGTGCCGTCGATGTTCATCGCGCACGAGCCGCAGATGCCCTCGCGGCACGAGCGGCGGAACGTCAGCGTGGGGTCGATCTCGTTCTTGATCTTGATCAGCGCGTCGAGAACCATCGGGCCGCACTTGTCGAGGTCGACCTCGTAGGTGTCGGTGCGCGGGTTCTCGCTGTCGTCGGGGCTCCAGCGGTAGACCTTGAATTCGCGCACGCGCGAGGCCCCGGCGGGCGCCGCGAAGCGCTTGCCCTTGTGGATCGTCGAGTTCTTCGGGAGTGAGAATTCAGCCATCTGCCTTTGATCCTAGTAGACGCGCGCGACGGGCGGCACGACTTCGACTTCGTCGTCGAGGGTGTACATGTGCACCGGGCGGTAGTCGATGCGCGTGTTGCCGGCATCGTCCACCCAGGTCAGCGAGTGCTTCTGCCACTCGGCGTCGTTGCGGTCGGGGAAATCCTCGCGGGCATGCGCGCCGCGCGATTCCGTGCGGTTCTCCGCGGCCACGATGGTCGCCAGCGACTGGCCGAGCAGGTTCTGCAGCTCGAAGGTCTCGATCAGGTCCGAGTTCCACACCAGCGAACGGTCGCTGACCTTGACGTCGGCGAACGAATCGTTGATTTCGCGGATCTTGCCCACGCCCTCGGCCAGCGTCTCGCCGGTGCGGAACACCGCGGCGTCGGCCTGCATGGTGCGCTGCATGCGGTCGCGGATCACCGCCGTGGGCGTGTCGCCCTTGGCGTGGCGCAGCTTGTCGAGGTTGGCCAGCGAACGGTCGCAGGCATCGGCCGCCAGCGGCTTGTGCGGCCCGCCCGGACGGATGGTCTCGGCGCAACGGTTGGCGACCGCACGCCCGAACACCACCAGGTCCAGCAGCGAGTTGGAGCCGAGGCGGTTGGCGCCGTGCACGGACACGCAGGCGGCCTCGCCGATGGCGTACAGGCCCGGGACGATCGCGTCCGGGTTGCCGTCCTTCAGCTGCACCACTTCGCCGTGGTAGTTGGTCGGCACGCCGCCCATGTTGTAGTGGACGGTGGGAATGACCGGGATCGGCTGCTTCTCGACGTCGACGCCGGCGAAGATCCGCGCGCTCTCGGCGATGCCGGGCAGCTTCTCGTGGATGTCCTTCGGGTCGAGGTGCGTCAGGTCGAGGTGGATGTGGTCCTTGTGCTCGCCCACGCCGCGGCCTTCGCGGATCTCGATGGTCATCGAGCGGCTCACGACGTCACGCGACGCCAGGTCCTTGGCGTTCGGTGCGTAGCGCTCCATGAAGCGTTCGCCGTTGGCGTTGCGCAGGATGCCGCCTTCGCCACGCACGCCCTCGGTGATCAGGCAGCCGGCGCCATAGATGCCGGTGGGATGGAACTGCACGAACTCCATGTCCTGCAGGCCGAGGCCCGCGCGCAGCGCCATGCCACCACCGTCGCCGGTGCAGGTGTGCGCGGACGTGGCCGAGAAGTACGCGCGGCCGTAGCCGCCGGTGGCCAGCACCGTGCCCTGGGCGCGGAACAGGTGCAGCGTGCCTTCGGCCATGTCGATGGCCAGCACGCCGCGGCAGGCGCCGTCGGCATCCATGATGAGATCGAGCGCGAAGTACTCGACGAAGAACTCGGCCTGGTGCGCCAGCGACTGCTGGTACAGCGTGTGCAGGATGGCGTGGCCGGTGCGGTCGGCGGCGGCACAGGTGCGCTGCGCGGTGCCCTTGCCATAGTGCGTGGTCATGCCGCCGAAGGGGCGCTGGTAGATCTTGCCCTCCTCGGTGCGCGAGAACGGCACGCCCTGGTGCTCGAGCTCGATGATCGCCGGGATGGCCTCGCGGCACATGTACTGGATCGCGTCCTGGTCGCCCAGCCAGTCGGAGCCCTTGATGGTGTCGTAGAAGTGGAAGCGCCAGTCGTCCTCGCCCATGTTGCCGAGCGCGGCGGAAATGCCGCCCTGCGCGGCCACGGTGTGCGAACGGGTCGGGAACACCTTGGTGATGCAGGCGGTCTTCAGGCCCTTGTGGGCGAGGCCGAACGTGGCGCGCAGGCCGGCACCGCCGGCCCCCACCACGATCATGTCGTACTTGTGTTCGGTGATCTTGTAGGCGTTGGTCATCTTGGGCTTCGCAGGTCAGGCAAGCAGCGCGATGCGGGCGATCGCGTACAGCGAAGCCAGGGCACCGAGGGCGCAGAGCAGTGAGTTGAGCACCAGCAGGGTCAGTTCGACCGCGCGGGCGTGCACGTAGTCCTCGATCACCACCTGGAGGCCGAGCTTCGCGTGCCAGAACAGCGCCACCACGAGCGCCGCCATGAGAATCGCGTTATAGGGGCGCGACAGCACCGAATAGGCGGTGGGGAGATCGGCACCGACCAGCGACACCAGCGTGCCGACCAGCCACGGCACCAGCAGCACCAGCACGATGGCGGTCAGGCGCTGGTACCAGAAGTGGCCGGTGCCGGTCTTGCCCGAGCCCAGTCCACGGGCGCGCGCCAGTGGCGTGCGCAGGTCGCGGCGCGCGGCGGCGCCTGTTTTCACGTCGCTCATGCCGCACCTCCCAGCGCGAAGAACCAGATGGCCGCGGTCAGCACCACGGTCAACACGAACACTGTGTAACCGGAGCGGTACACCTCGGGCAGCTCGAAGCCCCACCCGGCATCCCACAGCATGTGGCGCACGCCGTTGAGCAGGTGGTACATCAGCGCCAGCGAGAAGCCGAACAGCGCGATGCGGCCGAGGGGCGACGCCAGGCAGGCGCTGGCCGAGGCGTAGGCGTCTCCGCCGGCGGCAACGGCAAGCAGCCACCAGGCCAGGCCGAACGCGCCGACCACCAGCGCGATGCCGGTGGCGCGATGCAGGATCGACATCAACATGGTGATCTGCCAGCGGTACACCTGGAGGTGTGGCGACAGTGGGCGGTTTGGATGGGTCATCGCGGCGGGCATCTCTCGCTGGGCGGCGATGTCTGCCGCGTTGGCTGGTGGGGGTATGGCAAGCCGCCGTGGGCGGCGAACGCATCAGAAGTCGATGCAGCGTCCGTTCTTTTCCCAGTCCCCGTAGCGGGTCGGATCGGGGCCGTCGCGGCCCCCGTACTCCGGCGCGGGCGGCGGCGTTGCCACCGCGTCCGCGGAAGGCGCGGGGACGGCTGGGGGCGGCGTTTCGCCTATGATTGCGGGGTCAGGCACGAGTGAAAGTCTAGTTCCCATGGCCATGTTGGACAAGCCGGACGTTCCGCGGACGGGTTTCTTCGCACTTCCCGACCACGGCGTCATCACCCTCGAAGGCCGCGATGCGCTGGCGTTCGCGCAGGCGCAGTGCATGAGCGACGTGGCCGCGCTGGCCGACCACGGCTGGCAGTGGAGCGGCTGGCTGACGCCCAAGGGGCGGGTGATCGCGCTGTTCGCGGTGCTGCGGCTGGGCGCCGAGAGCGCCTGGCTGCTGGTACCGGATGGCGATACCGAATCCCTGGCGGCGCGGCTGCGCGGCCTGGTGTTCCGCAGCAAGGTCAAGGTCGAGGCGCGCCCTGACCTGTTCGTGGCCGGGGCGTTCGCGGCACCGGCGGCGGCCCGCGACGCGACGCTCTCGGGCGACGCCAACGGCGGCGTCGAACTCGACCTGGGTGATGGCACCCTGCCCCGCTGCCTGCGCGTCTCGAACGTCGCCGTCGAACCCGACCCGGCGGCGCAGGCACGCTGGCACGCCTTCGACCTCGCCCACGGATGGCTGCGGCTGCCGCCGTCGCAGACGGAACAGTGGACGCCGCAACAGCTGTCGCTGGACCGGCTGAAGGCCTACAGCGTGAAAAAGGGCTGCTATCCCGGCCAGGAAATCGTGGCGCGCACGCATTTCCTGGGCAAGGCGAAGCGTGGGCTGGTGCTGTTCGGCGCACCGCTTGCGCCCGCGGCGGGCAGCGAGGTGCTGGCTGACGGCAAGGCACTGGGCACGGTGGCATGCAGCGGCGACGCCGCCGGCACCGGACTTCCCGCTGCGGCGCTCGCCCTGGCGGTACTCCCGCTGGAGCGCGACGACTCCGCCACGCTCGAGGCCGACGGCCAGTCGCTGGCCGTGCTGCCACTGCACGACGGCCTTTCGCGCTGACGATCCCGAACCGCGAAGCGCGTCGCATCGCGGTTACATCCTGACGCTATGCTCGGCCCCGGGGGAATCCGCGGTGCGGGCGGCCGTCCGGCCGACCCGGGACAATCACGCAAAGGGGAAATGCATGACCCGTTCGATCGCACGCGTGGCAGCGTTGCTTGCCACCTGCCTGCTGGCCGCCTGTGCATCCAGCCCGCCACCGCCCGCCCCCGCGCCCGAGCCGGCCCCGGCGAGCTTCGACCAGACGCTGTCGGGGGACGCGCTGTTCGAATTCGGCAAGTCCGGCATCGACAACATCAGCCCCGCCGGGCGCGCCGAACTCGACCTGCTCGCCGCGCGCGTGCGCGCGCTGCCGGCTGTCGAGGTGGTGCATGTCATCGGCCACAGCGACCGCATCGGCACTGCCGCGGGCAACGTGGAACTGTCGCGCAAGCGCGCGGCCGCGGTGCGCGATTACCTCGCCGCGGCCGGCGTGCCCGCCGACAGGATCACCGCGGTCGGGCGCGGCAGCGTGGAGCCGGTGGCCGCGTGCGTGGGCGAGAAGGGCCAGGCGCTGATCACCTGCCTGGCGCCCAACCGCCGCGTGGACATCAAGGTGGTGATGCCGTAACCCCGGCGACAGCCGGGGCGCGTCGACGACGCACCCGGCTGTGCTACACATGGCGCACGGTCAAACCGGATGCCGCGCAATGGAAGCCTTGGGGAGGGCGATGACCGGCCGCGGCAGGGCCGTTGCGCGGGGGGCCGGTTGGCTGCTTGCAGCCATCGCCCTGCTCGCCCCGGCCTTCGCAGGCGCCAGGGAGGCGGAAACGCTGCGCATTGGCGGCGATGCCGATTATCCGCCGTACCACTTCCTTGACGAGGACGGCCAGGCCGACGGCTTCGACGTGGCGCTGGCGCGCGAGGTCGCGCGTGACCTGGGCATGGAGCCGCGCTTCGAGCTGGGCGCATGGGACGACGCCCTGGAGCGCCTCGCCCGCGACGAGGTCGATATCGTGCCGATGTTCTGGTCGGCCGAGCGCGAGCAGCGCTTCCTGTTCACCGAGCCGATCCTGATCCGCCACCATGCCCTGTTCGGCCCGCGCTCGCGGGCGGTGCTGGATTCACTCGACGAACTCGCCGACGTGCGCGTGGCGGTGCAGCATGCGGCCTTGCCTGGGAAGCGCTGCGCGCGCAGGCCGGTCCGGGCGTGGTGCTGGTGGAACTCGACAACGAGGCGGACACGCTGGCGGCGGTGGCCCGCGGCGACGCCGACTATGCCCTCGCGCCCACCGGCATCGGCTACTACGCCATCCACCAGCACCAACTGCGCGACATGGTCGCACTGAGTCCGCCGCTGCTGGAACGCCGCTATGTGTTCGCGGCGCGCCACGGCCGCGCCGACCTGGTGGCCCGGATCGATGCCTCGCTCGAACGCCTGCGCGCCAGCGGCACGCAGAACGACCTGTACGTGGAATGGATCGGCAACCTGAGCGCACGCAAGGCCCTGCCCTGGCCGGCGATCACGGGCGGCGTGGCGGCGCTGCTGGTGATCGGCGGAAGCACGCTCGCGTGGCGCAGGCGCCGACGGGACAGCCCCGTGGTGCAGTACGCCGGCCAGAATGCGGCCTTGCTCGCCGAACTCCAGGACGCGATCGACAACGACCGCCTCGGTTACCAGTTCCAGCCCAAGCTGGACCTGCGCAGTGGCCGCTGGCTGGGCGCCGAGCTGCTGGTGCGCTGGGACCATCCGCAGCGTGGCCCGATGTCGCCCGAAGAGTTCGTGCCCATCGCCGAACAGGCACGCGTGATCGGCGCCATGAGCCTGCACCTGGTGCGCTGCGGCCTGCGGCAGCGCCAACAATGGCCCGCTGCAGACCCGCCGCTGCACGTCTCGGTGAACATCTCGGCCAACGACCTGGCCGACCCGCGGCTGGTCGACGCCATCATCGCCCGGCACCGCCAGGACGGCCCCGGGCTGATGCTGGAGATCACCGAGACCGACGTCATGCGCGAGCCCGGACTGGTCGCCGAGGCGGTGCCGCGGCTGCGTGCGCATGGCATCCGCATTTCCGTGGACGACTTCGGCGCCGGCCATTCCTCGCTGGTCAACCTGCGTCGCCTCGCCCCCGACGAACTCAAGATCGACCGCTCGTTCGTGACCTCGCTGCTCGACTCACGCTCGGACCAGGCCATCGTGACCGCGATCATCGGCCTTGCGCACGAACTGGGCGCCACCGTGGCCGCCGAGGGCATCGAGGACGACGCCACCCGCGACTGGCTGGCCGCCGCGGGCTGCGACATCGGCCAGGGTTTCCGCATTGCGCGGCCCATGGGCGCAGCGCAGCTCGCGACACTGCTGCGCGCGCAGGCCTAGCGCGCGCCGCGTGCGGACGCGTTACGGCGCGACCGCAGCCAGTCGATCGGCAGCCGCCACGATCTCGGCGTCCGACGGAATCACCAGGAACGCCGCACCGGCGAGCGGCGTGAACGTGTCGGCACCGACCACGCGCTGCAGCGGCCGCGCGCCGAATCCGCCCTCGACCACGGCGGTGATGATGCCCTCGCCCACGCCGGCGCTGCGCCGGCCTTCGTCGACCACGAGGATGCGCTTCGCGTTCGCCGCCTGCTCGCGGATGAAGCCGTCGTTGAGCGGCACCAGCCAGCGCAGGTCGACCACGCGCACCTTCCAGCCGTGCGTCTCCTCGATCGTGCGCGCGGCGCGCAGGCTCATCGGCACGCCGTTGCCGAAGGTGAAGATCACCAGGTCGTCGTGGCCTTCGCCGTACACCCGGCCTTCGCCGAGCGTCATCGCCTCGCCGGGTGGCGGGTAGCTGGTCAGCCAGCCGCCGTCGCCGGGCGCGTGCAGGTCCTTGGCCATGTACAGCGCGATCGGCTCGAGCAGCGCACAGACGCGGCCGTCGACCTTGGCCAGCGCGGCCAGCGTGCGCAGCATGGTCGCGGCGTCGTCGCCTCGACTCGGGCAGCCGACCACGAGGCCCGGGATGTCGCGCAGCGCGGTGATCGAGTTGTCGTTGTGGAAGTGCCCGCCGAAGCCGCGCTGGTAGCCGAGCGATGCGATGCGCACCACCATCGGGTTGCGGTACTGGCCGTTGGAGAAGAACTGCAGGCTGGCCGCCTCGCCGCGGATCTGGTCGCAGGCGTTGTGGAAATACGCCAGGTACTGGATCTCGGGCAGCGGCAACAGCCCCATGTTGGCGTAGCCCTGCGCCAGGCCGAGGATCACCGTCTCGTCGAGCAGGGTGTTGAACACGCGTCGCGCGCCGAACGCCTTCTGCAGGCCCTTGGTGACGGTGTACACGCCGCCCTTCTGCGCCACGTCCTCGCCGAACAGCAGCGTCTCGGGATACTTGCAGAACAGGTCGTGCAGCGCCTGGTTGATCTGGATGGCGAGGTGCTTCGGCGGCTGGTTTTCCGGCAGCCTGGCCTCGCCGCCGAACACCTCGAGCCGGCGCGCGTCGAAGTCGGCGCGCGTGGCCTCGGCCTGCACCGCCGCCGGGGTGTACGGCGCGAGCGGCGCCATCACGTCTTCCAGCGAGTCGAGGCGCGGGCGGCGGTCGGCATCCTCGGCGGCAGCGAAGCACCTGGCGCGCGTGGCCTCGTACAGCGCCAGCACGTCGTCTTTCGACATCAGCCCCGACTCGAGCGCGATCGCCGCGGAACGCAGCAGCGGATCGCTCGCTTCCACTGCGCACAGCTCCTCCAAGGGCCGCCATTCGATCTCGAAATCGGTGCCGGCGTGGCCCATGATCCGGGTGGTGCGCAGGTGCAGGAAGGTCGGGCGGCGCGTGCGCCGGCAGTGTTCGACCGCGCGCTGCACGTCGCCGTAGCCGGCGGCGAGATCAAGGCCGTCGGCGGCGAAGTAATCCAGGTCCGGGCGCTGCGCGAAGTTGCGCGCCACCCAGCCGTCCGGCGTCTTCACGGAAATGCCGATGCCGTTGTCCTCGCAGACGAACAGCACCGGCGCCGGCAGCTTCTGGTAGGCCGTCCACGCCGCGGCGTTGAACGCGGTCTGCGCGGTGGCGTGGTTGCTGGACGCATCGCCGAACGAGCAGATGGCGATGCTGTCGTCCGGGATCGGCAGCGCATGGCCGATGCGCCGGCCCTGCTCGATCGCCACCGCGGTGCCGAACGCCTTGGGCAGGTGCGAAGCAATCGTGGACGTCTGCGGCAGCACCCACAGCGGCTTGCTGCCCCACACTTTGTGGCGCCCGCCGCTGGCCGGATCATCCTTGCTGGCGGCGAACGACAGCGCCGAGTCCATCACCGGGTCCATGCCCGGCAGCTTGCGGAAGCGCTCGGCCATGAAGCCGCCGGAGCGGTAGTGCAGGAACGCGGGATCGGTATGCCGCGTCAGCCGCGCGACCATCGCATTGCCCTCGTGGCCGCTGGAACCGATGGTGTAGAAGACCTTGTCCTGCACGCGCAGCACGCGCGCCATGAGATCCAGGTGGCGGCTGATCAGCTGCGACTCGAACAGTTCGCGGAAACCGCGCGCATCCAGCGCGCTGCCGTCGAGGATCGCCTCCCCGGCCGCCGGGCGCGCGTCGACGTGGCCGTTCCAGCCGCGCACGAATTCGCTGAAGTTGACGTCGCAGATCTCGGCGCGGTTGAGGCCGCGCATGCGCGCGGGGATGGGCTGGGGAACGACCTGCGACATGGCGTGGCGATTTCCGTGGTCAGTGCGTCGCCAGCAGGGCGGCGACGTCGGGCGTGGGGGGTGGGATCGGCAGGAAGCCCGGCGTTGCGCGCACGCGCGCCAGCCAGCCGCCGATCGCCGGATAGGGCGTCAGATCGAAGCCGCCGTCGCCGGCAACGTCGGTGTAGGCGAAGAGCGCGATGTCGGCGATGCCGTAGCCGTCACCGCTGAACCAGGGATGCGCGGCCAGGTGCTGCTCCATCACCGCCAGCGCCTGGTGGCCGCGCTCGAGGCAGCGCGGCAGTTCCGCGGCGCGGCGTGGCGAATCGGTCGGGGTCCAGCCGCGGATGAAGCGCGCGACGGCGATGTAGGGCTCATGGCTGTACTGCTCGAAGAACATCCATGACAGCGCCTGGGCGCGCTGCCAGGCATCGCCGGCGAAGTACGGCGTGCCTTCGGCCAGCCAGCACAGGATCGCATTCGACTCCGCCATGCGGCGGCCGTCGTCGAGCTCGATCACCGGCACCCGGCCGTTGGGGTTGATCGCGAGGAATCCCGGCGTGCGGGTCTCGCCGCGGCTGCTGTCGGTTTCGACCCAGCGATAGGGGCGACCGAGCTGCTCCAGCAGCAGCTTCACCTTGTGGCAGTTGCCCGAGGGCGAAAAGCCGTGGACGGTGATCACGGCGCGCCGCCCGCGCCACGCGCGCGCCACTGTGCGCGGGTCTGCCCCCAGATGTCGACGGCTGCATCTTCGTAAGGCGCCGGCAATCGTCCCGGCCCGCGGAGCGTGGAACCCAGGCGCTTCGCGAGCTGTTGCGAAGCGACGTTCTCGGGCGCGATGCAGTGGATGAATTCGTCCCAGCCGAGATTCGCCAGCGCCCAGTCGATCGTGGCGATCGCTGCTTCAGTCGCGTAGCCCCTGCCCCACGCATCCGGGTGGAACGAGTAGCCGATCTCGTTGCCCGGCCAGCCCTCGGGCTTCCACGGGCCGACCTGGCCAAGCCAGCTGCCGCTGGTCTTCTCGACGACCGAAAACATGCCGAAGCCCTGCACGGCCCAGGCACCGGGCATCTGCAGGAACTTGCGCCACGCCGCCGCACGCGGCTGGTGACCGCCGATGTGGCGCGCGGCCTGCTCGTCGCCAAGCAGTTCGGCATAGCGCTCGAAATCGCCCAGCTGCGGCGGGCGCAGGACCAGGCGTTCGGTTTCAAGGCGGAGCTCGGGCAAGGCCATGGTGGACGCACCTCTATCGCGTGGACCGGTGGGCGCCGCGGCGCGGCGACCGGACAGGGCTCAGCCGGCGAAGGCGTTGATGCCGGTCAGTTCGCGGCCCACCACCAGCTGGTGCACGGTCTCGGTGCCCTCGTAGGTGATCACCGATTCCAGGTTCAGCGCGTGGCGGATCGGGCAGTGCTCGGTGGTGATGCCGGCGCCGCCGAGCAGGTCACGCGCTTCGCGCGCGATGTCGATGGCCATGCGGCAGTTGTTCCACTTCGCCACGCTCACCTGGGTCGGCTGCATCTTGCCGGCATCCTTCAGGCGACCGAGCTGCAGGCTCAGCAGCTGCGCGCCGGTGATGCGCCGCGACCAGTCGGCCATCTTCAGCTGCGCGCTCTGCGTGGCCGCGAGCGGGCGGTTGAACAGGATGCGCTCCTTGCTGTAGTTCAAGGCCTCGTCCAGGCAGGCGATCGCCGCGCCGATCGGACCCCAGGTGATTCCGTAGCGCGCCTGGGTCAGGCAGCCCAGCGGCCCCTTCAGGCCCTTCACGTTCGGCAGGCGGTTGGCCTCCGGAACGCGGACGTTGTCGAAGAACAGGCCGCTGGTCACCGACGCGCGCAGGCTCATCTTGTGCTTGATCTCCTGCGCACTGAAGCCGGCGAAATCCTTCTCGACGATGAAGCCCTGGATGCCGTCTTCGGTCTGCGCCCAGACGATCGCGATGTCGGCCATGTTGCCGTTCGTGATCCACATCTTGGCGCCGTTGATGATCCAGTCGCCGCCGTCCTTCTTCGCATGCGTCTTCATGTTGGCCGGGTCGGAGCCGCCGTGCGCCTCGGTCAGGCCGAAGCAGCCGATCACCTTGCCGGCGGCCATGTCGGGCAGCCAGCGCTTCTTCTGCTCCTCGGTGCCATACGCGAAGATCGGATGCATGCACAGCGACGACTGCACGCTGGCGAAGCTGCGGATGCCGCTGTCGCCGCGCTCCAGCTCCTGGCAGATCAGGCCGTAGCTGACGTAGTTGAGCTCCGAGCCGCCGTATTCGGCGGGCAGCGTCGCGCCCAGCAGGCCGAGCCCGGCGATCTCCGGGATGAGCTCCTTCGGAAAGCGGCCCTGGTCGAAGCACTCGCCGATGATCGGCAGCACGCGTTCGTCGGTGAACCGCGCCACCGTGTCCTGCACGGCGCGCTCCTCATCGCTGAGCAGGGAGCGGACGTCGTAGAGGTCGTAGGGATTCAGGGCCATGGAAGCGCAACCGGTCGGCGGAAACCCGGCATTGTAGCGATGGCCAGCGGCGCCGGGCAGGCCATGGCGCGGGGCGTTACCGGCCGGCAGATCCCGGAAACGACGCGGGCCCGGAAATCCGGGCCCGCGTCAGCGTTCACCTGGCGGCGCTGCGATCAGCCGCGCTCGGTGTCGCCGTCGACGCTGGCGACCTGGGTGACCACCTGGCCGTCGATCACCGGCAAGCGGTCACCGGGGCGCTCGTCCATGCGGATGCTGCGCTCGTCACCGTCGTAGCGGTAGGTGACGTCGTAGCCGACGGTCACGTCCTGGTTGCCCAGCGGGATGCGGTTGCCAGGCTTGCTGTCGGTGCGCATGGTGCCGGTGGTGCCATCCGGGTTGCGGTAGGTCACGTTGTAGGCGACCACGCGCGACGACTGCGCGCTGTCCTGCACGGTGCGGCACTGGCGGTCCACGCGCTCGACGACCTGGCCACCGACGTGGCGACGGTCCACAGCGCGGCCGGCATAGCCGCCGCCGACGGCACCAGCCACGGTGGCCAGCTTGCGGCCGTTGCCGCTGCCGACCTGGTTGCCCACCAGGCCACCGATGACCGCACCGGCGACGGTGCCGCCGATGTTGCCGTCGCGCTCGGGCAGGCGTTCCTGCACGACCACGTCTTCGCAGACCTGGCGCGGGCTGGAGCTGGTGGTGGTTTCGCGGATCGCCTCGGAGCCGATCACGGTCGCATACAGCGCCTCGCGCTCGGTGATCGGCTTGACGGCGACGACGTCGGCATATTCAAGGCGACCCGCGCTCGGGATCGCGCCATCGTCGAGGCGTCCTTCCGATGCGTCGGCGGCGACGTCCAGCGAGGTGCCGGCGGCGGCGATGTCGGCGCGCGGCTGGTCGGTGCGACCACCCTGGAAGGCGGCGACGGCAACGCCACCGACAAGCAGCGAAGCGAGGGCAATGGCTAGCGTGTTGTTCTTCATGGAGCGCCTCCTCGTGGGCGGAACCGGTGGACCGTGCGGCGGTGCCGCGGATAACGGGATTCGAACACTTCACGCCTGAACGGGTGCCGGCCACCCAGCCTGCAAACTGACGGATCCGTGAACCAGGCCACACCCTGCAGCGTGCTAGCGTGCCTGCATCGCACGCCCGTGGAGTGTCGCCATGCCCAATCCCCTGCTGATCCCGCTGATGCGATGGCTGGGCCGCCTGAGTTTTCCGAAGCTGTTCATGGCCGCGGCGGGCCTGTTCCTGGTCACCCTCGTGGTCCCGGATCCGCTGCCGTTCGTCGACGAGATCCTGTTCGGCCTCGGTGCGCTGCTGCTCGCGCGCCGCAAGCGACCCGCGGGCGGGACGGCGAAGGACACCATCGACGGTGAAGCCCGGCGCGGTTGAACCATGCTGGTCGACAGCCATTGCCATCTCGACGCAATCGAGTTCGACGCCGATCGTGCAGCAGTAATTGCCCGGGCGCGTGCGGCGGGCGTGCGCATGCAGGTCCTGCCGGCGACGCACGCTGGCGCCTGGCCGGGTCTCCGCGAAGCGGCCGCTCTCGACGATGGCCTGTACCCGGCCTACGGCCTGCATCCAACCTTCCTCGCCCACCACCGCCCGGGACACCTCGAGCAGCTGCGCACCTGGCTGGAGCGCGAGCGCCCGGTGGCGGTCGGCGAATGCGGGCTCGACTACTTCGTGGAAGGCCTGGACCCGGCGCAACAGGCGCACTGGTTCGACGGCCAGCTGCAACTTGCGCGCGAGTTCGACCTGCCGGTGATCGTGCACGCACGGCGCTCGGTGGACGCGGTGATCGCCGCCATCCGCCGCATTGGCGGCCTGCGCGGCGTGGTGCACAGTTTTTCCGGCAGCCGCCAACAGGCGGAAGTGCTGTGGCGCGAGGGGTTCCTGCTCGGCCTCGGTGGTCCGGTCACCTACGAACGCGCGCAGCGGCTGCGCCGGCTGGCCGCCGACATGCCGATAGAACACCTGCTGCTGGAAACCGACGCGCCCGACCAGCCGGATGCCGGCCTCCGCGGCCAACGCAACGAACCGGCGCGCCTTGCCGTGGTGTGCGCGACGATCGCCGCGCTGCGCGGCGTGGATGACCATGTGCTGGCCGAAGCCACCAGCGCCAACGCGCGGCGGCTGTTCGCGCTGGACTAGGCGTCGCGCGCCTGGCCGCGTGCCAGCAGTATCTCCAGCGCCTTGCCCGCCGCGGCGAACGCGAATGCGCCGGTGATGTGCGTGGCCGCGCCGAGGCCGCCACCGCAGTCGAGGTTGAGCGCGTCGGCACCGCCGACCTGCGGGCGCAGGCCGCAGACGCTGCCATCGGGCTGCGGGTAACGCACGTTTTCCAGCGAGTACACCGCAGGCACGCTGAAATAGCGCCGCGGCCCCTTGGGGAAATTGAACTCGCCGCGGAGCTTGCGCCGCACCAGCGCCAGCATCGCGTCGTGCTCGGTCTTCGACAGGTCGCGCACGCGCACCAGGGTCGGGTCCACGCGCCCGCCCGCCGAGCCCACGGTGATCAGCGGCAGCTTGCGGCGCCGGCACCATGCGATCGCCTCGACCTTGCTGCGGAAGCTGTCGCAGGCATCGATGACCAGGTCATAGCCGCGGTCGAGCAGTTCGTCGAGGTTGGCCGGCGTGAGGAAACTCGGCAAGGCGTCGACCGTCATCGCCGGGTTGATCGCACGGCAACGTTCCGCCATGGCCTCGACCTTGGCGCGCCCGTAGTGGCCTTCAAGCGCCGGAAGCTGGCGGTTGGTGTTGGACACGCACAGGTCATCGGCATCGATCAGCGTCAGCCGACCGACGGCGCTGCGCGCGAGCGCCTCCGCCACCCACGAGCCCACGCCACCCAGGCCAACCACCGCGACATGGCAGTTGGCAAAACGCGCCACCGCGCCACGCCCGTAAAGGCGGTCGATACCCGCGAACCTGTCCTGCCAGTGCTTGTCCATGCGCGCATTTTAGCGGGTGCGCCGCATACAATCGCCGCTGTCCAACCGCCAGCCGGAGTGCACGCATGTCGACGCCGCCCGATACCACTTCCCACGCAGGTCCCGCGAGCCACGCGGGCAAGCCGCACTCGGCCGCGGTCCGCTACCTGTTCGTGTTCGGCTTGGGCCTGGTGCTTGGCGTGGTGGCGGTGGTGATGCTGTTGCGCGCGCTGGAGGCCCGCAAGACCTGGCAGGACCACTACCCCAAGGCCACCATGCACCTGCTGTCCGCGCACAGCGCACAGCTGCGCGACGCGCTGCAGGCCAACCGTTGCGCGGCGACGGACGTGCTGCCGCACCTGCAGGCGCTGCGCGTGCTGGGCAACGATCTTGAGCCCGCATTCGCCGACCTGCGCGATGACACCCGCTTTGCCACCCACGCCGGCAAGTTCCGCGGCGCCATCGACAGCGCCCTGGCATCGCCGCCGCTGAACTGCGCGGGACTCAAGACCACCACCGAGGCCATCGGCGCGGACTGCAAGGCCTGCCACCGCGACTTCCGCGGTTGATCGGCTGTTCACGACCCTGCTCCTAAGGTCGCGGGGTGGAAGGTCCACCTTCCCATCCCCCCGCGATCTCAGGAGCAACGCAATGAAGATCCGCCTGATCGGTGCCACCGCCGCGCTTGCCGCGCTCACCATGGTCGGCTGTGCGAGCACATCGCCCGGCTATTCCAGCGGCAGCGGCTACGGCAATACCGGTTCGTCCGCCTACGCCTGCCAGGACTGCGGCGTGGTCACCCGCATCGACCATCGCGCGCGCGGTGGCAATACGCCCAATGCCACCGGTGCCGTGCTGGGTGGCGTAGTGGGCGCCGTGGCTGCGCGTGAAATTGCCGGCCGCAACACGGACAGCGAGGGCCGCCGCAACACCGCGACGGTCGCCGGCGCGGTCGGCGGCGCGGTGGCGGGCAACGCCATCCAGAACCGCGTCCAGGGGGACTCGGTCTACGACGTCCACGTGCGCCTCGACAACGGCCGCATGACCGTGGTCACCCAGACTGACCTGGGCGGGATCCGCGAAGGCTCATATGTGCGCGTTGCGGGTGGCCGCGCCTCGCTGCGCTGATCCATCCTCCTCGTTTCGTGTTCTCCTGACGGCCCGCCATGCGGGCCGTCATTAGTTGGGCAGGCTGCCAAGATGGATGCACAGGTTCTCTATTACGTCCTCGCCGCGATCCTGGTGGTCGCCGGCATCGTCGGCACGATCCTGCCCGCCCTACCCGGCCTGCCGCTGGTGTTCGCCGGCATGCTGCTGGCGGCATGGGCCGGCGGATTCGAGCAGATCGGCGTGGCCACGCTCGCGGTGCTGGGGGTGCTGACCCTGCTGTCGCTCCTGATCGATTTCTGGGCCACCGCGCTCGGCGCGAAACGCGTGGGTGCGAGCGGCAAGGCGATCGTTGGCGCGATCATCGGCACCTTCGTCGGTGTGTTCTTCGGCCCGGTGGGGCTGTTCGCCGGTCCCTTCCTGGGCGCGCTGGCGGGTGAGCTGCTGCACGGACGCGACGTCGGGCAAGCGGCGCGGGTCGGCTTCGGCACCTGGCTGGGCATCGTGTTCGCGATCGTGCTGAAGCTGGCGCTGGCTTTCGCGATGCTGGGCCTGTTCGCGTTCGCATGGTTCCTGTGACACCACGCTAGACTCGCGCCTCGCCTCGCCAACACAGCCATCCCATGCCACCACGCCTGTCGGCCATCCTGCCCCTGTTGTGCGCCTTGCCGTTCACCGCAGCCGCCCAGTCGCCACCGGCCGGCAGCGCGACCGCCTGTGTCGCGGTCGAGAGCGACGCCGAGCGCCTTGCCTGCTACGACCTGGCCGCCGGCCGCCAGGCGCGTTCGCCGCAGGCCGCCGATGAAGCCGCCGCCCGCGCCCGCGCGGAGGCCGCGGCGCTCGAAGCCGCAGCCGCGCAGGCTCGACCCGCCGACACCAGCAGCGACTTCTACCCGCACGACGACGATCCGCGCCGCGAGGCGTTGGCCAATGCCGGCCGCGGCTCGCTGCTCGACAGTCGCTGGGAGCTGGCGCGCGACTCGAAGCTCGGCACCTTCAACATGCGTGCGCACAAGCCGGTGTACCTGCTGCCGGTGTTCTGGAGCAGCGACCAGAACCCGTCGCCGGCGAGTTCGTCGCCCGGCGTCGAGGCGCAGGCGATGTCGGTGGACGACTTCGAGACGAAGTTCCAGATCAGCTTCAAGACCAAGGCGCTGGAGAGCATCTTCGGCGACAACGGCGACCTGTGGATGGGCTACACGCAGAGCTCGCGCTGGCAGGTGCTCAACAGCGACGCCTCGCGCCCGTTCCGCGAGACCAACTACGAGCCCGAAGTCCTCCTGGTGTTCCGCAACAGCTACAGCCTGTTCGGCTGGAAGGGGCGGATGGCGGCCGTCGGCATCAACCACCAGTCCAACGGCCGCGCCGACCCGCTGTCGCGCAGCTGGAACCGGGTGATGTTCAACGTCGGCCTGGACCGCGAAGACTGGGCGGTGACGTTCCGCCCCTGGATCCGCCTGTCCGACGGCAGCGATGACGACAACCCCGGCATCGAGGACTACCTCGGCCGCGGCGACGTCACCCTCGTGCACACCCGCGACGATGGCCAGGTGTACTCGCTGATGGCGCGCCACTCCCTGCGCAGCGGCGACCGTTCGCACGGCGCGCTGCAGTTCGACTGGGGGTTCCCGATCAGCAACCAGCTGCGCGGCCACCTGCAGGTGTTCGAGGGCTACGGCGAGAGCATGCTCGACTACGACCACCGCGCGACCTACGTGGGCCTCGGCATTTCGGTGATCGACTGGTTCTGACCCGGCCCGGCTTCACACGCCGGTGAATGCGCGCGCCCCAGAGTAGGCGGACCCGGCCCGACCCTGCCGAGGGGACTGCATGAGCCGCCGAACCTGGAGCCGCAAAAAAATGGCCTGGACCATCGTCCTGACCGTCATCGCCACGGTGCTGGTCGTGGTGGTGGCGATGAACTTCGCCACTCCCGAAAAGAAGATCGAACGCAAGGTCGAGCACACGCACGCCGTGGCCGACCCGCAGTTCCGCCGCGAGATGTCGGTGTTGCTGGGCCCGGCGATCATGCCGGGCAACCACGTGGTCGACTACCAGAACGGCGACGAGATCTTCCCGGCGATGCTCGAGGCGATCGCCGCGGCCGAGAAGACCATCACCTTCGAGACCTACATCTACTGGTCCGGCGACATCGGCCGCAAGTTTGCCGATGCACTGGCCGCGCGCGCCCGCGACGGGGTGCGCGTGCACCTGGTGGTCGACTGGGTGGGCAGCATCAAGATGGACGAGGAGCTGCTGAAGCGCATGCAGGACGCAGGCGTGCGCGTCGAGCGCTACCGGCCGCTGCACTGGTACAACCTCGGCCGCATGAACAACCGCACCCACCGCAAGCTGCTGGTGATCGACGGCAAGGTGGGCTTCACTGGCGGCGTCGGCATCGCCGACCAGTGGACCGGCCACGCGCAGGACCCGGACCACTGGCGCGAAGCGCATTTCCGCATCGAAGGCCCGGCCGTGGCGCAGATGCAGGCCGCGTTCAACGACAACTGGATCAAGACCACGGGCGAGCTTCTCAACGGTCCGGACTACTTCCCGGAACTCGAGCACGCCGGCGACATGGCCGCGCACCTGTTCATCGCGTCGCCCGCGGGCGGCAGCGAGAGCATGCACCTGATGTACCTCTCGGCGGTTGCCGCGGCGGAGCACACGATCGACCTGACCGCGTCGTACTTCGTGCCGGACGAGCTGATCACGAAGGCGCTGATCGCAGCGCGCAAGCGCGGGGTGAAGGTGCGCGTGATGCTGCCCGGCAAGCACATCGATTCGGAAACGGTGCGCCTGTCATCCAAGGCCAGCTGGGGCGAATTGCTGCAGGCGGGCATCGAGATGCACGAGTACCAGCCGACCATGATCCACGTGAAGCTGCTGGTCGTGGACGGCGAACTAGTCTCGGTGGGTTCCACCAACTTCGACATCCGCTCGTTCCGCCTCAACGACGAGGCCAGCCTCAACATCTACAACCACGCCTTCGCCGAACGCATGACCCAGGTCTTCGAGGACGACCTGAAGCACGCCAAGCAGTACTCGTACGAAATGTGGGAACGACGCCCGCTTCGCGAGAAGCTCGCCGAACGGATCGTGCGCCCGATCCGTTCGCAGCTGTAGGGCGTCGCTCGCCTACCCGCAGAGGGCTCAGGCCGGCTCGACCACCACCGGAATCCTGCCGATCCGCGACTGCCACTCGCGCGGGCCCGTTTCGTGCACCGACTCGCCGGTGGAATCGACCGCCACCGTCACCGGCATGTCCTGCACCGTGAACTCGTAGATCGCCTCCATGCCCAGGTCCTCGAAGCCGACCACGCGCGCCGCCTTGATCGCCTTCGACACCAGGTAGGCCGATCCGCCGACCGCCATCAGGTACGCCGACTTGTGCCTGCGGATCGCCTCGATGGCGACCGGCCCCCGCTCCGCCTTGCCGATCATGCCCAGCAGGCCGGTCTGGCTCAGCACCTGCTCGGTGAACTTGTCCATGCGCGTCGCCGTGGTCGGACCGGCCGGGCCGACGACCTCGTCGCGCACCGGATCCACCGGCCCCACGTAGTAGATGAAGCGGCCGCGGAAATCGACCGGCAGCGGCTCGCCGCGGTCGAGCATCCCCACCATGCGCTTGTGCGCCGCATCGCGGCCGGTCAGCAGCTTGCCGTTGAGCAACAGGGTCTCGCCGGGCTTCCAGCTCGCGACCTCCTCCGGCGTGATCGAGTCCAGGTCGACGCGACGCCCCTTGGACGTATCCAGCACCAGCTTCGGCCAGTCCTCCAGCGACGGCGGATCCAGCATCACCGGACCGCTGCCGTCGAGCGTGAAGTGCGCATGGCGCGTGGCCGCGCAGTTCGGGATCAGCGCCACCGGGAGGTTGGCCGCGTGGGTCGGGTAATCCTTGACCTTGATGTCGAGCACCGTGGTCAGCCCGCCCAGCCCCTGCGCGCCGATGCCGAGCGCGTTGACCTTGTCGTACAGCTCCAGGCGCAGTTCCTCGGCGCGATTCGACGCGCCACGCGCCTGCAGGTCGACGATGTCGATCGGCTCCATCAGCGCCTCCTTGGCCAGCAGCATGGCCTTCTCCGCGGTGCCGCCGATGCCGATGCCGAGCATGCCCGGCGGGCACCAGCCGGCGCCCATGGTCGGCACCGTCTTCAGCACCCAGTCGACGACCGAATCCGACGGATTGAGCATCGCGAACTTGCTCTTGGCTTCCGATCCACCGCCCTTGGCGGCCACGATCACGTCGACCTTGTTGCCGGGAACCACCTTGAAGTTCACCACGCCCGGCGTGTTGTCGCGGGTGTTGATGCGCTTGCCGGCGGGGTCGGCCAGCACCGACGCGCGCAGCTTGTTGTCGGGGTGCGCATAGGCGCGGCGCACGCCCTCGTGGACCATGTCCTCGACGCCCATGGTGGCGTCGTCCCAGCGCACGTCCATGCCGATCTCGAGGAACACGGTGACGATGCCGGTGTCCTGGCAGATCGGCCGGTGGCCCTCCGCGCACATGCGCGAATTGATCAGGATCTGCGCCATCGCGTCCTTGGCGGCCGGCGACTCCTCGCGCTCATAGGCGGCGGCGAGGTTCCGGATGTAGTCCACCGGGTGGTAGTGGCTGATGTACTGCAGGGCATCGGCGATGCTCTGGATCAGGTCGTCCTGGCGGATCGTGGTCGGGGTCACGGCTGGCTCGGCTGCTGGCGGGTCAATCGTGCATTTTACGCCGCTGTGCAGGGGCGGCTTAAACCTCCGGGCGTGACGGTGCATCCGACTGGGTATGCTCGACGCCGCGATGACCGCCCCCTGCCACGACCCGGCCCCCGACACCGGCGACTGCGACCTGCCGCTGGCCCGCGCCGCGGCGGCCGGCGATGCCGCGGCATTCGAAGCCCTGTACCGGCGCCACGCGGCGCGCGTCCACGGCGTGGTGCTGCGCCTGGCGGGCTGGCAGCACGCGCGGGCCGAGGACCTGGTGCAGGAAGCCTTCCTGCGCGCCTGGCGGGCTTTGCCGCAGTGGCGCGGCGACAGCGCCTTCGGCACATGGCTGCACCGGCTGGCGGTGAACACCGCACTGATGGACCTGCGCGCACGCAAGGCGCGCCCGGGCCTGGATGGCGACGACGGCGACGTGATCGACGCGCTGGCCGGCGCCGATTCGGCCGGCCACGGCACCGCGCTGGCGCTTGACCTGGACCGCGCCGTGGCGTCGCTGCCGCCGCGCGCCCGCGCTGTGCTGGTGCTGTTCGACATCGAGGGCTGGAGCCACGACGAGATCGCCTCGACCCTCGACATGGCGGTGGGCAGTTCGAAGGCGCAGCTGCACCGCGCGCGCCGGCTGCTCCGCACGCGACTTGGAGACTTCGCATGAACCGTGACAACCACGACGATATCGACCGGGCCGGTCACGACGACGTGCTTCCGGCTGTCCTGCAGGCGCGGCTCGCCGCCCTGCGCCAGGACGTGGCGCCACAGCGCGACCTCTGGCCTGCGATCTCCGCGCAGCTGGCGCAGGCACCCGCGCGCGACCCGACAGCTCCCCCGCGCGCGGTTGGCATGGGCGCAACCACCGCTGCGTCCCGCATCAGCGCTCACCCAGGTGCCAGCCTGGGCCGGCGCGGCACAGCCAGGCTGGCGCCCTACGCCATCGCCGCGTCCGTGCTGGTCGCGGTGGCCGTGGGCTGGCAACTGGCGCCGCGCCTCTCCAAGGGCGCGGCCGCGCCGACCATCGCGGCCGACGCCGCGCAGGACGCACCGCTGCTGCGCGTGGCCGACGCCATGACCCGCGAATACCTCGGCGCGCTGCGCGAGCTGGATGCCGCCCGCGCTGCCGACATGGCGCCGGACGCCTCCGGCGGCGTGCTGGCCGAACTCGACCGCAGCGCGGTCGAAGTGCGCGCCGCGCTGCGGCACGACCCCGACGCCGTGTTCCTCGTCCAGCGCCTGCAGCGCATCTATGCCCAGCGACTGTCGCTGGCACGCCGGCTTGCCTGATGCCTTGTCCCTTCTCGCCCCGCCTTAGCCCCTGGAGCCAGTCATGATCCGTTCCCTCCTGCTCACCGGCCTCGCCGCCGCCTTCGCCGCGCCGGCGTTCGCCGCCACGCCGATCAACGAAACCCGCCCGCTCGACGCCCGCGGCAGCGTCGATGTCTCCAACCTCAAGGGCAGCATCGAGGTGCGCACCTGGGACCGCGCCGAAGTCCGCATCACCGGCAGCCTCGGCGACGGCGTGGAGCGCCTCGCCATCGAGGGCGGCGAGCGCAGCCTCTCGGTGGAGGTGCGCTACCCGCGCAACAGCCGCAATTCCGAACCGACCACCCTGGTCATCGACATCCCGCGCCAGGCCAGCCTGGAGGTCGACTCGGTCGCCGCCAGCGTCAACGTCACCGGGGTCGGCGGCGCGAAGCTCGACATCGAGAGCGTCAGCGGCGCGGTGGTTGCGGTGGGCGCGCCGGGCGAAGCGAGCATCGAAAGCGTGAGCGGCAACCTGCGGCTGAACCTCAACAGCCGTGAGGTCGCTGTCGACAGCGTCAGCGGCAACATCGCGCTGCGCGGGCGCATCGGCAGCAGCGTCGAGGCCGAGTCGGTGTCCGGCAACATCGACATCGACACCCGCGGCGAACGCCTGCGCCGGCTGGACGCAAGCTCCGTATCCGGCGACACCAGCATCCGCACCGGGCTGGCCAGCGGCGGCAGCATCACGCTGGAGTCGGTGAGCGGCGACATCCGCCTCACGCTGCCCCGCGATCTGTCCGCGCGCGCCAGCGGCGCCAGCTTCAGCGGCTCGCTCGACGCGGCCGGTGCCGACGTCAAGCGCAAGAAGTACGGCCCGGGCGCGAGTTTCGAGCACCGCTACGGCGGCGGCGACGGCGAGGTCAAGCTGGAGACATTCTCCGGCGACGCGCGCCTGTCGCTCGACTGACCACGGCGGCCGGCGGCGCATGTCCGCCGGCCGTGATTTCACCCGTGCCTCCGGGGCGCCCGGCATGATGGCGCCATGAGCCCCGCCAGCACCGCAGCCGACAGCGCCCCGCCCCGGCCATCCTCCAGCCCCTCGTTCCGTGAACGCGTCAATGCGCTGCGCAACCTGCCGCCGTTCCTGCGCGAGATCTGGCGCACCAGCCGGCCGCTGACCATTGCCAGCCTCGGCCTGCGGGTGATCCGCGCGCTGTTGCCGGTCGCCATGCTCTACATCGGCAAGCTGATCATCGACGAGGCGATCCGGCTGGTCGGCAGTGGCGCGATCGACGGCGGTTTCGGCGACGCCTGGGCCGCCGGGCTCCTGCATCCGCTGGCGCTGCTGATCGCGCTCGAGTTCGCGCTGGCGATCGTCTCCGACCTGCTCGGGCGGCTGGTGTCGTACTGCGATTCGGTCCTGTCGGAGATGTTCACCAACGCCGCCAGCGTGCGGCTGATGGAGCACGCGGCGACCCTCGACCTCGAGGACTTCGAGGACCCGGAGCTGCAGGACAAGCTCGACCGCGCGCGCCGCCAGACCATGGGGCGCATGAACCTCATGGGCCAGCTGTTCGGCCAGGCCCAGGACATGATCACCGTGGTGAGCTTTGCCGCGGGTCTGCTGGTGTACGCGCCGTGGCTGATCGTGCTGCTGGCGGTGGCGCTGATCCCGGCCTTCGTGGGTGAGGCGCATTTCAACGCGCTCAACTATTCGCTCAACTTCCAGTGGACGCCGGAGCGGCGGCAGCTCGAATACCTGCGCCAGACCGGCGCCAGCGTGGAGAGCGCCAAGGAGGTCAAGATCTTCGGCCTCCACCGCTTCCTGGTGGAGCGCTTCCGCCTGCTGTCGCAGGCCTTCCTGCTCGCCAACCGAAGGCTTGCCCGGCGCCGCGCGTTCTGGGGCGCGCTGCTGGCGGCGTTCGGCACGCTCGGCTACTACGTGGCCTACGGCTATATCGCGTGGCGCACGGTGCAGGGCGACTTCACCATCGGCGACCTCACCTTCCTGGCGGGCAGCTTCCGCCGCCTGCGCCAGCTGCTGGAAAGCCTGCTGATCGGGTTTTCGCAGGTCGCCGGCCAGGCGATGTTCCTCGACGACCTGTACTCGTTCTTCGAGATCCAGCCGGAGATCGTCTCGCGCCCGGACGCCTCGCCCATCCCGCGCCCGATCGCCACCGGCTTCGTGTTCGACAACGTCGGTTTCCGCTATCCGGACGCCGCGCGCTGGGCGCTGCGAGGCGTCGATTTCCAGCTGCATGCCGGCGAAGTGCTGGCACTGGTGGGCGAAAACGGTGCCGGCAAGACCACCCTGGTGAAGCTTCTCGCGCGGCTGTACGACCCGGACGAAGGCCGCATCCTGCTCGACGGCCGCGACCTGCGCGACTACGACCTGGATGACCTGCGCGCCAACATCGGCGTGATCTTCCAGGACTTCGTGCGCTTCCACATGACCGCGGCAGAGAACATCGGCGTCGGCCAGGTGGACGCGATGGACGACCGCCCGCGCATCGAGGCCGCCGCGCGCCGCGCGCTGGCCGACGAGGTCATCGCCGGCCTGCCCGGCGGCTACGACCAGGTCATCGGCCGCCGCTTCAAGACCGGCGTGGACCTGTCGGGCGGCCAGTGGCAGAAGGTCGCGATCGCGCGCGCCTACATGCGCGACGCCCAGGTGATGATCCTCGACGAACCCACCGCAGCCCTCGACGCGCGCAGCGAATACGAAGTCTTCCAGCGCTTCCGCGAGCTCTCCGACAACCGTTCCGCCGTGCTCATCTCCCACCGTTTTTCCAGCGTGCGCATGGCCGACCGCATCCTGGTGATGGCCGACGGCCGGATCGAGGCCAGCGGCACCCATGCGGAACTGATGGCCGCCGGCGGCCGCTATGCCGAGCTGTTCGAACTGCAGGCCGCGGGCTACCGCTAGCGCCGGCGGTACAATGGCCCGGTTTCCTCCCCAGCCAAGAACCCCGCATGTCATCCGCGTTTGGCACCGAAACGGTGCTGGACGTCCGTCACTGGACGGACGACTACTTCAGCTTCACCACCACCCGCGACGACGGCTTCCGCTTCGAGAACGGCCAGTTCGTCATGATCGGGTTGCCGGTCACGCAGGCCGACGGCTCCAGCAAGCCGCTGCTGCGCGCGTACTCGATCGCCAGCGCCAACTGGGAAGAGCAGCTCGAGTTCTTCAGCATCAAGGTGGCCGACGGTGCCCTGACGTCCCGCCTGCAGCACGTCAAGCCAGGCGACCAGGTGCTGATCGGGCGCAAGCCCACCGGCACCCTGCTGATCAGCGACCTGCACCCCGGCCGCAACCTGTATCTGCTGGGCACCGGCACCGGCCTCGCACCGTGGCTGTCGATTATCAAGGACCCCGAAACCTACGAGCGCTTCGAGCGCGTGGTGCTTTGCCACGGCGTGCGCCGCGAGGCGGATCTCGCCTACCGCGACTACTTCAGCAACGAACTGCCGCGGCATGAGCTGCTCGGCGACATCCTGCGCGACCGCCTGCTGTACTACCCGGCCGTCACCCGCGAGGACTTCGTGTTTGACGGCCGCCCGCAGCGCGGGCGCCTGACCGACATGATGGCCAGCGGGCAGATGATGGCCGACCTCGGCCTGGACCCGCTCGATGTCGCACACGACCGCGCCATGCTGTGCGGCAGCCCGCAGATGCTGGCCGACTTCCGCAGCCTGCTCGACGGACGCGGCTTCACCGCATCGAAGCGCATCGGCGTGTCCGGCGACTACGTGTTCGAGCGCGCTTTCGTCGAGAAGTGACGCCGCCGCGCTGTCCGGCCACCGCGCCCAGCGCGTAGAATCGCGCCATTCGATCCGCCGAGGAACATCCGATGAAGATCCTGGTCGCCGTGGACGGCAGCGATATCAGCCTGCGCGCCGTGAAGTACGCCGTGCGCCTGGCGGGCAAGCTTGCCAAGCCAGCGAAGCTGTTCCTGGTGGCGGTCGACGCCGAACCGTTCCCGGGCGTGGAAAGCCGCATCGGCAAGGCGGCCATGGCGCAGATCCACGCCGAAAACCACGAACGCATGCTGGCGCCGGCGCGCAAGGCGCTCGCCCGCGGCAAGGTCGACGTGCGCGAGATGGCGGTGATCGGCGAGCCGGCGGACGCCATTCTTGCGGCCGCCAGGACCGCAAAGGCCGACCTGCTGGTGATGGGCTCGCACGGACGCGGTTCGGTGAAGGGCATCCTGCTCGGCTCGGTCTCGAGCAAGGTCATCGCCCAGACCGAACTGCCGGTCACCATCGTCCGCTGATCGCCGCGCCCCGGGCGCAGGCCCGGGCACGGTTCAGCCGAGCGCGGCCTCGATATCGGCACGCATGGCGTCGGGCGTGGTGGTGGGCGCATAGCGCGCCAGCACGCGGCCATCGCGTCCCACGAGGAACTTCGTGAAGTTCCACTTGACGGCGTCGATGCCGAGCACGCCGCCCTTCTCCGACTTCAGCCAAGCCCACAGCGGGTGCGCATCGCGGCCGTTGACTTCGACCTTGGCGAACATCGGGAAATCGACGCCCTGGTCGATGGAACAGAACCGCGCGATCTCCTCGTCGCTGCCAGGCTCCTGGTGGCCGAACTGGTCGCAGGGAAACCCCAGCACGACCAGGCCGCGCTCGCGGTAGTCGTTCCACAGCTGCTGCAGGCCCGCGTACTGCGGCGTGAACCCGCACTGCGACGCCACGTTGACCACCAGCAGCACCTGCCCGGCGTAGTCGGCCAGCGGTTGCTGCCGTCCATCGATGCGCGTGGCGCTGAAATCCGACGCGGTGCCGGCTGGGGGCGTGACCATGTCTTTCGTCATGTCCTGCATGGGCCCGGGCACGGTACCCTTCGGGGGTTGAGTCTACCTCCGGAGTACCTGAATGAAGCATCCGCTGTCCCTGGCCCTCGCGGCCGTGCTCGCCGGCGCCGCGCTGTCGCCCGCGCTCGCCCAGTCCACCGCCACCGCCGCGGAGTCCGCCATGTCCGCCAGCGCAGATGCCCTGAAGGGCAATCCTTTCGCGGTCGAGAGCACCCTCCCGCTGCAGTACCCGCATTTCGACCGCATCCGTGACGAGCACTTCGCCCCGGCCTTCGATGCCGGCATGGCCGAGCAGCTCGCCGAAGTGCGCGCGATCGCCGACAACCCTGACGCGCCGACCTTCGAGAACACCATCCTGCCGCTGGAAACCAACGGCCAGACGCTGGGCCGCGCAATGCGCGTGTTCTTCAACCTCGTCGGCACCGACACCAACGACGCGCGCAAGAAGCTGCAGGCCGACTACGCCGGCAAGTTCGCCGCGCACCGCGATGCCATCTCGCTGGACCCCAAGCTGTTCGCGCGCATCAAGACGCTGCATGACGCCCGCGCCACGCTGGGCCTGGACGCCGAGGGCGTGCGCCTGGTCGAGGAGTACTACAAGGACCTGGTGCGCTCCGGCGCGGCCCTGGACGAAACCCAGAAGGCGCGCCTGAAGGAGATCAACGGCGAGCTGGCCAAGCTGGGCACCACCTTCAGCCAGAACGTGCTGGCCGAGGTCAACGATTCCGCCGTTGTCGTCGACACCGCCGCCGAGCTCGACGGCCTCACCCCCGAGCAGATCGAAGTGGCGGCCACCGCCGCCAAGGCGCGCGGCCACGCAGGCAAGTACGTCATCACCCTGCTCAACACCACCGGCCAGCCGCCGCTGCCGCAGCTCAACAACCGCGCCCTGCGCCAGCGCGTGCATGAAGCCTCGGTCGTGCGCGGCGCGCGTGGCAACCAGTGGGACAATCGCGAGATCGTGGCCACCGTGCTGAAGCTGCGCGCCGAGCGCGCCAAGCTGCTGGGCTTCGACACCTATGCCGATTACGTGCTCGACGGCGAAACCGCCAAGACCACCGACGCGGTGAACGCCATGCTCGGCCAGCTGGCCCCGGCCGCGGTGGCCAATGCCCGCAGCGAGGCCGCCAAGCTGCAGGCGATGATCGACACCGAGCAGGCCGCCAAGGGCGAGCCGACGTTCCAGCTCGAGGCCTGGGACTGGGCGTACTACACCGAGAAGGTGCGCAAGGCCGAGTACGACTTCGACGAATCCCAGCTCAAGCCCTACCTGGAAATGAAGAACGTGCTGGAGAACGGCGTGTTCTTCGGCGCCACCCAGCTCTACGGCATCACCTTCAAGGAACGCACCGACCTGCCGAAGTACCACCCCGACACCTGGGTGTACGACGTGCACAACGCCGACGGCAGCCAGCTCGCGATCTTCATCTTCGACCCCTACGCGCGCGACTCCAAGCGCGGCGGCGCCTGGATGAACTCGTACGTGTCGCAGTCCGGGCTCGAGAAGACCCTGCCGGTGGTGGCCAACCACCAGAACATCCCGAAGCCGCAGGCCGGCCCGACGCTGCTGACCTGGGACGAGGTCACCACGATGTTCCACGAGTTCGGCCATGGGCTGCACGGCATGTTCTCGGACGTGAAGTACCCGTACTTCAGCGGCACCAGCGTGCCGCGCGACTTCGTCGAGTTCCCGTCGCAGGTCAACGAGATGTGGGCCGACTGGCCGTCGGTGCTCGCCAACTACGCCAAGCACCACCAGACCGGCGAAGCCATGCCGCAGGCGCTGCTGGACAAGGTGGTCGCGACCGCCAAGTTCAACCAGGGCTTCGCCACCACCGAATACCTCGGCGCGGCGATGCTCGACCAGTACCTGCACCAGCTGCCGGCCGACAAGCTGCCCGCCGCCAAGGACGTGCTCGCCACCGAAGCAGCGGCGCTCAAGGCCGCCGGCCTCGATTTCGCCGCAGTGCCGCCGCGCTACCGCACCACCTACTTCAGCCACATCATGGGCGGCTACGCGGCGGGCTACTACGCCTACATCTGGTCCGAAGTTCTGGACGCCAACACCGTGGCGTGGATCGAGGAGAACGGCGGCCTGACGCGCGCCAACGGTGACCGCTTCCGCGCCACGCTGCTGTCGCAGGGCGGCAGCAAGGATGCGCTGCAGCTGTTCACGGACTTCTCGGGCAAGGCTCCGGACATCCAGCCGCTGCTGGTCAAGCGTGGCCTGGACGGCAGCGTCAGCGACGGCGCCGCGCCGGGCGGCGCCGCTCCCGCCAGGTAAGACTCGCGACACCCTTCCTCCGCTCCGGCGGAGGAAGGGTCGCCGCTTCATCGCGGCACCACGATCCCTCCAGGCACTCCGTCGGGCGACAACAGCACCTGCCACAGCTGGATCCGGCGCGTCCTGAAACTCGCCATCGCCGCCGCCAGGTAATACCGCCACATGCGCCGGAACCGCTCGTCGTAACGCGGCGGGAGACGGTCCCACGCGGCCTCGATGTTGGCGCGCCATGCCTGCAGCGTGCGGTCGTAGTCGGCGCCGAAGCCGTGCCAGTCCTCGATCACCATCAGCCCTTCGCAAGCCTGGGAGATCTGCCGTGCCGACGGCAGCATCGAGTTCGGGAAGATGTGCCGCGCGATCCACGGATCGGTGCGCCGTTGCGACACGTTGGCGCCAATGCTGTGCAGCAGGAACAGCCCGTCGCGCGGCAGCAGCCCGCGGACCAGCTCGAAGTACCCCCGATAGTTGCGCAGGCCCACGTGCTCGAACATGCCGATCGAGAACACGCGGTCGAAGCGTTCGCCGCGCAGGTCGCGGTAATCCTGCAGGCGGATGTCCACCGGCAGCCCCGCGCACAGCGCGCGCGCGAAGTCCGCCTGCTCCGCCGAGATCGTCACGCCCACCCCGCTGACGCCATGACGCTCGGCCGCGTACTTCAGCGCCTCGCCCCAGCCACAGCCGATGTCGAGCACGCGCATGCCGGGCTGCAGCCCGAGCTTCCTGCACACCAGGTCGAGCTTGGCTTCCTGCGCGGCATCGAGGTCGTCGAGCGGCGCACCGCAGCGACCACGCCAGTAGCCGCAGCTGTACACCATCCAGCGCCCGAGCATTTCGCGATAGAACGCGTTGCCCAGGTCGTAATGGCGTTCGCCGACCGCGCGGCTGCGACGCCGGGACTGCAGGTTGACCATCCGCGCGAGGATCGCATCGCGGGCATCGGCGAGCCCCCGCGCGCGCCGGTCGATGCCGCAAGCCAGGAGCCTGGCGAGCAACCCGTCCAGCGACTGCGAGTCCCACCAGCCATCCATGTACGCATCGCCCAGCGCAAGCGAGCCTCCCGCCAGGAGCCTCGCCGCGAGCCTGCGCTCGTGGACCTGCATGTCCCACGGTCGATCGCCGCCAACGCGCACGTCGGCCGAGGCGAGCAGGCCCTCGATGCGTTCACTGACCGGATGCATGGCGCCTGCTCCCGCTCTTGCTCCGGCCAAAGATAGCGCGGGGCGGCGGCTCGGGCCACGGCGCGACCGCCCGGCCGGAAAGCTCCCTCAGCCGACGGCGAACAGCTCGCGGTAGGCCGGCGCGACGTGCGGCAGCAGCACGGACGCCGGCACTTCCACCGTCTGCACCCCATCGGAGTACGGCCCCACCTGGTAGGGCGGGAACACGAAGCGCAGCGCGCGAAGGCGGCCGCCGGGACCCGGCACGGGTTCGAACGCGTTGAAATTGCCGGCCTCCGGACCGGTGCCGTCGTCGATCATCCGGCCGATCGAACGCAGCAGGCGCGCGCGCTCTTCGGGCTCGAGCTCTTCGGCGTCGATGCGCTGCGACAGCGCCGCGTGCAGCGATTCGCGCACGAAGGCGGAGACGTCGCGCCAGCCGGCCGGGTCCGGGATCAGCGCCTCCGGGCGCAGCAGTTCCTGGCGCTCGGGCAGCCACACGAAACGCGCCACCAGCGGGGTGCCATGGGCGCCGCCGGTGTAGCTGGTCCCTTCCGCCTTGACCGCCACCATCTGCGGCGTTTCCAGCACCACATCGAACGGCAGCGACAGGTCGTACGGCATGCCCTCCCCACCCTCGCCGGCCGCGGTCACCGCGTCCATCAGGTCGTCGCGCGCCGTGTCGGCATATGCCTTGAGCGCTACGGCAAGGCCCGGGTAACGCGCCATGCCGGGCGGATAGCTGATGCCGATGATGTAGCCGCTGGTGCTTTCCATCACGTCCACGAGTGCCACTTCGGCGGGCGCCGCGGGCTGAGTGGCTGCATCCCCGGGAGCGGGAGCCGTGGCGCCGGAACCGCCAGGCACGTCAGCCTCGCGGCGACATCCGGCCAACACAAGCAGCAGCACGCAGAACAGCAGGCGTTTCATCGGGATCCCCCTCAAGTCCGTGATGGTGGAAAGGCTAAGCGCTCGCACGTGATGTCGGCGATCACGCCATCGCTTGCTCGCACGTGATGTGGGCGATCACCCCATCGCGCACATACGGAAAACCCCGGGCGTTTCCGCCCGGGGTTTCCGGCAAAGCGTTACGAAATGCGGGCCTTAGACGGCCTGCACCTCATCAGCCTGCAGACCCTTCTGGCCCTGCACGACCTTGAACGAAACCTTCTGGCCTTCCTGCAGCGACTTGAAGCCGGTGCCCTGGATCGAACGGAAGTGGACGAAGAGGTCCTGGCCGCTCTCGGGCGTGATGAAACCAAAGCCCTTGGCGTCGTTGAACCACTTGACGGTGCCGGTCTGACGATCGGACATGGTGTTACTCCTTGAACATTTTTAGAGGATGCACGGTCCGCGAACGGATCCGAGACTGTGTCGAGCAAGGGGTAACACAGGAACGATGGAGCGGATCTTCCGGACCCGGCCGTACGACCGGCCTTGAAACCTTTGGATCTACCGCACCGGAGCCACGATGTACCGTGATCCCGCCTTGAACAGTGGGCGCACCATACCGCACTTTCGATTGGAAGTGTGAATAGCCCGTGGCTGGAATCGGCCGGCTGGCGCGGTTACAGCCCCTCCTGCCCGGGCAGCAGCGTTGCCAGTTCCGCATCAGTCAGGTTGCGCCAGCGACCGGGCTTCATGTGAGCCAGCTTGACCGGCCCGATCCGCACCCTGACCAGCTGCTTCACCCGGTAGCCGAAGTGGGCGGCCATCAGCCGGATCTGGCGGTTCAGGCCCTGGACCAGGGTGACCCGGAAGCCGTAGCGGCCGAGCTTGCCCGTGCGGCACGGCAGGGTCACCTGGCCGTGGACCGGCACCCCCCGCGCCATCCCGCGCAGGAACTCGTCGGTGACCGGGTTGTTGACCGCCACCAGGTATTCCTTCTCCAGCCTGGTTTCGGCACGGAGGATGGTGTTGACGATGTCGCCGTTGCTGGTCAGCAGGATCAGCCCTTCCGAATCCTTGTCCAGCCGCCCGATCGGGAAGATCCGCTGCTCGTGGCCGACGAAGTCGACGATGTTGCCCACCACCGTGCTTTCCGTGGTGCAGGTGATGCCGACCGGCTTGTAGAGCGCGATATACACGTGCCGGCGGCGCCCCGGTGCAGCGCTGCGGGCGCTCAGCGGCTGGCCGTCGAGGCGCACCTGGTCGCCCTCGCCGACCTCGGCGCCGACCCGGGCACGCTGGCCGTTCACGGTGACCCGGCCTTCGCCGATCAGGCGGTCCGCCTCGCGGCGCGAGCAGGTGCCGGTGTCGCTGATGTGCTTGTTGAGACGCATGGACGCGCGTATCCGCGGCTGGGAAAACGGGGCGCAAGTCTGGCAGACGCCGGCGGTTCCCGCTTGCCGGCGCCGTGACAGCCCTTGGAACCCCCGATTTGCGCACACCCGCGGGCAACCACGGGCCGCCCAAGGCGACACCGTGGCGCGCCGCGCAGCCGTCAGACCGCCAGGTCGGCGTACTCCGGGTGCTTGCGCAGCCAGGCGCTGGCGTAGGCGCACAGCGTGCGCACCTTCCAGCCTTCCTCGCGGGCATGATGGAACGCCGCCGCCACCAGACGTGCGCCGATACCGCGCCCACCTACCTGCTCCGGCACCACGGTGTGGGTGATATGCATGACCCCGTCGCCCATCTCGTAGTCGAGATAGGCCACATGACCATCCACGTCGGCAACGAAGCGCCCCGGAATGGCGTGATGGATGATGTCGAGTTGCTCCATCGCGCGTCTCCTCAGTCCGTGTCGCCGCGATGGTCGCGACGCCCCTGCGCGTGCCGGTCGCGCGCACCCATGCTGCCATGGTTCGACGCCATGCGGCTCTCGGCGGCATGCAGCTCCACGGCCTTCGCCTTCGCCTCAGGCGACTGGTAGCCGGCATCGGGGACGTGGCTCGTGGTGGGATCGAGCGACTGCCACGGCTGCGCCTCGCGATCACGCCGCTGCTTGGCGGCCAGGAGCTTGCGGGTATTGGCCAGCGCCTTGCGCGGCGTGACGCCCGTGGCGGCCTTGCTGGCCGTGGGATTGGCCATCCTGGCAGCCGCGCCGTTCGCCCCGGCACGCTTGTCGGCGGTGGCCACGGCGTTGCCGGTTCCGCGGGCGTCCGCCTTGCCGCCGGCAGTCTTCTTGACCGCCGGCTTGGCTACAGCCGGCTTCACCTTCACAGCCTTCTTCGCGGTCGCGGATTTCTTGGCCGTGATGGCCTTCTTGGCAGTCGTGGCCTTCCTGGCGGTCGTCGTCCCTGGAGCCTTCGCCACCGCAGGCTTGGCCGCCTTGCTGGCGGCGGTCTGTTTCATCGCAGTGACGGTCGGCGCTTCGCGTCTTGCCTCGACGAAACGCTGCAAAATATCGACCAGCAGCGCTTCCTTGCGCGCGGTGCGGATGGCGGTCTCGGTGCGTCCGCCGGCCACGTCGCCGCGCGCCCGTGCGGCCAGCTTCTGCCGCTTCAGCAGGTCACGCGCGCGGTCACGCGCAGCACGCGCCCTGGCGACGCGAGCCGCCAGCGCGGCGCGGGTCATCGCGCGCAGCGCACCGGGGCGGCTGTCGTCGAAAAGGCGCATCTCGGACAGGTTGAGCAGTTCGCTGGCTTGCGGGCGGTTGACGGCCATTCGCAGTCTCCTGGCGGGTGTGCGGCAAGCAATAGCATCACAGCCATGCACGCCCGGTGAGCGCAGCACGGCGCGTCAGTGGCGGCCCGCGCGCGCCCGGGCCTGACGCGGAGCGTCACACGGCAGCTCGTGCGGCCGACGCCAGTGCGACTGGCACGCTTGATGCGTACTACTCCCCAAACTTCAGGGGAGCCTCGCCATGTACGCCGATATCGACGCCAGCACCGAGCACCAGGCTGTCACCCGGCTGTTCGACCTTGTCCGCGCCGGAGACGTCGACAACCTCGAATTCAGCCAGCTCGACTCGCTGGTCTACGCGCGCCTGCTGCGCACGTATGAAGTGGACACCGCCGCCACCGCGGAAGAGTCGATTTCCTGATCGCGGGACCCGCCGTCAGAACGACGGCGACATCAGTCGCGCGAGGAACACCTCGACCACCCGCGGCTCCATCATCACCGTGAACAGCACGCCATAGCCCGCACCCCACAGGTGCGCGCTGTGGTTGACGTTGTCGCCGCCCTGGCGGTCCATCCAGATCGAATAGCCGACATACAGCACGGCGTACACGATCGCCGGCACCGGCAGGAAGAACACGAAGATCAGCGACCACGGCTGCACCAGGATGAAGGCGAACAGCACCGCCGAGACCGCGCCCGACGCACCCAGGCTGCGATAGGCCGGGTCGTGGCGATGGCGCAGGTAGGTCGGCAGGATCGCCACCAGGATCGCCGACAGGTAGAACAGCGCGAAGCCGAATGCGCCCAGGTACGGCGCGAACATGCGCTCCACGTGCCGGCCGAAAAAATACAGCGTGATCATGTTGAACAGCAGGTGCTGCCAGTCGGCATGCACGAATCCGTGCGTGACCAGGCGGTCGAACTGCTTGTGGCGTTCGATTGCCGGTGGCCACAGCAGCAGGCGCTCCAGCAGCTTGCGGTTGCCGAACGCCTGCCAGGACACCAGCACGGTGACGGCGAGGATGACGAGGGTGACGGGGGCGTCCATGTGCTGCCTCAAACCGCCGCGCGGTAGTTGTCGACCATCCGGTAGCGCCGCGCGTACAGCCCGAACGCCAGCGCCGCCAGGAACGCGAAACCTGCGAAGAAGAACATCAGGAACGCCGCTTCGCTCAGCCCGGTACTGGCTATCCGCTCGGTGACGGCGCCGTTGCGCACCGCCGCGTTGGACAGCAGCACCCACAGGTTGCCGATGGTCGTGGTCAGGTTCCAGAAGCTCATCACCACGCCCTTCATGGCCTGCGGTGCCTGGCTGTAGGCGAACTCCAGCCCGGTCGCCGACACCAGCACTTCGCCGAAGGTCAGCAACGCGTACGGCAGGATCTGCCAGGCGATCGACATCGGATCACCGCCGTCCATGCTCACCTGGATGCCGCCTACCACCACCCACGCCAGGCCGCTGAACGCGATGCCCGCGGTCATCCGCCGCAGCGCGGTCGGCTCCCAGCCCATCCTGCGCAGCAGCGGATACAGCACGAGGTTGTTGAACGGGATCAGGATCATCACCATCGCCGGGTTCAGCGCCTGCATCTGCGAGGCGGTGAACCAGTCGGGCATGGTCATCTGCTGGCCCTGCAGCACCCAGGTCGACGCCTTCTGGTCGAACAGGGAATAGAACGGCGTGGTGAGCGCGAAGATCACCAGCACGCGCAGCACCGAGCGCACGCCATCCACCGCGGCCTCGGGATGCACGGCGCGGGCACGGTCGAGGTGCATCCACGCACCACCGCCCACCCCCACCAGCACCAGCACCAGCACGATGCCCAGGCAGATCACGATGCCGAGGGTGTCGACGAGGGTCAGCGATCCCAGTGCCAGCAGCAGGCAGGCCGCCGCCAGCACCAGACCCGGCCGCCCCTGCCCGGGCGCGTGCGAGAACAGTGCGGTGCGCACCACGTTGGCGAACGAATGCGGGTCCTTGGGCGGCCGCGGCACCATGACGTAGCGGTGCCGGCCCAGCCAGAACACCAGCGTGGCGATGAACATCAGGATGCCGGGAATACCGAACGCCCAGGCAGGCCCCAGGTTCTTCAGCGCGATCGGGATCAGCAGCGACGCGAACAGTGAGCCGAAGTTGATGATCCAGTAGAACGCGTCGAACACCAGCCGCGCGAGGCGCTTGTTGGACTGGTCGAACTGGTCACCCATGAACGACGCGACCAGCGGCTTGATGCCGCCGGCGCCCAGCGCGATCAGGCCGAGCCCGGTGAAGAAGCCCGCGCGGCTGTCCTCGAACATGGCGAGGCAGGCATGCCCCGCGCAGTACACCAGACTGAACCAGAGGATCGTGTGGTACTTGCCGAACCAGCGGTCGGCCAGCCAGCCACCCAGGAGCGGGAAGAAATACACCCCGATCATGAAGCTGTGCATGATGTCCTTGGCCTCGCCCGCGCGCGCGGAATCGGTCAATTCCTGCAGCAGCATCGAGGTGATCAGGAACTGCACCAGGATGTTGCGCATCCCGTAGAAGCTGAAACGCTCGCAGGCTTCGTTGCCGATGATGAAAGGAATCTGGCGCGGCATCCTGCCCGCGTCTGCGGCAACGGTGGCTGTCATCGTCCGGGGCGGCCCGTGTGCGGAAAGATGCGAAGGCTAGCGTATCCATGGGCGCCGCGCGCGCCGTGCGGTACGGGATGCGGCATGATGCGCGGCCACTGCCCCGCACCGGATCCGCGCATGCCCAGCCCCGCCCGCCGCCTGCAGATGCTGTTGCCACTGCTCCTGCTGCCGTGCGCCCTTCCCGCCTTCGCCGCGGGCGTGGGCGCGGGCAGCGAAGTGCCCGCGGCGCTGGTGACCGAATCGGAGCGCTCAGGGTTCATCCGTACCGGACGCTACGACGAGGTGCCCGCGCTCTGCGAAGCGTTCGCGGCGCGCTGGCCGGATGCCGTGCGCTGCAGCGATTTCGGCACCACGCCCGAGGGTCGGCCGATGAAGGTGCTGGTGGCCTCGCGCAGTGGTGCGCTGACGCCCGCGGCGGCCCGCGCCGCCAACCTGCCGGTGCTGCTGGTGCAGGGAGGCATCCACGCCGGCGAGATCGACGGCAAGGACGCCGGCTTCCTCGCGCTGCGCCAGGTGCTGGACGGCGAAGCCGCGCCAGGCGCGCTCGAGCAGCAGGTGCTGGTGTTCGTGCCGGTGTTCAACGTCGACGGCCACGAGCGCTTCGGCGCCTGGAACCGTCCCAACCAGCGCGGCCCGGAGGAAATGGGCTGGCGCACCACGGCGCAGAACTTCAACCTCAACCGCGACTACCTGAAGGCCGATTCGGCCGAGATGCAGGCCATGCTGCGGCTGGTGGCCGAGTGGGACCCGATCGCCACCGTCGACCTGCACGCCACCAACGGCGCGCAGTTCGAACACGACATCTCGGTGCAGATCGAACCGCTGCACTCGGGTGACCAGGGCTTGCGCGCGGCGGGGCTGGACCTGCGCACCGGGCTGCTGGCCGCGCTCAGCGCGACCGGATCGCTGCCGCTGCCGTTCTATCCCTCGTTCATCGAGGACGACAATCCGGACTCTGGGATTGCCGATGGCGTCCCGCCGCCGCGCTTCTCGCACGGCTACTTCCCGCTGCGCAACCGTTTCGGCATCCTGGTCGAGACGCATTCGTGGAAGTCGTATCCGGTGCGCGTGCGGATCACCCGCAACCTGGTGGTGGCGATGCTGGAGCAAACCGCCCGCCACGGTACGCAGTGGTTGCATCTGGCCAGGGCCGCCGATGCCGCCGCCGCCCGCCTGGGCGGCACCCGGATGGCGCTCGACTACCGCGCCAGCGACCATGTCCGGCAGGTGGATTTCCGCGGCTATGCCTGGACGCGCACGCCGTCCGACATCTCCGGTGCATTGATGACCCGCTACGACGAATCCGTCCCGCAGGTCTGGTCGATGCCGCTGCGTGACGAGGTACTGCCGGGCCGCACCGTCGTGGCGCCGCGCGGCGGCTATGTGGTGCCGTCCCGCCACGCCGCGCGCGTAGCCGAGGCGCTGCGCCTGCACGGCGTCGAGTTCCGCACCCTCGACGGCGCGCGCCCGGCGACGGCCGTGCAGGTGTTCCGCGCTGACACCGCGACCTTCGCAAAGTCGTCGAGCGAGGGGCATCAGCGCCTGGAGCTCGCCGGCGACTGGCAACCCGAGACGCACGACCTGGCCGCCGGCGCGCTGTTCGTGCCGATCGCGCAGGCGCGCTCGCGCGTGGCAGTGGCGCTGCTGGAGCCGCAGGCCCCGGATTCTCTGGCCGCGTGGGGTGCGTTCAACAACGCTTTCGAGCGCAAGGAATACATGGAGGCCTATGTCGCCGAAGACGTGGCCCGCGACATGCTGCGCGACCCCGCGGTGAAAGCGGCGTTCGAGGACCGCCTGCGCGACGACGCGGCGTTTGCCGCAAGCCCGCAGGCGCGGCTGGAGTTCTTCTACCGCCTGCACGCGAGCTGGGACGAACGCTTCAGCCTGTACCCGGTATTCCGCATGGACAGCGCCCCGTAGCAAACCGTGCATGTCGTCGCCGTCCTTGGTCGGCGACGGCCAGGCGGCGCTCAGTCGAGGCGCACGACGTCCGGGGAATGCGCTTCGATCCGGTTGCGTCCGGCATCCTTGGCGCGATACATCGCGGCATCCGCGCGCCGCATCCATTCGTCGGCGGTCAGCACCAGCCAGTCGGCTTCGGCCATGCCGATGCTCAGCGTGCAGTCCTGCTGCGCCGCCACCGGCGGCCGCGCCGTCAGGAACCCGGTACGGATGCGCTCGGCCACCATGGCGGCGCCGCGCAGGTCGGTTTCGGCCAGCAGGACGCCGAATTCATCGCCACCATGGCGCGCAGCGGTATCGATGTCGCGCACGCACGCGCGCAGCACGCCGGCGATGCAGCGCAGGACCTCGTCGCCGGCGGCATGGCCATGGACGTCGTTGACCTCCTTGAAGTTGTCGACGTCGATCAACAACAGCACCGCCGGCCTGCGGGTGCGCGTGTGCCGCGCCAGTTCGGTGGTGAGCGCCTGGTTCCAGTGCCGGCGGTTGGGCAGCGTCGTCAACACGTCCATGCGGTTGAGTCGCTCCAGTTGGCGGTTCTGGCGCGCCACGCGATGGCCCATGGCGTGCATGAGCAGGGCGAGCGCGATCGAATAGCCGAACAGGAACGGCAGCGCCCCCACCGCGTCGGCAAGGCTGCCGTCGATCCGTACCGGGAACCCCAGCATTGCCGACACCAGCAGGCACGCCAGCACCAGCGCCGGCGTGGTGCGGGCAGCGAACCGCCAGCCGGCGACGCCGATCTTGTCCACCGTCAGCAGCGTCAGCAGCACCGCGCTGGGCACCAGGTTGAACTGCATGACCGCGATCCAGGCGCCGCCGTTGATCGCGTCCACCACCAGGTTCGCGAGTTCGGTCGCGCGCGGATCGCCGCTGCGGCGCGCTCGCCACCAGGCGTAGTGCGGCCACAGGAACACATTGGCCGCCAGCAGTGCCCACGCCCACGCAGGCGCGTCCAGCCCGTGGAGCACGGTGCCCACGGCGATCCCCGACAAGGCCGCACCCAGCGTGCGCATCCAGTGGATGCGGTCGACGAAACGCAGGTCACGCGACACGGAGGCATCTGGTGCCTGCAGATCCATCGCCTGGTTGCCGCCCCCTGTCCCAATCCGGCACGCAGTCTAGCCGGTCGGGGGTGATCCCCATGCGGGCATGCGTCACGCCAGAACCGGAGCACGCGCTACTATTTCCACAGCCGGTCCGGACGGACAGGCCTTCCAGGGGGAAACATCCATGTTCCAGACCGACCGCGGGCGCCTGCGCGCCATCGCACTGCTGTGTGCCGCATCCGTCATTCCCGCAGCGTCCGCCTATGACGCACCGCGCATCGAATCCGTCGTGGTCATGCACGACCTCGACGCCATCGCCATCATCGGGCGCAACCTGCCCACGCTGCGCTCCCGGATGGCGATCCATCTCGGGCCGGATGGCGAGCCCGGCGACATCACTGCGCAATGCCAGGCCGCAACCCCGTTGTCGACGGCGATCACCTGCCGCTTCCCCGGCGGCCTGCCGCCCGCGGGCGACTACCTCCTGCGCGTTGCCGATACGCGGGCCAACACGGAAACCGGGTTCGCACTCACGCTGGGCGCCGTTGGCCCGCAGGGTGCCGAAGGCGTGCGTGGCCCGGCTGGTCCCGCCGGTCCGACGGGTGCGACCGGTGCGACGGGCGCCGCCGGTCCCCAGGGCCTGGTGGGGGAAGCCGGTTCGCAAGGTGGCATCGGCCCCGCCGGCCCGCAGGGCGAGCCCGGCCCCCAAGGTGCCCAGGGCGAGCTGGGCGCCAGCGGCCCGCAGGGCCAGACCGGTGCCATCGGCCCGCAAGGTCCGGTTGGCCTGACGGGCGCAATCGGACTCACCGGTCCTACTGGTGCATCCGGTCCAGCCGGAGCTGCCGGCCCTACCGGACCTGTCGGCGCCACGGGCACGACGGGTGCGCCTGGCCCTGTCGGTCCCGCCGGCGCGACCGGCTCGACCGGTCCTATCGGTCCGACAGGGCCCGAAGGTGCGCGCGGACTGCAGGGGCTTCGTGGCGACACGGGCCTTCCGGGCAACCCGGGACCGCAGGGCATTCCGGGCAGCGCCGGACCGATCGGGCCGGCCGGTCCTGCCGGTGCGACCGGTGCTCCCGGTCCAGCAGGCGCGCCTGGTCCGGTTGGCGCGGACGGTGCAGCGGGTCCCGCAGGCCTTGCTGGTCCGGCAGGCACCGCGGGCGCCACCGGGCCAGGCGGGCCCATGGGCCCCCCAGGGCCGCAGGGAGTGCCAGGCAACTCGTCGCTGTCCCAGCATTACGGCAACAACACCGGCAACATCGCCCAAAGCCGCACCTACGAATGCGTCCTGGGCACGATCATCCTGACCGCCTCCAGTTACGCCGGCGAAGGCGTGGCCGCACGGGGCCAACTGCTGTCCATCGCCCAGAACACGGCCCTGTTCGCGCTGATCGGTACCACATACGGGGGCGATGGCCAGACCACGTTCGCGCTGCCCGATCTCCGGCCAGTCACGCCGAACAACATGTCCTACATGATCTGCGACCAGGGCATCTTCCCAAGCCAGGCATGATTCGGGTCGCGCTATCCACCAGGACGGCAATGCGGCCGCGGGTGACCCGGCGTGCCATCCCGGCTGCGGGATCAGGCAGGGTCTAGGACAGCACGTCGCGTACGCGGCGGTGCTGTCCCTGTCCCGCAGCTAGGTCGCGCTGTTTTCCAGCTCCGTCCAGCGCGCGTAGGCGGCATCGAGTTCCGCCTGCGCGAGCGCGATCGCGTGGTTGTGCGCGTCGATGGCGGCGCGCTCCTGCTGGAAGAACGCGGGGTCGTTCATCGCCGCGATGTGCCGGGCGATGTCCGCCTCGAGTTTTTCGATGCGCAACGGCAGCTGTTCCAGCTCGCGCTGCAGCTTGAAGCTGAGCTTGCGACGCGGGGCCGGTGCGGCCGCGGGTTGCGTCTCCGGCGGAGGCGCCCCGGCGGCCGACTGGGCCGGCGCGGAGACGGGGCGGCCCGGGACATCGCCGGTGCGCGCGACGGCGCGCTGTCGCAGCCAGTCGCTGTAGCCACCGACGTAGTCGCCGACCCGGCCGTCGCCCTCCATCACCAGGGTGGAGGTCACGACGTTGTCGAGGAAGTCACGATCGTGGCTGACCAGCAGCAGCGTGCCGGCGTAGTCGCCGAGCAGTTCTTCCAGCAGCTCCAGCGTCTCGACATCCAGGTCGTTGGTGGGTTCGTCCATCACCAGCAGGTTGGACGGCTGCGCGAACAGCTTGGCCAGCAGCAGGCGGTTGCGCTCGCCGCCGGACAGGCGCGTGATCGGCGCGCGTGCGCGCTCGGGCGTGAACAGGAAATCCTGCAGGTAGCCGATGACGTGCTTGCGCTTGCCGCCGATCTCGACGAAGTCCTGGCCCTCGGCGACGTTTTCCAGCGCGTTCCAGTCCTCGCGCAGGGTGGCGCGGTACTGGTCGAAGTACGCGACCTGCAGCTGCGTGCCGATGCGGATCTCGCCCTGCTGCGGCTCGAGGTCGCCCAGCAGCATCTTCAGCAGCGTGGTCTTGCCGGTGCCGTTGGCGCCGATCAGGCCGATGCGGTCGCCGCGCAGGATGGTCCCGGAGAAGTCGCGGATCAGCGTCCTGCCCGGATAGCTGAAGGACACGTGCTTGGCCTCGATGACCTTCTTGCCCGAGTTGCCGGCGGCCGCGGTCTCCATGCGCACGTTGCCCGTGAGGTCGCGCCGCTGGGCGCGCTCGTTGCGCATCGCTTCCAGGCGGCGCACGCGGCCTTCGTCGCGGGTGCGGCGTGCCTTGATGCCCTGCCGGATCCAGACCTCCTCCTGCGCGAGCATCTTGTCGAAGCGCGCGTTCTCCTGCGCTTCGGCGTTCAGCCGCTCCTCGCGGCGGCGCTGGTAGTTGGCCCAGTTGCCGGGCCAGTCGGTGACCTGGCCGCGATCGATCTCGACGATGCGGGTGGCCAGTGCGCGCAGGAAGCGCCGGTCATGGGTGACGAACACCAGCGCGCCCGTCCAGCTCTTGAGGAATCCCTCGAGCCAGTCGATGGCGGCGATGTCGAGGTGGTTGGTGGGCTCGTCCAGCAGCAGCACGTCGGGCGCCGAGACCAGCGCGCGCGCCAGCAGCACGCGGCGCTTCATGCCGCCGGAGAGCTCGCCGAAGACCAGGTCGCCGTTGAGGTCGAGCTTCTGCAGCGTCTCCTCCACGCGCTGGTCGGCGGCCCAGCCATCCGCGGCGTCGATCTTGGCCTGCACGGCCGACATCGCATCGCCGTCGAACACCTCGGCATGGCTCAGGTGGTGGAACTCCGCGAGCCACGCGCCCAGTTCGCCCATGCCCTCGGCGACCACGTCGAACACGGTGCCGGCGGCGCCCGCGGGCACCTCCTGCTCGAGGCGTGACACGCGCACGGAGCCCTCGCGACGGATATCGCCGTCATCGGGCTTGAGTTCGCCCGAAAGCAGGCGCATGAGGGTGGACTTTCCGGCACCGTTGCGGCCGATCAGCGCGATGCGCTCTCCGGCTTCAATGGCGAGGTCGACGTGCTGGAGCAGCAGCGGGCCGCCGACGCTGTAGTCGACGGCATTCAGGGTAATCAGAGGCATCCCGCCATTCTACCGGTCGCGGGCGCCGCGACCGGCATATTCAGGAACTGCAGGACAACATCGAGCAGCCGGCACGGTCGCGGGCCCAGTCAGGACGCCGCCCGGCGAAGGCTTCGCGCCCCGGCTGCTCGCCATAGGGGTCGCGCATGACCTCGAGGAGCTCCAGGACGCCGCTGTCGTCGCCCTGCGTGGCACGATCGATCGCCTGCTGCGCCAGGTAGTTGCGCAGCACGAACTTCGGATTGCTGGCGTGCATGTGCGCCACGCGCGCTTCCGGGGGGAGCTCGTCGGCCCGGCAGCGGGCGGCATAGCGTGCCAGCCAGTCGATCAGCGCGGGTTCGGCCGCCGCACGCCTTGCGTCGTCGTAGAAGCCTTCGCGCAGCGGCGCGGGCGTGGGACTGTCCAGATCGATGTCGGCGAGCGCGCGGAAGAAGATCGTCATGTCGGCGCCGGCGGTGTGCAGCAGCGCCTGCAGCTCGCGCATCAGCGCCAGGTCGGCGTCGTCGCAGGACGACAAGCCGAGCTTGCCCGAGGCGTTGTCGCGCTCCGCCTCGGCCCAGGTGGCGGCGTAGGCATCCAGGCCCGCCTGCAGCGGTGCGGCCGAAGCGAACAGCGGCGACAGCGCCTGCGCCAGCCGCGCCAGGTTCCAGTGCGCCACCCGCGGCTGCCAGCCGAAGCGGTAGCGGCGGCCCTGGGCGTCGGTGGTGTTGGGCGTCCAGTCCGGGTCGTAGTCGTCGATCCAGCCGTAGGGGCCGTAATCGATGGTCAGGCCGAGGATCGACATGTTGTCGGTGTTGAGCACGCCATGGACAAAGCCCACACGCATCCAGTGCCCCACCACCACCGCGGTGCGCACGCAGACCTCGTGGAACCAGGCCGCCAGCACCGGCTCGGCGAAGGCGTCCTCCGCGCGCAGCTGCGCCAGCGATGCGTCGGCGCGGCCGACGAGCAGCTCCGGAAAGTCGCGCCAGATGCAGAACTCGGCGAGCTGCCGCAGCAGCGCGACGTCACCGCGCGAGGCCGGCAGTTCGAAGCTGCCAAAGCGCAGGAACGACGGCGCCACCCGGCACACGATCGCGCCCGGCTCCGGCGCGGCGTGGCCGTCGTAGAACATGTCGCGCAGCACGCTGTCGCCGGTGACGACCAGCGACAGCGCACGCGTGGTCGGCACGCCGAGATGGTGCATGGCCTCGCTGCACAGGAACTCGCGGATCGACGAGCGCAACACCGCGCGGCCATCGGCGCGGCGCGAATACGGCGTGGGTCCGGCGCCCTTGAGCTGCAGTTCGTGACGGCGCCCGTCGGCCGCCACCACCTCGCCCAGGCTGATCGCGCGGCCGTCGCCGAGCTGCCCGGCCCAGTGCCCGAACTGGTGGCCGCCGTAGTTCGCCGCCCACGGATCCATGCCGGGACTCAGGCGGTTGCCGGCGAAGGTGGCGGCGAATTCCGGCGAGGCGACGTAATCCGGATCCAGCCCGAGCGCCGCGATCATGTCGGCGGAGGCAGCGACCAGCCGCGGCGCCGCGACCGGCGTCGGCATCACCCGCGACCAGGCCGCGCCCGCCACCTCGCGCGTGCCGGGCCCCTGGTCGGGATCGCCGGGAAGTTCGCGGAGGAAGGCGTTGTCGAAGCGCAGCGGCATGACGGCAGTCTCGCAGGGCGCGCGTGAGCGCCGGCGTCAGCCCTTGCAGCCTTCCAGCTTCAGCTGCTGGCCGACGCGGATCGCGTACGCCGGCGCCTTCACGCCGTTAGCGCGCGCCAGGCCCCTGACGTCGCAGCCATAGCGGCGCGACACCGCAGCCAGCGTCTCGCCAGGGGCGACGCGGTGCTCACGCGCGCGACGCTGCGGCGCCGCCACGGGAGAGGTGGCAGGCAGGACGCTGCCGGCAGCCTCGCTGCCAGTGTCACCCGGGCGCACCACTTCGATCGGCCCGGTACGCACGATGGCGGCATCCACGCTGCTGCCCATCAGCTGCCGCGCCAGGTCGGCGCGCTTGCCTTGCGCGCACCAGCGCTTGTACAGGCCGGCCATGCGCACCGTGCCGTTGAGCACCGTGCCGCCGGCGATCACCGTGTCCGCCTCGTAGCGCGGGTTGAGGTTGCGCAGGCTGCGCAGATAGCCGTGGCGGCTGCCGGCGTCGCCCATGCAGATGGTGAGTTCATAGATCGACGCCGGGCGCGACAGGGCGAAGGTGGCAGGCCGCGCATCCACCTTGGGGAACGACAGGCCGTATTCGCGCGGATGCAGGTACAGCCACGCCGCCGCGATCACCATCGGCACGTAGTCGCGGGTTTCGGCGGGGAACTGGTTGTAGACATCGGCGTCCCAGAACTTGCGCCCGCCACTGCCACGATGCACGCGCGCTGCGCGCCCTTCGCCGCCGTTGTAGGCGGCCAGCCACATTTCAACGTCGTTGCCGAACTCGGCGAAGCGTTCGCTCAGGTAGCTGGCGGCGGCGTCCGACGACATGCGCGGGTCGTAGCGGGTGTCGAAGCCGGTGCCGTCCGGGCCCAGGCCGAAGCGCTGGCCGGTGGCCGGCATGAACTGCAGCGGGCCGACCGCGCCGGCACGCGAGCCGGCGTGCACGCGGCCGTTGGACTCCTTGGCCATGATCCCGAAGAGCAGCGCTTCGGGCAGCCCGCGACGCTCGAACGCCGGGGACATCATGTGGCGCATGTACTGGTAGTTCTCGTGGCTGGTGACCAGCGCCACGCGCATGTCGGTCAGCCAGCGGCGGATGCCGGCCTGCACCGCCGGGTTGAACTGCACCATGCGCACGAAGCGCTGGCCGTCCTCGCTGAGCAGCGCGGCGGCGCTGGCGGCATCCGGCACATCGCCGGTGGGCAGCTCGCCCTCGCCTTCCGCCCAGGCCTCGGGCTCCTCGCCCTCGACACCGGCAACGTCGTCGGCCTGCGCCTTCAGCAACCGCTTCCAGCCCGGCAGCAGCCGGCTGACGTTGCAACCGCGCTGCTTCTCGCAGGCGATCATCACGTCTTCCATGTCCTCCAGCGCGGCGTTGCCTTCGCTGATCGCCTCGGGATCGTTGTTGGCGGCCCTGACCAGCGACTCGCGGTAGCGGACCTCGGCCGCGGCCATGCGTTCCACCAGGCCCTCTGCAGCCGCGCGGTCGCGCTTGGACTGCGCCAGCGCCGCCGGGGCGTGGAGCGTGAACGTCAAGGCGATGGCGACAAGCGCCAGGCGGCGGAACAGCACTGCGGAATCGGGCATGGGGTTCGGATGGGGGTGGACTGCGGGGGCTGGCAGGGTAGCCGCCGGCGTCGAGCAGCAGCAAGGACATCGGCCCCGCCGGCAGGACGCGTCCAGCCGCTAGACTCCCGCTACACGCACAGGAGCGCCCATGGACCCCATCCTCGTTGGCAAGGCCGTCACGACGCCCGATGCACTGCCGGAAACCGGCGGCCGCGTCCACCTGCAGCCGCGCTACGGCAATCGCCACGGCCTGGTGGCCGGCGCCACCGGCACCGGCAAGACCGTCACGCTGATGACGCTGGCGGAGGGGTTCTCGCGGATCGGCGTGCCGGTATTCCTGGCGGACGTGAAGGGCGACGTGGCCGGGCTTGCCGTCGCGGGCGACGGCGGCGAAAAGCTGCTGCAGCGCGCGGCGATGATCGGTGCCGACGGCTACACGCCGGAAGCCAGCCCGGTGCTGTTCTGGGACATCTACGGCAAGTCCGGGCACCCGGTGCGCACCACGGTCAGCGAGATCGGGCCGACGCTGCTCGGGCGCATGCTCGAGCTCAACGACACCCAGTCCGGCGTGCTGGACATCACCTTCAAGCTGGCCGATGACCGCGGCCTGCTGCTGCTCGACCTGGCCGACCTGCGCGCCCTGCTGGCGCTGGTGGCCGAGGAACGCAAGGCCATCTCCACGTCCTACGGACTGGTCAGTGCGCCGTCGATCGGCGCCATCCAGCGCGCCCTGCTGCGCCTGGAGCAGGAAGGCGGCAACCAGTTCTTCGGCGAGCCGGCGCTGGAGCTGGCCGACCTGATGCGCACCACGCCCGAGGGCCGCGGCGTGATCGGCATCCTCGCCGCCGACCAGCTGGTGCTGAAGCCGCGCCTGTACTCCACGTTCCTGCTGTGGCTGCTGTCGGAGCTGTTCGAGAACCTGCCCGAAGTCGGCGATCTGGACAAACCCAAGCTCGTGTTCGTGTTCGACGAGGCGCACCTGCTGTTCAAGGACGCGCCGCCGGCGCTGCGCCAGCGCGTCGAGCAGGTGGTGCGGATCATCCGCTCCAAGGGCGTGGGCATCTACTTCTGCTCGCAGTTCCCGGACGACGTGCCCGACGAGATCCTCGGCCAGCTGGGCAACCGGGTGCAGCACGCGCTGCGCGCGTTCACCCCCCGCGACCAGAAGGCGGTGCGCACCGCGGCCGAGACCTTCGTCGCCAATCCCGCGCTCGACGTGGCCAAGGTCATCGGCCAGCTCGGCACTGGCGAAGCGCTGGTCTCGACCCTGCAGGGCAAGGGCGCGCCGATGCCGGTCGAACAGACGCTCATCGCACCGCCGCGCTGCCGCATGGGCGCGATCACCGAGGCCGAGCGCGCCCGCGTGCGCGCCACCAGCACGGTCGGCGCCAAGTACGACACCACGGTGGATCGGGAATCCGCGTTCGAGATGCTGGCCGCCAAGGCGGAGACGGTGCTGGAAAGCGCGCAGGCGCCCAAGGCACGCACCGCGGCCGAGGACGACGCCGGGGGTGGCGGCTTCGGCCAGTCGGTGAAGGACGCGCTGTTCGGCACCAAGCGGCGCCAGGGCATGGTGGAAACCATGGCCAAGCAGACCGCGCGCACGGTGGGCAACCAGATCGGGCGGCAGATCCTGCGCGGCATCTTCGGCGGCATCACCGGCAAGAGGTGAATGCACGGCGCGGGCACCACGCCGCGACCACGACCGGCGCGCGACACTTCGCGCCAGCCCCCACCCGGATGCACGCCATGCGCCATACCCTCCCAGCGGTCCTGATGCTCGCCGCCCTGCTTGCCGCCGTCGGCTGCCAGCCGACCCCGGACCCGGACACCGTTCCGGCGCCACAGGCGCCGCTTGGCACGGGTCACGCAAGCGCTGGAACCGCGTCCCTGTCGTCCGCCCCGACAGCGCGCCTGCCCGCGGCAGCGCCGGCGAACGCGCCCGGCACGGACGCCGTGGTGGTGGCCGACCGCACCTCGCCGGGCGACTCGGAACCGCGCTTCGATGCGCGCGCCTTCGCCGGCACGTTCATCGCGCCGGGCACGCGCCTGGTGATCGAGCCCGACGGGCGCTACGCGATCAGCACCGACACCGGAAGCAGCGCCGGCAGCTGGTCGCTCGAGTCCGGAAGCGGCCTGCTGCTGCTCGATCCCGACGCCAAGGATGCATCCGACCGCCGCTTCGCCCTGCCCTCGCCCGACGAGCTCGCGCCGCAGGACGGCGGCGTGGCCTTGCGCCGCGACGGCGCGACCGGCAAGCACTGAGCGCGCATGGGCCGCTGGCGACCGCCGCAGGAGGCAAGCACCGCCCTCGTCACGCCCGCCGGCCATGCGCGCCTGAAGGCGGAGCTTGACGATCTCTGGCGCGTGCGCCGCCCCGAAGTGGTGCGCGCACTGAGCGCGGCGGCTGCCGAAGGCGACCGCTCGGAAAACGCCGAGTACCACTACCGCAAGAAGCAGCTCGGCGAGATCGACCGCCGCGTGCGCTACCTGTCGAAGCGCCTGGAAACCCTGCGCGTGATCGATACCGTCCCGTCCGACGCGGGCGCGGTGTTCTTCGGCGCCAGCGTAGAGATCGAGGACATCGATTCCGGCGAGGTCCACCGCTACCGCATTGTCGGCCCCGACGAAATCGACGCCGCACTGGGCTGGATCAGCATCGACGCGCCGCTGGCACGGGCGCTGTTGCGGAAGCGTGTCGACGACGAACTCGAGGCGCAGCTTCCGACCGGCGCGCGCCGCTTCGTCGTGCTCGCGGTCGGCTACCCGACGTAGAGCGTGGATCCGTAGTCGACCTCGCCGTAGAGGTCGTGCTCGTCGCTGCCCATGATGCGCACGTCGACGAACTCGCCGGGGCGCAGGCCCGCCTCGCGGCCATCCTGCACCTGCACCAGGCCGTCGATTTCCGGCGCGTCGGCCATCGAGCGCGCGATCGCGAGATCACCGTCGATCGCATCGACAATGCAGCGCTGCACGCTGCCGACCTTGGCCTCCAGGCGCGCGGCCGAGATCTCCGCCTGCCGCGCCATGAAGCGCGCCAGGCGCTCTTCCTTCACCTCGGCGGGCACCGGGTCCGGCAGCGCGTTCGCCGCCGCGCCATCCACCGGCGAATAGGCGAAGGCGCCGACGCGGTCGAGCTGCGCCTCGTCGAGGAAGTCGAGCAGCGCCTCGAACTCCGCGTCGGTCTCGCCCGGGAAGCCGACGATGAACGTCGAGCGCACGGTGAGCTCCGGGCAGGCCGCGCGCCACGCCTGCACGCGCTCGAGCGTGCGCTCGACCGCGCCGGGCCGCTTCATCAGCTTCAGGATGCGCGGGCTGGCGTGCTGGAACGGGATGTCGAGATATGGCAGCAGGCGCGGCTGGCCGTCGGCGCGGGTCTGCACCATCAGCTCGATGATGTCGTCGACATGCGGGTACGGGTAGACGTAATGCAGGCGCACCCAGGCGTCGAGTTCGGACAGGCCTTCGCACAGCGCCTTCATGCGTGTCTGGTACGCCTTGCCGCGCCACGTGCGCTCCGCATAGCGCAGGTCGACGCCGTAGGCCGAGGTGTCCTGCGACACCACCAGCAGCTCGCGCACGCCGCCGGCGACCAGGCGCTCGGCCTCGCGCAACACGTCGTCGACCGGGCGCGACACCAGGTCGCCGCGCATCGACGGAATGATGCAGAAGCTGCAACGGTGGTTGCAGCCCTCGGAAATCTTCAGGTAGGCATAGTGCCGGGGCGTGAGCTTCACGCCGGACGCGTAGTCTTCGGCGCCGAGCCGCTGGCGCGGCACGAGGTCGAGGAACGGGTCGCGCCGCGGCGGCAGTGCCGCATACACCGCGGACATCACGCTGGCGTAGTCCTGCGGGCCGCTGATCGACAGCACGCCCGGGTGCGCCTCGCGGATCAGCTCGGCGCGCTTGCCCAGGCAGCCGGTCACGATGACCTTGCCGTTCTCGGCCATCGCCTCGCCGATCGCGTCCAGCGATTCGGCCACCGCGGAATCGATGAAGCCGCAGGTGTTGACCACCACCACGTCGGCGTCGTCGTAGCTGGGCACGAGCTCGTAGCCCTCCACCCGCAGCTGGGTGAGGATGCGTTCGGAGTCGACGAGGGCCTTGGGGCAGCCGAGGCTGACGAACCCGACGCGCGGGCTGGCTGTTACGGGGGACGACTGGGACATGCGCTGGGGGTGGCTCGCTGGAGGGGCCGCGCGATGGCAGGCCGGGGGGATGGATTTCGCGCCGCGAGTATACCGGGGGGCTAGACTCGACCCGAGGACCGGAGCGCCCGGCCCGACGAGGAGACCCGCCAATGGGCACGCGCGGCACGCTTGAAGTTCCGGGGATCGGCGAGGTGGGCACGTGGCTGGCGCGGCCCGATGCGACCCCGCGCTGCGGCCTGGTGGTGGTGCAGGAGATCTTCGGGGTCAACGCCCATGTGCGCGCGGTCACCGACCGCTATGCCCGCGACGGCCTGCTGGCGCTGGCGCCGGCGCTGTTCGACCCGGTGGAACGTGATGCCCAGCTCGCCTACGACGAGGCGGGCTTCGAGGGCGGTCGCGCGCTGGCGACAGCCCTGGGCTTCGAACGCGCGGTGGCGATCGTGGCCGCTGCGGCCGCACGGCTGCGCGCGCTGCTGGCCGAAGCGTCGCCTGACTCGCCCGGCAGCGTTGCGGTGGTCGGATTCTGCTGGGGCGGCAGCGTCGCCTGGCTCGCCAACACCCGCCTCGGCCTGCCCGCGGTGAGCTATTACGGCGCGCGGACCGTGCCATTCCTCGACGAGCCGATGCGCGCGCCGATGCTGTTCCACTTCGGCAGCCGCGACCACAGCATCCCGCCCGCCGACGTCGAAGCGCACCGCCGCGCGCAGCCCGCCGCCGAACTGCACGTCTACGACGCCGGGCACGGCTTCAACCGCGATGTCGACCCGCTGCACCACGACCCGGCGAGCGCCCGCCTCGCCCACGCGCGCACGCTGGACTTCCTGCAGCGCGCCTGCGGCGCGATGGCAGGCACCGCGGCGTCACCCTGAATCGGAGGACTCCCCCATGTCCAAGCGAAAACAGCACCAGCCCGAGCCCTACGCCCTGCATCCGCAACTGGCCGCCGACAGCCACCCGCTGGCCACGCTTGCGCTGTGCGACCTGCGGCTGATGGATGACAGCAACTACCCGTGGCTGGTGCTGGTGCCGCGGGTGCCGGAAGCCCGCGAACTGGTCGACCTGTCGCCGGAGCAGCGCGCGCAGCTTGGCGAGGAGGTCGCGCGCTGCGAGCGGCTGCTGCTCGCCGAATACCGGCCGCACAAGCTCAACGTCGCCGCGCTCGGCAACCTGGTGCCGCAGCTGCACGTGCACGTCATCGCGCGCTTCGAACACGATCCGGCCTGGCCGGCGCCAGTGTGGGGGCGCGTGGCCGCCCGCCCCTATGCACCGGAAGCACTGGTGGATTGCATCTCGGTGCTGCGCCACTCGCTGCTCGACTGAGCGCGCTCAGGTGCGCGGCAGGGTCACCCCGGTCTGCCCCTGGTACTTGCCGCCGCGGTCCTTGTACGAGGTCTCGCAGACGTCGTCGGCCGCGGACTGGAAGAACAGCATCTGCGCCACGCCTTCGTTGGCGTAGATGCGCGCCGGCAGCGGCGTGGTGTTGCTGAACTCCAGCGTCACGTGGCCTTCCCACTCGGGCTCCAGCGGCGTGACGTTGACGATGATCCCGCAGCGCGCGTAGGTGCTCTTGCCCAGGCACACCACCAGCGTGTCGCGCGGGATGCGGAAGTACTCCACCGTGCGCGCCAGCGCGAACGAGTTCGGCGGGATGATGCATTCGTCGGCCTCGATATCCACGAAGCTCTTCGGGTCGAAGTGCTTGGGATCGACGATGGTGGAATTGATGTTGGTGAACACCTTGAACTCGCGCGAGCAGCGCACGTCGTAGCCGTAGCTCGAGGTGCCGTAGCTGACGATGCGCTCGCCGTTGCCGGCGTGCTTGACCTGGCCGGGCTCGAAGGGCTCGATCATGCCTCCCGGCATTTCGGACATGCGGCGGATCCAGCGGTCGGACTTGATGCTCATTCGGTTCCCGGATTGGCGTGGCCACGGCGGCACGGCGGCCGCGCGGCAGGACCGGCGATTGTAGGGAATGCGCGCGGCCGCGGCATCCGGCCGCCGCGGGCCGCTCCCGGTCAGACCAGCGAGGCGGAAATCCCGCTCGGCGCGCGCGGGCGCTTCTCGAGCTCGGCAACCAGGTTGCGGGCCAGCGCACGATAGGCCTCGGCCGCAGTCGACGCGGGGGCCGATACGACCACCGGCACGCCGGCGTCGCCCTGCTCGCGGATCGCAAGCTCCAGCGGCAGCGAGCCAAGCAGCGGCACGCCGTACTGCTCCGCCATGCGGCCGCCGCCGCCCTGGCCGAACAGGTGTTCCGCGTGGCCGCAGTTGCTGCATACGTGGACCGCCATGTTCTCGACCAGGCCCAGTACCGCGACCTCGACCTTCTCGAACATCTTCAGCGCCTTGCGCGCATCGAGCGTGGCCATGTCCTGCGGCGTGGTGACGATGACCGCGCCCGCCACCGGGATCTTCTGCGCCAGGGTGAGCTGGATGTCGCCGGTGCCCGGCGGCAGGTCCACCACCAGGTAATCCAGGCCGTCCTCGCCACCCCACAGCGTGTCGCCGAGCAGCTGGGTGAGCGCCGAGGTCGCCATCGGCCCGCGCCAGATCATCGGCGTGTCCTGGTCGACCAGCAGGCCGATCGACATGGCCTCGACGCCGTGCGCGCGCATCGGCGTGATCGACTTGCCGTCCGGGCTGTCCGGGCGGCCGGACAGGCCCAGCATGGCCGGGACGCTGGGGCCGTAGACGTCGGCATCGAGGATGCCCACCCGGGCGCCGTCGGCAGCCAGCGCGAGGGCAAGATTGACGGCGGTCGTGGACTTTCCCACGCCGCCCTTGCCCGAACCCACTGCGATGATGTTGCGGATCCTGGGCAGGGGCTTGAGGGTGCCCTGGACTGCATGCGCCGGCACCCGGGTGCCCGGTGTGGCGCGATTCTTCGAGAACAGCACGTCCTGATCTTCCGTTCGATGCGACTGGAGGCACTAGCTTGCGCCATGCAACGCCGCAAACGCGAATCCACCGCCCAACCCGACCCACAGGATGCCGGACGACCCGTCCATCAACTACGCGGGCGCGAGCTCGACGCCGCCGCAAGCCAGGGCCATTCTTGTGTATAACTCTGCCTGCCGGCGCGTTGCGCGCCCCCCACACACGAGGAAGTTCCATGCGTGCCTTCCAGACGTTGACCCTGATGGCCGCGCTCCTGCCGCTGGTCGCCTTCGCCCAGGCCTCCCCGGTGGGGCGCTGGAAGACCATCGACGACGAGACCGGCAAGGTGAAATCGATCGTCGAGATCACCGAATCCGGCGGCAAGCTGCGCGGCCAGGTGGTCGAGGTCCTCCATTCCACCCGCGGCCCCAATCCGACCTGCGACAAGTGCAAGGGAGCCAACAAGGACAAGCCGGTGAAGGGCATGACCATCCTCTGGAACCTTGTACCCGGCGGCGACGGCTGGGAAGGCGGCACCATCCTCGATCCCGCCAAGGGCAAGACCTACAAGTCCAAGCTCAAGCTCATCGACGACGGCAAGCTCGGCGTGTCCGGCTGCGTCGCCTTCATCTGCCGCGAGCAGGTGTGGATCCGCGAGTAAGCGCATCCACCGGAATTCGCGTCACGCCCACTGGCACTGCCGGCACTCGCCGGGATGCCTGCCGTGCCCCTGTGCAATGCAGGGGCTACAGGGTCGGGGAATGACCGGCCTGCCGCGCGTCGCCGCAAAATGCGACCGCAGTCGTAACAAAAACTTCAAGCGACTTTAACGAAACCTTTCTCAATGGTAGTGTCGGGCCTTCACGGCAGCGTCACGGCACAACCTGCAGCGGCGCTCCCCCGTGAAACCAAGAGTCGTTATCTTTTCAGGGGAGTCATCCATGTCATTTCGCAACACCACGACGTTCAGGCGGAGCCGCCTGAGCGCAGCCCTTCTTGCTGCAATCGTCCTGCCGGCCGCTGGCCCGATCTTCGCGCAGGATGCAGCGCCGAACGAATCCAGCAGCAGCCAGGCCACCACCGACCTGGACCGCGTCACGGTCACCGGCTCCCGCATTGCGCGCGCCGGCTTCGTCACGCCGTCGCCGGTCACGGCCATCACCGCGGAAGAAATCCGCGCAACCGGCGCCGTGAACATCGGCGACCTGATGACCAAGCTTCCGGCCCTCTCGCCCAACTACACCCTGGGCAACTCCACCCGCTTCATCGGTACCGCAGGCCTGGGTCTGCTCGACCTGCGTGGCATGGGCACCTCGCGCACGCTGGTGCTGGTCAACGGCCGCCGCCACGTGGGCGCGAGCCCCGGCTCGACCGCGGTCGACGTGAACACCATCCCGACCGAGTGGATCGAGCGCGTGGAAGTGATCACCGGCGGCGCCTCGGCTGTCTACGGCGCTGACGCCGTTGCCGGCGTGGTCAACTTCATCATGAAGAAGTCGTTCGAAGGCTTCGAGCTGCGCGGCCAGACCGGCCAGGCCAGCGAAGGTGGCTTCGACCGCTCGTTCGTCAGCTTCTCCGGCGGCAGCGACTTCGCCGAAGGTCGCGGCTCGGCCGCGATCTCGCTCGAGTACAGCAAGCAGGACCGCTTCGGCCGTGGCGATCGCCGCATCGGCCGCGAGTTCCTCGTGTCGATCCCGAACCCGAACTTCGACGCCAGCAAGCCGCCGAGCGAAAGCAACCCGCAGACCATCATGTCGGGCCCGGGTGGCAACCACGCCATCTCCTTTGGTGGCACGTTCACCATCGGCACGTTCAACCCGGCCAACCCGGCCACCTGGGGCAACCGCTACGTCTTCGATCAGGATGGCAGCTTCCGCCCCAACCGCTACGACGGCACCGTCGTCAGCGCGTCGTCCTGCGTGGATTGCGACTTCGCCGACCTGAACTCGGTGGCGGACCTGCAGCCTGCGTTCGACCGCTTCAGCTTCAACAGCGTGGTCAACTTCGACCTTGACGAGAACCATCGCCTGTTCTTCGAAGGCAAGTACAGCAAGACCGAGTCGCAGTTCTTCGGTCAGCCCGCCTTCGACCAGCCGATCCGCATCCGTCGCGACAACGCGTTCATCTCGTCCGAGCTGGGTGCACTGATGGACGCCTCGGCCCTTCCCGTCCTCGACGGCCAGAAGATCCTGCAGGTTTCCCGCTTCAACGTCGACGCCGGCCGCCGTGGCGAGAACGTCGAGCGCCAGACTGCACGCGCGGTCCTGGGCATCGAGGGTTACTTCGGCGACGACTGGAGCTACGAGGCCTCGGCCAACTACGGCCAGACGACGATCTCGCGCCTCAACCTCAACAACCGCATCAACGAGCGCTGGCACGCCGGCATGGACTCGGTCATCGATCCGGCCACCGGCAACATCGTCTGCCGCACCACGCTCAATCCGACCGCACTCAATCCGCACACCGGCGTGGCGTACTCGACCTTCGCCCGCACGGGCTGCGTGCCGTTCAGCACGTTCGGCAACGGCGCCGTCAGCTCCGAGGCCGCCGCATGGTTCAACACCAACTCGCTGAACACCTCGAAGCTCGAGCAGCAGGTGGTCTCGGCGACGGTGTCCAACAGCCGCCTGTTCTCGCTGCCGGCGGGTGACGTCGGCTTCGCGGGCGGCGTTGAATACCGCAAGGAACAGAGCCGGGAAAACACCGATCCGCTGGCAGCCCTGGGCCTGACGTTCCTGAACGCCATCCCGAGCCGCGGCGGCGAGTACGACGTGACCGAAGTGTTCGCCGAGACCACCATCCCGGTGCTGGGCGACCTCCCGGGCATCGAGCGCCTCGCGATCGACCTGGCCGGCCGCTATTCGGACTACAGCACGATCGGTTCGGCCGTGACCTGGAACATCGGACTCGACTGGACGATCATCCCGTCGCTGCGCTTCCGCGGCACGCACGCCCAGGCCGTCCGCGCGCCGAGCATCGGTGAGCTGTTCAACCCGCAGTCGCAGAACTTCGCCACCATCAACGATCCCTGCAACTACCAGGTCACCAACCCCAACCGTCCGTCCACCGCCCCGGACGTTGCACTCCGCCAGGCCAACTGCACGGCGCTGGGCGTACCGGTGGGCTGGGTCGACACCTACTCGGCGAACCGCCCCGGCGTGAGCGGTGGCAACCCGAACCTGTCGCAGGAAGAGGCGGAGTCGGTGTCGTTCGGCTTCGTCTGGCAGCCCGAGTTCGTCGAAGGCCTCGGCGTTTCGCTGGACTACTGGCGCGTCACCCTGCACGACGCGATCGGCGCCGTCACGGCGCAGACCAACGCGTCGCGTTGCGTGGATTCGCCCGGCGGCATCAACAACAAGTTCTGCAGCTTCATCACCCGCGCTCCGGCTGGCGGCTACACCGATCCGCAGGGTCGCGACTTCCCGGCCTACAGCATCACGAACTGGCTGGCGCTGAACGAAAACCTCGCCAAGTCGCGTCGCGTCGGCGTCGACCTCGAGGTGGACTATCGCTTCGAGATGTTCGGGGGCAACAGCACCCTGCGCTTCGTCGGCACGCGCATGATCCAGTCGCGCGAGTGGGCGTTCCAGGATTTCCCGGATGAGTTCATCGAGTACGTCACGTACTTCACCGACCCCCGCTGGCGCGCGCAGCTCAACGGCACGTACCGCAAGGGGAACTGGCGTGGTTCGTGGGACCTGAACTACGTGGACGGCAACCTCCGCGTGACGCCGGCGAGCTTCAGCTCCAACCCGGGTTCGCAGAGCCCGATCCGCAACGGTTCGTGGGTCTACCACAACCTGCAGGCCGGCTATAAGTTCGGCGACAGCGGACTCGACCTGTACGTCGGCGTCGACAACGTGTTCGACAAGGATCCGCCGGTGAACTACTTCGGTGCAGACCTCGGCACCGCGCTGTACGACAACATCGGTCGCTTCATCTACGTGGGCGCGACCTACAAGTTCTAAGCGTTTTCGCATCACTGTTCCGCGGGGGCCCGGCGCAAGCCGGGCCCTTTTTGTTTGCGGGGCGGCTGCAGCGGCCAACCACCCGCGGATGCAGCGGACGCGCCTTCGGCCGCCCGGCGGCCGCGTGCGATAATCCGCGATCGTCCGCCACCAGTTGCCCGCATGCCCCGCCCCGCGCTCGTCACCAACGCCCTGCCCTACGCCAACGGCCCGCTGCACATCGGCCACCTGGTGGGCTACGTCCAGGCCGACATCTGGGTACGCGCGCGGCGCATGGCCGGCGGCACGGTGCATTACGTCTGCGCCGACGACACCCACGGCACGCCGATCATGCTCGCCGCGGAAAAGGCCGGCACGACGCCTGAAGCCTTCGTCGCCGGCATCCAGGCCGGGCACGAGCGCGACTTCGCCGCGTTCGGCGTCGCCTTCGACCACTACGACTCGACCCACTCGCCGCGCAACCGCGCGCTCACCGAAGCGATCTACAGCCGCCTTGATGCCGCCGGCCACGTCACCCGGCGTTCCGTGGCGCAGCTGTACGACCCGGTGAAGGGCATGTTCCTGCCCGACCGCTACGTGAAGGGCACCTGCCCGCGCTGCGGCACCGCCGACCAGTACGGCGACAACTGCGAACACTGCGGCGCCACCTATTCACCCACCGAACTGGTGGACCCGGTGTCGGTGGTCAGCGGTACCGCGCCCGAACTGCGCGAGAGCGAGCATTTCTTCTTCGAACTCGGACAGTTCGAAGCATTCCTGCGCGAGTGGCTGGCCGGCGACATGGCCGTGCCCGGCGTCAAGGCAAAGCTGATGGAATGGGTCGACGGCGAGGGTGGCCTGCGCGCCTGGGACATCTCGCGCGACGCACCCTACTTCGGCTTCGAGATTCCAGGGCATCCGGGCAAGTACCTGTATGTCTGGATCGATGCGCCGATCGGATACCTGGCCAGCTTCCAGGCGCTGTGCGAACGCGACGGCCTGGACTTCGACGCGTTCACCGCGGCCGACAGCCAGGCCGAGATGCACCACTTCATCGGCAAGGACATCGTCAATTTCCACGGCCTGTTCTGGCCGGCGGTGCTGCACGGTGCCGGCCTGCGCGCGCCCACGCGCCTGCACGTCAACGGCTACCTGACCGTCGACGGCGCCAAGATGTCGAAGTCGCGCGGCACCTTCGTCATGGCGCGCACCTGGCTCGATGCCGGCCTGCCGGCGGAGGCGCTGCGCTATTACTACGCGGCCAAGTCGTCGGGCGGCGTCGACGACCTCGACCTGAACCTCGCCGACTTCGTGGCGCGGGTGAACGCCGACATCGTCGGCAAGTTCGTGAACCTCGCCAGCCGCTGCGCAGGCTTCATCGACAAGCGCTTCGACGGCATGCTCGCCGGCGCGCTGCCGGACCCGGACATGCATGCGCGCTTCGTGGCCGCGCTCGAGGGCGTGCGCACGGCCTACGCCAACAACGAGCCGGCCAGCGTGCTGCGCCAGGTGATGGCGCTGGCCGACGAGGCCAACCGCTACATCGACGAGAAGAAGCCGTGGGTGCTGGCCAAGCAGGATGGCGCCGACGCGGAACTGCATGCGGTCTGCACCCAGGGCCTGAACCTGTTCCGCGTACTGGCCGGCGCGCTGCGCCCGGTGCTGCCGGCGATGGCCGGCCAGGTGGAATCGTTCCTTGCCGCCCCGCTCGACAGCTGGGACGCGTTCGCGCAGCCGCTGCTGGCGCATCGCATCCAGGCCTACCAACCCCTCTTCACCCGCATCGACCCGAAGCACATTGCCGCCATGACCGACGCCAGCAAGGAAGACCTCAAGCCCACCCAGGCCGTGCCGCAGGCCTCGAGCCTCAAGCTGGCCGGCGATCCGCTGGACAAGGCCGCGGCCAAGGCCGGGGCTGCTTCGACGTCCGCAGATGCGCCCGCCACCATCGGCATCGACGACTTCGCCAAGCTCGACCTGCGCATCGGCAAGGTGCTGGCTTGCGACTTCGTCGAAGGCTCCGACAAGCTGCTGCGCTTCGAGCTCGATGCCGGCGAACTCGGCCGCCGCCAGATCTTCTCCGGCATCCGCGCAAGCTATGGCGAACCGGACAGCCTGGTGGGCCGCAACGTGGTGTTCATCGCCAACCTGGCGCCGCGCAAGATGCGCTTCGGCGTGAGCGAAGGCATGATCCTGTCCGCCGGCTTCGACGGTGGCGCGCTGGCGCTGCTGTGCGCCGATGCCGGCGCCGAGCCGGGCATGCCGGTGCGCTGACAGCCCCGGGGCGATGGACCTCAGCGCGCGCCTCGATCGCATCCTGCCGCAGACCCAGTGCGGCCAGTGCGGCTACGCGGGCTGCCGGCCCTATGCCGAAGCCATGGCCGCCGGCCAGGCCGGCACCGACCGCTGCCCGCCGGGCGGTGATGCCGGCGCGCGGGCGCTTGCACGCGTGCTCGGCACGGAGGCCATTCCCTACGATCGCGCGCTTGGCCTGCAGGCTGCGCCCGAGGTGGCACTGGTCATCGAAGCCGACTGCATCGGCTGCACGAAATGCATCCAGGCCTGCCCGGTGGACGCCATCGTCGGCGCCGGCAAGCACATGCACGTGGTCATCGAGCCGCTGTGCACCGGCTGCCGGCTGTGCGTGCCGGCCTGCCCGGTGGACTGCATCGTGATGCTGGCCGCGCGGCCAGCACCTGCCCTACCGCGTCAGGGCTGAGTGCAGGCCGAGCAGATGCGCTCCACCTGGTAGCCCCTGGCGCGCAGCTTCTCGACCACGCCGTCCTCGCCCAGCAGGTGCATCGCGCCGACCACCACCAGGGTGTCGTCGCTGCCGTCCTCGCGCAGCCGCTGCTCCAGCTTCGGGAGCCAGGCGTCGTTGCGCTCCACGTTGATGACGCGGTAGAGCTCGGGATATTCCCGGCGCATCTCCGCCACCATCTCGCGCAGGATCAGGTCGACATCGCCCGCGCGCCAGGCGGCGTGCAGCGCCATCATTTCCTCGCGCCCGGCCGCGCCCTGGTCGATCGCATCGGACAGCATCTGCAGCTGCTCGTCGGCGCCCATGCCGTCGAGGAAGGCAATCTGCTGTGCGCCGCTCTCAAGTCCGGCGGTCGGCTTCTGCGCGGTCCCGGCGCGCGCCGCGATGTGCGCATCGAGGCCCAATGCGGGGTCGAGGCCATAGCCGGTCAGCTGCGAGATGGTGATCATCAGGCCGGCGAACCATGGCTCGAACATCTGCAGCATGGCCGGCGCCATGCCCAGCTTGGCCAACTGTCCGGCATTGCTTTCCGACCACGACGCAAGCTTCCTGGCCAGGTCGGCAGGCAACTGGCTGTCCAGCGTGGTGCCGTCGGTGCGCATCGCGGCTTGCGCCATCTGCAGCCCGAGCTGCGGTGAGGCCATCTCCTCCGGCGAGAGCTCGAACAGCACCTTCTCGGCATCGGCGAATGCAAGGTCGACGTCCGACGACAGCGGGTAGTCGTCGGGCATCAGCAGGTGGAACGAGCCGAGCAGGTACAGCGCGTTGTCGTCGTCGGAGACCTTCCACAGCAGCGGCACCGGCGCGGTGTGCGCCGCGGCGGGCCTGGTGGCCTGTGTCGCGTCGCGCGCCGCGGCGCCCGGCAGCAGGAACATGGCGAGGGTGGCGGCAAGCAGTGGCGTGGCGAGGCGGCGTCCGATGAGGGGCATGGCGTTCCTGATGTCCGTGGGTTCAGTTGGCGGGTGCGGCGTAGGCCATTTCGCCCGCGGTCACCGCCAGGTCAAGGCGGTTCTCCGGCGGCGGCAGGGGGCAGGTGGCGAACGGCGTGAACGCACAGGGTGGATTGTAGGCGCGGTTGAAGTTGAGGCTCACCCTGCCCGTCGCATCCGGCGCTGCGACATCGAGGTAGCGGCCGGCGCCATAGCTGCCGTGGCCGCTGGTGCGGTCGGCCAGGATCAGGAACAGGCCGCCTTCGCCGCCGTCGAGCGCCTCCAGGCGGTACGCGGCGCCGTCGCGTTCGAATTCCACGACGCCCGGGTTGGCCATCGGCTCCACGCCACCGGTGATGCTGGCGATCTCGATGGTGCGGCCAGCCGGATGGGCGATGAAGCGTGCGTCGACCAGCCAGCCGGGATCCACCGGCCAGTACTCGATGCTGCCGAAGCCGGCGCGCGTGGCGGCGTCGGCATGGCGCACGCGCAGCGCCTTGCGCGGGCCGCGACGGAGGACCGTCAACACGCCCTTGCCGTCGTCGAAGCCGAGCACGCTGGGCGCTTCCGCGTGGTCGTCGTGCAGCTCGGCCCGCCCCTTGAGCGGTGCGCCGTCCAGCGTCACCGCCACGTCGCGCTCGGGCGTGAAGTACACGCGGTCGCCGTCGCGCTGCACGAGCCCGAGCTTGGGCGGGCCGTTGGCGAGACGGATCCCGCTGGTGGCGTCGCTGCCGACGTAGTGCGCGCGCAGCTCCAGCCAGTGCAGGCCGATGAGGCTGGTCCAGCCGTCCTCGGCCACCAGGCGCGCGCGGCGCTCGGCGCGCCACTCCGCTTCGGTGGAGATCATCGCCTGGCTGGTCGGCGGACGCTGGGCATCGGCTTCCGCCGCGGGTGGCGCGCGGTCACACGCGGAGAGCGCGAGTGCCGCGGCAAGCGTTGCCGCGGCCGTTCCGGCGCGTGTCATGTGTCGGGTCATCAACGTCCCCTCAGGAACCAGCGGTCGATATCGGCGAGCGAGAAACGCGTCCACGTGGGACGCCCGTGATTGCATTGCCCGGAGCGCTCGGTAGCCTCCATGTCGCGCAGCAGGCCGTTCATTTCGGCGATCGTCAGCCGGCGATTGGCGCGCACTGCACCGTGGCAGGCCATGGTGGAGAGCAGTTCGTCGCGCGCCGCGCGCACGCGGCGGCTGGCGCCATGCTCGCGCAGGTCGGCCAGCACGTCGCGCAGCAGCGCTTCGCTGTCGCCGTGCGCGAGCAGCGCCGGCACCCCGCGCAGCAGCAGCGACTGCGGCCCGGTGCGCGAGACCTCGAAGCCGAGCTCGCCGAGCGTGGCCGCCTCTCGCTCCGCGATGTCGGCCTCGCGTTCGCTCACAGCCACCGGCTGCGGCACCAGCAGCGGCTGCACCCGCACGCCGGCGCCGTCGTGGGCGTTCTTGAGCTTCTCGTAGCCGATGCGCTCGTGCGCGGCGTGCATGTCCACGACCACCAGGCCGTCGGCGGCTTCGCTGAGGATGAAGATGCCGTGCAGCTGGGCAAGCGCGAACCCCAGCGGTGGAATGCCGTCCTCGCCCGTCGCGGGCAATGGCTGCGCCGGCGCCGGGAATACGGGCCACGCCGCCGTGCCGCCTTCGGACACGGCCGACACGGCGCCGGCGTGGAGCGCGGCGCCGTACAGCGCGGCGTACGCATCGCGCGCCTGCTCAAGGCCCAGTGACAGGTGCGATTGCGAGGAGACCTGCGCGGCAAGTTCGCGCGATACCTCGGCCTGCACGCCCACCGCGGCAACCAGCGGCGCGTTGCCGGCGCGCGTCTCCGCCAGCGCCGCGTGCAGCGCGCGATAGACGAAATCGTGCACCAGCCGCGCGTCGCGGAAGCGCACCTCGTGCTTGGCCGGATGCACGTTGACATCCACGCGCGCCGGGTCGATCTCGAGGAACAGCACGTACGCCGGCTGCCGGCCGTGGAACAGCACGTCGGCATACGCCTGCTTCACCGCGTGCGCGACGCTGCGATCACGCACCGCGCGGCCGTTGACGTAGAGGTACTGCTGGTCGGCGCTGGCGCGCGAGTAGGTGGGCTGCGCGATCCAGCCGTGCACGCGCAGCGCCGGCGCCACGCTGCCGTCGCCCGCCTCGCGCGCGCTGACGGCGTGGTCCACGCGCAGCGCCTGCTGCGCGAAGCCGTCGCCGAGCGTTTCCACCAGCCGCTCGCCCGCCGCGGCGTTGCCGGCCAGGTCGCCGCCGCGATAGCGCCGCGACGGCCGGCCGTTGTGCGCGATCCGCAGCTCCACGTCCGGACGCGCGAGTGCGAGCGAGCGCAGCCACTCCTCGATATGCCCGAGCTCGGTTCGTTCGGCACGCAGGAACTTGCGCCGCGCCGGCACGTTGAAGAACAGGTCGCGCACCTCGACGGTGGTACCAACCGGATGCGCGCTCGGCGCGACGTCGCCGACCTGGCCGCCGTCGACCTGCAGGCTGGCGCCGTGCGCCTGGCCTTCGCGCCGCGAGGTGATGGTGAAGCGGCTGACGGAGGCGATCGACGGCAGGGCCTCGCCGCGGAAGCCGAGCGTGGCCACCACTTCCAGGTCGTCGAGCGAGGCGATCTTGCTGGTGGCGTGGCGCGAGATCGCCAGCGGCAGCTGCGCCGGCTCCACGCCACCGCCGTCGTCGCGCACGCGCACCAGGCGCACCCCGCCCTCCTCGATGTCGATGTCGACGCGGCGCGCGCCGGCGTCGAGCGCGTTTTCGACCAGTTCCTTGACCACCGATGCGGGGCGTTCGATGACTTCGCCTGCGGCGATCTGGTTGACGAGGGTGTCGGGTAGCTGGCGGATGCTCAAGGTATCGGCGCCGGCCGCGACGCGTCCGGCTCTGTGGGCCAGACGCGATGATAAGCGAGCTTCAGCGGCTGCCGCCGCTCGCTGCCGCGGACGAAGCCTGGGCCGAGGCCACGCGCGCGGCGAACAGCGTGCCCGGCGGTGGCTGGCTGGTGAAGTAGGTCTTGACCCCGTCCAGCACCGCGCGCGCCACGTTGGCCTGGAACTGCGGGTCGATCAGGCGCTTTTCTTCTTCCGGATTGGAGAGGAAAGCGGTTTCGACCAGCATCGCCGGTATGTCGGAGGTGCGCAGCACGGCGAAGTTGGCGCGTTCGATGTGCGGCTTGTGGTTGTTGCCGATGCGCTTGAGGCCGTCGAGGATGTGGTTGCCGGCATCCTCCGAGGCCTTCATCTGCCCGCTCTGGGTCAGGTCGAGCAGCACGTTGGTCAGCATGCTGTCGGACGTGGGCAGCTTGCCCCCGCCGATCAGGTCGGCGGCGTTTTCCTTGTCCGCCAGCCAGCGCGCGCGCTGCGAGGACGCGCCCTTCAGCGAGAGCACGTACACCGACGAGCCCTTGGCGTTGCGGTTTTCGGCCGCATCGGCATGGATGGAGATGAACAGGTCGGCGCCTGCGGTGCGCGCCAGCTGCGCGCGGCGGTTGAGCGGGATGAACACGTCGGCGTCGCGCACCAGGTGCGCCTTGAGGCCGGGCGTGGCGTTGATCTGCCGCGCGAGCTCGCGGGCGATGGCCAGGGTGATGTCCTTCTCGCGCTTGCCGGTCGGGCCCACGGCACCGGGGTCCTGGCCGCCGTGGCCGGCGTCGATCGCGATCACCAGCGGACGGCCAGCGGCGGCCGGCTGGGGCTTGCTCGCGGCCGCGGCGGCGGTCGTCGCGTTGGCCGTCGCGACGCGCGCGGGCACGCCGGTGGCGACCGTGGTCGGCACGGACGGCGCCCCGGGGCGGACGCCCGCGGGCGGTGCGGAACGTACCGGATTCGATTGCGCCTGGGCGACAGCCGCGGGCGGCGGCGTGTCGACGGGCGGCAGGCCCGCGATCAGTCGCGAAGTCGCGGCCGCTGACGCCGCGGACGGGTCGGGTGCGGGCGACGCCTGCGGCGCCGCGCCCTTGTCGCCTGCACTGGCCGCGGGCTGGGCCGTACCGCCCTGCGCGGCCTCGGCGATCCTGGCGATCGGGTCGTTCCCCATGTCCCCCGGCCACTCCAGGACCAGGCGGCTGCCGTCGCCCGCGGCCTCGAGCCGCGGGTTCAACACCACCACCGGGGACGCCAGGTCGAACACGATGCGCGTGGTGCCGGGCACCGGCTGGCCACTGCGCACCGCCTTCACCACGCCCACCGCCGCCGCCGGCAGCGAAAACCCGCGCGCCAGCCCGCTGCCCGGCAGGTCGACGACCAGCCGGTCCGGATTGGCGAGGGTGATGAGCTTGAATTCGGCCTGCGTGTCCAGCTGCAGCTCGGCACGCGTGCCGGTGGGGCCGGTATCGACGCGCAAGCCCTTGATTTCAGCAGCGTGGGCAAGGTTCCACAGCAGTGCGGCCAAGAGGGCCGCACCGAGCAGGATCTGCTGGAGGTTGATTCCCCGGGCGCGCATGGCAATCAGTCAATCACCATAACGGAATGTTTGCAACATCTTTTCCCTTTGTAATCCGTGGCCTGCCCCATCTTCCTATGGGCACGGTTCAGGAACGCGCGGCAACCCGCCGACCAGCATCCAGCGCGGCAAGCCAGGAGACCCCGCCGTCCGTGTCCGCATCAAGACGGCAACGTCGCCCCTCGCCCTCCACCGCCAGCGAGACCACCAGATCCGGGCGCGGCAGCGCCGCCAGCCCGCGCTCCGGCCATTCCACCAGCCACAGACGGGCGTCGCTGTCGTCCAGGCCTAGGAACTCGAGCTCGCCGGCGTCCCCGATCCGGTACAGGTCCAGATGCAGCGCCTCGCCGCCGCCGGCCAGCGGATAGCGCTCGACCAGCGTGTAGGTGGGGCTGCGCACCGCGCCGGTCACGCCCAGCGCGCGCAGCCAGGCGCGCGCCAGCGTCGATTTCCCGGCGCCGAGATCGCCATGCAGGTGGACCACCGCACGCGGCGGCTGCGATGCGGCCAGTGCTGCAGCCAGCGCAGCGGTCGCCGCTTCATCCGCCAGGTGCAGCTCGCGCATCGCCGTGCTCATGGATTCACGCTCCGCCGCAGCGCGTCGATGAGGTCGGATGGCAGCAGCCCACGCGCCCCGCCCTCGGCAGCGGCGCGATCGCCGGCCACGCCATGCAGCAGCGCGCCAAGGGCGGCGGCATCGGCAGGCCCATGTCCCTGCGCGCACAGGGCGGCGACGACCCCGGTCAGCGCATCGCCCATGCCGCCAACCGCCATGCCCGGATTGCCGGCATCGATGACCATGATGTCGCGTCCTGGCGCAGCGACCAGCGTGCCCGCGCCTTTCAGCACCACCACGCAGCCCAGCCGCTCACGCAGCGCGCGCACGGCGCCGAAGCGGTCGCCCTGGACACCGGCGGCGGTACTGCCCAGCAGCCGCGCGGCCTCGCCGGGATGCGGGGTGACGATCGTGGACGGCGGCAGCACGCGCGGCGCTTCCGCAAGCAGGTTGAGGGCGTCGGCATCGAGCACCAGCGGCGTGCCGGAGGCGAGCGCCACGTCGAGCAGGCGGCGCGCCCACGCCGTCCGGCCAAGCCCGGGGCCGACCGCGCACACACTCGCTGCCGCGCACAGCACGGACCATGCGTCCGGATCATCGCCGCCATGCGCCATGGCCTCGGGCGCGCGGGCCAGCAGCGCCGATACGTGCGCTTCGCGCGTGGCGACCGACACGAGCCCCGCACCGGCCCGCAGCGCCGCCGCGGCCGCGATGATCACAGCGCCGCCCGTGCCGTGGTCGCCGCCCACGACCAGCACGTGGCCGGAATCGCCCTTGTGGGCGTTGCGGCGGCGCGGCGGCAGGGCTGCCGCAAGCACGTCCGCCGTGGGCGACAACAGGCGCGCACAGGCCTCGACGCCGCTGCGCACCTCATCGGGAATGTCGAGGGTGGCCAGCGCCAGCGCGCCGGTGTACTCCAGCGCGTGCCCGCTGCGCAGGCCGGCATGCTCGGCGATGAATTGCAGCGTGCGCGTGGCGTGGACCGCGGCGCCTGCGGCATCGCCGCGCGCGGCGTCGATGCCCGAGGGCACGTCGAGCGACAGCACGTCGGCATCGAGCGCGTCGATCGCTTCGAGCAGTGCCGCAGTGGTGGCATCCGGGGCGCCGCCGAAACCGATGCCGAACAGCGCGTCCACCACCAGGTCGCACCCGGGAAGCACGTCAGCAGCGACATCGACCCGTCCACCGGCGGCTTCGTAATCGGCCCGCGCGCGCAACGCCAGCGGACTTCGTGCTTCGTGGCCGGCGGCATGGAGCACGCGCACTTCGCGACCGGATTCCAGCGCATGGCGCGCGAACACGTAGCCGTCGCCCCCGTTGTTGCCCGGCCCGCACAGCACCAGGACCCGCTGTGCCTGCGGCCAGTGGCGCAGCGCGAAGCGCCAGGCCGACACCCCGGCGCGGCACATCAGCTCGAAGGCGTCGCCGCCCAGCGCCGCGATGGCCCGGGCCTCGAGCAGGCGCACGGCCGCGATGTCGTGCAGGGGCGTCCCGGCGATGGTTGCAGGGGCATCCATGGCGGGGATTCTATACTTGCGGCACCGTGATCCTTCCCCCACCACCGACAGCCGCGCGCGTGCACCAGCCCGCCTCCTCCGCACCCGACGCGCTGGCGCTCGCTGCGCGCATCCGCGGCCTTGTGCGCGAGGCCGGCTTCCAGCGCTGCGGCATCTCAGGCGTCGACCTCGGTGCCGACGAAGGCCACCTGCGCGAGTGGCTGGGGCGCGGTTTCCACGGCTCGATGGACTGGATGGCGCGCCACGGCGACAAGCGCTCGCGGCCGCAGGAACTGCTGCCGGGTACGGTCAGCGTGTTGTCGGTGGGCCTGGACTACGGCCGCCGCGACGACCAGGAGGCGTGGGCGACGCTCGCCGATGGCCAACGCGCCTATGTCGCCCGCTACGCGCTCGGTCGTGATTACCACAAGCTGATGCGCAACCGGCTGCAGGCGCTGGCCGATCGCATCGCCGCCGAAGTCGGCCCGTTCGGCCACCGCGTGTTCGTCGATTCCGCGCCGGTGCTCGAACGGGCGCTGGCGCGCAACGCCGGCCTCGGCTGGATCGGCAAGCACACCTGCCTGATCGACCGCGACGGCGGCTCGTGGTTCTTCCTCGGCGAGATCTACCTCGACCTGGCGTTGCCGACTGATGCGCCGGCCAGCGCGCACTGCGGCAGTTGCGTGCGCTGCATCGAGATCTGTCCCACTCAGGCGATCGTGGCGCCGAACCAGCTCGACGCGCGGCGCTGCATCAGCTACCTGACCATCGAGCATGAAGGCGCGATCGACGAAGCGCTGCGGCCGCTGATGGGCAACCGCATCTTCGGCTGCGACGACTGCCAGCTGGTGTGTCCGTGGAACAAGTTCGCGCGGCGCAGCGACGAGCCCGACTTCCGCGCCCGCAACAACCTGGACGAGGCGACGCTCGCCGAGCTGTTCGCGTGGACCGAGGACGAGTTCCTGACCCGCACCGAAGGCAGCGCGCTGCGCCGCAGCGGCTATCGGCGCTGGCTGCGCAACATCGCCGTGGCGCTGGGCAATGCGCCGACCGCGCCGGAGGTCCTCGCGGCGCTTGCCTCGCGCCGCGACATCGCCGACCCGGTGGTGGCCGAGCACGTGGAGTGGGCACTGGCGCAACACGACCTGCGTGCCGGCGTGGCGGGTGCTATCCCGCTGCGCCTCATCCCCGCGCCCTGATCTCGTCGACCAGTGCGCGCGTGACCGCGTCCGATGCGGCGGATTCGCCACGCAGCGCGGGCAGCACCTCGCCGGCCAGGCGCTTGCCCAGCTCCACGCCCCACTGGTCGAAGGCGTTGATGCCCCACAGCACGGACTGGGCGTACACGCTGTGCTCGTACATCGCCAGCAGCGCGCCCAGCGCATGCGGCGTCAATGCATCGAGCAGCAGCAGCGTGGACGGCCGGTTGCCGGCGTGGGCCTTGTGCGGATCGGCATCGGCATGGCCATTGGCCAGCGCCTCGCTCTGCGCCAGGAGGTTGGCGAGCAGCACTTCATGGTGTTCGCGATACGGATGCGCCGGGCGCACCACGCCGATGAAATCGGCCGGCACCACGTCGGTGCCCTGGTGCAGCGCCTGGAAGAAGCTGTGCTGCGCACCGGTGCCGGCCGCGCCCCACAGCACCGGCACGGTGGCCACGCCGGGCGGCTGGCCATCGGCACGCACGGATTTCCCCAGGCTCTCCATCACCAGCTGCTGCAGGTATGACGGCAGCAGCGCGAGGCGCTGGTCGTAGGGCAGCACGGCCTGCGTCGGCAGGCCGAGCGCGTTGCGGTTCCACACCGCGACCAGCGCGTGGCGGATCGGCAGGTTGGCGTCGAACGGCGCCTCGACCGCGTGCGCATCCATCTCCGCGGCGCCTGCCAGCAGCGCGTCGAAGCCGTCCATGCCGATCGCCAGCGCGATCGCGAACCCGACCGTCGACCACAGCGAATAGCGGCCTCCCACCCAGTCCCATATCGGCAGCACCCGTGACGCGTCCACGCCGAAGGCCTCGGCGCGCGCGACATTCGCGCTCACCGCATACAGGCGTTCGCCGCCGCCCAGCCAGTCGCGGATCACCGCGCCGTTGAGCAGGGTTTCCTGGGTGCTGAAACTCTTCGATACCAGGATCGCCGCGGTGCGCGCCGGGTCCAGCCCGCGCAGCACGTGCTGGATCTCGCTGCCGTCGACGTTGCTGACGAAGTGGATGCGGAAGCGGCCGTCGTGCAGGTCCTTCAGCGCATCCACCACCAGCCGCGGTCCCAGGTCGGAGCCGCCGATGCCGACGTTGATGATGTCGGTGACGCCCGAGTCGCGCAGCCCGGCCACAAGCGTCGCCATCTGCCCCCGCGCGGCCAGCGCCGCGGCGCGCGCATCACGGGCGACGTCGCTGCGCCCGATCGCCGATCGCAGCGCGGTGTGCAGCGCCGGGCGGCCTTCGGTGGCGTTGACCGTGGCGCCGTCGACCAGCGCCCGCAGCGCCAAGGACAGCCGCACGTGGCCGGCCAGCGCGCCAAGCGTGGCGAGCGTGGGCGCATCGAGGCGCTGGCGCGCGAAGCTCGCGTACAGCGGGCCGACGCGCAGCGCCAGCGCCTGCGCGCGGTCGGGTTCGACCGCGACGAGGTCGGCGATGCACGCCGGCGCGAGCCGCTCCGCGTGGGCCAGGAGTTGTCGGACCAGCGCTTCGCCGGCCATCCCCTCAGGCGGCCTGTGCGGGGATGGCGTCGTTGGTGTGCGTCATCCGGTTCTGCCGGTCGACGTACACCAGGCTCGGCTTGAACGCCGCCGCCTCGGCCTCGTCGCAGGCGCCGTACGCGCAGATGATCACCAGGTCACCGGTCTCGGCCTGGTGCGCGGCGGCACCGTTGACGGAAATGATGCCGCTGCCTTCTTCGCCGCGGATCGCGTAGGTCGCGAAGCGCTTGCCGTTGTTGATGTTGTAGATCTCGATGCGCTCGTACTCGCGGATACCGGCGAGGTCGAGCAGGCGGCCGTCGATCGCGCAGGAGCCTTCGTAGTGCAGCTCGGCGTGGGTCACGGTGGCGCGGTGGATCTTGGCTTTGAGGAGCGTCAGCAGCATGGTCGTCGGGCCGTGGGGCCGTTCAGGCGGGGATGGGGCGATTCTACAAGATGGTGGTTTCACACCTGCTGGCGCCCTGCGGAAGCCGTTCACGCGTCCAGGCCGAATTCCAGGTTGTCGATCAGCCGCGTGCGGCCCAGCCGGGCCGCCACCAGCGCGACGCGTTCGCGACCTTCGTCGTCATCGGGCTCGGCGAGCAGTGGCGTACGCACCACGGCGTAGTCCACGGCGAACCCGGCCTCCGCCAGGCGCGCCGCACCGAGCGCCTCGACCTCGCGCCACGGCATGCCGCCGCGCAGTGCGTCGCGCATCGCCAGCAGGCCACGGTGGATTTCCGGAGCCAGTGCGCGCTCGTCGGTGCCGAGGTACTGGTTGCGGGAACTGCGCGCCAGGCCGTCGGCCTCGCGCACGATCGGTGCCGGCAGCAACTCCACCGGGAACGCCAGGTCGCGGACCATGTGCCGGATCACGGCCAGCTGCTGGTAATCCTTGCGACCGAAGGCGGCAACGTCGGGCTGTACCTGGTTGAACAGCCGCGCGACCACCGTGCACACGCCGTCGAAGTGCCCCGGACGATGCGCGCCATCGAGCACGTCGGTGATACCCGGCACCTGCACGCGCACCGCGCGCGCCAGGCCGAGCGGGTACATCGCGTCTAGCGAAGGCATCCATGCCAGGTCGCAGCCGGCGGCCTCGAGTCCCGCCACGTCGGCTTCGGGCGTACGCGGATACTGCGCATAGTCTTCGTCGGGCCCGAACTGGGTGGGATTGACGAACACGCTCGCCACCACCCGGTCGGCATGCGCGCGCGCCAGCTGTACCAGCGAGTGGTGGCCCGCATGCAGGTTGCCCATGGTGGGCACCAGTCCGACGCGCAGGCCTTCGCGATGCCAACCGGCCACGCGCGCGCGCAGTGCATCCAGGGTCGTCGCAACCTCGATCATGTGCTGCCCTGCCCTGTCCTTACGCGTACGAGTGCGCGGCGTCCGGGAAGCTGCCGTCCTGGACGGCGGCGATGTAGGCGCGCGTGGCGCCTTCGACCGAGCCGCCCTCGGCGAGGAAATCCTTGACGAATTTCGGGCGGCGATGGCCGGAATCGAGGCCAAGGAAATCGTGCATCACCAGCACCTGGCCGTCGCAATGCGGGCCGGCGCCGATACCGATCGTCGGCGCAGCGCTGTCGCGGGTGATGTCGGCGGCGAGCGCGGACGGCACGCCCTCCAGCACCACCAGCGTCGCGCCCGCATCCACCACCGCGCGCGCGTCGGCGCGCAGCTTGGCGGCGGCAGCATCGTCGCGGCCCTGCACCTTGAACCCGCCGAAGCGCAGGACCGACTGCGGCGTCAGGCCGAGATGCGCGGAGACCGGGATCTCGCGTTCGGTGAGGAAACGGATCACATCGAGCTTGTGGTCGGCGCCTTCCAGCTTGACCATCTGCGCGCCGGCCTGCAGCAGCCGCGTGGACGCGTCCAGCGCGCGCTCGGGCGTGGCGTCTGCCTGGAACGGCAGGTCGGAAACCAGCAGCGCATGGCGCAGCACGCGCGCGACGCAGGCGGTGTGGTAGGTGATGTCGTCGACGGTCACCGGCAGTGTCGAGTCGCGGCCCTGCACCACCATGCCCAGCGAATCGCCGATCAGGATGAGGTCGATGCCGGCGGCGTCGAACACGCGCGCGAAGCCCGCGTCGTAGGCGGTCAGCATCGTCAGCTTGCGGCCCGCGCGGCGCGCATCGGCAAGTCCGGGGACCGTCATCGGACGGCGTTGTTCAGTTGTGGCCATTGCGGATCATTGCAACCGGAAACCAGGGGGAACGGCCATGTTACGCCGACGCCCCGCGCGGGGGTTCCAGCGCCACCACGCCTTCGGCATCAACGCCTGCCAGCAGCGCGCGCACGGTACCGTGGCCAGGCACCTCCATGTCGGGCGCGATCTCCGCCAGCGGCACCAGCACGAAGGCACGCAGGTGCAGGTGGGGGTGCGGCAGTACCAGCCCCGGCGCGTCGATCACCGCATCGCCATGCACCAGCAGGTCGAGGTCAAGCGTGCGCGGGCCCCAGCGACTGCCGTCCGCCGCGCGCTCGCGCCCGTGGTCGCGCTCGATCGCCAGCAGCGCATCAAGCAGCGCGCGCGGCGCGAGCGTGGTCCGCAGCGTGGCCGCGGCATTGATGAAATCGGGCTGGGCCTGCAGGCCCCAGGCGGGCGTGCGGTAGCGACGCGAAGCGCGCAGCAGCCGCGTGCCGGGCAGCGCGTCGAGCGCCGCAAGCGCCGACGCGAGGGCCTGGCCGACATCCCCGACGTTGCCGCCAAGACCGACCGCCGCCGTGACGGCTGTCGCGGTCATCCCGCCTGTGCGGGCCGCGGACGGCGGCGACGACGGCGCGGAGCGGCCGCCTCGTCGTCTGCTTCGAACGCCGAGCTGATGGCGATCGCGTTGTCCGGGTCGAGCTGCGCTTCGCGCCAGAACGCGATGTCCTCGGCGTGGTCGTCGGACGCCGCCTGCCTGGCCAGCAGGAAATCGAACGCGGCGCGGAAGCGCGGGTGCGCGATCATCCGCGTGACGCGCTTGCGCTGGCGCTGGCCGAAGCGCGACTGCATCAGCCAGATCTCCTGCATCGGCACCGAGAAGCGGCGCGGCAATGCGATCGCCTCCAACTGGTGCACGGTGACGCGGTCCGCGGCGCGGCGCTGGGCATCGGCGGCATGCACGTCCTGCGCCTGCAGCGACATCAGGGTGCGGCAATAGGCGGGCCACAGCAGCAGTGCGAACAGGAATGACGGCGAAACCGGCTCATCGGCGGCGACGCGCGCATCGGTGCCGCGCAGGCCTTCAATCAGCACCCGGCGCAGCGCGCCGCTGCGGTTGGCGGCCAGCGCCGCCGCGCTTTCAGGCAGCAGCGCGCGCAGCAATCCATGGCGCTCGAGGCCTTCGAAACTCGCGACCGCGTGGCCGGACAGGAACATCTTCAGGCATTCCTCGAACAGCCGCGCGGGCGCGGCCTCGGCCAGCAGCGGCGCCAGCGCATGCAGCGGCGCCGCGGTGGCATCGTCGATGCGGAAGCCGAGCTTGGCCGCCAGGCGCACCGCGCGCAGCATGCGCACCGGATCCTCGCGGTAGCGGGTCTCCGGGTCGCCGATCAGGCGCAGGACGCGGTTCTGCACGTCCTCGAAGCCGCCCACGTAATCACGGACCGAGAAGTCGTCGATCGTGTAGTACAGCGCGTTGGCGGTGAAGTCGCGCCGGATCGCATCGTCCTCGACGCTGCCGTACACGTTGTCGCGCAGCAGCCGGCCACCCTCGTGGGTCTGGCGGTCGCCGCTGCCGTCGTCGACGTTGGCGCGGAAGGTCGCGACCTCGATGATCTCGCGACCGAACACCACGTGCGCCAGGCGGAAGCGGCGGCCGATCACGCGGCAGTTGCGGAACAGCGCGCGCACCTCGTCCGGCGTGGCGCTGGTGGCGAGGTCGAAATCCTTTGGATTCCCGCCCACCAGCAGATCACGGACCGCGCCACCTACGAGGTACGCATCGTGGCCGCATTCGCGCAGGCGGTAGAGGACGCGCAAGGCGTTGGGACTGATGCCCTTGCGGGAAATGCAGTGCTGGTCGCGGGGGATGACCCGCAGGACTGGGGAGTCGGTTGTTATGTCGTTGGGCATCTGAAAAAAGTTCGGGCCGGGCTGCCAAACGGCGCCCGCAGCTGGTTATACTAGCAAGCCACGCTGCGTTGACGACGCTGTCGTGGGCCGGTCGTCCAACCGGTGCCGCCCCTCCGGGTCGGCGATGCATCATCCAGCTCCCTTCGTCTAGAGGCCCAGGACGTGGCCCTCTCAAGGCTAAAACACGGGTTCGAATCCCGTAGGGAGCACCAATCCAGCAGGGCCCGCAGCCGGCGACGGACGCGGGCCCTGTCTTTTTGCGGGCGCCATGCGCGGCCAGCCGTCGCCCCGCTGGCGCTACAATGGCGGGCCTCAACGGACTCTGCGCGCATCATGCCCTTCGTCGTCACCGAAAACTGCATCAAGTGCAAGTACACCGACTGCGTCGAAGTGTGCCCGGTCGACTGTTTCCACGAAGGTCCGAACTTCCTGGTGATCGATCCGGACGAGTGCATCGACTGCACGTTGTGCGAGCCCGAGTGCCCGATCGGCGCCATCTATCCGGAAGACGACGTGCCCGCGGGGCAGGAAGGCTTCCTTGCGCTGAACGCCGAGCTGTCGAAGGAGTGGCCGGTGATCACCACCCGCAAGGACGGCCCGGCCGACGCCAAGGAATGGGAAGGCAAGCCGAACAAGCTGCCGCTCCTCGAGCGCTGAGCGCCTCCATACGGGCCGGATCCGCACAGCAACACGGCCCGTTTCCGGGCCGCGTCTCGACACATGGCGCGTGCACCGGGCGATGCCCGGCGGCGCTTACTCCGCCAGGCCGGCCTTCAGGGCCTCGATGACCTTCACCGCGCCTTCGCCGGTGGCGGCCAGTCCGCGCGGATCGACCGCGGACACGTAGGTACCGCCATCGACCTTGGTCACCCGCACCAGGAACTTGCTGTCGGCGAAATCGATGTCGTAGGTGCCCAGCACCTGCGCCTTGCTGACCACGGTCACGCCGTCGATGCCCTGCAGCAGGCCTTCGACGCGCTGGAACACCACGTCACGCTCGGCCGCAACGGTGAAACCGTTGCTGGCGGCGGCGGTGCCGGCCGCGGCGGGTGCCGGCATGCTCGAACGGCTCACGCTGCCGGCTTCGGGCATGCGCAGCGCCGAACTCGTGTCGGGGCGGTCGAGGTCCGGCGGCACTTCGAGCGGGCGGTTTTCGGGGCTCTGCGCGTACAGGGCGTTGTCCTTGCGCAACCAGCTGCAACCGGCGGTGGCGACCAGTACGACGGCGAGCGCGGCGACGGTGGTCGAGCGAAGGGCTGTGCGGGAAAGCGGCATGGGGATCTCCTGGGAAAGCGGTTCAGGCCGCGAGTGCGTCGCGGCAGGATTGTTCGAGGGCCTCGAGGCCGGCGGCAATGCCGTCGGCTGCGGCGGCGTGTGCGTGGGACAGCGGCAGCAGCGGCAGGCGGATGCCGTCGCGATGGCCAAGGCCGCGCCGTGCGAGCAGCGCCTTGACCGGGATCGGGTTGGATTCGACCCCGCAGAACGCGACCGTCTCGCCAAGCCGCGCATTGAGCGCGGCGGCAGCGACGGCGTTGCCGGCGCGGGCCAGGTCGCACAGCAGGCGGAACGCCGCGGGCGCCGCGTTCGACGCCACCGACACCACGCCGTCGGCACCGGCCAGCATGTCACGCACCGCGGTGGGATCGTCGCCGCTCAGGATGCTGAAGCCGGGGCCGCGCAGGCGCAGCAGGGCCTGCATGCGGTCGGCGTCGCCACGCGCTTCCTTGATGCCGATGATGGCCGGATGCGTGGCCAGCTCCGCCACCGTTGCCGGCAACATGTCGCAGCCGGTGCGCGGCGGCACGTTGTACAGCACCACGGGCAGCGCGCCGTCATCGGCTACGGCCCGGTAATGCGCCACCAGGCCGGCCTGTGTAGGTCGCACGTAAGGCGGCGTGACCACCAGCGCCGCATCGGCACCGCATGCGGCCGCGCGGCGCGTCTGCGCGATGGTGCGCGCGGTGGCCGACTGCCCGGTGCCGGCCAACACCGGTACACGCCCCGCCACCTGCGCCACCGCGGCACGCAGCAGCGTCTCGTACTCGTCATCGGTCAGCGCGGCGGCTTCGCCGGTGGAACCGGCGACGACGAGTGCCTGCGTGCCCGCCGCCAGCTGCGCGTCGATCAGGCGCTGCCAGGCGTCGAGGTCAAGGTCGCCGGACGCCGTGAACGGGGTCACCAGCGCGGTGATGCTGCCGGAAAGATGCAAGCTGGGCCTTCGAGGGGAAACCGTGCGGAATGCGGCGCAAGTATGCGCGCGGCGGGTCGATCTTACTTGCGGGCTCGAAGCGCGGGCAAGTATGCTGGCCGCAGCCTCCGGGCGCCCGCGGAGCCTGCGTTCAGGCCACCGGCGGGAAGCGGCTCCCCGGGTCTCCTTCGCCATCGCCGCTCCCGTGGAACCCGCCTTGACCGACACCGATACCACCGCGCGGCCCGCGCCGACCGAAAACCACCTGCTGATCAACGCCTATACGACGCATCCGCGCTCGCCGCTGCTGGCGGTGTCGCGACGCATCGCCGACAGCGGCTGCAACCTGGTCGACACGCGCCTGTCCACCGTGGGGCGCGACGTTTCAGTCACCGCACTCGCCACCGGGTCGTGGGACGCGGTCGCCAAGCTCGAAGCCATGCTGTCGCGCCTGGAGCGCGAGGAAGACCTGAAGCTCGTCTGGTACCGCACCGGCCCGAAGCCCATCCAGTCCAACCTGCTGCCGTACATCGTCGAAGTGGTGGCGTCGGACAAGCCGGGGATCCTGTTCCAGCTGGCGGATTTCTTCGACCACCAGAACATCACCATCGAGAGCCTGCACTGCTCGCGTTACCGCGCCATGCAGACCGGCGCCGACATGTTCTCGGCGCAGATCACCATCGGCGTGCCGGCCGATATGCACATCGCCGCGCTGCGCGACGACTTCCTCGAGTTCTGCGACCACCTGAATCTCGACGCCATCATGGATCCGATGAAGTTCTGACGCGGCCGCCGACAGCAGACCGATGAACGAAGCCGACATGATCGACCGCGCGACCCGCGACCTGCCGTTGCAGCTTTCGGGCGGCACCACGACCACGCTTGGCGCGTATGCCGGACGCTGGCTGGCGCTGTACTTCTATCCCAAGGACGCCACGCCCGGCTGCACCACCGAGGGCCTGGACTTCAACGCCCTGCTCCCCGAATTCGAAGCACTCGACGCCGACGTGCTCGGCGTCTCGCGCGACACGGTGAAGTCGCACGACAACTTCTGCGCGAAACAGGGGTTCCGCTTCGCGCTGGTCAGCGACGCGGACGAGGCCCTGTGCCGCGCGTTCGACGTGATCCGCGAGAAGAACATGTACGGCCGCAAGGTGATCGGCATCGAGCGCAGCACCTTCCTGGTCGATCCCGACGGCCGCATCCACCGCTCCTGGCGCAAGGTGCGCGTGCCGGGGCATGCCCAGGCCGTGCTCGACGCACTGAAGGACGCGCGCTCCCGGTGAGCCGCCCCTGCGCCGCGTGGCTTCCCCGCCCTCCCGCGCACTCGCCGCCGGCCTGCCGCCGCGCGCATCCACTTGCCACCCTCACCTGACGGGACTGGAGTCCTGATGATCACAGACGCCAAGCTGATCTACGTGCTCGACACCAATGTGCTGATGCACGACCCGACCGCGTTGTTCAAGTTCGAGGAGCATGACGTCTACCTGCCGATGCAGGTCATCGAGGAGCTCGACAACGGGAAGAAGGGCACGACGGAAGCGAGCCGCAACGCACGCCAGGCCAGCCGCTTCATCAACGAACTGATCGAGGCGCAGGGCGCCGACCGCATCGCCTCGGGGCTCAGGCTCGAGCGCCCGGGCGGACTGCAGCTGCGCGGCACCGGGAGCTCCGGCTGCCTGCGCTTCCAGACCACCGCGCCGAAAGAGGATGCCGGCTCGTTCGCGGTGACCGGGCCCGACAACCGCATCCTCGGCGCCATTCTCGACCTGCGCCGCACCGAGCCCGACCACCCGGTGGTGTTCGTCTCCAAGGACATCAACCTGCGCATCAAGGCCGCCATCGCCGGCCTGGCCAGCGAGGACTACGAGAACGACCGCGCGCTCGACGATTTCAGCCTGCTCTACACCGGCGCCACCGCGCTGCCGGAGGATTTCTGGCAGCGCCACGGCAAGGAGCTGAAGTCCTGGACCGACAAGGGCCGCACCTATTACGAGCTGCGCCGCACCGATGACGATGACTGGCATCCCAACCAGTACCTCTACCTGCCCGGCGACGAAGATGCCGAGCTGCGCGTGGCGAAGGTGGAAGGCGACCGGGTCACGCTGCAGATCGTCGACGACTACCGCAGCCACCAGCATGCGGTGTGGGGCATCGTGGCACGCAACCGCGAGCAGAACTTCGCACTGAACGCGCTGATGGACCCGGAGATCGATTTCGTCACGCTGCTCGGCACGGCCGGCACGGGCAAGACATTGCTGGCGCTGGCCGCGGGCCTTGCGCAGACGATGGATGCGCAGCGCTACCGCGAAATCATCATGACGCGCGCCACCATCAGCGTGGGCGAGGACATCGGTTTCCTGCCGGGCACGGAGGAGGAAAAGATGACGCCCTGGATGGGCGCGTTGACCGACAACCTGGAAGTGCTGATGCCGCACAACAAGGACGGCGGCAGCTGGGGCCGGGCGGCGACCAACGACCTGCTGGCATCGCGCATCAAGATCCGCTCGATGAACTTCATGCGCGGGCGCACGCTGCTCGATCGCTGGTTGATCCTGGACGAGGCGCAGAACCTCACGCCCAAGCAGATGAAGACGCTGATCACGCGCGCGGGCCCGGGCACCAAGATCGTGTGCCTCGGCAACGTGGAGCAGATCGACACGCCGTACCTTACCGAGACCACTTCCGGGCTGACGTACGCGGTGGATCGCTTCAAGCACTGGGCGCACAGCGCGCACGTCACGCTGCGTCGCGGCGAGCGGTCGCGGCTGGCGGATTACGCGTCAGAGGTGCTGTAGCGGGTTTGGTCGCGCCCGCTGGGGCCCTGTGGGTTGGGGCCTCGCGGGGCTGTGGTCGCACGAGGTGCTCGGTAGCGGGCGAGCCACCCCTCAATCGTCCTGCGGCGCCTCGGCGCCCTTGCGCGTGGCCTGCGTGTAACGCAGCGCGGACGCGAGGTCCTTGAAGTAGCTGGCGGGATCGTCGCGACGGATGATGTCGGCGCGCAGCAGTTTGCGCAGGACGCCGAGGTTGGCGCCGCTGAGCAGCACCTGGATGCCGCGTGCGCGCAGGCCGGTGATCGTGGATTCGAGGCGCTTGAGACCGGTGGCGTCCATGAAGGGCACGCGGTCGAGGCGCAGCGCGACGTGGCTCGGCGCGGTGCGCGACCAGGACAGGGCGCGCTGCAGCGAGTCCACCGAACCGAAGAAGAACGGGCCCTCGATCGCGTACACCAGGACGTCCTCGGGCAGGGCTTCCATGCCGGCCAGTGCCAACTCCTGCTGCAGGCTGGCCTGCCCGTGCTGGACCACTTCGACCGAAGCGCTCATCCGGCGCATGAACTGGAACATGGCCAGGATCACGCCGATATTCACTGCCACCACCAGGTCGGTGAGGAGCGTGAGGGCGAAGGTGACCAGCAGGATCACCACGTCGGCGCGCGGCGCCTTGCGCGCCATGCGCAGGAACCGTCCCGCTTCGCTCATGTTCCAGGCGACGACGAACAGGATCGCCGCCAGCGCGCACAGCGGGACCTTGCCGGCATACGGCGCCAGCACCACCAGCACCAGCAGCAGGGTGATCGAGTGCACCACGCCGGCCAGCGGACCGGTCGCGCCGTTGCGGTGGTTGGTGGCGGTGCGCGCCAGCGCGCCGGTCGCGGCGATACCGCCGAACAGCGGCGACAGGATGTTGGCGATGCCCTGCCCCACCAGTTCCTGGTTGGAGTCGTGGCGGGTGCCGCCCATGCCGTCGGCGATCACCGCCGACAGCAGCGATTCGATCGCACCGAGCATGGCGATGGTGAACGCCGCCGGCAGCAGCATGGTCACGGTATCGAAGTCCATGTCCGGCCAGGCGAACGACGGCAGCTGGCGCGGGATCGCGCCGAACGCGGATTCAATCGTGGCCACGCCCTGCGGCGCGAACGCGACGTTGAACACGGTTGCGGCCAGCATTGCCAGCAAGGGACCCGGCACCTTGGCCAGGTACGGCAATCGCGGGCCGAGGACCGCCAAGGCCAGACTGCCCAGCGCCAGCAGCGTGGTCGGCAGGTGCAGGCCCGGCAGCGCCTGCAGCAGGCTCCAGGCCTGGCGGTAGAACGCGCCTGCGGCCGGCGCGGGCAGGCCGAAGAAGTACTGCCACTGGCCCACCCAGATGATCACCGCGATGCCGGCGGTGAAGCCCACGATCACCGGGTCGGGAATGAAGCGGATCACCCCGCCCAGGCGCGCCAGGCCCATCAGCACCAGCATCACGCCGGCCATCAGCGTGGCCACCAGCAACCCCTGCACGCCGAACTCGGCCACCACCCCGGCGAGGATGACCACGAAGGCGCCGGTAGGACCCGCGACCTGGATGCGCGTGCCGCCGAACAGCGCCACCGCCGCTCCGGCGATGATCGCGGTGTACAGGCCCTGCTCCGGCTTGACCCCGCTGGCGATCGCGAACGCCATCGCCAGCGGCAGGGCGACGATGCCAACCACGATGCCCGCGGTGATGTCGGCGAGCCAGCGCTCGCGCTTGAACAGCCCGGCGCGCCAGGCTTCGACGGCGGCGATCATGCGGTGGGGCCTCGGCCTCGATCGGGAACTGCCCCATCATAAGCAGCCGGCAGCCGGCACAATAGGCGCATGTCCAAGACCATCGTTTCCGCGCTGACCATCGCCGGCTCCGACTCCGGCGGCGGCGCCGGGATCCAGGCCGACCTCAAGGCATTCGCCGCGCACGACGTGCACGGGCTGTCCGCGATTGCCGCACTGACCGCGCAACACACCCGTGGCGTCACCGCGGTGCACGTGCCGCCGGTGGCGTTCCTGCGCGCGCAGATCGATGCCTGCTTCGACGATTTCAACATCGGCGCGGTCAAGCTGGGGATGCTCGCTTCGGCCGAGGTTATCCACGCGGTCGCCGATGCGCTCGAGGTGCATCGCCCCGCCTGGCTGGTCGTCGACCCGGTCATGGTCGCCACGTCCGGCGCGCGCCTGCTGGAATCCGACGCGCTCGACGCCATGCGCACGCGGCTGCTGCCGATGGCCGACCTGCTGACGCCCAACATCCCGGAAGCCGAGCTGCTGCTCGGCGCGCCGATCGCCGACGCAGCAGCCGCAGCGGACGCGCTTGCGGCGCTGCGCGCGATGGGCGCGCGTGGCGTGCTGCTGAAGGGAGGTCATCTCGCCGAAGGCGACACTGTCGTCGACCGGCTTTCCGAAGGCGCCGGCGTCCGCGAATTCCGCCAGCCGCGCATGGATGTCGACGGCCACGGCACGGGCTGCACCCTGGCGTCGGCGATTGCCGCGAACCTCTGCCTCGGCCGCTCCATGGCAGACGCGTGCAGTGACGCCGTGGCCTATGTGCACCGGGCACTGCAGCTCGGCATCCGCCCGGGGCGCAGCGACGTGCTGGTGCTCGGCCACATCGCAGCGCGCCCGCGGTGAGTGGTGCCGACGGGGCGCGCGTGATCGCGGTCGAGGCTGCCGATGGCCACCGCTACGAGCTGCTCGCCCGCATCCCCGCTCAGCCACGCCGCAGCCTGCTGTGGCTGCCGGCGCTCGGCATCGCGGCGCGCCATTACCTGCCATTCGCCGAAGCGCTTGCCGCGCGCGGCATCGCGGTGTTCATCCACGAATGGCGCGGCCACGGCAGCAGCAGCCTGCGCGCCAGCCGCGCCGTCGACTGGGGCTATCGCGAACTGCTTGAACGTGACATTCCCGCAAGTGAAGCCGTGATCGATGCGACCCTGCCCGGCCTGCCGCGCGTGGCCGGCGGACACAGCCTCGGCGGGCAGCTTGCCTGCTGCCGGCTCGCGCTCGCACCGGCATCAGCGGGCACGCTCTGGCTGGTCGGCAGCGGAGCACCATGGTGGCGCGCATTCCGCCTGCGCGAGCGCATGTGGCTGCCGCTGGCGTACCGCTTCCTGCCGTGGCTCGCGGATCGCGCCGGTGCACTGCCCGGCCGCCACATCGGCTTCGGCGGCAACGAGGCGCGCGGGCTGCTGCGCGACTGGGCCGCAACGGCCATCAGCGGTCGGTACGCCGCGATCGGACTTGGTGACCTGGAGCCACGCATGGCCGCGGTGGACGTGCAGGTGCGTGCCGCGCTTCTGGAACGCGACTGGCTGGCACCCGCGTCATCACTGCAATACCTGCTGTCCAGACTTCCCCGGGCGCAGGCCGAGGTCACGGTCCTCTCCGCTTCCGCGCTGGGCGTGCCGGCGGATCATTTTGCATGGATGAAGTCGCCGCACGCGGTCGCCGCCTGGCTCGGCAGCTGAATCAGCGCGGCTGAACGGAACACCAGACGCGGGCCGCTGACCGGGCGCGCTTCGATTTGCCGTTGTTACTGGCAATCCGGTTCCGTGGAAGTGCAGCACATGATCGTGTTCCGACTGATCACCACTATCGCGCTGGCGGCCCTGCTGGGCGCATGCGCATCGTCCCATGGCAGCGTCGATGCCCCTCCCGACCAGCCCCGCGCCGCCGTCGGCGAATACCTGATCGGCGTCGACGATATCGTCCAGGTGACTGTGTGGCGCAATCCTGAACTGGGGATCACGGTTCCCGTTCGTCCCGACGGAATGATCTCGGTGCCGCTGGTGGGTGACGTGGTGGCCGGTGGCCTCGCGCCTTCGGCCGTGGCCGCCAACATCCAGGAGAAGCTCGCCGCCTACGTGCGCGACCCGCAGGTGGCCGTGATCCTGACCGACCTGCGGAGTCATGAGTACCTGTCGCGCGTGCGGGTGACCGGGGCCGTGCGGCAGCCGATTTCAATCCCTTACCGCCAGGGGATGACGGTGCTCGACGCGGTGCTGGCAGCGGGCGGTGTCAACGAGTTCGCGGCGTCCGACCGTGCCGCCCTGTACCGCCGCAACGACGACTCGACCACGACCTATGCCGTGCGCCTGGACCGTATCCTCGACCGCGGCGACCTGACCACCAACCACCGGGTGGCACCGGGCGACGTGATCACGATCCCGGAGCGCGCATTCTGATGGCTTCCAACGCCCTGGCCGCGCCGCGTCGTCCCGGCCTCCCGCTGCCCAGCACCTCCGAGCTCGCGCCAAACGAGTTGCTTCCCATCCTGCTGCGCGAAGTGCGGGCACGTATCGTGCCCCTGGTTTCGATCTTCACCGCGATCGCCCTGCTCACCCTTGTCGTGGGCCTGTTCGTGATCCCGCGCATCTACACCGCCTCGGTCACGATCCTCGCCCAGGACAGCGACATCATCCAGCCACTGCTCGAGGGCCGCGCCGTTCCCACCGGCGTTGCCGACCGTGCCGGCATGGCGCGCCAGATTGTCTACGGCCGCAAGGTCCTGTCAGCAGCGATGGCTGTCGGTGGTTGGCTTGATGCAAGTCCCAGCCCGCTCGAACAGGACCGGCTGATGGAGGAGATCCGCAACCGCACGCTGATCGAGAGCCCGCGACCCGAACTGGTGCAGATCAGTTACCGCGACCGCGACCCCGAACGCGCCTTCCGGATCACCGAAGCCTTTGGCTCCATGTTCATGAGCGAAGCCGCGGCGGCCAAGGGACGCGAGAGCCGCGAGGCCTACGAGTTCATCGACAGCAAGGTGCAGGAGTACCACGCCAAGCTGTCGAGCGCCGAGGGCAACCTGCAGGAATACCAGTCGCGCAACGTCGACGCCCAGCCCGGCAGCGCCGCAGATGCCACCACCCGGATCGGTGCACTGCGCACCCAGCTCGAGCAGACGCGGATGGCGCTGCTGGAGCAGGAATCGCGCGAGTCGTCGATCGAGGCGCAGCTGTCGGGCGAGTCCGCGGTGACCGCGGTGCAGACCCGCGAGGGCCTGTACCGGACGCGCCTGATCGAGCTCCAGTCCGAGCGCGACCGCCTGTTGCTGACCTACACCGAGCAGCATCCCGACGTGGTCCGCCTCCGCCACCAGATCGACGACATCAACCGGATGCTCGCCGACGAGCGCAGCCGCCGCGAATCACCCGGCGGCGCCGGCAGCCTGTCCGACGAAGCGCAGGCCAACCCGCTCTACCAGGAACTGCGCAGCCAGCTGGCACAGGCGCGGCGCGAGACGGCGGCCACACGCTCGCGGCTGCAGATCGCGCAGTCGCTGCTGGACGACGAGCTCGACCGCAGCCGGCGCATCGCGGCCTCCGAAGGTGCGCTTGCCGAACTCACCCGTGACTACGAGGTCAACCGCGAGATCTACCAGGACCTGTTGCGTCGACGCGAGAATGCGCGGGTATCGATGGGCCTCGACCAGGAAAACCGCGGCCTCACGCTGCGCATCCAGGATCCCGCGACCATGCCGCTGCGCCCGACGGGACTGCGCTTCATGCATATCGCGGCCGCCGGCCTGCTGGTTGCGATCGCGCTGCCACTGGCCCTGGTGTTCGCGGTGGTGCGCTTCGACCCGCGGGTGCGGTCGCCGCACCTCATCGTCAAACACTCCCAGCTGCCCCTGCTGACCACCGTGCCTGCCTATCCCACTCCCGGCGAGCGCCGGCGCGAGTATGCTTCGATGGCGCTCGCCATCGCGATGGTCGGCTCGGTGGTGCTGGTCTATGTCTTCACCTACGCCTACAAGGTGGTAGTCGCATGAGTGCCGCATCGGTGATCGACCCGCACCCCACCCGCGACACCCCGGAGGGCGCCGCCAACGCCGCGAAGCCGCGCCATGAAGGTTCGCGCAACCTGGCCCGCGTCCAGCAGACGCCGCTGACCCCGCGCGCACTCGAGGAGCGCCGCCTGATCCACCGGCAGGACTCGGTCCGCGTCCAGGCCGACGCATTCCGCGACCTGCGCACGCGGCTGCTCAACCTGCGCGGCAACCAGAACTTCATCACCCTGGTGGCGCCGGTCGGGCATGGCTGTGGCGGCAGCTTCGTTGCCCGCAACCTCGCGCTCGCATTCGCCTTTGACGAGGCCAAGACCGCCCTGCTGGTCGACTGCGATGCGCTGCATCCAAGCCACCACATGGCACTCGCTGCCGGCAGCGACAACCGCGGGCTGATGGACTACCTCGGCGGCGGCATCGATGACCTTGCGGAGATCCAGTACCCGACCGGCATCCCGCGACTGCAGCTGATCCCCAACGGCAGCGTGCGCGAGATCGCCGGCGAGTACTTCACCTCCGCGCGCGCGCGCACCATGATCGACTCGCTGCGCGCCGCCGACCCGAACCGCTACATCATCCTCGATGCACCCTCGGCCCTGAACTCTCCGGACGCGCGCATCCTGTCCGACCTGGCCGACGTCGTCGTGCTCGTCGCCGGGTACGGCAAGGTCACGCTCGACGCGATCGACAAGGCCGCCGCCAACTTCGACCCGGACAAACTCGCGGGCATCGTGTTCAACGACAACCACTGATCGCCAGCGGAGGGGGATTGCCATGGGAAGGTCCCGCATACGGACTTCGTTGATCGCCGCCGCCGTGGCCGTGGCGCTCGCGGCACCGGTGTCCGCGCACGCGGCCCGCATCAGCTACGTGGTCGATGCAGGCGTCGAGCACGACGACAACGTCCGCCTGGACGCGGTGGAACCGGACAGCCAGGTGATCATGCGCGCCGGGGTCGGCTTCGTGGCCACCCAGGAAGGCTCCACCGTGCAGGCGGTGGTCACCGGCCGCGCCGACTACCGCCACTTCGAGGAAGGCGTCGACAACGGCGTGGAAGGCGTCCTGTCCGCCTACCTGAACTGGGTCATGGTTCCCGAACGGCTCAGCTTCGCCATCCAGGACGAACTCGAGCTGCAGGCGATCGACCGCTTCGCACCCGACTCGCCCGACAACCGCCAGCAGGTCAACGTGCTCTCGCTGGGCCCGAACTTCCTGTTCCACGTGGGCGACACCCTGCAGGGCCGCCTGGAAGCGCGCTACATCGACACCCACGCCGAGGTGACCGACGAGTTCAACTCGAACCGCATCGGCGCCGCGCTGCGCGTGGCCAAGGCCTTCGACGAGAACAGCAGCCTGGGCGTGAACGCGCAATGGACCGATGTCGATTACGACCAGGACCTCGTCGCGCGCGACCACGAACGGATCGACCTGTACGCCCACTACGTCCGCGTCCTCGCCAACACCGACTACGCCATCGACGCCGGCTACTCGCGGCTGGATTACGACGACGGCGAGCGACGCACTGGCCCGCTGCTCCGTTTGGAGGCGGGCTGGCGGCCAGGCGAGCGCACCCGCCTGTCGCTGGCGCTGGTGGACCAGTTCTCCGACGCCGCCGACACGGCGCTGATCGAAGGTGTCGCCGACAGGTCCGCGACCAGCATCCCCGAAGGCGTCCTGGTCGACGACAGCGCGGTCATCGCGTCGGCCTACCGCGAACAGCGCGTCAGTTTCGCATGGGCCTACAGCGGTGAGCGCCTCGGCTGGCGGGTTCAGCCGTATGCGCAAAGGCTCCGCTACATCGATGCGCAGCAACCCGACGAGGAGGTCCAGGGCGTGCTGCTCGGCCTGGACTACCGCTTCCGGCCCGACCTGACGTTGCGCGCCTGGGCCGGTGGCGAACGCGTCGACTACACGCTGCTCGATGCGCAGGAAGACACGCGCCGCGCCGGCCTCACGCTGGAGAAGCACTGGACGCGGCACTGGAGCACGTCGCTCAGCTATTTCCGCTACGAGCGCGACAGCGACATCCTCGCCGACGTCCACCAGAACATCTGGTACATCTGGATGTCCTACAGCAACCGCCCGCGATGAGGCCACCGGACGTGGGCATGACGACGTGAACGCACTGGCGGCACTTCGCCACTGGACGCGCACCTCGGCCCACCCCGCGGCTGCCGCCGCGCGGCGTGCGAGGGGGATCGGCCGCGGCCTGACCCTGCCGGCACCGCGCATCGTGGTGCGGCCTTACCTCTGGCTGTTCCTGGCCGCGCGCGGCACGCTGTTCTTCCTGCGCCGCATCCTCGTGGCCGAGCCGCTCTTCAAGGCGTACTGCACCCGCGTCGGCCGCGGCGTGACCACCGGCATCTACGTTCCCTGGGTGCAGGGCAGCGGCGAACTCGTGGTCGGCGACCACGTCCACGTCAGCGGGCAGATCTCGATCAACTTCGCCGCGAGCTTCAGCGATCGCCCACGCCTGGAGATCGGCGATCATTCCGATATCGCCCACCTGACCCGTTTCGTGGTCGGGCGCGAGATCCGCATCGGGCGTCACGTCCAGGTCGCAGGCGGCGTGACGTTCCGAGACTCGGGCGGGCATCCCACCGATCCCGAGCGCCGGCGCCTCGGCGGCGCGCCGGACCCGGAAGACGTCAAGCCCATCGTGGTCCACGACCACGCATGGATCGGGACCGGCGTGCTGGTCATGCCGGGCACCGAGATCGGCGAGGGTGCGATCGTCTCCGCACACGCCGTGGTCTCCGGCAAGGTGGCGCCGTACAGCATCGTCGCCGGCAACCCGGCGCGCCGGATCGGCATGGTCGAGCAGTCAGCCGCCGCCTAGGTGGCGCCAACGGCCGGCGGCGCGCGTCAGACCAGTGCTTCGGCCACGTCGGGATGGCCGAGGAAGGCACGCGGGCTCGCGCTGCGCCCATAGGCGCCGGACTGGAAGACCACCACCAGGTCGCCGGGTTGCGCGACGCCCAGCTCCATGCGGTCGCCGAGCAGGTCCAGCGGCGTGCACAGCGGCCCGACGACACTGGCCGTCTCCACCGCGCCACGGCGGCCGTTGACCATCACGGGATAGTTGCGGCGCATGACCTGGCCGAAGTTGCCGGAGGCCGCGAGATGGTGGTGCATGCCGCCGTCGACGACCAGGAACACCTGCCCGCGCGAGTGCTTGCGGTCGACCACGCGCGACACGTAGATCCCGGCCTCGCCCACCAGGTAGCGGCCGAGCTCGATCACGATGTGCGCGCCGGGCGCATCGCCGCGCAGCCGCGCGGTCAGCGCGGCGAGGTTTGCCACGACCGGCGCCAGGTCGAGGTCGGTCTCGTTGGGCGCATAGGGGATGCCGAAGCCGCCACCGAGGTTCAGGCTGCGCAACGGCGCCGGCAGCAGGCCTGCCCACTCCATCGCCAGTTCGTAGCTCCGCGTCTGCGCCTCGACGATCGCCGCGGAGCGCAGGTTCTGCGATCCGGCGAACATGTGGAAGCCCTCGAACGCCAGTCCCGCCGCACCGATGGTGCGCAACGCGGCCGGGATCTCCTCGGCGTCGATGCCGAACTGGCGCGCCCCGCCGGTCATCTTCATGCCCGACGCCTTGAGTTCAAACGGCAGGTTCACGCGCAGTGCAACGCGCGCCGGCGTGCCCGTGGCCTCGCTCGCGCGGGCGAGGATGTCGATTTCACGGAATGATTCGATGTTCACCAGCACGCCGGCCGCTTGCGCCTGGACAAGCTCGGCGTCGGATTTCCCGGGCCCGGCGAAGCTCACGTGCTCCGGGTCCGCTCCTGCGTCCAGCGCCACGCGCAGCTCCCCCGCCGAGGCGACGTCGATGCCGTCCACCAGCGATGCCATGTGCGCGACGAGGGCGGGCATCGGGTTGGCCTTCATCGCGTAGTGCACGCGCACGCCGGCAGGCAGCAGGGCGCGAAGGCCGTCGCTGCGCGCGGTCAGGCGCGCGCGGTCATACAGGTAGCAGGGCGTGGAGCCCACGGCCGCGACCACGCGCGACAGCGGCTTGCCGCCCACCAGCAGTTCCCCGGCGGCGTCGGTAGGCCATGCCATCACCGGATTGCCGGCGTTGCTGGAGTCGTTCACTGGATGGCCTTCCGCGCGGCAAGCGCATGATGGAACGCGATCAGTTCCTCGATATTGTTGCGCCATTGCCGGTGGGCGGCGATATAGCGGCGCGCGGCGGCGCCTACCCTGGCCAGGACCGCGCGGTCGCGGCTCCGCGCCAGGACACTCGCGACCGCGGCATCGAGGTCGCCGGCCTTGAACATCCAGCCCGTCTCCCCCTCCACCAGCACTTCGCGGATCGGCTCGAAGTCGGGCGCGACCGGCGGCACGCCGCAGGCCATGAACTCGAACAGCTTCACGGGCGACGTGTAGTCGCCGGCGCTCGGCAGGACGGCCATGTCCATCGCCGCGAGCAGCCCGGGCACCTCGTCATGCGCCACGCGCCCCGTCATCACCACCTGCGACGACAGCCCGCGGGACTCGACCAGCGCACGCAGCGCGGGATAGGTGGCCCCATCGCCCACCAGCAGCAGTTTCAGGTGTGGCGCCGCCTCGAGGTGGTCCGCGATGCGGTGCACGAAGCGGTCGATCGCATGCCATGGCACGAACCCGCCGAGGTAGCCACAGACCACGTGGCCGTCCAGCCCCAGGCGCGCCCGGGTGCCCTCGCGCTGCTGCTCGCTGAAGGTGAACTTGGCGATGTCCGCGGCGTTCGGCGTCACGATGGCCGGTGCCATGGCCCCGTGCGCCGCCAGCGCGCGGTCGCGGAAGATGCCCGACACGAACACCAGCCCGCTGGCATTGCGGAAGGCCAGGCGCTCGATGGCCATCGCCAGCCCGCGGAACGCCAAGGGCCGCACCCGTTCGACGGTGGCCGAGTCGTTGACCTCCAGGATGATCGGGATCCGGCGCAACCGCGCCAGCCAAATCGGCGCGTACATGAACAGCGAATAGCGCTCGTAGATGAAGTCGACGTCGCGGTTGCGCAGCAGCCAGGCGGCGATGCGCCAGCCCGCGACGACGTTGTAGGCGAGCTCGGCAAGCTCGAACAGCGGCTCGGGCAGGCCGGTCACCAGCTTCATCCACGGCCTCGCCTGCCGGGTCGGCGACATCGCGCGTGGCGACGAATAGGGATCGGCGCCCGGCAGCGAGATGATGTCGACCGCGACCCCCTTGGCACGCAGGGCATCGGTGATCCCGCGGATGTGCACGCCCTCGACGGCCTTGCCCTGCGTGCGATGGTGGTAGAGCACCTTGCGGACCGACTTGCGGCCCGCGTGGCCAATGCTGTCCATTCCGTCCGTTCCTCTGTTCAATCCAGCGCGACCAGGGCGTTCTCCAGCAGGTTCGTGCCCTGCTGCCGGCGCGCCAGCTTCGCCAGCAGTCGCTCGCACGACGCCAGCGGCCCGGCTTTCCGCACGTCGATCCAGTGCAGGCGGCGCGAACGCGTCGCCATGCGTGTCTTGTAGTCCTGGGTCCCGGCGAGGAAGTCGAATTCATCGCGCCCCTCGCCCATGGCCTGCTCGATCGCCGCGTGCAGCGCGGCGACGCCGGGGCGATCGCCCTTGTGCAGCAGCCCGTAGTTGAGCCCGCAGTTGTAGAAGTAGACCCGGTTGCGCCAGCACAGGTTGTAGAGGTAGCCGACGAGGCTGTCGCCGGCGGTGACCCTGGTGATGCGGGTGTAACCGGCTTGCGTTCCCGTGGCTACGAGGTCGCGATGGAAGCGCCCGAAGAACGGGCTGGCGAAGGACCCTTGCTTGCCCCTGGAGCGCCAGTACCGCGTGTGCAGCACTTCAAGTCCGCCGAGCCACTGCAAGGCGGTGCCCGCCTCCGCGGCAACCTCGCATCGGATCGGCCCAAGTCGCGCGTACGCGCGGGCCGTCTGCCTGAGGCTGCTGCGGCTGCTCGCACCCAGTGTCGCGACGTAATCGCCACCAGCCGCCCGCACGGCGCCGAGGTCCACGTAATGGGAGCTCTGCGCCTCGATGCTGACCGCGTGCATCGACCGGGGCAGCGCGGCGAGGATGGCACCGCCGTGCGTCGTCGCCACGATGCGCAGGCGACGCCAGCCGGGCCGGAAGGCACCGAGCGCTTCGAACAGCGCGGCATAGGCACGCTGCTCGGCGCCCCGGCGCGCCAGCAATCCGGAGTACTCGACGGTGATCTCATCGAGCTCGGCGTCCGCGGTTTGCTGCAGGTGCAACGAATGCCTGCCGAACACGCGGCTCGCACCGCGTTCCGCCGCGAGCACCAGCAGGCCAAGTCCGGCCGGGCCGGCGTCGTCATGGGCCCGGAACACCAGCGGCCTGACGTCGGCGGGAAGATTGCGCAGCCAGGCGGCGATCCAGGGCCACGTCGTGAAAGGCGACCCGTCCGCCTCCGCCTCCAACCGCAACCACTCGGCCTCCAGGCCGTGGCACGCGGCCAACGGCACGATCTCCCCTCGCATGTGTGCGGGCATGCCCTACCCGTCCTGCTCGAGATCGGTGAAACGCAGGGACGGGGGCTCTGCGGCGAGCGCCGCGTCGAACCACCTGCCGTAGACGTCCTGGCGGCCGCGTTCCGCGAAGCGTGCCGCCAACCAGGGCGCCTGGCCCGCGCTGTCCGTGCACAGCGACAGGCTCACGGTCGCCCTGCCGTCGCACCATGCCTGTCGCAGCAGCGCGCGGACCTCGTCCACGGAAGGCCGCCCGCCAGCGCCGGCACGCGACCAGAAGTCGAGCACATTGAGGATGTGTGGCCATCGCGCATCGACCTCGCAAGCGAACCAGCAGCACGCCTCGCCGCGATCGTCGCTGAGCACGAGGTAGCGCACCGCCGCGCCCGCGGCACCGTCGAAGCGCCAGCGCAGCATGTCCGTTCCCCGCTCCGAAGTCAGGGCCTCGCCATGGCCGCCCTGCATCCAGAGCCGATCCATGCGTGCATCGCAGGCGTCGATCCACTCCCGGCGCAGCGTCGGCGCGCGCCATGCGGCAGGCACGTCCAGCAGGGCCTGGCCACGGTCGACCAGCCAGCCCGCGACCAGGGCCAAGGGCTTCGGCAGCTTTCGCGCCAGATAGGGCCCGTGGCGGATGACGCGTACCAGCCGCAGCATCTCCCCGACCGGTCGCAGGCCGGCGCGACGCAGGGCGGCACCCGCGCTTTCGCTGTTGCGCGGGATCCCATAGACCAGGTCGAAGCGGCCTGCGGCCTGGGCCAGCAGGCTCTCGAGCAGCATCAGTGCCGGCCCCAGCGACCTGTGCCCGTGATGGATCGCGAAATGCGCGAGCACGGCGGCACGGACCTCCCGGCCGCGGACGACCATGCGCCGCGGAGCCAGCGCGGCAACGCCCACGAAGCGGCCGGTGGCCACGTGTCGCACCAGGTGCATCACCGGCGCGCCGAACGGCGAACGTTCGCACAGCGCCTCGTAGCGCTGCTCGAGCATGTCGTCCGGGCCCAGGGTCCCGCTCCACGCTTCGATCGCGCCGGCGCGGAGATCAGTCTCCCCGGCGCCAACGACCATGTAGGCCGGCAAGCAGGTGGCGCCCTCCATGTTCACGCGGTGCAGGCCTGGTCGGGCTCGCCCATCAGGACCGGCGGCGCATGCAGGTAGCGCGTCGTGCGGCGCTTGTTCTCGATGTCGGCGTAGATCGCCGCGGCGCGCGCCGGCTCGATGCCCAGCGCGTGGCCGAGCTCCACGGCGTCGCGGCCGTGTTCGAGCGCCCACAGCGCGAGGTCCATCTCGCGGTAGCCGAGCGCGAAGTAGAACTCGTCCTGGCCCTGGGACAGGCTGTAGGTGTCGGTGGTCGGCACTGCGTCGCACAGCCGCGCGGGGAGCCCGAGGTGCCGCGCCATCGCGTAGACCTGCGACTTGTAGAGATGCGCGATGGGTTTGACGTCCGCGGCACCGTCGCCGTTCTTGACGAAGAACCCCTGGTCGTACTCCAGCCGGTTCGGCGTGCCGACCACCGCGTAGTTGAGGCGATCGGCATGGAAGTACTCCAGCGCCTTGCGCAGCCGCTGCTTGAAGTTGGTGGCGGCCACGATCTGCAGGTAGTCGGCGAGACCCAGGGTGCGCTCGTGGCGGCTTCCATCGGGGGCCTCGGCGAGCAGCCGGAAGATGTTGATCCGCCCTTCGGAGCCGCCATCAATGGCGATCTTGAAGCGCCAGCCCTCGCCATAGGCGGGCAGCGCCCGGCGTACCGCCGCGTCGCGCTGCTCGTAGCAGCCGATCGCGGCGAGCGCGGGAGCGATGTCCTTGGTCTCGCTGCGGATGCCGAGATGCTCCACCAGCAGCCTTGCGCGCGCTGCGCTGTCTTCGGCCGAATCGCGCTCGGGGAGGATCAACGCGAACACGCGTTCCGGACCGAGCGCACGCACCGCCAACGCGGCGCAACAGGACGAGTCGATGCCGCCGGACACGGCCACGACGAGCCCGCGGCGATGGAGTTCGCGCGCCGTGACGGCGCGCAGCCTGGCGGCGATGCGGTCGGCCTCGGCCTCCAGGTCCATGTCCAGCACATCGTGGCCGAGCGCGCTCATGACAGCACCCGCTCGGCGATCCGGTCGCCAAGCTCGACACGCCGCACCTTGCCGGAGGCGGTTCTGGGCAGCTCGCTTGCGAACTCGACCAGCCTCGGCACCTTGTGCGCCGCGAGCCTGGCGCGGCAGTGCGCGCGCACCGCGTTCGCGTCGAGCGTGCGCCCGTCGCCGACCACGTAGGCCTTGACCACCTGCCCCAGCACGTCGTGATCCACGCCGACCACGGCCGCCTCGACGACGCCGGGCAGCTCGATGAGGACTTCCTCGACTTCCAGCGGATGGACCCGATGCGCACCGGTCTTGATCATGTCGCTGCGGCGCCCGGCCAGGAACAGGAAGCCTTCGTCGTCGAGGTGACCCATGTCGCCAGTGCGCAGCCAACCCTCGTGCAGGACCGCGGCGCTCGCCATGGCGTCGTTCCAGTAACCGGACATCACGTTGTCGCCCTTGGCCCAGACCTCGCCTGCCCTGCCCGGCGGCAGCGGCGCGCCGGCCTCGTTGCGCACTTCAAGGGTGACGCCGGCGATCGCCTGGCCGGCCGAGCCGGGCTTCTCATCAAGCCGTGCCGCAGGCAACCACGCCAGTCGCGACGTAGCCTCCGTCTGGCCGTACATCACGATCAATGCCGCACCCGGCAGCGCTGCGCGCAGGCGGCGCGCGAACGCGGCGGGCAAGGCGCCGCCGGCATTGGTGAGGTAACGCAGGCTGGACAGGTCGTGCTCGGGGCGCGCCAGGTGGTCGAGGAGCAACGCATAGTTCGAAGCGACGCCCGAGAACCCGGTGGGGCGCTCGCGCACCATCGACTCCACCAACAGGTGCGGGAACATGGAATTCGTCTCCAGCACCACGCGCGCGCCGGCCGCGAGATGCGTGTGCAGCACGGACGCGCCGTAGGCATAGTGGAACGGCAGCACCGACACCACGCTGTCCGCCGCGCAAAGCCCGAGGAACCCGTTGATGGCGTCGACGTTCGCCGCGAAGTTCGCGTGCGTCAGCGTCACTCCCTTGGGGCTGCCCGTGGTGCCGGAGGTGTACATGATCGACGCCATGGCGCCGGCCGCACGCGATTCGGCCAGCGGCGCGACGCGCATCGCGTCGTCCCAGCCTGTCGCCACGGCGCTCGGCGGGCGGCCGCCGGGCACGATCCGGACCAGCGGTGGATCGCAGCGATCCGCTGCACCTTGTGCATCGGCGTTGTCCGGCTCGTGCACGATCATGCGCGCGCCGGCATGCCGCAGCAGTGCATGCAACTCGCGCAGCCGCGACTGCGGCGCCAGCGGAACCGCGATGCAGCCGGCGAGCCAGCAGCCGTAGCAGGCCACCACCGCCTCGATGGAGTTGGGCAGCACGATGGCCACGCGCTCACCGCTGCGGATTCCCTGCGCAACGAGCATCGCTGCGAAGCGCCGCACCTGGTCGGCGAGGCCGGCATAGTCGAGGCGCTCCACACCGGAGGCGATCGCGACCGCATCGGGCGTGGCACGCGCTGTCATCAGCAATCGTTGGGCCAAGGCGATCACGGCGGACTCAGGCGGTCGTCTTGCGCTGGAGGAATGCACTGATGGTGTCGATGGAGTCGAAATTGCCCGGCACCATTTCTTCCGCGTCGATGCGGATCCCGCAGGTGGCTTCGAGAAACTCGATCAACTCCAGGATCCCCGTGGAGTCGACGATGCCGCCGCGGATCAGGGAGGAATCGTCCGCGACAGCGGAGGCGTCGTCGGTGAACAGGAAGTTGCCCAGGATGAAAGGTTTGACGATCGTCTTGAAGTCCATCTGGCTCGCGTTGCCCCTGTCGGTTGGCGATGGGCATCCCGCAATGCAAACCTGCCCCTCTTGCATCCAGAGAACGGGGAATGCGGTGCAAACCGGCCCTGGGCAAGCGTGCACGCAGTGCCGCTACGCGATCGATGCGGCTCCCGTCGCCGCGTCCGGACGCCTCTGCCCCAGCATTTCCTCGCAGGCGGCCAGGGTGTCGACGGCGACCGCATCCCAGCCACGGCTGCAGTCGGCCGACATCGCGGCGGCATCCCAGGTCCTCGACATGGCCTCTGCCAACGCGCGCTCCAGCGCCCCGGCGTCGCGCGCCGGCACCAGCAGTCCATTGCCCGCATGGATGATTTCCCCCGCCCCGCCGACGTCGCTGGCAACCACCGGGCAGCCACACGCGATCGCCTCGACGACGACGTTCGGATAGCCCTCCGACCAGCTCGGCAAGGCCAGCACGTTCGACGCGGCGATCCATTCCGCCACCTGCCCCGGTTCCAGGCCGCCGGGCATGTGCACGCGATCCTGCAGCCCGGCAGCGGACACCATGGCGACCAGCTGCGAGCGCATCACGCCGTCGCCGACGAGCGCGAGCGAGACATCCGGGTCGCGCGCGGCCAGCGCGGCAAACGCCGCCAGCAGCTCGTGCATGCCCTTGGCTTCGACGAAGCGGCCGACGTATGTCACCAGCCTGGCGCGCGCATCGATGCCAAGCAGGCTTCGCATCCGGCCGCGGTCCCTCGGCCGGAACACCGCGGTATCGATGCCGTTGACGATCGTGCGCACCTTGTCCGGCTCCACGCCGTAGTCGCCGATCGCCGCGCGGCGCATCGCCTCGCTGACGGTCAGCACCGCGTCCGCGCCCCGCAGTGCCCGGCGGGTGAGGCGGCGGCTGATCCCCGACCGCACGTGGATGTCAGACCCGCGCGCGCCGATGATGCAGGCCAGCCCGAGCCGTCGCGCGGCCATCAGGGCCGCATAGCCATCCGGGTACACCCAGTACGCCAGCACGACATCGGGCGCGAAGGCCCGCAGCCTGGGCACAAGCGCCCATGCCCCGACCACGCCGTTGCTCGCACGCGAGATCCCGGGCAGTCCCGGATAGGTGTAGGGCTCCAGGTCGATGCCGTCGAGGCGGTAGTCGCCGCCGACGTGGCCCTGCAGGAAACTCCTGGGCGCCAGGCCGGGGATGCGCGGGTACCGCACCTGCGGGAAGAACACCCTGACCGTCGCCAGGCGCGACAGCGCGCGTGCGGTCTCGTGGATGTAACGCCCGCGCGTGAGGTCGTGCGGAACGGGAAGGATCGGCGTGACGATGGCGATGCGTCGCGCTGGCGGCCGTGCACGTGCGTCGATGGTCATAGTCTCGCCAGAAGCACCTTGAGGATGAGGTAGAACACGACCACCGCCACCCCCGAATACAGCACCCAGCGCACGAGGTCCTGCCTCAGCCGGAACGGGACCACGTCGGGCCAGCGCTGCCGGACATCGGTGAAGTGCGCGACCACCACGGCCGCCAGCAGGTAGAACAGGATCAGGTAGCTGCGGCTGAGGAAGAAGGCGCAGGTGGCGAAGCCGGCCAGCGACACCAGCAGCGTCCACGCAATCGCGCGGTCGGTCGCCCATGATTCCGCGGCCACGATCTCGTTCGCCACGTCGTCGGCGTCATCGCCGTCGCTGTCGCTGTCGCCGTCGGCAAGCTCGGGTGAATGCCGCACCACCCTGAGCATCATCCAGAAGCAGTAACCCACGAACGCCAGCCAGGGAATGAAGCCGACCAGGCCGTTCTCCGCCAGCACGAGGATCAGCGAGTTGTGCGCGGTCAGCGTGTGGTACTCCTCGAAGCTGCCCGTCCCCACGCCGAACAGCGGGTTCTCGACGAACATCCGGAAGCCTTCGTACCACGCCTCCACCCTGCCCGTGGCCGAACCTTCCTGGACATCGAGGTCCGTGAGCCGCGACGGCATCAGCCGCATGGTCGTCAGGCAGCCCGCCGCGATAAGCGCGGCCAGCATCGGCCCCCGGCGCAGCCAGACGTGAGCCCCCGCCATCACCACGACCGCGAGCATCGCGCCGCGCGAATTGGTCAGGTAGACGCCGTAGAGGAGGAACGCACCGACCGCGACCCACAGCAGGCGTCGCATCCCCATCATGCCGCCGCGGCTGCCCATGTAGACCGTCATCGGCAGGCAGATGACGAACAGCAATCCCAGGTCGTTCGGATCGCTGAAGATGCCCACGTACTGGATGCGTCCGTCCTCCACCAGCGGCATCCCGGTCCAGCCCACGCCGAGCGCCGACTGCTCGACGCCATGCCAGGCCAGCAACAGCGCGCAGAGGATGAAGACCACCATGACCTGCTCCGTCCGCCGCCGGGTGGTGATGGCATTGGCCAGCAGCACGAACGCGACCAGCGTGGGCATGAACTGCTTGTACTGCTCCACCGCACCGCCCAGCCAGCCGTTCACCGCCACTGAAATGCCCGTGGCGACGGTGAACAGCACCAGCAGCGGGTACTGCGGCTCGTCGAAGCGCTTGTTGCGCGAAGCGAGCCACGCCAGCACCGCGAGGATCAGCGCCACCGGCAGGAACGGCACGCCGGAATCCGCCCAGCGCGGATACTCCTGGGGGCGGATCAGGACAAGAATCAGGTAGGCGACGATGAATACGAAGGCGGGCATGGGTGGTTCCCGCTCACCACAGGCGGGTCGCGTCGCGGCGCGCGAACGCGATCGCCGCTTCCGCGGAATAGAGGTTCATGTGCAGGAACGCCGACAGCAGCCGGACCGGGAGCGATCGTGACAGCGCAGGCAGCACGCGGGCGAGCAGCAGCAGGAACCCCGCGGCGAGTGCCAGCCACAGGCACGCCTGGTAGAAGGTTCCGCGCGTGGCCAGTACGCAGGTAGCGGCGAGGAGCACGAGGATCGCCCATGGCGCCACCAGGCGCAGCAGCTTGTGGCTCACGAAGCGGAACCACAGCGGGTTGGCGGACGGGTCCAGCAGCCAGGGCGCCAGCTGGAGCAGCTGGAAGTTTCCGGCCAGCGTCCTGACCTTGCGCGCACGCTCCTGGGCCGGCGACGGCGATGCACGGTCCCAGGCGATGGCACGTTGCTCGAACACCACCCGGAACCCGCGCGCCGCGACCCGCATCGGCACCAGCACGTCGTCCAGCACGGTGCCTTCGGGGAGGGGTTCGAACAGGTTGCGCCGCAGCACGTACAAGGCGCCGGTGACACCGACCACCGAGCCACTCCGGCTCTCCGCCAGCCGCAGCATCTTCTCGTAGCGCCAATAGGCGTCGACGCTGCAAGCGAAACCCGATTCCGGGTCCTCGAAACACAGCTCGCCACTGGCCGCGCCGACGGCGGGATCGGCGAGGCGCGCGACCAGTGTGCGCAGCGCCTGCGGGTCCACCCGCTGGCGCACGTCGACCATCAGCAGCACCTCGCCGCGCGCCACGGCCACCGCGTCGTTGAGGCACGCGGCCTTGCCGCGCCTGGCGTTGGATTCGAGCACGTGCACGCGGGGGTCGCCAACCGCGCGGCATGCCTCGGCCGTGCCGTCGGTGCAGCCGTCGCATGCGACCACGATCTCGAGCCGGTCCCCCGGCCAGTCGAGCTGGAGCAGGTTGTCGAGCTTGGCGCGCACCAGCCCCGCCGCATCACGCACGACCAGGACCACGGTGACCATCGGCTCCTGCGCGGACCGGGCCTCGGGCAGCGGACGCAGGCACGCCAGCAGTCGCATCAGCAACGGGTAACCGGCATAGGTGTACGCCAGCAGCACGACGCAGGCCCAGAACACGCTGCTCACGGCGCTGCCGGGTACGCAGGGCTGTCGGCCCGGTCGGCGGTCAGTTGCGGGCGGATGGGCATCGACATGGCCTTCGGCTGCGGACGTGGCATTCCGTGCAATGACAACGCGCGGAATGCCTGCAACCGGCCATGGCCACGCGCGAACGGCAGCCACGTGCGGGCCGCTGGAATGTTCCGCTACTATCCGGCGGGGCCATCGCCAAGGGTGAGCACATGGGCAATGAAGCGTACCTGCAGCCGCGCGTCGTCGAGGACTTCGCCACGCGTTCCGCACTCACGCCCGCGGAAGTCGCCGCGCTCGGTGAAGCCTGGCCGCTGGTGCGCGGCGACGTGCTCGATGTCGGCGTCGGCGGCGGGCGCACCACCGGCTACCTGCATGCACTCGCGCGCAGCTATCGTGCGCTCGACATCTCGCCGGGCATGGTGGACGCCTGCAGGGCCAGGCATCCGGGGGTCGACATCCGGCTGGGCGATGCGCGCACGCTCGAGGGCATCGGCGACGCCAGCTGCGACCTGGTGCTGTTCTCGTTCAACGGCATCGACTACATCGCATACGAGGAGCGCGCGCAGGTCCACCACGCGGTGGCGCGCGTGCTGCGCCCGGGTGGCGCCTTCGTGTATTCGTCGCACAACATGCGCATCCTCGGCGGCGCGTTCCCCCCGGTCTCGCTGCCCGGCGTCAAGGTCACCGCCAACCCGCTGCGACTCGCGGTGCGGATTGCCAGGGCCATGGCCGCGCGCAGGACGCGCGAGGCCAACCGCAGGCGCCTGGCCGGGGACCAGGTCATGGCGCAAGGCCACGCCGTGGTCAACGACGAGGCCTACGACCACTCGTCGCTCACGGTATACGTGGACCCGGCGCATGAACTCGAAGCGCTGGCCGCGGCCGGCTTCGTCGACGTGGTGACCATCGCGGCCGACGGCCGGCGTGGCCTGGACGTGCTTGACGACCCCTGGATCTATTACGTCGCCTACAAGCCGGGCTGAGCTTCGCCTGGCGCGTTCAGCGCACGCCCAGGCGCGCCAGCGCGGCCAGCAGCCCGCAGGCGCGCGGAAAGCGCGTGGTCAGCTGGGCCAGCATCTCCAGGTCCTGCGCGCTCCACGACTTGAACAGGAACGAGCAGACGACCATGGCGACCGCATAGACCATCGCCGCCACCAGGCCGATCCAGGGGCCATCGCCCGCCCACCACACCAGCGCCGCCAGCGCGGCCGCGACCATGGCACAGGCGAATTGCCTGCCGATTGCCCGCCACGGCAGGCGCACCTGCATCGTGCGCGTCGCGGTGAGCACGATCGTGGTGAACATGACCATCTTCGCGATCAGGTGCGCGGCCACCGCGCCGTTCAGTCCGTAGCGGGGGACCAGCGCGAAGGCGAGGATCGCGCTCACCGTGACCGCCGCGATGGTGAGGATGACGCGCAGGCGCTGGTGGTCGGTCGTGGTCAACAGCGCGTTGAAGGCCCCCTCCATCAGGGTGAGGCCGGCGACAACCACCATCGCGCGGAACACGTTCACCACCGCCGCGTACTCGGGCCCGTACAGCAGCCTGATCGCCAGCTCCGCGCAGAGCACCCCGACGCCAGCCAGCACCAGGCCCATGAACAGGAAGTAGCGCACCGAGTTCGACAGGATCGGGTTCAAGCCGGCGGCGCCGCCACGGCCGTAGGAGTGCGCCATCGCCGGGATCAGGACCGCGGTGAGTCCGTTGACCAGCAGGTCGGCGCCGCCGCGGGTGATCGTGGCCGCGATGATGAAGAAGCCCACGGCCTCGGCGCCGACGGTCTTGTTGAGGAGGAAGGTCTCGACAGTGCGGTTGGAAAAAGTGGCCAACAGCACCAGCAGGACCGTCCAGGCCAGGTGGATGCGCAGGCGCCTTGCCATTGCCTGCTCGATGGGGCCCCGGGCGGGACGGATGGCGGTCCGCCGGATGAAGAAGAAGGTCAGCAGCGCATGGCAGATGCTCAGCACCACCAGCAGTTCGAGATAGGAATCCAGGGGCCGGCGCGCGACCACCAGGCCGATGGTGGCGAGCAGGCCCACCATGCCCAGGATGTTGGTGGTGTTGGCCTCGATGCTGAAATTGCCGTAGCCCTTGGCGACCGACGAATGCAGGAGGTAGAACGCCTTGGCCATGCCGCTGGCGAGCACGATGATGGCGAACAGGCCGATGCCGCCCTCCCAGCCGTCCGGCAGGGTGAAGCGCGCCAGGACCAGGAATGCGAGGCACGCCGCCAGCGTCGACAGCATGAAATAGCGCCGCAGCAATCCATAGACACGCGCGGCTCCCTCGCTGTCGTCGCGACCGAGGCACTCGGCGACGAACTTGATTCCGGTCGTGGTCAAGCCGTTGGTGCAGCCGACCACCACCATTCCCGACAACCACACCACGTAGGAGTAGCGGCCGTAGTCCGCGGGCCCGAGGCCACGCGCGGCCAGCATGCTGATCACCAGGCCGGTGACGTAGGTGACGTAGGTGGCGCCCGTGACGATCAGCGCGGAGCGGATCAGGGCATGGCTGCCGAAGGCGGACTTCATCCGCGACCGCCCGCCCACGCTCCTGCCGTGCGCCTTCGCCCCGGCGCGTCCTCGAGCACCTCGCCGACGAGATCTCCCAGTGCACCGGCCTGCCGCTCCGCCACGAAGCGGTTCCGCGCTTCCCAGGCGACATCCTTCAGCTCGGCCATCCGCGAACGGTCGGACAGCTGGCGATGCAGGTCGTCCGCGGACGAGAACGTGACCAGCGCTCCGTGATCGCGGAGATAGCTCTTGGAGGCCGCGTATCCGTGCCGCGGCAACGCCACCGGCGTCCCGCCCAGCACGCTGGAGATCAAGCGATCGGGGACGGTGAGATCGAAGCGGTCGGTGCGGCTGCACGCGTCCAGGTTGTAGGCGACCAGGCTGGCATCGAAGGCCGACATCCCCTCCATCAGCTGCAGGTTGGACAGCGGCTTGAACTGCACGCGATTGGGATGGCCGTCTTCGGTCTCCGGGGAATAGGCATGGTGCAGTTCGATGCCCGCGTCGAGCAGGCTCCCCATCAGTTCGCGGATGTCGTCGGCGCCATGGACGGTTTTCCCGGAGAGGTCGGTGCGCCCGACGTACACCAGGTTCGGCCGCGAGCGGCCCGGTTCCGCCCGCTGCGTGGGACGGACCGCGTCCGGCCAGCACGGCGCGACCACGCCGACCCGGGTGCGATGCCGGCCCAGGACGCGGCGCTCCAGGTACGCCGCCATCTCGGGCGTTGGACAGATCAGCGCGTCGATGCCCGGCAGGCAGCGGCGCAGCACCAGGTTCTGGCGCGCGATCCCGGCCGGCGATAGCGCCAGCGGAAAGCACAGCAGCATCAACATGGTCCTGAGCGCCGGCCGCGCGCGCCTGATCGCAACGATGTCCGCCAGCGGCAGCGTGCCCCAGTGGAACACCAGCACGTCGGCGCGGCTCGCGTCGATGGCGTCCAGCACATAGCGCATCCAGGACGGGTCGCGCGTCCCCCAGGCGATGTCCATCGCCCGCGCCACGCGACCGCGGCGGTCGCCGCCGTCGCGCGAGAGGAAGGTGTGGGAGTCATCGGCGCTGGCTGCCTCGATCGACAGCGTCGAGAACATCGCCAGCAGTGACTGGCGGTGGAGGATGTCCGGGCCGATCACGCAGGCACGTATGCCGGCCAGGCCGGGGCGCGTCGGCATCCGCTCACTGACCATCGGCATCCGGCACCTCCCCGGCGTGGTCCTCGCGCACCATGGGCGCGCCGTCTATGCTCGCCCGATGGAACCCTCCCGGAAACTCGCGGTCATCCACGTCGTCGATTCGCTCGACCTCGGCGGCCTGGAGCGCGTGGTCGCCGACCTGGCCATCGCCCAGACCGCGCACGGCCACCGGGTGACGGTCTTCAGCATCAACGACACCGCGGGATTCCGCGCGGACCTGGAAGCGGCCGGCGTGCCGGTGGTCATCGGTGGCAAGCGCCGTCCGCTTGATGTCGGCGTGCTGCGCGCCCTGCGCTCCAGCGCGCGCAGCCTGCGGGCGGACATCGTGCACACGCACAACTTCGTGCCCAGCTACTACGCGGCGCTGGCGATGCTGTTCAACCGCCACGCGACCCTCGTCAATACCTGCCACAACATGGGCGGGAGGCTGTCGAACCGGCGCCTGCGCATGCTGTATCGCTGGTCGCTGGCGCGGACGCGGCGGATCGCGATGGTCGGCCAGCAGGTCCACGACCAACTGGTCGCGAACGGCACGGCCCGCGCGCAGCTGGCGGAGGTGGTTCACAACGGCATCCCGATCGTCCGCCATGCCGATCCCGTGGCCGCGCGCGTCGATGCACGCAGGGCGCTGGGCCTGTCCGAGCACGACGGACCGGTGATCGGCTGCGTCGGGCGGCTGGTCGAACTCAAGAACCATCGCATCGTCCTGGAGCAGGTGCCGGCACTGCTCGCGAGCTTCCGGCGCCTGAAGGTCGTGCTGGTCGGCGAAGGCCCGCTCTCCGCCGACCTCCAGGCACTCGCCGACGGGCTGGGAATCGCCGACCGGGTGTTGCTGTCGGGCCCGCGGAACAACGTGCAGGCGCTGCTGCCCGCCTTCGACGTCTTCGCGCTGCCGTCGCTCACCGAAGGCCTGTCGATCGCCCTGCTCGAAGCCTGCGCGGCCGGCCTCGCGGTCGTGGCCGGGCGCGTCGGCGGCAATGTCGAGGTCATCTCGGACGGCGACAACGGCCGCCTGTTCGCTCCCACCGACGGCACGGCGCTGCAGGGCATCCTGCATGAGCTGCTGCGCGACGACGCGCTGCGCGGCCGGCTGGGCGCGGCGGCGCGGCATCGGGTGGAGTTGCACGGGTCGGTCGATGTCATGCGGGCCAGTTACGATGCGTTCTACCAGAGGGCGCTGGGCGGGACGGAAGCTGCGTTGCCGCAGGGCCTCACGCGCTAGGGCGGCTTGCCGGCCAGCGCTTCGAACGTGCGCGCAAGCCCGTCCTGCGTCGGAACCCGTTGCCGCCAGCCCAACGCCTTCAGCGCCGCGTTGGAATGCCGGAACGGACGGTACATCGAGCGCACCACGTAAGGGGTGAATACGGCCGGAAGCTGGCCCTTCGACACGCGGTTGTAGCGCACGAGCCAACGCGAGCCGAGCAGGAAGAGCCAGTAAGGCACCGCCAGCACGCGCAGTCGCCCCACATTGGCCTGGTAGCCCCGGAGGTACTGGCTGCAGCTCGGCAGCTCGTCGTCGACGACGTTGTAGGCGCGGCCATCGACGCCGTTGAGCGTGGCCTGTGCCACCGCATCGGCGCAGTTCTCGACGAACGTCAGCGGCAGCTCGGCGCCGCGGCCAAGGCTGAAGAACACGCCCATGGCGCGGATGCCCACCCGCGACGAGAACGCGCCGCCACCGGGACCGTAGATGACGCCGGGCCGCAACACGATGGTCTCGAATCCGTACCTGCCGCGGTACTCGGCCAGCAGATGCTCCTGGCGCGTCTTGGCGTGGGCGTAGGCTCCCTTCTCGATGCCGACGTCCTCGATCGGGACGGATTCGTCGTGCACCGCGCCCCGCGGCAGCGACTCGGTGCGGTAGACCGAGAATGACCCGACCATCACCACGCGCCTCACGCCAGCCCCCGCGGCGGCGTCGAGCAGGTTGCGCGTGCCGACCACGGTGTTGGCGAACATGTCGGCGGCAGAGCCGCGCATGCCCGCCGCCGCGTGCACGATGCACTCCACGCCCGCGACCAGCGCCGGCAGGTCGCGGGCATACAGCAGGTTGGCCGCGGAAGCCTCGATGCGCGCACCCGGGTGGCGCCGACCCAGGTCCTCGAGCAGCCCGTGGGGCGGGTCACCGCGAAAGTGCAGGCGCAGGTCGTCGATACCCGCCGCGAGCAGGCTGTCGGCCACGCACCGGCCCAGGAACCCGCCCGCCCCCGTCAGCAGGACCTTCATGGCCGCTGCGCCAGGGCGTCGACGATGCCATCGATGATCGCGGCCACGCGCAGGATCTCCGCCTGCGGCACGGGGTCCTCGCCGCGCCCCTCGATGGCGTCGTAGAAGCGGGTCAACAGCACCCGCATGCACTGGAAGTAATGGAACTCGTGGCGACCGAAGGCACCCAGGTTGCGCACCCCGCAGCGCGCGTACCGCCAGGCCTGAACCCAGGCCGGGAACAGGCGACCCACGGCACTCGGCTGGTCCTGGCGGGCGCTGCGCACCAGCGTGCGCGCCGCGTAATCCAGCTCCACCGTGTCGCGGGTCCCGTACACCTTCATGGCATGGCCGATCGGCCGCGCATGCGAGCCGACCATCGCCGATACCGTCCTGCCGTCGCGGTCCTTCAGCAGCAACCTGAGTTCATCAGGCATGGCGTCGACCACCGCGTCGCCGCTCGCCGGGCGCATGCGCCGCGCATCGGCGCACACCACGACCGGTTCGGACAGCATCGGCACGACCTTGGCCAGCACGTGGTCGATCACGTTGTGGAACAGCTTGCCGGGCAGGCGGTGCACCCAGTGCGCGGGATCGGACATCACCGCGATCCCGTAGTCCCCGGCCAGGTTGTAGCCGTAGCAGGTCTCCACGTGCACCACGTCGCCCAGCGCGCCGTCGGCCAGCAGCCTTCCCAGCTCGAGCGCAGGTGATTCGAAGTTGTACAGGTAGTTGACGCCGACGCGCCTGCCAACCGCGTTCGCGCAATCGAGGATCCTGCGCGCACCCTCGCCGTCGAGCGCGAAGGGCTTTTCCACGAAGACATGGCAACCCATTTCCAGCGCGCTGCACGCCAACGCCACGTGTGAATCGGGCGGCGTCGCCACGTGCACCACGTCCAGTCGCTCCCGCAGCACCATCTCCGCCATGTCCGCGTACTGCGCCAGGCCACCCCAGCGCTGCGAGAACTGTTCGGCCATGAGCGGCTCACGGTCGCAGGCCGCCACCAGCTGCGCGCGCCCGATGGCGCGCAGCTGTTCGGCATGGCCATCGGCGATCTTGCCGCAACCCACGATTCCAACCCTCATCCCTTTCCCCCTCTGGCCCCGCGATCCCGTCGTCCGGTCACGGAGTAAGCGCCGCGCGCTCTCCGACGGTGCTCGCGGCCGCCGCACCGCGCCGCGGCCGATAGTGGGGACGGGGAATGGCATGGTCGCGGTACATGCCAGGGTCGCCCTGCAGGCCGGCCTCCGCGGCCTTGGCGATGTTGTAGGCCTCGCGCGCGCTGACGTAGTGCAGCTTCCATTCGCGACCATCGTTGTAGCGCGACTCCAGGTACGAATGCGCCTTGTCCATGGCAGCGCCCAGCAGCGTATCCATGTCACGGTCCTCGGCTCCGTGTGTGTGGATCTTGACGAAGATCCACTCCGGCCGACCTTCGACATGGATCCCCGTGCGCACCCATGCATCGATGCGGTCGGTGGTGGGCGGCGCCACTGCGCGGACGTCGGCGTTCTCGATTCGCGGCACCAGACCGAACTTGCGGCTCCGCCAACGGAATCCCAGCGGGCCCTGTATGAGCATCAGGTCGCCCTCCGCGGAACCGCCCACGCGGACGCGCGGACCGCGATCGTGGGACTTCGGCCGGCACGGATCGTCCTTGGCGTAGTAGATGCGGTTGATGGCGCGCGTCTGGCACGGGTCGGGAGCCGCGGGGAAGGTGAAGTCCGCGTAGCAGCCCTCCTCCCGCAGCACGATCAGTTCGTTGTCGACGCCGCAGTGGCGGCCCGACGGGTGGCTGTTGTCGAGCGCCCAGTTGCCGTGGATGAAGGCCCACCGCGGCTGGCCGGTCACGGGGTCGCGCGGGAGCGCATCGTGGTCGCTCGCCAGCAGCTCGGTGAAGCGCGAAAGCTTGCGGCGCAGCTCGGCTTCGGTGTCGTTGTCGTGGTGGAGGTGGATCTCGATCTCGCCGAGCCCCATCCGGCACAGCGTCGCGAGCGCATCCAGGTGCTCGGGCCGGTACTCCTCCTCCGGATAGAAGAACGTGTGCATCGGCGGACGACCTTCCGAATCGCGATGGCTGGCGCACAGGCGGGGCAGCTCTTCGAGCCAGCGGGCGACGCGCGCATCCTCGCGCGCGCGTCCGGGATTGCCCCAGGCGGGCTCGTAGTGGTCGACAAAGCAGAACATGAGGTGCCGGGTCGTTCCGGGCGGGACCGGGGCGCGCCAATCCTGCCGCAGGTAGGCGGCGAGCCAGTCGGTGACGTTGCGCCGCCGCACCAGGATTGCGCCGGCGACCATGGCCAACAGTGCCAGCGCGGCAAGGAGCGCCGCGCCGATCGCGGGCAACAGCGTCGTGATACCGCGCCCGCCCGCCAGCCATGCGAGCGGAAGGACCGCGGCGGCGACCATGGTCTCCGCCTGCGCAGTGGCCGGCGCGTCACCGCCACCCGTGCCCGCTCCTCCGGCTGCGGGCACGGCCACCGGCACCTGCACGTGGTACGCGCCAAGGGTCTGCGCGCCATCGCGGCGCGCACCCTCGATGTCGTCGGAAACGCCGTCGACCGGCACGCCGGCACCGATGGCCGCGCTGCCGGCGCCCGGCCGCCCGTCGGCATCGAGCGCGAAATCGGCCGATACGCTTCCCGCCTCCGTGCCGCTCGCCAGGCGCCATGCCGGCAGCGACACCGGAAGCGCGATCGAGCCCGGACGGGCATCGCGCAGCAGGCAGTCCGGTGCATAGCCGTTGTGGTCGCTGTGCGGCCAGCCCGTGAGGCCGGACAAGCCACCGAGTTCGTCGGAATAGCGGATCTCGAAACAGCGGCCGCCACTGCCGCGCACCAGGTTGTTGCGAAGCGTCGCATTCACGCTCGGGGGACGCCCACCGTCGGGATCCCAGTCCTGGAACGGGATGCCGAAGTACAGTGCGGCATGCCCGACCCGGGCGGCGTTGTCGATCGTGTTGTTCACCACCACGGCGTCCTTGGCCGCGTACAGGCCGATGCCCGCGTAGTTGGTGTTGCGCACCACGTTGTTGCGCACCACCCCGCGGATCGACTCGTGGTATTCCGGGTTGAGCGCGGTATCGAAGAATTCCAGGCTGGTGTCGAACCCCACCAGGATGCCCGCCATCCCGGTGTCCTCGATGCGGTTGCGCTGCACCACCACGTCGGCCGCGCCACCCTTGAAGTACAGGCCGGTCGTGGCGATATCGTGGATGTAGCTGTCTTCCACCACCATCCCCGAACCGTTGACGTTGTCGATGCCGTCGGCGTTCATCTCTTCCAGCGGCGTGCCGGGCGCGTAGATCGCGCCGGTGTCGCGGATCTCGGTGCGGCGGATGGTGATGTTGTCCGACTTGGGGGTGATCTTGATGCCGTCACGCCCCGTGTCCCTGATCAGCAGGTCCTCGAGGACGATGTCGGAGGCGCCCCGCTCGGCCGGCGCGGCCTCCTGTTCCCAGCCCGTCTGCATCATCACGCCATAGAAGCGCCCGCCGCTGATCTCCAGCCCGCTGACGCGGCTCCCGGAGGCTGGGGGATCGATCTGCACCGCGACACTGTCCGGGGTGGCGATGTCGCAGTGGATGTGCGCGCGCTCGCCGGGGTGCGACCGCAGCACCAGCCTGACGCGCAGGCGCACGTCGCACTCGGAGTAGGTGCGGTTGCCCTCGGGCGCGCGCAGGGTGACGGTGTCGCCATCGCGGACCAGCGCGCTCTCCGGCGACAGCACGTGCCCGATCGTCCGGAAGGGGCGCGCCAGGGAGCCGTCGTTGCTGTCGCTGCCCCCGGTCGAGACGAACCATTCGCGGGCGTGTGCGGGTGCTGCGAGGCCCGCCAGCGCGACCAGGATCCAGCATGCCGCCAGTCGCTTGCCGTGCGGTGAGCCACCGGTGTAAACGCTGTACCGGGGTGGCACGCTATGTCGATGCATGTTGACTGCTTTTCCAGATGGCTGGTTGCGACAGCATTTGCCGTTGGTAAGGGACAACGGATATCCGGCCGGTAACAGGCCGCGCATGTGGGGGCATGGAATGATGAAACGGGACATGGCTGCGAAGGTCTTGGCAACACCGGGCATGCGCCGCCTGGTGGCCGCCGCGCTGCCTCACGATGGAGTGCTGGTCCTCAACTACCACCGCGTGGGCGACAGCAGCCGCTCGCGGTACGACCGTGGGCTCTGGAGCGCGACGGCCGAGGGTTTCGACGCCCAGGTCAGGTTCCTGAAGGACAACTGCGACATCATCGGCCTGGACGACATCGCCGACGCGCTGCGCCGTCCAAGTGGCCGCTACGTGGCCATCACCTTCGACGACGGCTATCTCGACAACCATGACATCGCCCTGCCGGTGCTGAAGCACCACCGCGTGCCCGCGGCGTTCTTCATTGCAACCGGCTTCATAGACCGCAACCTCCTGCCCTGGTGGGACGCGATCGCCATGCAGGTGCGCGAGAGCGCCAGCGGCACGCTCGACCTGTCGCCCTGGATTGCCGGGCGGATCGCTCTCGGCAAGGACCGCGAAGCCTGGATACGGCGCATCATCGCCGCCTACAAGGACCTGCCCTTCGGGCAGACGCTCCCGTTCCGCGCCCGCCTCACCGAAGAGACCGGGCTCGAGCCACCGGACACCGTGGAAGGCCAGTGGATGGACTGGGACATGGTCCGCGCACTGGCCCGGGCCGGCATGACGATTGGCGGCCACACCGTGAACCACCCGATCCTGTCGAGCCTTCCGGTCGAAGAGCAGCGCGCGGAAATCGAGGGTTGCGCCCTGCGCCTGCGGGAGGAACTCGGGATCGACATGACGCACTTCGCCTACCCCGTCGGCGGCCCCACCGCGTTCGACGACAACACCATGCGCCTGCTGCGCGATGCCCGCGTGGCGCAGGCGTTCTCCTTCTACGGCGGGGTGGCCCGCGCCTCGTCCGCACCGCTCGACCTGCAGCGCGTCCCGGTGTCCAAGGAGACGGGACAGGACCTGTTCCGGGCCATGGTGCAGCTGCCGCACATGTTCTGCCGTCAGCTGGCCGCCTGAAGCCGCTGCCCCGGCGATGAACCATGCGACCGACTTCGCAAGGCTCTATGCCGAGCTCGGCGTCTCGCCGCAGTGCGGCCTGCACGCGTTCAAGCAGGCGTACCGCCGCCGCGTGGCGGAGCTGCATCCCGACCGGCCCGCCACCGGACCGCGCGATCCCGACAGGCTCATCGCGCTCAACCTGGGCTACGCCGCCGCGCTGGACTTCCATCGCGCGCGTGGCCGGCTGCCCGGGGCTCCGGCGCACGCCGCCGGCACCACCGGGCAGACCGCGCCGCTGCAACATGGCAGCCAGTGGAACGGGCGGCACATGCAGGCCCGCACCGCGTCACCCACGGCGCAGCTGCCCCCCTCGGCCACACGCCATGCAATGTGGATGCGCTCGGTGCTGACGGTGCTGATCGTGGCGGGTGCAACCTGGCACTGGCTGCCGGCCTCCGAAGAGCCAGCCGCGCCGGCCGCCGAGTCTCCGCAGGCCGCGCCTTTCGCGGAAGCCCCGATGGACGTACAGCTCGTACCCGGCATGGACCGCCGCACCGTCGCGGTCCTGCTCGGCGAACCCATGGTGCGCGACGCCAGCGACTCGCTCTGGATGTATGGACCGTCCTGGGTGCACTTCGAGTGCGGGCGGCTGGCGGACTGGCACAACGCCCCGCTGCATCCACTGCCGGTCGCCACGCAGCGCCCGCAGCACGCGACAGCAGGCGGGGCCAGACGCACCGCCAGCGCACGGCCGCGCGCCTGCGCGGACCATGCGGTCATGACTGCGGACGTCGCGCCCCAGGCCCACGGGGACGACTGACCATGTGCGGGTTGGCCGGCTATCTGGGGGCCGGCATTGCCGCGCACGATGCGCGCGCGGTGCTGGCATCGATGATCACCACCCTCGCCCATCGTGGTCCCGACGGCTACGGCTTCCACGTCAGCGAGGGCGTGGGTCTCGCGCACGCGCGCCTGTCCATCATCGACCTCGCCACCGGCGCCCAGCCGATGGCCAGTCCGGACGCCCAGGTGTGGATCGTCTTCAACGGCGAGATCTTCAATTTCATCGAACTGCGAGCCCGGCTCGAAGCGCAGGGCCACGTGTTCCACACGCGGTCGGATACCGAAGTGATCGTGCATCTGTACCAGCGGCACGGAGATGCGTTCGTCGACCACCTCAACGGCCAGTTCGCCATCGCCCTGTGGGATGGCAGCCGGCGCCGGCTGGTGCTGGCACGCGACCGCCTCGGCATCCGCCCGCTGTACTACACCCGCGCGCGCGGCGCGCTCTGGTTCGCCTCCGAGGTCAAGGCGCTCTTCGCGGCGCTGCCTGGACACGCATGCATCGATCCGACGGGCCTCGCCCAGGCGCTGACCCTGTGGGCGCCGCTCGATCCCGACACGGTCTGGCAAGGCGTGGCCACGCTGCCGCCCGGCCACCTGCTGACCATCGAGGCCGACGGTCGTGAGCGCCTGCGCCGCTACTGGGACTGGACCTTCCCGGACGCGTCCGACCCGGTCCGTCACTGGCATGACATCGACCAGGCCGCGGGCGAACTGCGCGAGCGGCTCGTGGATGCCGTCCGGCTGCAGCTGCGCGCCGACGTACCGGTGGGCGCCTACCTCAGCGGTGGCCTGGACTCGTCGGGCATCGCCGCGCTGATCCGCACCGCCACGAATACGCCGGTGCGCACGTTCTCGGTGGCGTTCGCGCAGCGCGAGTTCGACGAGAGCCGGCACCAGCAGGCCATGGTCCGGCACCTCGGGACCGACCACACCACGCTCCATGTGGGAAGCTCCGACATCGGCCTGGCATTCCGGCGCTTCATCGCGCATGCCGAAACCCCGGTGCTGCGCACCGCGGGCGTGCCCCTGATGCTGCTTGCCGACGACGTGCGGCGCCAGGGGTATCGCGTGGTGCTGACCGGCGAAGGCGCCGACGAGGTCTTCGCCGGCTACGACCTGTTCAAGGAAGCCAAGATCCGCCGTTTCTGGTCACGCCAGCCCGGATCCAGCGCGCGTCCCCGCCTGCTCGGACGCCTGTACGGCTATCTCGCCAATTCGCCATCGTCCAATCCCGCGTTCGCCGCGGCGTTTTTCGGGCAGGGCATGGAGCACATCGACCGGCCCGTGTTTTCGCACGTGCCGCGCTGGACCACGTCGGGGCGCGCGCTCCGGTTCCTGTCGCCCGAACTCCGCACCGCGGTCGCCGGCTTCGACCCGCTGGCGCTGGTGGAGTCCCGCCTGCCAGCCGCGCTCATGCGCTGGAGGCCGCTGGCCCGGGACCAGTACGTGGAGGCGAAGACGTTGCTCGCCGGGTATCTGCTGGCCAGCCAGGGCGATCGCGCGGCGATGGCGGCCTCGATCGAGGGCCGCTATCCCTTTCTCGACCACACCCTGGTCGAGTTCGCGAACCGCCTGCCGCCGCAGTGGAAACTCCATGGGCTGTCCGAGAAGCACGTGCTGCGCAAGGCCTTGGCCGACCTGCTGCCGGCCGACATCCTCAGCCGCACGAAACAGCCCTATCGGGCTCCCGACAGCGAATGCTTTTTCGTCAACGGAAAGCCGCCCGACTACGTGGCCGAAGCCTTCGATCGCGACGCGATCCGCGCCGATGGCATGTTCGACGCCGACGCGGTGTCGCGCCTGTACGAGAAAGCGCGTGCCGGCAACGCGGGAGGCTTCGCCGACAACCAGGCCTTCGTCGGCATCCTGTCCACGCGGCTGCTGCAGGGCATCCACGCCGCAGGCGGGCGGCGGCGCGAGGAAGCAACGGCCGGGGCTGCCTGACCCGGGCGTCCGTGGCGGCTCAGGCCTCCGCGGCCTGGCGACCCTCGGCTTCGGCCTGGAGTTCGCTGCGCCGGATCTTGCCGGTGCCGGTCTTGGGCAGCGATTCGCGGAACTCCACCGTGCGCGGCACCATGAACTCCTCGAGGTGGGCGCGGCAGTGCGCGATCACCGCGCGCGCGTCCAGGCCGGGATCGTCGACCACCAGCAGCGCCTTCAGCGCATGGCCGAGCACCGGATCGGGAACACCCACCAGTGCGGCCTCGCGCACGCCGTGCATCGCATACAGCACGTTCTCGACTTCCTTGGGGCTGACCTTCTCGCCACGCGACTTGAGGATGTCGTCCTTGCGGCCGACGAAGTACAGGAACCCCTCGGCATCCATGCGGAACAGGTCACCGGTGTGCAGCACCCGCTCCCAGGGGTAGCGGCCGGGGCGCAGCGCGCGCGCGGTGGCTTCGGCATTGTTCCAGTAGCCCTGCATCACGTGGCCACCGCGCACCACCAGTTCGCCGACCTCGCCCGCGGGCAGCGGTCGCCCGGCATCGTCGGCCACCCAGGCCTGCGTGCCGGGGATGGCGATGCCGACGCTCTCCGGGCGTCGCGCAAGCTCCTCCGGCGGCAGCCAGGTGCAGCGCTTGGATTCGGTCATCCCATACATCGAATACACCCGCGCGGCCGGGAACAGGTCCTGCAACCTGCGGATGTGCGCGGGCGGCAGCGCAGCGGCGGTGTTGGTGAGATAGCGCACGCTGGCGGCCCAGGCCGGGTCGAAGTTGCGCAGCTGCACGATCAGCGCCGCCATCGTCGGCACCAGCGGAAACGCGGTCACGCGCTCGCTGGCCAGCAGCGGCAGCACCTTCTGCGGAAACGCGAAGGACGTCTCCAGCACGAGGGTGGCGCCCAGCTTCACGCACATCAGCAACTGGTACAGGCCGTAATCGAACGCCAGGGGAAGCACGCTGAGCACGACGTCGTCGCGGCTGGCCTGCAGGTAGCCGGTGATCGACGTGGCCGCGAAGCGCACGTTGGCGTGCGTCATCATCACGCCCTTGGGATTGCCGGTCGACCCCGATGTGTAGACCAGCATCGCCAGGTCGGTATCGATGCCGACCTGTGGCGGCAGGCAGGCCGGGTCGGACGCGGCGAGGAAGCGCCGGTACCCGATGGCCGCGCCATCAACGCCATCGCCATCGGCATCGACCACCACGATGCAGCGAACGCTGGGCGCTCGCGCCGCCGCCGACTGGGCGACAGGCAACAGGCTGGACTGGGTCAGCAGGACCGTCGCGCCGCAATCCGCGAGCACGAACGCCAGCTTGTCGGCCTTGGTGGTGGGATTGATCACCGAGAACACGCCGCCGGCGCGCAGGGTGCCGAAAACGCCGACCGCGGCTTCGACCGAGTTGTCCATGAACACCACGCAGCGCTCGCCGTCCTCCAGGCCGACGTGTTGTGCAAGCGCGGCGGCGAAGCGTTCACTCTCGGCGTGAAGCTCGGCGTAGTCGACGCGGCGGTCGCCGCGGACGATCGCCGGCTTCCCGGGCTGGTGCGCGGCCGCCCGCGCCAGCCAGCGCTCGCAGCGTGCCGTCACTCCGCCAGCTCCATCTCCTGGAGCTTGCGCGCGACGAAGGCATCGATGGCGGCGATGCTGTCGAGGTTTTCCGGCAGCACTTCATCGTCGTCGACGATGAAGCCGAACTCCTGCTCCAGCCAGGTGACGAGCAGCAGCACGCCCATGGAATCGATGACGCCCGATTCAAGCAGGCTCAGCTCGGCCGCGGGCGGCCCGCCGGGGCCCGCCGGGGGGAAGTTCTCATCGATGAATGCGCGGATGCGCGTTTCGTGCTGGCTCACTGGATCATCCGTTCGAGGGTCTGATCAATTAACGGAATCCGCGGCCGCATGCGGCCGGTCTAGCGCGCACCGCGCCGGAACAGCACGACTTCCACGGTCTGCAGCAGGATCATGAAATCGAACACGAGCCCCTGGTTCTTGACGTAGAAGAGGTCGAACTTGAGCTTCTCGTGGGCATCGCTGACCGATGCGCCGTACGGATAGCGCAATTGCGCCCAGCCGGTGAGCCCGGGTTTCACGGAGTGGCGCACGTTGTAGTAGCGGATCTCGCCGTTGAGCTGCTGCACGAACTGCGGCCGCTCCGGCCGCGGGCCGACAAAGCTCATGTCGCCTGCAAGCACGTTGAACAGCTGGGGCAGTTCGTCCAGGCGGGTCTTGCGGATGAAGCGCCCCACGCGCGTGGTGCGGTTGTCGTCACGGCTCGCCCATCGCGCGACGCCATCGCCTTCGGCGTCGGCGCGCATGCTGCGGAACTTGGCCAGCTCGAAGCTGCGCCCGCCCTCGCCCACCCGCACCTGCCGGTAGAGCACGGGCCCGTCGCCTTCGATGCGCACGGCCAGCGCGACCAGCAGCATGGCCGGCCACGCCACCAGCAGCAGCGCCGTCGCAGCGGCGAGGTCGAAGCAGCGCTTGCTCAGGCGTCGCATCAGTGAATGGTCGAAGCCGCCGGAGAACACCAGCGAAGACGGATCGGCCGCCTCGAGCTTGATCATGCCCGCCTCGCGCTCGAAGAACATCGGGATGTTGACCACGGAGATGCCACGCTGTGCGCAGGCCAGGATGTCATCCATCGGCAGGCCGCCGCGACGCTCGTCCGGGGCCAGGACGATCTCCTGCACGCTCAACTCGCGGGTCAGGGAAACCAGGTCGAGCGGGCTGCGCACGAGGAGGTCGGCGGCCACCACGACCCGTTGGCCGGGGGCCGGCACGAATCCGACCACGCAGAATGCCTGCCGGTCGGCCCGGCGGCGCATGCGGCGGTTGATCAGGTCGGCTTGCTCGCCGGCACCGTAGACAAGCACGCGGCGCTTGTAGGCAGCGCCGCCCGTCAGGCTGCGCGCGCCCCAGCGCAGGGCGGCAACCGCCACGAACCCGAGCGCGAGGTTGATCGAGAGCAGGCCGCGTCCCATGTAGGTCTGCGGCAGCACGTAGTAGGTCACCAGCAGCCCGACACCACCGAAGGCGAATGCCAGCACCATGCGCAGCAGCAGTTCCGAGGGGTTGTGGCGCACGTGGGACTGGTAGAGCCCGAATGCCGCCATCGCCATGGTGACGTACATCGGTACCAGGATCGCGGGAAAGGGCACCATGGCCAGGTGCAGGCTGCGGCCATCGGGATCATCTGAAAACCGCAGGCAGATCGCCGCCACCGAGGCGAGCAGCAGGGCCAGCGACTCGAGCAGCCACTGGATGCGCACGAGGCGCTGGGCACGCCCGCCGAAGGCCCCGATCACGGGACCAACCCATTGCATCTGAACGACAACATGCCGACCCCCGTGAGCGATCGCGGCCACTGGACATGGGCGCCGCATGGCGGTGCCCATCCAGAAAAACTCCGATCACGCTGCAAACCGGCCAAAAAAAAACGCGGCAGGCCGCGTGGGGTGTGGTCGACGGGGCCGGGGCCTGGCTGCCGCCCGGGACGGGCGGCAGCCAGGTGACACTCAGTCGGCGGAGAGCTTCTGCTTCGCGCCGTCGATCCAGCTGCCCACCGTCTTCCATGCGGCGGCGGCCGGCGACGTGATCACCACGTCGGACGCTGCCTCGGCCGGTGCGCTCGTGGTGAGCGTCGGGTTGCTGATGCCGGGACGCGCCGGGGTGCGCGCCGGAGGCGTACCGGTATCGACCGGACCACGGAGCCGCGGGCGCGGCGGCGTCGCCACCGGCGGCAGGGTGGCCGTCGGCGTCTTCAGCCGGTTACGACGCGGCGGATTGGTCGTCGGCGGCGGGGTCGTGCCGCCGGCGAGCTGATCGGCACCGATGTCATTGCTGGTGCCACGGACGTGCATGTCGATGTCGTGCACCACCTGGGACAACGGAATGCCGCCGCCGATGGCCGGGCTGCCCGCGGCGATGTGGCCGGTGGCGTTGACGGAGAACGCGGCCAGCTTGCTGTTCGCGTCCTGGCCGGTGGCCGACCGCCACTGTCCCAGCGTGCCGGCCGTGGTCAGGCCACTGCCGGGGCGCGAATCGCGGAACGTGCAGCTCGCGTTGTGGAAGCCGTTGTAGTTCGAGTTGGCCGAACCGCTGAGGCCGGAAAGCCCGCCGAGTTCACCGCTGTAGCGGATATCGATGCAGTTTCCGCCGTCCTGGATCACGAGGTTGTTGACCAGCTTCGGGTTGACGCTCGCCGGGCGGCCCGCCAACGGGTCCCAGTCCTGGAACGGCACGCCGAAGTACAGGGCGCCGTGGCCCTTGCGCGCCGCGTTGACGATGGTGTTGTTGGCGACCAGCGCATCCTTGGCCGCATAGAGGCCGATACCCGCGTACTGCGTGTTGCGGACGACGTTGTTGCGCACGGTGCCGCGGATCGACTCGTAGTACTGCGGATTGAGCTGCAGGTCGAAGAACTCGGTGCTGGTGTCGAAGCCCACCAGGATGCCCGCCATGCCGGTGTTCTCGATGCGGTTGCGCTGCACCACCACGTCCGCCGCGCCGCCCTTGAAGTACAGGCCGGTGGTGGCGATGTCGTGGATGTAGCTGTCCTCGACCAGCATGCCGGAGCCATTGACGTTGTCGATGCCGTCGGCGTTCATCGCATCCGGCGACGTGCCGGCCGGGTACATCTTGCCGGTGTTGCGGATCTCGACGCGACGGATGGTCGCGTTGTTCGACTTCGGGGTGACCTTGATGCCGTCACGGCCGGTATCGCGGATCAGCAGGTCTTCAAGCACCACGTTCTCGGCGCCCTTGTTGCTGGACGGGCCGCCCTGGTACCAGCTGGTCTGCAGCATCACGGCGTAATAGCGCCCGCCACTGATCTCGAGGTTGCTGAGGCGGCTGCCCGAGGCACCCGGATCGATCTGGATGGTGACGCTGTCGGGGGTGTTCACGTCGCAATGGATGTGCGCGCGCTCGCCGGGATAGGAACGCAGCGTCAGCGGCTTGCGCAGGCGGACGTCGCACTCGTTGTAGGTGGCGCCACCGCGCAGCGTGACGGTGTCGCCCGCCGACACCACGCCATTGGTGGTGGAGAGCACGCGCTTCACGGTGCGGAACGGCGAGCCGATGCTGCCATTGCCGCTGCTGTCGTTGCCGGTGGGGGAGACGAACCACTCGGCGGCGTTGGCCGGGGCGGCCACGAAGGCCAGCAGGAGTGGGGTCGCGGCGAGGGCGGCGAGGCCGCGGTGCCGCTTGGACGAGGAAGGCGCGCTATGCGGCCGGGTGGAATCTGTTGCGGAGTGTTGCGGGTTGGAGATGACGGTGGTGGCGGGTAAGCCCGGTAACGGGCGCAGGATTGGTAAACGTAAGCTCGAACGCATGGGTGACTCCGGGTATGCAACAGCGCCCCTGTTCGCCGTGCGTGGATGGTTACAGCCGGCGCAGATTAGCCGCGACGCCCACGCACGAAAGCGACGGCGATCACAGTTGTCCCAGCTGGAAAAGCTGGCATTCATCGGCGCAAACCCGGAACCATCTGCGTAAAACACGAACGCCAGCGGCGGGCCGCTGGCGTTCGTGCACCACATGGTGCGCCCTGAAGAAGGCCCCACCTCCGCCCGACCCGGGTGCGTGGACGGTGCCTGGGGGACGGCACAGGCCGGTGGCGATCGGGTCAGCCGGCACGCCTCGGCATCTCGTTGATCCTCAGGCCATTTCCCCACATCCCGCGGGCCAGCGCGGGCGAAACGACGCACCATTCCTTGAACTGCGTCACACTATTTCGGCGCTGATCAAGGCGCCGCCGCGGGTCGCGTGAACTGCTCGCACCAGTCGCCGAGGCTCGACAGCACGTGATCGCGATCGGCGGGCGACATCAGGGTGTGGTCGAACGCTGGCCAGTACGTGGTCGTCAGGCCCGCATGCCGGCAGGATTTGCCGAAGGTGTCGTCAAGCTGGCGGCGATCCAGCATGTACTTCGACACCCCACCCGTGTACATCGCCAGGATCCGCACACCGCGCGAGAGCAGGTCGGTGGATTGCCGTCGGAATGCCTTCGGCTCGGGCCAATCGCGAATGACGGCGATATCTGCCGCGTACACCCCTTCTTCCGGACGCAGGCCGCGGAGCAGCCGCCAGGCCAATCCCGGCCATTGCCACGGCGGTCGACGCAGTGCCTTTCGTACGCGCGCAAGGCGGAACCACCGGCCCCGATGGGCGAACCCGTCAAGCAGCCAGACGCCCGCGATTCGTGGATCGTGCTGCGCGATGTGCCAGGCCATGTCGGCCGCACTGCAGATGCCGCCGATGACAAAACGCCTGGAACCGACCTCCCGCTCCAGCGCATCCAATGCCGCCGCCACCATTGCATTGACCGACACCCCCGCCGCAGGCCCGTCGCCGACCCGCGGCAGGTCGAAGCGGAAGACATCCACGCTACGCGTGGCAAGGTATCGGGCGATCGCAACGTAACTGCGGAACGGCCCGACCCGATGCGTCAGGCCCGCGTTGAGCAGGACCAGGGTCACCGGCGTCGCCCGACGCCTGGCGGGGGTGAGTATCCCGTAGCCGAACCCCGGGATGTCGATCACTTCATCCATGGGCCACCGTCCGGCGGCGCTGCGGCAGGTCGAGCAGCAGCGCCTGCACCACCGGCTCGGCGTCGCGAAGGTGGATGACGCTGCGCAGGTCGAGTTCGTCGACCCAGTCGGAAGCGACGTCCGGCAACACATGATGGGTGCCGTCGGCAAAGGCCACCGGCATGGTGCCCGGGCCTGTCACGACCGCCACCGGCAATCGCGTACCGCCCGCCACCACGCAGCGCGAGGCGAGCTCCCTGCGAAACCCCGCCGAGGTGCGGAACCCGACCAGCTCGTCGCGTTCGGCCGGCACCGGCAGTGCGCGCAGCGGATAGCGGCGTGGATCGGTCCGCGCAGCGAGGTCCTGGGCTTCCAGCGATTGCACGTGGGCACAACCGTCCACCACCGGCAGCCAGAGCCACAGCGCATCGGCCCGGGCGGGATTGGCGGCATGGAATGCCAGCGGCGCGGACGCGCGGATTCCCATCAGGACCAGCGGATGGTCGCCGGCGCGCCGGCGCAGCTCGGCGGCAGCGCAGGCGATGTCCGCAAGCGCCAGGTCCGGGCTGAAGTCGGCGTCGTCACCTTCGGCGTCGCCGGTTCCGTGGTAGTCGAAGCGCAGGCAGGCGACGCCGTCGGCCGCCAGCCGATCGGCCATCTGCGAGAAGAAGCGATGGCTGCGCGCGTGCTCGTGCAGCAGCGGCGGACACATCAGCACCAGGGCGCGCGGCGTGCCCACTGCGGGATGCAGCACGCCGAACAACCTTCGCTCCTGCGCAAAAAAGTGGAAAGGCTGCATGCTCATGAGAGTGGCGGCGGAAGCTCCCGGCTTCCCGGCACAACGGAAGTGGCGACAGCGGCCGGTCAGCCTCGTGCCGACGCAGAGCCGAACAAACGTTTGACGCGCCCCACCAGGCGGCCGCCGGAGCTGCGCGCACCCGGCGCCACGTCGTCCGGCAGGTCGGCAGCAATTTCGCCCAGGCTCTGCACCGCGAGCTGCATCAGCTTGATGCGCACGCCGGTCTCCTTCGAAACGCGTTCCGACATCTGGATGGCGAGCATTGAATTTCCACCGATGTCGAAGAAGTTGTCCGACGGTTGCACGTCAATGTCCAGCAGCTCCGACCAGATCCCGACCAGATAGGACTCGCGGGACCCGGCGGCCGGGGGCTGGACATTGGTCGCGGTGTTGTCTTGCATGGAGTTCTCCCCCCGTTGAAGCGGCAATCATTCCAACGTCGATTGCGGTGGTGAGCGGCCGGATCCGCGCCAGGCCCGCGTAACGCAGTCCCCGTCGGCGTCCGATTCATGCGGATTCCGTTCGGTTCTGCTACGCCAGCCCGCCGGCGTCGCGCGTGGCCAGGCCCGCGAGCGCCCCGACGCTGCGCGCGGGGTCGTCGGCGATGGCGCGCAGCAGCGCCATGTAGCACGCGCGCAGCCGGAGGATGCTCTGTTCGAACAGGATGTCGGAGTTGTAGATCAGCCCGCCGGCCATCCCGCCGCCATCCTCGACGAACCACAGGCCCAGGTCCTCGGTCGCACCGGGCTGGAAGACCTCGATGCGGCTGTGGTCGAGGTCGCCCCAGCGCACCACGCGCTGGCGGATGTCCTGGAACGAGAACAGCGCCTGGTACAGCATCGTGCCGCCGCCTTCGCTGCGCAGGCTCAGCTCGCGGGTCAGGTCCTCGAGCCGGATGTCGGGCGCGGAAAAACTGTCCAGCACCACGTCGCGTACCTTGCGCACCAGCTCGGTGAACGGCCGCGCCGGGTCGATCTCCATGCGCAGCGGCAACAGGTTGGTGAAATAGCCCATCAGGCCCTCGACTTCCGACGAGTTGCGCCCCCGCACGGGGGTACCGATCACCATGTCGCGCTGGCCGGCATGGTCGGCAAGCAGCAGCGCGTACGCGCTCAGCAGGGTCACGAACAGGGTCACGTCCATGTCGCGGCTGCGGGCATGCAGGGCCGCGGTCAGGTCTCCCGGGACCAGGACCTTGCACGACGCACTGTTGCCCGACATCCCGCGCTTGCGCGGCTTGTCCGTGGGCAGGGCCTGCGGCCGGCCGCCCTGCGAGTTGGGTGCACCCAGCCGCTCGCGCCAGGACACCAGCTGCTTCGCGTACTCCGGGCCCTTGACCCATTCGTTGTGCCAGGCCGCGTAGTCGCCGTAGGTCACCGGCAGTTCCGGCAGCCGTGGCGCCCGTCCCTCGACCAGCGCCGCGTAGCTCTCGGCGATGTCGGAGTACAACAGGTCGAACGACCAGCCGTCCCAGATGATGTGGTGCGGCATGAAGAACAGGGCGTGCTCGTGTTCGGCAAGCTTGAACAGCTGCGCCCGGAACAGCGGCGCCCGCGACAGGTCCTCGAAGGGCGTCTCCACCATCACCTGCATGCGGCGCGCGACTTCGGCTTCACGCTCATCTTCCGGCACCGCGCTCAGGTCCTGCACCTGCAGCAGGCCCGGGTCGATCTCATCGTGGATGACCTGGACCGGCTCGCCGCCCTCGGTGGCGATCGTGGTGCGCAGCACGGTCTGCCGCTGCGCGACTTCGCGGAACGCGCGGTCCAGCAGGGCCACGTCGAGCGGGCCACGCAGGCGGTGTCCGGAAGGCGTGTTGTAGGACAGGATGCCGGGATTGAATGCCTCCAGCATCCGCAGCCGCTCCTGCACCAGCGACAGCGGTGCGCGACTCTGGTCCTTGCGTCGCACGATCCGCGGGCGCGGCGTCGCTTCTCCTGCTTCCTGCTCTACAACTTCCGCCAGCCTGGCCACCGTGGGGCAATCGAACACGGAACGCAGCGACAGCGCCGCGCCGAGGTCGCGGTTCAGTCGCGTGGTCAGCTGCGCGGCCAGCAGCGAATGGCCACCGAGCGCGAAGAAGTCGTCATGCACGCCGATGTCCGGCACGCCGAGCACGTGCGACATCGCCTCGGCGATCGCACGCTCGGTCTCGTTGCGGGGCAGCACCAGGTCGCTGGCGACGCGCGCCGCCAGGTCGGGCGCCGGCAGCGACTTGCGCTCGGCCTTGCCGTTCGGCGACAGCGGAATCGCGTCCATCGCGATGAAGTGCTGCGGCACCATGTAGTCGGGCAGCACCGTTTTCAGATGCGCCGCCAGCCGGACCGGATCGGCCTGGGAACCCGGCCTGGCGACCACGTAGGCCACCAGCCGGACGTCGCCGGGACGATCCTCGCGGGCGATGACCACGGCCTGGGCGACCGATTCTTGCGCCACCAGATTGCTCTCGATCTCGCCCAGCTCGATCCGGAATCCGCGCAGCTTCACCTGGAAATCGTTGCGGCCCAGGTATTCGATGTTGCCGTCGGCACGCCAGCGCCCGAGGTCACCGGTCCTGTACATGCGCGCATCCGGTTCTCTCACGAACGGATCGGGCAGGAAGCGCTCGGCGGTGAGCGCGTCGCGGTTGAGGTAACCGCGGCCGACCTGCACGCCGCCGATGAAGATCTCGCCGGACACGCCGATCGGCACCGGCTGGCCGGACGCATCGAGGATGTAGATGCGGGTGTTGGCGATCGGATGCCCGATCGGCACGCTTGCCGCTCTGGCACCGGCACTGCACGCCCACGCGGTGACATCCACCGCCGCCTCGGTCGGCCCATACAGGTTGTGCAGTTCGACGCCCGGCAGTTCGCGCCCGAATGCCTCCACCAGCGATGCAGGCAGTGCCTCGCCGCTGCAGATCACCCGTCGCAGGCCCGCGCACGCGCGACCCACGCCGGGATGTTCGAGGAACGCATGCAGCATCGATGGCACGAAATGCATCGTGGTCACGCCACGCGCCTGCACGGTGTCGGCCAGGTAGGCCGGATCCTTGTGGCCGTCCGGCCGCGCCATCACCAGGCGCGCGCCCGACAGCAGTGGCAGGAAGAACTCCCACACCGAAACGTCGAAGCTGAAGGGAGTCTTCTGCAGCACCGTGTCGCCAGGGCCGATGCGGTACTCGTCGCGCATCCACAGCAGGCGATTGACCACGCCGCGATGTTCGTTCATCGCGCCCTTGGGCATGCCGGTCGAACCGGAGGTGTAGATCACGTAGGCGAGGTTGGTCGCCAGCGCGACGGGCCCGGGATCGGTCGCCGGCTGCCCCGCCCACTCGGGCTCCGCGGCATCGAGCACCAGCCGCGGCAGCGACGGGGCGATGCCCGCCAGCGTCCCTGCCAGCGCCTGCCGGGTCAGCAGCACCGATGGCCGGCAATCGCCGAGCATGTAGGCGAGGCGATCGGCGGGATAGGCCGGGTCCAGCGGCACGTAGGCGGCACCGGCCTTGAGCACCGCCAGCAGGCCCACCACCATGTCCAGGCTGCGGTCGACGCACACCGCGACACGGTCATCGGGTTTCACGCCGATGCTGCGCAGATGGTGCGCCAGGCGATTGGCCGCCGCGTTGAGCTCATCGAAGCGCAGGCACGCGCCCCCGTGCTCGACCGCGATCGCGTCGGGCGTGCGCCGCACCTGCTGCTCGATCAGTTCCTGGATGCAGGCGTCACGCGGATAGTCGACCTGGGTGTCGTTGAACTTCTCCAGCACCAGCCGGCGCTCGGTCTCGGCGAGCAGCGGCAGCTGCCCGAGTGCCCGCGAATCGTCCTCGACCATCGCCTCGAGCATCGTGCGCCAGTACCCCATCCAATGGCGGATGGTGGCGGTATCGAACAGGTCGCGGCTGTACTGGCACTCCAGGCGCAGCCCGTCCCCCACCTGGACCGCGTTGATGAACAACTCGAAGTTCTCGAACGTGCGCGCGTTGCTGGCGAAGTCCATCTCCAGGCCGGGAAACGCGGCATGTTCGCGACCCAGCGCCTGGTCGATGTTGAACATCACGCTGATCAACGGCAGCCGCGACGGATCGCGGGCGACCTTGAGCTTGCGCAACAGCGTGCCGAAGGTATAGCGCTGGTGGTCGAGCGCATCGAGCAGGGTCGCCTGCGCAGCGTCGATGGCCGCGGCCACCGGCTGCGCGGGATCAAGGTCGAACAGCAGCGGCAGCGTGTTGACGCAGTGCCCGACCAGGTGATCGTGCCCGTCCACGGACTGGCCCGCGGCGGGGATTCCGACCACGACCTGCGACTGGCTCGACAGCCGGGACAGCAGCGCGGCGAAGCTGGCCAGCAGGGTCGCGAACAGGCTCACGCCACGGCGCGCGCCCATCTTCCTGATCGCTGCGACCACCTCGGCATCGAGCACGTAGTCCTCGCGCGCGGACGCGAAGCCGCGGCGCGCGGGGCGCGGCCGGTCGGTGGGCAGGTCGAGTACCGGCGTTTCGCCGGCGAAGCGCGACAGCCAGTAGGCCTCGTCCTCCGCGAAGGCGGCATGGGCATGGCGCGTGGCCTCGGCCAGCGCGTAATCGGCGAAGTCGTCCGCCGGCGGCAGTTCGGACGGCGTGCCCAGCCGCCCTGCGTACAGCGCGGCCAGCTCGCGCGTCAGCACCCACCACGACCAGCCGTCGCAGACGATGTGGTGTGCCGTGAGCACGAGCAGGTGGTCATCGTCGCCCAGGCGCAGCAGTTCGGCGCGGAACAGGCGGTCGTGCTGCAGCGCGAACCGGGTTTCCACCGCCAGCCGCAGGCGCTCGGCGACGGCTGCTTCGCGCGCGGCATCGTCCAGCTTCGAATAGTCGAACGTCGGCAGCGCCAGCTCCACGCAATCGAGCACGCACAGCGTGTCGCCCTCCGGCCCGAGATTGCCACGCAGGGCGCCATGCCGGTCGAGCAGGTCCTGCAACGCGCTGTGCAGCGCGGCGGCGTCCAGGCGGCCCTTGAGCCGCATCGTCACCGACTCGTTGAACGCCAGCGAGGCGTCCCTGCCGAGCTGGTCGGCCAGCCAGATCTCGCGCTGCGGCTCGGTGGTGGGCACCACGCGCGCGAGTGCGCCTTCGGCGAACGGATCGTATTCGACCGCGGCTCCCGCATCGGGGACTGGCTTGACTGCGGACATCGTCAACCTACCTTGAGGAACTTGCCGGGGGCATCGGGATTGGGCACGAACCAGGCAGGGCGACCGTCGGGGTCGCGACCGAGGCGCGCGCCGGGCACCGCCGGACGCGCCGGATCCATCACCGTATGCGTGGTGGCGACGCGACGCGGCAGGAACCCGGACTCCTGCAGTTCGGTGATCGACCCCGTGAACGCCTGGATGATCTTCCCGAAATCGGCCTCGCTGTGCGCCGTGGTCAGGAAGCACGGGAAGTTGTCGAGGATGTGCACGCCGCGACTGCGCATCATCGCGAACAGCAGGTCCTGCAGCGGGTGGTCCTCGAGGAAGAAGGTCTTCCACACCGAGGCGAAGTGGCGAACCTCGACCGGCGCGCCGACCTCGGCGCAGAAGGCGTTGAGCTCCTCCACCATCGCAGTGGCCCGGGTGTTCAGGCGCTCCTGCATCTGGCCGCCCTGCGCCTTGACGTGCTCGAGCACCGCCTTGGCCGCAGCGAGCGCCAGCGGGTGGCGGACAAAGGTGCCGGCGAAGTAGGTCACGCCCACCGTCGGCACCGAGTCGTCGCCGAACTGCCATTGGCCGCCGTCCAGCGCGTCCATGTACTCGCGCTTTCCGGCGATCACGCCGATCGGGTAACCGCCGCCGACGACCTTGCCGTAGGTGCCGAGGTCGGCCTGGATGCCGAACAGGCCCTGCGCGCCGGCAGGATGCGCGCGGAAGCCGGTCACGACCTCGTCGAACACCAGGAGCGCGCCGGCCTCGCGGGTGACCTCGCGCAGCTCCTTCAGGAACTCGACCGGGCGGAAGTCCGGACGCCGGCTCTGCACCGGCTCCACCAGCACCGCGGCGATCTCGTGCGCGCGCTCGCGGATGACCTGCATCGCCTCGGGCGTGCCGTAGTCGAGCACCAGTACGTGCTCGGCGGTGTTGCGCAGGATGCCCGGCGCCGCCGGCACCGCGCGCAGCTTGCGCGTGCCACGCACGATCATCTCGTCGACGATGCCGTGGTAGGCGCCAGTGAACAGCACGACGGTCTCGCGCCCGGTCACCGTGCGCGCGATGCGCAGCGCGCCCAGGACCGCCTCGGAACCGGTGTTGCACAGCGCCGCGCGGTCGTGGCCGGTGACTTCGCACACCAGCCGGGTGACGTCGCCGGCCAGCGGATGCTGCGGGCCGATCTCGTAGCCGAGATCCAGCTGCCTGCGCACCGCGTCGAGCACGAAGTCCGGCTGCCAGCCGAACAGGCTCATGCCGAAGCCGTTGAGCGCGTCGACGTACTCGTTGCCGTCGAGGTCCCACAGGTGCGAGCCCTTGGAGCGCTCGACCACGATCTGGTAGGTCATTTCCTTGAGCAGCGGCTTGAAGCCGTTGACCACCCGCGGGTCGGCCATGTGGGCCCGGTTGGCCTGGGTGTAGTCCTTCGACTTGCGGGTGCGCGCGACGTAGCGCTCGATGAAGGCGTCGAGCTTGCGGCGCTGGTGCAGGCCCAGTTCGCCGGATGCGGACCTGTCGATCCGGGCGATGGCGCCGAAGGCCTTCCTGACGTCATAGGTGGTATGGGCGAGCGCCGCTTCCTCGTCGTCCACCGCCTGCGGCGCGGCATCACTCGCCGGCTGCACCGACGGAGCAGCGGCGGCAGCGGTAGCGGGCGCCGGTGCCGTGGCCGTCTGGGCGCCGGCGCTCGACAGCAGTGCGAGCTGCTGCGCCATCAACTGCATCTGCTGGTCGATGACCTGTCGCACGTAGTCGCCGCCCGCCGGAGGCTGCGCCGACAGCGCCATCGCCGGCGCAACCATCGGCGCGGCCGGCGCGGCAGCGGCCGCCGGCTGCGGCGCGGGCGCCGCCTCCGGCGGGAGCTCCTCGTCCAGACGGGCGGCGAGCCGGTCGAGCGAGGAGCATTCGCCCATCAGCTGGCGGAAGCCGATCCTGCAGGTGAACGCCTTCTGCAGCTGCAGCGCGACCTGGGTCAGCATCAGGCTGTCGAGTCCGAGTTCGATGAAGTTGGCGCCCGTGTCGGCGTCGTCAAGGTCGAATCCCGCGACATCCTCGAACAGGTCCTTGAGTTTGGCGATGAGGCGCGGTTTGCGATCCATGGCGGCGACCGGTTGTGCTTGCGTGGAAGGAGAAGGCGGTGGCTGGAGCGGCTGCGGCGCGACCGCCGCGGGCACGGGGGGTGCCGCGACGGTGGGAACCGCCGCAACCGCATCGACCCAATGCCGCTTGCGTTCGAAGGGATAGGTGGGCAGCCGCACGCGGCGGCGCGAGACGCGGTTGTCGAAGACCGACGGCCCGATCGCCACGCCCTGGCACCAGAGCTGGCCGCCGGCAAGCCGCAGCAGCGCGATCTCGCGATCCGGCGCATCGGCCAGCGTCGCGACCGCGCCCACCTGCTGCTTCTGCGCCTGCGGATGCTGGCGGGCGAGCGTGCACAGCGTCGTGCGCGGGCCGACCTCCAGCAGCGTGCGCGCGGAGCCGTCGAGCACGTTGCCGAGCGCAGTGGCGAAACGCACCGGCTCGCGCAGGTGTCGTGCCCAGTAATCGGGGGAAACCGCGCGCTCGGCATCGAGCGGATCGCCGCTGACCGTGGAGATGATCGGCAGGCGCGGCGCGTTGCGCGCAACCGCCTCGACCTGGGCGCGGAACGGCGCGACCACCGGATCCATCATTGCCGAATGGAAGGCATGCGAGGTCCGCAGCATGCGGCAGGCGATGCCCTCGCCCTCCAGCTGCGCCTGGAACGCCGCGACGGCGTCCAGCGGCCCGGCGACCACGCAGCTGCCCGGCGAATTCTCCGCCGCCATCGACAATCCCGGGGGCAGGCGCTGTTCGATGGCCTCGAACCCGGCGCGCACCGACAGCATCGCGCCGGCAGGTTGCGCCTGCATCAGCTGGCCGCGGCGCGCGACCAGGCGCATCGCGTCGGGCAGCGCGAACACGCCGGCCAGGGTCGCGGCGACGAACTCGCCGACGCTGTGGCCGATCATCGCCACCGGCTGCACGCCGAGATGCATCCACAGTCTCGCCAGCGCGTACTCGATCGCGAACGTCGCCGGCTGCATCACCGCTGTCGGCAGCAGCGCATCGGCATCGTCGCCGAATACGGCCTCGCGCAGCGCCTGCCCGCCCATGCCGCCGACGCCGCCGGCGTCCAGCGCGTCCATGCAGTCGTCGAAGGCCTGGCGGAACACCGGCTCGGTCGCATGCAGTTCGCGCCCCATGCCGGCGTAGACGGCGCCCTGCCCGGGGAACAGGAACACCACATCGCTGTCGCGCGCCGGCCTGCCGCGCGCTGCGGTCGTCGCGGCTTCGCTCCCGCGCAGCTGCGCGGCCGCGTCCGCCGGATCGGCGGCCACCAGCGCCAGGCGATGGGCGAACGCGGTGCGGCCCACGGCCAGCGTCCACGCCGCGTCGGCCAGGTTGATGCCCGGCGTCGCGGCGAGATGCTCGCCCAGGCGCGTGGCGGCCTGCGCCAACGCGGCCGGCGTGCGTGCCGAAAGCACCAGCAGCTGCGGCCCCTGCGCCGGTTCCGAAGCCTCGCGCGCGGGCGCCTGCTCCATCACAACGTGTGCGTTGGTGCCGCCGACGCCAAACGAGCTCACGCCCGCGCGGCGCGGCGCGGCGCCGTCCGGCCACGGAGTCATCCCGCTGTTCACCACGAACGGGGAGCCGGCGAAGTCGATCGCCGGGTTCGGCGCCTCGAAATGCAGGCTGGCGGGAATGCAGCGCTGCTGCAGCGACAACGCGGTCTTGATCACGCCGGCCGCGCCCGCCGCGATCACCAGGTGGCCCACGTTGCTCTTGACCGAGCCGATGCGGCAGAAACCGACGTCGTCGGTACCGCGGCGGAAGGCCCTGGTCAGCCCTTCGATCTCGATCGGGTCGCCGAGCGGCGTGGCGGTGCCGTGCGTTTCCACGTAGCCGATGCTGCGCGGGTCCACGCGCGCGTCGTCGTGCGCCATCGCGACCAGCGCCGCCTGCCCCGCGCTGCTGGGCGCGGTGAAGCTGGCCTTGTCGCTGCCGTCGTTGTTGACCGCGCCGCCGCGGATCAGCGCGACGACCTCATCCCCGTCCACGAGCGCGTCGGACAGCCGCTTGAGCAGCACCACCGCCGCGCCGTCGCTGAACACCGTGCCCTTGGCGCCGGCATCGAAGGTGCGCGTGCGGCCGTCCGGCGACAGCATCGAACCTTCCTGGTAGAGATAGCCGCTGTTGGGCGGGCAGGTCACCGACGCACCGCCGGCCAGGGCCATGTCGCAGCGGCCGGCGCGCAGGCTGTCGACGGCCTGGCAGATCGCCACCAGCGAGGTCGAGCAGCCCGTATGCACGCTGATCGCCGGCCCGGTCAGGTTGAGCTTGTGGGCCACGCGCGTGGCGATGTAGTCCTTCTCGTTGCCCAGCATCACCTGGAACGCACCGACCTTGTCGATCAGGTCCGGATGCCGCGTCACGTGGCGCTGGAAATAGGTCGCGTTGTACATGCCGGCGAAGATGCCGACCGGGCCGCGCGATTCGCCCGGCGCGTGCCCGCCGCGCTCCAGGCACTCCCAGCACAGCTCGAGGAAGATGCGCTGCTGCGGATCCATCAGCTCGGCCTCGCGCGGGCCGATGCCGAAGAAGGCGGCGTCGAACTTTTCGACGTCGTCGATCACCCCGCGCGCCGGGACGTAGTCCGGGTTGGCACGCTCGGCCGCGGGCACGGCCGGGTCGAGGGTATCGGCGTCGAAGTGCGTGATCGTGTCGCGCCCTTCGCACAGGTTCTGCCAGAACGCCTCGACGTCGGCGGCGCCCGGGAAGCGCCCCGCCATCGCGACGATCGCAATCGGCTCATCAGCCGCGTCGCCGCCGTGTTCGCGGCGGCCGCGGGCGACGCGGGTCGCGTCGATGGCGCCGTCGCCGTGCCCGCCGCGCAAGGCCGCGGCCAGCGTCGCAGGGGTCGGGTTGGCGAAGATCGCGGTGACCGCGAGTGGGCCTGCGTGCCCGGATGCGTGGCGGATGCGTTCGGCCAGTTTCGTCGCCAGCAGCGAACTTCCGCCCAGTTCGAAGAAATTGTCGTGGCGGCCGACACGGTCGATGTCCAGCAGTTCCGCGCAGGCTTCAGAAACGGTCCGCTCCAGCGCATCGACAGCCGGCTCGAACGCCACCGCCAGCTCCGGACGCGCGCGATCGGGTACCGGCAGCGCACGGCGGTCGAGCTTGCCGTTGCCGGTGACCGGCATCGCGTCGAGGCGCATGTAGCGCGCAGGCAGCATGAACTCCGGCAGTGCCGCGGCCAGGAACGCCCGCAGCCCCGGCGCAGACGGCACCGCACCCTGCGCCACGTAGTAGGCGACCAGCCGCTTCTCCCCGGGATGATCGGCGCGCGCGAGTACCGCGCACGACGCCACGTTGGCGTGCCGCGCCAGCGCGGCCTCGATCTCGCCAAGCTCGATGCGGTAGCCGCGGATCTTGACCTGCTGATCGCCGCGGCCGACGAATTCGATGGTGCCATCGCCGAGGTAGCGCACGCGGTCGCCGGTGCGGTACAGCCGCTCGCCTTCGGCCGCGAACGGATCGGGCACAAACCGCTCCACTGTCAGTTCGGGCCGGCCGAGATAGCCGCGCGCAACGCCCTCGCCGCCCACGTACAGCTCGCCGATCACGCCCACCGGCACCGGCTCGCGGCGCGCGTTGAGGATGTACACACGCGTGTCCGCGATCGGCCGGCCGATCGGGATCGAGGTGGCGTCGTCCGGCAGCCGGTCGGGGACCGGATGGGTACAGGTGAAGGTGGTGCACTCGGTCGGGCCGTAGCCGTTGTGCAGGGCCACCCCCGGCGCGGCCTCGCGCATGCGCCGGACGTGGTCGACCGACAGCGCTTCGCCACCGGTGAGCAGCGTGCGCAGGCCGGACAGCTGCCGCGGATCCTCGTCGACCACCGCGTTGAACAGCGCCGCGGTCAGCCACGCCGTGGTGACGCCGTGGCGGTCGAAGGTCGCCGCAAGCCCGGCGCCCGTGGGCAGCGCTTCGTCGTGGACCACGACGCAACCGCCGTTGAGCAGCGCGCCCCACAGCTCCAGCGTCGAGGCATCGAAACCGAGCGGCGCGGCATGCAGCATCCGCGTGTCGGGGCCGAGCTCGATGAAGCCGCCGTCGCAGACCAGGCGCAGGATCGAGCGGTGGCGGATCTCCACGCCCTTGGGCGTTCCGGTCGAACCCGACGTGTACATCACATAGGCCAGTGCGTCGCCGTCGACACCAGCATCGTCGCCGGCAACTGCCGGGCCGTCGGACGCGGGCACGTCGTCGACCACCACGCGCGGGGTCGAATGCCCGGGCAGCGTCCCGCGGTGCGCGGCATCGACCAGCAGCACGCGGGCCGCGGCGTCCTCGAGCATGAAGGCCAGCCGACCCTGGGGCTGGGCGGCGTCCAGCGGCAGATAGGCCGCACCGGCCTTCAGCGTAGCCAGCACCGCGACCACGGCCCGCACCGAGCGCTCCATGGCGATGCCGACCACGTCGCCGGGTGCCACGCCCGCCGCCCGCAAGCGAGCGGCAAGGGACGCGGCATGGCGGTCAAGCTCGGCATAGCTGAGCGATCCGGCCTTATCGACCGCCGCGGGCGCGCCCGGGCTGCGGTTGCACACCGCGGCAAAGCGGTCATGCACCGTGTCGCGCAGCGAACGCGGACGCGCGGTGTCGTTCCATTCCAGCAGCTGCCTCCTGCGCTGCGCGGGATCGAGGATGTCGATGTCGGCGGTCGAACCCTCTCGCCCAGCCAGCAGCGCGGCCAGCACGCGCGACACGGCCTCGGCCACCAGCCGCACCGCCTGTTCGCACAGCGGCGCGCGGAACGTGGCCACGAGCTTCGGCGCATCGCCGTCCAGCGCGACGCTCCACAGCGACAGCGCCGCATCGTCCGCAACGACGCGCGCAGCCGCGTCGGCCAGCACCGCCCACGCCACCGGCGCGGGCGCGTCATTCGCGAAAAGCGCGCCGGCCTGACGCAACAGGTCCGCGACCTGTCCCTCGCCGGGAGTCGCGAGCGTCGACTGGCGGACGCCACCGTCGACGACGAGGGTGGCGACCACTGCATCGAGGCCGGTCAGGCGGGACTCCGCGATCGCCAGCGCGGCGCAGAGCAGCGCGTCCCGGTCGCCGTCGGCGAGCGCATCGTTCCAGGCATGTGCAAGCGCCGGCGCGAAGACGAATTCCGCGCGAACCGCGCCGCCACCGGCAACCGCCTGCGGCAGCACGTCCAGCAGCTCCATGCCGTCGCACGGCGCGGGTGCCGACCGACTCACGAGTTCGGTACCTCGGCGAACCGGGGTGGCGCGGACCGCCTGGCCAGCAGCGAGAGCATGCCGTGGACCGCCGTGTCGAACACGGAATCGTGCGCGACCGCGGGCGGCGTGATCCTGGCGCGGCGGATCAGCGCATGCGCCTTGTGCAGCCGCGCATCGCGGCGCGTGGCATCGGTGTAGTAGGTGAAACTCGCGGTGATCGAAGGCTCATCCCCGTTCTCGACCATGTGCGGACTGGTCGACGGCATGTACGCGCCCTGCCCAGGTTCCAGGTCAAAGATGCGCGCGCGCTCGCGGAACTCGTCGCGCCAGCGCAGCAGGTAGCGCTCATGGCTGAGGTGGAACAGGTCGCGCGCGTGCTCGCTGGCGACGACCTGGTCGCGGTGGTCCCAGACATAGATGCGCTTCTTCCCGTGGATCTGCAGGATGAAGTTGTGTTCCTTGTCGAAGTGGAACGGCGTGACCGTGTTGGGCGAAGTGACGAAGATCCAGCCGGCGCGGTGGCACATGCCGGGGTCGCGCCGCTCGACCTGCGGCCGGGCACCTTCCAGCACCTCGTCGACGAGCTCGCGGTAGACCGGGTCGGTCTGCACGTTGAGCAGGGAGGTCCAGGCCTTGGCGTCGCGGATCGCGCGCAGGGTTTCCGCCGCGGACTTCGGGTTGGGGAACAGTTCCTGGGCCGAGTTGAACGGCGTCCCGGCCTTGGCATTGTTGGTATGGCTGCGGATGCTGCCGCGCGCCTCCAGCCGCTCGCCCAGCGTCACCAGCGCATCGGGCTGCAGCAGCGGATGCGTGGACAGGCGGTGGCTGACGGCCATGATCCGCCATGGATCGAACGCCGCGTCGTCGAAGTCGATCCACGGCCCTGCGCCGCGCGCCTGCTCACCGGATATCCCCACGGTTTCTCTCTTGACGGCGTTCATGCTTCCCCGCTGCCCATTCACTGACGGAGTAGAAAACGCGTAGCGCATCGCGACGCGGCCAGTGGCCCGCGGCGTTCAGGACCGGGGCGACAGCCAGGCGCTGGCGATCCCGCCCGGCAGGCCGGCGACCGCCGCGAGGCAGCGGTCGCCGTCGTCGAACACCCGCAGCATCGCCGCACCGGCGATCCCGCCGGGCAAAGCGAGCATCCTGCCGACGGGTGCCCGGAATGCGTCCATCCCGACCGCCATCCCGATCCCCGCGGCCTTGAGCAACGCTTCCTTGCGCACCCACAGCGACAGCAGCGCGCGCGCGCGGGCGGGTTCCGGCAGCCCCGCCAGCGCGTCGAGTTCATCCGGGTGGCACACGCGCGCCGCGATCTCCGGCATGTCCGCGGCACGGTCCGCCGGCTCGATGTCGACTCCCACCGGGCCGCTGCCCGCCACCGCCAGCGCGATCAATCCATCGGCATGGCTGAGGCTGGTGCGGATGCTCTCGCCGTGCAGCGTGGGGCAGCCCAGCCCGTCACGGCCCAGCGGCACCTCGCCGGGCGGGCATCCCAGCACCTGCGACAGCAGCAGGCGATGGCAGGCGTAGGCGAGCGCGGTGGTTTCGCGGTCGTGCTCGCGCCGCTTTCGCTGCACGCGCCCGCGTTCCTCGGCCGATAGCAGCGCCATGGCTTCCGGCACCCGGGCCGGCCACGCGTCGGTGGCGACGAACGCGACCAGGATGCCGCGCCGCGCCGCAAGCGGCCATGCCGGCGACGGCATCGCATCGATAAACGCGGCTTGCAGGTCCATCGTCGGTCGTCGGGTGGCGCCTGGAGGGTGCACGATAGCCCGGCGAGCGCGGTCGTGGCATTCCGGGCACGTCGGCGGGCGCCGGTGGATCCATGTCCCCGCCGGTCCGCGGATGCCGTTGAACCGTTCAGACCATGACGGACGGATTCCCCGGAAAACGCATGTCCTCCCCGCCGAACACGATCCGTACCCTGCTCGGCCGTGGCGGCCTGTACTTGATGGAATTGCCCGCCCTGCGCCCGATTTCCGAACGCATGCGCCGCAACCTCTTCAGGCGCCCATACCGCGTGGAGAATGATTACTACGGCGTCTACCCCACGTTCGCCGCCGCGCAGGAAGCCGCGAATGCGCTGTCAACGGCGTCGATACCCGCGTCCTACGACACCGAGGCGGCGGGGCGCCTGTACCGCGGCCACATGCGCCGCATCCGCGCAAGCGACTATCCGCTGGTGTTCTGGCTGGGACGCCTGCTCGCCGACGGCCGGCGCCGTGTTTTCGATCTCGGCGGGCACATCGGCGTGAGCTACTACGGATTCAGCGACTACCTGGACTATCCGTCCGATCTCACGTGGACGATCCACGACGTGCCCGCGGTGATGGCGGCCGGACGCAAGTGGGCGGCCGGGCACGATGCCCGGCGCCAGCTGTCCTTCACCGACGACCCCGCTGGCGCCGACGGACAAGACGTCCTGGTCAGCACCGGGGCGCTGCAATACCTGGAGTACACGCTACCGGAACTCCTGCAGCGCCTGCGCGCGAAACCGCCGCACGTCCTCGTGAACCTGACCCCGATGCATCCGAGCCGCAGCTTCTTCACGCTGCAGAACCTGTCCATCGCGATCTGCCCCTACAGGGTGATGTCGGTCGTCGAATTCACCGAGGGCATGCAGGCGCTGGGCTACCGCGTCGTCGACCACTGGCAATCGCCCGAACGCCACCTGCGCGTGCCGTTCGAACCCGGCTGCACGGTAGACAGCTACCACGGCTTCCACTTCGAACTGCAGGCCTGAGCACGGGAAGAACGGCGAATCGCTACGCCGGCTTTTCGAACTCGCGACCCCAGGTTCCTATTGGCCAGATCGCACACCCGCCGGAACTTACGTCGAGAACCTCGGAGGCCACAACCGGGGTCATCTTGCGGGACTAGATTGTCTTTTCGAGCTGAGCCATGAGGTCGCTCGGAGCGCAAGCACCTGGGCCTCGGCCTCATCGAATCCCAGGTCGGCAAAGACATTCCCACTGGATGTCGTGATCTTGTTCTCGTACCTGGCACTCTTACAGGCGGCTCTGCCACAAGTCAGCACGAAAACGGCCAGTTACTAGACGCACCAGGCCCAGACTGGCCGCGCGCTGATGCCTTCCGCGACCTCGGGTGCTCCCGAAATGAACCCCTTGTTGGCTAGCTACAGGAACTTCACTCCGTGGCTGGCGCAGCAGCAGCCCTATTGTTCAGCGAACATGCACGAAGGTCGGATTACGGCTTCTTGTAAGCTCTCAGCCCCTGTCACTATCGCAACCGGTCAAGTCGCTCTGGGACATCGCACCACGGAAGTAGCAAGTTGCAAGTTGCAAGTAGTTGTTAGAATCAGCCTCTAGTCTGACGGGAACCAGGGCGAGCACGTCCAGATGCCTAAGAACGACAAGAGCAACTTCGCGTTCCTCGCCGACCAGGATCCGGTTCTGCACCAGATCGGGACGGCCGCCGAGTTAGCTTTTCACGCCGACTCAAATGTCACACTCGTCAAGCTCCGCCAACTGGCGGAACACTTGACGCGAAACGCTGCGGCACAGCTTGGTTTCACCCCTGATGCGGAAGCAAACTTCTTCAACTTGATTGCCTCTCTCAAGTCACGAATCGACATCGACGAGAAGGTAATACGACTTCTGCACCACCTCCGCAAAAGCGGAAACGAAGCAGTACATGAGTATAAGCATGACCAGGCCGAGGCTGGGAGAGCGCTACGCTCCGCGCGCGAGGTCTGCATCTGGTACTACCGCACATTCCGCAGCCCCGAGGCAAACTTCAGACCTGGCCCATTCGTCCAGCCACGTGACTGGAAGCAAGAAGAACTGGATCAGCGAGCGGCAATCGCCTACCTCGAGACTCAACTTGAGTTGGAGCGAAGGGACTCAGAGAAGAACGAAGAACTCGTCCGGAGCCTAAAGGAGCAGGAAGATCGTCTGCGCGCGCTCGTCAATGACCGCACATTGGACGCCGAGGCCTCGTTCTCCTTGGCCGAGGAGCAGGAAAAGAAGCTGCAGTCGCTTGTGGAAGAGTACGAACAACGTCTAGCCGAGATCGCGCCTCGGACGCAATGGGACGCCGATGTTGCGGCGACCATTTCGGACCGATCCAGGCAGGCAGGCGAGTACGTCCAGGCAGAATGGGCGCCGGAGATACGACTGCGAGATGCGTTCGATGGCCACCAGCTCACCGCCAACCAAGAGACTCTTGTTCTTGAGCTTGAAGCGTTTCTCTCGGCGAAAGACGAACACGTCTTCATCCTGTCCGGCCATGCCGGCACCGGCAAGACATTCATCACCAAAGGACTATCAGAGTTCCTCGCCGCCGCAGGTCGCAGTTGCGTCCTGACCGCTCCGACCGGCAAGGCCGCACGTGTCATCACGCAGAAGTCTGGGCGGCTTGCCACCACGATCCACAAGAAAATCTACTCCATGGACGACATCAGGGAGTACAAAGTGGACGAGCTGGACGGGTCCGAGACATTCAAACTGTACGCAGAGCTTGAAGTCAACGATGACGCCGACAACACGGTCTATGTCGTTGATGAAGCCTCAATGGTCTCCGATGTGTATTCCGAGGGCGAGTTCTTTCGCTTCGGATCGGGTCGACTCCTCAATGACCTGATGAAGTACGTCAATCTTGATCACAATGACCACACCAAGAAGATCATATTCATCGGAGACGCCGCTCAGCTTTCACCGGTAGGAATGAACTTCTCTCCTGCGCTCGATCAGCGGTACCTCACTAAAACATTCGGCGTCGCCACTGCCCGTCGATTCGAGCTGTCACAAGTCGTGCGGCAAGAGGCTGACAGCGGCATACTTTCGTCCGCCAACACACTGCGGGAATCACTCTCGAAAGGGATCTTTAACAAGCTGTCCCTGTCCACCGATGCTCCCGACGTGCAGACATGTCAAGACGCTGTCGAACTTGTTTCGGGCTACCTGACCGCCAGCGGAAACAAGGTCGCAGACTTGGCGATGATCATTGCCAGTTCGAACGCCGACGTAGCGTCGTTCAATGAGCAGGTGCGCCGTCAGCTTTTTCCTGGCAAAGAAGACGTCACCACGGGCGACAAGCTCGTCGTGGCCATGAACTGCATCGTGGACGGAATCAACCTAAACAACGGCGATCTTGTATACGTCACGCACGTTGCGAGTACCCCTGAGTCCCGGTCGGTCACACTCAGAAGCAAGAACATATCCACGAAGAAGGTGGAAGAATCGGAAGTCACCCTGCAGTTCAGAGACGTGCAGTTTGGCTTCCGCATCCCCAGCGGCGAAGTTATCCGTGCCAACGTCAAGATAGTCGAGAGCCTGCTCTACAGCAGCCATCCGAACTTGAGCTCCGATGAAACGAAGGCCCTGTACATCGACTTCAAACGCCGTAACCCTCATCTCGCCAAGAGCGGAAAGGCCTTGCGCGATGCGCTTCGAGGAGATTCATATTTCAACGCCTTGCGAGTCAAGTTCGGATATGCGTTGACTTGCCACAAGGCCCAGGGAAGCGAGTGGACGGACGTCTTCGTCCTATGCAAGACCTTCATGGAACCCCGCACCGAAGGGTATTTCCGCTGGCTGTACACGGCCATTACCCGCGCCAGCAGCCGCGTCCACGTCCTCAACCCGCCCGATTTCAATCCATGGGCGAACGTGCGCGATGCCCGTAACCCTGGCGGGCCCCGGACCCCATCCTCGCCCCCGGATTCCGGCCCTGTCGCACCGGGGACAGACGAATCCTCTCCCCCGAGCGCAACGGCAACTGAGACTGTGACCGCTCTTCCAGATGAGGCAGGCGCGAGCGCTGCCACCGCGAGTACGGGCGACCCCGTTCTGGATGGAATCTACAACGCAGTATCGACCAGAGTTGCAGGCATGCCGGGGGTGACGATCGACACGATTGATCACCATGCTTGGCAGGAGGCCTACTACATCTCCGACGGAACGCGCTTTACCAGAATCAACATCTCGTACAACGCCAAGGGCATCGTCGGGAGCATCATGCCTGTTCCGAGGGACGAGTTCGGCTCAGAGATCGCCGACCAGCTCTCAGGAATCAAAGGCCTCCCGTTCGCTAATCAAAATCCATCCAACATGCAGGGATCGCGGTTTACACGCGATGTCTTCAACGACTTCTTCCCTGTCTTCTCGGTGGCAGCAGCCTCAAACGGCCTCCAGATTATCAGCGTCAGCGAGGAGTCATGGAACCTGCGTGTTGTCTTGGCCAGCGCCACTGCAAGAGGTGAATTGGCGATCTACTGCGACGGCAAAGGAAACGTCAGCAAGCACTCCTGGATCGGTCGTCCGCCGCAGGATCCCTCCCTGCAACAGGGCCTCAAAGCAACCCTGGCCAACCTCTAACCCCTCAAGGATCCGAGATCCGAACTAGCTCGCCGCCGAAATTCGCACCGCACGCCAGCTATACCCTTCCCTCTTCGGGTGACGGGCGTAGACCGCCACAACCCCAACCTCATCGACGTGCTCGGGAACGGTCTCCACCACATGAGGCGGCACGAAAACATCTTCCACAAAGGCGTGCGCCATGGACTCGGCGCGCCGTAGCCGGCCCTGAATCTGCTTCACATCAATGTCCGGCAGCGGCGCTGGCCCCACGCCATATGCATCAACTCGACCATTCTTCGGGTTTGTTGTCAGACCGAACGACACACCGTCGCCAAGGCGAATTTTCTCATCTGAAGGGGCACCAGTATCCGCAGGCACATCTCCCAGATCGCGACCGGCGAAGATTTGCATTGGCCGGTTATCTGAAGCTTCCCGAGCCACAACCCCACGACCGGGAGCCGTGCAATCCCAGGGCTGACCGTCCGAACGACGGATAATCTGGACGATCGTCTCGTCAGCCTGGCCTTCTTGCCGACCCACCACTAGTGATACTGCCTCACCAAGCTTCCAAGGGACCTTTCGATGGTGCGGCCCGAGCGTGCTCACGGATTTTCCGTCTTCGGTCAGAACGGCGAATCGCGTACGCGGCCTAGGCTTCCATCCCGGCTTTGCGTCACGGGGTTGCGGCAGGTTCAACACACCAAGGAACGATGCCGGTCGCGTCTCGACTTCATCGAAGCACAGACTCAGCGCAAGCGGCGCATGTGCGGCATAGAAATCCTTCGGCTTCTGAGCATCAGACGGAGTGGGTTCGAACCAAGGTTCGCGCATGAGACTTTCCAGCTCGTCTCCCAGACGCCAACCCTGTTCCTCTCGAGCGGACGCCGCGATCCCAATCTCGACGCATGCCTGGGAATGATTACCACACTCAGCCAAGAGCTCAGCCAGCTCGCGATGTGCCTTGGCTACGAACTCAGGAGACGATGGACACAGTAGTGCCTGGCAGAAGCACGCCAGCGCGAGGTCTGGGTCATCCGCTTGGTAGAGCCGACCCGCTTCAGCCCACACCCAGAAATCGCTGCGCTTGGCCTTGATCACGGACGAAAGTGCGCGCGCCGCTTCTTCGTATCGCTCCAGCCTCCGCAGTACGCCTGCTTTGTCCCATCGGAGCCACAGTGCGTCATCGCCCTCAGCGACGGGAGTCGCAGCGTTCAGCCACTGCAGCGTTTCCTCCAGTCGTTCCATCGACGTGTCGCGCGCTTTGGTCCACTTGGTCAATGCTCGCGCAACCAATACAACCAGCGGTGGCCACGTACCGTCATTAGACGACTGGGAGCTCCAGTCTTCCTGCCTCAGCCCATCGATACCGACCCATCTGACAAACCCCGCGAACCTGGGGTATTCGGGACCAATACGGCACAACTGTTGCAGCAGCACCGAGCAGCCCATTCCAGGACGCTGCGCGGGCAAACGGGTGAATTCGTTCAGCGCCTGGTCGATGCGACCAAGATCAGCCTGTTGGGGGCGCTTGTCTGCCTTGACCGCCTCGATAGCTTTCTTGAAATTCGGCTTCATTTCGTCGTAGATCAGCCATTCCAGCATTGACCGCGTCCGGAAGTCGCTGGGGTCCGCCTCCAGCAGCTCGTAGGCGAGCTTCTTGCCTTCGGGAATGCTTCCCTGCTTTCGCAGCTCCTGGACGTTCTTCCAATCCATTACCGCCTCCAATGCAAATCAGGGACCCGCCCAAACATACGGCCCACTCACTGCCGATCGCAGCTACTTACGCACGATAAACTCACGATGCCAAGCCAAGTACGGCATGTGACCCGGCGCAACACTCCGCAGGCGCGAACCTTCATGGACTCCAAAATGCGAACGGACCACCAGGTCCAGCTGCGGCGAAAACAACATCACCCCGTCCTCCCCAAACCCAATCAGTCCACTGTCGAACATTGCATCCAGGTGGGTTGCCAGCAGCAGGCCATTGAAGGGGTCAAGGCGCTCGGCGTCGCTCGCCTTGGCCCAAGGTTTCGCATGACTGGCGCGCAGCAACTCTCGCGGAAACGGGATGCCAGTGACCGCGCAGCGGCCCTGCCAGAGGTCCATCAGTGCTTCGCGGAAAACGTCCTGGCCGATGCGCTGGCGCACTTCGCGGGTCCGCTCGGTCTCCGGGATTCCTGCGAGTCGCGCCTCGACGCGTGCGGATAGCGCGGAGACCGGATGCGTCTGCAGCGAGTGCAGCACGCGCAAGGCCTCGTACAGCTGCATGGCGCCGTAAGCGATGCCGATACCAGCCATCCCCGAAGGCACCTGCACCGCGGTCGGTTCCAGGCCGATTCGCTGCGCCATGGTCGGCTCGGCCACCGCCAGCAGCACGCCATCGTCGGCAGCCTGCACCAGTATGCGACCCGCGTTCCCACTGATGGCCGCGGCTATCCAGCCATTGTCCGCCGACGACAACAGATCGTAGCCGGTGTCGGCAAGCGCCTTGGCTACCAACGCGGGTATCGCCACGCTCATTTCGGAACCACGGCCATGCTGGGAGCCTTCTCGGCCTGCACACCTGTGGCAAGCAGGCTGAATCCATCACGAATTACATGGGCGATCAAGGGACGTCGAGCACGCAGGAAGTCCGAATAGTTCATGTGCCACCAGTCGGCCGGAAGCGCATGCCAGCGCATCATGGTCTCAAGCTCGGAAGCCGAGAAGCGCGACGCGTAGCGCGGCCAGTAGTCTTTTGGCGCGATATTGGAGATGGCAATGTTGTCGTCCCATTCGACCAGAGCGAAGTTGGCGATCTGGTTGGTCTCGCGCACGCCCTCGATCTTCAGCGTGTTGAGATAGCGCTTGGGATACAGGTGGTGGCGTTCCAGCGCCTTCTTCTTGCCAGAGGCCGGTGGATCGAGGAGATCCGCTACCCTGCCCTTTGAAAACAAAGCGCGGGCATCGCACAGCACCAGTGCCGCGTAGTAGGCAAAGAGGCTGGGGCTGCGACCGGATGACGTGGCCAGCTCCATTGACAGGGTCTTGTCCCAGTAGTCCGCGGTCAGCTCGGAATCTCCCACTTCGGCCAGCGTCCGCAGGAAGGCATCGGCATCGCCGGACGCCGGCAGCAGAGCCAGGTCCTTTTCGAACTGGGTTTCCGTTGCACCGGTGTAGCGTCCGGTCAGCAACGACATGAACAGCCAGCGCGCCACGGCCTGCTTCAGGGCATGCGGCGGAACCCCGTACTCTGTACGGCCGATCAGGTAGAACTGGTAGCCAAACACCAAGGCCATTTCCGAGCTGACGTAGCGTGCATTGCGGTAGCCGGCCGCGCGCACCACATTGAGGTAGTCAGCCCAATGTGTCGGGTCAAGTACACGGGCCTGCGCTGTCCTGAGCCGCTCGAACTGCTGCTCGCGCTGTTGCTGGCTGAATTGGCCGGTCTGCAGGTCCTTGCCGCGCAACAGCGAGTAGGTGTGCTGCAGGCGTCCACGCCGGAATGCAAGGCCCACGCCCACCCGCAGCAGACTGTCTGGCTCGGGCTGGAAAATTTGGTTGTAGCCAGAAGCGGCGCCCAGTGATGACGGCGGCCGGCGGGTTTCAATGCTGAACTCTTCCAGCGCCGTGCGGCCCTCGTCCCAGAAAACCGACATCAGGGTCAAGATGAAATCGGACTGGTTGAGCTTCTTGCCCTCGCTGTTGATGCGCACGAACACATCGGCCACCTGCTCCTCGGTGGCGATTGAACTGAGCTCCAGTGCGACGAACGGGTAGCCCGGCAGCTCGAACAGGCGGGTAATAGCCTTGATTGCACGATCACGCTCATCGTCCGTCGGCACACGAGTGACTTCGATGCGCGACAGGTAGCTCGTGATGACGGAGAACGAATCCTTGGCCAGCACCGCGCTGATGTCGGGCAGAAACTCCGGTGTCCTGTCGGTCGTGGCGTCGGGCACCTCGAACTTGCCATCCATTGGGTTGAAGGCGATCCGGACCGTCTCGTGCTGAAAGTTGTCGCGCAGCACCGGGATTCCGCGCATCACCGCATACAGTGAGGTCAGCCGCTGCTGGCCGTCCACGATCAGCAGCGATGGCGCCTTCTGCTTACCGCCAGCGCCGATGGTGCGCGAACGATCAGAAGTGGCGCCGGTCTCCCAGAACAGCAGATAGCCCACCGGATAGCCGCGGTACATGGAATCCAGCAGGTCACGTACTTTGGCGTTGGTCCAGACAAAGGGGCGCTGGATGTCCGGCAGACCGATCCGGCCGATGTCGATGTCCGTCAGTAGCCCCTGCAGGGTGTAGTCGGTCTTCTTGAACAGCATTTCGCTCATTTGCTACTCCCCATCATCAATCTGCAACGGCTGGCGAAAGTCAGCCATGCCCCATCGCTCCGTGATTCCCGATCTCGATGGCGATCCATCGGTCGTTCGCACGATCACGCTGCAAATGGGCCCGTAACGCCGGATCCACCCGCAGTGACCACACATCGTGTCCGCCCTTTGGCCATGGCTTGAAGTCATGTCCTGCGGTCAGGGTATCCATTGCCCGCTGCTTGGCGACGAGCCACCGTTCCTGATGAAGCCTGCCAAGCTTGGCCAACTGCTTGAGGAACTTGTCGCTTTCGTCAATAGCATGCAAGTGCGACAGGAACGTCAGCCAGCCCGGCGGGATCCCGAACCTGGCGCTGTCGTCCTTGAAATGTATGGGGCAATTCCGCCAATCGATGCGAGGCCGAACCGGGAACTGGCAGGCCCAATCGTATTCGCCCCACAACAGAGGGTTGTCGTACTGTCGTCCCGCATTCTGGGCGTATTCGAATACCAGATCTCGCAGCTCAGAATCCCAGCGATGCGCCTCGAATGTCAGCGCATCGCGATAGCCCGCTGGCTGGCGCCGCACGAATGCCTTAAGCGCCGCCTGCTTCCCCCTGACCTGGTAACCGGGAAGTGCCGTACGGAATGCCCGCAGCATCCAGACGTTGGCCAGCCGCTCTTCCCGGTGGGAATACGGCTCTCCACGTGTCCGACGCGCCTCCAGAGTCGGCCGCCACCAAGCTTGCTGCTGGCCGAGTTCGGCCTGGGAGACCGCGACATCAGTTGCAAAATGAAAAAGTTCGTGCTGCAGGATGGCATGGAAGGCCAACCGCCATCGCGTCAGGTCGTCCGTCGGCAAGGTGTTGAAAAAGCGGGTCGCCAACCAGGCGACGCCGGACGCCTTGACGGTAGCGCCCCACTGCGCGCCGCGAACATGAAACGAGATGTAATGGCCAAGCGCGTCTGACCCGCTGTCCACCTCCACGCTTTTGCGGATTCGTTCATCCGCTGCGTCGCCCAGCTTGCGAATCGCCTCCTCCGAGTCCGCACCCCATTCAAAGACCGGATCGAACGCGTCGTTGTCCGACTCGTCTTCCCGATCATCCGACATTGACTGGAATGCCTCACCGGGGTCGCTTCGGATCGTCGCATCCGGACAGTAGAGGGTACTGCCGACTACCCCATCCTCGTCTCCCGACGCGCCAGCCAACGGCGGCACATCAAGGAGAGCCCCAGGAATCTGATCAAGCTCTTGTCTGACACGCCGGACACGCATCAGCCGCCCCTCCGATCAGCCAATGCAGGGGCCCCTGCCCTCAATGCCAATGTCGCAACTGCCTGCGTGGCATCCCACTTCCGGATGGCGTCATGTCCAAAGCGATACAGGCCACCACGTTTGCCTCCGTCGAACAACCAGACACTGCGACCGCGCGAGAAAACTTCCGTTACCAGCTCAGGCACCGTGGCCACGGGCGTCGCGTCCTGGATCAGGTTGGAACCATCGGATACCCAGAAGCTCCGCAGGCGATGATGTTTCGAATAGCGGAACCATGGATAAAAGCAGCCGCCATCCTTGTGAATGAACCACAGCGAGTCGTCGATCAGTGCACTTCTCACCTGGTCACGCTCCCCGCGGATGCCGCGGCGGTGTGCTCGTGGAGCAGCGCGCCGTTGAGGATTGACGACGGAATCAGATCCTTCACCTTCTTCTCGAACTCTTCGTCCTTGAGGGTTTCGTAGGTCACATCCTTGTAGAACTTATGAATCCGCATGCCATCCACCAGATCTTCCGCGCTGGGGAATGCCCTCCACAGCTCCTCGCGCACAAATGTTGCGGCCGCCTCATTGCTCATCGGATATAAGCCTCGAAACCGCGCGGGTGGGCTGGTCAGTACGGCACGAGAAAGTTCCGGCACCAGCGATTCGGCCACAGTGGCCAGCGCGTCTGCAAGATCGCCCTTCAAGGCCTCACGGCACTGCTTCAAGTCGCCCTCAATTTGCGCTAGCTCCTTCTCGAAGTCTTTCAACTTCCCCTTCAGGATCACGCGGCCAGCTCGACCAACCGGCACCAGATAGGCCCCGCGCAGATCGTCCAGACGTACCTCGATGTCTTTGAGGGTTGCGGGCTTTTCCATCTTGTCCAACAACTTGAGGCTGGCGGAGAGGCGCTCCTTCAGCGCGCGATCGTTACTGGCGATGACGGGCAAGCTCTTGGGTAATTGAATACGCCGGCTCTGCAGGCTGAAGCCTTCGAACTTGAGTTCCACGAACTGGAGCAGTGCGTGGTAGACGCGAGTTTGACGGGCCAGGTCAAAAGGCTGCGGTGGTGCGATCTCCAGCGCACGCTCTACCCGCTCCAGCGTCTCGCGTTCGACGGGTTCGGCACCGATTACCGGGGGCTCGGCGATTTCATCAGGTCCACCTGCCATCTGCGTGGCCGGAAGCTCCGCACGCAGGGCCAGAACCTGGGCCTGGGTCAGGGCAATCGCATTGCAGGCATCGTCCTGTTCGGTGGGTTCGTCCTCCACGAGGCGTGGCACGCTGGCATAGCTCCAGCCATGGTCATCGCAGATCAATACGCCCAACCGCAGACCGCGCTGCTGCTGCAGTGACACTCCGGCCTTTGCCAACTGGCCCGTCGCCGAATGCTCTCCGTACCCAAGTCTGCTGACTGTGGCAGACACGTCCAGCACCACCTGCACGTTGCCGCCTGGTAGGCGCACGTGCGCAGCGATGAGGGCCTTTGCTACCGCGGGAACAATACCGGGCGCCGCCAGAATCACCAGCCGACGCGCTGCCGCGATCTCCTCGCATATCCGCTCAGGCGTGAGCGTGGTGAACAATGACATTGCAAGATCCCCCGTGACCGCACAACGGGCAAATCCGCCGCCCGTCTGTTCAATCTATCCCAACCCTCCGCGCGGCTGGCTTCCAACGCACAACTCACTCGCCATGCCAGCGCACCCGATTCCACTCCAGCTTGCGGCTGCGCCAGTGTCCCTCGATGGCCTGGGTAAAGTCGGCGCGAACCAACTTGCCCCGGGCCTGCAGCCAGTCGTCGTCGTCGCGGCGCACCACCACGCCCTCCAAGCCGCCCTTGCGGTATCGGCTCTTCCAGCGTTCCACCCCATCCACGAGCGTCGCAACCGTCTTGCGACCCTCCGCCAAGCGGGGAACCGACGCCACGCCCAGCGCCGCAGCAAGCTCATTGCGGCGACGCGTGCTCCAGAACCTCCCTTCGCGGCGGTCATAGACGTCGAACAGCAGCCACCAGTCCGGCAGCGCGGGATAGTCCAGGGAGTGCCGGGCGGCGCACCATTCGCCGAAGGCGATCAGCTCCTTGCCCAAGGCTCCGACCAGGCCGGCACCATGCAGAGCCATCCATTCGGGCAGGCGCTGGAACTGGCCGGTGTGCGGCTCGATCAGATACTGGCCGCGGTTCTGCGCCCGCAGCCGGCCCTCGGGGTCGATGGAGAAGCCGAGATTCGCGCCGTCGAGCTTTTCTTCCACCACCACCGGGCCGGACAACAGCGTCGCGACCTCATCCGGCGCCAGCACCTTGTCGTCGCGCGGCGCGCCTTCGCCCAGCCAGGCGATGTGGGGGGTGTGCGGGAAGCGGAAGAAGTGATCGGCTACTTTCATTCGCAGCGCGCTTTGTACCAGGCTTCTGGAAGGAGCCGTTGCAACCTGAAGCCATGCTCTTGCAATTGAGCCTCAATGACATACCAGTCAGTTTCGGCCGCATAGACGATAGTCGGCATGGCGTCATGAAGGATGTATGTAGCCTCGGCCGCAGAAATCCATTTCCGATCAGCTCGATCAAGCACAATACCACCCAGCCGATCCGGAAACTTTCCAATCAATCCGCCTCCATCCACCTCTGTTTCTATTGGAACGAACTCAACCTGATATCTATCGATCTTCGATTGGAGAACGCGCATTCCGTACTCTTGATCAAATGAACGTTGGTTGTAACGCATGTTGTTCTCGTACTCTGCGCGAATGAGCCCATCGTCGTCGAGAATCATTCGAGCATCAGCGAGATCGAAATCCTTTAGCCAGTTGAAGATCGTTTCGCGAAGTGCGGGGTCAGGGGGTTCTGCATGGCCGAAGAGCTGAGAGTCATCAACAAAGGCCGATGCACCCATCATTACGTTGTTATCAATCAGGAACATGGCTTTCCTTCGCCCGCAGTTCCTTCGCGTGCTGGATGGCCAGCTCGGTCTGCGTCCTCGTTTCGCCCAGGGTGTCGCCAAAGAAGTTCTGCGGCCAGTTCCTGATTCGGCCAACCACGTCAATCTCAAGCGGCCTCAGCTTCGCCTCCTTCCCTTCGCGCTCGACGAAGTACATCGCCGTCCGGTCGGGGCTCAGCGACTTCTGGGCAATCAAGGTCTGCATGCGCCTGAACAGGTGCTCGGAATGGGTTTCCACGATGAACTGGACGTTGCGCTCGCGGCTGACTGTGGCGAACAACTCGGCCAGTTGCCGCTGGGCAAGCGGGTGCAGGTGGCTCTCGGGCTCTTCGACGATCACGATGTGGCCCGGCCTGGCGAACAGGGCGGCGACAATGACCGGCAGCACCTGGGAAACGCCGACGCCGACATCCTTGATGTTGCTGGCCTCGCCGTTCTGCTCGATCAGCAACTCATAGCGCGCGGAACTGCCCAGCGAGCGGACCCGCAGGCCGTCGGCCAAGTCCATGGTCTTGAGCCAGTGGATGGCCTGGTCGAACAGCTTCGCTTCGTCGGGCGGTGCCCTGCCTCGCCGAATCGCGGCGTCCCGCGCCACGCCACTGGCGATCAGCACGTCGATGGCCTTGGCGCCGTCGTCGCCGATGTGCGCGGGCATGCGCCCCGACCACACATAGTCGCGCTGGGCGAGCCGGCGCACCGGACCGAGATAGATGATGCGGCCGAGTTCGGCCAGCAAGTCCGGCCCGGCGTCGCGGATGGCGTCCGCATCCGCGCCCAGCTTGTTGAGCGTGGATGGCGAGAACGCGAATGATCGCTCTGGGCGAAAGTACGCGCTCTGGCCCAGCGGGCGCTTCTGGGTGGCCACGGTCAGGCGATAGACATCGGGCTTGCTGCGGGTGACAGTGAAGCCTGCCTCATCCTTGCCCAGGCGCAGATAGCTCAGCTCGGCGCTGCCTGCCGGGCCCTTCTGGTAGCGGGCAGAGAACAGTGAGGACTGCTGTGGCGCGCCGGTCTCGCTCCAGCGGAACTCGATGCCAATCTGGGTGGCGGGCACCACCTCCGTCGCCGCGCCGTGGCGGCAGAGCACGTCGCGGAACTGGCCCAGCGTGACCGAATCGCCCAAGTCGGGGTTGCCGAAGTTCAGGTCCAGATTCGGGTCGTCGCCCTTCACCGTTTGCCGGATCAGCAGCAGGCTCTGGATCAGGCTGGACTTGCCGGACGAGTTGATGCCCAGCAGCAGGGTCAGCGGCGCCAGCCGCATGGGGCCGGTGCTGCGCCAGATCTTGAAGTTTTCCAGCTTCAGATGGGTGAGCATCAGTGCAGTTCTCCGGATTCAAGCCCGTCCCACGCCGCCAACACCAACCGCTGGGTACGATACTCGCCGTGTTCGCGCTGTTCGTTGTTCTTGAGAACGCGGAAGGTTTCGCTGGGGTAATCGGCGCCCATAACGTCGGTGGGGTCGAGGATGTAGCGCAACTCGTCGCGGGTGAGGCCGTAGAGGCGGGCGTAGTACGCGTCCAGTTCGGCGCGAAGGATGGCGCGGCGTTCCGGGTCGAAGATGAAGGGCGGGCCCTCAAAGCCGAGGTCGCGCGCCCAGGGAGCGAGTTCGTGGGCGGTGTAGGTCAGTTCCAACACGCGCGGGACGATGTAGCTGAGATCGTGGGCCGCGAAGCCGCTGGGCGCAGGGACAGGAAGCTGCCTGAAGTAGTAGAAACTGTAGTTCATGCCGCCGACCTTCTGCCGCGCGACGAAATCGAGGGGCATGCTGTTCAAAGCACCGAGTAGTGCCGCACTCTCAGCAGCCCCGAAGGCGCTTCCTGGCAGGTACAGAAAGAGGCTATCGCCAGCGCCCACTCGGGGCATCACCGTCGCAATTGTTGTGCGGTCGTCGGTCGATCTGGCATTGCGGCGCCATCCTGTCAGCCAGCCATTCTCCCAGCCTTTTCCTGCCAAACGCTCGCCGACTTCGCTCTCATCCACCCAATAGCGCGGCGTCACCACGAAATCCGGATCAGCCTTTTCTGCAGTCAGGACATCGCGGGTTTTGTCACCATCGATATACGTCGCCCAGCGATGGTCGAACTGGTGAATCAGCTTGGCTTCGTAAAGCGGCAGCAGTTCCTCGCCCGGCGCATCGGCGAATAGGTGGCTGTCGTTGGACATGTGGAACATCGTCATGAAGCGGATGCCCCACGGGTTGCCATCCGTCTGCCCCTCGTCGATCAACACCGGCGCGGCGCGGTAGAGCTTCTTGGTCAGTTCGGCATCGCGCTCACTGCGAAACACCGGAAAGGTGAGCGTGTTGGGGTTGATCAGGCGGAACTCGTCGGGGGTAAGGGTGAAGCGGCGGCGCGGGTCGTGGAGCTGGGCCACCTGGGTGGCGAAGCACACGAACTGCGCGCGTTCGGCCGCGCCCAAGGTGAGCAGGCAGAACTTGTAGCTGCGGTGCACCGACGGGAAGATGGCTTCTCGGTTCTCGAAGTCATACAGGCAGACCAGCCGCCCGCGCTGGGTGATGTCGCCGAAGTAGGCCTTGGTGCTGTCGTCGGTGGCGATGCCGGTGGGCACGATGAAGCCGGAGCGTCCCCATTGGGAGGTCACCTGGCTGATGGTTTCGGCAAACAGCGCATAGGTGTTCACGTCGCCCACGCCGGTCAGCGGATAGCGGCCGCCGTCATCGCTCTTGACGTGGGCAAAGGCGCTGGCCGCTTCGGCGGTACGGCGGGCGGACAGGAACTCCCGATACAAGCGCTGCTCGGCCTGCGCCTGCACGGCGCTGTGGCCAGCTTCCGGCTGCAGGTGTGCGGCCAGCATGCCTTCGCTCAACCACTGGATGCGCTGGCTGCGCTCGGCCTTATTCTTTGCCTCGGCCACGTCGCGGTTGCGGCTGGCGAAGAACTCCTCCTCCTGCAGCTTGATGCGCTCCCACGGCGGGTTGCCGAGCACGCAACCGAATCCACCGGCCGCGTGCACCAGCGGGAAGGCCAGCGGCCAGTGCAGTACGCGCGCTTCCTCGCACGCCTCGCGGGTGGCGGCACGCTTGCCGTCGTGGCCGGGGGCGGCGCGCTCGCCCAGCAGCTCTAGCACCACCGTGCCCGTGGTGGGCACGCTGTCCTGGGTGGCCGTGGTCTTGGGCAGCAGAAAGGCGGCCAGCAGCATGTCGGCGGCGTGGCGCAGCGGGCTGTCGGCGGATTCATCGGCGAAGGCCTGCCAGGCGGCCTGCTTGGTGGCGATCTGCTCCAGCGTGGCATCGGGCAGCGCTTCCAGCGCGCGGAGTTTGTCCAATCCGCCGGCGCGCAGACCCAGCAGGTCGCGCTGCCCGAAGCTCTGCGCGGTGCGTTTGCGCGCGAGGTCCTTGAGTTCGGCAGCGTTGCGCTTGGCCAGTTCCCTGCAGACCTTGGCGTCGTCGCCTGACAGGGCCTTGTAGGCATCCTTGGGGATGCCCTGCTCCAGCGCGGTCAGATCGGTGAGGCCCAGCAGGGCGTCGCCGCACTGAAGGTGGTGATCCAAGAACCCCAGGGCCTTGTCCGGGGTCATCGCCTCCAGCCACAGCGACATGCGCGCCAGCTCGATGGCCATGGGGTTGCGGTCCACGCCGAAGATGCAGTGGGTGACGACATCGCGCATGGCGTGGCGGAAGTCCTCGTTGCTGGGCGTGCCCTGCGCGCGTAGCTGTGCCAAGCGCGTGGCCAGACGGCGCGCGGCGCCAAGCAAGAAGTGGCCACTGCCGCAGGCCGGGTCGCAGACGGTGATGGACAGCAGCGCGGCCTGCGGGTCGGCAGCGCCGGCAATGCGCTGCTGGATCACGGGCTCCAGCGCGGAATCCAGCAGCTCCTGCACCAAGGAGTCGGGCGTGTAATAGCTGCCGCTGGTCTTGCGGGCATTGCCCTTGGCGGCATCCGCATTGGCGAAGCGGAACACGCGGCCATCGGCACTGATGTCGGGCACCAGCTCCAGCAGGCTTTCGTACACGCTGCCCAGCTCTTCCGGGCCCATGTCGCGCCAGTTGATGCGGGTCAGGCTGCGCCCGTCCCGCATCCAGCCAAGGCGGGCCACAGCCGCAAGCAGCGCAGAATTGCCGAGGGTGCTGGCGTCCAGGTCCGGGCACTGATCCACGGCAAACAGGCCGCCAAGCGCCGGCAGCGCCAGCAGCGACTGGCCGTGGGCCAGGCCGGCCAGCACCGGCTTCAGGCCGTCCCAAAGATCGGCATGGCGGTCGAAGGCGCGGCGTCCGCGGGCGCGTTCGCGCAAGCGGCGCAGGCTGTAGCCATCGGCGTAGACCTTGACCGCCGCGGGATCGGAATCGGCCGGGTGCAGCAGGCCGCGCTCCTCAATGGTGAGCAGGAAGATCAGCCGGTAGACCAGCCTTAGCAGCTGCTGGAAGTAGGCATTGCGGTCCAACGTGCCGCTGGCCAGGGCATCGCGCAGTGGCTGGTTGGCGGCCTCGGACAGGAAGCCCTGGCCCAGCTCCTCCAGCGCTTCCTCAACCGCCAGGCGCATCCGGTTGCGAGCACGGGTACCCTGCTCCTTGCTGGCCTCGCGCCAGGCTTCGAGCGGGCAGTGCGCCACCAGCGCTTCCGGGTTGCCGAAGCGGCTGGCGTGGATCAGCAGCCACAGCAGGGAGAAGTCGGCGTAGCGCTCCTCGCTGAAGATGCGCGTCAGATCGGCCTCGACCCAGGCCGGGCGGGTGAGGCTGGCGTTGTCGCGCGCCAAGCGCAGCACGCTGCCGTTCGTGGCGATACCCCACAAGGCCCCATCGGCGGCGTTGAGGTAGTCCTGCAGCAGGCCGAAGGCGCTGCGCTGGCGCCCGCTGTCACCATAGTGGCGGTCGCGGTCGTCCAGGCGCCGGTTGGCGGCGGCGATGACCAGCGGCAGGCGGCCTGTGCGTGCGGTGGCCGTGATGGGGTACAGGCGTTCGCTGATGTCGACCGGCGCAGCGTGCGGCTGGAGGTCGGTGGCGCCGAAGACCTCGCGCATCAGGGCCTGCACGAAGCGATCAGCCAGGCCATGCGAATCCTCCGCCTGTTCGCGGGCATTGGCGAATTCGCTCCAGTGGGCCTGGGCGATGCGCCAGTAACGGCCCAACTCGTCGCGCAGGTTCAGGCCCTTGGGGATGCCGTAGTCGGCGGGCGACTGGTGGGCGGCCTTGAGCGCGGCGATGTTGGCCAGCCATTCGGCGGGCAGCAGACCGCCTTCGATGTGGATGGCGTCGAACTCCAGGGCGGCGTCGCGGCGACTCATGCGTCGGCTCCAGGCATCAGCACGAACGCGGCAATGACATCCACGGGCTTCAGTGCGCGCACTTCGTAACGGCCACGCGCGTCGGCGGCTTGGCGCACGCGGCGGTGGTCGGCCAGCAGGCGCTCGGCTTGGGCGTCGGCGATGGCCTCCAGCGCTTCTCCGCGCTCGTCCAACAGGACCAGCACGCCGTGCATCTCGCGCTGGCGCACCGGTTCGGGCAAGTTGCCGCTGGCTGGTTCCTGCAGCCAGGCCAGCAGTTGTTCGCCCTGCACTTCGACAGGATTCGCCCTGCCCTGCCAAGCCACCGGGAGGGCTTCTTCCACCAGCAGCACGCTGCTGCGCCCGGAGCGGGTGGTGGTGATCTGATGGCGCAGGCGCAGCAGCAACACGGTGGTGATGGCATCCACCGCCGGACTGCGCCAGACGCCGATGCGGCCCAGCGTGGCGAGCTGCTGGTTGTCGCGGGTTTCACCGCTTACGGCGCGCTCCAGCAGTTCATCTGCCAAGGTGCTGACCAGCGGATGGCTGCGGCTGACGTAGCGGCAGCGCGGTGCGGGCGGCTGGCTGAAGTCGATACCAATGTCGCCTTCCAGGCCAGCGGCTTCGAGGCGCTCGCGCAACACCCGGGGCAATGCCGTCAGCGGAGCGGTGGCGCCGCGCTTCGGACGGAACAGCAGGCCGGCGCCGAGGCGGGACATGGCCTCGGTGGTGAAGCGCCTGACGTCGCCGCTGTCGCCGAGCACGGCCTTCATGCGCTCCCATTCGGGCAGCACTTCAGCGGGCCTGAGCCGGCGCTGGGCGAACACCGTGCGGTTGCGCTTGGCCTTTTCGGCCAAGTCGGTCCAGCGAACGTCGAGCTCACTGGCTTCCTCGAACTGGCCGAAGTCGAAGGTCTGCTGCGGGCCGCCGGCGCGCTCGCTGCGCAGCATCACCGCCTTCATCAAGGCCTGGGTCAGGGTGTGGTCATCGTCGGGCATCGGAACCGGAACGCCGAGTTCCTGGCGGATCTTCTCAGCCTTGCGAAGGATCACCTGCAGCACGGCGCCGTCGACCGGGTTGTTGGCGCCGTACATCAGCGTGGCGCGCACCTTGGGGCTGGATTGGCCGAAGCGGTCCACGCGGCCTTCGCGCTGTTCGTGGCGGGTGGGGTTCCAGGACAGGTCGTAGTGGACGACGGCGTCGAGGTGCTCCTGCAGGTTGACGCCCTCGGACAGGCAGTCAGTGGCAATCAGCAGACGGCGGTCGGCTTCGCCCAAGGCCTCAACGCGGCGCTCGCGCTCCTCGGACGGAAACTCGCCGGTGACTACCTCCAAGGTGACCCCGCGAAACTTGCCGTCCAGATGCTCGCGCAGGTAGTGGGCAGTGGCGATGTAGCGGCAGAACACGACGGGCCTGAAGCCGTCGGCGATGAGCTGCTTCAGGTGCTCGCTGAGCAGGCGCAGCTTGGGGTCGTCATCCTCGCCAACCAGCGCGCGGGCCTGGACCAGCAGGGCATGCAGGGCCGGGTCGCCGGTGTCGGCGGCGGGGGCAACATCGTCTTCGCGCAGGTCATCTTCGCTGCCGTCGAACAGCGTCTGCAGCACCTCTTCCGGGGCATTGTCTACCTGCTCGGACAGCAGGCGGGTCTGCAGGGCCTGTACCGCCGCAGCCGGGCTGGAGGCCACGCAGCGCATCAGTGCCAGGGTGCCCCAGAAGCTCAGCCGCTGGCGGCGGGCGTCGTCGCCTGCGCGCTGGGTGACGTCGCGACAGTAATCGAGTACCGCCTGGAAGAACTGGTCCCACTGGCCGGTGAGTCGATAGGTGATTTCGGCGGTTTCGCGCTGCGGGAACACACTGCCGTCCTGCCACTCATCGATATCCGCGCGGCGACGCTGGACGAAGTGCTTGGCGAGTTGTTCGCGCAGGCTCTCCTTGCTGTCGCCGCTGGCGGTCGCAAGCTGGGCGAACTCGGGCTTTAGCAGGGCCAGCAGGCTGTAGAACGCCTGTTGGTCGCCGCTGTGCGGGGTGGCGGTAAGCAATACCAGGTGGCGCTCGGCATCCGCGGCAAGCTCACGCAGCAGTTCGAAGCGCTGCTGGCGGGTCTGTCCGGAACTGACGCAGGTATGCGCCTCGTCGACGATGACGAACTCCGGACAGGCGCGGATGAAGTCGTGGCGGTGTCGGTCGGACTTGATGTAGTCCAGGCTGACCACGGTGAAGGGGTGTGCATGGAAGATGGAGTCGCCGATCGGCAGGCCGCGTTCCAGCCGTGCGGCGCTGCTGGCGGTGACGGCCACGGCCGGGATGTGGAAGCGTTCGTTGAGCTCGCGCACCCACTGCTCGACCAGGTGCGGTGGGCACAGCATGGCCATGCGCTGGATTTCACCTCGGTCGTAAAGCTCGCGCGCGATCAGCGCGGCCTCGATGGTCTTGCCGATGCCGACGTCGTCGGCAATCAGCAGGCGCACCGGATCCAGGCGCAGGGCCATCAGCAGTGGCACCAACTGGTAAGTGCGCGGCTCGACCGAGATGTTGCCGAAGCAGCGGAACGGGCCGGCGCCGCGACGCAGCGCCATGCGCAGGGCGTCGGCGAGCAGGATGGCGTCGTGCTGGCTGCCTTCCTGCGCGGGATCGGGCGCGGGGAACTGGGCGGAGCCGATGTCGGGCTCCAGCCCGGCGTGGATAACGGCACCCTCGTCCTCACCGCCGGACAGCGGGCGCAGGCGCAGCAGTGGCGCGACGCTGCCGGGCTGGACGATCCATTCGCGGCCGCGTGCGCGGACCAGGGAGCCGGGGGTGAACTGGGGAGCGGGTGTGTTCATCAAATACGCAGTCAGAGGCCGAGCAGCCGGCCCAGGCGCTGGAACAGCGGCGGCCATGCGGCGGTGTCGGCGGGGAAACGGATGAAGCTGTAGCCGCGGTCTTCCCAGGCGGCCTGCAGTTCACGGGGAGTATCGGGCAAGCCGACAGCGGCATAGTGGTCCGGCCAGTGCAACACCACCTGGCCGTCGGCTTCGGCGGTGGCTGGCGGCGGTAGATCGGGGCCGTGCCTGGCGCGCTGTGCATGCCACTGCCCGGCCCAACCCGGCGCCGCCGGCGCTTCAGGCGGCTGCACAGGCGCATCGGGCTGGGCCTGCAGCGACGTGGTGACTTGGGCCAGTCGCCACAGCAGGCGCAGCACGCCGCTGTCGCGCCGGTCGATGAGTTCGTGGTCAGGTTGGTTGTAATACGACAGCAGGCAGCGGTAGCAGCCGGCGACGCACTTCACCTCCGGCAGGTCGCGCAGTTCCTCCGGCGCGGGCAAGGGTCCGGCATCGGGAATGTCGAAGTGCATCACGCGCAGGGCATGACGGGCGACCTGGGCCAGGGCGTCAGGATCGTTGGCCAGTCGGGTCAGGACGCCGGCGCCGCCTTCGGTGGCTTCGTAGAACAAGACGCCCTGGCGCTCGCCTGCGCTGGGAAGCGGCTCGGCGAGCAGTTCGGCTTCCTCAAGCTGGAACACGGCCTCGATGCCGCGCTTGAGCGCGTGCTGCAGGGTTGCCAACGTGCGTGGCTCGCACTCGCCATGCGGCTGCATCAGCAGGGCGTTCTTGTTGTCCTGCACGAAGGGCACGATGCGCTGGGGCGGCAGCTTGTCGTCGTGGCCGGCGTTGTCGTCTTCGTCCACGTCTTCCTTCACCCACCAGCCGGTGCGGGGGTTGATGAAGAAGCCGAACTGGTTGGGGTTCTTGCGTCGCCGCAGGCCCTTGTTGACCCGGGTGATGGTGGCGCCGGGGCCGTAGCGCAAGGTCAGGATGTCGCCCTCCCCGTCCTGCGCCAGCACCGTGATGACATCCACGCGGCCGTGCCGGATGCCCCACTCGTAGACCGTTTGCAGCTCGAAGGCCTGCCGCTGGCGTTCCTCGTCGTTGGCGGTGATGCGCTCGGCCGGCTGGGTGTCGACATTCTCAATGCGATACAGACCATTGATCTTGTGGGCATCCGCCAGCGGCATGCCGCAGGAGTGGCAGTCGTTCCAGTGCATGGCGAAGTGCGCGGCGCCGCAATGCGCGCAGACCCGAGCGGCCGACGTTGACAGCAGTCCGCCCGCCGTGGCCTGTTCAGTGCTGGAGAGGGCGATACGGGCACTCACGACGCGGTAAGCGCGACCCTCGTGATAGACGAGACTGCGCGGACCGAACTCCGACAATGCGAGGAACCGCGGCCGCTGCAGGAACACGTTGCCGCTGCGCACGTCCGCGCGTCCGGGCACATAGGCCATCAGCGGCAGGCGCGGGAAGTTGTAGCCGGGCAGGAAGCCTTCGGTGGCGAGATAGCGGTAGGTGTAGAAGTCGCTGGAGAACGAGTCCTTTCCGTGCAGCAACAGGCTGATCTGATCGTTGGCCTGGCGGTCGCGGCGCTGGGCATCTTCGCGCTCGCGGCGATCGGTGATGGCGAGGTTGTTGAGGGTGTTCTGGGCCAGTTGTTTCTGGCGCTGGGCGGAGCTGAGCAGATCGCGCCAGCGGTTGAAGGCGGCGTTGAACTGTGCCGGCGCCGACGTTGCGACCTCATGCGCGAAGGGGCTGGCGCCCGGATACCACGGGGCGTGCGTGGCATCGAGATGATCCGCCATGGCCAGCAGGATCCGCTCCGCACGCCGGGTCGCCAGTTGGGTGACCTCGTCGGTCCGCATGGCGACGGTCAATGCATCGCGGACGGGGGCATTGGGCAGGCCCGGATCAACGACGTTGGCGATGGAAGTCTCCAGCGCCTGGCCGGTGCTCGCCAGCCATTCGGCCTGCAGGTGGCTGCGGATCAGCGATTCATTGGCCAGATCCAGCAGTGGCGGCCTGACGACGCCATGCACCATCCCGGAGGGATCGCGGAAGAAGTACTGGTCATGAGGGCTGCGCGCGGCGCAGTAGGTGACGACCAGCGCCGCCTGGCCGCTGCGGCCGGCCCGGCCTGCACGCTGGACGTAGTTGGCCGGAGTGGGCGGAACGTTGCGCAGGTACACGGCATTGAGCGCCGATATGTCCACGCCCAGCTCCATCGTGGGCGAGCAGAACATCACCGGCAGGAAGCGGTTCGGCTCGCCCTGTTCCTTGCAGGCGGCCTTGAGGTCGCCGGCCAGCTTCGCCTGCTCGACCAAGCCGAATCGGAAGCGGATTTCACGCAGGGCACGCAGCTCGGCGGATACCTGTGCCGTGTGCTCACGGGCCTCCAGTGCGAACAGGGCGCGGTTCTGCTGGGCTAGCACGTCGGCGACGGTTGCGTACTGGGCCTGGAAGAAATCGTTGGCCCGCTTGCCGCCGCCGTCTCCTGCCAGGAAGCGCACCCGACCGGCGTTGAGTCGGTAACCGGGCACGTTGAACAGGGTGTGCTCGTCCTTGCGGATGAATCCGCCCGCCTGGGCGATACGGATCATCGCTTCGAACAGCGCCTGGTAATCCTTACGATTCAGGGAAGCGGCGTGCGGATCGGACCACAAGGCCGAATTGCGCAGTGTCTTGCCAAGGCGCGTCTGCAGGCCGCCGCGCAGGATCAGCTCCTCGTCCTTGCCGCGCAGCGCGCGGCCGGACGGCGGCTGCAGAAACAGCCAGCGCGAGCCCAGCGGCCTCTCTTCGCGCACGAAGCCCCACGGATCCCGGAGTAGCCGGAGCGAGTCGTCGCGGCGCTGGTCAAGCGATTGTTTGTCCAGTGCTGCGGCATCAACCGCAAGGCCGGTGCGCATGTAGTCGAACAGTTCCCGGAACGCGTCTTCGCGCGTCGTCGCCGAGGCATTGCGCAGCAGCGGCGGTGCGTCGGCAAAGCGGCTCGCATCTGCACACAGTTCGGGAAGATCCTGATAGGCCACGCGGAGCAGGCCGAGCTCTTCCAGATTGGGATTGGTGTAGCGCCAACCACGGCGCTGGTCGTACCAGGTTCGGTAGGCAAGGATGAAGCGCAGGCTCTCCTGCGCCTCGGCAAGATCACGGCCGATCGCGGCGGGATCCTGCAGCCATTCGCGGCGATGGCTTTCGCCAGGGTCTTCGCCACGTGCCAACTCGCGATCAAACCCAAGCGCGGCACGGACCGCCGCGCCGAGGCCGCTGTCCGACAAGCCTTCACTACCGGCCTCGCGCAAGGCGCGGAAGATCGCGCCGCGCAACAGGGTGACGAAGGTGAAGTCGTTGAAGTGGCCGGCCTGGAGCGCAGCGTCCTGGCGGTTGTCGGTGAAGCCCAGCAGCTTGCGTTTGTCGACGTCAATGCCGTTCGAGGCACCCCCATGCATCCAGCGCAGGACGCTGGTGGTCAGCAAGGTGGTCGCGGAGCTGCGGCCCTCGGCCGACAGGGCAGCCAGACGGTTGATGTCTTTGCCTTGCGCACCGTGGACATCGCGACACTGGAGGCAGAAACGGAACTTGCCCGGAAGAAACCAGTGCGCCCGGCCGGTGCCGACATGGCCATTGGGCTGGACCAGAAGCTCTCGCGCCTCCAGATGCCGGTGCGAGCGCTTGAGCCGGGGCTCGCCGCTTGAGGGCGTTTCGATCCAAGCCTCGGGGTAGTCCTCGATCCGGCCGGTGAAGTCCAGGTCGCCTGCCTTCGGATCACCGAGCAGGAAGCCCAGGCGCTCCCCCTGCGCGTCATCGTCGGCGTCCGAGTTTTCCTCGCCCTTGTCACCCTGACGCGGCATGTCGTCGATGTCACGGGCCAGCAGCATCAGGCCACCTTCGTCCTTGCGCAGGCGCACGGGGTGGTAGTCCTGGCCACAACTGCGGCAGAAATACGTGGAGTACAGGCGCTTGGCCGGGTCTGCCGGTAGGAATTGCTGGCCTTCCAACTCGACGGGGCGGGTTCCGTAGGGATCGAGCGTGGTGTACACCACGCCCGCGCCGCTGATGAACTGGTGCAGACGGAACGCGAAGAACGCGCGGTCATTGCCGTCTGTCTGCGCGCGCCTCTCGTTCTCCGGAATGGCTGCGATGAGTAGCAGATCGCGGAGTGCGCGACCGGCGCTTTCCTCATCGGTGCCGGCCTCGGCGGCGAGCAACTCGGTCGCCCTCGCTACCGTGACGGGCTTGGCGCGGACCCATTTGTGCCCTTGGTCGCGGGTGATACCGAGCCGCGTTTCCACCCAGATCGCGAGCGGGTTGTCCCGGAGGTCGGCGTCGCTGATATCCGGCCTGACGCCTGCGTTGATCGCGGCAGTCAGTTCGCCCGCGACCGACTCGGCGGTCTTGGCCGGGTCGGTGGCGCGGTCCAGATCCTCGGTCACGATGTTGAAGGCAGGGATAGTGGTTGCGAAGAGCGTGGAAGCGACCTCGGCCACCTGCCGGTTCTGGTCCTCGCGGGTGCCGCCGGAGGCCATGGTGGCCGATGTGCCGATGCACTGCAGGCGTTCGGGTGCCACACGCTCGCGCACGCGCCGGACCAGCATGGCCACGTCCGCGCCTTGCCGGCCACGGTAGGTATGCAGCTCGTCCAGGACCAGGAACTGCAGACCCTCGCAGTTGCGGATGACCTGGGTGTCCAGTTCCGACTGACGGGTCATGAGCATTTCCAGCATCATGAAATTCGTCAACAGAATGTCCGGCGGGTGGTTCTTGATCCGCTCGCGCTCGTCCTGGTCTTCCTGACCGGTGTAGCGGGCGAAGGTGACCGGTCCGTTTTCACCCAGATACTTGATCAGTTCCTCGCGCTGGCTGTTCGCCAACGCGTTCATCGGATAGATGACGATGGCCCGGGTACGGGGCGTCGGATCCTGCTCCTTCGCACGCAGGACGGCATCGACAATCGGCAGGAAGAAGCACAGCGACTTGCCGGAGCCGGTGCCAGTGGTGACGACAAAGCTCTCGCCGTGCCCGGCAAAGGCAACGGCCTGCTCCTGATGACGGTAGAGCCCGATTGGAAAGTGCTTGGCAGTGACGGGGCGCAGCTCACCGGCCGAGGCCAGATCCGCCGTGGTCCGGCCAAGGGTGTACCGGGGGTTGATCTGAATCAGCGGCTCAGGCCAGAAGCGCCCGCTGGCGTACTCCTGCTCGATGCCCTGCCCCAGGTCATCGGCTCGGATCGAGGTGAATGAACGGGCAAACCGGCTGTAGTCCCCGATCAAGTGCTGCTTCAGTGCAAATACGTCCAACTCCGCCCCCCTGGCGACACTTGGCAATCTCTCCTGGCTTGGCTCGGCTGCTGTCGCCAGAATCGGGTACCTGACCCCCAATACTACGGAGTCAGACCCGCAAAGGGCAGGCGCGGTGTGGATGCGCAACAGACCGCTGCATGGCTCGCAACTGTTGGAAGCATGCAGCGATCCTGTCGCACGAGAGGCGACCACCAAGCTACATGACCACTCTTGCCCGGAATGGCACAGGCGTCCGGCTTGTCGTGGCACGGATATGGCACGGATTTGACACGAGCGCCGCGCGCCCCACAACGCAAAAGGGCCAACGGACGTTAACCCGTTGACCCTTGTGCGTTTTTTATGGTGCGCCCGGAAGGATTCGAACCTCCGACCCCCAAGTTCGTAGCCTGGTGCTCTATCCAGCTGAGCTACGGGCGCGCTAGAAGCGGAATTCTGCAACAACACGCCAACTTCGTCAACGCTTTGAAACTGGCGGAGAGTGAGGGATTCGAACCCTCGATGGAGTTTTAAGCCCCATACTCCCTTAGCAGGGGAGCCCCTTCGGCCACTCGGGCAACTCTCCGGGATGAAACACCACGCCGGCCTTCAGGCCGGCGTGGGAGCGAAGGATACCGGCTTGCAGCGCAGCCGGCAAACATCAATCCGGTTCGGCCTCGCCCTCACTCCCGGTCGCGCCCTCGCCGCCGTGGATCCGCTGGTAGATCTCTTCGCGGTGGACCGAGACATCCTTCGGCGCGGTGATACCGATGCGGACCTGGTTGCCCTTGACGCCGAGCACCGTCACGGTGACCGAGTCACCGATCATGAGCGTCTCACCGACCCGCCTGGTCAAAATCAACATGTGGGGTACTCCATGTCCCGGCCATCCGAATGGCCGGGGCGACTGAGGAGCCGTGACGTTGTCACCGCATCCAAGATTGTTCACGTAGCTGAAACATGATACCGGCCGCATGTGCCCCGACGTGTAGGTCAAAGGTAATGCCCCGCGTCGTTTCAGACCACGCGGTCTGCTACCCACCCCGCCACCCCGGCGAGCGCTTCAACCAGCGCCGGCCCGTCGGGTCCACCGCCCTGCGCCATGTCGGGGCGGCCGCCACCCTTGCCGCCGATCCGGCCCGCGACATGCGACAGCAGCTCGCCGGCCTTGACCTTGCCCTGTGCGGCGCCGCTCACGCCGGCTACCAGGGTCGCCTTGCCGTCCGCCGTTCCCGCCAGCACGACCACCGCATCGCCGAGCTGCTGCTTGAACCGGTCGAGGGCATCGCGCAGCGCGCGCGCGTCGAAGCCCTCCAGCCGCGCCGCCAGCACCTTGAGTCCGGCCACGTCGACCGCGCCCGAGGCGAGGTCGGCGGTGGCGCTGCTGGCTTCGCGCGCCTTCATCGTCTCGAGCTCGCGCTCCAGCTTCTTCTGCCGTTCCAGCAGCGCGCGCAGCTTGTCGCCGACCTCCGCCGTGGTGCCGCCCAGCATCCGCGCGGCGTCGGCCAGGCGCGTTTCATCAAGCGCGACCTGCTCCAGCGCCGCCTGCCCGGTCAGCGCTTCGATGCGACGCACGCCCGATGACACGCCACCTTCGGACACCAGCTTGAACAGGCCGATCTCGCCGGTGCGACCGACATGGGTGCCGCCGCACAGTTCCACGGAATTCCCCATGGCCACGACCCGCACGCGCTCGCCGTACTTCTCACCGAACAGGGCGATGGCACCGGCGTCGATCGCCTCGTCCATCGCCATCTCGCGGATCGCCACGCCATGGTCGGCGCGGACTTCCTCGTTCACCCGGCGCTCGACGTCGCGCAGCTCGGCGGCGGTGATCGGCTCGAAGTGCGAGAAGTCGAAGCGGAGGCGGTCGGGTGCGACCAGCGAGCCCTTCTGCGCCACGTGCGTGCCCAGGCGCTCGCGCAGCGCGCCGTGCAGCAAGTGGGTCGCGCTGTGGTTGAGCACGATGCTGGCGCGGCGCGCGGCATCCACGCTGCCCAGCATGTGGTCGCCGACGCGCAGCACCCCGTCGCGCATGCGGCCGACGTGACCATGGAACTGGCCGGCGAACTTGCGCGTGTCGTCCACCGCGAAACGGATGCCCTGCCCGTCCAGCTCGCCGATGTCGCCGACCTGGCCGCCGGACTCGGCATAGAACGGGCTGCGGTCGAGGAACACGATCGCCTCGTCGCCGGCCGCCACCTCCTGCACCGGGCGGCCGTCGCGCAGCAGCGCCACGACTTCGAGGCCACCCGCCTGCACGTGCTCGTAGCCGAGGAACGCGGTGGGCGCCATCTGCGCCACCAGTTCCGCCGGCAGCGTGGTACCGCCGCCGAATTTGCCGGCGGCACGCGCGGTCTCGCGCTGCTGGGTCATGGCCGCGTCGAACCCGGCCATGTCCACTGCCATGCCACGCTCGCGCGCGATGTCGGCGGTCAGGTCGACCGGGAAGCCGTAGGTGTCGTACAGGCGGAACGCGTCGCTGCCGGGGATGGTGACGCCGTCGCTGCGCGCGGCGACCTCGTCGAAGATCCGCATGCCGGAATCCAGCGTCTCGGCGAAGCGTTCCTCTTCGGCCAGCAGCGCGCGTTCGACCAGCACGCGCTGCGCGCGCAGCTCCGGATAGGCGTCGCCCATCTGCGCATCCAGCGTGGCGACCAGCTTGTGGAAGAACGGCTGGCGCACGCCCAGCATCCAGCCATGGCGCAGCGCGCGGCGGATGATCCGGCGCAGCACGTAGCCGCGCCCCTCGTTGGACGGCAGCACGCCGTCGACGATCAGGAAGCTGCACGCACGGATGTGGTCGGCGATCACCCGCAGCGACTTGTTGTCCAGGTCCGCGCCGGTCAGCGCGCCAGCCTCGGCGATCAACGCCTGGAACAGGTCGATCTCGTAGTTGCCGTGCACGCCCTGCAATACCGCCGCCAACCGCTCCAGGCCCATGCCGGTGTCCACGCAGGGCGCGGGCAGCGGCTGCAGGCTGCCGTCCGGCTGGCGGTCGTACTGCATGAACACCAGGTTCCAGATCTCGATGAAGCGGTCGCCATCCTCGTCGAGCGAACCCGGCGGGCCGCCGGCGATGTGCGCGCCGTGGTCGTAGAAGATCTCGGTGCAGGGGCCGCAGGGGCCGGTATCGGCCATCTGCCAGAAGTTGTCCGACGCGTAGGGCGCGCCCTTGTTGTCGCCGATGCGGATGATGCGCTCGGGCGGCAGGCCGATGGCGTTGTGCCAGATGCCGTAGGCCTCGTCGTCATCGTGGTAGACGGTGACCAGCAGGCGATCGGCCGGGATCTTCCAGACCGTGGTCAGGAGCTCCCAGGCCCACGCGATCGCGTCGGTCTTGAAGTAGTCGCCGAACGACCAGTTGCCGAGCATCTCGAAGAACGTGTGGTGGCGCGCGGTGTAACCGACCTGGTCGAGGTCGTTGTGCTTGCCGCCGGCGCGCAGGCAGCGCTGCACGTCGGTCGCGCGCACGTAGCTGCGCTTCTCGGCGCCCAGGAACACGTCCTTGAACTGCACCATGCCGGAGTTGGTGAACAGCAGCGTGGGGTCGTTGCCCGGCACCAGCGGCGCCGACGGCACCACCGTATGGCCGCGGCCGCTGAAGAATTCCAGGAAATCGCGGCGGATGTCCGCGGTGGTTGGACGGGGGGAGTCGATGGGGTTGGGCATCTGCGCTTGAGGCTGGCGGGCTGGGGGGCGGCACCGCACCAGGTGCCGCAGGCTCCGCGCAGCGCGCGAAGGCGACATCCGGTGGCGTTCCGATGCCGCTAGGTTAGCAGGCCGCACGCGGCCCGCAGTACCCGCGCCCCCTCCCCCGGCTCAGTCGTCGTCAGGATCGAAGGCGGTCGCCGCACGAACCGTATCGCCACCGAAGCCCCGCCGGAACAGCAGTTCGGCGGCCTTCCGCCGCTGCACCAGGTCGCCCTCACGCGCCAGACCCAACCGCCGCCCGACCAGCCTGCGGGCACTTGCCAGCCAGTCGTCGTCGCCGCTCTCCGCCAGGTCGACGAAGGCTGCCTCGATCACTTCGGCCGCCAGGCCGTGGGTGCCCAGCTCGGCGCGGATCCGAAGCGGCCCGTAAGCAGTGGCCGCCCGCATGCGCGCAAGGCTGATGGCGAACCGGCGGTCATCCTGCCAGCCGCCCTCGACCATCCGTTCGATCGCCACCTCGGCTTCGTCGTCCGCAACGCCTCGCGCCTCGAGCTTGCGACGCAGCTCCTTGCGCGAATGCTCGCGGCGAACCAGCAAGCCCAGGGCCCGCTGCGCCGGCGTGGGCTCCGGGCGGAGGCGGCGCTTGCCGCCGCCATCACCGTTGCCCGGTGGCTGGCCAACCTGGTCCATGCCGCCGTGCGAGGCCGTCAGGCCTCCGCCGCCTTGCCCCGCGCCTTGGGCTTGTCCTTGGTTTCGGCCTCGTCCTCGGCGTCTTCAGCCGCCACGACCGGCGCCACCACCGGCGCCAGGCGCGCGCGCAGCTCGGATTCGATGCGCTGGGCCACGGCGATGTTCTCCTTGAGGTACTGGCGGGCGTTCTCCTTGCCCTGGCCGATGCGCTCCTCGCCATAGCTGTACCAGGCACCGGCCTTCTCGACGATCTTGGCTTCGACCGCCATGTCGATCAGCTCGCCTTCGCGGCTGATGCCCTCGCCGTAGAGGATCTCGGTGATGACCTGCTTGAACGGCGGCGCCATCTTGTTCTTGACCACCTTGATGCGGGTCTGGTTGCCGATGATCTCGTCGCCCTTCTTGATCGCGCCGATGCGGCGGATGTCCAGGCGCACCGAGGCGTAGAACTTGAGCGCGTTGCCGCCGGTGGTGGTCTCCGGGCTCTGGCCGGGCATCATGATGCCGATCTTGTGGCGCAGCTGGTTGATGAAGAACACCATGCAGTTGCTGCGCTTGATGTTGCCGGTGAGCTTGCGCAGCGCCTGGCTCATGAGCCGCGCCTGCAGGCCCGGCAGCTGGTCGCCCATCTCGCCCTCGATCTCGGCGCGCGGGGTGAGCGCGGCGACCGAGTCGATCACCACCATGTCGACGGCGTTGGAGCGCACCAGCATGTCGGCGATCTCCAGCGCCTGCTCACCGGTGTCCGGCTGCGACACCAGCAGGTCGTCGACGTTGACGCCGAGCTTCTGCGCGTAGGTGGGATCGAGCGCGTGCTCGGCGTCGATGAACGCCGCCACGCCGCCGAGCTTCTGGCATTCGGCGATGGTCTGCAGGGTGAGCGTGGTCTTGCCCGAGGACTCCGGGCCGTAGATCTCGATCACGCGGCCGCGCGGCAGGCCGCCGATGCCGAGCGCGATGTCGAGCTGCAGCGAACCGGTGGGGATCACCGGGACCACTTCGGCGACGCGGTCACCCATGCGGATCACCGAGCCCTTGCCGTACTGCTTTTCGATCTGGCCCAGGGCCGCTGAAAGCGCGCGCTTCTTGTTCTCGTCCATCGTGGTCGTCCTCGGATCAGGTATTCGGGATGTGTGCAGTGTGTCCGCCGCCGGTCGCAGGGACTGCGACTTCGGCGCGGGGAATCGAAACTAGCCGGTGGCGCGGGGCGTCGGCAGCGGCCATGGCCCGGCAGAGCGGTGGGAAAACGCCGCCACCGGGGATCGGCGCGCGCAGGTCACGGGGCAGCCTCACCGGTTGGGTCTCACCAGGCCGCAGTACAGGCCCTCGATGGCGAACTCCTGCCCCGGCTCGACCTCGATCGGCGCGTAGTCGGGGTTGCGCGGCAGCAGGCGGATGCGGTCACGCCCGATCTTGAGCAGCTTGACGGTGATTGTGTCGTCGATGCGGGCGATGACGATCTGCCCCGAGCGCGCATCGCTGGTGCGGTGTACGCCGATCAGGTCGCCGTCGAAGATGCCCTCGTCACGCATCGAGTCGCCGCGCACGCGCAGCAGGTAGTCCGGCGCCGGAGAGAAGAACGCCCGGTCCATCAGCACCATCTGGTCACTGCCGATATCGGCGCCGATCGGCAGCCCGGCCGCGACCTGGCCAAGCACCGGAAGCTCGAGGACATCGGCGTTGCCGGCCAGCGGCAGCGCGCCCTGCGCCGGGCGCGCCGCCTGCAGCACGCGGATGCCGCGCGCGCGCCCGGGCACGCGCTCGATGGCGCCAGCGGCCTCGAGGGCTTCCAGGTGGTACTGCGCGGCGCGCACGCTGCTGAAACCAAAGGCGCGCGCGATCTCCGCCTGCGAGGGCGGCACGCCTTCCTCGGCGATGCGCTCGGCGATCAGGTCGAGGATGGACTGCTGGGTGTCGGTCAGTTGCATGGTTAGTAGTATTACTACTAACGCCCTTTGCCGTCAACGCCGTCCGCCGCGGTCAACGGTGGTGGCTGCCCTTCCAGATCGAATAGACGATCCAGACCCCGGCGGCCGCAGCGCCGACGAAGCCGAGCACGCCGAGCGCCATCAGTCCGCGATTGCCGACGCCACCGCCGACGCTGTTCATCACGATCGACGAGCCGATGATCAGCGCCGCGGTGATGACGCCGATCGTGAGCCGGCTGGCCGCACGGTCGACCTGGTCGCCAAAGGACTTCAGCTCCGGGACATCGATCCGCGCACCAACCCGGCCACCGCGCGCGGCGCGCAGCAGCCGGCGCAGGTCGCGCGGCAGCTCCGCGCCCAGCTCCACCAGGCCCGCCAATCCGCGACGCCCCCGGCGCGCCAGCATCGACGGCGCGTAGCGTCGCAGCATCACGCGCTCCAGCCACGGCCTGGCCTCGCTGGCCATGTCGAAATCCGGGTCGAGCTGGCGCGCAAAGCCCTCCAGCGTCAGGAACGCCTTGACCACCAGCGCCAGGTCCGGCGGCAGCACCAGGCCATGGTTGCGCAGCAGGCCGGCGGCGTCCGACAGCATGGTGCCCATGCGCAGGTCCTTGAGCGGGACGCCGCGATAGCGGTCCACCAGCGCCGAGGTGTCGGCCTGCAGGCGCTCCTCGTCGACCTCGGCGCTGCCGCTCCAGTCGAGCAGGATGTCGGCGACCGCTTCATCGTCCTGCACCACCATGCCGTGCAGAAGGCGCGCGATTTCCAGGCGCCGTCGTTCGCCCAGGTGCCCGACCATGCCGAAATCGATCAGCGCAATGGCGCCGGAGCGCAGGAAGAAGATGTTCCCCGGGTGCGGGTCGGCGTGGAACAGGCCGTCCTCGAGCACCATCTTCAGCACGATGCCGGTGCCGGCGCTGGCCAGCGCGGCCCGGTCGAGTCCGGCCGCGTCCACCGCCGCCAGGTTTCCGGCGGGGATGCCGTCAATGAAGTCCTGCACGTTGAGGCGCTCGCTGGTCCACTGCCAGTGCACGCGCGGCACCACCACGTCCGGGTCGTCGGCGAAGCTGGCGGCAATGCGTTCGGCATGGCGGCACTCGGCGGCGAAGTCGAGTTCGCTGCGCAGCGACGTGCGGAACTGGCGCACCACCTCCACCGGCCGGTAGCGGCGCAGGTCGGGCACCTGCGATTCCACGATCACCACCAGCCGCGCGAGCAGACGCAGGTCGGCCTCGACGGTGTCGGTGATGCCCGGGCGGCGCACCTTGAGGATCACCGCGGTGCCGTCATGCAGCCAGGCACGGTGCGCCTGGGCGAGCGATGCCGCGGCCACGGGGATCTGCTCCACCCGCGCGAACACCGCCTCGGGCTCGGCGCCGAGATCCTCGACCAGCTGTGGCCGCACCGTGGCCCAGGGCAGCGCCGGCACCTCGTTCTGCAGTCTGCTGAGCTCGGCGATCCACTCCGGCGGCAGCAGGTCCACGCGCGTGGACAGCACCTGGCCGAGCTTGACGAATGTCGGGCCGAGTTCCTGCAGCGCGCAGCGCAGGCGCTCCGGCGGGCGCATCGCGTGGCGTTCCTCGACATGCTCCCAGCGCAGCAGGCGCCCGGCGCGCTCCAGCGCCCCGGCCATGCCGCTGCGGCGGACCAGGTCGCCGAACCCGTGGCGCACCAGGACGCTGGCGATCTGGTGCAGCCGCCCGAGGTCACGCACGCCGGCCAGCCGCTCCCACATCATCGTGCGCTCCGGCCGCTCAGAGCAGGCGTTCGAGGCCGCGCAGCGCCTCGCCGACCGTCTGCCGGCGCACCGCGTCACGGTCGCCGTCGAAGTGGAAGAGCTCGGCATGCGGATAGCCGCCGCGACGTTTCCAGGCGATCCACACCGTGCCCACCGGCTTGTCGTCGGTGCCGCCGCCCGGCCCGGCGATGCCGGTGACCGCGACCGCCACCGACGCACCGGAATAGACCAGCGCACCGGACACCATCTCGATCGCGGTGTCACGGCTGACGGCGCCCTGCTCTTCGAGCGTCTGCGCGCGCACGCCGAGCAGCGCCTGCTTCGCCTCGTAGCTGTACGCCGCGAGCCCGCAGTCGAACCACGTCGACGAGCCGGCGACATCGGTCACCGTCTTGGCGATCCAGCCGCCGGTGCAGCTCTCCGCCGTGACCAGCCTGTCGCGCGCGGCTTCGAGCCGCGCGCCAAGCGCTTGCGCAAGGTCCGCCAACAGGGCGTCACCCGGAACATCCATTGCGTCTTCACCGTCTGGAAAGCGGCCAGTATCGTCCCTGCCCGCCGGGCTTGTCGCGCCGGAACGGAAACGGCCCGCCGAAGCGGGCCGTTCCAGGCTCACGATGCCGTGTCCGGGCTCAGAAGTAGTTGAAGCGGACGGTCACGCCATAGGTCCGCGGCGCGCCGAGGAAGGCATTCCACGAACCGGACTGGATCGGCGCGTCGATGCCGACCTGCTTGTAGGTCTCGTCGGTGAGGTTCTGGCCCCACAGTTCGACCAGCCAGCGCCGGTCCTGGCTGCCGAAGCCCAGGCGTGCATTCACCAGCGCGTAGCCGTCCTGCATCTTCTGCACGTCGAGGTCGGAGCCGGTGTTGTACTCCGACATGTACTTGGCGCCGACGTTGAAACGGCCGATGTGGTTGGCGCCCAGGCCCCACTCGTAGGTGACCGAGGCGTTGCCCGACCACTTCGGTGCGAAGCTCATCTGGTTGCCGGGCAGCAGCGCCAGGTCGGCGTCAGGCAGCAGGTCGTCGCCGTATTCCGTCTCGGCGTAGGTCAGGCCACCCTGCAGCATCAGGCCCGGCACCGTCGTCTGCCACATCAGGTCGGCCTCGAAGCCCATCGACACCACCTGGGGGATCGAGCGCACCACGAAGCTGGTACCAAGGAAGCTGTTGAGCTGGAAATCCTCGTAGTCCTGGTAGAACAGCGCCGCGTTGAACAGCAGGTTGCCGCCGGCCCAGTTGGTCTTCAGGCCGAGCTCGTAGCTGTTGACGAACTCGCCCGGGAACGACGTGTCATCCACCGGGGTGATGCCCTGGATGCCGCTGGACAGTCCGTTGGACGACTGCACGCGGTCGAGGTTGAAGCCGCCGCCCTTGTAGCCACGCGCCGCCGAGGCATACGTCATGACGTCGTCGGTCCAGTTGTAGGCGGCCTTGAACGTGCCGGACCATTCCTTTTCGGTGCGCGACTGCGACACGACGCGGCCGTCGTGCAGGGCGTTCGCCCAGGGCAGGCACATGAAGCCCACCACGCTGGGCGCGACCGCCGGCACCAGGCCCGCCAGCAACTGCTGCTGCAGCGCGGGCGGGAGGCTGGCGAAGCCGTTGATGCGCGCCGCCAGCGCGCCACCGACGCGGGCAGCCGGGTTGGACAACGCGGAGCCGCATGCCAGGCTGCCGTTCGGATTGCTGTACACCGAATCCAGCTCTTTCTTCTCGTGCGTGTAGCGGAGGCCGAGCGTGAAATCGAGTGCGTCGGTGGCGTGGAAGGTGTTGTTGCTGAAGATCGCGGTGCTGCGCGCGTTCTGGTCGTGGCGGTCTAGCGCGCCGAGGCCGGTGTAGTTGGTCCCGAACGGCCGGCCGCTGACCTGCGACAGGAACGTCGCCGGATTGCTCTGGTTGACGGTCAGCCCCATCGGCGCCAGTTGCGCCGCGACGCCAGCCAGCACCTGGCTGCCGACCAGGGTCGACAGGTAGGGCTCGTAGGCGCTGCCGAACCGGTACGAATCATTGCGCGTCAGGTCTTCGTCCGAATAGAACACGCCCACCATCCAGTCGAGGCGGTCGGTGGAGCCGGTCAGGCGCAGCTCCTGGGTGAAGGTCTCGAAGCGCGTCAGCGACTCGTTGTCGTCGGGTGCGCGGTACAGGATGTCCGCGGCGCTGTAGTCGAAGTCGAGGCCGTTGATCGCCTGCCAGTCGCGGAACGCGGTGATCGAGCTGAGCGTGGCGCCGTCGGCCCAGGGCGTGGTCCAGTCGACCTGCGCCGACATGCCCTTGTCCTTCAGGTCCTGCTCGGTCGGCCGGTTGCTGTACGCCAGCCGCCGCTCGGGGTCCGCCACCGGGATCACGCCTTCGCCGCCCGGGGTCAGCGCGTTGATGATGGCCGCGGTTGGACCGCGATGGGTGGTCACGGTGACGCAGCAGTTCTCTTCGCGGCTGCTGTAGTCGGCCACGAGGTTGATGTCGATGGTGTCGGTGGGCTCGATGAACAGCTGGCCGCGGACGGTGTGGTAGTTCTGGTCGCCGTCGTCGGTTTCCTGGCGCGGGCCGGCGCCGACGCGGACCTCATCCACGCCATCGCGCTTGCGCTTGGCGGCATAGACGCGGAACGCGGCGTTTTCGCCAAGCGCATCGTTGTACGCGCCGGACACACCAAGCAGGCCGTAGTTGCCGGCCGTGATCTCCGCTTCCGCGCTCTGCGAGTAGCTCGGCTTGCGGGTGATCACGTTGATCACGCCGGACGACGTGTTCTTGCCGAACACCGTGCCCTGCGGGCCCTTGAGCACCTCGATGCGCTCCACTTCGCCCAGGTCGCCGAAGCCGACGCTGTTGCGCGAGCGGTACACGCCGTCGATCACGATGCCGACCGAGGACTCCAGGCCGGCGTTGTCGCCCACCGTGCCCACGCCGCGGATGCGCGCGGTGGTCTGCGCCGCGCTCTGCGTGCTGGTGACGGTCAGGCCGGGCACCAGGACCTGCAGGTCCTTGATGTCGCGGACGCCGGTATCGAGCAACAGTTGCTCGTCGATCACGTTGATCACGATCGGCACGTCCTGCAACGCCTCCTCGCGCTTCTGGGCGGTGACCGTCATGGTGGCGAGGGTGGTCGGCTGGTCTGCCGCCGGCTTGGTGGCCGGGGCATCCTGTGCACGGGCCACCTGTGCGATGGACATTGAAGCGAGTACGGCGAAAACAGCTGTCGCGAGCGCGTGGCGCTGCGGGTGGCCTTGGACCATTGGTTGTCCCCCTAAACCGGATGTTGGATGAGCATCATTGACACGGATGCGACCGCCGCCATGGATCCCATGACGGTTCGCGCCGGGCCAGCGTGGGGGACGGGCCTGACGCAGCGGTATCGCAACCTCGGCGGGACGCTAGCACATTTCCGGACGCATACGTATGTGACTGGCGAGGTGCGGAAACCGGTGCCCGGCAAGGCCTTGGCAAAGGCTCCCGGATCGCGACTGGTCCACAATAGCCGCCATGGATGTCCACTCCCTCCCGACCCTCCCGACCCTGCCGGAACGCGCACGCGCGCAGGATCCACGGCTCGCCGCGCACTGGCTGCGGGCGCTCACCGCCATCACCCCCGGCGCGCGCGCCCTGTTCAACCACGCCGCCTCGGCAGCGGTCCCGCTGCTGGCCGAACATTTCTACGGCGAGATGCTCGATGACCCCCGGGCTGCGCGGTTCCTGTCCCCGGAGCAGGTCCGCGACCGCCTCAAGCCGTCGCTGCAACGTTGGCTGCTGGAACTCCTGCGCGCCGGGCCCGACGACGTCGATGCCCTGGCCGCCACCCAGGAGACGGTCGGCCTGGTGCACGCGCGCATCGGCATCCCCGTCGACCTGGTGGGCCGGGGTGCGCGCATGCTGAAGGGCGAGTTGCAGGCGGCGATCCGCACGGCCGGTGCCGTGGGTCGCGCGGACGATGTCATCGATGCGATCGTCGGGGTGGATGCGCTCATCGACCTGGCCCTCGAGGCCATGACGCGCGCCTATGACATCTCGCGTGAGCAGGCCGGCACCATCGACGCCTCCTACCGGTTGTTCTCGCTGATCCAGAACGTCGGCACCGAGCGCGAGCGCCAGCGCGCGCTGCTGCTCGCATGGGAGAACACGCTGCTGTACGCGCTCAGCCTGGAGCAGCCGCCGGCAGCGGCACCGTTGCTGCTGTCGCGGTCCGAGTTCGGCCTGTGGTTCACGCACAAGGGCATGGCGAGTTTCGGTGAAACGCCGGAGACGCGCCGCGTGGCGGAGCTGGTCGAGGCCGTCGACACCGGCCTGCGCGTTGGCCTGCCCCACTCCGGGGATCCTGCGCTGCGTCGCGCGCTGGTCGACGACACGCGCGCCGTCGTGGCCGAGATCCGCAACCTGCTCACGATGATGTTCGACGGCATCGGCGACCTCGAGTCGGGGCGCGATGCGCTCACCCGGCTCCTCAACCGGCGCTTCCTGCCGACCGTCCTGCGCCGTGAGATCCAGCTGCAGGCGAACACCGGCCGCATGTTCGCGGTGCTGATGATCGACCTCGACCACTTCAAGGCGATCAACGACGGCCACGGCCACGAGGTCGGCGATCGCGCGCTGCAGCATGTCGCGGCGCTGCTGGTGCAGAACACGCGCGGCAGCGACTACCTGTTCCGCTACGGCGGCGAGGAATTCGTGGTGGTACTGGGCTCGGTGGGCGCCGCCGAGGCGCTGGCAACCGCGGAGGGTCTGCGCAGTTGCGTCGCCGGCGCCCCGGTGGCGCTGGCCAATGGCGAAAGCCTGATGGTGACCGCCAGCATCGGCCTCGCGCTGCAGGACGGGCATCCCGACTACGAACGGATCCTCGCCCGCGCGGATGCCGCGATGTATTCCGCCAAGCGCGGCGGCCGAAACCGCGTGGTCGTCGCGACCGACGACCTTCCCGATCCGCCAGGCGTGGTGCAGCTCAGGCAACGCTGAGTCGCATGTGGACAGCACCGGACACCAGGACCCCATGAAGTCGGAAGCAAGACCCGAACACACCCCTTTGATGAAGCAGTTCTTCGCCGCCAAGGCGGAGCACGCCGACGTGCTGATGTTCTTCCGCATGGGCGACTTCTACGAGCTGTTCTTCGATGACGCCCGCAAGGCGGCGAAGCTGCTCGACATCACCCTGACCCAGCGCGGCTCGTCCGCCGGGCAGCCGATCCCGATGGCCGGCGTGCCCTACCACGCAGCCGAAGGCTACCTGGCGCGCCTGGTGGCGCTGGGCGAGTCGGTGGCGATCTGCGAGCAGGTCGGCGACCCGGCCACCAGCAAGGGGCTGGTGGAGCGCAAGGTGGTGCGCATCGTCACGCCCGGCACGGTCACCGACGAGGCACTGCTGAGCGAGCGCCGCGACACGCTGCTGCTGGCGGTGGCGCGCGGCAAGTCGGGCTACGGCCTGGCGTGGGCGGACCTCGCCGCCGGCCGCTTCCTGGTCAACGAAGTCGCCGGCGACGACGCGCTCGAAGCCGAGCTCGCGCGCCTGGATCCCGCTGAGCTGCTGCTCCCCGACGACGACGGCTGGCCGGCGTTCGCGACAACCCGCGGTGGCGTGCGCCGGCGCGCGCCGTGGCTGTTCGACGCCGACGCCGGGCGCCGCCAGCTGCTGCAGTTCTTCGCGCTGCACGACCTGTCGGCGTTCGGCATCCAGGACCGCCCGCTGGCGATCGCCGCTGCCGGCGCCCTGCTCGGCTACGTCGAGGAGACCCAGAAGCAGCGCCTGCCGCACCTCACCGCGATCGCGGTGGAATCCAGCGACGGCGCGATCGCGATGAATGCCGCCACGCGCCGCCACCTGGAGCTGGACACCCGCGTCGACGGCGAGCAGAAACACACCCTGCTCGGCGTGCTGGACAGCACGGTGACGCCGATGGGCGGGCGGATGCTGCGCCGCTGGCTGCACCGCCCGCTGCGCGACCGCGGCGTGGTCGGTGAGCGCCAGCATGCGGTGGGCGCGCTGCTCGACAGCGGCATCGAACGCGACCTGCGTGAGCGCTTCCGCGCGCTTGGCGACGTGGAGCGCATCCTGTCGCGCATCGCGCTGCGCTCGGCGCGCCCGCGCGACCTCGGCACGCTGCGTGACGCGCTCGGCATGCTGCCGGAGGTGCGCGCGATGCTGGCGCCGCTGGATTCGCCGCGGCTCGGGGCGCTGGTGGCCGAACTCGGCGAACACGACGTACAGGCCGCATTGCTGGCCACGGCGCTGGTCGAACAGCCGCCGGTGCTGGCGCGCGACGGCGGCGTGTTCGCCGATGGCCACGACGCCGAGCTCGCCGAGCTGCGCCGGCTGTCCACCCACGCCGACCAGTTCCTGGTCGACCTGGAGCTGCGCGAACGCGAGGCCAGCGGCATCGCCACGCTCAAGGTCGGCTACAACCGCGTGCACGGCTACTTCATCGAGATCGGCAAGTCGCACGCCGCCAGGGTGCCCACGCACTACAGCCGCCGGCAGACGCTGACCGGGGCGGAGCGCTACATCACCGAAGAGCTGAAGGCCTTCGAGGACAAGGTGCTGTCGGCGCGCGAACGCGCGCTGGCGCGCGAGCGGCTGCTGTACGAAGAACTGCTGGATGCCCTCAACACCGACCTCGAATCGCTCAAGCGCTGCGCCGCCGCGCTGAGCGAACTCGACGTGCTGGCCTGCCTGGCCGAGCGTGCATTGGCGCTCGACTGGGCACGGCCGGAACTGGTCGAGGACGCCTGCCTCGAGGTCGAGCGCGGGCGCCACCCGGTGGTCGAGGCGGTGCGCGACGCGCCGTTCGAACCCAACGACCTCGACCTGCATGCCGATCGCCGCATGCTGGTGATCACCGGCCCGAACATGGGCGGCAAGAGCACCTACATGCGCCAGAACGCGCTGATCGTGCTGCTCGCCTACATCGGCAGCTTCGTGCCCGCGCGCGCGGCGCGCATCGGCCCGATCGACCGCATCCTGACCCGCATCGGCGCCGGCGACGACCTCGCCCGCGGCCAGTCGACCTTCATGGTCGAGATGAGCGAGACCAGCTACATCCTCCACCACGCCAGCGAGCAGTCGCTGGTGCTGATGGACGAGATCGGCCGCGGCACCTCGACCTACGACGGCCTCGCCCTCGCCGATGCCTGCGCGCGCCACCTTGCCGCGCACAACCGCTGCTACACCCTGTTCGCCACCCATTACTTCGAGCTCACCGCGCTCGCCGAGCCCGGCAGCGGCATCGCCAACGTGCATCTCGACGCGGTCGAGCACCGCGACAAGAACGGGGGCGACACGCTGGTGTTCATGCACGCGGTCAAGGACGGCCCGGCCGACCGCAGCTTCGGCCTGCAGGTGGCCGCGCTGGCCGGCCTGCCGAAGCCGGTGCTGCGACAGGCGCGCGCGCGACTGGCCGAACTTGAACGGCACGGCCATGCCGCGTCACCGCTGCTGTCGGCCGAGACGCTCGACGCGCCGCAGCAGTTCGGCCTGTTTTCGCCGGCGTCGGCGGCTCTCGACGCGCTGGCCGGCATCGACCCGGACGAGCTGTCACCAAAGCAGGCGCTGGAAGCGCTGTACCGGCTGAAGGCGCTGGGGTGAAAGGGGCCAGGCGCGGGCCGACCGCGCGCCGATGCGTGCTGTCGCCGGCCGGTCCGGAGCGTAGGATCCGGGGCACACACTGGAGATGCCCTCATGGCCATGTTGACCGACGACCTCCTCGCGCAGCTGCAGGGCGCACCCGCGCAGCAGCTGGCCCAGCAGCTGGGCCTCACCCCGTCACAGACCTCGGGTGCGATCAGCGCGGCCCTGCCCCTGCTGCTCGGCGCCCTCGGCCGCAACGCCAGCCAGCCGCAGGGCGCGCAGGCGCTGTACGGCGCGCTGCAGAAGGACCACGCAGGCATGGATATCGGCAGCGTGCTGGGCGCGGTGCTTGGCGGCGGAGGTGGCCAGGGCGGAGCCATACTCGGCCACATCTTCGGCGGCGGCCAGGAACGGGCCGAAGCCGGCGTGGCCCAGGCGACCGGCCTCGGCCAGGGCACGGCCGGCCAGTTGCTGAAGATGCTCGCACCGATCGTGATGGCCTACCTCGCCAAACGCGCCATGTCTTCCGGACAGGCGCGGCCGGCCGATGGCGCCGCGGCGCTCGGTGGCCTGCTCGGCCAGGAGCAGCAGCAGATCCGCCAGGAAGGCGGCCTGGGCGGCGGGCTGCTTGGTGCCGTGCTCGACCAGGATGGCGACGGCCAGCTCGGCCTTGGCGATCTCGCAGGACTCGGCGGGTTGTTCGGGCGGAAGTAAGGCGATCCGACGTCCTGCCCGCGTCTTGGTCGCAGGTCAGCTCAGGTCGATGTCGCCAAGCGCCCGGATCAGGCGGCGCGCGCGCTTGTCGGGGCGATGCTCGGGCGCGCGATAGCCGGCCTGCGCATCACGGCGTGCAAGGCGTGCCTCGTCGCGCGCCCTGATCGAGTCCGCGTGCTCGCGGTACAGGGCCTGGGCGACCGGGGCCGGACCGCGGGAATCGGATAGACCCGCCACCTCGACCACGAACACCTCTTCGCCGCGCGCCACGCGCAAGGTGTCGCCTACGCGCACCGCACGCGAGGCCTTGGGCCGCTGTCCGCCCAACTCGACCTTGCCGTGCTCGACCGCCTGACGCGCGAGTGTGCGGGTCCTGAAGAAGCGCGCCGCCCACAGCCACACGTCGATGCGGATCGAGGCAGGCGAAGCTTCATTGGCGGCGGAATCGGGTGCGGACATGCGTCGATTCTAGTCCCTCCTCCGCACCACTCCTGTCACGCCAGGGCATCGCGCTTCGCCATCCTGAAACGCGAACGGCCACCTCGCGGTGGCCGTCGTGTGTCGCGCCTTGCGGCAGCCGGTTACTCGGCGGACGACTCGGCAGCGGCGGCGGCCTGCGCGGCGGCCTTGGCCTTGGCGTTGCCGGCCAGATCCTCGCGGATGCGCGCCTTCTTGCCCTGCAGGCCACGCAGGTAGTACAGCTTGCCGGCGCGCACGGCGCCGCGGCGCTTCACCTGCACCGAATCGATCATCAGGCTGTGGGTCTGGAACACGCGCTCGACGCCGAAGCCGTGCGAAATCTTGCGCACGGTGAAGGCGGAGTTCAGGCCGGCGTTCTTCTTGGCGATGACCACGCCTTCATAGGCCTGCACGCGCTCGCGGTTGCCTTCCTTCACCTTGACGTTGACGATGACGGTATCGCCGGGGCCGAAGACGGGCAGCTCGCGGGTGGTCTGCTCGGCTTCGAAATTCTGCAGCAGCGTGTTGATCGAGGGCTTGTTCATGGTGGGTCTTCGCTTGCCTGTTGGTAGTGCCCCTTTTTGGGGCGTGTTGTAGCGCGAGTGCACGTGGACCCGCGTCTTGGCGTGTTTACAGCTAAGCCGGACATTATACGGGCAAGTTTCCCTTGCGCGCTAGGGGCTTACGGGCCGTCGCCGAGCGCGTCCCCGTTGGCAGCCAGGAATTCGTCCAGCAGACGCGCGTCGGCCTTGGACAGGGCGCCGCGGTCGATCAGCTCCGGCCGGCGCTGCCAGGTGCGGCCGAGTGCCTGCTGGCGGCGCCAGCGGGCGATCGCGGCGTGGTTGCCGGACAGCAGTACCGGCGGCACTTCGCCGTAGGCGTGCTCCAGCGGCCGCGTGTAGTGCGGGCAGTCCAGCAGCAGCGGCCCCGTGCCATCGGCCGACGGCTCGAAGCTGTCCTGCGCGGCCGACTCGACATCATTGAGCGCACCCGGCAGCAGCCGCGCGACCGCGTCGACGACGACAGCGGCGGCCAGCTCGCCGCCCGACAGCACGTAATCGCCGATCGACAGCTCCTCGTCCACCTCGGCGGCCAGCAAGCGCTCGTCGACGCCCTCGTAGCGGCCGCACAGCATCACCAGGCGCGGCTCCAGCGCCAGCGCACGGGCGCGGGCCTGGTCGAACGGCCTGCCCTGCGGGCTCAGATAGACCACGCGCGCAGGCCCCGGTGCCGCGGCGCGGGCGGCGGCGAGTACCGCGCGCAGCGGCTCCACCATCATCACCATGCCCGGGCCGCCGCCAAACGGGCGGTCGTCGACGCGCCGGTAGCTGCCTTCGGCGAAATCGCGCGGGTTCCAGCCGTGCACCGACAGCAGACCACGCTCGCCCGCACGTCCGACCACGCCGTGGCCGGCGACCTGGGTGACGAACTCGGGAAACAGGCTGACGACGTCGATGCGCATGGCGGCTGCGGGGTCCGGAGTGCCTAGAACTCGGCGTCCCAGTCGACGGTGACCAGGCCCGCCTCGAAATCGATCGAGACCACATAGTCCGGCACGACGAACGGAATCATCCGCTCGCGATCGCCGCGCGCCACCAGCACGTCGTTGGCGCCAGTGGAGAACAGGTGCGACACGGTGCCGAAGTCACTGCCGTCGACGTTGCGTACGCGGAGGCCTTCGAGGTCGACCCAGTAGTACTCGCCGGGCGCCGGCGGCGGCAGCGATTCACGCGCCACCCAGACCTCGGTGCCGCGCAGCGCCTCGGCGGCGTCGCGGTCCTCGATGCCGGGCAGGCGAGCGACCAGGCCCTTGGCCGTTTCGCGGCCAGTGGCACCTTCGGCCACGCGCTCGACGCCCTGCGCATCGCGCAGGGTCCAGGGCTGGTAGCCGAGGATGGCGCGAGCCGGCTCGGTGAAGGACTCGAGCTTCAGCTCGCCACGCACGCCAAAGGCGCCGTGGACCCTGCCCAGCAGGATGCGGCGCCCGGTGACGTCCATTGCAGGAGCTGGGCCGCGCACGGGGCGCGGCCCGCGCGTCAGGCGGCCGTAGCCGTCGGGGCGGCCTTGCCGGCTTCCCGATACAGGTTGCGGACCTTGTCGGTCATCTGCGCGCCCTGCGTGACCCAATGGTCAACGCGGGCGGTGTCGAGCACCACGCGCGACTCGGCGCCGGTGGCGACCGGGTTGTAGTAACCCACGCGCTCGATGTTGCGGCCGTCGCGCGAGCTGCGCGAGTCGGTGACGACGATGTGGTAGAAGGGGCGCTTCTTGGCGCCGCCGCGGGTAAGGCGGATCTTGACCATGGTGTTTTCCGTGTTGCCCAGTCGCCAGGGTGGCGAGGTAAGCGGCGAATTGTAGCGGATCACCCGGCGGGGAGGAAGTCACCCCAGCCGACCGGTTCAGATCGCCTGCCAGGCAATACCCTCGAACGCAACCCGCACATGCGCCACCAAGCGCGGATCGCCGCGGAAGGCATGGCTGTCGATCGACGCGATCTCCTGCAGCCCCCGAGAATTGGCGGCGAACGCAAAGTCGAAGGCTCCCAGCGCATCCAGCCGCACCGGGCCAGCCTGCTGCCCGATGCCGACGTCTGCCAGGCGCGCCTGCAGCAGGCGTTCGGTCACGCCTCGCAATGCGGGCGCGACGGGCCAGGTGATTCCGTCGCGCCCGCCCAAGCCGATGTTCCAGAAGCTCCCTTCCGCCACAAGTCCGTCGTTGTCGACCAGGAGCGCATCGTCGAACCCTTCCGCCTGCGCCTCGCGACGGGCTGCCAGCTGGGGCGCGAGAGCGAGGTGCTTCAGCTGCGGATCGACGCGCAGCATGCGCCGCGACTGCAGCCGCAATGGACGGGCGCCGGGCTCGCGCGGCGCCTCGATCTCGATGCGCGTCACAGGTGTACCAGCGGCATCGGCGTCGCCCTGCGCACCTGCGACCTGCGCCCGGGCAACCACCAGGCGCACGGTGCAGGCCTGCGCGGCGTCGCCGGCGATCGCCGCACGGATACGCATCCGCAGGTCCGCAAGATCCAGGCTGGAGCCAAACATCGCCCGGGTCGCGTCATCAAGACGCGCGAAGTGCAGGTCCAGCCCGCGCACCGCGCCGCGCCGCGCCTGGAACGTGGTGAAGTGCCCCGCCTGCGCCGACGCGTCCATCAGGCTCGCCGCGGTGCCTGCCTCAGCGGAACGGCATCGCGCCGCGCCCGCCCATCATGCCCTGCAGGCCGCGCATCATGCCCTTCATGCCGCCGCGGCCCAGCTTGGCCATCATCTTTTCCATCTGCTGGTACTGCTTCATCAGCTTGTTGACGTCGGCGGGCGTGACGCCGGAGCCGGCGGCGATGCGCTTGCGGCGCGAGCCGTTGAGCAGCGCCGGGTTGCGACGCTCCTTCTTGGTCATCGAGCCGATGATCGCGACCATGCGCGGCACTTCCCGGCCGGTGACCTGGTTCTTGACCTCGTCGGAGATCTTCGCCATGCCCGGCAGCTTGTCCATCAGGCCGTGGATGCCGCCCATGCCCTGCATCTGCTCGAGCTGGTCGCGCATGTCGTTGAGGTCGAACTTCTTGCCCTTGGCGACCTTCTCGGCGAGCTTCTGCGCCTTGTCCTTGTCGACCTGCCCTTCCACCTGCTCGACCAGCGACAGCACGTCGCCCATGTCGAGGATGCGGCTGGCGATGCGGTCCGGGTGGAACACGTCCAGGCCATCGACCTTCTCGCCGGTGCCGATGAACTTGATCGGCTTGCCGGTGATGTAGCGCACGCTGAGCGCGGCGCCGCCACGGGCGTCGCCGTCGGTCTTGGTGAGCACCACGCCAGTCAGCGGAAGTGCTTCGCTGAAGGCCTTCGCGGTGTTGGCGGCGTCCTGGCCAGTCATCGCATCGACGACGAACAGGGTCTCGACCGGATTGACGGCGGCGTGGAGGGCCTTGATCTCGGCCATCATCGCTTCGTCGATGGCGAGGCGGCCGGCGGTATCGACCAGCAGCACGTCGATGAACGACTTGCGCGCGTCGTCGATCGCCGCGCGCACGATGTCGACCGGCTTCTGCGAGGCGTCGGAGGCGAAGAAGCGCACGTCGACCTGTTCGGCCAGCGTCTTCAGCTGCTCGATGGCCGCCGGACGGTAGACGTCGGCGCTGACCACCATCACCTTCTTCTTGCGCTTTTCCTTCAGCAGCTTCGCCAGCTTGCCGACCGTCGTGGTCTTGCCCGCGCCCTGCAGGCCGGCCATCAGCACCACCGCAGGCGCCGGCACGTTGAGGTTTAAGTCCGAAGCCTGCGCGCCCATCACCGTGGTGAGCTCGTCGCGCACGACCTTGATCAGCGCCTGACCCGGGGTCAGCGACTTCAGCACTTCCTGGCCGACCGCGCGCACCTTGATGCGTTCGATCAGCGCCTGCACCACCGGCAGCGCGACGTCGGCTTCGAGCAGCGCGATGCGTACTTCGCGGGTGGCTTCGCGGATGTTCTCCTCGGTCAGGCGCCCGCGGCCACGCAGGCGCTCGATGGTGCCGGACAGGCGCTGGGTGAGGGACTCGAACATGGAATGCGACCGCGTGATCTGAGGGCCGACCAGTATACCGGCACGCTGCGGGCCCCCAGGATTGCCCTACACTTGCGCGATGACATCGCTTCTCATCGCGGCCCTGCTCTATGCCATTGCGACCGCGCTGCTGGTCCGCTCACTGCGCCGGGGCCCGTCGGTGGGGCGCGGCTGGCTACCCTTCGCGGCCGCGGCGGTGATCGCGCATGCCGTCACCCACGCCGCCGAGTGGCACGCCGTTGGCGGCGTGGACCTGCATTTTTATGCCGCGCTGTCACTGGTCGGGCTGGGCATGGCCGCGCTTACCGCGGGCTATGGCGCACGTGGCCGCATGGCGGCGCTGGGCGTAGTGGTGTTTCCGATCGCGATGGCGTCGCTGCTGGCGTGGGCCAGCCAGCGCGGCGGTGGCTTGGGCGCGTCGCAGCTGTCGCTTCCGCTGCGCCTGCATGCCGGCTCGGCACTGCTCGCGTACGCCACGCTCGCCGTCGCCGCCGTGCTGGCGATCATGCTCTGGCTGCAGGAACGCAGCCTTCGCCGGCGCGAATTCCACGGCTGGCTGCACGTGCTCCCGCCGATGGTCGAACTCGAAACCCTGCTCTTCCGCACCATCACCGTCGGCTTCGTGCTGCTCACCGCGACCCTGCTCACCGGCCTCGTCTTCGTCGACGATTTCTTCGCCCAGCACCTGGTGCACAAGTCGGTGCTGAGCGTGCTGTCGTGGCTGGCCTTCGGCGCACTGCTGGTCGGCCGCTGGCAACGTGGCTGGCGCGGCGCGGTCGCCGTGCGCTGGACGCTGGCGGCGATGGTGCTGCTGGTGCTGGCGTTCTTCGGCAGCAAGTTCGTGCTGGAAATGGTCCTCGGCAGGCGCTGACGCCCGCCCGACTATTCTGAAGCGGCGGTGATCGCGTCCGACAGCCGCTCCACCGCCACCACCTCCATGCCCTTGTAGGCAGCCGCGCGCGGCGCATTGGCCTTGGGCACGATCGCGCGCTTGAAGCCGTGGGTGGCGGCTTCCTTCAGGCGCTCCTCGCCGTTGGGGACAGGGCGGATCTCACCCGACAACCCCACCTCGCCGAACGCGATGGTCTTGTCCGCCAAGGGCTGGTCGCGCAGCGACGACAGCACTGCCAGCAGCACCGGCAGGTCGGCCGCGGTCTCCTGCACCCGGATGCCGCCGACCACGTTCACGAACACGTCCTGGTCGCCGACCATGACGCCGCCGTGGCGGTGAAGGACGGCCAGCAGCATCGCCAGCCGGTTCTGCTCCAGGCCGACCGCCACGCGCCGCGGGTTGGACAGCGGCGAGGAATCGACCAGCGCCTGCACCTCGACCAGCAGCGGCCGCGTGCCCTCGCGCGTGACCATCACGCAGCTCCCCGGCTGCCGCGTGGCACCCGACAGGAAGATCGCGGACGGATTCGGCACTTCCTTCAGCCCCTTGTCGCCCATCGCGAACACGCCGAGTTCGTTGACGGCGCCGAAGCGGTTCTTGAACGCGCGCAGCACGCGGAAACGGCTGCCGCTGTCGCCCTCGAAATACAGCACCGCGTCGACCATGTGCTCGAGCACGCGCGGGCCGGCGATGCCGCCCTCCTTGGTGACGTGGCCGACCAGGAACACCGCGGTCCCGGTTTCCTTGGCGTAGCGCACCAGGCGCGCGGCGGATTCACGCACCTGGCCGACGGATCCGGGCGCGGCGGTCATCGATTCCGTCCACAGCGTCTGCACCGAATCGGCGACGATCACCCTGGGGCGCAGCTTGGCGGCATGGCCGAGGATGTTCTCCACGCCGGTTTCCGCCAGGGCGCTGAGGCCGTCGAGCGGCAGGCCCAGCCGCGCGGCGCGGCCGGCCACCTGGGCCAGCGACTCCTCTCCGGTGACATACAGCCCCGGCAGCGTGCCCGACATGCTGGCCATCGCCTGCAGCAACAGGGTGGACTTGCCGATGCCCGGATCGCCACCCACCAGCACCACGGCACCTTCCACCAGACCACCGCCGAGCACGCGGTCGAACTCACCGATGCCGGTGGAGACGCGCTCGTCCTCATGGTGGCGCACGTCCTTGAGCGCCGTGACCTGCGGCGCCTCGACCTTGCCGGCCCAGCCGCCACGGCGCGCGGGCGACGACGCCTTGGCCGCCGACGCAGGCTCGAGCACGATCTCCGACACCGTGTCCCACGCCCCGCAGGCGCCGCACTGGCCCTGCCACTTGCTGGAATCGGCGCCGCATTCGGTGCAGACGTAGGCGGTGCGCGCCTTGGCCATGGACATCCCGGGGGTGTTGGAGAGGCCGCAGGATAGCGGCCACCGGTCGCGTCGGGCGAGACGCGACGCCCCTGCGCCCTTCCGCTTTGACCGTACGCGCCCGCTCGCCCTACAATGCGCGGCCACGCCGGAATAGCTCAGTTGGTAGAGCGGCGCATTCGTAATGCGTAGGTCGTAGGTTCGATTCCTATTTCCGGCACCAGTGACGCAGAAAGGCCGCCCTCGGGCGGCCTTTTTGTTGCGCGAGCCAGGCCGGGGTGGCCCGGCCGCCCGCCCTACTCCACCAGCCGCAGGCGCAGTTCCTTGGGCAGCGCGAACACCATGTTCTCCGGCTCGCCGGACAGCTCGCGGATGCCTACGGCGCCCAGCTCGCGCAGGCGCGCCAGCACGCCTTCCACCAGCACGTCCGGCGCCGAGGCGCCGGCGGTCACGCCGATGTGGCGGCGGCCTTCGACCCAGCGCACGTCGATCTCCTCGGCACCGTCGATCAGGTACGCCTCGACACCATCGCGCTCGGCCAGCTCCCGGAGCCGGTTGGAGTTGGAGCTGTTCGGCGAACCGACCACCAGCACCAGGTCGCACTGCGACGCCAGCGCGCGCACCGCGTCCTGGCGGTTCTGGGTGGCGTAGCAGATGTCGTCGTTCTTTGGCCCCTGGATCGCCGGGAAACGCAGGCGCAGGGCCTCGATGACGCTGCGGGTGTCATCCACCGACAGCGTGGTCTGGGTCGTGTAGGCCAGGTTCCCGGGCTGCGAGACCTCGAGCACGGCCACATCGGCGACGTCCTCGACCAGGTAGATGCGCCCGGTGCCGCGTTCCTTGTTCCACTGGCCCATCGTGCCTTCGACTTCCGGATGCCCGGCATGGCCGATCAGCACCACGTCGCGCCCGGCTCGGCACTGCCGCGCGACCTCCAGGTGCACCTTGGTCACCAGAGGACAGGTGGCGTCGAACACCTTCAGGCCGCGCCGGTCGGCTTCCTGGCGCACCGCCTGCGAGACGCCGTGGGCGCTGAAGATCACGGTGTTGCCATCGGGCACCTCGTCGAGCTCCTCGACGAAGATCGCGCCGCGCTTCTTCAGGTCATCGACCACGTAGCGGTTGTGGACCACCTCGTGGCGCACGTAGATGGGCGCGCCGAGCGTCTCGATGGCGCGCTTGACGATCTCGATGGCGCGGTCCACGCCGGCACAGAAACCACGGGGGTTGGCGAGCACGATATCCATGATGGCCATTCTACCGCCCCGGCACGGGCGCCGCCCTTCCCGGGCTGCGGGAGGAGCGGCGCGCGTTTATGCCGGCTTCGGCTTGCCTGCGATCAGCCCGAACAGCGCGATCCCGATCGCACCGCCGACGATCGCGGCATCGGCGATGTTGAACGCCGGCCAGTAGTAATCGCGCCAGTGCCACTGGACGAAATCGATGACATGGCCATGCACGATCCGGTCGATCACGTTGCCGATCGCGCCGCCGATCACAAGCGCGAACGGCAGCGCCGTGCGCCAGTCACCACGCGGGGTGCGCGAAAGCCACACCGCCAGCAGACCGCTGATGCCGAACGCCAGGATGCTGAAGAACCACTTCTGCCAACCACCGGCATCGGACAGAAAGCTGAACGCGGCACCCGTGTTGTAGGTGCGGTACCAGTTCCAGAATCCGTCGATCACCGGGATCGCCGTGTACTCCGGCAGGCTGCTGAGTACCCACTGCTTGCTCAGCTGGTCGAGCACGATGACCAGCGCGGAAAGCAGCAGCCAGGGCAACGCATTGCGGGCGGGCTTCAGAACCATTGGCGATCCTCAGTGTTGCCTTCGACGTTGCCCGCGCAGCGCGTGCACAGCAGCGGATGCGCGGCGACGGTGCCGATGTCGCCGCGGTGCTGCCAGCAGCGCACGCACTTGGGCTTGGTGGTGGCCGTCGCGCTGACGCCGATCTCGGTGGCGCCATCGGCGACCACCAGCGCGACATCGCCGCTGATCAGCAGGAAGCGGAGTTCGTCGAGCAGCGGCGACAGCCGATTCTGGTCGGCGACGCCGCATGCGAGCGTGATCTCGGCTTCCAGCGCGGCACCGATCACGCCGCTCGCGCGCATCGGCTCGAGCACCTTGGCCACCTGCTCGCGCAGGCGCAGCAACTCGTCGAACTCGCGCGCCGACATCGCGGCGTCGTCGGCCATCGGCGCCAGGCCGTCGTACCAGGTGGCGAACAGCACGTTGTCCTCGCGCGTGCCCGGCAGGTGGCTCCACATTTCGTCGGCGGTGAACGCCAGCACCGGGGCGATCCAGCGCACGAAGGCCTCGGTGATGCGGTACATCGCGCTCTGCGCGCTGCGCCGGCCGCGCGAGTCCTCCGGCATGGTGTACAGCCGGTCCTTGGTGACATCGAGGTACAGCGAACCGAGGTCGACGCTGCAGAAATTGAGCAGCGCCTGGATGATCTCCGCGAAATCGTAGCGCGCGTATGCGGCGACGATCTTTTCCTGCACTTCCCACGCGCGGTGCACGATCCAGCGGTCCAGCGCCACCATGTCGTCGAGCGGGCGCAGGTCGCGCACCGGGTCGAACCCGTGCAGGTTGCCGAGCAGGAAGCGCGCGGTGTTGCGGATGCGGCGGTAGGCATCGGCGTTGCGCTTGAGGATCTCCTTCGACAGCGACATCTCGTTGCTGTAGTCGGCCGACGCGATCCACAGGCGCAGGATGTCCGCGCCCAGCGTCTTCATGATTTCCTGCGGCTCAATGCCGTTGCCGAGCGACTTCGACATCTTGCGGCCGTTCTCGTCGACCGTGAAGCCGTGCGTCAGGCACTGCCGGTACGGCGCGGCGCCGTCGATCGCGATACCGGTGAGCAGCGACGACTGGAACCAGCCGCGGTGCTGGTCCGAGCCTTCGAGGTACAGGTCGGCCGGCTTGCCGATGCCGCGCGCGGCCAGCACGCACTCGTGGGTGACGCCGGAATCGAACCAGACGTCGAGGATGTCGGTGATGCGGTCGTAGTCGCCCGCCTCGTCGCCCAGTAGCTCGGCCGGATCGAGGTCGTACCAGGCATCGATGCCGGCAACCTCGACGCGGTCGGCGGCAGCGCGCATCAGTTCGCTGGAGCGCGGGTGCGGCTCGCCGGTCTCGCGGTGCACGAACAGCGCGATCGGCACGCCCCAGGTGCGCTGGCGCGAGATCGTCCAGTCCGGGCGGCCCTCGACCATGCCCGCGATGCGCGCTTCACCCCACCCGGGAAACCACTCCACGCCCTGGATCGCGGCGAGCGCGTCGCGGCGCAGCCCCGCCTGGTCCATCGAGATGAACCACTGCGGCGTGGCGCGGAACACCACCGGCGTGCGGTGGCGCCAGCAGTGCGGGTAGCTGTGCTGCAGGCTGGCATGCGCGAGCAGTGCGCCGTTGGCACGGAGGACTTCAACAATCGCGTCGTTGGCCTTCCAGATGTGCGTGCCGGCGAGCGCCACGCCGTCCGCCGCCGGCGTCGACGGCAGATACACGCCGCGTCCGTCGACCGGGTTGAGCTGCGCCGCCGTGTACTTCTCGACCAGCCCGTAGTGCCGGGCCGCCACGAAATCCTCCTGGCCATGCCCGGGGGCGGTATGCACCGCGCCGGTGCCGTCTTCGGCGGTCACGTGTTCGCCGAGGATCAGCGGAATGTCGCGCCCGGGGTAGAACGGGTGCGCAAGCAACTGGCCTTCGAGCGCGCTGCCCGGGGCGTGGCCGTGCACGGTCACCTCGTCCACCCCGTAGCGTGCAAGCGCCTTCGCCTCGAGCCCCGAGGCCAGCACCAGCCAGCGGCGTCGGCCGCCATGCGCCGGCCCTTCGACCAGCGGGCCCTCGACAAGCGTGTAGTCCAGCCCCGCGCCCAGCGCCACCGCCAGCGATGCCGGCAGCGTCCACGGCGTGGTGGTCCAGATCGGCACCGCGATCTCGACACCTTCCGGCACTTCGGTGCCGAAGGCACGCGCCAGCGCCTGTGCATCACGTGCCGGGTACGCCACGTCGACCGCGGTCGACTGCTTGTCCTGGTATTCGATTTCCGCCTCGGCCAGCGCCGAGCCGCAGTCGAAGCACCAGTAGACCGGCTTCACGCCGCGCACCAGATGGCCGTTGTCGACCACCTTGGCCAGCGCGCGCATTTCATCGGCCTCGAACTTCGGGTCGAGCGTGAGGTACGGGTTGTCCCAGTCGCCGAGCACGCCCAGGCGCTTGAAATCGCGCATCTGCAGTTCGATCTGCGACAGCGCGTAGTCGCGGCAGGCCTGGCGGAACGCGGTGGCATCGAGCTTCACCCCCACCTTGCCGTGCTTCTTCTCGATCGCGATCTCGATTGGCAGGCCATGGCAGTCCCAGCCGGGGATGTACGGCGCATCGAAACCGGCGACGGTCTTCGAGCGGACGATGATGTCCTTGAGGATCTTGTTGACCGCATGCCCGAGGTGGATGGCGCCGTTGGCATACGGCGGACCGTCGTGCAGCACGAACTTCGGCCGACCCGCGGCGTGCGTGCGCAGGCGTGCGTACAGGCCCTCGCCCTCCCAGCGCGCCAGCGTGTCCGGCTCCCGCTTGGGCAGGTCGCCGCGCATCGGAAACGCGGTCTCGGGCAGGAGGATGGTCGGCTTGTAGCGCTGGCTGTCGTCGTCGGTCACGCGGTCGCTCGCTGCGGGGGCTGCATCAAAAGGTGGCGCGCCTGCTCGGCGTCGCGCTGCATCTGCGCGACCAGGGTCGGCAGGTCGGGGTATTTTTCCTCGTCGCGCAGGCGCGCGACGAACTCGACCTCGATGCGCCGACCATAAAGGTCGCCGTCGAAGTCGAACAGGTGGGCTTCCAGCAGCGGCTCCACGCCGTCCACGGTCGGCCGGGTGCCGAAGCTCGACACCGAGGGCCAGGGCCGGTCACCGACGCCGTGCACGCGGGTGGCGTAGATGCCCTGCAAGGCCGGCACCTTGCCGCCGAAGCGCAGGTTGGCGGTGGGGAAACCCAGCGTACGGCCGAGTTGGCGTCCACGCACCACGCGCCCGGCGATGGCATAGGGCCTGTCGAGCAGCCGCGTGGCGGCGGCGAAGTCGCCTGCCGTCAGCGCGGCGCGGATGCGGGTGCTGGACACGCGCTCGTCGTCGAGCAGGACCGGCGCGATCTCGCCGGCGGCAAAGCCGAGTCGCTGCCCCGCCTGGCGCAGGGTGTCGAGGTCACCGGCGCGCCGCTGGCCGTAGCGGAACCCGGGGCCCACCCAGACCTCGCGGGCAGCGAGGCGTCCGGCCAGTACCGATTCGGCGAACGCATCCGGCGACAGCGCCGCGAATCCGGCGTTGAAGCGCAACAGGCCGACGGCATCGGCACCAAGCGCGCACAGCCCTTCGAACTTCGCCCGTGGCAGCCCCAGCCGCGGCGGTGGAGCGACAGGCGCGAAGAATTCCCGCGGCAAGGGTTCGAAGCTCAGCGCGACCAGCGGCAAGCCAAGGGCGTGGGCGCGCCCGGCCGCGTGGCGCAGCAGCGCGCGATGGCCGAGATGCAGGCCGTCGAAGGCGCCGATGCAGGCCACGCTGCCCTCGGGGCACAAGGGCCCGCCGTCGACGTCGCGGAACAGCTGCTTCATGGGGTCCTGGGTGGAGAGGTGCGGCCGCCACCGGCGCCGCGACCGCGTGGGGTCGACCAGAGAGTATAACGGCGGCGCTCCACCCCCGGCCTCAGTGGCGCAGGTGGCGGGGCCGCAGGCCCAGCACCAGCAGGGCCAGGCCGTAGCTCGCCGCGCCGGCGGAGATGGTCGCCAGCAGCCAGCCAGCGCGTGCCTGCCAACCATCGATGGCCGTCCAGTCGCCGATCCAGCCGCGCATCGCCAGCACGGCCGCCGCCATCGCCGCGCACGCCAGCAGAAGCCGCAGGCCAAATCGGCCCCAGCCCAAGGCGGGCACATAGACCCCGCCGCGGCGCAGGTAGCGCCACAGCAGCCAGGCGTTGGCCACGCCGGCAAGACCCGTGGCGAGTGCGATGCCACCGTGCGCGCCCGGCGTGTCGTGCAGCCACATCGGCGTGGTGAACGCGATGGTCAGCGCCACGTTGATGGCGACCGTCAGCAGGGCCGCGCGCATCGGGGTCTTCATGTCCTGGCGGGCGTAGAACGCCGGCGCCAGCACCTTGCTCAGCATGAACGCCGGAATGCCGATGCTCATGGCGGTCAGGCTGAGCGCCGCCATCCGCGTGTCCACCGCGGTGAATGCGCCGTAGTTGTAGACCGTGGCCGTCACCGGCTCGGCCAGCAGCAGCAGGCCGAGGCCCGCCGGCATGCCGGCCAGCAGCGCCATGCGCAGCGCCCAGTCCAGCGAATGGTTGTAGCCGTCCGCGTCTTCGGCCGCATGCCGGCGCGACAGGTGCGGCAGGATCACGGTCCCCAGCGCCACGCCGAACAGCCCCAGCGGAAACTCGACCAGGCGGTCGGAGTAGTACAGCCAGTCCTGGCTGCCATCGGCCAGCAGCGACGCGAATGCCGTGCCCACCAGCAGATTGACCTGCGCCACCGAGGACGAGAACAGCGTCGGCAGCATCAGCTTGCCGACCCGGCGCACGTCCGGATGGCGGAAGCCGGGGCGCAGGCGCGGCCGCAGCCCCAGCCTGCCGAGCGCCGGCCACAGCAGCACCAGCTGCAGGAAGCCGGCGACCAGCACGCCCCAGGCAAGGCCCACCGGCTGCACCTCGAAACGCGGTGCCAGCCAGAACATGGCGGCGATCATCGTCAGGTTGTGCAGCACCGGGGTGAACGCCGGCAGCGCGAAACGCCCTTCGCTGTTGAGCACCGAGCCGGCCAGCGCCATCATCGAAATGAACAGCAGGTACGGGAACGTGATGCGCAGCATCAGCGCCGTCTGCGCGAACTTCTCGGGTTCGTCCAGCGCACCCGGCGTGAACAGCGCGGTGATCACCGGCGCCAGCAGCACGCCGGCGGCGCAGACCACCAGCACCACCGCGCACAGCGCGCCGGCCATGTGGTCGATGAAGTCCTTGAGCGCCGCGCGATCGCCGCGTTCCTTGATCTCGTTGAGCACGGGCACGAAGGCCATCGCCATCGAACCCTCCGCGAACACGCGGCGCAGGAAGTTCGGGATGCGGTAGGCGACAATGAACGCACTCATCGCACCGCCGGTGCCGAACAGCGTGGCCTGCAGCATGTCGCGCACGAAGCCGGCGATCCGCGACAGCAGGGTCATCGCACTGAACACCGCGGTCGAACGCATCAGCCCGCCACGCGGGCGGCGACCTCCGGGACCGGGGGCGACTGGCCCGCTTGCCGAAGCTGCAGACGGCGCGGCCGCGGCCGGATCCGGGCTGTCCAGGCCCGGTGCCGGGGCGGACCCGGTCACGCCCGCAGCCCCGCGTGGCGGGCATTGTTGACGCAAGCCCCTGATTCACCCATAATTTCCTGCTTGCTCGACCCCAAACTCATCTCTACCCCAGTTTCCAGGATCCCATCGTGGCCAACATCAAGTCCTCCAAGAAGCGCGCCAAGCAGGCTGTCGTGCGCAACCTGCGCAACAACAGCCAGCGTTCGCAGCTGCGCACCGCCGTCAAGAAAGTGCTCAAGGCGCTCGACGCCAACGATGCAACCGGCGCCCGCGAGGCCTTCAACGTCGCGCAGCCGATCCTCGATCGCTTCAGCGCGCGTGGCCTGATCCACCGCAACAAGGCCGCCCGCCACAAGAGCCGCATCAACGCCCGCATCAAGGCGCTTGCTGCCGCCTGAGGCCGTTGTACCGGCGCTTCCCGAAAACCCGGCCTCGGCCGGGTTTTTTGCGTGGGCTGGGCGGGGTGCCAGGGCAAAGGCGTTCCTGGCCACGGATTTGCGCGGATTTACCCGGATCTGTCCGAGGCGAGCGGATGCGTCACGCGCAGACGGCTGCATCTGGTGTGGCTCTTGCACCCTATCCCCGCTGATCCGCGCAAATCCGTGGCACGAAGAAGCTCCTGCCCTTTCCACCCCGCCCACCTCAGCCTCCGGCCGGGTCAGCCGGAGCGGCTGCATGGGCTGCGTCGGCCGCATCGGCGGCTTCAGCGGCCAGCAGGGCCTGTTCGTCGAGGAACGCCTGGACCTTGAGCATCACGTCGCGGGTGCCCGTGTGCGCAAGGCCCGAGACCACGAACCAGGGCTGGGTCCAGCCGAGTTCGGACACGATGCGCTCGGCCAGAGCGCGTGCGTCGTCGACCGGCAACAGGTCGGCCTTGTTGAGCAGCAGCCAGCGCGGCTTCTCCATCAGGCCGGCATCGAACTTCGCCAGTTCGTGCTCGATCGCGCGCACCTGCGCAACCGCATCGGAGCCGTCGAGCGGCTCCACTTCGACCAGGTGCAGCAGCAGGCTGGTGCGCTGGATGTGGCGCAGGAACAGCGCGCCGAGGCCGGCGCCATCGGCGGCACCCTCGATCAGGCCCGGAATGTCGGCGATCACGAAACTCCGCGCCGGCTCCACGCTGACCACGCCGAGGTTCGGGTACAGCGTGGTGAACGGATAGTCCGCCACCTTCGGCGTGGCCGCCGAGACCGCGCGGATCAGCGTCGACTTGCCCGCGTTCGGGAAGCCCAGCAGGCCGACATCGGCGAGCAGCTTCAGTTCCAGGCGCAGCGCGCGCTGCTCGCCTTCGCCGCCCGGCGTAGCCCGGCGCGGGGCGCGGGTGATCGAGCTCTTGAAGTGCATGTTGCCCAGCCCGCCCTGCCCGCCGCGCGCGACCAGCAGGCGGTCGCCGTCGTTCACCAGGTCACCGATCACCTCGTCGGTGTCGATGTTGAGCACCTGGGTGCCCACCGGCACGGTGATCACCGTATCGGTGCCGCCCTTGCCGTAGCGCTGCTGGCCCATGCCGTCTTCGCCGCGCTGGGCGCGGAACGCCTTCTGGTGGCGAAAATCGACCAGCGTGTTGAGGTTGCGCGTGGCTTCGATCCAGACGTTGCCGCCGTCCCCGCCATCGCCACCATCAGGTCCGCCGAGCGGGATGTATTTTTCGCGCCGGAAACCGACGCAGCCATTGCCGCCGTTGCCGGCGGTCACGGTGATTTCGGCTTCGTCGACGAGTTTCATGTCTGGATCCGCTGCTTGATTGGGGGGATTACAACAAAAAGCCCCGCCGGAGCGGGGCCCTTGCTGAATCGTGGCGCCAGGCTCAGGCCTCGGCAACCACGCTCACGGTGCGACGCTTCTTCGGGCCCTTGACCGCGAACTCGACCTTGCCGTCGATCAACGCGAACAGGGTGTGGTCGCGGCCGAGGCCGACGCCCGCGCCCGGGTGGAACTGGGTACCGCGCTGGCGGATGATGATGTTGCCGGCATCGATCGCCTGGCCACCATAGATCTTCACGCCGAGGTATTTCGGGTTGGAGTCGCGGCCGTTGCGCGAGGAACCTACGCCCTTTTTATGTGCCATGGCTGCTGCTCCTTACTTCTTGTCGCCACCGGCGATGCCGGTGATCTCGATTTCGGTGTAGTGCTGCCGGTGGCCCATCTGCTTGCGATGGTGCTTGCGGCGGCGGAACTTCACGATGCGCACCTTGTCGGCGCGGCCGTGGGCCTTGACGGTGGCGGTGACGGTGGCGCCCTTGAGCGCGTCGCCGATCTTGATGCCTTCGCCGTCGCCGAGCATGAGCACGTTGTCGAACGTGATCTCCTTGCCCGCCTCGACGTCAAGCAGCTCGACGCGGAGCGTCTCGCCTTGCATCACGCGGTATTGCTTTCCGCCTGTTACCAGGACTGCGTACATGACCAAGCTTCCTATGTAGTTATTGTGGTCTCTGTCACCTTTGCGGCAGACAGGAGCGGAATTGTAGGCGATTCATGAAGTTAGCGTCAAATCAACCTGAATACAGCCAATACGGTTGCGTGCGGGGTGCTGCATCAAGTAGCGTCGGGTGACGGTAGCTTCAGGGGGTTGCCGCATAGGGAAGTCAAGACTGCGTGCGGAGCCCGGTGGCTGTGGACTCCGCGATGGATGAATGTCTACGGGGGCCTCTGTTCGTGCAAAGCGAGACCAGCGCCAAGGTGGCCAGCGATGGCTGCGCGCCCCCGACCCTGCCCCGCCAGCCAGCGCATCCGCCCGCGGCGCGCCTCATCGACGCCATTGCCCGGCGCCCCTCCGTATACAGCCTCCCCACACGTGCCGCCGACGCAAGCCGTCGCGCCGCGGGCAGGCCTGCAAGTTCCACTGTGGTCGCACCAGCAACTCTGTGGATAGGGCCGACGCCCTGAAAAGCGTTCGGATCGATTAAAGGGAGAGAGGATCGAAATGACACGACGCACTCGCAGCACCACGACAACGACCGCGCTCGCGGTGGCCATTGCAGCCGCACTGGTCGCAGCACCCGCGGCCTACTCGGCTGGCAGGCAGCCCGCCAAGACCGCCAAGGGCCCGGTGTTTTCCAAGCCGGCCCAGGCCTACGGGACCAACCTCAAGGCCCCGACCAACGAAACCCACGACGGTTTCATCATCAGCTTCCAGAAGGGCGCCAAGCCCAGCGCGGCAGCCCTCCGTGACCACCTCCAGGCCGTCGGCAAGAGCCTGGGCATCCAGATCGCGGTCGACCGTGACCTGGCCACCGGGGCAAAGCTGGTCCGCACCAGCCGTGCCCTCGACCGTGACGGCCTGAAGCAGCTGACCATCGAGCTGATGAAGAGCCCGATGGTCCGCGCCGTCGACCCCAACGGCCGCATGTACCGCGCGTTCACGCCGAACGACCCGCTGTTCGCCGAGCAGTGGCACTACCAGGGCGGCGGCATGGGCATCAACGCCGTCGAAGCCTGGGATACGGTGGACGGCGCCGGCTACATCGTCGCCGTGCTCGACACGGGACAGGTGAACCATGCCGACCTGGCGGGCCAGTTCATCGCCGGCTACGACTTCATCAGCGATCCGGCCAACGCCCGCGACAACGATGGTCGCGACGCGAACCCGAATGACGAAGGCGACTGGGACGACAAGTACGACAGCTCCTGGCACGGCACCCACGTCGCCGGCACCGTTGCCGCACTTACCGACAACAACGTCGGCGTCGCCGGCGTGGCACATGGCGCCAAGGTCCAGCACGTGCGCGTGCTTGGCAATGCCGGTGGCACGTTCGCCGACATCAACGACGCCATTGTCTGGGCGTCGGGTGGCACGGTGGCCGGTGTGCCGGCCAATGCCACCCCCGCGAACGTCATCAACCTCAGCCTGGGTGGCACCACGGTCTGTCCGACCGCCATGCAGGATGCGATCGACATCGCCATCGCGAACGGCACCGTCGTGGTCGCCGCGGCCGGCAACTCCAGCGCGAACGTGAGCGGGTTCTCCCCCGCTGGCTGCAATGGCGTGATCGCTGTCGCGGGCACCGGGCCGAACAACACCGCCTATGCGTCGACCAACTTCGGTACGCGCATCAACGTGGCGGCTCCGGCCGGCAGCGGCTCGCAGCCGGCCACCAACCAGGTGCTTTCAACGCTGAACGCCGGACTCGAAGGCCAGGGCGCGGACTCGTACGCCTGGTATGCGGGTACGTCGATGGCGGCACCGCACGTCGCGGGCACCATCGCGCTCATGATGGAGGCTGCGGACGAAGCATTGCCGCCGGCCGAGGTCGAGACCATCCTCGAGAACACCGCGTTCGCGGCGAACGGTCTGGTCGCGGGCTGCAACAACGCCGAGCGCTGGTGCGCCAGCATGATCGACGCCGGCCGTGCCGTCGCGGTCGCCAGGGGCGAGGAGCCTCTGCCCCCGACCCCGCCGGCACCGCCAGAGCCGCCGCCGCCGACCGTACTCCAGAACGGCGTGACGGTGGACCTGCCGGACATGGTGGCCAACGACAACCTGTACTTCGTGCTGGATGTCCCGGCCGGCCAGGGTCAGCTGAACTTCAACCTCGGCGCCGGCACCGCGGGTGACTCGGACATCTACGTCCAGTACAACCAGCGTCCGACGAACTCGATCTGGCAGTGCCGTCCCTGGACGGGTGGCACGGTGTCGGAGCTCTGCTCCTTCACTGCGCCCACGGCAGGCCAGTGGCATGTCCGGGTGAACGCGTACACGGCGTCCGCCGGGTACACGCTGACCGGAAACTACACCGTGGAAGGTCCGCCGCCGCCGACGACGACCGTGCTCCAGAACGGCGTCACCGTGTCGGGCCTCAGCCTCGCGACCAACCAGGAGCTGTTCTTCGTGCTCGACGTGCCGGCAGGCGCGACCGACCTCAAGTTCCAGATGACGGGGACGAATGGCGATACGGACCTGTATGTCCGCCGCGGCAGCCTCCCGACCGACGCGGCCTACGATTGCCGTCCATGGCTGTCTGGCAGCAACGAGACGTGCACCATCGCCGCGCCCGAGGCGGGTCAGTGGTTCGTCCGCCTCGACGGCTATGCCGCGTCGACGGGCGTGAGCCTCACCGGCAGCTTTGTCGGCGGGCCGGCCGGCGAGCCGCCCACCAACGTGTCGGCAGCCTATGCCTTCGCGCTCAAGGCGTTGCGCGTCCGCGTGCCGCTGAAGTGGGAAGGTGGCGGCGAGCAGGTGGACATCAAGCGCAATGGCGCGACGGTGGCCACGGTGGCCAACAGCGGCTACCTGCTGCACACGTTCACTGCCAGCGCCCCCGGTGCCGGCAGCACGACGTACGAGGTCTGCAATGCCGGGACCGCCGAGTGCGCCTCGACCACGGTGAACTACACCGCGCGTCGCTGATCACCCGGTAACACGCTGCAAGCGAGGGGCCCGGTTCGCCGGGCCCCTTTTTGTTGCCCCGGGCACTCCGCGCCGGCACGCCGCCAGGCGCTGGCAATCCGCGGATTTGCCCCCAAATACCCGGCTCGGTAGGCTGCCTGATTGCCCTGCCCGTCCTGTCCCACTCCCCCCTGCCCCACCCGGACCCCACCCGATGGCGATGGACTACATCCGCATCCGCGGCGCACGTACCCACAACCTCAAGAACATCGACCTCGACCTGCCGCGCGACAAGCTGATCGTGGTCACCGGCCTGTCCGGATCGGGCAAGTCGTCGCTCGCGTTCGACACCATCTACGCCGAAGGCCAGCGCCGCTACGTCGAGTCGCTCTCCGCGTATGCGCGGCAGTTCCTGAGCGTGATGGAAAAACCCGACATCGACCACATCGAGGGCCTGTCGCCGGCGATCGCGATCGAGCAGAAGTCGACCTCGCACAACCCGCGCTCCACCGTCGGCACGATCACCGAGATCTACGACTACCTTCGCCTGCTCTACGCGCGCGTGGGCCAGCCGCGCTGCCCCGACCACCACTATCCGCTGGAAGCGCAGATCGTCAGCCAGATGGTCGACCAGGTGCTGGCGCTCGATCCCGACCGTCGCTGGATGCTGCTTGCCCCGGTGGTGCGCGAGCGCAAGGGTGAGCACGCGCAGGTGTTCGAGCAGCTGCGCGCCCAGGGCTACGTGCGGGTGCGCGTCGACGGCGCCCTGTACGAGCTCGACGCCGTGCCGCCGCTTGCGCTGCGCCAGAAGCACACCATCGAAGCGGTGATCGACCGCTTCAAGGTGCGTGACGACATCGGCCAGCGGCTGGCGGAATCGTTCGAGACCGCGCTCAAGCTCGGTGACGGGATGGCCGAGGTGCGCGCGCTGGACGGCGAGGACGTCCCGCCGCTGCTGTTCTCGTCGCGTTACAGCTGCCCGGTGTGCGACTACGCGCTGCCGGAGCTGGAGCCGCGCCTGTTCTCGTTCAACGCGCCCGCCGGCGCCTGCCCGACCTGCGACGGACTGGGCGTGAGCCAGTTCTTCGACCCGGTGCGCGTGGTGGTGCACCCGGAGCTCAGCCTCGCCGCCGGCGCGGTGCGCGGCTGGGACCGCCGCAACCACTACTACTTCCAGCTGATCGCGTCGCTGGCCAGGCACTACGGCTTCGACGTCGACACCCGCTGGCAGGAGCTTCCCGAAGACGTGCGCGAGGCGGTGCTGTTCGGCAGCGGCAAGGACCTCATCGGCTTCACCTACGTCACCGAAGGCGGCGCGCGCAGCCAGCGCCGCCACCGTTTCGAGGGCGTGGTGCCCAACCTCGAGCGCCGCTACCGCGAGACCGAATCGGCGGCGGTGCGCGAGGAGCTGTCCAAGTACATCAGCGAGCGCGCCTGCCCCGACTGCGGCGGCGCGCGCCTGAACCGTTCGGCGCGCAACGTGTTCGTGGCCGAACGGCCGCTGTCGTCGCTGGTGGTGCTGCCGATCGACGAGGCGCTGCGCTTCTTCACCGGCCTGGAGCTTCCGGGCTGGCGGGGCGAAGTGGCCAGCCGCATCGTCAAGGAGATCCGCGAACGGCTGGGCTTCCTGGTGGATGTCGGCCTCGACTACCTGACCCTGGAGCGCAAGGCCGATTCGCTGTCCGGCGGCGAGGCCCAGCGCATCCGTCTGGCCAGCCAGATCGGTGCCGGCCTGGTGGGCGTGATGTACGTGCTCGATGAACCCTCCATCGGCCTGCACCAGCGCGACAACGAGCGACTGCTGGGCACGCTGGTGCGCCTGCGCGACCTCGGCAACACGGTGATCGTGGTCGAGCATGACGAAGAAGCGATCCGCCTGGCCGACCACATCGTCGACATCGGCCCCGGTGCCGGCGTGCATGGCGGCGAAGTCGTCGCCGAAGGGAGCTACGCGGACATCCTCAAGGCGCCGCGCTCGCTGACCGGGCAGTTCCTGTCAGGCAAGCGCCGGATCGAAGTGCCCGCGCTGCGCCACAAGGCCAATCCGAAGATGCTGCTGACGCTGCGCGGCGCGTCCGGCAACAACCTGAAGGACGTCGACCTGACCATCCCCTCGGGGCTGTTCACCGCGATCACCGGCGTGTCCGGCTCCGGCAAGTCCACGCTCATCAACGACACCCTGTACGCGCTGGCCGCCAACGAGATCAATGGCGCCTCGCACACGCCGTCGCCGGTGCGCGAGGTCCAGGGCCTGGACCTGTTCGACAAGGTGGTCGACATCGACCAGTCGCCGATCGGGCGCACGCCGCGCTCCAATCCGGCCACCTACACCGGCCTGTTCACGCCGCTGCGCGAGCTGTTCGCGCAGGTGCCCGAGGCGCGCGCGCGCGGTTACGGCCCGGGGCGCTTCAGCTTCAACGTGCGCGGCGGCCGCTGCGAGGCCTGCCAGGGCGACGGCCTGATCAAGGTCGAGATGCACTTCCTGCCCGATGTCTACGTGCCCTGCGACGTGTGCGGCGGCAAGCGCTACAACCGCGAGACGCTGGACGTGCTCTACAAGGGCCACAACATCCACCAGGTGCTGGAAATGACCGTGGAGGCCGCGCTCGACCTGTTCCACGCGGTGCCGTCGATCGCGCGCAAGCTGGAGACGCTGTCCGACGTGGGCCTGAACTACATCAAGCTGGGACAGTCGGCGACGACGCTCTCGGGCGGCGAGGCGCAGCGGGTCAAGCTGTCCAAGGAGCTGTCGCGCCGCGACACCGGGCGCACCCTGTACATCCTCGACGAGCCGACCACCGGACTGCATTTCCACGACATCGAACACCTGCTGGGCGTGCTGCACAAGCTGCGCGACGACGGCAACACGGTGGTGGTGATCGAGCACAACCTGGATGTCATCAAGACCGCCGACTGGGTCATCGACCTCGGCCCCGACGGCGGCCATCGTGGCGGCCAGATCATCGCCCAGGGCACGCCGGAAGAAATCGCCGCAATGCCGCAGTCGCACACCGGGCGCTTCCTCGCCCCGCTGCTCGGCGCGCACGCACACCTGCCGGCGGCGGCCACCGGCGACAAGCCCGCCCCCCTCCGTTCCAGGGGTCGCACCGGCACGCCGACCCGCGGCCGCAAGACAAGGAAGACGACATGAGCCAGGCTTCCGGCGAACACGGCAAGCTGCTCCATCGCATGCCCATCGAACTGCGCTGGCGCGACCTCGACGCGTTCAACCACGTCAACAACTCCAACTTCATGACCTACCTCGAAGAGGCACGGATCCGCTGGTTCGAGACGCTGGGCCAGGAATGGGTGACCGACGAGGTGGCGCCGCTGCTCGCGGCGGTGCAGATGAACTACCGCCAGCCGATTCCCTATCCGTCGTCGATCGTGGTCGAGCTGACCGCCGACCGCGTGGGTACCAGCAGCGTCACCCTCGGCCATCGCATCACCAGCGCCGACGGCGACGTGCTGCACGCCGACGGCCACGTGGTGATGGTGTGGGTGGCGCGCGCCAGCGGCCGGCCCACGGCGCTGCCCGAGGGCGTGCGCAACGTGGCGAGCGGCTGACGGCGCGACGGCGTTCAGCCCGTTCCGGCGACGTCCAGCCTGCTGCCGCGCAGGCCGTGCCGGATCATCAACCGGTACAGCGTGACCCGCGAGATCGCCAGGTCGCGCGCGGCCGCCTGCAGGTGGTGGCCGTTGCGCAGCAGCGCGCGCTCGATCGCCATGCGCTCGCCCTCGCAGCGCGCTTCGGACAGGGTCGTCGGCTCGCATGCCCCGGTGTCGAGACGGAGGTCGCGCGCACTGATCCGTGGCCCCTCGGACATCACCACGGCCTGGCGCACGCGGTTGACGAGCTCGCGCACGTTGCCCGGCCACGCATGGTCGTGGAGCGCGCGCAGTGCGTCGCGGCTGAAACCGCGGGTGCGTCCACCCCCTTCGCGGCCGTGGCGCACCAGCGCCCAGCCGGCGAGCAGCGCGATGTCGGCGCCACGCTCGCGCAGCGGCGGCATGTCCAGCTCGATCACGCGCAGCCGATGGTAGAGGTCCTCACGGAAGCGCCCGGCGGCGACCGCCGCCACCAGGTCCACGTGGGTCGCGCAGATGATCCGCGCGTCGGTGGGAATGTCGTCGTGGCCGCCGAGCCGCTGCAGCGTGCCCTGCTCCAGGAAGCGCAGCAGCGACGCCTGCGATTCCAGCGGCAGGTCGCCGATCTCGTCGAGGAACAGCGTGCCGCCATTGGCCAGCTCGATGCGCCCAAGCTTGCGCTGGTTGGCACCGGTGAAGGCACCGCGCTCGAAGCCGAACAGTTCCGACTGCACCAGGCTTTCCGGGATCGCCCCGCAGTTGATGACGACAAGCGGTCCGGCGTGGCGCGACGAATGGCGATGGATGGCGGTGGCGGCCAGTTCCTTGCCGGTGCCGGTCTCGCCGCTGATGTACACCGGCGCGTCGGTCATGGCGGCACGCTGCATGCGGCGGTACAGCGCCTGCATCGCGGGACTGTCGCCGATCATGCCTTCCGGCCGCGGCGCCACCGGCTGGCCCACGCCGCCGCAGTCACCCAGCCCCGCCATGCCATACGCGTGGCCGAGCACCAGGGCCAGCAGTTCGTCGTGGCAGGGAAGCACCACGTAGTCGTGGCAATGGTCGAGCACCAGCCGCCGGATGCGGTCCAGGTGCAGCTGGCCCTCGGAGATGCCGGCCACCCAGCCGACGCCGCCACAGGCGAGCGCGGGCAGGATGCGGCTGAAGCCGCGCTCGCCAAGCCGGTCGCAGTCGCGCAGGTCGATCAGCCCGACCTGGCAGCGCGGACTGGCGTTGGCCAGGATCCCCAGCACCTGGTCGGGCTCGGTCACCTGGCGCGGTTGCCATCCGCGCTCGACCACGCCCGCTGGAAAACCGTGGTCGTCTCCACCACCCGCGACGACCCAATGGAGAATCTCGCGCACCTCCGCGCTTTTCGGCATGCAATCGCTCCGTACCCGCCCCCCCGGGTCACGCCTCGTTCCCAGTCCACAGCAGTCAACGCGCGCCGTGCGCGCGACCGGACATCGGGCCGCACATCCGGCCCGATGACATTGCCGGTCTAGAACGTGACCGGCAGCCGCAGCGTCAACGACACGTCGGGCGTGTCACGCGTAAGACCGGCGCCGAGCGCGAAGTTCAGGCTGGTCCGGTCGCTGAGGCGGTAGGTGGCGCCGAGCAGCAGCGTGCCCAGCACGACGCGCACCGAACCGGGCATGTCGTGCCCGTTCTGGCGCGCGCGGCCGACGATGCTGTGGTCATAGCCGATGCTGATCGCGGCCTTCTCGTTGAGCGCCAGCCCCATGCCGATGTTGAAGCCGAGGATGTCACCCGGATCGACCTCGCCGATGAACTCCGTCGTGGTCTGCGGGAAGCCCTCCGGTGCGCCGCTCAGGACCGTGCGCGAGAGGTCATCGCGCGCGAAGTTGTGCAGGTAGCTGAGGCTGCCGAAGAACACCACCGGATCCGACGCATACACCCAGGTGACGCCGGGTTGCAGGGCGGCGAAACCGCTGCCGGTCGGCAGCTCCAGCGGCAGGCCGGTGCCGGTGGCGTTGGACACGCAGCGCGTCACGCAATCGGTGACCACGTCGAACACATCCTTGCCGGTACGCGTCTTGTAGCGCAGCCACAGCACGTAGTACGGATGTTCAGGGCCGCGGTTCGCCAGCTGGTAGCGCGCGCTCAGCTCCACGTCGCCGATGCCGCGGCCGTCGGAGGTGAACACGCTGTCCTGCGCGGTGCCGGTGAAGATCTCGCGGCTGACCGTATCGCCCTTGATGTAGACATACGGCACCCGGGCTTCGACCTCGAAGCGCTTGCCCAGGCCATAGCGCGCGCCGAGCGTCGCGGTCACGCTGGTGGTCTTCACCTGGCGCACGTCGATCAGGCCGATCAGGATCGCCGGGATGATGGTGTACCCGATCAGCGCCACGCGGTCGTTGGCGTAATAACCCGTCTGCAGCGACGGCTCGAGGATCAGCTTGCCCTTCGGCGTCAGCACGCCGGGCTGGTCGAAGATCTGCGCCACCTCGGGCGGCCGGTCGTAGCTTTCCGGCGCCTGGCCCACGCGTGTGTCGGACGGATCGTCGCCGCGCGCCGCTGTCGCGTCCTGCGCCGCTCCCGCCGGCGCCGCCTGGCCTGCCGCGCCGCGGGCGCGGAGGCCATCGAGCGCCAGCGCGTCGACCCCCGAAGCCGCCGCATCCCAGGCGGCCTGCTGGTTCATCACCTGCGTGCGCAGCGCATCGATCTCCCGCGCCTGCGCCTCGACGCGCGCTTCCAGCGCCGAGAGCCTGGCGTCATTGCCGCCCACCGGCGCCGGATCCTGTGCGCGCGCGGCCAGCACCGGCACCAGCGCCAGTGAAATCGCCGCGCTCAGCACAAAACCGCCACGGCGCCGCGGCGCCCGGATCCCAGTCCGCATGTCCATGCCTTGCACTCCCCGATGCCTCACGGTGTACCGATCGCGCCGATGCCGGCGTTGCCCATGGCTTCGCCGAAATTGACCGCCTGCAGCATCCCCAACGCCGTCGTGCCTGCATTGATCGTCGTCATCACGCGGATATCGGCGCCATCAAGCGAGTTCTGCAGCACGAGGCCGGCGCCGCCGCCGCTTGCGACCACGTTGCCGGCGCCCACCTGGACCAGCTGGGTTTCACCCAGGCGCGCGAGCTCCTGGGCCTGCTCGGCCGTGATGTTGGCCACGTCCGGCACATCGATGTGCAGCGATGACACCAACTCGCCGTTGACCCACGCCATGCGCTCGAACCCGAACGACACCAGCAGCCCGGAGGGCAGCACGTACCCGCCGCGCAGGGCATCCAGCCGGTCCGCCTCAAGCGGCGTCCATCCCTCGGGCATGCCATCGGCGGATGCCGCCGGCGGCGACCAGCCGATCGCACCGGTGGCGAGCAGCGCGGTGACCAGCAGATGCCAGAGCCAGCGCCTGGTCGTGAAGGTCTTCATGGCTAGATGTCCCCGGGTCCGCGACGGCTCATCACCACGTCCTGCAGTCCTTGCCGCTGCACGGCGAGGGCGATCGGTGCCAGCGGCGCCGCGCGCCAGTCGCGTGAAGCGTTGAATGCCGCCAGGTCGCGGCGGTTGTGCACCACGAACAACACACGGTTGTCCCACAGCCGCTCCAGGTCGCCCCGCTTGAGCAGCCGCGTGCCGCGTGCCGGGTCGCCGAGCAGGACGCGCCCTTCGCGCATGCCCTTGACCACCACGAAGTGGCGGTAGCCGCGGTCGTTGATGAGGATGATCGCCGGCAGCCCTTCTTCGAGCAGCTTGTCGAGCGGCAACTCGAAGCCGTCGGCCTGGAAGCCCTGCGCGTGCAGGTACTCGCGCATGTCGAGCAGCGAAAAGCCTTCGCGACGGATGCGGGCCTGGTCGCCGGCCGCGTACATCGCCTTGAACACCTCGGCCTCGCCGACCGGCTGGCCGTACTGGAAGGTGAGCAGCGTCGCCACCGCGGCCGAGCCGCAGCTGAAGTCGTATTGCTGGCGGATGGTGGTGCGGTAGCGCGCCTCCTTGAGGCTGGTGACGCGAACCGCGTAGCTGCCGCCATGCGGCACGCGGATCTCGGCCGGGGAGCCTGCCGCGGCGCACGGTGCCGCGACCTGCAGCATGCAGGCAGCTGCCAACACGAGCCCCGGGGCGGCCGCGCGCGGCGTCACGGCGCGGGTCCGCCAAACTGCACGTTGACCGCGGTGCCGTTCTGGATGAGCACGTTGTTGCCGCTGTTCTGGATCACCGTGATGATGCCCGCGGCGTTGCCGAACGCGCCGCCGTCGACCACGTTCTGGCCCGTCACGTTGTCATGCGCGACGTTGCCGCTCACGGTGCCGGCGTTGTCGACTTCGACCAGGATGCCCGGATCCAGGCCGACGTTGCCCGATTGCATCTGCAGCGCGTCGCCGCTGACAGCCGGGCCGAGGCCGGCTACGGCAGCCGCATCCGGTGCCGGTGACGCCAGCGCAACGGCGCCGGCCATGATCAAGATCGTGATTGCAGGCATGAGGAGTGCTCCTGGGCGCAGCGCGGGTGCGCCGCGGTCATGCCGCGGCGCACACATCCGGTCACACGCTCAGGTCACGGACCGGCACCACCGCCCACGCTCAGGTTGGCCTGCACCGTCACGCCCTGCTGGATCAGCGAGGACGCGCCGCTGTTCTGCGCCATCACCATCAGGCCCGCGGCTGCATTGGCCGTGCCGTCCATCGAGTTGGACATGTCGAACGAGCCGGCGTCGGCCCAGGCGTTGCCGCCGCTGCCGCCGTCGCCACCGTCGCCGCCGCTGCCGTCGCCGCCGTTGCCCGCGCCACCGGTGCCGCTGCCGCCGTTGCCGCCAGTGCCCGACGTGGTGCTCGCGTTGCCGCTGCTGCCGGCGTTGCTGGCCGTGGTGGCGCCGCCGGTGGCGGTGGCATCCGCGGTCGCGCTGCTGTCGGACGTGGCCGACGAGTCGGAACTCGCATCGCCGTCCCCGCGCTCCCGCGTGCGCGCGCGGGAATCGGCAGTCGAATCGGAATCCGAGTCGCTGCCCGCGCCGTTCAGGCCGATGGCGCCGGAATCACCGTCGCGCCCGCTGAAGGCAAGCCCGTCACCGCTGTCGCCACCGCTGCCGCCGTCACCGTCGCCGCCGCTGCCGCGCCCACCGTAGCCCTTGCCACCGTCACCGCCGCGCGCGCCATTGGCGTTGCCGCTGTTCTCGGCGTAGTTGCCGATGCCGTACACGAGATTGCCGGTCACCGTCCCTTCCAGGTAGGTCTTGGCGATCGCGCGGTTGCTGTTGAACGAACTGTTGATCTCGGTGGTCGCGCTGCTGTTGTTGACGGCCGATGCGTTGGACAGGCCAAGGCCCAGCGCTGCGTCTGCGTGGTCGCGGTTGTTGCCGCTGCTGTTGTCTTGTTCGTTGATCGCGTTGTTGTCGCCGTCGCCGGCCTCGCTCTGGTCCTGGGCCCAGGCGGACGTGGTCATGCCGATACCCAACAACACCGCCACTGCCATCATGCTCTTACGGATGCGCATCTCGTTCTCCTTGGGGGATGTCGCGCCGTCTCGCGTGGGGAGGTCCGCGTGGATGACGCCACGGACCATCCTTTGCAGGATTGGTGCCAACTGCCCAAGGCAAGATGCAAGGCCATGATTATCATCGGGTTCTTGGCGGCGTACGCGGCGCACGCATGGTCGCAACCGATGTCGGGCGCGCCACGGCGAGCGGAATGTTCCAGTCCTGAATCACGCGCCGCGTGGCGCGGCCGGCAAACGGCGCGGGGCGGCACGCCAAGAGGCGGAACGTGCCGCATACAACGGCGCGCCGTGCGAGTCCGACGGCATGTTCCACATCCGTACAGGCCCCCGAAAAGGGCCGCCCTTGAAAGCGCGTGCGCCGCCCATCCGCGGCCCATTCAGCGTGTGACGGGCGCCCGGACCTCGAATACGCCCTCGACGGTTCGACCGTCCGCGAGCGTGAACCGCAGCACGGCGCGCTCACCGGTCACCGGCGTGGCAGCGGGTCGCATGAGCATCAGGTGCAGGCCGCCAGGCTTCAGTACCGCCTCGCCACCCGCTGCGATCGCAAGCGACGGCACCGCGCGCATGCGGCTGACGCCGTCGACGAGCGTGGTCTCGTGGATCTCGACGCTGCCAAAGCCTGCTCCCGAGGCCGCAACCACCTGCACCGCGGTCGCACAGGGATTCTCGATGCGCGCGAAGCCGGCCAGCATGGGCATCGGCACCGGTGGCGGCCGCAGCCAGCCTTCGACCACGCGCGGCAGGCAACCGGCGGCGGCGTCCCGCGCCGATGCGGAGGGTGCGAGTGCAAGCAGGGCGAGCGCGAACGGCAGGGTGCGAAGCATCTTGTCCATGTGCCTATGATATCGGCCCGTTCCAACATGAGCATCCGCATGCCGGCCATCATCGACAGCATCCGCCACGACGGCGCCATCATCGAACTGCGGCTTGCGCGGGCGCCGGTCAACGCGCTCAACCCCGAACTGTGCCGGGCGATCGCGGACGCGGTGCCGGCGGCCGTCGCCGCGGGCGCGGCGGGCATCGTGCTGTCGGGCGGGCCGAAGGTGTTCTCCGCCGGGCTCGACGTGCCATACCTGATGTCGTTGCAGTCGCCGGAAGAGGTTGGCGCGGCGTGGACGGAGTTCTTCGCCGCGGCGCGCGCGCTCGCGCAGTCGCCGGTGCCGGTCGCCGCGGCGCTCGCCGGGCACGCGCCCGCCGGTGGCTGCGTGCTGGCGCTGTGCTGCGACTACCGGGTAATGGCGAGCGGCGGTTATCGCATCGGCCTCAACGAGACCCAGGTCGGACTGGTCGCGCCGGAGGGCATCCAGCGACTGCTGCGCCGCGCGGTGGGCATCAACCGCGCCGAACGGCTGCTGGTGGGCGGCGAGCTGGTGGAATCGGAGCGCGCGCTGCAGATCGGCCTGGTCGACGAACTGGCGGAGATCGACGAGGTGGTCGTGCGCGCCCGCGCATGGCTGGAGGCGCTGCTGCAGCTGCCGCGCGAACCGGTGCTGCGTACGCGCGCCATCGCGCGCGCCGACCTGCTCGCGGCGCTGGAACCGGAACACATCGGCCTGGATGGTTTCATCGAGGCCTGGTACGCGCCCGACACCCAGGCCGGCCTGCGCGCGCTGGTCGAGCGCCTCGGCAAGAAGTAACGCTCAGCCGGGGCCGGTCGCCACCGGCCGCGCCGGGTCCTCGATCCAGCCGCTCCACGAGCCGGTGTAAAGGCCGGCACCGTCGAGACCGGCATGTGCCATCGCCAGCAGGTGGTGGCAGGCGGTCACGCCTGAGCCGCACATCGCGACCACGTCGGACGGCGGGCGCCCGTCCAGCAGCGCTCCGAACTCGGTCGCCAACCGGGTGGAGGACTTGAAACGGCCGACCTCGAGGTTGTCCGCGTAGGGCCGGGAGCGTGCGCCCGGAACGTGGCCGGCCACGCGGTCGATCGGCTCCACGTCGCCGCGGAAGCGTTCGCCGGCGCGCGCATCGAGTACCAGACCGCCGGCGGCGAGATGCTCCTGCACGCGCGCGGCATCGAACAGTCGGCTGCGGTCGAAGGCAAACGGTTGCGACTGCGTGGTGGCGACAGCCGGGGACGCGGCATCGAGCCGCAAGCCCTGCGCGCGCCACGCGGCAAGGCCTCCATCGAGCACCGCTACCGCGGCATGCCCGGCGAGGCGCAGCAGGCACCACGCGCGCGCGGCGAACGCGCCGTCGGCGGCGTCGTAGACCACCACCTGGCTGTCCTTGACGATGTCCCACCCCGCCAGCGTGCGCGCGAATGCCGCCTCGTCGGGCCACGGGTGGCGACCGGCGCCAGGCGCGTGCGCTGCCGACAGGTCGCGTTCGAGGTGCGCGTAGTACGCACCCGGAATATGCGCCTCGCGCCAGTCGTCCTCGCCCGAACCGGGTCCGGCTGCGGCTGCGGCTGCCAGCGCGAAGCGCGCATCGAGCACCACGAGCCCGGGCGCGCCCAGGCGTGCAGCGAGCTGATCTGGCGAAACAAGCGTGGTCCAGCTGTCGTGCGGGTTCATCAGCGGCCTCCGGCGGCCTGCAGGCGCTGCCGCAGGTTGTACAGGATGGACGCGGTCGCGCCCCAGATGCGCTGTTCGGGCGCCCGCTGGTGGCGGCGGTATTCGAACACCGCCCGCGCGCGGCCGCCGAACTCGATGGCGATGCTGTCGAGGTTTTCCGGCGCCATCAGCCAGTCCAGCGGCACCTCGAACACATCGGCCACCTCGCCCGGCTGCGGCCGCGGCTCGAAGCCCGCAGGGATGCGCGCCACCACCGGCAGCACGCGGAAGCCGGTTACGGTGGCCAGCGGATCGAGATAGCCGAGCACGCGCGCCTGCGCCGGCGCCAGGCCGATCTCTTCCTCCGCCTCGCGCAGCGCGGCGGCCACCGGGCCATCGTCGCCAGGGTCGACCCGGCCACCGGGGAAGCTGACCTGTCCGGCGTGGTGGCGCAGCCCGTCGTGTCGACGGGTGAGGATGACGCCGGTGTCGCGGTCCCCGATCAACGGCACCAGCACGGCCGCATCGACCAGGCGCACGTCGGCGGGCAACAGGTCATGCAGGTCGTGGAGGTTCCAGGCAGGTCCCGCCGGCACCGCGCCCAGCGGATTGAGCGCCGCCTGCAGCAGGGCATCGGCGGAGGCGGCATCCATCAGCCGCGGCGCGCCTCGCGCGCGGGCAGGACGTCTTCCATCAGCCGCAGGCGCTCGTCGTCGCCCATCGCAAGCCATCCCGCGATCTCGTGGCCGGTGCGGTGGCAGCCGTCGCAATAGCCGTCGTCGGCCATCGTGCAGACGCCGGTGCAGGGACTCAGGACGGCACGGAAAGCGGTGGTCATCGGGATTCCGGGTCTCGGGTCACGCGCGATGCGCGCTGCCCACATGCGAACGCGCCGGCACGAAGGCCGGCGCGTCCAGGTTCACTGCGCGGCCTGGGCCGCGCGTGTTGTCGCCGGGGCGTCGCCGCCCCGTGGCACTTACTTGACGCTGACCAGCTTGACGTCGAACACGACCGCCTGGTTGGCCATGCGGCCGGCGCGCATGTCGCTGCCGTAGGCCTTGCTGCCCGGGATCACGACTTCCCAGCGCGCGCCGGAGGGCATCTGCAGCAGCGCCTCGCGCAGGCCGTCCAGCGGCACCTGGCTCACCTTGAGGGCGACCGGGCCCGGGGTCTGGCCGGCCGGCGCCTGGCTGGTGTCGACCAGCACGGTGCCGTCGGGCAGCGAGCCCTTGTAGGTCAGCTGCACGTCGCTCGCCTGGGTGGGCTTGGCGCCGCTGCCGGCTTCGATGACGCGGTACTGCACGCCGCCCGGGAGTTCCTTGACGCCGGCCTTGGCCTTGTTCTGGGCCAGGAACGCATCGCTGGCGGTCTTGTTGGCGCTGCTCAGCTTGGCGAACTCCGCCTCCATCTTGGCCTGCTGGCGCTTCTGCATGTTCTCGACCGCCACGCGCAGCTGGTCGACGGGGACCGTCGGTTCCTTCTTGGCGTAGGCATCCTGCATGGCCTTGATCACGGTGTTGACGTCAAGCGCCTCGCCGCGCGCGGTGAGATCTGCAAGCTCGGCGCCGGTGTTGTAGCCGATCGCGTAGCTCAGCTTCCCCTTTTCCGAGGTGGTGTCCTGTGCGGCGGCGGAACCGGCGACCAGGGTAAAGGCCGCGATGGCGGCAGCAAGCAGGCGCAACTTCATTCGAGGGACTCTCCGGGATTCGATCTGGTTGGGTCCGAGGCAAACCGGGGCGGTCTGGCCGCCGCGGTGGACACGGTAGGATACTGGGCGCAGTGCTTAACCGCCACTGACGACCTTCCGATCCGACCACGCCTGCGGCGTCGAGTTCCCACGCCCGCAGTGCCGCCGCCAGAGACCCCCGCATGACCGATTCCCTGCTCCTGACCTCCAACCACGGCGCCGTGCGCGTGATTGCCGTCAACCGCCCGGAAAAACTGAATGCGCTGAATCGCGCCACCATGGAGGCGCTGCACGCTGCATTCGACACCGCCGCCGCCGATCCTGCCGTGCGCGCGGTCGTACTCACCGGCAGCGGCGCCAAGGCGTTCGTGGCCGGGGCGGACATCGCCGAGATGGCGGCGCTGAGCGCGGTCGAGGCGCGCGAGTTCTCGCTGGTCGGCCAGCGCCTGATGCGCCGCATCGAGCGCATGCCCAAGCCCGTCGTGGCCATGGTCAACGGCTTCGCGCTGGGCGGTGGCCTGGAGCTGGCGATGTGCTGCCACCTGCGCATCGCCGCCGACAGCGCCAAACTTGGCCTGCCCGAAGTCACGCTCGGCCTGCTGCCCGGCTTCGGTGGTACGCAGCGCCTGCTGCGGCTGTCCGGCCGCGCCGCGGCGCTGGAGCTGACGCTTGGCGGTGCGCCGATCGACGCCGCGCGCGCGCTGGCGCTGGGCCTGGTGAACCGCGTGGTGCCGGCGGCCGAACTCGAAGCCGAAACCATGCAGTTCGCCGCCAAGCTCGCCACCGGCGCTCCGCTGGCCATGCGTGCCATCCTCGACGCCATCCACGTCGGCGGCGAGTGCGCGATCGACGACGGCCTGGAATACGAGAGCGCGCAGTTCGGCCTGGTGTTCTCCACCGACGACGCACGCGAAGGCATGACCGCCTTCCTGGAACGCCGCAAGCCGGCGTTCGAAAACCGCTGAGGCGCGGCGTGTCGGCGGGCACAGGCGACGACAGCAATCCGGGCGCCCGCGCGGTGGATGCGCGCGAGCTGTTGCGGCTGGTGCGGGCCGACGAACTGGATGCCGCCATCGAAGCAGGCCTGGCCCGTTTCGTCCCGTGCGCGACGTTGATCGCCAGCGAAAACGCCGAGCTTGCCGCCGCGCGCGACCGCCTGGTCGTCGCCTGGGCCGCGCGTGAGCGTTACCACGCCCGCGCCGCGCGCCTCGCGCGCCGCGCCGCCGAGCGCAAGGCCGCGCGCGCCGCGCCGCCGCCGCCGTCGCCGGACGCATCGACCGCTGCGCTGCCGGCCGATGGAGAGCAGCCAACGTCGCCGCCCGCACTTCCCGCAGCCGCGGCCGCGGCATTGGCACGCGCCCGTGCGCGCATGGCGGGCAAGCCTTGAGCCCGCCGGAGCGTCGCGGCCGCGTCATGCCCACGACGGCGGTCGGCGAGATGTTCGCGCGGCTGCGGGAACTGAACCCGAAACCGGTCACCGAGCTCGAATACACGACGCCCTACGAGCTGCTGGTCGCGGTGACGCTGTCGGCGCAGGCCACCGACGTGGGCGTCAACAAGGCGACGCGGCGGCTGTTCCCGGTGGCCAACACCCCGGCGGCGATCGCCGCGTTGGGCGAGGACGGACTGAAGCCGTACATCAACACCATCGGCCTGTTCAACGCCAAGGCCGCCAACGTGGCGGCGATGGCGCGGCTTCTGCTCGAGCGCCACGGCGGCGAGGTGCCGCGCACGCGCGAGGCGCTCGAAGCACTGCCCGGCGTCGGCCGCAAGACCGCCAACGTGGTGCTCAACACCGCGTTCGGCGAGCCGACGATGGCCGTCGACACGCACATCTTCCGCGTCGCCAACCGCACGGGACTCGCGCACGGCAAGGACGTGCGCGCGGTCGAGGACCGGCTGCTGCGCCGGGTGCCGCGCGAGTACCTGCACGACGCCCACCACTGGCTGATCCTGCATGGCCGCTACGTGTGCAAGGCGCGTCGGCCCGAATGCCCTGCGTGCGTGTTGCGCGACCTGTGCACGTATCCGGACAAGACGCCCGGGATCGCCGGCTGAAGGGCTACCGGCGGCGCGCGGTCAGCGCGCGGCCTGCGACACCAGCGTGACCCGCGGATCCAGCGGCAGCACGGTCTTGCTGGAGAAGCGCTGGTCGTCCGGCCCGGTCCAGCTGCAGGCCTCGGGCGTCGAATGGGCGCCGAGGTAGCAGACCGGCCACAGCAGCGTCGCCGCCACCGGCGCGCCGCCCACCTCTTCGGTGGCGAACCGCCACTGGCGTGATGCATTGACCGCAGCCGTGGCCATCGCCCGCGACACCGAGCCGGTGGCCGCGTGCACGTCGGCGGCGCGCACGCGGCCGTCGGCAGCGACCTCGAGCTTCAGCACCACCATGCCCTCGTGCCCGGCAAGCTGGTCGCGCATCGGATAGTCCGGCGCAGTGGTCGCGGCGAGCGCCGGACCGGTGGTCGCCGACACCACGCTGTAGCCGCCGGGTTCGCCCTGTGCGTCGTCCACGACCACGCGCAGATAGGTGCGGGCGGCGGCGCCGGCCTGGTCGACCGGGCCCGGATGGAACACCCAGGCGCGGATCTCGTCGGCCAGCGCGTCGGTCACCGCACCGGGCACGGCGCCATGCGGCGCGAGCCGGGTGATGTGGCCGTCGGCATCGAGGTCCAGCACGAAGGTGTGGACCTGCTGCGCGGCGTGCGCGGAAGCGACCGGCAGGACCAGGGCGAGGAGAAGTGGAATCGCTGTGCGTTGCATGTTGGTGCTCCCGCGCCGCAGCGCATCGGATGAATGCACCCGATGACACTATGTCCGCGCCCGCAGTGGGTTACACCGTTATGACAAGCCCTGTTTGTGGCGATGGACGGCATCGTTCCGCCGACAGGCGGTCAAGCAGCGTCATGCGTGGCGGCCGATGCGCAGCCATTTGGTTGCCACCCACTTCTCGCCCTCGACCACCGGCGCGCCGCCGTGCAGCGTGCCCGTCATCGGGTGCGGCCGATCGTAGGCGAAGAACACCGCGTTGCCCTTGACCGCAGCGACCTCGAAGCGCGCGTCGGGAAACGTGGTCGCGCCGCCGCGCGCCGGGGTGTTGAGGTACATCACGATCGAGGCCACGCGCTGGCCGCCGCGCGCCAGTGCCACGTGCGCGCCCGGGGTGGCGGGGTCGAAATAGTCGTAGTGCGGGCGGTATTCGGCACCCGGGCCATAGCGCAGCAGCTGCAGGCCTTCGCCATTCTCCAGCGGCCAGTCGACCAGTGCCGCGAGGCGCTGCTCGATGCGCGCGCACAACGCGTTCTCCCCACGCCGGAAGAACATGCCTTCGCTGGTGCGCGCCGGGTGCGCCTGGTCGGCGCCGGTCTCCGGGTCGAACACCGGCGAGGGCGCCAGCCGTTCGCGGCCCAGCGCCACCAGCGCATCGCATTCGTCGTCCGACAGCACGCCGCCGAACACCACCACGCGCGGATGCAGCAGGTTGGCCAGCACCGCGACCTCGCGGTCGCCCGCATCGATGAGCGACGGCCCGTTGAGGACGATCGGCGACGGCACCTTCTGCGGCAGTGGCAGTCCGTGATCGAGCGCGTGCGCGTCGAGGTGGCCGCGCATCGCGTCCTCGATCGCCACCGCCGCCGCATCGCCGTCCCAGCCGCGCCCGACCATGTTGTCGAGGACGTCTTCCGGCGAGGCGCCGCAGCGCACGCGATCCAGCAGCCACTGCACGAGTGCGGCGTCGACGACGGGTGTGTCCATGGCTTCGTGATGTTCGGGGCGGTGGCCTCCTAGGAGGCCGTGGAGATGTGACGGAACGATGACGCGGAGCGAACCGACTCACGACCCGGACGCAGCGCGCAATGCGAAACCAAGACAGCCGCATGAATGAAAGAAAGCTGTCATCGACGCTGCCTATCTTGGCCTCCGATCCGTCCGCCCCGCAGCGGCGCGACGACCCGCGACACAACGCGCGCCGCCAGGCTCGCCCGCCTTCGCCAGCGTCAACTTCCTCCCGGAGAGAACCGATGTCCATGCGCCAAAGCTCCAAGGCCCTTCTCACGACTTTCGGCGCGGTGCTCGCGCTCAGCGCCTGCGGAGGCGGTGCCGACCGCGTCGCCTCGCCGGGTGAGGGTGCGTTCCCGCCGCCGCCGCCGACCGCGCCGCCGCCGCCGCCGACCACCCCTCCGCCGCCGCCGCCGACCGGTGGCCCCGCGGCCGACTGCCCCACCGGCTTCACCAACATCGGCACCGTCGCCGACGGCGCGCTGCGCGCCTGCCGCCTGCCCGAGCGCATCGTCGGCAACCTGCTGGTCCCGGAGCGCGCCGGCACCGTGTACGCCATCAGCGGCCGCGTCGCGGTCGGCGACGACCAGGGTGGCGACATCAACAACGAAGCCCCCGGTGCCCAGGAAGGCGTGCTCACCATCGAACCGGGCGTGACCCTGTACGGCTCCGCCGGCGCCGACCTGCTGGTCGTCAACCGCGGCTCGCAGATCTATGCCCAGGGCACGGCCACCAAGCCGATCACCCTCACCGCACGCGCCGACATCGAAGGCCAGACCAACGCCAATTCGATCGGCCTGTGGGGCGGCCTGGTGCTGCTCGGCCGCGCGCCGATCAACGCCTGCCCGGGCACCACGGTCTCCGGCACGCCTGAGTGCCAGGCGACCATCGAAGGCACCGACGGCTTCTACGGCGGCAACGCGCCGCGCGACAACTCCGGCATCGTCAAGTACCTGCGCGTCAAGCACTCGGGCTTCGAGGTCACGCCGAACAACGAACTCAACGGCATCACCCTCGGTGGCGTGGGCGACGGCACGGTGTTCGAGTACGTGCAGGTGCACAACAGCTCCGATGACGGCATCGAGTGGTTCGGTGGCACGGTCAACGGCCGCTACATCGTGGTCACCGGCGCCGACGACGACAGCCTCGACACCGACACCGGCTGGAACGGCTCGCTGCAGTACGGCATCGTCATCCAGCGCGCCACCGGCGGCGACCGCATGAACGAGTGGTCGAGCATCCGCCGCGAGCCTTACTCGAACCCGAAGGTCGCCAACTTCACCTACGTCGGCCGCGCCGGCGGCGGCGCCGCGATCACCCTCAACCAGGGCACCCAGGCCGCGTTCTACAACACCGTGGTCACCCGTCCCGCCGGCGGCACCGGTGCCGGGCTGCAGTGCCTGAGCATCTCGGACGAAAACACCACCGGCACCTTCGGCTCGGTGTTCTTCTCCTGCCCGACGGCGTTCGCCGACGCGCGCGCCGAGACAGCGTTCACCTCCGGCACCGGCAACGTGGTGGGCACTTCGAGCCTCGCCAACGTGTTCGTCAACGGCGCCAACGAGACCGCAGTCGCGGCCTACCAGGGCCTGACCTCGGTGGACAGTTTCTTCCAGCAGGTCGACTACATCGGCGGCGTCCGCAACGCCGGCGACACCTGGTGGCAGGGCTGGACCTGCGGCCTGACGGCCGACACGTCCTGCTGACGGACTGATGCCACACCGCATCACGTCGACCCGGGGCGGCCATGACGGCCGCCCCGCGTTCCATCCAGGCCGCAACCGGCACCGCACAGCGAAGGTCACCACATGAAACGCACCCCGTCACGCAGCGGCCTGTCCGTCGCGATCACCACCCTGCTCGCCTGCCAGGTCGCGTGGGCCCAGCAGCCTGCCCCGCCACGTGGTGACGCCGCCGCCATTCCGGCGCAGGCCACCATCGTGCAGGCCACGCTCGCGCAGGCGGCCGGCACGCAGGACGCGGCCGCGCAGGCGGCGTCCACGCCGGCCCAGCTCGACGCGGTCGAGGTGCGCGGCGAATACATCCCCGAGCCGATGCTGCAGACCGCGGAAGTCGCCTCGTTCATCACCCGCGACGACTTCGAACGCACCGGTGACGGCGACGCCGCCGCGGCGCTGGCGCGGGTTTCCGGCGTGAGCATCGTCGACGACAAGTTCGTCTATGTGCGCGGCCTCGGCGAACGCTACTCCTCGGCGCTGCTCAACGGCTCGCCGCTGCCCAGCCCGGAGCCGATGCAGCGCGTGGTGCCGCTGGACCTGTTCCCGGCCGAGGTGCTGCAGGGCATGACCGTGCAGAAGACCTATTCGGCGAAGTACCCGGGCGAGTTCGGCGGCGGCATCATCGACCTGCAATCGCTGACCATCCCCGATGCGCCGTTCTTCAAGGTGAGCGTCGGCGGCGGCGGCAACAGCGTCACCACCGGCGAGAAGGGCCTGACCTATTACGGCTCGGAGGATGACTGGTCGGGGTATGACGACGGCACCCGCAAGATGCCGCGCGCGCTGCAGGATGCGATGGCCACCGGCCAGCGCGTGGACCTGGGCAATTTTAGCCGCGAGGACATCCGCCGCATCGGCCGCAGCTTCCAGAACGCCAACCTGAACCTGCTGCAGGAAAACGACAGCATTGATCCGGACGGCAACGTCGGCGCCAGCGCTGGCTACACGGCCGAGATGGGCGAGGACGCGCGCATCGGCTTCATCGCCGTGGCCGGGTTCGAGAACGAATGGCGCACCCGCTTCGGCGACCAGCAGCAGGGCGTCTTCGTCGGCGACGTCGTCGAGTACGACTCCGACTACGAGTTCCTCTCCACCCAGAACAACGCACGCACCAACGTCATGCTCGGTGCCGGCTACGAGTGGGGCGGCAACAGGATCGGCCTCACCAGCCTGTACGTGCACGACACCATCAAGGAAGCGCGCAGCCGCTTCGGCGCGGACAACCTCGCCGGCTTCGAGGCGCGCGACGACTACACCGAGTGGTTCGAGCGCGAGCTGCTCAACCACCAGCTCACCGGCAGCCATGCCTTCGGCGAATACGACGACCTGAAGGTCGATTGGCGCGCCGCCACCGCGCGCGCCACGCGCGACATGCCCTACGAAAAGGGCATCCGCTACGAGAACGTCGACGGCTTCTGGAGCCACGACGCCTCGCGCGTGCAGAACTACACCCGCTTCAGCGCGGTCGAGGACACCGTCGACAGCGCCGGCGTCGACGTCACCTGGCGCCTGCCGGTCGAGCGCGACCTGACGCTCGGCTTCGGCGGCGCGTACATGGACAACGAGCGCAACGCCTGGGCCCGCGAGTTCAAGTTCCTCGCCCTCGACGGCGCCCTGCCGTTCCACAACCGCTACCAGCGCCCCGACTACCTGTTCTCGGACTACAACCTCAGCCAGGACCTGCTGCGGCTGCGCGAGACCACCGGCGGGTTCGGCGCCTCGGCCTATGACGCGTCGCTCGAGGTCAAGGCGCTGTACCTGCAGGCCGAAGGCGAGATCACGCCCAACCTGCGCGCCACCGTGGGCGTGCGCTATGAGGACGCGACCCAGTCGGTGACCCCGTACGACGTGATCACCGGTGTCGCCCAGGCCTCCCCGGCGCCGCTGGAGAACGATTACTTCCTGCCGGCGCTCACCCTGACCTGGAACATCGCCGACAACCGCCAGCTGCGCTTCGGTGCCTCGCGCACCATCGCCCGCCCGCAGTTCCGCGAGATGGCGCCGCAGCAGTACAGCGATCCCGACAGCTTCCGCCAGTACTACGGCAACCCGTACCTGGTGGACAGCGAGCTGACCAACTTCGACCTGCGCCATGAGTGGTTCTTCGGCTCCGGCGAGTACTTCACGGTCGGCGCGTTCCACAAGACCATCGACAAGCCGATCGAGACCAACATCAACGTGGGCGGCGGCGGCACCATCTTCCAGAGCTTCCTCAACGCACCGGAGGCCACGGTCTACGGCGCCGAGGTGGAGTTCAAGAAGTACTTCGACGACGTGTTCGCCGCCGACTGGTGGGGCGCGAACCGCCTGTACCTGGCGACCAACTACACCTGGTCGCAGTCCGAGGTGAATGCCGACGAAGGCGACACGGTGCAGCCCTTCGGCTACCCGGCGCCGGTGGACGCACGGCTGTTCGTGCGCGACGGCAGCGACATGCAGGGACAGTCCGAGCACATCGCCAACCTGCAGTTCGGCGTCGAGAACGAGGCCACCGGCCTGCAGGCCACGCTGATCGCCAACCATGTCAGCGAGCGCGTCTCCGCGCGTGGCCGCCCGGGCCAGCCCGACTACATGCAGGAGCCGGGCACCACGCTCGATTTCGTGTTGCGCAAGGGCTTCAACCTCGGCGACACCGCGATGACCCTGGGTTTTGCCGCGCGCAACATCCTCGACACGGAGTTCGACGAGTACCAGGAGCGCGGCGGGCAGAAGGTGCACGTGCTGCGCTACGACCCGGGCGTGACGTATTCGGTGAGCCTGTCCGCCGAGTTCTGAGCACTGCATCGCCTGACAGGGGCGGGGCCGCGAGGCCCCGCCCTTTTGCGTTTCCTGCAGGCTTGCGACGGTTTCGTGTCAGTTGAAACCGGATTGTCACCAAACGTTCGCATGATCTGACCATCGCGCGGATTCGCCGCGCCGCCGAGTCCGTCATTGGCCACGCCGTTCGCCCTCCATGCACCGCATGCACTGCTCGCCCGCGCCCGCGATGCCGGGCTGCTGCGCCGCGTGGTCACGGTCACTGTCGTCGCCCTGCTGGCCGTGCAGGCCGCGCGCCTGGCGTGGCTGTTGCTCGTGCCACCGGCACCCGTCGGCGCGCCGCCCGCGCCAGCGCGCGCAGCCATGGACGCGACGCGCCTCGAACGCCTTGCCATCGATGCGTTCCATCCGGCGCAGGCCAGCGTGCAAGTCGCGGCCGACAGCTCAGGGCTCCGGCTCCACGCCGCGCGCCCGGCGGCGGATGCCGGCTCCGGCGCGGCGATCATCGCAGGCAAGGACGGCCGGCAGCGCGCGTTCGTGGTCGGTGACGAAGTCGCGCCCGGCGTGGTGCTCGCCGCGGTGGCGAGTGACCATGTGACGCTCGCCGCGTCCGGTGCGCGCAGCGAACTGCGCTTCGCGTTGCCGCCGGGCGGAGCGCCCGCGCCTGCTCCACGCGAGGCGTCCGCAGGGCTGCCCGCGGCGCGCGCGCCATCTCCCACCGCAGGCACAGCCCGCGTCGATCCCGCCCAACTCCTCGCCCAGGCCGGCCTGCGTCCGGTGCAGGCCGACGCCGGCCAGCCCGCCGGCTACAGCGTGATCCCGCGCGGCGACGGCGCGGTGCTGCGCCAGGCCGGCCTGCAGGCCGGCGACGTGCTGCTGTCGATCAACGGCCAGGCGCTCACCCCCGAACGTTATGCGGCACTGCCGGCCGAGTTGGCCGGCAGCCGAACGATCACCTTCACCTACGCGCGCGACGGAACGACGCACACCACGACCTTGCAGGCAGACACTCCGTGAAACAGCGACTCCTCGCCACCGCTCTCGTCATCGCGCTCGCGCTGCCGCCGCCGTCCGTCGCACTGGCGCAGGCCAGCGGCGCCGGCGCCGCCGTGACCGCGCAGGACGCCGACATCCGCGCCTTCATCCAGGACGTCGCACGCGCCACCGGCACCACCTTCATCATCGACCCGCGCGTGCAGGGCACGGTCAGCGTCACGCGCGACCGCGCCATGGACGAGGCCGAGCTGCTCGGCGTGCTGCTGGCGGTGCTGCGCGCCAACGGCCTGCTCGCGGTGCCGGCGGGCAGCGGCGCCTACCGCGTGGTGCCCGACGACATCGCCGCGCAGCAGCCCGGCGCGGGTTCGGGCGGCTCCGCGTTCACCACCCAGGTGCTGCCGCTGGCGATGGTGGATGCACGTATCGCCGCCGAGACCTTGAAGCCGCTGGTCGGCCGCGGCGGCGTGGTCGTACCCACGCCGCAGGGCAACGCGCTGTTGGTCGCCGATTACGCCGACAACGTGCGCCGCATCCGCGGCCTGGTGGCGCAGATCGACAGCGACACCGCCAGCATCGACACCATCACCCTGCGCAACAGCTCCGCGCGCGAGGTCGCCGCCACCGTCGGCGGCCTGTTCGCCAGCGGCGGCGAAGCGCGCAACGGCCAGCTGTCGATCCTGCCGGTGGAAGGCAGCAACTCGATCGTGGTGCGCGGCGATCCGCGCGTCGTGCAGCGCGTGGTGCAGACCATCCTCGAGCTCGACCGCCGCGCCGAGCGCACCGGCAACGTGCGCGTGGTCAAGCTGCAGCACGCCAGCGCCGAACAGCTGCTGCCCGTGCTGCAGCAGCTCGTCGGCCAGGCCACCGACGGCGCGGACGGCAGCGCCGCCCCGGCGACCGCGCAGGCGGGCGATGCCGCCACCGCCACGGTGATCACCGGCAGCCAGGGCAAGCGCCCCACGATCGTGCGCTACCCGGGCTCGAACTCGCTGATCATCAACGCCGACCCGGAAACCCAGCGCCTGCTGGCCGAGGTCATCACCCAGCTCGACACCCGCCGCGAACAGGTGCTGGTGGAGGCGATCGTGGTGGAGATCTCCGACAACGCCGCGCGCAGGCTGGGCGCGCAGCTGCTGATCGCGGGCAAGGACGGCAGCAACATCCCGGTGCTGGCCACCCAGTTCCCGGGCGCCAACCCGCAGATCATGCCGATCGCCGGCGGCGTGGCCGCGCAGCGCGCGCGCAACCGCGGCAATGACGATGACGACTCCGTGCTCGACATCGCGCGCAACGTCGCGGTGCAGTCGCTGCTCGGCCTCAACGGCGCGCTCGGCGGCATCGCCGGCGGCAACGACAACGCCACCTTCGGCCTGATCATCGACGCGGTGAAGAGCGACACGGCGTCCAACCTGCTGTCCACGCCGTCCATCCTCACCCTCGACAACGAGGAGGCGCGGATCCTGGTCGGCCAGGAGGTGCCCACCACCACCGGCGAAGTGCTCGGCGACAGCAACAGCAACCCGTTCCGCACCATCCAGCGCCAGGACGTCGGCATCCAGCTCGAGGTCACGCCGCAGATCAACGCCGGTGGCGGCATCACGCTCACCCTGCGCCAGGAGGTGTCGTCGATCGCCGGGCCGGTGAGCGAGGACTTCTCGGAGCTGGTGCTCAACAAGCGCGAACTGGAGACGCGCGTGCTGGTGGACGACGGCGCGATCGTCGCGCTCGGCGGCCTGCTCGACCAGAGCGAGCGCAGCACCGTCGACAAGGTGCCGCTGCTCGGCGACATCCCGATCATCGGCAACCTGTTCCGGCACAAGTCGCGCGCCAGCGACAAGACCAACCTGATGATCTTCATCCGCCCGACCATCGTGCGCAGCGCGCGCGAGGCGCAGGCGATGACCGCGCCGCGCTACGACTACATGGTGCGCAGCCAGGGGCCGGTGGCCGGCGAACGCGAGGCGGCGCTGGAAACGCTGGTGCGCGACTACCTGCGCACCACGCCGCCGACGTTGCCGGCGCCTGCCGCCGCGACTGACGCCGCGCCACCGCTCCCGGCCCCGACGACGGACGCCGCGCCACTGCCCCCCGGGACCGGATCCGCGCGATGAGCGAGCCGCTGCCCGCCTTCAGCTATGCCTACGCCAAGCGCCACGGCGTGCTGCTGCTCGGCATCGGCGCGGCGAGCGCGCGCGTGGGCCTGTGCGACGACGCCGACCCCGTTGCACTGCTCGAAGCACGCCGCAGCCTCGGCCGCGCGCTCGAGGTGGAGGTGCTGCCACGCTCCGCGTTCGACCGCCGGCTGTCGGAGCTCTACGCCGATGCCGCGCTGGCCGCCGGCGCGGGCGAGCTCGACCTGCCCGGCAACCTCGACGCGCTCGCCGACGACATCCCGGCGAGCGCCGACCTGCTGGAAGCGCAGGACGACGCCCCGGTGATCCGCCTGATCAACGGCCTGATCGCCGAGGCCGCGCGCAGCGGCGCGTCCGACGTGCATGTCGAGCCTTTCGAGTCCGCGCTGGTGGTGCGCATGCGCGTCGACGGCGTGATGCGCGAGGCGCTGCGCCTGCCTGCGCGCATCGCGCCGCTGCTGGTGTCGCGCGTCAAGGTGATGGCACGGCTGGACATCGCCGAGAAGCGCGTGCCGCAGGACGGCCGCATCGGCCTGACCATGGGCAGCAAGGCGCTGGACGTGCGCGTGTCCACCCTGCCCGCGCGCGGCGGCGAGCGCGTGGTGATGCGCATCCTCGACAAGGACCAGGGCGGCCTGCCGCTCTCCGAGCTGGGCATGCAGCCGGACGTGCTGGACGCGCTGCAGCGCGCGCTGCGCGTGCCCAACGGCATCATCCTGGTCACCGGCCCCACCGGCGCCGGCAAGACCACCACGCTGTACGCGGCGCTGGCCACGCTCAACGACGGCCGCCGCAACATCCTCACCGTCGAGGATCCGATCGAGTACGCCATCGACGGCGTCGGCCAGACGCAGGTCAACGCGCGTGTCGGCATGACCTTCGCCGCCGGCCTGCGCGCGATCCTGCGCCAGGACCCGGACGTGGTGATGGTCGGCGAGGTGCGCGACCCGGAGACCGCGCAGATCGCGGTGCAGGCCAGCCTCACCGGCCACCTGGTGCTGTCCACCGTGCACACCAACGATGCGCCCGGCGCGGTCACCCGCCTGCGCGACATGGGCATCGAGCCGTTCCTGCTCGCCTCCACCCTGCGCCTGGTGCTGGCGCAGCGCCTGCTGCGCCGCCTGTGCCGGCACTGCCGCGAACCCGTGGTGGCGGATGCCGCGACCGCGCGCCTGCTCGCCGCCGACGGCCAGCCGGATGCGACCGGTGCTGTGGTGTTCCGCGCGGTCGGCTGCGCGCACTGCAGCCACGCCGGCTATGCCGGACGCATCGGCATCCACGAAGCGCTGACCGTCGACGAACGCATGCGCCAGCTGATCGGCGCCGAGGCCGACGAGGACGCGCTGGCCGCGGCCGCGTTCGCCGGCACCGGCCGCCTCGGCGACGCCGCGCGCGCCGCGGTGCTGCGCGGCGAGACCACGCTCGAGGAAGCCATGCGCGTCACCCGCCAGGAGTCCGACCATGCCGGCGTTTGACTACGCCGCGTTCGACGTCGACGGCCGCAGCCGCGAAGGCGTGCTGCAGGCCGACAGTGCCGCCGATGCGCGTCGCCTCCTTGAGCGGCGTCACCTGCTGCCGGTGCGCGTTGAGGCAGCCGCCAGCACGCCTGCGACGACCGCGCCAGGCCGCGGTCGCTTCACCGCCAAGGACCTGACCCTGCTGACCCGCCAGCTCGCGACCCTGGTCGCGGTGGCACCACTCGAAGAAGCGCTGCGCACCATCGGCAGCCAGGCCGAGCGCCCCGCGGTGCGCCGGGTGGTGATGGCCACCCACGCCCACGTGCTGGAAGGCTTCCGCCTCTCCGATGCGATGGCGCGCCAGGGCAAGGCGTTCCCGCCGCTGTACCGGGCGATGGTCGCCGCCGGCGAGGGCACCGGCGCGCTGCCGGCGATCCTCGAGCGCCTGGCGGACCTGCAGGAGCACGAGCAGCACGTGCGCGGCAAGCTGGTCTCGGCGCTGGTCTACCCGGCGGCACTGGCCGTGACCGCGGTGCTGGTGGTGATCGCGCTGATGGCGTTCGTGGTGCCGCGCGTGGTCGAGCAGTTCGAATCGATGGGGCGCGCGCTGCCGCTGCTGACCCGCATCGTGATCGGCATCTCCGACGCGATGGCGGCGTGGGGCCTGCCGCTGCTGGTGCTGCTTGCGGTGGCGGGCGTGGCCGCGGCGCGCCTCCTGCACCGGCCGGGACCGCGGCGTACGTTCGATGCCACGGTGCTGCGGCTGCCGCTGCTCGGCCGCCTGCTGCGCGACGTCCACGCCGCGCGCATGGCACGCACCCTGGCCACCATGGCCGACAGCGGCATGCCGCTGATCGAGGGCCTGGCGATCACCGCACGTACCGTGGGCAACAGCGTGCTGCGCGAAGCCACGGAGGCCATGGTCGAGGTGATCCGCGAGGGCGGCAGCCTGTCCGGCGCGATGAAGCGCGCCGGCGTGTTCCCGCCGACCCTGCTGTACATGGCCACCAGCGGCGAGGACAGCGGCCGCCTGGCGCCGATGCTCGACCGCGCCGCCGACTACCTGGAACGCGAGTTCAACACCTTCACCAGCGTGGCGATGAGCCTGCTCGAGCCGCTGATCATCATCGTGCTGGGCGCGGTGGTGGCGGTGATCGTGCTCGCGATCATGCTGCCCATCCTGCAATTCAACGCCCTCGTGGCCGGCTGACCGGAGACCCGAACATGCACCGCCCCCGCAGCACCATCCGTTCCATGCGACGCACGCGTCCCGAGCGCGCGTCCGGCTTCACCCTCGTCGAACTGATGGTCGCGATCGTCATCATCGGCCTGCTGTCGACGGTGGTGATGATCAACGTCATGCCGAGCCAGGACCGCGCCATGACCGAGAAGGCGCGCGCCGACATCTCGGTGCTGGAACAGGCGATGGAGACCTACCGCCTCGACAACCTCGCCTACCCGTCCACGGCGCAGGGCCTCGACGCGCTGCTCAAGGCGCCGGCCGGGCTCGCGCGCCCGGAACGCTACCGCAAGGGCGGCTACATCCGCCGCCTGCCGACCGATCCCTGGGGCAACGCCTACCAGTTCCGCCAGCCGGGCCGCGACGGCAGCTTCGACGTGTTCTCGTTCGGCGCCGACGGCGTCGAGGGCGGCGAAGGCGACGGCGCCGACATCGGCAACTGGGGCTGAGTGGACGCCCTGGTGCGCATGCACGGCTTCACGCTGGTCGAGCTGATGGTCGCGTTGGCCGTCATCGGGCTCGCCGGCGCGGCTGTCGCGCTGACCCTGCCACCCGGCGAGGACGTGCTGGTCGCCGAGGCCGACGCGTTCGGCGCGCGCCTGGCGCACGCGCGCGACGAAGCCATCCTCGGCATGCGCACCATCGAAGTCGGCGCCACCGCGCACGGCTATGAATTCCGGCGCCGGCGCTTCGACGGCTGGCAGCCGCTGGACGGCAAGGGCTTCACGACGGTCGCGTGGCGCCCGGGCACGCGCCCGCTGCTGCCGCAGGGCCACGACCGCGCCAGCGTGCGCTTCGACCCCACCGGCGCCAGCGAGCCGGTGACGCTGGTGCTGCAGCGCGAAGGCCGCAGCGCGCGGATCAAGGTCGATGGCAGCGGCGGGATCGACGTCGATGCCGGCGCGCACTGAGCACCTGGCGCGCCGCCCCCGTGCCCCCGGCTTCTCGCTGATCGAGATGCTGGTCGCGCTGGCCGTGTTCGCACTCGCCGTGCTCGGCCTGCTGAACCTCGCCGGCGAGAGCACGCGCACCGCGGTGGCCATCGAGGAGCGCGTGCTGGCGGCGGTGGTGGCCGACAACATCGCGGTGGAGGCGATGACGATCGACGCGCGCCTGCTCGGCGATGACGTACATGGCAGCGAAACCGCCGGCGGACGCGACTGGCGCTGGACGCGCACGGTGGCGGCGACCGCGGACGCGTCGCTGCTGCGCGTCGACATCACTGTCATGCCGCCGGGCGAAGAGCGCGTGGCCGCCGAGCTGGCGCTGTTCCGGGGCGTGGCCGAATGAGCGCCTCGCGCGCGGCGGTCCGCGACGGCGGCGACACGCGGCAGCGCGGCTTCACCCTCCTCGAAGTGATGGTGTCGCTGGCGATCTTCGGGCTGATCGCCGCCGCCGGCGTCGCGGTGATGGCCTATGCCGCCGACAGCCAGCAGGTGCTGCGTGAGCGCATGGCGCGGCTGGGCGAGTTCCAGCGCGCGCGCGCCCTGCTGCGCACCGACCTGTCGCAGGCGGCGACGCGCCTGGCGCGGCGCAGCGACGGCACGCCCGCGCGCGACGCCTTCATCGGCGGTCGTCCGGGCGAATCCGGCCCGCTGTTCGCGTTCGTGCGCCGCGGCCACGAGAATCCGGACGGCGCGCCGCGCGCGTCGCTGCAGCATGTCGAATACCGCATTGTCGACGGCCGCCTCGAGCGCAGCGCGCGACTCGCGCTGGACGGCACTGCCGCGGCGCCGGCACGCGTTCTGCTCGACGGCATCACCCGGGCGCGCGTGGCGTATTTCGACGGCGACGCCTGGAACGACGGCTGGCACGGCGGTGCGGCCAGCATGCCGCGCGCGGTGGAGCTGGAACTGGTGCTGGACGATATCGGCGATGTCCGCCAGCGCTTCCTGCTGCCGGGGACCACGCCGTGAGCGCCGCGCGCGAACGCGGCGCCGCCCTGCTCACCGTGCTGCTGCTGGTGGCGGTGATGACGGTGCTGCTGGTGGCGGTGATGGACGACATCCGCTTCGGCCTGCGCCGCACCGGCAACGCGCAGGCGCTGGCACAGGCGCAGTGGTTCGCGCTCGGCACCGAGGAGCTCGCGCGCAGCCGCATCCTGCAGCTGGTCCAGGCCGATGGTCGCACCACCCTCGAAGGCGGCTGGAACGGCCGCCCGTTCGTGTTCCCGATCGACGATGGCGCGATCCGCGTGCGCGTGGACGACGGCACCGCCTGCTTCAACCTCAACAGCGTGGTCGAGGGCGCCGTGGGCCAGTGGTCGGTGCGCGAAGCGGGCGTCCGCCAGTACCTCGCCTTGCTGCAGGCACTCGGGTTCAACGCGGCACAGGCAGGCAGCATGGTCGACGCGCTGGTCGACTGGATCGACAGCGACAACCTGCCGCGCGCGGCCGGTGGCGAAGATGCCGCCTACGCCGCGCGCGTGCCCGCCAACCGCACCGCAGGCACCCTGCTGGCCGAGGTCAGCGAGCTGCGCGCCGTCGCCGGCCACGATGACGACGCCTACATGCGCCTGCGCCGGCACGTCTGTGCCCTGCCCGACGCGGCGCTGGCGCCGGTCAACCTCAATACCCTCGAGGACGACGACGCCGTGATCCTCGCCATGCTCACCGACAACGCGCTCGACATCGAGGCGGCAAGGCGGGTGATCGCCTCGCGCCCGGCGGACGGCTGGCGCGACATCGCCGCGTTCTGGGCGCAGCCCGCTCTGGCCGCGGCCGTGGCACTCGACCCGGAAATCCAGCAGGTGCGGCTGCGTACGCGCTACTTCACGCTGCGCTCGGAAGTCGAGCATGGCGGCGCCGAAGTGGTGCTGAGCGCCCTGCTGCAACACGACCCCGGCGGCCCGGTGCGGCTGCTGGCACGACGATGGACCCACGACGAATGAGCACGCGCATCCTGTGGCTGCCCGCGGACCCGCTGGCGGACGCCACCTGTTTCCACCTTGGCGACGACGGCCGCGTGCTGGCGCGCACCGCGCTTGCACCTGCCACGCCGCCGGATCCGCCCGCGTTCGCCGCGGCGCAACGCACCGTGCTGGTGGTGCCCGGCGCGGAGGTACGCGTCGACTGGCTGGAGCTTCCCGCGCGCAGCGGCGCACAGGCGTTGGCCGCCGCGCGTGCGCTGCTCGCCGCGCGCCTCGCGCGCCCCGACGACCTGCACGTGGCGCTGGCGCCGGATGGCGGCCAGGCCACCCGCATGGCGGCTGCGCTAAATCCACGCCTGATGCACGAGTGGCTGGCACGCGCCGCGGCGTTCGGCATGCGCGCCGATGCCGTGGTGCCGGAACAGCTGCTGGTGCCGGTACCCATCGCGGGCGATGACGCCGACACCGACATACGCGTGTTCGACGCCGGCGACCGCTGGCTCGCGCGCGGCACCGCGCTGGCGTTCAGCGCCGAGCCTTCGCTCGCCGCGCGCGTGCTCGCCGCGCGCGCGCAGCAGGCGCTTCCCTCGGATGGCATCGACAGCCTCGTCGCCCGTGCCCTGCAGCCCGAAATCGACCTGCTGCAGGGCAGGTTCGCGCCCGCCGCAACCCGCGCGCGCCCTGCCAACCGGCGCCGGATGGCCTGGCTGCTGGCGGCGCTGCTCGCGTCGCCGCTGCTGCTGGTGGCCGCGCAGGCGCTGCGCCTCGAGCTTGCCGCACGCGGCCTGCAGCAGCGCGCGGCGCAGGCGGTGCAGCAGGCGCTGCCGTCTGCGGCCGGCCCGAGCACCGATCCGGCGGCGCTGCGGGCGCAGTTCGACGCCGCGCGTGCTCCGCAGGCCTTCGCCGCCGCATCGGGCACACTGTTCGCCGCGGTGGCGTCGCGCCCCGGTGCCTACCTGGCTTCACTCGACTACCAGCGCGGCGACCGGCTGCGCGCATCCCTGTTCCACACCACGCCCGACGACCTTGAAGCGATCCGCGGCGCGCTTGCCGCCGATGGCTGGCAACTGGTGGAAGGCACCGGCAGCGACGCGCCCGGCGGCCTGCTGACCGGCATCACCCTGGAGCCCGGCGCATGACCACGACCACGCAACTGGCCGCCTGGTGGCATGGCCTCGCGGCGCGCGAGCGCGCCATGGTGGCGACCATGCTGGCGCTGGTCGCGGCGTTCGCCTGGTGGTACGGGCTGCTGCACCCGCTGCGCACGCTGCGCGACGGCGCCGAGGCCCGCTATGACCAGGCAGCCGCCGCGCTGCTTGCAGTCGAAGCCGAAGTCGGCGCGCTGGCGCAGGTCGGCACCCCTGCCACGCCCGCCGTGCCCGGACTCGAAGGCATGCAGCAGCGCGTGCTGGACAGCGCGCGCGTCGCCGGACTTGCGCCCAGCAGGCAGCGCACCGCCGCCGACGGCACGTTCGGGGTCGAATTCGACCGCGTGGCCTCTCCCGCGCTGTTCGCGTGGCTGGGCACGCTCGCCGATGCCCACGGCATCGCACCGGCCACGCTCCACGTCGAGCGCGCCGACGGCCAGCTGCGCGCCGAGGTCGGCTTCGCGGAGGTCGCGCCATGAGTCCGCGGCGCGGCCTGGCCTGGGCGTTCGCCGCGTTCGTGGCGGCGATGCTGCTGCTTGCGCCGCTGCAGCTGGTGCTGCCGCGCATCGGCCTGCCGGCGGGGCTCGGCGCGCTCGAAGCCCGCGGCAGCGTCTGGAACGGGCAGCTGCGCGCGGCCCACTGGCGCGGCCAGCCGCTCGGCGACCTGCAAATCGGCCTGGCGCCACTGCCACTGCTGGCGGGACGGCAGCAGCTGCACCTCCAGGGCGGCAGTACGCGGCTGCTGCTGTCACGCGGACGCAGGGCGGGGCTCGCCGCGGGCGACGGCGTGGTGGCGCTGCCGCCGATCGCCGGCGTCGGCCTGCGCGCGCTGCTCGACGACGCCCGCCTGCTGTTCGATGCCGGGGGTTGCCGCGAGGCCAGCGGCCGGGTGCGCGTGGAGCTGACGCTGCCGCTGGATGCGCTGCCGCCGATGATCCTGTCCGGCACCCCGGTCTGCGACGGTCGCGGCGGACGCCTGGTCCTGCTGCCAGAGGACGCCAGCGGCCCGCTGGCGCTGGAGGCCACCCTGGACATAGAAGCCGACGGCCGCTACCGGCTGCAGGCGCTGGCCCGCGGCGACAATCCGGCCCTCCGCCGCGCACTGCAGGCCGCGGGCTTCCAGGCCGCGGCCGGGGGCATGAGCCGGGTCGACGAAGGCACCCTGAACTGAGGCGGCGCGCGGGCTGCAGTGTTGCGGGCAGGGGGGGAAGGCCTTGCGTAAACTGGGCGGTCCCCCGATTCCAGGTTCCTGCCATGACGCGCTCCCTGCTTGCCCTCGCCCTCTTGTCCGCCGCGACCATCGCCTCACCGGCGCGCGCGGAGGTACCGCTGGGCACGGTGGCCGGCTCCGACGTGGCGTTCGAGGGCATGTTCCAGGTCGACGGCAACTGGTTCGACACCGACCGCGCCGACCTCGACGGACGCGCCGACGGTCGCGACCGCGCCACCGGCATCCGCCGCTTCGAGCTGGTGCTCAAGGGCAGCGGGCCGGGCGGTTTCGGCTGGGTGGTGGGTTACGACGTCGAGAACGAGAGCTACCTCGACAACAACCTCAGCTGGCGCTTCGGCGGCGATGGCGCCCCCAGCCACACCCTGGTGCTGGGCCAGGCCAAGCAGCCTAGCGGCCTCGAGGAGCTGTCTTCCAGCCGCAACAACGACTTCATCGCCAAGGCGGCCGCCACCAACACCTTCGCCCTCGGGCGCCGGCTTGGCGCGTCCTGGGCCTATGACGCCTCTGATTACGGCGCCACCGTGGCCTGGTTCGGCCGCGAGCTGACCAGCGATGGCGCCCATGGCGCGGGCTACGGCGCGCGCGGCTGGTGGGCGCCGCTGCGCACCGACGGCCAGGTCCTGCACCTGGGCCTGAGCCACGTCGACCGCGACACGCCCGATGACAGCCTGCGCCTGCGCGCGCGGCCCAACGCCGATCTGTCCGCGGTCCGCCTGGTCGACAGCGGCACCCTGCCCGACGCCGACCGCGTCGCCACCACCGGTCTCGAAGCGATGTGGATCACCGGCCCGGTGAAGCTGCAGGGCGAGTACTTCCTGGCACGCGCCGATCGCATCGGCACCAGCGGCTACGACGCCGGCGGCGGCTACGCCAGCGCGATGTGGAATCCCGGCGGCACGTCGTGGGGCTACCGCGGCGGCCTGCCGCGCACCTCGGTGGGCGATGGCGGCCTGTGGCAGCTCGGCCTGCGCTACGACCAGCTCGACCTGGACGACGGCGGCGTGCGCGGCGGTCGCATGGATGCATGGACCGTGGGCGTGAACTGGTACTGGCGCTCCAACGCCAAGCTGATGCTGAACTACGTGGACGTGGCCAGCCGCCGCACCGATGCCGCCAGCGGGCTGCGGATCCACGACGACCCTTCGATCGTCGAGGCGCGCGTCCAGCTGCACTGGTAAACGCTGTCACGCCACCGTCAAGCGGCTGCAACAGGCGCGACACCGCATCGGTCCAGGCTGCTCCTCAAACGGGAGCAGCGCATGCACTACGCGATCGTCAGCGAAACCTACCCGCCGGACATCAACGGCGTGGCGCTCACCGTGCAGGACCTGGAGCGCGGCCTGCGCGCCCGCGGCCACGCGGTCGACGTGGTGCGCCCGCGCTGCCCGGGAGACGGGGCGCCCGCCGCGCATGAACTGCTGACGCGCGGCGCCGCACTGCCGCGCTATGCGGGCCTGCGCTTCGGCCTGCCGGCGGCCGCGCGGCTGCGCCGGCACTGGCAGCAGCAGCGCCCGGATGCGGTGTACATCGCCACCGAAGGTCCGCTCGGCTGGTCCGCGCTGCGCGCCGCGCGCGCGCTGGGCATCCCGGCCGCCACCGGCTTCCATACCCGCTTCGACCAGTACGTGGTGGACTACGGCGCCGCCTGGCTGCAGCGCCCCGCCATGCGCTGGATGCGGCATTTCCACAATGGTGCCGATGCCACCCTGGTGCCGACGCACGAGCTGCAGGATGCGCTGGCGCGCGGCGGATTCGCGCGACCGACGCTGCTGTCGCGCGCGGTCGATACCGAACGCTTCGACCCGTCCCGACGCAGCACCACGCTGCGCGCCGCGTGGGGCGTCGACGACGACGGCCTCGCGGTGGTGCACGTCGGGCGCATCGCCAGTGAAAAGAACCTCGCGCTGGTGGTGCGCGCCTTCCGCGCGCTGCAGCGCGAGCGCCCAGGGGCGCGCATGGTGTGGATCGGCGATGGACCGCAGCGCGCGGCGCTGGCCGCCGAACATCCGGACTTCGTGTTCAGCGGCATGCGCCGCGGCGACGACCTTGCGCAGCACGTCGCCAGTGGCGACCTGTTCCTGTTCCCGAGCCTGTCGGAAACCTTCGGCAACGTGACGCTTGAAGCGATGGCCAGCGGCGTGGCCACGGTCGCGTTCAACTACGGCGCCGCGCGCGAGCACCTGCGCCACGGCCTGCACGGCGCGGCGATCAGCGCCGGCGACGAAGACGGGTTCATCGGCGCGGCGTGCCGGATCGCGCTCGAAGATGACGCACGCCGCGAGATGGGCCGGCGCGCACGCGCCGCCGTGGCGCCGCTGCGCCCGGCCAGCGTGGCCGCGGAGTTCGACGCCATCCTGCAGCGCATCGGCAAGCACCGGGAGACGCCACATGCCACAAGTGCCAACGCCCTCGCCTGAGGCCGCACGCGGCGGCGACCTTGCCTGGTGCCTGCGCGCCAACGGCTGGTGCGCCAGGGCGCACGTGTTGCGCGTGTTCGCCACCATCAGCCGGCTTGGCGACGGCGTGGCCTGGTACGTGCTGATGGCGGCCCTGGTGGTGATGGATGGCATGCAGGGGTTGGCGGCATCGGCACACCTGGCAGCCACCGGCGTGGTCGCGCTGCTGCTGTACAAGGGCCTGAAGCGCTGGACGCGGCGCCCGCGCCCGTTCGCCTCCGACGTGCGCATCCGCGCCTGGATCGCGCCGCTCGACGAGTTCAGCTTCCCCTCCGGGCACACGCTGCACGCGGTGGCCTTCACCGTCGTCGCGCTCGCCTATTACCCGCAGCTGGCGTGGCTGCTGTTGCCGTTCACCGCGCTGGTGGCGCTCTCGCGCGTGGTGCTGGGCCTGCACTACCCGAGCGACGTGCTCGCGGCCACCGCGATCGGCGCGGCGCTGGCCGCGGGGTCCCTTGCCCTGGGCCGCGTCTTGCCGGCCATCGGCTGAGCGCGACACGCTCATGCACCACGCCCGGACAGCGCGTACCAGTCCACCTTGCGGGTCAGCACCATGATCGCGGCCAGGATCGCGAACAGCAGGCCGGCGCCCAGCACCAGCGCGTTGTCCTCCGACACCAGCAGGCCGTAGAGCGCGGCATACAGCAGTGCCAGCATGGCGGCGAAGCCGACGCCACGCAGCACGCCGCGCAGCACCGCGGACAGGTAGAAGCCGATCAGCCCGATGCAGGCCGACGCCGCGACCAGATAGGCCCAACCGAAGGCGATGTGTTCACCGAGGCTGACCAGCAGCAGGAAGAACAGCGCGATCGCCAGCCCCACCAGCGCGTACTGGACGGGATGGATCGGCAGCTGCCGCAGCAGTTCGAACATGAAGAAGCCGACGAAGGTGAGCACCACGAACAGCACACCGTACTTGGTGGCGCGTTCGGCCTGCAGGTAGGCGTTCACCGGGTCGATCAGCGCCACGCTGACCGCGCTGGTCTGCGACCCGTCCGCGCCGCCTGCGTGCCGGGCGACATCGGGGGCGTGGCGGTATTCGCGCTGCGCGCCGGTGGCGAGCGCCGCCACCTGCCAGCGCGCGCGGAAGCCGTCGTCGCCGATGTCGTGCTGCGGCGAGAGGCCTTCGAATTTCGGATGCCGCCACGACGACTGCAGGCGCAGGTCGTTGCTGCGCGCCACCGGCAGCATGGCGAACGATTCGGTGCCGCGCAGCTCCAGCGCCAGCGCGGTGGCGAAGACCAGGCGCTGGCCCGCACGCGGCGCTGCCAGGCGCGCATGCAGGCCCGGGCCATCGGCGTGGCCCAGGCCCTGCGACAGCGGCAGCGCCGCGCCGTCCAGCGTGAACACCGGCAGCTCGCGCAGCCCGCGCACGTCGGCAATGCCGTGCGCCAGCCACGGCCGGCCGATGCGCCGCACCCTGGCGCCGTCGTCGGGTATGCGCGCGTCGAAGCGCGCGCGCAGCGAGCCAGACCACTGGTACACCCGCACTTGGTGCAGGCCGCGGCGCCGCGTTTCCGGCGCCAGCGCGCCATCGACCAGCAGCGTTTCCGGGAAGAAGGTCCACTGCCGCTCGCGCGTGCGCGTCACCTTGTGCAGGACACCGGCCGCATCGCGCACGTCCTCTTCGACGTCCTCCACGTACGGCACCACCAGCACCGGCCCCGCCAGCAGCTGGGCACCGCCGAAGCCCGCCACCACGCTGGCCACCGCCTGCGCGCGATGCGCCTGGCGCTCGTCGATCACGCCGCGGACCATGGCCAGCGCCACCAGGATCGCCAGCGTCATCGCCGCAACCATCACCACCTTGAACCAGAGACGCATGTCGCCCTCACCCATGGAGAAGAGAGCGGACAGGCTGCCGGCGGCGAATGGCGGCACGACGGCGCCACGATGAAGCGAGGGTGAAGCGCGCGGCCTGGCGAGCGCCCCCGCGCCACGCGCTGCGAGGTGCAGGCGTTACCTGGCCGGCTGCAGCGGCAACAGCAGGCTGGCGACGGCACCGACGCCTTCGCGGTTGCGAAGGGCCGCGCGCCCGCCGTGCAGCGCCGCGACCTCGGCGACGAAGGTCAGGCCAAGCCCGCTGCTGCGGCCGCGGTCGCCCGGTCGCGGCAGCGAGTAGAAGCGCTCGAAAACGCGGCCCGCGGCGTAATCGGGGATACCCGGGCCGTCATCGGCAACCGCCACCTCCACGTCGCCGTCCACGTGTCTCAACGTCACCAGCACGCGGCCGCCGGCGGGCGAGAAGCCGATCGCGTTGTCGACGAGGTTGGCCAGCGCCTGGCGCAGCAGGAACGCGTCCCCCGCCACCACCGCCGGCAGCGGCGATGCCTCGACCTGCAGCGCCAGGCCGGCAGCGGTCATCCGCGGGATCGCGTCATCGCAGACCTCGACGACCAGGGCCGCGAGGTCCACCGGCAGCGGTGCGTCCAGCTGCTGTCGATGCTCCACCGCGGCCAGCGCCAGCAGCATGTCGATCATCGTCGCCATGCGCGTGCTCTGCGTGCCGATGTGCCCGGCGAAACGCGCACGGTCGGCATCGGGCAGCGGCGATTCCAGCAGCTCGGCGGCGCCGCGGATCGCGGCCAGCGGCGCCTTCAGTTCGTGGGTGAGCGTGTGCACGTAGCGCTCGACGTACTGGCGGCCTTCCAGCCGCAGGCGCATCGACTCGATCGCGCGGCCGAGGTCGGCGAACTCGCCGGCGGAATCGGGCAGCACCGCGCGTTCGCCGGCGGCGGCCGCGTCGGCATAACGGCGCAGGCCACCGAGCTGGCGCGCCAGCCACCACGCCGCCAGCAGGCCGACAAGCAGCGACGTGCCCAGCAGCACCCAGCCCCAGCGCATCACCACCGCCTGGCTGCGTGCGATGAACGGTGCCATCGCCTGGTTGGGCTTGGACACGGTGAGCACGCCGGCAATCCGCGCGCCATCCATGATCGGCGCGGCGACATGCATCACCGAGCTGGCGTCGTCGGCCGGGTCGCTGCGCGTGGAGCGCGCGCCATATTCGCCGCGCAGGGTGCGATGCACGTCGTTCCACCGCGAATAGTCGCGCCCAAGGTCGCGGCCGGCGGAATCGAACACCACGATGCCCTCGGCGTCGGTGACCGTGATCCGGTAGCTGACCGCGTGCTTGTCGAAGCCCCAGATGCGGGCGGCGGGGTCGCGTGCGGCCAGCGCGCGCACGCGCATGGCGAAGCGGCCGCCGTCGATGCGCCCGGCCAGCAGGTCGTCGGTGGCCAGCTCCGCCAGCACGTTGGCGGTGTCGGCGAGGGTGTCCTCCATCGCCTGGCGCACGCCGGGCTTCACCTGCTGCACGAACACGCGCCCGAGCAGCAGCGCCGCCAGCGCGACGATCACGAAGTAGCCGAGCAGGATCCGCAGGCCGATGCGCATGCCGGCTCAGCCGACGTCGAGCGAATAGCCGACGCCGCGGTGGGTGCGCAGCGGATCGGCAACCGCATCCACGGCGCGCAGCTTGCCGCGCAGCGTCTTGACGTGGGTATCGATGGTGCGTTCGCCGCTTTCGCCGGCGTCGTGCCAGGCGCGATCCAGCAGCTGGGCGCGGCTGAGGATCGCACCAGGGCGCCGCAGCAACTCGGCGAGCAGCGCGTATTCGTAGCGGGTGAGCTCGAGCTGCGCGCCGGCGAACGCGATGCGCCGCGCCTCGGGATCGTGTTCGAAACGCCCGCTGCGCCGCACGCCGTCGCTGCCGTCGCAGTCCGCGACCGGATGCCGGCGCAGGCGCGCGCGCACCCTCGCCACCAGCTCGCGCGGCGAGAACGGTTTGGCGATGTAGTCGTCGGCGCCGAGCTCCAGGCCCAGCACGCGGTCGAACTCGTCGCTGCGCGCGGTCAGGAACACCACCGGCAGGGCGCTGAACGCCCGCAGCCGCCGGCACACTTCAAAGCCGCCCACGTCCGGCAGCCCGACATCCAGCAGCACCAGGTCGATGCCGCCGGCGCGCACACGCTCCGCCACGCCGCCGCCCAGCAGGTGGTGCTCGACGGCGAAGCCCTCCGCGCGCAGCGGATAGAGGATGGTCTCCGCAATCGCCAGGTCGTCCTCGACCAGCAGCACGGTGGAGCGGGTGGCGGTGTCAGCGGTCATTGCGGCGAAGCATACCCGCGGCCAAGGGCCCGCCCGCGTATCCTTGGCGCGATGAACTACCGCCACGCCTTCCATGCCGGCAACCACGCGGACGTGCTCAAGCACGTCGTCCTGCTGGCGCTGTGCGACGCCCTGACCGCCAAGCCGGCGCCGCTGTTCGCGCTCGACACCCACGCCGGCCGCGGCCGCTACCGGCTGCGCGCCGACGCGGCGCTCCGCACCGGCGAGGCCGACGAAGGCATCGAGCGCCTGCTGGCCGAGGATCCGCGCGTGCCCGCGATCACGCGCTACCTGGCCGCGGTGCGCGCCTGCCGCAAGGCGCATGGCAACGATGCCTACCCGGGCTCGCCCTGGCTGCTGGCGCACGCCCTGCGCGAGCAGGACCGCATCGCCTGCTGCGAGATCCAGCCGGCCGAGTCCGCGGTGCTGGCGGAAGGCTTCGAGCACGACCGCCGCGTGCGCGTGCTGCCCACCGACGGCTATGCGGCGATGCGCTCGCTGCTGCCGCCGCGCGACGGCGACGCGCGCATCGGCCGCGGGCTGGTGCTGATCGACCCGCCCTACGAAACCCAGCTCGCCGAATTCGACGACGCGCTGGCTGCGATCCGCGAAGGCCTGCGACGGTTCCCGCAGGGCGTGTTCGCGCTGTGGTATCCGATCAAGCTGCGCCGCACCCTGGGGCCGTTCCAACGTCGCGCGGCCGACTTGCCGGCCAAGTCGGTGCTGGTGTCCGAGTTGCTGGTGCGCCCCGACGACTCGCCGCTGCGCATGAACGGCAGCGGCCTGGTGGTGGTCAATGCGCCCTGGAAGTTCGACGCCGCGCTGACCCCCGCGCTGGCCGCGCTGGCCGGTGCGATCGGCGGCAAGGGTGCCTCGTCGCGCGTGCAGTGGCTGCGCGGTCCGGAGTGATCGGCCGGCCGCCGCCGGCCATGTAAAAAAGGGCTTCACTTCGACCGTGCGAGCATCCGCCCATGGTCGCTCGCAACCGTCTCCCGCCCTGGCACGAGGAAGTCCGCCTCGCCAACGGCCGCAACATCGTCATCCGGCCCATCCGGCCCGACGACGCACCCGCGCTGCGCGCCGGATTTGACTTGCTGCAACCGGAAGAAGTCCGCCAGCGCTTCCTCGACGACGTGCCGGAGATGACGCCGGAACTCGCCCACCGGATGACCCACCCGGACACCCGCAGCGAGTTCGCGCTGGTGGTGTCCGAGCCATTGCCTCCGGGCGAGGCATTGATCGGTGGCGTGGCCCGGGTGGCGGTGGTGCCCGGCACGCGCGATGCGGCGTTCACCGTGCTGGTCAGCAGCTACGTCGCCGGCATGGGCCTGGGCCGCCACCTGATGCGACGCGTGGTGCGCTGGGCGCGCGGCAAGAAGCTCGACAGCGTGTATGGCGAAGTGCGCGAGGACAACGCACCGATGCTGGCCCTGCTCGACTCCATGGGCTTCAGCCGCACCCCCGGCAAAACCGACGGGCTGGTGCAGGCGGTGCTGGATCTCACGCCGCCCGCCACCAACGGCGCGGCTGCCGCGCCCGCCGAGGCTGGACCCGGCGAGGGCGGAGCCGCCGACCGCGGGTAAACTGGTCGGCCTTGCGCTGGAGCGGATCGACCGCTCCGGCGCTGCCGTTGTTCTGAAGTGCCGATGACCGACAAGCCCCAGCCCAGCTCCCTCCTCCCCCTGCTTCCCGTCCCGCCGCTGCCCGGCCCCGGCCGCCCGCGCGCCTGGTGGCGCGCGCCTGCGTCGCGCTCGGCGCTGGCCTGGTTCGTGGCCGGCGCCGCGCGTGCCCATGGTGGTGTGCTGCTCGCCGTGGCCCGCGACAACCACGCGGCGACCCAGCTCGAGGCCGACCTGCACACGCTGCTGGCAGGCGACGAGGGGCTGCCGGTGCTGGCGTTCCCGGACTGGGAAACCCTGCCCTACGACCGCTTCAGCCCGCACCCGGACATCATTTCCCAGCGCCTGGCGACCATGCGCCGGCTGCCGACGCTGGCGCGCGGCATCGTGGTGGTGCCGGTGCAGACGCTGATGCAGCGACTGCCGCCGCTGTCGTACGTGGTCGGCAACAGTTTCGACCTGCGTGTCGGCCAGCGCCTCGACCTGGACGCCGAGAAACACCGCCTGCAGTCGGCCGGCTACCGCAACGTGCCGCAGGTGTTCGACCCCGGCGACTTCGCGGTGCGCGGTGGCCTGCTCGACGTATATCCGATGGGCGCCGCCGCACCGTTCCGCATCGAGCTGTTCGACGAGGACATCGACACCATCCGCGCCTTCGATCCCGAGAGCCAGCGCTCGCTGGACAAGGTCGACGCGGTGCAGCTCATGCCCGGCCGCGAAGTGCCGCTGGACGAAGCCGCGACCACGCGCGCGATGGCCGCGCTGCGCGAGCGCTTCGACATCGACACCCGGCGCAGCGCGCTGTTCCAGGACCTGAAGGCCGGGCTGGCGCCGGCCGGCATCGAGTACTACCTGCCGCTGTTCTTCGACGAGGCCGCCACCGCCACGCTGTTCGACTACATCGGCGACAAGGCGCTGCCGCTGGTCGACGACGGCGCATCGGCCGCGGCGGATCATTTCTGGGCGCAGGTGGGCGAGCGCTACGAGCAGCGTCGCCACGACATCGAGCACCCGGTGCTGTCGCCCGACACGCTGTGGCTGCCGCCCGACGACCTGCGCGCGCGCTTCAACGCCCGCGAACGCGTCGACGTCGCAGGTGACGGCCATGCGCGCGCCGCCGAGGCCGCGCCGCTCGGCGACCAGCCCGCGCCGGAGCTGCCGCTGTCCGGGCGACACGAGCAGCCGGCGTCGGAACTGAAGTCCTTCCTCGCCAGCTATCCAGGCCGCGTGCTGGTCGCCGCCGATACCGCCGGCCGCCGCGAGGCGCTGCTGGAAGTGCTCGACGCCGCCGACCTGAAGCCGAAGGTCGTCGCCGGCTTCGGCGAGTTCCTGGCGACGGACGGCCCGGCGTTCGCGATCGCGGTGGCGCCGTTCGATGACGGCTTCGCGCTCGACGGCCCCGTCGCCGGCGGCACCCCGGTCACGATCCTCACCGAGCGCCAGCTGTTCCCGGAGCGCGCGGCGCAGCCGCGGCGCCGCAAGCGCGCAGGGCGCGAGCCGGAAGCGATCATCCGCGACCTCGGCGAACTCACCGAGGGCGCGCCGATCGTCCACGAGGACCACGGCGTCGGCCGCTACCGCGGGCTGGTGACCCTGCACGCCGGCGGCATCGCCGCCGAGTACGTCGAGATCGAATACGCCAAGGGCGACCGCCTGTACGTGCCGGTCGCGCAGCTGCACCTGATCAGCCGCTACTCCGGCGCCTCGCCGGAAACCGCGCCGCTGCATTCGCTGGGCGGCGAGCAGTGGACCAAGGCCAAGCGCAAGGCCGCCGAGAAGGTCCGCGACGTCGCCGCCGAACTGCTGGAGATCCAGGCCCGGCGCCAGGCGCGCGTGGGCCTGGCGATCGACCTCGACCGCGCGATGTACGAGCCGTTCGCGGCCAGCTTCCCGTTCGAGGAGACCCCCGACCAGCACGCGTCGATCGAGGCCGTGCTGCGCGACCTGCAGTCGGCACAGCCGATGGACCGCGTGGTCTGCGGCGACGTCGGCTTCGGCAAGACCGAGGTCGCGGTGCGCGCCGCGTTCGCGGCCGCGGCCGGTGGCAAGCAGGTCGCGGTGCTGGTGCCGACCACGCTGCTGGCCGAGCAGCACTACCGCAACTTCCGCGACCGCTTCGCCGACTGGCCGCTGCGCGTCGAGGTGCTGTCGCGCTTCAAGACCGCCAAGGAGATCAAGGTCGAGCTGGAGAAGGTCGCCGAGGGCGGCATCGACGTCATCATCGGCACCCACCGCCTGCTGCAGAAGGACGTCGCCTTCAAGGACCTGGGGCTGGTGATCGTCGACGAGGAGCAGCGTTTCGGCGTGCGCCAGAAGGAGGCGCTGAAAGCGATGCGCGCCAACGTGCACCTGCTCACGCTCACCGCCACGCCGATCCCGCGCACGCTCAACATGGCCATGGCCGGGCTGCGCGACCTGTCGATCATCGCCACCCCGCCCGCGCACCGCCTGGCGGTGCAGACCTTCGTCGTGCCCTGGGACGACCAGCAGCTGCGCGAGGCGTTCCAGCGCGAACTCGCGCGCGGCGGCCAGCTGTACTTCCTGCACAACGACGTGGAGTCGATCGGGCGCATGGAGCGCGAGTTGCAGGAACTGGTGCCGGACGCGCGCATCGGCATCGCCCACGGGCAGATGCCGGAGCGCGAGCTGGAGCGGGTGATGCTGGACTTCCACAAGCAGCGCACCAACGTGCTGCTGTGCTCGACCATCATCGAATCCGGCATCGACATCCCCAACGCCAACACCATCATCATCAACCGCGCAGACCGCTTCGGCCTGGCGCAGCTGCACCAGCTGCGCGGCCGCGTCGGGCGCTCGCACCACCGGTCGTATGCCTACCTGGTGGTGCCGGACAAGCGCTCGATCAGCGCGGATGCGAAGAAGCGCCTCGAGGCCATCGCGTCGATGGACGAGCTGGGCGCGGGCTTCACGCTCGCCACGCACGACCTGGAGATTCGCGGCGCCGGCGAGCTGCTCGGCGAGGACCAGAGCGGGCAGATGGCCGAGGTCGGCTTCAGCCTGTACACGGAGCTGCTGGAGCGCGCGGTGCGCTCGATCAAGCGCGGCGAGCTGCCCGATGTCGACGGCACCGCGGCGCGCGGCTCCGAGGTCGAGCTGCACCTGCCTTCGCTGATCCCCGACGACTACCTGCCCGACGTGCATACGCGGCTGACGCTCTACAAGCGCGTGAGTTCGGCACGCTCGGTCGATGACCTGCGCGAGCTGCAGGTGGAGATGATCGACCGTTTCGGGCTGCTGCCGGATCCGGCCAAGCACCTGTTCGCGGTCGCGGAGCTGAAGCTCGCGGCGACGGCGCTGGGCATCCGCAAGATCGATCTTGGTGCCAGCGGCGGCCGCGTGCAGTTCACCGAGAAGCCGTCGGTCGATCCGATGGCGGTGATCCGCATGGTGCAGGGCCAGCCGAAGGCCTACCGGATGGACGGCCCGGACAAGCTGCGCATCACCCTGGAGTTGCCGACGGCGGAAGAGCGCATCAAGGCGGCGCGCGGGTTGCTGGCGGTGCTTGCGCCCGGAGGATGACCGCGCGCCCAGCGCGCACGCATCCACTCGGATTGACGCGGCAAGCGCGCATGCGCATGATGCGCGCGCCCACGAACGGGCGACCTACTTTCAGGGAACACGGATCAACATGAAGAAGCACCTCATCCTGGCCTCCGCGCTGGCGCTGGCTGTCATTTCTCCTGCCGCCATGGCGGTCGACGGCGGCGCCGGGTTCATCCGCGCAGAAGTGGGCCAGAGCGATGTCGAACTCGACTACGCGGGCTTTTCGGAGAGCGAAACCGACACGTCGGCCACGTTCGGCGGCGGCTACTGGTTCAACCGGCACTTCGCGGTCGAAGGCCATATCGGCACGCTGTACACCGAGTACCTCGGCAACGACACCGACATCGACCTCGTGTCGATCGGCATCGGCGTGGCTGCGAAGCGCAACTTCGGTGCCGACGGGCACGGCTTCTTCGTCGGCGGCCGCGTCGGCATGGCGCGCCTGACCGCGCAGGTGCGCGAGGACGACTGGGACGTGGTGGACGACGCGCATTCCACCAAGCCGTATTTCGGCGCCAGCGTGGGCTACGACTTCAACCGTCGCTGGGGCGTATCGCTCAACTGGGATCGCCGCCAGGCCGATTTCGAGGGCGTGGACGTGGACGTCGACACGATTGCCGTCGGCGGTGAATTCCGTTTCTGAGCCTGCCCATCGGGTCCAGCACGCGGCCGCCCCCGGGCGGCCGTTCTGTTTCCGGTCAGAAGTTGAAATGGCAGACGGTGATGTCTTCTTCGGGGTCGAAGCCCGGATAGATGCGCTGCATTTCATGCAGGAGCCCTTCGAGGGTCCGGCACTTCGGATCATGCTCGAACCGGATGTCGCTCTCCGACAGCGCCGAGAATTTCTTCAGCGCCGTCTCAAGCGGCATCGGCGGGGAGAGGATGCCGTCGCGCAGGCGAAGCCGGGCTTCCGGAACCGAATGCCAGCGGTCGCCGCGGCGGATCGTCGTGTTGCGCCCGGGGTGGAAGGTCGGCGTATCGAACTCGAGTATCGGAATCATTCCTGGGACCGCTTCACCGGAGCCGAGGCCTTGGCGGCGGAATCCGCGATGCGCCACAGGTACATGCCGGCGTGGGTGCGGAACGGGCCCCAGCGCTCGCCACGCGCGGCCAGCTCGCGCGGCGTCGGCATCGCGTCCGCGCGGTCGAGGAGCTGCGCGCCCTTGCGGATGCCGAGGTCGTCGACGGGCAGCACGTCGGGACGGCCGAGGCGGAACATCAGCATCATCTCCACTGTCCAGCGCCCGATGCCGCGGATCGGCACCAGCGCCGCCACGATGCCGTCGGCGTCGAGGGTGGACATCCGCCGCAGGTCGGGGATCTCGCCGCGTGATTCGCGCTCGGCGAGGTCGCGCAGCGCACGCGCCTTGTTGCCGGACACCCCGCACGCGCGCAGTGCGGCGTCATCGATGCACGCCAGCGTGTCGCAATGGAAACGGGTACTGCCGATAGCAGCTTCGACGCGGCCGACGATCGTCGCAGCGGCCTTGCCACTCAGCTGCTGGTAGAGGATGGCGCGCGCCAGCGCGTCGACCGGATCGAAGGACTTGCGCCAGCGCGCATCGGGCTCGATCGGACCCAGGCGGCGGATCCAGGTACCCAGCTTGCGGTCGCGGCGCGACAGCCAGGCCTCGGCCTCGGCGGTGTCGTAGCCGCGGGCGTGTCGGGCCACGCGCTCAGTCCCGCAGCGCCGCGGCGGCGTGCAGCAGCCAGCCGGCCATCATCAGCACGCCACCGAAGGGCGCGAGACGCGTAGGCAGGCCGTAGAAGTGCGCGCCGGCCAGCGAACCCGAGAACAGCAGCACGCCGGACAGCAGCATGCACAGCGCCGCCAGTGCCAGGCGACCGGGCGTGCGTGGCGCCAGTGCGGCCAGTGCAAGCCCGTGGCCGAACGCGAACACCGCGGCGAGCATCAGCCGCGATCCCTCTTCCGCGGCGGCGACGTGCGAGGCGTATGCGGCCAGCGCCACGGACGCCGACGCGAGGACCGCGCCACTGGCCGCGAGTGCCCGCCCCAAACGCAACGCGCCGCATCCTGGGATGCGGCGCGCGGCAAGACCATTCACTGGAACGTTCGTCCGTGCGTCAGCGCTTGAGCACCCAGCGCACCTCGAACTCGCCGTCGGCGGTGAAGGCCTGGTCGATGCCGTTCTTGTAGAGCTCGTACGGGCGGCCGATGACTTCCTCGCCCTGGGTCAGGGTCCAGGCGCGCACGGCGTTGCGTACGTTGTCCAGCTCCGCCATGTAGCCGACGTAGTCGCCGGTCGCCACGCGGGTCGCTTCGCTGTGCACATAGCTCACCGGGCCCATGAGGTTCAGGCCTTCGAGGGCTTCGGTCGCGGCGACGGCGGGAGCGGCCTCGACAGGCTCGGCGGCGGCAGCCTGGTCGGCCGCGGCGGCGTCGGCGGCAGCAGCCGGCGCGGAAGCCGCAGCGCCCGCGGCACGGCGACGCACCGGCTGGACCACGTCAAAGGTGTAGGTGTCGCGCGCGAACTCGGTGCTGACGATGCGCAGCGGCCCGGCGGCCACCAGGCCGTTAGCATCCATAGTGCGCTTGATCCACTCGGCGTTGGCCTTCATCGAGGTCTTGATGATCTCGTTGTTGCGCTCGACCGCACCGGCGTTGACCACCAGCAGGTGCTCGGCCGGAACGTCGACGAACTCGAGGTTGCTCAGGCGCACGTCCTGCGCGCGATAGTCGATGTTGGGCACGGAAGCGAGCATGTTGCTCAGCCGGCCGAGGCCCAGCTTGATGCTGTCACCGATGTTGCGGCTGACGTACAGGCCCGCGTAGCGGCCCAGCAGGTCCCAGCCGTACTTCACGTCGTAGGTCTGGGTGATCTCGACGTTGCGGTTGTTGCGGCCCGTGGGCTTCAGGCTGAACTCGCTGCGCTTGTCATTGCCGCGCTTCTCGTCCTGGATCGCGTAGACGACCCGCTGGTCCTCGTCGGACTCCACGATTTCCCAGCTGCCGCTGGCGACTTCCGACTTGTAGTCGATGCGCGCGCCCACGCCCGAATCGGGGCCCGAACGATTGAGCTTGACGTTGCCCAGTGCGAGGGGATGCCAGTCGTCGAAGCGACGGAAGCTGTTGAGCGTGTCGTACACGATCGAGAGCTTGCGATTGGTCTCGACGCTCTCGGAGAGGTGGCGGCTTGACGGCAGCAACACGCCGACGATCACGAACAGCACCGCGACGATCGCGATGGAAATCAGGAGCTCGAGCAAACGGGTCATACAGGGTTCTCCGGGACCAGGACCGGCCGGGGCCGGGGCGCAGACCGCCAATCCTATCAAGATTGCCCGCGCGGCTGCGAGCGATCCGCGCGGCAAATGTCAGACGAGCTGCAGTTCGAAGGCCTTGAGCACCGCGCGGGTGCGGTCGCGGACGCCCAGCTTGCTGAGGATGTTGGACACGTGGTTCTTGATGGTGCCCTCCGCCACGCCCAGCGAATTGGCGATTTCCTTGTTGGAGAAGCCCGAGGCCATCAGTCGCAGGATCTCGGTCTCGCGGTCGGTCAGCGGGTCCGGGCGATCGAGGCTGACGAACTCGTTGCGCATGTGCTCGAGCCCCGACAGCAGCCGCTGGGTGACCGCCGGCTGCACCAGCGAGCCACCGGCGGCCACGGTGCGGATGGCGCCCACCAACTGCTCCAGCGACACGTCCTTGAGCAGGTAGCCCTTGGCGCCGGCCTTGAGCCCGGCCAGCACCAGCTGGTCGTCGTCGAAGGTGGTCAGGATGATGGTCGGCGGCAACGTCCCGGCCGCGGACAGCGCCTGCAGCGCTTCCAGGCCGGACATCATCGGCATGCGCATGTCCATCAGCACCACGTCCGGGTGCGACTCGGGGATCACCGTGACCGCGTGGCGGCCATCGATGGCCTCGGCCACCACCTCGATGCCGTCATCCAGCGCCAGCAGCGAGCGGATTCCCTGGCGGACCAGGGTCTGGTCATCGACCAGGCATACCCGGATCGGCGGCGGGCGGGTCTCGGTTTTCGTATTCATGTCGACTCCGGGAGGGTCTGGGAGGGGCCCGGCCCGGACGGGTCGAGCACTGGCCTGGCGATATCGGTGGCGTCATCGAGCGGCAGCCGCAGGCGCAGCACGAAGCCCTGGCCCGGCGATGTCTCGGCGGCGACCTCGCCACCGTACGCCGCCAGGCGCTCGCGCATCCCGCGCAGGCCGTTGCCGGCGGTAAAGCCCTCGGCCCCGCGTCCGTCGTCACGGGCTTCCAGGCGCACCGCGCCGCGCTCCACCTGGTACCTCAGGCGCAGGATGCTGGCCTGCGCATGGCGCACGGTATTGGTGATGATTTCCTGGGTGCAGCGCAGCAGCACGTGCGCGCGCTCGGGATCGTCGAGCAGGAACGGCCGCGGCAGGCTGATGTCCACCGTGAGCCCGGGCACGTTGTCTGCCAGCGGCAGCAGGGTGGCGGCCATGTCGATGGCCTCGTTGCCGCGGATCTGGCTGACCGCTTCGCGGACGTCGCTCAGCAGCAGCCGCGCCAGGGTGTGCGCCTGGCTGACGTGCTCCTGCGCCTTTCCGCTGGTGAGGTGGTTGGCCACCTCCAGGTTCAGGCTGAGCGCGGTCAGGTGGTGACCGAGCAGGTCATGGAGCTCGCGTGAGATGCGGGTGCGCTCGTTGACGCGCACGCTCTGCGCCAGCAGCGCGCGGGTGGCGCGCAGTTCGGCGTTCAGCCGCCGCTGCTCGTCCCGCGCCTGCGCCTGCTGCCGGGCCACCAGCCCGGTCACGAACGCGAAACCGGTGAACCCGACGTACAGGCTGGCCTGCAGCACCGCCTCGCCCCACGAAAAATCGAAGCCGCGCACGTACACCGGCACGATCACGAATTCGCACAGCACCAGCATGGCGACGCCCTGCCAGACCGGCAGCAGCCACGGCAGCACGCAGGCCACCACCATCAGTAGGATGCTGCCCAGGCCGCTCTGGCTGTAATAGCTGATCGCGATCGCGCTGCCGGCAAGGCACGCCAGCAGCAGCTTGTCCAGCAGGGTCACCCGGCGCTGGCCGAGCGCGCGCGTCAGCCATCCGTAGCAGGCACCAAACGCCATCCACGCCAGCCAGGCCAATCCGCCGCCGGTGGCTGCCACCACCTCGCCCGCCTCCAGCGCGCCGCGGTCGGGCTGCGGCAGGGTCAGCAGCAACAGCGGCAGCCCGATCACCGCCCAGGTGAACAGGCCTGCATAGCGCAGCAGGCGATTGTGGTCGAAGCGCGCGAGCATGGCCCCATGGTAGGGGCAATCGGCCGCGCCCGAGCCGCCCGGAAGTCATGACGGACGTGGTGCGGCGCCGGTCGCCCGCCGCCGGCGCACCATGCGATAATCCCGCCGTCGGCAGCAACCGCCGTCGATGGCCCCCTCGGCCCCGGCACCGCGTTGCCAGTACATGTTTTCTTCCACGGAGTCTGGAATGTCGATTGTCATCCGCGACGTGCGCGAGCACGAGCTGGATTCCGTCCTTGCCCTCAACAATGCCGCCGGCCCTTCGATCCTGCCGCTCGATTCGGGACGGCTGCGCCGCTTCTACGAAACCGCCGAATATTTCCGGGTCGCCGAGCGTGACGGCACCCTGGCCGGGTTCCTGGTCGGCTTCGGCTCGGCCAGCGACCACGCAACCAGCAATTTCCACTGGTTCGCCGCGCATTACCCGCACTATTTCTATATCGACCGGGTGGTCGTCGCCAGCCGCCGCCGCGGCGGTGGCGTGGGCCGCGCGTTCTACGCCGACGTCCAGAGCTATGCCGAGCTGCGCTACCCGGTGCTGGCCTGCGAGGTGTTCGTGGAGCACGACAGCGACCCGGCGCGCATCTTCCACGGCAGCTTCGGCTTCCGCGAGGTCGGCCAGCACGTGATGCCCGAGACCGGCATCCGCGCGTCCATGCTCACCAAGGACCTGTGCAGCTACGCCTGGGTGCATTCGCACTACGGCGACGCCCTGCCCCACGAGCCGTGGCTGCTGCAGCCGCGCGCGGTCGGCGAGGCGCAACTGGCCACGGGTACTTGATGATGGCCCAGGCGCACGACGCGGCGGCGGCCGGATTCGAACCCGCAGGTGAACTCAAGATCGGCCAGGTCGGCATCGCCAACCTGCGCATCCGCACGCTCGACATCGACCGTCTCGCGGCGGAGATGCGCGAGCGCGTGCTGCGCGCGCCCAAGCTGTTCGAACGCGGCGCCGTGGTCGTGGATTTCGGCGGCCTGCCCGGCATTCCGGATGCGGCCACCGCGCGCGCCCTGATGGACGCACTGCGCCAGGCCGGCGCACTGCCGGTCGCACTGGCCTGGGGCAGCAGCGAGAACGAGAAACTCGCGGTGGAGCTCGGCCTGCCGGTGCTGGCCCGGTTCCGTGCCCAGTACGAATCCGCCGGCCAGGCCGGCGCGCAGGTGCCCGCCGCACCCGCGCCCGCCCCGGCACCCGCCGAGCGTGCCCCGGCGCGCAAGCGCGCAGCCGACGAGCCCGCCGCCGCTCCTGCGACCTCCGGCGGTGCCGGCCTGATGCAGACCACCGCGGTGCGTTCCGGCCAGCAGGTGTATGCCGCGGACCGCGACCTGACCGTGCTCGCCGCCGTGGGCGCGGGTGCCGAGGTCATCGCCGACGGCTCCATCCACATCTATGGCGCGTTGCGCGGGCGTGCGCTCGCAGGCGCCCAGGGCAATCCCCGCGCCCGCATCTTCTGCCGCGAGTTCCATGCCGAACTCGTCGCCGTCGCGGGCCACTACAAGGTGCTGGAAGACATCCCCGCCGAACTGCGCGGCAAGGCCGTGCAGGTCTGGCTCGATGACGACCAGCTGAAGATCGCAGCGCTCGTCTGAAGCGCGCACACACTCACAGGAGAGAGACGTTGGCCGAAATCATCGTAGTCACATCCGGCAAGGGCGGCGTCGGCAAGACGACCACCAGCGCAAGCCTCGCCTGCGGCCTCGCACGGCGCGGCAAGAAGGTCGCGGTCATCGACTTCGACGTCGGCCTGCGCAACCTCGACCTGATCATGGGCTGCGAGCGCCGCGTGGTGTACGACTTCGTCAACGTCACCCAGGGCGAGGCGACGCTCAAGCAGGCACTGATCAAGGACAAGCGCTTCGACACGCTGTTCATCCTCGCGGCGTCGCAGACCCGCGACAAGGACGCACTCAACAAGGAAGGCGTGGAGAAGGTGCTCAAGGACCTCGCCGCCGACGGCTTCGACTACATCGTCTGCGACTCGCCGGCCGGCATCGAGAAGGGCGCGTTCCTGGCCATGTACTACGCCGACCAGGCCGTCGTGGTGGTCAACCCGGAGGTCTCGTCCGTGCGCGACTCCGACCGCATCATCGGCCTGCTCGACTCCAAGACGCACCGCGCCGAGAACGGCGAACCGGTGAAGTCGCACCTGCTGGTCACCCGCTACAACCCGGCGCGCGTGGGCGACGGCGAAATGCTGTCGATCACCGACGTCGAAGACGTGCTGGGCCTGAAGACGGTCGGCGTGATCCCCGAATCGGGCGACGTGCTGAACGCGTCCAACAAGGGCGAGCCGGTGATCCTGGACATGGAATCGCTCGCGGGTCAGGCCTACGACGATGCCGTCGCCAGGCTGATGGGCGAGGAGCGGCCGATGCGCTTCACCCAGCTGGAGAAGAAGGGTTTCTTCAGCAAGCTGTTCGGGGGTTGAGTCATGGGCATGTTTGATTTCCTGAAGCCGAAAGCCAAGAACACCGCGTCGATCGCCAAGGAGCGATTGCGCATCATCGTCGCCCAGGAGCGCAGCACGCGCGGCGCGCCCGACTACCTGCCGCTGCTGCAGCGCGAGCTGCTGGAAGTGATCCGCAAGTACGTCAGCGTCGATGTCGAAGCGGTCAAGGTGGACCTGATCAAGGACGGCGACCATGACGTGCTCGACATCTCGGTGGCGCTGACCGACGAGCGCGCCGCCGCCGGCTGAGCCCGCCGTGGCCGCTCCGCATTCCCCGCCGGAAATCCCCGCGGGGCCCTCACTCGCGGCGGACGTCCTGCGCCTCCGCGACATCGCGTTTTCCGACGCCGCCGCCCTGCTCGCACGCCACGGCCTCGCACTCGTGGCGGTCGATGACGGCGCGCCGATCCCCGGCAGCTACTGGGGCGACGACGAAGCCGGGATCATCGGCGGCACCGTGTATGCGCGCGGCGACACGCCGGTGCACTCGCTGCTGCACGAGGCCTGCCATCTGGTCGTGCTGCCGCCCGAGGCCCGCGCGCGGGTGCACACCGACGCCACGGACTCGATCGCCGAAGAAGACGCGGTCTGCCTCCTGCAGGCGCTGTTCGGCGACGAACTCCCGGGCGTCGGCCGCGAGCGCGTGCTCGCCGACATGGACACCTGGGGCTACACCTTCCGCCTCGGCTCGGCGCGCGCCTACTTCGAACACGATGCCGAGGCCGCCTGGGCGTGGCTGCAGGCGCGCGGCCTGGTCACCGCCGCGCGTGGCCTGGCACCGGCCGGTTCCGCACTTGCGACGCCCGCGGCCGCGCTCTAGCCTCGCACCCTGCCCCACTCCGACCAGGAACCTCCGCCGTGACCACACGCCACGCCCTGCTTGCCCTCGCGGTCACCGCGAGCCTGACGCTCGCCGCGTGTTCGCGCGCCCCCGAACAGACGCCCGCCGACGACGGCCGGCTGTCGCAGGCCGAGCTCGACAAGGAGACCGCCGACGAGTTCGTCGCCCGGGTCAACCGCGAGCTCGCGGAGCTGATGCCCGAATTCACCGCTTCGCAGTGGATCTCGTCGACCTACATCAACGACGACAGCCAGCTGCTCGCGGCCAAGGGCAACGAGCGCTTCCTCGCCCAGACCAAGGCCTGGGTGGAACAGGCGCGGCGCTTCGAGGGCAAGGAGATGTCGCCCGCGACCCAGCGCGCGATCAACCTGCTGCGCCTCGGCACGTCCATGCCGCCGCCGCGCGACCCGGCCAAGCTGTCCGAGCTCACCCGCCTGGCCAGCAAGATGGAAGGGGCCTACGGCGCCGGCACCTACTGCAAGACCAAGGGCGATGCCAAGGATTGCCGCCAGCTCGGCGCGCTCGAAGACGTGCTGCGCAACGACCGCGACTACGACGCCCAGCTCGACGCCTGGCAGGGATGGCATGGCGTAGCGGCGCCGATGCGCGGGGACTACACGCGCTTCGTGGAGCTGGTCAACGACGGTGCGCGTGACCTCGGTTTCGCCGATACCGGCGAACTGTGGCGCGCCGGCTACGACATGACGCCCGCGGAGCTGTCGGCCGAGACCGACCGCCTGTGGAACCAGGTCGAGCCGCTCTACGAACAGCTGCACTGCTACGCGCGTACGCGCCTGGAGGCGCAGTACCCGGGGCGCGGTTCGGTCGATGGCATGCTGCCCGCGCACCTGATGGGCAACATGTGGCAGCAGGACTGGAGCAACCTCTGGACCACCCTGGCGCCCTACCCGCAGGCCGGCAAGCTCGACATCAGCGGCGCGCTGGAGCGGCAGTACCAGGCCACGCTCAACGACCACCTGGTGCGCGAGAACGCGCTGATCGATACCGACCAGCGGGTCGAGGTGGCGCGTACCGCGCAGACCGAGCACGCGCGCGAGATGACCCGCCGCGCCGAGGAGTTCTACACCTCGCTGGGCATGCCCGCCCTGCCGGAGAGCTACTGGACCAAGACCCAGTTCATCAAGCCGCGCGACCGCGAAGTGGTCTGCCACGCCAGCGCCTGGCCGATGGACACCACCGGCACCGACGTGCGCACCAAGATGTGCATCAAGCCGAACGAGGAAGACTTCACCACCATCTACCACGAGCTCGGCCACGTGTATTACTACCTGGCCTACGGCAAGCAGCCGCCGCTGTTCCAGGGTGGCGCGCACGACGGCTTCCACGAGGCCATCGGCGACACCATCGTGCTGGCCATGACCCCGGGCTACCTGCAGTCGATCGGCCTGGTGGACGCGCAGCAGGCCGGCCAGGAATCGCTGATCAACGCGCAGATGCGCATGGCGCTGTCCAAGGTCGCGTTCCTGCCCTTCGGGCTGATGATCGACCGCTGGCGCTGGGGTGTGTTCGACGGCTCCATCACCCCGGACAACTACAACAAGGCGTGGTGGGAGCTGAAGGCCAGGTACCAGGGCGTGGCCCCGGCGACGGCGCGCGGCGAGGAGTTCTTCGACGCGGGCGCGAAGTACCACGTGCCGGGCAATACGCCATACACGCGCTACTTCCTCTCGCACGTGCTGCAGTTCCAGTTCTACAAGGCGCTGTGCGACTCGTCGGGCTACCAGGGTCCGCTGTACGACTGCAGCTTCCACGGCAACAAGGCCGCTGGCGAGAAGTTCTGGTCGATGCTGTCGAAGGGCAGCAGCCAACCCTGGCAGCAGACCATGAAGGAGCTCACCGGCACCGAGAAGATGGATGCCAGCGCGGTGCTCGAATATTTCTCGCCGCTGCAGGAGTGGCTGGTGCAGCAGAACGAAGGCAAGACCTGCGGCTGGGAAGCCGCCGCCGCGGCGCCCAAGGCGCCCACCGCGCCTGGGGCGCCCGCGCAGCAGGGTTGACGCGCCGACTCTGTTCCAATGCCGCAGGTCGTGACCTGCGGCATGCATGCGTGCGTCGTGATCGTTTCGTGAACGCATCGCGCAAGGTGAGCACGTATCGTCCCTGAACGGATCCAGCGATCCGGAAACCAGGGGGACAGGACCAGTGACGCAGACAACGCAGGGGCGGCGCAGCGCCCCGGGCGGAGACATCGCCGTGGACGATGCCGGCGACCCGATGCGGATGATGCTGTCCGCCCTTCAGGCGGTGGCGCAGGGCGATTTCAGCGTCGAGTTGCCCGGCCATTGGGAAGGGCTTGAAGGCCGGCTGGCCGATGCGTTCAACGCGGTGGTGCGCGGCAATCGCGGGCTCGCGCACGAACTCGCGCGCGTGGGCCAGAAGGTCGGCCGCGAAGGCCTGACCCGGCAGCGCATCGCCCTGCCCAACCGGCACGGCTGCTGGGGCGACATGGAAGACTCGGTCAACGAACTGGTCGACGACCTTGTGCGCCCGGTCGCCACCATCACCGAGGCCATCGCCGGTGTCGCCAAGGGCGACCTCACCCGCAGCGTGCCGCTGGAAGCCGACGGCCGCCAGCTGCAGGGCGAGTTCATGCGCTCGGCGACCATCGTCAACCGCATGATCGAGCAGATGGGCGAGTTCAGCTCCGAGGTCACGCGCGTGGCGCTCGAGGTGGGCACCGCCGGTCGCCTCGGCGGCCAGGCCAAGGTGGAAGGCGTGTCCGGCGTCTGGAAGGAGCTGACCGACTCCGTCAACCAGATGGCGTCGAACCTCACCGCGCAGGTGCGCAACATTTCCGAGGTGACCATCGCGGTCGCCAACGGCGACCTGTCGCGCAAGATCACTGTGGACGTGCGCGGCGAGATCCTGCAGCTGAAGGAAGCCATCAACACGATGGTCGACCAGCTGCGCGGCTTCGCATCGGAAGTCACGCGCGTGGCGCGCGAGGTCGGCACCGAGGGCAAGCTTGGCGGCCAGGCGATCGTGCCCGGCGTTGCCGGCACCTGGAAGGACCTGACCGACTCGGTCAACGCGATGGCGTCGAACCTGACCAGTCAGGTGCGCAACATCGCCGAGGTCACGACGGCCGTGGCCCGCGGCGACCTGTCGCGCAAGATCACCGTCGACGTGCGCGGCGAGATCGCGCAGCTCAAGGACACCATCAACACGATGGTCGACCAATTGAACGGCTTCGCCGCGGAAGTCACGCGCGTTGCGCGCGAGGTCGGCACCGAGGGCAAGCTCGGCGGCCAGGCGCAGGTGCCCGACGTCGCCGGAACCTGGAAGGACCTCACCGACCACGTCAACTCGATGGCGTCCAACCTCACCAGCCAGGTGCGCAACATCGCCGAAGTGACCACGGCGGTGGCCAAGGGCGACCTGTCGCGCAAGATCACCGTGGACGTGCGCGGCGAGATCGCCGAGCTGAAGGACACCATCAACACGATGGTCGACCAGCTCAACAGCTTCGCCGCCGAGGTGACGCGCGTGGCGCGCGAGGTCGGCACCGAAGGCAAGCTCGGCGGCCAGGCGCAGGTGCCCGGCGTCGACGGCACCTGGGCCGACCTCACCGACTCCGTCAACGCCATGGCGTCCAACCTGACCAGCCAGGTGCGCAACATCGCCGAGGTCACCACCGCGGTGGCCAAGGGCGACCTGTCGCGCAAGATCGCGGTGGATGCGCAGGGCGAGATCCTGCAGCTCAAGGACACCATCAACACGATGGTCGACCAGTTGAACGGCTTCGCCGCCGAGGTGACGCGCGTGGCGCGCGAGGTCGGCACCGAGGGCAAGCTCGGTGGCCAGGCGCAGGTGCCGGGCGTGGCCGGCACCTGGAAGGACCTGACCGACAACGTCAACTCGATGGCGACCAACCTCACCACCCAGGTGCGCAACATCGCCGAGGTCACCACGGCGGTCGCCAAGGGCGACCTGTCGCGCAAGATCGCGGTGGATGCGCAGGGCGAGATCCTGCAGCTGAAGGACACCATCAACACGATGGTCGACCAGTTGAACGGCTTCGCCGCCGAGGTGACGCGCGTGGCGCGCGAGGTCGGCACCGAGGGCAAGCTCGGCGGCCAGGCGCAGGTACCGGGCGTCGCCGGCACCTGGAAGGACCTCACCGACAACGTCAACTCGATGGCCACCAACCTGACCACCCAGGTGCGCAACATCGCCGAAGTGGCGACGTCGGTGGCGAAGGGCGACCTGTCGCGCAAGATCGCGGTGGATGCGCAGGGCGAGATCCTGCAGCTCAAGGACACGCTCAACACGATGGTCGACCAGCTCAACGGCTTCGCCGCCGAGGTGACGCGCGTGGCGCGCGAGGTCGGCACCGAGGGCAAGCTGGGCGGCCAGGCGCAGGTACCGGGCGTCGCCGGCACCTGGAAGGACCTCACCGACAACGTCAACTCGATGGCCACCAACCTGACCGCGCAGGTGCGCGGCATCGCCAAGGTCGTCACCGCGGTCGCCACCGGCGACCTGCAGCAGAAGCTGACGGTGGAAGCCAAGGGCGAGATCGCGGAGCTGGCCGACACGATCAACGGCATGACCGACACGCTGGCGATCTTCGCCGACCAGGTGACCACGGTCGCGCGCGAGGTCGGCGTCGAAGGCCGCCTCGGCGGACAGGCCAACGTGCCCGGCACCGCCGGCATCTGGAAGAACCTCACCGCCAACGTCAACCAGCTCGCCGCCAACCTCACCACCCAGGTGCGCGCCATCGCCGAGGTCGCCACCGCGGTGACCCAGGGCGACCTGACCCGCTCGATCACGGTCGATGTCCGCGGCGAACTCGCCGATCTGAAGGACAACATGAACCTGATGATCGGCACCCTGCGCGCGACCACCGAAAGCAACAGCGAGCAGGACTGGCTGAAGACCAACCTGGCGAAGTTCAGCGGCATGATGCAGGGCCAGCGCGACCTGCTGACGCTTGGCCAGATGCTGCTGTCGGAACTCGCGCTGCTGGTCGATGCGCAGCAGGGCCTGATCTACGTGGTCGAGGCCGACGACGCCAGCCGCCATCCGCGTCTGCGCCAGCTGGCGCGCTACGCCGACGCGCCCGGCGCGCCGCATCCGGGCACGCTCGCCTTCGGTGAAGGGCTGGTGGGCCAATGCGCTGCCGAGGGCCGGCTGATCCTGATCGAGGACGTCCCGCCCGGCTCGGTGCAGATCGCGTCGGGGCTGCTGAGCGCGGTGCCCAAGAGCGTGATCGTGCTGCCGGTGCTGTTCGAGAAGCAGGTCAAGGCGGTGCTGGAACTCGCTTCGCTTTCCGGGTTCACGCCGTCGCAGCGCATCTTCCTCGAGCAGCTCTCCGGCAGCATCGGCATCGTGCTCAACACCATCGAATCGACGATGCGCACCGAGCGGCTGCTGTCGCAGTCGCAGCAGCTCGCCGGCGAGCTCCAGGTGCAGCAGGACGAACTGCAGCAGACCAACGAGGAGATCGCGCTCAAGGCGCAGATGCTCGCCGAGCAGAAGGCCGAGGTGGAGCAGAAGAACCAGCAGATCGAGCACGCACGCCGCGAACTCGAGGAAAAGGCGGCCGAGCTTGCCCTCACCTCGCGCTACAAATCCGAGTTCCTGGCCAACATGTCGCACGAGCTGCGCACGCCGCTCAACTCGATCCTGATCCTCGGCCAGCAGCTGGCGGAAAACCCCGAAGCCAACCTCAGCGGACGCCAGGTGGAGTTCGCCAAGACCATCCACGCCGCGGGCACCGACCTCCTCAACCTGATCAGCGACATCCTCGACCTGTCGAAGATCGAGTCGGGCACGGTCACCGTCGACAGCGAGGCCGTGCGCTTCGCCCATCTGCGCGACAACCTGATGCGCGCGTTCCGCCACGAGGCCGAGCGCCGTGACCTCGAGTTCACCATCGAGCTCGACCCGGCCCTGGGCCCGGTGCTGAGCACCGACCCCAAGCGCCTGCAGCAGATCCTCAAGAACCTGCTGTCCAACGCCTTCAAGTTCACCCAGCAGGGCAGCGTGCGGATGCGCGCGTACAAGGCCACGGCGGGCTGGTCGCACGAACACGACGTGCTCGTCGATGCCGGCACCGTGGTCGCGATCGAAGTCAGCGACACCGGCATCGGCATCTCCGCCGACAAGCAGCGGATCGTGTTCGAGGCCTTCCAGCAGGCCGACTCCGGTACGGCGCGGCAATTCGGCGGCACCGGCCTCGGGCTTGCGATCAGCCGCGAGATTGCCGGCCTGCTCGGCGGCGAGCTGACGCTGCAGAGCGAACCCGGCACCGGCAGCACGTTCACCCTGTACCTGCCGCTGCACTACGCCGGTGCCGACCGCGCCCACAGCGTGCGCGCCGCGCAGGCCCTGCGCGGTCCGTCCGGCGCGGTGGAAGCCCCCGTGGCCGCGCCGGAAGCGGTCGCCGACGACCGCGACCTCGAGGCCGGCGGCGCCCCGGTGCTGCTGCTGGTCGAAGACGACGCACGCTACGCGACGGTGCTGCGCGACCTGGCCCGCAGGCAGGGTTTCCACGTGCTGGTCGCCGGCTCCGGCACGGAGGCGCTGCAGCTGGTGCACACCTGCCAGCCGACCGCGATCTGCCTGGACATCTTCCTGCCCGACATGCTCGGCTGGACGCTGCTTGCGCGGCTCAAGCAGGACGCCGCGACCCGGCACATCCCGGTGCAGATCCTCACGATCGAGGAAGGCCGCCACCAGAGTCTCGAGCGCGGCGCCTTCGCCTACCTGGCCAAGCCCGCCACCACCGAGACCATCGACGCCTCGCTGCAGCGGATGCGCGAATACGCGCTGCCGCGCGTCAAGCGCCTGCTGGTGGTCGAGGACGACGCCAACGAGCGCCTGGGCATCGAGGCCCTGATCGGCCACGACGACGTCGCCATCGACACCGTCGACAGCGGCGAGGCGGCGCTCACGGCGCTGGCCGGCGGCGGCTACGACTGCGCGGTGGTCGACCTGCGCCTGCCCGACATGGACGGCTTTGAACTGCTCGACCGCATCCAGGAGCAGCCGCAGCTGCGCGACCTGCCGATCGTGGTGTTCACCGGCAAGGAGCTTTCGGCAGAGGAGATGCAACGGCTGCGGCACGCGGCCAAGAGCGTGGTGCTTAAGGACGTCGAGTCGCCGGAACGCCTGCTCGACGAGACGGCGCTGTTCCTGCACCGCGTGATCGCCGACCTGCCCGCGGACAAGCGGCGCATGGTCGAGCGCCTGCACGCGTCCGACGAAGTGCTGGCTGACAAGCGCGTGCTGGTCGTCGACGACGACGTGCGCAACATCTTCGCGATGTCGAGCGTGCTCGAGCGCCATGGCATGGACGTGATCACCGCCGCCAATGGCCAGGAAGCGGTCGAAAAGGTCGCCGGCGACTCCACCATCGGCCTGGTATTGATGGACATCATGATGCCGGGCATGGACGGCTACGAGACCATGCGCGCGATCCGTCGCCTGCCCGGGTCACGCGCGCTGCCCATCGTGGCCATCACCGCCAAGGCGATGAAGGGCGATCGCGAGAAATGCCTGGAGGCCGGCGCGTCGGACTACCTGGCCAAGCCGGTGGTGACCGACGAACTGCTGGGAGTGCTGCGGCAATGGCTGCATCGTTGATGCACCCATCCGCGTCCGCGGCGAGCCGCACTGGCGTGCGCGCACCGGCCGACGAGCCGGTGCGGATCCTGCTCGTCGACGACCAGCCCGGGCGCCTGCTCACCTACCAGGCGATCCTCGAGCCATTGGGCGAGCACCTGGTGCAGGCGAGCTCCGGCCGCGAAGCGCTGAGGCTGCTGATGCAGGACGACTACGCGCTGATCCTGCTCGACGTGAACATGCCGGACATGGACGGCTTCGAGACCGCGAGCCTCATCCACCAGCACCCACGCTACGAGAAGACGCCGATCATCTTCGTCACCGCGGTCAACGTCACCGACATGGACCGCCTGCAGGGCTACCAGCTGGGTGCCGTCGACTACGTGATGGTGCCGGTGATCCCCGAGATCCTGCGCAGCAAGGTCGAGGTGCTCGTCGAGCTGTACCGCAAGCGGCGCGAGCTGCAGTTGCTCAACGCCAGCCTGGCCGCGCAGAACCAGGCCCTGCAGCGCGAGAAGTCGCGCGAACTGCAGGCATTGAATGAATCGCTGCGCCTGGCCAACGAAACCCTCGCCAGCCGCAACATCGAGCTGCAGAACGAGGTGTCCGAGCGTGCGCGCGCGGAAGAGCGGCTGCGCGACATGGACCAGCGCAAGGATGTGTTCCTGGCGACACTGGCGCACGAACTGCGCAACCCGCTGGCGCCGCTGCAGAACGCGTTGGCCATCCGCAGGCTCGCGGCCGGCGGTGGCATCGACCCGCTGCACGAGACCATGGAACGGCAGCTGGCGTTGCTGGTACGCCTGATCGACGACCTGCTCGACATCGCGCGCATTGCCCAGGGCAAGTTGACGCTGCGCCCCGCCAGCGTCGCGCTTGCCGACGTGCTCGATTCCGCGGTGGAGATCGCGCAACCGCTGCTCGATGCCGGCCGGCACCGCTTCCACATGGCGCTGCCGGCGCAAGACGTTCTGCTGCACGCCGACCGCGTGCGCCTGGCCCAGGTATTCGCCAACCTGTTGAACAACGCCGCCAAGTATTCCGACCCCGGCAGCAGGATCGACCTCGAGGCGCGCCTGGATGACACGCGCGACGAGGTCGTGGTGACTGTCCGCGACACCGGCATCGGCCTGGCCGAAGACCAGATCGAAGCGGTCTTCGACGTGTTCCGCCAGGTCGACACCACCATCGAGCGCGCGCATGGCGGCCTCGGCATCGGCCTCACCCTGGTGGAGAAGATCACCGCCATGCACGACGGGCGGGTCGAGGTGGAAAGCGCGGGACTCGGCCAGGGCTGCACCTTTCGCGTGTGCCTGCCGCGGCAGCGGGCGGCGCTGGCCGGCGCGCTGGAGGCGTCGGTGACCAACGCGGCGGCGGCCGACACCTTGGACAACGTCATCGATGCCTCCCGCCGGGGCGCGACCCGGATCCTGGTGGTCGACGACAACCGCGACGCCGCCGATACGCTGGCGATGATGGTGCGCGTGCTCGGCCACGAGGTGGCGCAGGTGTACGACCCGCTGCAGGTGGAAGCCGAAGTGGAGCGCTTCGCGCCCGACCTGGTGTTCCTCGACGTCGGCATGCCCGGGCGCAGCGGCTACGACATCGCCCGCAGCCTGCGGCTGCGGCGCGACGCGCGGGCGCTGGGCATCGTCGCGGTCACGGGCTGGGGACAGCCGGAGGACCGCGAGCGCACCCGCGCCGCCGGCTTCGACGAACACCTGGTGAAGCCGCCACAGCTGGATGCGATCCGGCGGCTGTGCGCCGGCGCCGGCCGGGATGCGGACGCATGAGCGCGCCATCCGCCAAAGCCTGGATGGACCGCCTCGCGCACGACCTGCGCGGGCCGCTGTCGCCGATGCAGACCGCGGTCTACCTGCTGCGCGATCCGGGCTTGGGCAACGAGCAGCGTGAAGAGCTGTTCGCGGTGCTGGAGCGCCAGATCCAGCGCCTGGGCGGGATGATCGACGAGTTCAGCGACCTGGGGCGCGCCGAACAGGGCCGGCTGAAGGTTCGCAGCGAGCCGATCGACCTTGAACTGCTGGTCATGGACACCGTCGCCCGCCTGCGGGAGGTGCCGCCCCGCGTGGAGTTCGCCGGCGACGCGCGGGCCCTGCGGATCGATGGTGACGTGCAGCGCGTCGCCCAGCTGTTCCATGCCCTGCTCGGCCTGCAGCTGTCGCGCAGCAGCCCGGTCGCCGTGCAGGCGCGCATCGAATGCCACGGCGACCGCCTGCGCATGGTCTGCACGGTGCATTGCCGCGATGCGTCGGACGCCCTGATCGCGGCGCTGCTGACCTCGCCGCACCCGGACCCGCCTGATGATGCCCTCGGGCTCGGACTGGTGATTGCCGCGGCGATCGCCGACGCGCACGGCGGCGGCCTGCACGGTCGTGCCAGCGGCGACGACACGCTGGAGCTTGTGCTGGAACTGCCCGCCGCTTCCTAGGCTGGAGCGGCGCGCAAGCGACGCGACTCCGCTACACCGGCTCGGCCGGATCCGGCATTCCCGGCTCGCACGGTCCCACCGGCAGCTGCCTGGTGCGATGCCGCTCCAGCCGCCACACCAGCCAGCCCGCGAGTGTGAACACCGCCGCGGCCACCGCCAGCGTCACCATCGAACCACTCACCAGCGGCGACAGCACGCCCGCCACCACCGCATTGAGCGCGAGGCTGGTGAAGGCCTGCAGCGACGACGCCGACCCGCGCTGGCGCGGGTACATGTCGAGGATCGCCAGCGTCAGCACCGGGAACACCAGGGCCACGCCGAAGGCGTTCATGGCCGCCGGCAGCACCGCCCACGGCACCGTGGGATCGGCCACCAGCAGGCCGTAGGCGACGTTGCCCAGCGCACCGAGTCCGCAGCAGGCGAAACCGAGGTTTACCTGCATCGCGTGCGGGATCCGGCCGGCCACGCGCCCCGAAGTGAAGGCGCCGAGCATCATGCCGCCGATCATCGGCGCGAAGAACCAGGCGAAGCTGCGCTCGTCGAGCTTCAACAGGTCGAGCACGAACGCCGGCGCCGAGGCGATGTACAGGAACAGCGCCGCGAAGTTCAGGGCGCCCGCCGCGGCCAGGCGCTGGAAGCGGCCGTTGGTGAAGATCGACACGTAGTCCCGCAACAGCCGCCGCGGCAGCGGTGCGATGCGGTTCTGCGCCGGGTGCGTCTCCGGAAGCCAGGCCCAGGTTGCCGCCAGCAGCAGCACGCCGAAGCCGACCAGGAACCAGAAGATGTCGTGCCAGTGGCCCCAGCCGAGGATCCAGCCGCCGATCACCGGCGCGATCGCCGGGGCGATGCCGAAGATCATCGACACCTGGCTCATCAGCCGCTGCGCGTCGTCGCCGTGCAGCACGTCGCGGATCACCGCGCGGCCGACGATCAGGCCCACGCCCGCCGACAGCCCCTGCAGCGCGCGGAACGCCAGCATGGTCGGCAGGTCGTCGGCCAGAGCGCAGCCGACCGAGGCCGCGATGAACACCACCAGGCCGGACAGGATCACCCGCCGTCGGCCGAACGCGTCCGACATGGGGCCATGCACCAGGCTCATCAGCGCATACGCCACCAGGTAGACGCTGATGGTCTGCTGCATCGCCAGCTTGTCGGCGCCCAGCGACGCGCCCATCGCCGGGAAGGCGGGGAAGATGGCGTCGATCGAGAACGGGCCGAACATCGACAGCCCGGCCAGCAGCAGGGCGAGCCGGCCGGTGGATTTGGGGAGATGGGGGGACATCAGGGACAGGATACCGGGGCGGAACTGGGACCGGGCTATAATCGCCGCGTGAAACCCTCCAGCGGGAGAAGCCGCCCGGTTCGACCGGTCCGGCTGCCGAAGGCGCAACGCCCGTAATCGCTCAGGCCCACGTACCGCCGGCGGGAAAAAACTCTGGAGAGACCGGTCAAACCCGGCGCCGAAGGTGCATGGATGGGGCTCGCTCCCGTCCCGAACTCTCAGGCAAAAGGACAGAGGGGCGCCCCGCGTGCATGCACGCGGCCCACCCGCGCCCGCCAGAGTCCATTGCCATGTCAAAGCCTGCTTCGCTCCGCTCGCTCGAGCACCATGACGCGTTCGTGTCGCGCCACATCGGCCCCAACGACGCCGAGGTCGCGCAGATGCTGCGCGTGGTCGGCCATGACTCGCTGGAGTCGCTGACCGACGCCATCGTGCCGGGCGCGATCCGCTCCGGGCAGGGCCTGGCGCTTTCGCCGTCGATGACCGAGGTCGACGCGCTCGCGCGCATCCGCGCCATCGCCGACCGCAACCAGGTGTTCCGCAGCTTCATCGGCCAGGGCTACCACGGCACGCACACGCCGAACGTCATCCTGCGCAACATCCTGGAAAACCCGGCCTGGTACACGGCGTACACGCCCTACCAGGCGGAGATCTCGCAGGGCCGCATGGAAGCGCTGATCAACTTCCAGACCATGGTCGCCGACCTGACCGGGATGGAGATCGCCAACGCCTCGCTGCTCGACGAAGCCACCGCCGCCGCCGAGGCGATGACGCTGGCCAAGCGCATGTCGAAGTCGAAGTCGAACGTGTTCTTCGTCTCGAAGCACGTGCATCCGCAGACGCTGGAAGTGCTGCGCACGCGCGCCGGCGGCCTCGGCATCGAGCTGCACGTCGGTGAGGATGCCGACGCCGCCACCGTCGACAGCTACGGCGTGCTGCTGCAGTACCCCGACACCTTCGGCCGCATCGGCGACCACCGCGCCGTGGCCGACGCCGTGCATGCGCGCAATGGCGTGGTGGCGGTGGCGGCCGACCTGCTGGCGCTGACCCTGATCGCCGCGCCCGGCACTTGGGGCGCCGACATCGTGGTCGGCAACAGCCAGCGCTTCGGCGTGCCGTTCGGATTCGGCGGTCCGCATGCCGGCTTCATGGCCTGCCGCGACGCGTTCAAGCGCTCGATGCCGGGGCGCCTGATCGGCGTGTCGGTGGACGCGGAAGGCAACCCCGCCTACCGCCTCACCCTGCAGACCCGCGAGCAGCACATCCGCCGCGAGAAGGCGACCTCGAACATCTGCACCGCGCAGGTGCTGCTGGCGGTGATGGCCTCGATGTACGCCGTCTACCACGGCCCTGAAGGACTGACCCGCATCGCCCGCCGCGTGCACCGCCTGGCCGCGATCCTCGCCGACGCGCTGCGCGGCGCCGGCGCCACCGTCGGTGGCGAATTCTTCGACACCCTGCACGTCAGCGGCATCGATGCCGCGGCCGTGCACGCCCGTGCCCGCGACGCGCGCATCAACCTGCGCGCGCTCGATGCCGGCAGCGTCGGCATCAGCCTCGACGAGACCACCACCCGCGCCGACGTGGCTGCGCTTGCGGCGATGTTCGGCGCCACGCTCGGTGACATCGACGCGCTCGACGCCGCCACCGCCGACGCCCTGCCCGCCGGGCTGGCGCGCGACACCGCGTTCATGGCGCACCCGGTGTTCAACACCCACCACAGCGAGCACGAGATGCTGCGCTACATGCGCGCGCTGGCCGACAAGGACCTGGCGATGGATCGCACCATGATCCCGCTGGGCTCCTGCACCATGAAGCTCAACGCCACCGCCGAGATGATCCCGATCACCTGGCCCGAGTTCGCCGACATCCACCCGCTGGCGCCGGCCGACCAGACCGAGGGCTACGACGAACTCATCACCGGCCTGGAAGCGATGCTGGTGGAAATCACCGGCTACGACGCGGTCAGCTTCCAGCCCAACTCCGGTGCGCAGGGCGAGTTCGCCGGCCTGCTGGCGATCCGCGCCTACCAGCAGTCGCGCGGCGAAGGCCACCGCGACATCTGCCTGATCCCCGAATCCGCGCACGGCACCAATCCGGCGTCGGCGCAGATGGTGGGCATGACCGTGGTGGTGACCCGCTGCGACAAGGACGGCAACGTCGACGTCGACGACATCCGCGCCAAGGCGGAGAAGTACTCCGACCGCCTGGCCGCGATCATGATCACCTACCCGTCCACGCACGGCGTGTTCGAGGAGGACGTGGTCGAAATCTGCGAGATCGTGCACGCGCACGGCGGCCAGGTGTACACCGACGGCGCCAACATGAACGCGCTGGTCGGCGTCGCAAGGCCCGGCAAGTGGGGTTCGGACGTCAGCCACCTCAACCTGCACAAGACCTTCTGCATCCCGCACGGCGGCGGTGGCCCCGGTGTCGGTCCCTGCGCGGTGAAGTCGCACCTTGCACCGTTCCTGCCGCGCGCGTTCAACGCGGATGCCGGCGCCACAGCGACCGGCGGCATGGTCTCCGCCGCCACGCATGGCTCGGCCTCCATCCTGCCGATCAGCTGGATGTACATCGCGATGATGGGCGCCGACGGCCTGCGCCGCGCCACCCAGATCGCGCTGCTCAACGCCAACTACGTGGCAAAGCGGCTGGAGCCGCACTACCCCACCCTGTACACCGGCCGCAACGGCCTGGTGGCGCACGAGTGCATCCTCGACCTGCGCCCGCTCAAGGATGCCACCGGCATCGGCGCCGAGGACGTGGCCAAGCGCCTGATCGACTTCGGCTTCCACGCGCCGACGCTGAGCTTCCCGGTATCGGGCACGCTGATGGTCGAGCCGACCGAGAGCGAGTCGATGCACGAGCTCGACCGCTTCATCGACGCGATGATCCAGATCCGCGACGAGATCCGCGCGATCGAGAACGGCACGCTGGACCGCGAGGACAATCCGCTCCTCAACGCCCCGCACACCGCCGCGCAGGCCAGCGCGAGCGAGTGGACGCACGCCTATCCGCGCGAACTGGCGGTGTTCCCGCTCCCCGGCCTGCGCCAGCAGAAGTACTGGCCGCCCGTGGCGCGTGTGGACAACGTGCACGGCGACAAGAACGTGTTCTGCAGCTGCATCCCGATCGGCTCGGCGGAAGACGAGCCGGAGGCGTTCAGCGAGCCCGACGTGGTGTGACGTCGGATGGCCGTGGCGGTATTGCCGCCGCGGCGGTCAGGACCATCGGCCATAAACCCCGCTTCACATGCGGGGCGCTAGGCTGCGCGCATGCCCTCCGTCCAGGCATCCATCGCAGCCCCACCGGCCGCCATTGACGACGGCGCGCCGGACCTCCGCGCGCGCTTCGTCGCGGTGCGCGCGCGCACCTGCGCGCTGGCCGCGCCGCTGTCGGCCGAGGATGCGCAGTTGCAGAGCATGGCCGACGCCAGCCCGGCCAAATGGCACCTCGCCCACACCACCTGGTTCTTCGCGCGATTCGTACTGGGGCGGCGCGGCGAGCCGCCGATTCCCGAGGGCTGGGACTACCTGTTCAACAGCTACTACGTCGGTGCAGGCGCGCGCCATCCGCGCGCCAGCCGCGGACTGGTGTCGCGCCCCACGCTGGCCGAAGTACTGGCGTGGCGCGACGCGATCGACGAGCGCGTCATCGCGCTGCTCGACGCAGGCCACCTGGATGCGGGCGCGCGCGACGTGCTGCTGCTCGGTACCCACCACGAACAGCAGCACCAGGAGCTGCTGCTGACCGACATCAAGCATGCGTTCTGGTGCAACCCGCTGGCGCCCGCATACCACCCCGGTGCCGCGGCATCCGCACCCCGCGCACCCGCTGCAGCAGCGGGTCCACTTCGCTGGCTTGCGCGTGACGAAGCGATCTTCGAGCTCGGTGCCGCGCCCTGGCCCGGCAGCGCCTTCGTCTACGACAACGAGACGCCGCGCCACCGCGCGCTGGTGCCCGCGCACGCGCTGGCCAGCCGTGCGGTGAGCAATGCCGAATTCGCCGCATTCGTGGACGACGGTGGCTACGCCACGCCCACGCTCTGGCTCAGCGACGGCTGGGAGCTGGCCGCCCGCGAAGGCTGGCAGCGCCCGCTGTACTGGCATGCCGACGGCGCGCGCGAGTTCACGCTCGCGGGCTGGCAGGAACGCGACCCGCATGCCCCGGTGTGCCACCTGTCGCATTACGAGGCGGATGCCTTTGCGCGCTGGGCCGGGGCGCGCCTGCCCACCGAAGCCGAGTGGGAGCTAGCTACGTGCGGTCTCGCCGTCGAGGGCGACTTCGCCGATGGCGTCGCATTTCACCCGCGCGCGCAGGACGCCCACGGCGACGGCCCGCACGGCATGTTCGGCGGCACCTGGGAATGGACGTCGAGCGCCTACGCACCCTACCCCGGCTTCCGCCCGCTGGCCGGCACGCTGGGCGAATACAACGGCAAGTTCATGAGCGGCCAGCTGGTGCTGCGTGGCGGCAGTTGCGCAACGCCGCGCGACCACGCGCGCGCCAGCTACCGCAATTTTTTCCCACCGTCGGCGCGCTGGCAGTTCAGCGGCGTGCGCCTGGCCAGGGACCCCGGGTGAGCGGCGACCTGCCAATCACCGACCTGCACCCGACGCCCGACGACATCGCCGGCGACGTGCTGCGCGGGCTGGCCGCGACGCCAAAGCGGCTGCCGTCGAAATACTTCTACGACCGGCGCGGCTCCGAGCTGTTCGAAGCCATCACCCGCCAGCCGGAGTACTACCCCACGCGCATCGAGCTGGCGCTGCTGGAGGCCCGCGGCACCCAGGTCGCGGCCGCGGTCGGCCCACGCGCGCACGTGGTCGAGTACGGCAGCGGCAGCGGACGCAAGACACGGCTGCTCCTCGACGCGCTCGACGACCCGGTGGCGTACACGCCGATCGAGATCTCGCGCTCGGCGCTCACCGCCAGCGCCGACCGCCTGGATCGTGAATTCGGCGACGTCGAAGTGTTGCCGGTACTGGCCGACTTCACTTGCCCGGTGCCGTTGCCTGCGCCGTCGCGCGCGGCCGGGCATGTGCTGGTGTTCTTTCCCGGCTCCACCCTCGGCAACTTCACCCGCGAGGAATCCGTGCGCCTGCTCGCGGCGATGCGCGACACCATGGGCGAGCGTGGCAGCGCGCTCATCGGCATCGACCTGGAGAAGGACCCGGCGGTCATCGAAGCCGCGTACAACGACGCGGCCGGCGTGACCGCGGCGTTCACGCTCAACCTGCTGGCGCGCCTGAACCGCGACATCGGCAGCGATCTCGCGCTCGACGGCTTCGCGCATCGCGCGCGCTACGTGCGCGACGAGGGCCGGATCGTGACCACGCTGGAAAGCCTGCGCCAGCAGGTGGTCACGGTGGATGGCCGGCGGTTCGCGTTCGCGGCCGGCGAGCAGATGCACGTCGAGCAGAGCCAGAAGTACAGCGACGCGCGCTTCGAGGCGCTGGTGCGCGACGCCGGATTGCACGTCGTCGAACGCTGGAACGACCCGCTCGACTGGTTCGGCCTGCGGCTCCTGCGCCGCGACCCGCCGCCTGCGAACCCGCCCCCGTAACCGCGCGCGGGTTGCGATCCGCACGTCGGCTTTACATCGCAAGGCAGAGGATGGCGCTCCACCCCCGCCCCCGGAACGCCCCATGGCCAGACCCAAAACGCCGACCGCCACGCCGCCCGGCAAGCAGCCCCCGACCGCGCCCAAGGCACCGGACCCCAAGCCCGCCGGCAGCATCGGCCGCCGCGCCGGCGCGGATCCCGATGCCGACGCCCCGCGCGGCCATGGCGACGAGCTCCAGCAGCAAGCGGGCGGCGAGCACCCGCAGCTCACCACCAACCAGGGCCTGGTGGTCGCCGACAACCAGAATTCGCTGCGCGCGACGCCGAAGGGCCCGACGCTGCTGGAAGACTTCATCCTGCGCGAGAAGATCACCCACTTCGACCACGAGCGCATTCCGGAACGCATCGTGCACGCGCGCGGCTCCGCCGCCCACGGCTACTTCGAGCTCACGAAATCGCTGGCGCAGTACTCCCGGGCAAAGCTGTTCACCGAGGTCGGCACGCGCACGCCGGTGTTTACCCGCTTCTCCACCGTGGCCGGCGGCGCCGGCTCGGTCGACACGCCGCGCGACGTGCGCGGCTTCGCGGTGAAGTTTTACACATCGGAAGGCAACTTCGACCTGGTGGGCAACAACATCCCGGTGTTCTTCATCCAGGACGCGATGAAGTTCCCCGACGTGGTGCACTCGGTGAAGATGGAGCCCGACCGCGCTTTCCCGCAGGCGGCCAGCGCGCACGACACGTTCTGGGACTTCATCTCGCTCACGCCCGAATCGATGCACATGATCATGTGGGCGATGAGCGACCGCACCATCCCGCGCTCGCTGCGCACCATCGAAGGCTTCGGCGTGCACAGCTTCCGCCTGCTCGACGAGGCCGGCAACAGCACGTTCGTGAAGTTCCACTGGCGGCCGAAGCTCGGCATCCAGTCGACGGTGTGGGACGAGGCGCTGAAACTGCAGGCCGCGGACAACGACTACCACCGCCGCGACCTGTTCGAAAACATCACCGCCGGCAACTATCCCGAATGGGAGTTTGGCGTGCAGCTGTTCACCGAAGCCGAAGCCGAGGCGTTCCCGTTCGATCACCTCGACCCCACCAAGATCATCCCCGAGGCCCTCGTGCCGGTGCAGATCGTCGGTCGCATGGTGCTCGACCGCTGGCCGGACAACTTCTTCGCCGAGACCGAACAGGTGGCGTTCTGCCCGACCAACATCGTGCCCGGCATCGACTTCAGCAACGACCCGCTGCTGCAGGGCCGGCTGTTCTCCTACCTCGACACGCAGCTGATCCGCCTTGGCGGGCCGAACTTCCACCAGATCCCCATCAACCAGCCCAAGTGCCCGTTCGCCAACCACCAGCGCGATGGCCACATGCAGATGCAGGTGCACAAGGGCCGCGTGAACTACGAGCCCAGCTCGCTGCAGGACGACAGCCCGCGCGCCGATGCGCAGGCCGGGTTCCGCAGCCACGCCACGCCGCCCGATGACGGCGTAAAGGGCCGCATCCGCGCGGAAAGTTTCGCCGACCACTACACCCAGCCGCGGATGTTCTTCCGCAGCCTCGAGGCGCCGGAGCAGGCGCACCTGGCGTCGGCGCTGGTGTTCGAACTGTCCAAGGTGGAAACGCCGAAGGTGCGCGAGCGCACCGTCGGGCATCTGCGCCACATCGATGAATCGCTGGCGCAGCGCGTCGCCGATGGCCTGGGACTCGACACCCTTCCGCCCGCGCCCGACGCGGCGGTACCACCCCGCGACATGCCACCGGCGCCTGAGGTGCGCATCATCGGCCGCATGAAGGACACCCTGCAGGGGCGCTGCGTCGGCATCCTCATCGACGACGGCAGCGATGCCGCGGCGCTGAAGGCCCTGCGCAAGGCCGCCGAATCCGCCGGCGCGACGGTCAAGATCGTCGCACCCAAGCTCGGCGGCGCGGTGCTCTCGGACGGCAGGAAGCAGCCGGCCGATGGCCAGCTTGCCGGCACGCCCTCGCAGGTGTTCGACGCGGTCGCGGTGCTGCTGGCGGAGGCTGCCGGCAAGAAGCTCGCCAGGGAGTCGGCCGCGGTCGACTTCGTCGCCAACGCCTGGGTGCATCTGAAAGCCATCGCGTCCGACGCCGGCGCCGCGCCACTGCTGAAGGCCGGCAACGTCGGCAAGGATCCCGGCATCGTGGACGCCGCCGACAGCAAGGGGTTCGTCACTGCCGCCAGCACGCGGCAGTGGGCGCGCGAGCCGAAAGTGCGGACGCTGGCCTGACCGTGGCCTACGTCGGCAGCTACGCGCCCGAGGCGAAAACCCGCGACGAGGTCGACGCGCTTGCTGGCGTGACGGTCCTCGAGTTCGGCACCGACTGGTGCGGCTTCTGCAAGGGCGCGCAGCCGGCGATCGAAGCCGCGCTGGCTGCGCATCCGGACCTGCGCCACATCAAGGTCGAGGACGGCAGCGGACGCCCCCTCGGCCGCTCCTTCCGCATCAAGCTGTGGCCGACGCTGGTGCTGCTGCGCGACGGCGAGGAAGTCGCCCGCGTGGTGCGGCCATCGACCCGGGCGGAGGTGGACCGCGCACTCGAACTGCTCGACCCGCCGGCCTGACGCCGGCGCCCCGCAGGCCGGCGGCCCTGCTCAGGCGCTGCGGATATGCGCGACCTGCGGCTGCAGCATGATCCTGGCGCCCTTGAAATACAGCATGCGCAACTGCCTGCCGCGCGGCGACCAGCCGATGAAGTGCGCGGCGGGCTCCTGCTCGTACATGTCCTGGTAGCGCACGCTCATCGCGTCGTTCTGCAGTTCGATCATCACGCCCACCGATTCCGGCTGCGGCAGCGACGCGTTGTACGCCTCCAGAGTCTCCCGCGCGCGCACCAGGAACGGCATGGTCTGCTTCATGCCGCGGTGCGAGGCCGCGAAGAACTGCCGGTACAGGTAGGTCGGCTGCCCGAACGACGGCACGATGCCCAGCACCGCGGTGCCCACGCTCCAGATCTGGCCGTCTTCGTCGCGGCCGACCAGCACCGCCTGCGTGGCGCGCTCGGCCGCCTTGGTTGGATCCGGGATGGCGTTGTTGCGCGCCCAGAACGCGATCAGCTCCGATGCCAGCGCCGGCGTGACCTGCTTCCAGACCGGAATCATTTCCAGCGCCATTACGACCGGCCCCGCTGTGGTGATGCCTGTTTCATCGCGTCCACTCCCTGCGTTGGTTGGTCCCGATCATGGCGCATGCCGTCGCCGCGCCGCAATCCGACCGCGCGGTGCCGGCATGGCTGCGCCGACGCCTAGAATGTCCCGTCACCCGGGAACCCGAGGCCCGTGCCCCCGTCCATCCTTGCCAGCCTGCTACGCGGCCTGTTCGAAGTCCGCCCGATGCCGCCGGACCGCCTGCGCTTTTCGCTGCGCGCGGCCGGGTGCATGGGCACGCCGATCCTGGTCGGCTGGCTGGCCGGCGACACCTCCGCGGGCCTGATGGCCTCGATCGGCGGATTCACGGCGCTGTACGGGAGCGGTCGCGCCTACCTGCACCGGGCCGCGCAGCTGGCGTCGATCGCCCTCGCCTTCGCGCTGGCCACGTGCCTCGGCCTCTGGGCGGCACCGGACATCGCTCCCGTTGTGGCGGTGGTGGCGCTGGTGGCGATGGCGGCCACCTGGATCGGCAACGCGCTGCGCATCGGCCCGCCCGGTGCCTACATGTTCGTGCTGGCCTGCGCCGCGGGGAGCGCCATGCCTGCCGGACACCTCACGCCGTTGGACGCCGGACTGCTGGTGGGCGCAGGCGGGCTGTTCGCCTGGGTGGTTCACATGTCCGGCGCGCTGTTCGGCTTCCGCGGGCCGGAGCGCAAGGCGGTGGCCGCGGCAGGCAAGGCGGTCTCCGTGTACGTGGCCAGCATCGGCACGCCGGGCGAATCCGCGGCGCGGCAGCAGGCCGCCTTCGTGCTGCAGAACGCATGGTCGGTGCTGGTCGACCAGCAGCCCGGACAGGCCCGCGGCAGCGCCACGCTCGGGCGGCTGCGCACCGTCAACCGCGGCCTGCACCTGTGCTTTGCCGAAGCGATGGGCGCCGCCAGCCGCGGGCAGGCGCCGAGCGCCGACCTGCTGGTGCGCACCACCGCGCTGAAAGGCGCCATCGCACGGCTGGAGACGGTGGATGCGACCGCACACGATGCCGTGCCGCTCGGCCATCCAGGCGCCTGGTCGCGCTTGCGCGAGGCGCTTGTGCTCGGCTCGGACGCGCAGCGCATCGTGCTGCGCGTCGGCGTGGCCGCGGTGTTCGCCGGCTCGCTGGGCGCATGGTTCCACTTCGAGCGTGCGTACTGGGCGGTGGCGGCGGCGGTATTGATGCTGCACCAGGGGTTCGACTGGCTGCGCATGCTGCAGCGCAGCCTTGAGCGCCTGCTGGGAACCTGGATCGGCCTGCTGCTCGCCGGCGCCCTGCTCTGGCTGCACCCGCAGGGGCTGTGGCTGGTGCTGGCGGTGATGGCGCTGCAGTTCACCATCGAGATGGTGGTGATGCGCAATTACGCGCTGGCGGTGGTGTTCATCACCGCGGGGGCGCTCACCATTGCCAGCGGCGGGCGCCCCGTCGATGCCCTCGGCAGCTACCTGCTGGCACGCGGCCTGGACACCCTGGCCGGCTGCGCGGTCGCGCTGGCGGTGTTCCGCCTGCTGCCGCCGCAGGCGGCGACCGCCGCCATCCCCGAGCGCATCGCCGCCGCACTGCGTGCAGTCGACGCGCTGGTCCCCATCCTCGCCAGTGGTGAGGTCACCACGCTTGCCGCCCGCCACGCGCGCGACCAGGTGCTGCAGGCGAGTTTCGCCGTGGTACGCGCGCACCAGCAGGGACTGGCCAGCTCGCGCCGCCAGCGGCGCGCCGCCGACGAGGCATGGCCCACGGTGGCCGCGACCGAGCGCCTCTGCTACCGCGCGCTGTCGGCGTGCTGGGCGCTGGAGCGGCTGGGCGGCCAGACCGCCGGCGAAACTGCCGCCGCGATGTTCGCCGGTGGCGGTGCATCGCGGCTGCGCGCCACGCTCGACACACTTGCGGCTGCGGCGATCGCAGGCCACGCGCCGCAAGGACTCCCCCCGCTGCCGCATGTGCTGGAAGCCGAGGTGCAGGGCGTCCGGGAGTGCATGGCCCGGCAAGCCGCGCCGCCCGCGGCAGACCCGGCGAGTTGACGGCGCGCGACGTCAGCCGCGCCGGTACCAGCGCTCGACCTGCGCCGGCAGCAATGGCGTGACATCGATGCCGAGCTCCGAGTAGGCATCCAGCACGTCGCGGACGTGTGCCTGCGCCGGCGTGGATCGGGCGACGCCTTCGAGTTCATCCACCGTGAGCTGTGCCTCGGCCCAGTCGTGCAGCTGGTCGCTGCGCGCCAGCAGAGCCTCGCGCAGCCACGGCCGAAGCGCATGCACCGTGTACCCGTCGATTCCGAGCGCGGCCACCGCCGCATCAAGCTGCGCGCCCGCGCCGCGATACCACTCGGTGTGGCCTCCGGCCTCATGCCGCGCGGTCAGCGGCGCCGGGGCGTTGTGCTCGACGAGGCGCCGGCGCAACGCCAGCTCGAGGTCACGCGCGTCGCGGACGGTCTCGGTCTCCACCAGCCAGCCGCGATTCAGGTCGAAGAACTCGAACCAGCGGCGATGCAACTGGCGCAGCCTGGCCAGGGGATCGCGCGAAAATCCGAGCTTGCACTGGTCCTCCCAGTGGCAGGGAAACACATACAGATGGCAGCGGCCGGCCATCAGCGCGGGCGAACGCGGAACACCACGCTTATGCGCGCGCCCACCGGGCGCACCGTCTTGGGGATGCCGTGCTCATGGGTCACCTGCGAGGCGTGGCTCATCGCCAGCAGGCTGCCGTGGTCGAGCTCCACGGTCAGCCCTTCGCGCCGGCCCGCCTTGGCGCGGATGCGCATGCGCCGCGGGTCGCCCAGGGACACCAGGGCAATCGGGTGCCCGGGCACCAGGGTGTGCAGCTTGTCGTTGTGCATGGCCACGCTGTCGTGGCCGTCGCGATACAGGTTGAGGCCCACGCCGGTGTAGGGCGCCGGCACTTCGGCCTGCACGCGCGCGAGGATCTCCGCGAGCGGCAGTGCCGGCGGCAAGGCGTCGGTGCGGTAGGACGCAAGCAGCCGCGGCACGTCGACCACGCGGTCGTACATCGGGCGGCGTTCGCTGTGCCAGTCGGCATCGCGCCGCAGCGCTTCGAACCAGGCATCGGCGACATCCGGGGCCACGAAGTCCGGCCAGTACCGGATGCCGCCTTCGGCGTCGTCGATGAGCACCTGCGGCGGGGAGGCGAACAATCCCATCCCGCCGAGCATGCCAACCCCGTGTCTCACCCCGTGTGACGCTTGCACTGAACGTTCAGGGCAGCGCCGTCGGCTGGCTGGGCTGGCGGTTCGGTTCGCAAGAGCAGGGCCGAGGGCTGGCTGGCTGGCTGGCTGGCTGGTTGGCTGGCTGGCTGGCTGGCTGGCTGGCTGGCTGGCTGGCTGGCTGGCTGGCTGGCTGGCGGATTGGTGGGTACTCCGTGGGCGACCCCCTTTTTGATCGCTGGGTGTTTCCTCGGGACTTTGGTCGCAGCGAGGGTCTTTATGCCCACTGCGCACCCACCAACCCGCCATGGCGCGCTTCTCGCGGCCGCGGGAAAAAGCACAGCCGCTCTGCCCCGGCATGCGTCAGCCGCGAGAAAGACTCGATCTTCGCGACGCTTTCCCTCAAGCCGCAGCGCCGGTGGCAGCGGAGGGTGTACGGGTACGCAGCCGGCCTCAAGGGCCCGCGCTGCGAACCCGCCGCGCAGTACCCGCCAACCTCCCAACCCGCCACAACCCATGCAGCGGGGACCAGCCGGCGGAGTACCCGTACACCCTCCGGACCCGCCAACCAAGAGAAGGCCCGGAGTACCCGTACACCCTCCGCCAAGACCAACCAGGAGAAGGCCCGGTCAGACGGCCCGGAACACCAGGGTCGCGTTGGTGCCACCAAAGCCGAAGCTGTTGGACATCACCGTGCGCAACGGTGCATCGCGGGTTTCGCGGACGATCGGATAGCCCTCGGCGCGCGGATCCAGCGACGTGATGTTGGCCGAAGCCGCCACGAAGCCACCCTGCAACATCAGCAGGCTGTAGATCGCCTCGTGCACGCTGGCCGCGCCGAGCGAATGCCCCGTCAGCGCCTTCGTCGACGACAGCGGCGGAACCGCATCGCCGAACGCGGCGCGCACCGCCTCGAGTTCCACGATGTCGCCCAACGGCGTCGACGTACCGTGCGTGTTGAGGTAGTCGATGGAACCCACGCCCTGCCCGTCCAGGCCGGCCATCGCCATGCGCATGCAGCGCGCAGCGCCCTCGCCATTCGGCGCCACCATGTCGGCACCGTCGGAGGTCACGCCATAGCCGACCAGCTCCGCATGGATCCGCGCACCACGCGCCACCGCATGCTCGTAATCCTCGAGCACCAGCATGCCCGCGCCGGAACCGATGACGAAACCGTCGCGCGCCTCGTCGTACGGACGCGATGCCTGCTCCGGCGCCTCGTTGTGGTGCGTGGACAGCGCGCCCATGGCATCGAACTGGCTGGTCATGCCCCAGTGCAGCTCCTCGCCGCCGCCGGCGAAGACCACGTCCTGCACACCGTGGCGGATCATGTCGGCCGCCGCACCGATGCAGTGCGCGGAGGTCGCGCACGCCGCGGACAGCGAATAGCTCACGCCGCGGATGCCGAACGCCGTGGCCAGGTTGGCCGACACCGTCGAGCACATCGTGCGCGGCACCATGTACGGACCGATCTTGCGCACGCCCTTGTTGCGCAGCAGGTCGCCGGTTTCGATCTGCCACTGCGGCGAACCGCCGCCGGAGCCCGCGATCAGGCCCGTGCGCGGATCGCGCACCGCCTCGTCCGACAGGCCGGCATCGGCGATCGCATCGCGCATGGCCACGTACGAATACGCAGCCGCGTCGCCCATGAAGCGCCGCAGCTTGCGGTCGATTTCGGCTTCAAGGTCGATCGTGCAGGTGCCGGCGACATGGCTGCGCAGGCCGAACTCGACCTGCTCCGGCACCACGTGCAGGCCGCTGCGGCCCTCGCGCAGCGCGGACGCCACTGTCGCCGTGTCGTTGCCGAGCGGCGACACGATGCCCATTCCGGTAACAACCACGCGTTTCATCAGAAGCCCTCCACGGACTGGAACAGGCCGACGCGCAGTCCGTCGGCCTCATAGATCAGGCGGTCGTCGACATAGGTGCGGCCATCCGCGATGACCAGCGCCAGGCGGCCACGCATGACGCGCTTCACGTCGATCTCGTAGCGCACCACCTTGGCGGTGGGCAGCACTTGGCCGGTGAACTTCACCCCGCCGACGCCGAGCGCGCGGCCGCGACCGGGCTCGCCGAGCCACGGCAGGTAGAAGCCGGCCAGCTGCCACATGGCGTCCAGGCCCAGGCAGCCGGGCATCACCGGGTCGCCTTCGAAATGGCAGGCGAAGAACCAGAGGTCGGGGCTGATGTCGAGCTCCGCGACGATCTGGCCCTTGCCGAAGCCACCACCGGTGTCACTGATGTGCGTGATGCGATCGAACATCAGCATCGGCGGCGAGGGGAGGCGCGCATTGCCGGGGCCGAACATTTCACCGCGGGCGCATTCGAGCAACTGGGATTTATCGAGTGAAGCAGGCCGTGACATGGACTGGACCGTGTGGGGAAACCATGTAGTTTGCCTTACTGCACGGATGTCTCGCTGACTGCGGTCAAGAAAACTCCGTCCGCTTGCGTATGGAAAATTCGAAATCGCCCCCTAGTAGCGGTAGTCCACGCGCACCCACGCGGTGCGCCCCGGCTCGTTGATGCGCACCGGATCCGCCGGGTAGCCGAAGTCCGCGTTGCCGGCGAGGTTCAGGTGCTCGCTGAAGGCGCGGTCGAAGGCATTGTCCACGCCGGCAGTGAGCTGCAGGCTGGCACTGAAGCGGTACCCGGCATTGAGCGCGAGCGTGGCGAAGCCGCTGCTGGCGTCGAAGTCCTGGCCGACCACGTTGCCGTAACCCGGTGCCACGCGGTCCTGGCCGTCGACCGCGCGCAGCAGCGCGCCGGCCGACCACGCGCCGTTGTCCCAGGCCACGCTGGCGCGCGCCTCCAGCGGCGGCATCTGCGGCAGCGGACGGCCGCTGTCGCGGTCCTCGCCGCGCGCATGGGCGAGGCTGCCGCCGAACGTCCAGTCCGCGAGCGGCCGATACTCCACGCCCAGCTCCGCGCCCCGGATGTCGACCGTGATGTTGGACACCCGGCTCATGCCGTCGTGCATGCCGCCGCTGAGGTAGCGGAACTGGATGAAGTCGTCGACGCGCCCGGCATAGGCCGACACCCAGGCGTGCAGCACCTTGCCGCGGTACTGCAGGCCGGCGTCGAGCTGCGTGGTCTTCTCCGTGTCCACGCCGGCAAAGGCGTTGGCTGCGCCCATCGGCCCCATGTCCGCGGAGAACAGCTCCCAGTAGTCGGGCATGCGTCCGGTATGGCCCAGCCCGGCGAACCACGTCACCGGCGCGTCCGCCACGTCGTGCTCGAAGCGCAGGAATCCCGCCTTCAGCGCCTCGCTGCGGGTCTGTCCCGCAGTCGGGTTGGGCATCGCCATGCCGCCGTGCCCGCCGGACACCGTGGCGCGTTCGTCGGTGGCTTCGGAGCGGTCGATGCGCGCGCCTGCCACCCAGCGGCTGCGATCGCCCTGGAACAGCGTGCCTTCGGCAAACGCGCCCAGCCCTTCGAAGCGCGCGTCCGTCATCCACGGCCGCGCGGCGTACGCGCCCCGCCCCATCGCGCTGCGTCGGCGGTGGCGGCTGTCCTGCAGGTCCATGCCGGTGACCAGTTCGAAGCTGTCGCCGCGCCAGGTCGCCGCCACGCGACCGCCTTCGGTGCGGCGCTCCACGTTGGACGCCATCGCCATCGGCATCGGGCCATCCGGACTGGGCTCGCGCAGGCTGTAGTTGTCCATCACATGGTCGGCACTGTTGTGGAATGCGGTCGCCTCGAGCTTCGCGAGTCGTTCGCCGATGTCGGCCTTCTCGAAGCGCAGGTTGTAGTTGTTGCGCCTGAAGCTGGCGCCATCCATGCCGCGCGTCGCGTAGCGCGCCTGGCCGTCGCCCGTGCCCACGCCGAGCTCGAACAGCGTGTCCTCGTCCGGCGTCCACCCGAACGCGACGTCGGTGTTCCATTTCCTCCAGGCCGAGCCGACCGTGCGCCCGTCGCCATCGCGGTAGTCGCCCGACTCGGAGCGGTTGGCGGTCAGCCGCGCATAGCCGGGGCGCGCACCGTACAGGGCATCCAGCACCTGGTCGTTGCGTCCGAAGCTGCCGCCCAGCGCGCTGGCGGAGACCTTGAACGCAGGATCGGTGAAGTGCTCGCGGTCGCGCTCGAAACGCACCGTGCCCGCCGACGCGCCCGGCCCCCACAGCACCGTCTGCGGTCCCTTGGTGACCACCAGCCGGTCGTAGGTGTCGGGCGCGATGTACGACATGGCGTTGTCCATGCGCGACGGGCACGCACCGTGCATGGCGCCGTCGTTGGTCAGGAGGTTCAGGCGCGAGCCGAACATGCCGCGCAGCACCGGGTCGCCGTTGCTGCCGCCGTTGCGCACTGCGGTGAAGCCGGGAATCGTCTTGAGGTAATCGGCGCCGTCGCTGGCCGGGATCGGCTGGCGCGGGATGCCGGGATCGGTTTCATAAGTCAGCGCGGACACCGGCGCCGCGGCGGTGACGACGACGGCATCGAAGTCGACCGTGCGCGGCGTATCCGCCGACTGGTCGGGACTTGCAAGGATCGCGGGGCTCGCCAGCGCGGCGGCGATGGCCACGAACAGGCAGCAGGGACGGATCATCGGGCAACAGGGGATCGTCATGGCAGGATTCCATGGAAACAGGAGGCTTCAGATGCGCGGCGCGGCGTGCACCGGCGCGCGGGGGCGACGATCAGCCGTGGAGCGGCGGGCCGCGCGAGCCGAGTCCGTTGGGATGCAGCCAGCGCAACCGGAACGTGCTGCGCGGCCGTGCAGGCTCGGCTGGCACGACGGCTGCCGCAGACGGGCCTGCATGCGACAGGGCTGCAATCGATGCCAGCAGCGTGCAGTAGTGGCAGTCCTGGTTGTCGGCTGCCGGGAGCGCGGGCGCCCCGCCCCGGTCGCCTCGCGCGCGGTGCTGCGCGCCTCCGGCGTGGGGATGTGCATCGTGTGCGGGGTACTCCGCGGCGTGGCCTGCTCCGCCGTTTGCCGCTGCCTGCACCAGGCGTCCCGTCGTGGGCACGAGCAGCAACAACAGCGCTGCCGCCAGTCCGAACCGGGCCATCCAGCGCTGCACTGCACGACGCTTCATGATGATGATGATTATCCGCGGCACGCCACCGGCAACCCTGACCCAGGTCAAGGGCATTCATCCCGATCCGCAAGTTCGCGGCGCAAGGTGCGCGGAGCACCCGTTGCATGAAGGGGTCATCGCCCAGTCACACCACATGCGACGGCGCCGCCGACAATAGGCGCCATGCAACCGATGATCGAACTCCACCCCCAGGCCGATGCACTCAGCGGGCTCGGCCTTCCCGCCATCCCCTATCCGGTCGCGCTGCCTGCGTTCCAGGCGGCGGTGGCCAACGATGGCGCGCTGCCGCTGGCCGACATGCTGCACGGCCTGCAGCGGCTCGCGGCCGGTGCCAAGGCCAACCACGAACGCCTTGAACCCGCGATGGCGCGGCTGGCCGAACTGCTCGCAGTGGACGACGGTGGTGGCGTGGGCTTCGCCGCAGGCGACCACTGGTGGCTCGAGTTGGGACCGGTGGACCTGGATGGCCCGATCATCACCCTCCAGCGCAACGGATCCCTGCTCGCCGCACTTGCGCCGTGCAGCGACGGCAGGCTGCGCGTTGCCGCCTATCGCCCGCTCGATGCGCGCGCAGCCGGGCTGCTGCTGGCCCTCGCCAGTGGCAACGGCTGGCAGCGCGCACTGGATGCAGCGGCCGGCGTGGGTGAGCACTTCCCCGGCATCGAAGGCGCGGCGTACATCGCGTACTGGGAAGCTGGTATCGGCATCGGACCGGACGGAAGTGCGCTGCCCGAATGGCGCGCGCAGCGCACGCTCTCCGTTCGCCGCGCCGCGCACGTCGTCGCCGAACTCGACACCTGCGACGCCTTCCGGCTGCACACCCCTCGCTGAGCCTTACGGCGCCTTCAGCGCGCGCTCGATGTCTGCAAGCGGGGAGTTGGTGAGTGTCTTGCCGATCTCGGCGATGAGGCGCTGCTGCACCTCCTTGTGGAGAAGCGGGCGGATGCGCCCGAGCGTCGCGGGATCGGCGATCAGCACGAGATGCTCGTACTGCTGCTTCAACGCGCCCTCGTTGAGGGCCAGCGCCAGCTGTTTGGTGAACGTGGCCTCGTCGACCTGGCTGGCGGTGGACTCGTGCGGCATGCTGCCCGACGGGCCGTCATCGTCCATGTTCATCAGCTCCAGCATCTCGAATTGATGCAGGGCTGGCGCGCGTTCATCGCCACGGTTGAGGAATACACGCGCGCCTGCGCCGTCGGCGACGACAACCAGGGTGTCTGTGGGGACCAGGGTCATGTGGGGCTCCGTTGAAGGGGTAGCCCCACCTTCCGTCAACGTCGATCAACACCGCGTGACCCGGCCATCGTGGTGTGACGGGGCGTTAACGCCGGGAATACTAGTGTGCGCGTCCAGAGGGGAATCCATGCCGCCCAACCACAATCCAGCGCCGCCGGTGGACCTCGCGGACGAGCCGCGCCAGTTCGCTTTGCTGGTCAACTCGGTCACCGACTACGCCATCTACATGCTCGACGCGAACGGATACGTGCGGACGTGGAACCCGGGTGGCATCCGCATCAAGGGATACCAGCCCGAACAGGTCATCGGCACGCACTTCAGCAGGTTCTACACCGACGAGGAAGCCGGTGCCGGCGTTCCGCTACGCAACCTCCAGACCGCGGCCGCCGAAGGGCGCTTTTCCGCCGAAGGATGGCGGGTGCGCCAGGACGGCACGCGCTTCCTTGCCAGCGTGGTCATCGACCCGATCTGGAATGGCAGCGAGCTGATCGGCTTTGCCAAGATCACCCGCGACATCACCGAGCGTTTTGAATCCGAACAGCGCCTGCAAGCCGCGCAGGTGGCGCTGATGGAGTCGCAGAAGCTCGAGGCCATCGGCCTGCTGACGCTGGGCCTGGCCCACGACTTCAACAACCTGCTCACGGTGGTCGTCAACAGCCTCGATGTCATCGGCGGCCGCACCCAGGACCCGAGGATCACGCGCCTGCTGGAAACAGCCATGCGCGCCTCGGACCGTGGCGTGCTGCTGACCAGGCAGCTGCTGACGTTCGGACGCGGCCAGGTGCTGATTGCCGAGGCGCTCGACCTCAATGCGCTCATCGTCGCGAACCGGGAACTGCTGGGCAGGGCGGCCACCGACCTGATGCAGCTCACCCTCGACCTGGCACCCGCGCTGCCGATGGTGGAGATCGACCGCAGCCAGTTCGAGGCGGCGATCCTCAACCTCGTGAGCAACAGCCGCGACGCCATGGCCCACGGCGGCCACATCCGCCTGTCCACCTCGCTCAAGCGCGCGCACCTGCCCGCGGAAGCGCCTCAGCAGGAGCGGCTTTTCGTGTGTACGGAGGTCGCCGACAATGGCTGCGGCATCGCCACCGAACACCAGGCGCGCGTGTTCGAGCCGTTCTTCACCACCAAGGACGTGGGTCGCGGCAGCGGCCTGGGCTTGAGCCAGGTGTTCGGCTTCGCGTCGCAATCCGGTGGCTTCACCGAATTGCACAGCCTGCCCGACGGCGGCACAACCGTCTCCATCTACCTTCCCGTTTGCGAGAACCCTTGATGCCCTCTTCCCGCGTCTTGCTCGTCGAAGATGAAGACGACCTGCGCTTCCTCATCTGCGATGCACTCTCCGACCTCGGCTACGACGTCACCACGGCGTCCAACGGCAAGGAGGCGATCGCCGAGCTGAACGGCGAAGCGCGCTTTGACCACGTGATCACCGACGTGAGCATGCCGCACGGCATCTCGGGCATCGAGGTGGCCGCGGAAGCCGCCAAGGTGCAACCCCTCGCCAACCTCGTGCTTGTGTCGGGCTACCAGCGATCGCAGCTGCCGCAGATACCTGAAGGCACGCGCTTCCTGCCCAAGCCGTATCGCATCCATCAGCTCATCAGCGTGCTGGAGGAAGCCAATCCCAAGTGACATGCGGGACCCGCGTATCCACGCGATCAGCGACCACCTGCGCGAAAGCGTACGATGCAACAATCCGCATGCGCGGGACTCCGGGCGGCAGATGCAACCCAAAGTGCACCAGGTGGACAGCGTCCTGCGCCGCATCGCGGCCGAGGGCAGCGGCATGGACGCCATTGCGGCACGCACGGAGGCCCTGTGGACCGACGTGGCGCGCGCGCTCGTCCCCATCATCGGCCAGCGCGGCATGTCCGCGCTGTACGAACGAGCACTGCACCTCGCTGCACGGCAGCACCAGTGGCTCGCGCAGGCACTTGGCCTGGACGGCGAGCCGGCGGTCTTCTCCTCGCTGGCCCGCGTCGCCTCCGAACACTCCGTGGACGACGCGATCGCGGCGATCACCACCCTCTTTGAAACCTTCGACCGCCTGCTGGTCACCTTGATTGGCGCATCGCTCACCGGGCGCTTGCTGCAGCCGATCTGGGACGTCCCGTCCGCCGGCCCCACCCGACAGGACACTGCCCAATGAACACCCAGAACGCGACCATCCGACGCTTGGCCACCGGTGTCAAAGGCCTTGACGACGTCCTCGGGGGTGGCATCCCGGAATTCTCGTTCAACCTCATCGCCGGGTCGCCGGGCGCGGGCAAGACAACCCTCGCGCACCAGATGATGTTCGCGATGGCGACGCCGGAGCGGCCGGCGCTGTATTTCACCGTGCTCGGCGAGCCAGCGCTGAAGATGCTGCGCTACCAGCAGCAGTTCGACTTCTTCGATGCGGAGCGGATCAACTCGTCGATCCGCTTCGTCAACCTGGCCGACGACACCGCCAACGGCGATCTGGACAAGGTGCTTGCGCGCATTGTCGACGAGGTACGCACCCACGCGCCCGGCTTCGTGTTCGTGGATTCGTTCCGCTCGGTGATCCTTGCAAGCCAGGGCAATGGCGACACCTTCCTGACGCTGCAGGAATTCATCCAGCAGCTGGGGATCCTGCTGACCAGCTGGGAGGCCACGACGTTCCTGCTGGGCGAATACTTCAGCGACAACGACCCCAACCCGATCTTCACCGTGGCCGATGGCCTGATCTGGCTGCGCCAGAGCGCGGAGCGCAACTCGGTGGTGCGCAAGCTCGAAATCGTGAAGATGCGCGGGCAGCCGACGTTGCCCGGGCTGCATACGTTCCGCATCACGCAGGCGGGGCTGCAAGTGTTTCCACCGCCACGGCTCGCGCCCATTACGCTCGACAGCACGGTTCCAGCCCTGCAGGAACGCCTCAGCGTGGGCGTGCCCGGCCTGGACGACATGCTGGGCGGCGGACTGCCGCGCGGGTATTCGCTGCTGGTCGCCGGGCCCTCGGGCTCGGGCAAGAGCATCCTCGCCGCGGCGTTCCTGGCCGAGGGCGCACGCCAGGGCGAGACCGGCGTGATCGCGGCGTTCGAGCAGCGCTCCCGGCAGTCGCGCGGTGCGGTGATCTCGGCCCTGATCGGGGACGGCCGTGTCGGCGTCGTCGACTCCCGCGCCACCACGCTGTCGGTGGACGAGATCGCCATGCTGCTGATTGACGAAGTGCAGCGGCTGAAGGCGACGCGCGTGGTCATCGATTCGCTGTCGGGCTTCGAGCTCGCGCTCGCCCCGACCTTCCGCGAAGACTTCCGCGAGTCGCTCGCGCGACTGGTATCGGCGCTCGCGGATACCGGCGCCACGGTGCTGATGACCTCCGAACTCGAGGACCGCTACAACCAGCTCAGCTTCAGTCCCTATGGCACGGCGTTCCTCACCGACGCGATCATCGTGCAGCGCTACATCGAAGTGGACAGCCGCCTGGAGCGCGTGCTCGCCGTGGTCAAGGTCCGCGGCAGCGCGCACTCGCACGACCTGCGCCTGTTCGACATCGACGAACACGGCCTGCAGCTGGGTCCACGCCTGGCCGGCTACGAGGGCCTGCTGGGTGGTCGCCCGACGCGGGCAATCGAGGCCGCGCCGGTGGGCGTGCCGCGGGGATGAACGCGCCGCGGCCGGCGGGTTGCAGATGACCGGCCCGGGTTCCACTGCGCGCGGTGTTGCGGCGGCGACGAAGTCGCTGGCGACGCTGGAGGCGCACGCCGCACTGCTGCGCGCGGAGGTCGCCGGACTGGAGGCGGTGCTCGCCACCTTGCGCGACCGCGTGCCGCTGCACAACGACAGCGACCTGCTCGAAGCCAACGGGCAACTGGTGCTCGCGGCACTGCGGGCGCAACTGGTTGCCGAAGCGGCGGAACGCCACCGTGACGAGGCGGCCCGCGCCGGCCAGCGGGACCCGCTGACCGATCTCCCCAACCGGGCCTCGATGCGCGATCGGCTGCCCATTGCGCTGGCATCGGCGCAGCGGCGGCGCACGCACCTCGCGGTGCTGTTCATCGACATCGACCGTTTCAAGCAGATCAACGACACCTACGGCCACTCGGTTGGCGACGGCGTTCTGCAGTGCGTGGCACGGCGGCTGGAGGCGAGCGTCCGCGAGACCGACACCGTGGGGCGCCATGGCGGCGAGGAATTCCTGGTGCTGCTCGACGACCTGGCGTCGACGGACGACGTGCCGCGCATCGTGGAAACCCTGCTGGATGTGCTGGCAGAGCCGGAGTCGATCGCGGGCCACGTGGTCGAGCTGTCCGCGAGTATCGGGGTGGCCTTCTACCCCGACGATGCCACCGACCCGGCCGCCCTGATCGCATGTGCCGATGCGGCGATGTATCGCGCCAAGCGCCACGGGCCGGGCGGCTACGAGTTCTGCCACGACGTCGATCGCGACGCCGATGGTGCGCCGATCGTCCACGTGGGAGCTGCCAGCCCCCCCGCTGAACGGCGACTCCCCGGCCACGCCGGCACGCGCGCGCGGCACGAGGCGCTGCAGGAAGCCAACGGCCTGCTGGTCGCGTCCGCCCTGCTTGCACAGGCGCAGCAGACGCTCGCGGTCGACGCGCACGCGCGCGCGCTCGGCTCGATGGCGACGGCCGCGCATGAACTGCGCAACCCGCTCACCCCGATCAGGCTTGCGGCGGGCATGCTCGGCAGCGCCCGCGACGACCTGGTGCGGTTCACCCGGCTCCGCGACATCATCGAAGCCGAGGTCGTCCACATCGCCCGGCTGGTCGACGATCTCGTCGACGGCTCGCGGGTGGTCAGCGGAAAACTCCGCCTCGAGTGCGCGGACACCGACCTGGCCTCGGTGCTCGAGACAGCGCTGTTGACTTGCCGTCCGACGATCGAGTCACGGCAGCAGCAGCTGCTGGTCGACCTGCCGCCCGGTGATGCCATGCCGCTGCACGCCGACCGTACCCGCCTTGTCCAGGTGTTCACCAACCTGCTCGACAATGCGTCGAAGTACACGCAGGAGGGCGGCCGCATCAGCCTGGCCGCGGCGCGGTCTCCCGGCGCGCTCACGGTCAGCGTGCACGACACCGGCATGGGCATACCCCCCGGCGCACTGCCTCACATCTTCGACATCTTCGTGCAGGACCCTGTCGCGGCCGCGCTTCGCCCCGGAGGCCTCGGCATCGGTTTGGCCATCGTGCGCGAACTGGTCGAATCCCACGGCGGCACGGTGGAGGCCAGCAGCGGCGGCAATGGTCTCGGAAGCACGTTCGTGGTCACATTGCCCCCCGGCGATGAACCCGCCCGCGAGACCGCTAACGCGTGAACCGCGCATCGGCGGCACGCGTCCCCACCTGTCCTTGCACCGCGATGCGCAGCTCCTCGATGGCGTAGGGCTTGCGCAACACCGGGATGTCCAGTGCCTGCGCCTCACCGCCGGCGGATCCCGAAAATCCGCTGGTCAGCAAGACCGGCAACCCGGGCCTGCGACGCCGGATTTCCCGCGCCAGCTCGATCCCGTCGGTGCCACCGGGCATCATGATGTCCGAGAACACCAGGTCGATCCTGCGCCTGTCGGCGAGCGCGCCCAGCGCCGCCTTCGCGCTCAGCGCGTGCACCACGTCGTAGCCGATGACGCGCAGCATCTCCTCCACGAGTGTGGCCACCTCGGCATCGTCCTCCACCAGCAGCACGCACTGGTCGTGCGCCGACGCGGGCGAATCCACCGCCGGCACGCTCGCGCCGTTCGCCGTCACGGCCTGCCGTGACCGCGGCAGCAGCAGCGTGATCGCGGTGCCCTGCCCGACCACCGAGTCGATGACGACCCGCCCACCGGACTGCTTGGCGACGCCATAGACCTGCGCAAGCCCGAGCCCGGATCCCTTGCCGACGTCCTTGGTGGTGAAGAACGGCTCGAACACGCGCGCCTTGACCGCCTCCGTCATGCCGGTGCCGGTGTCGCGCACGACCAGGCGGACCAGTTCCGTCGCATGGGCGGTGTCGTGTTCGACCACGTTCTCGCCGGTGATGGTGATCCGGCCGCTGCCGTCCATCGCATCGCGCGCATTGACGGCGAGGTTGAGGATGGCCAGCTCGAATTCCCCGGCATCGACGAACACCGGCCACAGGTCCGCGGCCAATTGCACGTCCACGTCGACATCGCCGCGCAGGCTGCGATCGAGCAGCTCGCGCATGTCGCCGATCAGCTTCGCCAGGTCGATCGTCTCCGGCCGCAACGCATGGCTGCGCGAGAACGTCAGCAGCTGCCGCGTCAGCGCCGCGCCACGCTCGGAGGCTTGGCGCATTGCGCCCATGAACCGCTGCCGGCGCACCGGATGCTGCTGCCGCTCCAGCATGTCCAGGCCTGCCGTGATGACCATCAGCAGGTTGTTGAAATCGTGCGCCACGCCACCGGTCAGCTGGCCCAGCGCCTCCATCTTCTGCGCATGCCGCAGCGAGTCCTCGACGCGCGCGCGCTCGGCCATTTCCCCGCGCAACCGGGCGTTGACGTCGCGCAGTTCCGATGTCCGGTCCTGCACCTGCTCTTCGAGGGTCGCAGCGGCCGCCTCGCGCGCCTCCAGCAGTGCGCGGATCTCCAGCTGCCGCTTGCGCGCGCGCAGCGCCGCCTGCACCACGCTCACCAGGGTGAGGGGCTGCACCGGCCGCTCGATCAGCGCGACATTGCCGAGCCGCTCGATCTGCTGCTGCCGCCAGGCCGACACTTTGGGATGGTCGCGTTGGCTGGTGAGCATCACGAACGGCAGGTCGGACCATGGCGGCTGGCGGCGGATCCAGTCCGACAGCGCATCGAGCGGCTGCCCGATCAGGCCTTCCTCGGCCACGAACACCGCGGCGGCGGTGTCGAGGCCGGCAACGAACATCGCGTACTCCGGGCAGGTGCGAGTGGTGATGCCCGCGCGATGCAGCAGGTCGCATGCGACGGCCGCGTCGCGCCCCGTGGGGGCGAAGACCAGGACCGGATGCGCCGCGGCTTCAGTCCGCGGCACAGGCGTCACCAGGCAGCAGCGGGGCACTGCCGCCGGTATAGGTCGGCATTCCGGAGAGGACGCCGCTGAACTCCTTCAGCGGCGGCCCCACCACCACGCCCCGCGTGCCCAGCTGGAACTCGCGGATCGTGTGTTCGTGGAAACCGCTGCGCTTCTTCACCACCGACACCGCACGCCGCACCACCCCGGCATGCTCGAAGTACCGCAGCATCACCACCGCATCGCTCAGGTAGCTGATGTCCAGCGGCGCCTCGACCGGCCCGACCATGCCGTGCTGGGCGAGGACCAGGATGGTCACCACGCCCTGCTGGGCGAGGTAGGTGAGCAGTTCGTGCATCTGCAGGATCAGAAAGCGCCCGTCCGGCATCGCGTTGAGATAGCCATTGAGGCTGTCGATCACCACCATCCGCGCGCCGTCGCACTCGACGCGCCTGCGCACGATGGCCGCGAACTCACCGGGCGACATCTCCGCGGGATCGATCTGCTGGAACAGGACCAGACCGGTGTCGATCGCCGACGCCAGGTCCAGGCCCAGCGCCCTGGAGCGCGCTTCGATGGTGCCGCGCCCCTCGTCGAACGCGAAGATCGCGCTGCGCTCGCCGCGCTGCGCCGCGGTGATGGCGTAGGTCAGCGCCAGCGAAGACTTGCCCACGCCCGCGGCGCCGATCAGCAGGGCGTTGGTGCCGCGTTCCAGCCCGCCGCCCAGCAACTTGTCCAGTTCACCGTTGCCGCTGGGGGTGAAATCACCCGAGAACTCGGACTGGTGGTCGGACGCGACCAGCCGTGGATAAACCTCGATGCCGCCCCTGACGATCTTGATGTCGTGGAAGCCGCCGCGGAACTCGATGCCGCGCATCTTGATCACGCGCAGCCGCCGTCTCTCGGCGCCGTAATCGATGGCCAACTGCTCCAGCAGCACCACGCCGTGCGAGATCGAATGCAGCTGCAGGTCGTTCTGCTGCGATGTCATGTCGTCCAGCAGCACCACCGTGCAGTTGCGGTTGGCGAAGAACTGCTTCAGCGCCAGCACCTGGCGGCGGTAGCGCAGCGAACTCTGCGCCAGCAGGCGCAGTTCCGACAGGCTGTCGACGACCACCCGGCTGGGGTTGACGGCACTCACCTGCTCGAGGATCAGCCGCGTGGTCTCGCCCAGCTCAATCTCTGCCGGTTGCAGCAGTGTGATCTCCTGGCTCTGGTCGAGCATCGTCTCGGACGGCACCAGCTCCACGATCTCGACGCCCGTGAGGTCCCATCCGTGGCGTCGCGCCACCAGCTGCAGTTCGCGCTCGGTTTCCGACAGGGTGATGTAGAGCACGCGCTCGCCGCGCCGCGCGCCGTCGAGCAGGAACTCCAGCGCCAACGTGGTCTTGCCCGCACCGGGGCGGCCTTCGTAGAGGTACATCCGGTCGGCGTCGAGCCCGCCGCCAAGGATGTCGTCTAGGCCGGCGTTGCCGGTGGAAACGCGCGCGTCATTGCAGTCGGTGGGAACTTCTGGGTTTGGCATCGGACTGGGCCCCGGGGAGTGCGGATTCCGTTGTGCGCCAGACTATGAACAGGCGTGCGTGAAAGCCGCATCGACCGCGGGAACGTCGGCATGCGCGGGTTCAGCGTTGTCCACCCGACGTGAGTCAGCGGCATCCTGCGCCGTTCGGCATGCGTGACCAGGTCTTCGTTCAGCCCATACTGGCCCTCGTTTCGACCGTCCTTCTGCAGCCCGCCTCCCCTCCATGCAACCGCTCAAATACCTCGCCGGCTACCCCCAGCACCTGCAAACCCAGGTGCGCGAGCTCATCGACCAGGACCGGCTCGGCGCACTGCTCGCCGGCAAATATCCCGAGCCGCACACCGTGCGCAGCGACGGCCAGCTCTACGACTACGTGCAGGCCCTCAAGGACCGCCATCTGCGCAAGTCGGCGCCACTGGACAAGGTGCTCTATGACAACCGGCTGCAGGTGCTGAAGCAGGCGCTAGGCACGCACACCACCATTTCCCGGGTGCAGGGCAGCCGGCTCAAGGCAAGCCGCGAGATCCGCATCGCCAGCGTGTTCCGCGATGCGCCCGCGGCGTTCCTGCGCGTGATCGTGGTCCATGAACTGGCGCACGTGAAAGAGTCGGACCACGGCAAGGCCTTCTACCAGCTGTGCATGCACATGGAGCCGGACTACCACCAGCTCGAGTTCGACATGCGTCTCTACCTCACCCACCTGGGGTCGCTACGCGTGGCAAGGGCGTAGGATGCGTTCGGGGATCACGAAACGGACACACGGCATGCAGAGCGGGCTGGCGGACTTCATCGAACAACGCGTCGAAACGATCGTCGAGCAGGCCATCACCTTCGCCAGATCGATCGACGTGGACACGCCACTCGACGACGTCACGTTGCGCGACCACCTCCCCGAGATCATCCAGGCCATCGTCAGCGACCTGCGTACGGCGCAGACGCGCGCCGAGGAAATCGCCAAGTCCGAAGGCCATGTGCCGATGTCGGCAGGCCACTCGAAGTCGGCGGCCGCCACCCACGCGCTGCATCGTGCGCACAGTGGTTTCAGCATATCGAGCCTGGTGGCCGAGTACCGCGCCATGCGCGCATCGGTGTTGCGGGCGTGGGCGGACGACGCCAGCCAGCCACCCGGGGCCGCGCGCGAGATCACCCGCTTCAACGAGGCGATCGACGAGGCGATTGCCGAGTCGGTCAGCCATTACGCCGACGAAGTGGAGCGCTGGCGCAACATCTTCCTGGGCGTGCTGGGCCACGACCTGCGCAGCCCGCTCACGGCCATCATGCTGACCTCGGAACACATCGCGCGGATGGCGATCGATGCCCCGCTTGCCAAGGCCGCGCAGCGGCTGATCCGCAGCGGCGAGAGCATGAACCAGCTGTTGGACAAGCTGCTGGTCTACAACCGTTCGCAGTTCGGGATCGGCTTCGAGATCACGAAGGAAGACATCGACCTCGCGCAGGCATGCCGCGACGAGATCGAGCAGCTGCGGGCCGCGATGCCGGCAACGCGCATCCGCTTCGATGGGCCGGACGCCATGCGCGGCATGTTCGACGCCGGCAGCATCCGCGAGGCCTTGGCCAACCTGGTGGTCAACGCCCGCAAGTACGGCGCGGAGGATGCGGAGATCCGCGTGGTACTCCGCGAGGATGGCGCCAACGCCGCGCTGGCCGTCGCCAATACGGGCGACCCGATCCCGCGCGAGACGCTCGACCTGATGTTCGAGCCGCTGCGGCGCGGCGGCGTGTCCGGCGGCGAACTGGAGCAGGCAAGCCTGGGGCTCGGGCTGTTCATCGTGAGCCAGATCGTGAAAGCCCATGCCGGCGTCATCCGCGCGGAATCCGTGGATGGAACCACCACCTTCAACCTGCAGCTGCCGCGCGGCATGCCGCAGTAGCCCGCGACAGGCCGCCGCACATAGAGAGGCCCCGCAAGCGGGGCCTCGTGGTTGCTGCGGATCGGCTGGTCCAGCCGACGCCGTGGTTCAGCGGCCGTCGCCGTCCGCGTCGCCCGGGAGGGCGCGCTCGACGCGATGCCAGGCGGCGCGCGTGGCGTGCTTGGCGTCGTTCCACTCCAGGCGCGAGTTGCCCTTGGCCTGCTCGTACTCCGAACGCAGGTCGTTCTCGACCTGATCGAAGCTCTGCCCGGCATAGCGCGAGCGCGCTTCATAGCCGGTGCGATAGGCAGGCTGGTAATCCTCGTAGCCGTACTGCTTGTTGTTGTACGGCTCGCTGGAATAGTTCTCGCGCCAGTAGGCGTCTTCGACGGTGGGGTTCACCGCTTCGCCCGCGGCCTTGCCGCCGAGGCCGCCGGCCACAGCGCCCACCGCGGCGCCCACCACGGTGCCGATGGGGCCCGCGACGGAACCGACGGCTGCGCCGGCCACACCGCCGGCTGCCGCGCCCAAGCCAGTACCGACCGGATGCGCACCGGGGGTGCCGCTGATCGGGTCACGGTTGGCATCGTGCTTTTCGTTGCTCATGTCTCGCTCCTTTGGGGGGGTCGGCCTGTTGCCGATCGCCAACATGCGCGGCACTGCGTGATGCGTGCGTGTTGCAGCACGGATGAACGCGCGTCGCAGCTGTACGGTTCATGGATGTGGAGAACGCGTGCAGTGCAGCGCTACAGGTTGGACTCGTCCGGCGGCGTGTCCACGGCGAGCGGAGCCGCACCCGCGGTGATTGCACTGTCAGGCGGACACGTCGCGCCTACCGTGTACGAGGTCATCGACAGCGATCCGTACGCGGGGCCTTCGACCAGCACATCCGCGCCCTTGCCCGCTGCCGCGCCGATGCCGGCGAGATACAGCAGCGGCAGGAAGTGTTCCGCGGTGGGTGCCGAAGCCGCGTAGTCCGCATGTTCGATGAGCGCAGCGGCATCACCCGGGCGCTCGGCCAGCAGCTGCATGGCGTCGGTGTCGAATCGCTGGTTCCAGTCAAACCCCGAGTCAGGTTGTTTCCAGTCGATCGCGCGCAGGTTGTGCACCACGTTGCCGCTGCCCACCACCAGGATGCCGCTGGCGCGCAGCGCCGCCAGCTTCGCGCCGAGCGCGACATGGAACTCCGCCGGCTTCTGCGCATTGATCGACAGCTGCACCACCGGAATGTCGGCATCGGGAAACGCGTGCACCAGTACCGACCAGGTGCCGTGGTCCAGGCCCCAGCCGTCGTGGTCGGCGCCGACGTAATCGGGATGCGCCACATCGGCGACCTCTTCGGCAAGCTCCGGCAGCCCCGGCGCCGGGTATTGCACGTCGAACAGCGCCTGCGGGAAACCGAAGAAATCGTGGATCGTGCGCGGCCGCGGCATCGCCGTCACCGCGGTGGCGTTGACGTACCAGTGCGCCGACACCACCAGGATCGCGCGCGGCCTTGGCACCGATGCGCCGAATGCGCGCCAGGCTTCGGTGAACCGGTTGCGCTCGAGCGCGTTCATCGGACTGCCGTGGCCGAGGAAGGCGGCGGGCATCAGGGGCGCTGCGGACATGGCGGGCTCGCTCCAGGAAGGCCGGATCAGCGGAGTCTATGCCTCCGCCAGGCGCCTGCGCAGGAACGCCAGCACTTCGTCGCGCGCCGCGATGGTCGGCTCGCCGGTAGCGTCGATGAGGTGCGCGGTCAGCACGCTGTGCGGGCTGCCGACGACATGCTTGAAGAACGGTGGAGGTTCCGGATTGGCCGCAGCGTCTGGCAGCACACGGGCGATGAAGCGCTGTCCGAGTGCCGCTTGGTAGGCGGCGAAGCGCTCGGCGCGGCAATGGCGATCGCCCTCGAAGCGGTACGCCAGCACCGTCAGGTCGTCGCGCTCCAGGCGCGCGCGCACCGCGGCCAGTTCCGCAGCGCTGCTTTCAACGCCGGCCGGGTCATCCAGCGGCAGCGATGGCTGTGCCAGCACCGGCGCCAGCATCACCGGCTCCAGCATCATCGACAGCGCGAAGTTGCCGGTGAAGCACATGCCGATCGCGCCGACGCCCGGGCCGCCGCATTCGTCCATGGCCTGCCGCGCCAGCGCGCGCAGCCATGCCGTGACCGGGCTCGCACCCTTGCCCGCCAGCGCATGGAACTCGGCGCTGACGCAGGCCCTGCGCATGATCGCCAAGCCGGCTTCCGCCTGCGGAAAGGCGCCGTCGGTTCCGAACAGCGACGGGATGTAGACGGTGAAGCCGGCATCGCGCACCCAGCGCGCGAAGCGCGCCACGTGCGGGCTGATGCCGGGCATTTCCGCCATGACGATGACCGCGGGGCCGGCGCCTGCGACGAGGACGCGCTTGGCGATGCCATCCAGCGTGTACATGCGTGGCTCGAAGTCCTGCAGGGCATCGTCCTGTGGCGCGTTGTCGTCGATCGGCATGGTGGGTCCTTCGCGCGGTGGCGGTTGGTGGGCGTCCCGGGGGATTGGACCCGCGACGGCGTCGCCGGCGCAGTGTCCAATGCGACATCTTCCGGGCGGAAACGGACATGAAGGATTTCGAGATCCTGGTGCTCGAGGGCGCCTATCCGAGCAGCGTCGCCATGAGCCGCGACATCCTCGATGCCGCCGCGCGGATGGCGGCGATGCGCGGCACGCCGGTGCCGACCTGGGGCTTGCACTCGATCGGCGGAGGCCGGGTGTCGCTGCGCGATGGCATCAGCGTGGAGACGACGCGACTGCCGCCGCGCAGGCCGGGGTCACGCGCGATCTGCGTCATCCCCGGGCTCGGCGCGGATCCGCAGGAGGTCCTGACGCAGATGCGCACGCCCGATGGCCTTGCGATCGCACGCCGCCTCGCCCGGCATGTCGCGATCGGGGGGCAGGTGGCCGCCTCGTGCTCCGCTGTCTTCGTCCTGCATGCCGCAGGGCTGCTCGATGGCCGCCGGGTGACGACCACCTGGTGGCTGGCGCCCACCCTCGCCCGCCTGGCGCCCACCACCACGGTCGACGCGGACCGCATGGTCTGCGCCGATGGCCCGGTGGTCACCGCCGGCGCGGCGTTCGCGCACGCGGACCTGATGCTGCACCTGCTGCGCGAACGCTTCGGCCCGCGGCTGAGCGAACAGGTGTCGAAGATGCTGCTGCTGGAGCCACGGCATTCGCAGTCCACGTTCGTCGTGCCCGAGGTGCTCGCAAGCGGTCACGCGCTCGTGGCGAAGCTCACGGCACGCCTCGAGAAGTCACTGCCCGACGTACCACCGGTGTCCGCGCTGGCGCGCGAGCTGTGCGTGTCCGAACGCACCCTGGCGCGCCATGTGCGGCACGCCACCGGCAAGAGCACCAGCAGCCTGGTGCAAAGCGTGAAGATGCGCCGCGCACGGGCGTTGCTCGAGAACAGCCGGATGACGATCGATCAGGTCGCGGCGGCGGTCGGTTACCAGGACGCGACTGCGTTGCGGCGACTGGTGCGCAAGGCCGCGGGCGTCAGCCCCGCGCATTTCCGCGCGGCGGCGAGTGTCGGCCGGTAACAGCGCTAGCGCGCGAGGCGCTCGCGCACCGCGTCTTCCAGCCCGCGCAGCCCCCAACGGCGTCCTTCCTCCACGGCGGCGTCCGCGTCGGCGCCCTGCAGCCATGCCGCGCGCAGCGCCGCCAGCGCGCCCACGCGGTTGCCGCTGGCGCAGTGCACGAGCGTCGGCCCGTCGGCGGCCCGCAGCAGCTGGTCGAATGCCACCACGGCCTCGCGGTCCAGGTCATCGGGGCCGGCGATGGGCAGGTTGTCGTAACCCATGCCGGCGGCGCGCACGGCGCCCGCCTCGTCGAAGCCAGGTGTCTCCGAATCCGGGGTCAGGTCGATCACGTGGCGGATGCCTGCGGCACGCAGTGCGGGCAGGTCGTCGGCGGTGATGCGGCCGCCGGCGTGGATGCCTTCGGCGGGCGTGGTGAAGCGTTCGAGCAGTGGGGATTGCATGGTCACCTCGTCTTGCGCCGGCGCGGCCGGCGCGCTTTCGGTCGTGGTGCAGGCTGAGAGCGCGAGCGCCATCGGCAGCGCGGCGGCCGCCGCCAACAGGGGGGATCGTCCGGACATTGCGTGCTCCATCGACATTGGTGTTCGACGCGGTTTCGTGGACCAGGTGCCCATGATGCACCGTTCGAACACACGCGCGCCGCAGCCGAGCAAGGGCGCGCCGAATCAGTGCGCGACCACGATTCCAGCGCCCGAGGGGATTCCGTCAGAGCCCCTCACATCCGGCTTGTGGCCTATATTGCCCTCCGGGGATGGAAATAGCAGGCGGGGCCACCTTGTGAGAGCGACGGTTGAAAGCAACTTTCTGTTTCTCCGGGCGCACGACCCTGTCTTCATCAAACTGGCCTCGATGGCCGAACAAGTTTTTGTCGCGGACCCGAACACGACCCTCATCAAGCTCCGCCAGCTGGGCGAAGCATTCGCGAAGGATCTCGCCGTCAGAGCTGGCATCCGGGTCGACGAGAGACCGTCGCAAGCCGACCTCATTTTTCAGCTGTCCCGGGAGCTGCGGCTCGATCCGCGGATCCGCGAGCTGTTCCACGTCCTGAGGGTAGAGGGCAACAAGGCCACCCACGGCTTTGCCACGCAGCATCGTGACGCGATGGACGGCCTCAAGGTCGCCCGGGAACTCGCGATCTGGTACCACCGTGCCTTCGGACAGAACGCGACGGATTTCAAGCCTGGCCCATTTGCTGCCCCGAGGGATCCAGCGGCCCCGCTTCGGGAGGTGCAGGCCGAAGTCCAGCAGCTCAAGGCTGAGCTGGACGCTGCACGCAAAGCGCATGACGAAAGCCAGAAGCTCGCGCAGCTCCAGCAGGAGCAGGCGGAGCTGCATGCGGCCTTGGCAGAGGCCATGGACGTGGAGGCAAGGGAACAAGCAGCGTTGGTCGCCGAGCGGGAACAAGAACTTGACCAACTGCGGGCGGAATTTGACCAGCGGATCGAGCAGGTCGGGCTGACATCCGATCTACCGGGGAATGCCACTCAACAGGTTCAAGCCGCAACGCATCAGGCGAGCCGGAATTTCGACCTGACCGAGGACCTGACCCGCATCCTGATCGACCAGCAGCTGCGGGATGCGGGCTGGGAAGCGGATTCGCTTGAACTGACGTACGCCAACGGCGCTCGCCCGGAGAAGGGCTTGAACCGCGCGATAGCGGAGTGGCCCACGCGCATTGCCGGAGCGAATGCCGACTATGTCCTGTTCTGCGGCCTGGTACCGGTCGCCATCGTCGAAGCCAAGCGCAAGCGGGTCAACGTCGCCGACCGGATCACTCAGGCCGAACGCTATGCACGGGACCTGGTCCCGTCCGGCGACCTGCAGTCCGCATGGTGCGAGGCTGGGCTCGGCGTTCCCTGGCCTGACGGCCAGGACGGAACCTTCCACGTGCCACTGGCGTTCTCCTGCAATGGTCGCCCGTACATCAAGCAGTTGGCCGAACAGTCCGGCATCTGGTTCCGCGACCTGCGCCGCCCCTCCAACCTGCGGCGGCCATTGCAGGGATTCCATACGCCGGCCGGCGTCGCGGACCTGCTGAAGCGCGACATCGAAAGCGCGCAATCGCAGTTGGGGCAAGAAGGCATGGCCTACCTGCGGCTGCGCGACTACCAGCAGCACGCGATCCAGGCGGTCGAAGACGCCATGGCCGCCGGCCATCGCACCAGCCTGTTGGCCATGGCCACCGGCACCGGCAAGACCCGCACCATCATCGGGCTGATCTACCGCCTGCTGAAAACCGAGCGCTTCCGCCGGATCCTGTTCCTCGTTGACCGCTCCGCGCTCGGCGAGCAGGCCCAGGACACGATGGGCGAGATGCGACTGGAGCAGAACCAGACACTCTCCCAGATCTACAACCTGGACGGCCTGCAGGACACGTCCACCGCCGACGAGGCGCGCGTGCAGGTGGCAACGGTGCAGGCCATGGTCCGCCGCATCTTCCAGTCGGACGCGCCACCCCCGATCGATACCTTCGACTGCATCGTCGTGGACGAAGCCCACCGCGGCTACACCCTCGACCAGGAGATGACAGAGGGCGAGCTGGCCGTCCGCGACCACGCGCAGTACATGTCGCAGTACCGGCGCGTTCTCGACTATTTCGATGCCCACCGCATCGGCCTGACCGCGACGCCCGCCAAGCACACCACCGACATCTTCGGGAAGCCGGTCTACACCTACAGCTATCGCGAGGCGGTCGCAGACGACTGGCTGATCGACCACGAACCGCCCATCCGCTACGAAACCCTGCTCAACACCCGTGGCATTCACTTCGAGCGCGGCGAACAGGTCAACGTGGTCAACGTCCAGACCGGTGAAGTCGACACCACGGAACTCGATGACGATCTCGATTTCAACGTCGAATCCTTCAACCGCCGCGTCATCACCCCGGCCTTTGACCAGGTCATCTGCGAGGAGCTTGCGAAGGAGCTCGATCCCGACGGCGACGAGAAGACGCTCATCTTCTGCGTCAGCCAGGCCCACGCCGAACGCGTGAAGCACCTGCTCGACGACGCCTTCAAGGCCGTCCACGGCGAGCAGTACAACCAGGCCAGCGTGGCCATCATCACCGGGCGCAGCGACAGGGTGGACGCGCTGATCCGGCGCTACAAGAACGAGCGCCACCCGAACATCGCCATCACCGTCGACCTGCTCACCACCGGCATCGACGTGCCCGCCATCTGCAACCTGGTGTTCATGCGCCGGGTCCGCTCGCGCATCCTCTACGAGCAGATGAAGGGCCGGGCCACCCGCCGCTGCGACGACATCGGCAAGACCGTCTTCCGCATCTACGACCCGGTGGACCTGTACGCCGCGCTGGAAGAGGTCGACACCATGAAGCCGCTGGTGAAGGATCCCGACGTCAGCATCGAACAGCTGCTGCACGAGCTGAAGGATCCGCGCAGCCTGGCCGCCCCCGGCGGCAACGGCGACAGCCATGCGCAGGACGTCCTCGACCAGCTCGGCCAGAAGCTGATGCGCGTGCTGCGCAAGGCCGCGCATCGCGCCGCCGCCAAACCGCCGCTGCGCGACAAGCTGGACCAGCTCGAGGCCGCGTGGGGCGTGGCACCGGAGCGGCTGCATGCCCATCTGCACGAACTGGGCCCGCAGGCCGCCGCGCAGTTCCTGCAGCAGCAGCCGCTGCTCCTGCAGCAGCTGGCAGAGGTCGGCGCCCTGCTCGGCTCCGACCGCTACCCGATCATTTCCACGCACCAGGACGAACTGATCGACCGCCAGCAGAACTACGGCGTGCACGAGCAGCCGGCCGATTACCTGGAGAGCTTCAACCGCTTCGTCCGCGAGAACCTCAACCACTCGGTCGCCCTGAGCGTGGTGGTCAACCGCCCCCGCGACCTGACCCGTGCCCAGCTGCGCGAAGTCCGCCTGCTGCTGGACGAGCACGGCTTCAGCGAAGCCAACCTGCGCGGCGCCCTGCGCGAGAGCACGCAGCAGGAAATCGCGGTCAGCATCATCGGCCACATCCGCCGCGCCGCCCTGGGCGAAGCGCTGGTCCCGTTCGAACACCGGGTGGGCCGCGCCATGCAGGCCATCTACGCCAGCCGTGCCTGGACTCCTCTGCAGCGGCGCTGGCTGGAGCGCCTTGCCCAGCAGCTCGTGCACGAAGTGGTGCTGGATCGCGAGGTGGTGCAACGCAACTTCGAGGCCGACGGGGGCGCGCCCAGGCTCGACAAGCTGCTCGATGGCCGGCTCGACCGGATCCTGGACGACATCGGGGAGCAGCTCTGGCACCAGACCGGCTGAGGTGCAGATGAGCCGAATAGCGGGTATATTCGGCTCACCATTCGAGCCAAATAGACCGCTTATTCAGCTCATGCACGTCGCCCCATGACCCCGCCCCGCTGGATCTGGCAGCAGCCCACCTGGCCCCGCTTCACATGGGACGGCACGGCGCTGGCCTGCCCGCTGCGCGACTGCCAGCAGGTGCAGGGCCGGCTGCTCGGCATGGCCGGCGCCGCGGCCGGCGACCTGCAGGCCGAGGACGCGCTCGACACCCTGCTCTCCAACATCGTCGACTCCTCGGCGATCGAGGGCGAGCAGCTGGACGTGGGTTCGGTGCGCTCGTCGCTGGCCCGCCGTCTTGGCCTGGCCGACGAAGCGGCGCGCCGCACCACCGCCCACGCGGAAGGCCTGGCCGAGCTGATGCTCGATGCCACCCGACATGCCGACGCCCCGCTCGACCTGGCGCGGCTATTGCAGTGGCATCGCTGGCTGTTCGCCGCCAGCGACGAGTTGCTGCCCACGCGCATCCGAGTCGGTGCGCTGCGCGGCAGCGAGCCGATGCAGGTGATATCGGGACGCATCGACCGCCCGACCGTGCATTTCGAAGCCCCGCCCCGCGACGGACTCGAGGCGCAGGTGGACGACTTCATCGACTGGTTCAACGCCTCGCGCCAGGACAGCGCGCTCGATCCCCTGCTCCGGGCCGGCGTCGCGCATTTCTGGTTCGTCACCCTGCACCCGTTCGACGACGGCAACGGCCGCCTCACCCGCGCCCTGACCGACCTTGCCCTCGCCCAGGCCCAGCCGCAGGCCATCCGCTTCCACGCCATGTCGGCCAGCATCCTGGCCGACCGCGCCGGCTATTACCGCGTGCTCGAAGCCAGCCAGAAGGACGGCCTCGACATCACCGCGTGGCTGCAGTGGTTCCTGCGCACCCTGCACGACAGCCTGACCCGCGCCCTGCACCGCATCGACCGCGTGCTGGCCAAGGCACGCTTCTGGCAGGCCCACCGCGAACAGGCCCTGTCGGCCGAGCAGGCCAAAGTGCTCAACCGCCTGCTGGACGGTGGCGAACGCGGCTTCGAACAGGGCCTGACCGCACGCCATTACCAGACCGTCGCCAAGGTCTCCAAGGCCACCGCCACGCGCCACCTTGCCGACCTGCTGGAAAAGGGCTGCATCCGCCGCTTGCCCGGTGGCGGCCGCAGTACCCGCTACGAGATCAACGCACCGGCACCGGGCATCCCGCTTCCGCCCTGCTCCATGTCCACAGAAGACCCCAAGGCATGACCCACAACGACATCGTCCAGAAGCTCTGGAACCTCTGCGACGTCCTCCGCGACGACGGCATCAACTACAGCGACTACGTCACCGAGCTGGTGCTGCTGCTGTTCGTGAAGATGGAATACGAACAGGTGCAGAACAACGCCGCCTTCGAGCACAAGCTGCCCGAGGGCTGCCGCTGGCCGGACATGGAAAGCCGCTCCGGCCTCAACCTGCTCAACCACTACCGGCAGATGCTGCTGGACCTGGGCAGGAGCAGCGACCCGATGATCGCGGCGATCTACGCCGACGCGCAGACCCGCCTCAAGGAGCCGCGCCACCTTGAAACCCTGGTCAAGGCGCTGGACGGGCTGGACTGGTTCAGCGCCCGCGAGGACGGTCTTGGCGACCTGTACGAAGGCCTGCTGCAGAAGAACGCCAGCGAGACCAAATCCGGCGCCGGCCAGTACTTCACCCCGCGACCGCTGATCGATTCCATCATCCGCTGCCTCAAGCCGCAGCCCGGCGAGACCATCCAGGACCCTGCCGCGGGCACGGCCGGCTTCCTGATCGCCGCGGACAGCTACATCAAGGGCAACACCAACGACCTGTACGCGCTCGACGACAAGGCCCGCCGCTTCCAGCGCCGCAAGGCCTACGCCGGCATGGAGCTGGTGCCCGGCACCCGCCGGCTGGCGCTGATGAACTGCCTGCTGCACGGCATCGAGGGCGAAGGCGAAGGCGTGGTGCAGCTGGGCAACAGCCTGGGCAATCCCGGCGCCGCGCTGCCGAAGGTCGACATCATCCTGTCCAACCCGCCGTTTGGCACCGCCAAGGGCGGCGGCGGCCCGACCCGCGACGACCTCACCTACCGCACCAGCAACAAGCAGCTGGCCTTCCTGCAGCACATCTATCGCGGCCTGAAACCGGGTGGCCGTGCCGCCGTGGTCCTGCCGGACAACGTGCTGTTCGAGGCCGGCGTGGGCACCGAGATCCGCCGCGACCTGATGGACAAGTGCAACCTGCACACCCTGCTGCGCCTGCCCACCGGCATCTTCTATGCCCAGGGCGTCAAAACCAACGTGCTGTTCTTTCAGAAAGGCACCGCCGACAACCCGCGTCAGGAGACCGGCTGCACGCAGACCACTTGGGTCTATGACCTGCGCAACAACATGCCGAGCTTCGGCAAGCGGACGCCGTTTGGCGAGACGCATCTCGAGCCGTTCGAGGAAGCGTATGGCAGCGATCCCAACGGGGGCAGTCCGCGTACTGATGAAGGTGAAGAAGGCCGCTTCCGCTGCTTCACCCGGGCGCAGATCGCCGAGCGTGGCGATTCGTTGGATATCAGCTGGCTGAAGGATGCGGACAGCGTCGATGCCAGCAGCCTGCCGGCACCGGAAGTGCTGGCGGCCGAGGCGATGGCGGAGCTGTCCGAGGCTCTGCGCGAGCTGGATGCGTTGATGCAGGCGCTGGGTGCCGGCGATGAGGTGTTGGAGCAGAAGCGGTTGCTGGCCGAAGTGATGGGGCTGGAAGTGGCGAGCGGTGAGGTGGAGGGTGAGTGAATTGCCGGCCGGGTGGACCACCTTCACCCTCTCCGACCTTGGCGGTCTATCAGGAGGCAAGACGCCTTCGAAAGCGAATCAGTCCTTCTGGGCAAGCCGCGACGTGCCGTGGGTCTCTCCAAAAGATATGAAGAATTTTCAACTCACTGATTCTGAGGACCGCATTTCACAAGCGGCCCTGCGTAGCGCCAGCATGGTGCTATATCCCGCGAGTTCCATCCTGATGGTTACTCGAAGCGGAATCCTTCAACACACCTTCCCCGTGGCAATGGCAAAAGTCGAAGTCACGGTGAATCAAGACATCAAGGTCGCGAAGCCCAGCGATAACGTTGATCCTGGCTTTCTTCTCTATGCATTGAGAGCACTTGGCCAAACTGTGCTGCAGACCTGCTCTAAAGCAGGAACCACCGTCCAGAGCATTGACACTGAGACTCTGGAGGCACTTCGAATCCCTCTGCCTCCACTCGCAGAGCAACAGCGCATCGCACAGAAGCTGGATGCGCTGCTGGCGCAGGTCGACACCCTCAAGGCCCGCATCGACACCATCCCCGCCCTGATAAAGCGCTTTAGGTCAGCCGTCTTGTCGGCGGCAATCAACGGCGAACTCACTGGTGAGAAACCGTGTTGCTGGGATGCAGTAGCCCTCGAAGACTTGGTTGAGAACTCTTTAGTTGGGGTTGTTCGATCCGCGGACGAGCAATCGGAACAACTGGACGGCCGCCATCCGTATTTGAAGATGAACAACATCAATCAGGACTGGGGCTTCAACACTGAAAAAATGGTCGGAGTGCGAGCCACCAAGGATGAAATGCGCCGGTACGAGCTAGAACGGGGAGATTGGCTGTTCAATACCAGGAACAGTGTTGAGCTCGTGGGAAAGTCCTGCGTGTGGAATGGGCCACAAGGATTTGTCTTCAATAACAATATTCTGCGGATTCGCTTCGTCGCTGACGCGTTGCCAGAATACGTGGAGATCTGGTTCAGGTCCCCCCAAGGAAGGGCTAGGCTGAACAAAATCAAATCCGCCACCACGAGTGTCGCGGCCATCTATCAGAAAGCACTAATGAAGGAAGTACTGACCTTTCCGGCTATCAGTCAACAACGAGAGATAGTCCAACGCGTCGAACAACTCTTTGCTTTCTCCGACCAGCTAGAGGCCAGGATTTTCGTTGCCAGGCAGCGCATCGAGTCCCTGACCCAGAGCCTGCTCGCCAAGGCCTTCCGCGGTGAACTGGTGCCGCAGGACCCCAACGACGAACCCGCCAGTGTGCTGCTGGAGCGTATCCGCGCCCAGCGCGCCGCGGCACCCAAGCCGAAACGCGGCCGGAAGGTCGCTGTCAACTGAGCAACTGCATATCCATAAAGGGGGCGCACCAGCATGACCACATTCGACAGCACTAAGCTGCCGCTGAAAGACCTGCTCAAGGACATCGTCAACGGCAAGATCCAGCTGCCTGACTTCCAGCGCGGTTGGGTCTGGGATGACGAGCACGTGCGCAGCTTGCTGGTCAGCCTGGGGCGCTCGTTCCCGGTCGGTGCGGTGATGCTGCTGGAAACCGGCGGCGCAGTGCGCTTCCAGGTGCGTCCGGTCGAGAACGTGGCGCTCGATACATTGTCGGCCCCGGAGCGGCTAATCCTTGATGGCCAGCAGCGCCTGACCACCTTGACCCAGGTGCTCAAGCTGTCCGGCCCGGTCAAGACCACCACCGACAAGGGCAAGCCGGTCGATCGCTACTACTACATCCATATTCCGACCGCGCTCGCGGGCTCGGACCGGCTGGACGAAGCGATCATCGCCACCGATGGAAGCCGTCAGCAGCGCAGCGATTTTGGCCGCAAGATCGACCTGGACGTATCAACGCGGGAGCTTGAGTGCCAGCAGCTGTACTTCCCTTGCTCGGAGATCCTGGAGGCGATGGATTGGCTGCAGGACCTGTACCAGCACAACGCGGCGGCTGTTCCACAGTTCTTCGAGTTCAAGAAGCAGGTATTGGATGCGTACAACGAGTACCAGATCCCCCTGATCGTGCTGAAGAAGGAAACCAGCAAGGAGGCGGTATGCCTGGTGTTCGAGAAGGTCAACACCGGTGGCGTTCCCCTGTCGGTCTTCGAGCTGGTCACCGCCACCTACGCGGCAGACGGCTACAACCTGCGCGACGACTGGTTCGGCAGTGCCCTGCGTCAGGTGGGATCGCGCCACAGGCGTCTGGCAAAGGAGTCGATTCTTAAAAGCGTGGAGAACACCGACTTCCTGCAAGCGGTGACCATGCTGCACACGGTGGAGAAGCGGCGCGCCGACCTGGCGGAAGGCAGAACCGGCAAGCAGGTGACGCCGGTCAGCGCCAAGCGCGCCTCGGTGCTAGACCTGCCGCTCGAGGCCTACCAGCGCTGGGCCGATCCGGTGGAGCAGGGCTTCCTGCGTGCCGCCAAGTTCTTGCGGCAGGAGTGCTTCACCGCCACCCGCGACCTGCCCTACCGCACACAGTTGGCACCGCTGGCTGCCGTGCTTGCGCTGGTGGGCGCAGAGGAGCGCTGGCGCGAGCCGCGCATCTACCAGAAACTGGCACAGTGGTACTGGTGCGGCGTGCTCGGCGAGTTGTACGGCGGTGCCGTGGAAACCCGCATGGCCAATGACGTGGAAGAGCTGCTGGCTTGGATTGCAGCCGAGGGCACGCCTCCCCGCACCATCGGCGACGCCGCCTTCCAGGTTGAGCGGCTGGCCTGGCTTTCGACCCGCAACAGCGCCGCCTACAAAGGCATCAATGTGCTGGTGCTGCGCGAAGGTGCGCATGACCTCTACTGGAAATCACGCATTCGCGACCTCGAAGCCGACGAAGTCGCCCTCGACATCCACCACATCTTTCCACGCGACTGGTGCGAGAAGCAGAAGATCCCGCGCCGGCGCTACGACTCGATCATCAACAAGACCCCGATTTCGTACAGGGCGAACCGGATGATCGGCGGCGCCGCTCCTTCCAGCTATCTAGCCGACCTGCAAGCGCACAAGCAAGTCCAGCTGGATGAGGCCGAGATGGACGCACTGCTCGCCAGTCATCGCATCCCGGTGGCAGCGCTACGCGCTGACGACTTCGAGGCGTTCTACGACCAGCGTCAGCAGAACCTTCTGGCCTTGATCGAGGGCGTGATGGGCAAGCAGGTAGCAGCGGCTCCACTGGTGGAAGTCGACAGCCACGCGCGTTAAGGCTACGCCCGACGCTTCCAGCGCATCTGGTTTAACGGATCCAAGCAACATCCCCACGCGCTTTAGAGCATCCTCTGCTCGCCTTGCTCACCACGAGGGCGGGGGCGGACTATAAAACTCTACAACCACGAGAACGCGATCGCGATTTATGGACGTGACAGCCTTACAGCAAGAGTTCTACGACACAATCAGCAACTACGACTACTTCGCCCGATCGGGGCGCATGGACGTCGAGGAGCACGCGCATTGGGCCCATATTGCGATGCACCTGGACGGCATCTGGCCAGCGCCCCAGCCAGAAGCGATCTTCAACCTACTTCTCTCGCTCGCTAATGAAGCTACTGAAGTGTACGAATCTCCTCCTGTTGAACAAAGTCGATTCAAGGACGGACTTCCTTACGATGAGGCTGTTCACCCTGGGGGAAGCGTAACTCTCCTCCACATCGCGACAGCCATTCGCATCTTTGACCGCTACATATTTTGCGTCGGCGGCCTTCTGGATTGCAGCCCAACCGATCCGGTTCCACAGTCTGGATTCTGGATAGACCCCGGCTGGTGCTACACGGCAGCGTTCTTCGATGGATTTCAGCGCTGCATCTCCAACCACATGCTGTCAATAGATGAAAAGGATCGGCAAGAGCGCGGCTACTCGCTCTTGGAGGTAATGAACCTTGGGAAGGAGCGACTCGGCGCCGACGTTGAAGCGCTTCTGGCTCGACATTCTCAGGTCACGGACACATGGCTGGACCGCATGGCAGCTGCATTAGCTACCGGCGCTTTCGTGGAGGCTGTCAGCGCGCAGCAACGTCTGTTGGAAATGCTGATGCAGCAGACTTTGGAAGTTTTCTCGAAGCCCAGAAGCGATCGTTTAGTTGATCTGGTTGCGGCTGCAAAGGAGTTGGACGAACAGCAGGCATGGGCTACACCTGAAAGCTTCTGACTACAACTGGATGACTGGCGACGTTCGCGTAATCGGATTAATCACAGCGATAGCGGCTCGCTGCTCTCGCCCCCGACTGATCCAGCGACGTTTGATGCTATTGCTGAAAAGACAGCTCTTGACGGCGCGAAGCTGGTCCGTCGAACCCGAGCATGGTGCATCAACGCGCGCGCCAGAGCATTTGACATGGCATTGCCTAGGCCGCTTGACAGTTCAACCAAACACTAGCAATAAGCTTCGGTCTTCGACTGCCCACTTGATGGCGATAAGATGTTCAGTGCCGCACAATACGATGGGTCCGTGCTAACGATGCTGATCGCTAAGAGCCAATGCAAGAGATCCCCAAGTGACTGATGGCCTACGTTTGGTCTTGTGATGAGTTAGCTCTACGATCAGTCGTTGCTCAAATTGGTAACGTGGCCAATGGTTCGACGGCGAAGCTTGCGTAGGACTAGAGCTTCGGCGTCGTCAACGAGCGTAAACGCCGCCGGCACCACCACCAGGCTCAACACCGTCGACGTGATCAACCCGCCGATCACCGCCACCGCCATCGGCATCCGGAAGCTCGCATCTGCCGTCAGCCCCAGCGCGATCGGCATCATGCCCGCGCCCATCGCCATCGTGGTCATGATCACCGGCCGTGCGCGCTTGTGGCAGGCGTCCATCAGTGCCTCGTGCCGACTCATGCCATTGCCGTCGGCCATCACGGCGTAATCCACCAGCAGGATCGAGTTCTTCACCGCGATGCCGATCAGCAGGATCAGGCCGATCAGCACCGACAGCGAGATGTCCAGCCCGGTGACCAGCAGCGCGCCGAATGCGCTGCCGGCGGCCAGCGGCACCGCGACCAGGATGGTGATCGGTTGGCTGGCGTGGTTGAACAGCAGCAGCAGCACGCCGTACACGCAGAAGATGCCGGCCACCATGGCCATGGCGAGCCGCCGAACATCTCGGCGAAGATCTCGCTGTCGCCGGCGGCCTGGCGCTCCACGCCCACGGGCAGGTTGACGAGCGACGGCAGCGCGTCGATCTGCTTCTCCACCTCACCCATGGCCATGCCGTTCAAGTCCACGGTGATGGTGACGTTGCGGCGGCGGTCGAAGCGGTCGATCTGCGAGGGGCCGCTGGCGGTGGTGATCTCGGCCACGGCCATTACGCGATGCCGGCGTGTGCCGACGCGGCTGCGCCGTGCGGCCAGCCCCAAGAAAAAGCCCCGCATTCGCGGGGCTTCCTCACTCACCTTGTGCCCTTTACGGCCTCAGGCAAACGGATCCTGCAGCACCATCGTGTGCTCCCGATCCGGACCTGTGCTCACGATGCTAAGCGGGCAGCCCGCCAGTTCCTCCAGCGCCCGCAGGTACGCGCGCGCCGCCGGCGGCAGCTTGTCCCACTCGGTGATGCCGTGGGTGTTCTCGGTCCAGCCGGGGAACTCCAGGTACACCGGCTCGCATTCGGCCCAGCCCTGGGCATCGAGCGGGGCGTACTCGGTCTGCTTGCCGCGGTACTGGTAGCCGATGCACATCTTCAGCTTGTCCAGGCCGTCGAGCACGTCGAGCTTGGTGATGCACAGGCCGCTGATGCCGTTGATCGCCACCGCGCGCTTGAGCGCGACGATGTCGATCCAGCCGCAGCGGCGCGGGCGGCCGGTGGTGGCGCCGTATTCCTGGCCGCGGTCGCGCAGGCGCTGGCCCACGTCGTCGTCGAGCTCGGTCGGGAACGGGCCGCCGCCGACGCGCGTGGCGTAGGCCTTGCAGATGCCCAGCACGTAGTCGATCGCGTCCGCGCCCACGCCGGTGCCGGCCATGGCGCCGCCGACGGTGGTGTTGGAGCTGGTGACGTACGGGTAGGTGCCATGGTCGATGTCGAGCAGCGAACCCTGCGCGCCCTCGAACAGCACGCGCTTCCCCTGCTTGCGCAGGTCGTGGAGGATGCCGGCCACGTCGGACTTCATCGGCTCGACGTAATCGCCGAAGGCCAGCGCCTCGTCGTAGGTTTGCTGGAAGTCGATGGCGTCGGCGCCCAGGTACCGGGTCAGCACGAAGTTGTGGTAGTCGAGCGCGGTGCGCAGCAGCTCTTCCAGCTGCTTCGGGTAATGCAGGTCGGCCACGCGGATGCCGCGACGCGCCACCTTGTCCTCGTAAGCCGGGCCGATGCCGCGCCCGGTGGTGCCGATGGCCTTGCCGCCGGCGGCCTTCTCGCGCGCCTGATCAAGGGCGATGTGGTACGGCATGATCAGCGGGGTGGCGGGGCTGATCTTCAGCCGCGAACGCACCTCGACGCCGGCTTCCTCGAGCTCGCCGATTTCCTTCATCAGCGCCGCGGGGCTCAGCACCACGCCGTTGCCGATCAGGCACAGCGCGTCGTCGCGCAGGATGCCGGAGGGGATGAGGTGCAGCACGGTCTTCTTGCCGCGGATGACCAGCGTGTGGCCGGCGTTGTGGCCGCCCTGGAAGCGCACCACGGCGCCGATATCCGTCGTCAGCAGGTCGACGATCTTGCCCTTGCCCTCGTCGCCCCACTGGGCGCCCAACACCACGACCGACTGGCCCATCGCTACTTGCTCCTGAACATGGAAAAAGCCGGCGGTCCGCGCTGCGTTCAGCGGGCCCGTCCGGCTTTTGTGCATTCTCCGGGTTTCCGGCCCCCGGGGCCAGCCCGGTGATCGACCCGGCGTCGGGGATTCAGCCTTGGCGCAGGAACCAGAGCGCCACGAGGCCCGCGCCCAGCACCAGCCCGCCGACCACCCGCAACTGCCGGTCAGGCGTGGCCAGCATCTGCGCCATGGCCCGCTTCCAGGCGCCGGGGGCCGCGAACAGCAGCAGCCCCTCCAGCACGGCAACCAGGCACAGTGCCGCCCACAGGTCGCTCATCGCGTGCGGCCGCGGTCAGCGGTCGCTGCGCAGGTATTGCAGGAACGGGTCGTCACGCTCCAGCACGATCACCGCGTCGCCATCGTTGAACGAACGCCGATAGGCCTCCAGGCTGCGCTGGAACGCGAAGAACGCCGGGTCGCGGTTGGCGGCCTGGCCATACAGGCGCGTGGCCTCGGCATCGCCTTCACCGCGCAGCTTCTGCGCGTCGCGCTCGGCCTCGGCCAGAAGCACGGTCTGCTCGCGGTCGGCCTCGGCGCGCACGATGCGTGCCTGCTCCTCGCCCTCGGCGCGCAGCGCACTGGCCACCTGCTGCCGCTCGGCGCGCATGCGGTTGTAGACCTGGTCGATCACGTCGCTGTCGGTGGGCAGGTCGATCTGCTTGAAACGGATGTCGACGATGTACATGCCCAGCGTCCGGGCGCCCTGGTTGATGCCCGGAAGCAGGCGCTCGATCACTTCGCTGCGGTTGCCCGACACCAGCTCGGTCAGCGTCTGCGTATTGATCTCGTTGCGCAGCGATTCCTTGATGATCGGCGCGAGGCGGTCGGTCACCAGCACCTCGTTGCCGCCGGTGGCGCGATAGAAATCGCCGGCGTCGACGATGAAGCCGATGGCCACGAAGTCGACGCTCACGTCCTTGCGCTCGGAGGTCAGCGAACGCTCGGGCGGGAACTCGTTGGCCTGGAAGCGGCGGTCGAACACGCGCGCGCTCTCCACCAGCGGGATCTTGAAGTGCAGGCCGGGGCCGATGTCGGTGCGCGCCACGCGGCCGAGGTTCAGCACCAGGCCGACCTGGCCTTCGCGGACCACGTACACCGAGCCGAGCAGGCCCAGCAGCACGACCACGACGATCGGGATGATCAGGTTGAGTCTCATCGGGTGGCTCCCTCGCGGGTCGGACGCGGCAGGCGGCTGGCCGCCGGTTCGCCGTTGGTGGTGGCATTGACGGTCGGCGACACGAGCTCCGGCGTCAGCAGCGGCGGCGCGGTGCCCGCGCCCTGCCCGGCCATCGGCACGTAGATCAGCTGGCGGCCGTCACCACCGACGACCTTGCGGTTGTCGGCCAGCACCTGCTCCACGGTCTCCAGCCACAGGCGCTTGCGGGTGACCTCGGGGGCATTGCGGTATTCGTCGACCTGCAGCGTGAAGCGCTGCGCGTCACCGGTGGCGCGGGCGATGGCGGCGGTCTTGTAACCCTCGGCGGTGGTGCGCACGCGCGCGGCCTGGCCGCGGGCCTCGGGCACGATCTTGGCGGCGTAGGCGCGGGCCTCGTTCACCAGGCGCTCGTTCATCTGCTGCGCGCTGTTGACCTCGTCGAACGCCGGCTTGACCTGCTCCGGCGGGCGAGCGTCCTGCAGGCTGAGCTCGGTGACGACCAGGCCGGTGCGGTAGGCATCCAGCGAGCCCTGCAGCGAGGTCGCGGCGGCCGCCGACAGCGGGCCGCGCGCGTTGAGCGCGGAGTCGAGGTTGGAGCGGCCGATCTGCTCGCGCACGGCGCTCTGCGCCACCTGCTCGAGCACGCGGTCGGCATCGCGCGAACCGAAGAGATACATCTGCGGGTCGCTGATGCGGTACTGCACGTTGAACGACACGGTGACGATGTTCTCGTCGCGGGTCAGCACCGGCAGGCTGTTGCTGAAGGTGCGCACGCCGGTGGTGTTGAGCTTGGTGACGCTCTCGATCGGCCACGGCGCCTTGAAGTTCGGGCCCGGCTGCATGACGCGTGCGAACTTGCCGAAGCGCAGCACCACGCCGCGCTCCTGCTCGCCGACCAGCACGAAGCAGTTGAACGCCAGCCACAGCACCAGCGCGATGCCGATCCAGCGCAGCGGATTGCCGCCACCACCGCCGAACATGCCGCGCAACTGGTCGAGGATGCCGTCGAAGGGACCACCACCACGCCCGCGCCCGTTTCCACCGCTGCGACGCGGCGGCCAGGGGTTCTTGCGCTGGTCGTCGCGGCCCGAACCGCGGTCATCGTTGTTCTTGCCGGGAATGTTCCAGGCCATGCTGGCTCCAATCGTGAGGTACGCGGCGCCGGCGGACCGGCGGCGAGCGCACATTCTACAAGGTGTGGCGTTCCATGCAGCCGCCGGTCACTCGGCGGGCAGCAACGGCCTCAGGGGTATGCCATCGGCGAGGGCCGCCAACCGGCGCGCATCGGCCAGGGGAATGTCGAGGTCCAGCAGCCAGCCGTCCTCGTCGTGCGACTCGCCGCGGATGGCATCGATCTGGTGCAGGCGCGCGCGCAGGCGGCCGGCTTCCGGCGGCAGGCGCAGCTCTGCATGCAGTCGGCGCAGGCCCAGGCGCTGGCCCAGCGCCTCGCGCAGCAGGTCGATGCCGAGGCCATCGCGCGCCGAAATCCACACGCGCTCACGTGTCGCCACCTCGTCGAGGTGGTCGCCGGCATGCGGGCGGTCGTGGCGCGGTTCGACATCGAGGCGGTCGATCTTGTTGTAGACCAGCAGCTGCGGGATGTCGCCGGCGCCGATCTCGGCGAGCACGTCGTCCACCTGCGCGATGCGCTCCTCGCGCAGCGGGTCGGCGGCATCGATCAGGTGGATCAGCAGATCGGCCTCGCGCGCCTCGCTCAGGGTGGAGCGGAACGCGGCGACGAGTTCGTGCGGCAGGTCGCGCACGAAGCCCACGGTATCGGCCAGCACCACGTTGCCGCCGGCCAGCGCGACCTTGCGCACCGTGGGATCCAGCGTGGCGAACAGCTGGTCGGCGACGTAGGCGTCGGAGCCGGCCAGGGCGTTGAACAGCGTCGACTTGCCGGCGTTGGTGTAGCCCACCAGCGCCACGCGCGGCAGTTCGCTGCGCACGCGCGCGCGGCGCATCTGCGTGTTCTGCACTTCCACCTTGCCGAGGCGCTTCTGCAGCATGTCCACCCGCTTCTGCAGCAGCCGGCGGTCGGTCTCGAGCTGGGTTTCGCCGGGGCCGCGCAGGCCGATCGAACCGCCGCGCTGGCTGTCCAGATGGCTCCAGCCGCGCACCAGGCGCGTGGCCATGTGCCGCAGCTGGGCCAGTTCGACCTGCAGCTTGCCTTCGTGGCTGCGCGCGCGCTGCGCGAAGATGTCGAGGATCAGCCCGGTGCGGTCGACCACGCGGCGCTCGAAATACTTCTCGAGGTTGCGCTCCTGGCCGGGCGACAGCGGGTGGTTCACCAGCACGAGATCCGCGCCGGTGGCCTCGGCCACGGCCTTGAGCTCCTCGAGCTTGCCCTTGCCCAGCAGCATGGCCGGGTTGGGGCGGTCGATGCGCGCGGTGGCGACGTGGGCGACGGCGGCACCGGCCGAGCGCGCGAGTTCGCCGAATTCCTCAAGCACGCCCTCATCGGGCGGGCCGCCGGCGTGCGGCTGGATCAGCAGGGCGTTCTCGCCCTTGCGCGAGCGTTCAAACAGCTGGGTCGGCATTCGGTCTGCGGTCTCGGGTCAGGCATCTGACATGGGGCCGGCAGGGCGCCGCCGCAAGCCTATCCGGCGTCGTCGTCACCCTCGCCGTGCGGCCCAGACTCGGCCTCGCCGTCTTCCGGGGACTGCACGTAGCCGCCACCCGGGCCGACGCGGACGTTGCGCGCGGGAACCACGGTGGAGATGGCGTGCTTGTAGACCATCTGGCTGACGGCGTTGCGCAGCAACACCACGAACTGGTCGAACGACTCGATGGTGCCCTGCAGTTTGATGCCGTTGACGAGGTAGATCGAGACCGGCACGCGTTCGCGGCGCAGGGCGTTCAGGAAAGGATCCTGCAAAGATTGTCCCTTGGACATGGTGTTCCCCAACTGGTTCTTGTTGTTATGAGGTGCCTGGCACGCGGTGGCCAGTGTCGCCTGTCCGCTCCCCGGCGGCGACTGCCCGATCTTATACGACCCGGGACCCACCGAGGAAACCGGCGACCGCGCGTGCGATGCCGGCAGCGTCGGTCGCGGGGTCGAACCAGCGCGCGTCGAGTTCGCCGCGCAGCCAGGTGAGCTGGCGCTTGGCCAGCTGCCGGGTGGCGGCGATGCCGCGCGCGCGGAAGGCTTCGGCATCGCAGGCGCCGTCGAGGAACTCCCAGGCCTGGCGGTAGCCGACGGCGCGGATCGCCGGCAGGTCGAGCGGCGCCGGATGGGCCTGCAGCGCGGGCAGCGCGCGCAGCGCCAGCACTTCGTCGAGGAAGCCGGCGGCGAGCATGGCGTCGAAACGCGCGGCGATGCGCGCGTGCAGGGTGTCGCGCGATGCAGGCGCCACCACGATCTTCAGCACCCTGCAGGGCAGCCGCGCGGACGCGGCGGCGGGCCGCGCCTGCCACTCGCTGATCGCACGCCCGCTGGTGCGCCAGACTTCAAGCGCGCGCTGGATGCGCTGCGGATCGTTGTGGCCGATGCGTGCCGCGGCCGCCGGATCCACCGCCGCGAGGTCGGCGTGCAGCGCGGGCCAGCCGCGCGACGCGGCGTCCGCCGTGATCGCCGCGCGGACATCGGGATCGGCGGGCGGCATCGGCGCCAGGCCGTCGAGCAGCGCGCGGAAGTACAGGCCGGTGCCGCCGGCGAGGATCGGCAGCCGGCCGCGCGCCACGATGTCGGCAACCGCAACGCGCGCGTCACGCGCGAAATCGGCGGCGGAATACGCCTGCCAGGGGTCACGCAGGTCGAGCATGTGGTGGCGCACGCGCGCCTGCTCGAGGGCATCGGGCTTGGCCGCGCCGATGTCGAGCCCGCGGTACACCAGCGCCGAGTCCACGCTGACCACTTCGCCGCCGTAGCGCTCCGCCCACTCGAGCGCGAGCGCGGTCTTGCCGGAAGCGGTCGGGCCCATCAGCGCGATCGCCAGCGGCCGCGCGTCGGTCATGTCGTGCCCGGCGCCCATGGCAACCGCCTAGTGGCCATTCTCGCGCAGCGTCAGCCGCACCTGGCGGTGGGTCGCCTGCACGTCGGCCGGGGGCGCGCGCCCCAGCAGGCTCACGACCACGATCGCGATGCTGGCGGCGATGAAGCCCGGCACGATCTCGTACAGCGCGCTGCCGGTCTGCTTCCACAGCACCACCACCAGCGCGCCGGTCAGCATGCCGGCCAGCGCGCCGTTGCGGGTCATGCGCTGCCAGACCAGTGACAGCACCACCACCGGTCCGAACGCGGCGCCGAAGCCGGCCCACGCGTACGCCACCAGGCCGAGCACGCGGCTCTCCGGGTTTCGCGCGATGAAGATCGCCAGCAGCGCCACCGCCAGCACCATCGCGCGGCTGAACCAGACCAGCTCCTTCTGGCCGGCCCTGGGACGCACGAATCCGCGGTACAGGTCTTCGGTGAGCGCGCTCGAACACACCAGCAGCTGGCAGGACAGCGTGCTCATGATCGCGGCGAGGATCGCCGACAAGAGCACGCCTGCCACCCACGGATTGAACAGCTGCTGCGCCAGCGCGATGAACACGCGCTCCGCATCCGCCGTGACCGGCCCGGCGGCGGCCGGATGCGCGCTGTACCAGGCGATGCCGAACAGTCCGACCGCCATCGAGCCGAACAGGCACAGCGCCATCCAGGTCATGCCGATGCGGCGCGCCGCCGGGATGGTCTGCAGCGATTCCGCGGCCATGAAGCGCGCCAGGATGTGCGGCTGCCCTACGTAGCCCAGGCCCCATGCCAGCGCGGATACGACGGCCAGCAGCCCGCCGGTGCCGACCCAGTCCAGCCGCGCCGGGTCCACCTGTTCCACCAGCGCGAGGCCCTCGCCCACTCCGCCCACGCCAATCAGCACCATCACCGGCACCAGCAGCAGCGCGAAGATCATCAGCGTGGCCTGCACGGTGTCGGTCCAGCTCACCGCAAGGAAGCCGCCAATGAACGTGTAGAGGATGGTCACGGCCGCGCCCCACCACAGCGCCTCGCCGTACGGCAGCCCGAACACGCTCTCGAACAGCTTGGCGCCGGCGACGATGCCTGACGCGCAATACACCGCGAAGAACACCAGGATCACCAGCGCCGACAGCATGCGCAGCAGGCGCTGGTCATCGGCGAAGCGATGGGTGAAGTAGTCCGGCAGGGTCAGCGCGTTGCGGGTGCGCTCGGTGTAGACGCGCAGCGGGCCGGCCACGAAGCGCCAGTTCGCCCAGGCGCCGATCAGCAGGCCGAACGCGATCCACGACTGCGACACGCCGCCCAGGTAGAGCGCGCCCGGCAAACCCATCAGCAGCCAGCCGCTCATGTCCGAGGCGCCGGCCGACAGCGCGGTGACCACGCTGCCCAGTGAGCGCCCGCCGAGGATGTAGTCGTCGAACGTCTCGGTGCGGCGGTAGGCCCACAGGCCGATGCCGACCATCAGGGCCAGGTAGGCGGCAAACGTGATGACGAGCGGCGTGCTGGCGGTCATGCGGTGTCCCCGGGCCCGGACGCCGGGCCTCCCCGGGGCGCAGCTTACGCGAGCGGCCGCTTACTCGGGCCAGCTGATCGATGGTGCCTGGCCCTTCGGGCGCGGCATGGGCACCGCGTCGACCGCCAGCCACACATTGATCGCATCGATGGTCGCGGCGACGTCGTGGACACGCAGCAGCATCGCACCGCGCTGGGCGGCGATGAGGTGCGCGGCGACGGAACCGTGCACGCGATCACGCGCCTCCTCGCGGCCGGTGATGTCGCCGATCGTGCGCTTGCGCGACAGCCCGGCCAGCACCGGCACGCCGAGCTCGGTGAAGCGCTGCAGTTGGGCAAGCAGCGCCAGGTTGTGCTCGCGCGACTTGCCGAAGCCGAAGCCCGGGTCGGCGATGATGCGCTTGCGCTCGATGCCGGCCATCTCCGCGGCGAAGATGCGCTCGGCCAGGAAGCGATGCACTTCACCGACCACGTCGTCGTAGTCCGGCGCATCCTGCATCGAACGCGGCTCGCCGAGCATGTGCATCAGCACGACCGGCACGCGCAGCTCCGCGACCGCATCGAGCGCGCCTGCGCTGCGCAGCGCATTGATGTCGTTGACCATGCCGGCGCCGGCCGCGACCGCGGCGCGCATCACCTCCGGCCGGTAGGTGTCGATGCTGATCGGCAGCGTGGTCTCGCGCGCCAGGCGCTCGATCACCGGCACCACGCGGCGCAGTTCCTCTTCCACGCCGACGCTGTCGGAGCCGGGGCGCGTGGATTCGCCGCCGATGTCGAGGATGTCCGCGCCCTCGGCCGCGAGCTTCAGGCCGTGGGCGACGGCCGCATCGGTGTCGGCGTGTTCGCCGCCATCGGAGAACGAATCCGGCGTGACGTTGACGATGCCCATCACGCGCGGTCGGTCGAGCCGGAGCATGCGGCCTGCGCAGTCGAGTTGGGGCACGGTGTCGAACATTGGGCGGCTCCGTCGGGCGTCCCATGATAGCGACGCCGGCTCAGTCCAGGCGCGCGAGGATCTCGCGGTAGCGCGGCAGGTCGCGCAGGTTGGCCAGGTCGGAATCGTGTTCGATCCAGTCGCGGAACCCCAGCCCGGCGGCGACCGCCCGTTCCAGCAGGTCGAGGGCACGGTCCGGCTCATGTGCCTGGGCATAGAAGCAGGCCGCGTTGTACAGCGTGTCGAAGTCCGCCGGGCGCAGGCCGAGCGCCACCTGGATGAGGCGATGCCCGCCGTCGACATCGCCCTTGTGCAGCAGCAATCCGGCGGCCAGGTAATGCGCGCGGGCGTTGTCCGGATCGATCTCGACCTGGTGCAGGCAGGCCTCCAGCGCAGCGCGCATCAGCCGTTGCATGCGCGTGGTTTCACCGGCCGCCTCCGCCGCGTTGACCGCGAGCGCCAGCGCCTGGAATTCCCCCGGGTCGGCGGCATGCGCGGATTCGAACAGGTCGACCGCCCGCGCGAACGCGCCCTGCGCGAAGCAATGCCTGGCGAAGTAGTAGTGCGCGACATACAGCGTGGGATCCAGTTCGAGCGCACGCTCGAAGGCGGTCGTTGCGTCATCGTGCCGCCCGTCCAGCGACAGCGTGTGCGCGTAGGCGACGTGCGCTTCGGCGAGTTCCGGCGCAAGTTCCAGCGCCCGGCGTGCCGCGGCGCGGGCTTCATCCAGCACACGATGCGGCGGTTCCAGGCGCCACAGCGCCAGTTCGACCAGCGCATCGGCCAGGCCCGCATGCGCATGCGCGTAGCCGGGATCGATCTCGATCGCCTTGCGGAACATCTGTGGCGCCTGGCGCCAGCTCAGCGTGGTGGTCCGCTGCTCCAGCTGCCGGCCGCGCAGGTAGAACTCGTAGGCGCGCATGTCGCGAGGCGCATAGCGCTGCAGGTCGAGCTCGACCGTCGGCTTCAGGGACGGGCGCATCAGCTCGACCACCTTGCGCGCGATTTCCTCCTGGATCGCGAAGATGTCCTCGAGCCGGCGATCGAAGTTGTGCGACCACAGGTGGTAGCCGGTGCCCGCGTCCACCAGCTGCGCGGTCACGCGGACCTGTTCCCCGGCCTTGCGCACGCTGCCCTCCATGATCGCGGCGACCCTGAGCTGGCGGCCGATCTCGCGGATGTCGGTGCCGCCGTCGCGGAAACGGAACGAGGACGTCCGCGATGCCACGCGCAGGCCGCCGACCCGGGTCAGCGCGTTGAGGATCTCCTCGGCCAGCCCGTCGCAGAAGAAATCCTGGTCGTGGGTCTCGCTGAGGTCGGAGAACGGCAGGATCGCCACCGAGGCTTCATCGGCTGGGACGCCCGCGGCCTCCGGGGCCGCGCTCGCGACCGCGGCGGACGCTGCCAGCGGCGATGCCGGGGCCGCACGCCTATTCGGCGACGGCTGCGGGCCGGGGCCCGGCGCCGGCAGGGAGGTGCGTTCGATGCCCCTGGGGCCGATGTCGTAGATCCACGCCAGCGCGCAGGCGAGCACGAAGCCCAGCGCGAGCAACACGATCAGCAGCCGTGTCGACCATTCCGGCAACGCCAGCGGTTCGAACGTGGCGTCGGCCACCTGGACCAGCAGCCAGGCGACCACGAGGTAGACGGCCATGACGCGGAACACGCGACGCCGCCGGAATTCGGCCAAGCCGCGCCTCAGCGATGCGGTCCAGTCGGACATGCGAGAGCGGCCTCTCCGCGCGGTTGCGGGTCGGCGCGGGTCCGGGCACGACACGGCGTGCGTGTCCGGGGCTGGCACCGCTACCCAGCAGAACGCACGCAGCGGCGACGATCGGCCGCTGCACCGGCTCCGGGCCTTGGCCCGGGCGCCCGGGCCCGCCTCAGGTCTGCGCGGCGGGCCCAGCGATCGGCGGCATGGGCTGCGGGTCGCCCTTGCCGTCCTTGCCGGAACCTGCCGACTTGTCCTTGTTCCAGCCGATCGGCGGCGGCGGGTCGCGGCCTTCCATGATGGCGTCGATCTGCGGCACGTCGATGGTCTCGTACTCGAGCAGCAGCTTCGCCATGGCGTGCAGCTTGTCGATGTTCTCGGTGAGGATGGCCTTGGTGCGGTTGAACGCGTTGTCGAGGATCTCGCGAACCTCCTCGTCGATCCTGCGCGCGGTCTCGTCGGACACGCTCTTGTGCTGCGTGACCGAACGCCCGAGGAACACCTCGTCCTCCTCCTCGCCATAGGCGATCGGGCCCAGCTCGTCGGACAGACCCCACTTGGTGACCATGTTGCGCGCCATCTTGGTCGCGCGCTCGATGTCGTTGGACGCACCAGTGGTGACCTTGTCCGCGCCGAAGATCAGCTCCTCGGCGACGCGGCCGCCGTACAGCGTCGCCAGGCGGCTGTGCAGGCTTTCGCGGGTGGAGCTGTAGCGGTCGCCCTCGGGCAGGAACTGGGTCACGCCCAGCGCGCGGCCGCGCGGAATGATCGTGACTTTGTAGACCGGGTCATGATCCGGAACCAGGCGCCCGACAATGGCGTGGCCCGCCTCGTGGTAGGCGGTGTTGGTCTTCTCTTCCTCGCTCATCGCCATCGAACGGCGCTCGGCGCCCATCAGGATCTTGTCGCGCGCCTTGTCGAAGTGGTCCATGCGGACTTCCTTCGCGTTCTCGCGCGCCGCGAACAGCGCCGCCTCGTTGACCAGGTTGGCGAGGTCCGCACCGGAGAAGCCGGGCGTGCCGCGCGCGACCACCATCGGCTCGACATCGTCGGCCCGCGGCACCTTGCGCATGTGCACCTGCAGGATCTGCTCGCGGCCGCGCACATCGGGCAGGCCCACCACGACCTGGCGGTCGAAGCGGCCCGGGCGCAGCAGCGCCGGATCGAGCACGTCGGGGCGGTTGGTGGCGGCGACCACGATCACGCCCTCGCCGCCCTCGAAGCCATCCATCTCGACCAGCAGCTGGTTCAGCGTCTGCTCGCGCTCGTCATGCCCGCCGCCCAGGCCGGCACCGCGGTGGCGGCCGACGGCGTCGATCTCGTCGATGAAGATGATGCACGGCGCATGCTTCTTGGCCTGCTCGAACATGTCGCGCACGCGCGACGCGCCCACGCCGACGAACATCTCGACGAAGTCGGAACCGGAGATCGAGAAGAACGGCACCTTGGCCTCGCCGGCGATGGCGCGCGCCAGCAGCGTCTTGCCGGTGCCGGGCGGGCCGACCATCAGCACGCCGCGCGGGATCTTGCCGCCGAGCTTCTGGAAGCGCGACGGATCGCGCAGGAACTCGACCAGCTCGGACACTTCTTCCTTGGCCTCGTCGCAACCGGCGACGTCGGCGAAAGTGACCTTGACCTGGTCCTCGTTGAGCAGCTTGGCGCGCGAACGGCCGAAGGACATCGCGCCCTTGCTTCCGCCCTGCTGCATCTGCCGCATCATGAAGAACCAGAAGCCGATGATCAGCAGCACCGGCAGGAAGTTGAGCAGCAGCGACCACAGCGTGACGCCCGACTCCGGCGGCGCCTGCTTGATCTCCACGTTGTGGTTGATCAGGTCGTCGACCATCTTCTCGTCGCGGCGCGGCGCGGTGGTCGCGCCCTGGCTGCCGTCCTTGCGCTCGAACTTGATGGAGCGCTCGTCGCTGGAGATGTCCACGGCCTTGATGCGGTCGTTGCGGACGTCGGTCATGAACTGCGAATAGATCACGTCCTGGCCGGCTGCCACCTTGGGGCTGAAGCTGTTGAAGACCGCCATCAGCACGACGGCGACCACCACCCACAGCATCAGATTCTTGACCAGGTCGTTCATTCTTTGTTCGCTCCGCGGCAACGCCGCTACCTTACTTGATGTGTGCCAGCTTGCCCTGCGCCAGGGCATAGACTTCCGGCGAACGCTTGCGCGATGCCGCCGGCTTGCGGATCGCCACCTTGGTGTATCGCCGACGCAGCTCGCGCACGTAGTCGTCGAAACCCACGCCGTGGAACAGCTTGATCAGCAGCGCGCCACCGGGGCGCAGGTGCTGGTCGGCGAACTCCATGGCCAGCTCCGCCAGGTGCATCACCCGCGGCTGGTCGACGGCGTCCATACCACTCTTGTTGGGGGCCATGTCGGACAACACAAGGTCGACGGGCTCGCCGCCCAGCATGGATTCAAGCTGCGAGAGCACCACAGCGTCCCTGAAATCGCCATGAAGGAAGTCGACGCCGGCGAGCGGCGGCATGTCCAGGATGTCGAGGGCGACCACCCGGCCGCTGTCGCCGAGCGCCTGGCGGACCCACTGCGACCAGCCACCTGGGGCGGCGCCGAGGTCGACCACGGTCATGCCGGGCTTCAGCAGGCGGTCGCGGGCGACCAGCTCCTCGAGCTTGTACGCCGCGCGCGAGCGCATCCCCTCCGCCTGCGCCTTCTTGACGTAGGGATCGGAGAAGTGTTCCTTGAGCCAGCGTTGGCTGCTCTTGCTGCGGGTGGCCATCGCGAGGGGACTTGCGGCTGCCGGGCTGCAGCGGGCCGCCATGATACCCTGCGCCTCCCGAACTCCATGCCTCTCACATGAACGTCGACCTGACCTCCGCCCAGACCCGTTTCCTGCGCGGCCAGGCCCACGACCTGAAGGCCATGCTGCAAATCGGTGGCAAGGGCCTGACCCCTGCCGTCGTGGCCGAACTCGATGGTGCCCTCGAGCACCATGAACTGATCAAGGTGAAGGTGGCCGCCGCCGACCGCGAGTCGCGCGACGCGCTGATCGCCGACCTTGCCAGGCAGAGTGGTGCCGCGCTGGTCCAGCGCATCGGCCACGTGGCCGTGCTTTACCGCCCCAGCCGCGACAAGCGCCAGATCGTGCTGCCCCGCGGCTGAACAACCCGCGCCGCTTCCACCATGCAGATCGCCCACGAACTCCCCGATTTCGACTACGTCCTGCGCGGTGCCGACGGGCGCTCGGCGCTGGTCAACGAACTGCGCCTTGAGGCGAGTTTCATCATCACGCCCAGGCAGCTGATCACCGGCTGGGCGGCCACCGACGTGGCCAGCCTGGAGCCGGAGATGCTTGAGCCGCTGCTGGCGCTCGATCCCGAAGTGGTGGTGCTGGGCACCGGCGAGGCGCAGGGCTTTCCGCCGCCGCGCACGCTGGCGGCCTGCCTGCGCCGCGGCGTGGGCCTCGAGGCGATGACCAATGCCGCAGCGGCGCGCACCTACAGCGTGCTGGCCAGCGAAGGCCGCCGCGTGGTCGCGGCGTTCATCATCAACGCCTGAGCAAGCGCAGGCGCGGCAGGTCCGCCTCAGCGCGTCGGCAGGTAGCGCAGCGGGTCGACCGGCTTGCCGTTGTAGCGGATCTCGAAGTGCAGCATGTCGCGATCGGCGCCGGTGCGGCCCATCTCGGCGATCTGCTGCCCGGCCTTCACGCGCTCGCCTTCGGCGACCATGCGCCGGCGGTTGTGTCCGTAGGCCGACAGCCACTGCTCGTCATGCTTGACGATCACAAGTTCGCCGTAGCCGACCAGGCCGGAACCGGAATACACCACCACGCCGTCGCCGGCGGCACGCACGGGCTGCCCCGCCCGGCCGGCAAGGTCGATGCCCTGGCGGGTGGGATCGCCGGCCACGTAGCGGGCCACGATGTTGCCGTCCGCGGGCCAGCGCCAGCCGATGGCGCTGGTCGCCGGCGCGGGGCCGGTGGGCTGCGGCGGTGCCTGGGTCGGCTCGACGCGACGGCCGCTGGCGCTGGTGGGCGGCCGCGCCACCGTGGTCGGGGTGCCGGTGGCGACGCGCGCGCCGCCCGAACCCGCGGACGGATACAGCCGCAGCCGTTGTCCGGGATAGATGGTGTAAGGCGGCTGCACGCTGTTCCACATCGCCAGGTCGAGCGGGCTGATGCCGTTGTTGACCGCCAGCCGGTAGAGGTTGTCACCCTTTTGCACGGTGACCGACTGCCCATGCTTGGGGGCCGACACCCGCGGCGCCGACGTGCCGCCTTCGCGCACCACCTTGCTGCTGCCGCAGGACGCGAGCACGACCGACAACACGCACGCGACGGTGATGGCGACGAGGGGGCGCGTTGCGCGGAAGTGGCTGGTCATGCGGTGTGGTGTGCTCCGTTCCGGGTCGCGGCCGCTCATCCGGCCATCCGCTGCATCAGCTCGCGGATGGCCAGGCCACCACCGCCGATCAGCACGCTGAAGTACGCGACCGTGCCGATCGTGGCCAAGTGTCCCAGCAGGACCGCACCGCCGTCGCGCTGGATGAAGCCGACAGCGTAAAGCAGCAGCGCCAGCGCCGGCAGCGTGTTGCTGAACGGAACGAATCCGAACGGCGCCATCAGCAGCAGTGCCGCGAAGATGAAAGCGAGGTTGTTGAACGCCTCCACCGCACGGCCATCCACCACGGCACGCATGCGATGCGGACGACTGACGCGTTCCAGGCGCCGCACCCAGGCCATGCCCGCGGTGAGCGCCGGGCGCAGGCGGTCGGCCGGCAGTGCACGCGTGCGCAACCGCGCCGGGACCCATAGCGGGCGCCCGGACAGGCGACTGATGCCGACCAGCAGGATCGCCGCACCGAACACCGTGCTCACGCCGGGGATCGACACCGGGATCAGGAATACCAGGGTGAGCAGGATGGCGATCACCAGCAGGCCTTCGTCGCCCAGCACCTCGAGCAGGCTGCCGAGCGTCATCTCGCCTGCTGGCAGCCGCGCGATGACCGCGGACAGCTGCTCGCCAAGCGAGCCTGCGTCTACCGGCTCGCCGGCTTGCGGCGGACCGGACGTGCCGCCGCTCAATCGATCATCCCCGACAGCAGTGGCACGAACGCGACGTTGGCCAGCACGTCCTGCACGACATTGCCGTCGGAATCCTTGCGCAGGCGCAGCAGCGACTGCGCACCGCCCATGCCGACCGGCGCGACCAGCACGCCGCCGGGCGCAAGCTGCGCGGTCAGCGCATCGACCAGCGCCGGCGCGCCCGCGGTGACCAGGATGCCGTCGAACGGCGCTTCCTCCGGCCAGCCGATGCGGCCGTCGTCATGCTTGCTGCGCACGTTGAGGCCCAGCGAGCGGAAACGCTTGCGCGCAACGCGCAGCAGCTCGCCGATGCGCTCGACCGTGAACACCTCCAGGCCGAGCGCCCCGAGGATCGCCGCCTGGTAGCCGGAGCCGGTGCCGATCTCCAGCACGCGCCTGGGCTGCACGCCGTCGGCGAACAGGGCTTCGGTCATGCGCGCCACCACCCACGGCTGCGAAATGGTCTGGCCGTGGCCGATGGGCAGTGCGGTGTCCTCGTAGGCGCGGGTGGCGAGCGCCTCGTCGATGAACAGGTGTCGCGGCACCGTGCGGATCGCGTTGAGCACGCGCTCGTCGACGATGCCGTGGCCGCGCAGCCGCTCGATGAGCCGGTCACGCGCGCGCTGCGAGGTCATGCCGACGCCGATCGCTTCGGGCTGCAGGCGGATGCGCTGGATCATGCGCCACTCCCGTTGCGCAGCGCGGCTTCAAGCCCGCCCACCCATGCAGCCACCTGTTCCAGCGCCTGGTAGCGCGTGAGGTCGACCTGGATCGGGGTGATCGCGATGTGCCGGGTGCGCACGGCGTGGAAGTCGGTCCCGGGGCCGGAATCCTGCTCGGGACCCGCGGCGCCGATCCACCAGAACCGGCGGCCGCGCGGATCCTGCACCGGAATGCAGGGTTCGGCGCGATGGCGGTTGCCGAGCCGGGTCACCTCGAAGCCTTCCACCTCGGCCCACGGGATGTCGGGCACGTTGACGTTGAGGATGGTGTCGGCCGGCAGCGGGTCGGCCTTGAGCCGCGCCACGATCTCGACCGCGGCGCGGGCGGCGGTCTCGTAGTGGAGGCCCACGTGGTCACGCGTGGCCAGCGACACCGCCACCGCGGGCAGGCCCAGGAAGCGGCCTTCCATCGCTGCGGCCACGGTGCCGGAGTAGATGACGTCGTCACCGAGGTTGGCGGTGTTGTTGATGCCGGACACCACGATGTCGGGCTCGACCTCGAGCATGCCGGTGATCGCCACGTGCACGCAGTCGGTGGGCGTGCCGTGCACGCGCCAGGTCTCCGCGTCGACCTGCACGACCTGCAGCGGCAGGTCGAGGGTCAGCGAATTGCTGGCACCGGAGCGGTCGCGGTCGGGCGCGACGACGATGACCTCGTGCCCGGCGGCGCGCAGCCCCTCGGCGAGGGCGCGGATGCCGGGTGCATCGACGCCGTCGTCGTTGCTAACGAGGACTCTCATGGCCTTCCAAGCGCGCTGAACCTTCTGATGTCGCCGCGTCGCGGTGGGCCAGACATCATAGCGGATGGCGACGCAGCCGGCCCGCGCATGCGCCGTTGGCGGACGCGTTACGCTTCCACCATGGCCAAGCGAGACCGCCCCGAAGCGCCCGCGCCCGACGACCACGGCGTGGTCGACGATGCCGCCCTGTTCCGCGCGGCGATCGGCAACGTGCGCGAGCTTCCGGGTGCGCCGCTGCCACCGGCCAGGCCGCGCCCACGCCCGCGCGCGCGCATGGCCGAACAGGACGAGGCGCAGGCGCGCGAGGATTTCCGGCTGGGCCGTGGCGAGGCCTTCGTGCTGGACCGCGGTGACGCGCTTTCGCATCGCCGCGACCAGGTGCCGCCGCGGACGCTCAAACGCCTGTCACAGGGCCTGTATGCCGCGCAGGACGAGCTCGACCTGCACCACAGCGACGCCGCCACCGCCGAGGCGCTGCTGCGCCGCTTCCTCGCCGAGGCGCGCGATGCAGGCTTCGGCTGCGTGCGTGTCGTGCACGGCAAAGGGCTCAACTCCAGCGACAGCCTGCCGGTGCTGAAGAACGTGGTCGACCGGATCCTTCGCCAGCGCGCGGACGTGCTGGCGTTTCATTCCGCACCCGCCGCACAGGGCGGGACGGGCGCGGTGCTGGTGTTGCTGGCAAGGCGCTGAACTACTGCGCGGAGCCGCGCGGAAGCCGCTTGAGTGGCGGAGCAATCCACTGCACATCCACGCCACGGCGGCGCGCGACTTCTTCGACATTCGCCATGTAGGCCGTGTCGGTCACCAGGACATCGCCAGTGGGGACCGAGGCGACGCCACCACCGCTTGCGCAACCGGCAAGCGCGAGTAGCGCCAAGGCGCCAAGCCCACTCCGAAAGCAGGTATTCATGACTGTCTCCCGTCGCTGCCGCCCGGTGGCGGCGTGCAGGACCGGTGTATACCCGCCATCCGGGGCCAGCCAGTGCCGACCGGCGGTTTCCGACGGACGGCTCAGCCGCGCCGGCTGGCGTCTTCGACGACACCCAGTTCGGCCAGCACCGTGGTCGCATACGTGCCTGGGGGAAGGTCGAAGCGCAGCTCGATGCCATCGTCGCCGAGGTCCTGCCAGGCGAGGTCGCCGGGGCGCAGGCGCGTGGCGCGCCGCTCCTGTTTCAGGCCCGCCGCCTCCAGCCCCGAGCGCAGCGCCAGGCACTCATCGTCTTCGAGCGCGGCCAGCTCGACGGCGCGTGCCTCGCCTTCGCTGCGCAGCTCGCCACGCCCCCACAGCGGCGCGCTTGGATGGATATCGAAGTCCGCCAGCCGCGCGGCAAGGGTGTCGTCCCACGGCAGCGGACCGAACACGCTGCGGCTGCCATCGAGCATCCAGGCCTCGCCCTCCAGGCCGCGGTCCCAGCTTGCCGCCGCGACGCGCGCGGCCAGCACGCGGTTGAACAGCGCCGAGCGCGCCGCCGACAGCAACAGCGTGCGCTCGTCGCGCCGTACCCGCTGCCCCGCGAACATGCGCAACGCCTTGTCGACGTTGCCACCGCCATGGCCGAAACGCTGTTCGCCGAAGTAGTTGGGCACGCCGCGCGCCGCGATCGCCTGCAGCCGCGCCTCGATCGCATCGCGATCGCCGGCCACGTTGCGCAGCCGCAGGACGAAGCGATTGCCGGCCAGCGCGCCACGCGGCAGCTTGCGCGAATGCCAGGCGTGGCTGGTGACACGCAGCGATTGCCCGCTCTCCGGCTCCTGCCAGTCGAGTGCGGCGATGTCCGGCGCCTGCCTGCGCGGCAGGTGCACGGTGAAGCGCTGCCGGGTCACCGCGTGGCGGTCCTTGAGTCCGGCGTAGCCGATCGCCGCGATGTCCACGCCCGCCCAGTCCGCCAGCCGCTGCGCGACGTAGGCGGTGTTCATGCCGCGCTTCTCGATGCCGAGCAACAGGTGCTCACCCGCACCGCTGGCCTCGAAGCCGTGCAGCTCGGTGACGTCGAAGTCCTCGGCCACGCTGCGCATCGCGGCGCGCAGCACCGGCGCGCCGTGGGCGCGCGGCGACGCCTCGCTCATGCCCTGACGAGCAGGCAGGCGACCTGGGCGGCGATGCCCTCGCCGCGGCCGATGAAACCGAGCTGCTCGCTGGTGGTGGCCTTCACGCTCACCGCGTCCAGGGCGATGCCGAGGTCGGCGGCGATCGCTTCGCGCATGGCGAGTGCATGCGGCCCCACCTTGGGCCGCTCGCAGATCACCGTGGCGTCGGTGTTGCCCACCTCCCAGCCGCGCGCGGCCGCCAGCGCCACGCAGTGGCGCAGCAGCACGCGGCTGTCGGCACCCTTCCAACGGTCGTCGGACGGCGGAAAGTGCACGCCGATGTCGCCCAGCGCCAGCGCGCCGAGGATGGCATCGCACAGCGCGTGCAGGATCACGTCGCCGTCGCTGTGCGCCACCAGGCCACGGTCGTGTGGCACGCGCACGCCGCCGAGCATCACGTGGTCGCCGTCGCCGAAGGCGTGTACGTCGTAGCCGAAGCCGATGCGCACGCTCACGCCCTGCCACCGCGCGCGCGCAGCGCGACCAGGTATTCGAAATAGGCCAGGTCCGCCGGCGTGGTCACCTTGATGTTGTCGTCGGCGCCCTCCACCAGCAGCGGACGCAAGCCCTGCTGCTCCATGGCCATGCTCTCGTCGGTCGCCTCGACGCCGGACGCGGCCACTGCCTCCAGTGCGCGGCCGAGCTGCAGGCGCCGGAACAGCTGCGGTGTCTGCGCGCGCCACAGGCGCTGGCGCGGCTCGGTGCCGTCGATGCCACCATCGTCGCCGGCACGCTTGAGCGTGTCGCGCACCGGTGCGGCGAGGATCGCGCCCACCGGATCCTCGCGGCCGCGCTCGAGCAGTGCCTCGAGGTCGGCGAGCCGCAGGTTGGGACGCGCCGCATCGTGCACCAGCACGAAGGCATCGGGTCGCACGGTGTCGGGCAGCGCGGCCAGGCCGGCCAGCACCGATCCGGCGCGTGAATCGGCACCGGTGCAGGTGACCAGCGGACGGCCTTCGAAGTCGGTCCAGCCCGGCCAGAAGGCGTCATCGGCGGCAACCACCACCACCGCGCCCTCGACCCCGGGATGCGCGAACAGCGCGCGCAGGCTGTGCGCCAGCAGCGGCTCGCCGGCGACCTCCAGGTACTGCTTGGGGACGTCGCCGCCGAAACGTGCGCCGCGGCCGGCAGCGGGCACCACCGCCCAGGTCACGGCGTGACCCCGGCTTCGGGCTCACGCGTGCGCGGCGGCGCGCGGTCGACCACGCGGTAGAAGGTCTCGCCGGGACGGATCATGCCGAGCTCGCCCCGGGCACGCTCCTCGATCGCCGCCTCGCCCGACTTCAGGTCGGCGACCTCGGCGGCCAGCGCCTCGTTGCGCTCGTGCAGGCCTTCGTTCTGCCGCGCCTGCTGCTCCACCTGCGCGACCAGCGCCGCGACCTCGTGGTTTCCGCCGCTGCCGAACCACAGCCGGTACTGCAGCCACGCCAGCAGCGCGACCAGCAGCACCAACACGATCCGCAGCGTGCGCATGGCGTCGGGCTCAGCGCTTCAGCGAGACGAAGGCGTCGCGGCCCGCGAAACGCGCGTCGGCGCCCAGCGATTCCTCGATGCGCAGCAGCTGGTTGTACTTCGCCACGCGGTCGCTGCGGCACAGCGAGCCGGTCTTGATCTGGGTGGCGGTGGTGGCCACGGCGATGTCGGCGATGGTGGTGTCCTCGGTCTCGCCCGAGCGGTGCGACACCACCGCCGCGTAGTTGGCCGCATCGGCCATGGCGATCGCTTCCAGCGTCTCGGTCAGGGTGCCGATCTGGTTGACCTTGATCAGGATCGCGTTGGCGGTCCGCGACTCGATGCCCTGGCGGAAGATCAGCGGATTGGTCACGAACAGGTCGTCGCCGACCAGCTGCACGCGGTCGCCGAGGCGCCGGGTCAGCAGGTTCCAGCCGTCCCAGTCGCCTTCGGCCATGCCGTCCTCGATGGTGACGATCGGGTACTGGTCCGACCACGACGCCAGGAACTCGGTGAACTGCTCGCTGGACAGCCGCTTGCCCTCGCCGACCAGGTGGTACTTGCCGTTGTCGTAGAACTCGCTGGACGCGACGTCGAGACCGAGCAGCACGTCGTCGCCGGCGCGGTAGCCGGCCTTGCCGATCGCCTCGAGGATGGTGTCCAGCGCTTCCACGTTGCTGCGCAGGTCGGGGGCGAAGCCGCCCTCGTCGCCCACCGCCGTGGAAAGGCCGTGGCCCTTCAGCACCGACTTCAGCGCGTGGAAGATCTCGGTGCCGGCGCGCAGGCTCTCGGCGAACGAATCGAAGCCCACCGGCAGCACCATGAATTCCTGCAGGTCGACGTTGTTGTCGGCGTGCGCACCGCCGTTGATGATGTTCATCATCGGCACCGGCAGCACCGGCGCGCGGTCGCCGGCCAGCAGCTTCCACAGCGGCTCGCGGCGCGAGGCGGCCATCGCGTGCGCGTTGGCCATCGACACGCCGAGCAGCGCGTTGGCGCCCAGGCGGCCCTTGTTGTCGGTGCCGTCGAGGTCGATCAGGCGGCGGTCCACGCCGGCCTGGTCGGAGGCATCCGCGCCACGCAGCGCCTCGGCGATCGCGCCGTTGACGTTGGCGACCGCGTTGCGCACGCCCTTGCCCATGTAGCGCGTCTTGTCGCCGTCGCGCAGTTCCACCGCCTCGCGGGTACCGGTGGACGCGCCGGAGGGCACCATCGCCCGTCCGAAGCTGCCATCGGCCAGCGTGACCTCGGCTTCGAGCGTGGGATTACCGCGGCTGTCGAGGATCTCGCGGGCGTGGACTTTGGCGATCGTGGTCATGGGGCTCGGTCGTAGTTGGACAAGGGTCGTGCGATTGCAGCCGGCGAAGGCCGGCGATGGATCAGAGGTCGCTTTCCAGGAACCCGGCGCGCTTGGTGACGGCGTCGAGCTCGCACATGGTTTCCAGCAGTGCCCGCATGCGGTCGAGCGGCCAGGCATTGGGGCCGTCGCTGAGCGCCTTGGCGGGATCAGGATGGGTTTCCATGAACACGCCGGCCACGCCCACGGCGACCGCGGCGCGCGCCAGCACCGGAACGAACTCGCGCTGGCCGCCGCTGGAGGTGCCCTGCCCGCCCGGCAGCTGCACCGAGTGGGTCGCGTCGAACACCACCGGGCAGCCGGTGTCGCGCATCACCGCCAGCGAGCGCATGTCGCTCACCAGGTTGTTGTAGCCGAAGCTCGCGCCGCGTTCGCAGACCATGATGTCGTGGTTGCCGGTGGCCTTGGCCTTCTCGACCACGGGCTTCATGTCCCACGGCGACAGGAACTGGCCCTTCTTGATGTTCACCGGCTTGCCGGCGGCGCAGACCTTCGTGATGAAGTCGGTCTGGCGCACGAGGAACGCGGGCGTCTGCAGCACGTCGACGACGCTGGCCACTTCATCCATCGGCGTGTACTCGTGCACGTCGGTCAGCACCGGCACGCCGATCTGGCGCTTCACCTCGGAGAGCACGCGCAGGCCTTCCTCCATGCCCGGGCCGCGGAACGCGGTGCCCGAGGTGCGGTTGGCCTTGTCGAAGCTGGACTTGAAGATGAAGTTGATGCCGAGCGCCGAGGTGATCTCCTTCAGCTTGCCGGCGACGTCGAGCTGCAGCTGCTCGGACTCGATCACGCACGGCCCGGCTATCAGGAAGAACGGCTGGTCGAGGCCGACGTCGAATCCACAGAGTTTCATTCAGAAGCCTTTTCTTGCCAAAAAATGCTCATGCCGTGGCGTCCTTCAGCAGCTTTCCGCCAGCCTTGCGCTCGCGCGCAGCGCGGATGAAGCCGATGAACAGCGGGTGGCCGTGGCGCGGGGTGGACAGGAACTCCGGGTGCGCCTGGCAGGCCAGGAACCACGGGTGGTCCGGCAGCTCCACCATTTCCACCAGCAGGTCGTCCATCGACTTGGCGGACACCACCAGGCCGGCATCCTCGAGCTGCGTGCGATAGCGGTTGTTGAACTCGTAGCGGTGGCGGTGGCGTTCGGCCACCACGTCCTTGCCGTACAGCGCGCGCGCCAGGGTGCCGGGCTTCAGCCGCTGCTCCTGCAGGCCCAGGCGCATGGTGCCGCCGAGGTCGCCGTCTTCGCTGCGGCGCTCCACTTCGCCCGCCTGCGTGCGCCATTCGGTGATCAGGCCGATCACCGGGTGCGGGGTCTGGCGATCGTTCTCGGTGCTGTTGGCGCCGTCCAGGCCGGCCATGTGGCGGGCCACGTCGACCACCGCGGCCTGCATGCCGTAGCAGATGCCGAAATACGGCAGGCCGGTCGCGCGCGCATGCTGCGAGGTGAGCACCTTGCCTTCGAAGCCGCGGTCGCCGAAGCCGCCCGGCACCAGCACGCCATCGACGCCGGCCAGCACCGCCGCGGCACCGTCGCGCTCGATGTCCTGCGATTCCAGCCACTTCAGGGTGACCCGCGTGCGCTGGCGGATACCGCCGTGGCGCAGCGCCTCGCCGACCGACTTGTAGGCGTCCTTGTGGTCGACGTACTTGCCGACCACGGCGATGGTGACCTCGTCGATCGGGTGTTCGGTGGCGTCGACCACCGCGTCCCATTCCGCCATGTCCGGATCGGCCGAAGCCTTGCCTTCAAGGCGCAGGCGCTCGAGCACGATCTGGTCGAGGCCCTGCTCGTGCTGCCACAGCGGGATCTTGTAGATGTTGTCGAGGTCGACCACCGAGATCACGGCCTTTTCCGGCACGTTGGTGAACAGCGCGATCTTGCGGCGCTCGCTGTCGGGCAGCGGCTGCTCGCTGCGGCACAGCAGCACGTCGGGCTGGATACCGATCGAGCGCAGTTCCTTCACCGAGTGCTGGGTGGGCTTGGTCTTGAGCTCGCCGGCGGCGGCGATATACGGCACCAGGGTCAGGTGCAGGAAGATCGCCTTGTCCGGGCCGCGTTCGGTGCGGATCTGGCGGATGGCCTCGAGGAACGGCAGCGACTCGATGTCGCCCACCGTGCCGCCGATTTCCACCAGCCCGACGTCGAAACCCTGCGTGGCCGTGTCGATGCAGCGCTTGATCTCGTCGGTGATATGCGGGATCACCTGCACGGTGGCGCCGAGGTAGTCCCCGCGGCGCTCCTTGCGGATCACGTTCTCGTAGATCTTGCCGGTGGTGATGGAATTCCTGCCCGACAGGCGCACGTTGACGAAGCGCTCGTAGTGGCCCAGGTCGAGGTCGGTTTCGGCGCCGTCGTCGGTCACGTAGACCTCGCCGTGCTGGAACGGGCTCATCGTGCCGGGGTCGACATTGATGTAGGGGTCGAGCTTCATCATCGTCACGCGCAGGCCGCGGGCTTCGAGGATGGCCGCCAGCGAAGCCGCGGAGATGCCCTTGCCAAGCGAGGACACCACGCCGCCGGTGACGAAAATCAGGGGAGTCATGATGGGGCTACCGCAGGAAAGCGATAGTCTACCGGTTGCCCGTGACCGCCGCGACCGCTTGACATCGGCCCCGGGCACGGCCGGGGGACGGTTCAGTGCCCGCCGCGCAGCCCCTGGACCACGCGGGCGAACAGGCCCGCGGCCGGCGCCGGGACGGGCGCTGTGGCCGCGCCATCGCGCGCCTTGAAGGTCTCGATCACCACGCCCATCGCCTGCCGCCAGCGCGCCATCAGCGCGTCATCGGCCTCCGGGTCGGTCTCCGCGACCACCGCCAACAGGCTGTCGATCCAGCCCTGGTACATCCCGGTTGGCACCGGGCAGCGCCCGTGGCTGGCGTGCACCGCGCCCATTTCGTTGATCCCGCGCTCCACCACGGCGCTGCCACCGGCATGGAAGATCGCCATGGTGATCCCGCGCCGCAGGGCCATGCGCTGCTTGCTGAAGTCGGTGTGCGCGAACATCGGCGGCACGTCGGGGTTGCTGGCTAGGAACACGTCGTAGAAGCGGCCGATGAAGTCCTTGTCGCGCAGGCAGCGGCCGTAGCTCTGGTGCAGGTCGGCGTAGGGGTCGGCGGCGTTCATGGCGGGTCTCCGGGTTGCGCGGCGCAGGGAGCGGGATGGTCGCCCGCGCGCGCGCCGCGCCTGTTGACCGGCGTCAATGCCTGCCTTGACCGGTCCTGCCGGCGCCGCCATTCTGGCCGGCTCCCCCTTGTCCTCCCGGCCGCCCCACACATGAGTTCCCGCTACGACGCCGCCGATATCGAAGTCCTGTCCGGCCTGGATCCGGTCAAGCGCCGGCCCGGCATGTACACCGACACCACGCGCCCGAACCACCTGGCGCAGGAAGTGGTGGACAACGCCGTCGACGAGGCCCTCGCCGGGCACGCGCGCGAGATCGAGGTGACCCTCTACAAGGACGGCAGCTGCGAGGTTTCCGATGACGGCCGCGGCATGCCGGTCGACATCCACCCCGAAGAGAAGATCCCCGGCGTCGAACTGATCCTCACGCGGCTGCACGCCGGCGGCAAGTTCAGCGGCAAGAACTACACCTTCTCCGGCGGCCTGCACGGCGTCGGCGTCAGCGTGGTCAATGCGCTGTCCACCCTGCTCGAGGTCCACATCAAGCGCGACGGCAACGAATACCGCATGGGCTTCCGCGACGGCGACCGTGCCAGCGAGCTTGAAATCACCGGCACGGTTGGCAAGCGCAACACCGGCACGCGGCTGCGTTTCTGGCCCGACCCGAAGTATTTCGACACGCCCAAGTTCAGCCTGCGCGCGCTGCGCCACCTGCTGCGCGCCAAGGCGGTGCTGTGCCCGGGCCTGACCGTCACCCTGTTCGACGAAGCCACCGGCGAGCGCGACCGCTGGCACTACGCCGACGGCCTGCGTGACTACCTTGCCGGCGAGCTCGACGGCCGCGAACTGCTGCCGCCGGAGCTGTTCCTCGGCCACCTGCGCAAGGACACCGAGATCGTCGACTGGGCCGTGGCCTGGGTGCCGGACGGCGAACTGGTGCAGGAGAGCTACGTCAACCTGATTCCCACCGCGCAGCACGGCACCCACGTCAACGGCCTGCGCACCGGCTTCACCGATGCGCTGCGCGGCTTCTGCGACTTCCGCAACCTGCTGCCGCGCGGCGTGAAGCTGGCGCCGGAAGACGTCTGGGACCGTGTGTCGTTCGTGCTCAGCCTGAAGATGACCGACCCGCAGTTCAGCGGCCAGACCAAGGAGCGGCTGTCGTCGCGCCAGGCCGCGGGCTTCATCGAAGGCGCCGCGCACGACGCGTTCACGCTGTGGCTCAACCAGCATGTGGAATTGGGCGAGCGCATCGCGCAGCTGGCCATCGACCGCGCCAGCGCGCGACTGAAGACCGAAAAGCAGATCGTCCGCAAGAAGATCACCCAGGGCCCCGCCCTGCCCGGCAAGCTGGCCGACTGCATCAGCCAGGACCTGTCGCGCACCGAGCTGTTCCTGGTCGAGGGCGACTCCGCCGGTGGCAGCGCCAAGCAGGCGCGCGACCGCGATTTCCAGGCGATCCTGCCGCTGCGCGGCAAGATCCTCAACACCTGGGAAGTCGCGTCGGGCAGCGTGCTGGCCTCCGACGAAGTGCACAACCTCGCCATCGCGATCGGCTGCGACCCCGGCAAGGACGACATCAGCGGCCTGCGCTACGGCAAGGTGGTGATCCTGGCCGATGCCGACTCCGACGGCCTGCATATCGCCACGCTGCTGACGGCGCTGTTCCTGAAGCACTTCCCGGCGCTGGTCGACGCCGGCCACATCTTCGTCGCCATGCCGCCGCTGTTCCGCGTGGACGTGGGCAAGCAGGTGTTCTACGCGCTGGACGAGGAAGAAAAGCGCCTGCTGCTCGACAAGATCGCGCGCGAGAAGATGAAGGGCGCGGTCAACGTCACCCGTTTCAAGGGCCTCGGCGAGATGAATCCGTCGCAGCTGCGCGAATCCACCGTGCACCCCGATACCCGGCGCCTGGTGCAGCTGACCGTCGATGACGAGGACGGCACCTCCTCGCTGATGGACATGCTGCTGGGCAAGAAGCGCGCCGGCGACCGCAAGGCCTGGCTGGAAGACAAGGGCGACCTGGCGACGCTGGAGGTCTGAGCGGAGCGGCGGCCGGGCCGCCGCTCCGCGGTCGGTCAGGCCGGATCCTGGACCGTGAGCACCACGCGGCTGATGCCGGCACCCGGCGGCAGCTCGCAGCTGTAGGCGATCGCGCGCAGGCTCCATGCGCCGGGGGCGGGGCTTTCGAACGCCATCCAGGTGCCATAGCTGCTGGCGGGCAGCTCCATGGTTTCCGTGAAGTACATGGGCGAGTTGGCGCCGACCACCAGGGTGCAGCTCACGCTGACGGGCGCCGCCGCCACGTTGAGCAGGTACAGGCCCACCTCGGTCGGGCTTTCGTCGAAGTCGCTCTGCTGCGCGCAGCTGACGAACGCACTGGCGGATCCCTCGTTCTGGACGCCGCGCGGCCTGCTGCGGATGTTGCCGTCGAAAACCGGCAAGGCACTCTTGCATGTGCCTGCCGCCGACGTCTGGTATTCGGCCGCCGCCGTGGCGCCCATGCCGCCCAGGGCGGCGGCTCCGGTTGCCGCGGCAACCACCAGGATCCATGCCTTCATCAATGCGCTCCTCGTCCTTCCCGGGATGGGTCTGGAGGCAAACGCGGTGGGCGTGCCCGATCGGCCAGGCGCAGCTGGGCGCCTTACGCCAGGCAGGTCTCCAACAGGGTGTAGAGCACGGGCTGCAGGCGCGCGGCGGCAACCGGATTCCAAGCATGCGTCGCTTCGTCCATGTAGCAACGCTGACTGACCTCGAGCTGCACGGCATCGATGCCGAGTTCCGGACGGCCGTAATGGCGGGTGATGTGCCCGCCCTTGAAGCGGCCGTTGGCCACCCAGCCGTACTCGCCCTGCCCGGCCAGCGCCAGGCCCAGGCGCTCCTGCAGCTCGGGCGAGCAGCTCGCGCCACCGGCGGTGCCGAGGTTGAGGTCGGGCAACAGGCCCTCGAACAGGAACGGCAGCACACCGCGGATGGAGTGCGCTTCCCACAGCACCACGCGGCCGTGGGTCGCGTGCAGGCGATCGAGCTCGGCGCGCAAGGCCTGGTGATAGGGACGCCAGTAGCGTTCGACGCGTTCGCGCACGTCCTCCGGCCCCGGCTCCATGCCGTCGCGGTACACCGGACTGCCGTCGAACTGGCGCACCGGACACAGCCCCGTGGTGTTCTGCCCGGGATAGAGCGACACGTCGTCCTCGCCACGGTTGAGATCGACCACATAGCGCGAATGCGTCGGCACCAGAACCGATGCACCGAGTTCGCGCGCGAAAGCGTACAGCCGTGCCACGTGCCAGTCGGTGTCGGGCACGCGTCGGGCGCTGTCGGTGAGGCGCGCCATGATGGCGTCGGGCACATGCGTGCCGTCGTGCGGCAGGCTGACCAGGAGCGGCGCGGTGCCGCGGTGCAGGGTGAAGGCGTCCATGGCCCGCGATGCTACATGGCGGCACGTTTCCGGCGGGAACGCCTCAGCGCAGCAGCACGATTTCTTCGGCGCTGGTGGGATGGATGGCCATCGTGTCGTGCAGGTCGGCGAGCGTTGCACCCATCTTCACCGCCACTGCGAAGCCCTGCAAGATCTCGTCGGCGGCCTCGCCCACCAGGTGCAGGCCGACCACGCGCTCGTCGGGCCCGGTGCAGACCAGCTTGAACATGCTGTGGCGCTGCACGTCGGCCAGCGCGTGCAGCATCGGCCGGAACGTCGTGCAGTGCACGGTGACGTCAGCGCCGAAGCGCGCGCGCGCCTCGGCCTCGGTGAGTCCCACCTTGCCCAGCGGCGGGTGCGAGAACACCACGGTGGCGACGTTGTCGTGGTCGACGCGCGCGCCAGGCTGGCCGCCGAACAGGCGGTCCATCAGGCGGCGCGCCTCGGCGATCGCGACCGGCGTGAGCGCCAGCCGGCCGGTGACGTCGCCGACCGCGTGCACGCCTTCGGCGCTGGTGTCCTGGAACGCATCCACGCCCACGTGGCCGTCCTTGCCGACGGCGACGCCTGCCGCCTCCAGGCCGAGATCCGCGGTATGGGCTGCGCGCCCGGTGGCGAAGATCACCGCATCGAAGGGATTGCCGGCATCGCCGCCCTGCTCGCGCAGGCGCACGCCCTCGCCCGCCTTTTCGAGCGCGGCAAGGCGATAGCCGAAATGCAGGGCGATGCCGTCCTGGTGCAGGTTGGCCTGCAGCCGCGCGGTGACCTCGTCGTCGAAGCCCGAGAGGAGCCGCGCGCCGCGCACGAACATCTCCACTTGGCTGCCCAGCGACTGCAGCAGCGACGCCAGTTCCACGCCGATGTAGCCGCCGCCGATCACCGCCACCCGGCCGGGCGCCGCGGTGAAGGCGAAGAAATCGTCGGAATCCAGCCCCAGCCCGGCGCCCGGGATGTCCGGCCGCTGCGGCCGCCCGCCGGTGGCCAGCAGGATGTGCGGGGCACGCAGCCGCGCGCCGTCGGCGCATTCGACCACGCCACCGCCGGCCAGGCGGCCGCGCACCGGCAGGGTCACGACGCCCGCTTCGTCCAGTCGGCGCCGGTAGCTGGCGTGGATGTTGGCGATGTAGCCCTGACGGCTGGCCACCAGCGTTGGCCAGTCCACGGCCACCGGCGCCACGGGCAGCCCCAGTCCGTGGGCCATGCCGATGCGCCCGACCAGATCCGCGGCCAGCCACATCGCCTTCTTCGGCACGCAGCCGAGGTTGACGCAGGTGCCGCCGAACTCGCCCGGCTCCAGCAGCGCCACGCGCGCGCCGTGCTGGGCTGCGCGGAAGGCAGCCGCCAGACCTCCGGAGCCGCCGCCGACGACGATGAGGTCGAAGCCCAGCGCGCCGCCGCTCATGCGAACCGCGCCGGTGAATACGGTGCGGGGTCAATCCGTGGCGTGTTGCCGCAGACCAGGTCCGCCATCAGCTGGCCGGTCGCCGGACTCATGCTGACGCCGAGCATGCCGTGGCCGGTGGCCACCCAGACATGCGCCTGGCCGGGCACACGACCGAGGATCGGCACGTCATCCACGCTCAGCGGCCGCCAGCCACACCACTCTTCCAGCTTCACCGCGCCAAACGGCTCGTGCAGGTACTCGGCGGCGCCGCGCTCGAGCGCGTCGAGCCGGCGGCGGTTGAGGGTGGCGTCGTAACCGGAGAATTCCATCGTGCTGCCCAGGCGGAAACCGCTGTCCCAGACCGTAACGCAGACGCTGCGCTCGTGCAGGACCACCGGCCGCTGCGGCACCAGCCGCGGACGCTCGTAGGTCATGGAATAGCCCTTGCCGGGTTGGACCGGCAGCGCGCCCAGGCCGGCGGACTTCACCAGCGTCGGCGTCCATGCACCTGTGGCGATGACCACCTCGCCGGCCACGACGTCACCGCCGCTGCCGCGCACGCGCACGCCATCGGCCTCGCGCACGATGCCCTCGACCTTGAAGCCTTCGTCGATCACGCCGCCGAGCGCGCGCAGCGACGCGGCCAGCCCGTCGACGTAGCGGTCCGGGCGCAGGCGCGCATCGCCCGGGTAGTGGATCGCCGCGAACACGCCGTCCCTGAATGCCGGATTGGCGCGCAGGTACTCGGCACCCGGCACGGCCTCGGCGGCAATGCCCAGCGCGTGCAATGCCGGCATTTCCGCGGCCATCAGGTCGAAATCGGCCTCGGTGCGGAAGACGCAGTCCGCGCCCTCTTCGGCGTATTCGGCCCCCGGCGCGTGCCGCGCGACCCAGTCGGGGAACGCGGCGCGCGAGGCATTGAGGATGGTCGCGCGCGACGCCATGGCGCTGTGCCAGTCACGCGCGTTGCAGCGCCGTGCAAAGCCGAACAGCCAGCGCCACAGGGTGGGATCGAAGCGCGGTGCCACGTAGAACGGGGCATCCGGGGTCAGCATCCAGCGCATCGCCTTGGCGATGGTGCCCGGCGCGGCCAGCGGGCCGGCGTGGCTGGGCGTCAGGGTGCCGCAGTTGCCGTGCGAGCTGCCGCTGCCCACGGTACCGGCTTCCAGCAGACGTACGCTGCGCCCGGCCTCGACCAGGCACAGCGCGGTGCACAGCCCGATGACCCCGCCACCGACCACCACCACATCGACGCGTCCACCCATCGCTGGAGTGTAGCGGCGGGGCCGTGGCTCAGTGGTCGTGACCGCCGTCGCCGTGCACGTGGCCGTGTTCGATCTCGACTTCCTGCGCCTCGCGGACCTCGATGATCTCGACGTCGAAGTGCAGCTGCTTGCCGGCCATCGGGTGGTTGAGGTCCACGTCGACCACGCTCATCCCGACCTTCTGCACGGTGACCGCGCGCGGGCCGAAATTGGTGTTCAGCACCACCTGCATGCCGGGGACCAGCTTCTGGTCCTTGAAGTGCTTCTTGGGCACGCGCTGGGTCAGGCCGTCGCTGCGCTCGCCATAGGCGTCCGCAGGTGCCACGTCCACGGCGAAGGACTCGCCGGCCTCGCGCCCGTCCATCGCCTTCTCCAGGCCCGGGATGATGTTGCCGTGGCCGATCAGGATCGCCAGCGGTTCGCCGCCATCCTTCGAGCTCTCGAGCGGCGCCTGGCCGGCCTCGGAGACGGTGTAATGGAAGCGGACGACGCGGTCTTTCTCGATCTTCATGGGCAAGGCGCTCGGTGGTGCGGCACGGGGCCGCTTGTCAGGAATCAGGGGGGTCGGCCAAGATGCCGGCCGTGAACAGTGCCGCGCATTATCCAGTCTCGACCCGCCGCACGCCAATCGCGGCGGCTGTCTTCGTGCTCCTGCTGCTGGCGACGGGGTGCGGGCGCGAGGCCGTCCGGCCCGCCGCCCAGCGCCCGGCGGTGGTCCCGCAGCGCGACTGGCCGCAGGTCACGCCCGCCGACCCGGCGGCCGCGAACTCGGTGCTGATGCGCGCCATCAGCCTGGTCGGCACCCCGTACCGCTACGGCGGCAACACGCCCGAAGGCGGCTTCGACTGCTCCGGGCTGGTCAACTACATCTACCGCGACATGCTCGACCTGAAGCTGCCGCGCACCTCGCGCGACCTCGCCGCGTACCAGGGGCCCAGGATCGCCCCGGAGCGCCTCGCCACCGCCGACCTGGTGTTCTTCGGCAGCGGCGGCAACGTGTCGCATGTCGGCATCTATATCGGGGAAGGCCGCTTCGTGCATGCCCCGAGCAGCGGTGGAACCGTGCGCCTCGACCACCTCGACGGCAGCTACTGGCGCAAGCACTACAGCGGCGCCAGGCGCGTCCTGCAGTGAAATTTGTGAACGGAATCACGCACTTCGCTGAACCACGCTGACGCGTCCTTAACATTCCGCCGGTCGGCATCCGGCACCATCACGCCCTGCTGACACAAGTGAAAGCCGCGTGACGAAACCAGCCAACACCCATTTCGAGCCGCGCCGCGCCCTCCGGGCGTACCGCCTTCTCTTCTCCGGATTGCTCCTGGCCGCCGCCGCCCCGGCATTTTCGGCGCCGATGCTCTCCGCCGATTCCGCCGACCAGCAGCGCATGCCCTCGACCAGCCAGGCGCTGGCGGGCACCGACATCCTGGCCGAGCGCGCCATGCTTTCAGCGGCCGACGTCAACATGCTGATCGAGGCCAGTGATGCGCTGGCCGGCGGCGAGCCCGCCGCGCAGGGCCGGGTGCAGACCCTCCTGCAGCGCGCCATGACCCTGCTCGGCACCCCCTACCGCTGGGGCGGCACCTCGCCGGATTCCGGCTTCGACTGCAGCGGCCTGGTGGGCTATGTATTCCGCACCGCGCTGGGCATCGAGCTGCCGCGCGTCTCCCGCGAGATGGCCGGCAACGGCCAGAAGGTCGAGCGCGCAGCGCTGGCCGCCGGCGACCTGGTGTTCTTCGGCCGCCGCGGCAAGCGCGTCGACCACGTCGGCATCTACATGGGCAACGGCCGCTTCGTGCACGCGCCGCGCACCGGGCGCGACGTCACGGTGTCCAACCTCGACGACGGCTACTGGGCGGGCAAGTTCCTGCAGGCGCGTCGCGTCGAAGGCCTGAACGGCTGATTCGCGGGCGCCTCACGGCGCCGTGGGGTACTTCGCCAGTGCGTAGGCGCGCACCCTGCCGGCCAGCCGCACGCCGCCGTCCCAGGCGGCTTCGGCCCAGGCCTTGAATCTCGCCGCATGGCGCCTTTCGACCAGCACGTGCACCGCGTGCGAGACCGCCAGCACCAGCGCCAGCGTGCCCCAGAACACGACATGCGGGTTCGCGGGCCAGGCGAGGTTGAAGAGCATGAAGCCGATGTTCTGGTGCAGCAGGTACAGCGGATAGGTCAGCGCGCCCAGCGCCACCCAGCGCCGTGCGCCGAACGCGCCGGTGAGCCGCAGCGACACCAGCAGCATGGCCGCGAAGAACGCGCTGATGATCGCGACCAGCACCCGCATGTCCAGCGTCGTCCCGTAGTGCGCCTCGAACTGCGGCACCCAGCGGGCGGTCTGGAACACCGCCAGCGTCCATGACGCCAGCAGCATGGCCACCCTTCCCCGCGACAGGCCGTTCGACCACATGAGGTAACAGGCCGCACCGGCAACGAAATACGCCGCGGAGTCGGTCGCCAGCAGGCGCCGCAGCGCTTCGACGGGAAACAGGGTCAGCGCCAGCGACGCCAGCAGCCACGCCACCATGAAGGCGGGGGCCTGGTGGATCCGGCCCAGCACCAGCAGCAGTGCGACCATCGCGTAGAAGCGGATCTCCACGAACAGCGACCAGTACACGCCGTCGATCGATTCGACGCCGATGAATTCGCTCATCATGGTCATGTTGGCCAGGTACTGCGGGAGCGTCACGCTGAAGCGCGTGCCGCCGATCGCCAGGGTCACCAGCACGGTGATGGTGCAACAGGCCCAGAAGGCCGGATAGAGGCGCACCACGCGTGACACCACGAACGCGCGCAGGCTACCGCGCGCCGCCGTCATCAGGATGACGAAGCCGCTGATCATGAAGAACAGCTGCACGCCGAGGAACCCGTAGCGCGCCACCGGCGCCAGCGCGGGATATCCCATGAGCGACATGTCGTCGGCGGCAACTCCGCGGAACGCGTAGTGGAAGAACACCACCGCAAGCGCCGCGACGAACCGCATCAGGTCGATCTCGTTCAACCGGCCTTGCGACATGGCGGACCCTCTAGGCGCCGGCAACGGGCCGGCCCTTCCGGGAGCAACGGCGGCGGCTGGCGGCGTCGGCCACGCCGGGGCCCGCGCTGCTTGCCGCGGTGCCCGGCGTTGCGCGTGCCTGCCCGAGCGGCGATCCTGCGGCGTCCCCCGTCCGGGGCGACGCGACCCGGAGGGATGCATGGAATCGACGCTGCTGACCAGCCTGCTGCTGCCACTGGCGCTGGGCGTGATCATGCTGGGGCTCGGCCTGGCGCTCACCCCGGACGATTTCCGACGGGTGGCACGCTACCCGCGAGCGGTGCTCACCGGGCTCACGCTGCAGGTGCTGGTGTTGCCCTGGGTCGCATTCGGCCTCGCCCTGGCGTTCCGGCTGCCGGCGGAACTCGCAGTGGGCCTGATGCTGTTGGCGGCGTCACCCGGCGGCGCCACCGCCAACATCTACAGCCACCTGGCGCGTGGCGACGTGGCGCTCAACATCACCCTGACCGCGATCAACAGCCTGCTGTGCCTGCTGACCCTGCCGCTGATCCTCGACCTGTCCCTCCAGTACTTCATGGGTTCCGGGCAGTACGTGCCGCCGCCGGTGCGCAAGATCGTGGAGGTCGCGGTGATCATCGTGCTGCCGGTGGCGCTGGGCATGGTCATCCGCCGCTTCGCGCCGCGCTTCGCGGCGTGGTCGGAAAAGCCGCTGCGCATGCTGTCGGTACTGGTGCTGGCGCTGCTGGTCGTCGCGGCCGTGGTGCAGTCACGCGAGGTGCTGGTCGCCTATTTCGCGGTGGTCGGGCTGGCCTGCCTGCTGTTCAACCTTGCCAGCATGGGCATCGGCTACGCCGCGCCGCTCGGGTTGCGCCTGCCACGCCCGCAGGCGATCGCGATCGCCATGGAAATCGGCATCCACAACGGCACGCTGGCGATCTACGTCGCGCTCAACGTGCTCGGCAATCCGGCGATGTCGATCCCTGCGGCGGTGTACAGCCTGGTGATGTTCTTCACCGCGGCGGCCTTCGCCATCTGGCTCAAGCGGCCGCGCGCGGTGCCGGTGACCGCGTAGGGGACAACCCGCGGGCCGCCCCCTGCCGCGCTACTGCCCGGCCTTGAACACACCCCACGGCGCCAGCTGCTCCGAGACAGCGCCACCGTCGCCCACCACGATGATCGACTGGCGCTCAGGGGTGAAGTACTTCGCCGCCATCGCCTGCACCTGGGCCGCGGTCACGGCACGCACCTTGGGGACGTACTCGCCGAGGTACTCCGGCGGCAGGCCGAGCAGCCAGTTGCCGGCCAGCGTCTGCGCGACGGCCGCCTGCATCTGGTTGGAGATCAGGTAGCCGCCCGCCACATAGCGCTTGGTGTCGTCGAGCTCGACCGTCGGCACCGGCTCCTTGCCGATGCGCGCGTATTCCTTGAAGAACTCGCTGAGCGCCGCGCCGGTGACCTCGTTGCGCACGTCCGCCCCGCCCTGCACGTAGCCGCCCTTGGCGGACGCGTTCAGTCCGGCCCGGGCGCCGTAGGTGTACCCCTTGTCCTCGCGCAGGTTCTGCATCACCCGGCTCGAGAAGCTGCCGCCGAGCACGGTGCCCGCCAGCTGCAGCGGGATGTAGTCGGGATCGGTCGCCGACACAGCCGGGCTGCCCAGGCGCAGCGTGGACTGCACGCTGCCGTCGCGCTGGACCAGCACGCGCTGCGCCACCGCGTCGCGCCGCGCCGGCGGCAGGTCGGGCCCGTCGGCGCCGACCGCCTTCCAGTCGCCGAACGCCTGCTCGGCCATGCGGAACGCGTCCTCCGGCGCGATGCGTCCGGTCACCACCAGCAGCGCGCGGTCGGGGTGGAAGCGGCGTGCGTGCTCCTTGCGCAGGCCCTCGGGCGTCACCGCGTTGATCGAGGCCTCGGACTGCTGCGTACGTGCGTAGGGATGGTCGCCGTAGGTGGCGGCGAGCAGCGCGCGGTTGGCCTTGAACGCCGGCTGCGCCTCGGCGGCCTTCAGCGCCTGCAGCGCGTTGGCCTGCGCCAGCTTGACCTCGCCATCCGGGAACGCCGGCGTGCGCGCGACCTCGGCGAGCAGCGACAGCATCGGCTCCGCGTTGGCGGCCAGCGCGTTGGCGAACACCATCGCGCCATCGTTGCTGGCGGCGGCGCCGATCGCGCCACCCTGGCCCTGCGCGAACTCGGCGATCTCGCGCGAGCTGCGCGTGGCGGTGCCCTCGCTGAGCAGGCCGGTGAAGAGCGTGGCGAAGCCCGGCATGTCCCTGGCATCGGCGGCAAGGCCGGCGTTGCGCACCGCGAGCACGAAATCGACGCGCGGCACGCCGTCGCGCGGCACCACCCAGACTTCCAGCCCGTTGGCCAGCGTCTTGCGCTCGATCTCGGGGATCGGCAGCGGCTTGTCGGCCGCGTACGGCGGCAGGTCCTTGGGCAGGTCGGCGGCTGGGCCGGCGACGGCGGCGCCGGCGGCGAGCGCGGAGACCGCCAGCGCGAGGAGCGTGTGCTTGAAGAAGATGGCCATGGTGGTGTCCTCAGTCCTGGCCAGCGGCAGGGGCAGCGGTGGGCGCCTGCAGCATCGCTTCCGGCTTGCGGTCGATGACGGTGCGGTTGGCCTGCGTCAGGTAGGTGCGCGCGGCGCGCTGGATGTCAGCCGAGGTCACGGCCTCGATCCAGCCGGGGATGCGGTTGGCGACGGCGGCATCGCCCCACATCAGCTGCAGCTTCGCCAGGTTGTCGGCGCGCGACAGGAACGACTCCATGCCGTCGTACCAGTCGGCCAACATGCCGGTCTTGACGCGCGCGAGCGTCGCGTCGTCGACGCCGTCGGCGACCACCGTGGCGATCTCCGCGTCGATCGCCGCCAGCACTTCATCGGCCGACGAGGTCGGCTTGTACAGCGCGAACACGGTGAACAGCGTCGGGCCGTCGTACTCCCACTCGCTGGTCAGGCCGTAGAGCGAGTCGACGTTGAGCGCCAGCTCGCGGCCCTTCACCAGCCCCTGATAGAGGCGCGAAGCGTCGCCGTTGGCCAGCAGCGCGCCCAGCACCGCCATCGGCGCCTGGTCCGCGCTGCCGCGGTCGGGCATCTTCCAGGCCGCCGCGATCGCCGGCACCTGCGCCAGCTTGTCGCCCTGCTGCAGGCGTTTTTCCTGCGTGTTCAGGCCTTCGCTGAAATCCGGCGCCGGCGGCGTCGGGCGCGCGGCGATGTCCCCGAAGTACTTCTCGGCCAGCGCGAAGCCCTCGGCCGGCGAGATGTCGCCGGCCAGCGACAGGATCGCGTTGTTGGGGCCGTAGTAATCGCGATGGAAGGCCTTCACGTCGTCGAGGTCGGCGTTCTCCAGGTCCTCGAAGCTGCCGTAGCCGTCGTGGTTGTTTTCCCACTTCTGGAACGCATGCTGGCCGATGTCGATCCACATGAAGCCGCCATACGGCTGGTTCTGCACGTTGTTGCGGATCTCCTCCTTCACCACGTCCTGCTGGTTCTTCAGCGTGGTCGCGCTGAAATCCAGCAGGCGCATGCGGTCCGCCTCGAGCCACAGGATCGGCTCGATCGCCGACGAAGGCGCGATCTCGATGTAGTTGGTGAAGTCGGCGCGGGTCGAGCCGTTGTTGCGTCCGCCACCGCCGGTGATCACACGGTCGAACACGCCTTCGGGTGCGTTCACCGAGCCTTCGAACATCAGGTGCTCGAACAGGTGCGCGAAGCCGGTGCGGTTGCGCGGCTCAAGGCGCATGCCGATGCCGTACACCACGCTCACGCCGACCACCGGCGCGCTGCGGTCTTCGGAGACGACAACCGTCAGGCCGTTGTCGAGCTTCTTCACGGCCACCGGAATCTCCCAACGGTCGGTGCCGGCGGCGAAGGCCGGCGCCACGAACAGCAGCGTCGTCAGCCATGCCATGTGCTTGTGCAGCTTCATAGGTTCCCCGTTGTCTCCGTGGACAGCGTCACACCATACCGTCTGGCCAAGCGGCCGCTGCCGGCCAGAAGTCATGGCCGCGAAGGCGGCGTGCATGCGACGCAAGCGGCGATACTTGGCCTCCCGTCTCCGGCCCGCCACCGCACATGTCCGCATTCGCGCCTACCGTTTCCGCCCTCGCCTTCGCGCTCTTCGCTGCCGGCCCCGTGTCGGCCGCCGAGCCCGTGCTGCCGCAGCTCAAGGCCTATACCGTCCACGACAGCTGGCGGCAGCCGGTCGCGCCGGTGAGGATCGCCGACAACACCTGGCACATCGGCACCGCCAACCTCAGCGCGATCCTGGTGAAGACCACAGGCGGCGCGGTGCTGATCGACGGCGGCATGCCGCAGGCGGCCGACATGCTGCTGCGCCACATGGGGGACCTGGGCGTGGCACCGGCCGACCTGAAGCTGATCCTCCTCAGCCAGGCCCACGCCGACCACGTCGGGCCGCTGGCCGAGCTGCGCCGGCGCACCGGTGCACGCGTGGCCGCCAACGCGGAATCCGCGGTGCTGCTGGCGCGCGGTGGCAGCGACGACATCCACTTCGGCGACGCCATCGTCTACCCGCCGGTGCAGGTCGATCGCCTGCTGCTGGACGGCGAAATCGTCGAGCTCGGCGGCATGCGCTTCACCGTGCACTTCATGCCCGGGCATACGCCGGGCAGCATGGCCTGGACGTGGACCGACCGCGAGGGCGCCCGCTCGGTGCGCATCGCCTACGCCGACAGCCTGACCGCGCCGGACTACCGGCTGGTGGACAACCCGCGCTACCCGCGCATCGTCGACGACTATCGCCGCAGCTTCGAGGTGGTCCGCGACCTGCCCTGCGACGTGCTGCTGACGCCGCATCCCGGTTTCAGCGGACAGGATTACGCTAATCCGGCGGCATCAAAGCCGATCGGGTGCGCGACCTACGTCGAGCGCGCCGAGCGCAGCTTCAATGAACAGCTCGAGGCCCAGCGCAAGGCTCGCACGCCCTGACAGGGTGGCCGCACGACCGGGCTACGCCCGGCCGCTGCGCTCCGCCACCGTCGCCGTGTCCCCATCCTCGATGCCGACGTTGCTCGACGCGGCGTCGTACACCGCCTGGTCGAGGATCCCGGTCTCCTTGGCCACCAGCACCGGCACCAGCACCTGGCCGGTCACGTTGGTCATGGTGCGCATCATGTCGAGGATGCGGTCGATGGCGACCAGGTAGCCGATGCCTTCCAGCGGCAGGCCGGCCGCGCTCAGCACCAGGGTGACCATCACGATCGCGGTGCCGGGCACGCCCGCGGTGCCGAAGCTGCCGAGCACCGAGGCCAGCAGGATGATGAAGTACTGCGACACGCTGAGGTCGATGCCGAAATACTGCGCCACGAACACCGCGGTCAGCGCCGGATAGATCGCGCCGCAACCGTCCATCTTGACGCTGGCTCCGAGCGGCACGGCGAACGCGGCGTAGTCCTTGTCGACGCCGAGGTTGTGGGTGGCGCTGCGCAGGCTTGCGGGCAGCGCCGCGAAGCTCGACGACGCCGCGAACGCCACCTGCATCGCCGGCGCCGCGCCGCGGAAGAACTTCAGCGGGTTCAGCCCGTGCGCAAGCAGCAGCCCGCCGTACACGAACACGATGTGCAGCCCGCACGCCAGGTACAGCGCGCCGATGAAGCCGAGCAGCGGCAGCAGCTTCTCGAAGCCGTACGCGCCCACGAGCGCCGCGATCAGGCCGAAGGTGCCGAGTGGCGTGAACTCCAGCACGAAACGCGTGACCTGGATCATCGCCTCGCTGCCTTCGGCCATCAGCGCGCGCAGCCGCGTCGCCTTGTCGCCCAGCTTGACCAGCGCGAAACCGAGCAGCGCGGCGAAGAAGATCACCTGCAGGATCTTGCCTTCGGCCAGCGCGCGGAACGGATTGGACGGCACCACGTCCACCAGCACCTGCACCGGGCCGGGCACCTCGCGCACCACGTAATCCGGCGCCATGGCCAGCGCGGCCACGCCCTCGCCCGGCTTGAACACCAGGCCGACCGCCAGGCCCACGCACACCGCGAGCGCCGCCGTCGCCGCGAACCAGGCGAAGGTGCGCCCGCCCAGCGACACCATCGATTTCTGCCCGTGCAGGCTGCCGATCGCGCTGGTCACGGCGAAGAACACCAGCGGTGTGGCGATCATGCGGATCAGGTTGACGTACACGTCGCCCAGCGGCTTGAACCAGATCGCCGCCGCGGGCCCCACCAGCCAGCCGGCAAGCGCGCCTAGCACGAAACCGGCCGCGACACGCTGCCAGAACGGAATGCGGAACCAGGCTTTGACGAACGTCATTGGTGAGCACGCGGGAGGGAATGAGCCACCTTAGCCGAGCAGCCAACGCGCGGCGATGCCCATGGCGGAACGCCGGCGTGTCATGGGCGGGATACCGACGAACGGCATAATTGCGCATTCACCTGACACGAAGCAGCACATGACCGGTCCGTCCCGCGCCACCCTCGCCGTCCCCCTTGCCATCGCCTGCGCCACCCTGGTCGCCTGCGCGTCCGCGCCCGCGCCACGCATCGATGCCGCGTCTGCGGCGGTGGTGGTCGACGTGCCGGCCATCGCCCGTCCCGCGGGCGAAACTCCGGCCTGGTGGTACCGCAGCGGCGCCGCGCGCGCCGCCGGCAACGGCGCCATGGGCGGGCGCGCGAAGAACGTGATCGTGTTCCTCGGCGACGGCATGAGCCTGACCACGGTGGCCGCGGCGCGGATCTTCGCCGGCCAGCAGGCAGGCAATCCCGGCGAGGAGCACCTGCTGGCGTGGGAGCACTTCCCGGCCACGGCGTTCAGCAAGACCTACAACACCGATGCCCAGACCCCGGACTCGGCCGGCACCATGACCGCAGTCGCCACCGGCGTGAAAACCCATATCGGCGCCATCGGCGTCAGCGCCGGTGGCCACAACGACTGCGCGCAATCGCGCGGCAACCGCCTGCAGGGCTGGCTCGCGCTGGCCGCCGATGCCGGCATGGGCACCGGCATCGTCACCACCGCGCGCCTGACCCACGCCACGCCCGCCGCGACCTACGCCCACGTGCCCAACCGCAACTGGGAGAGCGACGCCACGCTGCCGGACGCGGCGCGCGCGGCCGGCTGCAGCGACATCGCCAGCCAGTTCATCGACTTCGTACGCGACCGCGGCGCGCCGCAGGTGGTGCTTGCCGGTGGCGCCCGCGCGTTCCTTCCCGCTGAAGAAGTGCTGCCCGGCGTGCGCGGCAAGCGCAGGGACGGCCGCAACCTGGTGGCGGAGTGGCAGGCCCTGCATCCCGAGGGCGTCTTTGTCCACGACACCCGGCAGTTCGAAGCAGCGCGTGGTGCCTCGCCGGTGCTCGGACTGTTCGAATCGAGCCACATGCAGTACGAGCACGATCGCGACCGCGGCCCCGAAGGCGAACCGGACCTCGAGGCCATGACCCGCTTCGCGATCGAATCGCTGGCGCGCAACGACGCGGGCTACGTGCTGCTGGTGGAGAGCGGCCGCATCGACCACGCCAACCACGAAGGCAACGCCTACCGCGCGCTCGACGAAACGGTGGCGATGTCGCGCGCGGTACAGGCCGCGGTCGACATGACCTCGGCCGACGACACGCTGATCGTGGTCACCGCCGACCATTCCCACGTCCTGAACTTCGCCGGCTATCCACTGCGCGGCAACCCGATCCTCGGCAAGGTGCACGAAAGCGGCGACGGTCCGGCGCTGGACCTTCTGGGCCTGCCCTACACCACGCTCAGCTATGCCAACGGCCCGGGCTATCCCGGCGCCAGCGCCACCCAGCCAGAGGGTCCGAAGCGCCACTACCACGGAGCGAAGGGCGTGCAGGCCGCCGCCGGCCGGCCCGACCTATCGAACGTCGACACCAGCCATCCCGACTACATGCAGGAAGCGTTGGTGCCGCTGGAGTCCGAGACCCACGGCGGCGAGGACGTTGGCATCTGGGCGCGCGGCCCGGGCAGCGCCGCGTTCCGCGGCACGCTGGAGCAGAACGTCATCTACCACGTGATCGTGCAGGCCACGCCGGCGCTGCGCGAGCGCCTGTGCGCCACCGGCAACTGCGACGCGGCGGGCGTGCCGGTGGAGCTGCCGTCACTGGAAGCGGGGCGTCGCGGGTCCGTTCCGCGATAACGACCACGACATCGCCGCTTGCGGCGCCTCCGGCTCAGATGCCGAGGACGACAGGGTGCGCATCCGCGGTGACTTGATGCGCGGGTGCCCTGGACATTGCAGCCAGGCCCGGCGCCTCCAGTCCCTGCAGTCGACGCAGCGACTCGGCCGGCGACGTGGCCATGGCGTCCGCGACGGACAACGAAATCCGGTGCTGGGCTGGATCGTCCAACCGGCCCTGCACCACGACCACGCGCGCCCCGGGCGACGCACCGGCGGCGGACTGCGCGAACAGGACATGGTCGGCCGATGAGAGGCCCTGCTGCGCCGCGCGGCCGGCCAGTGCGAGTGCCAGGCGCTCGCCGTCGGCATCGCGCATGTCCCCGTGCCTGGCCTCGTTGTTCCGGAGATGGTCGCGGATCTGGTCCAGGCGGAATTGGCCGCGCGGCAACCCGGGCGGAGACATGGAATCCAGCACAGGCGGCGGCAGCGCCGGCCTGCCCAGTGCGATGTCGAGGGCAGCGCGCCAGGTCGGCGGGTCGATGTCGCCGGTCGGTGCCAGGCTGTTGGCCTGCTGGAACGCGAGCACCGCGCCCTGCATCGACAGGCGATAGACGCCATCGATCGCGATCGGCTCGTCGCCGACCGCGCGGTAACCGCCCGCCACCAGGGCGCGCTGCACCATCGAGACCCGCTCGCCGGACTCGCCGACACGCATGACACCATCGTCCAGAACCGGGCGCGGCTCGATGCCGGCACGGTGCGCTGCCGCCACGGGCAGGCGGCCCTCCACGAGGTCGCGGACGTAGTGGTCGAACTGCTGGTAATGGCGCGTGTCCATCTCGATGTGGACATGCCTGCCCGCCGAACGCGGCAGGCCGATGTTGTTCTGCGTGCCCAGCGCTTGGCCATAGGCGATGTGCTCGCCGACCTTGACCGCGATCGGGCCGAGATGGCGGATGCGGACAATCAACGCCCGGTCTGCCGGATCGAGGATGTCGACCACGCCGTTGCGCGCATCGACGCGGCCGACGATGCCGGCCGCCGGCGCCGGCACGTCCACGCGGCGGCTGTCGGCCACCGTGGGATCGTCGAGGATGAAGTCCTTGATCAGGAGGATCTGGTCTGCGGCCAACCCGCGATAGGACCAGTCATTCGCCGCCGTCAGCAACTCCTGGAACTCTCCGCCTACGATCCCGTAGGACCGCCTCACCGGATTCTCCGCCTCCACCGGAACGCCGTCTTCAAGCCTGGCAGACTGGTTCTCGCCCGGGTGATGCGTGGTGAGGCTGTCGAGGTCCGCTACCGGAACGTTCCACTGCGCCCCGCGAGCGTCGGGTTCACCGAGCTGTCGCACCTGGTAAGGCTTCGGAACCGGCTGCATCGGACGTCCTTGTCCTGACAATAAGGTCTGCTACTTGCAGCGCGAATACATCCTCGCGCTCTGGCCATCGCTTACGGCAAGGAGATTCCCCTGCAACACATAGATGCGGGGTTGCTGCAGGTCCGGCGATCCCACGTTCGACGTGGTCACGATGCGCCACGTATGCGGCGACTGCGTCAGCAGCTCGGTCGAGACGACATCCTCGATCTCTTCGTAGTTCAGGCGCTGCGTCGCGGTGATCTCGAACCGGCTGTCGCGATCGGATACTTCTCCGCCATCGCAGGGCAGGCTCGGCTCCCAGAAACTTCTCAGCTCTTCGGGAAAGGTCCGCAGCTCCTGCGCAAACGCCGGGCAGCCCAGAAGTAGCGCAGCGCCCAGGACCAGGCTCCAAACAGAAATCCTTCCAGGAATACCCATGCCGTCCTCCATGACGCCCACGATTGTCATCGAAGCCTAGCACCGGCTTCCGCGAGGAAAAAGTCGGGCTTCCCCCACCCTGAAGTCGCGCTCTCCCACGGATATCTGCAATCAGAACGGCTTCGCGAGCACCAGATACACAATGCCGAGCAGCACGAACACCGGGATCTCGTTGACCCAGCGCAGCGCGCGCGTCGACGGCAGCACGCCGCCGGCTGCGCTGCGCTTCAGCCAGCGCCCGCAGGCGATGTACAGCGCGAACAGCAGCGCGACCAGCGTGAGCTTGGCGTGCATCCAGCCGCTGCCGGCGGCGACCATGGTCGGGAACCCCGGGATCACCCGGTAGCCCAGCCACAGCACCAGGCCCAATACCGCCGCCAGCCCGAACATCACGTGGCCGAAGCGGTACAGCCGGCGGCCCATCAGCACCAGGCGTGCATGCACCGCCTGCTCCCCACCGGCCTCCACCAGGTTGATCAGGATGCGCGGCAGGTAGAACGCGGCGGCCACCCAGGCCATCACCAGCACGATGTGCGCGGACTTGATCCAGAGATAGGTTTGCATGGTCACCCCGTGTCGATTCGCCGCACAGGATCGCATGCCGCGCGCCGGAGCCGGTATCGTGCGCGCCCATGGACAACAAGACCTACGACCGCGACTACTTCGACCGCTGGTACCGCGGCGGCGGCATCGGCGGGCGCCAGCGGCTGGCGCGAAAGGTGGCGCTGGCCGTGGCCACGGCGGAATACCACCTCGAGCGCCCGCTGCGCACGGTGCTCGACATCGGCTGCGGCGAAGGCGCATGGCGCGCGCCGCTGCTCAAGCTGCGTCCCGCGGTGGAATACCTCGGCTTCGACAGCAGCGAGTACGCGATCGCCCGCCATGGCCGCCGTCGCAACCTGCACTTCGCGCGCTTCGGCGACTTCGCCTCGCTGCGGCCGTGCGCGCCTGCGGACCTGGTGGTCTGCAGCGACGTGCTGCACTACCTCGAAGTCCGCGAGATCGATCGCGGCCTGCCTGGCCTTGCCGAGCTGTGCGGCGGCGTGGCGTTCCTGGAAACCTTCGCGCGCGAGGATGAGGCGGAAGGCGACGACCATGATTTCCGCCGCCGTCCCGGGCGCTTCTACCGCCAGCGTTTCGAGGCCGCGGGCTTCCGTGCACTGGGTTCGCACTGCTGGCTGTCGCCGGGCCTGGTGCCGGGGGCGACCGCGCTGGAGCTGGCCTAGACCCCCCGTCCGCGGCCGCCGATCGTCGCTGGAGGGGCCTGCGGACGGCATACCGCCCTTGCACACGGCCTGCGTTATGCTGCGTCGCAGCACTTACCGACCGGGCTTCCGACAATGCTTTACCAGCTCCACGAGCTCAACCGCACCTGGATGGCACCCTTCACCGAACTGGCGCGCGCCAACGCGCGGATCTTCGGCACCGACGGCACCTGGCTGTCGTCGCTGCCGGGTGCCGATCGCGCGTCGGCCGCCAACGAGCTGCTGTACCGCATCGGCAAGGACTACGAAAAGCCGCCGTTCGCGATCCACCAGGTGGTCAAGGACGGCCACGATGTGCCGGTGGTGGAGAAGGTCGCGCTGGACAAGCCGTTCTGCCGCCTGCTGCGCTTCAAGCGCTACACCGACGACGCCGCCAACATCCTCGGGATGAAGGACCAGCCGACCGTGCTGGTGGTGGCGCCGCTGTCGGGTCATCACGCCACGCTGCTGCGCGACACCGTCCGCACCCTGCTGCCCGACCACAAGGTGTACATCACCGACTGGGTCGACGCGCGCATGGTCCCGACCGAAGCCGGTGCGTTCACCCTTGACGACTACGTCGCCTACATCGAAGAGTTCATCCGCCACATCGGCGCCGAGCGGCTGCACGTGATCAGCGTCTGCCAGCCGACCGTGCCGGTGCTGGCGGCGGTATCGCTGATGGCCGCGCGTGGTGAACCGACGCCGCGCTCGCTGGTGATGATGGGCGGGCCGATCGACACCCGCGAATCGCCGACCGCGGTCAATACGCTGGCCACCCAGAAACCGCTGTCGTGGTTCAGCGGCAACGTCATCCACACCGTGCCGCAGGACTATCCCGGCCACGGCCGCCGCGTCTATCCGGGCTTCCTGCAGCACACCGGCTTCGTGGCCATGAACCCGGAGCGCCATTTCATGTCGCACTGGGATTTCTACAGCAGCCTGGTGCAGGGCGACCTCGACGACGCGTCATCGCACCGCCGCTTCTACGACGAGTACAACGCCGTACTCGACATGCCCGCCGAGTACTACCTCGACACCATCAGCGTGGTGTTCCAGCAGCACCTGCTGCCGCGCGGCCTGTGGGACGTGGCCGGAGAGCGCGTCGATCCGTCGGCGATCACCGGCACCGCATTGCTGACCATCGAAGGCGAGCTCGACGACATCTCGGGCCAGGGCCAGACCCGCGCCGCGCACGTGCTGTGCACGGGCGTGGTCGATGCGCACCGCGAGCACCTGACCGTCGAGGGCGCCGGTCATTACGGCATTTTCAGCGGCCGCCGCTGGCGCACCCAGGTGTATCCGCAGGTACGTGACTTCATCGCGCGGTACGCCGCGCCGCCGATGGCGCAGGCCGCGCCGTCCGCACCGGTGCCTGCGGCGCGCAAGCCGCGCTGACGCCGCGCCGGCGCCGCGCGGTGGCCGGCGGGCCGCGCTCGCTCAGGCGTACTGCGCCGACTTCACCAGCAGGTGCTTCGCGAAGCGTCCGTGCAGGCGGCCGACGCCGCGCGCCAGGTGCAGCGTCGCGAACAGCAGCAGCACCCCGGCCAGCGACACCAGCGGCAGCAGCCACGGCGCTTCGGCCGGCAGGTCGATGCCGAACATCCACACATTGAGTTCAATGCCCGGCAACAGGGCCAGCGGGGCCGCGATGAAGCCCAGGGCCACGCTGCCCAACGTCGCCGCGACTGAGAAGTACAGGATGCCAAGCGGCAGCATCAGCAGCATGTAGAGCATCGTGCTCCAGGTGCGCGGATCGCTGAACATGTCACCGATGCGCCGCCAGATGCTGCGTCCGCGCGCACTGTAGAGCGGCCGGCGCGGCATGCGCTCGCCGAGCATCACTTCCACGATCCGGCCTTCCACCAGCGACAGCACCCGTACCGAGCCGAAGAACAGGATCACGAACGGGATGCCGATGATCAGCACCGCCAGGCCCGCCGACATCGACAGGCCGGCCACCACCCAGGTGAAGTAGAAGATCCCGGTGGCCAGCGCCAGCACCATGTAGAACAGCGACGCATACGCTCGCGGGTCGGCGGCCACGCCGAAGAAGCGGCCTGCCAGCGACTTGCGCTGCGGCGGCGGCGGCGCACGCAGGGCGGTCTCGACGGTGGCCTCGGTGTCGCGGTAGATGTCGGCGACCTCGTCCGGGTCGCCATAGCTGGACGCCACCGCGGCGATCACCTCAGCCTCGGACCTGCCCGGGTTTTCGGCGAGCTCCGAGCGCAGGTATTCCTCCGCGTCGTACAGCGCGTCATGCACCAGCGCGGGGTCCGCGCCCGCAAGGGAGCGGCGCAGGTGCTCCAGATATGCGGGAATGCTTGTGGGCAGCGCGGTGTTCATGGAATCCCCTCCAGGACGGTGTCGACGGAATCGCGGGTCGCATGCCAGGCGGCGGCCCACGCGCGCAGGGCGTCGCGCCCGGCGTCGGTGATGCGGTAGTAGCGGCGTGGCGGCCCGGCCATCGACGGTTCGACGTGGCTCGCCAGCAGCCCGGTGGCCTCGAGGTTGCGCAGCACCGGATACAGCGCGCTCTGCTTGCCGCTGAGCACACCCTCGCCGAAGCGCTCCAGCGTCTTGGCGATCTGGTAGCCGTACATCGGCTCGCCGGAGCGCGACAGCACCGCGAGCAGCGCCAGCGACACCGTGCCGGCGCTCAGTTCGCGCTGGAACTTCCTCAGGGTGGCGTCGGCATCGACCATGGGCACAGACTAGTGTCCAGTTATGTATAGCGAGCGTGCCATTAGTCACCGCGCACGTCGGCAGCGCGGCGCCACTTCGGCAACAATCGGGGACACCTTCCAGGAGCCCGCCGTGCACCCGATCCGATCCTTGCCGACCCTCGCGCTGCTTGCCGCCGCCTGCACCCTGTGGACGGCCACCGCGGCCGAACCCGTGTCCACCGATGCCGGCGCCGGCAAGCCGAAGACCACCCAGGAGCTGCTGGACGCCTCGCGGCCCGGCGACTGGCGCACGCCGGATCCCGCCAGCACCCTGTACCTCGACCTCGCTGCCGGCCGGGTGGTGATCGAACTCGCCCCCGACTTCGCGCCGGAACACGTCGCCAACATCCGCACGCTGGCGAAGGAAGGCTTCTGGAACGGGCTGACGCTGTACCGGTCGCAGGACAACTTCGTGGTCCAGTTCGGGGACATCACCGAGGAGGGCATGCCGGGCCGGCCGATCGGCACGGCCAAGCCGAAGCTCCCGGCGGAGTTCTCGCGCACCGCCGACGGGCTTGCGTTCCACGCCCTGCCCGACCGCGACGGCTGGGCGCCTGAGACGGGCTTCGCCGCCGGCTTCCCGGCCGCGCGCGACCCGCGCGAGGGCCAGGCCTGGCTTGCCCACTGTTACGGCACGCTGGGCGCCGGACGTGACATGGCGGCGGACTCGAGCAACGGCACGGAGCTGTACGTCGTCACCGGCCAGTCGCCGCGCCAGCTCGACCGCAACATCACCGTGGTCGGCCGCGTGCTGCAGGGCATGGAACACCTGAGCGTGCTGCCGCGCGGTACCGGTCCGCTCGGCTTCTACGAAGATCCGGCGCAGCGCACCGCGATCACCGCGATCCGGTTGGCGTCGGAGGTGCCGGCTGCCGAACGCACGGCGCTCGAGGTGCTGCGCACCGATACGCCGCTGTTCGACGCCGTGGTGGAATCGCGCCGCAACCGCCGCGACGGCTGGTACCTGCGCCCGGCCGGCCACATCGACCTGTGCAACATCAGCGTGCCGGTGCGCAGCCCGCCCGCAATGTGACGCGCGGCGCACGCGCCGTCACGCGGCGTTGGCCCGCGGCTTCCTAGCCTGCGGGCATCCCCCTGCGTTCGTTCGAAGGATTTCCGATGGCCCTGCTCCGCATCCTCCTCACCAGCTCCGACGCCACCGCACGCGCGGTGATCAACCTGCTGCAGAGCGTCGAAGGCATCGAGCACGTCGAGGAGGTCTCCGACCTGATGCCGAGCCTCGACGATGCCGATTCCAGCTCCGCTGGCCTGAGCGACGTTGCCGGTCCGAAGATGCACGCCATCGAGATCGAGGTCCCCAACGAGTCCACCGGGCGCAAGGTGCGCGAGGCGGTCGAGGCGCTGTCGTTCGACCTGGACGCGCTGGTGGAATTCGAGGAAGACGACGAGGCCTGACCCGCGAAGACCGCAGTTCCCGCCAGCGGCGGTCAGCCCTTGCGGCGGCGGCGCCAGCGACGCAGCAGCACCAGCAGGATCCCGAGCACGGCCACGAGTGGCAGCAGGAACGCCGCCGCGCGGATCGTCCACGCCGTGCCGGTCGCCAGGGTGGCGCCGATGTCGCGCACCGCGAGCGCGACCTCGTTGCGTCCCTGCTGGGTGCGCGTGGCCTGGAAATTGATCGTCAGCAGCTGGGTGTCGATGCGCCGGCGATGCTGTGCGGCTTGCTGCTCGATGGCTTCCAGCGCGGCCTCGGTCTCGGCCAGCCGCTGCGACAGCGCGATCATGTCGGCCACCGCCAGGTCGCGGCGCGCCTGGAACTCCTGCAGCCGCGCACGCTCGTTGCGCAGGCGCTCTGCGGCCAGCGCGTTGTCGCGCACCACCACGGCGAGATCCTCGGCGTGGGTGCTGCGATGGCCGAGCTCGGCACCGGCGCTGGCCAGCGCGATCATCGGCTCCACGCCTTCGGGCACGATGCGCACCCCGAGGCTGGCGCTGGGATAGTCGCCGCCCTGCTGCGACAGGTTGAGCACCACGCACGCACCGAAGCGCCCATCGTTGCATGCCGCCTGCGCCTCGCGCAGCCGCGGCTGGATCGCGTCGGGGGCCAGCGAGATGCCGGCGCTGTGCTCGTAGGCGAGGAATTCCTGCCCGCCCGCCGCAGGCGCTGCAGCATCCGCCATCGGTGCCGGTGCCGAGGCGGCGCCGTAGTCCATCGCCTCCGACCGTGACGCGTCCTGCGCACCACAAGCCGCGAGCAGCGCGACCAGGGGCAACGCCAACCAGCGCACTCGCCTGGAATCAAGCAGGTTGCAGCGTGCCATCATCGTCATTCTCGCTCGTCCGTGGAGCCGCCACCATATGGCATCGCCGTGGCGGCCGCGCCCTCGCCGGTTGGGAGGTGCTTCCCCAGGAACGCGAACACCCGGCGGTAGTACTCCCTGCGTGCGGTGTCCGAGAAGAATCCGTGCGTTTCCTCGCGCGGCAGGTACACCTCGTACGCCCTGCGGGCGTCATCCAGCGCGCGCCGCATCTCGCGCAGGTGCTGTGGCGGCACGCGTTCGTCGCGACCACCCTGCACCAGCAGCAGCGGCACCTGGATCCGCGCGGCATGCTGCGTGGGCGAGTTTTCGACCAGCGCCGCGCCGTCCCGACCCAGGGTCGTTTCAAGCCGGCCCTTGCCCCAGCGCGAGCGTCGGGTATCACCCCACGCGTACATGGTCGGCAGGTTGTAGGGCCCGGAGACCCCGATGGCACAGGCGTACATGTCCGGCTGTCGCACCGTGGCCATGACCGCCGCGTACCCTCCGTAGCTCGCTCCCCAGATGCAGGCACGGCGCGGATCGATGCCCGGCTGCGACTGCGCCCACCGCGTTGAATCGCTCAGGTCGTCCTGCATGCGGCCACCCCATTGCCGGTAGCCGGACTCGATGAAGGCGCGGCCGCGACCGCCGGAGCCACGGAAATTGACCTGCAGCACGGCGTAACCGCGCGCCGCGAGCATCTGCACTTCCTCGTCGAAGCCCCAGGCGTCGGAAACGCCGAAAGGACCGCCGTGGACCAGCACCACCAGGGGCGCGTCGGCGGCGGCGAGGGGTCGCGTGAGGTAACCGTGCAACACCACGCCGTCGCGCGCCGGGATGGTGACCGGCACCTGTCGCGCGAGCGTGTCGCGCTGCAGCCAATGGCGGCTGCGTACCAGCAGGCTGAGGTCACCGGTGGCGACGTCGAGAAGGTGGAAGGTGCCCGGCTCGCGGTCGCCCGAGACGTGGACGACGGCCTTCCGACCATCGCGCGTGGCGCTGCTCACCAGCACGCGGTCTTCCGGGAATGCGCTGGCAAGCTCGCGATACAGCTGCGCGTGCGGATGGGTCTCATCGAAGAAGCGCAGCGCGGGCACGCCCGTGCCGACCTGCACGCCGATCACTTCGCTGCGGTCGAACGAATGCACCAGCATGGCCGGGGTCAGTTCGGGGTCACTGGCCACGACCTCGCGGGCCCCGGTTTGCAGGTCGATCCGTTCGATGACATCCGGCCCCGCCAACCGCTCCGACCACAGGTAGCCATGGCGCAGGTCGTGGCTGGCGCCGATCGGAAACACCTCGACCCCGGAGGTGGACTCGTCGTTGACCGCGACCCACGCATCGCCGCGACGCAGGAACGTGCGCTGGATGTCGTCATCATCGGTGGCATGGGCGAAGATCGGCCGCCCGGTCCGGTCGGTGACGAAATTCGCATCCGGCACCGGGCCATCCACGATGTCGCGCAGCTTGCCGCGGCCGGTCGTGCTGGCCTCGCGCAGGCGGGTCTGGCACGCGCCACTCAAGACCTTGACGCACTCCGCCACCAGCACGCGTTCCTGGTCGTGGACCATCGGATCGACCACGCTGCCGTGGAATGCACGACGATTGCTGCCGTCGACGTCGATGCTCTGCAACGACCACATGCTGTAGGGCTCAGCCACGTTGCCGAACTTGCGGGACCACGTGGCAAACAGTCGTTCGTCGCCCACCCAGGCGGTGGCATCGACGTAGCCCTCCTTCCCGGGGTCGATCGTGGCGGTGGTGGTGCCATCGGCGCGGCGCACGATCGCGAGCACGGTGCGGTCATCGAACGGCAGCCGCATCGCCAGGTAGTCGCCGCGCGGCGAGATCGTGACGTCGAGATATTCGGCGCGGCGCAGCAGGGCTTCATCCGTCGGCGGTACCGCGGTGGCTGCGCCGATCGGCAGCAAGACCGCCAGCACCGCGCGCCACGCCCCCGCCCGACGCCGGGCAGCGACGCGCCCGCCCCGCGATCGCCTGTTCGTTCCCCCCATGGCCGCTCCCCTTCCCTGGCGCCAGAAGGTAAACCATCGGCCGATGCGCGTCGCGGGTCGGCAGCCTTATGCTGCCCCACTTTGCCGCCCCGAGGTCCACCGCATGTCCCGTCCGCTGCTTGCCACCTCCCTCCTCGCCCTGGCGCTCGCCGCCTGCCAGGCCCCGGCGCCCTCGACGCCCATCGGCACCGACGCCGCCGCCACGCAGGCCAACAGCAACGCGCAGGACGCGGCGTTTGCCGCGCTGTCGGCGCGCTTCCTCGACGAGGGCATGGCGCTCAGCCCGATCTCGGCAACGCAGGTCGGCGACCATCGTTTCGATACCGAGGTCGATGACCTCAGCGCCGCGGGCCGCCAGAAGTCGATCGACTGGGCGCGCGCGCTGCTCGCCGATCTCGACAAGGTCGATGCCTCGGCGCTGTCGCGCGAGAACCAGGTCGACGCGCTGATCCTGCGCAACGCGCTGGAAGGCACGCTGTGGGACATGGAAACCATGCAGAGCTGGGCCTGGGATCCGCAGGTGTACAGCGGCCTGGCCGGCGGCGCGATCTACAACCTGATGGCGCGCGAGTTCGCGCCGATGCCCGAGCGCCTGAAGTCCGCCGCCGTGCGCATGGAGAAGATCCCCGCGCTGCTGGCGCAGGCCCGCGAGAACCTCGACCCGGAACGCGTGCCGAAGACCCACGCGGAAACCGTGGCGAGGCAGAACAAGGGCGTGCTGACCCTGGTCGACACCTTCATCACTCCCAACGCCGACCAGCTCGCCGGTGCCGACCGTGCGCGCCTGGACGCCGGCGTCGCCACGCTGCGCAAGGCGGTGGAGGAGCACCAGAAGTGGCTCGACGGCACGCTCGTGCCGAACGCGAAGGGGGAGTTCCGCATCGGTGCGGAGCGCTACGACCAGAAGCTGAAGTTCTCGCTCAACTCCTCGCTGTCGCGGCAGGAGATCCACGACCGCGCCACGGCGGAGCTCGCACGCGTGCGCGACGAGATGTACGCCATCGCCCAGGTCGTGCTGAAGGACAAGCCCGGTGCGCCGGCCACGCCGGCCGCGCCCGATGACGACCAGCGCCAGGCCGCGATCGAGGCGGCGCTGGAGTTCGGCTATGCCGACAAGCCGGCGCGCGACGAGGTCGTGGACTTCGCCAAGTACACGCTGGCTGAAGCCACGAAGTTCGTGCGCGCCAAGGACCTGGTCACGGTGCCCGACGATCCGGTGAAGATCATCCTGATGCCGGAGTTCCAGCGCGGCTTCTCGGTCGCCTACTGCGACTCGCCCGGCCCGCTCGACAAGGGCCTCGACACCTACTACGCGATCTCGCCGATCCCCGACGAGTGGAGCGACAGCCAGGTCGATTCGTTCCTGCGCGAGTACAACAAGCGCCTGATCCACGTGCTCAGCATCCACGAGGCGATGCCCGGCCATTACCTCGAGGGCGCGCACTCCGCCAACCATCCGTCGACGCTGCGCGCGGTGATGCGTTCGGGTCCGTTCGCCGAAGGCTGGGCGGTCTACACCGAGCGCGTTGTTGCCGACGCCGGCTACCTCGACAACGACCCGCTGTTCCGCCTCATGCAGCTGAAGTTCTACGCGCGCGCGGTGGCCAACGCGATCCTCGACCAGGGCGTGCACGTGGAGAACTGGACGAAGGAGCAGGCGATGGACCTGATGGTGCGCCAGACCTTCCAGCAGCAGAGCGAGGCCGACGGCAAGTGGATCCGCGCGCAGCTGTCATCCACGCAGCTGGCGACCTACTTCGTCGGCGCGCAGGAGCACTTCGACATGCGCCGCGCGGTGGAAGCGAAGGAAGGCGACGCCTTCGACCTCAAGCGCTACCACGACCGCGTGCTCGCCCAGGGCGCGCCGCCGGTGCGGTTCGCGCGGCAGCTGCTGCTGGACGAGCCGATCCAGTAAGGCGATGCCGGCGGGTGCCCCCGTGCTTCGGGGGCACCTAGCTGTCGTGGCCTATTTCCCCGCGACCGGCACCAGGCGCAGGTCGTGGAAGTCGAAGCTGAAATCGGTCAGCGGCGACACCGCTTCCATCCGCACCTCGCGCACCTTGCCGTCATGGTCGAGGCTGAAGTCGACGAAGGCGTCGGCGTTGAGGGCGCGGTCGTGCCAGCGCACGATGTACGTGTCGTGCTGCCAGTGCTCCAGGGTGCCGACCAGCTGCGGGGTCTTCGCGAAACGCAGCTCCAGGCCCTTGCGACCCTCCGCGACGACCACATCGCCGTACCACGGGTCGCGATACGTCGCGGCATAGCCGCGCAACGGCAGTGACGGTTTGGACGTCGCGTCCCGCGCCGCGAGATGCTTCTTCCAGTCGTCGTCCGCACCGCCGCGCGCCTTCTCCACCGCCGCGGCATACGCGGCGATCCAGTCGGTTGGTGGCGCTTCGAGGTAGGCATCCAGCACCTGCATGGTGACCGCGTTGAACGCGGCACCGACCTCCTGGCTGGTCAGCACCACCACGCCCAGGCCGAGCTCCGGCACCAGCGTCAGCCGCGACACCATCCCCGGCCAGCCGCCGGTGTGCCAGACCAGCTTGCGGCCGCGGTAGTCGCTGACGCTCCAGGCCTCGCCATAGCCGGAAAACTGCGGCGTGGCGGCGGCGAGTCCCGGCACCGCCGGCGGGCGGATGGTGATCGGCGTCACCAGCGACCACATCTCGCGCTGGCGCTTTTCGCTGAACAACCGTGTCGCGCCGTCGCCCTCGCCCGAGAGCACCCCGCCGGCAAGCTGCACGCGCATCCACTGCGCCATGTCGCGGGCGCTGGAATAGATGCCGCCGGCCGCGGAGTTGTTGGCCCACGCCATGCGCGGCACCGGCACCGGCGCACCTTCGAAGCCGGGGCGTGCGTGGCCGCTGGCGACGTTGCGGTCCGATGGCCGCAGCGCATCGCTGTTGATGCGGCTGGCGTGCATGCCGACCGGTGCGAACAGGCGCTGCTGGACGAAATCGCCATACGCCTGCCCTGACACCTCTTCGATCACCAGCTGCGCCACCGCGTACAGCACGTTGTCGTAGGCGTAGCGCTCGCGGAAGCCGCCGCTGATCGGCACGTGCGCCAGGCGCTCCACCACTTCGCGCGTTGCGTACTGCGTGGGCGGCCAGAACAGCAGGTCGCCCGCGCCCAGGCCCAGGCCGCTGCGGTGCACCAGCAGGTCGCGCACGCGCATCTCGCGGGTGATGTAGGCATCGGCCATGCGGAACCACGGCAGGTGGTCGATGACGCGGTCGTCGAGCGACAGCTTGCCCTCGTCGGCCAGGATCGACAGCGCCGCGGAGGTGAAGCCCTTGGTGATCGAGGCGATCGCGAACAGGGTGTCGCCGTCGACCGGCTCCGGCTTGCCCACCTCGCGCACGCCATAGCCGCGCACCAGCACGACCTCGCCGTCCTTGACCACCGCCACGGCGATGCCCGGCACGTCGAAGCGCTTGCGCACCGCTTCAACATGCGCATCCAGGCCTGCGATCGGCGCCGCCGCATCGGCGGCGTCCCGGGCGTGCGTGCCAGGCACGGAGAACAGCAGCAGCGAGAAGAGGACGATGGTGGACTTGCGCATTCATGGACACCGGCATGGACTCGCGCCAGTATCGACGCCGACGTCGCGCAAGGCCACAGGATGGACCTGTCCCCCGACAACGCGATCACGCCGGTCGACGGCATCCGCACCGGCATTGGCGGCTGGACGTACGCGCCATGGCGCGACAACTTCTACCCCAAGGGCCTGGTGCAGCGTCGCGAGCTGGAGTACGCCAGCCGCCAGCTGTCCGCCATCGAGGTCAATGGCACGTACTACGGCGCGCAGAAGCCGCCGACGTATGCGAAATGGCGCGATGAAACCCCGCCCGGGTTCGTGTTCACAGCCAAGGCGCCGATGCGCATCGTGCAGTCGCGCACGCTGGCGAAGGCGGGTCCCCAGATCGAGGATTTCATCGGCGGCATTGCCGAGCTCGGCGACCGCCTTGGCCCGCTGCTCTGGCAGTTCGACCAGGGCAAGCCCCGCGACCGCGACGATTTCGCCGCGTTCCTCGCACTGCTGCCGCGCGAAACCGGTGGCCGCACGCTGCGCCACGTGCTCGACGTGCGCGACCCGGACTTCGTCGACGCCGGCTACATCGCGCTGGCGCGCGAACATGGCATGGCCACGGTGTTCACCGACTCCGAAGAACACCCCTCGTTCGCGGACGTGACCGCCGGCTTCGTCTATGCGCGATTGATGCGCGCGCGTGCGGAACTGGTCACCGGCTATCCGCGCGCCGAGCTCGTGCGCTGGGCGGCGCGCGCGCGGGAATGGGCCGCCGGCGGCGAGCCCGATGACCTTCCGCGCATCGGATCCGCGGGCGGCGCGGCGGTGCGGCGCGAGGTCTTCGTGTTCTTCATTGGCGCGGCCAAGGAACGCAATCCGGCTGCGGCGATGGCGCTGCACGCGCTGCTTGCACAAAGCTGACCCGGGCGCGCGCCTGCCGTCCGCGCGCCTGCAGTGACCGATGGGACTGGCCGCTGGATGTGATTGGCCGATCCTTTGAAAGCATCCGGGCACAGCCCGCACCGCAGGAGAAGTCGATATGCCATCCCGCCGCGAATTCCTGTCCGCCGCCTCGCTCGCCGCCACCGGCCTCGCACTTGCGCCGCTGGTCGCCTGCAGCCGCGACACCGGTGCAGGCGCAGGCACCCCGGCCAGGGGCACGGCGCAGGGCGCTGCCGCTGCAGCCGGCGCCATGCTCGCCCGCCCCATTCCGTCCACCGGCGAACTGCTCCCCGTGATCGGCGCCGGCACCTCCGGCAGCTACGAGGTGCCGCTCGCGTCGCCGGAATACAGCGCGCTCAAGGAGGTCGTGCGGATCTTCTTCGAAGGCGGCGGCAGCGTGATCGACACCTCGCCCAACTACGGCAATGCCGAGGACGTCGTGGGCGCCCTGCTCGATGAAGGCGGCTGGCGCGAGCGCTGCTTCCTCGCCACCAAGCTCGCCGCCGACACCCGCCCCGCGCTCGAAGCGCAGTGGGCGGATTCGCTGCGCCGGCTGCGCACCGACAAGGTGGAGCTGCTTGCCATCCACAACCTGCGCAACCTGGCCGAGGCCATGCCGTTCGCCCGCGAGCTCAAGGCGCAGGGCCTGGTGAAGTACATCGGACTCACCCATTTCCAGGACAACCGCCACGCCGACCTGCTTCAGGCGATGACCGCCGAGAAGCCCGACTTCATCCAGGTGAACTACTCGGTCGGCTCGCCGGCCGCGGCGTCGACGCTGCTGCCCGCGGCGCGCGACCAGGGCGTCGCGGTGATGATCAACCGCGCCTTCGAGGACGGAAAGCTGTTCGCCGAGGTGGGCGGTCGCGCGCTGCCGGGCTGGGCGGCGGAAGCCGGCATCGACTCCTGGGCGCAGATGTTCCTCAAGTTCGTGATCAGCCATCCGGCGGTCACCGTGGTCATCCCGGCCACCGGCAAGCCCGAACGCCAGGCGGACCAGCTCAAGGCCGGGCACGGCGCGCTGCTGACGCAGGCGCAGCAGGACGAAGTGGTCGCGATCTTCATCTGATGGCGGCTCCCATCGCCCGCTGGCTGGGCCGTGCATTCGACGTGCAGGAGGACGAGGCCGGCGCGGTGATCGCCGGCTTCGCGCTGTTCTTCCTGCTGTTCGCCGGGTATTTCATGCTGCGGCCAGTGCGCGAGACCATGGGTATCGCCGGCGGCGTGCGCAACCTGCAGTGGCTGTTCACCGGCACGTTCGTGGCCACGCTTGCGGTAATGCCGCTGTTCGGCTGGATCGCGGGCCGCGTGCGGCGGCGGCGCATCCTGTACTGGGTCTATGGCTTCTTCACCGCCAACCTGCTGCTGTTCGCGCTCGCGTTCGCGCTGTGGCCGGGCGATCCGTGGATCGCGCGTGCGTTCTACATCTGGCTGTCGGTGTTCAACCTGGTGGCGATTTCGGTCGGCTGGAGCGTGCTGGTCGATGTGTTCACCACCGCGCAGGCCAAACGCCTGTTCGCGCTGATGGCCGCGGGCGCCAGCCTGGGCGGACTGGCCGGGCCGCTGGCGGGCGTGTTCCTGGTCGGCGTGCTGGGTCACTCCGGCCTGGTGCTGGTGGCCGCGCTGCTGCTGCTGGCATCGACCGTCGCGGCACGCCACCTGCATCGCTGGCGCGATGCACGCCCGCTCGACGATGCGTCGGACCTGCAGCGCCAGCGCCCGCTCGGCGGCAGCCCGCTGGCCGGCGCCACCGACGTGTTCCGGTCGCCGTACCTGCTCGGCATCGCGGTGTTCGTGGTGCTGCTGGCCAGCGTCACCACGTTCCTGTACTTCGAGCAGGCGCGGCTGGTGGAAGCGCGCTTCCCGGACCCCACCGACCAGACCCGCGTGTTCGGCATCATCGACACCGTGGTGCAGGCGCTGGCGATCCTGTCGCAGCTGTTCATCACCGGCCGCGTGGCGCGCACCCTGGGCGTCGGCGCGCTGCTGGTGGCGGTGCCGGTGGTGGTGGCCGCGGGCTTCCTGTGGCTGGCGTTCGCACCCACCTTCGCGGTGCTGGCGGTGGTGATGGTGGTGCGCCGCGCGGGCGAATACGCGTTCGTGCGCCCGGGCCGCGAGATGCTGTACACGGTCGTGCCGGCGGAGGCCAAGTACAAGGCGAAGAACTTCAACGACACCGTGGTCTACCGCGGCGCCGATGCGGTCAGCGGCTGGGTCAAGGCGGGCATCGACATGGTCGCGCAGCAGCCGGCTGTGGCGATGGTGCTGGGCACCGTGATCGCCCTCGCCTGGAGCGCCAACGGCGCGTGGCTGGCGCGTGCGCAGCGCCGCCTCGCCAGCTGAGCACTTCTCGCGCACACTGCCCCACCCCACTCCGCCGCCCGTTTCCGATGACTCCCAGCGCCAAGGCCCACTGGCAGATCCACCTCTGCGTCCTGCTGTGGGGCTTCACCGCGATCCTCGGCAAGGTGATCACGCTGCAGGCGCTGCCGCTGGTGTGGTGGCGGATGCTGCTGGTCGCCGCGACCCTGCTGCTGGTGCCACGCGTGTGGCGCGGGCTGCGCGCCATGCCGCGCCGGCTGCTGCTGTCGTATGCCGGGATCGGCGTGCTGGTGGCCCTGCACTGGCTCACGTTCTACGGCGCCATCAAGCTGTCGAACGCGTCGGTGGCGGCGACCTGCATGGCGTTCGCCACGGTGTTCGTGGCGATGATCGAACCCAAGCTCGCGCACCGGAAATTCTCGCGCGCCGAACTCGCGCTCGGCGTCGCCGTGCTGCCGGGCGTGGCGCTGGTGGTCGGCGGCATCCCCGACGACATGCGCATCGGCGTGCTGGTGGGCGCGGTGTCGGCGCTGTTCGTGGCGCTGTTCGGCTCGCTCAACAAGCGCCTGGTGGACCATGCCGACCCGCTGACCGTGACCGCGGTGGAGCTGGGTGCCGGCACCATCGCGCTGACCGTGCTGGCGCCCTTGATGCCGCTGGTGTTCCCGGCGCTGGCCGGGCCCCTGTTCGTGCTGCCCGGCGCGCACGATGCCGGCTACCTGCTGCTGCTGGCCTTCGCCTGCACGCTGTTCCCGTTCGCCCTGTCGCTGGTGGCGCTGCGCCACATGAGCGCGTTCTCGGCGCAGCTGGCGGTGAACCTGGAGCCGATCTACGCCATCATGCTGGCGATCGTGCTGCTCTCCGAGCAGCAGGAGCTGTCGACGCGCTTCTACCTGGGCGTGGCGATCATCCTGGCCGCGGTGCTGGTGCACCCGCTCATCGCGCGGCCGCGGCGGATCCGCCATGCGGAGACGCTGGCCACCGGCGAAGCGCGGGACGTGACGGAGTAGGCATGTACCTCGCGCACTACGGACTCACCGAGCCGCCGTTCTCGATCACGCCTGATCCGCGCTTCGTGTTCCTGGGCGAGCGCCACCGCGACGCGCTCGCGCACCTGATGTTCGGCATCACCCAGGGCGGTGGCGGCGGCTTCGTGCAGCTGACCGGCGAGGTCGGCACCGGCAAGACCACGCTCAGCCGGCTGCTGCTCGGGCAGCTGCCGGACAACGTGCGCGTGGCGCTGGTGCTCAATCCGCGCGTCGATCCGACGCAGTTGCTGGAAACGGTGTGCGAGGAGCTGCGCATCGACCTCGACGGCCGCCGCGGCAACGCCAAGGCGCTCATCGACGCACTCAACGCCCACCTGCTCGACGCCTACGCACAGGGCCTGCGCGTGGTGCTGGTGGTGGACGAGGCGCAGGCGCTGTCGGTGGACACGCTGGAGCAGGTGCGCCTGCTGACCAACCTCGAGACCGACACCCAGAAGCTGCTGCAGGTGATCCTGATCGGCCAGCCCGAGCTGCGCGACATGCTCGGGCGCCCGGACCTGCGCCAGCTGGCGCAGCGCATCACCGCGCGCTTCCACCTCACGCCGCTGGATGCCGCGGGCACCGCCGACTACCTGCGCCATCGCTTCCGCATCGCCGGCGGCCAGCATTTCCCGTTCGACGCCGGCGCCGTACAGCGCATCCACCTGCGCAGCGGTGGCATTCCGCGGCTGGTGAACGTGATCGCCGAGCGTGCGCTGCTCGCCGGCTACGCGCGCGACCGCGCCACGCTCGATGCCGCGCTGGTCGAGGAAGCCGCGCGCGAAGCGTTGCCACCGCCGGTGCACGCCACAGCGCGATCGCGCCGCTGGATGCTGGCGGCCGCAGGCGTGGGCGCCGCGGCGGTGCTGGCGATCGCGCTGGCCGCGCTGCTGCCGCGCGCGGATGCACCGCGCGCGGTCAACGCGGCGGACGATGCTTCGCGTGCATCGGGCACCGTCGCCATGGCCGCCGACGTGGACGGCGCGGCGTCCCCGGCGGCAGCTGCGGGCGCCGCGGCCGTGGCGACGGGCGTCTCCGCCAACAACGCATCGGCTGCGCGAATCGCCGCGCAAGGCGCGGATGCGGCCACGCTGGCCACGTACATCGCGGATGCAGCCAGCAGGCGCGCGGAAGAACGCGCCGACGGCGACACGGAGACAGCCGCCACCGGCAGCAGCGAACAGCGCGCGTGGCAGGCGCTGCTTGCCGCCTGGGACCTGCCCACCACGCTGGACGACGCGCGCGCGGCGTCCGCCTGCGCGCGGGTGATCGCACCCGGCACCTACTGCGTGCGTGGCAATGCCCACCTCGACCGCCTGGTGGCGATCGGCCGGCCGGCACTGCTGCAGCTGGAAGCGGACGGCCGCCAGGCGTGGGCACTGCTGCAGGCGTCCGACGGCGGGCGGGCGCGCCTGCTGCTGGACGGCCGCACGCTGGATGTCGACCGCGCAACCCTGCAGCAGGCGTGGAACGGCCGCTACGCCGCGGTCTGGCGCGCGCCGGCGGCGCTTGCCGATGTGCCGGAGCAAGGCCAGCAGGGCGCCGCCGTCGACTGGCTGCGCGCACGGCTCGTGACTGAAGGCGTGGCCGCCCAGGCAGCGGACGGCGCGGCGTTCGATGCCGCCCTGGCCGCATCGGTGCTGCGCTTCCAGCGCGCGCGTGGCCTCGCAGTCGACGGCGTGGTCGGGCCCGAAACACTGTTCGCGCTGGCCGCGAACGATGACGGCCCGCGCCTCGCGCGGACCCTGGATTGAGGGCGCGCCGATGTCGCTGATCCTCGAAGCCCTGCGCAAGTCCGAAGCCGAGCGCCGCCGCGGCGAGGTTCCCGGGCTGCGCGTCGAGTTGCCGCCGCTGGCGCCGCGCGCGCGTCGCGGCATGCCGGCGTGGGCCTGGTTTGCGCTCGCCGGTGTCGCCCTCGCCGCGGTCCTGGCGTTCGTGGCGCTGCGCGACGTCGACCCGGCGCCCGCTGATCCAGTGCGCGACGCTGCCGCTGGGGGCGATGACGGGACGGGTGCTGGCGCCACATCACCCGCCGCCGCGCAGGACACCGCCGCCCCCGTCGATGCACGCCCGGCAGGCGCTGCAGCGACCGCCGACGTCGACGCCGGCACGGACATCCTGCCCCGCGTCGAGCGCATCGTCGCGCCAGCGCCCGGGCTCGCGCCCGTACCGGCGCAGCCACAGGCAGTCGTTGACGCAACGCCGGCACCGACACCAGGCGCCACGCCACGGGCAACCGCGGCAGCAGCAGACATCCCGCGCACTCCAGCGCCGTCGGCGGCCGCGCCAGCGGATCCGCCGCCGCCACGTCCCGCAGCTGCCACGCCCGCGCCCTTGCCAGCCCACGACCTGCCGCGCATCGCCGAACTCCCCGCCAGCCAGCGCGAGCGCCTGCCGGCGCTGAAGATGACCATGCACATGTGGAACGCCGATCCGTCGCGGCGTTTCGTGATCGTCGACGGCCAGCGCCTGGTGGAAGGCGACCGCGTCGGCGAGGCCACGGTGCGCACGATCGATGCCGATGGGGTCGTGCTGGACCTTGACGGACAGCCGCTGCGCCTGCCCCTGCGCTAGCGCGTGACAAACCCGACGGTGCGGCGAACCACCCCGGTGTCACGCATGATCGCGGCCGGAGCCGCACGGGAATGGACAGCATCGCCAGCACGCACGCCACCGACGCCGACGCCTTCGCCGCGCTCCTCGACCGGCACCGCGGCATCGTCTTCAAGGTCGCCGGCACCTACGCCCGCGGCGCAGACCGCGACGACCTCGCACAGGAGATCGCCGCGCAGCTGTGGCGCGCCTGGCCGCGCTACGACGCGTCGCGGTCGTTCTCCACCTGGATGTACCGGATCGCGCTGAACGTCGGCATCTCGTTCCTGCGCGGCGAGGGCCAGCGCCGCCGGCACGCCGTGCCGCTCGACGACGCGCTGCACGACGTCGCCGACGACAACGTCCACGACCCGGTGCGCGACGACGGCCTGCGCCTGCTGCACGGCTTCATCGCCGCCCTCGCGCCGCTCGATCGCGCGCTCCTGCTGCTCTACCTCGAGGAGCGCGGCACGCGCGAGATGGCCGATGTGCTCGGCATCTCCGACAGCAACGTCACCACCCGCCTTTCCAGGCTGCGCCAGCGGCTGCGCGAGCACGCCGCCAACCAGGGACACCACTGACATGACCGCCAACGACATGGGCAGGCCGATGGAACTCGACGACCTCAAGCAGGCCTGGCAAACGCTCGGCAGACAGATGGAACGGCAGCAGGCGCTGAACCTGCAGCTGCTGCGCGAATCCCGGCTGGAACGCGCGCGCCGCGGCCTGCGCCCGCTGGTCATCGGCCAGCTGCTGCAGCTGCTCCTCGGCGTCGCGCTGGTGGTGCTGGGCGTCGCGTGCTGGACGCGCAACACGGAGGTCGCGCGCCTGTTCGCCAGCGGCATCATCGTCCACGCGTTCGGCGTGCTGACGGTGGCGCTGGCCGGCATCACGCTGGGCCTCGTCGCCAGCATCGACTACTCGGCGCCGGTGCTGCGCATCCAGCAGCAGATGGCACGGCTGCTGCGCTTCTATGGCGTCAACTCGAACCTTGCCGGCGCGCCGTGGTGGGTCATGTGGGTGCTGGTGGTGGTCGCCGTATCGGGGCTGGGCGCGGCCCCCGTGCAGGCCGCAACCCCGGTGTGGATCCAGGCGAGCCTCGCGATCGGCGTGGTCGGACTGCTGGGCACCTGGCTGTACGCCTGGCGCTCGCGGCGCGCGCGGGCAGCGTTGGATGTGGCGACAGATCCGGACGCACATGCCTGCGTCGCAGACGGCGGCGACGGCATCCGCCGCGGACAGCGCATCCTCGACGAGATCGCGCGCTTCGAACGCGAGTGAGGCGCGCTCAGAACAGCGCGGTCAGCACCATCAGGATGCCGAGCAGCGAGATTCCCCAGATCAGGCTGCGCACATAGGGAATGCCGGCCGCGTATGCCGGGATGTAGGCGACGCGCGCCCAGAAGTAGACCTGCGCACCGAGCACGGCGCGCTCCCCGCCCTGCCCCGACACGACCACCGCCAGCACCGCGGCGGCGAACATCGGAAAGGTCTCGAGAAAGTTGCCGAAGCTGCGGTTGACGCGGCCCGCCACGCCCTCGAGCGGCGGCATCGCGCCGTCGCGGGGGCCGGTGTTCCAGGCCAGTCCGCGCTGCGAGGTCTTGAGCGTGGCGTCGAGGAACAGGTGCACAAGGCCCAGCACGATCGCCCAGCCCAGGATCTGCAGTTCGGTGGTCATCGCAGCGTCTCCTCCCCCCCGGCGGCGTGCCGCGGCTGACGGCAGGGTAACGCCGATGGCGGCCCGGTTGCGCTAGGCTCGCCACTTTCCGAAAACCAGCGCCGGACCGCACATGCCACGCATCGAATTCGAACTCCAGGGCGAGCACGTCGAGCTCAACCAGCTGCTCAAACTGGCCGGGCTGTGCGACAGCGGCGGCGCCGGCAAGGCGCTGGTGGCCGCCGGCGCGGTACGCGTGGACGGCACCGTGGAAACCCGCAAGACCGCCAAGATCCGCGCCGGCCAGTACGTGCTGCTGGGCGATACCGAGATCGCGGTGCTGGCGGGCGACGCGCCGTGACCGCCGCGGTCGTCGCGCTGCTGCTGGCGGCGGCGCTGGTCGCGTGGGGGGTGTTCGCCTTCAACCGCCTTGTGCGCCTGCGCAACCAGGTGAAGACCGCCTGGGCGGATATCGACGTGCAGCTGCAGCGCCGCCACGACCTGGTGCCGCAGCTGGTCGCCGCGGTGCGCGGCTATGCCGGGCACGAGAGCACGCTGCTCGAAGCCGTCACCGCGCTGCGTGCGCAGGCGATGGCGGTCGCCAGCCCTGCGAAGCTCGGCGCGCTCGAGCAGGCGCTCGAGCAGGCGGTCGGCCGCCTGCTGCTGCTGCGCGAGGCCTATCCCGACCTCAAGGCCAACCAGAACTTCGCGCAGCTGCAGCGCGAACTGGTCGAGGTGGAAGAGCAGCTGCAATACGCGCGACGCTTCTACAACGGCGCGGTGCGCGACCTCAACGACGGCGTGCAGCGCGTGCCCGACCTGGTCGTGGCGCGCGCCTTCGGCTTCGGCGATGCCGAGTTCTTCCAGGCCGCCGAAGGCGGACGCGCGGCGCCGGCGGTGGAGCTGTCGCGATGAGCGGCGTGGCGTCCACGCTGCGCGCGCTGCTGGCCGCGGTGCTGCTGGTGCTTGCAGGCGCCGCGCAGGCCCAGGAACGCATCCTCGCCTACGACAGCGAAGTGCAGGTCAACGCCGACGGCAGCCTCGACGTGGTCGAGCGCATCCGCGTGCGCGCCGAGGGCGACAACATCCGCCGCGGCATCTACCGCGACTTCCCGACGCGCTACAAGGATCGCCACGGCAACAACGTGGTGGTCGGCTTCGACGTGGTGGACGTCGCGCGCGATGGCGCCGCCGAACCATGGTTCACGGAGCGAGTCGGCAACGGCGTACGCATCAACACCGGCAACGACGACCTGCTGCCGGTCCCCGCCGACTACACGTACACGCTGCGCTTCCGCACCACGCGCCAGGTGGGCTTCTTCGCCGGCCACGACGAGCTGTACTGGAACGCGATCGGCCACGGCTGGGACTTCGCCATCGAAACCGGCAGCGTCGAAGTGCGGCTGCCCGTGCCGGTGCCCGCGGGCGACCTGGTGGCGGAAGGCTACTCGGGCGCATACGGCACGCAGGGCGGTGATTTCGAGGCACGCATCGTCGCGCCCGGCGTCGCCCGCTGGACCTTGACCCGCCCGCTGCCGCCGCGCGAAGGGCTGACCACGGTGCTGTCATTCCCCAAGGGCGTGGTGGCCGCGCCGACGCGTTCGGACACGCTGTGGTGGCTGCTGCGCGACAACCTGTCGCTGCTCGCGGCGTTCGCCGGGCTGTTGCTGCTGGCGGCATTCTGCTGGCGGCGCTGGAACCGCATCGGCCGCGATCCCGCGACCGGCGTGGTGATCGCCCGCTACGATCCGCCGCGCGACGAATCGCCGGCGGCGCTGCGCTACATGGTGCGCCGCAGCTACGACAACCTCTGCCTGTCGTCGGAGCTGCTGGCCTGCGCGGTCAAGGGCGCGCTGACCATCGAGCGCGAGGAGCGCACGCTGGGCGACGCCTGGACGCTGCAGCGCAATCCCGGCCCGGCACCGATCGACAACGCCGACGAGCGCCGCCTGCTCGAAGCACTGCTGCCCGGCAGCGCCGGAAGGCTCGCGCTGAAGAAGGACAGCGCCACTCGCATCCAGGCGGCCATCGCCACCCACAGCAAGGCGTTCGCCAAGCGCTTCCAGCCGGCGATGTTCTCGCACAACGGCGGCAGCATCGCGATTGCCTGCGTCCTCTTCGCCGTCACCGTGGCGGCCACCCTGGTGCTGACCGCGATCAACGATGGCGGCGGCATGCCGTGGGCGCTGGTACCGCTGGGCCTGGCGCTGGTGGTGCTGATCACGTTCTGCATCGTGATCGGCGCGCCCACGCCCGAGGGACGCAAGCTCCTCGACGAGATCGAAGGCTTCAAGCGCTACCTGTCGGTGGCCGAACAGGACGACCTGGCGCGACTGGACGCACCCGCGAGCGCCGGCGGTGCGGGCCCCGAGCCCCAGCTCGACGCCGCGCGCTTCGAAGCCCTGCTGCCGTATGCGGTGGCGCTGGGCGTCGAGGACGCGTGGACGCGCCGGTTCACGCTCGCGGTCGGTGCCGCGGCCGCCGCCGCGGCCACCGCGGCCATCGCCTGGTACCAGGGCGGCAACTTCGGCAGCGTCGGCGACTTCACCAAGTCGGTCGGCAGTGCCCTGGGCACGCAGATCGCGTCGGCGTCGTCACCCCCCGGCAGCTCTTCGGGTGGCGGCGGTGGCGGCTTTTCCGGCGGCGGTGGTGGCGGTGGAGGTGGCGGTGGCCGCTGACGACACGCGCCGCGGCCTGCTCGGCTGGTTCGAGCGCAGGCTGGATCCGTTCCCGGACACCCCGCCGCGCCAACCGCCGCGCACGCTGATCGCGTTCTGCATGCACTACACGCGCGGCGCCGGCCCATGGCTGGTGGCGCTCGCGCTGCTGGGCGCGGCCATCGCCGCCGCGGAGCTCGCGCTGTACGTGTACCTGGGCGCGCTGGTCGACCGGCTGGGGGCGCACACGCCGGCCACGTTCCTGGCCGTGGAAGGCCCGCGGCTGGCGTGGATGGCGGGGCTGGTGCTGGTGGGCCTGCCGCTGCTGGTGCTGCTGGATTCGATGGTGCAGTTCCAGGCGCTGCTCGGCAATTTCCCGATGCGCATCCGCTGGAACGTGCACCGTTACCTGCTGCGGCAGTCGATGGGCTACTTCCAGGACGAGTTCGCCGGGCGCATCGCCACCAAGCTGATGCAGACCTCGCTCGCGGTGCGCGAGACCGTGGTCAAGCTGCTCGACGTCGGCGTGTACATCGTGGTGTACGTCACCGGCGCGACGCTCGCCGCCGCCGCGGCCGACTGGCGGCTGATGCTGCCGTTCGCGGGCTGGATCATCGCCTACGCCCTGCTCATGCGGTACTTCGTGCCGCGCATGGAGCGCGTCTCGCGCGAGCAGGCCGACGCGCGCTCGGACATGACCGGGCGCATCGTCGACAGCTACACCAACATCGCCGTGGTCAAGCTGTTCTCGCACTCGCGTCGCGAGCAGGCCTACGCGCGCGAGGCGATGCAGGGTTTCCTCGGCACCGTGTACCGGCAGATGCGCCTGGGCACGCGGGTCAGCGTGGCCAATTACGCACTCAACATGCTGCTGCTGGCGTCGGTGGCCGGCGTGGGCGTGTGGCTGTGGCTGGGTGATGCGATCAGTGCCGGCGCGGTCGCGGTGGCGGTCGCCCTGGCGTTGCGCATGGTGGGCATGTCGCAGTGGATCATGTGGGAGCTGTCGGCGCTGTTCGAGAACATCGGCACCGTGCAGGACGGCATCAGTTCGATCTCGCTGCCGCCGACGGTCGACGACGCGCCCGGCGCGCCGGAGCTCGGCGCGGTGGCCGGCGACATCCGCTTCGAAGGCGTCGGCTTCCACTACGGCAAGGGTGCCGGCGTGATCGACCACCTCGACCTGCACGTGCGCCCGGGCGAGAAGATCGGCATCGTCGGCCGCTCGGGCGCCGGCAAGTCGACGCTGGCCAACCTGCTGCTGCGCTTCCACGACGTCGAGAGCGGCCGCATCCTGGTCGACGGCATCGACATCGCCAGCGTGCAGCAGGACACGCTGCGCGCGCGCATCGGCGTGGTCACCCAGGACACCTCGCTGCTGCACCGCTCGGTGCGCGAGAACATCCTCTACGGTCGGCCCGATGCCAGCGAGGCCGAGATGGTGGAGGCCGCGCGCCAGGCCGAGGCGCACGACTTCATCCTCGAACTCGGCGATCCCGAAGGCCGCCACGGCTACGACGCCCAGGTCGGCGAGCGCGGCGTCAAGCTGTCCGGCGGCCAGCGCCAGCGCATCGCCGTGGCGCGCGTGCTGCTGAAGGACGCGCCGATCCTGGTGCTGGACGAAGCCACGTCCGCGCTCGACTCCGAGGTCGAGGCCGCCATCCAGGGCAATCTCTACCGGCTGATGCAGGGCAAGACGGTGATCGCCATCGCCCACCGCCTGTCGACGATCGCGGCGATGGACCGGCTGGTGGTGATGGACCAGGGGCGCATCGTCGAGGAAGGCACGCACGCGCAGCTGGTTGCCGCCGGTGGCCTGTACGCGCAGCTGTGGCAGCGGCAGTCGGGTGGCTTCCTGGCCTGAGGCCAGGTTCCGCGCGGGATCGCCAGCCGGCGTGCGCGCTCAGTGCGTGCCGCTGGCGCCGGTATCGGTGCTCTCGCCGCGGCGCTGGTAGAACGCGCTGCGCACCGCGTCGAACTCGCTCATTGGACTGTCGTCGGGACAGGCTTCATCCGGGAAGCTGAAGGAGTCGCGCAGCGCGAGGCCGCAGCTGTTGAGTTCTTCGATGTCGGTGTCGGGCGCCTTGCACTGGCGGTCGAAGGCGCGCTGGAAGCTGTCGCGGCGGCGCACGAAATCCGCGCCGCACTTGCGCATCAGCTTCAGCCGGTCGAGGTCGTCCTGGGCCGGGTTGGTGCCGTCCAGGCCGTATTCCTGCAGCTCGGTCGCGCTCAGCACGCGCAGGTTGCGGTTGGGCACCGACATCATCAGGTCGGCCACGGCCACCGCCACGCCGTTGCGCTCCAGGTATTCCTTGACCCGGCCGTAGACGGCCTGCAGTTCGGAGTTGAGCTCGGCGCGCGTGGTGGCGGTGGAGCTCATGCGGATGATGCGGTGGATGCCGACGGGCCCCGAGATCATGCGCACGTCGCCGGCGCCGAGGATCAGCACGCAGGCGCTGTGGCAGGCGGCGCCCTCGCGCACCCAGACGGTCCAGCCGGAAGCGCCGATCGCGTCGCCCGCCTTGATGGCGTCTTCCACCTGGCCGCCGCTGGAATCGATGTCGAGCACGCGCTTGCCGATTTCCATGCGGTCGGCGATCGCCGCCACCCGCTCCACCAGCGCGTGGAAGCCGGCGTTGATCTTGCCGTCGTAGCGCAGGCGCACCAGGCCGCGCTCCTGGCAGGGCTTGAGCGTATCGACCACGTTGAAGAACGACAGGTCGGTGAGCGCGTCGCCGTCACCGGCGCCGGCATAGTCGAGCTCGCAGCTGATCGAGGCGGTGCCGTCCACCAGCGCCACCTGCGGCCAGTCGGTGCCCTTGCGCACGTCGTAGGCCTTGGGCACGACTTCGACCGGGGCGGAAATGAATTCGCCGTCGTTGGCCTCGGCTTCCACTTCGATCGCCTGCTGCACGGGAACGACGTCCTGCGACGGCGCGCTGCAGGCCGCAAGCAGCAGGCACAGGACGGACGCGCGGAAGGGGAGCGACATGCAGGCGGCTGCGGGGCGTTGGACGGCTGCCCAGTCTAGTGGCTGCCCATGCCGGCGGACGAACGCGAGGTGAACCGGGCTCAGGCTCAGCGGAAATCCCGCGACTCCGAACGCAGGCCGCCGAGCAGGGCGGACAGGTCCTCGAGGTGGCCGGCGATCAGGTGCTCCACGCCGTCCACGCGCTCCCAGCGCCCGCGCACTTCCAGCAGCGTGGCGCCGAGCAGCGCCTTGCGCCCGCGCTCGGCCACGCGCGGCCACACGATCACGTTGACCATGCCGTCCTCGTCCTCGAGGGTGACGAAGATCGTGCCGCTGGCGGTCTGCGGCTTCTGGCGCTGGGTGACGATGCCCGCCACCCGCACCGCGCTGCCGTGGTGGCGGCCGCGCAGCTCGCGCGAGGCCAGCAGCCGCCGCGCACGGAGCCGGTCGCGCAGCAGCGCCAGCGGGTGCGCGCCCAGGCTCAGGCCCAGCGCGCGGTAGTCGGACAGCACGTCCTCGCCGGCGCCGGGCGCCGGCAGCAGGACCGCATCCTCGTCGGGGCTGCCCGGCAGCAAGGGCCGCTGGCGTTCGATGCCGGCCACCTGCCAGCGCGCGTCGTGGCGATGCCCGGCCAGCGACGCCAGCGCCCCGGCCTCGGCAAGCGCGCTGCGCGCCTTTTCGTCGAGGGCGGCGCGACGGCAGAGGTCGGCGATATCGCGGAACGGGCGCTCGCTGCGCGCGGCGACGATGGCGTTGGCGACGGTTTCGGAAAGGCCTGCGATCTGGCGGAAGCCGAGGCGGATGGCGGGGGCCGTGATCAGGCCCGCCACACCCTCGCCTTCCAGCGTGCAATCCCACGCGCTGCAGGCCACGTCCACCGGCAGGACGTCCACGCCTGCGCGCGCGGCCTTGCCGCGGCGTGCGTCCTGCACGATCTGGCTGGGCGAGTAGAAGCCCATCGGCTGCGCGTTGAGCAGCGCGCAGGCGAACGCCGCCGGCTCGTGGCGCTTCAGCCAACAGCTGGCGTACACCAGCTTCGCGAACGAGGCGGCGTGGCTCTGCGGGAAGCCGTACGAGCCGAAGCCCTTGATCTGTTCGAAAATCTGGTCGATGAACTCAGAGGAATAGTTCTTGGCCTCCATCAGTTCGCGGATGCGCACGCGGTGCGGCTCCATGTCGCCGCCGTGGCGCCAGGCGGCCATCGAGCGGCGCAGCTTGTCGGCCTCTTCCGGCGAGTAGCCGGCATGGATCACCAGCTCCATCACCTGCTCCTGGAACAGCGGCACGCCGAGCGTGGGGCCGAGGATCTCCTCGATGCCCGGCGACGGATACGACACCGGCTCCTGGCCCTGCCGGCGCCGCAGGTAGGGATGCACCATGCCGCCCTGGATCGGCCCCGGGCGCACGATCGCCACCTCGATCACCAGGTCGTAGAACGTCCTGGGCTTGAGTCGCGGCAGCATGGTCATCTGCGCGCGCGATTCGATCTGGAACACGCCCACGGTGTCGGCCAGCTGCACCATGTCGTAGGTGGGCGTGTCCTCGTTGGGGATGGTGGCCAGCTCCAGGTCGCGGCCGCGGTGCGCGCGCACCAGGTCGAGCGCCTTGCGGATGCAGGTCAGCATGCCCAGCGCCAGGCAGTCGACCTTCAGCAGCCCCATCGATTCCAGGTCGTCCTTCTCCCACTGGATGATGGTGCGGTCGGCCATGGCCGCGTTTTCCACCGGCACCAGCTGCCACAGCGGCGCATCGGAAATCACGAAGCCGCCGACGTGCTGCGACAGGTGCCGCGGCCTCCCGCGCAGCATGGTGGTCACCGCCAGCACGCGCGCGATGAGCGGGTTGTCGATATCGAAGCCGGCATCGGCCAGGCGCACTTCCATCGGCGTCTCGCCGTTGCCCCAGCCGAAGCAGCCGGCGAGCAGCGCCACCTGGTCGGGCGGCAGGCCGAAGGCCTTGGCGACATCGCGCACCGCGCTCCTGCCGCGGTAGCGGATCACCGTGGCGGCCAGCGCGGCGCGGCTGCGGCCGTACTTGCCGTACACGTACTGGATCACCTCCTCGCGGCGCTCGTGCTCGAAGTCGACGTCGATGTCCGGCGGCTCGTTGCGCTCCTTCGACAGGAAGCGCGCCATCAGCAGCCGGCTTTCCGCAGGATCGACCGAGGTGATGCCGAGCGCGAAGCACACCGCCGAGTTCGCCGCCGAGCCGCGCCCCTGGCAGAGGATGTCGCGGCTGCGCGCGAAGCGCACGATGTCCTCCACGGTGAGGAAGAACGCCTCGTATTTCAGCTCCGCGACCAGCGCCAGCTCGTCGTCGATCTGCCGCGCCACTTTTTCCGGCACGCCCATTGGCCAGCGCCGGCGCATGCCCGCTTCGGTGAGCTTGCGCAGGTGGCTGGTGGGCGTTTCGCCGGCGGGCACCAGCTCGGCCGGATAGTCGTAGCGCACCTCGTCGAGCGAGAACGTGCAGCGCCGCGCCAGCGCCACGGCTTCGGCCAGCAGCGCATGCGGATGGATGTTGCCCAGCGCGCGGCGGCTGCGCAGGTGGCGCTCGCCGTTGCGGAACAACTGCGCGCCGCAGTCGGCCAGGGCCAGGCCGTGGCGGATCGCGGTCACGGTGTCCTGCAGCACGCGCTGGCGGCGCGTGGCCATGTGCACGTCGCCGGTGGCGAGCGGCGTGAGCCCGGCCTGCGCGGCCAGCGCCAGCAATGCGCCGAGGCGCGCCTCGTCGTCGTGGTCGCGGTGCAGCTCCACGGCGAGATAGGCGCGTTCGGCGAACGTGTCGCGCAGCCACGCGCCTTCTTCCGGCTGCCCCGGCAGCCAGAGGGCGAACAGGCCGGTCGTACCGTCATCGAAGGCGTCGCGCGCCAGGTCGTCGCGGCCCAGCTGGTAGGCGCCCTTGCCCGCCGCACGGCGCGCGGTGGTGATCACCCGGCACAGCTGCGCGTAGCCGGCGCGGTTCTCGACCAGCAGCACCAGGCGCAGGCCGTCGTCGAGGGTGAACTCCGCACCGACCACCAGCTTCACCCCGGTGATGCGCGCGGCATCGCGGGCGCGCACGATGCCGGCCAGCGAGCATTCGTCGGTGATCGCCAGCGCCTCGTAGCCGCACAGCGCGGCGCGTTCGAACAGCTGCTCGGCGCTGGCCGCGCCGCGCAGGAAGCTGAAGTCGGACAGGCAGTGCAGCTCGGCATAGGCGGGCGCGTCGATGCCGTGCGGCTCCACGCCGGCCGACGCGTCGTTGGCCGCGCCCAGGCCGGGGACCACCAGCGCCCTGCCGCGATCCGCGCCACCCAGCGCCAGCTGCATCTGCTGCTGCATGCGCACGCTGCGCGGCGGCCGCGCACCGGGCGTGTCCGGCGCGACGCCGGGCGGCAGGGCGTGGTCGTCGTCCCAGTTCATGCGAACCAGCCGTGCAGCATCCAGTTGCCGAGCTCGCCCGGCGCCGCGAACGCCCAGGCGCGCTGGCCCTGCGCGGTTTCCAGTACGTAGTAGTCGCGGCGCGCGTCGTCGCCGTCCCACCAGCCGCTTTCCAGACGCTCCGGCCCGGACACGATGCGCACCCGCCCGCGCAGCGGCAGCGGGCGCGGCAACAGCCACGCCGGGCGCGCCGGGCGTGGCGGCGCGGGCTGCAGGCAGGCCGCGTCATCGCCCGCGGCCGCCACGCGTCGCCATGCGCGCTCCGGGCGCGGATCGCCGCTGGGCGCGATGCGGTGCACGGCCTCGTCGCCGAGGCGTGCGCGCAGGCGCTCGCGCAGCTGCGGCCACGGCACCGCCTGCGCCGGGCGGGTATCGAACAGGTCGCGCGCGGCCGGCACGAACGGCGGCAGTTCGCGCGCCAGCAGCCGCATCGCCACCACGGGCGCCGGCAGCGCCACCTGCTCCAGGCGGTTGCGGGTGAGCTCGAACAGCAGCGTGGCCTCGCGCTCGGCGGCCAGCAGGCCCACCGCCACGTCGGTATGCGCCGGCGCCGCCACGCGCTCCATGTCGGCGGCGTGCGAGGGCAGCGCATGGCTGCGCTCGTGCTCCAGGCGCAGCGTGAAGCGCTGCACCCCGCCGTCGCGCGCCGAGAGATACGTGGCGAGGTCGGCGATCATCCGCCGCAGCGGGAACAGCAGCGCCTGGTGGCTTTCCACCTCGAAGCCGAGCTCGATGCGCGCGTCGAAATGATCGGGCGGCGCGTAGCACGCCAGCGGATCGTCGGCATCGCCATGCAGGCGATCCAGATGCTCGAGCAGCTCCACGCCGAAGCGCCGGCGCAGGCCGTCGCGCGGCAGCGCACGCAGCGCGCCCAGCGTGCGCACGCCCATCGCATGCAGGCGCGTGCCGGCGGTTCCCGGCAGCGCCGCACGGCGCACCGGCACCTGCGCCAGCGCCTCGTGCATCGCCGGCAGCGAGGTCACCGCGAATCCGTCCCGCAGCCACGCGAACGCCAGCGCCGCGCGCGGCGTGGGCGCCAGCGCGATGCGGTGGCTGAAGCCGAGTCCCGCGAGCTCCTCGCGCAGCCGCGCCTCGAAGCGCGGCCACGGCCCGAACAGCCGGAAACTCGCGCGCGCCTCCAGCACGATCGCGCCCGGCCATTGCGTGCTGACCAGTGAGCTGTGGCGATACGCCCACGCCGCCAGGAACCGCTGCCAGCGCTCATCGGCGCTGGCGTCGTGTTCGACCAGCGCCACCGTGCTGCAGAGCGCGTGCGCGGCGGTCAGGCGCATGCCGGGCTTCAGCCCGGCGGCGGCGGCGGCGGCGTTGACCGCGTGCAGGCTGCGCAGCTGCGCCGGCCCGCCGACCAGCGCCAGCGGTTGCGACGGATCCGCCGTACGCCGGAGGACGGCGTCCAGCGCCAGCCGCGGCAGCGCGATGCAGGCCCAGAGCACGCCGATGCCCTAGGGAGCGACGGTGGCGAGGGCGACGCGCCCGCAGGCCGCGACGGCGTTCGCACCGGCAGGCCTGAAGCCCTGCGCCGGCGGATTGGCGCCACGGCACTTGCGGACGTACCACGCCCCCTCGCCCGCCGCGGCGAACTCCAGCCGCAGCGCCGCCGGCGACGGATTGGCCGCGTGTTTCGCATCGCGGAACGCGAAGCCCAGGCAGTCGCCGCTGTCGGCCGCCACCTGCAGCCGGCGCAGCGCCTGCGCATCCGCCTGCAGCGGCCAGCCCAGCACCGCCGCGCAGGCCGCGCTGCGCAGGCACTGCTCGAACGCCCACAGCGCACCGCGCGCATCGGCCTCGATGATTTCCAGATGGCGCAGGTCAACGCCCGCCGCCTGCCACGCCGGCGCATACGGCAGGTACGGCGGCGCCACCAGCGCCACCACGCCACCGGCCTGCGTCAGCCGCGCCAGCGTGGGCAGCAGCAGCGCCAGCTCGCCCACGCCATCGGCCGGCAGCAGCAATTCGGTGAGCGCCGCGCGTGGCCAGCCGCCCTGCGGCAGCAATGCATCCAGCGCGGCATGCCCGCTCGGCTCGCCACCCGCGGCCACCGCCGGCGCACGCCCCGCGCGCCACACCGTCTGCGCCGAGAGCATGGCGTCGAGGCTGGGCAACACCGCGATGGACGCGACCGCGTTCATGCCGTGCGCACCAGCCCGCAGTACAGGCCCTCGATGGCGAAGTCGCTGCCCGGCGGCACCTCGATCGGCGCGTAGTCCGGATTGCGCGGCAGCAGCCGCAGCCGCGTGCGCGTGCGCTCCAGGCGCTTGATGGTGATCTCGCCGTCCACGCGCGCAACCACCACCTGGCCGTTGCGCGCGTCGCTCGCCCGCTGCACCGCCACCAGGTCGCCGTCGAAGATGCCGTCGTCGCGCATCGAGTCGCCCTTCACCCGCAACAGGTAATCCGGCTTGCTGGTGAACAGCGCGCGGTCGAGCAGCACATGGCGCTCGACGCCGGCATCGGCACCGATCGGCGCACCCGCGGCCACGCGGCCGAGCACCGGCAGCTCGAGGCGGTCATCGCGCAGCTTCAGCCGCGTGCCGGGCACGTGGCGCGCACGCCCCGCCCGGCCGCCGCCGGCCTGCGCCATGCCCGCGACCACGCGGATGCCGCGCGCCTCGTTGGGCCGCACTTCCAGGTAGCCGGCGGCCTGCAGCCGGCGCACGTGCTTGTGCGCCGCACAGGCCTGGCGGAAGCCGAACGCGTCGGCGATCTGCTGCAGCGTGGGCGGCGCGCCCTCGGCCCCGGCATGGGCCTGGATGAAGCCGAGCACGTCGCGCTGTCGGGGGGTGAGGTCGTCGGTCATGGGTAAAAATCTATTTGCCTTGGCGGACATAAGCAAGCCCGGCGGTCGGAAGATTCCAGCGCCGGGCGGTCTAAGGAGATGAGAGGGGGTTTCAGATCAATCGCTTGCGGCGGACTCTGCAGCCGCGGCCTGCGCTTCGCGCTCGGCCACTACGACGACGCACGCTTCACTGGCGCGCGGACCGAGCGCGTTTTCCATCGTTGCGTTGCGTAGTCGCGCGACCTTGCGCGAACTCGGGGAAGGTCTCCGCGATCGACGCCGCATCCGGCAGGATGTAGAACACCCCGCCCCGCTCGAACGTCGGACGGATGATCCGCTCGTAGAACTCGGGCGAGACGTTGATGCAGCCATGCGTGACGCGGTTGTCGTCAGGCGTGGGCGATGCAAGGCGTTCGGGGCGCCTCTCGGCCGGGACGCCGGTCGCGGTCGGGTGGATGGAGACCGCGGACTCGTAGTCCACCCACAGCACGCGCCCGGCATCGATCGACGGACCGTAACCGCCGACGAAGCGGCCAGCAGGCGTGGTGCGATCGCGGCCCGGAATCTCGCGAAGCGCGAGACCGGCGATGCCGGGGGCCGTGTGATCGCCGACCGCCGAGCCGAAGAGCCCGGGGGCCGCGCCGCGAAGCCGGCCGTCGCCACCGAACACGAAGATCTGTGCGGCGGCCTTGTCGATGACCGCGAACGGATAGCCCTGGCTGTCCTTGGCTGCGACAACCCAGCCCGCAAGCTCGATCACCGTACCGGACACATCCTGGCCTGGTGGAAGCTGGTCGACGGGGGCGACCGGCTGCGCGGCGGCGTCCTCGGCGCTGGTCACATCAAAGCTCGCGAACGCCAGCACAAGCGCCAGCGCACCAATGACGGCCCGGGCCGCAGGGTGTGTGCACGTAGGGATGGGAAGGTTCCTCGGAACGAAGACTGGATGAAGACAAGGAGACCGGTGGCCAGCAAGGCCACCGGGTCACGGCTCAGGCCGTTCGTCGCGGTTTGCGCAAGTAGAGACTAACCGCGCGGCGCGCGGCGCGGCGCTGCTTCAAGCTGCTGGACGCGGCTTTCCATTTGATCCAACCGCTGGTTGGCCTGCTGCGCGGACTGGTTGGCGGACTCTGCGCTCTGGGCCGCGCTCTGCACCTTCGTGTCGAGTTGATCGAGGCGTGAGTTGATCCCTGCAAACTCGTCATCGTAGGTGGCACAGGCGGCAAGGCTCAGGGTGGCGACGATCGCCAGGCCGAGCGTACGCGCCATCACCAGATGTTTTTTGGTCAGAAACATTTCAATGCTCCTTCGTCGGGGGGATATCGGGGCCAGTCTGGCGTTGGAATACGTAGATGGATTGTGAAGAGCACTTTACGAGATTTGCGGCCAGTGGATAAGCTCTCGCGACGCGTTCGCGTATTCAGGGGAAAGGGGAAGAGATGACGATTCGAAGCATTGCGCTGCCGCTCGCGGCGGCGGTTCTTGCGTGCGCGTGCGGTGCCGCGCATGCGGAGAAGGAAAGGCCGCAGGGCCACGATCCCTCGCAAGACGAACTACTCGCGGGCATGGCAGTGCATGCCGTCGCCGCGCATGACCGGCTCAAGAGCCAGATCACCTACGGGTTCATCAACGTAGGCGGCACCGTTGTCAACGCCACGAACAACCTGTACACGAGCACGCCCGGACTGTCGTACGGCAGCGCGGCTGCCGCTGGCCTCGCCGGCGGCCTGATCGCCTCGGCGCTCATCAATGCCGAGGCCAAAGCCTCAGCCAAGCGCCAGGTCCGGGATGCGAACGCGGAGTTCGAACGTGCCCAGTGCAAGCTGTCGAACACCGACGCACTGTTGGGTGCGATCGAGCGCAGTGTTGGTGGCACGCCATGGGGTGCGGGACGAAGCGTCCAACGGCATGTGCTCGCGCCAGAACGTTCGGTGGACGATCTGGTGCCGCAGGACGAGCCGCGCTACGAGCTGGTGGCGACCTACAGCATGACGCCGGACTATTCCGCGCTGGTCACCTCGGTCGCGCTGGCCGCGTATTCGGCGCAGCTGCCAGGGGCGACGACGCGCTGGCAGAAGAAGCCAGCGTGGAGCAACGACCTTGTCGTGGTGTCTGACGTCGTCCCATTGGCCGGGAAAACTCCGGCGGACATTCAGGCCGCGATCTCACGCGAGGCCACGCGCTACGCGGACAGTGGCGTGCACAAGCTGATCCAAGCCGCCAACGGAGGCGACCGTACAGCCCGCCGCGCCGCCAGCGCATTGCTCAGGACCCACCAGGCGCGCATGCGCGAGGCCAGGGGAACGGAGTGGACACCGCGCGAAGCAGCTGCGGCGCGCGCGCGCGCATGGACGGCCGACGACTGCAGCCTGGTTCGTTCGGCGCTCACGCAAGGCGCGACCGACATCGAGACGCTGCTGAACGGCCTGTTTGACGGCTCACTCCCCGCCCGCGCAGAAACGGGTGTGACGGAAGTGCCACTGCGTGACGATACCGATCGTGTCGTACAGGCGCTGCCAGATGGACAGTACGTCGCACGCGCGGTCGATGCCGACGCGCCACTCGGTTGGCGCTACTCGTGGTATCCCGAGGAAGAAACGCCGGACGAGGCGTCGGCGGAGTAAGCCGGGGGCAGGGCCCCGCACGCGCGTGGCCCTGCTTCTTCCGTCCAGGGTCGGCTCTCCGCCGATCTTGAAATCCGCTTGATATGGCAGCGCCATCCTGTCCCTCCCCGGATACGACTGGAACCGCCATGTCCCGCCTGCCCCTCACCTGCCTGCTTGCCGCCCTCCTGCTGCTGCATCTCCCGTCCGCGCTCGCCCGCGACACCGTCCTGGTCGTGCTCAGCGGTGAAGGTCGCGATGCCGGCAAGACCCGCCCCGGCTACGAGTTCGACGAACTCTCCCAGGCCTGGCTGATCTTCAAGGCCAACGGCCTGGCCGTGGAGGTCGCAAGCCCGCAGGGCGGTGCGATCGAGGCCGACAAATACAACCCCGACGAGCCCTTCAACGCCGCGCTGCTGGCCGATGCGGACGCGATGCGCCAGCTGGCCGATACGCGCCGCATCGACGCGCTGCGCGCCGAGGATTACGCCGCCGTCTACGTGGTCGGCGGCAAGGGCGCGATGTTCGACCTCCCGCGCAATGCAGCGCTGCAGGGCCTGCTCGCCCGGGCCTGGGACAACGGCGCGGTGCTGGCGGCGGTCTGCCACGGCCCGGCCGCCCTCGCCGACGTCCGCCTGGCCGACGGCAGCCCGCTGGTGGCCGGCCGGCGCATGACCGGCTTCAGCAACGAGGAGGAGACGGTGTTCGGCAAGAAGTGGGCTTCGCAGTTCCCGTGGCTGCTGGAAGATGCGTTGCGCGCGCGCGGCGCGGCCTGGGACGAGGCGCCGCTGATGATGCCGAAGGTGGTGGTCGATGGACGCCTGGTCACCGGCCAGAACCCCTACTCCACCACCGCGGTGGCGGAAGCGATCGTGCGCGCCCTGGGCCGCACGCCGGTCGCGCGCACGCCGTGGCGCGACGAGTTGAGCATGGCGTTGGTGGAACGCCTGCGCAGCGGCGACATCGCCGGCGCAACGGCGGCACTGCAACAGGCGCCCACGCGCTACCACGTCGAACTGATTGGCCTGCTCGGCTATTACCAGGCGCAGGTCGCCGGCGACGATGCCGCCCAGCTGCGGCCCGCGCTGCAGACCATGCAACTCGCCCTGCCGCACATGGCCGAGCCGCAGCTCAAGCTCGGCGCTGCCGACGCCCACCTGCGGCTGGGCGAACATGCGCAGGCGCGCGCCCTGGTGCTGCAGGTACTGGAAGCGGCGCCGCAGATGGAAGAGGCTGTCACCCTCCTGAAGCGGATCGACGGCTGAGCCATGCACCTGCCCGCGCTGCGCATCCTGGTGGTCGAGGACAACCCGGTGCTGCGCGGGAACCTGGAGGCGATGTTCGCCGACAGCGGCATCGCCGCCAGCTTCGCCGCCGACGGCCTGAGCGGGCTGCAGGCGGCGCTGGCCGATCCGCCCGACGTGCTGGTGCTGGACCTGGGCCTGCCCGGCCTTGATGGACTGCGCATCTGCGAGCGCCTGCGCGCGCAGGCCGATCGCCACATTCCCGTACTGATGCTCACCGCGCGCGATGCGCTGGACGACAGGCTGCTGGGCTTCCGCAGCGGTGCCGACGACTACCTGGTCAAACCGTTCGCCGGCGCCGAACTGCTGGCGCGCTGCCTGGCGCTGTCGCAGCGCCACCGCGCCGGCACTCCGCATGTGCTGCGCATCGGCAGCCTCGGCATCGACCGGCGCAGCGGCGTGGTGCAGCGCGAAGGCCGCACCCTGCACCTGCAGCAGACGGCGCACCAGCTGCTGCTTGCGCTTGCCGAAGCCTGGCCGCGCACGCTGACCCGCAGTGAGCTCGTTGAACACATCTGGGGCGACGCCCCGCCCGACTCCGATCCGCTGCGCACGCACCTGTACATGCTGCGCCAGGCACTGGACCGCCCGTTCGCGGTGCCGATGCTGAAGACGGTGCATGGCGTCGGCTTCCGCCTGGAGGCCGACACGTGAGCAACACGACGCGTCCGCGCCGCCGGCTGCGCCACCGGCTGATGGTCGCCTTCGGCGGATTCGCCCTGTTCGTGGCCGCGCTATACGGCTTCTACGTGGTGCTGTTCGTCTACGTGGTCGAAGACCGTTTCTTCCATGGCCTGCTGCAGCAGGAAGCGCAGGCGCAGCTGGCGCACCACGCCGCGCACGGCGAGTGGACGCGCCCGCAGCTGCACTTCATCGCGGTGCATGCCGATCCGGCCACCCTGCCCGACGGGCTCGGCACGTGGTTGGCCGAGGAGCCTTCGCGTCGCGAGTTCCCCGGCAACGACGGCCGCCACTACCACCTGCAGGCCCTGCAGCCAGCGGCGCCGGCTGCACCGGCGTGGCTGGTGGCCGAGGTCAGCCAGCAGCTGGCGGTGCGGCCGATGCGCAGCGGCATCCTGCAGTGGCTGGGCGTGTCCAGCCTGGCGGTGCTCGCGCTGGCGCTTGCGCTCGGCGCCTGGCTGGCCCGGCGGATGACCGCGCCGCTGTCGCGGCTGGCGGCGCTGGTCGATGAGGCCACGCCGTCGCGGCTGCCCGCCGGATTCTCGGATGCCTTTCCCGACGACGAGGTCGGCACGCTGGCGCGCGGGCTGGAGCGCCTGATCGCGCGCATCGACGACTTCGTGGCGCGCGAACGCGAGTTCAGCCGCGACGCCAGCCACGAACTGCGCACGCCGCTGGCGGTGATCCGCAGCGCCTGCGAACGCCTGGCTGCGCGCGACGGCCTCGATGTCGAGTCACGGCTTCAGCTCGAGCATGTCCGCCAGTCCGCACACCAGCTCGAGCAGACGGTCGCCACGCTGCTGGCGCTCGCGCGCGAGGAGCACAGCGCCGAGGCCGCCAGCGATGTCGCCGTGCTGCCCCTGCTGGAGCGCGTGATCGTCGACCAGGCGCCGCTGCTGGATGGCCGTGCGGTGGAGGTGCGGCTGGATGTGGCGACCAACACGCGCGCGCACTTGCCGGCGACCGTGCTGCACATCGTGCTGTCGAACCTGGTGGGCAACGCCTTCGCCCACACCCGCGACGGCGAGGTCGTGATCGACGTGGACGGCGAATGGCTGCGCATTGCCAACCCGGGCGATGGCATCGCGGCAGCCGCATTCCAACCCTTCGCCAAGGGCGAGGCCAGCGCCGGCTTCGGGCTGGGCTTGGCGATCGTGCGCCGGCTGGGCGAGCGCCACGGCATCGCCCTGCGCTTCGACACCGACGGCGAGGGCACGGTCGCCCGGCTCGCACTGACTGCTCAGCCCTCACCGCGCCCGAACGAGAACAACTCGGCCAACGGATGCCTGCGCCGCTCGATCAGCGCACGCACCAGCCCGGCGCCGATCATCGAATAGGTGATGCCGTTGCCGCCGTAGGCCATGGCGAACTGCACGCGCGGGCCGTGCTGCGGGTGGGGGCCGAAGAACGGCAGGCCGTCATGGGTCTCGGCGAAGGTGCCGGCCCAGGAGAACGCCAGCCGCAGCGGCAGGTGCGGGAACAGGGTCGCGGCCTTGTCCAGCAGCTTGCGCGCCTTCTTCTCCACGCGGGCGTCGCGTCGCACCGGCACGTCGACATTGTCGTCCTCGCCGCCGACCAGCAGGCGCCCGTCGCCTGTGCTGCGCATGTACAGATAGGGGCGCGCCGTCTCCCACACCATGGTGTCGACCAGCGGGCCCAGCGCGTCCTTGTCGATCGGGTCGGTGATCACGGCGTAGCTGCTGCGATCGGCGGCGACGCGCTTGCGCAGCCACTTCTGGCTGGCGTAACCCGCGGCGATCACGACGTGCCCGGCACGCACCGCGTGGCCCTCGGCGGTGGTGAGGAGCACATCACGCGAACGGGGCTGGATGCTCTCGATGGTCGTGCGGTCGAACACCGCGCCGCCACTCTTGCGGAGCCGCGCAAACAGGCGGTAAGCCATGCGGTAGGGATCCATGCGCGCAGCCAGCCGGCTGAGGATGGCCGCCGGCGCATCGAAGCCGAACTGTTCGCGCACCGCATCCGAATCCAGCCACGCCACATCGAAGCCGTGGCGCTGGCGCAGCGCGAATTCCTCGCGCAACGCGCGTGCGTCGCGGCGACGGCTGGCGTAATAGAGGCTCGCGGCGCGGGCGAAATCCACGTCGCGCACGTCCGCCGCCTTTGCCTGCAGCAGCGGGATGGCCTCGGCGCAGGCGCGGTAGGCGAGCACGGCGTTGTCCTCGCCATAGCGCTTGGCCAGGTCGACCATGTGCGTGTCGATCTCGTACTGCAGCAGCGCCGTGCTGGCGGCGCTGCTGCCCCAGCCCACGTCACGTTGCTCGAACACCGCCACGTCATGCCCGTGCGCGGCCAGTTCGTCGGCGATCAGCGCCCCGGTGATGCCGCCGCCGATCACCGCCACGTCGCAGCGATGGTCCGCCTGCAGCGGCGGGAAGGCGTGCATCAGGCCGTTCTTGACCGCCCACCAGGGGTAGCCGCTTTTCAGGTCCATCGGGGTGCAGCTCGCAGTCGGGATGCCGGGGCGTCCATGACTGCATGGCCGTGCGAGAAGAACCGGTGAACTCGACCTCCAGAGCAGGCCCGCGACCCGTCCATATTGCGAGCTACCATCCAGGGATGACGGACGATCTCACTACGATGCTTCGCCAGCGCCTTGGGCTTGCGGACCCTGTCGCTTTGGAATTCCAGCGAGGCGACGCTACCGAGGCCGACGGATTCGCCCGTGAACGGATCGAATACCGCGGACTCGAAGGTGATCCCATCCCGGCGTTCCTGTTCACGCCCAGGGGGCGCGACACGCTCGGTGGCGTGGTTGTCTTCCACCAGCACAACGGGGAGTTCCACTTCGGCAAGAGCGAGGTCGCCGGCGATGTGGGTGACGCGTTCCAGGCCTTCGGGCCTGCGCTCGCGCGCAGGGGTGTCGCGGTCCTCGCCCCGGACTCCATCACGTTCGAGGATCGACGGGGCGCGGTCCACGGGGTGGAGCCGGACTACTACGATTGGCTCCAGCACTACAGCGCCATGAGCTACCGGTTGCTGGATGGCGACCTGCTGATGAGGAAGTGCCTGGATGATGCCCAGCGCGCCCTGAGCGTCTTGCTCCAGGCCGCAGACGTGGACGAGCGACGCGTGGGCGTGGCTGGACATTCGTACGGTGGCTACACGGCGCTCTACCACGCGGCCGTCGATTCGCGATGCCGGTTCGCATGCATCAGCGGTGCCGTATGCAGCTTCGAGACGCGCCGCCGGGAGAACACCGGGATCACCCTGTTCGAGGCCGTACCCGGGCTCGCCCGCCAGCTTGAAACGCACGATGTCCTCTCCGCCATCGGACCCAGGCCGACACTGGTCGTATCGGGTACCGGGGACAAGTACTCACGCGATGCGGACCAGGTCGTGGCCAAGGTTGCCGGCGACTTCATCACCGAGCTCCGTGTCGACCGGGGGCATGCGCTTGATCAGGAGCGGTTCGACGCGATCGTCGAGTGGATCGTCGACCGCGTATCCAGTCACTGAGGGGCACCTAACGGCCAGAAGCGGACACCATCGCCCTCCCCCCACAAGGTCGAAGACGCCCATGGCTTGCTGTAGGCTTGGCTCCAGGGGAAAGCTAGGGCTGTCATGGCACTTAAGGACGAGAGTGCGCCGCTCCCAAAGGCGCTTGAAGCACTGCTGGGGGACGCTGCCAGCGACGAGAAGACCGGCGCAAATGCGACGCTAGGATTTACCTTCCAGCAGTGGTGGGGCGCACTGGTCGTTGCCGAGTTGCTGGAGTCCGAGGCCGACTTCGCAGTGGGCATGGAAGTCAAAGAAGACGTAGCCATCCTGGACTCCGCGCTAAGTCCTATGTCCGTCGAGTTCTGCCAAATCAAGAAGAATGAGCAGGCTGGTGGCTGGGGGCTGAAAGATCTCCATCGGCAGGGCCCCAAGAGAAAGAGCAAGCCGCACGACCCCTCGATCCTGGCCAAGCTCCACAAACGGAGAACCGAATTCGCCGGCCATCCCACGAAGCTGCGCTTCGTGTCCAATCTAGCGGTCAAAATTGCTGCCGGTATGTCCGCGTCTGATTGTCAGCTCACGAGCCTGACACCGGCAGAACAAACCGAGATCCGCGAAAAAATCGCCAAACAGCTGGCCGTCGGATCGGCCGAGGTCGATCTCAACGACTGGATGCTTCACCGTACCAACCTTCCGCTGGGCGAGCAGTACGTGTTCTTGGCCGGAAAGCTGGCCGACCTGAGCGCTGCCGGCAAGATCCCGTTTGATCTTCCCAATCCGACCGTCGCGGCTCGCTATTTGGCGTCGGTGCTTCAATCGAAGGCGTCGCATACCAGTTACGCCGCAACTATTCACGACCTGAAGAGCCGCGTCCTCTCCAGGGCTGACGCGATTCAGGCGCTCTCCGAAGCCGCCGGAACCACGCACCGCGCCTCCGAAAGGCTCGATGATGCGCTTCAACAGCTCGCTGCGACGGGCTACCCCTTCTTGGCTCTGAAACAGATCAAAGCCGAACGAACCACGGTCTTGGCTCACGCCGTAGATCGGACCAATGATCAACTGAAAGCCTGCGTCGCGGCGCTTGCGACCCAGTTATCTCACCTTACCCAGGATGCCAGTAGCCTACCGCTGAGAGACCTTATGGACAGCTTGGTCAAACAAACCATCAGCGCTTCCCCCTCCGACTTCGCCGGCCTTAGACCAGCGTACGTCAATGCCCTCGCCCTCTTGGTACTCAACGATGGAATCGACCTCGACATACTCCCTCCTGCGCCTGGTCCGCAACCTGAGGCATGCGCATGAACCGCAACGTCACCTTCAAGACGCTCTATCTGCTGTCGCAGCGAGACAAGCGCGCACGCAAGTTGGACCTGGAGCCGAAGACGCTCCTGTTGGGCACGAACGGGATGGGCAAGTCGAGAATCACTAAGAACCTGTTCTGGGCGTTGGGTTGCCTTCCCCCAAAGAAGGACCGAGGGGACTGGGATACCAATGCAATCGCGGCACTCGCGTTCACTTACGACGGCCAAGAGTACGTAGCGCTTCGTCACGGCAAGCGCCTTGGGTTGTTCAAGGATGGTGCCTTGCAGTTCTTCACTGAACGGGTCGGCACCTGGGACCTGCACATGGCCCAGCTTTTCGGCTATCGCCTCCATCTAACCAGGCACGACGGCGGCTCAGGACAAGCCAGCATGGAGCACCTGATGGTGCCGTTTTACTTGGATCAGGACGGAAGCTGGAGCACTAAATGGGCGACATTTGATGGGCTGAGTAAATTTAAGAGCTGGCCCAAGCCAACTCTGGAGTCCTTCATCGGGCTGAAGCCCAACGCGTGGTTTAGGGCCAAGCAACACCAGGAAGAAGCGTGGGCAATGGCCAATGAGAAGCGACGAGAGCTGGAAGCGCAATCCAACGCCTTCGAGCAAGTCCAGAAGGCATTGCCTGCAGATCTTCCGCGCATCGACCCCCAGTCCTTCCACGAGGAGTTGGTCCGGCTGGGGACGCAGGCGGCGGAAGCGTATGAACTTCAGGTTACCTCCAGGGCAAAGCTTCTGAACGTGGTGTCCCAACGTGAGCAGCTCCGCTCAGAGCTGAAGCTGGCCGGGGCCGCCCAGCGCGAGCTGGATGCAGACATTGCATACCTTTCGGACCTGCCTCCAGGGCCTGTGGAGTGTCCCACCTGTGGCGTCCACCACAAGAACTCGTTCCATGCACGCCTGACTCTTTCTGTCGATGCCGACACCATGGGCGCGCTTGTGCAAGAGCTCCACGGTCAGCGCGAAGCTCTCCGGAGCGAGGAAACCGCGCTCCGGCAACTTTTGACTGATGTCAGCCAAAAGCTCGATTCGTATGCCCAGGAAACCAGCAATCGGAAAGCCGACCTCCAACTGAGCGACTTGCTCGCCACCGAAAGCCGCCGCACGCTGGATGTCGCTTTCCGCCACGCCGCGGAGCCCCTTCAGGAGGCATTGGACAAACTCGTGTTGCGGGAGAGTGCTTTTAAGGAACAACTAAAGAAGCTGGAAGACAAACACCGCAAGGCGACGGTTGAAACGTTTTACGCCGGCCGCGTATCTTCCTACTCCAACCGACTCAATATCCCGCTCGCGGAACAGGCCAAGAAGGTCAAAGTCGGTGACCGAGATGGGGCTGGCGGTAGCTACGCCGCACGAGCCGTTCTCGCGCTGCATCTTGCCCTAATCGATACCAACGTCGAGCACGGGGACACCCCTCTTTTCCCCTTCGTCATGGATACGCCTCAGCAATCCGGGCAGGACGCGGCCAACCTCAGGAACATGATCGAGACCGCCGCGGCCGCCGCCGGGCAGCACCACCAGCTTCTCTTTGCAATCGAGACATTGCCCGATGGGACAGACGTCACCGGGTTCAAAGTCATCGATTTTCAGGAACCCCAAGGCAGCCTCCGCGAAATGGATTTCGCACTTGTGGCCGACTTCCTGCGCACCCCTCTCCGCGAGCTAGACAGTGCGTTCCCGACTCAAAGCTCCAAGCCCTGAACAGAGGTGAGCGACATAAGCGCATGCGGAAGGCAAGGGCATCACGTGCGTGGAGTTGACTCCTCATTCTTTTAAACGAGTCGAGTACCTGCTTTGGGTCGGTAGCTGCGGGCTATCCCGTGACTGCTCCATCGGCGTGACGGCCGCCCAACTCGGGTCGTTCGACGCTCGCCCTCCCTTCCATCCCGGAAGAGGAGGACGCCATGAAACGGAACACCGCACAACTCGTCTCCCGACCAGCCTGGAACCGCGGAAAGCTCGTCGGCCAAAAGGCCCCGCTCAAGCTCAAGGAGATCTGGTCCATCCGGGTCCGTCTGCAGTTGGCCGATGACATTCGCCAGCTGGCTCTCTTCAACCTGGCCATCGACAGCAAGCTGCGGGCTTGCGACCTAGTCGGTCTCCACGTCCGAGACATCGCTCACGGCACCCAGATCTCACCGCGAGCCTGTGTCGTCCAGCGCAAGACCCTGCGCCCCGTCCAGTTCGAAATCACCCTCCAGACGCGCGAAGCACTGACGGCTTGGATAGACAACCGATGCCTCCAGCCCGACGATTATCTCTTCCCCAGCCGGCAACACGACCGGCCGCACCTCTCCACCCGCCAGTACGCCCGCATCGTCAAGGGTTGGGTCCGATGCATCGGCTTGGACGAGCTGAACTATGGGACACATTCCATGCGCCGGACCAAGGTCTCTCTCATTTACCAGCGCACCAAGAACCTGCGTGCAGTGCAGTTGCTGCTGGGCCACACCAAGATCGAAAGCACCGTGCGCTACCTCGGCGTCGACGTCGATGACGCTCTAGTCATGGCGGAACAAACTGAGGTTTGACTTGCTCCCGATGAGAAGCGGTCACCCAGGTGACCGCTTCCGGCCAGTAGCGGTCGTTTGTCCAAAATCGATCAAGTGACTGCTCAGACGGTTTTCTTAAATCTGGCCGAGCGAAACAGGCCGGGGGCCTTAAGCTCAAAGCAGCCGCCCGGTGTGATCGATTTCTCATGGCCGGAAATTACCCCCGGAGCATCCGTTTGGCGGTTTTGGGCAGTTCGACTATGAAGCTGGCTTGGGTTGCCGCCGAGTAATTAAGGGTTCGTTAGACATGATTTCTCGCAGGCTGTATGTCTGGTCGAACCGCATGGTCGGGCCATGAACGACCGTCTCGGTAACCCCCGAATAATTAGACGGTGCAGGAGGACTTAGACGCGGATTGCCTTTTCGATAGACCCTCACCGGGTTGCCCTGCCGGAGACTCGCGAACACGACTGCGTCGAATGGAAACTGCGCCTTACTAAGAAGATAGTCAGTACTGCCCTCTAGATGCTCCTTGAAGACGACCGTATCGGTGGCTACTACGTCGCTGAAGCACAGCAGGATGATCTCGCGATAAGTGCCGTATTCTAAATAGCTCTGATACTTTATTTTCTTCGAGATCGCCCCGTCATATATATAGGAGTCTTGGATATCAATCTCGGCCTTCTTGATTGGTCGAACGCTATCGAAGCCGTTTTCGAGCACGTCCATTGTTTGAGCGATAACCCTGTCGCGCCCATATTTTTCATCGTTCAGGTAGGCAAGGTCCTGCCCCTTATCTACGGTGGTGATTTCAATCCCTATCCTGAAAGGGCCGGCTTTCCGGCCAAAGCGCTTGTGCGGCTTGTAGACATTAATGGCAGCATCGGGCCTGTCTGTTTGCGCTGGATCGAAGGAAAACTTGCCGTACAGCTTTTCAAACAACGGCTCCGCCAACTTGAGCACGTGCTCTTCCAATTCTCTTTTCTTCATAGTCACGCAACCTAAAAATAAAGCGGTAACCAACCAAGTTTGCAGGATTGAGCTGCTTCATCGAACGCCCGGTCTTGACACACACCAGCCAGCCAGAAGCAATAGTCTGAAGATCAGCAATCGCTGCGCAGCAAACATTGATCGTCAAGGCTGCGAAGGACCGCAAAGGGTCGTAAGCGGACAAACAGCGCTCTTACCTGCAGGTGCCCCGAGAGAGAGATGGCCCCGCCTCCGCAGGGCCACCCCTCACCCCTTGACGCACACCACCTGCCGCAAGGTATGCATCACCTGCACCAGGTCCGCCTGCGCCGCCATCACCGCCTCGATGTCCTTGTAGGCCGCAGGTGACTCGTCGATCACGCCCGCGTCCTTGCGGCATTCGACATGCGCCGTGGCCTCGCGGTGCTGCTTCAGCGTGATGCTGTTGCGCGCCGCGGTCCGGCTCATCACCCGCCCTGCCCCATGGCTGCAGCTGTGGAAGCTGTCGTCATTGCCCAGCCCGCGCACGATGAAGCTCTTGGCGCCCATGCTGCCGGGAATGATGCCGAGCTCGTCCCTGCCCGCCCGCACCGCGCCCTTGCGGGTCACGAACATCTCCTGCCCGCCGTGCACTTCCTTCTGCACGTAGTTGTGGTGGCAGTTGACGGCCATCGCCTGCAGCTTGAACTTCGGAAGCTCCGCACGCATCGCGTGCAGCACGCGCTGCATCATCGCCTCGCGGTTGGCGCGGGCGTAGTCCTGCGCCCAGCCGACGGCCTCCACGTAATCGTCGAACAGCGCCTCGCCTTCCATGAAGAACGCGAGGTCCTTGTCGGGCACGTGGTAGCCGAGCACGCGCTTGCCCAGCTCCTCGCGGGCCAGCTGGATGAAGTACGTGCCGATCAGGTTGCCGGTGCCGCGCGAGCCCGAGTGCAGCATCACCCACACGGCCTCGCTCTCGTCGAGGCAGACCTCGATGAAGTGGTTGCCGCCGCCGAGCGTGCCCAGCTGCTGCTCCACCTTGTCGAGGCGGATCCGCGGATGCCTGGCCTTGATGCGCTCGAGCCGCTGCCACAGGCCGGAGCCGGCCAGCGCCGACTCGACGCTGTCGGGCGTCTTGCGGTGGTTGCCACCCGGGCCGTTGCCGACGGGAATCGCGCGCTCGATCGCCGAGCGCAGCCGCGCCAGCGAGTCCGGCAGGTCGCGCGCGTTGAGCGTGGTGCGCACCGCGGCCATGCCGCAGCCGATGTCGACGCCGACCGCGGCGGGGATGATCGCGCCGCGCGTCGGCACCACCGAGCCCACCGTGGCACCGATGCCCAGGTGCACGTCCGGCATCACCGCGACCCAGGGCCCCACGAAGGGCAGGCTCGCGATGTTGCGCAGCTGCTCGTGCGCCTTGTCTTCCAGCTGCACGCCGCGGACCCAGCCCTTGATGGGGGTCTCGCCTTCGCGGTGCAGCCATTGGTAATTCGAAGTGTCCATGTGGTCCATTCCTTGAAGGACCCGCGCGCCCGTCCATTGGGCGCGCGGGTGTTACTTCAGCGTCACGAGTTCCTTGACGACGCCATCCAGGCCGCCGAACACGGTCAGCCTGTCGATCTTCTCCGTCACCTTTTCCAGGGCTTCCAGCTCCTTCAGGCGCATCAGCACCGGGCTTTCCTCGATCAGCTTCGCGGTGTTGAGCAGCGAGCGCGTGGCATTCGCCTCCTCGCGGCGGCGGATCACGTTGGCCTGCGCCAGCTTCTCCGCCTGCACCACCCCGTTGAGGATCTCGCGCATCTCGCCCGGCAGGATCACGTCCTTGACGCCGACACCCAGCACCTCGATGCCGAGCGCCTCCACGCGGCCACGCACATGGCCGAAGATCTCCGCGTCCAGCGTGGCCTTGTCGCCGAGCAGCTCATCGAGCGTCTTGGCGGCCACGGCCTTGCGCAGGCCGTACTGCAGCTCGCGGTACACGTAGTCGCTGTACTTGGCCACCCGCGTACGCGCGGCGACCGGGTCGGTCACGCGCAGCGAAGCAGCCAGGTTCACGCGCAGGCTCACCTTGTCACGGGTCAGCAGTTCCTGGCCGGAAACCTCCATGGACTGCACGCGCAGCTCGATGGTCTCCACCGCCACGTTCTTCTGGAAGTTCCAGAAGGCGTAGCTGCCGGCGCCGAGCACCTGTTCCAGCGTGTTGTCGACGAACACCAGGCCCGCCGACTCCACCGGCACATCGAGCACCACCGCCACGCGGCCCAGCATGCCGAGCTGGCGCAGGCGGCGCGTCACGTCGGGCGCGACGCGCAGGCCTTCGGCAAGCGAAGCCTTCTCGACCTCGACCTGCACCAGGCCACGCCAGTACAGCTTGCGCAGACCCGGCGGCAGCACGTCCTCAAGGCGGCCGTTCTTCGACACCAGCCCGACTTCGTCCATGCCGATGTCGGCCAGCACGAAGGTCCTGTCCAGCGTGGTGCCGAGCGCGGCGATCAGCGCATCGACGTCGTCGCCGGCGTAGTCCGGCTTGCGGATGTCGTGCACGACCACGTCCAGCTGGTCGCGCCACGCGAACAGGCGATGCACGCCCGGCGCGAGGACGCGCTCGAAACGACGGTTGCGATACACCAGGCCGCGCTCAGCGTCGCCGATCACGACCCGACGGGTCCAGAACATCATGGGTTTTCTCCTTGTACGGCCGGCGGAAGAAGTGGGAACGCCCCTGGCAGGTAGCGGGCGGGCAGCCGATGCTGGCGATGGCGTCTGCCGTGGATCCATGGCCGCGCCCGTATCGGCACGCGCCCGCTTTTCCACGTTGTCTGCCACCGCCAGGACGCGGCGCCGGCGCGTTACCCGCTGCGTGCTTCGTTGCGCATCGCGATCCACTGCGACGCCTGGCGGAACAGGCACGGGACGTTCCCGGTTTCGGGCTTGCGCCCTTTGCTGATGACAATCAGCGATCGTTGGAGCGGGATTCGAACCCGCGACACGTGGAAACAAAATCCACTGCTCTACCCGTCTGAGCTATCCAGAGGTCAACGTGCGGGACTCGCACGTTGTCGCAGTCGCCTCGAACCGGCATCGGCATGCGCCACGGCAATGCCGCGCGCACCGGACGGGACACAAGCCCGTACCGCTGTCACCGATCGAGATTCGACCGCGCATTGCCGCCTCTTTCGAAACGGCAATTCATTTGCGTTGCCCCGCTACCGCGGTGCCCGCGTGTGTTGGACGTCCTTTGCGAACGCAGAAACGAAAATGCCCCCGGCATGGAGTCCGAGGGCATTCGCAGTGCCTCGGAAGATCGGGGTGACCGATCTCCCGTGGAGGAGTCGGTCAGGCCTGGTATGCGCCTTCGTACGCGAAACGCGCGCGCCGGCCCGCATCGCGCTTTGGCAGCGATGGCAGCAGGCGGTCGGCTATGCGGTTCTGCGTGGACATGATCGAAGTACGACTCGAATGAGGGAACGGGTTGCGTGGCTACGCAACGGGAGCGCACCTTACTCGCGGCAGTGCACGCGCGCAAGCGAAATGATGACATGACGACGAACGGTCACCTTCCGCAACCAGGCGGTGGGCGCAGCACGCTATGCAGACACCTCGCCATCCACATACACCCAGCGCCCATCGACGCGCTCGAAGCGGCTGACCTCGTGCATGCGGACCGCCGGCCTGCCGTGCACCTTGTAACGCGCCACGAACTCCACGATCGCGGTGCCGTCGCCGTGGTCGACGTGGCGCTTCACATCCAGCCCAAGCCAGCGCAGACCCGGTGTGTCATCAAGGTCGAGTTCCGCAGGTCGGGTGTCGGGATGCCAGCTGTGCAGCAGGTAGTCGCGCAGGCCGAACACATACGCGCTGTAGCGCGATCGCATCAGGACCTCGGCGTTGGCGGCCGGCGCGCGGCCGTCGTGGATCGGCTGGCAGCAGGCGGCGTATGTGGCGCTCGGGCGGCAGGGACAGGCTTGCGACAACGCTGCACCCACATCGGCGCCCGGCTTCAAGCGTTTCATGCATCGGCCCGAACATTGGAGATGACGGAAGAATACGGCGAACACGCGCCCGCAGCCGACCGGATTCACCACGGCCAAACCCCCGCGGAGGCAGACTTCCGGCTCCCCCGCCCCAGGACTCCCCCATGGCCAAGCGCATCGCCATCCTCGCCACCAATGGCTTCGAGCAATCCGAACTCACCGGCCCGCGCGATCGCCTGTTGGCCGCCGGTTTCGACGTCGACATCGTCGCTCCGGAATCCGGCGAGATCCGCGGCTGGAAGGACAAGAACTGGGGCGACACGGTGGATGTCGATGTCACGCTCGACAAGGCCTCCCCGGACGACTACGCCGCCCTGGTACTGCCCGGTGGCGTGATCAATCCGGACAGGCTGCGCATCAACAAGGCGGCGGTGGCTTTCGTGCGCGCCTTCGACGCCGCCGGCAAGCCGCTTGCCGCGATTTGCCACGGCCCGTGGCTGCTTGCCGAGTCCGGCGCGGCCAAGGGCCGCGAGCTCACATCGTGGCCGTCGGTGCGCACCGATCTGGAGAACGCCGGAGCGCGCTGGAAGGATGCGGAGGTCGTCACCGACGGCCACATCATCACCAGCCGCAAGCCCGACGACATCCCGGCCTTCAGCAATGCGGTGATCGCCGCGCTGCGTTGACCGGCTCGCCGGGGCAACCGGGGCCCCGACGCGCGATACCATCCCCCCAGGGAACAGGGGGACAACATGGCAAATCGTTACTGGTGCGCAGCTTCGGTTGCGCTCTTCTGTGCGGCCGCGTCACTTGTGGTCGGGGCGTCCGAGCGCAGCGAGGCGCTGCGCGATTCCATCGAGGTGGTGGATGCGCGCATGGACGCCGCTTATAGCGAGGTGCTTGGCCGCCATGACGCGGATATAGCCTCGAATCCACACGATGCCGGGCGCGCAGTCGCGCGCTGCGAGTTCATCGGAGCATTCAGCGATGCTGAAACCGGCCGCTACGTGGCAGGCGCGCCCGAGGCGTTCGAAGCTTGCGTCGACCGATTGGCTGAATCCACTCCCGGAGACCCGCTCGTACGCGTCTACCTGTTCGAACAGGGCAGGCTTGCCGACGCCGAAGGCGCAGCCGACACGCTGCTTGCAGACTCTGCAAGCTGGCCCGGCGACCTGCGCAAGCGCGTTGCCGCGACGCTCTACTGGGAAACCAATGACGATGCGGCGCGCGCCGGCGACCTGGCAGTCACGGCTGCACAACTGGGTGATTCGCAGCTGGTTGGCCGCGCCGTCAGGCACCTTGCCGGCCTCGGAGACGATGCGACGGCCACGGCGCTGCTCGGGGACTCAGCGCCTGCAGGGAGCAACTACTCGGCGACCGGGCGTGTCGAGGCGGCGCTGCTCCTGGCCGAGCCGGGGATTGCACTCGCCGAACTGCGTCGCCAGGAGGCTGCCGGACGCCAAGTCGACGCGCCGATGGCTGCGCGCGCGTACATCAAGGCAGGCGACCTGGATGGCGCCCGCGAGCAACTGCAGGCCTCCGATGATTCCGACGATCTCGCGAATGCGGTCCGCTTCGATATCGCTTACGCCAGCCGCGACTGGGCGTCGGCATCCCATCACGTCGACCTAGTCCGCAGCGAGGATTTTGTCGCGCACCTCGAACGTTTCGGAAGGCTGGTTTCAGCCGCGCCATCGGCGCTGCTACAGCCGACGCTATGGCCTTCGCTGGTGGTCATCGCCGCGATCATGCTTGCGCTGGCGCTGCTCCCGGGAATGCTGCTGATCCCGGTGCATTACCGCGGGGCGCTGCGTCGCCTCGCAGGTCGCGCGCGTGTACCTGTCTTCGCTCCCGTCGGACTGCGCCACGCATGGATGGCGATGGCGGCGCTCCTGGTCATCCCGTCGCTGATTCTCGGTCTCGTCGACCCGGCTGGCCTGTCGGGGATGCTGTCGGGCGAATCGCAGCCGAATGGGCGCGCACTCATGCTCACAGGCCTCTGGAGCGCCGCGTTGTGCTTGACGGTGCTGGCGTTTCCGCTGCGACGCTTCGCGGCCGCGAATGGATTCGGATGGTCGCGAATGCACCGGGCATGGTGGCGGATCCTGCTGGCATGGGCCGCGCTGCTTGCTGTTGGCGCGTTGCTCGCCGCCATCTACCAGTCCCGCGGCATCGACAGCAGCACGGACCAGGTCAGGATGGTGGCCGACATGGTCAACAGCGGGCGGACCCCGTGGGAGGTCGGGCTCGCGTTTCTCACTGTCGTGGTCCTCGGTCCTGTCTGGGAGGAGTTCGCATTCCGCGGGCTGCTTCTCGGTGGCCTGGCCCGCCATATCTCCTTCGGCTGGGCCAACATGCTGCAGGCCCTGCTCTTCGCGCTGGTGCACGATGATGCGCCACGCTTCGCGTACTACCTTGCCCTCGGGCTGCTCACCGGCTGGCTTGTGCGCAGCACGCGCTCGCTGGCGCCCGCAGTGGTTCTACACATCCTCGTGAACATGCTGGCGTTCGCATTGATCATGCGCTGACCGATCGGAGGTGCTCCGGCGGCATGCCATGCCAATGGCCTTGCAGGAAGTTGTAGTCTGCCTCCGGCCCGGCTCGCCTCCAGAGCCGGCGCCTTGCGATTGACCTGTAGGCAACCCGGCAAGCGCGCCTGCTCCCAGGCCGCCCGGGATTCACCGCAAAGGAGCAATGCAATGAATCCGGACGAAACGATGGGCATGTTGCAAGCCGCCGCCGGCTTGTTCACCTTGGCGGCGCTTGGCGGCCTGGCGATGGCCGCGATCCGCTTCGGCGGCACACGCAATCCGCCGGCGTGGCTGGCGATGTTGCATGGACTGCTGGCTGCCGCAGGCATCACCTTGCTGGCCTACGCCGCGCTGATGGGCGATGTGCCTTCCTCGGCTCTCATCGCCTTGCTGCTGTTCCTCGCGGCGGCGGGAGGCGGCTCGGTGTTGAGCCTGGCCTACAAGTGGAAGCAGCTCCTGTTGCCATCGTGGCTCGTGCTCGCGCATGCACTGCTGGCGGTGGTCGCATACGTCCTGCTGCTGCTGGCTGTATTCGGAAACGCATCGGCGACAGCAGGCAGCTGACCCCGCTGCGTGGCGGGTAGCGACGACGTGGGGGCCGGCAATCACCGGCCCCTTACACGACGGCGCGAAAAATGGCGGCTCGGCATGTGCGCAGAGCAGTGGCCAAAGCGGCCATCCGTACTGCCCGGAGCAGACGATGAAGACCTACAACGTGGGATACCTGATCGGCAGCATCGCCAAGGACTCGATCAACCGTAAATTCGCCAATGCGCTGTTCAAGCTGGCCCCGTCCCAGCTCAAGTTCGCGGAGATCTCCTACCGGGACCTGCCGATCTACAGCTACGACTATGACGCCGACTATCCGGAAGCCGGCCGCAAGTTCAAGCAGGCGATCAAGAACTCGGACGCGATCCTGATCGTGACGCCGGAGTACAACCGCTCCATTCCCGGCGGCCTCAAGAACGCCATCGACTGGGCCAGCCGCCCGTGGGGCACCAACTCCTTCGCCAACATTCCGTCAGGCGTGATCGGCACCTCGCCAGGTGCGATCGGCACGGCCGTGGGCCAGCAGCACCTGCGCAGCATCCTCGGCTTTCTCAACTCGCCGCAGATGAACTCGCCGGAGGCCTACATCCAGTTCAAGGACGGGATGATCAACGACGCCGGCGAGATCGCCGATGCATCCACGGCGAAGTTCCTGGGCGACTACCTTGAGGAATTCCACCAGTTCATCGCGCGTGTGTTGACGGTACTGCCGCGCGACGCCTGACGCATCAACCGAGCAGCTGCGGATTCATGCGCCACGTGGCGTGGTTGAGGAACGCAGCGAACGTGACCCATGCGAGATACGGCAGCATCAACATGCCGGCAAGCGGCCGCACGCGCCAGAACAGCCAGGTGGTGGCCGCGATCACCAGCCACAACAGCACGATGTCGGCGAACGCCAGCCCGCCCATGCGCCAGGCGAAGAAGCACCACGTCCACAACGCGTTGAGCACCAGCTGCACCAGGTACAGCGTCAGCGCGACGCGCGCGCCCTGCCAGCCCGCGCGCCGCCAGACCATCCACGCCGCCAGCGCCATCAGGATGTACAGAAGCGTCCATACCGGGCCGAATACCGAGGCCGGTGGCGCCCAGGTGGGCGTCGCCAGCTGGGCGTAGAAATCGTCGGAGCGCACCGACGCCGCGCCGCCGATGGCCGCGGTGGCGAAGGTCACGGCGGCCCAGCCTGCGAGGCCGGTCCAGGGATGCTGCGTACGTTCGGTCATGGCGTGGTGGCTCCGCTGTGGTGACGCGCGACGCTACGCGATGCGCCGTGGTGCGCGGGTCAAGGCGCATTCACGGCAAGCACGCCACCGGCGCATGCCACCCAGTGGCGCGCGTCGTCGAGACGCTGGCCGCCGGTGAACGCGGAAAACGCAGGCAGCACCGACTGGTGCGCGTCGAGCGCGAGCGCGGCATGGCGCCCCGGCAGACCCGGCAGGCGCGCCACGGGATGCACGTGCCCGCACAGCACATGTCCGGCCGCGGGCTCGGGGACGTCGAGCGGATGGTGGCGGAACCGGAACGGGCCATCGCGCACGTCGTCGGGCAGGCGCACCACGCCCATGGCATCGGCCAGAAGCGATCGGTCGTGGTTGCCCGCCACCACCGCGGCCACGCAGCCGGGGTGCGCGGCAAGCAACGCGCGCCAGGCGGCGTCGACCTGCGGCTGGTGCCGGCCATGCAGGAAATCGCCGAGGATCCACAGCTCACGCGCCTCCGAGCGCTGCAGCAGCGCGTCGAGGCGCGCGAGGTCGTGCGCCGTGCCGCCGCTGGGCACGGCGATGCCGGCCGCACGCAGGATGTCGCCCTTGCCCAGGTGCAGGTCGGCGATCAGCAGGCGGCGGCGCGCGGGCCAGTGCAGCGCACGGTCCGCGTACAGCCGCATCGGCTCGCCGGCGATGACGAGTTCAAGCACGTCGGGCATGGCGCTTCTCGAGCTGGGCCGCGGCGCGCTGCACGCGCGTGCGCCAGTCCTCGCTGCTGAGCTGGCCGCGCATGGCGTCCGCCCACAGCGGGAATGCCAGCGGCGTCCGGCTGCGCGGCGTGCGCAGGTCGAGCGTGCGGTCGCGACAGCGGCGCAGGGTGTCGCCGAGGCGGCGCACGTCGAGCTGCGCCTCGAGCACTTCGCGTTCGGCCTGCGCCAGCAGCATGTGGCCCGGGTCGTGGCGGCGCAGCACGTCGAACAGCAGGCCGCTGGACGCCTGCAGCTGGCGCAGCGAGCGGATCGCGCGGCCCGGCAGCGACGGCGGCAGCAGGCCGGCGACGCGGGCGATGTCGCGGAACTGGCGGCGGGCGAGCTCGGCGATGTTGAGGCTGGCGTGCAGGTCCTCGAGCAGGCCGTCGGGCGAGAGCATGCGCGCCAGCAGCGCAGCGTCCGGCCAGGCTTCGGCCTGCGCGCTCAGCACCAGGCCGTAGTCGTTCATCGCCCAGACGAAGGTGTTGGGTGCCTCGCGTGACCAGCGCAGCGCCAGCAGCGGCGCCAGGCCCTCGTGCACCGCGCGGCCGGCGAACGGAAACACGAACAGGTGCCAGCCCTGGCGCGTCTTCACCGCTTCCACCAGCAGCGTGTGGGGCGTGGGCAGCGCAGAGAGCTCCGTCTGCAGCGCGAGCAGTGGCGACAGCGCGCGCATCTCCGGGCTGGCCGGTGGCTGCGCCAGGATCGCTTCCACCTCGGCGGCCAGTTCGCTGGACAGCGGCATGCGCCCACCCTGCCAGCGCGGCACCATGCCGTCGTTGCGCGTGGCCAGGCGCACGTAGGCGGTCATGTCCTTGAGCTGCACCAGCTCCAGCGTGCGGCCGGCGAACTGGAAGCGGTCGCGCGGCCGCAGGCGCGACACGAACGCCTCTTCCACCACGCCGAGGTGCCCGCCTTTCAAGTAGCGCACCTGCACGCTGCCGTCGCTGGTGATGGTGCCGATGGACAGGCGGTGGCGGAACGCGACGCGGCGATCGTGCACGCGGTAGCTGCCGTCAGCGTCGCGCAGCACGCGGCGGTAGTCGGGGTAGTGCTCGAGCGCGCCGCCGCCGCGCACGATGAAATCGAGCACCGCCTGCCAGGCGGCATCCGGCAGGTCGGCGAACGCGTGCGTGCCGCGCACCTCGGCCAGCAGCGCATCGGCATCGAAACCGCCGCCGAGCGCGAGGGTGACGCAGTGCTGCGCCAGCACGTCGAGCGACAGCCGCGGCGGCGGGCGCGCTTCGATGCGGCCGCCGGCGAGCGCATCGCGTGCGGCGGCATATTCGGCGAGCTCCAGCGCGTGCGTGGGCACGCACACCACGTGCCCGGCCTCGCCGGGCCGGTGCCGCGCGCGGCCGCCGCGCTGCAGCAGGCGCGCCATGCCCTTCGGGCTGCCGACCTGCAGCACCTGGTCCACGGCCGGGAAGTCGACGCCAAGGTCGAGGCTGGAGGTAGCCACCACGCAGCGCACGCTGCCGTCGCGCAGGCCGGCCTCGGCGGCGGCGCGCAGCGAGGCGTCGAGCGAGCCGTGGTGCAGCGCGAGCGTGGCCGGGTCGTCCAGCCACACCGCCTGCAGCGCGCGGTGCCAGAGCTCGGCCTGCGAGCGCGTGTTGGTGAACAGCAGGCTGCTGCGTGCGCGCTGCAGCACCGCGGCGACGCGCTGCAGCTGCGACAGGCCGAGGTGTCCGGCCCAGGGGAAGCGCTCGCCCTCGGCCGGCAACAGGGTTTCCAGCGTCATCTTCCTCGGCCTGGGCGCGGACAGGATCGCGGCGCCCGGCGCATGCGGCAGCAGCACGTCGCGGGCCTCGTCGAGGTTGCCGAGCGTGGCCGACAGCCCCCACGTGCGCGCGCCGGGCGCCAGCGCACGCAGCCGCGCAAGGCACAGCTGCAGCAGCACGCCGCGCTTGTTGCCGAGCAGTTCGTGCCACTCGTCCACCACCACCGCGCGCACGCCGGCCAGCAGCGCGCCGGCATCGGGATACGACAGGGCGAGCGCGAACGATTCCGGCGTGGTGACCAGCACGTCGGCGAGGCCCTGGCGCGCCAGGCGCCTGTCGCGCGCGCTGGCGTCGCCGGTGCGCATGGCCACCGTCCACGGCACGCCGAGCGCGGCGATCGGTTCGCGCACGGCGCGCACCGTGTCCACCGCCAGCGCGCGCAGCGGGGTGATCCACAGCACGCGCAGGCGCGGCGTGGCCGGCACGCCGGGGCGCGCGCGCTTCGGTGCGGGCGTGTCGCCGAGGCGCAGCGCTTCGAGCAGCGGCCCGCCGAGCGCGGCCAGCGTCTTGCCGCTGCCGGTTGGCGTGACCAGCAGGCCGGATTCCCCGGCGAGGTAACGCCGCCAGGCCTCGCGCTGGAACGCCGCCGGCCGCCAGCCCTGCTCGGCGAACCACGCCGACAGCGGCGCGTCGGCGCGGCTGCGTGCAGGCGTCTTCGCGCGCATCGGCGGCGAGCGCGCTGCGTCCGCCGTCATCGCGCCAGCGCCCGCAGGCTGTCCAAGGTGTCGGCCTCGCGCGCCAGCTTGTCCTCGCGCCAGCGCAGGATGCGCGGGAAGCGCACCGCGATCCCCGACTTGTGCCGCGCCGAGCGGTTCACGCCCTCGAAGCCGAGTTCGAACACATGCACCGCGTCCACAGAGCGCACAGGCCCGAAGCGCTCCAGCGTGTGCGCGCGGATCCAGCGGTCGAGGCGCAGGATCTCGGCGTCGTCGAGGCCCGAGTACGCCTTGGCCACCGGAACCAGCGCGTCGCCGTCCCACAGGCCGAAGGTGTAGTCGGTGAACAGCGTGCTGCGCCGGCCGTGACCGGACTGGGCGTAGATCAGCACCGCGTCGATGGCGAGCGGATCGATCTTCCACTTCCACCAGTCGCCGCGCTTGCGGCCATGGCGGTAGGGCGAGTCGGCACGCTTGAGCATCAGGCCTTCGACGCCGCGTTCGCGCGCTTCCCCGCGCAGCGTGGCGGCGTGCGTCCAGTCGTCGGCCACGACGCGCGGTGACAGCGCGAGGCGCACCGGATCTGTGTCGGCCAGGACTTCGGCGAGCAGCGCGCGGCGCTCCGCCAGCGGCCGCGCACGCAGGTCCTCGCCCTCCAGTTCCAGCAGGTCGTACGCCAGCACCCGCGCGGGCGCGGCGGCCAGCGCCTTCGGCCCCGGCTTGAGCCGCTGGATGCGGGTCTGCAGCGCACTGAACGGCATCGGCTCGGCACCGCCGGGCTGCCAGGCGAGCAGTTCGCCGTCGATCACGCAGTCGCGGCCCAGCGCGGCGGCCGCGGCCTCGATCTCGGGGAAGCGCCCGTCCATGCGCTCCTCGCCGCGCGACCACAGCGCGACGCCGCTGGCGCGGCGGATGAGCTGCAGACGGATGCCGTCCCACTTCCACTCCAGCAGCCAGTCGTCGATGACGCCAAGCGACCCGGCCTCGGCCTCCAGCGGCGAAGCAAGGAAGAACGGATACGGCAGCGCGGCATCGCCGGGCTGCACGTCCGGCGACAGCAGGCCTTCGAGGAACGCCGCCGACGGCGCCCAGCGCCCGAGCATGCGCTGCGCGATGAGCGCGATGTCGACGCCGGAAAACTCCGCCAGCGCCTGCTGCACCAGCCCCTGCGACACGCCCACGCGCAGCGCGCCGGTGAGCAGCTTGTTGAACACCAGGCGCTCGCCGAAACACAGGCTGCGCCAGGCCTCCACCACGACCGCGCGGCGCGCCTCCGGTGTGTCGTTGGCGATCGGCGCGAGGCGCAGTTCGATCCAGTCGGCCAGGGCGATGTCGCCGCTGCCCCGCGCGCCGGTCGGCGGATCGTCCAGCAGCAGCGCCAGCGTTTCCGCCAGGTCGCCGACCTGGTGGTGGCAGTCCTCGACCAGCCAGTCGGGCGTGCCGCTCTCCTCGCCGATCCACGCGCGCAGCTCGCCGGTGGCGGCGATCTTCGCGCGCGCGCCGCCGACCTTGCCGCCGGCCAGCAGCCAGATCGCCCACGCGGCATCACGCGGCGGCGCATCGCGGAAGTAGTCCACCAGCGCGCGGCGCTTGTCGCCGGTGCCGGTGCTGCGGTCGAGCCGCTCGTAGAGCGCGGCGAAGCGGCGCATCAGTCGTCCTCGCCGTAGCCCGTGGCGAATACGCCGGTGTCGATGCCGCGGTCGTTGAGCACGCGCACCAGCGCGTCGGTGTCGCCGTGGGTGGCGATCACCCGGCGCGCGCCGGTCTCGTGCGCGGTGCGCAGCAGTGCCGGCCAGTCGGCGTGGTCGGACACCACGAAGCCGCGGTCGTAGTTGCGCCGCCGGCGGTTGCCGCGGATGCGCATCCAGCCCGACGCGAAGCCCTGCTGCGCGCGCTTGAAGCGTCGGATCCACGGGCTGCCCGCGGCCGACGGCGGTGCCAGCACCAGCTCGCCGGCGAACGCCGTGCCGCGCGCCTCGTCGGCCACGCGCCGGGTGTCGAGCATGGCCACGCCGGCCTCGCGGTAGACCTGCACGCCGGTATCGATCGCGCCGTGCACGAAGGCCGGGCGATCGGTGTGCGCGGCGAGCTCGGCCAGCACGCGCTGCGCCTTGCCGAGTGCGTAGCAGTACAGGATCGCGGCCTCGCCGTTGGCCGCGCACTCGTCGCGCCAGGCGACGATGTCGGCGGCGACGTCGGCGGCCGGCGTCCAGCGATAGATCGGCAGCCCGAACGTCGCCTCGGTGATGAACACATCGCACCGCACCACTTCGAACGGCAGGCAGGTCGGATCGTGGTCGCGCTTGTAGTCGCCCGAAGCGACCCAGGTTTCGCCATCGACTTCGATGCGCACCTGCGTGGAGCCGAGCACGTGGCCGGCGGGATGGAACGACACCAGCGCGTTGCCGATGCGCACGCGCTCGCCCAGCGCGTGCACGCGGTAATCCTGGTCACCCAGCCGCCAGCGCAGGATCGGCAGGCCCTGCTCGGCCACGTGGTAGGTGCCCATGCCGCTGCGCGCATGGTCGCCGTGGCCATGCGTGATCACCGCGCGCGGCACCGGGCGCGACGGATCGATATGGAACCCGCCGGCGGGGCAGTACAGCCCCTCCGGCGTGGAGACCACCAGGTCGCCGTGCGGCATCGCGGCGCCGGCTCAGCGCAGGTCGATCTCGCCGACCTTGTCCTTGTAGTCCTTCTTGGGATCGACGCCGAGCATCATCTTGACGCCGGCCAGCATGCTGGAGGCGTCGATCCAGACTTCCGCGTCTTCGGCATCCAGGCGCAGCAGGCGTAGCTCGGGGTCGTCCTTGCCTTCGTACCAGGCGGCGACGAAGGGATTCCAGAGGCGATCGACCACGGCGCGGTCGGTGTCGACGCGCAGCGTGCCGCGGATGCTGGCGAACAGGTCATGGCCCTTGGACGCGAAGCCGGCAATCGCGCGGCCGCCACCGTCGCCGAGCTGGCGCACCAGCGCGTTGTGGCTGGATGTGAAGAACCACAGCGGCGCACGGCGGTTCTCGGCCTGCGCGGTCATGGGACGGGCGTGGCCGTCTTCCATGCCGTCCAGCCCCAGCATGAGCGTGCGGTCGCTCTCGAGGGCCTTCCAGAATTTTTCTTCAAGCTTGTGGGCATCGGTCACGGAGTGCTCCTTGGGTGTCGCCGGGGGATGCGTCGAGAACGCGGTTTAACACCGCGAAAGTGACAGCCGCGTATGAACGCGCACCGCTGCGCGTCGCCGGCATGACGCTGCTTGAACACCGGTGCGCGGACACTCCGCCTGTCGGTGCGCCAGCGTGCGCCGCCGCCCCCATTCCACCCCCGGAGACTCCAGACATGACTGCCAACAACAAGGCCAAGAATGAATTCAAGGCCGTCGCCCGCGAGGCGGCGCAGCTCGGCGCACGCTTCGTGGGCGTGACCCGCGACTGGTTCGACAACCGCAGGCAGGAGGCAAACCGCCCGTCCGGCTCCAGCCGCTACGTCACGCCCGGCCGCCCGGCCGATGACGACGAGCGCACCTACGGCCGCGATGAGCTTGCCGGGGCTGCATCGAGCGGCACCGCGGGCCGGCGCAGTGGCTTCCGCGGCATCGGGCCGCGCGGCTATACGCGCACCGACGAGCGCATCCGCGAGGACGTGTGCGAAGGCCTGTGCGACAGCGACGACATCAATGCCGCAGACATCAACGTGGATGTCAGCGGCGGCGCCGTGCGCCTGTCCGGCACCGTGCCCAACCGCGCGATGAAGCACCTTGCCGAGGACATCGCCGAATCCTGCAGCGGCGTGCGCGACATCGAGAATTCGATCCGCGTGGCCGGAGTGGACCCGGTAGGCGGATCGCATGCGTATGGCAGTGGCGGCGCGCGCGGCGCCAGCGCGGGCGCGGGCACGTCGTCCGCGGGCTACGGTGGCGCCACGGGCGCGCCGGCGTCCGGCTCCGCCGCGGCCGGCGGCGGCGGTTCGGCTGCCGGAAGCACCACGGGCCATGTCTATGGCGCGCCGGGCACCGTGACGCCCGGCCATGACACATCCCCCGGCGCTGCCGGCAGCGGCACGGCCAGTGGCGCCGGCAGCGTGGGCGGCCACCGCCCCGACCGCGCTGTCTGATCCGGGCGTGATACGACGGCGCGGCACGCATGCGAATGCGGCCGCGTCCGTCATGTCGGCGGGTGGTCGCGCGCTACCGTCGCATCGTCGGCCATCGCCTCCAGCAGGCTGCACAGACTGCGCAGGTCCTGCGCGTTGTGCAGGCCGACGCGGCGCAACTTGGCGGCACTGCCGCCGCGCAGGTACGACAGCCACGCCGCCGGCGCTTCCGAGCCGGGCAGATCGTCCCCGCGCACCACGCCCAGCAGTTCGCGCTCGATGGTGGCGAGCCTGCAGTTCGCCCACACACCGCGGTAGCGGCGACGCACCGGATGCAGCAGGTCGACGTGTCCGCGTCCGAGCACGGGATCGGCCAGCCGCGCCAGGCGATAGCGCGTGGACAGCAGCGGACGGTCGTAGCTCTTGCCGTTGTAGCTGACCAGCACCGTCTCCGGCGCCAGCCAGCCGGCGAACGTGCGCAGCATCGCCGCCTCCGCACCCAGCGTGGTGATGCACAGCTGGCGGATGCGCAGCCCGCCGTCGCGCCAGTCCGCCGCACCGATCATGAACGCGCGCGTCCCCGTGCCACCGGCAAGTCCGGTGGTCTCGGTGTCGAAGGCGAGCAGGTGACCGCGTGCGATCGCCCCTTGGCCCATGCCGTGCAGCGGCAGCACGTCCTCGCCAACGGGCCACGGAGTCCACTGTTCCAGGTAGCGCAGCCCCGGCGCGAGCTCGTCGCCGGGCAGGCCGCGGTCGGTCGCGCGCGGCAGCATCGCGGGCGCGGGCGTGCGGATCTTCAGCAGGATGCGCAGCTGGTTGATGGTGGCCTGGCGCGCGTCTGCGGCGCGCGGCGCCGCGGCGTTGTCGCGTGCCCGTTCAACCGTCGTGCGTAGCACGCTGCCAGCAGCGCGAACCGCGACAGGGTTCGCCGGTTCTCCACCCGCTTCCCCGCGCAGCCGCGCAAGCTTCGCCGCAAGCGCGCTCATTCCGCCCCGGCGAGCAGGTCGAGCACGCGCAGCGCCAGCGCGCGCGGCGCGAGGCTCGCGGTCTCGTCGGCGGCGAGGATCGGACCCACGCAGGCCGGGCAACCGGCGCCGCAGTCGCAACCGGCCACCAGCGTGCGTGCCTGCGCGAGCAGCGCCGCGTGGCGCTCGAACAGCGGCGACGACAGCCCCACGCCACCGGGGTAGTTGTCGTACAGGTAGATCGTGGGCGTGAAGCGGCCAAGCAGCTCGATCGCAGTGTCCGGCGCGCCATCCCCGCTGCGCAGCTGTCCGCGGCCGCGGCTGTCGGCGGTGGCGAACCACGCGCCATCGCCGCTGCCCACCGACTTCAGCAGGTCGCGGCTCTCCGCCATCACCGCGACCTGCGCCACCAGGTGCAGCGCGTACGCCGCGCCCAGGAAACCATCCAGCGCCTCGTGGCGCATGGCGAACGCGTCCTCCAGCGTCGCCTGCGGCAGTTGCCACCACACCGCGCTGGTGTGCAGCTCCTGGTCCGGCAGGTTCACCGGCCCGTAGCCGATGTTCTCGTGGGTGTGGAAGCGGATTTTCTTGTAGCCGGACACGCGCCGCACCACGTGCACCTCGCCCAGGTGCGCCGAGCCCTGCCCGGCCGCGCTCTGCTCGGCGTCATCGAGCACCTTGAGCTTGGTGTAGTCGATGGCGTCGGTGTAGTAGTCGACGCGGGTGCGGGTGACGAAGGCCTTGCGCCCCTCCCAGTCGAGTTTCTCCACCTGGAACGGCTCCGACTGGATCATGTGGATCGCGCCCTCGTACAGGGTGAGCGCGGCGGCGGAATAGTCGACCTCGGCCACGATCACCTGGCGGCCGTCGGTGCGGTCGACGACCACGAAGTTGCCGTCGGCCACCGAGCGCAGGTTGACCGCCTGCGCCGGGTAGCTGTCGGCGATCCATTCCCAGCGCTCGCCCTCGCGGTGCAGTACGCCGCTTTCGGCCAGCACCTCCAGCCACGCCGCCGGATCGACCGGACCGAAGCCGTCGCCGTCGTGGAACGGCAGCTCGAACGCGGCGCAGCGGATGTGGTCGAGCAGGATCAGCGGCTGGTCGGCCTCGATGCGCGCGTGCTCGGGGTTGGCGTCGGCGAAGAACTCGGGGTGGCGCACCACGTACTGGTCGAGCGCGTCGGAGCCCGCCACCAGAACGCCCACCGACGGCTGCTGGCGGCGCCCGGCGCGGCCGAAGCGCTGCCACGTGGCGGAGATGCTGCCGGGATAGCCGTTGAGCACCACAACGTCGAGGCTGCCGATGTCGACGCCGAGCTCCAGCGCCGAGGTGCTGACGATGCCGTCGATGCGCCCGGCACGCATGTCGCGCTCGACCTCGCGGCGCTCGGTGGGCAGGTAGCCGCCGCGGTAGCCGCGGATGCGCTTGGGCTTGCGCGGGTCGTGGTCGAAGACTTCCTTCAGGTACTTGGTGAGTACCTCGACCATCAGCCGCGACTGGCAGAACACCAGCGTCTTCAGCCCGGCGCGGATCGCCAGGCGCGCGATGCGGTTGGACTGCGAGCGGGCCGACGCGCGGATGCCGAGGTCGACGTTGACCATCGGCGGGTTCCACAGCAGCACGTGCTTGTCGCCGCGCGGCGCGCCGCTGTCGTCGATCACGGCGATGTCGGCCTCCGCGGCCTCGATCAGCGCACGCCCGTGCGCTCCGGCGTTGCCGATGGTCGCCGAGCACAGGATGAACTGCGGGCTGACGCCGTAGAAGGCGCACACGCGCTTGAGCCTGCGGATGACGTTGGCAACATGGCTGCCGAACACGCCGCGGTAGGTGTGGATCTCGTCGATCACCACGTAGCGCAGGTTCTCGAAGAACTGCGCCCACTTGGTGTGGTGCGGCAGGATGCCCTGGTGGAGCATGTCCGGGTTGCTGACCACGATGTCGCCGCTGAGGCGGATCGCCTGGCGCGCATCGCCCGGCGTGTCGCCGTCGAAGGTCGCCGCGCGCAGCCCGAGGCCGCCGGCGGCATTGAGTTCCAGCAGCTCCGCCACCTGGTCCTGTGCCAGCGCCTTGGTGGGAAACAGGTACAGCGCCTTGCCACGCGCCTCGAGCGCGCTCGCGACCACCGGCAGCGTGTAGCAGAGCGACTTGCCGGACGCCGTGGGCGTGGCCACCACCACGTGGCGGCCGGCCTGCGTTTCCGTCCAGGCCTGCGCCTGGTGGCTGTACAGCCGGTCGATGCCGCGCGCATGCAGCGCGCGCACCAGCGGCTCGGGCAGGTCGTCGGGCAGCGGCGCGTAGCGGCCGTCCTGGCCCGGCAGCAGCAGGCTGCCGGTGACGCGCGCGGGATACTTCTCGGCGAGGCGCGCGGCGAGCGTGCCGCCGGCGCCCGGGGCGACCAGCGCCTGCGCGGGCTTGGGGATGGCGTTCAGGGCGGGCTCCTGCATGGCGGGGGCCGCCAATCTGCGGGAGGGCTGTCTCACCCCATGCGACGTGGCCTCGCCGCCTCAGCCGTCGCTGGAACCGCGACTGTCGGCGGGAGGGCTGGCGTCCAGCCGTCGCAGCTCCGACTCGATCAGATTGCGGAGCGCCGGTACCTCCTGGGCCCCCATCTCGATCGCCTCCCGGTAGAGCTCGCGCGCACGAACGGGATCGACCGGCATGCCCTCGCCGTTCACATGCATGCCGGCAAGGCTGCGTAGCGCATGCGCGTTGCCGAGATCGGCGGCCTGCCGATAGAGCGTCGCCGCCCTGGCGGAATCCTGCGCCACGCCGTCGCCCGTGGCGTACATCACCGCCAGCGAGACCATGCCATCGGGCCAGCCCGACGCGGCCGACTGTGCAAACCAGAGCACGGCCTGTGCGCCATCCTGCGCGCGCTCCTCGCCGCGCACCCAGGCGATGCCTATGCGCCACTGCGCGCGGGCCTCGCCCTGTGCAGCGGCCTTCTGATACCAGTCCAGCGCCGCGCCCATGTCGATCGGGCCGGCCCAGCCATATTCATGCGCGCGTCCCATGTCGTATTCGGCCGCGGGCTCGCCGATATCGGCCGCCTCCTGGATCATCGCGATGCCACGGGCCATGTCCGCTGGCTCACCGCACTCGCCCAGCGTGGTCGCGACGCCCATTGCATGCGAGATGTGCGGCCGCGCCTGCTGGTCACGGGCGAGCTGCCTGAAGAGTGCGCAGGCGCGATCGACATCGCGGGCCACGCCGTCCGTGCCGTAGTACAGCCGCAGTGAATAGTTGAGCTGGGCGCCGGTTTCGCCCGCGTCGACGCCGCGCACGAGATAGCCGATCGCGACCTCATCGTCGGCCGGAACGCCCCAGCCGTTGGCGTGGATCATCCACAGCAGGCTCCAGACATGCGGACTACCGAGCGCGGCGGCACGCTGCGCGTGTTCCAGCGCGGGCTGGATGGCTGCAGTCGCGATATCCGCGGGCTCCACGCCTTCGATCGCCAGTCGCATGTGCGCCATTGCGAGTTGGAACGCGACGTCGGGGTGGTCAGTGCCGGCGTACGGTGCCAGCACCGCGATGACCTCGCGCGGAGCACCTTCTTCGAGCAGCCCGGCCCTGGACAGGGCTTCGTCGATCCCCGCCGGAGGCGTTGCTGACGCCGGACCCGACCAGGCGAAGAACACGACAGCAAGGAAATTCAGCGCAATCCGTTTCATGGTCGAAGGCCTCTCCAATGGTCTCCGCGGGAATGTACCGTTCCTGCGGGCCCCGGGCCCACCAGGCGGATGTTGCGCAAGATTGTCCACGGGCCAAAGACCGAATGCTGCGATCATGGCGGCATGGACACATCCCTCGCTTTCTCCACCCTTGCCCTCCCGCCCGCCCTGCTGCTCGGGGTGGAGGCGCTCGGCTACACCGCCATGACGCCGGTGCAGGCGCAGTCGCTGCCGCCGATCCTGGAAGGCCGCGACGTCATTGCCCAGGCGCCGACCGGCAGCGGCAAGACCGCGGCCTTCGGGCTCGGCCTGCTGCAGCGGCTCGACCCGACCGCGGTGCGCACGCAGGCGCTGGTGCTGTGCCCCACGCGCGAGCTGGCCGAGCAGGTCGGCGGCCAGCTGCGCAGGCTCGCGCTGGGCGTACCCAACGTGAAGGTGTCGGTGCTGTGCGGCGGCATTCCGCTGGCGCCGCAGCTGGCCTCGCTCGCGCATGCACCACACGTGGTGGTGGGCACGCCCGGCCGCATCCAGGAGCTGCTGCGCGGTGACGCGCTGCAGCTTGGCGGCGTGCTGGGCTTCGTGCTCGACGAGGCCGACCGCATGCTCGACATGGGCTTCGAGGACCAGATCCGCGACATTGCGCGCCGCATTCCCGCAGGCAGCCAGCGCCTGCTGTTCTCGGCCACGTTCCCGGAGGCCATCCGCACCCTGGCCAAGGCCACGCTGCGCAACCCGGCGGAAGTCAGCATCCGCGGCGCCGCCGACGCTCCGGCGATCAACCAGGTGGTGGTGGAGGCCGACCCCGAGCGCAAGGCGCCGCTGCTGGCGGCGCTGCTGCTGGAGCACCGCCCCGAATCCTGCGTGGTGTTCTGCAACATGCGCCGCGACGTGGACGAAGTGGCGGCATCGCTCGCGCACTACGGCTTCGACGCGCTGGCGCTGCACGGCGACATGGAGCAGCGCGACCGCGCCGAGACCCTGATGCGCTTCGCCAACCGCAGCTGCAACGTGCTGGTTGCGAGTGATGTCGCCGCGCGCGGCCTCGACATCGAGGACCTCGCCGCGGTGGTGAACTACGACGTGCCGTCGGATCCCGACACCTACCTGCACCGCATCGGCCGCACAGGCCGCGCCGGGCGTGGCGGCATCGCCATCACCATCTGCACGCCGCGCGAGGTGCCGCGCATGAACGCGATCGAGGACCACCAGTTCCGCACCCTGCCGCGTGACCGCGCGCAGCCGGTGACCGGCAAGCCGAAGGGCGTGCCGCGCGCCGCGATGGCCACCCTGCGCATCGATGCCGGCAAGACCGACAAGCTGCGCCCGGGCGACATCGTCGGCGCGCTGACCGGCGATGCCGGGCTGGCGGTGGCCGCGATCGGCAAGATCGACGTGCTGGCCACGCGGTCCTACGTGGCCATTGCCCGCGCTCAGGCCGCCAACGCGCTGGCGCGGCTGCGCGAGGGCAAGATCAAGGGACGGAAGTTCCGGGTCAGCGCGTTGTAGTTGCGCCGTCCGGCGGTCCGAGCCCTGTGCCATGCTCCGAAGGCGCTGTCTCGTCAGGATAATCGTCCGGGTAATACCAGGAGAGAGGCTTCCCATCGAACGTGAAGTGGACGCCCGTCAAGGACAATCCCAGATCGTTCTCCACGAGCCAAAGAACGCCCGTCGCGATGACATGCAGGCGATCTTCAAGTGCGGCCGTGACATGGTTCACGCCCGTCGGCAGGAACGCAGCGGACAGATCCACGATCACCGTGTTTTCCGACCGGTCCAGGCGCAAGCCATTGAGCATCCGTGCACTGGATTCCAGTTCAAGGCGCTCGCGAACCTGATCCTCGATCAACGTCTCCAGGTCTTTACGCTGCTCGGCACCCAGCTCTGATGCCTTGACACGTTTCAGGGCAGGCGTTGCCGTCGAGCAGATCCCAGCGAGTGTTGCCGCAAGGCAGACCGCCAGGATCGTTCTCCACCAGACGTTCGACTGACTCATCGCCTCTGTCCTTCTTGTCGTGACTCCCGCTTGCGGAATCCTTCAAGAGTCATCCTAGCGTCACGCGCCGCAGTTGACGGAGACATCCGGCCCGCCCGGCAACCGCGAATCGGGCGAACTCCCGTTAGCCGGCGATGTGCAGCCGGCGTTGACGCACGCGCCGATCGGCGGGATGGTGCGGGGACGCCCAATCCGGGAACCCGCATGCGCATCCTGATTACCGGCGCCACCGGCCTCGTCGGCCAGGGCGTGCTGCGCGAATGCCTGGCCGCCGATGACGTGACCCATGTCGCGGCACTCGGCCGCCGCGCCTGCGGCGTCACCGATGCCAGGGTGGAGGACATCCTGGCGCCCGACTTCGCCGACCTCGATGCCGTGGCCGCGCGATTGCAGCCCTTCGACGGCTGCCTGTACTGCGCCGGCGCGCCACCACTGGGCACGCCGGAGGCCGAATACCGCCGGGTCACCGTCGACCTCACCCTCAACGTCGCGCGCACCCTGGCCGAACGCAACCCGGGCATGACCTTCGTGTACATCTCCGGCCTTGGCAGCGATCCGCGTAGCCGGGTCATGCAGTTGCGCGTCAAGGGCGAGGCCGAACAGGCGCTGGCCGCGTTGCCGATCCGCACCGTGATGCTGCGCACCGGCGGCATCCAGCCAGTCGGCGGCGAACACTCGCCACATGCCGCGCTGGCCGCCGTGTACCCGGTCCTTGGCCCGTTGATGGGCCTCGGCATGCGTGTCCTGCCCGGCCTGGTAACGGATACCCGACGCGTCGGGCGCGCGATGCTGGCCGTGCTGCGCGATCCGGAACCGCCGCCGGTCCTGGAGAACGCGGAGATCAACCGCCTCGGCCGCTGAAACAACACGCGTCGCGCGTACGGAGCTGGCCGCGGGCCCTGGTCAGCGCAGCACGTCGACGCGGTCGCCGCGGCGCACCGTCCCCGCCGAGCGCGGCAACAGCAGCTGCCCGAAGGCCACGCCGTCCGGCGTACGCCGGTAGCCGATCAGCGTGCGCAGCGGCTCGCCGCCGGGGTCACGCTCGCCACGCAGCGGGTCGACCGTGGTGAACACGCAACGCACGCAGGGCTCCGCCACGTCGAACTCCACCTCGCCGATGCGGATCCGCGCCCAGCCGTCCTCGGCGTGCGCGGGCACGCCATCGACCACCAGGTTGGGACGGAAGCGCTGCATCGACACCGGCGACGCCAGGCGTGCGTTGAGGCCGTCCAGCGATGCCTGCGACAGCAGCAGCACCGGAAAGGCATCGGCGAAGCTCACCACGTCGCCCGACATGGCCCGCGACGAGGTCACGGCGCGCGTCGCAGCGGCATCCATGTGCACCAGGCGCAGCGGCGTGCCGAGGAACGTGGACAGCCAGGCGTCGGCCTCCGCGCCGAGCAGCGGCGCGCGCAGCCTGCAGTCCCACACATCCACCGCGAGCGTGTCGGCGTCGACCGGCATCGCCGCATGCAGCCGCGGCATGCCGGGCGCTTCCAGCACCAGGCCATCGGCCGCGGGCATTGCGCGCACCAGGGTCAGACGCGGGAGTTCGCGACCGGTGACGCACTTGCCGGCGGCGTCGACGGCCATCCAGCGCCGGTCGTGGCGCAGGCCGCGACGCTCGACCACCGCGTCCGCGAGTTCGATCCCCGCCGCCGACTTCAGCGGATAGACATGGATGCCGGAGAGTCGCATCGGTCCGTGCCGGTCCCCGGGCGGCGGCATGCCGCCGCTCAGCGCGCCTCGTCGACCGGCAGCTCGCCGCGCGCGCGCAGCCCGACGCGCGAGTGCCGGCGGCCATAGGCGAAGTACACCGCCGTGCCGACCAGCAGCCACACCACGAAGCGCACCCAGGTGAGCGTGGTGAGGTTGAGCATCAGGTAGAAGCACAGCACCGCCGAGACGATCGGCAGCACCGGCGAGAACGGCACCCGGAACGCGCGCGGCAGGTCCGGGCGCGTGCGCCGCAGCACCACCACCGCGATGCTGACCAGCACGAACGCCGACAGCGTGCCGATGTTGATCATCTCCTCGAGGATCTCGACCTGGGTGAAGCCGGCCAGCAGGGCGACCGCCGCGCCGCAGATCAGCTGCAGCCGCACCGGGGTCCGGTGCGTCTCGGAGGTCACGCTCAGCCAGCGCGGCAGCAGGCCGTCGCGGCTCATGGCCAGCAGCACGCGCGACAGGCCCATCAGCAACACCATGATCACGGTGGTCAGGCCGATCAGGATGCCGACCGAGATCACCTGTGCCGCCCAGCCCGCGCCGACCGCGACGAAGGCCGTCGCCAGCGACGGGTTTTCGGCCTCGGCCAGCACCGTGTACGGCACCATCCCGGTCAGGGCCAGCGCCACCAGCAGGTACAGCACGGTGACCAGCGCCAGGCCGCCGAAGATGCCCAGCGGCAGCGTGCGCTGCGGGTTCTTGACCTCCTCGGCGGAGGTGGCCACCACGTCGAAGCCGATGAAGGCGAAGAACACCAGCGCCGCCCCTGACAGCACGCCGGGAATGCCGTACTTCGCCGGCACCGCGCCCGTGGCCCACGAGAACAGCGACTGCGACCAGACATCCGCCGCCCCGCCGCCGGTGGGCGCGGACGGCGGCACGAACGGGGTGAAATTCTCGAGCTTCAGGTAGCTCAGGCCGACCACGATCACGAACAGCACGATGCCGATCTTGATCAGGGTGAACACGTTGTTGACCCGCGCCGACATCTTGGTGCCCTGGATCAGCAGCGCGGTGAACAGGCCCACGATCACCAGCGGGCCCCAGTCCATCGACAGCCCGAACAGGCTGACGGTGGTGGGGATGTGTATCTCGAACAGCTCGAACACCATGCCGAGGTAGATGCCCCAGTACTTGGCGATCACCGCACCCGCGGTGAGCAGCTCCAGGATGAGGTCCCAACCGATGATCCACGCCAGGAACTCGCCGAGCGTGGCGTAGGTGTAGGTGTAGGCGCTGCCCGCCACCGGGATGGTGGAGGCGAACTCGGCGTAACACATGATCGCCAGGCCGCAGGTCACCGCCGCCAGCACGAACGACAGCATCACCGCCGGGCCGGCGAAATCACCCGCTGCGCGCGCGCCCACCGAGAAGATGCCGGCGCCCACCGCCACCGCCGCGCCGAGGATCATCAGGTCCCAGGCGGTCAGCGAGCGCTTGAGCTGGCGGCCGGGTTCGGCGGCGTCGGCGATGGACTGCTCGATGGACTTGGTGCGGAGCAGGCTCCGGAACGGACTGGCCTTGGCGGCGGCTTCGCGGGACATTCGACGGCTCGTGGGGACGACCGGCCACACTACGCCGCCGCGCCGAACCCGGGCAATGGCCCAGGTCACAAAGGCCGGGGTCAGGTGATCCGGAACATCTGCCGGGCGACGCGTGCATCGCGAAGCGGTCCTGGCAGGTAGTGGCTGCGGCCGTAGCCGTGGTGCGGGTCGCGACGGCGCGCCAGCGTGCCGTGGACCGGCGTGGAATGCGGCGGCGGCATGCCAGTCTGGATGCGGGTGATGCGGCTGGCGGCCTGCGCGGTGCGGGCACGCATGGACCGGCTGCGACGGTGGCCGGCGGGGATCAGGGACAGGAGCGTTTGCTTCAGGTAGTTTTTGATTGTTTCCTCCATAAATTCAATGTTTACAACGACTTGCGGTGCACATTGTAGCATGGACGGCGATTTATGAATAGGGACATGGCGGTCGGCAGGCTGACTGCTGCGCGCTTGACCCCGATCAGGGGCACGCGCTCCATAGCGCCTAACATCCGTGTGCGATCTTTCTCCACCGGAGCCAGCCATGAGACACGTTTTTGCCGCCGCCACGTTGGCCCTCGCCCTGGGCCTGGCCCTGACTCCCGCCGCCGCCGCGGCGCAGGACCGCCACGATGGCCATGCGGCGCATGCCACGCAGGGCCGCCCCGCCGCGCACGATGCCCATGCGGCCGACGCAGCCACCGACGTCCCCGCCGGCCACGTGCAATGGACCCCGGACGCGCCGCTGATCGAAGGGATGGCCCGCGTGCGCGAAGCGATGACCGGCCTGGCGCATCACGAAATGGGGCACCTGGGCGAATCCAACGTGCTCGTGCTGGCCGGCGACATCGATGACGCGATCGAATACATGTTCGCCAACTGCAAGCTGGACGCGGAGCCCGACGTTGCCCTGCACGGCATCCTGGCGCGGCTGATGGCGGGCACGCAGGCCCTGCGCGCCGACCCGGCCAGTGCCGCGCCGGTGGCCGACATGCGCGCCGCGGTGGCCGACTACGCCCGGCTGTTCGACGACCCGGAGGCCGCCGACGACGAAGGCGGGCACGGCGACGACGGCGACGACTGAGCACAGCGCCGGCGCGCGGCGCGGGGCTTGGGTTTTGCGCGACCAAGCCCATCTCCCGGGGCTGTCTCCACATGCAGCACGGACCGCCATGACCGATACCACCGAAACCCGCCCGTTCGAAGCCGAAGTCGCCCAGGTCCTGCACCTGGTGACCCACTCGCTGTACTCGCACAAGGAAGTGTTCCTGCGCGAGCTGGTCTCCAACGCGTCGGACGCCTGCGACAAGCTCCGCTTCGAGACGATCGCCGACCCGGGCCTGGCCGCCGGCGACGGCGAGCTGCGCATCGAGGTGAGCGTTGACCGCGCGGCACGCACCATCACCATCGCCGACAACGGCATCGGCATGGGCCGCGACGAAGTGGTCGCCAATATCGGCACCATCGCCAGCTCCGGCACGCGCCGGTTCCTGGCGGCGATGGCCGCCGAGCAGAAGGCCGACGCGCGCCTGATCGGCCAGTTCGGCGTGGGCTTCTACTCGGCGTTCGTGGTCGCTGACCGCGTCACCGTGCTGACCCGCCGCGCCGGCGCGGATGCGGGCGAAGGCGTGAAGTGGGAAAGCACCGGCCAGGGCGAGTACACGCTCGATACCGTGGAACTGCCGGCGCGCGGCACGCGCGTGGTGCTGCACCTGAAGGACGGCGAGGACGAGTTCCTCGACAGCTGGCGCATCCGCTCGCTGATCCAGCGCTACTCCGACCACGTCGCCTTCCCGATCCGCATGCCGGCGGACAAGACCGGCGACGACGCCGAGACAGCCGAAGCCACGTGGGAGACCGTCAACTCCGCGTCCGCGCTGTGGACCAAGCCCAAGGCGGAAATCAGCGATGAGGACTACCAGGGCTTCTACAAGTCGCTCGGCCACGACTTCAACGACGCGCTGGCCTGGAGCCACAACCGCGTCGAGGGCAACCAGAGCTTCACCACCCTGCTCTACCTGCCCGCGCAGCCGCCGTTCGACCTGATGATGGGCGGCCGCGACGAACGCAAGGGGCTGAAGCTCTACATCAAGCGCGTGTTCGTGATGGATGCCGCCGAGGAACTGCTGCCGAACTACCTGCGCTTCGTGCGCGGCGTGGTGGATGCCGACGACCTGCCGCTCAACGTCAGCCGCGAGCTGCTGCAGCACAACCGCCAGTTCGAGCGCATCCGCGCCAGCTGCGTGAAGCGCGTGCTCGACCTGATCGAAGGCCTGGCGCGCACCGACGCGGCGAAGTTCGAGACCTTCATCAAGGCCTTCGGCAACACGCTCAAGGAAGGCATCGCCGAGGACCACGAAAACCGCGAGCGCATCGCGAAACTGCTGCGCTTCGCCTCCACCCGCGGCGAAGGCGCGGCGCGCAGCGTGGCGCTGGACGACTACGTCGGGCGCATGGCCGCGGGCCAGGACACCATCTGGTACGTCACCGCCGACAGCCACGCCGCCGCCGCGGGCAGCCCGCAGCTGGAGGCGTTCAAGGCGCGCGACGTCGAAGTGCTGCTGATGTCCGACCGCATCGACGAATGGATGCTGGGCTACCTGCGCGAATACGCCGGAAAGACGCTGCAGAGCGTCGCCAAGGGCGAACTGCCGCTGGACGACGACGCCAGGAAGCAGCAGGAGGAAGCCGGCAAGGCCGCCGGACCGCTGGTTGCGCGCATCAAGGCGCTGCTGGGCGAGCGCGTGGCCGACGTGAAGGTGTCCGCGCGCCTCACCGATTCGCCCTCATGCCTGGTGCTGTCGGATCACGAGGTGGCTCCGCATTTCGCGCGCCTCTTGCGCGAGGCGGGACAGGACGTTCCGGAGAGCAAGCCGACGCTCGAGGTGAATCCCGGTCACGCGCTGCTCGCCCGCCTGGACGCTGAGGCCGACGACGGCAAGGCCGCCGACCTCGCCAACCTGCTGCTGGAGCAGGCCGAGATCACCGCCGGCGCGCAGCTGGATGACCCGGCGGCGTTCGTGCAGCGGATGAACCGGGTGCTGCTGGGCGCGCTCGCCTGAGCGTCGCGGGCCGGATGACTCACTGCGCCGCCGGGACCTCCGGTGGCGCCGCGGATGGCGGGGCGGAACGCAGCCACACCACGTCCACGCGGTGCGTCGCCCGGTCGTCCACCAGCGGGAAACGCAGGCCGTCCTGCGCCACGCCATCCAGCCACAGGCCGGGCGCTGCGGCCCCGGGTTCCGCATCGACCTGGCGCACGTCGATCAGATACCTGCTCTCGCCGTAGCGGTACTGGATGCGATAGCCGGGCCAGTCGGCCGGGATGCACGGGACCAGCTGGATGCTGTCTCCACTGCGCCGCAGGCCGAGCAATGATTCCACCAGCAGCCGGTACATCCAGCCCGCGGACCCGGTGTACCAGGTCCAGCCACCGCGGCCGGTGTGCGGTGCGACGCCGTAGACATCGGCGGCCAGCACGTAGGGCTCCACCTTGTAGAGCGCGGCTGCTTCGGCATCCAGCGCGTGGTGGATGGGATTGATCATGCGTGCCAGTTCCCAGGCGCGCGCGCCGTCGCCAAGTTCGGCGAACGCCATCGCCGCCCAGACCGCGGCGTGCGTGTACTGGCCGCCGTTTTCGCGCACGCCCGGCACGTAGCCGCGGATGTAACCCGGATCCTTGCCGGTCTTGTCGAACGGAGGATCGAGCAGTTGGACCAGCCCGGCGTCGCGCCGCACCAGGTGCCGGTCCAGCGCGTCCATCGCCTTGCGCGTGCGCGCTGCCTGCGCCGCGCCCGACAGCACCGACCAGCTCTGCGACACCGCATCGATCCTGCACTCGTCGCTCTGTGCCGAGCCGAGCGGCGTGCCGTCGTCGAACCACGCGCGGCGATACCACTCGCCATCCCAGGCGTGCAGCTCCAGGTTGTCGCGCAGGCGTTGCGATGCCGCCACGCAATCGTCGGCGAAGGCGGCGTCACCGCGCGCCCGCGCCACGCCGGCGAACTGCGCCAGCGCATCGAACAGGAAGAAGCCGAGCCACACGCTCTCACCCTGCCCGCCGTCGCCGACGCGGTTCATGCCATCGTTCCAGTCGCCGGAGCCCATCAGCGGCAGGCCGCGCTCGCCCAGCAGGGCCATGCCGCGCCTGAGCGCGAGCACGCAGTGTTCGTAGAAGGTCTGCTGCTGGCCCGAGATCGCCGGAAGGTCGTAATACGATTCCTCGTCGGCGTTGACCAAGCGGCCTTCGACGAAGCGCACGCGCTCGTCGAGCACGGTGTGGTCGCCGGTGACCTGCAGGTAGCGGCAGGCGGCCAGCGGCAGCCAGAGGTAATCGTCAGAGCATCGCGTGCGCACGCCGCGCCCCTGCGGCGGGTGCCACCAGTGCATCACGTCGCCCTGCGGGAACTGATGGGCGGCGCTCAGCAGCAGGTGCTCGCGGGTCAGCGCCGGTGCCGCGTGCACGGTGGCCATGGTGTCCTGCAGCTGGTCGCGGAAGCCGAACGCGCCGCCGGACTGGTAATAGCCGCTGCGCGCGGTATAGCGACAGGCCAGCGCCTGGTATGGAAGCCAGCCGTTGACCAGCGTGTCCACCTCGGGTTCCGGCGTCTCGACGCTGATCGCCCCCAAGGTGTGCCGCCAGTGCACGCGCACGGCATCGAGCGCATCGTGCGCAGGCCCGCTGCCCTGGATGCGCTTGGCCAGCTGCATCGCCGCCCGGTGGTCCGCGCCGGCGCCGAGCCGGAACACCGTTTCGAAGGCCTCGCCGGCCGCCAGTGCGACCGGGACCTGGATCGCAGCGCAGGGATCCATCCCCACACCGAGCTTCCCGGACAGCGTCACGCGTCGCATCGCCGCCGGGCTGCGCAGGCTGCCGTTGCGGCCGATGAATTCACTTCGATCGGCGGTGAACGACCGCACCCCGCCATCGACGTCGAAAAAGGCGACCAGGCCGCCCCATTCGGAGTTGTAGGGATTGCGCGCCGTCAACGCCCCGCTGTCGCCGTCGAGTTCGCTGACCACGTGCATCCGCGACCTGGACCGGATATCGCCCAGCACCCATTCCACGTAGCCGGTGGCGGACAGTCGCCGCGCACGCCCGGACAGGTTGCGCAGCCTGAGGACCGAGTATTTCACCGCGTCGTCGAGCGCCACATAGACCCACAGCTCGCTGGCGATGCCGTCCTCGACGTGCTCGTAGACGCTGTAGCCGAGGCCGTGGCGCGTGCGGTAGGCGCCCGTGCCGCGCCATGGCAACGGCATCGGCGACCACACGCTGCCGGTGTCCTCGTCGCGCAGGTAGAAGGCCTCGCCGCCGGTGTCGGACACCGGGTCGTTGTGCCAGGGCGTCAGCCGGAACTCGTGCGCGTTCTCGAACCAGGTGTATCCCGGCGCACTTTCGCTGACTACCGTGCCCAACTGCGGATTGGCCATCACGTTGGCCCACGGCGCCGGCGTCGCTTCGCCTTCGCGCAGCAGCACCACGTACTCGCGGCCGTCCGCGGAGAAGGCGCCGGTGCCGTTGTCGAACAGGAAGGTGTCGGCCACCGGCTCGAACGGCCACGGATCCTCGCCGTGCGCCAGCGGCACGGGGGGCGGCAATCCCGCTGTCGCCGCATCGGCTTGCGGCGGCGCCGGGGGCGTTCCGTGCGGGGCCGATGCGCCAGCGGGCAGCAACGGCGCCATGCTGCGCTCGGCCGGTTCATGACGGGTCACCTGCGCGGCCAGCGTGCCGTGGCGGTCGCTGACGATCACGCGCGCCACCGACTGCATCAGGATGCGGTCCTCGTGCGACATCTGCTGCGACTGGCGCACGAAGATGCCGCCCGGCCGGTCGAGCACGTTACCCTCGGGACCCGCCGAGACCAGGCCGAGGATCTGTTCCTGCAGGTGCTGCCGGTAGCCGCCCTGCTCCTCGTTCCAGATCACCAGGTCGACATTGAGGCCCTTCAGGCGCCAGTACGCGTGCGCCTGCACCATCTGCCGCACCAGCGCGATGTTGGCGGCATCGGCGATCGTCAACAGCACGATCGGCAGGTCGCCGGAAATGGAATGCCCCCAGAGCCCGGATTGCCCGCGCCGGTTCTGCAGCAGCACCGCGGCGTCCGCGCGCATGAACGGGTGCGCGTAGACCATCAGGCCCGCCAGCCGTTCGTAGAGCTGCGCATCGGCCTGCGACGCGTCGATCTGGCGCCTGACCACCTGGCTGTGCGTCCACGCCAGGTCGAACACACGGTCGGCCAGGCGCCGGTCGCGGTACTTGTCGATCAGCGCCGCGCAGGCCGCGCGGTCGCCGCCCACGCCGGTGACCATGTCGATGATCGCGGTCTGCTCGGGTGCGAGCACGATGCGGGTGCGGATCGCGATGATCGGGTCGAGCACCGAACCGGCGGTATCGGACAACGCCCCCGACCCCGCACCGCGCGCGGTCATCGCCTGCGGACTACGCGGCGTGTTGCCGCGGCCGAGGAAACGCGCGCGGTCGGTCTCGTATGAAATCGCGCCGATGCTGGCGTCGTGCACCGCGACCAGGTGGAACATCCAGGGCGGCACCTCGTCGTGCGAGCGCGGGCGGCGCGTGCACAGCAGCGCCTGCTTGTCGCGCACGATCTCGGTCTGCACGAACAGGTTGCTGAAGGCGGGATGCAGTTCGTCGGAGAGCGATGACGCCAGCACCACCTCGGCATAGGTGGTCACCTCGATGGTGCGCTCCCGGCGCGAGCGGTTGCTGATGTGCAGCCTGCGCAGCTCGATGTCGTCCTCGGCCGAGATCGCGATCTCGAGATGGGTTTCGTAGCGCTGCTTGCGGCCGCGGAACTCGGCCTTGGCGTCGGAGAAGATCGCCTCGTAGTGCTCCACCGGCACGCAGGTGGGCTGGTGGGTGGCCGACCAGAACTCGCCGCTTTCGACGTCGCGCAGGTAGCAGAAGCTGCCCCAGTGGTCACGGGTGCCGTCCTCGCGCCAGCGCGTGATGGCCATGTCGCGCAGGCGGCTGTAGCCGCCGCCGGAGCTGGTCAGCAAGCCGTGGTAGCGGCCGTTGGACAGCAGCTGCACCGGCGAGCGGCCGGCATCGGGATCGTGGAATACGCGCAGCCGCGTTTCGGCGGCGGCCGGCGCCAGGCGCGGGCCCTGCTCGGCTTCGTGCGGGTGGAACACGCCGGTGCGCGGGACGCGCTCCTGCAGCAGCAACAGGGTGGCCTGGAACTCGGCGTCGGCGACGAACCGCTTCTGCATCGGCTGGTCGCGCAGCAGATAGGCCAGCGACAGCAGGCTCATCCCCTGGTGGTGCGCCATGAACGAGCGGACCACCGCGTGGTCCTGTCCGCGGGGAACGCGCGACGGCGTGTAGTCGATCGCTTCGTACAGCCCGAAGCGGCCGGCAAACCCGGCCTCGGACAGCCGCTGCAGGTTCTGGCACGCCGCTTCCGGCGCCACCATCAGCGCCATCGCGCTGGCATAGGGCGCAACCACCAGGTCCTGGCCCAGCCCGCGCTTGAGGGCGAGGCCGGGCACACCGAACGCGCGGTACTGGTAGTTCATCCGCGCATCGACCGTGTTGTAGCCGGACTCGGAGATGCCCCACGGCACGCCATGTTCGCGGCCGTGCAGGATCTGCGCGTGCACCGCGCGCCGCGCGGCCTGGTCGAGGAGCGTGTCCGGGTAGCTGGGCATGACCAGCTGCGGCATCAGGTACTCGAACATCGAGCCGCTCCAGGACAGCAGCGTCACATCGCCGTCGACCTCGGTCAGCAGGCGACCCAGTGCGAACCACGTCTCCTGCGGCAGCTGCCCCTGGGCGATCGCCACGAAGCTGCCGAGGCGCGCTTCGGATGCGAGCAGGTCGTAGTGGCCGGGATCGATGCGGCGCTCGTCTGCGTTGTAGCCGATCGTCAGCAGGTGGCGGTCTTCGTCGTAGAGGAACCCGTATTCCATCAGCGAGAACTGCCCGGCGATGTGCGCCAGGCGTTCCAGCAGCTCCAGGCGCTCGCTTGCGCGTTCCTGCACCAGCCTGTCGTGGGCGGGCGAGCCCGAAACATGATGCTGCAGCTCGCGCAGGCCCGGAATGCCGCTGGCGGCTGCATCACCTGTCGCGCTGTCCTCGACGACCTCGGGTCCATCCAGCCACGGCGCGAAGTGCAGCAGCTCATCCTGCGCGGAGCGGCAGGCGTCGAGCAGTGCGGTCGGCCAGTGCCAGGGGTCGGGATGCTGCAGTCCGGGCGGCTCGGGCCACGCAGACGCGAGCGCCTGCGCCTGCACGCACAGTCCGGCCAGCGAGCGCGCGGCGTCCGCCGGCGATGCCGGCGGCTGCGCGCGAACCGCGTTCAGGTGCGCGCGGAACGCGAGCAACGCCGTTTCCACCGCGCTGTCCTGGATGCCGGTTGCGCGGTGGGCGTCGTCCGCCGCGCCGAGGGTGTCGGCAAGCCCCTCGAAGGTCGAAGGCGCGAGCACCGGGGCGTCGCCCAGCGCCAGCAGCCCCTGGCGCAGCGTCAACAGGTGTCCGGCGAGATTGCCGCTGTCGACCGTCGAGATGTAGCGCGGCGGCAGCGGCTCGAGCGTGGCGGTGTCGTACCAGTTGTAGAAGTGGCCGCGATGGCGCGGCAGCACGTCGAGCGTGTCCAGCACATTGCGGGTGCGCTCGAGCAGGCCGCCCACCTGCAGGTAGCCGAAATCGTATGCCGCCAGGTTGGCCAGCAGCGACAGACCGATGTTGGTCGGCGACGTGCGGCGTGCCACGACGAGCGCCGGGTGCTCCTGGATGTTGTCCGGCGGCAGCCAGTGGTCTTCGGCGCGGACATGGACTTCGAAGAACGCCCAGGTGCGGCGCGCCAACCGGCCCAGGAACGCCAGCTGCGCGCGGGAAAGATCGGTGCGCCGCTGGCTGGGCGGACGACCAAGCCACGCCATCAGCAGCGGCGACGATGCCCACAGCAGCAGGAGCGGCGCCGCTGTCCACAACGCGCCAGGATTGACCCGCCACAGCACGGACGCGACGGCGGCGGAAAAGGCCGGCGCAAACCACATGCCGCGCAGCTCCGCGCCGATGCCGCTGCCCAGCTGCCGCTCCACTTCGCTGGATGGATTCCATTGCAGCAGGTGACGCCGGCTGACCGTGATCCGCCACAGGCTGCGCATTATCGCGTCGAGGCTGAAGCCTGCCTCGTAGGGCAGGCAGGCCAGGGTCGTGGCCGCGCGCTGCAGCTGGCGGATGGTGGATTTTGCCGACTGCACCAGGTGCGCCTCCGGCGTCATGTCGGCCGGCCGGGCCAGCAGGTCCCAGAGCGCCGGCACCAGCACCGGCAGCAGCCACAGGCCGAGCAGCGCCAGCGTCCACGCCAGCGGCTGTGGCAGCAGCGCCCAGCCCAGCACCAGCAGCGCGGTCGCGGCCACCGGCACCAGGCTGCGGCGCAGGTTGTCGACCAGCTTGCCGCGCGACAGCCAGGACAGCGGGTTGCGCTCCAGCCCACCGCCCGCCCGCGGCACCCAGGGCAGTACCCAGGGCAGCAGTTGCCAGTCGCCGCGGATCCAGCGGTGGCGACGCTTGACGTCGGCCGCGTAGCGCGACGGGTATTCCTCGAACAGGCGCACGTCGCTGACCAGTCCGGCGCGCGCGTAGCAGCCTTCGAGCAGGTCGTGGCTGAGGATGCGGTTCTCCGGGAAGCGCCCCTGCAGCGCGTACTCGAACGCGTCCACGTCGTAGATGCCCTTGCCGATGAACGAGCCTTCGCCGAACAGGTCCTGGTAGACATCGGACACGGTGCGCGAATACGGATCGATGCCTTCCTCGCTGCCGTACATGCGCGCGTAACGCGTACTGCGTCCGCCACCCATGCTGTTGCCGACGCTCGGCTGCAGGATGCCGTAGCCGCGGGCGACACGATGGCGCTGCCCATCGAAGCGCGCCGCGTTCAAGGGGTGCGCCAGGGTTCCGACCAGGCCCCGCGCGGCATCGCGTGGCAGCCGCGTGTCGGTGTCCAGGGTGATCACGTAACGCACGCCCTGCAGCACGGCGGTATCGCCCACCACCGCCAGGAACGCATCCTGCGTGCCGCCGCGCAGCAAGGCGTTCAACGCCGCCAGCTTGCCGCGCTTGCGCTCGAGCCCCATCCACGTGCGCTCGCGCGCATTCCACACGCGTGGGCGATGGAAGAGGAAGAACAGGTCGTCACGCCCGGGCGCGTAGCGCGCGTTGAGTCCTTCCACCTGGCGCATGGCATGCGCCAGCAGGGCATCGTCGCCGGGCAGGACGGCCGAATCGGCATCCAGGAAATCGGTCAACAGCGCGAAGTGCAGGTGGGGATCGCGATTGGCAAGGAAGCGCACTTCCAGCCCCTCGACCAGCGCATCCACCGCGTCCTCGCTGCCGATCATGCCCGGCACGACCACCAGGCTGCGCGCATCGGGCGCAATGCCCTTGGAATAGTCCAGCCGGGGCAGCGGGTTGGGCGCGACCAGCCTGGTCGACGTCCAGTTGACCAACGCGATGCCCAGCTCGCTGAAGGCGATCACACCCAATATCCCGAGCAGCCAGACGAGCGCGGACGGCAGCAGCGCGACCTGCTCCTGCGCCTGCGCCAGCAGGCACCAGGTGGACACGGCCGCAAGCACGGCGATCGGCAGCAGGTACACGGCAAGCGGTATGCGCCGCGAGCGCATCCGCACCGGCTTGCGCGCGCCGACCGACGCGGCGACCGCTGCCCGGGTACGGGCGAGGCCGTCGTCGACCAGGTAATAGCCGACGTGCGCCTCGATGTCGGACCCGGTGGCGTGCGCCCGCGCGAGCTCGAGGACCAGGCCGGCGACCACCGGTTCGGGGGCGCCGCTCAGCCGCGCGATCTTTTCCACCACGTGCCGGTAGATATCGCGCGTGCCGAAATCCATCAGCGTGTAGATGCCGGCGGGATCCTCGCGCAGCCTGCCGTCGACCACGCTCATCGCCTCGACGAACTCGCGCCAGTCCATGTTGGCGAGGAAGCGGAGGCTGCCGATGCTGTTGCTGATCGACACCTGGTCGGCGGCCTGCTGCTGGCTCTCGGCGTGCACCAGCGCCTCGATGCTGTGCCCGCCGTCCGCCACCCACTGTTCGATCCAGCCCATCGGCATGGCCAGCGCCGCGCTGCGTCCATGCAGGCCGCGCGTAAGCCCGGCCACGAACGACCCCGACAGCGGCGGCTCCGAGCGCGCCATGTCGGCGACCACAAGCACCACGTTCTTCGGATCCTTGTCGGCGGCGTCGTTGAGCAGGCGCGCCCAATCGCCGGCCAGGCGGTGGTCCTCGCCATTGCGCATCACCTGCGTGGCGACGCGCCGCAGGTTCTCGATCAACGCCAGCCGCAGCATGATGGGGATCGCCCACAGCTCGCCGAGCTTGAGCGGCGTGAGCGACTGGTAGGCGGCGATGAAGCGGGTCATCGATTCGCCATCGATACGACCGTCGCCATGCGCGATGGCCTCCATCGCCAGCGCGTAGACGCGTGGCAGGCCCGCCGAAGGTCCCGCGCTCAGCGAGGGCAGTTCGCGGCTGTAGCCCTTCGGAAGGTGCCGTCGCGCGGTGCGGATCTGCTCTTCGACCAGGTAGTAGTTGTCGAGCAGCCACTCACCCGCCGGGGTCACGCGCACGTCGTCCTGCACCATGCCGGTGAGCAGCGTGCTGGCGCCGTCGAGGACGCTTTCGTTTTCCCTCAGCCGGCCGAGCAGCAGGTCGGAACCACCATGCTCGTGCACGCGGTGCGCCTGCGCCAGCGCCCGGCCGTGCGCCTCCATCTGTTCCGCGCTGAACAGCTGCGAACGCAGCGGCGGCTCCGCAAGCCACGGCTTGCCGGTGGCCGTGCGCCCCCAACGACCGAGCCGACGGCGCAGCCGCAGCCATTGGCCGAGAACGCGCCAAGCTGGGAGCATGCGTGACTCCGTGGCGCCCCGGGAGGCGGGACGCGGATCATTGCATCGCGACGGGTACGCGGCCGTGAAGCGCCGGCAGCGGTCGCAGCGGTCGCAGCGGAAACTGCTACAGCATCGGCAGCTTCAGGCCCTGTTCCCTGGCGCAGGCCCTGGCGATCTCGTAGCCGGCATCGGCGTGGCGCATCACGCCGGTGGCCGGATCGTTCCACAGCACGCGCGCGATGCGGTGATCCGCTGCCTCGCTGCCGTCGCAGACGATCACCACGCCGCTGTGCTGCGAGTAGCCCATGCCCACGCCGCCGCCGTGGTGCAGCGACACCCAGGTGGCGCCGCCGGCGACGTTGAGCATGGCGTTGAGCAGCGGCCAGTCGCTGACGGCATCGGAGCCGTCGATCATGGCCTCGGTCTCGCGGTTGGGCGAGGCGACGCTGCCGCTGTCGAGGTGGTCGCGGCCGATCACCACCGGCGCCTTCAGCTCGCCGTTGCGCACCATCTCGTTGAACGCCAGGCCCAGCTTGTCGCGCAGGCCCAGGCCGACCCAGCAGATGCGTGCCGGCAGGCCCTGGAAGGCGATGCGCTCGCGCGCCATGTCCAGCCAGTTGTGCAGGTGTGCGTCGTCGGGGATCAATTCCTTGACCTTGGCGTCCGTCTTGTAGATGTCCTCGGGATCGCCGCTCAGCGCGACCCAGCGGAACGGGCCCACGCCGCGGCAGAACAGCGGACGCACGTAGGCCGGCACGAATCCGGGGAAGTCGAACGCGTTGGCGCAGCCCTCGTCGAACGCCATCTGGCGGATATTGTTGCCGTAATCGAAGGTCGGGATGCCCTGCGCCTCGAACGCCAGCATCGCCTCGACGTGCACGCGCATCGACTTCTTGGCTTCGTCGCGCACGCGTTGCGGATCAGCCGCCTGCGCCGCCAGCCACTGCTCCACCGTCCAGCCGATCGGCAGGTAGCCATGCACGGGGTCGTGCGCGCTGGTCTGGTCGGTGACCGCGTCCGGGCGCACGCCGCGGCGCACGAGTTCCGGCAGCACTTCGGCCGCGTTGCCGAGCAGCGCGATGGATTTCGCCACGCCGGCATTCGTGTAGTGCGCGATGCGCGCCAGCGCGTCGTCGAGGTCGGTGGCCTGCTCGTCGACGTAGCGCGTGCGCAGGCGCATGTCGATGCGCGACTGCTGGCACTCGATGTTGAGGCTGCTCGCACCGGCGAGCGACGCCGCCAGCGGCTGCGCGCCGCCCATGCCGCCGAGCCCCGCGGTGAGGATCCACCTGCCGGTGAGGTCGCCGCCGTAGTGCTGGCGCCCCATCTCCACGAAGGTCTCGTAGGTGCCCTGCACGATGCCCTGCGAGCCGATGTAGATCCACGAGCCGGCGGTCATCTGGCCGTACATCATCAGGCCCTTGCGATCGAGCGCGTTGAAGTGCTCCCAGGTGGCCCAGTGGGGCACCAGGTTGGAGTTGGCAATGAGAACGCGCGGCGCGTCGGCATGCGTGCGGAAGATGCCGACCGGCTTTCCGGACTGCACCAGCAGCGTCTCGTCGTCACCGAGCGTGCGCAGCGACTCGAGGATGGCGTCGTAGCAGTCCCAGTCGCGCGCCGCGCGGCCGATGCCGCCGTAGACGACCAGCTCCGTCGGATTCTCGGCCACCTCGGGGTCGAGGTTGTTCTGCAGCATCCGGTACGGCGCCTCGGTGAGCCAGGAGCGGCAGGCGAGTTCGCTGCCACGTGGCGCGCGGATGTTGCGGGAGGGGTCGTTGCGGTTCGACATGGCGTGTCCGTGCTGCTTGGAATCCGCCGGATTATGGCCGCAAATGGAAACGCCCGGCACGTGGCCGGGCGTCGTTGTCAGGCAGCGGACCGTCAGCGGATCGACGGATCGAGCTTGCGCAAGGCGTCCTTGATGTCCACCGAGCCGGTGCGGTCGATGTCCTCGCGGGTGTAGACGCGACCACCGGCCGCCACGCACTCCTTCTCGTCGGACTTCGAGCGCGCATTGCGCGCCGCGACGATGCGCGAACCGGTTTCCTGGATGCAGAAACGGTCGTCGCTCTTCTTCGGCTTGGCGCGGGACTGGCTGGCCTCTTCGGGCTCGTCCTGGGCGTGGACCAGCATCGGTGCGGATGCGAACGCCATGGCCATGAGCGCACCGGCCATCAGTGTGGATTTCATCGGATCACCTCATCGGGCGTGGGACTCCACCGCGTACGATACGCTCCCGGCCGCGCACCGCGGGTCGTCTCCCGCCCGGCGTTCACCGCGTCGTCAGCTGTCCGGGAGCCGCGGCACGTCGGCCGCCGGCAGCAGCCGCGCGCGGTAGCGGCGCTCGGCGAAGTAGCGGATCTTGCGGCAGCGCACCGGGTGCGGCAGCCCCTCGTAGAGCAGGATCTCGCGCTGTGCGCCCATCGCCTTGAGCTCCTGCGGCAGCATCAGCGCGCGGCGCTCCTCCGACTCGCTGCGCGACACCTCCGCACGGCTCCGCCCACGGGTGAGGTTGCGGCGGCGCACCGTGGTGTAGCCCAGCATCTCCGAGTAGTCGTTGGCGTCGTGCTGCTCGCGCGGCGCGAACACCACCTGCATGGCGTGGTTTGTGAGGATGGCGCGCGCGACGTCCTTGCCGTAGGTGGCATCGAGCTGGGCCATGCTCTGGATCACCGGCAGCAGGCGCAGGTTGTAGCCGGCCATGTACGCCATGGCGCTGGCGATGATGTCGATGCGGCCGATGGCGGTGAACTCGTCCATCAGCAGCAGGCACTGCTGGCGCAGGCTGGTGTCGTCCTTCGGCAGCACGCGGGTATTGAGGTTGATCAGCTGGCTGAAGAACAGGTTGAGGATCGCCCTGCCCTCCGCCAGCCGGTTGGGCTGGATGCCGACATAGATGGTCATCGGCCGGCGGCGCACGTCGTCGAGGATGAAGTCGTTGCCGCTGGTGGCCGCGTCCAGCGCCGGATCGATCCACGCATTGAGCGGCTCTCGGAAGCTGCCGAGGATCGACGCGAACGTCTCCTCGGCCTGCGACAGCAGGTTGCCGAAGGCGCGGCGCGCGTGCTCGCCGAGGAACGGCCGGTCCGCCAGGTCCTGCACGTGCGCGCGCGCCGGTTTTCCCTCCGCCGACGACAGGCGGAACAGCCTGCCGATGGTGGGAAACACGTGGTATTCCGGCGGAAAGCCCTCGCGCGCCTGCGCTTCGTAGTTGTCGAACAGGAACAGCGCAAAGGCCATGAACGCGTTGCGTGCCTGGCTCGTCCAGAACTTCTGCTCGGCGCCGGCATCCGGGTACAGCATGGCGGCGATGCCCTGCAGGTCGGAGACACGTTGCAGCGGCTCGGTGGACACGTAGGCCAGCGGGTTCCAGCGATGCGTGCGCCGGTCCTCGGCAAACGGATTGAACAGGAACACCTGCTGCCCCTGCGCCGCGCGCCAGCCGCTGGTGAGCTGGAAGTTCTCCTGCTTGATGTCCAGCACCACCACCGAACCGCGGTAGTCCAGCAGGTTGGGCACCACCACCCCGACACCCTTGCCCGAGCGCGTCGGCGCGGCCAGCACCACCGACTGCTGGCCGGTCAGGCGCAGCAGGCGCCCGCGGTAACGTCCAACGACGATGCCTTCGCCGGACGACGTGAACAGGCCGTGCCGCAGCAGGTCGACAACGTTGGCGAAGCGCGCCTTGCCGTGCATCGCGCGCCGCGACGGCCGCAACAACAGGAAGACCGGCACCGTGGAGGCAAGCAGCGGGAGACCCAGCCCCAATGCGCCGGCCAGGCGTATGCGGCCTGCGAATGGCGCGAGTGCGGGGATGTCGATGGCGCGCAGGTAGGCCGGCCAGGTGTCGAGGCCTGCGGTGAGATCACCGAGACCGAGCAGCCTCAGCACCAGCCACCCCGACAGCCACAGCCCCGCGACAAGCGCGAAGCCCACGCACGAAAGCGCCAACGCGCCCCTGGTCCTGTCCATGTCCACCTTCCCTGGTGATCCGCATCCCGGCCGCAGCGCGGCTCTTGCCGCCCTGCCACGTGCCCGTCCCGGGCGCGTCCGAGCTTAGCGTAAGCTCGGGATGCTGGCCCAGCCTGGAGGTTCGGTGACGATGCACTGGCCTGGCTTCAATGCTGAAGGCGCGCTGCTGCTGCCGCTCGAAAAGCGCGAGCTCCTCCCCGCGGACATGCCGCAGCGGCTGAGGCTCGATGGCCTGGTGCTGGAGCAGAAGCACGAGCTGCACGTCACCCTGCTCAACCGCGCCACCGCCACCGCCGTGCTCGAGCGACTCGATGCCGCCGCAGTCGCTGACGCCTTCGCCGCGCTCGACTGGCAATACATCGCCACCCGCCGCTTCGCGCTGGTGCACAGGACCAAGGACGAGTGGGACGGCCCGCTGCAGGCTTGGGCGGTCATCGAGCATCTGCAGATGCCGGCTTTCGCCGCGTTCCGCGACCGGCTGGCGCAGGCAACCCGCCTGCCGCTGGACTGCGGCATTCCGCACGTCACGCTGTATGTCGCGGGGGACCCCGCCGGCATCGGGCTACCCGACCTGGCCACCTGGCGCGCGTGCTTCGTGCGCGAGGTCGGCGCCGATGAGGTGCGCAGGCCCGAAGTACTACCGACCGCGCCGCGCGGCCCGGCGTCCTGAGCTGCGCCGGCCTGCCGCGGACACGAAAAACCCGGCACGCGGGCCGGGTTTCGTTCCTTCGCCACTGAAGTCCGTGAAATCAGGGACTTGAGTGGTGGGCGGTGAGGGTTTCGAACCCCCGACCCCTACCATGTCAAGGTAATGCTCTACCACTGAGCTAACCGCCCGAAGGGAGGCGAATTCTAGCGGCTGCCTGCGGCGGCGGCAAGCCTAGCGGAATGCGAGCATCGCCTCCTTGAGGCGATGGATCTCGTCGCGCACCCCGGCAGCGGCCTCGAACTCGAGGTCGCGGGCATGCTGGTACATCTGCTGCTCCAGCGCCTTGAGCCGGGCGGCGGCCTTGGCCGGGCCCAGGCTGGCGTAGTCCTCGGGCCGCTCGGCCACCGCGCGCACCTTGCCGCGACCACCCCGGCCGGCCTTGGATTCGGCCTGGTCGCTGCGGGCGCCTTCCATGATGTCCATCACCGGGCGCGCCACCGAACGCGGGGTGATGCCGTGTTCGAGGTTGTATTCGACCTGCTTGGCGCGGCGGCGGTCGGTCTCGTCGATCGCGCGCTTCATCGAGTCGGTGACGCGGTCGGCATACAGGATCGCCTTGCCGCGCAGGTTGCGCGCGGCGCGGCCGATGGTCTGGATCAGCGAACCGGTCGAGCGCAGGAAGCCCTCCTTGTCGGCATCGAGGATCGCCACCAGCGACACCTCGGGCATGTCCAGGCCCTCGCGCAGAAGGTTGATGCCCACCAGCACGTCGAACTTGCCCAGGCGCAGGTCGCGGATGATCTCCACGCGCTCCACGGTGTCGATGTCGGAATGCAGGTAGCGCACGCGGACGTCGTGTTCACCGAGGTACTCGGTGAGGTTCTCGGCCATGCGCTTGGTGAGCGTGGTGATCAGCACCCGGTCGCCCATGGCGACGCGCGCATGGATCTCGCCGAGCACGTCGTCGACCTGCGTGGCCACCGGGCGGATCTCGACTTCCGGATCGATGAGCCCCGTGGGGCGCACCACCAGCTCCACCATCTCGCCTTCGCAATGCTCGTACTCGTACTTGCCGGGCGTCGCCGACACGAAGATCATCCGCGGCGCGCGTGCCTCCCACTCCTCGAAGCGCAGCGGCCGGTTGTCGAGCGCCGACGGCAGGCGGAAGCCGAACTCCACCAGCGTTTCCTTGCGCGCGCGGTCGCCGCGGTACATGCCGCCGATCTGCGGCACGGTGACGTGCGACTCGTCCACCACCAGCAGCGCGTCCGGCGGCAGGTAGTCGAACAGCGTGGGCGGCGGCGCACCTGGCTCGCGCCGGGTCATGTGCCGCGAGTAGTTCTCGATGCCGTTGCAGTAACCGACCTCGGCCATCATCTCCAGGTCGAACTGGGTGCGCTGTTGCAGGCGCTGCGCCTCGACCAGCTTGTTCTGCGCGTACAGCTCTTCCAGGCGCTCGCGCAGTTCGATCTTGATGGTCTCGACCGCGGTGAGCACGCTTTCACGGGTGCTGGCGTAATGCGTCTTGGGATACACGGTGAAGCGCGGCACCTTGCGCTGCACTTCGCCGGTGAGCGGGTCGAACAGGCTGAGGTTCTCGACCTCGCCGTCGAACAGTTCGATGCGCAGGGCTTCAAGCTCCGACTCGGCCGGGTGCACGTCGATCACCTCGCCGCGCACGCGGTAGGTGCCGCGGCGCAGTTCGGTGTCGTTGCGGGTGTATTGCAGCTCGGTGAGCTGGCGGATCAGCTGGCGCTGCTCGATGCGCTCGCCGCGCGCCAGGATCAGGCGCAGCTTCAGGTAATCCTCCGGGTCGCCGAGGCCATAGATCGCCGACACCGTCGCCACGATCAGAGCATCCGGCCGCGAGAGCAGCGCCTTGGTCGCCGACAGCCTCATCTGTTCGATGTGCTCGTTCATCGCGCTGTCCTTGTCGATGAACGTGTCGGACGACGGGATGTACGCCTCGGGCTGGTAGTAGTCGTAATAGCTGACGAAGTACTCGACCGCGTTGTGCGGGAAGAACGACTTGAACTCGCCGTAGAGCTGCGCCGCCAGCGTCTTGTTGGGCGCCATGACGATGGTCGGCTTCTGCACCGCCTCGACCACGTTGGCGATGGTGTAGGTCTTGCCGGAGCCGGTCACGCCGAGCAGCGTCTGCCGGGCCAGGCCGGCCTCGAAGCCGTCGATGAGCCGCTTGATGGCCTGCGGCTGGTCGCCGGCGGGCTGGTAGGGCGAGACGAGCTGGAACGGCGTATGGGTGGCGGATTTCATCGCGCCATTGTAGGCGCGGGCGTCAAACGCCCTGCGAAGGCTGGCGGTTGGCTGACAAATGCGCCGGTCGCTCGCCGACCGGCACCGGCCCTCCCCGCCTACCCTGCGCCGGGTCCCCGGGCGACTGACCCGGCGGAAGCCATCGCCTAGCGTGGTTCGCCCGTGATACCGGCAAGGAGGCTGGGCATGGCAAGGCACGACGCGGTTGGCTTCACCCTGATCGAGGCGATGGTGGTGGTGGCCGTCGCCGCCGTCACTCTCACCCTCGGCCTGCCCTCGTTCAACGGCACGCTGGAGCGGCATCGCGTTTCGGCGAGCCTGCACCTGCTGTCGGCCGACATGGCGATGGCGCGCAACAGCGCGATCCTGCGCCGCGAACAGGTGGTGGTGTGCCCGGGCGCGGCAAATGCCGGCTGCCGCGGCGACCACGACTGGAGCACGGGATGGCTGGTGTTCCGCGACCCGGACGGCAACCGCCGGCCCGATGCCGACGGAGACCTGCTGCGCGCCACGGATGCGCCTGCAGGCGGGGCGGACCGCCTGCGGCTTGCCTCCACCCGCCCGTTCCTGCGCTACCAGGCCAGCGGCATGAGCGCGCACAGCAACCTGAGCGTGAACGCCTGCGTACGCGGCCAATTGCGCGGCAAGGTGGTCGTGAACCGGCTCGGGCGGGTGCGCGCGGAGCGCCCGACGCGCGAAACCGCGTGCCCGTGAGCCGTTCTCCTTGACCGCGGCCAGTTACGCTCTAAAATACCGGTCCCCGCCCGAATAGCTCAGCCGGTTAGAGCACTTGACTGTTAATCAGGGGGTCGTTGGTTCGAGTCCAACTTCGGGCGCCATTCTTTCTGTTGCATGCGCGGACCATCGTCCGCAGTGTTCTGGCTGAGTCCACTCCAGCCCCTGTCCGCCCGCTGCGGCGGATGCTTCACTTCCCTGCGATGCCCCTGCTCCCAAGGTGTCCACACCACCATGACCGTGTGCGCGCGGCGGTGCGACCGGACGCCGAACCGAGGGAGGCAACATGCCGCGCGGCAAGACCCTGAAGCTGGCCACGTTCAATGTCAACGGCATCGCCACCCGCCTGCCTCAGCTGCTCGCGTGGCTCGAGCAGGAAAAGCCCGACGTGGTGGCGCTGCAGGAATTGAAGGCGCTGGACGAGACCTTTCCCGTGGATGCGCTGGAGAAGGCCGGATACGGCTCGATCTGGCAGGGTCAGCGCTCCTGGAACGGCGTGGCCCTGCTCGGACGGGACACGGTGCCGGTGGAGAGCCGCCGCGGCCTGCCGGGCGACCCCGCCGACGCGCAGAGCCGCTACATCGAAGCGGCGGTCCACGGCATCGTGGTGGCGGGCATCTACCTGCCCAACGGCAATCCTCAGCCCGGCCCGAAGTTCGACTACAAGCTGGAATGGATGGCACGGCTCGCCCGGCACGCGCGGACCCTGGTCGGTCTTCCGCATCCGGTCGCGATCATCGGCGACTTCAACGTGATCCCGACCGACGACGACGTCTACGACGCCAAGGCCTGGCGCAAGGACGCGCTGATCCAGCCCGAAACGCGCGAGGCGTACTTCGCCCTGCTCGAACAGGGCTGGACGGACAGCCTGCGGCACGTGCATGGCGAGCAGAGGATCTACACGTTCTGGGATTATTTCCGCCAGCACGCCGAGCGCGACCGCGGGCTGCGCATCGACCACCTGCTGCTTAACCCGGTGCTCGCCAAGCGCCTGAAAGGTGCCGGCGTGGATCGCTGGGTGCGGCTGCAGGACAAGGCAAGCGACCATGCACCGACGTGGGTCGAGATCGCGGCGACCGGGTGAGGCGCGCTGCGCCTTGGGCACGCGCGCAGTCGAGCACGCTGATCGCGTCGCAGTGCTGCTCCTGCGGGCTCCGAGCGTTCCGCGGCAGGCAGGGCTGCACGGGGGCAGTCCTGCCTGCATGGTGGGCGAGCATGCCGACGCAGGCGGCGACTAATTGGCGGCCTTCTTCGCCGGCACCCGGCCAGCGTCGCGGTTGGTCTCGCCCTCGGCAAGCATGCTGAGTTTCTCGTCCGTGGCTTTTTCCTCGGCCAGGGTTTCGTGCAGCAGCTTCACCGCGTCCGTGTAGCCCAGCTGCTTGCCGAGCGCACACAGCGTGCCGTAACTCGCGATCTCGTAGTGCTCGACCTTCTGCGCGGCGTTGATGAGCGCGGCATCGCGCACCGGGCCCTCTTCCACCTCGTCGATCGCCTCCTTGCCTTCCTCGACCAGGCCTTCCATGGCGGCGCACTTGATGCGCTTGAGCTTGATTTCCAGCAGCTCGACGACGCGGTCGATGCGTTCGATCTGCCCTTCCGTCTCGCCGAGATGCGTCGTGAACGCATCCGCGAGCTTCGGATTCGCGGCGGCCTTCGCCATCTTGGGCAAAGCCTTGGTCAACTGCTTCTCGGCGTTGTACATGTCGGAGAGCGCATGCACGAACAGGTCTTCGAGTGTCTTGACAGCCATTTTCTCGATCCTCAGCGTTGAATGGTGGACTTCGACGGGACTTGCCCGCGAAACGCTAGGACTGCGGAGATGCGCCCGATGTGAAAAGAGCCGGCGATGTCGCCGGGGCAGTGTCTATTCAGGCACACCCGGGGCGCGGCCATGGCGCCCTTCGAATCGTCGAGACCAACGCACGCGCGTGATCGTCGCCTTGACGCAGCGGACGCTAGCGTAGCGCCCATGAACGACCCCTCGAGCGGCAGCCTCGCGCGCAGCGCGCGCATCCTCGGCTTTCTGATGAAGTACCGTCGCGCCGGCATATTCGCCAGCGCCGATGCCGATCCATCGCCGACCGCCCCCGACCCGGCCGTGGATGCCGACGCCGACACCGGTCCGGAAACATTTGTCCGCGACCTCGAAGCGCTTGGTCCCACCTTCATCAAACTCGGCCAGGCACTGTCCACGCGTCCCGACATGGTGCTGCCCGCCTATCTGCCCGCCCTGGAGCGCATGCAGGACGAAGTGAGCCCGATCCCGTTCGACGCCGTGCGCGGCGTGGTGGAAGCGGAGCTCGGCGTACGCCTAGGCAAGCTGTTCACGGAGTTCGACGAGCAGCCGCTGGGCAACGCGTCGATCGCCCAGGTGCACCGCGCGGTGATGAACGACGGCCGCGAGGTGGCGGTCAAGGTGCAGCGGCCCGACGTGGAGGCCGAAATCCGCCGCGACCTGGACATCCTCGCCGGCATCGCCGCGCGAGCCGACTTCGTGACGCGCATCGGCCGCCGCCTGCATTTCGCCGACTGGGTCCGCGAATTCCGCAAGACGCTGCTGGCCGAGCTCGACTACCGGATCGAAGCCGACAACCTGGAACGCTTCGGCAAGCACTTCGAGGCCTACCCGTTGTTGCTGGTGCCCCAGCCGATCTGGAACCTGACCACCGGCCGCGTGCTGACCATGGATCTGGTGCGCGGCACCAAGGTTACCGCGCTCGGTGGACTGCGCCGCACCGAGCACGACTACCAGCCCTTGGCCGATGCCCTGGTGCGCGGCTACCTCGACCAGACCTTCGTGCACGGCGAGATCCACGCCGACCCGCACCCCGGCAACATGCTGGTCACCGACGACCAGCGCCTCGCGATCTTCGACCTCGGCATGGTCGCCCACGTGCCGCCAAAGCAGCGTGCCCGCCTGCTGAAGCTGCTGTTCTCCGCGGTCGACGGCAGTGGCGAGGAAGTGGCCGAGGAATCCATCGCGCTGGGCGTGCGCCTCGAGGATTTCGACGAGGACCGCTACGTCCGCGAGATCGGCCAGCTGGTGGCGCGCTATGCAGCGCACGGCTCCAAGACCATGACCGAAGGCTGGCTAATGCTGGAGCTGGCACGCATCGGTGCCGACTGCGGCCTGCGCACGCCGCCGGAACTGCAACATCTCGGTAAGACCCTGCTGCATCTGGAAGGCGTGTGCCGCGCGCTGGACCCCCAGCTGGACATGCGCCAGGTGGTCGAAGGCCACCTGCAGCAGATGCTGCGCGAGCGCCTGCGCAAGTCGTTCTCGCCGGCGAGCCTGGCCAGCGAGGCCATGGAGATGCAGGCACTGCTGCAGGACGCCCCAAGGCGCGTGTCGACCCTGCTGTCACTGCTGGCCGAGAACAAGATGCAGGTGCGGTTGACGGGATTGCAGGAGTCGCGGCTGACCGAGAACCTGCAGAAGATCGCCAACCGCGTCGCCACCGGTGTGATCGTCGCCGCGTTGATCATGGCGAGTGCCACGCTCATGCGTGGCGATGTGGTGGGGCCGCGGTTGTTCGGTTATCCCGCGATCGCGATGGGAATGTTCCTGCTCGCGTCGGCGCTGGGGCTGGGAATCGTGGCCAGTGCGTTGTTCAGTGATCACAGGTCGCAGGATCGCGGTGAGCGAGGGCCGCGTACGTGAGCGATGCGGCGACCGGTCTGTCGGCATTCGGCCCTGCAGAGGGAGCCGAATGATGTCACCCGACATCGTGGGCTGGGCGGCATCGGCGATCCTGCTGGCCACTCTGATTCGCCAGATCGCCGCGCAGATGCGCGACCCGGATGCACGCGGGGTATCGCGCTGGTTGTTCATCGGCCAGAGCGCGGCGTCTATCGGATTCATCGTCTACAGCGTGATGGTCGACAATATGGTGTTCATCGTGACCAACAGTTGCATTCTTGCGACTGCACTCGTTGGTCAGGGGAGCCTCTGGTGGCGGCGGCGGGGAGATCGGCGTGGACACTGACGAGCCAATTGGGCAGCCCTAAGCAGCGCGGGCGGCCTGCCTCCCCACGTTGGTGGGGCCCTGCCACTGACACCAGTTTCCCGGACTGCCCGATTCGCTTCGGCTAGCAATTCGACGACGCTGGATTACCCGCGCGGCCGCCGGGAGCGGAGGCGCGATGGAACGCAAGACTGCGGGTTTCACCCTGATCGAGTCCGCCGTCACCGTCTCGGTCATGTCCATATTGGTCGTACTGGCATTTCGCCCCTTCGTTGCATTCCTCGAACAGCAGCGTGCAGCCGCCACCATGGCATCGCTGGTCAGCCAGATGAGCCATGCCCGGCTTGCCGCGGTCAAGCACCGGCATCCCACCGTGCTCTGCCCCTCCGTCGACGGTCTGCAGTGCCTCCTAGGTGGCGACTGGTCGGGCGGCTGGATGATGTTTGTCGATCGCGACAACCTGCGCCGGCCTTCCCTACCGGCAGACGTGTTGCAGGTCGAACTTTCCCCCGGAACTCCGCACCTGCGTGTGTACAGCTCAACCGGCCGCTCCCACCTCCGTTACCTGCCGGATGGTCGCAGTGCAGGAGCCAATCTCACGATCAATGTCTGCACGCTGCAGGGGATGCGCGTGGGCGCCGTCATTGTCAACAACGCCGGGAGGCCGCGCACCGAGCGGGGCCAAGGCGGGGCATGCCCTTGAGGGAAATTCGCCGGATTGATTTCCACCAACCGCAACTAGCGGTGACGTAACAAGGAAAGGCCCGCAACATGTTGCGGGCCTTTCCGGTTACGAAACGCCTACCGTGGCCAGCCTTACCAGCAGGTCGTCCCTGTACCACTGGCTGCTCGGGCACCGGCCTGGTTCACGCTCAGGGTGCCGCATGCATCACCTGAATGGTTGCCAGTAGGAGCGGCGGTCACCGTATAGTTCCTGCCGTCCACGATGTTCACGCCGACGTTGTAGAAGTCCAGTGCGCTGTCCTGGCAGATTGCCGTATTCGCGGCCGCTCCGGTGTATGTAAGCCGCGCGGTATACCAACGCTCCATCTGCTGGGCGACGGCCAGTGCGCACGCCCCGCCCGCCGCACGCCTCGTGCGGCGGACATGCTCGTTGTAACTGGGCAACGCGATCGAGGCGATGATGCCGATGATTGCGACAACCACCATGAGCTCGATCAGGCTGAAGCCCGAAGCGCGCCGACGAACAGAAGACCGCCTGATATCAGCATTCACGAATCAATCCCCCCTGACTTCGCGCCAGGATGCGCGATCCCAGCGGGGCGTCAACGTCATTGTTCCGCGAACCTCTGATCCGCCCGATCCGCCCACTACAAATCGACCACGCAGCAGGTTCGGCAAAGTAGGCATGCCGCCACCCACGTTCACCGACCCGACGGGCCGCCCGCCTACCACCTCATCGGAGGTGAGCCCATCACCGTCCAGATCGAAGTAGGAGCCGCTGGCACTGGTTCCGGTGAACGCATCCAGCGCATTGATATACCCGCTGCCGCCCGTATCACAAGCATTGCCGCTCGGGATGACGCTGGCCGTGATCAGGAACGTCGAGACCACCTGGGCGTCCTGCACGATTCGCTCGCCGCTTGCGGGCAAGTCGATGAACCATCCCTTCGAGCTCAAGGGCAACGGGGTGCTCGCTTCAAACCCTCTGACCGGATAACCGCCAGCGGTTCCGCTGGTCACCTGCACTTGACGCTGCGTCAGGTTGGCTCCCGCGCCAGTCCTCACGATCGGTGTGCCGTCGTCGATGAAGCCGTACATGCTCTGCACCGCCGTGTTGCCAACGTCGCTCTGCGTCATGTAACGGCCAGTGCCAAAGAACACCCAGCGCTTGTTAGTCGAAGGATGGATCGCGGTCGTAAGACCACCGCTGATCGGCTGTGCGACGCCCCCGGCTGTGGCCGTGAACATTCTGGTCCCCGTCCAGGCAGCGGGCGAAGCGTTCGTCAGGTCGAACTTCCAGACGTTCCCAAGCATGTCACCGCCATAGGCATGGGAAAGGGTGCGCCCGTCAGGACCAAGGACACCTGAAACCGCGGAAAGCCCGTTCGACCCGCCGCTCGGACCAACCGCGATCTCGCGGATCACGGCACCCGTCGCAAGATCCAGCACGATCAGCGCGGCCCGGTTGCTGGTGCTGTTCACCCCGTTGCCGAGGACAACCGCATTCTGGGGCTCGGCGCCGCCGCCACGGACCTTGGCAATGATCGGCCGGCCCTGGACGAGCCCCATGTTGCCAAGGGGAGTGTCCGCGAGCTCCCACTTCACGTTGCTACCAGCGCCGAACGTGCTCGGGTTGGTCACGTCCAAGGCAAACAGGCCCTTGCCGCCCTTGCCCAATGCGCCCACGAGAATGTTCTCGTCAGGCGTCTGCTGGTGCGTCGTGACCACGATCGGACCATCGACGAAGTAGCGATGCCCGTACTCGGGACGGCTCAGGTTACCCAACTGGTTCCAGTTGATGATGCCCGGGATGTAGGCGAACAATTCGTTTCCATTGGCCGCGTTGATGGCGTGCAGCATGCCGTCGTTCGCACCGATGTAGATGGTGTTGGTGTCCTGCGCGTACGCCGGCGACGACCCGATGATGTCACCGAGCAGATTGTTGCGATTGCGGAGTCGGCCACCCCGATTCAATTCGAGTGCACGGTTGCCGGCGATGTACGCGGCATTGTCAGCACCATCGACCCAGGCCGTCCCAGGCAACGGCCGATGCAGGCTTGCCAGCTGCTCGGTAGTCGCTTGCGAGGGAAACGGCAGCGGATTCTGGTTGGGCGTGGTGGCAATCACGGGACTGCGGTAGTGGTGTCCATTGGAGGTGAACACCTTGCGCCCGACCGTCGGAATGCCCTTGGATGCACACCAGCCATTGCCGGGCTGCGCTCCATCTGCCGGGCCACTGCAATCGACCGCTTGCACACCACTTGCGGCGCTCACCGGCTGTGACCTCAACTCGCCCGTCCAGACGCTCGACACGTAATTCGCCTGGTACACGCGTGTACCTGCATCCAGCGACGTGGAGTTGGCTGCGACGTTGGAGAAAGAGCCCGTGCGCTCCACGATCTCCGCCAAAGCTGATTGGAGCCCTTGAGTGAAGGCCGCAGGATCAGCGGCCGCCACAAACTTTCCCTTGCTATTGACAGCCGCGTGCCAGAGATCGTCGATGCGGTCGGCATCTTCGCGGTCCATCGGATTCGTCCACAAGGACGAATTCGGCGCTGGTGGCGGATTCGTGACTGCCATGTTCCCGCGAAGACCAATAGAAATTCCGAAGGTAACCATGTGCTGCCACGAAGCCGGATTTGCAGTGGAAGATGGGACGTTGTTGGTCAGATTGCTCCGCAGGTCGGTCTTGTAGTAGTGGTGCGCCACGTCGGCCAGCGTCGGGCTGTTGCCATCACCATCGGAATCGCCAATACCGCTGGGATTGCTGTCGTTCCAGTAGCCGTCCGTGGTCAGGATCGAGAAACTCTGCCGGCACGACAACTGGCTGGCCAGCGCACCAGGACCCCACGGACCATTGCTGTCGGCTCGTGTGTAGTAATCACCCACTGCCTTGAGCGATGTGCGAAGAGGTGTCGAACCGGCTTGCACCGTCTCGCTTCGCACGCTGGTGAACCAGTTGCTCTTGTTCGTGGCTTCGAACAGGCCGTTGTTGTCGTTCACCGGAATGATTGGATTCGTGCCCGTCGCGCTCAGATGCGATGAGCGGCCGTTGATGGGGGTATAGCCAACGCGAAGCTCGTTACCCAAGCTCGCAAACGCTTCGGATGCACCTGCTTTGGCAGTCTTCAGTCGCGTCCGATAATAAGAATACCAAGTCGCGATATTGGTGAGTTCCTGAGCCTGTGTACGCGCAGGGTTCGGCAAGGAAGGGGTGTCGACGTCAACCACTGCATCGATAGATACCCCGCTGAAATCGGTGCCGCCGTCTCGCCTCACTGTCGCTTGCCAAGCGCCTGACACCGGGCTTGACACCGAGCACGACTCTCCACCGTTACCGTCTTTAGAAGTGCATTGCAGGATGCCATTGGGCCGGTACAGGTCCAGTTGCACCCGGGTGCTACCGCCTGTTGTGAAAACACGAAGATTCGTCGTTCCATTCGCAACCGAAATATTAACTGTCGCTGCAACACCATTGCCCCTGGAGGAAAACGGCCCTGCGGGCAAGGCAGGAGTGGCGGAAGGTGTACCGACGATGCTCTTCACCACACTTCCGGACGAGCTGATGCTGTATCGATCATAGTCGGCCGGGCTGGGAGACGTGGACGCAGCGACTCCCGCCTTAGGCACATAGAAGACCGACTCGATATTTCCCCGCAGGTCGCGAATAGAACCCGACGCCAGGTTCCAGTTCGAAAAGACTTCATCCGCCGTAGTGCCGCCCGTCATTCGAGTCACGCCGTCGGCGCTCATCCAGGCGTTGTAGGTAACTGCGGGATTGTAGTAGATACCGTTGTTGAGGTAGGAGCGGTCGTGCGGATTGTCCCGCAAACCACTGCGGCTGGCGCCCGTTGGCGTACCGCTGTAATCAGAAGGCTGTACATCGAAATCCTCGGGCAGCGTCGGCATTGACACCAATGCCATCGAGCCCGAGTTGTCGAGAATGAACATGATGTTCGGCGGCACGCGCGCGCCTGTCGTCAGCGGGTCGTTTGGAATGTCGATAGTGGCATTCGCGGGAAGCGCGAGCAGCATCACCAGACAAGTCGCAGGCGCGATCCACCATTGACGCTGTGACGGACTCGAGCCGCTACTGTGAAGCGAGTTCCGATGATTGCTGTTCATGCCTTAGGTTCCCGGTTCCGGAATACGGCTGATGATGTTGGCCTGGACCACAACGTCTGCTCGGCCTTCTGCGCGACTACGCGCGGTAACGCGGTACATCGGACTCTGACAGTCGAGCGTGGGCGGGATCAGGTCGCAGCTGCCCTTGCGTCCGGGACCCGTGCCCAGATATTCGATCCAGTATTCCGGCGGCGCGGCCAATCGCGCCGCGTCATAGCTTCCGGCAGGCACAGGCCTCCATGCCGCCCCCGAAGACGTCGGACAGATGCCCACGGCGGTGCAATCGTCGGGTGTCGGGATCTGAGTATCCCAAGCGCCTCCCGATAGCACCACATCCTGCGCGTAGCGCAACGCTGACTCGGCGGCCTGGAACGCCAGACTGCGGTCGCGCAGGTTGGCGCTCATGCGCTCCTGCATGGCCGAGCTGCGCAGGACCGCAATGCCAAGGACCGAAGTGGCGACTAGGAGCACAAGCACGATGACCAAGGAGACACCTGCCTGGCGGCGCCATGCGCGACGGCCCATGTGACGAAACATATGCCTCATAGCGTCCGGCTCCTCATGCTGACCACGTTGGAGGCGGTGCGCGTCAATGCTTGGCCGTCGACGTCAGCGCCCCGCAAGGTCATTGTGATGCGTACTGCAATGACGTTGCCCCAATTTGGCGTCGTGGTATATGCGACGGCTCCCGCTTCCAGGTACTCGAAAGCAAGCGCGGTGATCCCTTCGGCAACCTCTTCGGCGGGTCCGCCAAGGCGGCTGACCCACAGTGAGCTACCGCCGCGCGTGTTGGCGCCGACGAACCACCGCACATCGCGGAAACGGGCCAGCACCACGGCCGCTGGCGGTGCGAACTCGTCGTCGGTGGGGTCGTAGCCACCGGGCAAGGTGGCATGGGTCAACGTGTCGGTCGTGACCGATTCGGCCTCCACCAGGAAGGTCTTGCGTGCGTTGCACAGCAGCAGCAGATCGTCTTCACGGAAGGCTTGCGTAGCGTCGTCTAGTTGGGCGGGATCGAACGTGACCGAACTGGATGTGGAGTCGATCACGCGATACGCAGTGTCGTCGCCGGATATCACGCTCAGGCTGTTGGCCGTTCCGGTTACCGGCATGTCGCGGAATGCAATCGATCGCGCGCCTACACTCTCCACCACCGACATGTTAGAACAGGCCGAGCCGCCGGCCGCACGTATGTCACGCGACATGAGTTCGAACGCAACCCGCGCGTTCTCCTGGATGCGGTTGAGTCCTTCGTTTGTACCGAAGGTGTTCTGGTTGGACATGAACACGGCGAATGCCGCACCCATCACGACTAGGCCCAGCACCATTGCGATCATCAATTCAATCAGACTCAAGCCCGACATCCGTCCACGCATGGCGCGGCGCGCCGGCATCGCTCCCGCCGCTGCGCTCATATCCGTGTCTCCGTCACAACCTGGCGCGCCGCGCCGCCGCCTGCGCGCTGGTCATTCCACTGCACCGTAACTACACATGCGCCCGGGCAGCCGCTGATCTGGCCGCACGTCGTGGCATCTGCGGGCCCCTGCCCGATCCCATTCTTGAGGGCGGTGATCCAGCTCCGCTGATCGTTGGCGGCCAGCGTGGCCCCTACTGCCGGAATCGCGCATTCCATGGCCATGTTGTAGGCGGCGGCGTTGGCGCGATTGGCACGCATGGCTTCCATGATGGCGTTGGTCTGCATGACTGCCTGGCTGCTTTCAAGAGAGCTTTGCGAGCCGCGCAACGCCATCGACTGCATGGCAGCGATACCCAGCAGGCCTATGGCGATGATGACGACCGACACCAGCACCTCGATCAAGCCGACGCCACGCATGCGCTGCATGCGGGACGCCGCCATCCGCCGCAACGGACGCCCGGCTCCCGTGACGGAATTGCAACTCATGGACATAGTCCTCCTCCGTTCACCCTGCCGGTGACGATATTGCCGCTGATCAACACGGTGATGACCCGCTGGTTCTCATCCGGAGAATCCGTCGGCACGCACACGTTCAATTGACCCTGCGCGTCGATCAGTCCGGATGACTGGAATACGATGCCCCCTGCCGGCCCTTGGACCTGTACCGCACCCGAAACGGTGCTGTCGCGGACGACATCGACGGCGTTGTTAATGTTGTTGGTGCCCACCACGATCCAGCGCGTCCAGTCTGCGCTGCACGCCACGCCGTCGGTCGTGCCACAGATGGTCACCGGCGAACTTCTGCGGAGCGCTTCAGAGCGCGCCAGCTGCAGTGACGCCGTGAGCTCGCCTGACGCTCCCGCCAAGCGGTTACCGTTGATAAGCGCCGTCATCGAAGGGGCCGCAACCGCTGCGAGAATGCCTACTACCGCCATCGTGACCATCAGCTCCACGAGGGTAAAACCCTGCGCTGACACCAGCGTTCCGGACTCCGGCCTCGGCGCGGCAACACCTGTTCTTGAAATCGACATACCACTCCCCGTGGTGGACGGCATACGCTATTCCGGACCCGCGCCCGGCTCCAGCGCTACAGGGACGAGCGGCCCAATCGGGTGCATGGGTGGCTAAACTCGGCCCATGGACCCGTCCCGCATAGCCCCGACACCAACCCCGCTCCGACCATTGGACACGCTGTGGGAGGCCAGCACGATCATCAGGATCGTCCTCGCCGGCGAAGCACTGGCTCTTGTTCTGGCGTTGGCGCCTGGTGTCACCGGGGATCGTCTGACCTACTTCGGGATGGCTTCGTTTTCCACGCAATGGATCGCGCTCATGGCGATGGGCATGCTCTTCCTTGGGCGCCGGAGACTGTCGCGGGCCAGTCCGATGCTTGGCGCGCAGGCCGCGCTGGTGGCATTGCTGGTCAGCACATGGCTCGTCAGCGGCCTGGCCTGGTTCTTTCTTCGCGACATCTGGCACGAGCCTGGCGCGGGCTGGCTCGGCCTGACCGTGCAGCTGACCGTCATGGCGTTGACCGTCGGCTTGCTGGGGCTGGCAGCCTTTCGGGCCCATTGGCACATCCGCCAGATGGCGGTGCGCGCCAAGCAGGCAGAACTCGAGGCGCTGCAGGCCAGGCTCAGGCCGCATTTCCTCTTCAATACGCTCAACACCGGCATCGCGCTGGTGCATAGCCGGCCCGAGGAGGCCGAACGACTGCTGCTCGACCTGTCCGACCTGTTCCGGGCAGCGCTGGCCGGACCGGCTGAAGTCACGCTTGATGAAGAGCTGACCTTGGCAAGGCGCTATCTGGAAATCGAATCATTGCGCTTCGGCGAGCGCCTCGAGTTGCGCTGGAATGTGACCGCTTCGCCCGCCGATCTGCTCGCCACCAGGCTCCCCTCCCTTTCCGTGCAGCCTCTGGTGGAAAATGCCATCCGGCACGGAATAGAGCCGGACAGCCGCGGTGGATCAATGACGATCGACGTCGCGTCCGAAGGACCATTGCTCAAAGTGGCGGTGCAGAATTCCGTGCCCGAAGGCGTCGGCGGCTCGGGCAAGGGGCACGGAATCGGAGTGGCGGCCGTCAGGGCACGGATCGAAGCCATGGCGGGGGGCGGTGGCACGCTTGAAACCATGCGCACACCCGACGGGTTCACCGCCACCTTGAGGATCCCCAAGGTGGCAGGGACCGCCTGACCTCAGGTCACCACCTCATAACAAGGCCGGTACTCCCCGCTGATCTTCATCCGCCGCTGCTCCACGAACGCCCGCAGCAGCGCATCCAGCGACTCCATCATGTCCTTGTCGCCGTGGATCTGGAACGGGCCGAACGCTTCGATCCGCCTCATCCCGTCTTCCTTCACGTTCCCCGCCACGATCCCGGAGAACGCCCGGCGCAGGTCAGCGGCCAGCTCGTGCGGCTTGCGGCCGTGGTGCAGGTCCAACCCGGCCATGGCCTCATGCGTCGGCACGAACGGCTGCTGGAACGGCAGCGGCACTTCCAGGCCCCAGTTGAAGTAGAACGAATCCTTGTGCGCGATGCGCGAGCTGCGCACGCGCTTGACGCCTTCGACCATGCGCCGCGCGACGGTCTGCGGGTCGCCGATGATGATCTCGTAGCGCTCGGTGGCGGCGTCGCCGAGGGTGAGGCGGATGAAGCGGTCGATCTGCTCGAAGTACGGCGCGGCGGCGACCGGGCCGGTGAGGATCAGCGGGAACGGCAGCTCCATGTTCTCCTCGCGCAGCAGGAGGCCGAGCAGGTAGAGGATCTCTTCGGCGGTGCCCACGCCACCCGGGAACACGATGATGCCGTGGCCGATGCGCACGAACGCTTCGAGGCGCTTCTCGATGTCCGGCATGATCACCAGGTTGTTGACGATCGGGTTCGGCGATTCGGCGGCGATGATGCCCGGCTCGGTGATGCCGATGTAGCGCGGGCGGCGCTGGCGCTGCTTGGCATGCGCGATATTGGCGCCCTTCATCGGGCCCTTCATGGCGCCGGGGCCGCAACCGGTGCAGATATCGAGGCCGCGCAGGCCGAGCTCGTAGCCCACCAGCTTGGTGTACTCGTACTCGTCGCGGCCGATCGAATGCCCGCCCCAGCACACGACCAGGTTGGGATCGGTGGGATACAGCAGGCGCGCGTTGCGCAGCAGGCCGAACACGGCATCGGTGATTCCGGCCGACGATTCCAGGTCCTTGGCGTACTCGGGGCCGAGCTCGATCGACATGTAGGCCAGGTCGCGCACGGTGGCGAACAGCAATTCGGCCACGCCGCGGATGATCTCGCCGTCCACGAAGGCCATTGCCGGGGCGTTGCTCAGTTCAATGCGCACGCCGCGGTCCTGCTGCGCCACCTGGATGTCGAAGTCGGGGTACATCTCCTGGGCGGCGCGCGGGTCGTCCGACGCGCTGCCGCTGGTCAGCACGGCAAGCGCGCAGCGCCGCAGCAGGTCGTGCAGGCCGCCGGCGGAGGCGTCCTTCAGGCGTGCGACTTCCTCGCGCGAGAGCACGTCGAGGCCGCCACGCGGGTAGATGCGCGCATCGACGGTGGGAAGGATGCTCTCGGGCTTCAAGGTGTCATTCATGGGACCTCTCTTTCTTATTGTTGTCGTCGTCGTTCAGGGCGAAGACTCTAGCGCAGGCGATGGCGCAAACGGAAACGGCCGGGGCAAGCCCGGCCGTTCCGAATGTCACGCGTGGTGTCGCTGGATCAGAAGTCGTACCTCAGACCCACGGTGACCGACCACTGCGAGATGCCGTTCGTCTGCGAGTCCGCATCGGTCGGGACGGCAAGCGCCGAAGCCTGGCCGAACTCCGTGCCGCTGCGGTAGCCGTAGACGTACTTGCCTTCGTGGATGCCGACCAGGGTGGCGGCGGCGACGTTGCCGTTGAAGCCGTAGTCGACGATGTGCCCCCAGTCGTCATTGATCAGGTTGCCGATGTTCTGCACGTCGACCCACAGCTGCGACTTGTGGCCCTTGAAGAAGCCCGGCAGTTCCTGGCTGAAGCGCACGTCGAACGTATTCACCCAGCCAGCGCGGAAACCGTTCTCCGGCGCATAGGTGCCGCTGTAAGCCTGCAGGCCGTCCTGCGCACCGAGCCACGACCAGAACGCAGCCTCCATGGCGGGATTCGCGGTGAAGACGCCGGTCGTGGAAAGCGCGCCGAACTTGACGTCGCCCGGGCCCGACGGCACGTAGAACAGGTCGTTGAACGTGCGGTTGTCGCCGTTGGCGTCGCCCGCGAAGATGTAGCTGTACGGGCGACCGCTGCGGCCCTCGTAGAACATGCCGACCTGCGTCTTGTAGTCGCCGAAGAACGCATGGCTCCAGTTGAGCGAGCCGCTGAAGCGGTCCTTGATCTCGTAGCGCGCGGTGGTCGCCGAGGGCTCATTGATGTTGAAGCCGTACTGGCCGCCAAAGCCGGAACTGGCGGTCGAGCTGGTCAGCGCGCCCACTTCCTCGGCATTCGTGTAGGTATAGCCCAGGCTCCACGACCAGTCGCTTTCCTCGCCGAACGGCTTGGCCAGCGACACGGTGAACTGCTGGCCACGGCCCTCGTCGGTGTTCTCGAGGAGGAAGGCATCACCGAAGAAGCTGTTGTTGTTGTAGCGCGCCGGGTTGGCCGGGTTGGCCGCAGTCGGGTTGGCGGTGTTGCCGAACGGGCGCACGCTGTTCGGGTTCCAGTACAGCGTACGGCCGTCCGGGCCGGTGAAGCCCGGACCCACGTTCAGGCTGCGGTAGAACAGGCCGTTCTTGACGCTGCTGACCAGCAGTTCCGCCGACGCCACAAGGCCGCCCCACGGCAGTTCGTGGTCGATCGCCAGGTTCGCCTTCCACACCGACGGCAGCTCGAAGTCGGGATCGATGACATTGATGTTGCGGTTGGCGCTGGCCGACGGCGGGATGGTCGGATTCAGGCCATCGGGGTTGAACGGCGACGTCAGGCACGTGGCGTTCGGGCCCGAGGGCGCCGGGCCCGTGTAGGCGCAATTGCGGTAGTTCGAATAGGCGATGTAGTTCAGGCCGGTGCTCTGGTAGGCGTTGCTCACCCACACCTGCGGCGCGTCACCCTGGAACAGGCCCACGCCACCGCGCATCTGTGTCGGGCGGTCGCTGTCGAAGGTGTAGTTGAAGCCGAAGCGCGGCTGGACGATGAAGTCGCCGTTGTAGGTGCGCGAGTTGTCGAGCCCGAAGCCGCCGGTCCAGCGACCGGTGACGGGATCGATCGTCTGCGGGCCGGCGAACACCTGATTGAAGGCCGGCTGCGGGCTGGCCGACGGCTTGTCCGCACGCACGCCAAGGGTCAGCGTGAGGTTGTGGTTCACGTACCAGGTGTCCTGCAGGAACAGACCGATGTTGCGGTTGCTGTACTGCGCCGGCACCGAGCCCGGGGCGGTCTGGTACTGGAGGTCGTAATCGAAATACTCGCCACGGATAAGCGCGCCGTAGTCACGCACGCCGGCGGCGTTGCGCGACGGCAGGTAGAAGCTGTAGTTGCCCCACGAATCCTGCAGGAAGTAGTTGTAGATCTCGTTGTCGCTGTACTCGCCGCCGAACCGGATGTCGTGGTCGCCCACCGTCCAGGTGGCCGCGCCGGAGTAATCCCAGGTGTTGGTGAGCAACGCGTTGCCCATCGAGCTGCGCTCGGTGCCCAGGCGGATGAAGTCGCCCGCGGTCGGGAAGTTGCTCGGGTTGCCGTCCTCGAAATAGACCTGGATGGCGGGCGCGGTGGTCGGCGTCACGCGGATCGCCGAATAGTCGCGGTGGGAGACCTTGAACTCGGTCGAGAAGGTGTCGCTCCAGTCGCTGAACACCTGGCCGACGACGCTCTCGACGGTCTTGTTGTGGGTGAACCAGTTCGAGCTCAGGGCCAGCGCGGTGGAACTCGACCCCTCGGGCCGCACCTTGCTCTGCTCCAGCTTGCTGTAGCGGACATTGGCACGGTGGTTTTCGTTGATGTTCCAGTCGAGCTTGATCGCATATTCCTCGAGCTCGGTGTCACCGTTGCCGGTGGTGCCGCCCGGCTCGAAGCCCCAGACATCGCGCGCGATGCGCTGCACTTCGGCCAGGTCGTCGGCGTCGAAGTCGCCGTCGGTACGCATGACCGGGTTGTTGGCGAGATCCGGGCTCGGCTTGCCGCGCTGGGACTTCTCGTAGTTCACGAAGAAGAACAGCGTGTCCTTGACCAGCGGGCCGCCGAACGTCGCGCCGAAGGTGGATTCTTCGGAGAACTCGGAGAACTCGGCACCGGTGAGCGGGTGCTCGCCGAACCAGTCGCCGTCGCGGTAGTAGCCGTACACCGAGCCGCGGAAATCGTTGGTGCCCGACTTGGTGACGGCGTTGATGTTCGCGCCGGCGGCGCCGGACAGGCTCACGTCGTAGCTCGACAGGTTGATGTCGAGGGCTTCGATGGCTTCCATCGACACCGGCTGGCGCTGGGTCGGCATGTTGTTGCCTTCCAGGCCGAAGGTGTCGCTGGCCGACACGCCGTCGATGGTGATCTTGTTGAAGCGCGGGTTCATGCCGCCCGCGGTGATGCTGCCCGAGGCGCGGTCGGTGAACGCGATGCGCGGATCCAGGCGGATGTAGTCCTGGATGTTGCCGCTCGCCGACGGAAGGGCCTTGATCTGCTGCTGGCTGACCGAGGTGCCCGAGCCCATTTTCGAGGCGCTGAACACTTCCGAGCCGACGCCGATCGCGGTCACGGTGCCGAGCGTGGTGACGTCGCCGGTGAGCGCTGCGTTCACCGTGCCGATCTGGTTCAGCGCCAGGTAGACGTTGTCTTCCGTCTTGGTGCCGGCGCCCGCCTTGGTGATCGTGACCTCGTACGGACCACCGACGCGCAGGCCGCGCGCGTTGTAGCGGCCGCTGGCATCCGTGGTGGCACGGCTCACGGTGCCCGATTCGATATGCGTGATGACCACTTCGGCACCGACCACCGGCTGGCCGTCGCTGCTGGTGACCAGGCCGCCGACACCGGCGGACGTGCTCTGTGCGAAGACAGGTGCGGCGGCAAGCACGGCGATCAGGCCGAGCGACAGTTTCGACACACGGAAGGCATTGCGACGGGTCATGGCTGGACTCTTGGTAGGCAAGGAAATTTCGGCCCGTAGACCGGGCACGGCAGGCGAAGGATGTAGAGGGTCCCCACACGCCGAGGGCCGCTGCGGCGGCCCACGGGTTAACAACAGATTAACACGTTAGCTGGCCGTGATGACAGTCATATGACGCTTTCGCCCCGCGCGGCCGGAGCACAAGTTTCCAGCTCAAGCAATGACTTAGCCTTGGCCCGCAAGTGATTGAGCGAACGTGAGGCTCAGCCGCCCGGCAGGCTGGCCAGGTAGCTGCCCACACCGTCCAGCAGCATCTGCACCGAGATCGCCACCAGCAGCATGCCCATCAGTCGCTCGACCGCGATCAGGGCACGGATCCCCAGCAATTTGTAGAGATAGGTGGCGGAAAACAGGATCGCTGCCGTTGCCGCCCATGCAAGGAACAACGCCAAGCTCCATTCGCCAAGGCGATCGGGTTCCCGGGTGCCCATCAGCATCACCGCCGCCATGCCCGAGGGGCCGGCGACCAGGGGGATCGCCATCGGCACGATGAACGGCTCGCCGCCCGGCAGCTCCCCCATCAGTCCTTCCGGCGGCGGGAAGATCATCCGCAGGCCGATCAGGAACAGCACGATGCCGCCAGCGATCGACACCGACTCCTGGCGCAGGTGCATCAGTTCCAACGCGTACTTGCCGCCCCACAGGAACATCATCAGCACCGCCAGCGCGATCAGAAGCTCGCGCGCCAGCACCACCCGCTGGCGGTGCGGCGGGAGCGTCCGCAGCATGCTCAGGAACACCGGGATGTTGCCCAGGGGGTCGAGGATCAGGAACAGCAGCAGCGCCGCAGAGGCGATGGTCATGGCGTCGGCGCCCAGACCTGGCCGCGATGCGCGACGCCCGCGGGCGCGAGCAGGTGCACGCAGGCGTCGGCGTAACGCGCCGGATCGCGCGCCCGCAGGTCCTGGTCCTCGACGTAGGCCCGCGCGCGCAGCGGAGTGCGCATCGGGCCCGGGCGCAGGGCGGAGACCCGCACCGGTGAAGTCGCCAGTTCGGCGTGCAGCGTGGCCAGCAACGCAAGCTGGGCCTGCTGGGCGATGCCATAGGCGCCGCGATAGGCCGCGTCGGGCGCGGCATCGTCGACCACGAACACCACGGCGCTGTCGGACGCCTGGCGCAGCATCGGCAGGCAGGCCTGGGTGAGCCACCAGCGCGCGGTGAGGTCGACGTGCAGGACGCGCGCGAATGCCGCCGGGTCGGTGTGTTCGAGCGGGGTCAGTCCGGCGAAGTCGGCGGCGCAGTGCAGCACGCCATCGAGGCGGCCGAGCTGGGCCTGGATGCGCGCGGCCAGTTCCGCGTGGTCCTCAAAGCCCGCCCCGGCAAGGTCGAAAGGGTAATTGACCGGTTCCGGAAGCCCGGCCGGGTCATTGGCGATGGCGTCGTACACGCGGTTGAGCTTCGGCACCTTGCGGCCCAGCAGCACCACGCTCGCGCCCGCGCGCGCGCAGGCGTGGGCGGCGGCCGCGCCAAGCCCACCGGCGGCGCCGGTGACCAGCACCACGCGGCCAGCCAGCGCGGCGGGTGCCCCGTCGTCGGCCGCGTGTGCGCTCACGCCTTCTGCGTTTCCGCGACCATGCGTGCCAGCTCGCCGGACTCGTGCAGTTCGAGCGTGATGTCGCAGCCGCCGATCAGCTCGCCGTGGATGAACAGCTGCGGGAAGGTCGGCCAGTTGGAGAAGCGAGGCAGGTTGGCGCGGATCTCCGGCTCTTCCAGCACATTGACCGTGTGCAGCGCCGCCATGTCCGCACCGGCTGCGCGCAGGGCGCCCACCGTGCGGCTGGAAAACCCGCACATCGGAAACTGCGGGGTGCCCTTCATGAAGAGCACGATGGGGTGGCCGTCGATTTCGGCCTGGATGCGTTCAATGATCGCCATGGTGGCTCCGGCAATGCGCTGCAGGCCGCGCGGGCCCGCATGCGGGGGACTGTGATCGCGGTATTGTAAGGCCATGCCCATCGAACTCGCCGCCCTGCCCTTCGACCGCACCGCGCTCGAGCCGCATATCTCGGGCGAAACGCTGGACCACCACCACGGTCGCCACCACCGCGCGCACGTCGATGCGGTGAACGCGCTGGCACCCGCGGCTGGCATGGCCGAAGCCACGCTCGAGGAGATCGTGCGCGGGTCGCAGGGCCGTCTGCAACAGCATGCCGCCCAGGCCTGGAACCTCGCATTCCAGTGGCGCTGCATGAAACCGGCCGCGGCCGGTGGCGGCGGCGAGCCACGCGGCGCGCTGGCGGATGCCATCCAACTGCGTTTCGGCGACGTGGCCCGCTTCCGCGAGCGCTTCGCAGCGCTTGCCACTTCCACATTCGGCTCGGGCTGGCTGTGGCTGGTGCAGCGACCGGACGGCAAGCTGGCGCTGGTGCAGACCGCCAACACCGCCTCGCCGATCACCGGTGACGACCGCCCGCTGCTCGCCTTGAGCCTCTGGGAACACGCCTATTACCTCGACTACCGCGACGCCCGCGGCAAGTACATCGAAGCGTTCTGGAACGTGGCGGATTGGGGTTTCGCGGCGTCTAACCTCAAGTAAGGAGGCGCGCGACCACCGGCGCCACCTGGGTTTCGCGACCGAGCGCCGCGCCTACGCGGACGAGCGCCTGCGCGAGGTCTTCCGAGTCATCGGAGCGCAGGGTCGCGTGCCCCACTTTTCGTCCCGGGCGTGCCTGCTTGCCGTAGTCGTGCCAATGGCCGCCGGCTTCGGCCAGCACGGCCTCGCAAGGCGGCATCTCGCCGACCCAGTTGAGCATGCAGGCCTGCCCCAGCGCGCGGGTCGCGCCGAGCGGCAGTCCGAGCACGGCACGCAGGTGGTTGGCGAACTGCGAGGTCTCCGCGCCTTCGATGGTCCAGTGGCCGGAGTTGTGCACACGCGGCGCCAGCTCGTTGGCCAGCAGCACGCCGTCGCGGCAGAACAGTTCCAGCGCGAACACACCCACGTAGTCGAGCGCTTCCGCCAGTGCGCGGGCATGCGCGACGGCCAACGCCTCGATCGCCGGCGCTACCGACGCGGGCGCCAGGCTTGCCGAAAGCACGCCGTCGACGTGCCAGTTCTCGGTGAGTGGCCAGGTCGCGAAAGTGCCGTCGCGGCCGCGCACGGCGACCACGCTGAGCTCGCGCTCGAACGGCACGAAGGCCTCGAGGATCAGGCCCACGCTGGTGGCCTGCGCACCGAGCACCTGCCAGGCCGCGTCGGCATCGCTGGCAGCGCGCAGCCGGTACTGGCCCTTGCCGTCATAGCCGAGGCGCCGGGTCTTCAGGATGCAGGGCGCGCCGACGGTCGCGATGGCGGCATCAAGCTCGTCGCGGGTCGCGACAGCCACGAAGGCGGGCACCGGGATGTCCAGCGCGCGGAACAGCGTCTTTTCCGCCAAGCGGTCCTGGCTGGTGCCGAGCGCGCGCGGATTGGGGAACATCGGCACGCGCTCGCTCAGCCACTGCGCCGAGGCTGCGGGAATGTTCTCGAAATCGAAGGTGGCGACATCGATGCGCGCGGCGAACTCCGCGAGCGCGGCCTGGTCGCGGTAGTCGCCGACCACCAGCGGCGCGAACTGCCCAGCGCAGGCGTCGGCGCTGGTGTCCATCACGGAAAAGCGCAGGCCCAGCGGCGCGCCGGCCAGCGCCATCATCCGCGCCAGCTGCCCGCCGCCGAGGATGCCGACGGTGGTCATCGCGCCGGCCGCGCGGCGCCGTGGCGTCGGGCGCTCATTGCCGCGGGTCGTCGTTCGACGCGACGTCGTCGGTCTGGCGCTGGCGGAACGCGTCCAGCGCCGCCGCCACAGCGGTATCTCCGGCCGCTGCCAGCATCGCCGCAGCGAACAGCGCGGCGTTGGCGGCACCGGCGTTGCCGATGGCAAACGTCGCCACCGGAATTCCCGCCGGCATCTGCACGATCGACAGCAGCGAATCCATGCCGTTGAGCGCCTTCGACTGCACCGGAACGCCCAGCACGGGTACCGGCGTCTTGGACGCCAGCATGCCGGGCAGGTGTGCGGCGCCGCCGGCCCCGGCGATGATCGCCTTCAGGCCGCGCGCGCGCGCGCTGGCGGCGTATTCGAACAGCACGTCCGGGGTGCGGTGCGCGGACACCACGCGGACCTCGTGGGCGACGCCCAGTGCTTCGAGCCGCTGCGCGGCGTGCTGCATCGTGTCCCAGTCGGAACGCGAACCCATCACGATGCCCACGACGGGCGAGGTGTGGATGGCGGTCATGGCCGTCCCCCGTGGCAAAGACGTATTCTAGCGGGCCCACGCCGAGACGTATCGCCATGGATCGCAAGCTGCTCGACATCCTGGTCTGCCCCGCCACGCGCCAGTCGCTGGCGCTGCTGGAGCCGGCAGGCCTGGAGTCCCTGAACCGCGCCATCGCCGCCCGCGCGCTGCTGCGCGGCGACCAGTTGCCGCAGGCCGAGCCGTTGCGCGAGGCCCTGGTCACGCGCGACCGCCGCACGGTGTACCGCATCGACGACGGCATTCCGGTGCTGCTGGTCGAGGAGGCCATCGCCACCGCCCAGGCCGCGGATTTTCCGAAGGCATGAGTGCTGGCGCGCGCTTCGATCCGCCGCCGGCCGACGTGGTCGCGGCCGACGTCGCACGCGCGCTCGCCGAGGACATCGGTGCCGGCGACGTCACCGCCGCCCTGCTGCCCGACGCACCCGAAGTCGCCTACCTGCTGTGCAAGGAGGACGCCGTGGTTTGCGGGCGGCCGTGGTTCGACGCCTGCCATCGCGCGCTCGATCCCGGCGTCGCCATCGACTGGCGCGTGGCCGAAGGCGACCATGTCCGCGCCGGCACGGTGCTCGCCACGCTTGCCGGTCGGACGCGCGCACTGGTCAGTGCCGAACGCAGTTCGCTCAATTTCCTGCAGACCCTCGGCGGCACCGCGACCACGGTCGCCGCACACGTGGAGGCCGTGCGCGGCACGCGCGCGCGCATCCTCGACACCCGCAAGACGCTGCCGGGCCTACGCCTGGCGCAGAAGTATGCCGTGCGTGTGGGCGGCGGCGAGAACCACCGCATGGGGCTGTACGACGCGGTGATGCTGAAGGAAAACCACGTGCGTGCGGCCGGCTCGATCGCCGCGGCCATCGCCGTCGCGCGCGCAAGCCAGCCACAGTTGCCATTGATCGTCGAGGTCGAGACGCTTGCCGAACTGGCTGACGCGCTGGCCGCGGGCTGCGACCGCATCCTGATCGACGATTTCGACGCCGCCACCCGCCGCGAGGCGGTGCGGATCACGGCCGGCCGGATCCCGCTGGAAGTATCAGGCGGCGTTGACCTGGCTACGCTGCGCGCGATCGCCGAGGACGGCGTCGACTGCATCTCGATCGGTGGTCTGACCAAGCACGTACGCGCGGTCGACCTTTCGCTGAAGCTCGGGCCGCCCCCCGCCTAGCGCAGGAGCAGCAGCAGCGCCGCCACCGCGCCCAGCACGGCGAACACGGCCATCCACAGCCATGCCGAAGTCCTTGCGCGCGCTTTGCGCAACGGAGCCGGCTGTGCGCCAACCGCCCCCGGCGCGACCACGCGGAAGCGCAATACGTCGAAGCCCAGCTCGTCGCCATGGCGTGCCCAGGCGCGCTGCTGAACCACCTCGTTGAGCAGCCAGCCATTGGTGGAACCGAGGTCCTCCACCAGCAGTCCTTCACTGGTCGGCGTCAGCCGCACGTGCTGCCGCGACACACCCGGGTGATCGAGGTGGATTCCGCAATCGGGCGCGCGCCCCAGCACGGTCGGGCCTACCAGCGCGAATGTGCGGCCGAAGCCCGCGCCCCCGACGCCGCGCAGCACGAAGCGTGGCAGTGCCGGTCGCACCACAGTGGCAAGCGTGGAGTCGCCATCGCCGGTTGCGATCGCCAAGGAGGTGGGGGACATGTCGACTCGGCGGATGGTATTCATGGGGCGCAAACTGCGGCGTCATGCGTGAAGCCCACGCAAAGGCTTGCTCAAAGCAAGGGCTTGCCCCAGATTGCGAAGCTATGCCCAGCCTGATCCTGCTAATGATAGCCGGCGCGTTCGCCTATGCGTGGTGGAATGCCGGCCGCGCCGCCAGTGAGCGCGCCATCGACGTCGGCCGCAACGCCTGCCACGCCGCCGGCGTGCAACTGCTCGACCAGACCGTCCATGCCATCGGCCTGCGCCTGCGCAGGCGCGATGACGGACGACTGGGCCTGGAGCGGACGTTCCGCTTCGAATACTCCCACGAGGGCAGCGACCGCAATCGCGGCCGCATGGTATTCCACGGCGAGCGCCTGGTGGCGTTCACCGGACCGAGCCGCGCGGTCGTGGAAACCCTGCAGCAGATCGACTGATCTGCGCCGGCCGAGCGCTTCGCCCGCGACTGGCGCGGCTACTTCACCACGCGCAGGTGGCCGCGCCGCGGTGGCGCACTGCCGCCATCGGACGGTGGACGTCCGTCCGGGTCATCGTCGGAGGTGTCGCCCTGGTCACTCGCGCCGAGGCCGTTGTCGTCCGCGTCGTCGGGCGGCGGGGTGCCGGTGACATCTTCGGGCAGTGCCATCCCCTGCCCGGTCTCGCGCGCGTAGATGGCCAGGATTGCGGAAATCGGCACCAGGACCGGATGGCTCACGCCTCCGAAGCGCGCGGTGAAGCGCACTGCGTCGTTGTCCATCTCCAGGCGCGACACCGCCCGATCGGCGACATTGAGCACCACCCGACCTTCCTTGACGGTGTGCGCGGGTACGCGCACGCCCGCCTGCATGGCATCGACCAGCAGATGCGGCGTCATGCCGTTGTCGGCGATCCATTCGTAGAGCGCCCGCAGCAGGTACGGGCGGTGGCTGGTCATCACGGGTGCGTCGTTACTCATGCGCGCAGTTTACCGCGCGCCATCGACCTCAGGTCGGCAGGTCGCGCAGGTGGCGTTCCTGCGGCGTGAGGCTGCGCGCGAAACCTGGGTTGCGGAAGATGCGGTTGCCGTAATCCTCGATCGCCTTGCCATCCTTGGGCAGCGGGATGTCCAGCGCCTGCAACCGCCAGATGATCGGCGCCATCGCGCAGTCGGCGAGGCTCATCTCCGGGTTGAGGAAGAACTTGCTGGCCTGGAACAACGGCACGGACGCGGTCACCAGCTCTTTCAGGCGCTTGCGGGCCGCATCGGCCTGCGCCTTGCTTCCCACCTGGATGGCCTGCACCTGGGGGACCCAGTCGTGCTCGATGCGCAGCATCGCCAGGCGGAGCCGGGCTCGCGAAAGCGGATCCACTGGCATCAGCGGCGGGTGCGGATACCGTTCATCGAGATACTCGGTGACCACGCTGGACGCGTAAAGCACGAGGTCGCGCTCGACCAGGGTCGGGACCGAGTGGTAGGGGTTGAGGTCCAGCAGGTCCTCGGGAGGACTCTGCGGATCGACCATGATCAGGTCGTAGGCCACGCCCTTGGCCGCCATCACCAGGCGGACACGGTGGCACAGGACGTCGTCGGCGGAAGAAAACAGCGTCAGGGCGTTACGCATGCGCGGACTCGCAGCCATCATCGGATCTTCTCCCGCGACCGGATTCCGCCGGCCGCAACGACGCCGCCTGCCCCTCGCAGGCGGTCGCCCGGTTTCCTTCCCGTCAGTGCACGTCCCGCCAGTATTCCTTCTTCAGCAACCAGGCGAGGAACGTGAGCAGCGCAAGGAACAGCATCACCCATACGCCGATGCTCTGGCGCTTGAGGGCGGCGGGCTCGCCGGCGTACTCGAGGAAAGCGGTGATATCACGCACGGTCTGGTTGAACGCCACGCCATCCTGGCTGCCCGGGGTGGACACCTCCAGGCTGGCAATGGTGGGCTCGCCGGTGGCCGCGTCGCGATCGCCGTGGATGGGGCGCTGGATGCCCTGCAGCTCCCACAGCACGTTGGGCATGGACGCGTTCGGGAAGACCGTGTTGTTCCAGCCCAGCGGACGCGACTCGTCGATGTAGAACGACTTCAGGTAGCTGTAGATCCAGTCGCTGCCGCGCACGCGCGAAATCACGCTGAGGTCGGGCGGCGCGGTGCCGAACCAGCCGCCGGCTTGCGCGGCCGGCATGGCGGTCAGGATCTGCTCGCCGAACTTGGCGCCGGTGAAGTTGAGGTTTTCCATCACCTCTTCCTCGGTCAGTCCGAGGTCCTCGGCCATGCGCGAGTAGCGCATGTACTTCAGCGAGTGGCACGCGGAGCAATAGTTCATGTACAGCTTGGCGCCGCGCTGCAGAGAACCCTGGTCGCCCAGGTCGGTACCTGCCTGCTGCACCGGGCCACCGCTGGCGGCCAGCGCGGAGAACGACAGCAACATGGCGCCCGCGAACGCGGCGGCGCGCCCGAGCAGGGTGGCAATCGGCTTAGTCATGCGTCGTCACCCGTTCCGGAACCGGCCTGGTGCTGTCGATCTTGGTCCACAGCGGCATGGTGATGAAGAAAGCGAAGTAGAAGAAGGTCAGCACGCGGCCGATGATGGTTTCCACCGGATCGGTGCCGGGACCGGCGCCGATCTTGCCGAGCCACACGAAGCTGATCGCGAACAGGCCGAGCAGGACCTTCGACATCAGCCCGCGGTAGCGGTACGACTTGACCTTGCAGCGGTCGAGCCACGGCACCAGGAACAGGATGGCGATCGCACCGAACATCACCAGCACGCCGGAAAGCTTGTGCGGCACCACGCGCAACATCGCGTAGTAAGGCGTGTAGTACCAGACCGGCTTGATGTGCGCGGGCGTCACCAGGCGGTTCGCCTCGGTGAAGTTGTCATGCTCGAGGAACCAGCCGCCGAACGCCGGGGCGAAGAAGATGATGAAGGCGGCGATCATCAGGAAGAAGCCCACGCCCACCAGGTCCTTCACCGTGTAGTACGGGTGGAACGGGATGCCGTCGGCCGGCTTGTTGGGATCCCAGCGGTTGCCCTTGGGTCCCTTCTTGATGTCGACGCCGTCGGGGTTGTTGGACCCGACCTCGTGCAGCGCGCCCAGGTGCAGCACCACCAGCAACAGCAGCACCAGCGGCAGGGCGATCACGTGCAGGGCGAAGAAACGGTTGAGCGTGGCATCCGAGGGCAGGTAGTCGCCCATGATCCACTCGGTCAGCCCGGTGCCGATGACGGGCACCGCGCCGAACAGCGAGATGATCACCTTGGCGCCCCAGAACGACATCTGGCCCCATGGGAGCACGTAGCCGAGGAAGGCTTCGGCCATCAGCACCAGGTAGATCAGCATGCCGAGGATCCACACCAGCTCGCGCGGCTTCTGGTAGCTGCCGTACATCAGCCCGCGGAACATGTGCAGGTAGACGACGATGAAGAACAGCGATGCACCGGTGGAGTGCATGTAGCGGATCAGCCAGCCCCATTCCACGTCGCGCATGATGTATTCCACCGACGAGAAGGCCTCGGCGGCGGACGGCTTGTAGTGCATCGTCAGGAAGATGCCGGTGACGATCTGGTTGACCAGCACCAGCATGGCCAGCGAGCCCATGTAGTACCAGAAGTTGAAGTTCTTCGGCGCGTAGTACTCGGTCATGTGCTTGCGGTACATCGGCATCATGCCGGGCGCGCGCTCGTTGACCCAGTCCATCACGTTGTTGGCGGTGCGCGTGATCACGTTCGACATGGCTTACGCGGCCCCCTGCGGGTCGACACCGATGACGATGGTGTTGTCATCGGTGAAATGGTGCGGCGGCACCACGAGGTTGGTCGGCGCCGGGACGCCCTGGTACACGCGGCCGGCCATGTCGAACTTCGACTTGTGGCAGGGACAGAAGTAGCCGCCCTTCCAGTTGGCGTCGAACGGCGCGGGGCGGATCTCGGCGACCATTTCCGGCGAGCAGCCAAGGTGGGTACACAGGCCCACGAGCACGGAGATCTCCGGCTTGAGCGAGCGCAGCTCGGGATTGGCCGCACGGATGTAGTCCGGCTGCTGTTCCACGTTCTCCGACTGCGGGTCGCGCAGCTGGTCATCAAGGGTCGGCAGCGCGGCGAGGATGGCCTGCGAGCGCTTGACGATCCAGATGGGCTGCCCGCGCCACTCCAGGATCAGGCGCTGGCCCTCGGCGAGCGCACTGATGTCGGCGGTCACCGGCGCGCCGGCGAGCTGGGCTCGCGCGCTGGGAAACCACGACTTGATGAACGGAACCGCGGTGACGCCCGCGCCCACGGCGCCGACCACTGCAGTGGTGGCTGTCAGGAAGCGGCGACGGCCGTGATCGACCGAGCCCCCCTCGACAGGATCCAGAACCCCTTCATTGCCCATCCGCCACTCCGAAAAACCGTCTGGTCGCTGATCAATTGGCTGCCACTGCACGACGCTCCACGAAGGGAACGCCGGCCACAAAGACAGTGAAGTGTAGCGGAACGCCGATTCAGGGGACAACGCCGGCGACGGCGAAACCCGGAATCAGTTGGCCGCGTGGCCGCGATAGCGGTCGGCCAGCACCGCGACGCGTTCGACGTAGCGGCGCGTCTCGTTGTAGGGCGGCACGCCCTTGTGGCGATCCACCGCGCCCTCGCCGGCGTTGTATCCGGCCGCGGCAAGGGTCAGGTCGCCCTTGAAACGCTTGAGCAGCCACGAGAGGTACTGCACGCCGCCGCGGATGTTCTGCTGCGGATCGAATGCATTGACCACGCCGAAGCGCTGCGCCGTGGCCGGCATCAGCTGCATCAGCCCCTGCGCCCCGACGCGCGACAGGGCGTTGGGATTGAAGGCGGATTCGGCATGCATGATCGCGCGGATGATGGCGACCTCGACCCCGAACTCGCTGGCTGCGGCCTTGATTTCCGCGTCGAAGGCCTGGGTGTTGAGGCGCAGCGTGCCGAAGTTGACGCCCGGGGAACCGCAGGCGTAGCAGGTTTCGAAGAAGCTGTAGCGGATCGTGCGCAGCGCGGTGGCACCGGTGCTGCCCTTGGGCCTGCGACTGGTGTAATGGCGCACGCCGTCCTGCACGTAGGAGTACACCTCCCCCTGCACCAGGCGCCGCTGGCTGCTGCTGGCGGCCGGGGCCGCAGGCGCGCTGATCATGACTGGAGCGGCGGCGGCGCCTGATCCACCCATGAAGGTCGCGGGCGCATTGGCGTTCAAGGACACCGGCGACCCTTCGACAACGGTGGAGGCGGTCACGCCACCCACTGCCGCGGACACCTGCGAGGGCTTGCTGGGAGATGAGGGACGGCTCGGGCGGCTGCCGCTGTAGGTCGTGGCCACCGTGCAGGCGGCGCCCTGGATGCGCTTGCTGACGTAGCTCTGCACGCCGTCGCCCACGTCGCAGCGATAGATCGTGCCGGCCACGGCAGGCGCTGCCGCCAAAAGGCAGGCAAGACCCAAGATTGCCCCGACGTGCTTCATCCCTGCCCCTCCATCGCGTCGCAGTCTCCTACCTTCAGGTGGGCTTGCCAAGGGCCCGGAACGTGACGGCCGGCGAGGATCCGCCCTCCGCGAAGCCCGCGCGGCCCCGCCGGCGCCATTTGCGTCGACGTAACAGCAAACGCGCCCGCGCGCGCGCTCCGGACGCCGGCGCTACACTTTGCCGCCCCCCGCCCCCCTCCGGCCCGGACTCATCGCCGCGCCCCGGATACGCCATGACCCAGTCCCCACCCCCGCCCATCGCCACGACTGAAGACAGCCCTCGCCTGGCCGGCAAGCTCTTCATCGAGACCCACGGCTGCCAGATGAACGAGTACGACTCGGCCCGCATGGCCGACGTACTGGCCGCGTCGGACGGCCTGGAGCTCACCACAAATGTGGACGAAGCCGACGTGATCCTGGTAAATACCTGCTCGATCCGCGAAAAAGCGCAGGAAAAGGTGTTCAGCCAGCTGGGTCGCTGGAAGCGGCTCAAGCACGGCGACCGCCCGGTGCTGATCGGTGTCGGCGGATGCGTCGCCAGCCAGGAAGGCGCGGCGATCGTGAAGCGCGCGCCGCACGTCGATCTGGTCTTCGGCCCGCAGACCCTGCACCGCTTGCCGGACATGATCCGCGGCCGCCGCGAGAGCGGCCTGCCACAGGTCGACATCAGCTTCCCCGAGATCGAGAAGTTCGACCGCCTGCCCGAGCCACGCGCCGAAGGACCCAGCGCCTTCGTGTCGATCATGGAAGGCTGCAGCAAGTACTGCTCGTTCTGCGTGGTGCCCTACACCCGCGGCGAGGAGGTCAGCCGGCCATTCGAGGACGTCCTGGTCGAGGTCATGCAGCTCGCCGCGCAGGGCGTGCGCGAGGTCAACCTGCTGGGCCAGAACGTCAACGCATACCGTGGGCCGATGGCGCCTGCCGAAGGGGATGACGGCGCGGCTGCGGGCGAGCCGCAGTTCGCGGACCTCGGGCTGCTGATCCGCACGATCGCCGAAATCGACGGCATCGACCGCATCCGTTTCACCACCTCGCATCCGCTCGAGTTCTCCGACTCGCTGGTCGAGGCCTACCGCGACGTTCCGCAGCTCGCCAACTACCTGCACCTGCCGGTGCAGTCGGGCTCGGACCGGATCCTCTCGGCAATGAAGCGTGGCTACACCGCGCTCGAGTTCAAGCAGAAGATCCGCAAGCTGCGCGCGGTGCGGCCGGACATCTCGATCTCGTCCGACTTCATCGTCGGCTTCCCGGGCGAGACCGAAGCGGACTTCGAAAAGACCATGAAGCTGATCGAGGACGTCGGCTTCGACCAGTCGTTCTCCTTCATCTACTCGCGCCGCCCGGGCACGCCGGCCGCCGACCTCGAGGACACCGTGACGGGCGAGGAGAAGCACGCACGCCTGTCGCGCCTGCAGGCGCACATCAATGACCACGCCGCCGGGATCTCGCAGGCGATGGTGGGCAGCGTGCAGAAAGTGCTGGTCACCGGCCCGTCGCGGAAGAACGCCGACGAACTCACCGGCAAGACCGAGAACATGCGTCCGGTGAATTTCGCCGGGCATCCGCGGCTGGTGGGCCAGTTCGTCGACGTGGTGATCACCGAGGCGCTCAGCAACTCGCTGCGCGGGCGCGTGGCCACCGCCGAAGCGCCTGCCGCGGCCTGACCGCGACGCGCTGCATGGAGCGCCCGCCGCCCATGGCCGCCCCCGCGCGCAGGCGCCGCGTCGACCCGCTCGGCCTGTGGTTCTGCAGCCTGGCCGCGCTCGGCCTCGCACGCGCCTGGCTCTACCTGGTCCGCGATGGCGGCGATGCCGGTGCGGTGGGCTGGGCATGGCTCGGCGGCTCGCTGCTCCTGGCCTGCCTCGGCGTGGGGATCGTGCTGCGCGGTCTCCGGCGCCCGCGACCGGACGCCAGGCCGCAGCTCCCACCGCGCGCATAGCTCCTGCCGCTCAATCGAGCCGCTTGCGGAAACGCGCGATCGCCAGCGCCATGGTCACCGTGGTGAACACGACCAGCGCCAGCACCGCCGGCCACAGCTCCCAGAGGCTCGCGCCGCGCAGCATGATGCCGCGGATCAGGCGCAGGAACTGCGTCATCGGCAGCAGCTCCGCGCCCCACTGCACCACTTCGGGCATGCCCGCGAACGGGAACATGAAACCCGAGATCAGGATCGACGGCAGGAACACCAGCATGGCCACCTGGATCGCCTGGAACTGCGTGCGCGTATGCGTGGAGATCAGCAGGCCCATCGACAGGTTTGCGAACACCAGCAGCATCGACGCGAGATAGACGTCGAGCAGGGTGCCGCGCAGCGGCACCTCGAAGAACTCGAAGCCCAGCACCAGGATCAGCGTTGTCTGGATGAGTCCGATCGCCGCGTATGGCAACACCTTGCCGATCATCAGCGCGCTGCGGCTGAGCGGCGTGGCGATCAACAGCTCCATGTTGCCGCGCTCGCGCTCGCGCACCGCCGCCATCGCGGTGAACATCATCATGGTCATGGTGAGGATCAGGCCGATCAATCCCGGCACGATGCTGACCGCGGAACGCCGCTCCGGGTTGTAGAAGCTCACCACTTCGATCTGCGGCGCGCGCGGCGCCGCCCGCTGGCCGCCAGGCAGCTCGAGCGGCAGCTGCGCGAGCTGGTTGGCAGCGGCCTGCACCACGGTGTCGGTGCCGTCCACCATGACTTGCACAGCGGGGCGGCCATCGGCGAGCCGGCGCTCGTAATCGGGCGGTATGACGATGCCGACGCCGGCCTGGCCGCGGCGCAACATGTCCATCAGTTCCTGCGGCGTATCGGCCACGCGGCGGATGTCGATGATGCCGGTGGCGGCCATGTCCATCACCGCCGCACGCGAGGTCGAAGTCATCGCCTGGTCCGCCACGGCGGCATGCAGGTTGCGCGGGTTGTAGTTGATCGCGTAGCCGAACAGCAGCAGGTCGACCACCGGGATCGCCACGATCATCACCACGCTGATGCGGTCGCGGCGCATCTGCCGCAGTTCCTTCAGCGCCACGGCCCACATGCGGCGAAGGTTCTTCATGCCCGTCCCTCACGGTCGGTGCGCCCGCGGGTGGCGGCGACGAACACGTCCTCGAGATTGGAGCCGACCGGAGCCACGTCGGCCTGCAGCCCGGCGCCACGCAGCGCGCGGCCGATCGCGTCGGCCGCATCCTCGCCCGGTGCGGACAGCACGCGCAGGCTGTTGCCGATCTGCGCCACGCTGAGCACGCCCGGCAATGCCGCCAGCACGCGCTGCGCCTGGCGCGGGCGTGCGGCCCGCACCTCCACACTGCGGCCGCGCAGGTCGCCTGCCAGCTCGCCGGGGGCGCCGTCGGCCACCAGCACACCCTGGTCGAGGATGGCGATGCGGTGGCAGCGTTCGGCCTCGTCCATGTAGTGCGTGGAGACCAGCAGCGTGGTGCCGGCATCGGCGAGCTCGAAGAGCTTTTCCCAGAAATCGCGGCGCGACTCCGGATCCACCGCGCTGGTGGGTTCGTCGAGGAACAGCAGCTCGGGCTTGTGGATCACCGCGCCGGCCAGCGCCAGGCGCTGCTTCTGGCCGCCGCTCATGGTGCCGGCGAGCTGCTTCTCGCGGCCTGCAAAATGATAGAGCTCGACCAGCTCATCGACGCGCGCGCGCGTTGCGCGCCGGTCCAGGCCGTACACGGCGGCAAGGAACTCCAGGTTCTCGCGCACCGTAAGGTCCTCGAACAGGGAGAACTTCTGGGTCATGTAGCCGATGCGCAGGCGCAGGGCGTCGGCTTCATCGGGAATGCGCAGGCCGAGCACCTCGATCTCGCCCGCGGTCGGGGTGAGCAGGCCGCACAGCATGCGGATGGTCGTGGACTTGCCGGAGCCGTTCGGACCGAGGAATCCGTACACATGCGCTCGCGGCACGGTGAGGTCGACGTGGTCGACGGCAGTGAGGTCGCCGAAGCGCTTCACCATGCCCCGCGCGAGGATCGCGGGCTCGCCCTCGCCTGCCGTCGGCGACGGCGACGGCGGCTGCGGTGGATCAACGGCCGCCATCGAACACCACGCGCAGCGGCAGGCCCGCGGGCAGGTCGCCGGCGTCCTCCAGCTCGACTTCCGCCAGGTAGCTGAGACGCGCGGCGTCCTCGCCGGCCAGCGCGTAGTACGGGGTGAACGCGGGCTCGTTGCGGATCATGCGAACGCGTCCCGCATGCCGGCGTTCGCCGTCCGCGCCGACCAGCACGGTCGCGCGGTCGCCGACCTCGATGCCCGCGCGCAGCGGCTCGGGCACGTGCACGCGGGCGAACGGCGCCTCGCCGACCAGCATCACCGCGAGCGGCGCACCCACCGGCGCCTGGTCACCGAGGCGGTAGGGAAGGCTGTCGATGCGGCCTGCACGCGGTGCGACGACGTCCAATCTGCCGGTGGCGAATGCCTGTGCCTGGAGCCTCGCCTCGGCCGCTACGAGCGCCGCCTCGCCCTGCGCGACCTGCTCGGGGCGCACGCCGTTGCGCAGCTCCGCCAGTGCCGCCCGCGCGGCCGCCACCTGCGCCTCGGCGTTGCCGGATGCGGCGCGAGCGCGATCGACATCCGCCGCGGACACCAGTTGCTGGCTGCCCAGCGGCCGCAGGCGCTGGAAATAGGCGCGGGCTTCGCGCGCCTGCGCTTGCGCCGCGGCCACGTTGGCGCGCGCCTGGTCGAGGGTTTCCGCGCGCGCGCCGTTGCGCAGCTCGTCCAGCGCTTCGCGCCGGTTTGCCACCTCCGCCCGCGCGGCCGCCAGCTCGGCGTCTCCGCGCACATGCTCAAGGCTCAGGATGCGGGCGCCGGCCTCGACACGCTCGCCCTCGCGCACGGCGATGTCGACGATCCGCTCGGCCGCGGGTGCGGGAAGCGTGATGCGGTCGTACTCGAGGGTGCCGAGGGCGTAGTCGGGTTCCGCGGTGCAGGCGGCAAGCAGCAACAGGAGCAGGGCCGCGATATGCGGGCGAAGCTGCAGCCGACAAGCGCGTGTGCCGGAGCGGTCATTCATGGGATGTCTCCAGGCCGCGCTCAAGCAATGCGAGCGCATGGCTGCGGATGTCGTCGATGCCGAGGTCGTCGGCGTCCAGCAGCGGCCGCCAGATCGGCAGCCCGGCAGCGGGGAACAGGGTGAGCCCGACCAGCGACACCATCAGCAGCCGCGGGTCGAGCCCGGGATTGAGGCGACCGGCCGCCTGTTCTTCGGCAATGCGCGCGGCCAACAGACGGGAGAGTCCTGGCGCAAGCTGGGTGACCATCCAGTCGCGCAGGCCGCCGCCCTCGCTGACCACCTCGCGGATCCACAGCGCAGGCAGCCAGTCGTGACGCGCCACGAGCTCGCACATGCGTTCGACGAAGGCGACGAAGATGTTGCCCGGCGCCGGCTCCCCGCGCTGGACGAGCAGCGCCTGCACCTCTTCGAACACCGGCAGCAGGCGTTCGGCCAGCACCGCGTCGCGCAAACCTGCGGCATCGACGAAGTAGTAGTGCAGCGAGGCCGGGGTGACGCCGGCATCGGCGGCGATGTCACGCAGCGAACTCGCGGCGATCCCCTGCCGTGCATAGCGCGACAGGGCGGCATCGAGGAGGTCGCCGCGGCTGCTGCCCGCGCCAGCAGTTGGGCGTCCACGCGCACGGCGTGCAGGCGCTCGTTTCGTAACCATCGCGGCAGTCCGGAGTGGCAGGACGGATATTTAATTCAATGATCAATTAAAGCGGTGTGAACGGCATGCAGGGGCGCGCGCTGCCGCAGCGCGCTACCCTTGCCCTCCTATGTCAAACCAACACCAGCGCGACTTCACGCTCGAGCCCGCCGACACCGAGCGCCTCGCCAATCTCAGCGGCCCCTTCGATGGCCACCTGCGCCAGGTCGAGCTCGCACTCGGCGTGGAAATCGCGAATCGCGGGAATATCTTCCGCGTGAGCGGCGAAGACGCCGAGCGCGTCGATGAAGCCGAACGCCTGCTGCGCGACCTGTATCTCGAAGCCGCCACCGAGACCTTCGACGGCCAGGCGATCCACCTCCGCGTCAGCGCCTCGCGCGCCGCGCGCGAGGATCTCGAGGCGACGCGCCGTCTCGCGCGGCAGCGCCAGGCCGAGCCGGGCTTCGTGCCGCAGGACGTGGCCATCCGCGTCAAGCGCGGCACCATCCGTGGCCGCGGCGACAACCAGCAGAAATACCTGCATGCCATCGCCACCCACGACATCAACTTCGGCGTCGGCCCGGCCGGCACCGGAAAGACCTTCCTGGCCGTGGCCAGCGCCGTGGAAGCGCTCAACGAATCGCGCGTGCAGCGGCTGATCCTGGTGCGCCCCGCGGTCGAGGCCGGCGAGAAGCTCGGCTTCCTGCCCGGCGACCTGTCGCAGAAGGTCGACCCTTACCTGCGGCCGCTGTATGACGCGCTGTACGAAATGCTGGGCGTCGAAAAGGTGCTGAAGCTGCTGGAAAAGAACGTCATCGAGATCGCGCCGCTGGCGTACATGCGCGGGCGCACGCTCAACGACGCCTACGTGATCCTCGACGAGGCACAGAACACCACCATCGAACAGATGAAGATGTTCCTGACGCGCCTGGGCTTCGGCAGCACGGCGGTCGTCACCGGCGACCTGAGCCAGATCGACCTGCCCAAGCACATGAAGTCTGGGCTGCGCGATGCGGTCGAGGTACTGCATGAGGTGGACGGCGTCAGCTTCACGTTCTTCGAATCCCGCGACGTGGTGCGCCACCCGCTGGTCGCCAGGATCGTCAATGCCTACGAACGCCGCGATGCCGACAACGCCAATGCCGCCCCGTCGGCAAGCGAGGCATCGCCGTGACCAAAGGCCCAGTCCGCCTTGATGTCGCCGTGGGCTACGCGCTGCCGCGCGCGGGCCTGCCGGCTGCGGTGAGCTTCCGGAAATGGGTCGCCGCCGCGCTGGCCGGCCGCATCCTCGAGGCCGATCTCGCCGTCCGGATCGTCGACGAAGCCGAGGGGCGCGCACTGAACCGCCATTACCGCGGCCGCGACTACGCCACCAACGTGCTCAGCTTTCCCGCCGAACTCGATGAAGGCATCAAGCTCCCCAAGGGCGTGCGCATGCCGCTGCTCGGCGACGTGGTGCTGTGCGCTCCAGTGGTCGCACGTGAAGCCGGCGAACAGGGCAAACGGCTGGTGGCCCACTACGCCCACCTGACCGTCCACGGCACCCTGCACCTGCTTGGCTGGGACCACGGCGACGAGATCGAAGCCGAGGCCATGGAGAAGCTCGAGCGCGAGATCCTCGCCGGCCTGGGCATCGACGACCCTTACCGCGACGCCTGACAGGCGTCGCCAGCCGGCTCGCGCGCTTCATAGGCAATCGACGAGCCCGTCGAAGAGCGTCCGCGAGCTGCCCGGCAAGGCGGCATGCAACGGTTCATCGCCCTGCAGTGCATCCAGCAATCCCTCGATGGTCGTGCCCGGCACCAGCGGCGACAGGCACAGCCACGCCGGGGTCTGCGCTGAAATGCGGCCGCTGCGTCGCGCCACCGACTCTTCGCTCGCGGCGAAACTCCAGGCGCAGCTGCCGATCCGGCCACTGACGCGGTGCACCGAGCAGACATAGCGCAGCGACTGGATGTTGCTGAAGTCGCCCTCGCAGAACGTGTCGCCACAGATGGCGTCGAAGTTGCGAGAGAGCTGGTGGCGAAGCATCAACCAAGCCTCGTAGGCGTCATCGCTCTGCAGGTAGGCCGAAACCTCGACGTAACTGCCCGGCCGCAGGCCGGGGTCGCTCCTGGCAGGTGAAAGGACGGCGGAGAGGAGCAGGCCGACGATGGATGCGGTGGCGCGGAGCAGGCTGGGGCGTGGCATAGCGGCTCTCCTCGGCTCGAGGCACTTGCGGCGGGCGGATCGCGGTCGCGTCCTGCGACATGTCCAGCATGTGCACCGCGCCTGGCATCTGCCGTCGGCTGACGCCACGCCGCGTCACCAGCCAAGCGTGCCGCCCGGTATCGGTGCTTTCCCCTGCCAACGCGCCTTCGCGGCCGCCACGCCCCGGACGGGGTAAACTGCGGTGGCCGCCCCTCCCCCCGGGGCGACGATGCGAGCGAGATGTCCGAGGACGACAGTAGTCAAAGCCACGCGCCGGACCACCCGGAGCGGCGGCGCAGCTGGCTGGAACGCCTGAGTTGGGCGATTTCCGGCGATCCCAGTTCACGCGACGACCTGGTCGAGTTGCTGCGCGACGCGCAGGCCAACGGCCTGATCGAATCCGACACCCTGCGGATGATGGAAGGCGCGATCTCCGTGTCCGACATGACCGTCGGGGACGTGATGGTGTCGCGTGCGCAGATGGTCGCGCTGCCGGTGGCGGCGCCCTTCCTGGAGCTGCTGAAGCAGGTGGTGGAATCCGGCCACTCGCGCTTCCCGGTGCACGGCGACGACAAGGACGAGATCCTCGGGATCCTGCTGGCCAAGGACCTGCTGCGCGGCGTGGTTGCCGACAACGGCCCCGGCACGGTGCGCGAACTGCTGCGTCCCGCCGTGCTGATCCCCGAATCCAAGAAGCTCAACGTGCTGCTGCGCGAGTTCCGCCAGTCGCGCAACCACATGGCGATCGTGATCGACGAATACGGCGGCGTGGCGGGTCTGTTGACCATCGAGGACGTGCTGGAGGAGATCGTCGGCGAGATCGACGACGAGCACGACGACGCCGAAGACCCGGAGGCGCTGATCGCCGCACAGGCCGATGGCCAGTACGTAGTCGACGCGCTGACCCCGATCAGCGATTTCAACAGCCGCTTCGGCGCGGATTTCGACGATGACGAGTACGACACCGTCGGCGGCCTGGTCACAGCGGCCATCGGCCACCTGCCCGAAGCCGGCGAAGAGCTGACGCTCGGCCGCTTCTCGTTCCGCGTCGCCAGCGCCGACGCCCGCCGCCTGCACGCCCTGCACGTCGCGATCCATGCCGAATAACCCGCAGCACCCCGGGCGCCGCTGGTCGCTGGCGCTCGTCCTGCTCCTGCTGTTGTGTGCCTTCTGTGCGACTGCGGTGGCGGCGCCACGCATCGGCGTGGCCACCATGCAGCCTGGCGAAGTCTTCTTCGAGCGTTTCGGCCACAACGCGATCGTGGTCGACGACCCGGCAGCCGGGCCGCCGATCTCCTACAACTTCGGCTTCTTCGACCCCGACGAGCCGGACTTCGTGGCGCGGTTCGTGCGCGGCGACATGCGCTACCGGCTGGCCGCGCTGCCGCTCGCCGACGACCTCGCCTATTACCGCGATGTCGGACGCGGCGTGTCGATCCAGTGGCTCGACCTCGACAACACCGCGGCCACCGCCCTCGCCGCCCGCCTCGCCGACAACGCGCGCCCCGAGAACGCGCACTACGCCTACGACTACTTCACCGACAACTGCTCGACGCGGGTACGCGACGCGCTCGACACCAGCCTTGGCGGCGCGCTGCGCCGGCAGATGCAGGGCCGCTCGCAGGGCAACACCTTCCGCAGTGAAGCCGTGCGCCTGGCGCGCCCCGCGCCGTGGATGGCGCTGGGCTTCGACCTCGGCCTCGGGCCGGCGTCCGACCGCCCGAACGCGCTCTGGGAAGACGCCTTCGTGCCGATGCGCCTGGCGAGCGCGCTGCGCGACATGCGCCATGCCGATGGCCGCCCGCTGGTGGCGTCCGAAGAGGCGCTGCTGCCGCACCGCATCGCGCCCGAGCCGGAGCCGCGCCGGGTGGCGTGGATCCCGTGGCTGGTCGCCGGGCTGGTGCTGGCGGCGCTCGCCTGGTCGCAGCGCCGGCGCCCCGGCGTCGTGGCGTGGGCGGCGATCGCGACGTGGCTGGCGTGCGCGCTGCTCGGCGGGCTGATGCTGTACCTCTGGCTGGGCACGGCGCACCGCTTTGCGTGGGCCAACCACAACCTGATCCTGTTCAATCCGCTGTGCCTGCTGTTGCTGCCGGGCGCCTGGCGCATCGCCCGCGGCGGTGACGGCGGCGCGGTGTTCCGCGTACTGCTTGCGGGCATCGGCGTCCTGGTACTGCTGTCGCCGTTCCTGCTGTGGATGCCGCTGCAGTCGCAGCGCAACGGCCACTGGATCGCGCTGATGCTGCCGCTGCAGCTGGCGCTGGCCGCGGTGCTCTGGCGCCCGCGGCGAACAGGCGCATGATGCGGCCATGACCGCCCCCGCCCCGCCCCTTCCCGCCTGCGTCGTCAACTGCGCCGCCTACGACCGCGAAGGCCGGCGGCGGAACATCAGCCTCGACGAAATCAGCGACGTCCTCGGCGTCGACGACGGGAGCTTTGTCTGGGTGGGGTTGTTCGAGCCTGACGAGGCGGTGCTGGCCAAGCTGCAGGAGGAGTTCGACCTGCACGCGCTTGCGGTCGAGGACGCACACCACGCCCACCAGCGCCCGAAGCTCGAAGCCTACGGCGACTCGCTGTTCGTGGCCGCCAACACCGCGCAGGTGGTCGACGAGCGCATCCGCTATGGCGAAACCCACGCTTTCCTGGGCGCGCGCTACCTGGTGACCGTGCGCCATGGCGCATCGGTGTCCTATGCCCCGGCCCGGGCGCGCGTGGAGCGCAATCCCGGGCTGCTCGCGCTGGGGCCCGGCTTCGCGCTGTACGCGGTGCTCGATGCCATCGTCGACGACTACGTGCCGATCGTGGACGAATTCAAGGCCACCCTGCTGGCGCTGGAGCAGGACATCTTCCGCGACACGTTCCACCGCGGCATCGTGCGCCGGCTGTACGACCTCAAGCGCGAGCTGACCTACATGCGCGTCGCGCTCACGCCCATGCAGGACGTGCTTTCGCAGCTGCTGCGCAGCAACACCCTGCTGCTGCACGACGAGATCCGCCTTTACCTGCGCGATGTCCTGGACCATTCGGTGCGCATCAACGACAGCATCGACATGCTGCGCGACATGCTGGGCACCGCGCTGAGCGTCAACCAGGCGCTGGTGACGCTTGCCCAGGGCGAGGTGGTGAAGCGCCTGGCCGGCTGGGCTGCGCTGCTGGCCGCGCCCACGCTGATCGCCAGCTGGTACGGCATGAACTTCGTGCACATGCCGGAGCTCGCCGGCCGCTGGAGCTATCCGGTGCTGGTGGGCGTGGTGGTCGTGGTGGTGGCCGCGCTGTACGCGTACCTGCGCAAGGTGCGCTGGCTCTGAATACGGCCTGCGGCCTGCTACCAAAGTCTTAGACCGCATTTTCCCGCATTGCAGCACCTGCGATTGACCGCGCCGGGCCATGGGTAGAACCTTGGCGGAGCCGGCACACAGACGGGGAATCGCATGAAAGGTGGACTCGGGAAGGTGGCATGGGCGGCGCTCGCCCTGCTTGGCGCGTTCTGCCTTGGCACCGTGGCCCTGCGCCGCGGCGAACCGATCAACGCGCTGTGGATCGTGGTCGCGGCGGTGTCGATCTATCTGGTTGCCTACCGTTTCTACGGGCTGTACATCGCCGACAAGGTGCTGGGCCTGGACCCGACGCGCGCGACGCCTGCGATCCGCCGCAACGACGGCCTCGACTTCGTCCCGACCAACAAGCACGTGCTGTTCGGTCACCACTTCGCCGCGATCGCAGGCGCGGGCCCGCTGGTCGGGCCGGTGCTGGCGGCGCAGATGGGCTACCTGCCCGGCACGCTCTGGCTGATCGCCGGCGTGGTGCTGGCCGGCGCGGTGCAGGACTTCATGGTGCTGGTGGTATCCAGCCGCCGCGACGCGCGTTCGCTCGGCGACCTGGTGCGCGAGGAGATGGGCCAGGTGCCGGGCACCATCGCGCTGTTCGGTGCGTTCCTGATCATGATCATCATCCTCGCGGTGCTGGCGATGATCGTGGTGAAGGCGCTGGAAGGCAGCCCATGGGGCATGTTCACCGTCATCGCCACCATCCCGATCGCGATCATGATGGGCGTCTACATGCGCTACGTGCGCCCGGGAAAGATCGGCGAGATCTCGGTGGTGGGCATCATCCTGCTGGTCGGCGCGATCTGGATGGGCGGCAAGGTCGGCGCGCACCCCACATGGGGCCCGGCGTTCACCTTCACCGGCACGCAGATCACCTGGATGCTGATCGGTTACGGCTTCGTGGCCGCTGTGCTGCCGGTGTGGCTGCTGCTGGCGCCGCGCGACTACCTGTCGACGTTCCTCAAGATCGGCACGATCCTCGGCCTGGCGATCGGCATCTTCATCGTCATGCCGGAGCTGCGCATGCCGGCGCTGACCCAGTTCACCGACGGCACCGGCCCGGTGTGGAAGGGCAGCATGTTCCCATTCCTGTTCATCACCATCGCCTGCGGCGCGGTGTCGGGCTTCCACGCGCTGATCGCCTCGGGCACCACGCCCAAGCTGCTCGCCAACGAGGGTCACGCACGCTACATCGGCTACGGCGGCATGCTGATGGAATCGTTCGTGGCGATCATGGCGATGGTGGCGGCATCGGTGATCGACCCCGGCGTGTACTTCGCCATGAACAGCCCGGCCGCGATCATCGGCACCGACCCGGTGGCGGTGGCGGAAATGGTGTCCAGCTGGGGCTTCGTGGTCACGCCCGACGTGCTGGTCGCGACCGCCGCCGACATCGGCGAGAACTCGATCCTGTCGCGCGCCGGCGGCGCGCCGACGCTGGCGGTGGGCATCGCGCAGATCTTCCATGCGGTGATCCCGGGCGAGGGCATGATGGCGTTCTGGTACCACTTCGCCATCCTGTTCGAAGCGCTGTTCATCCTCACCGCGGTCGATGCCGGCACGCGCGCCGGGCGCTTCATGCTGCAGGACCTGCTGGGCAACTTCGTGCCGGTGATGCGCAAGACCGAATCGTGGGGGCCGAACCTCATCGCCACCGCCGGCTGCGTCGCGCTGTGGGGCTACTTCCTCTACCAGGGCGTGAACGATCCGCTGGGCGGCATCAACATGCTGTGGCCGCTGTTCGGCATCGCCAACCAGATGCTCGCCGGCATCGCGCTGATGCTGTGCACGGTGGTGCTGTTCAAGATGAAGAAGGACCGCTATGCGTGGGTGTCGATCGTGCCGACCGTGTGGCTGCTGCTGTGCACGCTGACCGCCGGCTGGATCAAGATCTTCGACCCCACCCCTGCGGTCGGCTTCATGGCCCAGGCCAACAAGTACCGCGATGCGCTGGCGGCGGGCGAGCTGATCGCGCCATCCAAGGACTTCGGCGGCATGCAGCAGATCATGATCAACAACTACGTCAACGCCGGGCTCACCGTGCTGTTCATGCTGGTGGTGGTGGCGGTGCTCGTGTACTCGATTGGTGCAATCCTCAAGGCGCGGCGCAGCGAGGCGCGCACCGATCGCGAGACACCGTATGTCGCGCTGACGCCCGAACAGCAGAAGATGTGGCTCTGATGGCCGGCGCGCTGGTCCCGCTCGAGTACTACGCGACGCACCGGCGTGTGTGGCGCAGGCTGGTGCAGACCGCGCGCCTCTGCTGCGGCATCCCGGACTACGACAACTACGTGCGCCACATGCTGGAGACGCACCCGGAACGCGACGTCATGGACTATCCGACGTTCTTCCGCGAGCGCCAGGATGCGCGCTACGGCGGGCGCGGCGGGTTCCGCTGCTGCTGAGCGGGCCCGTCCCCGCCCAGCGATGCAAGCGAGGCAATGGCTGCCAGCACTGCCAGCGGGAACGCCGGCTGCAGGTAATCGACGCGGATCGCGGCGAAGGCCGACATGTCCACCAGCGCCAGCAGCCCCACTCGTGCGGCCACCAGGCACCAGGCGACCGCCGCCAGCAGATATAGAGGCACCACCCGCCTGCTGCGCACCGCACTCAGCGTTGCCCACAGGAATGCCAGCAGGCCGGCGATGGCCAGCCACGGCAGGACGTACTCGTGCACGCGCCAGACGACATGCCGGGCGGCGCGCGGCCACGCGTCCTCGCGCGCGGCGCGTGGGATGCCCTCGAACACCGTGTCGATGTTCAGCGTGCCGGAACCCAGGTTCGCGGCCCTCGGTGCCGCGGCGAGTGCCATGAGCGGGACGGAAGCCCCACCCGTGGTGGCTTCGAACGCGCAGCCTTCGAGGGCCGGCAGCACGACGTTGAAGCGGTTCATGCGCGCAGCTGGATCGCCGAAATGCAGCGCGATGTCCGGGCTCGGCTGGCGCGTGACCTCGACGCGCCCGTCCTCGCCGGCGCAGCGCACCGCAAGCCAGCCCGGCCGGGTGTCGTGGAACCAGCCGACCACCTGCACGCCCAGCGCGTCGGCCGGGTCGCGCACCGGCGGACTTCCGACAAAGCGCCACATCGCGCGCACGCCGCTGGCCGCCGTGTCGCTTGGCGGCTGCCCGCCACCGACCCCCTGCCAGGTGAGCAGCGTGATGGCCTTGGCGACGCGGGCCGGCAGGGTGCTCCACTGCGCCTGGTCCACCGGCGGGATGCTGGCGGCGAGCCGGCTCGTGCACGCAAGCCGCCCGTCGTCGCAGGCCGCGTCCACTTCATCTGCGACCTGCCGGAAATAGGCGTCGGCGGCGGGCGCGGACCGGTACTCGCCGATCGACGCGGCAGCCGCGCGGAGTGCCCAGAGGAACCAGCCGCCGCTGTAATCGCTGCACGCATGCGGAGGTAACCGGCAGGCATCGCCACCGCGCTGCGCGGGGTCTTCGAGATAGGGCCGCAGGCGCGCAAATGCCGGACTGGCGACGTAGACCGCTTCCCTCACGCGTTCCGGCACGGGTACCTGGGCGACGGGGGGCCCGACCCTCACCCGCTGCAGCGTCGACAGCGCGTCGCGGTACGACGTCGCCCGGGTGTCGACCGTTGTGAACACGCCGTACTGGACCAGGTTGGCGCCGGCCACCAGCGACAGCCAGGCAGCGAAGGCCAGCACCATGAGTCCCAGCCCCACGCCGAGGCGCCGGCGGCCGGCCCGCTCGCGCCAGGCGGCCGCGGCATGCGCGAGAAGCAGCAGCGCGACGCCCGGCAGCACCCAGATCCCGTCCTCGCGCGTGGACCACAGCCATGCGAACGCGAACCCGGCAAGCAACGCCCATCGCCATCCGCGCTTGCCGGCGCGCGGGGCGTACAGGAAGTACAGCAGGCAGGCGAGCGCGATCAGGATCTGCGCGCCGCCGATGTTGTCGCGGATCACCCGGTTCCAGCCCAGCGCCGCCGGATGCCCCTGCAGGGCGAGCACCAGCAGCATCGCCAGCAGCGGTCGCCCGCTCATGCGGTACACAGCTCCACCCAGCAGCAGGCAGGCCAGGGCGTAGAGCACGGCCTGCATCGTCGTCGCGGGCAGGCCGAGGACGTGGCTGGCGGCAAGGAACAGGGGATAGCCCGAACCCTTGATCAGGGTCATGTGGTCGAATGCGCCGAACCACCGCCCGGCCGCGATGCTTTCCGCGCGCTGCCAGAACCACGCATCGTCATAGCTGGCACCAGCCAGGATCGAGACCGGCAGGTGGTGGACCAGGGCAATGAACAGGAGAGACGACAGCGCGAGGGCGACCGCGATGCCTCGCGCTCGCCAGGCGTCGATGCCAGGCCTAGCCGGCATGCGCGCCGTCTCCGCGCGGCGCGGCCATCAGCGTCGCCTGCGGCCGTCGCGCGACCAGCAGCAGGTTGCTGGGCCATCCGAGGAGCGCCACGCTGTCGATCCGCCACTCCGGCAGCCGCGCCTGCGCGCAGGCGTCGTCGAGTTCACGGCGGCCGAGCAGGTTGAGGTTCTCCTCGCGCGACAGCTCGCGATGCCCGAGGCGCCGCAGCAGCGCGCGGAACCACGGCTTCGGCAGCCAGTGCACGACCGGCAGCACGGTGTGGAACTCGACGGGGAACCAGCGGTTGGGCGTGGTGAGGAAGACGCCTTTCCTGGAGACGCGGTGCAGTTCGGCGACGAACCGTGCCTGCTCCTGCGCCGACCCGACGTGCTCCAGGACCGCGCTCGAATGCACCCAGTCGAAGCTCGCATCGGGGAACGGCAGGTCCTTGCCGTCGCCGCGTACGAACGTCATGCCCGGGTACACATCTTCCAGGAACGATGCGTCGTCGATCCCGCACGCCGTGATCAGGTCCTTGCGCGGGTGCCACGCCTCCAGGTAGTTGGACGCCAGCTGTGCGCGGTCGCTGGTCACGCCGACGTCGAGGATGCGGTCATCGTCGGCCACGCCGGCGGCCATGAAACGCGCGTACATCTTGCGCCGCATGTGGGTGGACACGCGATCGGTGAGCCCGCCACCGCGCGCCGCGTTGTACTGCGCGCCGATGCGCCGCTCGCGGCTCACCTGGGCGCGTCCGGCAGGCGCAGCGCCTCCAGGAAAAACGCCGCCAGGCCGACCTGGCCGCCCACGCCCATCAGCGTGACCGAGGGGATCACCCAGCGCATGGTGGCACTCGGGTCGAGCACGCCGAAGTCGCGCGCCGCCCACAGGTAGACGGCATGGAGCGACATCGCGATCCCGGCGAGGAACATCAGCGCCGCGGCGACCAGGCAGCGCTCGAGCGTGAACGCCGACAGCAGCCCCCTGCCCCGGCCATCGGCCGGCAACCAGCCGTGGCGGATGCCCATCGACGTGGTCAGCACGGCAAACAGCAGCATCTGCACGCCGAGCACGATGGCAGCGCCCGCGTAGGACAGGGTGTGCACGTCCAGGTTCAAGGCGCCGATGCTCACGCTGCGCACGCCGATGACGGCCATTGCCGCGCCACCCACCGCCACCAGCACGGAACCCGGCAGCAGGAACAGCCAGCGCGGGCTGTGCACCAGCAGGAAGCGCAGGTGCCGCCAGCCGTCGCGCCAGGTCCGCAGGTGCGGTGGCCGCGAACGCCCGTCGGGCCGCAGCGTGGTCGGCACCTCGCTGATGCGACACCCGGCGAGCGATGCCTTGACGACCATCTCGCTCGCGAATTCCATCCCCGGTGCCACCAGCCCGAGCGCGGCGATGCGGTCGCGGTTGAAGCCGCGCAGCCCGCAGTGGAAGTCGCGCACCTGCACGCCGTAGAACAGCCTTCCCAGGAAACTGAGCACGGGATTGCCCAGGTAGCGGTGCAGGAACGGCATTGCACCGGGCGCGATGCCGCCGCGGAAACGATTGCCGATCACCAGGTCGCTGCCCGCGCGGAGCGCATCGAGGAACGCATCCAGGCGCGAAAAGTCGTACGACGCGTCGGCGTCGCCCATCACCACGTAGCGCCCCCGCGCCGCGCCAATCCCGGCCGCAAGCGCCGCGCCATAGCCGCGCTGCGCCACATCGACCACGCGCGCGCCTTCGCGCTCGGCGATCCGCTGCGAGCCGTCGGTGCTGCCGTTGTCCGCCACCAGCACTTCGCCGCGCACGCCGGACGCGGACAGGTACGCGCGTGCCATGCGGATGCATGCCGCGAGCGTCTCCGCCTCGTCGAGGCAGGGCATGAGGATGGTGAGCTCCAGCGACGCCGCTGCCGCCGAACCGCCGTCCACGTCCGGCAGCGGCCCGTGGTTCATGCGCCCGCCATCGCCCGCAGGGTGATGCCGACGATGTAGGCCAGCACGGTTCCCGTCGCATAGCCCAGCGCACCCAGCAGCGCACCGACCGGGGCCAGCGAGGGATGGAACACCGAGGCGACCACCGGCGCCGAAGCCGGGCCGCCGATGTTGCTCTGCGAGCCCATCGCGAAGTAGAAGAACGGCACCCGCAGCAGCTTCGCCAGCCCCCACAGCAGCGCGATGTGCACCAGGATCCAGATCAGCCCGAGCGCGAACAGCCACGGCCGGTCGGCGAGCGCGAGGATATCCATCTGCATGCCGATGCAGGCGATCAGGTAGTACAGGAACAGCGTGCCGATCTTCGAAGCACCCGCGCCGTCCAGCGTGCGCGCGCGGGTGAAGCTCAGGCCCAGGCCGATGAACGTCGACAGCACCACCACCCACACGAACGGCTCGTGCAGGCTGGCCGTGCGCGCCCACGACACGTTGGCGCCGAACCACGCCGACGCGGGCCCCGCGATCGCATGCGACAGGCCGACCGCGCCGAACGCGACGCCGACGATGATCATCAGGTCGGAGAGGCTGGCGACGCGCTCATGCTCCTTCTGGTAGTCCTCCAGCCGCGTCTTGAGCGACTCGATCGCAGCCGTGTCGGCACCGCTGCGCGCGTCGATTGCATCGGCGCGACCGGCGAGGAAGATCAGCACCGCCATCCACACGTAGCCGACGCCGACGTCGATGACCACGAACTGGCCGAACGTGGTCTCGTCGACCGCGAACACCTCCTTCATCGCCATCATGTTCGCGCCGCCGCCGATCCAGCTGCCGGCGAGCGCGGCCATGCCGCCCCAGGTGTCGCCGGCGACGGTTTCCGGATGCAGCACGCCCATCAACCAGAATGCGGCGAACGCACCGAGCATGACGCTGACGGATGCCGCCGCGTACATCGCCAGCAGCTTCGGCCCCAGGCGCAGCACGCCCTTCAGGTCGATGGTCAGGGTCAGCAGCACCAGCGCCGCCGGCAGCAGCACGCGGCTCGCCACAGGGTTGTAGAGGCTGCTGTTGGCACCGTCGATCAGCCCGACGCTGTTGTAGATGCCGGGGATGAAGTAGCACAGCAGCAGCGCCGGCACGTAGGTGTAGAACTTCTTCCAGGGTCCGCTTTCACGCGACGCGGTCCAGAACACCGCGCCCAGGGTTGCCGCGATCAGTCCGAACAGCACGATGTCGTTGCTGATCAATGCCGTCGCCGGTGCAGAGGGGTCCATCGCCATCGGTACCTCGGTCTGTTGCGCACGCGCGTCCGCGGCCGGCGAAAGCCGGCCGCGCGCATGAGGTGGGTCAGTCGCCGATGTGCTGCTTGAGCCAGGCGTTGACGGTGTCGTGCCAGAGCACGCTGTTCTGCGGCTTCAGCACCCAGTGGTTCTCGTCCGGGAAGTACAGCAGCTGCGACGCGATGCCCTGGCGCTGCAGGGCGGTGAACGTCGACAGGCTCTGGTCGAGGGGCACGCGGAAGTCGTTCTGGCCGGCCACCACCAGCATCGGCACGCGCCACTTGTCGATGTGCCGCGCGGGGTTGTAGCGCTCGTAGGCCTCGGGCTTCTCGAACACGGTGCCGCCGTTCTCCCACTCGCTGAACCACAGTTCCTCGGTCACCAGGCCCATCGAACGGGTGTCGAACACGCCGTTGTGGTTGACCAGGCACTTCCACGGCGCGTTCCACTGGCTTGCGATCCAGTTGACCATGTAGCCGCCGTAGCTGGCGCCCAGTGCGCAGGCATTGTCGCCGTCGAGGAAGCCGTACTGCTTCTGTGCCGCGGCCCAGCCCTTCTGCAGGTCGACCAGCGGCGCATCGCCCCAGTCGCCGCTGATGGCATCGGTGAACGCCTGGCCGTAGCCGGTGGACCCGTGGAAGTCGATCATGACCACGGCATAGCCCTGGCCGGCATAGGTCTGCGGGTTCCAGCGGTAGCTCCAGCCGTTGCCGAAGCTGCCCTGCGGCCCGCCATGGATCAGGAACGCGACCGGATAGGTCTTGCCTTCCTCGAAGTTCCACGGCTTGACCACGTAGCCGTGCACGGTCGCGCCCTTGGCGCCCTTGAACGAGAACTGCTCGTAGGCGCCGAAGTCGACGCCCGGCAGGCGCTCGGTGGCGGTCGGCGTGATGGCGCGCAGCGCCTGCGCATCCAGCGTGGTGGTGTAGATCACGTCGCCGGTCGCGATGGTGTTGCGGCCGATGGCCAAGGTGTCACCGGCGAGAGCGAACGACGACACCGTGCCATCGCCCACCAGCTTCGCGACGTCGCCGCTGGCCACGTCGATGCGGAACAGCGGGTAGTCGCCGGTGTCCTGTGCGGCCACGTAGAGCGTGCGACCATCGGCGGAAGGCACCAGCTGGCTCGGCGAGCGGTCCCAGTCGGGCGCGATCTCGCGGCGCTCGCCGCTGGCCAGGTCGAGAGCCATCAGCGCGTAGCGGTCGGCCTCGAATCCCGGGCGCTTCATGGCGCGGTAGAACAGGGTCTTGCCGTCGGCGCTGAACACCGGGCCGGCATCCCAGGCGGGGTTGTCGGCGGTGAGGTTGACCGGCGCCGCCTGGCCGTCGACGGCCAGACGATAGAGGTCGAAGTTGGTGGTCCACGGCTCCTCGCGGCCCGCGACCTTGACGCTGGCCACGACGCTGCCGCCGTCGGGCGCCCAGCTGTAATCCTCGGCGCCGCCGAACGGCTTGCCGGGGACGTCGCCATCGAGCGCGCCGCTGATGGCCACCGCGGTCGCGACCGGGCCGGCCTTGCCGGTCGGCAGGTCGGCCACGAAGAGGCGGTTGCGGCGGCCGTCGTTCCACGTGTCCCAGTGGCGCACGAACAGCTGGTCGTAGAGCACGCCGGACGTCTTGGCCGCCTTGCGCTCGTCGAGGCGCTTCTGCGTGCAGGCGAAATCGGCCGCGCAGTCGCCGAAGGTGTCGGCGCTGAACGCGATGCGGCGGCCGTCGGGTGACACGTGGTAGGTGCCGACGTCGAGCGCGAAACCGGTGAGCTGGCGCGGCGCGCCGCCGTCCAGGCCGATCGCGTACAGCTGCTGCGACCCGTTCTTCGCGCTCAGGAAGTACACGGTGGCGCCATCCGGCGAGAAGCCCGGCGAATTGACGTTCCAGCCCTCGGGCGTGAGCCGCCGCGGCGGCGCGTTGTCACGCGTCACCAGATTGCGCGCGTACAGCGCCGTGGTCGACGTGTTGGCGGCCAGGTCGACCGAACGCTGCGCGAACACCAGCTGCGTGCCGTTGGGCGACAGCGTGGGCGAGGACACGCGATCGAGCGCGACCAGGTCGCGAGCCTCGAGCCCGCGGGCGTCGGCCACCACCGGCAACGCGGCCAGCAGGCACAGGGGCAACAGGGCGGTTCGCAGCATGGATCGGGACTCCGGAACGGAAAGGCCCGATGGTAGGCGGCGGCGGCGGCCGGCGCAAAGGCCGGACGTCGCACGCCGCGCGCACCCGTGCGGCCTGGCGCGCACCCGCCGGTGCCAGTCAGACGGGTCCGGGCTCCACCGGCGCGGCCGCGGTGTCCTGCCTGGCGCCGCTGCGGTAGAGCAGCCAGGCCACCACCGCCAGCACCGCCAGCCCCACCCACTGGTTGAAGTGCAGCGCCTCGGACACCGCCAGCACGTCCGCGCGCTCCGTGACCACGATAGGCACTGCGATGGCGATGCCCATCAGCGCCTCGCCGGTGATCAGGCCGGCGGCGAACAGCGTGCCCGGGCGGTGGATCCTGTCGCGCGCCGCCTCGTCGTGCGGATGCACGCCGTGCTTGTTCTCCACCAGCCAGGCCAGCACGCCGCCGAGGAAGATCGGCACCATCAGCTCGATCGGCAGGTAGATGCCGATGGCTGCCGCCAGCACCGGCACGCGGAAGGTCGAGGCGCGCGACTTCAGCCATTCGTCGAAGGCGATGATCGCCGCGCCGACGCCAGCGCCGATCGCGATCATGTCCCAGGGCAGCTCGCCGCCGAACATGCCCTTGGCCACCGAGGCCATCAGCGTGGCCTGCGGCGCGGCCAGCGACTGCGGCTGCTCCGGCGTGGGCGCGCCGATGCCGTAGGCCTGCGCCAGCAGGTTGAGCACCGGCGCCATGATCAGCGCGCAGGAAAACGCACCGATGCCGAGCATCAGCTGCTGCTTCCACGGCGTCGCGCCGACGATGTAACCGGCCTTGAGGTCCTGCAGGTTGTCGCCACCGACCGCCGCCGCGCAGCACACCACCGCGCCGATCATGATCGCCGCCACCGCGCCGACCGGCGAGTCGCGGCCAAGCAGGATCACCAGCACCGCCGCCGCGAACAGGATGGTGGCGATGGTGATGCCCGAGACCGGGTTGTTCGACGAACCCACCAGGCCCGCCAGGTACGCCGACACCGACACGAACAGGAAGCCGGCCACGATCATGATGATCGTCATCGGCACGCTGACGAACCAGTTGCCGACGATGGCCTGGTACAGCAACAGCAGCGGGATCACGAACAGCAGCAGCGCGATCAGCATCCACTTCATCGGCAGGTCGCGGTCGGTTTCGGCCACCGCCTCGCCACTGCCCTTGCGCGCGGCGGCGATGCCGCTCTTCACGCCCGACAGCAGCGACTTGCGCAGCGAGAACAGCGTCCAGATGCCGCCGATCAGCATCGCGCCGACGCCGAGGTAGCGGATCTTGGTCGACCAGATGGCGCCGGCCGCGTCAGCCGCCGATGCGCCCGCGAGCTGCGCGGCCAGCACCGGGTCGCTGCCCAGGAAGAACGCGTGGTAGATCGGGATCGCGATGTTCCAGGACAGGATCGCGCCCGACAGCACCACGATGCCGATGTTGAGGCCCACGATGTAGCCCACGCCCAGCAGCGCCGGCGACAGGTTGGTGCCCATGTAGCCCAGGTATTTGCCCATGAAGCCCGACGCCACCGCGTTGTCCGGGATCATGCGCATGCCGCTCTCGGCGGCGACCTTGACCAGGGCGCCGATGCCCGCGGCCATGGCGAGGATCCTGAGCCCCGGCCCCGGGTTCTCGCCGGCCTTGAGCACCTCGGCCGCGGCCTTGCCCTCGGGGAACGGCAGTGGATCCTCGACGATCATCGTGCGCCGCAGCGGCACCGAGAACAGCACGCCGAGCAGGCCGCCGAGGCCGGCGATCGCCAGCACCCACCAGTATTCGAATGTGTCCCAGTAGCCGAGGATGATCAGCGCCGGAATGGTGAAGATCACGCCCGCCGCGATCGACGAACCGGCGGAGGCGCCGGTCTGCACGATGTTGTTCTCGAGGATCGTGCCGCCACCGAGCAGGCGCAGCACGCCCATCGACACCACCGCCGCCGGGATCGCGGTGGCGATGGTCAGGCCCGCGAACAGGCCCAGGTAGGCGTTGGCGGCCGACAGCACCACGGCGAGGATGATCGCCAGAAGCACCGCGCGGAAGGTCAACTGCGGGACGGCCCCGTGCTTGTGTTCGCCCATCTGGCTGGATTCTCCATGCGAAGTCCTGCCACGCTACTAGGTGCACCGGTTCGGCGTCCAGCGGCGTCCAGCGGCGTCACTCCGCCGTTGCCACGTCCCTGCCTTCGCCGATATGCCTGTCGAGGAACGCCAACAGCCGCTCGTAGAATTCCCGGCGATGCGCCTGGACGTAGAACCCGTGACCTTCGGACTTGTAGTAGAGCGTTTCCACCGGCACGCCCGCTTGCTTCAGCGCACGCTCCATCAGCCTGGAATGTTCGATGGGCGCACGCTCGTCCTCGCCACCGGCGGCAAGGAACACCGGGACCTTGATCCTGTCGGCGAGGCGGCTCGGCGAGACCGCCGCGAGCGACTCCGGGTCACCTATCCATTCGCGCAGGTAGGTCTCGCCGGAACCGCGCCGCTGCATGTCGCCACGCGCGTGCATCATCGGCAGGTCGTAGACGCCGATGTAGCCCACCGCGCATCTGTAGAGGTCAGGCTCCTTGGCCGCACCCATGAGTGCCGCATAGCCGCCGTAGCTCGCGCCGTAGATGCAGATGCGGGCGGGGTCGGCAATGCCCTGCTGGACAGCCCAGCGGGTCGCGTCGGTGAGGTCGTCCTGCATCTTGCCGCCCCACTCGCGCGCGCCGGCCTGTTCAAACGCGCGACCGTGGTTGCCGGAACCGCGGAAGTTGATGCGCAGCACCGCGTAGCCCGCCGCGGCCAGCAACTGGCTGCCGTCGTGGAACTGCCACTCTTCATGGATGCCGAACGGACCGCCATGCGGCAGCACCACCATCGGCAGCGCGTTCCCTTCGGAACCCGGCGGCAACGTCACGTAGCCCGTGAGCCGCAGGCCATCCCGGCTGGCCAGCGTGATCGGCCTGGACTCGGCCATCGCGGCGGGATCCAGCCATTCGCGCCGGCTGATGATGCGCGCGGCGTCCTTCTTTACGGTATCGAACAGGAAGTAGTCACCCGGGTTCCGGTCGCTCACCACGCGCACAAGCGTGTAGCGGCCGTCCCGGGTCTTCGAGGTGATGATCGGCGACTCGCCCGGGAAAGCCGCTTCGAGGCCGCGGTACTGCCGCGCATCGGCGCTTTGGGCGTCGAAGAATTCCGTGCGTGGCTTGCCGTCCAGGTAAAGCGCGCCGACCGGCTCATGCGTGGCAATGCTGTAGATGATCTCTTCCGGGTCGTGCACGTCGTCCACCAGGAGCGTCTTGCGCTCCGCGGTGGCAACGTCGTAACTGACGATCCGGTCCGGCCCGGTCGGATGCTCCGCCTGCAGGAACAGTTTGCTGCCGTCATCGGAGAATCCCAGCGGGAACTCGATCCGCTGGCTGGTGGCTTCGTCGTTGAGCAGCTTCCATTCATCGCCGCTGCCGCTGCGCAGGTAGAGCTTGGAGACATTGTCGATACCTGCCCCGATGACGGCCCGTACCTGGCCCGCCTTGTCGGCCACGAAGGTGCCGCGCGGCACCGGGGCAAGTGCCACACGCACGCGCCGCCCGCTGTAGATGTCGAGGCGCTCGGCGGTCGTGAACGGGTCCTCGGTGAACTTCTGCACCGAGATCAGTACTTCCCTGGGATTGTCCAGCAACGGATCGACGAGGAACGCGGCGACATGCTCCATCTTCCGGGGCTTGATGTTGCTGCCGGTCTCCTTGACCTGGAGACTCTGGCCCACCAGGATCTCCGCGCCCTTGCCATCCGCGCTCACCGCGTACAGGTCGCCGGTGAGGCGGGGCGCGTCGTGTGCGCCGATCTTTTCCGAACCGCTGAACACGAGGCGGTCGTCGGTCGCCCACCAGAAGCCGGCGACATGCCTGTTCCGGCCCAGGTTCGCACCGCCCACGGGCTTGTGGTCGGACCGCTGGAGGATCACGAGCACGGTGCGGTCTTCCAGCGGAACCGTCGCGGCCAGGTACTCACCCGTCGGGGAGATCTTGATCTGGTGGAACGCGTCGGTGCGGACGAAGGCGTCGAGGTCGACGGCCGTCGCCGGCATGCACACGAACAACAGGGCGACCGCAACCACGGCCGTCTTCACGAATCGAATCATTGTTTCCCCCGATTTTTTTTCATCTTGCGCGCTTCCATGCGTACGCCCGGCCGCTCCACGCGGCCGGGCGTCAGCCGATTCCGTGGACTACTTCGCTCCGGCCGATGACGGTCCCGCCGTGGCACCTCCCAGGTGCGCGCCAAGGAACGCGAGCAGCCGGGTGTAGTACTCGCGCCGATTTTCCTCGACGTAGAAGCCGTGGCCCTCGGTGGCGTAATACAGGGTCTGCACTGGAACGCCTGCGGCCACCAGCGCCTTTTCCATCCTGCGGCTGTGTTCGATCGGCGCGATCTCGTCCTCGCCGCCCGCCGCCAGGAACACCGGCACCTTGATGCGGTCGGCGATGCGGTTTGGCGACGCCGCGGCAAGCGCCGCGGCATCTTCGCCCACCCATTCCTTCGACCAGTTGCCCAGCCGCTTGCTGTCGCGGCCATCCGCGGCCTGCATCAGCGGCAGGTCGTAGACGCCGACGTAGCCCGAAGCGCACCTGTACAGAGACGGTTCCTTTGCCGCGCCCATCAGCGCGGCATAGCCACCGTAGCTGGCCCCGTGGATGCACACGCGGTTCCCGTCGGCGATGCCCTGCGCCACGACCCAACGGGTGGCGTCGGTCAGGTCGTCCTGCATCTTGCCGCCCCATTCGCGCGCGCCGGCCTGCTGGAAACTACGGCCGTGGTTGCCGGAACCGCGGTAGTTCAGGCGCAGGACGGCGTATCCCGCGGCCGACAGCAGCTGCGTGTCGGTGTCGAAGAACCAGCTCTCATATAAGCCGTATGGACCACCATGCGGCATCACCACCATCGGCAGGTCCTTGCCGGTCGAGCCGTGCGGGATGCTGACGTAGCCGGTCAGCGCCAACCCGTCGCGTGCTTTCAGCGTGATCGGGCGCACCTCGGCCATTTGCTCCGGGTCGACCCCGGCACGACGGCTCAGGACGTGCGCGGCGGTCTTGCCCTCGGTGTCGAAGAGGTAGTAGTCACCCGGGTTGCGGTCGCTGGAGACCTGCACGAGGGTGAGCTTGCCATCCTTGGTCTGCGACGTGACCAGCGGCGAGTGGTCGGGGAACGCGGCTTCCAGGCTGCGGTACTGGCGGGCGTCGCTCGAGGCCGGATCGAAGAACGCGGTACGCGCCTTGCCGTCCTGGTACAGCACGCCGACCGGCGCATCGTTGGTGATGCTGAAGATGATCGACGACGGATCGCGGTTGTCGTCGCGCAGCACCTCCTTGCGCGCGCCGCTGGCGACGTCGTACGCGACGATCACGTCCGGGCCGTCGTCGCGCTCGGACTGCAGGTAGAGGGTGAGGTTGTCGTTCGAGAAGCCGATCGGCCAGTCGATGCGGTTGCTGGTCGCCTCGTCGTTGACCAGGGTCCACTCATCGCCCTTGCCCTTGCGCAGGTACAGGCGCCAGGCATTGTCGGTGTGCAAGCCATTCGCCACGCGCACTTCACCGGCGTGGTCGGTCAGGAAGCTCGCATTGCGCACCGGCGCCCTTGCCACCGGGGTGCGGCGCCCGGTCACGATGTTCATCCTGTCGACGCGCGTGAAGGGATCCTGTGTGAACGGCTGCACCGAGACCAGGACCTCGGTTTCGCTGTCGCGCAGCGTGTCGACCATGTGCGCTGCGACCCGCTCGATCTTCTTCGGCCTGATGTTGCTGCCGAGGCCCATCACCGCGACGCTCTGCCCGACCAGGATATCGGTCTTGCCGTTGATGCTGGTGGCATAGATGTCGCCGGTCGATTGCGGCCGGTCGAGCTCGCCGATCTTCTCGGCGCCGCTGAACAGCACGTAGCCGTCACTGGCCCACCAGAAGTTCGCCACGTGCTTGTTGCGGCCCAGGTTGGCGCTGGCAAGCAGCGCATTGTCGCTCCGGCGCAGGATTACGAGCGCGGTGCGATCGGCCATCGGCACGGTGGCGGCGAAATACTCGCCGGTCGGCGAGATCTTGATCTGGGTGAAGGCGTCGCGCTTGATGAAGCCGTCCACGTCGACGCTGCGCGTGGTGGCCCCGGCCAGCGACGACGCGGCCATCAGCGTGACCGCGATGCAAGCGGCCCTGGCGAATCTGATCATGGTGCAGTCCCCTGTGGTGTTGACCGCGCACGCCTCCGGCGCCGCGACGGCCGTGCTCCCCACGACCGCGACACATCGTCCCGCACTCAGGACGCGCTTGCCACCATTTCGTCGAGAACGGCGTCAAGCGCGTGCCTCCAGTCCGGAAGTGCGATGCCGAACGCGGCGCTGAATGCGGCCGTGTCCAGGCACGACCACGCAGGGCGGCGGGCCGGCGTCGGGTAGTCGCTGGTGGTGATCGCGGTGACGCGCGGCATGGCCTTCAGCAGGCCCCGGGCGTACGCGCCGGCCACGATCGCCTCGGCGAATCCGTGCCAGCTGGTCCGCCCCACGGCAGTGAGGTGATACAGGCCCGGGGCTTCCGGCACCGCCTGGAGCGCGCGCGCGGTAGCCGCGGCGATCAGGCGCGCCGACGTCGGCGTGCCCACCTGGTCGCCAACCACGCGCAACTCATCGCGTTCGGCCGCGAGCCGCAGCATGGTGCGCATGAAATTCTGCCCGTGGGCGCCGTAGACCCACGCGGTGCGCAGCACCAGGTTCCGGCCGCCCGCCGCACGCACAGCGTGCTCGCCTGCAAGTTTGCTTTCTCCGTACACGCCCAGGGGCGAGGTGGGATCACCCTCGCGGTAGGGCTGCGTGGCGGTGCCGTCGAACACATAATCCGTGGAGTAATGGACCAGCAGTGCACCACTGCGCGCACAGGCCTCCGCCAACGCACCCGGAGCTTCGGCATTCGCGCGGAACGCGATGGCGGGTTCCTGTTCCGCGCGATCGACCGCGGTGTAGGCCGCCGCGTTCACCACGACATCCGGCGCAAGCCGCGCGACCAGTGGCGGCAGTGACGCCGGGTCGTCGAGGTCGGCGCGTTCCGCCGGCGTTCCATCGGCAAGCGTTCCGCTGCGCGTGGTGCACACCAACTCGCCCAGCGGCGCCAGCGCGGTGCGCAGCGCATGGCCCACCTGCCCGTTGGCGCCGAGCAGCAGCAGCCTCACGGTGCGTAGACCGGGAGCCGCTCTTCGGCAACGTCCGCCAGGAACGGCGCGCGCGCGTCCTTGTCGGACAGCAAGGGCGCGGACACCGGCCAGTCGATCGCGAGCGTGGCGTCGTTCCAGCGGATGCCGGCATCGGCGTCGCGGTCATAGGTGGCGGTGCACAGGTAGGTGAACACGGCGCGCTCGCTCAGGGTCACGAAGCCGTGCGCGAAGCCCTCCGGAATCCAGAAGTGGCGCCTGTTCTCCGCGCTCAGCAGCACGGCGGTCGACTGGCCGAACGTCGGCGAGCCGCGGCGGATGTCCACCGCCACGTCCCACACCTCGCCTTCGATTACCGACACGTACTTGCCCTGCGGCTTGGGCCACTGGTAATGCAGGCCGCGCAGCACGCCGCGCGTGGACGACGACACATTGCCCTGCAGGAACGCGGGCTTGAGCCCGTGCGCTGCGAGCTTGTCGCTGTTGAAGGACTCGAAGAAGAATCCGCGCTCGTCGCCGAACACCTGCGGCTCGAACACGACGCAGCCCGGCAACGGCGTCTCGATGACCTTCACCGCACCACTCCGCGCTTCGCCAGCGACAGCAGGTACTGGCCGTAGCCGTTTTTCGCCAGCGGCGCGGCAAGGCGCTCGAGGTCGGCATCGTCGATCCAGCCGTTGGACCAGGAGATCTCCTCGGGGCAGCACACGCGCAGGCCCTGGCGCGCCTCGACGGTCTCGATGAAGTTCGAGGCCTCGATCAGCGACTGGTGGGTGCCGGTGTCGAGCCAGGCATAGCCGCGACCCAGCTGCTCCATGTGCAGGGCGCCCTCGTCGAGGTAGCAGCGGTTGAGGTCGGTGATCTCCAGCTCGCCACGCGCAGACGGCGTGAGCGACGCCGCGAAATCGCTCGCGCGGCCGTCGTAGAAGTACAGCCCGGTGACTGCGTAGTTGGAACGCGGCTTGGCCGGCTTCTCCTCCAGCCCCACGACCTTGCCGTCGGCGTCGAAATCGGCCACGCCGTAGCGCTCCGGATCGCTCACCCAGTAACCGAACACCGTGGCGCCGTGCTGGCGCGCGTCGGCGCGCTTCAGGACGTCGGTGAAGCCGTGGCCGTGGAAGATGTTGTCCCCCAGCACCAGGCAGCTCGGCTTGCTGCCGACGAAGTCGCGGCCGATCAGGTAGGCCTGCGCCAGCCCGTCCGGGCTCGGCTGCACCGCGTAGTGGATGTCCATGCCCCACTGCGAGCCGTCGCCGAGCAGCTGCTGGAACAGCGCCTGCTCGTGCGGGGTGTTGATGATCAGCACCTCGCGGATCCCGGCGAGCATCAACGCGCTCAGCGGGTAGTAGATCATCGGCTTGTCGTACACCGGCAGCAGCTGCTTGCTGATCGCCTGGGTGATCGGGTACAGCCGGGTGCCGGATCCACCAGCCAGGATGATGCCGCGGCGCGACGTCATGCCGCGGCCCCGATGCGCTCGAGGCGGTAGCTGCCGTCGAGCACGCGCTGCACCCAGGGCTGGTTGTCGAGGTACCAGTCGACCGTTTCGGCGATGCCGCGCTCGAAGCTGTAGGCAGGCGTCCAGCCCAGTTCGTCCCGCAGCTTGGAAGCATCGATCGCATAGCGGCGGTCGTGCCCGGGGCGGTCGGCGACATAGGCGATCTGCGATTCACGCGGCTCGCCGTCCGCGCGCGGGCGGCGCTGGTCGAGCAGCGCGCAGATGGTCTTCACCACCTCGATGTTCTGCTTCTCGGCATTGCCGCCGACGTTGTACGTCTCCCCCACGCGGCCCTTGGCCAGCACCGTGCGGATCGCCTCGCAGTGGTCGGTGACGAACAGCCAGTCGCGCACCTGCTTGCCGTCGCCGTACACCGGCAGCGGCTCGCCGGCCAGCGCCTTGGCGATCACCAGCGGGATCAGCTTCTCGGGGAAGTGGTACGGCCCGTAGTTGTTGCTGCAGTTGGTGGTCAGCACCGGCAGCCCGTAGGTGTGGTGGAAGGCGCGCACCAGGTGGTCCGACGCCGCCTTGGACGCCGAGTACGGCGAGTTGGGCGCGTACGGCGTGGTTTCGGTGAAGAGCCCCGTGTCGCCCAGCGTGCCGTAGACCTCGTCGGTGGAGACGTGCAGGAAGCGGAACGCGTCCTTCGCCGGGCCATCCAGCGCCTTCCAGTAATCACGCACCGCTTCCAGCAGCGCCAGCGTGCCGACGACATTCGTCTGCACGAAGGCGGCCGGGCCGTCGATCGAGCGGTCGACGTGGCTTTCCGCGGCGAAATTGACCACCGCGTCGGGCCGGTGCTCGGCGAGCAGGCGCGCGACCAGCGCGCCGTCGCCGATGTCACCCTGGACAAAGGTGTGTGCCGGGTTGTCGTCGAGCGACGCCAGCGTGTCGAGGTTGCCGGCATAGGTGAGGACGTCGAGGTTGACGACGCGCACGCCGGCCGCGACGGCCTCGAGCACGAAATTTCCGCCAATGAAACCGGCGCCGCCGGTGACAAGCCAAGTGGTCACGCTGGGGGTTCTCCTGGAAGCGGGCGGGGGACGCCGGACTGGTTCAGAACGGGATGTCGTCGTCCGAGAAATCGTCATTGAACGGCGCCTGCGCGCCAGCACCGGCACCGGCCGCCGCCGGCGGACCCTGGCGACGCGGTGCGTCCCCCTGCTCCTGGCGCTGCGGGCGCGGGCCACGCTCGCCACCACCGCCCTCGCCAACGCCACCCATCATCTGCATCTCGCTGGCGATGATGTCGGTGGTGTAGCGCTCGACGCCGTCCTTGCCGGTGTACTTGTCGGTGCGCAGCGAACCCTCGATGTAGACCTGGCGGCCCTTCTTGAGGTATTCGCCGGCGATCTCCGCCAGGCGGCCGAAGAACTTCACCCGGTGCCACTCGGTGCGTTCCTGCTGCTGGCCGGTCTGCTTGTCCTTCCACGCCTCGGTGGTCGCCACGCTGATGGTGGTGATGGTGGAGCCGCTCTGGGTGTACTTCACGTCGGGGTCGTTGCCGAGGTTGCCGACGATGATGACCTTGTTGATGCCGCGGGCCATGGGTCTGGTTCCTTGCGCTCTCCGCCGGGATTGGCGGACGGAAAGGGTGAGTATACCCGTGGCCCCGCGGCCATCCGACCGACCCCCGCGCCCGGGTGGGGAAACCCCGCGTGGCCGCGGCAGGGGGACGGGCCGCCTATAATGCGCGACCTCCGCAGCGCCCACGACATGGACTCCAAGCCAACCCAGGCCTCCCCCGAAAACGCCCTCCCCGCCCTGCCGTTGCCGGCCATCCAGGCCTTCGCGGCCGCGGACATGGCGGCGGTGGACGCCCTGATCCGGCGCCGGTTGGCGTCCGACGTGGTGCTGGTGAACCAGGTGGCCGAGCACATCATCGCCGCCGGCGGCAAGCGCCTGCGCCCGATGTTGCTGCTGCTCGCCGCGCGTGCCCTGGGCCACCAGGGCGCGGATGCCCACCAGCTGGCCGCGGTGGTCGAGTTCATCCACACCTCCACCCTGCTGCACGACGATGTGGTCGACGAATCCGACCTGCGCCGCGGCCGCAGCACCGCCAACGCGGTCTGGGGCAACGCCGCCAGCGTGCTGGTCGGCGATTTCCTGTACTCGCGCAGCTTCCAGCTGATGGTCGAGCTCGGCTCGATGCCGGTGCAGGAGATCCTCGCCGACACCACCAACCGCATCGCCGAGGGCGAGGTGCTGCAGCTGCTGCACGTGCGCAACCCGGACGTGGACGAAGCCGCCTACCTGCACGTGATCGAGCGCAAGACCGCGATCCTGTTCGCCGCGGCCACGCGCCTTGGCGCCTTGCTGGCCGGCACCGGCGCGGATGTGCAGCAGCGCCTGCACGACTACGGCCTGAACCTCGGCCTGGCCTTCCAGATCGCCGACGACGTGCTCGACTACAGCGCCGACGAAGCCACCCTGGGCAAGCACCTGGGCGACGACCTCGCCGAAGGCAAGATGACCCTGCCGCTGATCCACGCCATGGCGCACGCCGATGACGCGCTGCGCGCGCGGCTGCGCACGATCGTCGAGCACGGCGACGTGGCGGCGCTGGATGACGTGGTCGCGGCGATCCACGCCAGCGGCGGCCTCGAGTACAGCATCGACCGCGCCCGCGTGTACGCCGCGCGCGCCGAGGCGGCGCTCGCCGGCCTCGAAGACAACGAAGCGGTCGCCGCACTGCGCGGCCTCGCCCGCTACGCGGTGGACCGCACCACCTAGGCCGCGTTGCCCGCGGCGATGCCGAGTCCCGGGATGGCGGTGATCGCATCCGGATCGAAACCCGCCAGCCGCGCGAAGTCGCGGCCACGCTCGGTGTAGTCGCGGTACGCGCCGAAGCTCGGCGCGCCGGGCGACAGCAGCACCACGTCGCCACTCGCAGGCCGTGTGCTGAGCGAAAGCCCCGCGCGCGCCTGATCCATCGCGGTCGCGAGGTCGGACGCCTGGCGCAGGTCGAAGCCGCCTTCCACGGCCACCTCCGCCAGCAGCGCGTGGATCCGCGGGCCGTTCGCGGCCATCGCCACGACCACCGCCGGCGCGCGTGTGCGCATCACGGCGGCGAAGTCCGACCAGTCGAGGCCGCGGTCATGGCCGCCGACCAGCAGCGCGACGCGGCGATCGCGATAGACGTCGAGCGCGGCGAGGCTTGCGTGTGGCGTGGTGCTGATCGAATCGTTGACCCAGGTGGCGCCGCCGCGCTCGCCCAGCAGCTGCAGCCGGTGCGGCAACGGGCGGAAGCCGCGCGCCGCACCGGCCAGCGCGACCGCGTCGAAGCCCAGCGCCTCGACCGCCGCCAGCGCCGCGCACAGGTTGCCGAGGTTGTGGCGGCCCGGCAGCGGCACGTCGCGCGCATCCAGGACTGCCGCGTCGCCGCGATGCACGACATCGCCGCGCAGGTGCCAGCCGTCGGCGCGCCCGTACCAGCGCACCTCGGTGGCAGGGTCGAGCCGTGCGCCGACTACTGCCAGCCGCGGGTCGTCGGCATTGAGCACCGCCACGCGCGGCCGCGCCTGGGTGATGAGCGCCAGCTTGTCCTCGATATAGCGGTCTTCGCTGCCGTGCCAGTCGAGGTGTTCCGGAAACAGGTTGGTCACCACCGCGACATCCGGGCGTACGCCGCTGGCGGCGACGTCGCGCGTCTGGTAGCTCGACAGCTCCACCGCCCACGCGTCGGCGCGCGAGTCCAGCAGTTCCAGCAGCGGCACGCCGATGTTGCCGGCCAGCGCGGTGCGCGTGCCGCCGGCGCGCAGCAGGTGCGCGAGCAGCGCGGTGGTGGTGCTCTTGCCCTTGGTACCGGTGACGCAGGCCACGCCGCGGGCGATGCCGCTAGCGCCAGCCTGCTCACCGAACCACAGCGTGGTGCCACCGATGAAGGCGGTGCCGGCGTGCGCGGCGACCAGCGCCTCCGGACGGTAGGGGCTGATGCCGGGCGACTTCACCACCACATCAAAGGACGCGAGGCGGCCCGCACTGGCGTCGGTCTCGACCGCAAGCAGCGGGTCGCCCAGCGCGGTAGCCGCAGCGACTTCAGACGCCTCGCAGAACAATGTCAGCGCGAGTCTGGGCAGGCGGCCCCGCAGCGCGTGGTACGCGGCGCGGCCTTCGCGGCCCCAGCCCCAGAGCGCGACGCGGCGCCCGTCAAGCTGCGAAATGCGCATGCAGGCGGCTCCAGACCGCGTCGGGAATGCCGTGCTCGCTGTCGGGCACCAGCTGCGGCTCGATCGCCAGGTCGCGCGCATCCAGCCGCGGCAGGATCTCGCTGCGGAAGCGCGCCACCACCGCGTCCTCGCGCCACTCGGGCCGCGCCGCCAGCGCCGCCATCGCCGCGCGGGACTCACGCGCCTCGCCCACGCACTCGAACGGCTTGTGGTCGTGGTATTCCATCAGCGCGTCGTAACCGGGGATCTGCGCCGGGTCGTCGAGCAGGTTGCGCCCGAGGATGCCGACCAGCCGCGGCTTGGGCATGAACGGCGCCAACGCCAGGAACACGAAATGGCACTTCGGGCACACCCCGCACCAGCGGCTGGTGGGGCGCTCGCCGAGCAGGTGGAAATTGCGGTTGCAGCTGGAGAACCAGGCGTCGTAGCGGTCGATGCGCGCGAACTGCCGCGCCACGGCCAGCTCCGACAGCGGGCGCAGCAGCGAGTAGTAGCGCAGGTCGGCAGCGACGTGCCGGGTGAGGTACGCGGCAAAGGCCTGCTCGAACGCCCAGCCCTTCGACCACTGGTGGTTCACCTCGCCGGTGCCCTCGATCAGGCTGCCGTAGCTCGCCGAGCGCTCGTTGGAGAACACCACCTGGTCGGCGTCGAGCACCAGCGCGGCCAGCGCCAGGATCGCCGAATTGATCGCGGTCACCGGGATGTGGCCGTTGTACGCGCCCTGGCGGTTGTACTCGAACAGCTCCGGCGCCAGCTGGCGCTGGATGTTGAGCGTCGCCAGCCCGGTGCGCTCGGCGCAGGCGCGGATCAGCTGCGACCCGCCCACCCAGGACACGGTCTGTTCGACGCCGGCGGCGCGCAGCGCTTCGATGGACACCAGCGAATCCTTGCCGCCGCCGATCGCGACCAGCGCGTGGCGGCGCAGGCCGACCGGTACCGAAGGGCCGCCCGCATCCGCACTCCGCGGGAAGCGGATCCTGCCGTGCAGGTCCAGCCCGTTGCGGTACGCGAACTCGCCGAGCCCCTGCAGGTAGACCTCTTCGAGCAGGATCGCGGTGGCGTCGTCGATGCCATAGCCGTCGATGCGGATGTCGTCCGGCACCGCGGCCTTGTAGTAGCTCACGCCGGCGACGAGGTGCAGCAGGCGCAGCGCCTTCTCCACCGCCTCCGCGCGCGCCGCGTCGAACGCGAACGGCGCGCCCGGCAGGGTCACGGTCTCCACCAGCTCCGGGCCGTCGTCGAAGGCATAGCGCAGCCTGGCGATGCCGGTGGCCGGATCGAAGCCACAGCCGACGAAGCGGAAACAGCGCACCGCTGCGCGATCGAACACGACACTCATTGCTTGCTCTCCGTCAGCACCACCTCGGTGGGCAGTGCGCGCAGGTTGTAGGTATTGGCCATCGCCATGCCGTAGGCGCCGGCATCGGACACCAGCAGGATGTCGCCGGGCGCGGTGCCGCGCGGCAGCGGGCGCCGCTCGCCGAGCACGTCGCCGGATTCGCAGATCGGCCCGACCACGTCGCACTCGACCATGTCGGCGTCGCCATCGCGCGACAGGTTGTGGATGTCGTGCCAGGCGTCGTACAGGGTGGGACGCATCAGCGCGTTCATGCCGGCGTCGGCGCCGACCCGGCGGATGCCGCCCTTCTCCACCACCTGGGTGGTGGTGAGCAGCAGCACGCCGGATTCGGCGACCAGGAACCGGCCGGGCTCGATGGCCAGGCGGTAGCCGGGGTACGCGGCCTTGACCTCGGCCAGGCCCGCGCTCCACGCGTCGAGGTCGAACGGTTCCTCGTCGTCGCGGTACGGCACCGGCAGTCCGCCACCGATGTCGATGGTGGCGATGCTGCCGATGCGCCCGGCAATGCCGCCGAGCTCGTCGCAGACCGCGCGCCAGTGGCCGGCGGTGTCCACGCCGCTGCCGAGGTGCGCGTGCAGGCCGGTGACGCGCACGTCCAGCGCACGCGCCGCGGCGAGGAAGGCCTCGATGCGCTCCACCTGCAGGCCGAACTTGGAGGCGATCCCGCCGGTGCGCACCTTGGCGTGGTGGCCTTCGCCGCGCCCGAGGTCCACGCGCAGCCACAGCGCACGCCCGCGGAACACCTCCGGCCAGCGCTCCAGCGCTTCCACGTTGTCGAGGGTGACCGTGGCCCCCAGTTCGAATGCGGTCGCGTATTCCGTCACCGGCGCGAAGCTTGGCGTGAACAGCACGCGCGCCGGATCGAGCCCGGGCACCGCGGCAAATACGTGGGCCAGTTCGCCGGCCGACACGCATTCCAGGCCGAAGCCCTCCTCGACCAGCAGCCGCAGGAGCTGCGGATGCGGATTGGCCTTGATGGCGAAGTAGCGCAGGTCGACCGGCGCCACCGCGGCGAGCGCGCGGGCACGGGCGCGCACCGTGTCCGCGTCGTAGACATAGCGCGGCGTGCCCTGCGCGGCCTGCGCGAGCAGCTCGGCGCGCCGCGAAGCCCACCATGGCACCGGGCGCCGCCTCAGCGTGCCGTTGAGCTCGCGCCAGCGCGGCCCGAACACACCGGGCTCGCGCACCGGCATCGCACCGCTGGCGATCAGGGCGTCATGCAGTTCCTGCAGCAGGCCCTCGGCATCGGCCTCGTCGATGACGAAGGTCAGGTTGAGGTCGTTGGACGACTGCGAAACCAGGTGCACCCGCTCGCGGCCGAAGGTGGCCCAGACGTCAGACAGCTTGTGCAGCAGCGAACGCATGCCGCGCCCGACCAGGGTGATCGCGGTGCACGGCGCGATCACCTTCAGCCGGCAGCTGCGCGCGAGGTCTTCGGAGAGTCGCGCGATCACGTCGGTGCTGACCAGGTTCTCGCTCGGGTCCAGCGACACGGTGACGTTGGTCTCCGACGAGCCGATCAGGTCGACCGACAGGCCGTGGCGGCGGAAGCACTCGAAGATGTCGGCGAGGAAGCCGACCTGCTGCCACATGCCCATGGTTTCCATCGACACCAGCACCACGCCGTCGCGGCGGCTGATCGCCTTGACGCCCGGCACGGTGGCGGCACTGCCGTCGATGCGCGTCCCCGGGAGTTCGGGGCGCGAGGTGTCCAGGATCGCCATCGGCACGCCGGCATCGCGGCAGGGCTTGATGGCGCGCGGGTGCAGCACCTTGGCACCGGTGGTGCAGATTTCCTGCGCCTCGGCGTAGTCCAGGCGCGTGAGCAGGCGCGCATCGGGCACCTCGCGCGGATTGGCGCTGAACATGCCGGGCACGTCGGTCCAGATCTCCACGCAACTGGCGCCGAGCAGCGCGCCGAAGTGCGCGGCGGAGGTGTCCGAGCCACCGCGGCCAAGCACCGCGGTACCGCCATCCTCGTGGCGGGCGATGAATCCCTGGGTGAGCAGCATCGCGCCCGGCTGCGCGGCAAAGCGCGCGCGCCAGTCGCCGCCGACCTCGCGCCGGCAGGTCACCGACAGCCGCCGCGCCCACTCGTTCTGGTTGGGCAGCGCGACCGCCTGCAGCCAGTCACGTGCATCGCACCAGCCGAAGTCCAGGCCCTGCCTGCGCAGGTAGGCCGCGCCCAGCGTCGACGACAGCAGTTCGCCCTGGGCCAGCAGCTCGGCCTGCCAGTCCAGCGGACGGGTGCTGGCACGCTGCTCGGCAACCAGCGTGCGCAGTGCGCCGAGGCGGTCGGCGAGCACGGCGTCGGGATCGAGGCCGAGCGCCACGGCGAAATCGCGGTGGCGGGCTTCAAGCGCTTCCAGTTGCGCAGCGGCGTCGGCCGTACCGTCGGCGATCGCGGCGAGCGCATTGGTCACGCCGGACAGCGCCGACACCACCACCAGCACGCGGCTGTCCGTGGCGGCGTGCTTGCTGGCCAGCCGGCCGATGGTGTCCCAGCGCTCGCGGCGCGACACCGAGGTGCCGCCGAACTTGAGCACGATCCAGCGGGCGGGTTCGGGAATGTTGGGCATGGCGGTGGGCTTGCCCGGGACGGCGGGCGCGATCCGCGATTCTAGGCGTTGGTGGCGGGTGCGGCCACGCCGGCGCGGACAGGTGGTTGCACGGGGCCGCAGCTACACTGTCGCGCCCCGCGCAGGATCCACCCATGTCCGTACGCCGTTACGTCCAGCTGGACGTCTTTGCCGACCGTCCCGGCGCCGGCAATCCGCTTGCCGTCGTGCTCGACGCGGACGGCCTGGACGACGCGGCCATGCAGGCCATCGCGCGCTGGACACGGCTGCCGGAAACCACGTTCGTCTTCCCGTCGCCGTCGCCGACCGCGGACTACGGCCTGCGCATCTTCAGCCCACGCCGCGAAGTGCCGTTTGCCGGACATCCCAGCGTCGGCACCGCGCACGTGCTGCTCGATGCCGGGATGGTCGCCACGCGCGACGGGCTGCTGGTGCAGGCCGGTGCCGCCGGCGAACTGCCGCTGCGCGTCGATGGCGAGGGCGCCCGGCGCACGGTCGCCGTACGCACCCCGCGCGCACGCGTGGTCGACGTGGCCGATCCCGGCGATGCGCGCCTGCAGGCCGCGCTGCAAAGTCTCCCGCTCGGACCCTTGCCGCCGGTGCTGATGGATGGCGGCCGGCGCTGGTGGCTGGCCGAGCTGCGCGACGAAGCCACGCTGCGCGCCGCCGAACCCGACTGGGCGGCGATCGCCAAGCTTGCCGAGGCGACCGGCAGCATGGGCCTGTGCGTGTTCGCGCGCAGCGCCGATCCGGTCTACCACCTCGCGGTGCGCGCCTGGGTGGGCGCGCCCGCCCCGTTCGAGGACGCCGCATCGGGCGCGGCCAACGCCACGCTCGCCGCGTGGCTGGCCGAACGCGACGCCCTGCCCGGCGACGACGGCTTCTACCGCATCAGCCAGGGCCGCGAGGTCGGCCACGACGCGATCATCGAACTGCGCGTGGACGCGGACGGCGAGGTCTGGTCCGGCGGCCGCGCGCGCGCCATCGTCAGCGGCACGATCGACTGGTAGTTGCCGGCTTCAGTCGGCGGCGGCGCCCGTCTCCGTCGCCGACCCATGGACGGGTCGGCCGTCCACCCAGGTCGAACGCACATGGAGCGTGTCCAGCTCACTGCCGGACACCGCCAGTGGATCCTCGGCGAGGACCACGAAATCCGCGCGCAGTCCCGGCGCCAGCCGCCCCGCCTCGTCTTCGTCGAACGCTGCCCACGCCGCGCCCGCGGTGAAGCCGTGCAGCGCCTCGGCCGCGGTCAACGCCTGGTCCACACGCCAACCGCCGGGCGGTTGGCCATGCACGTCCTGTCGGGTCACCGCCGCATGCAGGCCGAGGCGCGGATCGGGCAACTCGACCGGAAAATCGGAGCCGAGCGCCAGCGGCACCCCGGCCTGTACGAAGCTTCGCCAGGCGTAGGCGCCTTCAAGGCGCGCCTCGCCCAAGCGCTCGCCGGCCCAGGGCATGTCGGAGGTGGCGTGCGTGGGCTGCATGGACGCCACCAGGCGCAGCCCGGCGAAGCGTGCGATGTCGTCGGGCGCCAGCACCTGTGCGTGCTCCACGCGCCAGCGGTGGTCGCTGGACGCCGCATCGCCGAGGACCCGCTGGTAGGCGTCGAGCACGATGCGATTGCCGCGGTCGCCGATGGCATGCGTCGCCACCTGCAGCCCGCAGCCCTGGGCGCGGCGCACCGCGACCTCGAGCGCCTCTTCGGTGAGCAGGACCAGGCCACGGTTGCCCGGGTCGTCGCTGTAGTCGTCGATCAGCGCCGCGCCGCGGCTGCCGAGCGCTCCGTCGACCATCAGTTTCACGCCGCGCATGTCCAGGCGCCCGGAGGCGTGGCTGTAGGCGCCATCGCGGCACCGGTCCGCAACCAGGTCGCTGTCGCCGAGCGCGTAGGCGCGCACCCGCAGGCTGAGGGCGCCGCGGTCCGCGAAGCGCTGCATCACCTCAAATTCGCTGCGCGAGGTGCCCATGTCATGTACGCCGGTCAGGCCGAGGCTGGCGACGTGGCGCAGCGCGCGCTCCATGGCGCGGTCCTGCCAGGCGTCATCCGGGGCCGGCACAACGTCGTAGACCAGCGATGCGGCGGTATCGATGAACACCCCGGTGGGACGTCCATCCTGACGCAGCACCAGCCCGCCCTCGGGCTGCCAGTCACCGGCGAGGTCACGCCGGGTCACGCGCATCGCCGCGCTGTTGGCCCAGGCCGCATGGCCATCGATGCGTTCCAGCACGACCGGGCGCTGCGGGAAGGCGGCATCGAGCACCGCTGCGGTCGGGAACGCCTTGTCGGGCCAGAGGTTCTGGTCCCAGCCGCGACCGATCAGCCACGCATCCTCCGGCAGAGACTGCGCGAACGCCTGCAGCCGCTCGACGATCTCGCCGGTGCTGCGCGCGCCCACAAGGTCGGCCTGCATCAACGCATGGCCGAGATCGACGAGGTGCACGTGGGCGTCGATCAATCCCGGGATCACCGTGGCGTCGCCGGCGTCGATGCGTTCGGCGCCGGGATGGCGCGCGGCCAGCTCGCCGGCGTCGCCGACGGCGAGGATCCGGCCGTCGGCACTCCACACCATGGCGGTGGCCACCGGCATGGCCGGATCCGAGGTGTGGATACGTGCGGCGGTCAGCAGGCGTTCGCCGTCGGCGGCGTGCGTGGCGCCGGCCAGCGCGAGCAGCACGCCGGCGGCGACCGGTGCGAAAGGATGGAAAACGATTCGGCGCATGCAGCAGGCTCCCCGTGACGGACCGTGCCGACTATGTCGGCGATCGCATCGCGGGGCAACGCCCGGGCGGTCGGCGCGCTGCCGACCGCCGGATGGCGCCCTATTCCGGACGCACGTCCACGCGCACGCGGATGGTGTCGCCGGGGTGGTAGGCGGTGCGCGTGGTGTACTGGCGCCCGCCGTACTCGTACGTGACGTCGTACGCGTTCACGCCGCCGTAGTTGTTGTCCGAAACCTGGTAGGAGCGGTCCGGCACCGGGTCGCACACCGTCACCCGGCCATGGCGCGCGCCGCGGTTGCGTTGCGTGGCCTCGTAGATCTCGCGACCGGCCATGCCGCCGACCATCGTGCCGATCGCCGAGGTGGCGTAGCGGCCGGAGCCGCCGCCGACCTTGCTGCCCAGCACCGCGCCGACCAGCCCGCCGACCACGGTCGCGACCATCCGCCCGTTCTCGCTGCCGCCCTGATAGCCGCCGTTGTTGCGGCCGTCGTAACCATCGCGCGCGTAGGGATCATTGCCGTAACGGTCGCCATAGCCGTAGCCATCACCGGCGTAATCGCCGGCGTAGTAGTCGTCGCGGCTGTAGCAACGCTGCTGTTCCGAGGTGGGGTAGCCGCGGGCGTTGTCGAACACCGGGTCGACACGCAGCACGCGGGCCTCGTCGTAATAGGCGTCCTGCTCCTGGCCGTAGCGGTCGGCCTGCGGATATCCAGGGTTGTAGCCGAGCGACTGCGCGGATGCGGCGCCGGAGGCGACGGCCAGGGCGACGGCGAGGACAGTGGCGGCGGAACGACGCATGGCAGGCTCCCACGCCAGGATTGGCGCATGGGTGCAACGCTAGTGCGTGGCCGTTGACGGCTTGCTGAACCCGGAGCCCCCGCAAGCGGCCACGCGCGCGGGGTTTAGCCGGCCGACAGCCTGGATGCCGACGGCCCCCGGCATCAATCCAGCAGTTCGGCTTCCAGCGTGATCGGCACGGCACTCAGCGCCTTCGATACCGGGCAGTTCTGCTTGGCGTCATCGGCGATCGCACGGAACTTCGCCGCTTCGATGCCCGGCACCTTGGCCTTGGTGAACAAGCGGATCGCGCTCAGCGTGGGCCCGCCTTCCATCGACAGGTCGACCTCGGCGCGGCTGTCGACGGACTCCGCGACATGCCCGGCTTCGGCCAGCGCATTGGCCAGCGCCATGGTGAAGCAGCCGGCATGCGCGGCGGCGATCAGCTCCTCGGGGTTGGTGCCCTTCTCGTCGCCGAAGCGGCTGTTGAAGCCGTAGCGGGTGCCATCCATGAGACCACTCGCCGGCGTGCTGATGGTGCCGCGGCCGCTCTTGAGGTCGCCCGACCAGTGTGCGGTCGCCTTGCGCGAAATACCCATATCGCCTGCTCCAGTGTGTGCATGCATCGGTGTGCACGCGGCCCAGCAGGCTAGCGCCGTGGCTGTTACGCCTGCGTGGCCGCGCCCATGCTGCGTCGCAACGCGACGGCCCGGCGCAGGCCGCGCTACTGTTCCAGTCCGCCATGACCGCCCGCCGCATGCAGGCCCGGTCGCGATACGCGACGGACAGCCATGACGTCCCTTCAACCCGACCCTGGGAGAACGGACTCATGTCCTACAGCACCCCGCAGATCCGCAACGTGGCCCTGGCGGGCCACCCTGGCGCCGGCAAGACCACGCTCTTCGAAGCCCTGCTGCATGCCGGCGGCGCGATCCAGGCGGCAGGCACGATCGAACGCGGCAGCACCGTGTCCGACACCGACCCGCTGGAGCGCCAGCGCGCGCACTCGATAGACGCCGCGATCGCCAGCCTCGACCACGCCGTGGACGGCGCCGCGCCCGTGCACGTCAACCTGCTGGACACCCCCGGCTATCCCGACTTCCGCGGCGCGACGCTGTCGGCGCTGTCGGCGGTCGAGACCGTGGCGGTGGTGGTGGATGCCGATGCGGGCATCGGCCACGGCACGCACCGGATCATGGCGCACGCCGGCGAACGCGGCCTGTGCCGCGCGATCGTGGTCAACCGCATCGACCACGAAGCGGCCGACTGCGCTCGGCTGCTGGACGAGCTGCGCGACGCCTTCGGACCGGAGGTGCTGCCGGTGAACCTGCCTGCCGATGGCGGCCGCCGCGTCGTCGACTGCTTCGCCGGCGACGGTGGCGACAGCGATGTCGGCCCCGTGGCCGACTGGCACCGGCGCATCCTCGACCAGGTGGTCGAGGTCGATGAGTCGGTGATGGACCATTACCTCGACCGCGGCGAAGCCGGCCTGAGTGGCGCCGAGCTGCACGCCGCGTTCGAACAGAGCCTGCGCGAGGGGCACCTGGTGCCGGTGTGCTTCGTGTCCGCGCGCACCGGCGTGGGCATCGCCGAACTGCTCGATGTCATCGCCACGCTGTTCCCGCACCCCGGCGAAGCCAATCCACCGCCGTTCCAGCGCGGCATCGGCGAGGCATCCACACCGGTGACCTCGACGCCCGATCCGGACGCGCACGTGATCGCCGATGTCTTCAAGATCATCAACGATCCCTTCGTCGGCAAGCTCGGCATTTTCCGCGTCCACCAGGGCACGGTGCGCCGCGACGGCCAGCTGTTCGTCGACGACGGCCGCAAGCCGTTCAAGGTCGCGCATCTGTTCCGCATCTTCGGCAAGGACCACATGGAGATCGAGCAGGCGGTGCCGGGCGACATCGCCGCGGTGGCCAAGATCGACGCGCTGCATTTCGATGCCGTGCTGCACGACAGCCACGACGAGGACACCCTGCACCTGGCGCCGATGGCCTATCCGAAGCCGATGTTCGGTCTTGCGGTGGAGGCGGCGAGCAAGGGCCAGGAGCAGAAGCTCGCCACCGCCCTGCACAAGCTGTCGGAGGAGGATCCGTGCTTCCAGGTCGAGCACGATGCCGAGACCGGCGAGACCGTGGTGCGCGGCCTGTCGGAACTGCACTTGCGCGTCCACCTCGAGCGCCTGCGTGAGCGCCACGGCGTGGAGGTCACGAGCCGGCCGCCGCGCATCGCCTATCGCGAGACGATCGCCGCGGCGGCTGAAGGCCACCACCGCCACAAGAAGCAGACCGGTGGCGCGGGCCAGTTCGGCGAGGTGTTCCTGCGCGTGGAACCGCTGCCGCGCGGCACCGGCTTCGAGTTCGTGGACGCGGTGAAGGGCGGCACCATCCCCGGCCAGTTCCTGCCCGCGGTCGAGAAGGGCGTGCGCCAGGCACTGGGTACCGGCGCCATCGCGGGCTACCCGATCCAGGACGTGCGCGTGATCGTGCATGACGGCAAGCACCATCCGGTGGACAGCAAGGAGGTCGCGTTCGTCACCGCCGGCAGGAAGGCCTTCCTCGATGCCGTGTCGAAGGCCGCGCCGCAGGTCCTCGAGCCCATCGTCGACCTGGTGGTGGTGGCGCCGGAGGACTGCATGGGTGACGTGAGCGGAGGCCTCGCAAGCCGGCGTGCGCGCATCCTGGGCACCGACAGCGCACGCGGCGGCGACATCGTGGTCAAGGCGCAACTGCCGCAGTCCGAGCTCGAGGGCTATGCACCCGAGCTCAAGTCGGCGACCGCCGGGCGCGGCCGGTATTCGCTTGATTTCAGCCATTACGAGCCGGTTCCCGCGCAGCTGCAGCACACCCTGGCGACGGCATGGAAGCCCCGCCAGGAGGAGGACTGAGCTTCGCGGCGCATGCCGGTCGCGAAAAAAAGCCGGATTCCCCGTGCTTTCCACTTGGCGCGGCCCCGGGCATGCCCTACATTGCGTTTGCCGACGGGGTCGGCCCGACAACCCATCTACGAACAACGGAATCACACACACATGGCGAAGAAAGCTACCAAGGCGGTGACGAAGGCCGCCCCGAAGAAGGCCGCTGCGAAGCCGGCCGCCGCTCCGAAGCCGATCAAGGAAGCCCTGACCAAGTCGGGCCTCGTCGCACACATCGCCGAGGCGACCGGTGTTGCGGCGAAGGACGTGCGCGCAGTCATGGGCGCCCTCGAAGGCGCGGTGCACGCGTCGGTCAGCAAGAAGGGCGCGGGTGCATTCACCCTGCCTGGCCTGCTGAAGATCACCTCCGTCAAGGTTGCTGCCAAGCCGAAGCGCAAGGGCATCAACCCCTTCACCAAGGAAGAGCAGTGGTTCGCTGCAAAGCCCGCCTCGATCAAGGTCAAGGTGCGCCCGCTGAAGAAGCTGAAGGACGCCGCTGCCTGACCGGCACGCGCCATCGTGGTACCTGCTCGGGACGGCATTTGCCGTCCCGAGTCGTTTCCGGGCCGGCAACATTTTCGCAACGACCTGTCGCGCATCCTCGGCGCAATGCCGGCGACGTGCCGGCATCCAACGACATGCACGATCCAGGGAACGACCAATGAACCTGCAAGGCTTCCTCGAACATCTCCTCAAGTCCCAATCCAGCGGCTCGCCGGCCACCGGTGGCCAGTCGTCGGCGAGCAGCCTGCTCAATGCCGACTTCGGCAAGGGCGCCATCACCGGTGGTGCGCTTGGCCTGCTGCTTGGCAAGAACAAGTCCACGCGCAAGCTCGCCACCTACGGCGGACTCGCCGCCGTCGGCGTGATGGCCTACAAGGCCTATGGCGATTACAAGGCGCAGCAGGGGCCGGGACAGCCGGCGCCGCAGACCGTCGACCGCCTGCCGCCAGCGCAGGCGGCCGTGCACAGCGAGGCGATCCTGCGTGCGCTGGTCGGCGCGGCCAAGGCCGACGGCCACATCGACGAACGCGAGCGCGGCGTGATCGAAGGCGAATTCGCACGCCTCAACCCCGGCACCGAGGTGCAAGAGTGGCTGCACGCCGAGCTCGCCAAGCCGCTCGATCCCGCCGAGGTCGCGCGCGCGGCCACCACGCCGGAGATCGCGTCGGAGATGTACCTCGCCAGCCTGATGGCCGTCGACGAGCAGAACTTCATGGAGCGCGCGTACCTCGATGAACTCGCGCGGCAGCTGAAGCTCGACGACGAACTGCGCCAGCGCCTGGCAAGCGAACTCGAACGCGCCTGAGCATGCGCGCGCTGGGTCGCCTCGCCGCCTGGCTGTTCGTGCTGGCGGCGCTGGCGGCCGTGGCGCACTGGTCGTGGCAACAGCCGTTCATGGCAAGGCCGCGAACGCTGTGGGAGCTGTCGCGCATGCCGGCGCCCGAGGTGCTGGCCATGCCGGTCGCAGGCGTGCGCGCCGCGCGGGTCGCGGATACCTTCGGCGCGCCACGCGGCAGCGACCGCACGCACGCCGGGGTGGACATCTTCGCGCCACGCGGCACTGCGGTGAGCAGCGCCACGCGCGGCATCGTGGCATCGGTGCGCGAAGGCGGACTTGGCGGCCGCCAGGTCTGGGTGCTCGGCCCGGCTCGCCAGCGCCACTATTACGCGCACCTCGAGGACTGGGCGCCTGGCCTTGCCGAAGGCGACATTCTGGTCGAGGGCAGCGTGCTTGGCCGTGTCGGCGATACGGGCAACGCGCTCGGCACGCCGCCGCACCTCCATTACGGCGTGTACGACAGCGAAGGAGCGATCGACCCGCTGCCCATGCTGCGCGCGGGCGAAGACCGGAAGCTGGCGGACGCCGCGGCGCGATGATCGACGCCGCGCCGGCGCGGCGCTAGGCTTCGCGTGTCGCGCGGCGTCACCGCGCGGAAGGACGTGGTGACGGCATGGACAAGCGCTTCTTGATCTGCGGGATCGTGGTGGCCGCGGCCGGGCTCATCCTCGGCTTCGCCGTGCACGGGCTGCTGCTGCGCGCCGACTACCAGGCGCTGGCCCCGCTGTACCGCACCCAGGAACAGGCGAATGCGCAGGCGGTGTGGATCCTGCCCGCCTACCTGCTGCTCGGCCTGTCGATGACCTGGCTGTACCGGCGCATGCCGGCCAGCGACGGCGTCGACCTTGGCCGCGGCGCGCGCTTCGGGCTCGCGATCGCGCTGGTGTCGTACGTGCCCTGGCACATCTTCGCCTTCGTCGCACAGCCGCTGCCGATGTCGCTGATGCTGCGCCAGGTGGCGCTGGACCTCGTCGCCATGGTGCTGCTCGGCATGCTGCTGGCGTGGCTGCAGCCACACCGCCGCGTGCTCACCGATCCGCCGTGAAGCATGCTGACGGCACGTTCATCGCCGCTGCGTATGGTCGTGCGTCGCCCGCCCCCTCCGCCTCCGCCATGACCGGTTTCCGCCTGCTGTCCTGCTTCCTCGTGTTGGCCCTCGCCGCCTGCGGCGATGACAACGACGCTGCGCCCACCCGTGGGTCCACGGACGAAGACCTCGCAGCGCTGCCCACACCCGCGCAGTCCGGTGGCTCGGTCACCGGCATGCCCGACGCACCCGGTCCCGGAAACGTGCCGCTGGGCGGCCTGCGCCCGGCGGCCTCGGACGGGATCGCCATGGTCGTGCCGATCCCCGGCGCCATGCCCGGCGATGGCGGCCTGCCGCCACTCGAGGACAACCCCGAGACCGGCCTGATCGGCGTGGTCGACCTGTCGGCGACAACCGCGACGACCGCGACGGCTCCGACGGTGACGCCAGTGACGCCAGTGACGACCGTGACGCCCGTGATGTCAGCGGTCGAACCGGCAGCCGCCGACGCCGTCGCCTTGGTCCGCGACTACTACGCCGCGATCGCGCGAGGCGATCACGCGCGCGCCTACGCGATGTGGTCGGACGGCGGCCGCAGCAGCGGCCAGACACCGGAACAGTTCGCGGCGGGTTTCAGCGGTACGCGGACGGTGGTGCAGCCGGGTGAGCCGGGCGTGGTGAGCGGCGCAGCCGGCGCGCGACTGGTCGAAGTGCCGGTCTCGGTCACCACCACCCGGGCCGACGGCAGCGAGCAGCGCTACGTCGGCGCCTACGTCCTCCGGCGCGCCACGGCCGACGGCAGCGGCGCATGGCGCATCACCGCGGCGGAGCTGCGCGAATACCAGCCCTGAGCGGCCTCACAGTTCGAAGCGGTAGCTCAGCTTGACCAGCAGCTGTTCGTCGTCGCGCAGGTCGAAGCTGTCGCGCAGGCCCCGCAGCGGCGTCTCCGCGAACGGTTCCTCGAGGTAGCCGCCGCGCGCATACACGACATAGAGATACGACAGCGGCGCCAGCTCGTAACGGTAGCGGACCTGGAACCCCAGCGTTCGCACACTGAAGTCGTCCACCGGGTCATCCACCGGCACGGCGCGGCCCGACTGCTCCACGCGCCAGGCCTGCCGCAGCCGCGCGTCGATGGCCAGCGCCTGCAGCTTCACCCGCAGTTCCTGGCGCGCGCCGATCGACCAGTCCAGGCCTGCGTTGAAGGCGAGCTCGCGCCCGTCGAACCCGCCAACCAGGTTGCCGCCCTGCCACAACAGCCAGTCCGGCCGATGGATGGCCGAGCCACCGGCGTGCAGCCGCAGCGCATCACTGGCGAACCAGGACGGCTCGACGCTCAGTGCATAGCCGAGCCGGTCGTTGCCCGCCAGGCCGTGGCTGAAGACTTCGGCGTCCATCTCGTACGCCCAGCGCCCCTTGCGCGGGCGTCCGTACTCGAAGTACGCGCTGAAATTCGGCGGCAGGCGGAGCACGCCGTTGCCGCGGGTCAGGCGGTCGTCCATGCCGGCGCTGTTGACGTTCACCTGTGCGTATTCGGAGCTGCCATCGCGCAGCTGGCTGTCGCGGCTCATGCGGAACTGGTGGCTCAGGCGCTGGCCGTGGTCGTTGAAGGTGGAGCTCGCGCGCCAGCGCCAGTCCTTGGATGCGTAGCGCGATTCCCCGGGCAGCGAGGTGAAGCGCCGCGAGACCTGCCAGTGGCCGTAGTTGAGGTTGTTGCGCGCCAGGTAGCCCATGTCGTTGATCTCCAGCGCGTCGCCGAAGTGCATGGCGATCCACTGCTGGCGCCAGCCGTGCTCCATCTCGTAGTCGGCCCAGACGGTGGCGCCAAGGTCCTCGCTGTCGCCGGCGGGCTGGCCGATGCGGCTGCCGAAGACGCGGCTGCGCACGTTCCAGCGCGCGCTGGGACGCCAGTTGTGGTCGACGCCCAGCACGGTGGCTTCCCGGTCCAGCCACGGCCGCTGCACGCGGGTCAGCATCATGCCGACGTCCTGGTTGCTGAAGTCGCGCACCAGCCGCAGCGCGGCGAAGCTGCGCCCGGCCTCTCCCGATTCCTCCGCGGCGAACAGGCCGTACTTCGCGGCGCCCAGGCTGCCGTTGATCTTGAGCGCGGCGTCGATGTCGCTGGACCCCATCCCGTCGTCCGCCGGGCCGCCGATGCGGCGCGTGTACAGCAGCTGGCTGTAGTCCGACGGCGTGGTGTATTCGAACAGTCCCTGGTTCTCGGTGAAGAACGGGCGCTTGTCGCTGATGAAGGTCTCGGTGGCGCTGAAGTTGACCACCAGGTCGTCGCTCTCGACCTGGCCGAAATCCGGCTTGATGGTGGCGGTGAGCTGGAACTGGCCGTTCGGCTTCCAGAAGATGTCGACGCCGGCGTTGCCGTCGCCGTGGCCGCCGACGTTGTCGTACAGCCCTGACACGAACGGCGTGACGGCGAGCAGCGACTGGCTGTACAGCGGCACCTCCAGCGCAGCGAAATCGGACAGGAAGCGCGCGCGCTGGTAGCTCGCGGCCGGCCAGCCCACGCGCTCGCCGGTCGCCCCCACCACGCGGTCCAGGTAGACCTTGAGCGTGCGCACGCCATCTGCGCCGCTGCGCATCGGCGCGATGTACCAGGGGATCAGCATCTCCACGGACCAGCTGTCGTCGTCCTCGGACACCGCGTGCTGCCAGTGGCCGTCCCAGTCGTCGTTGAACTGGTTCTGGTTGGTGATCACCGAGTCGCCGACGCCGCCGGTGGAGGCGACCACGAAGTCATAGCCGGTGCGCCCGTCGCCGTCGAAATCGACCATCAGGTTGACCCGGTCGACCTGCTCGTCGAAGTCGCGCTGGACGCGTTGCCGCGTGCGTGGAACCGAAGCGGGCTGCTGGTTGCGGAAGGCCACGGCCAGACCGTCGGGGGTCGCCAGCACCCAGGCCTCCGTGGCCAGCGAGGCCGGCTCGCCCGATAGGGGCTGCACCTTGCGGAAGTCGGTGACATGCCGGGCACCCGCCCATTCGGCAGGATCGACGCGGCCATCGACCTCGATCGCGGCCGCCGGCGCGGCGATGACGGACAGCAGGGAAAGGAGCGCGAGGCGACAGCGGGTCATGCGGAATCCGTAGCGGGTACATCCGACCCGCTTTGTACGCGGATCGGCGCCCGCCACCGACCGGCACAAGTCATGCAAACCTTCCGGCCGCTTCGCGCATCGACGCCACGCCGGGCGCCGGGCGCGGGCAGCTGCCTCAGCGCTTGGGCTGCAGCATGGTCCCGGTGCAATCGGGCGCGCCGCAGCGGCAGCCCCAGAGCTTCTTGAGCTTCGCGGTATGGCGCTCGTCCAGGACGATGCCGTAGTTGTAGGTCAGCTCTTCGCCGGGCTTGATGTCGCGCATCGCCTGGATGAGCACCTTGTCCTTGTGGCGACGGTCCCGGTCGTCTTCTTCGATCACGGCTTCGCAGTTGGGCGCGCAGCTATGGTTGATCCAGCGCGCCACGTTGCCGTCGACGTTGCCGTCGATGACGTATTCGTCGTTGAGCGTGAACAGGAAGGTGTGGCCGTCCTCGTCGAGGTCGCCGTATGCGCTGTCGACCTCGTCATGGGTGCGCAGCGCGCCCTTGTAGCGCACCACGCGCTCGCCCTTGGCGATCGGGGCGATGGCGAACACGCCCTTGCCGTGGATCCCGGACTCGCGCGCCTCGATCTTGCGGACCTTGGCGCTGGCTTTTTCCTTCTTCGACATCTGGTCTTCGCCGGCAAAAAACCCATTGTGGTGCAAGCGCGGCGGTTCTGCCATGGCAGCTGAACGTGCCAGCTTGGACCGCGCGCGGGCAAAGAGTACAATTTCGGTCCTGATTGAGGATCGCCCATGCTCCGCGTCACCCGCCTGACCGACTACGCCACCGTGGTGCTCACCGTGCTCGCCGCGCGGCCCGGCCGCGTGCTGAGCGCCGTCGAGCTGGCCGAACAGGCGGGTCTCGAACCGCCGACGGTCAGCAAGGTGCTGAAACCGCTGGCGCAGGCCGGCCTGGTGGACGCCTTCCGCGGCGCGCACGGCGGCTACCGGCTGTCGCGCGCGGCCTGCGACATCAGCCTGATCGCGATCGTCGAGGCCATGGAAGGTCCGCTGGCGATGACCGAATGCAGCCTCGACGACACGAGCTGCGGCATCGCCAGCCAGTGCGGCGCGCGCGCCAACTGGCGGCGCATCAACGACGTGGTCGCCGACGCGCTGCGCGGGGTAAGCCTTGCGCAGATGCTCGACACCCCGCCCCTCCCCGACACCCCACCCGGCACGTCGAGGCGCATCCCCGCGCGCCTCGCCGTGACCTGAGTCCACAGGCAGCCCCCATGGCCACCCAGATCGCACCACAGGACGAGGTTCTCGCCAACCGCGAGATCCACGAACAGCTCGGCCGTCGCTACGACGCCGGCTTCATCACCGACATCGAGTCCGATTCGCTGCCCATCGGGCTGGACGAGGGCACCGTGCGCGCGCTTTCGGCAAAGAAGGACGAGCCCGAGTGGATGACCGAATGGCGCCTGGCGGCCTACCGCCACTGGCTGACCATGCCGGTGCCGCACTGGGCCAAGCTCTCCATCGCGCCGATCGACTTCCAGGCGATCAGCTACTACTCCGCGCCCAAGGGCCCGAAGTACGCCTCGCTCGACGACGTGCCCAAGGAACTGCTCGACACCTACGACAAGCTCGGCGTGCCGCTGCACGAGCGCGCCCGGCTGGCCGGCGTGGCGGTGGACGCGGTGTTCGACTCGGTCTCGGTGGGCACCACGTTCCGCAAGGAGCTGGCCGAAAAGGGCGTGATCTTCTGCTCCATGTCGGAAGCCATCAAGGACCACCCGGAGCTCGTGAAGCAGTACCTCGGCACCGTGGTGCCGACCGGCGACAACTATTTCGCAGCGCTGAACTCGGCGGTGTTCTCCGACGGCTCGTTCGTGTTCATCCCCAAGGGCGTGCGCTGCCCGATGGAACTCAGCACCTATTTCCGCATCAACGCCGGCCACACCGGCCAGTTCGAGCGCACGCTGATCATCTGCGAGGAGCGCGCCCAGGTCTCGTACCTCGAAGGCTGCACCGCGCCCATGCGCGACGAGAACCAGCTGCACGCCGCGGTGGTTGAGCTGGTGGCGCTGGACGATGCCGACATCAAGTACTCCACGGTGCAGAACTGGTACCCGGGCGACGAGAACGGCGTCGGCGGCATCTACAACTTCGTGACCAAGCGCGCCGAGTGCCGCGGCGCGCGCAGCAAGGTCACGTGGACCCAGGTCGAGACCGGCTCGGCGATCACCTGGAAGTACCCCAGCTGCGTGCTGCTGGGCGACGACTCGGTCGGCGAGTTCCACTCGGTGGCACTCACCCACCACCGCCAGCAGGCCGATACCGGCACCAAGATGATCCATGTCGGCAAGCGCACCAAGAGCACCATTGTCAGCAAGGGCATCAGCGCCGGCCACGGCCAGAACACCTACCGCGGCCTGGTCAAGATCGCCGCCGGCGCCGACGGCGCACGCAACCACACGCAATGCGACAGCCTGCTGATCGGCAAGACCTGCGGCGCGCACACCTTCCCCTACATCGAGGTGAAGAACCCGGGCGCGACCGTCGAGCACGAGGCCACCACGTCCAAGATCAGCGATGACCAGATGTTCTATTGCCGCAGCCGCGGCATCAGCGAGGAAGACGCGGTGAGCCTGATCGTCGACGGCTTCTGCAAGCAGGTGTTCAAGGAGCTGCCGATGGAGTTCGCGGTGGAAGCCAAGAAGCTCCTGGAAGTCAGCCTTGAAGGCTCCGTCGGCTGACCGCCGGCCCCTGCGAACCTCCCACACCGGACCACATACATGCTCAAGATCACCAACCTCCACGCCGCCATCCCCGGCGGCCGCGAAATCCTCAAGGGCCTCTCGCTCGAAGTGAAGCCCGGCGAAGTGCACGCCATCATGGGGCCCAACGGCGCCGGCAAGTCGACGCTCGGCAACATCGTCGCCGGCCGCGACGGCTATGACGTCACCGAGGGCGCGGTCGAATTCGAAGGCGCCGACCTGCTCGCGCTGGAGCCCGAGGCGCGCGCCGCCGCCGGCGTGTTCCTCGCGTTCCAGTACCCGGTGGAAATCCCCGGCGTAAACAACACCTACTTCCTGCGCAGCGCGCTCAACGCGCAGCGCAAGGCGCGCGGCGAGCAGGAGCTGGACTCGATGCAGTTCCTGAAGGTGGTGCGCGAGAAGCTTGGCGTGCTGCACCTCGACGACCAGCTGCTGCACCGCGGCGTCAACGAGGGCTTCAGCGGCGGCGAGAAGAAGCGCAACGAGATCTTCCAGATGGCGGTGCTGCAGCCGAAGCTGGCGATCCTGGACGAGACCGACTCCGGCCTGGACATCGATGCGCTGCGCCAGGTCGCCGACGGCGTCAACGCGCTGCGCTCGCCGGATCGCGCGTTCCTGGTGATCACCCACTACCAGCGCCTGCTCGATTACATCAAGCCGGACGTGGTGCACGTGCTCGCCGACGGCCGCATCGTGCAGAGCGGCGGCCCGGAACTGGCGCTGCAGCTCGAAGCCCAGGGCTACGAGTGGATCAAGGACCGCGTGGCGCCGGAGGCCGTCGCCTGATGGCCGCACTGCTCGACTCGCTTGCCGCCGGCTTCAGCGGCGCGGCCACGCGTCGCGCGGCGCTCGATGCCGCGCTGCGCGACGGCCTGCCGGGCGCGCGCAGCGAAGCCTGGAAGTACACCTCGCTGCGCGCGCTCGAGCGCCGCAGCTTCTCGCCGGCACCGCTGCTCCACGACGCGATCGACCCCGCGCTGTTCGCCGACATCCCGGCGCCGCGGCTGGTGTTCGCCAACGGCCGCTACCTCGCCGCGGATTCGGACCTGACCGGATTGCCTGAAGGCGCGCGGCTGCTGCCGCTGTCCGCCGCACTCGCCGACCCCGACCCGCGCGAAAGCAACTTCCTCGACAAGGCCTACGCGCGCGCCGACGAGGTCTTCGCGCGCCTCAACGCCGCGCTCGCCGACGACGGCGCGGTGTTGCGCGTGGCCGAGGGCGTCGCGATCCCGCTGCCGGTGCACCTGGTGTTCGTGGGCGCGCCGGCCGGGGGCGACGTGGCCTGGCATTCGCGCCACTTCATCGAGCTGCGCCGCGGCGCCAGCGCAACGGTGATCGAACACCACATCGCCAGCAGCGAGCACGCCCACCTCGGCAATACGCTGAGCCACGTGCACGTCGCCACTGGCGCGGTGCTGCGCCACGCGCGCATCCAGGACGAGGCGCCGCGGGCCACGCTGTTCACCCGGACCGACGCGGTCCTCGCACGCGATGCCACCTATCGCCGCCTCGACCTCGAGCTCGGCGCCGGCCTGTCGCGACACGAGCTCAACGTGCGCCTGGAAGGCGAGAACGCCGAACTGGTCGCCAACGGCGTGATGCTGGCCTCCGCCCGCCGCCACCTCGACACCCGCCTGGGCATCCAGCACATCGCCCGCGACACGCGCAGCCAGCTCGGCTGGCGCGGCATGGCGGCGGGCCGGGGCCGCTCCGTGTTCCATGGCGGCATCGAGATCCGCGAAGGCGCCGACGGCAGCGATGCGCGCCTGTCGAACAAGAACCTGCTGCTGTCCGACACCGCCGAGATCGACACCCAGCCGGTGCTGGTGATCCACGCCGAAGAGGTCCAGGCTGCGCACGGCGCCACCGTCGGCCAGCTCGATCCCGACGCGATGTTCTACCTGCGTTCGCGCGGCCTGGCCGAGCCCGAGGCGCGCGCCCTGCTGACGGCCGCGTTCGTGCGCGAGCCGCTGCTGGCCGTGGTGACCACGCCCGCGCTGCGCACGCTGCTGGAGGCGGTGCTGGACCGCGCGGTGCAGTCCCAGGCGCTGGCATGAACGGTCCGGGCCAGCTGCATCCCCATCCTGGCCCCGCCGCGCAGGCGCTTGCGGCGGACGCGGTTGACTGGGCGGCGGTACGCGCCGATTTCCCGCTGCTCGCGCGCGAAGTGCACGGCAAGCCGCTGGTGTACTTCGACTCTGCAAACACCGGTCAGAAGCCGGCCGCGGTGATCGACGCGGTCGACGCGTTCTACCGCCACCACAACGCCAACGTCAGCCGCGCCGTGCACCAGCTCGGCAGCGAGGCGACCGAGGCCTATGAAGGCGCGCGGCGCAGGATCGCGCGCTTCACCAACGTGCGCCCCGACGACCTGGTGCTGTGCAGCGGCACCACGTTCGCGATCAACCTGGTGGCGTATTCGTGGGCGCTGCCGCGGCTGGGGCCGGGTGACGTGATCCTGCTCACGCGCATGGAGCACCACGCCAACATCGTGCCTTGGCAGCTGGTGGCGCAGCGCACCGGCGCGCGCATCGAGGTCGTGGAGCTGCTGCCCGACGGCAGCCTCGACCTCGACATGCTGCGCGACAAGATGACCGGTGCGGTGAAGCTGCTGGCCGTTACCCACGTCAGCAACGTGCTGGGCACCGTGAACCCGGTGGCCGGGATCTGCCGCGAAGCGCGGCGCCGCGGCATCACCACCGTGGTCGACGGCTCGCAGGCCTTGCCGCACCGTCCGGTCGACATCGCCGCGATCGGCTGCGATTTCTACGCCTTCACCGGCCACAAGATGTGCGGGCCGACCGGCACCGGCGCGCTGTGGGCGCGCCGCGAGCACCTGGCAGCCATGCCGCCGTTCCTCGGCGGCGGCGAGATGATCACCGAGGTGCGCCTGGACGGCACGGTGTTCGCCGACCCGCCGCGCAGGTTCGAGGCCGGCACGCCCAACATCGCCGGCTTCATCGGCCTCGGCGCGGCGGTGGACTATCTGGACGCGCTCGGCATGGCCAACGTGGAAGCGCGCGAGCAGGAGTTGCTGGCCCACTTCAACGAAGAACTGCGCAAGGTAGACGGCCTGCGCATCCTCGGCGCCGCGCCGGGCAAGGCCGCGGTGGTGTCGTTCGTGGTCGATGGCGTGCATGCCCATGACCTGGCCACCCTGCTCGACCTCCAGGGCGTTGCGATCCGCTCAGGCCAGCACTGCGCGCATCCGCTGCTGCAGTGGCTGGGCGTCACCGCCACCTGCCGCGCCTCGCTGGCGTTCTACAACACGCACGACGAGATCGAGGCCTTCGTGGCCGCGCTCGGCAAGGTCCGCCGCCTGCTGGCCTGAGCGTGCCCGCGCGCCGACGGACAGGCGGTGCTGCCAAAATGCCGGCATGGACACCAACACGCCCGCCCTCCGCTTCCGCCCCGCCACCGACGACGACGTCGATGCCCTCGTCGCGCTGGTGACCTCCGCCTACCGCGGTGACGCCAGCCGCGCCGGCTGGACCACCGAGGCCGACCTGCTCGATGGCGAGCGCATCGACGCCGGCGTGCTGCGCGGCGACATCGCCCGCGCGCGCAGCCAGGTCGTGCTGGCCGAACATGCGGGCCGGCTGCTCGCCTGCGCGCACGTCGCCGACGACGACGGTCGCGGCTACTTCGGCATGTTCGCGGTCGATCCGCGGCAGCAGGGCGGCGGCATCGGCCGCGCGCTGCTGGCCGAATGCGAGCGCATCGCGCGCGAGCGCTGGGGCCTGGCGACAATGCGGATGACGGTGATCGACGCCCGCGACGAGCTGATCGCGTGGTACGAACGCCGCGGCTATCGGCGCACCGGCGAGCACAGCCCGTTCCCGTACGGCGACACCCTGTTCGGCATCCCCCGGCGCGATGACCTGCGCTTCGAATACCTGGAGAAGGCGCTGTGACCGACACCTGGACGTTTGTCTGCGCCACCGGCGCGCTGCTGCCCGGCGAAATGCACACCGTGTTCGACGAGGTGACCGGCACGCCGATCCTGGTGGTGAATCTGGATGGCGAGCTGTACGCGCTGGAGGACCAGTGCAGCCACGAGGACTTCGAGCTGTCCGCAGGCACGCTCGACGCCGGCGAGGCGACCATCGAATGCGTCCTGCACGGCGCGAAGTTCGACCTCCGCGACGGGCGCGCGCTGTGCGCCCCGGCATACGAACCGGTGGCCAAGTTCCCGGTGAAGCGGGACGGCGACGGGATCTGGACCCGCGACGACCGGGACTGAGATCCGCGTGACGGGCCGGGGCCTGGCCGCCATTGTTTACAAATGCCAATCACTCTCATTACCATTCGCATCCGGTCCGGCCCCACGCCTTGACGAGCCCTTCTGATGCGCTTTCCGTCGCTCCCCCCACGTCCCCTCGCCATCGCGCTTCTTGCCGCCCTCGCCCCTCCTGTGCTCGCCTCCGGCGGCGCCGGGGCACAGTCCACGCCCACCGACCTGGACCGCATCGAGGTGCATGGCGAGCGCCCTGCGCCCTACGCAGTCGAAGCGACCACCAGCGCCACCCGCACCAGCACCCCGCTGCTCGACACGCCGCAGGCGATCAGCATCGTCACCCGCGAGCTGATGCTCGACCAGGGCATGAACTCGCTGGCCGACACCGTCCGCTACCTGCCCGGCGTGACCATGGCCCAGGGCGAGGGCAACCGCGACACCACGGTGATGCGCGGCAACAGCTCGACCGGCGACTTCTTCGTGGACGGGCTGCGCGACGACGTGCAGTACATCCGCGACGTCTACAACATCGAACGCGTTGAAGCGCTCAAGGGCCCGAACGCGATGATCTTCGGCCGCGGCGGGTCCGGCGGCGTCCTCAACCGCGTCACCCGCAAGGCCGACTGGGGCGAGCACCACGAGCTCACGGTGCAGGCCGGCTCCTGGAACCGCAGCCGCTTCACCATCGACCAGGGCCAGGCGCTGGGCGACGGCGCGGCGTACCGGGTCACGGCCATGGCCGAGGACTCGGACAGCTATCGCGACGGCATGACCGTCGAGCGCTACGGCATCAACCCCACCCTGGCCCTGCGCCTGGGCGAAGCCACCACCGCCACGTTCGGCTACGAGCATTTCCGCGACGACCGTGTCGCCGACCGCGGCGTGCCCTCGCGCGGTGGCCGGCCGCTGGCGACCGACCCGGAAACGTTCTTCGGCAGTCCCGAGCTGAGCCCGGTGTGGGCGCGGGTCAACGCCTTCGATGCGGTCCTGCAGCACGACTTCGCCGGCGGTGCCTGGCTGCGCAACGCCACCCGCTACGCGGTGTACGACAAGTTCTACCAGAACGTGTTTCCCGGCAGCCTGCGCGGCGACCTGGTTTCGCTGGGTGCCTACAACCACCGCACCGATCGCGAGAACCTCTTCAACCGCACCGACCTCGGCTTCACCGTCCAGGCCGGCGGCACCACCCACGCACTGCTGGCCGGCATCGAACTCGGTCGCCAGGTAACGGACACCTTCCGCCAGACCGGCATCTTCCCGGCAAACAGCAGCTGCCTGCCGGGGACGCCGGCGGTGACCAGTTCGTTCTGCGTGCCTTTGGACGACCCGCGCTACCGCGGGCCCATCGGGTTCGCGCAAAGCGCGAGCGATGCCGACAACCACAGCGTGGCCAAGGCCTCCGCGCTCTACCTGCAGGACCAGATCGAGTTCTCGCCACGCTGGCAGGCGATTCTTGGCTTGCGCCTGGACCGCTTCGAGATGGACCTGCGCAACCACCGCAATGGCGAGCGCCTCGGTGCCGAGGACAACCTGCTGTCGCCGCGCGCCGGCCTGGTCTACAAGCCCGCCGAAACGGTGTCGCTGTACGCGAGCTATTCGGTCACCCACGTGCCGCGCTCGGGCGACCAGCTGTCCTCGCTCAACGCCGACAACCGCGCCCTGGATCCGGAAGAGTTCCGCAACAAGGAGGTGGGCGTGAAGTGGGATATCCGTCCCGGCCTCGCGCTGACTGCCGCCGCCTATCGCCTCGACCGCACCAACGTGGCGGTCGCCAACCCGGCCTACGACCCGGTCACCAATCCCGATGCCCCCACTTCGATCCTGGTGGACGGCCAGCGCAGCGAGGGGCTCGAACTGGGCATCGCCGGCAACGTCTCCGAACGCTGGCAGGTGATGGGCGGCTACGCCTGGCAGGACGGCGAGAACCGTGTGGATGGCCGCGACCTGGCCAACCTGCCCCGCCACACCGTGTCGCTCTGGAACCGCTACGACTTCACACCCGCCTTCGGCATCGGCCTGGGCGCGGTGTACCGCGACGACATGTACGCGGCCGCGGACAACGCGGTGGTCCTGCCGGGCTACACGCGCCTGGATGCGGCGGCGTTCTACACCGTCAACGAGCGCCTGCGGCTCCAGCTCAACGTCGAGAACCTGACCGACCGCGAGCACTTCGCTTCGGCCCACAACAACAACAACATCACCCCGGGCACGCCGCGGGCCTGGTACGTCGGCCTGCGCCTGGCGTTCTGATCATCGGGCAACAAGCGGCACGTGCCGGAGCCGCACGCCGCCTGCCGTACTGGTCGATGCCCTGCAAATGCGAACCAGTTGCGACATGGGAATGGTTCTCATTACAATTGATGGGCAAGCGGCCACCTGGCCACCGGACAGCCAAGCGAAGCGAGCCCTCCGGCACCCGCCCCTCTTCCAGAGACTCCATGCAACCGCAGCCCTCCCCGCGCGCCCGTCCGCGCCTTGTCCCGCTCGCCCTCGCCCTCTCCGCCATCCTCTCCTCCCCAGCCCTGTACGCCGGAACGGCCGCGGTCGGTGATCCGGTGGACCTCGACCGCGTCGTGGTGACCGCGACCGGCTTCGAGCAGAAGCTCACCGAAGCGCCGGCCAGCATCAGCGTGATCACCCGCGAAGAGCTTGCCGCGCGCCCCTACACCACGCTGGTCGACGCGCTGCGCGACGTCGAGGGCATCGACGTGGGCATGGAAACCACCGACAAGAACGGCCAGGGCAGCATCAGCATGCGTGGCCTGCCCTCGGAGTACACCCTGGTGCTGATCGACGGCCGCCGCCAGAGCAATGTCGGCCAGCTGTACCCCAACAACTTCGGCGGCGGGCAGTTCAGCTTCATGCCGCCGCTGGACGCGATCGACCGCATCGAAGTGGTCCGCGGGCCGATGTCCACGCTGTACGGCTCCGACGCCATGGGGGGCGTGATCAACATCATCACCCGTCGCATCGGCCGGGAATGGACCGGCTCCTTCACCCAGGGCTTCACCCTGCAGCAGGAGGACGAGTTCGGCGATGCGCGCACCACGGACGTGTACCTCAGCGGCCCGCTGGTGAAGGACGTGCTGGGCCTCACCGTGCGCGGCAGCTGGTACGACATCGACGAATCGATGCCGGAATGGGATCCGCTGCCGCTGCCCGACGGCAGCCTGTGGGAGCGCACCCTGGGCTTCGGTGGCGGCGGCAAGCAGGTCGCCAACACCAGCTGGAACTCCGGCATCCGCCTGTCGCTGACCGCCAATGAAAACCACGACCTGTGGCTCGACTACGACATCGCGCGCCAGAAGCACGACAACACCCGCGGCCAGACCGGCACGCTCGACGGCATCGACAGCCTGTGGCGCAGCGGCAACGCGACGCTCGCCGACGGCAGCAGCCGCCGCGTGGTGCAGCCGCGCGTCGGCTACACGCCGTACCAGCGCTACGAACGTGACCAGCTCGCGCTGACCCACGTCGGCCGCTGGGCGTTCGGCACCAGCCAGACCAGCCTGACGCGGCATACCACCAGCAACCTCGGCCGTTCACTGCCGCTGACCATCGCCGAGCGCGGCGAGCTGCAGGACCTGTGGAACGATGTCTGCGCGCGACGCGCCCAGGCCGCGTACTGCAACAACGGCACCGGCGCGGCGGGCATCGCCTCGAGCGGCCTGACCGCCGGGGAGCGCGCGCGGCTCCAGGCGTTCCTGCCGCGGCCGATGCGCGTGATGGAGCTGGACGGCCACGTGCTCGACACCCGCCTCGACATGGGCTTCGGCGACCACCAGGTCACCGTCGGCGGCCAGTACAACGACACCGACATGGAGGACGGCGTGTTCGGCATGGACGGCGCCGGCTTCCGCGACGGCACCACCCAGACCCATCGCCAGTGGGCGCTGTTCGCCGAGGACAATTGGGCGCTGACCGACCGGCTCACCGCCACCCTGGGCGTGCGCTACGACCGCCACAACATGTTCGGCAGCCAGGTCAGCCCGCGCGCCTACCTGGTGTGGGCCGCCAACGAGCGCTGGACGGTCAAGGGCGGCGTGAGCACCGGTTACAAGACTCCGCGCCCGGACCAGCTGTTCCCCGGCATCACCGGCTTCGGCGGCCAGGGCGTGAGCCCGTTCGTGGGCAGCCCGGACCTGCAGCCCGAGACCAGCCGCAACTACGAACTGGCCGTGTACCACGACGCCGGCCGCTACGGCTTCGACGCCACGCTGTTCTTCAACCGCTTCGAGGACAAGATCGCCAGCGGCGACAACATCCCCAACTGCGAAGTGGCGCCTGCGGGTGGCGGCTACTGCGTGGACATCGGCCCCGGCTGGGCGGCGCTCGGCTACAACACCTTCAGCCAGTCGATCAACATCGCGTCCGCCGAGACGCGCGGCGTGGAACTGGCGGGCCGCGTGGACCTGTCCGAGCGCTGGCTGCTGCGCGGCAACTACACCTGGACCAGGAGCGAGCAGACCAGCGGCGACGACCGCGGCAATCCGATCGCGGGCAACCCGGCCGAGCACATGCTCAACGCCAACCTGGGCTGGCGCGCAACCGACGCGCTGACACTCTCGTTGATCGGCGAAGGCCGCTATGACCGCTACCGCGACACCCTGCTGCCCGGCGTCAGCAGCGTGGCCGAGCGCACCGTGCGCCATTACGACAACTACACCGTGTTCCACCTCGGCGCCAACTGGAAGGCCACCGATGCGCTCACCTTCAACGCGCGCATCAACAACCTGACCGACAAGGACTTCGTTTCGCAGAGCTGCCTGCTGGCCACCAGCCAGGCCGAATACACCTGCGTCGACGACTATGCGGTCAAGGAAAAGCGCCGCAGCCTGTGGCTGTCGGTGAACTACCGCTTCTGATGCGACCGCCGATGACCGCACCCGCCGAACGCTCCATCGCCCACGCCCAGCGCCGCGGTTTCTGGCTGCGCACGCTGCACCAGTGGCACTGGATCAGTTCGGCGGCGTGCCTGGTCGGCATGCTGCTGTTCGCGGTCACCGGCATCACCCTCAACCACGCCGGCAGCATCGAGGGCAGCCCGACGGTGGACAACCGCCAGGTGGCGCTGCCGTCGACGCTCTTGCCGCTGCTCGCCACGCAGGAGGACGGCAAGGCGGCATTGCCCGCCGGGCTCGCCGCGTGGCTGGGCGATGAACTCGACATGCCGGTCGCCGGCCGCGAAGCAGAATGGTCTGCGGACGAGGTCTACCTGTCGCTGCCGGGCCCGGGCCGCGATGCCTGGCTTGCAATCGACAAGGCCAGCGGCGAGGTCGAGTACGAGCGTACCGACCGCGGCTGGATCTCCTACCTCAACGACCTGCACAAGGGCCGCAACGCCGGGCCCGCATGGGGCTGGTTCATCGACGTATTCGCGATCGCCTGCATCGTGTTCACGGTCACCGGCCTGTTCCTGCTGCAGATGCACGCGCGCCAGCGGCCCGACACCTGGCCATGGGTCGGCCTGGGGCTCGTGGTCCCGGTGCTGCTCGCGCTGCTCTTCATCCACTGATCCCGATTGCACGAGGCCTTCCCATGCGCATGACCCTCACCATCGCCCTCGGCGGCCTGCTCGCGATGCCGCTGCACGCGGCGGAGATGACCGTCGACATCGAGATCCCGCAGATCAGGGTGGCCGAGTACCACCGCCCCTATGTCGCGGTGTTCGTGGAAGGCGCCGATGGCAAGGCCGCGGCCACGCTCGCGGCCTGGTACATGATGAAGGACACCGACGAAGGCCACGGCACCAAGTGGCTGCCCGACCTGCGCCAGTGGTGGCGGAAGGCCGGCCGCACGCTCGATGTGCCGGTGGACGGCGTGACCGGACCGACGCGCCCCGCCGGCCGCCACGCGCTCAAGGTCGATGCGCGCGATCCGCGCCTAGCCGCGCTCAAGCCCGGCCGCTACACGCTGGTGGTCGAGGCGGCGCGCGAAGTCGGCGGACGCGAACTGCTGAAGATTCCCTTCCAGTGGCCGGCGACGTCGGCGCAGTCCGGGAAGGCACAGGGCACGAGCGAACTCGGCGCCGTCGCGCTGGCCGTCAAGCCCTGAGCCACCCGACCCCATTCCCGACATCCCGGAGACCGTCCCGATGAAGAACACCCTCGCGCTTGCCCTCGCGCTCGCCGCCGCCCTGCCGCTCACCGCCCAGGCCCACAAGGCGTGGCTGCAGCCGTCGCAGACGGTGATCGCCGGCACCAACCCGTGGATCACCGTCGACGCCGCAGTCTCCAACGACCTGTTCCATTTCAACCACGTGCCGTTGCGCACCGAAAACCTCGCGATCACCGCGCCTGACGGCAGCCGCGCCCAGGCGCAGAACCCGGCCACCGGCAAGTACCGCAGCGTGTTCGACCTGGAACTCTCGCAGCAGGGCACGTACCGCATCGCCGTGGTCAACGCGGGCCTCACCGCGAGCTGGCAGGAAGCCGGCAAGCCCAGGCGCTGGCGCGGCAACGCCGCGAGCTTCGCCGCCGAAGTACCGAAGGACGCCCCGGAGCTGAAGGTGACGCAGACCGTGAGCCGCGTGGAAACCTTCGTCACCAACGGCTCGCCCAACGACACCGCGCTGCAGCCGTCGAACGAAGGCCTCGAGCTCGTCGCCATCACCCACCCCAACGACCTGTTCGCCGGTGAAGAGGCGCGCTTCCGCATGCTCGCCGACGGCAAGCCGGCCGCCGGCATCGAGTTCGAGATCACCCGCGGCGGCACGCGCTACCGCAATGCGCAGGAAGAGATCCTGGTGACCACCGACGCCAACGGCGAGTTCGCGGTCACCTGGCCGCAGGCCGGCATGTACTGGCTGGAAACCTCGCTGCAGGACGACAAACCGAGCCTCCCGCAGGCCGGCGCGCGCCGCCTCGGGTATGTCGCCACGCTGGAAGTGCTGCCGCAGTAATGAGGGTGGCGGGCACCGTGGCCGCACCCGCGTCGGGCCTGGTGGTCCACGCGCTGGGTGGCGAGAGCATGGGCACGCGCTGGCAGGTCAGCCTGGCGGCGGCGGCCGGTGCCGACCTGCATCCCCTGCACGCCGGCATCCAGGCGACGCTGGAGCGGGTGGTGGCGCAGATGAGCAGCTGGGAATTCGACTCGGACCTATGCCGCTACAACCGTGCGCCGGCCGGCAGCTGGCAAACGCTGCCACAGCCGTTCTTCGAGGTGCTCCGCGCATCACTGCGCGTGGCGGAAGCCAGCGACGGCGCCTGTGATCCGACCGTCGCGCCACTGGTCGACCTGTGGGGCTTCGGCCCGTCGGGCGGCGCCGGCCGAATCCCGGATGCGGCCGCGGTCGCTGCCGCGCGCACGCGCGTCGGCTGGCGACGCGTGGTGCTGGATGAAACCGGGCAGCGCGCGCTGCAGGCGGGCGGCGTGGCGCTCGACCTGTCGGGCATCGCCAAGGGCCATGGCGTGGACGCGGTGGCCGCTTGGCTGTGCGCGCAGGGTGTGCCCGCGGCGCTGGTCGAAGTCGGCGGCGAACTGTACGGCTATGGCCGCAAGCCCGATGGCCGCCCGTGGCGCGTGCTGGTTGAAGCCTGGCCCGACGAGGGCGACTGCGACGACGACCGCGACGCCCTGCCTCCCTGCGTGCTCGCGCTCGACGGCCGCGCAGTCGCCACATCGGGCGACCACTGGCATCGCTTCGCCCACGACGGCCGCGTGTTCGCGCACAGCATCGATCCACGCAGCGGGGCGCCGGTGGCGCACGCACCGGCTGCCGTCACCGTGGTGGCCGATGACGCCCTGCACGCCGACGCCTGGGCGACGGCGCTGACGGTCATGGGTGCAGACGCCGGCTTCGACTTCGCCACGGCACGCGGCATCGCCGCGCGCTTCGTCATCAGTGGTGGCGACAACGCCGGCGGCTCCGGTGCAGCTGGCGGCAACACGGCAAGCGTCCGCGCCACCTCAAGCTTTCTTGCGGTGCAAGCGCAGTGAGCGCGCGGGGCGCAATGCAAGGCGCGACACGCGACCGAGGCCGCCTCGGCAACTGGCTCGCGCTGTTCGTGCTTGCCGGCATCGCACTGGCGCTGCTGCCGCTTCACGACGACCGTTGGTGGATCGCCGCGCCGCCCACGGCACGCGGCTGGCTGGCCGTGCTCGTGGCGGTGGCCTACGTCGGCGCCACGGCGGGCATCCTGTGGCGCGCGCGACGCACGGCACGCACGCGCCAGGCAGCCGATGCCGCGTCGGAGGCAAGCGCCGGCGACAGCGACTGGCTGGTGCTGCACGCCAGCCAGACCGGATATGCGGAGGAGCTCGCTGCCCGCACCGCCGCTGCGCTGCGCAGCGCCGGCCAGCGGGCGCGCCTGCGTGGACTCGCGCAGGTGGACCTGGCCATGCTCGCGGCCGCGCAGCGCGTGCTGATCATCGCCAGCACCACGGGTGAAGGTGATCCGCCCGACCCGGCGCTGGCCTTCGTCCGCGACGTGATGCAGCGCGCGGCCGCCCTGCCCGGCCTCCAATACGCCGTGCTCGCGCTGGGCGACCGCAGCTATCGCCAGTACTGCGGCTTCGGCCACCAACTGGAGCGCTGGCTGCGCGCCGCCGGCGCCAGCCCGCTGTTCGACCTGGTGGAAGTCGACAACGGCGATACCGCCGCGCTGCGCCACTGGCAGCACCACCTGGGCGTCGCCGCGGACGCCACCGGACTCCCGGACTGGTCGCCCGTCGAGTATCAGGCCTGGACACTGGCGGGGCGCGCCGAACTCAACCCCGGCAGCATCGGCGCGAGCGTGTACGAAGTGCGGCTCGCTCCGCGCGCCGGCGCACCGCCGTCGTGGCGCGCGGGTGACATTGCCGAAGTCGGGCCGCGCCAGCCGCCCGCGAAGGTGGCGGCATTGCTGGCGGCGCTGGATCTCGACCCGACCGCCGAGGTCCACGCCTCCGCGACCGCAGGCACGGCGGATGCCACCGGGACCACCGGCACTGCCGACACCACCTCGGTTGCCGACCTGCTGTCCCGCTCGCACCTGCCCGAGCCCGCCGACGTGGCCGGCCTCGACGCCGCCGCGTTGGCGGCACTGCTGCAGCCACTCCCGCACCGCGAATACTCGATCGCCTCGATCCCCGCAGAGGGTGACATGCGCCTGCTGTTGCGGCGGATGCTGCGCGCCGACGGCACGCCGGGCGTTGGCAGCGGCTGGCTCTGCGACCACGCCGCGATCGGTGGCCCGGTGGCGCTGCGTATCCGCACCAACCGCAACTTCCGCGGCCCCGACACGACGCGGCCGCTGCTGCTGATCGGCAACGGCACCGGCATTGCCGGCCTGCGCGCGCACCTCGCCGAGCGCATCGCAGCTGGCACGCAACGCAACTGGCTTCTGTTCGGCGAACGCCACGCCGATCGCGATTTCCACTTCGGCGAGGAGATCGCCGCGTGGCTCGAGGCCGGTGACCTGGCGCACCTGGACCTGGCGTTCTCGCGCGCCAGCAACGGCGCCGCGCCCGTATTGCCCGCCGGCGCGCTGGAAGACGGCCGCGCCGACGTGCACGACGGCTATGTGCAGCATGCGCTGCAGGCACAAGCGGCGCGGCTTCGCGCATGGGTCGACGAAGGTGCAGCGGTGTACGTGTGCGGCAGCCTGCGCGGCATGGCCCCCGGGGTGGATGGCGTGTTGCGCGAGGTCATCGGCAGCGCCGGCGTGGACGCCATGCTTGCCGACGGACGCTATCGCCGCGACGTCTACTGAGCGTCGGCTGGCGGCTCGAACCGCACCAGCAGCACCTCGCCGCCACCGTCCAGCACATGCCGGCCGCGCTGGGCGCCGGCGCCGAGCAGCACCGTGTCGCCCATCGACAGCCACAGCGGGGACGCCACGCTGCCCGACACCGTGGCCTGGCCGGCAATCAGGTAGACCGCCCAGCAGCTGCCGGGATCGACGAACACCACCATCGGGCCGACCAGCGGCCGGTGCCACAGCTGCGCGCTCACCGCGCTCGGGCGCCACATCAGGTTGAAGACTTCAGCGCGGGTGCCCACCAGCCTGCAATGCGCCGCGCGCGCGCCGGAAAAGCGCAGGCGACCATGCGGCGGCAACAGCACATGCGGACCCGGGTCGCTGCCGTCGAACGCCAGCTGCAGGCCGTCGCCGGACAGCAGCACCTGCTCGCGCTCCACGCCGGGAAACACCGAGTAATCGCCGTCGGCCGCGATCTCGGCGATCGACAGCCGCCAGTCCCATGCTTCGGATGCCTCGCCGCCACCGCGCCCCGCGGCGTGGATCTCGCGCGTCCAGCCTGCGCCGTTGTGCCAGCGCACACGGCGGTACTCGTTGGCGGGGAGATGCCACGCGTGCGCTGCTGGGGGCTGCATCCGCGCAGTGTAATCGCCGCGCCCGCCACTGGCCGCCGCCCGGCGCGCGTCCCTGCGGCCGGGTGGCGGAACCGCGTGCAGGCAGCGCGCCTGCGGGCGGGGTGACGCGTGCCCCGCCGCCGCCACATCGCGTCCCTGCGATGCGGGCAGTCCTTGCCGCCCCGATCAGCGCTGCGCGGCCGCCGGCTTGGCTGCGACGGGCCTGGCTGCAGCTGCAGGCTTGGCGGCCGTGGCGGCCGTGGCGGCCGGCTTGGCTGCGGCGCCGCCACCCACCACGATGCGGTCGCGGTTCTTCTCGATGGTCTTCAGGCCCACGCCCTTGACGTTGGCGAGCTCGTCGGCGCTCTTGAATGCGCCGTGCGCCTTGCGGTGGGCGACGATGGCCTCGGCCTTGGCCATGCCGATGTTGACCAGCACGCGTTCGATGGTGGCGGCGTCGGCGGTGTTGATGTTCACCTTGTCGCTTGCGAAGGCGCCGCCGGCCAGCAGCAACGACAGCAGGACCGGGGCAAGCACGTTTTTCAGCAGGATCATGGCGTTCTCCTTGGGTGTTGGAATCCGTTCCGCCGGGCCTTCCTGGCACCGGCAGCCGCAGTGTCGGGGGCCGCGGACGTGCGTTCCCATCGCCCTGAGGCACACGCGGCTGCGGGGCGGCCGCCCGCCGATGCGTGCGGAAAGTCCCACCCGGCGCGCGGGAGTAGAATCGTGGTTTTCCACCGCAAGGCCCGAAATGGACGCCAGCAGGTTCGACCCCGCGCTCGTCGAGCGCCATGTCTCCGCCAAGTGGGATGACGAAATCGTCCCGCAGCTCGTCGAGTACATCCGCATCCCCAACAAGTCGCCGATGTTCGACACCGACTGGGTGAAGAACGGTTTCATGGACGATGCGGTGAAGCTGATGGAAGGCTGGGCGCGTCGCCAGGACATCCCCGGCATGCAGCTCGAAGTGGTGCGCCTGGAAGGCCGCACGCCGCTGATCTTCGTCGAGATCCCGGCGTCCAACGGCGGCAATGCCGACGACTGCGTGCTGCTCTACGGCCACCTCGACAAGCAGCCTGAAATGACCGGCTGGGACGACGACCTCGGCCCGTGGAAGCCGGTGCTGCGCGACGGCAAGCTCTACGGCCGCGGCGGCGCCGACGACGGCTATGCGATCTATGGTTCGCTGACCGCGATCCTGGCGCTGCACGAGCAGAAGATCCCGCATGCGCGCTGCGTGATCCTGATCGAGGCCTGCGAGGAATCGGGCAGCTACGACCTGCCGGCGTACGTCGATCATCTCGCCGACCGCATCGGCAAGCCGTCGCTGGTGGTCTGCCTGGATTCCGGCTGCGGCAACTACGAGCAGCTGTGGTGCACCACCTCGCTGCGCGGCCTGGCCGGCGGCAACTTCTCGGTCCAGGTGCTGGACGAAGGCGTGCACTCCGGCGACGCCTCGGGCGTGGTGCCGTCCAGCTTCCGGCTGCTGCGCCAGCTGCTGTCGCGCATCGAGGACGAGGACACCGGCCGCATCCTGCTCGACGGCCTGCACGCCGACATCCCCGCCGACCGCCTGGCGCAGGCGCGCAAGTGCGCCGAGGTGCTGGATACCGCGGTGTTCGACAAGTTCCCGTTCCTGCCCGGCATGACGCCGATGAACGACGACCTCACCGAGCTCGTGCTCAACCGCACCTGGCGCCCGGCGCTGTCGGTGACCGGCGTCGACGGCATGCCGCCACTGGCTTCGGCCGGCAACGTGCTGCGCCCGCACACCGCGGTGAAGCTCTCGCTGCGCCTGCCGCCCACGCTCGACGGCAAGCGCGCCGGCGAACTGCTGCAGGAGGCCCTGCTGCGCGATCCGCCGAACGGTGCCAAGGTGACCCTGGACCTGGAGAAGGCCTCGACCGGCTGGAACGCACCGGCGATGGCGCCGTGGCTTGAAAGCGCGATCGATGCCGCCAGCCAGGCCTTCTTCAAGCGCCCGGCGATGTACATGGGCGAAGGCGGCTCGATCCCGTTCATGGGCATGCTCGGCGAGAAGTTCCCGGGGGCGCAGTTCATGATCACCGGCGTGCTCGGCCCGCACTCCAATGCCCACGGCCCGAACGAGTTCCTGCACATCGAGATGGGCAAGCGCGTCACCGCCTGCGTCGCGCGGGTGATCGCCGAACACCAGGCCGCCAGCGCGCGTGGCGAGACCACCGGCGGCGCGGCCATCGCCGACAGCGGCACGCGCCACGGCGACCACGGCTGCTGCTGAGGGCAGGACGACACCCGCATGGCGGGGCTGGCGCACCGCCGCCGGCCCTGCCAAGCTCGCCATTCATCCACCAGGTAAAGGGGAGCTCATGGAAGGTGTATTCGGCGGCGACAGCTGGCTTTGGATCATCCTCGTCGGACTGGTCGTTGGCGTGCTCGCGCGCCTGATCAAGCCCGGCAAGCAGAACATCGGCATCATCCTGACCATCGTGCTGGGCATCGTCGGCGCGCTGCTCGCCGGCTGGGTCGGCCGCATGCTGGGCTGGTACGGCGAAGGCGAGAAGGTCGGCTTCATCGCGTCGCTGATCGGCGCGGTGGTGCTGCTGTTCATCGCGGAATTCATCAACGGCAGGCGCCGCAGGCGCTGACGCCACGCACCCAGGCATGAAGAAGAAAGCCGGGCACATGCCCGGCTTTTTTCATGTCAGTCCAGCAGCATCGCGATCACCCGCTCGGCCAGGCGCTCGGGCGGTTCGGCCATGGTGTCGAGCACCAGCTCCGCGTGCTCCGGCGGCTCGTAGGCGGAGTCGATGCCGGTGAAGTGCGGCAGCTCGCCGCGGCGCGCCTTGGCATACAGGCCCTTGACGTCGCGACGCTCGGCTTCGGCCATCGGCGTGTCCACGAACACCTCGATGAACTCGCCTTCGGCGAACAGTTCGCGCGCCGAGCGGCGCTCGGAGCGGAACGGCGAGATGAAGCTCACCAGCACGATCAGGCCGGCATCGGTCATCAGCTTGGCGACGTGTGCCACGCGACGCAGGTTCTCCACCCGATCCTCGTCGGTGAAGCCGAGGTTGCGGTTGAGGCCATGGCGCACGTTGTCGCCATCGAGCAGGTAGGTGTGGCAGCCGCGCGCCAGCAGGCCGCGCTCCACCAGGTTGGCTATTGTCGACTTGCCGGCGCCAGACAGTCCTGTGAACCACACGCAGCGCGGATGCTGGCCCTTGAGTGCGGCGCGCGCGTCACGGTCCACGTCCAGCAGCTGCCAGTGGATGTTGTCGGCGCGGCGCAGGCCATGGCGGATCATGCCGGCACCGACCGTGGCGTTTGTGAGCGGGTCGGCCAGCACGAATGCGCCGAGCACCGGCTCCTCGGCGTAGGGCGCGAAGGCGGCCATCGCGTCCAGCGACAGAGTCACCTCGCCGATGTCGTTGGCCTGCAGGCGCTTGGCGGCCAGCGGCTGCAGCGACTCCGGATCCGACAGGTGCCGGATCTCGCCGATGCGGGCGCCGAGCACGCGGGTGCCGAGCTTGATCAGGTAGCGGCGGCCGGGCAGCAGCGGCGCCGTATCGAACCACAGCAGGTCGGCGCCGAACTGGTCGCTGACCGCGAGTGGCACCGCGGCTGCGCTGAGCACGTCGCCACGCGCGGCGTCGACATCCTCGGCCAGGCGCACGGAGATGGCGTCGCCGGCATGGGCGACGGTCGCCGCGACGCCGGCGCGATGCAGCGCCGCCACCGTCGCCGCAACGCCCGCGGGCTGGACGCTCAGCGCGTCACCGACCCGCAGCGTGCCGGACGCCAGCGTGCCGGCGAGCCAGCGTTCGCCACCGTGACCGCGCAGCACCACCTGCACGGGGAGCCTTGCCGGCAGCTGCGCGCCGCGCTGCGGCACGTCGACGTTGTGCAGGTGCTCGAGCACCGTGGGGCCGTCGTACCACGGCATGGTGGCCGCTGGCGTGGCGACGTTCTCGCCGCTCGCCGCGGCCAGCGGGATCGCGGTGACGCCGGTGATCCCGAGCTTCGCCGCATGCGCGCGGTACGCGGCGGCGATCGCCTCGAACACCGCGCGGTCGTGGCCGACGCGGTCCATCTTGTTGACCGCCAGCAGCACGTGGCGGATTCCGAACAGACCGGCGATCGCGGTGTGGCGCAGGGTCTGCGGCAGCAGCCCGCGCGTGGCATCCACCAGCACGATGGCGAGGTCCGCGCGCGAGGCGCCGGTGGCCATGTTGCGCGTGTACTGCACGTGGCCCGGACAGTCGGCGATCAGGAATCGACGACGCGCGGTCTCCAGGTGCCGCCAGGCAACATCGATGGTGATGCCCTGCTCGCGCTCGGCGTCCAGTCCGTCGAGCAACAGCGCGTAGTCGATGTCGTCGCCGCGGGTGCCGTGGGTCGCGCTGGCGCGTGCAAGCGCGGCGCGTTCGTCGTCGGGCACGCGGCCCGCTTCCGCCAGCAGGCGTCCGATGAGCGTGCTCTTGCCGTCGTCGACGCTGCCGCAGGCGACGATGCGCAGGACGTCATGCGCCATCAGAAATAGCCCTCGCGCTTCTTCTTTTCCATCGAATCCCCGTCGGCGTGGTCGATCAGTCGCCCGGCCCGCTCGGACTGCGTGCCCGCCTCCATCTCGGCGATGATCGCGTCCAGGTCACCGGCGTCGGATTCCACCGCGCCGGTCAGCGGATAGCAACCAAGCGTGCGGAAGCGCACGCGGCGCAACACCGCGTGCTCGCCGGGTGCCAGCGCGAAGCGTTCGTCGTCGACCATCAGCAGCGCGCCATCGCGCTCGACGATCGGGCGCTCGGCGGCGAAGTACAGCGATACCACCGGGATCGCCTCGCGGCGGATGTAGCGCCACACATCGAGTTCGGTCCAGTTGGACAGCGGGAACACGCGCATGCTCTCGCCCGGGCCGACGCGGGCGTTGTACAGGTCCCACAACTCCGGGCGCTGGCGGCGCGGATCCCAGCGCTGGTTGGCGTCGCGGAACGAGAACACGCGCTCCTTGGCGCGCGACTTCTCCTCGTCGCGCCGCGCGCCGCCGATCGCGGCGTCATAGCCGCCGGCGGCCAGCGCCTGCTTGAGCGCGAGGGTCTTCATCACCTCGGTGTGGCGGCTGGCGCCATGGCTCTGCGGACCGATGCCCTCGCGCAGGCCGTCGGGGTTCACGTGCACGCGCAGCTCGACGCCGGTCTCGGCCGCGCGCCGGTCGCGGAACGCGATCATCTCGCGGAATTTCCACGTGGTGTCCACGTGCAGCAGCGGGATCGACGGCCGCGCCGGCGCGAACGCCTTCAGCAGCAGGTGCAGCAGCACCGAGCTGTCCTTGCCGATCGAATACATCATCACCGGGTTGCGGCACTGGGCCGCAACCTCGCGGAGGATGTGCAGGCTCTCCGCCTCGAGGCGGTCGAGGTCGCGGTCTTGGCTTGCCGTGCTCATGAGCGCCCGTAGACATCCTCGTAGCGGACGATGTCGTCCTCGCCCAGGTAGTCGCCGGACTGCACTTCGATCAGCTCGAGCATCTCGGTGCCCGGGTTCTCGAGGCGGTGCTTCGCACCGAGCGGGATGTACGTCGACTGGTTGGCGTGCAGTTCGAACACGTCGTTGTCGCGGGTCACGCGCGCGGTGCCGCGCACCACGATCCAGTGCTCGGCGCGGCGCGTATGCGACTGCAGCGACAGACGTCCGCCCGGCTTGACCTTGATGCGCTTGACCTGGAAACCGGCGTCCTGGTCGATCGAGTCGTAGCTGCCCCAGGGGCGGTGCACCTCGCGGTGCAGCACGGCGTGGCTGCGTTGCTCCGCCTTGAGCAGGGCCACCACGTCCTTGACCTGTTGCACGCGGTCCTTGTGCGCCACCAGCACCGCGTCGTCGGTCTCCACCACCACCAGGTCATCCACGCCGACCAGCGCCACCAGTCGCCGCGCATAGGCATAGCTGTTGCGGCTGTCGACGGCGATGACGTCGCCATGGTGGGCGTTGCCTTCGGCATCCTGCTCGCTCACCTGCCACAGCGCCGACCACGAGCCGACATCGTTCCAGCCGATGTCGACCGGCAGCACCATCGCGCGGTCGGTGTTCTCGAACACCGCGTAGTCGATCGAATCCGACGGACTCGCCGCGAACGCCTCCCTGTCGAGGCGCACGAAATCGCCGTCACGGGCGGCGCCGGCAAACGCCTTGCGCACGGCCGCGAGGATGTCGGGGCGGAAACGGCCCAGTTCCTCCAGGTAACGCGAGGCGCGGAACAGGAACATGCCGCTGTTCCAGTAGTAGCCGCCCGCGTCCAGGTACTGCTGCGCGGTGGCGGCGTCGGGTTTCTCGACGAAGCGCCGCACCTGGCGCACGCCGTCGCCGGCCTCGGCCTGGATGTAGCCGAAGCCGGTTTCCGGTGCCTCGGGCACGATGCCGAAGGTGACCAGCGCGCCGGCTTCGGCGGCCGGCATGGCGGCCTGCACCGCGGCGCGGAACGCCTCCGCATCGCGCACCACGTGATCGGAAGGCAGGACCAGCAGCAGCGGATCGTCGCCGCCTTCGCTCGCCTGCAGCGCAGCGGCGGCGATCGCCGGCGCGGTGTTGCGCCCGATGGGCTCGAGCATGATCGCGGCCTCGGCCATGCCGACCAGGCGCAGCTGTTCGCCGGCCAGGAAGCGGTGCTCCTCGTTGGCGACCACGATCGGCGCGCGGCTGGCGAGCGGCGCGACCCGCAGCCAGGTGTCCTGCAGCATGGTGTGCTCGCCGGCCAGGGCCAGGAACTGCTTGGGATAGGCCTCGCGCGACAGCGGCCAGAGTCGCGTCCCGGAACCACCGGACAGGAGCACGGGTTGCAGCTGGGTCATCTCGCCTCGATTCGCATGCTGTCGGACTGGAAGCGCGGAGTTTACCCTGTGGGCCCCGCCGCCCTGGACCTCCACGAGCCCGCATGACCCCCGATCCCGACGACCTCCGCGCAGCGCAGCGCCTGGCCTGGGCGCGCGCCGCCAGCGGCGATCCCGCCCTGCGCCTGGAACGCGCCTCCACCGATGCCGGCTTCCGCAGCTACTGGCGCGCGACCGGCGCCGACGGCGCGACCACCATCGTCATGGACTCGCCGCCGGACAAGGAAGACGTGCGGCCGTGGCTGCGCGTGCTGGCGCTGCTGGTCGGCGGCGGCGTGCGCGTGCCGGTGGTGCTCGCACGCGACCCGGAGCAGGGTTTCCTGCTGCTCGAGGACCTCGGCGCGGACACCCTGCTGCAGGTGGTCGACGCCGGCAATGCCGACGCGCACTTCGACGCCGCCATTGAACAGCTGCTCAAGCTGCAGGCGATCCCGGTCCCCGACGAGCTGCCGCGCTACGACGAAGCGCTGCTGCGGCGCGAGCTGCGGCTGTTCGACGAATGGTTCCTGACCCGCCATCTCGGCGCGGCACTTGGCGACAACGACCTCCGGGCGCTGGACGGCATCTACGCGCTGCTCATCGCCAGCGCGCTGGCGCAGCCGCAGGTCCTGGTGCACCGCGACTACATGCCGCGCAACCTGATGCCGGTCGCGGACGGGCCGGCGGTGCTGGATTTCCAGGACGCGGTCGCAGGCCCGGTGGCGTACGACGCGACCAGCCTGTTCAAGGATGCGTTCCTGAGCTGGCCGCCCACGCGCGTGGATGCATGGCTGGCCGATTACCACGCGCGCGCGCGCGCCGCCGGCGTGCCGGTGCCCGCCTCGCTCGCGCAGTTCCGCCGCGATGCCGACCTGATCGGCGTACAGCGGCATCTCAAGGTCCTGGGCATCTTCGCGCGGCTGAAGCATCGCGATGCCAAGCCGAAGTACATCGCCGATGCGCCGCGCTTCCTCGCCTATCTCGACGAGGTCATTCCGCGCTACCCGGAGCTCGCGCCGCTGGCGGGCGTGCTCGAGCGCCACGTGCGTCCGGCGCTGGCAGCCGCCGTGCAGCCATGAGCAGCGCGCGATGAAGGCGCTGCTGCTGTGCGCCGGCCTCGGCGAGCGCATGCGCCCGCTGACCGACACCACGCCCAAGCCGCTGCTCGCCGCCGGCGGCAAGCCGCTGGTCGCCTGGCACCTGGAAAAACTGGCCGCCGCCGGCGTGCGCGACGTCGTCATCAATACCTCGTGGCTGGCGCCGCGCTTCCCCGAGATGCTCGGCGACGGTGCGCAGTGGGGCCTGCGCATCGCGTATGCCTACGAGGGCGCGGTGCCGCTGGAGACCGGCGGCGGCATGCTGCACGCGCTGCCGCTGCTGGGCGACGCGCCGTTCATTGCGGTCAATGGCGACATCTGGTGCGACCACGACTTCGCGCGCCTGCCTGCGGAACCCTCGGGCGAGGCGCACCTGGTGCTGGTCGACAACCCCGCGCACCATCCGGGTGGCGACTTCACGCTAGCCGGCGACGGCCGGCTCGTTGCCGGCGGCGGGCACGCGTTGACCTTTGCCGGCATCGGCGTTTACCGGCCTTCCCTGTTTGCCGACTGGCGCGCCGCCATCGGCGACGAGGCCGGTGCCGACAGCGTGCCGCCGCGCTTCAAGATGGCGCCCCTGCTGCGTGCCGCAATGGCACGCGGTGGGGTGAGCGGCGAACACCACCGCGGGCGCTGGACCGATGTCGGCACGCCCGCGCGGCTCGCCGCGCTGTCGGACGCGCTGTCGGACACACCAGGCGACGCGGCCCACGGCAGCGACCCGTAGCGGAGCATTTCCACGCCGGATCGGGCCCGGCGTGGCGAGTGCACTCGCGCAGCCTGCGACGCGTATGCTGCCGGCGTCTTCCGCAGGTCTCCGCCCCCATGCAGCTGCCCCCTTCTCCTGCGCCGCGCGCTCGCGGCGCGGCCATGGCCTTGGCATTCGTCGCGACGGCGTGCCTGCTGGCCGCCTGCGCGGGTACCGACGTCGTCGATACCGCTGCAGGCGCGGCCGCGCCGCTTGCCTTCATCGTGGTGCGGCACGCGGAAAAGGTCGATGACTCGCGCGATCCCGACCTCTCGGCAAGCGGCCAGGCCCGTGCCGACGCCCTGGCGGCACAGCTGCGCGACGTACCGCTGGTCGCGGCCTGGACCAGCGCATTCGCGCGCACGCGCCAGACCGGACTCGCCGCGGCGACGGCGCACGGGCTCCAACTGCACGAGTACGACGCCGCGATGCCCGCCGCCGACCTGGCGGCGATGCTGCGCGAAGCGCACAGCCACGGCACGGTGCTGGTGGTCGGACACAGCAACACCGTTCCCGGCATCGTCGCGGCACTGTGCGACTGCCACGTCGATCCCATCGACGACACCATCTACGGCGGCCGCTACGACATCGACCACGACGCCGACGGGCGGCCGCACCTGCGCATCGGCGCGTTCTGATGGCAATGCCCACGGACCACGAGGATCCCCCGGACCTGGCGTCGCTGCCATCCGCGGCCGCCGGAGAGCTTGAGCTGCGCGACCGTTTCACGAAGCCGCTGCGCACCATCGCAGGCTTCCATGCCCGCGCCGAGGACGATGGCGCCACCGTGCGCGGGGCCGCGGTGCTGCTCGACGCCGACACGCTGGAACTCATGGCCGGCGAGGTCGTGAGCCTCGGGTTGCCGGGAGGTGCGGACCGAGCGTCCTTCGACGCGCTGCCCGTCCTGCTTGCGGCGCTCAAGGCGCTGCCACGCCCTCCCGATCTCGCATTCATCCATGGCCACGGCGGCGCCCATCCGGACCACGCGGGCATCGCCACGCGTTTTGGCGTCACCGCCGACCTGCCCTGCATCGGCGTGGCCGACACGATCGTCGCCGGCGGCGGTCCGGAGCCACATGAGACGCGCGGCGCCTACACCGCCCTGCGCAGCCAGGTACGCGGTCCGCAGATCGGCTGGCTGCTGCGCAGCAAGCCCGGCAGCGCGCCACTGGTAGTCTCCGCCGGGCACCGGGTGGCGATGGCGTCGGCCGCCGACCTGGTGATGCGCTTCACCACCACGCATCGGCAGCCCGAGCCCACCCGGCTGGCGGAGCGACTGGTGGCGCGCCACCCGCCAAGCTGACGCGCGTACGCTGCGTTGCAGCGGCGAGGCGGCCGGCGCCGTGGCAACCTGCGATGCTGGCACCAGTCGATTGCCATGGAGGCACTGCATGACCCTCGTCATCCGTCCGCGCGAACACGACCTTGGTGGCGGATTCACCGTGCGGCGCGCCGTTCCGACGATCGAAGCGCGCAGCGTCGGGCCGTTCGTGTTCGCCGACCACATGGGCCCGGCCGTGTTCGAGCGCGGCACCGGCCTCGACGTGCGCCCGCATCCGCACATCGGGCTGGCCACGGTGACCTACCTCTGGTCCGGCGCCATCAACCACCGCGACACGCTCGGCTTCAACCAGGACATCCTTCCCGGCGACGTCAACTGGATGACGGCGGGGCGCGGCATCGCGCATTCCGAGCGCACGCCGCGGGCAGTGCGCCAGGCCGCCCACCCGATCCACGGCATGCAGACCTGGGTGGCCCTGCCGAAGTCGGACGAGGAAGCGCCGCCGGCCTTCCACCACCACTCGGCGGCCAGCCTGCCCACGATCACGCTGCCCGGCGCACGGCTGCGGGTGATCGCGGGCCGCGCCTGGGGAGAGGTGTCGCCGGTGCATGTGTTCAGCGAGATCCTCAACGTCGCGATCGATCTCGCGCCGGATGCGGAGCTGCGCATCGCGGCCGACCAGCCGGAACGCGCGCTCTACATCCTCGAAGGGGACGCACAGCTGGACGGCGTCGACATACCCGCACGCCACCTGGTGGTGCCCGATCCAGGCCGCGCCGCGGTGCTGCGCGCAAAGACGCCGCTGAAGGCGATGCTCCTGGGTGGCGAGCCGCTCGACGGCCGCCGGCACCTCTGGTGGAACTTCGTGTCTTCGTCAAGAGAACGCATCGAACAGGCCAAGGCCGACTGGCTGGCAGGGCGCTTCGGCGAGATCGAGGGCGACAACGAGTTCATCCCCCTGCCAGAACGGTGACGCAAGTCACAGAATGACAAGTCCCCCCAAGGGAGTATCCAGAGGCTGCAGCGCCTTGTCCTGCGCTGCCCGGGGGGGACCACCATGAAAACGATCTTGCTGGCTTCGGCGTGCCTGCTGATGTCCGGTGCCGTGCACGCGCAATCCGGCGGGGGCTGTCCGGCCCTGCCAGCCGACAGCGGACTGGCCTGGGAAAAGCTCGAGGGCAGCGGTTACACCTTCTGCAAGGCCATCCGGGCCAGCGACGGTGGCCAGCTGCTGGCGGTGATGCTCAGCGCGGAGGCGCCGTTCAAGCCACGCCGTGGTGATCGCGTGCAAGAGACCGTGATCGACGGGCAGTCGATCTGGTGGTACCGGGGCGAGCTGTCCAGCACGGCCGGCGTCGAAGTCAGGGAAACGATCGTCGAGCTGGGTCGCAACCAGGTTGCCCACATCTCGCTGCGCGCGGGCAACGCCCAGGAAATGTCGCAGGCGATGTCGGTGGCCGAGTTGCTGCACTTCGGCGACGTGCGAATTTCCAGCAACTGACCCCGCCGGGCGCCTTAACAAAGGGCGAACACACCCGGGCGTGCGCGCGGTTAGCGTGCACGTCGGGGCGCGGCCGCCACGGCCGCCCGATGTGAGGGGACGACATGATCAAGAAACTCGCGGCCGAGTTCCTCGGCACGTTCTGGCTGGTGCTTGGCGGTTGTGGCAGCGCGGTGCTGGCCGCGCATTTCGGCGGTGATGGCAATCCGCTGGGGATCGGGTTTCACGGCGTCGCACTGGCGTTCGGCCTGACGGTGCTCACCGGTGCGTACGCGTTCGGACACATCTCTGGAGCGCATTTCAACCCGGCGGTCAGCGTGGGACTGTGGGCCGGCGGCCGCTTCCCGATCTCCGAACTGGTGCCGTACATCGTCGCCCAGGTGGCGGGTGGCATCCTCGCGGCCTGGATCCTGCTGCTGATCGCCAGCGGCAGCGCCGGCTTCGCGATCGACCCGACTGCCGCCGGTGCCTTCGCGACCAACGGCTTCGACGCGCTGTCGCCCGGCGGCTATTCGATGGCCGCGGCCTTGCTGTGCGAAGTGGTGCTGACCGCGATGTTCGTGGTGGTGATCATGGGCGCAACCCATGGCCGCGCACCGGCAGGCTTCGCACCGATCGCGATCGGCCTGGCGTTGACCCTGATCCACCTGATCAGCATCCCGGTCACCAACACCTCGGTGAACCCGGCGCGTTCGACCGCGGTGGCGCTGTTCGCCGGGTCCGGCGCACTCGGCCAGCTGTGGCTGTTCTGGGTGGCGCCGATCGTCGGCGCGATCATCGGGGGCGGCCTTTACGGCTGGCTGGGCCGCGAGGACGCACCAGTCACCGGCACGCCCTGAGCATCCGCGCGGGGCGACGCTCGGCGCCGCCCCGCGCGTGTCTCAGAAGCGGCCTTCCTGCAGGTCCACGAAGGCCTGCATCAGCTCCTCGCGGGTGTTCATCACGAACGGCCCGTGGCGCGCGACGGGCTCGCGCAGCGGGCGGCCGGACACCAGCAGCAGGCGCGTGCCCGCCGCGCCGGCCTGCACGCGCAGCAGGTCGCCGCCGCCGAGGATGCCGAGTTCGTGCGCGACGAGCTGGCGCGCCTCGTCGCCGCTGCCGAGCAGCGCATCGCCCTCGAACACATAGGCGAAGGCGTTGTGGCCTTCCGGCAGGCGGTGTTCCCAGGCGGCACCAGGCGCCAGCGACGCATCGAGGTACATCGGATCGGTCGCCGGCTGCTCGATCGGGCCGCGCACGCGCACGCCATCGACGCCGCTGACCTCGCCGGCCACCACGCGCACCTCCACGCCCTCGGCCACCGCCACCAGCGGGATGCGCTCGGGCGCGAACTCCTGGTAGCGCGGCGCGGTCATCTTGTCCTTCGCCGGCAGGTTCACCCACAGCTGGAAACCGCGCATGCGGCCTTCCTGCTGTTCGGGCATCTCCGAGTGCACCAGGCCGCGGCCCGCGGTCATCCACTGCACGCTGCCGGGCACCAGCAGGCCTTCGTTGCCGTGGTTGTCGCGATGGCGCATGCGCCCGTCGAGCATGTAGGTGACGGTCTCGAAGCCGCGATGCGGATGGTCGGGGAAGCCGGCCAGGTAATCCTCGGGGCGATCGGTGCCGAACTCGTCGAGCAGCAGGAACGGGTCGAGGTCCGGGAGCTCCTGGCCGCCGATCACGCGCGTGAGCCTGACGCCCGCGCCGTCGGACGCGGCGCGGCCGCGCACCTTGCGGACGACGCGGGTGGAATCGAATGGGGTGGCCGGGGACATGGCGTGGCTCCTGGATGTGTCTGCCCACATCATCGGGGCGCCGCGCGCGCATGACAGCACCGCTGTTGCAACGCTGCGATGCCCGCGCTCCGCATCCCTGCGGGGGACTCCCTGCGGCGGCCAGGGCCGCTCCCGTGCCTGCCCGGATTACACCGTCCTACGAACGCCGCCGCAGCCGCCACGCGCGATGGATGCGCGGATTGCGGGCGAAGTCCTGCGGGATGGTCGCGGCACTGATGTCCTCGCACTCCGCAAATGCGGCCACCGCTTCGTCGTCGAGGCGGAAGCGCCGGTAGTTGTTCGAGAAATACAGCACGCCCTCGTCCGACAGCCGCTCCACCGCCGCGCGCAGCAGGCGCACGTGCTGCGCCTGCATGTCGAAATCGTCGGCGCGCGCGGAGTTGGAGAACGTCGGCGGGTCGCAGAACACCAGGTCGTACAGGCCGTCGTCGGCTTCGAGCCAGGCGACGGCATCGGCCTGCACCATGCGGTGGCGGCTGCCGCCCAGCGGGCGGCCGTCGACACTGTTGCCGCGCAGGTTGTCCGCGGCCCACTGCAAATAGGTGGCCGACAGGTCGACGCTGGTCGTGCTGGCCGCGCCGCCGACCGCCGCTTGCACGGTGGCCGCGCCGGTGTAGCAGAACAGGTTGAGGAAATGCTTGCCGCGGGCTTCCTGATAGAGGCGGCGGCGCAGCGGACGGTGGTCGAGGAACAGGCCGGTGTCGAGGTAGTCGAACAGGTTCACGCGCAGCCGCGCCGCGCCTTCGCGCACCTGCAGGAACTCGCCGCGGCGGTCGAAGCCATCGGCGTACTTGCTGCCTCCCTTGCCGCGCGCCCGCACCTTGGTCGCCACGCGCTCGCGCGGCACGCCGAAGACTTCACGCGCCGCGGCCAGCACTTCGCCGAAGCGGCGGCGCACGTCTGCCTCGGGGATGTCGGCGGGCGCGGCGTATTCCTGCACGTGCAGCCAGGTGGCGTCGGGGTCGTCGGCTTCGGTGTAGACGTCGATCGCCACGGCGTACTCGGGCAGGTCGGCGTCGTAGGCGCGGAAGCAGTCCACGTCCTCGCGCGCGCGCCACGCCTTCAGCGCGCGCAGGTTCTTGCGCAGGCGGTTGGCGAGCATCTGCGCGCCGGGTGTCAGCGCGCGCGGCGTGGCGTCCTCGCGTACCGGCGGCAACACCGGGTCGCTGACCAGCAGGCTGCATTCCAGCGCGCCGTTGAACAGCTGGTAGACCTTCTGCGCGCGCAGGTTGGTGGCGCGGGCGAGATCGGCGCTGCCGCAGAGCAGGCTCGCGCGCCAGCCCGGCGCGATCCGGCGCAGGCTGTCACCCAGGGTGCGATAGAGCTGCGCATCCGCGAACAGGCGCGCGTCGTACGGCGGATTGCAGACCACCAGTCCGCGTAGCTGCGCCATCGGCTGCAGCGCGGCGATCTGGCGTTCGTCGAAGGCGATGGCGTCGCGGAATCCGGCGGCGGTGGCGTTCTCGCGCGCCGCGCGCAGCGCCGCGGGATCGAAGTCACTGCCGAAGAACACCTGGCGCAGCGCGCCGCGGCCGGCGCGTTCGCGCTCAAGGGCATCGGTGCGCAGGGTCGCCCAGGCCGCGGTGTCGAAACCGCTCCAGCGCGACGGCAGCGCATCGCCGTGGCGCAGCAGGCCCGGAGCCACGTCGGCGGCCATCGCGGCGCCTTCGACCAGCAGCGTGCCGCTGCCGCACATCGGATCCAGCAGCGCGCCGCCCTCGGCATACACCTGCGGCCAGTGGCCGCGCAGCAGTACCGCCGCGGCCAGGGTTTCCTTCAGTGGCGCCTCGCCCTGCGCGCGGCGCCAGCCGCGGCGATGCATCGGCCCGCCGCCAAGGTCGACGGACAGCACCGCGCGGCCCTTGCGCACCACCAGGTTCAGGCGCAGGTCGGGTGCGTCGAGGTCGACGTCCGGACGGTCGCCGGTGTCGGCGCGCAGGCTGTCGACCACGCCGTCCTTGACCCGCTGCGCGGCGAAGCGTGCGTGGGTGATGCCGGTGCCCGACACATGCGCATCCACGGCCAGCGTGAGCCCGGGTGCGAGATGGCTGGCCCACGGCAGCGCAACCACGTTGCGATACAGGGTGTCCTCGTCATCGCAGGGGAACTCGATCAGCGGCCAGAGCACACGACTGGCGAGGCGCGACCAGAGCACCGCGCGCTGTGCGTCGACCAGGTCACCGTCGACGTGCGCGCCGGCCATCGTCGCGGTGGCGCGCGCGCAGCCGAGCGCGACCAGCTCGTCGGCGAGCAGGTATTCGAGACCCTTGCCGCAGCTGGCGAAGAACCTCACGGCGCCACCGCGGCGAGCAGGTCGGAAAACAGCGCGGCCGACGCCTCGACGTGCGAGGACAGGCGATGGCCGTCGTCGACCAGCAGCAGGCGATCGTTGCGCTCGCCGGCCCAGCCGACGACATCGGCGACCGGGATGAGTTCGTCGTGCCAGCCGTGGATGATCGCGGTGGGCACGCGCGCCGCATCCAGCGGATATTCGGCATTCAACCGCACCGGTGGCGCCATCAGGAATAGCGCGCGCACGGGCACCCGCAGCGACACCTGCCCGGAAATCCACGCACCCAGGCTCGAACCGGCCAGCACCAGCGGGCCCTGCGTCGCGCGCGCTTCGGCCAGCGCCTGCAGCCGCGCAAGGCGTTGTGCCACGTCGCCAAGCCGGCCGAGTTCGCTGCGTGCATCGAGATCGGTGTAGTCCGGACGCTCGTGGCTCCAGCCCAGGCGCTCCGCGGCCTCGGCGAGGGCGGTGACCTTGGTGGCATCGGGGCCGCTCTCGAAGCCGTGCGAGAGGATGCAGTGGCCGCGTACGGTCATGGGAGGCGAAGGATCGGCGGCGACATGCGTGAATGCTAGCATCGCCGCGACCTCGCCCTTGGCCATGACGTGCGCCTGGACCCGCTGCCCTACGAGCACCTGCTGGACACGCGCCCGCTGTCGCAGGTCGACCTGGTGGTGATGCACTGCACCGAACTTCCCGACCTCGCCACCGCGCGCACGTACGGCGAACGCGTGCTGTATCCGGCGTCGGGCACCGGCAACAGCGGCCACTGGTACATCGACCGCGACGGCGACACCGTCCGGTACGTCGCCCACCACCGCATCGCCCACCACGTGCGTGGTTACAACGCGCGCGCGGTCGGGATCGAGCTGGTCAACACCGGGCGCTGGCCACACTGGCTCGATTCACGGCACCAGGCCATGGACGAGGCGTATCCCGAGGCGCAGCTCGCCGCGCTCGACGTGCTGCTCGCCACGCTGGTGGCCGACCTGCCCGCGCTGCGCTGGATCGCCGGCCACGAAGAGCTCGATGCCGGAACGGTGGCGGCGAGCGACGATCCCGCCGTACTGGTGCAGCGCAAACGCGACCCCGGGCCGTTGTTCCCGTGGGCGCGCGTGCTGCGCGCCACGCGGCTGCAGCGCCTGCCGCAGTCCTGATGCCGGGGCGGCGGCCCGTATAATCCGCGGATGCCCAACCGCCCTGCCCCCGCCTCCGAACTCGTCGACCTCCTCTCCCTGGAGCGCCTCGAGGACAACCTGTTCCGCGGCCAGAGCCGCGATATCGGCACCAAGTACGTATTTGGCGGCCAGGTGCTCGGCCAGGCGCTGTCAGCCGCCCACGCCACCCTCGAGCAGCCGCGCGACGCGAACTCGCTGCACGCCTATTTCCTGCGCGCCGGCGACGTGGATTCGCCGATCGTCTATGACGTCGACCGCACCCGCGACGGCGGCAGCTTTTCGGTGCGCCGGGTCACCGCGATCCAGCACGGCAAGGTGATCTTCTTCTGCGCCGCGTCGTTCCAGCAGCACGAGGACGGCGCCGAACACCAGCTGTCGATGCCCGAGGTGCCGCATCCCGACGACATCGAGCCCGCGCCCGGCGTACCGCCCGCGGTGCTGGCCACGCTGTCCACCAAGGTGCAGCGCTGGCTCGACCGCAGCGGCCCGTTCGAATTCCGCCACGTGTACCCGCGCGACGAACTCAACCCGCCCAAGCGCCCGCCCTACCAGCAGGTCTGGTTCCGGCTGGCGGAAAAAGTCGGCGACGCGCCGGAACTGCACCGCGCGCTGCTCGCCTATGCGTCCGACTTCCATCTGCTCGGCACCGCCACCTTCCCGCACGGCATCAGCTACTACCAGCCGAACGTGCAGATGGCCTCCCTCGACCACGCGCTCTGGTTCCACCGCCCGTTCCGCGCCGACGACTGGCTGCTGTATTCCATCGACAGCCCCAGCGCGCAGGGCGCGCGTGGCCTGGCCCGCGGGCTGATTTACGACCGCGGCGGCCGGCTGGTCGCCAGCACCGCGCAGGAAGGCATGATCCGGGTGGTGGCCGACGATCGCGCGGGCCCCCTGCGGGCCAAGGACTGACCCCGTGCGCCAGCTGTTTTCCAGCCCGCGCATCGAGAATGTCGAGGCGGTCGCCAGGCTGCTCGAGGAGGCCGGCATCGAGGTGCGGATCAGCAATGGCCGCTCCTACCGCGGCGCGATCCGCGGCAATTTCAGCTACCGCGACGGCAGCGACAGCGCGCCGCGGCCGGCAGTGTGGGTGCTGCGCTCCGACCAGCAGCCCGAGGCGCGGCAGCTGCTGCGCGATGCCGGACTGCTGCAGGCCTCGCCAGTGCGTACGGAAAGCTTCCTGCCGCCCGCCGCGATCGCAGGCGGCGACCGCAGCCCCCTCGCAGCGCGCGGCGGCGGGCGCTTCCGCTACGGCCTGCTGATGGGAATCGCGGTGATCGCGGCGGTGGTGATCGTCAATTTCAACAGCGGCGACAAGCCGCTGCCGGCGGATCCAGCGCCCGCGGTCGCGGCTGCGCCTGATGCCGGACACGCATCCGCGTCTACCGCGACCGGCGTCCCGGGTGCGGCCGGCCTGGACATGCTCGCCACGCTTCCGGACGAGGTCCATCGCGTTCCCACGCCGCCGCTCCTGGCCGCGACCCTGGTGCGCGACGTGCTCGACGACCGCGCAGGCAGGCGTGCCTGCCTCGCGATCGATGACGCCGACCCGGCGGCCAGCCTGATCGAAACCCTGGCCGCCGACGGCCTGGACGTGGTTCCCGCATCGTCGGCACGCTGCGCCGAAGCGGACCGGACCCGGGTCGAAGTGCGCGACTACCGCACCGATGGTTCGGGCACGGGCAGCGTGCAGCTGGCGGTGGCCGGCGAGGCGGCGCGTGAGCTCGCGGTCAGGCGCGAAGGCAGCGACTGGCAGCGCGTCGACGCACCCTGAGTCGCCGCCCGGTCACATCCGGGTGCCTGCGCGCGTCCCGGTACCATTGATGCGGCCCCGATGCGCCGCCGTGAGCCGCCCATGTCCACCACCGCGATCGACGCCCTCATCCACCGCGACCTTCCAGCCGCCGCGAACGGCTGCGAGCACGCCTACGGTCGGATCATCGTCGCCAGCCAGAACACCGTGACCGCGGTGGCGCTGGCGATCACCCGCGACGTCACCGCCAGCGAGGACATCGCCCAGGAGGCGTTCCTGTCCGCCTGGCAGAACCTGAAGCGCCTGCAGAACCCGGCGAGTTTCCTGCCGTGGCTGCGGCAGATCACCCGCAACCTGGCCTATGACCACCTGCGCAGCCAGCGCAACCGCAACGTCCATGGTGAAGCCGCCGAGCTGGCCATCGCGCATGCCGCCGACCCCTCCGCACTGCCAGACGAGCGCCTGCTCGACGCCGAACGCGAGCAGCTTGCCGCCGACCTGATCTCGGAACTGCCCGAGGAAAGCCGCGAAGTCCTGCTGCTGTACTACCGCGAGGGCCAGAATTCGCGTCAGGTCGCGTCGCTGCTCGGCCTGTCCGACGCCGCGGTCCGCAAGCGCCTGTCCCGGGCACGCAAGAGCGTGCGCGCGGACCTCATCGGCCGCTTCAGCGAGTTCGCGCGCGGCAGCGCGCCAGGCACGGCGTTCGCCGTCGGCGTGGTGGCGCTGCTGGGCGTGGCGCGGCCGGCGGCTGCGACGGGGTTCGCCAAGGCGGCGCCTGCGGTGCTCGGCGGCCTGCTCGGCAAGAGCGTGCTCGGCACCGCCGGCGCGCTCGGTGGCGGCCTGCTGGCCACGCTGATCACCGCCTGGCTGTGCCGTCGGATGCTGCTCGGCTATGCCGAGAACGAAGCCGAGCGCGAGGAGGTCATCCGCGTCTACCACAGCTATCTGTGGACGTCGCTGGTCGCGGTGGGCGCCACGCTCGTCGCGGCGCTCGCGTTCGATAGCATGGTGCCGGCGTCGGCATTGGCACTGGCGGCGATCGCGGTGCTGAACTACCAGCTGCTCGGCCCGATGCAGAAGACCATGGCACCGCTGCTGCGCCGCGATGCGCAACGCCATCCGGGCGGGGCGAAATGGCGGCAGCTCGGCTACCGCCTCACCTTCGGCACCAGCGGCGTGCTGGTCAGCAACATCGCGATCATCGGCGGCATCGTGCTGCTTTACCTGCACGGCTGAGAAAAAAGGTTCTTCTCGCGGCGTTGCATCCCGGCCGCGGCGTGACCCGGAGCGCCCGGCAGTGGCCGGGAGGCCTTCGCGGCTCATGTCCCCCGGATCCGCCTGGCGGCGGATGCCTCCTCCTTGACTTCCCCGCGAAGGCCTCCCGGCCACTTCGGGGCTCTGCGCCGGCGGCAGGTACCGCAATCATGCTCGGGATCGCGGGGTGTGCTCCTGGGTCACCGCGTACTGCGGCGTACCGGGTGCCAAGGCCCTTGAGGGCGAAGTCAAGGAGGAGGCGATGGCTGCAAGGCCATTGCCGGGGGACATGAGTCCTCAAGGGCCTTGGTACCCGGCTCCCGCACAAAAAAGTGGCCCGCGCCTTGCAGCGCGGGCCACCGGCGCCGGGCATCGCGGCGCCACCCCGTCAGCGGTTCAGCGGTGCGAGCCGGCCTGCAGTTCGGCCTTGCCCAGGAATCCGTCGCGGTTGTCGTCCATCCACGCGAAGCGCTTCGCCAGGCGCGGCATCTTCTCGTCCACCTCGACACGGCTCAGCTTGCCGTCCTTGTTGAGGTCGGCGGCCGTGAACGACTCGCTGAAGTGGCGCTCGCGTTCGCTGCGCATCTGCGCCTGCATGCGCTCGCCGTGCGCCATCGCCTCGGTGCGGACGATCTGGCCGTCCTTGTTGGTATCGACGGCGTCGAAATCGATCGCCATGCGCGGGCCGCGGAGCTTGCCCGCCTGCGGTGCGGAGCCATCATGACCATCGTGTCGCGGTCCGCGACGCGACGACCCGGCCTTTTCGGCCTCCGGTTTCGCGGCGGCACGCGCTTCACGTGCAGCGGCGCGCGCGGCCTGGCCGGCGTCGAATTCGGCGCGGCTGACGCGGCCGTCGCCGTCGCTGTCGAAGCGCTCGATGCCGCCTCCGAAGCCCATGCCCGGACCGTGCCCGCGACGCCCGTGGTGGCCGTGGCCGCCGCGCTGCGGACGCTTGCCGGCATCGGCCGGTTTGGCGCCGTCGGACTGCGCCTGGGTGCTGCGCGCCGGAGCGTCGGCCTGCGCGCTGGCGACGGACGCCGCGCCCAAGGCAGCAACGGAAAGGGCGGTGGCGAGAAACAGGGCATGACGCTTCATGCGTGACTCCTTTGCGCGCAGCGACATTGCTGCATGTGCACCGGTCAACGCCCGGCGCGCCGCCGGGTTGACGCCGCGCCCGGCGCGTTCAGCCGCCGGTCGGTTCGCAGCCACTGCGACGCGCGGCGGTATCCTGCACGCATGCACCGCGCCCGCCATGCACCGCCGCAGCCGGCCCGCCACCATGGTTGAGTCGGCACCCATGCGCCTGTTCCACACCGCGGAGCATCCCTGCGGCTACTGGCCCGAGCGCGACGCACGCGACCTGGTGCTGGATCCGGGCGATCCGCGCCTGCCCGCGGCCTATCCCCGAGCGCTGGAACGCGGCTTCCGGCGCTCCGGTGATCTGGTCTATCGCCCGCACTGCCACGGCTGCCGCGCCTGCGTCGCCGTGCGTATCCCCGTGGCGGGGTTCACGCCCGATCGCAGCCAGCGGCGCTGCTGGACGCGCAACGCCGACGTCGAGGCACGCATCACCACGCCGGGCGAGACCGACGAGCGCTTCGCGCTGTACCGCCGCTATCTCACCGGACGCCATGCCGGCGGCGGCATGGATGCGCACGGCAAGACCGAGTTCGACCAGTTCCTGGTCGGCAGCTGGTCGCAGGGGCGCTTCCTCGAACTGCGCATCGACCATCGGCTTGTCGCAGTGGCGGTCACGGACCTGGCCGATGATGCGCTGTCCGCGGTGTACACCTTCTACGACCCCGACGAGGCCGCGCGCGGCCTCGGCACGCTGGCGGTCCTGCACCAGCTGGACTGGGCGCGCCGCGACGGCCGCCGCCACCTTTACCTCGGCTATTGGATCTCGGGACACCGGAAGATGGATTACAAGCGCAGGTTCCAACCCCTCGAACGCTTCGACGGCCGTGGCTGGCAGGCGTTTCCGCAGGAAGGCGGCGCATGAGCGCGCGCGTGCCTGCGCGACCGTGGGCCATGCTGCTGTGCTGCGCACTGCTTGCCGGCTGCGTGCGCGTGAACGTCCACGGCGACCCCGGACAGGCCATGACCCGACCCGACACCCTGCGCATCGCCAGCTACAACGCCTCGCTGTATTCCGACGACGCCGGTGGCCTGCAGCGGCGGCTCGCGGCCGGCGACGCCGATGCGCGCAAGGTGGCCGCGGTGCTGCAGCGCGTACGCCCGGACATCGTGCTGCTCAACGAGTTCGACCATGACCCCGATGGCCATGCGGCCGACCTGTTCCAGCGCGATTACCTCGAGCAGCCGCAGGCCGGCGGCGGCGAAGCGCTGCGTTACCCGTACCGCTATTTCGCACCGGTCAACACCGGCGTGCCCAGCGGCCTGGACCTCGACCGCAGCGGCACGGTCGGCGCAGCGTCCGCGGTGCCCGGCGAAAGCCCGGCCGCGCGCCGCGAGCGGGGCAATGACGCCTGGGGCTACGGCCTGCACCCGGGCCAGTACGGCATGCTGCTGCTGTCGATGCATCCGATCGACGCCGCCGCGGCGCGCACGTTCCAGCTGCTGCGCTGGAGCGCCATGCCGGGTGCGGCACGGCCGCTCGACCCGGCAACCGGCCTGTCCTGGCATCCCGACGCCATCTGGAGCCAGCTGCGGCTGTCGTCCAAGTCGCACTGGGACGTGCCGGTGCGCACGCCGCTGGGCGTGGTGCACGTGCTGGCCTCGCATCCCACGCCGCCGGTGTTCGACGGCGCCGAGCGCCGCAACAGCGCGCGCAACCACGACGAGATCCGCCTGTGGAGCGAATACCTCTCGGCAGGCAACGCGGACTGGCTTTGCGATGACCAGGGGCGCTGTGGCGGGCTGGCGGCCGGCGCGCGCTTCGCCATCCTCGGCGACCTCAACAACGATCCCGCGGACGGCGACGGCCGCCACGAGGCAATCGTCGAACTGCTTGAGCATCCGCGGGTGCTGCGCATGGCCACGCCGCGCGGCGATGGCGCCCCTTACGCCGCGGGTGCCGACAAGCCCGGGCGGCGCGGTGCGGTCGTGCATGCCACCGGCGATTTCGGCGCGCGGGTCGGGCCGCTGCGGCTGGATTACGTGCTGCCGTCGACCGGGTTCCGCGCGGTCGACAGCGGCGTGTTCTGGCCCGCGCCAGGCACTCCCGATGCCGCGATCATCGACGGCAGCGACCACCGCCTGGTGTGGGTGGATCTCGCGGAGTAGATCCGGCGCTGCGCGCGTGCCGACGCGCGGAGCGTCTCAGGGAGACGGCTTGTTGGCCGCGGTGCTGCCTGTGGCATCCGCCGGCGCGCCTGCCACGTCGGTGCCGACATCGGGACCCGTCGTCACTGGCGCCTCTACCGCACCGACGTCCGGACCGGCATCTGGCACCGCATGCGCGGGAGCCGCGGCAGGCGGGGCCGGCGCCGCAATAACCGGCAGCACGGTAGTCGCCTCGTCGTAAGTGCGCGGTCCGAAACCGAACATGCCGCCGCTCTGGCGCGACACCACCATGCGCACCATCGACGCCGGCACCATCATTTCCAGCGTCACGTCCTCGCCGGTGGGCATGCGGCCCTTCATGGTCATTTCGATCAGGCCGCCGCCGGTGTCGATCTCGTCGCACGACAGATGCTGGCCCACCACCGGGTTGTCCTGGATGTAGGGCTTGATCGCCTCGCCAAGCGCTTCGAGCGCCTGCGGGAAGAAGAACACGGCATAGCCGTCACGGCCTTTCATCGCGGGTCGGTTCCTGTGGGTTGCCTGGCGGCCATCATCGCAGTTCGACGGTGAGCGCCGCAGCAGCGTCGCGTGCGGTCGCACGGGCAGTGTCGACGTCGGCCGCGCGCCCCAACGTCACCGCGACGCGGCGCTGGCCTTCCACGCGCGGCTTGCCGAACAGGCGCAGCGCGGTGTCGGGCGCACGCAGCGCGGCATCGACGTTGCCGAACTCCGGCACGCCATGGCCTTCGGCCAGCACCGCGCACGACGCCGACGCGCCCCACTGGCGGATCACCGGCACAGGCAGCCCGAGGATCGCGCGCGCATGCAGCGCGAACTGGCTGAGCTCCTGCGAGACCAGGGTGACCAGGCCGGTGTCGTGCGGTCGCGGCGAGACTTCCGAGAACCAGACGTCGTCGCCCTTCACGAACAGCTCCACGCCGAACACGCCCCAGCCGCCAAGATCGTCGGTGACCGCGCGCGCGATCGCCTGCGAGCGCGCCAGCGCCGCGGGCGTCATCCGCGGCTCCGGTTGCCAGCTTTCGCGGTAGTCGCCGTCGCGCTGCAGGTGCCCGATCGGCTCGCAGAACGTGGTGCCGGCCGCGTGGCGAACGGTCAGCAGGGTGATCTCGTAGTCGAAGTCGACGAAGCCCTCGACGATCACGCGGCCGGCGCCGGCGCGGCCGCCGCGCTGCGCGTAGTCCCAGGCGGCATCGATATCGGCCTCCACGCGCAGCGTGCTCTGGCCCTTGCCGGACGACGACATCACCGGCTTGACCACGCAGGGCAGGCCGATCGCGGCCACGGCCTCGCGGTACTCGGCGTGGGTGTCGACGAAGCGGTACGGCGATGTCGCAAGGCCCAGCGTTTCGGCGGCCAGCCGGCGGATGCCTTCGCGATCCATCGTCAGCCAGGCCGCGCGCGCCGTCGGCACGACGCGCAGGACGCCGGCCTCGCCCACCGCGGCGGCGGATTCGCGTTCCAGGTCGACCAGGGTGCGGGTGGCGATCGCCTCGAGCTCGGGCACCACGATGTGCGGCCGCTCGCGGTCGATCAGCTTGCGCACCGCGTCGCCATCGAGCATGTCCAGCACGTGGCTGCGGTGGGCGACCTGCATGGCCGGCGCGTCGGCGTAGCGGTCGGCGGCGATCACTTCCACCCCCAGCCGCTGCAGTTCGATGGCGACTTCCTTGCCGAGTTCGCCGGAACCGAGCAGCAGGACGCGGGTGGCATGGGCGGACAGCGGCGTACCGAGGCGGATCATCCGGATTCCTGGCTGGGAGGGGACGATAGTGTATGGGGCACAATCGACCCCTGATCGCCGCATCCCCACGCCAGAGGATCCAGATGACCGCCACCGACGCCCGCCGCCCTGCCCGTCTCCGCCGCGCTGCACGCTTCGCCGTCGCCGGCTTCGTTGCCAGCCTGCTGTTGGCCACCACGGCCTGCGCGAAGCCCGCCGCGCCCGTGAGCGACGACGAGGCGGTCGCCATCGCCACGCGCTTCCTCGACCTGTTCGATGCCGGCCAGGTGGAAGAAGCGCACGAAGCATTCTCGGTGGAGCTGCGCAACACACTGAGCGTGGAGGACCTGCAGGCGACGCACGCCGCCTACGCGCGCCGCGCGCCAGAAAGCACGCGCGGGGAGCCGCGGGTCGAGCGGATCGGGGACGCCGCGGTGGTGGAAGTACCCGTCCAGCGCGGCCAGCTGGTGATGCAGGCCTCGATCACCGTGGGGCCCGACCGCCGCATCGAAGGCCTGTTCTACAGCCTCGATGAAGGCCCGCAGGCCAAACCTGCGCCCGCCGCGGACGATGCCGACGCGCCGCATGCCGACCCCGAAGCCGCGCCCGACGCGCTGCCCGACGCCGACGCCGGCGTCGCCGCCTAGGCCGCACGCATGCGCCGCGGCAGCGACCGGATCCTGCTCAACACCCCGGATATCGAACTCTGGCCCGGCGGGGTGCTGCGTGCGCGCGGCAATCGCGACGCCCGCGCACTGGCCGGCGCGCGCACCGTGCTGCGCCGCAAGCGTGATGGTGCCCTGCTTGCCGCGGAGCTTCCCGAAGGCCTGCTCGCGCTGGTGCCGCGGCTGGCGCGCGAACCCGGCATCGATGCCGCCCTGGATGCCCTCGCGCATCCCGTCCACCATGAGCGCGCCGGCCTGGATGCGGTCGCCACGCTCCCCGTGCAGCGGATCGAGGCAAGGCTGGAGGCGCTCGGCATCGACGGCCACGCCTACGCCGCGCGCACCGGCCTGGCGCTGGTGCCGGAACCCGCGTGGCTGGCCCACGCCGGCCACGACCGCTATCGCCGCGCGCTGTGGCTGCGCGCCGACGCTGCCCGTGCCTGGCGCAGCATGGCCGCCGCCGCGCTGCGCGACGGGATCGTGCTGGAAGCGATCTCCGGCTACCGCAGCCACGATTACCAGCTCGGCATCCTCGAGCGGAAGCTGGCGCGCGGGCTGGCGCTCGACGCGATCCTTGCAGTAAACGCCGCACCCGGCTGGTCCGAGCACCACTCAGGCCAGGCGCTCGACATTTCCGCCCCCGGTGAGCCCGCTGCCGAGGAATCCTTCGAAGCCACCCCGGCGTTCGCCTGGCTGGCGACCAACGCGGGCGGACACGGCTTCACCATGAGTTATCCGCGCGACAACCCGCACGGGATCGTCCACGAACCCTGGCACTGGTGCTTCCAGGGCTGAGCGGCACCGATTGAGCTCGCCGCCGGCTCCCGCTACAGTGGAGTCCAAGGAAATCATTGCCGCCGACCATTCCGCGCCCCGGGGCCGACGCCAGTCGACCCGGGGCGTCTTGCTGGCGGCAGGCCCACATGCAGGAGAAGCACGCGTGGAAACCCGACCCAAGATCATCATGTCCAGCCTGGACGCCGAGCGCCTGGAAAGCCTGCTCGAATCCCTCCCGGACGGCACCTTCCCCGGCCGCGCGGCGCTCGAGGCCGAGCTGCTGCGCGCCGAAGTGGTCGGCCCGAAGGACGTGCCGCCGACCGTTGTCACCATGAATTCCACCGTGCGCTTCCGCGTCGGCCCGGAAGAAGACTTCAAGCTGACCCTGGTCTATCCGCGCGATGCCGACGGCAGCGCCGACCGTATTTCGGTGCTGGCCCCGGTCGGCAGCGCCCTGCTCGGCCTGTCGCAGGGCGACGAGATGGAATGGCCCAAGCCCGGCGGCGGCACGGTCAAGGTGCGCATCGAAGAAGTCACCTACCAGCCCGAACGGGCCGGCGAGTACCACCGCTGAGCGGCACCGGCGCCTAGGCGGCGTCGGGACCCAGCACCTGGCGCAGGAACGGCACCGTCACCCGCCGCTGCGCCGCCAGCGATGCCCGATCCAGGGCATCGAGCTGCGCCGTCAGCCCGACCAGGTCACGCCCGGTCCGCCGCAGCAGCCACGCGATCGCCGCCTCGTCGAACTGCAGCCCACGTCGCCGGGCGCGCAGCCGCAGCACTTCGGCACGCCCATCGTCATCCAGCGGCTGCAGCGTGATGCGCACGCACTGCGACAGCCGCGACCGCAGGTCCGGCAGCCCCGGTGGCAGCGCATCCGGCGCGGCGCGCGCGGCATAGAGCACCTGGCTGCCGGCGGCGCGCGCGCGATTGTGGAAATCGAACAGCGCGATCTCGTCGTCGCGCCCGCCGGCGATGGCTTCCAGGCCGTCCAGCGCGACCAGCGCCATGCCGTCCAGCGCCTCCAGCGCGTCGCCCACGCGACCCGCGGCCGCGGCCAGCGGCAGATACGCGGTGCGTCGGCCCTGCGCTTCGGCTTCGGCGCAAGCCGCAAGCGCGAGATGCGTCTTGCCGGTGCCGGCGGCGCCGGAGAGGTACAGCCAACCGCCGTCGCCCAAGGCCAGCGCGCGCACCTGGTCGAGCGCACCGGCCGGCGCGCCGACGAAACTGTCGAATCGCTGGTCGGGCGGATAGCGCAGCGCCAGCGGCAACTGCCTGGTCACGCGCCGCCGCTGTCCTTTCCGGCCTGGCCGTCGGGCAGCACGATCACCGACCTTGCCGGCGCGACCACGATCGCAGGTGCCTGGCCCGCGTACAGGCGGCTTGCCGTGTAGCGCTCATGGGCAAAACGCAGCAGCACGTTCGCCACCGCCGCGGCGGGCAGCGCCAGCAGCATGCCCAGGAACCCGAACAGTTGGCCGCCGGCGAGCACCGCGAAAATCACCGCCACCGGGTGCAGGCCGATGCGGTCGCCCACCAGCTTGGGCGTCAGCCAGTAGCTTTCGATCACCTGGCCGATGCCGAACACCACCAGCACCCCGGCCACGTGCTGCCAGTCGCCGAACTGCACCAGGGCCGCGATCACGCCGAGCACGATGCCGCTGGCCGGGCCGAGGTACGGCACGAAGGTGAGCAGGCCGGCGATCAGGCCGATCAACACGCCAAGCTCCAGGCCGACGCCCCACAGCCCGACGCCGTACATCACGCCGAGGATCAGCATCACCAGGAACTGTCCGCGCAGGAAACCGCCCAGCACCTCGCTGGAGTCGCGCGCGAGCCGTGACACGGTATCGAGATGGTCGCGCGGGATCATCGCCGCCACGCGCTCGACCATGCGGTCCCAGTCGCGCAGGAAGAAGAACGTGATGACCGGCAGCAGCACCAGGTTGGTCACCCAGCCGAGCACCGCGAAGCCCGACCGCGACACGTAACCCAGCGCGGTGGCAGCGATCCCGCCGGCGCGCTCCCAGTGCTCGCGGACGTAGGCCGCCAGGCGCTCGGGGTCGAGCCAGCCGAGGATGTCCAGCCCGGTGCGCGCTTCAACCCAGGGCAAGGCGGTCTGCAGGATCCAGTCGCCGTAGCCGGGCAGCGAGTCCACCAGCGTGGACACCTGCCGCACGATCATCGGCACCAGGATCACCAGCGCCAGCACCAGTACCAGCAGCATCGCGGAGAACACCAGCAGTACCGCCACGTTGCGCGAGCGTCCGCGCGCCTCGAGCCGGTCGACCAGCGGATCGCCCAGCCAGGCCAGCATTGCGGCGAGCACGAACGGGGTCAGCACCGGCGCGAGCAGCCACACCAGCCAACCCAGCGCAAGCAGCAGTGCCGCCCGCTGCAGGCGCACCAGGAAACGCGAGATCACCGCATCGGAACCATCGGGCGAGGAAGGCGGATTCATCGCAGGATGAACACCGGCGGCGCGCCTTCGATGTTGTCCGGAGACTCGGCCAGCACGTCGCCGTCCAGCACGCGCCGGAAGCCCGGCAGCCCGGTCAGCAGGTCGAGTTCAAGCTCGAGCGAGTTGGCCGTGGCGCGCACCGGGCGCATGCCACGCACCACCGAGTTCGACTGCAGCCACGACGACAGGCGCACGAAATCGTTGGCGCCGTTGATCCCGGTGATCACCACGTGCTGCACGCCCGGCTCGCCGACGGCATTGGCCTTGGCGTAGCGCCGGACGAGCGCATCGGCGGCGCCGTCGGCACCGCCGGCAATCGCGCGGCGGGCGCTGGCTTCCTCGGTGGTCCACTTCGACAGCACGCGACCGCCGTCCACGAATACCCAGTCGGCCTTCCAACCGCTGGCACCGCGGTAGAGCTTGCCGATCAGCTGCATCGGCGGGTTGTAGCGCGCGGAAAGGCGTGCGATCGCCGCGGTGTCGCCACGCCAGATGGCGCCGACCGCGGCCTGTTCGGCGGCGCTGCCGTTGGGCAGGCCGAGGCGGTAGCCGCGCTCGATGGCGCGGTCGAGCACCGGCCTCGCCACGGTGTTCTGCGCCAGCGCCACCAGCCGCGGGCCGCTGCCGTCGTCGATCGCCAGCCACAGCACCGGCTTCGGGCGCGGCTCGGGCCACATCGGCAGCCCCAGCGCCCCGGCGATGGCGTTGACATCGTCCTCGCGGAACCTGACCACCAGGGTGGTGGTGTAGGTGGGCGCGCCCGCGGCGGAACGGCCCTCGTCCTGGCGGTAGTCGTAGCCGGCCACGAAATCCCCGGCACGGCGCAGTTCGCGCGCCACGCCCGGGCGGCTGGCGACGCTGCGGTCGCCGGAAAGTTTGCCCAGCACCTGGGCCAGGGCGCGCGAATACGCCGACTGGCGCGCGCCTTCAGCCTGGCTGGCAACCGTCACCTCGGCCTCGTAAAGCCCTTGCGCGCCGGCGCGATCGCCTTCCATGCGCTGCGCCTGCGCCCATCCGGGAACCAGCAGTGCGACCAGCAACACAAGCAGCCACGCCTTCGACATCGTCGTTTCCAGGATCCGGTTCATGGCGAAATGGTGCCGCAGTGGGCGCGTGGCGTCCATGAAGGCCTGTCCGGGACTGCTAAAATCGCCGTTTCCCCGTTCCGGCGAGCCATCGTGACCACCCCTACCCCGCTGACCTACCGCGACGCAGGCGTCGATATCGATGCCGGCAATGAAGTCGTCGAGCGCATCAAGCCGCTGGTGAAGCGCAGCTTCCGTCCCGAGGTGATGGGCGGGCTGGGTGGCTTCGGCGCGCTGTTCGACCTGTCCGGCAAGTACCGCGAGCCGGTGCTGGTCTCGGGCACCGACGGCGTGGGCACCAAGCTGAAGCTCGCGCAGCAGCTCGGCCGCCACGACACCATCGGCATCGACCTGGTCGGCATGTGCGTCAACGACGTGCTGGTGCAGGGCGCGGAACCGCTGTTCTTCCTCGATTACTTCGCCACCGGCAAGCTCGACATCGACACCACGGTGGCGGTGGTCGGCGGCATCGCGCGCGGCTGCGAGATGGCCGGCTGCGCATTGATCGGCGGCGAGACCGCGGAGATGCCAGACATGTACGCGCCAGGCGACTACGACCTGGCCGGGTTCACCGTCGGCGCGGTGGAGAAATCCGAGCTGCGCGACGGCGGCCGCGTCCAGGCCGGCGACCTGCTGATCGGCATCGCGTCCAGCGGCCCGCATTCCAACGGCTATTCGCTGGTGCGGCGCATCTACGACCGCGCCGGCCGTCCCGGCGACCTCGACCTCGGCGGCACCCGCCTCGACGACGCGCTGATGGCACCGACCGCGCTGTACGTGAAGCCGATCCTCGAACTGCTGCGCGGCGCCGAGGGTGATGCCGTGCACGCCATGGCGCACATCACCGGCGGCGGACTGACCGAGAACATCATCCGCGTGGTGCCCGACGGCCTTGGCCTGCGGATCGACGCATCCAGCTGGACAATGCCCGCGGTGTTCGACTGGCTGCAGCGCGAAGGCGCGGTCGCGCGCGAAGAGATGTGGCGCACGTTCAATTGCGGCATCGGTTTCGTGCTGGTGGTATCTCCGGGGCGCGCCGCGGCGATCGAGGCGCAGCTCGACGGGCTAGGACTCGCGCACTGGCGCATCGGCGAAGTCGTTGCCGCCGGCGATGCGCCGCGCGTGCTCATCGGCTGACGCCCCATGGCCGCGGCCACGCCGGATGCAGCGGCCGCGCCACCGCGACTGGTGGTCCTGGCATCGGGACGCGGCAGCAACCTGCAGGCGCTGCTGGACGCCATCGCAGACGGTCGCCTGCACGCACGCATCGTGGGCGTGCTGGGTGATCGGCCGAAGGCACCTGCGCTGGCGCGCGCGCGCGACGCCGGCATTGCGGCACTCGCCCTGCGACCACGCGACTTCGCATCGCGTGACGCCTTCGATGCCGCGCTGTTCGCCGAGGTCGCCGCGCTGCAGCCGGACTTCATCGTCTGCGCCGGCTACATGCGCCTGCTGGGAGCCGACGTACTGGCGCCGTGGGCAGGCCGCATCGTCAACATCCACCCCTCGCTGCTGCCGGCCTTCAAGGGCCTGGACACGCACGCACGCGCGATTACGGCCGGCGTGGCCGAGCACGGCGCAAGCGTGCATTTCGTCACCGCCGACCTCGACGGCGGCCCGGTGATCGCGCAGGCGCGGGTCGCGGTTCAGCCGGATGACGACGCCGCGAAGCTGGCCGCACGCGTCCTGGTGGTCGAATACCCCCTGCTGGTGGCGACGCTGGAGCTGCTCTGCAGAGGCCGTCTCACGCTGCAGGGCAATGTTGTCCGCCTCGAAGGCGTACCGCTGGACACACCGCTTCAGCTGGCAGCCAACCGCGTGACAGCATGATGGCCGCCCGATGAAGACCTCTCCCGCCCTGTTGGCGATGTGCCTGTTCCCGCTGCTGGTTTCGGCCGCGTCGGTCGAAGCGCGGGGCGTGCAGGATGCGGGCCCCGTTGAAGCGCCGGTTGACGGCGTGCGCGCGGCACTGTCGCCTTTCGTCGCGACCTACGACGCGCGCAACGCCGGCAAGCCCGCAGGCACCGCCAGCATGCGCCTGGCGCGCGAGCCTGGGCACTGGCGCGTCGAACTCGACATCACCGGCAACCGCGGCATGGCGCGCCTGGTGCAGCTCGACATCGATCAGGAAACGCTGTTCGACGAACGCGACGGGCAGTACCGACCGCTGAGCCAGAGCACGGTGCGCAAGGCGCTGTTCTTCGGCCGCAAGGTGCATGGCAGCTACGACTGGGGCAAGCGCGAGGCGCGCTGGACGGGCGACATCAAGGAGGAGCGCCGCGCGCCGGTGGCGCTGCACGAGGGCGACATGAGCGGGTTGTTGATCAACCTGGCGATCGTGCGCGATGCCGCGCCGGGCCGCACGCTGCATTACCGCTTCGTCGACGGCGGGCGCGTGCGCGATCACCAGTACGCCGTTTCCACCGACACCGAAAACGTCGTGGTCGACGGCCTCGCATACGACACCATGCGTGTTTCACGCACCAATGGCGGCAATGATGAAACGATCTTCTGGGTGGCACGTGGCGTTCCCACGCCCGTGCGCATCCTGCAGCGGCAGGATGGCGAAGACGCCATCGACCTGCAGCTGACCGCTTACCAAGGAGTGCAATAGATGCCGATGTCCAACCGCCGAAAGCCCCTCGTCGCGTTCGCCGCCGCGCTGGTCGCCATGGCCAGTGCGCCGGCACTCGCGATCAAGCCGTTCTCCGCCGACTACGCGGCCAACTACATGGGCATGGAAGCCAAGGCGACGATGAGCCTCGCCAGCAAGGGCAACGAACGCTGGGAGTACCGCCTCGACCTCGCCGGCATGGGCGCCGAACTCGCGCAGAGCACCGTGTTCGAAGTGCATGACGGACAGTGGCGGCCGATCTCCAGCACCGACAGCCAGCGCGGCACCAACGGCCTGGCGGCCATGCTGGTGAAGCGCAAGGCCGTCACCGCGAATTACGACTGGAACCAGGGCGTCGCGCGCTGGACCGGCGACGTAAAGCCCGAGCGTGCGGGGCCGGTGGCGCTGCAGGCGGGCGACCTGGACGGCATGCTGATGAACCTGGTGCTCGTACGCGACGTGGCCGCCGGCAAGCCGCTCGACTATCGGCTGGTCGAGGACGGGCGCGCCAGGCGCCAGCAGTTCACGGTTGCCGGCGAGGAGACGATTGCGATTGCCGGCAAGTCGCACAAGGCGACGCGCGTGGTGCGCAAGGACGGCAAGCGCGAGATCATCGCCTGGGTGGTCGACGGGCTTCCGGTCCCGGCGCGCGTGCTGCAGCGCCGCGACGGCAAGGACGACATCGACCTGCGGCTTACCGCGGTGAAGTGAAGCTCTTGTAGCGCCAACACGAAGCCCCGCATTGCGGGGCTTTTTTTTGGGCCCAGCGCGCCCTGCGGCGTACCGGGTGGTACCCGGCACGAGCGGGAAAGGACCCTGCTGTCGTGCCGTCAGTCGATCCGGCGGATCCGCGCGCCAAGCCCGGACAGCTTGCGCTCGATGTGCTCGTAGCCTCGGTCGAGGTGGTAGATGCGGTCGATGAGCGTCTCGCCGTCGGCCACCAGGCCGGCCAGGATCAGCGAGGCCGACGCGCGCAGGTCGGTGGCCATCACCGGTGCGCCGCTCAGCCGCTCGACCCCGGTGACGGTGGCGCGGTGGCCTTCGATATGGATTTCCGCGCCGAGCCGCATGAGCTCGTTCACGTGCATGAAGCGGTTCTCGAAGATCGTCTCGTCGATCGTCGCCACGCCTTCGGCGATGCAGTCCATGGCCATGAACTGTGCCTGCATGTCCGTGGGGAACGCCGGATGCGGCGCCGTGATGATGTCGACCGCGCGCGGTCGCCGGCCACGCATGTCCACGCAGATGCGGTCGCCGTCGATGCCGATGTCGGCGCCGGCCTCGGCAAGCTTGGCCAGCACCGCATCCATGGTGTCGGCGCGCGCGTTGGTGGCGGTGACGCGGCCACCGGTCATCGCCGCGGCCACCAGGAAGGTGCCGGCCTCGATGCGGTCCGCGACCACGTCGTGGTGCGCGCCATGCAGGCGCTCCACGCCGCGCACGACGATCCGCGACGTGCCCTCGCCTTCGATGTCGGCACCCATCGCGCGCAGGCATACGGCCAGGTCGACGATCTCCGGCTCGCGCGCCGCGTTGTCGATCACCGTGGTGCCATGGGCGAGCGTGGCCGCCATCAGCACGTTCTCGGTGGCGCCGACGCTGACGATGTCGAACGCCACGTTGCCGCCGCGCAGGCGGCCGGCACTTGCCTTGATGAAGCCGTGCTCGACCACGATCTCGGCACCCAGCGCCTCCAGCGCGCGGATGTGCAGGTCGACCGGGCGCGAACCGATCGCGCAGCCGCCGGGCAGTGACACCTCCGCGGCACCGTAACGCGCCACCAGCGGACCCAGCACCAGCACCGAGGCACGCATGGTGCGCACCAGCTCGTAGGGCGCGACATGGCTGTCGACGCTGCGCGGGTCGACGACGATATGGCTGCCGTCGGCATCGTGCGTCACGCCGGCGCCCAGCCCCGCCAGCACGCGGGTGGTGGTGACCACGTCGTGCAGGTGCGGCACGTTGCCGATCGTCACCGGCTCGTCGGCCAGCAGCGTGGCGCACAGGATCGGCAACACGGCGTTCTTCGCCCCGGAAATGCGGACGTCACCCTCGAGGGCCACGCCGCCGGTCACTTCGATCTTCTGCATCAGGCGGTCCGCTGTTCGTCCGGGGTATGGGTGCGCAGGGCGAGCGCATGGATCTCGTTGCCCATCAGTGCGCCGAGCGTGGCATAGACCATGCGGTGGCGGGCCAGCGGCATGCGGCCGGCGAAGTCCGGATGCACCACCACGGCTTCGAAATGCACGCCGTCGTCGCCGCGGACGTCGACCTGGGCACCAGGGAGACCCTGCTCGATCAGCTTGCGGATGGTCTCTGCGTCCAAGGCGGTCGCTCCGGTAATGAAGGGCACGTGAGTCGGTTGCCGGAGGCAGGCGCGGCGTGTCGCCGGCCGCGGGGCAATCCGCGTAATATGAACACGATAGCGTAGCGGAAAAGGCCCCGCCCCGGAAATGCCCGACAGCAGCAACCAGACTCCCGGCGCGCTGGCTGCGCACGGCTTCGCAGCGAGCGGACGGCGCGTGTTCGCCATCGAACGCGATGGCCTGGCGGCGGTCGCCGCGCGCATCGACGGCGAGTTCTCGCGCGCCTGCGCGCTGCTGCTTGCCTGCCGCGGCCGCGTGGTCTGCACCGGCATGGGCAAGTCCGGCCACATCGCGCGCAAGATCGCCGCCACCCTCGCCTCCACCGGTACGCCTGCCTTTTTCCTGCACCCGGGCGAGGCCGGCCACGGGGACCTGGGCATGGTCACCGATGTCGACGTGCTGCTCGCCCTGTCCTACTCCGGCGAGTCCGACGAAGTGTTGATGCTGCTGCCGGTCCTGAAGCGCCAGGGCAACGCACTGGTGTGCATGACCGGGCGCCCGCAGTCCACCTTGGCGCTGGCCGCCAACGTGCACCTCGACGTCAGCGTGCCGGACGAGGCCTGCCCGCTGCACCTGGCGCCGACCGCGAGCACCACCGCTTCGCTGGCGATGGGTGACGCGCTGGCGGTCGCCCTGCTCGAGGCGCGCGGTTTCACCGCGGACGACTTCGCACGCTCGCACCCGGCCGGGGCGCTCGGACGGCGCCTGCTGCTGCATATCGCCGATGTGATGCATGCCGGCGACGACGTGCCGCGCGTGCACGGCGACGCCACCCTCGGCGACGTGCTGGTGGAGATGAGCCGCAAGCGCCTCGGCATGAGCGCGGTGGTCGACGACGACGGCCGCCTGCTGGGCCTGTACACCGACGGCGACCTGCGCCGCACGCTCGCCGCTCCCGGCATCGACGTGCACGGCACGCGCATCGCCGAAGTCATGACGCGTTCGCCGGTGACCATCGATGCCGACGCGCTCGCGGTCGAAGCGGCGCGATTGATGGAGACCCACAAGATCAGCGGACTCATGGTGGTCGACCGCGAAGGCCGGGTGGTTGGCGCCTTGAATATTCACGACCTGTTGCGCGCGCGCGTGGTCTGATCCGGCACCCATGCCTCCCGCGTCCCCCGCCACTGTTTCCACCGAAGTGCTCGCACGCGCCGCACGTGTGCGCCTGGCGTGCTTCGACGTGGACGGCACCCTGACCGATGGCCGCCTGTACATCGGCGACGACGGCCGCGAGACCAAGGCATTCCACGTGCACGATGGCATGGGCCTGTCGCTGCTGCGCCGCGCCGGCATCGCGGTCGCGTTCGTCACCGCGCGCGACAGCCGCGCCGCGGAACACCGCGCGCGCGACCTCGGCGTCGACGTCCACGTGGGCGTGAAGGACAAGCGCGCCTGCATCGAATCGATGCGCGAGCGGCTGGGCCTGGCTGCGGACCAGGTGGCGTTCATGGGCGACGACCTGACCGACCTCGAGGTGCTGGCCGCGGTCGGCTTCGCGGCGGCGCCGGGCAACGCCCATCCGTCCATCCTCGGCCATGTCCACTGGCAGGCCATGCGGCGCGGCGGCGAAGGTGCGGCGCGCGAGTTCTGCGACCTGGTGCTTTCCGCGATCGGTGCCGGCGGTGGCGCTGCCGGCGACATGCCGCAATGACCTGGCGCACGCCCGTCACCCTGGTGCTGCTGGTGGCCGCGCTGCTGAGTGGCTGGTCCGCCTGGCGCCAGCGCGCCGGCGACGCACCCACGTCCGTCGCCAGCCACCGTCCCGACTATGTGCTGCAGGATTTCGAACTGGTCTCGCTCGACAACGCCGGCAAGGAGGCCTTCACGCTGCGCGCGCCCTCGCTCAAGCGCGACCCGCGCGACGAGACCATGGCGCTCGAGTCGCCGGTATTCCTGCTGCCCGAACGCGACGGCCTGTACTGGGACCTGCGCGCGCGCACCGGCTGGATCAGCGCCGACAGCGAGGAAATGCGCCTGCGCGGCGACGTGGTGGCGGTCACCGACCCGGCCGGCGCGCGCGACATGCGCCTGGAAACCGAAGAACTCGATGTCTTCCCGGGCACGCGCCGGGCCCGCTCCAACGTTGCCGTGACCGTCAGCCAGCCCGGCACTACAATGCGCGGCACCGGTATGGAAGCCGACCTGGCCGGGAAGCGCTTCCAGCTCACCTCCAAGGTAAAGACCCGCTATGTCCCCACGCGCCGCTAGCCTCCTGACGGTCCTCGCCTTCGCGTGCGCGGGCTCCGCGTGGGCGAAATCCACCGACCGCAACCAGCCGATGGACATCGATTCCAGCAGCATGGACTGCTCGGTCGAAGATACCGGCGGCCCCTGCGTGTTCACCGGCAACGTGCGCATCGTCCAGGGCACGCTCGACATCCGCGCCAGCAAGGCCGACGTGCGCCGCGGCGGCGACGACATCCAGAAGGTCATCCTCACCGGTGGGCCGGTGCGGCTCAAGCAGCAACTCGACAGCGGTGGCGCGATCGACGCCAGCGCCCAGAACGTCGACTACGACCTGCGCACCGAGACCGTGGTCTTCACCGGCAACGTCGAACTCGTGCAGCCCGGGCGCGGCACGATGAGCGGCGCGCGCATCACCTACAACATGCGCACCGGCCATGTGCAGGGCGCGGGCAGCGCGACCGGCGGCCAGATCCGCACGCGCATCCTGCCCAAGGCTGCGCAACCCGCGCCGGGCGGCGGCTGATGCTGGTCGCCGAGGGCCTGCGCAAGCGCTACGGCCAGCGCGAGGTCGTGCGCGAGTTCGGCCTGACCCTCGACGCCGGCGAAGTCGTCGGCCTGCTCGGGCCGAACGGCGCCGGCAAGACCACCTGCTTCTACATGATCGTCGGCCTGGTGCCGGCCGACGCCGGACGCATCGTCCTCGACGGCCGCGACATCACCGGTGAGCCGATGCACCGGCGCGCGCGCCTCGGCGTCGGCTACCTGCCGCAGGAACCGTCGGTGTTCCGCAAGTTGAGCGTCGCCGACAACATCATGCTGGTGCTCGAGCTGCGCGACGACCTCGACCGCCAGGGCCGCGAGGCCGAGCTGGCGAAGCTGATGGACGAACTGCAGGTGGGCCACGTTGCCGGCCAGACCGGCGCCAGCCTGTCGGGCGGCGAGCGCCGCCGCGTCGAGATCGCGCGGGCGCTGGCCGCCAAGCCCCGGCTGATGCTGCTCGACGAACCGTTCGCCGGCGTCGATCCGATCTCGGTCGGCGAGATCCAGCGCATCGTGCGCCACCTCAAGAACCGCGGCATCGGCGTGCTCATCACCGACCACAACGTCCGCGAGACCTTGGGCATTTGCGACCGCGCGTATATCCTCAGTGATGGTGGCGTGCTCGCGCAGGGGGCTCCGGACGCGCTGCTGGCAAATCCCGACGTGCGCCGGGTCTACCTGGGGGATGCGTTCCGCCTGTAGCCGTCGCGCGTCGCCCGCCATGAACCGGGGACGCCGTGAAGCCTCGCCTGCAGACATCGTTGGGACAACAGCTGGTGCTCACGCCCCAGCTCCGCCAGGCGTTGCACCTGCTGCAGTTGGCGACGCCCGAGCTCGAAGCCGAGATCAACGCGGCTGTCGAAAGCAATCCGCTGCTCGACTGGGAAGAGCCCGCCGCGACCGGCGATGGCGATAGCGATGGCGGCGAGCAGCACCACGACTCCCCTGGCAACGACACCGAAGCCGCGCGCGATGACGACCGCGGCGACGACTCCTGGCAGGACGATGGCGACGGCGCGTGGTCCGGGAGCGGCGGCAGCGGCGGCAACGATGACGGCGATGGCGACGGCGACGCGTCCGAGCGCATCGCCCAGTCGGAAACGCTGCGCGACCACCTGTCCTGGCAACTCAACCTGAGCCACCTGTCGCCGCGCGAAGTCGCGGTCGGCGAAGCGATCGTCGATGCCATCGACGATGACGGCTACCTGCGCGAGCCGCTGGCCGCGATCGCGCAGGGCCTGGCACCCGAGATCGAGTGCAGCGAAGCCGAGGTCGCCTGCGTGCTGGGCAAGGTCCAGCGCCTGGATCCCACCGGCGTGGGCGCGCGCGACCTCGGCGAATGCCTGCTGCTGCAGCTGGCCGTCCTGCCCGCCGACACGCCAGGCCTGGACGGCGCGCGCCGCGTCGTGTCCACGCTGATCGACCGCCTCCCGCGGCTCGGCGTGTCCGGGCTGGCAGATGCATTGGGGTGCGACGCGGCGGACGCCGAAACCGTCCTGCACCTCATCCGCAGCCTCGACCCGCGCCCGGGCGCCCAGGTGGGCGGCATGCCCCAGGACACCTACGTGGTACCCGACTGCAGCATCGTCCGCCGCAACGGCATGTGGCGCGTGGTGCTGGCCGGTGGCAGCCACTCGCGGCTCACCATCCACCGCGGTTACGAGCAGATGCTGCAGCACGCCGCCGGCGCCGATGCCGGCTACCTGCGCGGCCGCCTGCAGGAGGCGCGCTGGCTGCTGAAGAACATCGAGGCGCGCGGCGAAACCCTGCTCAAGGTGGTGCGCTGCCTGGTGCGCGAGCAGTCCGGCTTCCTCGAGTTCGGCGCACAGGCGCTGCGTCCGCTCACCCTGCGCGAAGTGGCGGCGCAGATCGGCATGCACGAGTCGACGGTCTCGCGCGCGGTATCGCGCAAATACGTGCACACGCCGCGCGGCACCTTGCCGCTGCGGGCGTTCTTCGCATCCGGCATCGACACCGGCTCCGGCGGAGAAGCGTCCAGCACCGCCATCCAGGACATGATCCGCCGGCTGGTGGAAGCCGAGGACCCGCGCAAACCGCTGTCCGACGCGCGCCTGGCGGCAAGCCTGAAGGCCAGCGGCGTGCCTGTGGCCCGGCGCACCGTGGCCAAGTACCGCGAGGCGCTCCACATCGCCTCTTCGCACGAGCGCGTGCGTATCGCCTGAACCGCGATGCAACCTTTCCGGCCCTCCGGCCGTGGGTTAACCTGTCCATGACCATCGCGCCGTCGACTTGCGCGATGCTGGGTTCCCACCGAACGAGGAGGTTGCCGATGCGTATCGAGACCCATGGCCAGCAGATGGATGTCACACCTGCCCTGCGCGACTACGTCGAGACCAAGCTCGGGAGGCTGTCGAGACTCTACGATCCGCCGCTGGAGATGCGCACCCAGCTCAGCATCGACAAGCCCGACCACCTCGCCGAGGTCACCGTCTCGGTGTCCGGCAAGATGCTCCACGCCGACGCCCGCGCGGTCGACATGTACGCGGCGATCGATCTCCTGGCCGACAAGCTCGACCGCATGCTCGTCAAGGAGAAGAAAAAGCTCATCGACCAGCACCGCCGTGGCGGCAACCCGCTGCGCGAAGAAGCCGGCTGACGCCGAGACAGGAAGGACCCGGGGGGCATGCCTTACACCGACCTGCTGGCCGCGGAGCGCATCGTGCTGCTGGCCGCGCCCGGCAGCCGCGACCAGGTGCTCGACGCCGCCGCGCGCCTGCTCTGCGACGCCGACCCCGGGTCCCGCGCGGCGCTGGCCGCAGGCCTGCGTGAACGCGAGGCGGTCGGCAGCACCGCGATCGGCCACGGGGTGGCCATCCCGCACTGCCGCAGCGGTGCCCACGCCGCCAGCGCGGCGTTCCTGAAACTGTCGCCCGCCGTGGACTTCGGCGCGCTGGATGGCGCACCGGTCGACCTGGTGTTCGCCATGGGCGTACCGGTCGGCAGCGCGCAGCAGCACCTGGACACCTTGTCCGAACTCGCCGCGCGCTTTGCCGACGCCGAATTCCGCGACGCGCTGCGCGCCGCGCCCGACCTGCCCGCCCTGCGCAGCGTATTGCTGCGCGACGCCGCAGCGCCCGGGAGTGGAAGCGCATGAATGCCGCAATCACCGCGCGGGAGCTGTTCGAGCAGCTGCGCGAACGCCTCGGCCTGCGCTGGCTGGCAGGCCAGGGGGGCGCGGCCCGACAGCTGGAGACGGTCGACACCGTCGCGCGGCGCCCGTCGCTCGCCGGCTATCTCAACATCATCTACCCCAACAAGGTGCAGATCCTGGGCTCGGAGGAGCTCGCCTGGCTCGACGGCCTTGACTCGCGGGCGCGCTGGGAGACGCTCGAGCGGATCCTGCAGTACCGACCGCTGGCGCTGGTGGTGAGCAAGGACCAGTCCTGCCCCGAAGACCTCCGCAAGATGGCCGAGGAATCGGGTACGCCGCTGTGGTCCTCGCCGCGTCGCGGCCACGAACTGCTCAACATGCTGCAGTACCACCTCGCCGGCGCCCTCGCGCCGCAGGTGACGCTGCATGGCGTATTCATGGAGATCTATTCGGTCGGCGTGCTGATCACCGGCGAGTCCGGCACCGGCAAAAGCGAGCTGGCGCTCGAGCTGGTCACCCGCGGGCACCGCCTGGTCGCCGACGACGCTCCGCAGTTCGCCCAGATCGCGCCCGATGTGCTCGACGGCACCTGCCCCGAGCTCCTGCAGGACCTGCTCGAGCTGCGTGGCCTGGGGGTGCTCAACATCCGCGAGATGTTCGGCGACACCGCGGTCAAGCGGAACAAGTACCTGCGCCTGGTCGTGCACCTGGCGCGCCCGGACGCCGCCGCCGAGGCGCAGGACGCCAGTGGCATGGTGCGCCTCACCGGCGACCTCGGTTTCCGCCGCGTGCTCGACCTGGACGTACCGATGATCACCCTGCCGGTAATGCCCGGCCGCAACCTCGCGGTGCTGACCGAAGCGGCGACCCGCACGCACATGCTGCGTGCCAAGGGCGCCGACCCGGCGGTGGCATTCCTTGCACGCCATTCCAGGTTCCTCGAGGGTTCGTCATGAACGATGCCGGCCACTCGCTGCTGATCGTCAGCGGCATGTCGGGCAGCGGCAAGACGGTCGCGCTGAACACGTTCGAAGACATCGACTTCTACTGCGTCGACAACCTCCCGGCCGAACTGCTGCCGGATTTCGTGCGCAGCGCCACCCATCCTGAACGCGCATCGCAGAAGCTTGCGGTGGGCATCGACGTGCGCAGCCGCGGCGACCTCGCCAATCTCCCCGAGTGGCTGTCGGCGGTCGGGGCGATGGGCCTCGACCCGCGCCTGGTGTTCTTCGATACCCGAAACGAGGTGTTGCTCAAGCGCTACTCCGACACCCGCCGCCGCCATCCGTTGACCCGCTTGGGGCTGGCGCTGAACGACGCCATCTCGCTCGAGCGCCAGGTCCTGAAGCCGCTGCGCACGCAGGCCGACGTGATCATCGACACCAGCGAACTCAACGTGCACCAGCTGCGCCGGCGCGTGCTGACCGAGCTCGGGCTGGCCATGGATTCGTCGCTGTCGCTGCTGTTCGAATCCTTCGCCTACCGCCACGGCGTTCCGCCGGACGCGGACTTCGTGTTCGACGCGCGCGCCCTGCCCAACCCGCACTGGGACGCGCGCCTGCGCCCGCTGTCCGGGCGCGACGGCGGCGTGCGCGAGTACCTGGAGGCGCAGCCTGACGTGTTGGAGTACCGCAAGCACGTCTCCGATTTCCTCGACATCTGGCTGCCGCGCATGCGCTCGTCGACGCGCAGCTACGTCACCATCGCGTTCGGATGCACCGGCGGCCGCCACCGCTCGGTCTACCTGGCCGAGGCGATGGCCGCGCACGCCCGGGCGCAGGGCTGGCACGAGGTCGCCACCCACCACCGCGAGCTGGATTGAGTCGTCCGGCGAGCTATCGGCCCACCGGCGCTTCCTGACGGTCATCCGCCTCTGTTAATTTGTGCCGATGGCTGTCGGCATACTCCTGGTCACCCACGAAGGCATCGGTACCGCGCTCGCCGCGGTGGCGACCACCCTCTTGCGCACCCTGCCGTTGCGCGTCGAGGCGTTCGAGGTGCCGTTCGAGGCCGATCCGGACGTGTTGCTGCCGCAGGCGAGTGCGGCGCTGCGCCGGGCCGACGGCGGCGACGGCGTGCTGGTGCTGACCGATGTCTACGGCGCCACGCCCAGCAACATCGCCGCGCGCCTGGCGCGCCTGGGCACGCCCGTGCGCCGTGTGTCCGCGCTGAGCCTGCCGATGCTGCTGCGCGTGCTCAACTATCCCGAGCTCGCGCTCGACGACCTGCCCGCGGTGGCCGCCGCCGGCGCGCGCAATGGAGTGGTCCACGATGACGCATGAGGCAAGGCAGCCATGATCGAGCGCGAACTCCTGGTCGCCAACAAGCTGGGGCTACACGCCCGTGCCACCGCCAAGCTGGTGCAGGCGCTGTCGGGCTACGGCTGCAACGTCACCCTCACCGCCAAGGGGCGCGAGGTGAACGCGAAGAGCATCATGGGCGTGATGCTGCTCGCCGCCGGCCCGGGCACCACCGTGGTGCTGCGCACCGACGGCGTTGACGAGGAAGCGGCGGCAGATGATGTCGCCGCCCTGTTCGAGCGGCGTTTCGACGAGGACAGCTGATGCGCAGGGAGCTGCCCGGGCACGGTGCATCCAGGGGCAACGCCCTCGGCCGCGCCCGGGTCCGCCAGCCGCACGCGCTGGAAGTCGCCGAAGAACACATCCGCCTGGCCGACGTGCCCGGCGAGCTCGCGCGCCTGCACCAGGCGCTCGACGCGGTGCGCGAGGAGCTGCGCATGATGCGCTCGCGCCTGCACGGCGCGCTGGCCCAGGAAGTCGGCGAGTTCCTCGACCTGCACGCGCTGCTGCTCGACGACCCCGAACTCCTGCAGGGCCTCGACGACCTGATCGCCAAGGGACTGTACGGCGCCGACTATGCCTTGCGCCTGCAGCGCGACCGCCTGGCCGCGGTGTTCGAGGGGATGGACGACCCCTACTTCCGCAGCCGCATCGAGGACATCGACCACGTCATCCGCCGCGTGCACGCCGTGCTGCACCAGCACGATGCCACCGTCGAGGGCGTGGCCGGCGAGATCCTGGTCAGCGACACGCTCGCGCCGTCGGAAGTCGCGCGCCTGCAGTCGCAGGGCGTGCTCGGCATCGTCACCTCGGGTGGCAGCACGCTGTCGCACAGCGCCATCCTCGCCCGCAGCCTGCACCTGCCGCTGGTGGTGGGCGCGGCGCATGCACTTGGCCAGGTGAACGACGGCGACGTGCTGCTCATCGACGGCACCACCGGCCAGGTCATCGTGGACCCGGATGGCGACGACCTGCTCGCCCATCGCGCACGCGTGCGCGAGGGCAAGCGCGAGCGGCGCCAGCTGCACCGCCTGCGCCGCGAGCCCACGCGCACCCGCGACGGCATGGACGTGCGCCTGTTCGCCAACGCCGAATCGCGCGAGGACGTGGCCGAGGCGCATGCGCTCGGCGCGGCCGGCGTGGGCCTGTACCGCACCGAGTTCCTGTTCCTGCAGCGCAACGAACTGCCCGACGAGGACGAGCAGTTCCTCGCCTACCGCGACCTCGTGCTCGGCATGACCGGACGCATGGTCACCATCCGCACGCTCGATGTCGGCGCCGACAAGGCCGACCGCAGCGGACTGGCGCTGGTCAACGAGCCCAACCCGGCCATGGGCGTGCGCGGCGTGCGCCTGGCGCTGCGCCGGCCCGAGGTGATGGAGACGCAGCTGCGCGCGATCCTGCGCGCGTCCGCCTACGGCCCGCTGCGCATCCTCGTGCCGATGGTGACCTGTCGCGAGGAGGTCATCGCGGTGCGGCGCGCGGTACGCCAGGCCACCCTGCGCCTGCGCCGCGAAGGCCACGTGGTGGCCGACGGCATCGCGCTCGGCGCGATGATCGAGGTCCCGGCTGCGGCATTGGCGCTGCCGTCGCTGATCGACAAGCTCGACTTCATCTCCATCGGCACCAACGACCTGGTGCAGTACCTGCTGGCCGCCGATCGTGGCAACGACGCGCTCGACGCGCTGCACAGCCCGCTGCATCCCGCGGTGCTGCAGCTGCTGCAGGCCGTGATCGCCACCGCGCGCGCGCACGACACGCCGGTAGCGGTGTGCGGCGAGATGGCCGGCGATGCGATATTCACCCCGCTGCTGCTCGCGCTCGGGCTCGAGGAGTTCAGCCTGCATCCGGGCACCCTGCTCGAAGTCCGCCGCGCGGTGCGCGCGCATGACCTGGGCGACCTGCAGCGACGCGCGCCGGCGTTGCTGCGCGCGCGCGACCGCGCCGGCATCGTCCGGTGGCTCAGGCAGTGCGAAGGCGGCATGTGAGCGACGGCGCGGTACCACCTGCGATCGTGGCACCGGCCGTGGCCGAAGCGGCGGATGCGGTGCGCGCGCGGTTCACCGCCGCACGACCGTTCGCGCACTGCGTCATCGACGGCTTCTTCGATGCCGCGTTCGCCAATGCGCTGCTGCGCGACTTTCCCGCCTTCGAACGGGGCAACCACCTCAACGAGCATGGCACCGCGGGTGGAAAGTCCGTGGTCGAGCGCATCCGCGGCCTGGGCGACGCCTGGCGCGCGCTCGACGACTGCGTGCAGTCCGCCGGATTCCTCGGCCTGGTCGGTCGCATGACCGGCATCCCGGACCTGCTGTATGACCGCGATTACTTCGGTGGCGGCAGCCACGACAACCGCGATGGCCAGAGCCTCGACGTCCATATCGACTTCAACCACCACCCCGGCACCGGCTGGCACCGTCGGCTCAACCTCATCGTGTACCTCAACCACGAGTGGGAGGCGGGCTGGGGTGGCGCGCTCGAGCTGCATCGCGATCCGCGCGATCCGGCACGCGACGAGGTCGTGTCGGTGCTGCCGCTGTTCAACCGCTGCGTGATCTTCGAGACCACGGAGCACAGCTGGCATGGCTTTTCTGAAATCCACCTGCCTGCCGAGCGGGCCGCTCTGTCACGGAAATCCGTGGCGCTGTATTTCTATACCCGCGAGCGCCCTGCCGATGAGACCGCGCCGCGCCACTCGACGGTCTACGTGGACCGGCCGCTGCCGGCACACCTGCAGCCCGGGCATGTGCTGCACGCGGACGACGTCACCGCACTGCATGAACTCCTCGCGCGACGCGACCAGCACAACCTGCGCCTGTACCGGGAACTCGAGGCGTTGCAGGCAAGGCTGGACCAGTCCGCTGTCGGGCGGCTGGCCGGTCTCGCCCGGCGCGCCGCCGGACGCCTGCGACGCACGCGCGGATAACGCACGCACACGGCGGTGGGCAAGGCCCGCCATGCGGGCGATAATGCGCGCATGAACGCCTGACCCTGTCGCGCACTCCGTCGCGCGACGCTCCCCGGAAGCCCGCCATGGCCGAAGCCGTCCGCCACGACAAGACCGCGCGCCAGCTGCGCCTGCTGTCGGACGCCATCGACAGCGGCCGCCTGGGCCCGGTGCGGCGGCTGGTCAACACGCTGGCGCCGGCCGAGATCGGCAACCTCCTCGAATCCCTCCCTCCGGGCCGCCGCATGGTGGTCTGGGGCCTGGTCGATCCCGAAGACGACGGTGAAGTGCTGGTCCACGTCGGCGACGAAGTGCGCGAAAGCCTGCTCGCCGACATGGACACCGATGAAATCGTGGCCGCGGTCGAGGACCTCGACATCGACGACCTCGCCGACCTGGTGGGCGACCTGCCCGGCACGGTCATCGAGGAAGTCCTCAAGTCGATGGACCGGGAGAACCGCGAGCGCCTCGAACAGGTGCTGTCCTATCCCGAGGACACCGCCGGCCGCCTGATGAACCCGGACGTGGTGACGGTGCGCGCCGACACTACGGTGGACGTGGTGCTGCGCTTCCTGCGCCTGCGCGGCGAGCTGCCCGAGCACACCGACCACCTGTACGTGGTCAACCGCCGCCACCAGCTGATCGGCTGGGTGGCGCTGCAGGACCTCGTGACCCATGAGCCTGCGAGCCCGATCAACCGCCTGATCGACGATGCGTTGACGGCGATCCACGTCGACGAATCCGCCGAATCGGTGGCGCGCCAGTTCTCCGACCATGACTGGGTCTCGGCGCCGGTGGTCGACGAGGGTAACGTGCTGCTTGGCCGCATCACCATCGACGACGTGGTCGACATCATCCGCGACCAGGCCGAGCACCAGGCGCTCGGCGCCGCTGGCCTGGACGAGGACGAGGACCTGTTTTCGCCGGTGCGGCGCGCGGTGCGCGGGCGCATCGTGTGGCTCACGGTCAACCTCGCCACGGCGTTCCTCGCCGCGTGGGTGATCGGCCGCTTCGAAGGCACCATCGAGCGGATCGTGGCGCTGGCGGTGCTGATGCCGATCGTGGCCGGCATCGGCGGCAACGCCGCCATGCAGGTGCTGACGCTGATCGTGCGCGGCCTGGCCCTCGGCCAGGTGGGCGCGAGCAACGCGCGCGTGCTGCTGTGGAAGGAGCTGCGCGTGGCGCTGATCAACGGGCTCTTGATCGGCTCGTTCGTGGGCCTGGTGGCCTTCGCGTGGTTCCACGACTGGCTGCTCGGCGTGGTGATCGCCGTCGCGCTGGTCATCAATTTCTGCGCCGCGGCGCTGGCCGGCGTGCTGGTCCCGCTGGCCATGAAGCGCGCCAACATCGATCCGGCCGTCGCCGGCGGCGTGGTCGTCACCGCCGTCACCGACGTGATGGGTTTCTTCAGCTTCCTCGGCCTGGCGACGGTGATCCTGCTGCGCTGAGGCGCGGCGCCGCTCAGGCGAGCAGCGCTTCCAGCACGGCCATGCGGATCGCCACGCCATTGCCGACCTGGCGCAGGATCAGCGACTGCGCGCCGTCGGCGACCGCGTCGTCGATCTCCACGCCGCGGTTCATCGGCCCGGGGTGCAGGACCACTGCATCTGGAGCGGCGCGCAGCAGGCGTGCCGTGGTCAGCCCGAAATCGCGGTGGTAGGCCTCGAGCGACGGCACCAGGCCTTCGACCATGCGCTCGCGCTGCAGGCGCAGCATCATCACCGCGTCCACGCCGTCGAGCGCGGCGTCGAGGTCGTCGCCGACCACGCAGCCGGCGAGCGTGTCGTCATCCGGGAGCAGCGCGCGTGGGCCGCAGGCGCGGATCTCGCCGATGCCGAGCGTGCGCAGCGCATGCAGGTCGGAGCGCGCGACGCGCGAATGCCTGATGTCGCCGACGATCGCCACCTTGAGCCGCGCGAAATCGGCGCCCTTGGCCTGGCGCAGGGTCAGCATGTCGAGCAGCCCTTGCGTGGGATGCGCGCTACGGCCGTCGCCGGCGTTGACCACAGCGGTGCCGGGCTGCGCGGCGGCGGCAAGCGCGGCGGCAGCGCCGTCGGCGTGGTGGCGCACGATGAAGCCGCGCACACCCATCGCCTCGATGTTGCGCAACGTGTCGAGTGCGGTCTCGCCCTTGCTGGTCGACGAGGTGGACGCGTCGAAATCCAGCACGTCGGCCGCCAGGCGCTGCGCGGCACGCTGGAACGACAGCCGCGTGCGCGTGGACGGCTCGAAGAACAGCGTGCACACGGCGCTGCCCGCGAGCGCGCGCGGGTCCGCCGCGCCCTGGCCATCGACGAATGCCTGCGCGCGGTCGAGCAGGGCCACCAGCGTCGGGCGCGTCAGTCCTTCCAGGGTCAACAGGTGGCGCAGCCGGCCGTCGTCGTGGGTCTGTACGGGCAGGAGCGGCGGCGCGACCGGTTGCTGCGATGCGGTCATGGCGTCACCGCCACCGCATCCTGCGGCGCCGCCAGCCAGCGTTCGATGATCACCGCAGCCGCCACCGCATCCAGCGCCGCGGCATCGCGCCGGCGACGGCGGCCCTCGGCGCGGTCGAGGGCGAAGCGCTGCGCGGCCTCGATCGAACTCGAACGCTCGTCAACCAGCACCACCGGGATTCCGTAGCGCACCGCCAGCGCGTGCGCGAACGCGTGGGCGCGTGCGCGGATCGGCTGGTCGCCGCCTTCGAGTGTGAGCGGATCACCGACCACGCAGCCGTCCGGGCCCCACTCCTTCCTGATCCGGTCGATCGCCGACCAGTCCACCGCGTCGCCGTGCACATCGACCACTTCCAGCGCGCGTGCGCCGTGGCCGAACGCGCTGCCAACGGCCACCCCGATGCGGCGCGAGCCGACATCGAAGCCAAGCACCGTGCCGTCGCTGCGGATCGTGCTCATCAGGCGTGCCCGGAGTAGTCCGCCATGCGCGCCATGTCGACGCCGATGCGGGCGGCGGCGGCCTGCCAGCGCGATTCCAATGGTTCTTCGAACAGCAGCGCGGCGTCGGCGGGCACGGTGAGCCAGCTGTTCTCGGTGAGTTCGTGCTCCAGCTGCCCGGCGCCCCAGCCCGCGCAGCCCAGCGCCATCGTCACGTTCGCCGGGCCTTCGCCAACGGCCATCGCCTCGAGCACGTCGCGCGAGGTGGTGACGAACAGGCCGTCGGCGATCGCCAGGCTGGAATCCCAGCCACGATCGCCGTCATGCACCACGAACCCGCGCTCCGGGTGCACCGGCCCGCCGGCGAGCACCGGCACCGCGCACAGCGCCTCGTCGGCGCAGGCGATGCCCATCTGCGAGAACACGTCGCCGAGCGCGTAATCGGACACCCGATTGACCACGATGCCCATCGCACCCTGGGCATCGTGCTGGCACACCAGCGCCACGCTGCGCGCGAAATGCGGATCGGAAAGCGCGGGCAGCGCGACCAGCAACTGGTTGGCGAGCGGGGACATCGACATGCCGCCATTCTAGCCAGTGGCGGCCGACCTCGCCTCTACCCGCGCAGGCATACTCGCCGCACCGACGACCGCAGGATGCAAGCCGATGACCGTGGACACCCCGCTGCCCAGGAACGAACGCGCGTTCATCGTGCTGCTGGCCGTCCTGCAGGGCGGACTGATGTTCATGGCGCAGAAGGGCGACGCCGCGGGCTGGTGGCCGTTCGACGCCCTCGGCGGGCGCGTCTGCTGGTACACGCTGGTCCTCTCGGTGCCGACGATGATGGCGCTGAGCGTACGGCGCCTGCGCGACGCGCGGTTCTGGCAGCACGCGATCGCGACCACGGTGGTGGTCGCCGCGCTCGCGGCCTGGGCGGCCTGGAACGCCACCGGCGGGCCCGGTATCCGCGCCTCCGAGGTGCTGGCGCCGTTTGGCGTGTCGATGGCCATCGGCCTGTTCGTGATCCTGCCCTGGCTGCAGTGCCGGCTGGCAGACGGGCACTGGCGCGCCGCCTACCCGGCGCTGGTCGAACACGCCTGGCAGAACGCGCTGACCCTGGCGCTGGCCGCGCTGTTCACCGCCATCTGCTGGGCGGTGCTTTACCTGTGGGCGGCGCTGTTCGCGCTGGTCAAGATCACCTTCTTCCGCGAGCTGTTCCGCGAGGACGCGTTCGTCTATCTCGCCACCGGCGCCATGGCCGGGCTCGGCGTGCTGATCGGCCGCACCCAGGCGCGCGCGGTGCAGGTCGCGCGCCAGATGCTGTTCGCGATCTTCACCGGCCTGCTGCCGCTGCTTGCCTTCATCGCCGTGCTGTTCGTGGTGAGCCTGCCGTTCACCGGGCTCGCGCCGCTGTGGGAGCGGGCGTCGGCGGCGACGATCCTGGTCAGCGTGGTCGCCCTGCTGGTGGTGTTCACCAATGCCGTGTTCCAGGACGGCGAAGGCACGCCGCCCTACCCGGCCTGGCTGCGCCGCGTCGTGGACGCCGGGCTGCTGGTGCTGCCGTTGTACGCCGTGCTCGCGCTCTACGCCCTTTGGCTGCGCATCGCGCAGCATGGCTGGACCAGCGCACGCGTCTGGGCGGTGCTGCTGGTGGTCGTGGTCGCGGCTCACGCGTTCGGTTACGCATTCGCCGCGCTGCGCGGGCGCGGCCACTGGCTGGGGCCGGTGCGCGGCGTGAACCGGGTGATGTCCTGGGTGGTGGTGGCGCTGGTGGTGTTGGCGAATTCGCCGGTGATCGACGGCCAGCGCATCGGCGTGGCAAGCCAAGTGCAGCGCCTCGCCGATGGCCGCACCGCGCCCGACGACGTCGACCTGGCGTGGCTGCGCTTCGACAGCGGACGCCGCGGCTACACGGCCGCGCTGTCGCTGCGCGACGATCCGGCGTTCAACGGCGACCCCGCGCGCCTCGCCGAACTCGAGCGGGTGCTGGCCCGGCCATCACGCTGGGGCGGGTTCGAGCCGGGCGACGACAACCGCAAGCGCGACGCGGGCGCGCTGCGCGCCGGCCTGCAGCTGGCAAGCAACGCCGTCGCGCCCGAGGACAGCTGGTGGCAGGCGCTCGCCGCCGGACGCCTGGGCGCCGAAGAATGCCTGCGCGAGGGCTCGGACTGCATCCTGCTCACCCCGGACCTGGACGGCGATGGCACGCGCGAAACCCTGCTGTGCGTGATGCGCGAGGACATGGGCGGCGACTGCACGCACGCCACGCCCGGTGCCGATGGCGCCTGGCGCGTGACCGGCAGCCTGGGCCTGTGGCAGCAAGCCGATGGCGGGCGCGCGGGCCGGCGGGAACTGCGCGCCGACCTGCTTGCCGGGCGCATCGCCCCCCAGCCGCGCCGCTGGCCGGACGTGCGCATCGGTGATGGCCCGGTGCGTGAGTTCCACGACAACCGGAGCGAGGCGACGGTCGAGGTCGACGCCAGCACTGGGGCGTGCATCGACTGCGGTCTCTGAGCGTTCGCCGCGCCTCGGGCACCCGGGCGTGTTTGCCTCAGCCGAGGCCGAACTGCACCTCGTCCGGCGTCGGCACGCGCACCGAAATCACTTCGACTTCGGCGCGAAACGCGCGCCCGGCCAGCGGGTGGTTGCCGTCGACGGTGATGACGTCGCCGGACACCGCGGTCACCACCACCTCCAGCGGCCCGCTGGCGGTGGTGGTCTCGAGCTTGTCGCCGACCCTGGGCTCCGACGGCGCGCGCCACATCGCGCGCGGCAGGGTCTGCACCAGTGCGTCGTGGCGCTGGCCGAAGCCATCTTCCGGCGCCACCACCACCTCGAGGCGGTCGCCGGCCCTGCGTCCTTCGAGCGCCTGCTCCAGCCCGCGCGCGATGCCGCCGCTGCCGTGCATATAGGTCAGCGGCTCGTGGCCGCGTGTGCTGGTGATCGCCTGCCCGCTGACCGCGTCGGTCAGCGTGAAGTGCACGGTGGCAATGCGGCGGTCTGCGATATCCATCGGCGGCGCGGTCCTGGAAGGGTGTCGCCGCAATCCTCGCCAGCGTGGCGCCGAGGCGCAACCCCGGGCGCGCCCGGGCGTGATGAGCAACCGTCGTGATTCCTCACGATGGAGGAAAAGCGTTGCGCTGATGCGGGCACCCGGTACGCCGCAGTACGCGGTGGTTCCCGGAGCACAGCCCGCGATCCCGTGCATTTGCTCTCCGGCACCAGCGACGCGCGCAGAGCACCAGAGTGGCCGGGAGGCCTTCGCGGGGAAGTCAAGGAGGAGGCAGCCGCCGCAAGGCGGATGCCGGGGGACATGAGCCGCGAAGGCCTCACGGCCACCACGGGGCCCTCGAGGCCAAACAAGAAAAAGCCCCGCATTGCTGCGGGGTCTGTCGGTTCGGAGCCACTATCCCCGGCACTGCCGGGGAAGCGCGCGCGGCTCAGCCCGCGATGGCTTCCTGGTAACGGCGCTCGACTTCGTTCCAGTCGACCACGTTGTAGAACGCACCGATGTAGTCCGGGCGGCGGTTCTGGTACTTCAGGTAGTACGCGTGCTCCCACACGTCCAGGCCGAGGATCGGGGTGTTGCCCGAACCGATGCCCTTCATGAGCGGGCTGTCCTGGTTGGCGCTGCTTTCAACCAGCAGCTTGCCGGCCTTGTCGGTGGACAGCCACGCCCAGCCGCTGCCGAAACGGGTCAGTGCGGCCTTGGTGAAGGCTTCCTTGAACGCGTCGAAGCCGCCGAGGTCGCTGTCGATGCGCTTGGCCACATCGCCCACCGGATTGCCGCCACCCTCATGCGACATCACCGTCCAGAACAGCGAATGATTGGCGTGGCCGCCGGCGTTGTTGCGCAGCGGGACGCGCTTGTCCTCGGGCAGCTTGTCGAGGTTGGCGATGATCTCTTCGGCGCTCTTGTCGGCCCACTCCGTGCCTTCCAGCGCGGCGTTGGCGTTGTTGATGTAGGTCTGGTGGTGCTTGGTGTGGTGGATTTCCATCGTCTGCGCGTCGATGTGCGGCTCGAGCGCGTCGTAGGCGTAGGGCAGCTTCGGCAGGGTGAAGGCCATGGGGATCTCCGGAAGGTTGGAACGGCCGATCATTGTCGCCGCTGGAAGGTAAAAAGTGCGCAAACGCGAAGGGCGCCACCCGGCGCCCTTCGCGGAACACGTGAAATGCTGCGTTTCAACGCACCTCGGCAACCTCGACCCCGTCCAGCCCCTGCGACAGCGTGCGCGCGTCGCCACCCTGCGCCAGCTTGATGCGCAGGCGCACCTCGTTGGCGGAGTCGGCGTAGCGCAGCGCGTCCTCGTAGGAGATCTCGCCGGCCTGGTAGAGCTCGAACAGCGCCTGGTCGAAGGTCTTCATGCCGAGGTTGGTCGACTCCTTCATCACTTCCTTGAGCTTGTGGATCTCGCCGTCGCGGATGTAGTCCTGCACCAGCGGCGTGCCGAGCATGATTTCCATCGCCACGCGCCGGCCCTTGCCGTCCGGCGTCGGGATCAGCTGCTGCGCCACCACGCCCTTGAGGTTCAGCGACAGGTCCATCAGCAGCTGGCCGCGACGGTCCTCGGGGAAGAAGTTGATGATGCGGTCCATCGCCTGGTTGGCGTTGTTGGCGTGCAGCGTGCACAGCACCAGGTGGCCGGTTTCGGCGAAGGAGATGGCGTGGTCCATGCCCTCGCGGGTACGCACCTCGCCAATCATGATCACGTCGGGGGCCTGGCGCAGGGTGTTCTTGAGCGCGTTCTCCCAGCTGTCGGTGTCGATGCCGACTTCACGCTGGGTGATGATGCAGCCCTCGTGCTTGTGCACGAACTCGATCGGGTCCTCGATGGTGATGATGTGCCCGGTGGAGTTCTGGTTGCGGTAGCCGATCATCGCCGCCAGCGAGGTCGACTTGCCGGTGCCGGTGGCGCCAACGAACAGGATGATGCCGCGCTTGGTCATCGCCAGGGTCTTGATGATCGGCGGGAGGTTGAGCTCCTCGACGGTCGGGATCCTGGTTTCGATGCGGCGCAAGACCATGCCCACCTGGTTGCGCTGGTAGAAGCACGACACACGGAAACGGCCCACGCCCGAGACGCCGATGGCGAAGTTGCATTCGTGCGTGCGCTCGAACTCCTCGCGCTGCGGCGGCGACATCACGTTGAGCACCAGGTCGCGCGCCTGCTGCGGCGTGAGCGGGTTCTGGGTGATGGGCGAGATCTTGCCGTGGACCTTCATCGACGGCGGCATGCCGGCGGTGATGAACAGGTCCGAGGCCTTCTGGTGGGCCATCAGCTTGAGGAACGAGGTGAAATCGATGGCGCTCATGTGGTGCTCCGGTTACTCGAACAGCCGCTTGTCCTTGGCGTAATCCTTGGCCTGCGGCCGCGTGACCATGCCGCGCTTCACCAGGTCCTGGAGATGCTGGTCGAGGGTCATCATGCCGTGCTGCTGGCCGGTCTGGATGGCTGAATACATCTGCGCCACCTTGTCCTCGCGGATCAGGTTGCGGATGGCCGGGATGCCGACCATGATCTCCCAGGCCGCCGTGCGCCCGCCGCCCACCTTCTTCAGCAGCGCCTGCGAGATCACCGCGCGCAGCGATTCCGACAGCATCGAACGCACCATCGGCTTCTCGCCGGCGGGGAACACGTCGATGATGCGGTCGATGGTCTTGGCCGCCGAGCTGGTGTGCAGCGTGCCGAACACGAGATGCCCGGTTTCCGCGGCGGTCAACGCCAGGCGGATGGTCTCCAGGTCGCGCAACTCGCCGACCAGGATGTAGTCCGGGTCCTCGCGCAGCGCCGAGCGCAGCGCCTCGTTGAAGCCGTGGGTGTCGCGATGCACCTCGCGCTGGTTGATCAGGCACTTCTGCGCGGTGTGCACGAACTCGATCGGGTCCTCGATGGTGAGGAGGTGCCCGTATTCGGTCTTGTTGATGTGGTCGACCATGGCCGCAAGCGTGGTGGACTTGCCGGAGCCGGTGGGGCCGGTGACCAGGATCAGGCCCTGCGGCTGGTCGATGAGCTCCTTGAAGATCCGCGGCGTGCCGAGGTCTTCGAGCGTCAGCACCTCGGAGGGCACCGTGCGGAACACCGCTCCCGCGCCGCGGTTCTGGTTGAAGGCGTTGACGCGGAAGCGCGCCAGGCCGGGAATCTCGAACGAGAAGTCGACCTCGAGGAATTCCTCGTAATCGCGGCGCTGCTTGTCCGACATGATGTCGTACACCAGCGAATGGACCTGCTTGTGGTCCAGCGCCGGGATGTTGATCCGGCGGACGTCGCCGTCGACGCGGATCATCGGCGGCAGGCCCGCGGACAGGTGCAGGTCGGACGCCTTGTTCTTGACCGAGAATGCCAGCAGTTCAGCGATATCCATGCATGCTCCCCAGCGGCATTGCATCAGTAAAAAATCGAGTGGCCACGCCACCCCGCGGCTGGCGCCAGACTACTCCCCGCAGGCAGTATAGCCCCGTATCCGCGTCACAAATCCACGGTGGCCAGGGAGGCGGACCGATGTCATCCGGACGGCTCGAACGCGTACTTCGCGACATTGAAAACGCATCCCGCGACGCCGGAAGGCCATGCGCGCGGCTGGTCGCGGTGGGCAAGACCCGCGACGCCGCCGAGCTTGCCGCGCTCGCTGTGGACTGGGCGAGGGCGAAGCCGGGCGTGGTGCCCGCGTTCGGCGAGAACTACGTCCAGGAGGCCGCGGCCAAGATCGCGGCACTGGAAGGTGCCGGGATCGAATGGCATCTCATCGGCCACCTGCAGTCCAACAAGGCCACGCAGGCCGCCGCGCTGTTCGACTGGGTGCAGTCGGTGGACCGCCTGAAACTGGTCGACGCGCTGGCCGCGGCGCGCCCGGCCGACCGCGCGCCGCTTTCGGTGCTGGTGCAGGTGAACATCGACGACGAGGACAGCAAGCACGGCTGCGCCCCGGGCGACGTGCCCGCGCTGGCCGATGCGATCGCCGCCCGTCCGCGGCTCGCGCTGCGCGGATTGATGGCCATCCCGGCGCCGCGCCCCGACGCCGACGCGCGCCGCGCGGCATTCGTCGCGATGCGTGGGCTGTTCGACACCCTGGCTTTGCGCCATCCCGGCGTGGACACGCTGTCGATGGGCATGAGCGCGGACTTCACGGAGGCGATCGCCGAGGGCGCGACGATGGTCCGCGTCGGCACCGCGCTGTTCGGCGCGCGCACCTGACACCGCCTCGGCGACAATGCCGCCGTCCCTCGCCATCCGAGACCGCTGCCATGCCCGCACACGCATCCGCTCCCGCCGACCTCGGCACCACCGCCTTCATCGGCGGCGGCAACATGGCGCGCAGCCTGGTGGGAGGCCTGGTCGCGCGCGGTGTCGATCCCGCGCAGATCCGCGTCGGCGAACCGGTCGCGGCGTTGCGTGATGCGCTGGCGCGCGACTTCGGCGTGCAGGTGTTCGAGCACGCGCGCGATGCGGTGGCGGGTGCCGGCACCTGGCTGCTGGCAGTCAAGCCGCAGGTGATGCGCGAAGTCTGCGAGGACCTGGCCGCCACCGCGCGCGCCGCGCGCCCGCTGGCAATCTCGATCGCCGCCGGCATCACCGCGGCACAGCTGGAGCGCTGGCTGGGCGGCGATGCGGCCGTGGTCCGCGCCATGCCCAACACCCCGGCGCTGCTCGGTGCCGGCGTGACCGGGCTGCACGCCAACCGCCATGTCGATGGCGACGGCCGCACGCGCGCCGAAACGCTGTTGGCCAGCGCCGGCGCCACCGTGTGGATCGACGACGAAATGCTGATGGACGCGGTCACCGCGGTGTCGGGCAGTGGCCCGGCGTACGTATTCCTGCTCGCCGAAGCCATGGAAGATGCCGCGCTTGCGCAGGGCCTGCCCGCGGACGCCGCCCGCACCCTGGTGCTGCAGACCATCCTCGGCGCCGCGCGCATGCTGGCCGAGTCCGGCGAGGCGCCGGCCGAACTGCGCCGCCGCGTCACGTCGCCCGGCGGCACCACCCAGGCAGCGGTCGAAGCCTTCGAGTCCGGCGGACTGCGCCCGCTGGTGGCCGCCGCCATCGACCGCGCCACCGTGCGTGGTCGCGAACTGTCCGCCGCCAATGACTGATCACGCCATGACCCCTCGGCTGCGCCGCTCCGCCCTGTTGGCCGTTTCGCTGGCAGCCGCGCTGGCCGCCTGCGGCAACGGCCCCGCGCCGTCAGCACCGCCGAATGCGGTCGAACCTCCCGCCGAACTCCGCGTCGGCGACCGCGTGTTGCGCGCCAGCCTGGTGCCCGCGGGTGCAGTGGGTGCGGCGATGGCCCGGGAATACGGCGTCGATCGCCAAGCCGGCGGCATGGTGCTGGTGATCGGCCTGCGCACCGGCGCGGACGAGACATCGCTGCCGGCGCGCGTGGAGGCGCGCGCCAGCGACCTGCTCGGCCGCGGCCAGCCGATCGCGCTGCGCGAGGTGCGCAGCAATGGCTACATCGACTACGTCGGCACCCTGCGCGTGAAGCCGCCCGAGACGCTCAGCTTCGACATCAGCGTGGAGGCCGCGGGCGCCGCGCCGATGACCCTGCGCTTCAGCCGCGACATCCTGCCGTGAGCGCGGTGATCAGCGCTCGTTGATGCCGTAGCGGCCGGGGCCCAGCAGCATGATCGCCACCGCGGTGGCGAGGAACATGCCCTGCAGCTCCAGCGCCCAGCCGCCCTCGCCGTTGAGCTGGCCGAGCTGCCCCATGTGCGCCAGCACGATGGCGAACAGCATGTTGATGGCGACCAGCGCCGCACCGAGGCGTGCATGGAAGCCGAGCAACACCATCAGAGGCGCCAGCACCTCGCCGACGAGCACGCCGTAGGCCAGCACGCCCGGCAGGCCGTTGGCCTCGACCAGGCGCTCGATGCCGGACATGCCGCCGCGCAGCTTGGCCACGCCGTGCAGCAACACAAGCACGCCGAGCGTGATGCGCAACAGGAGGCGGGCGGCATCGTGCATGGCGGCCTGGTTCATCTCGGTTCTCCTCGGTGGTGGCGGATCATCGCAGAGCGCGCGCCGCGCGTCAGCCCCGGCCGCGCGCGCGTTCGCGCTGCGACCAGCCATGCACGATCGCGGACAGCGCGCGCACGCCGTCGGTCAGCGCGGCCGGACCCGGCTGCAGGATCAGCGGCGACTTCACCTCGTGCAACTCGCCGTCGCGGACCGCCGGGATCGCGTCCCAGCCGGGCCGTGCGGCGACCCTGTCGGGGCGGAACTTCTTGCCGCACCACGAGCCGATGATGATGTCCGGCGCCCGGCGCACCACCTCGCCGGCGTCGGCGAGGATGCGCTGCTTGGCCAGCGGCTCGGCGGCGAGCTCCGGGAACACGTCGTCGCCGCCGGCGATGCGCAGCAGCTCGGCGACCCAGCGGATGCCGGTGATCGGCGGGTCGTCCCATTCCTCGAAGTACACGCGCGGGCGGCGCGGCAGCGTGGCCGCCCGCGCCGCGACCTCGTCGAGACCGCGCTGCAGGCTGTCCGCATACGTGTTCGCGCGCGCGGCCACGCCGACCAGCGCGCCGAGCCGGCGCACGTAATCGACGATGCCGTCGACGCTGCGGTGGTTGCTGATCCACACCTCCACGCCGTTGCGCACGAGCTCGGCGGCGATGTCGGCCTGGATGTCGGAAAAACCGATCGCCATGTCGGGGCGCAGCGCCAGGATCGCGCCGATCTTCGCACTGGTGAACGCGCTCACCTTCGGCTTGTCGCGACGCGCCTCGGGCGGCCGCACGGTGAAGCCGCTGATGCCGACGATCCGGTCCTGCTCGCCCAGGGCGTACAGCGTTTCAGTGGGCTCCTCGGTCAGGCAAACGATCCGCCGTGGTCCATGCAAGGTGACCGCGTCGCTCACGGGTACAGCATCCGCTTGCTGCAATCGCCCGCGTGATCGCATTCGTACAGCCAGCGTTCGTGCAGGCGATAGTCGGCGCCGTACCAGAACTCGATGCGGTCGGCGCGCACGCGCAGGCCGTTCCAGCGCGGCGGACGCGGCACCTCGCGGCCGTCGAACTGCTGCGCATACTCGGCCAGCCGGCGCTCGAAGTCCTCGCGCGTGTCCAGCGTCTCGGACTGCAGCGAGGCCCAGGCGCCGAGCTGGCTGCCGCGCGGCCGCGTGGCGAAGTACGCGTCGGCCTCGGCCTCGTCGATGATCGCCACGGGGCCTTCGATGCGCACCTGCACGCCCTGGCGCACCCGCGGCCAGTGGAACAGCAGCGCGGCGCGCGGATTGGACTTCAGCTCACGACCCTTGCGCCCGTCGAGGTGGGTGTAGAACACGAAGCCGCGCGCGTCGTGCGCCTTCAGCAGCACCGTGCGCGCGGAAGGCCGGCCATCGGGCGTGGCGGTGGCGAGGGTCATCGCGGTGCGGTCGGGCTCGCCCGCATCGCGCGCCTCGTCGAACAGCGTGTCGAAGGTGGCCAGGGCCTCGGCGTACAGGTCGGTCATCGCGGCAGAACTCCACATGGTCGGCGCGCGCACGGCACGCGCCGGCGCTGCGCTATCGTTGCACGCATGGCGACGCCCTTGCATCCGCGCAGCGGTTTCAGCGACGACGTGGTGGCCGCGGTGCTGGCCGACGTGGTGGCGTCCGGCGCGCGCGTGTTCGCGATCAGCGGCGTGCAGGGCAGCGGCAAGTCCACGCTGGCCGCGCAGCTGGCGCAGGCCGCCGACGCCCACGGCCTGCGCACCGCGGTGCTGTCGATCGACGACGTCTACCTCGACCGCGACATGCGCCAGGCGCTGGCGCGCGACGTGCATCCGCTGCTCGCCACCCGCGGCCCGCCCGGCACGCACGACCTGCCGCTCGCGTTCGCCACGCTCGACGCGCTGCGCGACAGCGGAGCAGCCCATCTGCCGCGCTTCGACAAGCTCGGCGACCAGCGACGGCCGCGCCGCGAGTGGCCCCGGGTCTCCGGCATCGACCTGGTAGTGCTGGAAGGCTGGTTCATCAGCACGCCCGCCGAGGACGAGGCCGCGCTCCGCGCCCCGATCAACGCGCTTGAACGCGACGAGGACCGCGACGCCACCTGGCGCCGCTGGTGCAATGCTGCGCTCGCCCGCGATTACCCGGCGCTGTGGGCGCGCATCGACCGGCTGCTGTTCCTGCAGCCGCCGGGATTCGACATCGTGCCGGAGTGGCGCTGGCAGGCGGAACGCGCGCTGCACGCGAACGCTCCGTCAGCCACCGCGATGAACCGCGCCGGGATCGACCGTTTCGTGCAGCACTACGAACGCGTCAGCCGCCAGGCGCTGCGCACGCTGCCGGCGATCGCCGACAGGGTGCTCGCCCTCGATGCCGCGCGGCAGCCGACCACGCCGGCGCCGGTCGCTACTCGACCACGAACGTCACCCGCAGGTTGACGCGCCACTCGGTGATGTTGCCGCCGCCGTCGGTGACCACCTTGGTCTCGTTGATCCAGGCGCCACGGATGTTCTTGACCGATTCCGCGCATTTGGCGAGGCCGCTGCGCACGGCGTCCTCGACGCTGGTGGGCGAGGAGGCGTTGACTTCGATGATCTTGGCGACGGTCATGGCTTGCATCCCGGTGGGCGGCGACAGTGCCGCTGCCTGCATCCTGGGAGGGGGGATGTTAAGGACGCGCCGTGGACCACCGGCTGCTAGCATCGCGAGGCATGAATCCAGCCCCCAACCTCGTGCTCGTGGGCCCCATGGGCGCCGGCAAATCCGCGATCGGCCGCCGCCTCGCCGAGCGCTTCGCGCTGCCCTTCATCGATGCCGACCGCGAGATCGAGCTGCGCACCGGCACCAGCGTGGCGACGATCTTCGAGTGTGAGGGCGAAGGCGGTTTCCGTGCGCGTGAACGCGAGGTGCTCGCCACCCTGCTGGCTGCCACGGGCTGTGTCGTCTCCACCGGCGGCGGGGCCGTGCTCGACGCCGGTACCCGCGAACTGCTGCGCGGCCGCGGCTACGTGGTGCACCTGCTGGTCGACGTGGAAGCGCAGCTGGCGCGGCTGGCCCGCGACCGCAGCCGCCCGTTGCTGGCCGGCGGCGATCGCGAAGCGGTGCTGCGACGGCTGGCCGAAGTGCGTGACCCGCTGTACGCCGCCGTCGCCGACATGCAGTTCGACACGCGCGCGCTGAGCGCCGCCGACGCGGCCGTACGCCTCGGGCACGCGCTTGACGCGGCCTGGCAACGCGGCCTGGAGCTGGCGTCGTGAGCGCGGTGCGCCACGTCGACGTTGGCGGTGACGCCCCGTATCGCATCGTCATCGGCAAGGGGCTGCTCAGCGACGGCGCCGCCCTCACCGCCACGCTGCGCGGCCGCCAGGTACTGCTGGCCAGCGACAGCAACGTCGCGCCGCTGCATGCGCAGGGCGTGGAAGACGCGCTGCTGGCCGCGCGCCCCGATCTGCGCATCGCGCGCTTCGTGCTGCCCGCAGGCGAGGCGTCCAAGACCCTGCCGGGCTTCGCCGCCGCCATCGACGCCCTTGCCGCGCTGGGCGCCACCCGCGACGCCTGCGTGTTCGCGCTCGGCGGCGGCGTGGTCGGCGATCTCGCGGGGTTTGCCGCGGCCTGCTGGATGCGCGGCATCGACTGCGTGCAGCTGCCGACCACGCTGCTGGCGATGGTGGACTCCTCGGTGGGCGGCAAGACCGCCGTCGACCTGGCCGCCGGCAAGAACCTGGTCGGCGCCTTCCACCCGCCGCGTGCGGTGCTGGCCGATACCGCCGTGCTCCGCACCCTCCCCGACCGCGAGCTGCGCGCGGGGCTGGCCGAAGTGGTGAAGTACGGCGCCATCGTCGACGCGCCCTTCCTCGACTGGCTGGCCGGACACGCCGGCGCGCTGCTCGAACGCGAGGACGCGCCGCTCGCCGAGGCCATCGCCCGCAGCTGCGCGCACAAGGCGGCAATCGTCACCCGAGACCCGTTCGAGCGCGGCGAGCGCGCCCTGCTCAACTTCGGCCACACCTTTGCCCATGCCATCGAGACCGAACAGGGCTACGACGGCATGAACCACGGCGAGGCGGTGGCGGTGGGCATGGTGCTGGCCGCGCGGCTGTCCACGGTGCTCGGCATGGCCGGCAACGACGATGCCGACGGCCTGCGCAGGCTGCTGGCGCGCTTCGGGCTGCCGGTCGACCTGCCGCGCGGGCTGCAACCCGCCGCCCTGCTGGAACGCATGCGCCTGGACAAGAAGGCCCAGGCCAGCGGCCTGCGTTTCGTGCTCTGGGAGGGCGCTGGCCGCGCGTGCGTCGTGTCCGACGTACCCGAAGCCGCGGTACTGGGCGTCCTGCGCGGGTAGGCGGCCGGCGGCGCCCGCGACCCGCTGCCGGCTACAATCGCGGGATGCGCCTGCTCCTGCAACAACGCCCCGAAGGCCGCGAACCGCCGCGCTTCGTGCAACTCATGCTCCAGCCCGACCTCCTCGGCGGCTGGGCGCTGGTGCGCGAAACCGGGCAGATCGGCGGCCGCAGCACGGTGCGGCGCGAGCAGTTCCTCGACCAGACCAGCGCCATGAACGCGCTGGAGCAGGCCCGCGACCAGCAGATCAAGCGCGGTTTCCAGCTGATGTTCGCGCAGGGCGCGGACATGCCGAAGCCGTGACCCTGCCCCGCGGGCCGTTACCAGGACCCAAGACGTGCCCCAGCCCCTGAAGAACGACCGTTTCCTGCGTGCCCTGCGCCGCGAGCCCGTGGACCACACCCCGGTGTGGCTGATGCGCCAGGCGGGCCGCTACCTGCCCGAGTACCGCGCCACGCGCGCGAAGGCCGGCAGCTTCATGGGCCTGGCCACCAACCCGGAGCTGGCCTGCGAGGTGACCCTGCAGCCGCTGGCGCGTTTCGAACTCGACGCCGCGATCCTGTTCTCGGACATCCTCACCATCCCGGACGCGATGGGCCTCGGCCTGTATTTCGTCGATGGCGAAGGTCCGAAGTTCAAGCACCCGGTGCGCGACGCCGCGGCGATCGCGAAACTCGGCGTGCCGGACATGGAAACCGACCTGCGTTACGTGATGGACGCGGTGCGCGTGATCCGCCGCGAACTCGACGGCAGCGTGCCGCTGATCGGCTTCTCCGGAAGCCCGTGGACCCTGGCCTGCTACATGGTGGAAGGCGGCGGCAGCAAGGACTTCGCGCGCATCAAGGCGATGGCGCACAACGACCCCAAGGCGCTGCACGCGCTGCTCGACGTCAACACCCGCGCGGTGATCGCCTACCTCGCCGCGCAGCGCGCGGCCGGCGCGCAGGCGCTGCAGGTGTTCGACACCTGGGGCGGCACGCTGTCGCCGGCGATGTACCGCGAGTTCTCGCTGCCGTACATGGCGCGCATCGCAAGCGAACTCGACCGCGGCGAAGGCGCCGAACGCACGCCGCTGATCCTGTTCGGCAAGGGCAATGCGAGCCACCTGGAGGCACTCGCCGCCACCGGCGCGGAAGGCATTGGCGTGGACTGGCTGATCGAGCTCGGCGACGCCGCGCGCCGCATCGGCGACAAGGTGGCCATCCAGGGCAACCTGGACCCGACCACCCTGTTCGGCAGTCCCGATGCGATCCGTGGCGAAGTGCGCCGCGCGCTCGACAGCTACCGCGACGGCAACGGTGGCTCGCGCGAGGGCCATGTGTTCAACCTCGGCCACGGCATGTCGCCGGGCATGGACCCCGAGCACGTGCGCGTTCTGGTGGACGAAGTGCACGCCTACAGCAGGCGCTGACCTTCGGCCGCGGACTGCTCAGCCCAGGCCGTCCCGCGACGGTGCCAGGCGGCCACCGCGATCACCCGGCACGGCCGCCGGCGCGCGGTACTCGAAGCGGATTTCACGATGTCCCTCGGGCACCTCGGGATTGTGCGGCTCGGCACCCACGCAGCCTGGATGGAGGCGGTTGTCCAGGCTCATCGCAAGCAAGGCCAAGGCCTGCGCCGCGGCGCTCGACGGATCGCGTGCCAGCACGCGGTCGGCCACCAGGTAGGCGCTGTCGCCGGCATCGGATTCGATCGCAGCCCGCGACTCCCCCGGCGCTGCGGCGCCAGCGGGCAGCGCTTCGATCCGCGCCGGCGACCAGCAGCGTCCGGTGCTGCCGATGTAGGTGCCGCGGACCAGTTCCGCGACGAAACGTTCCAGCTCGCTGCGGACCTTGCCGCGGCGCATCGCCGTGGCGGCCACGCTGTAACGGCCCTTCACGTAGTACATCCGGTCGACCAGCAGCGTCATTGCCGAGTGCCAGGCGCCGCCTTCGCGCAGCAGGCGCATGTCGGCCGATCGCGCGGAGAGCGGTTTTTCGTCGTCCCCGTCGCCTGTCACCACGTGGAAGTTGCGCAAGGCCCCGAATTCGGCCGACGTGTAGCCTCCGGGGGCGCCAACGCCCGACCCGATCTCCTGCAGCGTGGCCCGGGCGGCCTCGTCCAAGTGCGAGTCCGGTACCACGCCGACGGGATAGAAATAGATGTCGATCCAGCGATCGAGGCTGTCCCCGGATCGATACCGCACCGACGCTCCGAGCTCGGCGACGTCATAGAGCTTTTCACCAACGGCTTCCCAATCGCCGACGCGCAATGGATAGACGATGCGCGTCTCTGCCAGGAATCCGCCGAGGAACGGCTGCGGCGCGTTGTCCCCGCCCTGGCCTGCATCCGGGACATCGGCCGCCGCGGCCCCGCCCGTCGATGCCAGCAGCACCGCCGCCATGACCGCCGACCAACGCCCACTGCCTGTTGTCGCCATCACTCGTCCTCCCTGGATTGCAGCGCAGCGATCGCATCGGCCAGCAATGTGCCGGTCACCGGCTTGCGCAGGAACAGGTCGAACCCGGCCGCGCGCGCCGCGGGCTCGGCGTCGGCATCCGCGCGCGCGGTGACCGCCATCAGCGGCGCGTTGAATCCCCGCGCATGCAGCTGGCGCGCCAGCGCCAGGCCGTCGATGCCGGGCAGATCGAGGTCGAGCATGGCGAGATCGAAGCGGCTGGTGGTGGTTTCGGCCAACGCGGCGAGCCCGTGCGGCACGTGCACCACGCTGTGCCCCTGCGCATGCAGCAACCCCACGATCACCTCGGCAACGGTGGCATCGTCCTCCACCAGCAGGATGCTGCGCGGCCGCTGTGCCGGGCGCGGCGGGCGGATGTCCACGGGCCGCGCCTCGGGTGCCTGCGCGCCGGGCAGCGGCAGGTCGACGGTGAAGTCGGTGCCGTGCCCCGGCGTGCTGTCGAGCTCGATGCGGCCGCGCATCGCCACGGCAAGCTCCTGGCAGATCGCCAGGCCCAGGCCGCTGCCGCCGTAACGTGACGCGGTGCGGATGCCTTCGGCCTGCTCGAAGCGCCGGAACAGGTACGCCTTCTGCTCATCGTTGAGCCCGGGCCCCGTATCGGACACCACCAGGCGCACGCCCGCGCCGGCCATGGGTGCCGCCTGCAGCGTCACGCTGCCCGCCTCCGTGAACTTGATGGCGTTGCCGAGCAGGTTGAGCAGGATCTGCCGGACGCGCCCGGCATCACCCAGCAGCCAGCGCGGGGTCTCGACATCGATGTGCCGCCGGAACGCCAGGCCACGCTGGCGGGCCATCGGCTCCACCATCCCGGCGACCTCGTCGAGCAGCGCCACGAGGTTGAACGGCTGCGCATCGAGCTCCAGCTTGCCGGCTTCGATGCGCGCGAGGTCGAGCGCGTCGTTGACCAGGCGCATGAGGTGTTCGCCGGCGCGGCGGATGGCGTCGGCATAGCCGCGCTGGCGGGGCTCCAGCTCCGTGCCCAGCAGCAGCTCGCTCATGCCCAGCACGCCGGTCATCGGCGTGCGCACTTCGTGGCCCAACGTGGCCAGGAACCTGGTCTTGGCCAGCGACGCCTGTTCGGCCAGTTCGCGTTTCTGCTCGCTGAGCTGCCACGCGTGGCGACGCTTCAGGCGGCCCCGGTACGCATGCCCGATCCACAGCACGCACAGCGCCGCCAGCGCGATGAACAGCAGTTGCGCCCAGATGGCCTGCCACCACGGCGGCTGCACATCCAGCACCAGCTGCTGCGATGGCGACCACGCGTCGTCGGCGGTCCGCGCCTGCACCTGCAGCCGATACCGGCCAGGTGCAAGTTTCGGGAAGACCCGCTCCCCGGCGGCGCCGGTTTCCACCCACCCGGCATCGTCGCCTTCCAGCAGGAAGCGGTAGCGATGCGCGTGTGCATCGGTGAACGACAGCAGCCGCGCCACCACGCGCAGGTCGCGGTCGTCGTGGCGCAGCCGCAGCTCGGTGGCCAGCGGCGACATCGAGACGCGCTCGTCGCCGCGGCGCAGGTCGACCGACTCCACCGCCAGCGTCGGCGTGCCCTGCGTCCATTGCACCTGCCGGGGATGGAACAGCAACAGTCCGTCGGCGGTGCCGGCCGCCACATAGCCCAGCGGCGACATCTGCATCGGGTATTCGCTGAACTCATGGCTGGGCAGGCCATCGCGCACGCCGTACAGACGCAGCCGGCGCGTATCCGGGTCGAACCGGACCAGCCCGCGTGCCGTGGTCATCCACACCACGCCGACGTCGTCCACCAGCACGCCTCCGGGAGCGACAGTCGGCAGGCCCTGGGCGGCGTCGACCGTGTCGAGGTGATGCAGCGTGGCTCCATCCCAGCGATACGCCGACAGCACGCCGTTGCCCGCCAGCCAGATCCGGTGGCCGTCGGGCGCGGGCTCGATGGCCACGCCATGCAGCGCGATCCCGGGCGCGCCGGGAATCGGCTCGAACCTCCGCAGGCCGGCATTCCACGCGCGCAGCCCGCCGCTTCCGACCAGCCACAGGCCGCCATCCGGCGCGCGCGCGAGTTGTTCGACCGAGTCGGTGAACCCGAGGCCACGGCCGTCGCCGCGGTGCAGGGTGTCCAGCACGCGACCGCCGGCGTCGCGGAGCTGGACGCTGTGCAGCGTGGCCAACCAGAGCGTGTCGTCGTGCAGCTGGACGAAATGTGCGATCCGCCCGGCTGGCGCGGCGTCCGCATTGCCATCCGCATGCCAGCGGCGCGCCGCCCGTGTCACCGGATCGAACCGCACCAGCTGGTCCTGGCAGCCGAGCCACACGCCGCCGTCGCGCGTCTCGAGCACGCCGGTGACCAGCAGCGAACCGCAGATTTCAGTGAAGCGGTGCTCGATGCTTCCCGTTTCCGGATCCATCCAGTCGAGCACGCCGCCGCTCCCGACCAGCCACAATCCCCGTCCGCCGCCGGCGGTGGCCGGTGCCACGCCGTAGACGAACGCGTTGGCCGGCGACGACGGATCGTTTAGGCGCCGCTGCAGCACGGTGAAATTCCGCCAGTTGGCCGGGAGGTGCCAGAGGCCGGCGTCGGAGCTGGCGAACCACAGGCCGCCCTCGCGGTCTTCGTAGGCGCTGGACCAGGCGGGACGCACCAGGCCGCGGCTGGTGGTGCTGTACAGCGGCACGTTGTCGACGCGGCCATCGCGCTCCCAGGCCAGGCCGCTGCGCGTATCCAGCCAGCGGGCGCCCTGCGAATCCTCCAGCAGCATGTGCAGCGCCGGCTGGCCGAGCACCGGGTCCATCCACGGCAGCCGTTCGATGCGGCCATCCGCGCGGCGCACCATGCCGGCGCCATGCATGCCCATCCACACGTCACCGCCGTCGTCCACGGTCAGCCCGTCGATCAGCAGCGACTCCAGCGCATCGCCCGGCAGGCGGGCGAAACCCGACCCGGTCCAGCGCGCCACGCCGCCCTTGGTGCCGACCCACAGCGTGCCGTCGCGCGGGTCCACGCCGAGGTGCGACACCCCGTTGGACGGCAGGCTGTCGGCCCTGCCGGGCTCGTATCCGTAGTGGCGCACGCGGCCGTCGGGCGACAGCCGGTGCAGGCCTGACTCGGCGGTACCGAACCAGACGTCGCCATCGGGCGTACTGGTGACCGACCAGACGTCGTGGCCGGCGATCGCCGCATGCGAGTTCCGGTCGTACCAGGTGAACGCTTCGCGCCCCACGTCGAGCATCGCCAGGCCGGCGGTCTGGGTGCCGATCCAGACACGGTCCTGTGCATCGACATGCACGGACCAGATGAAGTTGTCGCGCAGGCCGTCGCCCACACGCCAGATGCGGAAACCCACGCCGTCATAGCGCGCCAGGCCGTCACGGGTGGCGATCCACAGGTAACCCTGGCGGTCCTCGGCGAGCGCGTTGACGCGATTTGACGGCAGTCCGTCGAAGACGCTGATCTGGCGCGGCTGTGGCAGCTGCGGCACCGCGGCCACGGCGAAGCCCGCCAGCAGCCCGCACAGGCAGAGGCCGATCCATCTCGCCAAACCTCGCATGTATCTCCCCGGACATCCGCGGCGGGCACGTGCCCACCCACCCCCGCGCATCCTCGCAACGCACCGTATCGGGCGCAAGTTGCGTGGGGCCCGCGGCCTGCGCCTAGAATCCCGCATCGGCGCAGGGCGTCGTTCGCAGGGAGCCGCTGGACGCCATGGCGCGAACATTCCGCTTGCCGCAACTCTTGGTGCCCGCGCTGGCGATGTTGCTGGCGATGCTGGTGGCCGCCTGCATGCCGGCGGTGTCGCGCGACGCGGCGGACGGGACCGATGCCGCGGGCGCGATACCGCCTGCGGCACAGGCCGACACCGCCAGCGGAATCGAAGGCGATGCCGACAGCTATGCGCTCGACCCGGTGCATACCCGCGTTGCGCTGGCCGTCGACCACGCCGGCTTTTCGCGCGCCATCGGCACCGTGTCCGGGACCACCGGCCAGCTGCGCTTCGCTCCGGGCGACTGGAGCGGCGCATCGGTGGTCGCCGAAGTTCCGCTGGCCAGGCTGGACTTCGGCGATGCGGACTGGAATCGCGCCGTCGCCGCGCGCGGCCTGCTCGACAGCGAACGCCATCCGGTGGCGCGCTTCGCATCCACGCGCGTCGAGGCCATCGATGATCGACGCGCGCGCATCCACGGCACGCTGTCGCTGCGCGGCGTGACCCGGGACGTGGTGCTCGACGCCACCCTCAACGGCCATCGCCGCCACCCGCTGCCGCCGTTCCGCCGCACGATCGGCTTTTCCGCCACCACCACGCTCAGCCGCGCCGACTTCGGCAGCACCGCGTGGGGCTCGGTGATCGGCGATGCGGTCGAGCTGCGCATTGAACTTGAAGCCGTGCGCTCGCGCGACGACACGCCCCCGCCCGCCACCGCCACGCCGCAAGACGAGGACACCACCCCGCCATGACCCTCAAGAACATCACCCGCTGGGGCGCCGTCAGCCAGGCCTTCCACTGGACCATCGTGCTGCTGCTGCTGGTGGTCGCCGTGGTCGGCCTGACCATGGGCGAGCTGCCGCGCACGCCGAAGTATTTCTGGGTCTACACCGCGCACAAGTCGATCGGACTCACGATCCTGGCGCTGGCGCTGCTGCGCCTCGGCTGGCGCCTGTACGCCGGCGCACCACCGCCGGTCGCGGGCACCCCGCGCCTGCAGGCGATGGTCGCTTCGGTGACCCACTGGGCGCTGTATGCGCTGATCTTCGCGATGCCGCTCAGCGGCTGGCTGTACGACTCGGCCAGCGGCCTGCGTCCGTTCCGCTGGTTCGGCCTGGCCGAAGTACCCAAGCTGTCGCCGCCGAACGAAGGCCTGGCCGACCTGGCCAACGACGCGCACGAAACCATGTTCTGGGTGCTGGTGCTGCTGGTGGCGGCGCATGCCGGCGCCGCGCTCTACCACCACATCTTCCAGCGCGACGACACCCTGCGGCGCATGCTGCCCGGCCGGCGCGCGCGCGGCTGAGCGGAGCCCCGGTCAGGGCGCGAGGAATCGCCGCAGCGTCGCGGCGTCGAACGGCCAGTCGAGCTCGCGCCCTCCGGCGGCATCGCGCAGCACCGGCACGCGCACGCCGTAGCGCTCCTCCAGCGCGTCGTCGCCATCGATGAACACGCTGTCGAACTCCGGCGCGCGCGCCTCCGCCAGCACCGCGATGGCGAGGTCGCAGAGGTGGCAGTCGTCGCGCTGGAACAGGGTGAGCGGCATCGATCGGGGCCTTGGAACGGGCGGCCCGCGCAGGGGTGGCGCACCGGCGCGGCTATGATAGCGGGCATCCGCGCGCGCCTTTCGCGCCGCCTGGACCCGGCAGCCTCCGGGACACCCGGATCACCATGGCCGTCAGCACCTTCGACCTCTACAAGATCGGCATCGGGCCGAGTTCGTCGCACACCGTGGGCCCGATGCGCGCCGCGGCGCGCTTCGTCGAGCACCACCTGGCCGACGCCGGCAAGCTGCAGGACGTCGTGCGCGTGCGCGCCGAGGTGTTCGGCTCGCTCGCACTGACCGGACGCGGCCACGGCACCGACAAGGCCGTGCTGATGGGCCTGGAAGGCAACGTGCCCAACCTGATCGACCCCGACATCATCCCCGGTGCGCTGCTGCGCATCCGTAGCGAACACCGCGTGAACCTGGCCGGCCGCCACCCGGTGGCGTTCGAGGAAAAGCGCGACCTGGTGATGAACAAGCGCCAGAAGCTGCCATTCCACACCAACGGCATGCGCTTCACCGCGTACGACGCCAACGAGGAAGTCGTCGCCAGCCGTGACTATTACTCGGTCGGTGGCGGGTTCGTGGTCAACCAGGACGAAGCCGCGGAGGACCGCATCGTGGCCGACACCACGCCGGTGCCGTATCCGTTCGCCAGCGGCGATGCGCTGCTCGCGCAGGCGCGCGAACACGGCCTCAGCATCGCGCAGATGATGATGGCCAACGAGACCTCCTGGCGCAGCGGCGACGAGGTGAAGGCCGGCCTGCGCGAGATCTGGCAGGCCATGCAGTCCTGCATCCAGCGCGGCATCGCCAATGGCGGCACCCTGCCCGGCGGCCTGCACGTGTCGCGACGCGCGCCTGCGCTGTACGCGGAGCTGTCGTCGCGGCCGGAAGCCGGCATGCGCGACCCGCTGACGACGCTCGACTGGGTCAACCTGTACGCGCTCGCGGTCAACGAGGAAAACGCCGCCGGTGGCCGCGTGGTCACCGCGCCCACCAACGGCGCGGCCGGCATCATGCCCGCGGTGCTGCGCTACTACGAACGCTTCTGCCCCGGCAGCACCGAACAGGGAATCTTCGACTTCCTGCTCACCGCGGCCGCGGTCGGCATCCTCTACAAGGAGAACGCTTCGATCTCCGGCGCCGAAGTCGGCTGCCAGGGCGAGGTGGGCGTGGCCTGTTCCATGGCCGCGGCAGGCTTGACCGCCGCGCTCGGCGGCACCCCCAGCCAGATCGAGAACGCCGCCGAGATCGGCATGGAGCACAACCTCGGCCTGACCTGCGACCCGATCGGCGGCCTGGTGCAGATCCCCTGCATCGAACGCAACGCTATGGGCGCCGTAAAGGCCATCAACGCCTCGCGCATGGCAATGCGCGGCGACGGCAAGCACAAGGTCAGCCTGGACAAGGTCATCAAGACCATGCGCGACACCGGCCGCGACATGCAGGACAAGTACAAGGAAACCTCGCGCGGCGGCCTGGCGGTGAACGTCATCGAGTGTTGAGCGGCCCGCAACGCCGAAGGGAGTTCCCCATGCCGAAGCCATCGACCCCGGCCATCGTTGCCGCCGCGCTCGCCTGCGCCTGGAGCGCATGCGCCGGCGCCACCGACCACCCCGTCTACGGTCCACGGCTGGAAGGCTTCGATTACCCGCATCCCGTGCAGACGTTCGCCTTCGACAGCCAGCGCCAGGCGCTGCAGATGGCCTACCTCGACGTCGCGCCGACAGGCGCGCCGAATGGCCGCACCGTCGTCCTGCTCCACGGCAAGAATTTCTGTGCCGCGACCTGGGACGCGGCGATCGCGGCGCTTGCCGGGGCCGGGTGGCGCGTCGTCGCTCCCGACCAGGTCGGCTTCTGCAAATCCGACAAACCCGCGCACTACCAGTTCTCGTTCGCGCAACTTGCCGCCAACACGCATGCACTGCTGGCTTCGCTCGACGTCGAGCGCAGCGTGGTGGTGGGACATTCCATGGGCGGGATGCTGGCGACCCGCTACGCACTGCAATATCCCGACGCGGTCGAGCAGCTGGTGCTGGTGAACCCGATCGGCCTGGAGGACTGGAAGGCCCTTGGCGTGCCGTGGCGCGACGCCGCCGACTGGTATGCCGGCGAGCTCAGGACGTCGTTTGATTCCATCCGCGCATACCAGCTCGATGTCTACTACGGCGGCCAGTGGAAACCCGCATACACACGCTGGGTGACCATGCTCGCCGGCATGTACGCAGGGCCGGGCGGCGAGCGCGTGGCCTGGAACCAGGCACTGGCCTCCGACATGGTCTTCAACCAGCCGGTCGTGCACGAGTTCGGCGACATCGCGGTGCCGACCACGCTGTTCATCGGCCAGAAGGACCGCACCGCCATCGGCCGCGACCGCGCGCCGGAAGGCCTCAAGGCCCGGCTCGGCGACTACCCGGCGTTGGGCCGGCGCGCCGCGGCCGCCATTCCGGGCGCAACCCTGGTCGAGTTCGACGATCTCGGCCACTCGCCGCAGGTCGAGGCCCCGGAACGCTTCAACGCCGCACTGCTCCAGGCGCTGTCGACGACGCCAGCCGGCAAGGCGGACTGACCGCGCCCTGCCCGGACGCCGGCGCACCCAGCGCCGAGCGCAGGATCGCGTCGATGCGCTGACCTCCCTTCAGGAACGCATCGTGGCCGTACGGCGAGCGCAGCACGCGCAGGCGTGCCGGGCCGCCGATGGCTTCGACCAGGTCGACCGCGTCGGAAAGCGGGACCAGCTGATCGCCATCCACCGCGACCACGGTGGTGGGCACGCGCACCGATGCGGGATCCAGACGATGCAGCTCGGTCGACTCCGAGAGTCGCTGCTGGCCCGCGGGATACGCGCGATGCGCTCCGCTCACCGCTACCAGGCATGCGAGGCGACCGCCGTGGCGCACGGCGAACTGCAGGCCCACCATCGCGCCGTACGAATAGCCGACGAACGCGTGCAGGCGCGCGATGCCGAGGGCGTCGAGCAGCAGCGCCGAGGCATCGGCCTGGTCGGCGGCGTCGACCGGGGGGTCCAGGCGGCCATCGGCACCGACATGGTCGAACGCGAGCAGGCGCATCCGCGCGGGGTCAAGCGCGGTTCCGGCACCGGCTACCGCGTCGGCCCAGCCACGCGCGGGGAACGTCGCGCAGGACACGAGGTGGCGATCGGCGGAGACGCCGCCGGCCACCAGCACGACCGGCGCGTCCACCGCCCCCTGCAGTTCGTAGGCCAGCCGCAGCCGGCGCGGGTCGGCGTGGCGCATCGGCAGCACCACCTCCACTTCGCCACGGACGGCGACGCAGCGCGTGGCCGTATCCGCTGCAGGCGGCGCGGCATCCGCCGCGTCGTGGTGCGAGGGCGTGGATGCGAAGGCGGGCGTGGTGCGTTCGACGAGGCTCATGGCAAATCCGGAAGGGGACAAGGCCATCGACGCCAACGGGGCATGCCGGAGATGTGCCGCGCGCTTCGCAGCGCGCAACGCCACGGATGCCGCATGGGCGATCCGCAACCATCTTCCGGTGGACATACAGGTCCCCGCAGGACTTGGCACAGCGGACGGAGCTTGCGCTCCATCCAGTTGCCCCGGCGTCTTCGGGCCTGTCCCTCGGCCGGTCACGATGGATGGCGCGCAGGTTGCCAGCGCCCGCGCGGCTTGTCAATCGCTTCATGCGGATAGAGAGATGGATATATTCGCCCGCAGTGCGTGGCCAGCCATCGCCGGTCGCGCGCCGCTGCCGCATAATCCCGCGATGCGAAACACACTCCTCGCCGGCGCGTTCGCCGTGCTCCTGTCCGCCTGCGCCACACAGGCCCCGCAGCCCCGGATGCAGCCCCCCATGGCGCGTACCACCGCCGCACCCGCAGCCGCGGGCGTCGTGCTGGTCCAGGAAGCGTGGGTTTCCGCCGAAGTGCGCGGCGAGGAGCTGGACTCGCTGGCAACGTGGAGCTCGGAAGACGGCCGCGTCTGGCTGTTCGCCACCGGCAAGTCGAGCCATCGCCTGTCGCTGTTCGACGGCGACAGCGGTGCCGTGCTGCGTACCGTCGGCGAACGCGGCGACCGGCCCGGCGCCTTCAACCGCCCCAACGGTGTCAGCGTGTTCGGCGACCTGCTGTTCGTGGTGGAGCGCGACAACCGCCGCGTGCAGGTGCTCTCGCTGCCCGGCTTCGAGCCGATTGGCGCCTTTGGCCAGGACCAACTGCGCAGCCCCTACGGCATCTGGCTGAACGAAGTCGCTCCCGGCGAACTCGACGCCTACGTCACCGACAGCTTCATGTACGGCGCGCGTTTCGACCAACTGCCTGCCGACCAGGAACTCGACCAGCGCGTGCGCCGCTACCGCCTGGATGTCGGCGACGACCGCCTGGACGCGCGCTACCTGGGAGCCTTTGGCGCCACCAGCGGCGCCGGCAAGCTGCACATGGTCGAGTCGATCGCCGGCGACGCCGCGCATGATCGCCTGCTGATCGCGGAGGAAGACCGCAACCGCCCGTCCAACCTGCGCGAATACAACCTCGCCGGCCGCTTCGCCGGTCGCAGCCTGCCGGAGGGCACCTTCGACGGGGAGGCCGAAGGCGTGGTGCTCTGGACCTGTGGCGTGGACAGCGGCTACTGGATCGCCGTGGACCAGCAGGCGCCGCGGACGCACTTCCATGTCTTCGAGCGCGCTGGCCTGGTGCCCGTCGGCAGCTTCCACGGTGCCAGCGTGGCGCGTACCGACGGCATCGCCCTGCACGCCGCGGCCACCGCGCGCTTCCCGGCGGGTGCGTTCTACGCGGTCCACGACGACCTGGCGGTGGCGGCGTTCGATCTCGGCGACCTGGTGCAGGCGCTGCAGCTGGACCCGGCCTGCCTGCACTGACCACGATGCGCGCGTTCGCCGCCTGCCTGCTGCTGCTGGCGACCGCCAGCGCATCGCCCCAGACGCCGGCAGCGCTGGCCCGCCTGGTCATCGAGGATCGCGGCGCCGGCCACGAAGCCTGGGCCGAGAACCTGCTCGCGGGCCCGATCGAGGTGGTGCTGCGTGTCGACGGCGGGCCTGCACCCGCGGCCCGACCTGCCCTGCCGGCGCGCGCGACCGTGCCCGCCCGCGGCCGCGTGCTGGTGGCCCGCGTGGCCGCCGCCGATGCGCGCCTGCGCCTGGAGGCGGTGCCCGGCCATCCGGCGGCGCAGGTGCGCGACATCGAGTACGCCTGGCCGCTGGCGACCGCATCGCTGCGCATCGAACAGGCCTGGGGCGGTCGCTTCAGCCACGCCGACGACGAGAATCGGCACGCTGTCGACTTCGCGACGCCCGTCGGCACCCCGGTGCTCGCCGCACGCGAGGGCGTGGTGATGCAGCTCGAAGGTGGATTCGCCGAAGGCGGACTCGACCGCCCGGAGGACATGGCGCGTGCCAACTTCATCCGCATCCTCCACGACGACGGCACGATGGCCGTGTACGCGCACCTCGCCGCCGACGGTACGGAGGTCCGGCCGGGCGAACGCGTCCGCCGTGGCCAGCGCATCGGCCGCTCCGGCAATACCGGCTACAGCGGGGGCCCGCACCTGCACTTCGTGGTCCAGGCCAACCGCGGCATGCGTCTGGTGTCGCTGCCGTTCCGCATGTTCGGCCCGGGCGGCATCCTCCGCTTCACCGAGGCTGCGTCGAGCGACTGAGGCGCGGCATCTGAAGGGCCCGGCCACTCCGGGGCTTTGCGCCGGCTGCCGGTACCGCGACCGTGCGCCAGATCGCGGGCTGTGGCTTTGCTCCTCAAACCACCGGGCAGTGCGGCGTACCGGGTGCCAAGGCCCTTGAGAGCGAAGTCAAGGAGGAGGTGATGGCCGCAGGCCATCGCCGGGGGACATGAGCACTCAAGGGCCTTGGCACCCGGCGCCCCCGCGCGCACAGCCACCGCACCGTATAATCGCCGGCTTCCCGCACACTCCCGGCGCCAGCGCGGCGCGTATCGCCATGCCTGACGTTTCCACCGAAGCCGCCCGCCGCCGCACGTTCGCGATCATCTCGCACCCCGACGCCGGCAAGACCACGCTCACCGAGAAGCTGCTGCTGTTCGGCGGCGCCATCCAGATGGCCGGCTCGGTGAAGTCGCGCAAGACCACCCGCCATGCGACGTCCGACTGGATGGCGCTGGAGAAGGAGCGCGGCATCTCGGTGACCAGTTCGGTGATGCAGTTCCCCTACGAGGGCTGCGTCATCAACCTGCTCGACACCCCCGGCCACGCCGACTTCGGTGAGGACACCTACCGCGTCCTGACCGCAGTGGACAGCGCGCTGATGGTGATCGACGTCGCCAAGGGCGTGGAGGAACGCACCATCAAGCTGATGGAGGTGTGCCGCATGCGCGACACGCCGATCATGACCTTCATCAACAAGCTCGACCGCGAAGGCAAGGACCCGATCGACCTGCTGGACGAGGTCGAGACCGTGCTCGGCATCCAGTGCGCGCCGGTGACCTGGCCGATCGGCATGGGCAAGCGCCTGAAGGGCGTGGTGCACCTGATCACCGGCGAAGTGCACCTGTACGAGCAGGGCCGCAACTTCACCCGCCAGGATTCCACCATCTACTCCTCGCTCGATGCACCGGGGCTCGCCGAGCGCATCGGCGCGGACATGCTGGCGCATGTGCGGGACGAGCTGGAGCTGGTGCAGGGCGCCAGCCATGCCTTCGATCTCCAGGAATACCGCGCCGGCCGGCAGACGCCGGTGTTCTTCGGCTCCGGCGTGAACAACTTCGGCGTGCAGCCGCTGCTGGACTTCTTCATCAAGCACGCGCCGTCGCCGCAGCCGCAGCCCACCACGACGCGCCCGGTCGCGCCGTCCGAACCCAAACTCACCGGCTTCGTGTTCAAGATCCAGGCCAACATGGATCCGCTGCACCGCGACCGCGTGGCGTTCATGCGCGTGTGCTCGGGCCGCTTCGAGGCCGGCATGAAGGTGTTCCAGGCGCGCACCGGCAAGGAACTCAAGCTCGCCAACGCGCTGACCTTCCTCGCCAGCGACCGCGAGATCGCCGCCGAGGCCTGGCCGGGCGACGTGATCGGCATCCACAACCACGGCACGATCTCGATCGGCGACACCTTCACCGAAGGCGAGCAGCTCGCCTTCACCGGCATCCCCAACTTCGCGCCGGAGCTGTTCCGCCGCGCGCGCCTGCGCGACCCGCTCAAGCTCAAGCAGCTGCAGAAGGGCCTGGCGCAGCTGTCTGAAGAGGGTGCCACGCAGTTCTTCAAGCCGATGATGTCCAACGACATGGTGCTGGGCGCGGTCGGCGTGCTGCAGTTCGACGTGGTCGCCTATCGGCTGAAGGACGAATACGGCGTCGACGCGATGTTCGAGCCGGTCGGCGTGGCCACGGCGCGCTGGGTGCGCTGCAAGGACGCAAAGAAGCTCGAGGAGTTCCGCGAGAAGAACGCCACCAACCTCGCCATCGACGGCGCCGGCGAACTGGTTTACCTGGCGCCCACGCGGATCAACCTGCAGCTCACCACCGAGCGCTGGCCCGGGGTCGAACTGCTCGCCACGCGCGAACACGCCACGGCCCGCACCGACGGCTGACGGGCACGCGACATGGCGGGGGACTAAGATCGTGGCCTCGCCGCCCAGGTCGCCCGCCATGACACCTCGCACTGCCCACCCGACCGTGCTCGCGGTCGCCATCACCCTGATGTGCGTGCTTGCGGCCTGCGGTCCGCGTTCCACCGGGGACGACGACAAGCAGGTGGCCACCGCCGACGCGCCGGAGTCGCCGGGCGAGGTCGCGGGCCCGAATGCGGGCGGTGCCCCAGGCGACGCGGCCGCCACCCCGCCGGCCGCGGGAGACGACGACGTGCTGAGCGGCGTTCCGCAGTCCATTCCCCTGCCCGCGCGCACGACCCCCACTCCACCGCTGCCGGACGACACCGAGGTCACCTACCTGTGCGCCGACGGCAGCGACCTGCGCGTCCGCTATGCCGCAGGCCAGGCCAGCGTGACCCTGGGCGTCGACAAGGTCGCGATCCTCGCGCTTTCGCCCGAAGCCAGTGCCGAGCACGGCGGCGAGGTCTACGTGGGGCAAGGCCAGGGACTGCGCAGGATCGGTGGCGTGGTGGAATTCGACCCCGGCAAGGGCGAAGACGCGATCCGCCGCTGCGGCGAGGCGTCCAGCACCGCCTGAGCCGCCACGCCGCGTCTTGTGGGAGACGGCGTGCAGGCAGGTGCATGTCATCATCACCCCTCGGACCTGTCCCCCGGAGGCCGCGTTGAACACGATGAGCCTGCGCCAGAAGCGCGAAGAACTGGCCAGTGCGCTGACCCACGGCCTCGGCGCCTCGGCGGCGCTCGCCGGTGGTGCGGTGCTGGTGACGCTGGCGGCGATGCGTGGCGACGGTTGGCAGCTCGGCGCCGCCATCGTCTTCGGCACTTCGCTGCTGCTGCTCTACGTCGCGTCGACCCTCTACCACGCGTTCCGCGATCCGGTGCTGAAGGGTCGGCTCAAGGTGTTCGACCACTGCGCGATCTACCTGCTGATCGCCGGGACCTACACACCGTTCACCCTGATCGGCCTGCGCGGGCCGCTGGGATGGTGGATGTTCGCCGCGATCTGGACGCTGGCACTGGCCGGCGTGGTGTTCAAGCTGTTCTACACCGGGCGTTTCAAGCGCCTGTCCACGCTCGTCTACGTGGCCATGGGCTGGATGGTGCTGGTCGCGATCAAGCCGGTGCTGGCGGCGCTGGACACGTGGACCTTCGCCTGGCTGGTGGCCGGGGGCGTGGCCTACACGCTGGGAACGTTGTTCTACCACCGCGAGTCGCTGCCTTACTCGCACGCGATCTGGCACATGTTCTGCGTCACCGGGAGTGCCTGCCATTACATCGCGGTCATGGCCCAGGTGGCGGTTCCGGTCGCCTGAACATGAAGGCCGCGTGCACCGGCAGTGCGGGATTCACTCCCGTTTGATGCTCCTCGGCGGAAGGTGGCGGCCTGACCGCAACCGGGCCGCGCATGCCTCCTGAAACCCCGCCACCTGCCGCGTCGCCCCCACGGGCGCCACGGCCGCGTGCGCTCGACGCGGTCATCGCGCACCCGTGGAGGAGCGCTGCCACCGTACTTGCGGTGGCGATCGTGATCCTGGTGCTGCTCTGGGACTGGAACTGGTTCAAGGGACCGGTGGAGCGGATCGTCTCCGCGAAGACCGGTCGCAGCTTCGACATCGGTGGCGACCTCGATGTCGATCTCGGCCGCATCACCGTGGTCCGCGCCGGCAAGCTGCGGCTTGGCAACGCCGACTGGTCGGACGAACCGATGATGGCCAGCGCCGACCAGCTTGAACTGCACGTGCGCCCGTTCACGCTGCTGCCCGGGCGCCAGGCGCGCATTCCCGAACTGCGCCTTTCGCGGCCCGACCTGCTGCTGGAGAAGGGCGACGCGGGCGGCAACTGGGTGTTCCCCGGCATGGATGGCGACGGCCCAGGCCCGGTGTTCGAGCGCCTGTGGGTGGATGACGGCCGCCTGCGCTTCATCGATGCCGCCGGGGGCACCGACATCGATCTGGCGGTGGCCAGCCGCGAGCCCAAGGACACCACCACCGCACCGCCGATCACCGTCAAGGGCAGCGGCCACTGGCGCGGCGAAGCATTCACCCTGTCGGGTGCTGCGGCGTCGCCGCTGGCCTTGCAGGCGAGCGAGCGCCCCTACGCCATCGACCTGCGCGCCTCGGCGGGCCCCACCCGTGCCCACGCACGCGGCACGGTGACCGACCCCATCCGGCTGGCCGACTTCGACCTGCGCATGGCGCTGTCCGGTCGCAACCTGGACGACCTCTATCCGCTGATCGGCGTGGCCCTGCCGCCCACCGCGCCGTATTCGCTCGACGGCCGCTTCACCCGCGATGGCGCCACCTGGAACTACGACGATTTCACCGGCAAGGTCGGCGACAGCGACCTGGCCGGCTCGGCCAGCGTCACGACCGGCGGAGAGCGGCTCATGCTGCGCGGCAACCTGCATTCCGCGCGCCTGGATTTCGATGACCTCGCGGGCTTTGTCGGCGCTGCACCGCAGTCCGGCGGCGACGAGACCAGCAACCCCGAGCTCAAGGCGCAGGCCGCAAGGCAGGCGGCGAGCGGGCGCCTGCTGCCGGACACTCCCTACGAACTGCACAAGTTGCGGGCGATGGACGCCGACGTGCGCTGGAAGGCCGCGCACATCGAGGCACCGGGCTGGCCGCTCGATGACATGGACGCGCACATCAAGCTGCAGGCGGGCCTGCTGCGACTGGACCCGCTCGATTTCGGCGTGGCCGACGGCACCATCCGCTCGACGATCCGCATGGACGCGCGCAAGGATGTCATCCGCACCGACGCGGACATCCAGGCGCGGCGCCTGGACCTGGCGAAGCTGTTCCCAAAGGTCGCACTTACCCGCGACGCCGTGGGTCGCGTCGGCGGCAACATCAACATCGCCGGCAACGGCAATTCCATCGCGAAGATGCTCGGCTCCGCCGACGGCGACATCGCACTCGGCATGGGCCGCGGCCAGATAAGCAACCTGCTGATGGAACTGGCGGGCATCGACATCTACGAGGCGCTGAAGTTCCTGATCGGCAAGGACCGCAAGGTCGCCATCCGCTGCGCGTTCGGTGACTTCGGCGTCAAGGACGGATTGATGACGTCGCGCGCGCTGGCGTTCGACACCAGCGACACGATCATCATCGGCGAAGGCACCATCGACCTCGGCGATGAGCGCCTGGACCTGCTGCTGAAGCCACGGCCCAAGGATCGCAGCATCCTGTCGCTGCGCTCGCCGCTGGTGCTCGACGGCACGTTCCGCGACCCCCGATTCCGCCCCGACATGGGCCGGCTCGGGCTGCGCGGTGCCATCGCCCTGGCGCTCGGCAGCATCGCGCCGCCGGCGGCACTGCTGGCGACGCTGGAACTCGGCGGCGGCGAGGACAGCGGCTGCGGCGGCGACTACGCGAAGTAGCCGTCAGGACGTGATGTAGCGCTGCAACTGGTCGAGTTCTTCCTGTTGTTCCTCGATCACCGCCTTCACCAGGTCGCCGATCGACACCACGCCCAGCACCGCGTCGCCATCGACCACCGGAAGGTGGCGGATGCGGCGCTCGGTGACCATGCGCATGCACGCCGAGGCGTCGTCTCCGAGGCCGACGGTCACCACGTCGGCGGTCATGATGTCGCGCACAGGCGTGTCCTTCGACGAGCGCCCGGCCAGCACCACCTTGCGTGCGTAGTCGCGCTCCGAGAGGATCCCGACCAGCCTGCCACCGTTGCCGAGCACCAGCAGCGCGCCGATGCTCTTTTCCGACATCAGGCGGATCGCATCGATCACCGGCGCGTCCGGGCCGATGGCGTGGACTTCAGGTGCCTTGGACTCCAGCAGATGCCTCACCGTGCGCATGGCGGCTTCCCTCGATGTTGGATGGCACGCCCGAGCATACCCCGCCCGCCGGATGCCAGGCGTCGACCAGGTACAGCGGACGCTGCTTGGACTCTTCGTAAAGCCGGCCCAGGTATTCACCGATCAGCCCCAGCGCCACCAGCTGCACCCCACCCAGGAACAGGATGATCGCCATCATCGTCGGCCAGCCTGCGACCGGGTCACTCCACAACAACGCCTTGATGATGATCCACAGGCCATAGGAAAAGGCGACCAGCGCGGTGGCCACGCCAAGGTAGGTCGCCAACCGCAACGGCGCGGTGGAGAAGCTGGTGATGCCCTCCAGCGCGAAGTTCCAAAGCTGCCACAGGTTGAACTTGCTCTTGCCCGACAGCCGCGCGTCGCGCAGGTACGGCACGCTGATGCGGTTGAAGCCGATCCAGCCGAACAGGCCCTTCATGAAGCGGTGGCGCTCGCGCAGTTCACGCAGGGCAGCGAGCGCCCGCGGCGACAGCAGGCGGAAGTCGCCGGTGTCGGCCGGCACCGGCGTCTTCGACAGGTGCTGCATCACGCGATAGAACGCATGCGCCGACCCGCGCTTGATCCAGCCTTCGCCCTCGCGCGCCAGGCGCGTGCCGTGGACATCGTCGTAGCCCTCGCGCCAGCGCGCGACGAACTCGGGGATCAGCTCAGGCGGATCCTGGCCATCGGCGTCGAGGATGAGCGCGGCACCCTGCGTCACCCGGTCCAGGCCCGCGGTCAACGCCGCCTCCTTGCCGAAATTGCGCGACAGGCGCAGCAGCGACACCCGCGCATCGGCGGCCGCCAGCGCCTGCATCACCTGCCAGGTGCCGTCGCTGCTGCCGTCGTCGACATACAGCACGCGACCCTCGACGCCGCTGGTCGCGGGCAGCGCGTCCAGCACCACGGCCAGGCGGCGGTGCAGCACAGGCAGCGGCTCCGCCTCGTTGAAGGCGGCCACCACCACGGTCAGGCGATCGGGTTCCATGGCGGCATCGTAACGCGCGGGCCTACTTCAGCGCCTCGCGCCACGCCGGGCCATCGAGGTTGCGCATGTTGCGTTCGATCCAGCGTGCGCGACGCTGCACGTAGGGTCCCGGCCGGTGCGCGCTGTAGCGCTTCGGGCTGGGCAGCACGGCCGCCAGCCGCGCGCTCTCGGACGGCCCGAGGCGAGCCGCATCCTTGCCCCAGTAGCTGCGCGCCGCCGCCTGCGCGCCGTAGATGCCGTCGCCGAACTCGGCGACGTTGGCGTACACCTCGATGATCCGGCGCTTGGGCCAGAGGGCTTCGATCAGCAGCGTGTACCAGGCCTCGGCGCCCTTGCGCACCCAACTGCGCCCGCTCCACAGGAACAGGTTCTTGGCCAGCTGCTGGCTGATGGTGCTGGCACCGCGCGTGCGCCCGCCGCGGGCGTTGTGCGCGCGCGCCTGCTCGATGGCCTTGAGGTCGAAGCCGCGGTGGGCGAGGAAGTTCTGGTCCTCGGCGGCGACCAGCGCCAGCGGCAGCGTCGGCGCGAGCTGCTCGAGGTCGCGCCAGTCGTAGGCGATGCGGAAGCCGGTGTCGCCCGCGCGCAACGCGTCGAACTGGCGGATCGCCATGAACGCCGTGAACGGCGGATCGACGAAGCGCAGCGCCAGCACCTGCACGACGCTGAGCACGACCAGCAGGAGCGGCAACTTCCACAGCCAGTGCCAGCGGCTGCGGCGCCGCGCCGGCTGCGTCGGTGGCGGTGACAGCCTGTCCTTGTCACGCGAAGCGATCATCCCCATCTCCCCCGGTCTCCCGCAGCGGGCCGGAACCGGCGATTATCCGCCCCCGACCACGCCCGGCAATGCACCGGAACCCCCATGACCCATCCAGACCGCGACCATCTCACCCGCTTCCTCCTGCCGCGCGCCGGCGTGCGCGGCGTACACGTGCATCTCGATGCCACCTGGCAGGCGATCGCCTCGAGCGACGACTACCCACCGATGGTGCGCGCCATGCTGGGCGAATCCGCCGCGGCCTCGGCGCTGTTCACCGGGCACACCAAGGTCGACGGGCGGCTTTCCGTGCAGCTGCGCGGCACCGCCGGGCTGCGCACGCTGTTCGCCGAGTGCACTGCCGCCGGCACGCTGCGCGGGATCGCCCGCGTGGCTGACGGCGCGGGTGACATCGCCGGCCTGCATGCCATCGGCGAGGACGCGCTCCTGGCGATCACCATCGAGAACCCGGGTATCGGCGACCGCGAGCCGGTGCGCTACCAGAGCCTGGTGTCTCTGGATGCGCCCGATCTCTCGGCCGCCTTCGAGGCGTACTTCGTGCAGTCCGAGCAGTTGCCGACGCGTCTCCTGCTGGCCGCCGACAGTGACGCCGCCGTGGGACTCATGCTGCAGAAGCTGCCGGGCGACAGCGTCGCCGACGTCGACGGCTGGGACCGGGCCAGCGCACTTTTCGCCACCCTGCGCGCCGGGGAACTCCTCGAGACCGGCGTCGCCGAGCTCCTGCACCGCCTGTTCCACGAGGAAGATCCGCAGATCGTGGGTGGCAGGCCGTTGGAGTTCGCCTGCTCATGCTCGCGCGGGCGGGTGGAGGCCATGCTCGCCTCCCTCGGGCGGGTCGAAGCCGAAGCCGCGTTGGCCGATGGCGTCGCCTCGGTGCGTTGCGAGTTCTGTGGCCAGGCCTATACGTTCGACACGGCCGGAATACACGCGATCTTCACGGAAGACAGGCGCCCAATGGATGCCCCGCCCCGTCTGCAATGAGACGTGGCGCGGTATTCAGGGGATTGTTAAGGAAACATAAATCCACTAGAGTCCGGCTTGAACGGGCAGGGAACTTCCGCCCGGAATTAGGGGTCGAAAGCGGGCCATGAAGCTGCGCATTGCACAACTGTCGCTGTCCCTGCTGCTCGCCTTCGGCGTGGCGGCTGGCGCGCATGCCCAGTCGTCCAAGCGCGACCAGGCGGTGCTTCCGGTCTGGAACCAGTCCAGCGGCAAGGTCGAGGCGGTGTTGCTGCTCGAGCCCACCAACAACGACGCGGGATCACGGCTGCGCTTCGGCGACAGCACGCTGGACGCCGCGTTCGGCATCGAAGCCGGGAACTCGCTGGGCGTGTTCTGCGACCGCGAAACCGGCCTGGCAAGCGCGCTCGGCAACCTGGCCAACAATTGCATGCTGGCCAGCTTTGGCGACGGTGAAAGCCGTCGCGCCAGTGGAACCGCCGCGTTCAATGCCGGCAACAGCCGGGTCGGCCTGACCGCGAGCACTGGCACCGGCACCCTGCCCGGCTGGCTCAGCCCCGGAACCCGCGTCGGCGCCAGCAAGATCGATGTCAACGACCTGACGGTGTTTGCACAGCGCAACATCGGCCGCGAGGGCGTGGTGTCGATTGCCGGCACCATGGCAAAGGCCACCCTGATGACTCCCGCCGAAGCCACGAGCCTCGGCCTGTCGGACCAGTGGACGTCGCGAACCCTGAGCATCGGCGGCGGTTTCGGCCGCTTCGGAGCCAACATCGTCGGTCACGTGGTCGACACGCCCGGCCAGCCGAAGTGGGAAGGCCTCGGCCTCGGCCTCACCTGGCGCACGCCGTGGAGCGGCCAGCTCACCGTGGGCGCGGACAACCTCGTGACCCGCGGCAAGAATCCCTTTACCCCGACCATCGACGGGCGTGAAGACGAGGGCACAGTGCCCTATGTGCGTTACGAGCAGGATCTCTAAGCGCCTGATTTCATTACGCTTCCTGCAACGAAGCACTCGGCTTTTAACAACACTTTAATTTTCTCTCCGTCGGGACTACTATCGGTCCCGGCCTTGCTGGCATTGGCGTCTCCTTGACGTCACCGGTGGGGTTCCCATGGGATTTACCCAAGACTCACTTGGAGAGAGAGAGATGACCCTTAAGACCACAAGGCTCCGCGACGCGATTACTTTCGCGATCGCAACGGGCGCCACGGCCCTCGCGGGCACTGGCATCGCATATGCCCAGGACGCCACCGACCAGACCACCACGCTTGACCGCATCGAAGTGACCGGCTCGCGCATCAAGCGCACCGAAGTCGAGACCTCGCAGCCGGTCTTCACCCTCAGCCGCGAAGAGATCCAGGCCCAGGGCCTGACCTCGGTCGGCGACGTGATCCAGAACCTGTCCGCCAACGGCTCGGCGCTCAACAGCACGTTCAACAACGGCGGCAACGGCGAGACCCGCGTCAGCCTGCGCAACCTCGGCTCGGCCCGCACCCTGGTGCTGGTCAACGGCCGTCGCTGGGTTGGCGGCACCGGCCTGGGTGGCGCGGTCGACCTCAACACCATTCCGACCGCCGCGGTCGAGCGCATCGAAGTCCTGAAGGCCGGCGCGTCGTCGATCTACGGCTCCGACGCGATCGCCGGCGTGGTCAACCTGATCCTGCGCACCGATTTCCAGGGTGCCGAAGGCAATGCGTTCCTCGGTGGCTACGACAAGGGCGACGGCTTCCGCGAGTCGTACGACCTGACCATCGGCACCTCGGATGATCGCTTCACCGCGATGTTCGGCGTCGGCTACGTCAAGGAAGAGCCCGTGATGGCGGGCGACCGCCCCGAATCCGCCGAGCCCTACTACAAGACCGGCAACCTGCTCGGCAGCTCGACCACCCCGAACGGCCGTTTCGCGATCTGTACCGGCGTGATCAACCCGATCAGCGGCGCGTGCTCGGTCACGGAAACGCGTCCGAACGGCACCGGTGGCCAGTTCACCTACGACCCCGGCCAGTCCGGCACCAACTGGCGCAACTACGCCGGTACCGATGCCTACAACTTCGCCCCGCTGAACTACCTGGTCACGCCGCAGGAGCGCAAGTCGATCTTCGGTCGCGCCAGCCTGGCGCTCACCGACAACACGTCGGCGTTCGTCACCGCGACCTACAACAACCGTCGCTCCGAGCAGCTGCTCGCCGCGATGCCGATCGTCCTCGGCACCGGCCCTGGCGCCGGCGTGCAGGCGCGTACCGTCAGCATCAGCGAGTTCAGCCTGTACAACCCGTTCGGCGAGCCGGTGAGCCGCATCCAGCGTCGCGCCAACGAGACCGGTGGCCGCTCGTTCGCCCAGAACGTCGACACCTTCGGCTTCAACGGCGGCCTGGAAGGCAGCCTGGAGCGTTGGGGCAAGTTCATCACCTGGGATGCCGGCTTCAACTACGCCCGCAACGACCAGAACGACACCACCAATGGTCTGTTCAACATCCCGGCTCTTCGCCAGGCGCTCGGCCCGTCCGAACTCCGCAACGGCATTCCGGTCTGCGTGACCGCCCCGGGTGGCGCGGTCATCGCCGGTTGCGTGCCGATGAACCTCCTCGGTGCGCAGGGTTCGATCACGCCGGAGATGCTCGCGTTCTCGAGCTTCGTCGCGCATGACGAGTTCGGCTACAAGATGAAGCAGTACTACGTCAACGGCTCGATGGAGCTGTTCGACCTGCAGGGCGGCACCGTCGCGATCGCTGCGGGCCTCGAGCACCGCGAAGAGTCTGGCTTCGACCAGCCGGACGCGCTGATCAACTCCGGCAACACCACGGGCAACGCGCGTACCGCCACCAATGGTGCCTACAAGGTCGACGAGGCCTACGTCGAGCTCGCGATCCCGGTGCTGTCCGACCTGCCGTTCGCCGACCTGCTGGAATTCAACCTCGCCTCGCGCGTGTCGGATTACAGCAACTTCGGTGACACGGTCAACTCGAGCTTCGGCTTCAAGTGGCAGCCGATCGAAGACCTGCTGGTCCGCGGCAACTGGGCCCAGGGCTTCCGCGGTCCGTCCATCGCCGAGCTGTTCCAGGGCGTCTCGGATTCGTTCCCGAGCATCTCGGACCCCTGCTCGACCACGTTCGGCGGCGTGTACAACCAGCTGACCCCCGAACAGCAGGCGCGCTGCCATGCGCAGGGCGTCCCGGTGGGTGGTTATGACCAGGGCAACACGCAGATCCGCATCAGCGTGGGTGGCAACACCGAGCTGATGCCGGAGACCTCGGTCACCAAGACCCTGGGCATGGTGTGGAACCCGGGCATGATCGAAGGCTTCGACGTGTCGCTCGACTGGTGGAAGATCGATCTCGAGAACACCATCACGTCGTTCAGCGGCCAGTTCATCCTCGACCAGTGCATCGAGGAAGGCATCAGCGCGTTCTGCAACTACACCCGCTCTGCTGGCGGCAACATCGACACGCTGCTGTCGGGCGGCCTGAACGTCGGCGCCGCCGAAGTCGAGGGCTGGGACCTCACGCTGAACTACCGCATGCCGGAAACCGCATGGGGCAAGTTCTCGTTCACGTGGGACACCACGTACATGTCCAGCTTCAAGACGGACAACGATGCCGACGGCGACATCGACCAGGATGACGGCGGCAGCGTGGTGGGCGAATACTTCGACCGCGACAACAACTGGCGCATCCGCAGCAACCTCATGACGCGCTGGGAAATGGGCGACATGGGCGCGACGCTGTTCACGCGCTACTACTCGCGCCAGGAAGAGGATTGCCCGTTCTATTACAACGACTACGGCTTTGGCGAGCTCTGCAATGACGCCATCACCGACGTCGACGGCATCAACCAGGCGGGCTCGCAGAACCAGATCGGCAGCCGCATCTATCATGATGCGACCGTCTACTGGAACGCTCCGTGGAACGCCAAGATCACCCTGGGCGTGAACAACCTGGCCGACAAGACCCCGCCGCTGGCCTACACGGCCTTCGCCAACAGCTTCGATCCGCAGTACGAGATCGGCGGCCGGTTCTTCTACCTGCAGTACAACCAGCGCTTCTGATCGTTTCACCGCTGGTTTGAAATCGACTACGGCCCCTCACGGGGCCGTAGTTTTTTGTGGATCGTCGTCGGGACTGCCGCTTCAGGCGCTCTGGCAACCACCGTCCGCAAGTGCGTCAACCAACGGCTGCAGTTCGCGCGCATATGGCGTCCATGCCCGGCCACGGTCACGCCGGAACCCTTGCCGGGCAACGTTCGCGCTCGGAGTGGACACCACGCCGGTGCTGCGCTCGATGTCGACCATCGCCGGCTCGAACGCGAGGCCACAATGCGCGGCCACGCGCCTGGCCATCGCCTCCGGCTGCTCGACGAGGGCGTCGTATGACACATCGAGCACGCGACCAGGCAGCACGGCGTGCCAGTGGGCCATCATGCGGCGGTACAGCAGGTAGAAGCCCGCGAGCTCCGCCTGGTCATACGAGTAAAGCGCCGCGCCGGAGAACAAGGTGCGCAGGTTGGAGAAGCAGGTGTCCACCGGGTCGCGGACCAGATGCAGGAACCGCGCCTGTGGCAGTGCCTTCGCGATGAACCCGACGTTGAAGAAGTTCTGCGGCAGTTTTTCGGTGAACCATGGGCGCCCGCGCGACAACCAGCGCGCGCTCTCGGCATAGCCCCGCGCCACGTCATCGAACCCGACGCCTGCGGCGGCCCGCACGAAGTCCGCGTTCGGGCCGGCAGGCGACGCGATATCCGTGGCGAGTTCCATCTGTGCATGGAACGCGGACGTTTCACCGGCATCGCCGACGTCGCGGTGGCCGGCGAGCATGCGTTCCAGCAGGGTGGTCCCCGAGCGATGCATACCGACGATGAAGATCGGCACGGCAGGCTGCTCGATCGCGCTGGTTTCCGCCAGGAACGCGGGGGTGCAGATCCCCTCCAGGTTCGCGACCAGCCGCGAGTCGTCGTCCAGTTTGTAGTTCACCTGCCCGCGCTTCGTTCGGCAGGCCCGCTGCAGCGCGGCCCAGGCGCCCGCATGGTCCTTCAGGTCGTGCAGCTCCTTGAACAGGGCGTAGGCAAGGTAGACCTCGCCTGGGCCGCCCGGCCGCGCCTGGGAGAGTTGCTGCCGCAGCCTGGGGACATGATTGCGCTCTGGCGTCTGGGTCCGCATGTTGGCGAGCATCAGCGCGTTCTGGAACAACAGCGGATCCTTGCGCAGCGACGCTTCGTAGTGCGGTTCGGCGGCGTCGGGGTCACCGCGAAAAACCTGGAAGTTCCCCCAGACATGGAGCAGCGCCGCATTGTCGGGCGTGCGCTCCAGGCCGCGCTCGACAAGATCGCTTGCCTGCTGGTGGGCGCCGATGGAGCTCAGCATGACGGCCGCGCGCGCCAGTACGTCCGCAGGCGCGCCGTCGGCGAATTCGGGCCAGGCCAGGCACTCGGTCAAGCGGCGGAACTCGTGGAAGTAGCGCAGCCGTTGCGCCACGGCATAGACCAGCGGCGGCTGCACGGGCCGGGCATCGAACGCGCGCAACGCCGCCGCATGGGCGTCCCGGTGTGCGCGACGCCGCGTCAGCATCGTGGACAGACCGATCAGTGACGCGGCATGCGTGGGCTGCGCACTGAGCGCCTCGCGGTACAACGCCTCGGCCGCAGCGAACTCCTTGCGGTCGGCAGCCGCCTCCGCGCGCAACCAGAGCTGGTCGGGTATCAAGGGCATCTCCTGCAGGTGGTCATGGGCGGCGCGATGCCGTGCTGGCAGCGGCCATCAACCGCCTATATTGCGCGATGGTGGGCCTCGAGTGCCCACGCTTCGTCTGCCAGCGCAGGGCGGACGAAGCGCTGGAACCAGTCCAAGGCCTGCCCGACTTCCCGCTCGTGTGCCTGGCGCAGCGCCGCGGCATCCCGGCGGCGGCGGTCCGGCCCGTAGCCATGGGCCACGGCCTTGGCATTCTGGCTCACGACGCGTTCGACGCGGCCCGCCAGCAGGTCCGGCGGTATCCCCAGCCGCAACCATGCGTTGCAGCGCAATGCGACGCCCGCGACGTCGGCAAGGAAGGCGGACGCATCCAGCACCCGCAACTGTTCGCCGCGGGTGTCGAGGACCCGGGTGCAGAGGTCGCGCTGCGCGGCCCATTGCAGCGTGGCCGCCGCCGAGAGATCGGGAGGCTGCAGCGCGGCGGCGGGCAGGCGCGACGCCAGGCCTCCCGCACGCAGGGCGCGTTCCGCGAGCTCCGGGATCTTGAGCCGGGTCTCCGTGGTCTTCTTGAGGTTCGAGACCACGAAATCCTCGAGCGACGACGTCAGCACGATGCCGCGGCTCGCGGGCGCGCTCGCCATGAGGTCTTCGGCGACGTTCAGTGCGGCGTGTGTCGGTTTCACGACCACCGCGGCGCCCGGGAACCAGGGCCGCGACAGCAGTGCGACCGATGCCTCGAGCAGGCCGTCCAGCGGCCACCCCGCATGACGGGCGTCCGCGAGGCGACGCAATACCAGCGGCTCCTTCAGTGACGTCGAATGCGGCGGGACATGCAGCGCCCTCGCCAGCAGGGTCGAACAACAGAACGACGTGTGGAACAACCACGCCAGCGCGGGCGCCACAGCCGGACGCGGCAACGTGTCGGCACGCACGGCGATGGCCTCGCCGAGCGGCGCGGGGATGCGACTGTCGAGGAACACGGCATCCTCGAGACACGCCACGTCCAGCGGGAGGAACCCGAAGCTGCGCTCGGGCACGTGCAGGTCGACCGGGAACCAGCGGGCATCCGACAGGTCCGGCGACGGCCGGGACTGCGGAGCAGCGGGTTCGATCATGGCGCCGGCGCGCCCCGCGGGCCAGCCGGCTCCAGCCTCGACACGGTTTCCTGGTGCGCTGCAGTCAGCCGCGGCGGCATGCGCTCGCCGAACGTCGCGAGGAAGTCGCCGATCGTTCGCATCTCCTCCCGCCAACCGGCGCGGTCGACCGCGAGCAACGCATGCATCGTGTCGGCGTCGACGCCGACGCCCGCGAACGCGTGGCCCTGCGCCAGCGGCAAGCGACCGATGGCCGTGTCTTCCGCATCGGCCCGTCCTTCCACTCGCGCGACGATCCACTCCAGGACCCGCATGTTCTCTCCGAAGCCCGGCCACATGAAGCGGCCATCGGCGTCCTTGCGGAACCAGTTGACGTGGAACACCTTCGGCAGCTTCGCATCCGGCGTGTCGAACGACAGCCAGTGCGCGAAATAGTCGGCGAAGTTGTAGCCGCAGAAGGGCTTCATCGCCATCGGGTCGCGGCGCATCACGCCCACCTGCCCGGTGGCCGCGGCGGTGGTCTCGGAGCCCATCGATGCACCGACCAGCACGCCATGCGCCCAGTCGCGGGCCTCGAACACCAGCGGCACGAGCGAGGCGCGGCGACCGCCGAAGACGATGGCACTGATCGGCACGCCCTGCGCATCCTCCGCGTGCGGCGACCAGCTCGGGCACTGCTTCGCGCTTACCGTGAAGCGTGAGTTCGGGTGCGCGGCCGGTCCGTTCGCGGGCTCGTAGGGACGCCCCTGCCAGTCGAGCGCCGGCACGCGATCGTCCAGGCCTTCCCACCACGGCTGGTTGTCAGCGGTGACCGCTACATTGGTGAAAATGGTGTCGTGCTGGAGGCTGGCCAGGGCGTTGGGATTCGACTTTTCCGACGTGCCCGGGGCCACGCCGAAGTAGCCGGCTTCGGGATTGATCGCCCACAGCCGTCCGTCCTCGCCAGGCCGCATCCAGCAGATGTCGTCGCCGACCGTCCACACCTTCCAGCCTTTTTCTCGATAGGCCTCGGGCGGGACCAGCATCGCCAGGTTGGTCTTGCCGCAGGCGCTGGGGAACGCGGCGGCGATGTAATGCACTTCGCCCGCGGGATTCTCGATGCCGACGATCAGCATGTGTTCCGCAAGCCAGCCTTCGTTGCGCGCCTGGTGCGAGGCGATGCGCAGCGCGTGGCACTTCTTGCCGAGCAGGGCGTTGCCGCCGTAGCCGGAGCCGTACGACTTGATCGCGAGCTCTTCGGGGAAATGCATGATGTAGCGGCGCGCCGGGTCGAGCTCGCCGGTGGAGTGCAGGCCGCGCACGAAGATTTCGCCCTGCTCGCCACGCGCGGCCCGCTCGCTGCCCTCGCGCTCGATGCGCGCCAGCGCGGCGGCGCCCATGCGCGTCATCATCCGCATGTTGACGACCACGTACGGCGAGTCGGTGAGCTCCACGCCGCAGCGCGCCAGCGGCGAATCGATCGGGCCCATGCAGTACGGCACCACGTACATCGTGCGCCCGCGCATGCAGCCGTCGAACAGGGCGTCGACCTTGGCATGTGCCTCGGCCGGGGCCATCCAGTGGTTGTTCGGGCCCGCATCGGCCTCGTCCTGGTGGCAGACGAACGTGAGGTGCTCGACGCGGGCCACGTCTTCCGGGTGCGAGCGGTGCAGCACGCAGCCGGGGTGGCTGTCCTGGTCGAGTTCCAGCAGGGTGCCATCGGCGAGCATTCCGGCCACCAGCGCGTCGCGCTCGGCTTCGCTGCCATCGCACCAGTGCACGCGGTCGGGACGGGTGAGTGCGGCCATGTCGTCGACCCACTGCTGCAGCACGGCCAGACGGGAACCTGAGATAGGCGCCTTGGCCTGCTGGGGAACTGCGTTCATTGGCTTGCGACTCCGGGCTGCGCCAGTACTGGAAAGACCGCGCATTTTAGCCGTCGGAAGCGGGTGACGCGTGCCGCAGTGCCGCATCGTCCACCGCGCGCGCGGCGAATACGTACCTCAGCCCGGTACCAGCGTCCTGGCAAGGTGTTCCACGTAGTCCTCGAACTCGTCCTGCGGCATGCGCGGTTGCTGCAACTGCAGGTTGAGCTGCAGGAAGCCGACGTAGGCCGCATAGGTCAGGCGTGCGCGATGGCGTGCTTCGTTGCGGCCGAGCCCAGTCTGGCGGAACGACGCGGTCAGGTATTCCAGGCGGCGCGCGGAGACGCGGTTGATCACCGGCTGCACCGCGGGATGGTCGAGCGACTTCAGCAGCGCGCTGTAGACCACGTGCGACTTGAACTCGTGCGCCACCAGCTGGAACAGCGCGCGCAGCCGTGCGCGGGGGTCCGGCACCGCTTCGAGCTTGCCGAACACGTCTTCCTGTTCGACCGCCTCCCAGCGTTCCAGTGCCGCCTGCAGCAACGCGTCGCGGGACGGGAAATGCCAGTAGAAACTGCCTTTCGTAACGCCCAGGCGGCGCGCCAGCGGCTCGACCGCCACGGCGGACACTCCCTGCTCGGCGATCATGTCGAGCGCGGCTTCCGCCCAGTCATCGGCGCTGAGGCGGGTGCGTTCGGTCTTTGCGGGGGGGCTGTCCATCCTCCGAGTGTATCCATACGCCCGGGTGCGGAACAGTATCTGCAGACGCGTTGACACGCGCTCGCGGCAGTGTCCATACTGCAAAGTATGGTCAATGTTCCGGCGCCGTCGTGGCCGGTACACACTGGCCTCGTCCCGACCCCAGGCGAGCCACGCGCTCGCGGAGCCCACGCCATGAGTATCCTCGCACCGTTCCTGGTCCTGCTTCTGGCCGGCGCCATTGCCGCCTATCACCGCCTGCGCCTCGCCACCTGGGTGGCGATCACCGCCGCCGGACTGGTGGCCTGCGCCCTGCTCGGCGCCAGCACCGCAGCGACGGTGATCGCAGCGTTTCTGCTGGCCCTGGTCGCGGTACCGCTGCTGGTGCCGCAGATCCGCAAGCCGTTCATCACGGCACCCGCGCTGAAGTTCTATCGCAGGATCCTGCCGCCGCTGTCGCAGACCGAGCGCATCGCGCTGGAGTCGGGCTCGGTCGGGTTCGAAGGCGAACTGTTTTCGGGCAAGCCGGCGTGGGACATGTTGCTGTCGCAGCCGAAGCCGCAGCTGACCGCCGAGGAGCAGGCGTTCCTCGACGGGCCGGTGGAAGAGCTGTGCCGGATGACCAACGACTGGCAGATCACCCACGTCGATGCCGACCTGTCGCCGGAGCTGTGGCAGTTCATCAAGGCCAACAGGTTCTTCGGCATGATCATTCCCAAGGCCTACGGCGGCCTCGGCTTCTCGGCGCTCGCCCACCACAAGGTCATCCAGAAGGTCTCCTCGATCTCGTCGGTGGTCAGCTCCACCGTCGGCGTGCCCAATTCGCTCGGTCCCGGCGAGCTGCTCATGCATTACGGCACCGAGCAGCAGAAGGATTACTACCTGCCGCGCCTTGCCGACGGCACCGAAGTCCCGTGCTTCGGCCTGACCGGGCCGTTCGCGGGCTCGGACGCCACCTCGATTCCCGATTTCGGCATCGTCTGCAAGGGCGATTGGGGCGGCGCGCAGGTGCTCGGCGTCAGGCTCACCTTCGACAAGCGCTACATCACGCTGGCACCGGTCGCCACGCTGATCGGCCTGGCGTTCCGCATGTACGACCCGGACGGGCTGCTCGGCGACACCCGCGATATCGGCATCACCCTGGCGCTGGTGCCGCGCGACGTCGAAGGCATGGAGATCGGCCGTCGCCACTTCCCGCTCAACTCGCCGTTCCAGAACGGACCGCTCCGCGGCAAGGACGTGTTCGTGCCGCTCAGCCAGATCATCGGCGAGGAAAACGGCTTCGGCGAGGGCTGGCGCATGCTCAGCGAGTGCCTGTCGATCGGCCGCTCGATCACGCTGCCGTCCACCGCCAGTGGCGGCGCCAAGATGGGCGCGATCACCACCGGCGCCTATGCGCGCATCCGCAAGCAGTTCGGCCTGTCCATCGGCCGCTTCGAGGGCGTGGAGGAGGCGCTCGCACGCATCGGTGGCAAGGCCTATGCGATCAGCGCGCTCTCGCAGGCGACGGCGGCGGCAGTCGACCGCGGCGACGTGCCCGCGGTGCCGTCGGCGATCGCCAAGTACCACTGCACCGAAATGGGCCGCCAGGTTGCCAAGGACGTCATGGACGTGATCGGCGGCAAGGGCATCATCCTCGGCCCGCGCAACTTCGCCGGCCGCTCCTGGCAGGCGTCGCCGATCGCGATCACGGTGGAAGGCGCCAACATCATGACGCGCAGCCTGCTGATCTTCGGCCAGGGCGCGATCCTCTGCCATCCGTGGGTGATGAAGGAAATGAAGGCGGCGCAGGATCCCGACGCGCAGGCCGGGCTGGACGCGTTCGACCGCAGCCTGTTCGGCCATGTCGGCTTCGCGATCTCCAATGCCGTGCGCTCGCTGTGGTACGGGGTGACCGCGGCGCGCTTCGGCAAGGCGCCGGGCGACGACTACACGCGGCGCTTCTTCCGCAAGCTCGATCGCCACTCAGCCAACCTCGCGCTGATGGCCGACGTGTCGATGCTGATGCTCGGCGGCAAGCTCAAGTTCAAGGAGTCGCTGTCCGGGCGCCTGGGCGACGTGCTCAGCCACCTGTACATGACCAGCGCGATGCTCAAGCGCTACCACGACGATGGCGCGCCGGTGGCCGACCAGCCGCTGCTCGCCTGGGCGTTCCACGACAGCATCCACCAGATCGAGACCGCGCTGTCGGCCGCGCTGCGCAACTTCCCGATTCGCCCGGTGGGCTGGCTGATGTGGGCGCTGATCTTCCCGCTCGGCCGTCGCGCCGAAGCGCCCGGGGACCGCCTCGGCCATCGCGTCGCCGCGCTGCTGATGACGCCCAACGAGGCGCGCGACCGCATCGCGCACGGCGTGTTCACCACGCCCTGCGAGAACAACCCAGCGGGCCGCATCAATGCGAGCCTCGCGGCGGCGGTCGCGGCCGAACCGGTGGAGCGCAAGTTCCTCAAGGCCCTGAAGAACAAGGGCATCGAGGCGCTGGACTTCGCGTCCCAGCTCGACGAAGGCGTGCGCGAGGGCTGGATCAGCGCCGAAGAGCGCACCCAGCTGGAGGAACTGCGCGAGCTGACGCTCGACGCGATCACCGTCGACGACTTCGACGTCCATGAGCTGCGCGCGGCGACCTATCGCGACACCTCGCAGCCGGCGTCATCGCGCGAAGCCGCCTGACACAGCAACAGCCCCGTCGCGCCTGCGCAACGTCGCAGGCGCGGGAGACGCGCATGCAAAACCGCCTCATCGCGCTGCATCGCCGCTTCAGCCGCTGGCCGGGCGGGCGCTGGCTGTTCTCGCGCCTGGTGTGCCTGAAGGCGCCCTACTTCGCCAGCATCTCGCCGCTGGTGGAACGCCTCGAGCCCGGTCGCTGTGAAGCGACGTTGCGCCACCGCCGGCGCGTGAGCAACCACATCGGCACCGTGCACGCGATCGCGCTTTGCAACCTCGCCGAACTCAGCGGCGGGCTGGTGACCGACGCCAGCCTGCCGCCATCGATGCGCTGGATTCCCAAGGGCATGCAGGTGGAATACCTGAAGAAGGCGGTGGGCACGATGCGCGCGGTGGCAACACCGGCGCAGCCGGTGGTGGGCGCGGACCAGGGCTATGCGCTGCCGGTGGACGTGGTGGTCAGCGATGCCGCGGGCGACCCGGTATTCCGTGCGCGGATCTCGATGTGGCTTTCGCCACGCCCGATGGGCGCGCCGAATCCCTGAGCGCGCGCCTCAGCGGTGTGCGTGCCAGGCCTGGAGTACCTCGGCCTCGCGTTGCGGCGACAGCCCGGCCTTGGGCTGCGCCTTGCGCTCGTCCGGCAGCGAGCGCCAGTACTCCAGCGTCGCCGCCACCGTCTCCTCCAGCGGACGCGTGCGCAGGCCCAGCGCCTGCGCGCGCGCCGTGCTGATGCGTCCGAAACCGGCGTAGTCGCCTTCCGCGGGAATCCACGCCGGCATGTCCTGCCAGGCGGACACGCCCTGCGCCTCGAGGAATGCGGCCGGCACCCAGGTCAGCGTCGAATCGTGGCCCGGCGGCTGCGGACATGGCGCGCGCACGCACTGGATGGTGTTCATGCGACGCGACACCTCCTGGCAGGTCGCCAGCAGCCGGCCCATGGTGATCGAACCCGCGGGCGCGTCGGCGTTGACGATGCCCGTATGGCGCTGCTCGAGCGCCAGCAGCAGGAAATCGGCCAGGTCGCGCACGTCGATGAACTGCGTCGGATCGTCGGTCGAACCGGGCGCGAGGATTTCGCCGCCGCGATCGGCGCGCGCCGGCCAGTAAGTGAAACGATCGGTGGTGTCGCCCGGACCGACGATCAGGCCGGGGCGCACCACCATCGTGCGGCCCGGCAGCTCGGCTTCCGCTGCGCGCTCGCACAACGCCTTCAGTGCGCCGTAGGTCTCACCGGTCACTTCGGTCACGGTCGGGTCGGCCAGCGTCGCCAGCGTCGCGTCTTCGTCCTGCCCCGGCGTATCGGTCTTCGCGTACACCGAGATCGAAGAGACGACCAGGTAGCGGTCCACCCGCTTCGCCAGTAGCCGCGCCGACCGCGTGACGTCGCCCGGGATGTAGGCCGAGGTGTCGAGTACTGCGTCCCAGCGGCGCGTGTCGCCAAGCGCCGACAGATCGACCTTGCGGTCGCCGCGCAGCTGTTCGATATCGGCGAACTCTTCACCCTCGAAACGGCCTGGGTTGCTCTTGCCGCGATTGAACAGGGTCAGCGCATGGCCGCGCGCACGTGCGGCGGCAACGAAATGCGGGCCGAGGAAGCCTGTCCCACCCAGCACCAGGATCTTCAGCGGCGTGCCGCGGGCGGGCGCGGCATCCCTGGCCGCGGTACGCGCGCATGCCGGCAATGCGGCGGCTACGGCACAGGCCAGGCCCGCCTTCAACAGTTCACGTCGACTTGCCATGCTCGGGCTCCACGCGGGTGTCCTGCGGGAGACTGCGCTCGGCGCGCACCACGCGCCATGCGCCGTAGGTCATGCCCAGGGCGATGCCCAGGCCGGCCATGAACACCACGTGCGACCCCAGCGCCGACAGCGCCTTGTGCGCCCAGACGAAGGTCAGGTCACCGCCCCGGTAGATCGCCGTGTCGATCACCGCCTTCGCCTTGTAGCGCTCCTCGCGGTCGACGCGCGTGTACACGGTCTCCCGCGCCGGCTTGGCGAGCGAGAACTCGCTCGCCCGGGTGACGATCTGCACCATCGCCACCAGCACCGGCAGCGGCGACGCCGACAGCAGCGCGAAACCCAGCACGATCGCCAGCGCCGGCAGAAGCAGCAGCGGCGCGATGCCGTAGCGCTGCAGCAGGAACCTGGTCAACAGCAGCTGCACCAGGATGGTCAGCAGGTTGATCGCGCCGTCGATCATCGAGTAGTACGCGGTGCGCGCCTCGGCGGTCGCGAACGCGGCGCGCGCGATCGCCGCCTGCTCGTTGTAGAGGATCGTGCCCACGCCGACCCCGAAGAACATCAGCACGGCCAGCGCGCGCAGCAGCGGACGCTGCCAGACCAGGCGCAGGCCGGCGAGCACGGACCCGCCCATCGGCCGGCCGTCGCCGTTGCCCTGCGCCTGCTCGCGCCGCTTCGCCCACGGCCGCAACTTGTAGATGCACAGCAGGCACACGCAGAGGAAGCCGGCGGAGACCAGCAGCAGGTTGGCCACGCCCACCGGCTCCACCAGTACCCGGGTGATCGCCGGACCGAGCAGCGCGCCCACCGTGCCGCCGGCACCGATGTAGCCGTAGACCTGCTTGGCGTGTGCGTTGTCGAACACGTCGGCCATGAAGCTCCAGAACACCGTGACCGCGAACAGGTTGAACACCGCCACCCAGACGAAGAACAACGCGCCACGACCGGCGGCGCCGCTGTCGAACGCCCACCAGAATCCGAGCAGGCAGCCGATGAAGACCAGGTACACCGCCGGCAGGAACACGCGGCGCGGGAAGCGCGACACCAGCGCGCCGTACAGCGGCTGCAGCAGGACCATCGCGATGAACGTGGCGGTGAACAGCAGCTGCAGGGTGAAGTCGCCGACCGCGAAGCCGTGCCGTTCGCCAAGCGCGATCAGTCCGCGCGGGAACACCGCCGCCGCATCGGCGGACGATCCCATGGCGTCGCGCACCGGGCGCAGCACGTAGTAGCCGCAGAGCAGGCAGAAGAAATACAGCATCGCCCACCACAGCTGCGGCGATGCTCCCAGCTCAGCGCGGAAACGCCCAAACCGCCGGGTGTCCCCGGCCGTCACCTTGCTCATTGTTGTGCTGCCATCTGGCGGATCGCTCAGCCGTGCTCGAGCATCGGTGGCAGCGGGCAGTGCAGCACCGCGCAGATCGTGCGCAGCAGCTCCGCCTCGGCCACCGAGATGCGGCCATCGTGGCTGGCCGCCGCGGTCACCGCCTCGACCATCATCTGCTTGGCAAGCGGCTCCAGTCCGTCCAGCGCCGGCCAGACGCCGTCCAGGGCCAGCACGCCATCGGCCGGTGGCGCGTACGGCAGGTGGTCACGCGGCAGCACACGCTGCAGGCCCGCGAGATAGGCGCGCTGGGCCTCGGCGCGATCGTCCGGATTGCCGGCCTGCGCGACCACCGCGAGCAGGGTGGCGAACTCCTCGCGCAGGCTGTCCGGCTTGCGGCGGCCGAAGCGCGCGTGGCGGCGCGGATCCAGGGACTCGCGCAGCTGCACTTCGAGCAGTCGCGCCATGCAGTATTCGAACAGCGACACGCGTCCATCGCAGTGGACCATGGCGTGCACGGTATCGAGGATCGACTCCAGCTCCGGGCGCGGCCTGCGGCGCAGCACGGGGAAGGCGATCGCGGCCAGCGGCAGGCGCAACATCGGGTGCAGGCCGGCCAGCTCGCCGCGCTGCAGCGCCATGGCCGCATCGGCCACGACGTGGCCCAGGCGCGCGCTGGCCTCGGTGGCCTGGCGCGCGCGGATCGTGTCATCGGCATCGAGCAGCAGCCCGATCAGCAGCGGCACCACGGTTTCGCGCGACTGCGCCAGCGCGCGCAGCGGCGCCGGCAGGCTGCGCGCGATCGCGTCGGCGCGCAGGTAGTCGCCGGGCTCGGGGTTGGCGACCTGGGCGGCCACCATGGGCGGGGTGATGTTGATGCGCGCGTCGCGCGCCGGAAGCCCACCGGCCTGGCTGTCGAAGCCCAGCCGCACGTCTTCTTCCAGCCCCGACGGCGGCGCGACCATCCACTGCGCGCGCAGGTGTTCGAGCTGGTCGGCGCGGAACGACGGCTCCAGCGCCTGGATCCGCTCGAGCAGCGGCGGATGCGTGGCGAACAGTCCGCTCAACCCCACGCCGTCACCGAACAGCATGTGGCTGGCCTCCTCGGCGTCGGCGCGGTCGTTGAGGCGCGCGCCGGCCGGCAGCCCGGCGATCTTCTTCAGCGCACCGGCGAGGCCGGAGGTCTGGCGCGTGAACTGCACCGCCGAGGCATCGGCCAGGCGTTCGCGCGTGCGGCTGACGCTGGCCTTGATCATGCGGCCGAACAGCAGGCCGATGCTGCCGACCGCCAGCGCCACCAGCGCGGCGACCATGATCGCGGCGCCGTTGCGGCTGCGGCCGCCACCGAGCCACAGGATCTTGCGGCCGATCAGGCTGATCATGAGGATGCCGAACAGCACGCCGATCAGGCGGATGCTGAGGCGCATGTCGCCGTTGAGCACGTGGCTGAACTCATGCGCGATGACGCCCTGAAGCTCGTCGCGGTTGAGGCGGTCGAGCGCACCGCGCGTGACCGCGATCGCGGCGTCGGACGGCGAGTAGCCGGCGGCGAAGGCGTTGATCGCCGTTTCGTCCTCGAGCACGTAGAGCTTGGGGACCGGCACGCCGGAGGCGATCGCGATCTCCTCGACCACGTTGCGCAGGCGCCTGAGGTTGCGGTCGCTGGTGTCCTCCGGCACGGGCACGCCACCGAACTGCAGCGCGACGGCGTCTCCCCCGCCGCGCAGCGACGCCATCCGGTACAGCGAACCGAGACCGATCACCGCCAGCGTCGCCAGGGTGGTGAACCCCAGCACGCCCCAGTGCGCGCCGAAGAACACGAGCACCGCCAGGTCGACGGCCAGCACGATGCCGGCCACTGCCAGCGCGAACAGGATGACCAGGCGGCTACTGGTGCGCCTGGCCCGGGCCTGCTGCTCGAAGAAGTTCATCCCGCGTCAGAACTGGACCTTCGGCGCCTCGCGGACCTCGGCCTTGTCGGCCGGGATCTCGAGCAGCGCCGCATGCTGGAAGTTGAACATCCCGGCCAGGATATTGGACGGGAACACCTCGCGCCTGTTGTTGTAGGCCATCACCGAATCGTTGAAGGCCTGGCGCGCGAAGGCGACGCGGTTCTCGGTCGACGTCAGCTCTTCGGTGAGCTGCATCATGTTCTGGTTGGCCTTGAGGTCCGGGTAGGCCTCGGCGACCATCAGCAGGCGACCAAGCGCGCCGTTCAGCGCGCCCTGCGACTGCGCCAGCTCGGCCATCGCCGCCGCGTCGCCGGGATTGGCCTTGGCCGCCGCGAGCCCCGACACTGCCGCGCCACGCGCCGCGATCACCGCTTCCAGCGTCTCGCGCTCATGCGTCAGGTAGCCCTTGGCGGTCTCCACCAGGTTGGGGATCAGGTCGAAGCGGCGCTGCAGCTGGACATCGATCTGCGCGAAGGCGTTCTTGAAGGCGTTGCGGGCCGCGATCAGGCCGTTGTAGATGCCCACGCCCCACATCAGCGCGACCACGACCAGGCCGACAATTACCAGCAGGATCAGCAAGCTGGACATCAAAGCTCCCCTTGTTCATGCAATCGCGGAAGCAGGCGAATATGATCGGCCTGCCGTCGCAGCATACGCAGGGGATTCGCCCGATGAAAGGCATAGCACGCAGCCCGCGCCGACTGATCGCCGGGGCCGGCCTGCTCGCCGCACTGGTCCCGGTCGCAGTGGGTTCGGCCGCACAACCACTGGCCTGGAACGCGGCCTCGCCGCCCGCCACCACACCCACCACGACCGCGGTGGCCAACAACGTCGCGCCGCTGCTCCCGCCCGGCGTCAAGGCGATGCCGCTGGCCACCGATTTCGACGTCGCCCGATTCGAGGCGATGGCGCAGGCGATCGTCGCCAACCAGCGCGTGCCGGGCCTGGCGATGGCGATCGTCCACGACGGCAAGGTGCTGAGCGCGCGCGGCTATGGGATCACCGACGTGCGCGCCGCCGAACCGGTCGACGCACATACTGTGTTCCGCCTGGCCTCGCTGTCCAAGGCCTTTGCCGGCACCGTCACCGGGCTGCTGGTCGCCGAGGGTGCGCTGCGCTGGGACAGCCACGTGGCCGACTACATGCCGTCGCTGCGATTCTCCGATCCGCAGGCGGCAAGCCAGCTCACCGTGGCGGACGTGCTGAGCCATCGTGTCGGCCTCGGCCGCAACACCTTCGACCGCGACCTCGAGCGCAATGCCGACTACCGCACCCTGGTGCAGCAGCTGGCCAGCGCGCCGATGACCTGCGGCGTCGGTGACTGTTACAGCTACCAGAACATCGCCTTCAGCCTGGTCGGCGACGTGGTGTTCGGTGCCACCGGCCAGTTCTTCAGCGAAGCGGTGGCCGGGCGGATCTTCAAGCCGTTGGGCATGAACGATGCCAGCTACGGCCTCGAAGGCATCCAGGCGAGCCCGCGCTGGGCACGCCCGCACGTGCGCGCCGGCGGCGGCTGGACTTCGCTCACGCCCAAGCCCACCTACTATCGCGTCGCGCCGGCTGCGGGCGTCAACGCCAGCATCAGCGACATGGCGCAATGGCTGCTCGCGCAATCCGGGCGGCGCCCCGACGTGCTGCCGGCGCCGCTGCTTGCCACGCTGCAGCAGTCGCTGGTGTCCACGCCCGGCGAACTGCGCAGCTCGTCATGGCGGCGCCAGCGCTTGAACGAAGCCGGCTACGCGCTCGGCTGGCGGGTCTACGACTATTCCGGCCATCGCGTGGTCTTCCACGGTGGCGCCGTGCAGGGCTACCGCGGACTGATGGCGATGATTCCCGAGCGCGACCTCGGCGTGGTGCTGCTGTGGAACAGCGACAGCAGCGTGCCATCGGGGCTGCTGCCGACGATCCTCGACAGCGCCATCGGGCTGGCGCCGCAGCGCTGGCTGGACGTCGACTTCGAGGCGGTGGACGAACTGCTGCAGGCGGCGACCGACACCGGCAGGCCCGCGCAGCCTCACGCTGCGACAGGGGACGTGCGTCCCGGCAGTGGCGGCGCGGCGGCATCGGTCGCCCGTCCCGAATAAGGCGCGGCACCGGCGCAGCGCGCTCCGCCACACCCCGTAAATGAAAAACCCCTCCCCCGCCTGGGCTACGGGAGAGGGGTCGCGTCTTACGACAATCGGATTGCTTACATCAGGGGCGCGGGCGCCGCGGGGATCGCGACAACCGGAGCCTTGGCCTTGCGGGCCGGCTTCGCCTTCTTGGTGCTGGCCTTCTTCGCGGCCTTCTTTGCAGGTGCCTTCTTCGCCGCCTTCTTGGCCGGGCGCTTGGCAACCTTGGTCGCCGCCTTCTTCGCGGTCTTCCTGGTGGCCTTCTTCGCCGTCTTCTTGGCCGCCTTCTTCGCGGTCTTCTTCACCGCCTTCTTGGCGGTCTTCTTGGCGGCCTTCTTCGCCGTCTTCTTCACCGCCTTCTTGGCGGTCTTCTTGGCGGCCTTCTTCGCGGTCTTCTTCACTGCCTTCTTGGCGGTCTTCTTGGTGGCCTTCTTGGCGACCTTCCTGGTGGCCTTCTTCGCGGTCTTCTTGGCGACCTTCTTGGCTACCTTCTTCTTGGCGACCTTCTTCGCGACCTTCTTGGCAGCCTTGCGCGCCGGTGCCGCCTTGCGGACGGCCTTCTTGGTCGCCTTCTTGGCGGTTTTCTTCTTCGCGACTTTCTTCGTGGCCATGAGATGGCTCTCCTCGTCAGTGGGTCTTGCAGGTACTACTGCCCAGTACGAAACACACCGCGGGTATCGGACCCGCGGTCAACCGCCGACGCGCTTGGCGCGTCGGGACGGATCACATCGACCGGCCATCGCTGGCCCGGTCCCGCGACGTGGACATGTCGTCCCGTCGCATCGAAAGCTGTTGGCGCGACACGAAAAAACCCGCTGCGCTTGGCGCCGCGGGTCGCGTGTCGTTGCCCACCTGGAGGTTTCGCGAGGGAGACAACTCCTGAGTCCACCATGACATCCTTGCGGGCGGAGGACTGTGTTGTGTTGCATGTTGTCGCCGGGTTCGCACTCACTCGCTGATGTGGCCAACTGTTGTTGTGGCGAAACCTAATCACGGTTTTTTTCGCTGTCAACACCCTGATCGCGGCCGCATCAGGCGAACGCACCGTGTCGAGGGAAGGCGCGAGGCCGACAAGCTGCAGCCGGGACCATGTCGTTCCCGTCGCGCGGAGTTGACGCATGCATCGTGCTGTCACGAAAGCACTTGTTTTAAGCGCTATTGCGATTGACTCAAGCGTGTCGCCCGACCCTGCGCGGGGAACGCGTGCGATACGGACCTGCCATCGGGCAGCGCAGTGACACGGGTGAACGCGGCGTGCACGCGCACCTACCCTGATCGCCGTGCGAGGTAGCGCGGATGTCCGATTGCGCCAAAGTGCGCAAACTTCCTGCCGCGTCCGGCGACCTGCGAGAGCCAAAAAAAACGCCGGGCGATCGCCCGGCGCTGTGTCGACCTGGCATCGCCGGCATGCCGCCGGCGCGCCGTGGACAACCGTTACTCGTCGGCTTCGATCAGCTCTGCGTACTCGTCGGGGCCGAGCAGCTCCTTGAGCTGCTCCGGCTCGTCCATCTCGATCACGAACAGCCAGCCTTCTCCGAACGCATCCTCGTTGATGGTCTCGGGCTTGTCGGCCAACGCGGTGTTGACCGCGACGATGGTGCCCGACACCGGCGCATACACATCGGACGCCGCCTTCACCGACTCGACCACCGCCGCGGCGGTACCGGCTTCGGCACGGTCACCGACACCCGGAAGATCGACGTACACCAGGTCACCGAGCAGGCCCTGGGCATGATCCGAGATGCCGACGGTCACCTTGCCGTCGCCCTCGATGCGGGTCCATTCGTGGGACTTCATGAACATGAGGTCGCCTGGGATATCGGTCATGGCTAGTACTCCGGATGCGGCGTGACAGGGGAATGGGGGGTTAGTTTAGCGAAGCCGGGCGTGCGCGCATCAAATCCCGTCACGCGCCTTGCCGTCGCGGACGAACGGGAACTGCACCACCCGCACGGGCACCTCGCGGCCGCGGATGTCGACGCGCACCTCGCCCGGCTCGCCCGCCGGCACCCGTGCGAACGCGATCGCCTTGCCCAGCGTCGGGGCGAACGTACCGGACAGGATCTCGCCCTCGCCGTTGCCGGCGACCACCTTCTGGCCGTGGCGCAGCACGCCCTTGTCGTCCATCACCACGGCGATCATCTGGCGGGCGTCGCCGGCGTCGCGCTGCGCCTCGAGCGCGGCGCGGCCGATGAAGTCGCGGCCCTCGTCGAACGACACGGTCCACGCCAGCGCTGCTTCCAGCGGGGTGACCGATTCGTCCATGTCCTGGCCATACAGGCCCATGCCCGCTTCAAGGCGCAGCGTGTCGCGGGCGCCGAGCCCGGCCGGCGCCACGCCCGCGGCAAGCAGCGCGTCCCAGAGCGCCACCGCGTGCTCCTGCGCCGTCACCACTTCAAAGCCGTCCTCGCCGGTGTAGCCGGTGCGTGCAACGAACAACCGCGCACCCGACGCCGCGCGCACGTTGCGCGCCGCGAACTTGGCAAGCTTGGCGACCGCCGCGCGGTCCGCCTCGTCGATGAGCCCCAGCACCTTGTCGCGCGCGTTCGGGCCCTGCACCGCGATCATCGCCAGGTCGTCGCGCTCGCGGACCTCGACGCCGAACGGCTCGGCCTGGCTGCCGATCCACGCCAGGTCCTTGTCGCGGGTGGAGGCGTTGACCACCAGGCGATAGAAGTCGTCGCCGAGGTAATAGATGATCAGGTCGTCGATCACCCCGCCCTGGGGGTTGAGCATGCAGGTGTAGAGCGCCTTGCCGGTCACCTTGAGCTTGTCGACCGAGTTGGCCACCAGGTGGCGCAGGAATTCCTTGACGCGGGCCCCGTGCAGGTCGACCACGGTCATGTGCGAGACGTCGAACATGCCGGCGTCGCGCCGCACCTGGTGATGCTCGTCGATCTGCGAGCCGTAGTTGAGCGGCATGTCCCAGCCGCCGAAGTCCACCATCCGCGCACCGGCGTCACGGTGGCTCTGGTTGAGGATCGTCTTGCGGGTCATGGCGCGGCTCCTGGACAGTGGTCGGCCATTATCCCCGCCCCGGCTGGATAGTTCACTCCGCCAGCAGCACCTCGAGCACCATTCCGTCGCTGCCGACCACCCGCACCATCGTGCCCGCGGGCAGCTCGACGCCGCGGACGACCCAGTAGGCATCGTCGATCTTGACCCGCCCGCGGCCACCGACGATGGCGTGGTCGAGCGGCACCACGCGGCCGACCAGCTGGTCGGCGCGCCGGTTGAGCAGCGGGCGGTCGCTCGGGCGCTCGCGGCGGCGGAACCATTTCCGGTACGCCAGCACCGCGACCACGCTGAGCGCGACGAACAGGATCACCTGGGCCAGGACGCTCAGTCCCGGCACCAGCAGCACGACCAGCCAGACCAGCGCCGCGGCGATGCCCATCCACAGCAGGAACGCGCCCGGCATGAGGGTCTCGGCGGCGATCAGCACCAGCGCGATCGCGGCCCAGACGGTGGCATCGGCAGCCCAGCGCATGGCTCAAGCCCCGCCGCGCTTGGCGTCGATGCGCGCACGCGTATCGACCTGCTGCTTGCCCAGCGCCTCCTTGCCCAGTTCGGCGATGCCGGCGATCGAGCCGATGATCCCGCTGGTCTCCATCGGCATCATCACGAACTTGGCGTTGGGCGCGGTGGCGAGCTCGCGGAACGCCTCCACGTACTTCTGCGCGATGAAGTAGTTGATCGCCTGCACGTCGCCGGCGGCGATCGCGTTGGACACCATCTCGGTGGCCTTGGCCTCCGCCTCGGCCAGGCGCTCGCGCGCCTCGGCCTCGCGGTAGGCAGCCTCGCGCTCGCCCTCGGCCTGCAGGATCGCCGCCTGCTTCTCGCCCTCGGCGCGCAGGATCGCCGAGCTGCGATGGCCTTCGGCTTCCAGGATCACGGCGCGCCGGTCGCGCTCGGCCTTCATCTGCCGGCCCATGGAATCGATCAGGTCACGCGGCGGCTGGATGTCGCGGATCTCGATGCGGGTGACCTTGATGCCCCAGGGGTTGGTGGCGTGGTCGACCACGTTGAGCAGCTGGGCATTGATGGTCTCGCGGTTGGACAGCGACTCGTCGAGGTCCATCGAGCCGATCACGGTGCGGATGTTGGTCTGCACCAGCGCGATCGTGGCGACCTCGAGGTTGGACACCTCATAGGCGGCCTTGGCGGCATCGAGCACCTGGAAGAACACCACGCCATCGACCTTCACCACGGCGTTGTCCTTGGTGATGACCTCCTGCGAGGGCACGTCGAGGACCTGCTCCATTACGTTGACCTTGCGGCCGATGGCCTGCATCACCGGGATGAGCAGATGCAGGCCCGGCGACAGCGTGTGGGTGTACTTGCCGAAGCGCTCGACCGTCCACTCGAAGCCCTGCGGCACGATGCGGACCATCTTGAAGAAGAAGACGATGAACGCGACCGCCAATACCGCGGCGATGAAGGTCCCTCCAGCCATTGCACACACTCCCCAGTTGTTGATCTGGAGTATAGACGGCGCCTGGAGACCACCTGTGACCCTTACTTGGTGAGGATCAGCTTGTCGTTGCGGGTGTGGCGCAGGCGATAGACCTCGTTGCCATGGCGGATCAGCACTTCGCGCTGGCCATGCAGCAGCTGCACGCTTTCGAGCGACTGTATTGCCATGGGTGCGGCATACGGCGCGTGCGCGGACAGCGTGTCCACGACCTGGGACGTGTTGGGCTCGTACTGGGAGGCAAGCATTGCAGGGCTCCGTCGCGATGTGAGCCGCTAATGCTAATGATTCTCATTAGCGTGTCAACAGAAAGATCAGCGCGCGGTGACCGCCTCGGCACGCGCGAACGCGGCGTCGTCGAGTTCACGGGCCAGCGCCAGTGCACCCAGGTTCTCGAGCAGCTGCGCAACCCGGCTCGCACCCAGCAGCACCGTGGACACGTGCGGGTTGCGCAGGCACCAGGCGATCGCCAGCGCGGCTGGCGCCACGCCCAGCTCCGCGGCGAGCGCTGCGAACCGCTGCGCACGCGCGACTCGATCACCCTCGCCTTCCTCGCCCTCGATGACCATCCGCGCCAGGTCGGCATCGCGCCCCAGCCGACTGTCCGCCGGGATGCCGGCGCCATACTTTCCGGTCAGCAGCCCCGAGGCGAGCGGCGACCACACCGTGGTGCCCATGCCGAACTCGGCGTACAGCGGTGCGTACTCCAGCTCCACGCGGCGGCGGTGCAACAGGTTGTACTGCGGCTGCTCCATGGAAGGCGCGTGCCAGTGGTGGGCACGCGCTACCGCATGCGCCTCGCGCACCAGCGCGGCCGGCCACTCCGACGTCCCCCAGTACAGCACCTTGCCCTGGCGGATCAGCGCGTCCATCGCCGCGACCGTCTCCGCCACGGGCACATCGGGATCCGGGCGATGGCAGAAGTAGAGGTCGAGGTAATCGACGCGCAGGCGCCTGAGCGCGCCATGGCATGCATCGTGCACGTGCTTGCGCGACAGCCCGCGCTGCATGGGCAGCGGATCGGCGGCGGATCCGAACATCACCTTGCTCGATACCGCGAACCCGTCGCGCGGCAGGCGCAGGTCGGCGATCACATCGCCCATCACGCGCTCGGCCTCGCCGTTGGCGTAGCCCTCGGCGTTGTCGAAGAAGTTGATGCCGTGGTCCCAGGCGGCGGCCACCAGGTCCCGCGCCGCACCACGTCCGATGCCGGAACCGAACGTCGTCCACGCGCCCAGCGACAGCGCCGACAGCGCCAGTCCGGACGCGCCAAGCCTTCGGTAGTCCACCCGCCTGCTCCAGTCCTTGTCGTGCGCCGCAGTGTACGCGCGGCGCGGCGCGCTATCCTGCGGGCCGGACGTGGGGACACAGACCGATGCACGCCAGTGAAGGCCGGATCCGCGACACGCTGCAGCGCCTGCTGGCGCCGCCGGACGAACTCATGCGCGAACTCGGCGCATCGGGTGAGCGCCTGGTGGCCAAGGTACGCGCGGTGCTGTCGGCGCTGATCCTGCTGCTGCCGCTGGTGGCGGCGATCACCGGGGCCGGTACGCCACAGGTCCTGCTTGGACTCGGCGCGGCCGTGCTCGCCAATGCCATGGCGATGCTGTGGCTTGCGCTGGCGCGGCACGCGCGCCGCTGGCCGTGGCTGCCCTACGCCACCGGCGCCTGGGACGTGACCCTGACCACCGCCGCGCTCGTGCTGCTGGCGCTCGATGACCCCATGGCCGGCCTCCACACCGTGGTGGCCTGGTGCTTCTATCTCATCGCCATCTGGTTCACGGCACTGCGCAACAACGGGCGCGTGACGCTGTTCGTCGGCGCGCTGGCGATCGTGCAGTACGCGGTGCTGGTGGGGGTGCTGCTGGCCACCGCGCCGGTGCACGACGCGCTGCTGTCGCCGGAACACGGTGCTGTCGGCATCGGCGGACAGGTCTCGCGGATGGCGCTGCTGGTGCTCGCCACCGGCCTGGCGGCGACCCTGGTCCACCGCATGCAGCGGCTGGTCGAACTGTCCGGGCACGACGGCCTGACCGGCCTGCCCAACCGCTCCTGGCTGCTGCAGCGCATGCCCCACGTGTTCGCCACCGCGCGCAACGCGGGCGCGTCGCTGACGCTGGTGCTGCTGGACATCGACCGCTTCAAGCGCGTCAACGACGAGGCCGGGCCGCAGGTGGGCGATCGCGCCCTGCGCCACATCGCCGCGACGATGAGCGGCGTCCTGGCCGCGGACGAACACCTCGCGCGGATCGGCGGCCAGGAATTCGTGATCGTGTTGCAGTGCCCGGTGGGCAGCGCCTGGGAGCGCCTGGACCGCCTGCGGCGTGACCTCGCGGAGCGGCCGTTCCTGCCGGAGCGCGGCTCCGACGCATTCGCGTTCACGTTCAGCGCCGGGCTGGCTGCGTGGCCGCACGACGGCGGCAACACGTCGGCGCTGCTGGGCTGCGCCGACCGCCGGCTCAAGCAGGCCAAGGCCGCCGGCGGCAACCGTATCGCCGCCCGCGACGCGTGACCGCGGTTGCCGGCACCGCCGGCGTGCACTAGTCTGCCCCGTCGCCGCGCGCCCGCGGCTGTCCGGGGAACGGGGTCAGGATGGAAGTATTGTCGCGCATCGGCTTCGGCCTGTTCGGACTGGTCGTGCTGATCGCGGTCACCTGGCTGTTTTCCAACAACCGCGGACGGGTCGACTGGAAACTGGTGGTGACCGGCGTGACGCTGCAGATCGCGTTCGCCGCGCTCGTGCTGCTGGTACCGGGCGGGCGCGAGGTCTTCGACTGGCTCGGCCAGCTGTTCGTGCGTGTCCTCGGCTTCGTGAACGCCGGCTCCGCCTTCATCTTCGGCAGCCTGATGGACACCCAGACCTACGGCTTCATCTTCGCCTTCCAGGTGCTGCCGACGATCATCTTCTTCGCCTCGCTGATGGCGGTGATGTACCACCTCGGCATCATGCAGTTCGTCGTCCGCATCATGGCGCTGGCCATCACCAAGGTGATGCGCGTGTCGGGCGCGGAGACCACCAGCGTCTGCGCCAGCGTGTTCATCGGCCAGACCGAGGCGCCGCTTACCGTGCGCCCCTACATCTCGCGCATGACCGAGTCCGAGCTGATCACCATGATGATCGGCGGCATGGCGCACATCGCCGGCGGCGTGCTCGCGGCCTACGTGGGCATGCTCGGCGCGGGCGACCCGGCGCAGCAGGCGTTCTACGCCAAGCACCTGCTCGCGGCATCCATCATGGCCGCACCGGCCACGCTGGTGATCGCCAAGATCCTGATCCCCGAGACCGGCGAGCCGCTGACCCGCGGCACGGTGAAGATGGAGGTCGAGAAGACCACCAGCAACGTCATCGACGCCGCCGCCGCTGGCGCGGGCGACGGCCTGAAGCTTGCGCTCAACATCGGCGCGATGCTGCTCGCCTTCATCGCCCTGATCGCGATGATCAATGCCCCGCTCACCTGGATCGGCGAGATCACCGGCCTGCAGGGCGCGATCGGCAAGCCGACCGACCTGGCGGCGATCTTCGGCTACGTGCTGGCGCCGGTGGCCTGGCTGATCGGCGTGCCGTGGGCCGATGCCGGCACCGTCGGCTCGCTGATCGGACAGAAGGTGGTGATCAACGAGTTCGTCGCCTACCTGCAGCTCGCCGACATCGTCAACGGCCGCGTCGAGGGTGTTTCACTCAGCGGCGAAGGCCGGTTGATCGCGACCTACGCGCTGTGCGGCTTCGCCAACTTCAGCTCGATCGCGATCCAGATCGGCGGCATCGGCGGCCTGGCCCCGGATCGCCGCCACGACCTGGCGCGGTTCGGCCTGCGCGCGGTGCTCGGCGGCACGGTGGCCACGCTCATGACCGCCACGATCGCCGGCGTGCTGACCCACATCGGCGCCTGAGGACGCGGCCGTGGCGAGCGTCGTCGTCGTCGGCTCGTTCAACGTCGACCACGTCTGGACCTGCGACGCCCTGCCGAGGCCGGGCGAGACCCGCGCCGGCGCCTACGCCAGCGGCCCAGGCGGCAAGGGATTCAACCAGGCCACGGCCAGCGCGCGCGCCGGCGCAGCCACCACCTTCATCTGCGCGCTCGGCGACGATCCGGGCGGCGCGCTCGCGCGCGGCCTGGCGGCCGGCGACGGCATCGACCTGCGCGCACAACACGCGGCTGCGCCCACCGGCACCGCCGGCATCTATGTCGACCGCGATGGTCGCAACAGCATCGTCATCGGCGCGGGCGCCAACGGCGAGCTTTCGGCCGCGTTCGTCTCCGCGCAGGGCGCGGCGATCGCCGCCGCCGCGGTGGTGCTGGCGCAGCTGGAATCCCCGGTCGACAGCGTGCTCGAAGCGCTGCGCATCGCACGCGCGGCGCGCGCCACCACCCTGCTCAACCCCGCGCCGGCGAATGTATCGGCGCCACGCGAACTGCTGGCGGCGGCCGATGTGCTGACGCCGAACGAGACCGAGTTCGCCGCCCTGCTCGCCCGCCACTGCGACGACGACATCGACGCCGACGCCGTGGTGCGCAGCGACGACGCGCAGCTCCATCGCCTGTGCCGCGCGCTGCTGCCGCGTGGCACCGTGGTGGTCACGCTGGGCGCCGCCGGCGCCTTCGTCTCGCACCGCGAAGACCAGCTGCGTGGCGACGCGGTGGCCTTCTACCGCTGCCCCGCCACGCGCGTCGAGGTGGTCGACACCACCGGCGCAGGCGACGCGTTCAACGGCGCGTTGGCGGCATCGCTGGCGCGTGGCGCCGCGACGCCGTTCGCCGCCCACGTGGCCTTCGCCTGTCGCTACGCCGGCGAGGCCACCCGCCTCCCGGGCGCGGCATCGTCCATGCCGCGCCTGCCCGCGGACGCCTGAGCGCACACGAGCGCGCGCCTGCCGCCGCGGCGGCAATCGGCGACAATGCCCGCATGCGCATCGGGCCCTACAGCATCGCCCCGAACGTGGTCCTGGCGCCGATGGCGGGGGTCACCGACAAGCCGTTCCGGCTGCTCTGCAAGCGCCTGGGCGCGGGCCTGGCGATGTCGGAGATGACCATCTCCGACCCGCGCTTCTGGAGCACGGAAAAATCGCTGCGGCGCATGGACCACGCCGGCGAGCCGGATCCGGTCGGCGTGCAGATCGCCGGCACCGAACCCGCGCAGCTGGCCGACGCCGCGCGCTACAACGTCGACCACGGCGCGCAGATCATCGACATCAACATGGGCTGCCCGGCGAAGAAGGTGTGCAACGCCTGGGCCGGCTCCGCGTTGATGCGTGACGAGGCGCTGGTGGCGCGCATCCTCGCGGCCGTGGTCGCCGCGGTCGACGTGCCGGTGACGCTGAAGATCCGCACCGGCTGGGCCGCGGGCCAGCGCAACGCCTTGGCCATCGCGCGCATCGCCGAGGACGCCGGCATCGCCGCGCTCGCCGTGCACGGGCGCACCCGTGACCAGCAATACACCGGCACCGCCGAGTACGACACCATCGCCGAGGTGAAGTCGCGGCTGGCCATTCCGGTGCTGGCCAATGGCGACATCGACTCCCCTGAAAAGGCCGCCGCGGTCCTCGCGCACACCGGATGCGATGCGGTGATGGTCGGGCGCGCGGCGCAGGGCCGGCCGTGGATCTTCCGCGAGATCGCGCATTTCCTGGCGACCGGCGAACATCTTCCGCCACCCACGTTGGCCGAGGTCGGCCGCATCCTCATCGGCCACCTCGAAGCCCTGCATGCCTTCTACGGCGAGCCGTCGGGCGTGCGCATCGCGCGCAAGCACCTCGGCTGGTATGCCAAGGACCGCCCGGAGAACGCCGCCTTCCGCGCGGTGGTGAACCGCGCCGAGACCGCAGCCGCGCAGCTGGCGCTGACGCGCGACTACTTCGACGCGCTGTCCGCTGGCAGCACGCCGTCGCTGTACGAAGCGGCCTGACACGGCGGCGCGCACGCGCCGGGGTCCTGCCAGATGCGCTGCCACGTCGCGCCCCAGGTGCCACCCAGATCCCGCGGCGCGCGCAGCTGGCGCGGCGGGATGGCATGCCAGGGACTGCCACGGCGCGCGACGGCGAAGTTGAAGAAGTAGTCAGGGTCGGTGCCCATGCGCAGGTCGCTGAGCACCAGCTCGCCGTCGACGTCGCGCGCGCGCATGAATCCGTGGTTGAACCAGGCGAGTCGCGCCACGGCCGGGATATGCGACGCCTCGGCCAGCGCCTGCACGTTGGAAGCATGACCCTCGAAGCGCATCGCGCCGTCGTCGGCGGCCAGCGAACGGAAGCCTTCGACATAGCCCGACGGCGTCATCGCCACCACCCGCCACAGCAGCGTGGTGAACGGCATCGGCACCGAGAAGCGCGGTGCGTCGCCCAGGCCCATCGCCGCAAGCGCGCGGTCGGCTTCGCGTTCGACCATCGCCTTGGCGGCCAGCGACCAGCCGAGGTAGGCGGTGCTCAGCACCAGCCCGGCGACCAGCGCGCGCTGCGCCGCCGCGCGCTCGCGCAGCAAGAACGCCGCGACGCAGGCCAGCAGCAGCCAGACCGTATACAGCGGGTCGATGATGAACACGCTCGACCACATCACCGGGGGCGTCGCCAGTGGCCACAGCAGCTGCGTGCCGTACACGGTGAAGGCATCCAGCAATGGATGGGTGACCAGCGCCAGCTGCATCGCCCAGAACCAGCGCGACGGTGCCTCCGCCACGCGGCCGCCGCGGTGCTTGAACAACGCCCAGATCGCCCAGCCCAGCAGCGGCAGGATGAACAGCGAATGGCTGGCGCCGCGGTGCAGGGTCATCAGTGCGACCGGATCGTCGGTGAGCAGCGCGATCGGCAGCGAGTCCAGGTCCGGCAAGGTGCCGAGCGCGGCGCCGGCAAGCAGCGCCGCGCGACGGTGGCGCGCAGGCGCGACGGCGGCGGCGACAGCGGCGCCAAGAACGATCTGGGTCAGCGAATCCATTGCCGGATGCTAGCAGCGCAACAGGCTTGACCTCGTCGCCCGACATGCCGGCAGAATGCCGCGGACGCTTCCGGCGTGTATCATGCCGGCCATCTTTTCATCCGAATCAAGGGATATAAGCGATGTCGAGCACCCTGTTCACCTCCGAATCGGTCTCCGAAGGCCATCCCGACAAGATCGCCGACCAGATTTCCGACGCGGTCCTCGACGCCATCATCGGCCAGGACAAGGGCGCCCGCGTCGCCTGCGAGACGATGGTCAAGACCGGCGTGGCCATCGTGGCCGGCGAGATCACCACCACCGCGTGGATCGACCTGGAAGCGCTGACCCGCAAGGTGATCCTCGACATCGGCTACGACTCCAGCGACGTCGGCTTCGACGGCGCCACCTGCGGCGTGCTGAACCTGATCGGCAAGCAGAGCCCGCACATCGCGCAGGGCGTGGACCGCAAGAAGCCCGAGGAAATGGGTGCCGGCGACCAGGGCCTGATGTTCGGCTACGCCACCAACGAGACCGACAGCTTCATGCCGGCGGCGATCCACCTGTCGCACCGCCTGGTCGAGCAGCAGGCCAAGATCCGCAAGAAGAAGAACTCGCCGCTGCCGTGGCTGCGCCCCGACGCCAAGAGCCAGGTCACCCTGCGCTATGACGATGGCAAGGCGACGGCGATCGACGCCGTGGTGCTGTCGACCCAGCACGCGCCGGGCATCAAGCAGAAGGACCTGATCGAAGCCGTGCGCGAGGAGATCCTGAAGCCGGTGCTGCCGGCCAAGTGGCTGCACAAGGGCACCAAGTTCCACATCAACCCGACCGGCCGCTTCGAGATCGGCGGCCCGGTGGGCGACTGCGGCCTGACCGGCCGCAAGATCATCGTCGACACCTACGGCGGCTGGGCGCGCCACGGCGGCGGCGCGTTCTCGGGCAAGGATCCGTCCAAGGTCGACCGCTCGGCCGCCTACGCCGCGCGCTATGTCGCCAAGAACGTCGTGGCCGCGGGCCTGTCGGACCGCTGCGAAGTGCAGCTGAGCTACGCCATCGGCGTGGCCGAGCCGACCTCGATCTCGGTGACCACGTTCGGCACGGGCAAGGTCGGCGACGACGTGATCGAGAAGCTGATCCGCAAGCATTTCGACCTGCGCCCGTACGGCATCATCAAGATGCTCGACCTGATCCACCCGATCTACCAGCGCACCGCCAGCTACGGCCACTTCGGCCGCAAGCCGCAGGAAGTCAGCTACACCGGCCCCGACGGCAAGCTGCAGAAGGCCACGGCGTTCTCCTGGGAGAAGACCGACAAGGCGGACGAACTGCGCCGGGCCGCGAAGCTGAAGTAATCCGCGACAACGCGTGCGACAGGAAAACGGGCCGCAATCGCGGCCCGTTCTTTTTTCGGTTCCTCTCCCCGGCGCCGGATGCCAAGGCCCTTGAGGACTCATGTCCCCCGGCGATGGCCTGCGGCCATCGCCTCCTCCTTGACTTCGCCCTCAAGGGCCTTGGCACACGGTGTGCCGGCTTACGCGTTGGCCCGGGAGTACCGCCAAGCGCACGGGGCCACATGCTTGCGGTACTCGCGTCTGGCGCATACCCCCGAAGTGGCCGGGAGGCCTTCGCGGGGAAGTAAAGGAGGAGGCATCCGCCGCCAGGCGGATCCGGGGGACATGAGCCGCGAAGGCCTCCCGGCCACCACGGCGCCCTCCAGGTCAAGCGTTACGGGCTTGCCGTAACCGGGGTTTCGACGCCCCCCTCCCGCGGCGGCGCGTTGCGCACATACTTCTCCAGCCAGTCGTTGGTCTCCGCCAGCATGTGCAGGATCGACTCGCGCGCGCGGTAGCCGTGCGACTCGTTGGGCAGCATCACCAGCCGGGCCTGGCCACCCAGCCCCTTGATCGCCGAGAACAGCCGCTCGCTCTGCATCGGGAAGGTGCCGGAGTTGTTGTCCTGCTCGCCATGGATGATCAGCACCGGCTCGTCGATGCGGTCGGCGTGGTCGAACGGCGACATCGCCTGGTAGGTGGCGGTGGCCTGCCAGTAGCTGCGCTCCTCGGCCTGGAAGCCGAACGGCGTGAGCGAGCGGTTGTAGGCGCCGCTGCGCGCGATGCCGGCGCGGAACAGGTCCGAATGCGCCAGCAGGTTGGCGGTCATGAACGCACCGTACGAATGTCCGCCGATGGCGATGCGGTCGCGGTCGGCCACGCCACGCTTCACCACTTCATCCACCGCGGCCTGGGCGCTGGCCACCAGCTGGGCGATGTAGGTGTCGTTGGGCTCGGCGTCACCCTCGCCGACGATCGGCATGGTCGGACCGTCGAGCACCGCATAGCCCTGCGCCAGGTAGGCCAGCGGTCCCCAGTAGCTGATGCGGTTGAAGCGGTACGGCGAACCGGTGACCTGGCCCGCGGCATCGGCGGACTTGAACTCGCGCGGGTAGGCCCAGGCCAGCAGCGGCAGCGGACCGTCGCGATCGGCCTGGTAGCCCGGCGGCAGGTAGAGGTTGGCGGTCATCTCCACGCCGTCGGCGCGGGTGTAGCGGATCTGCTCCTTGCTGACGTCGCGCAGTTCCGGCGTGGGATGTGCGATATCGGTCAGCGCAACCGGCGCCGCGCCGTTGCCGAGCGCGCGCAGGTGCACGTTGGGCGGCGATGTCGGCGACTCGCGCGTGGTCAGGATGCGCGCGCCCGCGGCGTCGAGCACCGCGATCGGCACCTCGTACCCCGGCGCTTCCGACTGGAACAGGCGCTCCGTGCCGGCGCGAACGCCGAGTTGCTGGCGATCGAGGAACGGACGGTCGCCTTCTGGCGAGGCCCCTTCGCCGATGCGGTAGATGCCTTCGCCATCCGCGGTGGTCAGCAGCCGCTGGAATCCGCGCGCGTCCGCATGCGTCACCGGCTCACCCGGGTCGGCGTAGCGGTCTTCGCGCGAACCCTCGCGCAGCAGCACCGGCGCGCTTCCGGCATCCGGCGCCAGCCGCCATTCGCGCAGCTGGCGGCTCTTCCACCAGGACTCGGTGAGCAGCGCCAGGTCGCCGCTGCCCCAGTGCACGCCGGCATAGCGCATCGACAGGTCGGCCAGCACCTGCGGCTTGCCCTTGAACGGCGCCGCGTGGGCGAACACGCGGTCGCGCACCGCGGCCGCGCGGGCGGGATCACCGCCGTCCTGCGCCTCCGCCCAGACCAGGGTCGCAGGCGCGTCGGCGCGCCATGCGATGCGGCGCACGCCCGGAGCCACCGCGTCGTTGCCGGTGGGCAGGCCTTCGACCAGCGGCAGCGTGGCCACGGTGTGCAGCAGGCGACCATCAAGGTCGATCACGTCGATCCGGCGCGGGAAGCGCGAATACGGCACCAGGTACGAGAACGGGCGTTCGATGCGCTGGCGCAGCAGATGGCGTCCGTCGGGCGAGACCGCGGCGCCGACGTGCATGCCCGGCGCGGCGATCGGCGTCACGCGACCGTCGAGCCCGACGCGCGCCAGCTGCGTGGTCATGTAGTGCGCGAACACCTCGGTGTCCTGCGGATTGCGCAACAGGTCCTGGTAGGTGCGCAGGCTCTGCACGCGGCCACCGCCGTCGGTTTCCTGGATGCTCGGGCCGCGCGGCACGCCGTCGCTGGCGGGCGCCGCGCCCTGCCCCTTCGGCCGCAGCGTGGCGAGCAGGCCGGACCCGTCCGGCAGCCAGTCGAAGCCTTCACCGACCACCGTGCCAAGCGCCTGCTCGGTCAGCCGCCGTGCACGGCCCGCGGCCACGTCGACCAGCCACAGCTCGACCCGCCCGGCGCGCGTGTCGACGTGGCTGAAGGCGATATGGCGCTGGTCGGGCGACCACTGCATCGCGGCCAGCGCCAGCGGCTGCGGAAGGCCGGCAATGCGGCGCTCCGCACCGCCATCCACTGCCTGCAGCCAGAGATCGTCGACGAAGCTGAAGGCGCTGGAGGAATGGGTGCGCGGATGGATGCGCAGCCCGCCGAGCCTGAGCTCCGGCTGGGCCACCACGTCGATGCCCGGCAGCGACGGCACCTGCATGTAGGCGATCAGGTCGCGCCGTGGCGACAGCGACAGCCGCGGCGCCTGCGGCGCGTCGACCAGCGCGCGCAGCGCCGGCGGGGGCAGGCGGTAGCCCGATTCGGCGGCGGCTGCCGCGGCAACCGGGGTGTCGCGCGCGTCGGCGGGCACGGGTGCCCACAGCAGCGTGGCGACCAGCAATGGAGCGGCGAGATGCCTGAGGGCGAGTGTGGCCAATGCGGGGATCCTGTACAGATGCGATCCACCAGCCTAGCCCGCCCCGAGGCGCCCGTACCGTGGCGAGGGTCATGGAGATATAATCCGCGGCTCCGCCGAGGGGCGCTGCGACCGTGGAACCAGCACGGCCAGGCTCGGCGGAATACACCCCAACGGCGCCCGGTTCCCCACCCACCCTCTCCCCGAGCGGGACAGGGAGCAGAAACCGGAGCTTCCGCATGAACGCACAGGTCAAGACCAGCTCTCAGAGAGCATTCTCCCAGGAAGGCGACTACAAGGTCGCCGACATTTCGCTGGCCGACTGGGGCCGCAAGGAACTCGACATCGCCGAGCACGAGATGCCCGGCCTGATGTCCATCCGCCGCAAGCACGCCGCCGACGCCCCGCTCAAGGGCGTGCGCGTGACCGGCTCGCTGCACATGACCATCCAGACCGCGGTGCTGATCGAGACGCTGAAGGACATCGGCGCCGACGTGCGCTGGGCCTCGTGCAACATCTTCTCGACGCAGGACCACGCCGCGGCCGCGATCGCCGCCACCGGCACCCCCGTGTTCGCCTGGAAGGGCGAGACGCTGGAGGAGTACTGGGACTGCACGCTCGAGGCGCTGAGCTTCCCCGACGGCAAGGGCGGCTTCCTCGGCCCGCAGATGGTGGTCGACGACGGCGGCGACGTGACGCTGCTGATCCACAAGGGCTACGAGCTGGAACAGGGCGACGCGTCCTGGGTCAACGGTCCGGCCTCGAGCCATGAGGAGCAGGTCATCAAGAACCTGCTCAAGCGCGTCGCCAGCGAGCGCCCGGGCTTCTGGACCATCGTGGTCCGCGACTGGAAGGGCGTCTCGGAAGAGACCACCACCGGCGTGCACCGCCTGTACCAGCTGGCCGAGGCCGGCCAGCTGCTGGTGCCCGCGATCAACGTCAACGACTCGGTCACCAAGTCGAAGTTCGACAACCTGTACGGCTGCCGCGAGTCGCTGGCCGATGGCCTGAAGCGCGCGCTCGACGTGATGCTGGCCGGCAAGGTGGCCGTGGTCTGCGGCTACGGCGACGTCGGCAAGGGTTCGGCGGCTTCGCTGCGTGCCTACGGCGCGCGCGTGATCGTCACCGAGATCGACCCGATCTGCGCGCTGCAGGCGGCGATGGAAGGCTACGAAGTGACCACGATCGAGGACACCCTCGGCCGCGGCGACATCTACGTCACCACCACCGGCAACAAGGACATCATCACCGTCGCGCACATGCAGGCGATGAAGGACCAGGCGATCGTCTGCAACATCGGCCACTTCGACAACGAGATCCAGGTCGACGCGCTGTACTCGCTCGCCGGCGTGGAGAAGATCAACATCAAGCCGCAGGTCGACAAGTTCACCTTCCGCAACGGCAACAGCATCTTCCTGCTTGCCGAAGGCCGCCTGGTCAACCTGGGCTGCGCCACCGGCCACCCGAGCTTCGTGATGTCGAACTCGTTCGCCAACCAGACGCTCGCGCAGATCGACCTGTGGGCCAACAAGGACAGCTACGAGAACAAGGTCTACATCCTGCCGAAGAAGCTCGACGAGGAAGTCGCGCGCCTGCACCTGGAGAAGATCGGCGTGAAGCTCACGAGGCTCACCACGGAACAGGCCGATTACCTCGGCGTGTCGCCGGACGGCCCGTACAAGGCGGAGCACTACCGCTACTGATCGGCCGCGCCGATCGATGCAGCAGCAACGGGCGCCGCGAGGCGCCCGTTCTGTTTGGCGGCGACGACGTCAGCTCGCTATTTCGATGCAGTGCCCGCGTCCAGCCGAGCCAATACCGTGGCGGTCATGCGATCGCAGCGCGGCCCCAGGAAGGGGAATGCATCGGACAGGGTTGCCGACAGCGTGTCGTGCAATGCCGTGCGCAGCAGCCGGCGCGCACGGTGCAGGCGCGTCTTCACGGTTTCCGCGCGCAGGTCCAGGGCCTGCGCGGTCTCTTCGACGGAACACTCTTCGAGCTCGCGCATGATGAACACGACGCGGAAGGGCTCGGGCAGCTGTTCGATGGCGTGTTCAACCACCCTGCGGATCTGCGCGCGCGCGGCGGCCGCAGCGGGATCCTCGCTGCCGAACTTCGAAGGAAACGCGAGCACGCGGTTGGCCTCCGGCGCCGCCGCGTCGACCCGGTCGACATCGACCGTCGGGCGTCGCCGGCGCAGCCGGCCGTAGGCTTCGTTGAGCACGATCCGCGTCAGCCAGGTGAGCAGTGACGCGTCGCCGCGGAACGCGGTGAGTTTTTCGTATGCGTGCACATAGGCCTCCTGGACCACGTCCTCGGCCTCCGCTTCGTCGTTGAGGACCGCCCGCGCCACGCGGAACAGGCGCTGGTTGCTGCGCTGCATGACGTGGCGGAACGCTTCGCGGTCGCCATGCAGCACCTCGTGGACCAGGGCGGCCTCGTCCAGCGCTGCGTAGTCACGGGCCGGGGAATGGTCGGAACGGATCATGGTGTCCCCGACAATACCGCGAGCACGTCGCGCCGCCAGGGCTCCTGCGCGAACTGCCCCAGCGTGTGCCGCGTCACCATCGCCACGCCCTGCATGCCGATCCCGCGCGATGCGATGCAGTCGTGCGTGGCGCGGATGACCACCGCGACGCCGCGCGGCCGCAGCACCTCCTGCAGCGTGTCCGCGATCTCGGCGGTCAGTCGCTCCTGGATCTGCAGGCGCCGGGCGTAGGCGTCGACCAGGCGCGCGAGCTTGGAAATGCCGACGACGCGCTGGCCCGGCAGGTACGCCACGTGGGCCACGCCGCGGATCGCCGCCATGTGGTGCTCGCACACCGAGCGCACGGGGATGTCGCGCAGCAGCACCATGTCGTCGTAGCCGGCGGGGTCGAAGCTGCGCCCGAGGATCCGCCCGGGATCGAGCGCGTAGCCACCAAACCACTCCTCGTACGCGCGCACCACGCGCGCCGGCGTGTCCTCGAGCCCTTCGCGCGCGGGCGTGTCACCCGCCCAGCGGATCAGGGTGCGCACCGCCGCCTCCGCGTCCTGCCGGCTTGGGCGGGCATCGCCGGGTCCGGGATGGGGCACCGATGGCAAGGGCGAAGGTGGCGGGATGCATTCGACGAGTGGCCGGCGGGCGTCAAGCATGGCGTGGTCTCCAGTCAGGGCACCACTACAGATGCAGCAGTGCGCCCGAGGTTCCCGCTGCCACCAATCTGGGCACGACGCCGGGCAGGAACCTGCACGTGCCCGCCTGCATCCAATGCCTGCGCGCAGGGTGACCATGCACTCGCGGCCGCGCCACAGGAGTCGCACGAGATGGCACAGACCGATACCCAGCCCCCCGGCCCCGACCTGGCCATGGGCGTTCCATTGGCCAGCGTTCCCGACGGCGGCATGCTCGCCGGCCACGTCGATGGTGCGCCGGTCCTGCTGTCGCGGTTCGAGGACGGCGTGCATGCTGTCGGCGGCAGCTGCAGCCACTACGGCGCCCCCCTGGGCGAAGGGCTCGCAGTGGATGGCGAAGTCCACTGCCCCTGGCACCACGCCTGCTTCAGCCTGCGCACCGGCGCCGTGCTGCGCGCGCCCGCATTCGCGGCGCTGCCGAGATGGCACACGGAGATCGTGGGCGACATGGTGTTCGTCCGCGCGCAGGACACCACCGCGCTCCCGCCACCGTCCGCGCCGCGCGGGCAGCCCGGACGCATCGTGATCATCGGCGGCGGCGCCGCGGGATTCGCCGCGGCCGAACGGCTGCGCGGCCTCGGGTTCGGAGGCGCGCTGTCGGTGCTGAGCGCCGACGACGCCGCGCCATGCGATCGGCCCAACCTGTCCAAGGACTACCTGGCGGGCACGGCGTCCGAGGACTGGATCCCGCTGCAGGGGCCCGACTTCTACGCGAGGCACGCCATCGACCTGCGGCTGGGCTGCGACGTGGCGGCGATCGACACCCGGGCACGCCATGTGCTGACCGCCACCGGCGAACGCGTCGCCTGGGACGCCCTGCTCATCGCCACCGGCGCGGAGCCGCGGCGGCTGTCCCTGCCCGGGTTCGATCATCCGAAGGTGTTCGCCCTGCGTTCCCTGGCGGATGCGCGCGCGATCATCGCCGCGTGCGCGGATGCGTCGTCGGTCGCGTTCATCGGCGCCGGCTTCATCGGCCTGGAGGCCGCCGGCGCGCTGCGTACGCGTGGACTGGAGGTGCACGTGATCGCGCCGGAGGCGGTGCCGATGGGGCGCGCCCTCGGACCCGTGGTCGGCGGATTCATCGTCGGCCTGCGTCGCGAGCAGGGCGTCGCATTCCACCTGCGCGCCGGCGCAAAAGCTTTCGAAGGCCGCGCGATCATCCTGGAGGACGGCCGCCGGATCCATGCCGACGTCGTGGTGGTGGGCGTCGGCGTCTCGCCGCGCACCCGGCTCGCCGCGGACGCCGGGATCAACGTCGAGGACGGCATCGTGGTGGATGCCTGCCTGCGGACGTCGGTCGCCGGCATCCACGCTGCCGGCGACGTCGCGCGCTATCCGCATGGCGGCGGCCACATCCGCGTCGAGCACTGGGTGCACGCACAGCGGCAGGGCCAGGTGGCGGCGACGAACATGCTCGGCGGCATGCACGCGTTCACCGACGTGCCGTTCTTCTGGACCCACCACCAGGGCGTGGACCTGCGCTTCACCGGGGTCGCGCAGGGCTGGGACGGCATCCGCATCGACGGCGAACCCGCGCGGCGAAACTTCACCGCGCGCTACTACCGTGGCGACGAGCTCATCGCCGCGGCGTCGGTCGGCCGCGATCTGGAGAACCTCACCATCGAGGCCGGGCTGCGGCGCCGGGAACACGCCGGCCGCGGGCACGTCGCGCATCCGGAAAGCGCATGAACCCGCAGCCCGCCGCGAAGACCGCGTTCGTGCTCGCCGGCGGCGGCAGCCTCGGCGCGGTGCAGGTGGGCATGCTCCAGGCGCTTGCGCAACACGGGGTCGTGCCCGACTTCGTGGTCGGGGCGTCGGTGGGCGCGCTCAATGCCGCCTGCTACGCGGCAGACCCCGGCGAGGCCGGCATCGCACGGCTTGAACGCATCTGGCTGCGGCTGCGCCGCGTCGACATCTTCCCGTTGACGCTGCGTGGCATGGCCCTGGGCCTGTTGGGCCGGCGCGATCACCTCGCCCGACCGGACCGGCTGCGCGCACTGATCGGATCCGGGCTTCCCTGCCAACGGCTGGAGGACACGCGCCTGCCGTGCCACGTCGTCGCCACCGACGTGCTCGACGGCACCGAAGTGGTGCTGTCCTCGGGCGACGCCACTGCGGCGCTGCAGGCGAGCACGGCACTACCGGCGGTCTTCCCGCCGGTCACCATCGCCGCGCGCGCGCTGATGGACGGCGGCATCGCCAGCAACACACCGATCGCCGCGGCGCTGGCGCTGGGCGCAACGAAGATGTTCGTGCTCCCGACCGGATCCTCCTGCGCACTGCAGGTGCCGCCGCCCGGTGCGCTCGCGATGGCCCTGCATGCGCTGAACCTTCTGGCCATGCGCCAGCTGCTTGCGGACATCGACCGGTTCGCCGACCGCTGCGAGCTGGTCGTCATCCCGCCGCTGTGTCCGCTCGCCGTCCACGCCTATGATTTCTCGCAGACCGCCACGCTGATCGCCCGGGCCGGGGCCGCGACCCGCGAGTGGCTGGCCGCCGGGACACGCCACCAGGACCCGCGCTGGGCGCTGCTGCCCCATCGCCACCACCCGGCAGCGGCGACCGGCTGATGCCGCGTGCGCGATGCACGCCCGCCGGCGCGGTCTTACCATCCATCGCGATATAGAGATACACTCCGCCATCCTTGCCGGAGCGGTTTTCGATGACCCCGATCAGCTTCGAGTTCTACCCGCCGAAGAACGACGAGCAGCGCGCGCAGCTCGAACGCACCGCCGCCAGGCTCGCGCCGCATGCGCCGGAATACGTGTCCTGCACGTTCGGTGCCGGCGGCTCCACGTTGAGCTACACCGGCGACACCATCCGCGGGCTGCTGGCGCAGGGCTTCGACGCGGCGCCGCACCTGTCCTGCGTCGGCGGCACCCGCGATGAAATCGCCGCACTGCTTGTCGAGTACCGGAGCGCCGGCTGCCGCCGCATCGTCGCGTTGCGCGGTGACCTGCCTTCGGGCATGGGCCATCCCGGCGACCTTCGCTATGCGTCGGACCTGGTGGAGTTCATCCGCGCCGAGCACGGCGACCATTTCCGCGTCGACGTCGCCTGCTATCCGGAGACCCACCCGCAGGCCGAGGATGCGCTGGCCGACCTGCGCCACTTCAAGGCCAAGGTCGATGCCGGCGCCGACGGCGCGATCAGCCAGTATTTCTACAACGCCGATGCCTACTTCCGCTTCGTCGATGCGGTGCGCAAGCTGGGCGTGGAGGTGCCGGTGGCGGCCGGCATCATGCCGATCTCGAACTTCAGCCAGCTGCGGCGCTTCTCGGAATCCTGCGGCGCGGAGATCCCGCGCTGGCTGGCCAAGCGCATGGTGGCCTATGGCGACGACGCCGAGAGCGTGCGCGCGCTGGGCGCGGACTTCGTCGCCGACCTGTGCCGGCGGCTGGTGGACGGCGGCGCGCCATCGCTGCATTTCTATACGCTCAACCTGGCGCGGCCCACGCTGGCCGTCCTCGACGCCATGGCCTGAACGGCAGGCGACGCGCAAGACGTCGCGCACCGCTCCGTGACCTCCTGCGCTATCGGCGCGGGCCGCGGCGGCGGTAGGCTTGGGGCATGTCGTATCCGATCCAACGCGTGGCCGCCGGCGCGCTGTCCGTCGCCTTCGTCCTGGCGCTGGGCCCCACGCTCCCGGCCATCGCGCAGGTGCACCGCTGCACCACCGAAGACGGCGGCACGCTCTACAGCGACCGCCCCTGCGCCGCCTTCGGCGCGACCGAGAACATCGCACCGGCCGCGGGCGCGGCGGCGCCCGGCACGCGCTACCGCGGCGGCTGTTCGCGTCGCCTGCAGGACCTGGTGTTCGAGGTGACCACCGCCATCGAATCCGGCGACACCAACCGCCTCGCGGCCAGCTACCACTGGCCCGGCCATTCCACCCGCGGCGGCAACGCCACGATCGACCGCCTCGATGCCATCGTCCGCCGCCCGCTGCTCAACATCACCGCGCTGCGGCCGGCCGAAACCGTGGTCGTGGCCGACCCCGCGACGATGGCGCACGCCGGCACCGGTCCGGCCGCGACCGGCTGGTCGCTGTCCGGCACGTCCGCCGACGCGGCCGCGGCCGAAGCGGCGCGCCTCGCGGCCGACCACGCCACGCTGCGCGCCCCGCAACGCCCGGTGGCGCTGCGCATCGACCAGGTGCTGGCGGACGGCATCACGCCATCGCGCACCACGTTCGGGCTGCGCCGGCACATGGACTGCTGGTGGGTGACGCTGTGAGCGCGCCACGCCGCGGCTTTGCTGCAAAATGAACGCCCAAGCGCAGCGGAGCAGCGGCATGCAGCAGTACCCCGAATGGATCTGGCAGAACGGCGCCATCAAGCGCTGGGCCGACGCCACCACCCACGTCATGTCGCACGCCCTGCACTACGGCTCGTCGGTGTTCGAAGGCATCCGCGCGTACAGCACGCCGTCGGGTACGGCGATCTTCCGCCTGAACGACCACACCCGCCGCCTGCACGCGTCGGCACGGATCTACGAGATGGCCATCCCCTACACCGCCGACGAGATCAACGCTGCCTGCCACGAGGTAATCAACCGCAACGGTCTGGAGCGCGCCTACCTGCGCCCGGTGGCGTGGCGCGGGCTGGGCGGGTTCGGCCTGTCAGCGGAAACGCCGATCGACGTCGCGGTCGCCGCCTGGCACATGGGTCCCTACCTCGGCGAGGGCGCGCTGACCGAGGGCATCGACGCCTGCGTGTCCAGCTGGCAGCGCTTCGCGCCCAACACCATTCCGGCCGGTGCCAAGGCCGGCGGCAACTACCTGTCCGGGCAGCTGGTGGCGCGCGAGGCGCGGCGTCTCGGCTTCGGCGAAGGCATCGCGCTGGCGTCCACCGGGCTGCTGAGCGAGGGCGCCGGCGAGAACCTGTTCCTGGTGTTCGACGGCGCGCTGCACACCACCCCGGTGAGCGCCGCGCTGCTCAACGGCATCACCCGCGACTCGATCATCCGCCTGGCGCGCGATGCCGGCATCGAGGTGATCGAACGCGACCTGCCGCGCGAATACCTGTACCTGTGCGACGAGCTGTTCATGTGCGGCACCGCCGCCGAAATCACCCCCATCCGCTCGGTCGACGGCCGCCAGATCGGTGCCGGTCGCGCCGGCCCGGTCACGCTGCGCCTGCAGGAACTGTTCTTCGGCCTGTTCGACGGCCGCACCCCGGACCGCCACGGCTGGCTGCAGCCGCTGCAGTCCTGAGCCACGGCGTGGGCGGCGCACTCAGGCGCGGGCGTCCTCGCCGCTGTCGTCGCTGAAGCGCAGCGTGGCGACCACGCCGCGCTCCGCGCCCGGCACCACCCGCACCTGCCAGCCATAGAGCCGGCACAGGCGGCGCACGATCGAAAGACCGATGCCGCCGCCGTGGGTGTGTTCGGCATGGCTGCCGCGGTAGCCGCGCTCGAACAGCCGTGCCGCATCCTCGGCGCTGAGGCCGGGGCCGGAATCGATGACGTCGATCGCATCGTCGTGCAGCCGCGCGACCACTTCGCCAGAGTTGGTGTACTTGATGGCGTTGCCGATCAGGTTGCCCAGCGCCACCGACACCGCGGACTCCGGTGCGTCGACCACCAGGCGCCCCGGCCCGCCCTCAAGCCGCAGCACCAGGTCCTTGCCGCCGAGCTGCGCGCGGTGCGCATCGAGCAGTTGCTCGGCGACGCGGCAGACATCGGTGGTGCCGTGGCCGCGCTCGGCGCGCGACAGCAGCAGCAGGGCGCTGATCAGGTCGGTGCACTGCTGCTCGGCGCGCTGGATGCGCTGCAGGCGCGCCCGGGTCTTGTCGTCCAGGTCGGGGCGTGACAGCAGCAGTTCGATCGCGCCGCGGATCACCGCCAGCGGCGTGCGCAGCTCGTGGCTGACGTCGGCATTGAACTCGCGGTCGCGCTGCACGACCTCGGTGAGGCGCGCCGCGTAGTCGTCGAGCGCGGTGGCGAGTTCGCCAACCTCGTCATCGGGAAAGTGCGGCGCCAGCGGCCCGGGCCGCGCGCTGTCGCCGGACACGTTGAGCCGGTTCGCCAGCTCCGACACCGGCCGCATCACCCGCGACGCCGACCACCAGCCGATCAGTCCGGCGAGGATGGTGAACGCGATCACCGCGGCGATCAGGATCAGCTTGATCCGCGCGCGCACCTCGGCGGTGTTGGTCATGTCCTGGGCGAGGAAGAACCAGTAGTCGGCATCCTTCTTCACCACCAGGCGGTAGACGAAGGACTCGCCGCCCTCCTCGCCGGTGATGTTGTACACGCCGGTCTCGAGTTCGGCCCAGTCCGGCGGCACGTTCTGCAGCTTGCCGGGCCCGTAGACGATGGCGCGCACGTTGCTGAGCGGCGCCCATTCGGCGGAGCGGTCGACGTAGAAGCGCTGCGCGTATTCGTCGACGTTGCTCTTCAGCACGCTGCCGACCGCCTGGTCCTCGACCACCGCGCCGACGTAGGCGGCGGCGATCGCGAACATCGCCGTCAGCGCCAGCCCGAGCAGCGCGAACGACAGGATGATGCGGCTGCGCAGGCGGCGGCGATAGCGCCGCGGACCGCCCGCCGCCGGCGCCTGTACGGCGCCCTCAGGTTGCGACATCGGGCGCGGCGATCCGGTAGCCGATGCCGTGGCGCGTCTGCACCAGCTGGGTGGGGAACGGCTTGTCGATCACCGCGCGCAGGCCGTGGATGTGCACGCGCAGGCTATCCGAATCCGGAAGCTCCTCGCCCCAGACACGGGTCTCCAGCTCCTGGCGGGTGACCACGGCCGGCGCGGCCTCCATCAGCGACTGCAGGATCTTCAGCGCGGTGGGGTTGAGCTGCAGCAGCTTGCCGCCGCGACGGACTTCGAGAGTATCGAGGTTGTATTCCAGGTCGGCGACGTCGAGCACGCGCGTCTGCACGCCCTTGCCGCGTCGCGCCAGCGCGTTCAGGCGCACCTCGACCTCCTGCAGCGCGAACGGCTTGACCAGGTAGTCGTCGGCGCCGGAATCGAATCCGGCCAGCTTGTTGTCGAGCGTGTCGCGGGCGGTGAGCATCAGCACCGGGGTCTGCTTGCGCGCCTCGTTGCGCAGCTTGCGGCAGACCTCCAGCCCGTCCATGCCCGGCAGGTTGAGGTCGAGCACCACCGCGTCGAAATCGTGCACCACCGCCAGGTGCAGGCCGGTGACGCCGTCAGCGGCGAAATCGACCGTATGCCCGCGGTCCTCGAGGTAGTCGCCGAGATTGGCGGCGATGTCCTGGTTGTCTTCGATCACGAGGATGCGCATGCGTGGGTCCTGTACTGGGCTGTGCTTCGACCGCCCGGATGCGTGGGCGTTCCCGGGGCAGCGGCGCTGGGACCCGGATTCTTGCACAGGGAAGCGTGAACCCCGCGCGTCGGCCGTGCCGCCGCGGGAAAGAAAACAGCCCGGGCAAGGAGATTGCCCGGGCCGAACTGTGTTGCCCCAATGACCGCGATCCACGACTGACGACTGGAGATATCCAACGCACGCACAAGGATTCTGGCCAGCCCACGCTACCCGCGGCGCGATTAAAGAGGCGTTAAACCATCCGCTAAGCTTCCGTTAAATGACCCTTCGCACGGCGGCGTGGCGAAGGCGCAGGCCGGTCCGAGGCCGCCGCTGCTGCAACGAATTCGATGATCCGACCCGCGACATCAACACCACTGGAACGTTCGATGCCTTCGAGGCCCGGCGAGGCGTTGACCTCGAGCACCAGCGGGCCGCGTGCCGACAGCACCAGGTCCACCCCGGCCACCCCAAGTCCCAGCCCCTGCGCGGCGCGCACCGCCACGTCGGCCTGCTCGGCGGTGACCTCGACCGCCTCGGCCTCGCCGCCGCGGTGCAGGTTGGCGCGGAAGTCGCCGACGGGCGCCTGGCGGCGCATGGCCGCGACCACCTCGTTGCCCACCACGAAGCAGCGCAGGTCGGCGCCCTCGGCCTCGGCGATGAATTCCTGCACCAGGAAGTTCGCGTACAGGCCACGCAGCGCCTCGACCACGCTGCGCGAGGCCGACGGTTTCTCGGTAAGCATCACGCCCGCACCCTGCGTGCCTTCATTGAGCTTGATGACGTGCGGCGGCGGGCCAAGCATGGCGAGCAGGTCGACGGTGTCGTCCGGGTTGTCGCCGAACACGGTGACCGGCATGTCGATGCCCTTGGCCGCCAGCAGCTGGTGGCAGCGCAGCTTGTCGCGCGCGGCCATGTTGGCGGCCGACGGATTGGGCGTGTGGCAGCCCATCAGTTCGAACTGGTGCAGTACGGCGTTGCCGTAGCGGTTGATCGAGGTGCCGATGCGCGGGATCACCGCGCCGTAACCGGCCAGCGGCCGGCCCTTGTAGTGCATGGCGAACCCGTCCAGGCCGATGCGCATGTAGCAGCGCAGCGGATCGAGCACGCGCACGCTGTGGCCGCGCAGGCGCGCGGCCTCGACCAGCCTGCGCGTCGAGTACAGCTTGCCGTTGCGCGAAAGGATGGCGAATTTCATGGGAGTGGCCGGAACGGCCCGGGACTGGAGCGCGGGATTGGAGCGGGTGAAGGGAATCGAACCCTCGTCAGTTGCTTGGGAAGCAACAGCTCTGCCATTGAGCTACACCCGCAGGGCGCCCAGTCTAGGACTCCGGTCGCGTCATTGGCAACGCCGCGCGACATGGCCGCGCGGCATGGAGCCGGTTGCTCAGAAGCCCGCGCCGACCGTGGCGAACACCATCGCGTGCTTGCCGCCCTTCTGGCCGATGTTCAGGCTGCTGCCGATGTTGGCATCGAGGCCGAACAGCTGCGTGCGCGCACCGAAGGTCAGCGTGCTGTAACTCTGGTCATAGTCCACGCCGGGCACGGCATACGCCAGCGAACCGGCGATCGACTGCGAGCGCGCGAACGCCTGGGCCGCGGCGTCTTCGAACTCGCGGTCCACGGTGAAGCGCGCATATGGCTGCAGGTGGTTGGTGATCGCGTAGGAGACCTGCCAGCCGCCGCTGCCGACCAGCGAATCGAACGACTGGTCGGGGTACGCCAGCGAGGTCGACAGGCCCGGGTCGCTTTCCGCGAAACCGTCGATGTCGATGCGCTGCGCGGTCACGCCCAGCACCGGGCCGTGGCGCAGCGCGCCTTCGCCGAATTCCCATCCGCCGTGCACGGCGAGAGTGAGGTTGCTGCCATCGGTCGACGCCGTGTGCGTGCGCAGCGCCGGGCCCAGCGGCACCTGGCGCTCGATGTCGAAATCGATGCGCGTGTAGCTGAGCTGGCCGTTGACCCAGGCGCCGGACTCGCCGAACCAGCCGGCAAACCCGCCCAGGCTGGCTTCGGACTGGTCCCACTCGCCGCGGCGGCCGCCCCAGTCGTTGCCCTGCGCGCCGTAGCCCGCGAACGCGCCATACACCAGGTTGCCGCGCGTCCAGTCCAGCCCCACCGTCAGCGCCGGGCCGGTGCCGTCGTAATGGTCACCGTGGCCGTAGCGCTGGAAGTCGCCGCGCAGGTCGGTCCACCAGCGGCTGCCGTCGCCCTCGGGCTTCACGCCGATCTGCGCCGCCACGCGCTCCGCGCGGTTGCGGCCGGTGCCGGCGGCCGAATGCGGCAGCACGGCCATCTGGCGCGGGCCTTCGATCGCGGCGACAGCGAGGTCGGCGATCGCGCGGTGCGCGCCGCTGGCCGGATGCACGCCGTCGGCGAACAGGTAGCTGTTGGGCGCATCCGGGCTGACCAGGCTGGTCGGGTTGCAGGTCAGCGACTGCGCGGTGATCTGCGGCATGCACGCGGTGCCGGTGACATTGCTGATGCCGAACATGGCCGGGTTGGCGACCACTTCGCGCAGGAAATTGAAGCTGTCGACCGGGATCACGCTCAGGTTGTTGGCCGCGAGCGTCGAGAACAGCGCGTTGTTGTACATCGTGGCCAGCGCGGTGCCCTGCGCCTGCGCGGCGGGCCCCTGCGCACGCTGCGCGGGGGTCAGGCCGAGGTCGGGGATGGTGGGTACCAGGATGTAGCGCGCACCCGCCGCCTGCAGCGTGCCGATGATGCCGACCTGCGCGGCGACCGCGCCGCCGATGATCGCCTGGGCATTGCCGGGGTTTGCGGCCACGGCGAACAGGTCGTTGGCGCCACCCCACACCGTGTACAGGGCGTTCGGATCGGCGCGCCCGCCATTGGCGGCAAGGTAGCGGTTGGTCTGGGTGGCCAGCGACGGGATGAAGCCGAGCGCGCCGGTCACGTCCACGCCGTTGCGGGCGCCGCCTGCCGCGTAGTTGCTGCCGCTCTGTCCGTTGCCGTTGGCGCCTGCGCTGGTGCCGTAGAAATCGGCCAGCCACTGCGACCAGACCAGGCCCGGGTTGGTGGTGAACTGGCCGGTCACGGCCTGCACGTTGGCGGGCAGCAGCGGCCGGAAGTAGCCGGCGTCGGTCAGGCTGTCGCCGAAGAACACGGTCTGCGAGAACGGCTGGTCGTGTGCAAGGGCGGGCAACGCCGCCAGGGCGAGCGCAGCGGCGAGGACGGTGCGGGCGGGGCGGGTCAGCGACATGGAGTCCTCCGGAGGACGTGGCGTGCCGAGGCCCGTGGGAATCGGCAAAGGGCGCGCATCGTTCCATGAACGGCGGTTCCGGCTCAAGCTGCAACGCCGCACGGCGCGGCGCGGGACATGCATTCAGGGCCACTCTTGGCGACAATGGCGCCATGGACATCCTGTTGAACGGCGCCCCCTGCGCACTGCCCGGCCCGGCCACGGTGCTGGAACTCCTCGAACGCGAAGCACTCGCCGGCCGCAAGGTCGCGGTGGAGGTGAACGGCGAGATCGTGCCGCGCAGCCTGCACCCCACGCACCTGCTGGAGGCCGGCGACCGCGTCGAGGTCGTGCACGCGCTGGGCGGAGGCTAAGCCGCCGCAGTTGCGCGATAATGCGGCGATGACAAGCCCAGACACTTTTGGCGACGACGCCCTCGTCATCGCCGGCAAGCGCTACCGCTCACGCCTGCTCACCGGCACCGGCAAGTTCGTCGACCTCGACGAGACGCGTCGCGCCACCGAGGCCGCCGCCGCGGAAATCGTCACCGTCGCCATCCGCCGCACGAACATCGGGCAGTCGCCCGGCGAGCCGAACCTGCTCGACGTGCTGCCGCCCGACCGCTACACCATCCTGCCCAACACCGCCGGCTGCTACACCGCCGAAGAGGCGGTGCGCACCTGCCGCCTGGCGCGCGAGCTGCTCGACGGCCACAACCTCACCAAACTCGAGGTGCTGGGCGACCAGCGCACGCTGTTCCCTGACGTGGTGCAGACGCTCAAGGCCGCCGAACAGCTGGTCGCCGACGGCTTCGACGTGATGGTCTACACCAGCGACGACCCGATCCTGGCCAAGCGCCTGGAGGAAATCGGCTGCGTGGCGGTGATGCCGCTGGCCGCACCGATCGGCTCGGGTCTCGGCATCCAGAACCGCTGGAACCTGCTGGAGATCGTCGAGAACGCCAAGGTGCCGATCATCGTCGACGCCGGGGTGGGCACCGCGTCCGATGCCGCGATCGCCATGGAACTCGGCTGCCACGGCGTGCTCATGAACACCGCCATCGCCGGCGCCCGCGAGCCGGTGCGCATGGCCACGGCGATGCGCCTGGCCGTCGAAGCGGGACGCCACGCGTTCCTCGCCGGGCGCATCCCGCGCAAGCGCTACGCCAGCGCCTCGTCGCCGGTCGACGGCCTCGTCGGCTGACCGGTGGATCCGTTCTCGAGCCCGGGCGCCAAGGCGCCGCCGAAACCGTTCACCGTGGAGGACGGCAACCGCCGCGTGCGCAGCTTCGTACTGCGCCAGGGGCGGTTCACGCCGGCACAGCAGCGTGCGTTCGACGCGCTGTGGCCGCGCTTCGGGCTTGACTACAGCGCGGCGCCGCGCGACTTCGATGCCGTGTTCGGTCGCAAGGCGCCGCGCATCCTCGAGATCGGCTTCGGCAACGGTGAGGCGCTGCGCTACTCGGTGGCCCACGATCCGGCGCGCGACCACATCGGCATCGAGGTCCACGCCCCGGGCGTGGGCCGCCTGCTCAACGCGCTCGCCGGGGACGGCAACGGCAACGTGCGCCTCTACCACCACGACGCGGTCGAGGTGCTCGAGAACGAGATCGCCGACGGCAGCCTCGACGAAGTGCGCATCTACTTCCCCGACCCCTGGCACAAGAAGCGCCACAACAAGCGTCGCCTGGTGAACCCCGAGTTCGCCGCACTGCTCGTGCGCAAGCTTGGGGGCAACGGTCGCTTGCACCTCGCGACCGATTGGCAGGACTATGCCGAGCAGATGTGGGACGTGCTCGACGCCACCGTGGGACTGCACAACCGCGCCGGTCCACGCGGCCACGTGCCGCGTCCGGAGTGGCGCCCGCAGACCCATTTCGAGACTCGCGGCCAGCGCCTGGGACACGGCGTCTGGGACTTGCTGTACGACAGGGACGGGAGCTGACGCCGGCACATGGAGACCCTCGCCCTCACCACGGACATGAAGCTCGTCCTCGGGCTGGTCGCGATGGTGATGGTGCTGTTCCTGTTCGAGCGCGTGCGCGTCGACCTGGTGGCGCTGGTGGCGCTGGTGGTACTCGGCCTGACCGGACTGGTGGCGCCCGAGGACATCTTCAACGGCTTCTCGTCCAACGCCGTCATCAGCATCATCGCGACGATGATCCTCGGCACCGGCCTGGACCGCACCGGCGCGCTCAACCGCCTGGCCGCCTGGCTGCTGCGTCGCTCCAGGGGCGTCGAGAAGAAGCTGCTGCTGTACACCTCGGCGGTCGCCGGCCTGAACTCGTCCTTCATGCAGAACCCGTCGGTGATGGCGCTGTACCTGCCGGTCGCGTCCCGGCTGGCGTCGCGCACCGGGCTCGGCCTGTCGCGCTTCCTGCTGCCGATCGCAGCCGCCATCGTGATGGGCGGCGCACTCACCATGGTCGGCAACTCGCCGCTGATCCTGTTGAACGACCTGCTGGTCGCGGCCAACGCCAACCTGCCGTCCGGCGTGGCCACGCTGGAGCCGCTGCCGATGTTCGCGCCGCTGCCGATCGGCCTGGCGCTGCTGCTGATCGCGCTGGCCTACTTCCATTTCTTCGGCGATCGCCTGCTTGGCGACAGCATCAAGGGCGACGGCAGCGTCACGCCGGCGCGCACCGAGAGTTACTTCGCCCGCGCCTACGGCATCGAGGGCGACGTGTTCGAGCTCACCGTCAGCGCCGACAGCCCGCTGGTGGGCATGGCGCTGGGCGAGGCCGAGACCGTGCACGGCGCGCCGCTGCTGCTCGCCCTGAAGACCGGCAACGATTCGCGGCTGGCGCCGCCGGCCGACGCGCGCATCTGGGTGGGCAGCGTGATCGGCGCGATGGGCGCGCGCCAGCAGGTCGCGGACTTCGCGCAGAACAACATGCTGCGCATGTCCACGCGGCTGCGCGAGTTCGGCGACCTGTTCAATCCCAGCCGCGCCGGCATTTCCGAAGCCGTGGTGCCGCCGACATCGAAGTTCATCGGCAAGACCCAGGCCGAACTCGCGCTGCGCAAGAACTACGGCATCAGCCTGCTGGCGGTGAACCGCGACAAGGACGTGCTGCGCGACAACATCCGCAACCTGCCGCTGCGCGCCGGCGACATGCTGGTGCTGCACAGCATCTGGCAGGACCTCGCGCAGACCGCGGCCAACCGCGACTTCGTGGTGGTCACCGACTATCCCAAGGGCGAGCAGCGCCCGCACAAGTTCAAGATCGCGATGGCGATCTTCGCGGTGACCATGCTGATCGCGCTGGGCTCGAAGCTTCCCACTTCGATCGCGCTGATGACCGGCGTGGCCGGCATGCTGGTCTGCGGCGTGCTGAAGATGGACGAGGCCTACAGCGCCATCAACTGGAAGACCGTGTTCCTGATGGCCTGCCTGATCCCGCTGGGCTGGGCGATGGACTCCAGCGGCACCGCGGCATGGATTGCCGGCCACACCATCGAACAGCTGCCGGAAGGACTTCCGGTGTGGACCATCCAGCTCACCGTCGCGCTGCTGACGGCGGCGTTCTCGCTGGTCATCAGCCACGTCGGCGCGACCATCGTGATGGTGCCGCTGGCGATCAACCTGGCGCTGGCGGCGGGCGGCGACCCGACCGCGTTCGCATTGATCGTGGCCCTGTCGGCCTCCAACAACCTGGTCACCCAGTCCAACCCGGTGATGTCGATGATCGCCGGCCCCGCCAACTACACCGCGCGCGACCTGTGGCGCGTGGGCGCCCCGCTCTCGCTGGCGTACATCGCGGTGGTGGTGGTGATGGTGAACCTGATCTTCTGACCACGCGTCTCGCCGCCCGGCTCAGTCGGCGAGATGGACCATGCCGTCGCGCACCACCACGGCCACCGCGCGCAGCGATTCGCCTCGACAGGGCCCGGCAGTACATGCGCCGCCGACGGTCTCGAACGTGGCGCCATGCACCGCGCACACCAGCTGTCCGTCCTTCGCCTTCAGGAACTGCCCCGGCGCCCAGTCGAGCCGGCGGCCGGCATGCGGGCAGATGTTGAGCCAGGCACGCACGCCATCGGCGTCATCGCGGTGGAGGATGATCGAATCCATCTCACCGTCCACCAGGCCCTCGCCCTCGGCAAAGCCGCCTGGCGCGATCGAGGCCAGCGTGCGCAGCGCTGTGGCGTGCCCTGCAGCGGATCCGATTAACGCTTCGCTTACATCTTTCGACATCGTGCCGCCGATACTCGTCGCATCTTCATCGCATCGCATTCTGGCATTACCGCATGATCAACAGCACCTTCCGCAGCGCCCACGCCCGTTTCGACGCCAGCCAGTTCCGCGACCTGTTCGCACCGCGCAAGCCCAGGCATCCCCTGCTGCGCGTGGCGCTCGGGCTGCTCGGCGTGGCATTGCTGCTGGTCCTGCTGGCGGTGGGCGTGGTGGTCGGTGGCGCCATGCTCGCCATCGGCCTGGCACGCCGGGTCTGGCTGCAGCGCGGCAAGCCGCAGGCCCGTGGCGGCCGCGTGGTGGATGCCGAATACCGCGTGATCGACAAGCCCGCCTGAGCCCGGCCGCCGGCCGCTGGCTCGCCACCCACTGACGGATATCCCATGACCGACGTGATTCCCGCGCCTGCCCAGGCGCGCTTGGCCGTGCGCGGCGGCGGCACTTTCCCGGTGCGGCGCGTGTACTGCGTCGGCCGCAATTTCGCCGACCACGCCCGCGAGATGGGCGCCGCGGTGGCCGCCTCGAAAGCCACGCGCGGCCAGCCGGTGTTCTTCATGAAGCCGGCCGATGCACTGGTCACCGGCGAGGTGGTGCACTACCCGCCCGCCACCGCCGACCTGCACCACGAGGTGGAGCTGGTGGTGGCGCTGGGCCGCGACGCCCCGCCCGGGATCCTCGATCGCGAGCAGGCCGCACAGCTCGTGTTCGGCTACGGCGTTGGCCTGGACCTCACGCGCCGCGACCTGCAGTCCGCGGCCAAGCAGGCCGGGCTGCCGTGGGATACGGGCAAGGCCTTCGACGAATCCGCACCGGTCAGCGAACTGGTGCCCGCGGCTGCGATCGGCGAGCTCGCCCCGCGCCGGCTGTCGCTCGCCGTCAACGGCGAAGAGCGCCAGGCAGGGCTGCTGTCCGACCTGGTCTGGGACGTGCCGGACATCCTCCACGAACTCTCGCGCCTCAACGCGCTGCGCGCCGGCGACCTGGTGTTCATGGGCACGCCCGCGGGCGTGGCCGCGCTGCACCCCGGCGACACCTGCGAAGCGCGCCTGGACGACGCCATCATGCTGCGCTGCCGCATCGCGGCGGCGCGTGTACCCTGATCGCGGCACCCGCCGTAACCATCAGGAGACCGCAATGGGGATGATGTCCGAGTTCAAGGAATTCGCGATGCGCGGCAACGTGATCGACCTCGCCGTCGGCGTGGTGATCGGCGCGGCGTTCGGCAAGATCGTGACCGTGCTGGTCGAGGACGTGATCATGCCGCCCATCGGCCTGCTGATCGGTGGCGTCGACTTCTCCAGCATTGCGATCACGTTGAAAGCCGCCACGGTCGACGCGGCCGGCGAGGTGGTGCCCGCGGTGCAGATCGGCATCGGCAACTTCATCAATGCGCTGATCACCTTCGTTATCATCGCGTTCGCGATCTTCATGGTGGTCAAGGCGATCAACCGCATGAGCCGCAAGCCGGACGCGGCGCCGGCGGAGCCGAGCGAGGAGATCCTGCTGCTGCGCGAGATCCGCAACTCACTGCAGAAGTAGGCCAGCGCGCCGCAGGCCGGTACCTGCGGCACATCGGCACGGGGCCACGGGTTGCTAAGCTCGTGGCCCTGTTGTTTTCACGATGTGGAGCGCCATGCGCCTGGTTCCGTTGTTGCTCGCCGCGGCCATCACCGCGGTCACCGCCCTGCCCGCCGGCGCCGCCATCGGGCCCGTGCCGACACCCGCCACGACGCGTATCGACGACGCCGCGATGGCCGTCGCCGCGCAGCTGCGCGCGCAGGCGCTGCAGAGCACCCTGTCGTGGGACATCACCGAATCGTTGACCACCGAGATCGGTCCGCGCCTGGCCGGCAGCGAGGCCGACGCGCGTGCGGTGGAGTGGGCGAAGGCGAAATTCGCCGAGCTCGGCTTCGACCGGGTCTGGACCGAGCCCGTGACCTTCCCGAAGTGGGAGCGCCGCAGCGAGCGTGCCGAGGTACTGGGCGCCAGCGCGCAGCCACTCACCATCACCGCGCTCGGCGGCAGCCCGGCGGGCACCGTGGAGGCCGAGGTGGTGCGCTTCGCCGACCTGGCCGCGCTGGAGGCCGCGCCCGCCGGCTCGCTCGCCGGCAAGCTGGCGTTCGTCGACTACCGCATGGAGCGCGCGCGCGACGGCAGCGGATACGGACCGGGCGGACGCGTGCGCAGCCGCGGGCCGTCGGCCGCGATCCGCGCCGGCGCCGTCGGCTTCCTGATGCGTTCGGCCGGCACCGATTCGCACCGCAACCCGCACACCGGCATCACCCGCTTCGACGACGGCCTTGCACCGGTGCCCGCCGCCGCGCTGTCGGTGCCCGATGCCGACCAGCTCGCCCGCCTGCTGGCGCGCGGCCCGGTGCGCCTGCGCCTGACGCTGGACTGCGGCTGGGACGGCGAATACACCTCTCAGAACGTGATCGGCGAGATCACCGGGCGCAGCCTGCCTGATGAAGTGGTGCTGCTTGGCGCGCACCTGGATTCGTGGGACCTGGGCACCGGCGCCGTCGACGACGCCGCGGGCATCGGCATCACCATGGCCGCGGCGAAGCTGATCGCGGGCCTCGGGCAGCGTCCGGCGCGCAGCATCCGCGTGGTGGCCTTTGCCAACGAGGAGCAGGGCCTGCACGGCGGCAAGGCCTATGCCACGGCGCATGCCGCAGACATCGCGCGCCACCAACTGGTGGCCGAGAGCGACTTCGGCGCCGGCCGCATCTACGCCTTCAACACCGGCGCCCCGGCGCACGCCGACGCCGCCGAGGCGCGCATCGCCGAAGCTCTGGCGCCGCTGGGCATCGAACGCTCCGACAAGGGCAGCCCCGGCCCCGACGTAGGCCCGATCGCGGCGCAGGGCGCAGCGTGGGCGTGGCTCGGGCAGGACGGCAGCGACTACTTCGACTACCACCACACGCCCGACGACACGCTCGACAAGATCGATCCCGCGGCGCTGGCGCAGAACACCGCCGCATGGGCGGTGATGGCCTACCTCGCAGCCGAGGCGGAGGGTGGTTTCGGCAGCGCGCCCAGGGTGCCCTGATCGGCCCCGCCCGCTCCGGCGACAACGCGCTGTCGCCGGTGGAGCCGGCTCAGCGTGACTGCCACCAGCGTGCCAGCAACACCGCGGTCGCCGCCGACACGTTGAGGCTTTCCACCGCCGCGGTGCCCGCGATCGACAGGCGCTGGTCGCAAGCCGCGGCGAGTGCCGGCGACATGCCCTCGCCTTCCGCACCGATGACGAATACCAGGCGCTGCGGCAGCGTCGCCTTGAAGACGTCATCGCCACCGCGCACGACCGTCGCCGCGAGCGCGAAGCCGGCGCCGCGCAGTTGCGCGATGGAATTCTCGTCACGCCCCAGGCGCACGAACGGCACCGCCTCGGCGCCGCCCTCGGCAACGCGCGCGGCCGCACCGGACAGCGCCAGCGGCGAGCTTTTCGGCAGCAGCACGCCGGCCACGCCGAAATGCGCCGCCGAACGCAGGATCGCGCCGAGGTTGTGCGGGTTGCCCACGCCGTCCAGCCACAGCGCGCACTGCGGACCGGCAGGCAACGTCTCGAGCCATGCCGCCAGCGTGGCCGGCGGCTCACGCAGCACGTCGGCCACCACGCCCTCGTGGTGCGCGCTCGCGGCCAGCCGGCGCAGGTCGTCCTCGGCGACGATCCGGTAGCCGATGCGTTGCGCCGCGCACCATTTCAGCAGCGGCTGCAGGCGCGGGATCATCGCCTCGGCCAGGTAGACCTTGCGGATCGCGTCGGGGCGACGCGCGAACGCCGCCTGCACGGCGTTGAAGCCGTAAAGGCGCAGCTCGCCGCTGGCTTCCGGCGGCGGCGCGGACGCATCGTCGCCGGTAGCTGCCGGGGTTGCGGGCGCACGCTCCTCGCGCGGGCCGCCACCCTTCCCGGGCTTCGGCTCCGCGCGCCAGGGGCTGTTGCGCCCCGGGGGTCCGCTCCCGCCAGGCCAGCGACTCGTCATGTCAGCTCCTGTTGCGCCAGAAATCGGCGTTCGCGATGCCGACGGCGTCCGGGTCGAACACCGGATCGAGGCCGAGCTTCTTCTGCCGCTCGTAGTCGCGCAGCGCGATCAGCGCCGGCTTCTGCAGCAACAGGATGGCGATGATGTTGAGCCAGGCCATGATCCCCACGCCGATGTCGCCGAAGGTCCACGCCAGGTCCGCGCTGCGCACCGCGCCGAACACCACCATGCCGAGGATCGCCACCCGCAGCAGCCCGGTGGCCCACGGCCGCGTGCGGTGGCCGTTGAGGTAGGTGAGGTTGGTTTCGGCCATGTAGTAGTAGGCCATGATGGTGGTGAAGGCGAAGAAGAACAGCGCCATCGCCACGAAGCCCGCGCCCCAGCCGGGCAGCACCGACTCGATGCCGTGCTGCGCGTAGCCCGCGCCGGCCTCGATCCCGGGCAGCGCCTCGTGCAGCATGCCGCCGTTCGGGTCGACCACGTTGTACATGCCGGTCGCGAGGATCAGGAACGCGGTCGACGTGCACACCAGCATGGTGTCGAAGTAGATCGCGAACGCCTGCACGTAGCCCTGCTTGGCCGGGTGCGAGACCTCGGCCGCGGCCGCCGCGTGCGGGCCGGTGCCCTGGCCGGCCTCGTTGGCGTACACGCCGCGCTTGACGCCCCACTCCACCGCCAGGCCAAGCATGGCGCCGAACCCGGCATGCATGCCGAAGGCACTGCTGAAGATCGTGCGGAACATGCCCGGCACGAGCTCGTGGTTGATGATCATCACCACGACGGCCATGAGGATGTAGGCCATCGCCATGAACGGCACCACGATCTCGGCGAACATCGCGATGCGCTTCACGCCGCCGAAGATGATCACGCCCAGCAGCAGCGCGACTACCACGCCGATGCCGCCCTTGAGCGCGAGGCGCGAGTCCATGCCGAACCAGGTGCCCGCCAGGTCACCGCAGAGCGCGCCGCCCTGGCAGGCATTGGCGATGCTGTCGGCAATGGCATTCGCCTGCACGCCCGGCATCAGCAGGCCGGCGGCGATGAGCGTGGCCAGCGCGAAGGCCAGCGCGTACCACTTCATGCCCAGGCCTTTCTCGATGTAGTAGGCCGGGCCGCCGCGGTAGCGTCCCTCGTTGTCCTTTTCCTTGTAGATCTGCGCCAGCGTCGACTCGATGTACGAGGTCGAGGCGCCCAGGAAGCCCATCACCCACATCCAGAAGATCGCGCCCGGCCCGCCGAAGGCGATCGCGGTGGCCACGCCGGCGATGTTGCCGATGCCGATGCGCCCGGCCATCGACATCGATAGCGCCTGGAACGACGACACGCCGGCCTGCGAACTCTTGCCGCTGAAGGTCAGCTTGACCATCTCGGTGAAGCCGCGGATCTGCATGAAGCGCGTGCGGATGGTGAAGTACAGCCCGGCGCCCAGGCAAAGGATGATCAGCAGCGGGCTCCAGACCAGCCCGTTGATGGTGGTGACGATCTGTTCCACTCGCGACTCCCCGGTTCGATTGTCGGCCCGCCGGAAAGCGGGCACCCGGGGATTCTCACTGATTACGCGTCGATCGCGAAACGCTCCGTCACGCGTGCCCGCCCACCGGCGGCACCTCTGACTGTTCGCGTTCGAGCTGGCGCGTGACGGCATCCGGCGAGCGCGTATACGGCGCCAGCAGCGAGTAGAACGCCGGCACCACGTACAGCGACAGCAGGGTGGAGAACGCGACGCCGGCGATCACCACCACGCCGATGGTGGCGCGGCTGGCCGAGCCAGGGCCGCCGGCCAGCACCAGCGGCAGCGCGCCCATCATGGTCGAGATCGCGGTCATCAGGATCGGCCGCAGGCGCACCACCGACGATTCCACGATCGCCTCGGCGATGCTGCGCCCGGAGTCGCGCAGCTGGTTGGCGAACTCGACGATCAGGATGCCGTTCTTCGCCGCCAGCCCGACCAGCATCACCACGCCGATCTGGCTGAACAGGTTCAAGGTGCCGCCGGTCACGGCAAGCCCGATGAACGCGCCGAGCACACCCAGCGGCACGGTGAGCATGATCACGAACGGATGTACGAAGCTCTCGAACTGCGCCGCCAGCACCAGGTACACCACCAGCAGTGCAAGGGCGAACGTCAGCAGCACCGCACCGCCGGCCCTCTGGTACTCGCGCGACTCGCCCTTCCAGTCGACCTGCGCGTAGTCCGGAAGCTCCGTGCGCACCACCTCGTCCAGGAACGTGAGCGCCTCGCCCATGCTGTAGCCCGGCGCGAGGCCGGCGGTGATGGTGATGGCGCGCATGCGGTTGAAGCGGTTGAGGCTGCCGGCTTCGGCCAGCTCGCTGAGCGTGACCACGTTGGACAGCGGCACCAGCGCGCCGTCGCGCGTGCGCACCTGGATCGCGGTGAGGTCGGCGGGCGCGGCGCGCCCGGCGCGGCCGGCCTGCACCAGCACGTCGTATTCCTCGCCTTCCTGCACGAAGGTGGTGACCTGGCGGCTGCCCATCATGGTCTCGAGCGCACGCCCGATCGAGGTCACGCTGATGCCGAGGTCGGCGGCGCGCTCGCGGTTGATGTTCACGCGCATCTGCGGGCGCGTCTCCTTGTAGTCCGAGTCGACCGAGAACATGCCCGGGTTGGCTTCCATGCGCTGCATGACGAGGTCGCGCCAGCGCGCGATCTCCGCGTATTCCGGCCCGCCGAGGACCAGCTGGATCGGCTGCCCGCGGCTGCCCACCAGGCCACCGCCGACGCGCGGCTGCGCGCGCACGCCGCTGAGCTGGTCGAGCTCGGTGCGCAGCGACTCGGCGACCTGGGCCGTGGACTGGTCGCGCTTGTCCCAGTCCTCGAGGAACACGATCACGTTGCCGGTGTGCATCTCCTCGCCCGCGCCCCAGCCACCGGGCACGCGGCTGTTGAAACGGCGGATGGCGTTGTCCTCGCCGGCCACGCGTGCGGCGAACACCTTCTCCACCTCGCGGATCTGCTCCACGGTGTAGTCGTAGCCCGCGCCCTCGGGGCCGACGATCGACACGAAGAACGAGCCGCGGTCCTCGGCGGGTGCGAGTTCCGACGGCACCAGCTGGCCGAGGCCGACGATCGCGCCCACGCACAGCGCCATGACCGCGAGCATCAGGCCCAACGTCGACCGCGGACGCATGCCGCCGAGCCGCTGCAGCTGGCGCTGGTAGCCACTGCTGACCGCCTCGAGGCGACGGTTGAACCAGCGGTTCACCGGGTTCGACTTTTCTTCCGAATGCGGCCGGACCATCTTCGAGGCCATCATCGGCGTCAGGGTGAGCGCCACGAACGCCGACAGCGCCACCGCGCCGGCCAGCGCCACCGACAGCTCGCGGAACAGGCGCCCGGTGTTGCCTTCCATGAACCCGACCGGCAGGAACACCGCGACCAGCACCGTGGTCGTCGCGATCACCGCGAATGCCACCTGTTTCGTGCCGCGCACCGAGGCGACCAGCCGCGGCTCGCCCAGGTCCACGCGGCGCTGGATGTTCTCCAGCACCACGATCGCATCGTCCACCACCAGGCCGATCGCGAGCACCAGCGCCAGCAGCGTCAGCAGGTTGATCGAGTAGCCGAACAGCAGCAGCGGGATGAACGCCGCCAGCAGGCACACCGGCACCGTGACCGCGGGAATCAGCGCCGCGCGGAAACTGCCGAGGAACAGCCAGATGACCAGCAGCACCAGCGCGATCGCTTCGGCCAGCGTCCAGTACACGCGCTTGATCGATTCCTCGATGAAGACCGTGTCGTCGTAGGCCACGAAGATGTCGGTGCCCTCGGGCAGCGACTTCTGGATCTCGACTGCCATCGCGCGCGCCGCGCGGGTCACGTCCAGCGCGTTCGCGGTCGAGGTCTTGATGATCCCCAGGCCGATGTTGGGCGCGCCGTTGCTTTGGTAATACGCGCGCCGCTCGGCCGAGGCCAGCTCGATCTCGGCCACGTCGCCCAGCCGCACCACGTAGCCGTCGTCGCCCTTGCGCAGCGGGATCGCGGCGAAGTCCTTGGGCTCGGTATAGCCGCGTTCGACGCGTAGCGTGAAGTCGCGGGTCTCGGACTCGATGCGTCCCGCAGGCAGCTCCACGTTCTCCGCGCGCAGCACGGTCTCGACGTCGGCCGGGGTGATGCCGCGCGCCGCCATCGCCGCGCTGTCCAGCCAGACGCGCATGGCATAGCGCTGGCGCCCGCCGATGCGCACCTGGGCCACGCCGTCCAGGCTCGACAGCCGGTCGACGATGTAGCGGTCGGCGTAGTCCGACAGCTCCAGCGTGTCCATCTTGCTGGAGCTCATGTTGAGCCAGATGATCGTGTCCGAATCGCTGTCGGCCTTCTCGACCTCGGGCGGGTCGGCTTCGTCCGGCAGGCGGTCGGCGACACCGCTGATCGCGTCGCGCACGTCGTTGGCCGCGGCCTCGATGTCGCGCTGCAGGGTGAACTCCAGCGTCACCGCGGAGCGCCCGTTGACGCTGCGCGACTGGATGGTCTCGATGCCCTCGATGCCGGACAGCGCGTCTTCCAGCACCTGGGTGATGCGCGTCTCCACGACCGCCGCCGAGGCGCCGGGATAGGTGACATCCACCGAGACGATCGGCGGGTCGATCGCCGGCAGCTCGCGCAGGGTCAGGCGCGAGAACGCCAGCACGCCCAGCACCATCAGCATCAGGCTCATCACCGTGGCGAACACGGGGCGGCGGATCGACAGTTCGGACAGGCTCATCGCGCTCAGGTCCCGGCCGGTGCCGCGGCGGCGGGATCGCCGGCTTCCGTGGATCCAGCGGGCTCGGCGGCGCGTGCCGGCGTGGCGGACGCCGGCGCCGCCTCGCGGACGGCGAGCCCGGGGCGCAGCTTGCCGGTGCCGTCGACGACGATGCGGTCCCCGGCGGCCAGCCCGCTGGTGACTTCGGCGTAGCCGGCGTCGCGCGCGCCGATCCCGACGATGACCTGCTCGACGGTGTCATCCGCCTTCACCCGGTACACGAACGAGTCGCGACCCACCTGCACGATGGCGATCTCGGGGACCAGCAGTGCATCACGCGACGGTCGCTCCAACTCCACCTGCAGCAGCATGCCGGGGCGCAGCAGGCGTTCGGCATTGGCGAAGTCGGCGCGCACGGTGACGGCGCGCGTCGCCGCGTCGACGCGCGAATCGACGATGCTCACCGCACCTTCAAACGCGCGGCCAGGCCATGCGCTGCTGGTGCCGGTCACGCGCTGTCCTGCCGCCACGTGCCCAAGCTGCGCCTCGGGCACCGGGAAGTCGACGTGGACGCGCGCGATGTCATCCAGCGTGGCGATCACCGTGCCCGGCGTCACCAGCGCGCCGGGGCTGACCCGGCGGATGCCGAGCACGCCGGCGAACGGCGCGCGGATCACGCGGTCGCGCAGGTTGGCTTCGATCTGCCGCACCTGGGCACGCGCGCTGTCGCGCGTGGCGCCCTGGGTATCGAGCGAGGCGCGCGCGATGAGCTGCTGCGCGGCGAGTTCCTGCTGGCGGCGGTACAGGCGATCGGCCTCGTTGGCGGTGGCGCGCGCGGCTGCCAGCGCGGCGTCCTGCTGTTGCCCGCTCAGCGTCGCCAGTGGCGCACCGGCGGCCACTTCGTCGCCGCTCTCGAAATGCACGCGGTCGACCGTCTCGCTGACCTTGGCGGTGACGTCCACCGATTCACGCGCATTGACGGTGGCAAGCGCACGGATGCGGTCGTTGAACGGCCGGATCGCCACGGTCGCCGTGGTGACCATGACGGCGGCCTCGGTGCGCGCCGCCGGGGCATCCTGCCCTCCGCAGGCAGCGAGGGCGAGTGCGAGCGCGGCCGGCAGCCAGCAGCGCAGGAACGGCTTGGAAATCGGGGAACAGGGCATCTTCACGCACGACGGTGGGTCAATCGCGGGATTCTACGGGGTGCCGATGACCGGGACGTGTGCCATCAGACTTTCGCGCGGGCCGCGCTGTCGCTGTCAACCGCTGGCACGCCCGTGCGTTAGGGCGCACTCTGTGGCTGCATCGCGGGCCAGCGCTGCCGGCCCCGTCCCCTCCCCTCCAGGACGACGCCATGATCCACGACAGCATCCTCGACACCATCGGCAGCACTCCGGTCGTGCGGCTCAACCGCATCGCGCCTGGCAACGTCGCCATCTACGCGAAAATCGAATCGTTCAATCCCGGCGGCTCGGTCAAGGACCGGCTGGCGATCGCCATCATCCTGGACGCCGAGAAGCGCGGCGTGCTCAAGCCCGGCGACACCGTGGTCGAAGCGACCTCGGGCAACACCGGCGTGGCCCTGGCGATGGTCTGCGCCGCGCGTGGCTACAAGTTCGTGGCGACCATGGCGGATTCGTTCTCGATCGAGCGCCGCAAGCTGATGCGCGCGTATGGCGCCAAGCTCATTCTCACGCCGGCCGCCGAGCGCGGCAGCGGAATGGTGCGCCGCGCCCGGGAACTCGCCGAAAAACACGGCTGGTTCCTTGCCAGCCAGTTCACCAACCCGGCCAACCCCGCCTGGCACCGCAACACCACCGCGGCCGAGATCCTGCAGGACTTCGCCGGCCGCCGGCTCGACCATTTCGTCACCGGCTGGGGCACCGGCGGCACGCTCACCGGCGTCGGCGAGATGCTGCGGCTCGCACGCCCTGAAGTGAAGGTCACCGCCTGCGAGCCGGAAGTGGCGGCGCTGCTGCAGGGCAAGGAATTCTCGCCGCACAAGATCCAGGGCTGGACGCCGGACTTCGTGCCCGAGGTGCTCAACCGCGATGTCGCCGACCAGGTGCTGTCGGTCGCTGACGCCGATGCCATCGCCACCGCGCGCCGGCTCGCGGCCGAGGAAGGCATCTTCGTCGGTATCTCGGCCGGCGCAACGGTGTCCGCGGCGCTCGAGGTGGCGAAGACCGCGCGCGACGGCGACGTGATCCTGGCGATGCTGCCCGACACCGGCGAGCGCTACTTCTCCACGCCTCTGTTCGAAGGCATCAGCGAAGGCTCGGACGACGAGTGGCTGGCGGGGCTGCCCTGAGCTCTCCTGCTCGACATATCCCGCGAAGCGTTTTCGCGATTCCAGCGAAAGCGCGGCGCTGATTCGGGCGCCGGGTACCAAGGCCCTTGAGGACTCATGTCCCCCGGCGATGGCCTGGCGGCCATCGCCTCCTCCTTGACTTCGCCCTCAAGAGCCTTGGCACCCGGTACGCCGCAGTACGCGGTGGCTCAAAGGCACACCCCGCGATCCAGTGCAGTGCGCTTCGGCTTGCGCTTGGCCTTTGCTCTCCGTCGCCCACAGCCGCCACCGAGCCCCGAAGTGGCCGTGAGGCCGTGGCGGGGAAGTCAAGGAGGAGGCATCCGCCGCCAGGCGGATGCCGGGGGACATGAGCCGCCACGGCCTCACGGCCACCACAGGGCCCAAGAAAAACGCCGGCGTGAGCCGGCGTTTCCGTTGAGCGAATGACGACGGGCGTCAGTCGTTGTCGCCCCACTGGCCCAGCGCCGCCAGGCCGTTGTCGCGGGCGCGGGCGAACACCGTCTGCTGGGCACTGGCGTAGTTGCCGGTGAGGTCCTTCGACCACAGCTGCAGCGCCGCCGACTGCATCGCGCGGCCGTAGGAGAACGACAGCGGCCACGGGTTCGGGCCCAGGCGGTTCATCGCGTCGAGGTGCGCGGTGGCGTCCTCGTCGCTCTGGCCGCCCGACAGGAACACGATGCCCGGAAGGATCGCCGGCACCGACGACTTCAGGCACATCAGGGTGGCTTCGGCGACGTCTTCGACCGACGCCTGCTCTTCGCAATCCTTGCCCGGCAGCACCATCGACGCCTTGAGGATGGTGCCCTCGAGCGCGACGTTCTGGTTGTACAGCGCATCGAACAGCGCGCGCAGCGTGACCTCGCTCACCTCGTAGCAGGTCTCGATGTCGTGGTTGCCGTCCATGATCACTTCCGGCTCGACCATCGGCACCAGGCCCTGCTCCTGGCACAGCGCGGCGTAGCGCGCCAGCGCGTGGGCGTTGGCCTCGATGCAGGTGCCGGACGGGACGTCCTCGCCGATGTTGATCACCGCGCGCCACTTGGCGAAGCGGGCGCCGAGCTTGTAGTACTCCTCGAGGCGCGCGCGCAGGCCGTCGAGGCCCTCGGTGACCACTTCGCCCGGGAAACCGGCCAGCGCGTGGGTGCCCTTGTCGACCTTGATGCCCGGGATCATGCCGTTGTCGGACATGTACTTCGCGAACGGCACGCCGCTCTTGGTCGACTGGCGGATGGTCTCGTCGAACAGGATCGCGCCGCTGATGTGCTCGGACAGGCGCGGCGTGGTGAGCAGCAGCTCGCGGTAGGCGCGGCGGTTCTCTTCGGTGTTCTCGATGCCCACGCCGGCGAAACGCTTGGCGATGGTGGCGGTGGATTCGTCGATCGCGATGATGCCCTTGCCGGGGGCGACCATGGCGAGGGCGGTTTCGGCAAGCTGTTCGATGCTCATGGTGTTGGCGTCCTGCACGGGAAGGGCCGGCGATTATAGCCGTTCGCCACCCGCGGGGCCGCCGCGCGCGGCCTCAGAGCTCGCCCAGGCCCTCGGCGTGGCCCTGCTCGCCGACCTTCAGCAGGCGCAGGGTGTTGGTGGCGCCGTGCGTCTCCATGTGCTGGCCGCTGGTGAACACCACGCGCTCGCCCACCGACAGCAGGCCGGCCTCGACCAGCGCGCGCACGCTGCCGCGGCCGGCTTCAAGCGCCGTCTGTCCGCGGCTGTCGTAGCCCATCGGGAACACGTCGCGCATCAGGGTCATGCGCCGGCGCGCGCCATCGTGGCGCGAGAACGCGTAGATCGGCGCACCGGAGCGGTAGCGCGACAGGTAGCGCGCGGTACCGCCGGATTCGGTCATCGCCACGATCGCGCGCACGCCGATGTGCTCGGACAGGAACATCGCCGCCATCGCGATCGCCTGGTCGGCGCGTTCGAGGTTGCGCTGCGCCGCCTCGAAGTCGGTGTCGTGCGCGAACTGGCGCTCGGCGCCCACGCAGATCCGCGCCATCGCTTCCACCGCACGCACCGGGAAACTGCCGGCCGCGGTCTCGGCCGACAGCATCACCGCGTCGGTGCCGTCGATCACCGCGTTGGCGACGTCGAGCACTTCCGCACGCGTCGGCATCGGGCTGTCGACCATCGACTGCAGCATCTGCGTGGCGGTGATCACGACTTTCCCGCGCGCCAGCGACTCGCGGATGATCTTCTTCTGCAGGCCCGGCAGCTCGGCGTCGCCGATCTCCACGCCCAGGTCGCCGCGCGCCACCATCACCACGTCGCTGGCGTCGATCACTTCACCGAGGTTCTCGATCGCCTCGGCGCGCTCCACCTTGGACACCATCGCCGCATCCGAGCCGTGCGCGCGCGCGATGGCGCGCGCCTCGTCCATGTCGGCGGCGTTGCGGCAGAACGACACCGCTATGAAATCCACGCCGATGCCCGCGGCGACGGCGATCAGCTCGCGGTCGCGCTCGGTGAGCGCGCCCAGCGACAGGCCGCCGCCCAGCTTGTTCAGCCCCTTGCGGTCCGACAGCACGCTGTCGTTGAGCACCACGGTGACGATGCGCGGACCCTGGATGCGCTCCACGCGCAGCTGCACCATGCCGTCGTCGAGCATCAGCACGTCGCCGGGCGCAAGGTCGCCGGGCAGGCCGAGGTAGCTGACGCCGACCTCGTGCTGCGTGCCGAGGGGCGCGTCCACGCTGGCCAGCAGGTCAAAACGCGCGCCGGCGACCAGCGCCACGCGACCTTCGGCGAAACGCTCGACGCGGATCTTCGGCCCGGGCAGGTCGGCGAGGATGCCGACCTCGACACCGGCGCGCTGCGCGGCCTCGCGCACCGCCTGCGCACGCGCGGCCTGGTCGGCCGGATCACCGTGCGAGAAATTGAGGCGCACCGCGTTCACCCCGGCCTGCAGCAGCGCATCCAGGACACCGGGCGCGTCGGTCGCGGGCCCGAGGGTGGCGAGGATGCGGGTACGGCGGCGGTGGTCGGACATGCGGGCCTCTCGGGATGGATGGCACGGAACGCGTGCCGTCGCCCATCCTAGCCGAGCGGCGCGGCAGCCGGCCCGGCGTCAGGGATCCTCGAGTTCGACATACGCCCGCCCTGCGCGGTACAGCGCCAGCCTGTCGCCGTAGCCGCTGCGGTCATCGGGCTGCCCGTCGTCGCGCTTGGGCAGCCCGTCGATCGCGCGCTGCTGGAGCACGACGGCCTGCGCGTGGTCGCCTGCGGCCGCGTGGCACGCGGCGAAGGTATCGACGAGGCTCGGGCGGGCGTCGGCAATCCGCGCCTCCAGTGCGCGCGCGACCTCGAGTCCGCGCCGGGCATCCTGCACGTCCGTGTGGCGCGACGTGCAGAACGCCCAGGCCAGGTTGTTGGCGGCCATGTCGTTGCCGGCCTCCAGCCCCTTCGTCCACCACGCGATCCCTTCCGCGCGTTCGGCGGCGGTTTCGCCGCCGTAGTACAGGCCGCTGCCGAACTCCGCGTACGCGTCCGGGTTACCGGTGGCGACCGCGCGCTCCATCCACGCGCGACCGGCCGCCACGTCGCGCGTACCGAACGCGCCGCGCAGGTAGCCACTGCCGAGGTAGGCCATCGACGTCACGTCGCCCGTCTCGGCGTCCACGAGCAGGAGCGCCTCGGCCTCGGCCGGCGCCTTGTCGGTGCCGATGCCGTCGATGAGCACCTCCGCGAGCATCTGGCGCGCCTCGGCCAGACCGCCTTCTTCGCCGGCAAGCTCGCGGAGCATGTCGAGGGTGGCCGCGATGGTGATCCGGGTCACCGGCTCCGGTTGCCTCAGCACCATGCGCGCCAGGTCCAGCGCAGCCGGGGCGGAACCGCGGCGCATGGCCGGCAGCAACCAGGTCTCGGCCTCGCGCACCCGCCCCTGCCGGGCGGACACCATCGCGCTGTAGCGCGCACCGCCGATGTCGCCACCGTGCGCCGCTTCGCGCAGCAGGGCCTCGGCGCGCGCCTGCCGCGCGTCGTCCAGCGGCACCGCGTCAACCAGTGCAAAGCCCAGTTCGGACTGCGCCTGCGCATCCCCGAGCGCAGCAGCCCGTTCGAGCCACGCGTCCGCGTCGCTTGCCTTGCCGGCCTGGCGATGATGCTGCGCCAGCAGGCGCGCCGCGCTGCCGGAGCTCTTGAAGGACGAGGCGGCAAGCCGCTCGGCAAGCCCCGCGGGCCACGTTTCAATCGCGGGCCCGCCGGCGAGGAAGGCGAGCACGGCCGCTGGCTGTCCTTCGCCGGCGAGCGCGCGGAGGCGTGCGCGCGACGCCTCGGCGACGTCCCCGTCCCGTGCCAGCGCACGCAGCGAGAGGTATTCGACCAGCGCGTCACCTGGGCGCGAACGACGATCTGCCGCGGCAAGCAGCGCATCCGCGGCGCCCTGGTCGGGCTCCATGCCGAGGCCCTCGGCGTAGGCCACGGCCAGGTGCACCATCGACAGCGACCGGGTGGCTTCGGCATGCGGGAGGATCGCGTCGACCAGGCCCTCGCCACAGCCGGGGATGTCCGCCTGCAGGCAGAGCACGATCCAGGTGCGGGTCGACTGGATGCCGCCGGCCGCCGCCGCGTCACGCACCGCCACAAGTTTTTCCGCCACGCCTGCTGCCTGCGACGCCAGCAGCAATGCCTGATGGTCGCGGGCGGCGACCTCGGCGGGTGCCAGTGCCTCGATCCACGCCTCCGCCAGCTCGACCCGCAGCAGCGGGAAACCGGCGTGCTCCGCCGCGCGGTCGATGTGGTAGCCGACGTCGATGAAATCGAAGACGAAATTCCGCTCGCGGCCCGCGGCTGCATCCCACGCCGCGACCCGCAGCGGGAAGTGGCGACCGGGGACGAGGTCCTGGAAATAGGCATGGCGCACGTCCATGCCGGCGGTCTGGAACAGGGCGTAGGCGTCCTCGATGCGCACGATGCGGATCGGTGGCGACCAGTCGGCATCGCCGGCACTCGCGAAGGCCAGGCGCGCAAGCGCCGAGAGGGCGTCGGCGGCCACATCCGCGGCCTGGCTGTCGCCGACGGCCTCGGCGCACAGCAGCGCGACGCGCTGCAAGGCGATGCCGACCGGCGCCGCCGCGAGCGCGGCGTCCAATGCCTGCGCTTCGCGGCCGCATGCCTCCGCATCGACATGCTGACCGTCGTACGCGACCGCGGACAGGACCCCGTACGCGGGATGCACGACCGCAGCGTCACCCTCGGCGAGGAAGCGGACCCACGCCGCTTCGACGTCACGGGCAACAACGGCGGAAGGCGACTCCGCCGCCACCATCGGCGGCGCGGCGACCAGCGCCAGGAGTGCGGCGCACGCGCCGCGGCGAAGACTGCGCACCGGTGCCGACCTCATTGCCCGTCCTTCTTCATGGTGTCCTTCAACAGGGCCTCCAGCCTGCGGCGTCGCTCCGCCGACGCCTGCGCGGCCGGCGGCTGGAAGCGCAGGCGCGCCGACAGGCCGTCGCGCACCTTGCGCAGGCTGCCCACGTGCGTGCGCACCTCGCCGGGTTCGACATCGCGCCCGGCGACGTCGAGCTGGTAACGAAGCGCCGCCACGCCATCGAGCACGTCGACCTCACGGCTGTACGCGAATCCTTCGACGGCCTGCACATCCCGCTCCTGGCCGAAGCGCGCGCTCCAGCCTTCCGGCATGTGGAATTCGATGTCATGGCGATAGCGGCCGCGCTGGCTGGCGGCCAGTGGCCCGTGGCGCTGCATCACCGACGGCAGGCGGCTCGGCGAGTCCAGCGAGTCCGCGTAGGTATCCATGGCGCGCGCCGCGCCTTCGGCTTGAAGCGCGTCCCTGAGCAGGTAGGCCTCGGTGACGGTGATGCGGTTCCGGTCGCGGTCATCGAGGATCACCGGCAGCGACACCGCGTCGAGTTCGCCGAAGCGCTTGCGGTAGTAGTCGGCATAGCGCCGGCCCCGCTCCTCGCGACGCTCCGTGGCGGCCCCGCGGCGTGCGCCATCCGCGGCATCGCCGCTGTAGACGGTCGCCACTTCGAGCGTGACGTGGGCGGCATCGGCGGCCGGGGCGTAGCGTTCGGTGACGTGCACGCCACCCGGGCCGACGGCGGGCGCCGCGATCTCGACCATCGCCGCGGAGCCGGCCATCAGCGGCAGCACCATGCCGTAGCCGCTGAGGTCGGCATCGCCCGCGGCGCCGCCGCGGTAGGTCTGCGTGGGATCCACCCAGCGCACCTCGCGACCGAGGCGGACGCGCACGATGACGTGGTCGAAGTCGGACGCCGAGGGCACGAACCCGGCAACCGCGCGGCCCCGGCCGACAGAAGCCAGCGCCGGTTCGGCGTGGATGTCGAGTCGGCGCAACAGCGTGACCAGCAGGTAGGACTTGTCCTTGCAGTCGCCGAAGCGGCGCTCCCATGTGACCCCGGGCGCGCTCGGCCTGTGGGTGTTCTCGCCCATCTCGACGCCGAAATAGCGGACTTCATCCTGGACCGCCCGCGCCACTGCGGTCAGCCGTTCCAGCGGGCTGCGGATCCTGGCCCACTCGCGCAGGCGCGCTTCCAGGTCCGCCGGCAGCGGTGGCGGTTGCGGATACAGCGGCAGCGCCCAGGCCACCACGTCCGCCCAGCTGCGCGCCGGCGCCACCTGCACCTGCGGGAACGGCTGGTGCCAGGCGGGGTAGTCGCCTTCGTCGAGCACGGCGGCCATCGCCGCGCTGGCCACGACCACTTCCACGCCGTCATCGCGCCGGGTGACCACGGCTTCGGCATCGGTGTGTTCGCGGTGGACGGCGGGCTCGGTGCCCGGGTCGTACAGCACGCGCAGGCGGTTGCCGAGCACCGGGTTGCGCCAGCCGAGCTGCGACCAGTCCGACACCTGCCCGGCGAGCACCGGATTGCTGCCCTTGATCGAATACGAGACACGCACCACGTCGCCCACGCGCACGTCGTCCAGCACCACCAGCGCCGACACCAGGCCGTCGGCGAGATCCTGTTCGAACCCGCGCTCGCGGCGCGCCAGCGAGATCCGCTCCGGCACCAGGCGGTCGACCCAGCGGCCGTCGCGGCGAAGCTCCACGCGGTGGAACGCCAGCGTCTGGTAGTCGGGGTTGAACGACACCTGGAACCGCCCCGCCTCCCCCAGCACCGAGGTGGCACGCGGTTCGAACACATGCTCCGCGTACTGGTGGTCGGCAGCGCCACGGCGGTCGGTCTGCGCGTCATGCCACCAGTAGCGCCAACGCGGCTCGTCGTGGCCGGGCGCGGCCGGGTCCCACTCCAGCGGAACTTCAACGCGCTGCACGAAGCCGGGCTCCGCTTCGATCGCGAACGCGAACTCGCCCCTCGCGTGCGTCACCTGCGCTGTCGCGGCAACAGGCAACAGCAGGCACGCCAATCCAATCAGCCAACGCATCATCCATGCTCCCCCGGCCGGCCCCCCGACCCCGTCCGGGAGCCTACACGAAGGCCACGTGGCGACGAACGCTGGTCAGCCCGCGCGCTGCTCCAGCGCGGCAACCGCCGGCAGCACCTTGCCTTCCAGGAACTCCAGGAACGCGCCGCCGCCGGTGGAAATGTAGGAGATGTCGCCGGCAATGCCGTACTTGTCGACCGCCGCCAGCGTGTCGCCGCCGCCGGCGATCGAGAACGCGGGCGACGCCGCGATCGCGCGCGCGAGGGTTTCGGTGCCCTTGCCGAAGGCATCGAACTCGAACACGCCGACGGGCCCGTTCCACAACACCGTGCCGGCCTTGGCGATCATCTCCGCGTAGCGCGCGGCGGTCTCCGGACCGATGTCGAGCACCATCTCGCCGTCGGCGATCGCGTCGACCGGCTTCACGGTGGCCGGTGCATCGGCCTTGAACGCCGGCGCCACCACGACGTCGGTCGGCACCGGGATCTCGGCGCCACGCGCGCGCGCCTTGGCCATGATGTCGCGCGCGGTGTCGAGCAGGTCGACTTCGTGCAGCGATGCACCGACACCGTGGCCTTCCGCGGCAATGAAGGTGTTGGCGATGCCGCCGCCGACGATCAGCTGGTCGACCTTGCCGACCAGCGACGACAGCAGCTCGAGCTTGGTGGACACCTTGGAGCCGGCGACGATTGCCAGCAGCGGTCGCGCCGGCTGGTGCAGCGCCTTGGCCAGCGCATCCAGTTCGGCCATCAGCAGCGGGCCGCCAACCGCCTGCGCGGCATGGTGGATCACGCCGTGGGTGGACGCCTGCGCGCGGTGCGCGGTGCCGAACGCGTCCATCACGAACACGTCGCACAGCGCGGCATACCGCTTCGCGAGTGCTTCGTCGTCGGCCTTCTCGCCGACGTTCATGCGGCAGTTCTCGAGCAGCACCAGCTGGCCAGGGGCCACGTCGACGCCATCGAGGTAGTCGCGGACCAGCGGCACGTCGCGGCCGAGCAGCTCGGACAGGCGCAGGGCGACCGGCGCGAGCGAATCCGCTTCGCTCCAGCTGCCCTCCGTGGGGCGCCCGAGGTGCGACATGACCATCACCGCGGCGCCGGCGTCGAGCAGCGCGCGCAGCGTCGGCAATGACGCGGTGATGCGCTGGTCGGAGGTGACGCGGCCGGCGGCCACGGGCACGTTGAGGTCCTGGCGGACCAGGACGCGCTTGCCGGCGAGGTCGAGGTCGGTCATGCGGAGGATGGTCATGCGAGGCTGCCGTGGTTCCGGGGGCCGGTATTGTCGACGGGCCCTTCGGAGGATTCAAACGCCGCGCCTCGCTCTGGAAGGCCCTCTGGTGGCCGGGAGGCCTTCGCGGCTCATGTCCCCCGGATCCGCCTGGCGGCGGATGCCTCCTCCTTTACTTCCCCGCGAAGGCCTCCCGGCCACTTCGGTGCTGGGTGGCGACTTTGGGTCACCCGAGAGCAAAGACCAAGCCGAGGAGCAAAGCCCAAGCCGGAGCGCAATGCCCGGGATCGCTGGGTGTGCCTTTGAGCCACCGCGTAGTGGGGCGTACCGGGTGCCAAGGGCCTTGTGGGCGAAGTCAAGGAGGAGGCGATGGCCGCCAGGCCAGCGCCGGGGGACATGAGTCCTCAAGGCCCTTGGTACCCGGCACGGCCACAAAGAAAAACCCCGCTTTCGCGGGGTCTCCGGTCACGACGTCAGTGACGCTCAGCGATAGCCCGAGTCGTCCTTGTTGTGGATGATCCAGATCAGGTTGCCGCCGGTGCCCATCGACTCGCCGGCGAACACCAGCCGGCCCTGGCCCTTGTAGGCCATCTCGTAGCGGTAGCGGTCGCCGCCGAAGAAGAACGGGATGAACGCCTTGCCAGTGACATAGGCGCCCTGGTCGGTGGGATCGCCCACCAGATCGGTCACCTGCTTCATCGGCATGCCGATCTGGAGCTTGGTGAACTTGCTGCCCGCCGCCGGCTTGCCGGTGATCTCGCCTTCCCAGTCGCCCAGGCCGGTGACGGTCTCGCCATAACCCGCCTCGACCTTGGTCGAGTCGATGACTTCACCGTTTTCGTTCATCCACGCCGGCGTGCCCTTCTCCTTGCCGCCACGACGTGCTTCGGCGTCCCCCATGCCCAACAGGCCGACGCCCACGATCATGGCGACGGCCGCGGCCATACGCATGCTGCTCTGCATCTTCTGCTTCTCCGTCTGGTAGTTGCGCCCCGGTGTCCCGGCATCCCTGCTGCGGGCGCGGCGCGCCACCCGGAGTCATGGATGAACTGTGTACCTGCCGGCACGCGCCACCGCAACCTGGGATTTCACCCACTCCGGCGTCGGAAAAGCAGCCAGGACACGAACAACATGACCGCCGGCGGCACCGCGTACGCGAGCCGGTAATCGAAGCGGTACACCGCCGCCAGCTTCACCGCCTGGGCCTGGAGCAGCCAGAACCCGAGCGCGAACACGATGCCGATGAACAGCCGCCTCCCCAGCCCGCCGCTGCGCAGCGAACCGAAGGCGAACGGAATCGCCGCCAGGCACAGCGCCAGCACGTTGAACGGATAGAACCAGCGACCCCAGTAGTGCTCCTGGAACTCGCTGGCATCCAGGCGGTTGCGCCGGCGGTACTCGATGCCTTCCGCCAGGTCGCGGGCGGGCATGTAGCGCGGGCGGAACGCGCTGCCGGCGCTGGCGGCGAGCGCGGCGGCGTCGAGCTGCGATTCCCAGTGCTCCTCGCCGATGCTCGTCGCGCTGACCTCGCGCGGCTCGAAGTACACGCGGCGCACGTCGCGCAGCAGCCAGCCACTGGCGCGATGTTCGGCCACGGCGGCGTCGGCGATCGATTCCAGTCGTCCGTCGTCGTCGAACTCGAACAGGCGGACGCCGTTGAGTTCCAGCCACGCATCCTTGCCGTCGCTGCGCTCCTGGCCGGTGCGGGCGTTGAGGAAGGTGTTGCCCTCGCGTGCCCACAGGCCCGAGTACTGCGCCACGATCATGTCCCTGGAGCGCGCCGCCGACTTCATGGCGTCGGCGCTGCGCTGGGCGCCCGGCGCGAGGGTCTCGCCGTTGAGCATCATCGCCACCGTCAGCAAGACCAGCGGCGCCGCGACCGAGAGGCTCAAGCGTCGCCGCGACACGCCCAGCGCGCGCAGCGCGGTGAGTTCGGTGGTGGCCGCCAGCTGGCCCAGGCCCATCAGCGTGCCGATCACCGCCGCTGTCGGGAACATCACGTAGGCGCGTCGCGGCACGGTATAGGCGACATAGGTGACCACGCTGACAAAGCCGTAGTCGCCATCGCCCATGTGCTTGATCTCCTGCACGCCGGCCAGCACCGCATCCAGGCCGACCAGCACCATCCAGGTCAGCAGCACGGTGACCGCCACGGTGCGCGCGGCATACAGGTCGTGGATCTTCGGGAACGGCATCATCGCGCCGCCTCCGCTGCCCGCGCCCGGCGCCGCGGCGCGGCCACGCTGCCGTCTCGGAAGTACATCCACGCGCCCAGCGCCAGCAGCGGCAGCACCAGCCACCACAGGCCCAGCGCCACCGGGATCTTGCCGTCGGCGATCCATTCGGTGCCCAGCAGCATCAGGTTGATGCCGATCACATACGCCAGGAAGCCGAGCACGATGCGGCCGTAACGGGCCTGGCGCGGCGGGCTGCGCGCCAGCGGCACCGCGAGCAGGGCGAATGCCAGCGCCAGCAGCGGTGGCGCGATGCGCGCATGCAGCTGCGCGCGCGCCTCGGGCCTGGCGTCGCCGAGCAGCGCCAGGGTGGAGTCGTATTCCGGGTTTTCGCTGGCCGGCCGGGTCTCGGCGTCGGGCAGGCGCATCTCGTTGCCGGCGTAGCGCATCATGCGGAAATCCAGGCCTTCGGCGAGCGGACCTTCGACGCGGAAGCCCTGGTCCAGCTTCAGGTAGCGCTCGGCGCCGTCGACCGAGAGTTGCCCGGTGCGCGCGGTCGTGACGTCCATGCGCTCCTCGTCCGAGCGGTAGACGAACACCCGCGCCAGCGCCGAGCCGTCATCGGACATCGCGCCCACGTAGACCACGCCGCCGCCGCCGGGCAGCTCGACGAAGCGCCCGGCCTCCAGCCCGGCCAGCAGCAGGCTGCGGTTGCCCTCCGCCACCATCCGCTGCGAATAGTCGTTGGCCCACGGGCCCAGCCACAGCGAACAGGCGCCGATGAAGCCGGCCACCGGCAGCACCAGCATCATCAGCGGGCGCAGCAGGCGCCGCGGGCCGACGCCGGTGGCGATCAGCACCGGCATCTCGGAATCGCGGTACAGCCGCCCGACGCCCAGCAGCAGGCCCAGCATCAGCCCCAGCGGCAGGATCAGCGGCAGGTAATTGAGCACCTGCAGGCCCAACTGCGACAGCATCAGCCCGGCCGGCACCCGCCCGCGCGCGATGTCGCCCAGCACGTCCGCGAACACCCCGCCGAGGCTGACGATCAGCAGCACGACCAGCGCCGCGAAGGTGGCCTGGGCGAATTCGCGGAACAGGTAGGTGTCGAGCTTCGGCATCCGGCAGCGGCCTTGCATTAGAATCGGGGGTTCGTCCATACACCGCATCGGCCGCGCCAGGACCTGGCGCTGCGGCGCATCCGCCGCATTCTAGAAGCGCCGATTGTAAGGAACACTTCACGAGAACCGCAGAACAGGATCCCATGAGCCTTCAACTTGCCCTGAACCAGACCCCACCCGCCGCCGCCCAGGTCGACTGCGTGGTCGTTGGCGCCTTTGCCGACAAGACCCTTGCGCCGTCCGCGCGCGCGCTCGACGAGGCCAGTGGTGGCCGCCTGTCGGCGCTGGCCGCCCGTGGCGACCTCGACGGCGCCACCGGCCGCAGCACGCTCCTCCTGGACCTGCCGGGCGTGGCCGCGCCGCGGGTGCTGGTGATCGGCCTGGGCGAGGCGGGCAAGTTCGCGGTGCCGCAGTATCTGAAGGCCGTGGCCGATGCCGCGCGCGCGCTGAAGACCGGTCCGGCGCGTTCGGCGCTGCTGACGCTGTCCGAGCTCGAGGTTGCCGGCCGCGACGTCGCCTGGGCGATCCGCCAGGCCGCCATCGCCGCCAGCCACGCCAGCTACCGCTACGTCGCCACGCTGGGCGAAAAGAACAAGAAGCGCGACGAGAAGGGCCTCGAGCGCCTGGAGATCACCGGCAGCGATGCCGCCGCGCTGGCCCAGGGCCAGGCGATCGCCGCCGGCGTCGAGTTCACGCGAGAGCTCGGCCACCTGCCGCCCAACATCTGCAACCCGGCCTACCTGGCGCAGCAGGCCGGCGATTTCGCGGCGCGCTTCGACAAGGCCAGCTGCGAGGTCCTCGAGCGCGAGGACATGGAGAAGCTCGGCATGGGCTCGCTGCTGGCGGTCGCCCGCGGCTCGGCCAATGCACCGAAGCTCATCGTCCTGAAGTGGAACAACGGCGGCGACGCCAAGCCCTACGTGCTGGTCGGCAAGGGCATCACCTTCGACACCGGCGGCGTGAACCTGAAGACCCAGGGCGGCATCGAGGAGATGAAGTACGACATGCTCGGCGCCGGTTCGGTGATGGGCACGTTCGTCGCGGCCGCGGGCATGGATCTCCCGATCAACCTCGTGGTGGTGGTGCCGGCGGTCGAGAACGCCATCGACGGCAACGCCTACCGCCCCTCCGACATCGTCACCAGCATGTCCGGCAAGACCATCGAGATCGGCAACACCGATGCCGAGGGTCGCCTGATCCTGTGCGACGCACTGACCTATGCGCAGCGCTTCGAGCCGCAGGCGCTGGTCGACGTGGCCACGCTCACCGGCGCCTGCATGGTCGCCCTGGGCAGCTTCGCCACGGGGCTGATGAGCAAGCACGACGACCTGTCGCAGGAACTGCTGGCCGCCGGCGAGCACGTGTTCGACCGCGCCTGGCGCCTGCCGCTGTGGGACGAGTACCAGACCATGCTCGACTCCACCTTCGCCGACGTCTACAACATCGGCGGCCGCTGGGCCGGTGCGGTGACCGCGGGCTGCTTCCTGGCGCGCTTCACCGAAGGCCAGCGCTGGGCGCACCTCGACATCGCCGGCAGCGCCAGCCACAGCGGCAAGAGCGGGCTGGCCACCGGCCGCCCGGTCGGCCTGCTGTCGCAGTGGCTGCTGGACCAGGCGGGCTGAGCCCGCCCGTGGCCCGCGCCGACTTCTACCTGATCGCGAAACCGCGGTTCCGCGACGAACCGCTGCTGCTCGTCTGCGAGCTGGCGAAGAAGGCGCAGGCCGCCGGCCAGCCGATGCTGGTGCTGGCCCGCGACGCCGACCAGGCCGAACGGCTCGACGACCTGCTGTGGTCGTTCGACCCCGACGCCTACGTGCCGCACCAGATCGCCGGCGCCGGTTTCGACGATGACGACGACGGCGGCGAGGATGAAGCCGACGTGCTCATCGCCGCGCCCGGCAGCGACGTGCCGCTGCGCGCGCTGGTGCTCAACCTGCGCGATGCGCCGGTGGAAGGCGACTTCGAGCGCGTGCTCGAGGTGGTACCCGCCGATGACTCCGCGCGTGGCCCGCTGCGCGAGCGCTGGACGCAGTACAAGGCGCGCGGCCTGGACCTGAAGAAATACGACATGTGACGCGGGGGTCCGCCCCCGTCCTGCCCCGACCACGAGCCCCTGAATGACCCTCGCCACCGGCTACGACCCCAAGTCCTTCGAATCCCGCCTGTACGCGCAGTGGGAAGCCAGTGGCGTGTTCGCGCCCTGCGGCGACGGCCCCGCGTACTCGATCCTGCTGCCGCCGCCCAACGTCACCGGCACCCTGCACATGGGCCATGCGTTCCAGCACACGCTGCAGGACGCGCTGGTGCGCTACCACCGCATGCGCGGCTTCCGCACGCTGTGGCAGATGGGCACCGACCACGCCGGCATCGCCACCGAGATGGTGGTCGCGCGCAACCTGGACCGCGAGGACCAGGGAGAAACCCGCGACTCGCTCGGGCGCGAGCGCTTCATCGACAAGGTCTGGGAGTGGAAGGGCCAGTCCGGCGACACCATCGCGCAGCAGATGCGCCGCGTCGGCACCTCGGGTGACTGGTCGCGCAGCGTGTTCACCATGGATCCGATCGCCTCCACGGCGGTGCTCGAAGCCTTTGTGCGCATGCATGCCGACGGCCTCATCTACCGCGGCCAGCGCCTGGTCAACTGGGACCCGGTGCTGAAGACCGCGATCTCCGACCTGGAAGTGGTGAGCGAGGAGGAGGACGGCTTCCTGTGGTCAATCGCCTATCCGCTCACGGATGGCGCGCACTACGAGCACGTCGAGCACGATGCCGACGGCAACGAGACCCTGCGCGAGACCCGCGACTACCTGGTGGTCGCCACCACGCGCCCGGAAACCATGCTCGGCGACAGCGCGGTGATGGTGCACCCCGACGACACGCGCTATGCGCACCTCGTGGGCCGCAGCGTCACCCTGCCGCTGACCGGGCGCGAGATCCCGGTGATCGCCGACGCGTACGTGGACCGCGCGTTCGGCACCGGCGTGGTGAAGGTGACGCCCGCGCACGATTTCAACGACTACGCGGTGGGCCAGCGCCATGGCCTTCCGCTGCGCAACATCCTCACCGCCGACGCGCAGGTGGTGTCCGGCGATGACGCGATCCCGGCCGCGTACCGCGGCCTGGACCGCTACGACGCGCGCAAGGCCGTGCTCGCCGACCTCGAAGCTGCGGGCCTCATGGTCGAAACCCGCGCACACAAGCTGCAGGTGCCGCGCGGCGACCGCACCGGCCAGGTCATCGAGCCGTGGCTCACCGACCAGTGGTTCGTGAAGATGGACGGCCTGGCGCAGCGCGGCCTGGCGCTGGTCGAAGGCGCGGACGGTGCGCCGGGCGATGTGAAGTTCGTGCCCGGCAACTGGATCAACACCTACCGCCACTGGATGGAGAACATCCAGGACTGGTGCATCAGCCGCCAGCTGTGGTGGGGCCACCGCATTCCGGCGTGGTACGCCGACGACGGCCGCATCTTCGTCGGCCGCGACGAGGCCGAGGCGCGCGCGCACGCCACCGAAGCCGGCTACAGCGGCACGCTCAGCCAGGACAGCGACGTGCTGGAGACCTGGTTCTCCTCGGCGCTGTGGCCGTTCAGCACCATGGGCTGGCCCGATGCCGACGCCATGCGCGAGCGCGGTTTCGAGCAGTTCATGCCGTCCAGCGTGCTGGTCACCGGCTTCGACATCATCTTCTTCTGGGTCGCCAGGATGATCATGATGACCGACCATCTGACCGGCCAGGTGCCGTTCCACGACGTCTATGTCACCGGCCTGGTCCGCGACAAGGACGGCCAGAAGATGTCCAAGTCGAAGGGCAACATCCTCGACCCGCTGGACCTGATCGACGGCATCAGCATCGATGCGCTGGTGGCCAAGCGCACCGCGGGGCTGATGCAGCCGAAGATGGCGGAGAAGATCGCGAAGGCCACGCGCAAGGAGTTCCCGGACGGCATTCCCGCGTTCGGCGCCGATGCGCTGCGCTTCACCATGGCCGCGCTCGCCGGCCCCGGCCGCGACATCAAGTTCGACCTCGCCCGCGCCGAGGGCTACAAGAACTTCTGCAACAAGCTGTGGAACGCCACCCGCTTCGTGCTGATGAACACCGAAGGCATGGCGGATGCAAGCGCCGTTGCTGCGGGCGACACGGCGGAACTTCCCCTCGCCCCGGTCACCGATCCCGAGAAGTGGATCCTCGCCCGCCTCGCCGCCGTCACCGCGCAGGCCGAAACGCACTTCGCCAGCTACCGCTTCGACCTGCTGGCGCAGGCACTGTACGAATTCGCGTGGAACGAGTTCTGCGACTGGTTCGTCGAACTGGCCAAGCCCGCGCTGCAGGGCGACACCGGCACGGTCGAGGGCCGCGCCGCCGCCGAGAGCACGCGCCGCACGCTGCTGCTGGTGCTCGAGCGCCTGCTGCGCCTGCTGCACCCGCTGGTGCCGTTCGTCACCGAGGAGCTGTGGCTGCAGGTTGCACCGCGCCTGGGCATCGCCGCCGACACCATCATGCTGCAGCGCTATCCGCAGGCGGGCGATTTCGCCGGCCTGGACGTGGCGCGTGCGGAGGCCGACGTGGAATGGCTGAAGGCGATGGTGTCCGCGCTGCGCCGCATCCGCAGCGAGCTCGGCGTGTCGCCGGCCAAGTCGATCCGCCTGCTGCTGGCCGGCGGCAGCGCCGACGACGCCGCACGCGCGCTGCGCTTCGCGCCCGAGCTCAGGTTCCTCAACCGGATCGACGCGATCGAGGCGATCGCCGACGAGCCGCCACCGTCCGCCGCGGCCATGGTCGGCGAGCTGTGCCTGTACGTGCCGCTGGAAGGCCTGGTGGACCTCGACGCCGAACGCACCCGGCTCGACAAGGAGTTGAAGCGCGTGGCGGGCGAGCTGGCGAAGTCGCAGGCCAAGCTGGCCAGCGAGACCTTCGTCAGCAACGCGCCGGCGGCGGTGGTCGAACAGGAGCGCACGCGCCTGGCCGACTGGAACGCGCAGCGCGACACGCTGGCGGCGCAGCGCGCGCGGCTCTAACGCCGCGCGTCAATCACTCCATCGGGTCGAACAGCTCGATCGCCATCACGATGGCGTCCTCGCGGCCCTGGTCGGCGGGGTAATAGCGCGGGCGGCGGCCGATCTCGTTGAAGCCCTCGTCCTCGTAGAGGGCGATGGCGTTCGGATTGGACGGGCGCACTTCCAGGAACACGCGGCAGGCGCCGCGGCCGCGCGCCTCGCGCAGCAGCGCGCGCAGCAGGTGGCGGCCGTAGCCGCGGCCCTGGCGGTCGGGGTCCACGCAGACGTTGAGCACGTGCGCCTCGTCGGCGGCGATGCTGAGCACGCCGTGGCCGATCAGCACGCCATCCAGCGCCAGCACCCAGGCGGGATAGCCCGAGCGCAGGCAGTCGCGGAAGATGCCCGCCGTCCACGGATAGGGGTAGGCGCGGCGCTCCACCACCATCACCGCGTCCAGGTCGGCCTCGCGCATCGGCCGCATGGTCGGCTGCAGCGCGGGCTCGACCGCGGCGCTCATCCCGGCGCGCCACCGCGCAGCGCGCGCAGCCGCGGCCACAGCGCGCGCTTGGCGCGCGGATCACCACGCAGCAATGCCAGTGGCGGCAGCGCACGCAGCAGCGCCGCGGCGCCCGGATCATCGATCGCCCGGCGCGCGGCGCGCAGCAGGGCGTGCGCGAGTGCATCGTCCGGGACTTCGTCACCCGGCACCGGCGCGCGCGCATAGACCTGGTGGCCGAGCGCCTCCAGCACCTCGCGCTGCCAGGGGTCCCAGCTCACGCCACGCCACCGCCGGTGCGCGTGCGGCGCAGGCGCCACAGCCACAGCGCCGGCCCGGACAGTGCGTACACGCCCAGCACCGCGAGCAGGGTCTTGGGCGGGTCGATCCACAGCGCGATCAGCGCTGCGACGATGAGCAGCAGCGAGAAGAACGGCACCCGGTCCGAGCCGGGTCCGCTGCCGCGGCCCTTGAAGCTGGTGTAGCGGAACTGGCTGACCATCAGCAGGCCGCAGACCACGGTGATCGCCAGCGCCGCATAGCGCATGGCCTCGCCGCTGAGGTCTAGCGTGTGGAAGGTCCACACCGAGCTCGCCATCACCCCGGCCGCGGCGGGGCTGGCCAGGCCGATGAACCAGCGGCTGTCGACCTTGCCCACCTGGCTGTTGAACCGCGCCAAGCGCAGCGCCGCGCAGGCGGCATACAGGAACGCGGCCAGCCAACCGACCTTGCCCAGCGTGGTGCCGTCGAGCTTCATCGCCACCAGCGACCAGTGGTACATCACCAGCGCCGGCGCCATGCCGAAGCTCACCAGGTCGGAAAGCGAGTCGTACTGCACGCCGAAATCGCTCTGGGTATTGGTGAGCCGTGCCACGCGGCCGTCGAGGCCATCGAGGATCGCGGCCACGAAGATCGCGATGCACGCGGCTTCGATACGCCCCTGCGAGGCGGCGATGATGGCGAAGAACCCGCCGAACAACCCACCCGTGGTGAACAGGTTGGGCAGCAGGTAGATGCCGCGCGCGCGGCGCGGCTGGGGCGTCTGGTCATCCATGGGGGCAAGTGTACCCGCGGGGCGACCGGCACCGCCGCGCGCGCCGGTCACGGAACAGCGCCGCCGCGCTTGCGCCCGCCGCCAGCCGGTGCTGCAATCGCGGGCCAACGCCTTGACAGGCAGGAGACCCCGCATGAACCGCATTGTTCTCGGCATCGCCATCGCACTGGCCGCGATTCCCGCCGCCCACGCGCAGCAGACTGCCGGCGAGGTCTACCAGTGGAAGGACGCCAATGGCGTGACCCACTATTCGCAGACGCCGCCGGCCAACGGCCGCTACGAACAGCGCCTGATCAACTCGGCCGGCAGCGCCGCCCCGGTCGCCCAGGCAGCCGTCGCAGCACCGGAAAACGCGCAGTGCAGCGCCGCGCGCGCCAACATGGCCGCCCTGCAGAGCGCCGGCGACGTGCAGCAGGACACGGACGGTGACGGCAAGCCCGACCAGGTGCTCGACCCCACCCAGCGCGCCAACCAGATGGAACTGGCGCAGGCGGCGATCAAGGCCTACTGCACGCCCTGACGGACACGCCGGCATGGACACCCGCTGGGCCGTGGTTGCAGGCATCGCCGCCGGGATCGCGGTGGCCTGGTGGGTCTCCCGCGAGCCGGAAGCGGCCGAAGAAGCACGCCGGGCACGTGCCGAGCAGGCCGCCGCCGCCAACGCCGAAGACGCACGCCCGGTGCTCTACCGCTGGACGGACGACGCCGGCGTTGTGCAGGTGACGCAGGAACCGCCGCCGCGCGGGCGACGCTTTGAGAAAGTCGATATCCAGCCGCGCGAAGGCATCGAAGTCGACGGTCGACGTCTCTGACGCCGCGCGCCGCGGCGCCGGATGCGGCCATGCCCGTGCTGCATGGCACAATCAGCGGCCTCGCCACGACCACAAGCCGCCAATGCGCCTGTCGCAGTTCCATCTCCGCACCGAAAAGGAAACCCCGGCCGAAGCCGAGCTGGTCAGCCACAAGCTGATGCTCAAGGCGGGGATGATCCGCAAGCTCGCAGCCGGCATCTACACCTGGTCGCCACTCGGCCTGCGCGTGCTGCGCCGCGTGGAAGCCGTGGTGCGCGAGGAAATGGACGCCGCCGGCGCGCTCGAGATGCTGATGCCGTCGATCCAGCCGCGCGAGCTGTGGGAAGAGACCGGGCGCTGGGAGAAGTTCGGCGGCCAGCTGCTGAAGATCCGCGACCGCAAGGACGCCGAGTACGCCTACGGCCCCACGCATGAGGAAGTCATCACCGACTTCGCGCGCCAGGAGCTGGCCAGCTACAAGCAGCTGCCGGTGACCTTCTACCAGGTGCAGGCCAAGTTCCGCGACGAGATCCGCCCGCGTTTCGGCGTGATGCGCGCGCGCGAGTTCCTGATGAAGGACGCCTATTCGTTCGACGTCGACGCCGAGGGCATGGCGCAGTCGTATGCGCGCATGCATGCCGCCTACACGCGCATCTTCAGCCGCCTCGGGCTGCGCTTCCGCGCGGTGCTGGCGGACTCGGGCGCGATCGGCGGCGACGCCTCGCAGGAGTTCCACGTGCTCGCCGATTCCGGTGAGGACGCGATCGCCTGGTCGGACACCGGACGCAACGACGCGGCCGGCTACGCCGCCAACGTCGAGGCCGCGCGCGCGGCGGATCCCGCGCCGCGACCGGCCGCGTCCGAAGACATGCACGCGATCGCCACGCCCGTGCAGAAGACCTGTGCCGACGTCGCCGCGCTGATGGGCATCGCCCTGCAGCGCACGGTGAAGTCGGTGGCGGTGATGGGCGAGGACAGCGAAGGCCAGCCGCAGTTTGTGCTGGTGCTGGTGCGCGGCGACCACGACGCCAACGAGATCAAGCTGGCCAAGGTGCCCGGCCTTGGTGCCTACCGCCTGGCCACCGAAGCCGAGATCCTCGAACACCTCGGCTGCGAGCCCGGCTTCCTCGGCCCGGTGGCGCCGGCGCGCCCGGTGCGCGTGGTCGCCGACCGCGACGTCGCGGCGATGGCCGACTTCGTGGTCGGTGCCAACCGCCTCGGCGCGCACCTCGCCGGCGTGAACTGGGGCCGCGACCTGCCGGAGCCCGAGACGGTCGCCGACGTGCGCAGCGTGGTCGACGGCGATCGCGCCGAAGACGGCGGCGTGCTGCGCATCGTGCGCGGCATCGAGGTCGGCCACATCTTCCAGCTCGGCGACACCTACGCGCGCGCCATGGACTGCAAGGTGCTCGACGACACCGGCAAGGCGGTGGTGCCGATGATGGGCTGCTACGGCATCGGCGTGTCGCGCATCGTCGCCGCCGCCATCGAACAGAACCACGATGCCGCCGGGATCATCTGGCCGGAAGCGATGGCGCCGTGGGCGGTCGCGGTGTGCGTGATCAATCCGAAGAACGACCCGGCCGTGCTGGCGGCGGCGACGGCGCTGCATGACGAGCTGGCCGCGGCCGGCGTCGACGTGGTGCTCGACGATCGCGGCCTGCGCCCGGGCCCGATGTTCGCCGACATGGAACTGCTCGGCATCCCGCATCGCGTGGTGGTCTCTGCGCGCGGGCTGGAGTCGGGCACGTTCGAATACCGCGCGCGCACCGCCTCCGAGGCCGAAAGCCTCGAACGCGAAGCGCTGTTCGCACGCGTGGCCGCGCGCCCGCACTGAACTGAAACCGGGCCGGCGCTGCGCCGCCCTCCCCCTGCATTACAACCGGAGCACACGATGGCAATCGACCTGCAGAACCTTTCCGCAAAGGAACTGGACACCCTCATCAACAAGGCCAAGGCGCGCAAGACCACGCTGAAGAAGCGCAAGCCGATCACCACGGTGCGCGCGCGCATCAAGGCCGCCGCGGCCGCCGAGGGCTACACCATCGCGGAGCTGTTCGGCACCGGCGCTGCCGGCGCGGCGCCTGCCGCCACGCGCAAGACCGGCAAGGCCGCCAAGCCTGCCAAGGCCGGCCGCACCCTCGGCAAGGTCGCGCCGAAGTACCGCAACCCGGAAAACCCGGCGGAAACCTGGACCGGCCGCGGCATGAAGCCGCGCTGGCTGGCCGCGCAGCTTGCCGCCGGCAAGTCCGCCGAAGAGTTCCTGATCGCCAGCGAGTAGGCGTCCACGGGAGTTGCCGCGACCTGCCCCTCGGGCAGCTTCCCCCGCACGCGGGGGAAGGCGGCTACAGGTTGCGACGCGCCGGCAGCGCCAGGTTGCCGAAGATCAGGCCGGCGACGATCGCCAGCAGGATGTTGACCACGGCGAGGGCCGCGTCCTGGCCGGCCACCAGGTCCTGCTGCTGGATCGAGGTCATCAGCGTGCGCACGCTGGAGCTTCCGGGGACCATCAGGATGATGCCCGGCACGCGCACCACCGCGCCCGGGCGCTTGGCCCAGCGCGCGTAGCCGTTGCCGGCCACGGTGACCAGCAGGGCGGCCAGGAAGATCCCGACCTCGCTGCCCCAGGCGCCGCCCGCCAGCCGCGACACCAGGTACGCGCCGACCGCGGACACCATCACCAGCCAGTAATCGCGCGGCTTGGCGCGGAACAGCACGGCGAACGCGAACGACGCCAGCGCCAGCGCGCACCACTCGACCCAGTCGGGCTGCGGCCGCCACGCGCGCACCTGCGGCTCGATCCCGACCAGGTCGGCCGCGCCCAGCGCGATCATCGTGCCCACGGTGAGCATGATCATGGTCGCGACCGCGCCGGCGAAGCGCGCGGTGCCGGACATCAGGTGCTGGCTGGTCAGTTCGTTGATCGCGTTGGTCAGCGCCAGCCCGGGCATCAGCACGATCAATGCCGAAATGATCACGGTATTGAGGTTGAGCGGCACCACCCAGGCGGCCACCAGGATGGTGATCGCAGCGGCGACCATGGCACTGACCGCATCGCCGGCTTCGCGCAGGCGCGGGCGGGTGCGCGCGGCCTTGTGCAGCATGCCGATCACCAGCCCGATTGCCGCCGTGAGCGCGATTTCGAGCCACGGCAGGCGCAGCAGCCCGGCCACGCCGGCCGCGGCGAGGCTGAAGCCCAGCACCTGCAGCGCGTTGCCGCGCTTGCCGGCCGGACGGTCGAGCGCGCGCAGCGCGGCATGGCCGGCGGCCACGTCGATGTCGCCGGCGAGGACCTCCTCCGCGATGCGGTCGACGTCGCACAGCCGCGACAGGTCGGTCTCGCCGGGCGGCATGCGGATCACGCGCGTGGTGTCGCTGTCGCCGGGCGGCCGCATCGGATCGCTGAACGACAGCACCATGCCGGTGGGGTTGGCCGAGGGCTCGCATTCCAGCCCCAGGCGCTGCGCCACCTGCACCAGTGCGCCTTCCAGGCGCGGCGACGTGGTGCCGTAGGCATGCAGGTGTTCGGCCAGTTCGACCATGAAGGCGATGCGGGCGGCGTAGGCCTGCTGGGGAAACGGTCGGGACATGGCGTGAAGGATCGCATGCGCCGTCTTCACGGTGTTCGGTATCCTCCGTGCAACTTCGCGACGGCCCGCCCACGCACGATGCCAGCCCCCGCCACCACCGCGCCCAGCATGGCACCCGATCCGGACGACGCCGGGCGCTGGCGGCTTGCCGGACGCTGGACGCTGCGCAACGCCGAAATATTCACCGCCGCGCTGCGCGCGGCACCCGACGGCATTGCGGGCATCGACGCACGCGGCGTGGAGCGGCTCGACACCGTGGGCGTGCTGCAGCTGATGCGCTTCGCGCGTGCGCGCGGGCTGGATCTCGAGGCCCTCGAATTCCACCAGGACCACCACGCGCTGGTGGCGGCGATCGAGGACGTGGTGGACGACCGCCCGCGCAAGCGCCGCGAATACGGCGTTGCCGCGGCCCTCGGGCGCCTCGGGTTCGCCGTGCAGGACAACTGGAACGAGATCGTCGCGCTGGTGAGCTTCCTCGGCGAGAACCTCGCCAAGATGCTGCGCATGGTGAAGGAGCCGCGCCGCTTCCGCGTCACCGCCACCGTGCACCACATGGAGCAGGTTGGCCTGGACGCGGTGCCGCTGGTGATCCTGCTGTCGTTCCTGGTCGGCGCGGTGATCGCCTTCCTGGGCGCCAACATCCTCGTCGACTTCGGCGCCACCATCTTCGTGGTGGAGCTGGTGTCGATCGCCTTCCTGCGCGAGTTCGGCGTGCTGCTGACCGCGATCCTGCTGGCCGGCCGCACCGCCAGCGCGTTCACCGCGCAGATCGGCGCGATGGTCAGCCGCGAGGAGATCGACGCCATGCGCACGCTGGGCCTGGACCCGGTCGACGTGCTGGTCATCCCGCGGCTGCTGGCGCTGCTGGTGATGCTGCCGCTGCTGACGTTCATCGCCATGATCGCAGGCCTGCTCGGCGGCATGGCGGTGGGCGCGTTCGAACTCGGCATCCCGCCGCAGGCCTACCTGGCGCGCATGCACGACGAGATGGAGATCCGCCACTTCCTGGTCGGCATGTCCAAGGCGCCGCTGTTCGCGATGGTGATCGGCCTGATCGGCTGCCTGGAGGGGCTGCAGGTCAAGGGCACCGCGCAGTCGGTCGGCGAGCGCACCACCTCCAGCGTGGTGCAGACGATCTCGCTGGTGATCATCTTCGACGCGCTGGCCGCGATCTGGTTCATGCAGGTGGGCTGGTGAACGCCGACGAGCCGATCATCCGCGTGCGCGGGCTGTGCACCCGGTTCGGCGACCAGGTCGTGCACGACAACCTGGACCTCGACGTGCGCCGCGGAGAGATCCTCGGCGTGGTGGGTGGCTCGGGCAGCGGCAAGTCGGTGCTGATGCGCTCGATCATCGGCCTGCGCAAGCCCGATGCCGGTGACATCGAGGTGATGGGCGTCGACAGCGCGTCCGACGATCCCGCCGACCGGATCCATGTCGAGCGCCGCACCGGCGTGCTGTTCCAGGACGGTGCGCTGTTCTCGTCGTTGACTGTCGGCGAGAACGTCGAGGTGCCGCTGAAGGAGCACTACCCGGGCCTCTCGGACTCGCTGCGCTACGAGCTCGCGCTGCTCAAGATCAAGCTTGCCGGCCTGCCTGCCGACGCACTCGGCAAGCTGCCGTCGCAGCTGTCCGGCGGCATGCGCAAGCGCGCCGGCCTTGCGCGCGCGCTGGCGCTGGACCCGCCGCTGCTGTTCCTCGACGAACCCACGGCGGGGCTGGATCCGATCGGCGCGTCGGCCTTCGACCACCTCATCCGCACCCTCCAGCAGGCGCTGGGGCTCACGGTGTTCCTCATCACCCACGACCTGGACACCCTGTACGCTATCTGCGACCGCGTGGCGGTGCTTGCCGACCGCAAGGTGGTGGCGGTGGGGCCGCTGGCCGAGATCGAGCGCCTCGAGCACCCGTGGGTGCAGGAATACTTCAATGGTCCGCGCGGTCGCGCGGCGCAACGGGCGACACAGCGCGCCGCCGAGGACAATTGACGATGGAAACCAGGGCCAACTACGTGCTGATCGGCGCCTTCACCCTGGCCGCGGCGCTTGCGTTGCTGCTGTTCGGGCTGTGGGCCGCCAAGTTCTCCACCGACCGCAACTGGCGGAGCTACCACGTGGTGTTCAACGAGCCTGTCACCGGCCTGCTCGAAGGCAGCGTGGTGCAGTACAACGGCATCGCGGTGGGCACCGTCGACGCGCTGTCGCTCGCCCCGCAGGATCCGCGGCGCGTGGTGGCGCGCATCCGGGTGGAGGCCGACGTACCGGTGAAGATCGACACCCGCGCCAAGCTCTCGGTGACCGGGCTGACCGGCTCGACCTTCATCCAGCTGACCGGCGGCAGCCCGGACGCCCCGCACCTGGAGGCGCGCGAGAACGGCGCGATCCCGGTGATCCTGACCGAGGCCTCGGCGCTGCAGAACATCGCCGACACCGCCAACCGCCTGGTGGCGCGCCTGGACCTGGTGCTGAGCGAGGAGAACGTGGAGCGCATCGCGCGCACGCTGGAGAACATCGAAGGCATGACCGGCGCCGTGGCCGGCCAGCGCGAGGACCTGGCCGCGCTGATCGTCAATGCGCGCCAGGCCAGCGAAGACCTGGTGGTGGTGGTGGAGACCTCCAACCGCGCGATGACCGGACTGGAACGCGACTTCGTGGCCAAGCTGCCCGGGCTGGTGGCCGACCTGGAATCTACGCTGGCCAAGATGGATTCCGCCGCCAACAGCGCCGACCTGATCCTTGGCGAGAACCGCAACGCCATCAACAGTTTCGCCAACGACGGCCTGGCGCAGCTCGGCCCGACGCTGTCGGAGCTGCGCTCGCTGGTGCGCGACCTGCGCCGCATCGGCGACCGCTTCGATGCCAACCCCACGCGCTACCTGCTCGGCCGTGACGCGCCGAAGGAGTTCGAACCCGAATGAAACCGATCACCGCAACCGCGCGCCTGGCCATCGTGGCCGCAGCGCTGGCGCTCGGCGCCTGTTCGATCCTGGGCGGCGCCGGCGAGCGCGAACGCGCGGCCATCTACTCGCCCGACCCGCGCGTGGCCGCCGATCCCGCCTGGCCGCGCGTCGACTGGCAGCTCGCGATCAATGCGCCGAGCGCCGCGCGCACCGTCGACACGTTCCGCATCGCGGTGCGCCCGTCGCCGGGCGAGCTGCAGGTGTATTCGGGCGCCAGCTGGGCGCGCTCGCCGACCGACATGGTCGAAGAAGTGGTGCTGCGCACGCTCGAGGATTCCGGCCACATAGCCGGGGTCGCGCGCCGTGGCAGCGGCGTGGCGCCCGACTACCGCCTGCTGCTCGACCTGCGCCGCTTCGAGGCCGACTACGCCGGCCGCGCGACGCCGGCGGCCACCATCGAGCTGCACGCCAAGCTGCTGCACGCACGCTCGCAGGGGATCGTGGCGTCACGCACGTTCACCGTGTCCGAACTGGCGGCGGGCACCGATGTCAGCACGGTCGCGACCACCTTCACGACCGCGCTGGAAACGCTCGGTCGCGACGTCGCCGGCTGGACCCTGGCCACCGGTGCCGAACACGCCCGCACCGCGCCCGCTCCGTCCACCGCTTCAGGGCGCTGAGCGGATCCTGCGGAACGTCAGGTTGATGCGCGGCCCCACCGCGCGCGCGGTGCGCGGCAGCGCATGGCGGTAATGGCGCTGGGTGTCGCCGGCCATGCGCAGCAGGCTGCCGTGGCCGAGTTCCAGCGCCAGCTTCGAGGGCATGACGCTCGAACCCGCGGCCACCGCCTCCTTCAGCACGAAGCGCCGCGTGGCCCCGAGGCTCAGCGATGCGATCACCGGCCTTGCCCCGAGCTCGGGCTCGTCATCGCGGTGCCAGCCCATGGCGTCGCGGCCGTCGCGGTAGAGGTTGGCGAGCACGCTGTTGAACTCCTCGCCGCAGGTTTCCGCAACGCGCGCGCGCAGGTCCGCCAGCGCCGGTGGCCACGGCTGCGGCTCGAACCGCGTGCCGGAATAGGTGTAGCCGGCGCCGGCGTCGCCGATCCAGCACGACAGCCGCGGCGAATCGACCAGGCGCCCGAACATGCGGATGCGGTGCACCGTCCAGGGCACGTCGGCGCGCAGCCGCTCGAACAGTGCGTCCGCTTCCGCGCGCGCGAGCCAGGCCGGATCGAACGCGAGATCGGCCCCTTCGAGCGTGACCGGGATGAGCGCCATGGCGCGCACGCTAGCACGCACCACCACGTCGGTTTGCCGCGCACCGCGCGAGCCGCGACAATCAACGCACTGCAACACGGGCCGCCCGCATGAACCAGCCAGCCGAACCTGCCACCACCATCGACGTGCCCGAGCCCGAGCGCGACGTCATGGAATACGACGTCGTGACGGTGGGGGCCGGCCCCGCCGGCCTGGCCTTCGCGATCCGCCTCAAGCAGCTGAACCCCGACATCTCGGTCTGCGTGATCGAGAAGTCGAGCACCATCGGCGCGCACATCCTGTCCGGCGCGGTGATCGAGCCCGGCCCGCTCGATGCCCTGCTGCCGGGCTGGCGCGACAACCCGCCGCCGATCTGCGTGCCGGCCGGCGAGGACGAGCTCTGGTACCTGACGAAGGACGGCGGCCGCAAGTTCCCGATCGTGCCGCCGGGCATGCGCAACCACGGCAACTTCATCGTCAGCCTCGGCGCGATGTGCGCGTGGCTGGCGCCGCAGGCCGAGGCGCTGGGCGTGGAGATCTATCCGGGCTTCGCCGCCGCGCAGACGCTGCACGCCGCCGACGGCCGCGTCACCGGGGTACGCATCGGCGACATGGGCGTCGCCCGCGACGGCTCGGAGAAGCCGGGCTACACCGCCGGCATCGACATCCACGCCAAGGTCACCGTGCTTGCCGAAGGTGCGCGGGGGCACCTCACCAAGCGCCTGGTGAAGCGCTTCGAACTCGATGCCGACAGCGACCCGCAGGCGTATTCGATCGGCATCAAGGAGCTGTGGCAGCTGCCCGCCGGCCGCGTGACGCCGGGCAAGATCGTGCACTCGCTCGGCTGGCCGGCCGACAACGACACCTACGGCGGCAGCTTCCTCTACCACCTGGAGAACGACCAGGTGGCGCTGGGCTATGTCAGCGGCCTCGATTACAGCGATCCCGAATACCGGCCGTGGGAGGCCTTCCAGCAATGGAAGAACCATCCGACGGTCAAGCCGCTGCTCGAGGGCGGCACCATCCTCTCCGCCGGCGCGCGCGCCATCGTCACCGGCGGCTGGCAGTCGCTGCCCAAGGTGGAGATGCCCGGCGCGCTGCTGATCGGTGACACGGCGGGGCTCCTCAACGTGCCCAAGATCAAGGGCACCCACCAGGCGATCCGCTCGGGCATGCTTGCCGCCGAGCACCTCGCGGCCGCTGGGCTTGCGCCCGAGGGCTACGACGCGAAGCTGCGCGATTCCGACGCCATGCGCGAGCTGCGCGCGGTGCGCAACATCAAGCCCGGCTTCAAGAAGGGCCTGTGGTTCGGGCTGCTCAACGCCGCCTGGGAAACCGCTGTCGGCGGGCACTCGCCGTGGACGCTCAAGGTCAAGGCGGACTGGTCGTCGCTGGACAGGCTGGGCGGCCAGGGGCAGCCGGAACGCGACTACGTGAAGCGCGAGCTCGCCCCGCGCGACCGCCTCGCCGGCGTGTACTTCGCCGCCACCGAGCACGACGAGGACCAGCCCGTGCACCTGCTGGTGCACGACACCGAGGTCTGCGTGACCCGTTGCGCCGAGGAGTACGGCAATCCCTGCACGCGCTTCTGCCCGGCCGGCGTGTACGAGATCGTCGAGGACGCGCAGGCCGCGCACGGCAAGCGGCTGCAGATCAATGCCGCCAACTGCGTGCACTGCAAGACCTGCGACATCAAGGATCCCTACGAGATCATCACCTGGGTGACGCCGGAGGGCGGCGCGGGGCCGAACTACCAGAACCTGTAGCCGACGCGCGCGTTCATTCGGCAGGTGCTGCGGACTGCGGAAGCAGCCCGGCGGCGCGGGCCAGTTCGGGATGGCGCGCCTGGAACCGCGGCGAGAACAGGTTCAAGCGGTGCTCGACGAGCATCGCCATCAGCGCCACGCGCGTGGCTTCCGGGCGCACGCAGACGTCGATGCCGACCGCGCAGCCCGCGGGCGGATGCAGCGGGTCGCGCGCCATCGCGGCCATGTCGCGTGCCATGTGCGCATAGGCGTCGCGGTGGCCCGGCACCTGTTGCCAGGCGTGGAGCGCCAGCGGCAGCTGCAGCAGCAGCAAGGCCGCACCGGCACCCCAGGCAAGCGCTCGCGCGCGGCCGCTGGCCAGCGCGCCTTCGGCAAGTGCCATCAACAGCAGCGCGACGATCCCGACCTGGTAGAACACCGAGTAGCGTCCCTGGTCGAGGAATGCGGTGCCGCGCACGAACACGCGGCCGTAGAGGACCCCGGCGACCATCGCGTAGAACAGCAGCATCAGCGCGACCGCGAGGAACCAGGTGGCGCCCGGGCGCAGGCGCCACGCCCGCCACCAGAACCATGCATGCAGGCCACCGACCAGCAGCGCCAGCGCGATGCGAGCGGCCAGCCAGCCATCGCCGAAGGTCGCGCGCAGCGCTGCGCCCGACGCCAGCCCCGCGCTGAGCGGCGTTGCCAGCCACGCCCATGCGTCGCGCCACTGCGCAGCCAGGCCGGCCACGCGCGCGGCCATGCCGACGTTGAAGTCGGGACTGGTGCTGCCGCGGATCTCGCCGAACAGCGCGTAGGCGCCACGGCAGGCAAGCAGCACCAGCACCAGCAGCGCAACGACCCGCCATGCACTGCGCAGGCGCTGCTCGCGCGCTCCGGCCAGCAGCAGCGCCGGCGCGGCCGCCGCGACCAGCAGGATCGCGGAATCGTCGCCGACGATGCCGCAGGCGGCCATCGCCAGTACCAGCGGCCACGCGCGCCCGCCGCGGTAGGCGTGCCAGACCGCGGCCAGCACGACGAAGGCGAGCAGGTAGAACGCGTGCGCCATCAGCACCATCGGGTAGGCGTAGACATCCACGCTCGCCGGCGCCAGCTGCACCACCAGCACCGCAGCCATGAGGAACACGACCAGCGGCGTCACCGGCACTTCGCCCCGCTCGCGCAGCACCACCACGCAGAGCAGCGCCCAGCCGGCCACCACGCAGCCCAGCGCGACGCGGGCTTCGAACATGAAGTCGAGCCCGGCCCAGCGCGCGTTGGCGAGCATGAGCAGCTTGCCCAGCGGCTGCGCGTGGTCGACGCCCGCGCGCCTGACCAGGAAGTCGCCGAAGCCGGCGCCGTCTTCCAGCGCCACCTTCAGGAAGGTTTCGATGAAGGTCCAGTTGTCGGAGTACACCAGCGGATTCGCGATGCTGCCGGCGAGCGCGACGGCATGTACGGCCGCCAGCAGCGCGGGCAGCGCCAGCAGCCAGGCCAGGTGATGCGCGTGGTGCGGTGCGCCGGGTGCGCGCGCGGGGCTCGGGACCATGCATTCGGGGTCGGTGTTCGCCGCCCGCGAGTATAGCGGCGCGCACTGCCGCAGCCGCCGGCACGATGTCCATTGCCCGCGGCTTGCGGCACTATTGCCCGGCCCCTCCGCAGCGCCGCGACCCGATGCCCACCGCTCCGCCATCGCCACCCACGCTCAGCATCGTCACTCCGGTCTACGGCTGTGCGGGCTGCGTGGAGGAGCTGGTGGAGCGTTGCCTGCGCGCATTCGATGGCCATGAGCGCATCGAGATCCTGCTGGTTGACGACGCCAGCCCGGACGGCGCGTGGGCGCGCATCGAAGAGCTCGCGCTGCGCCATCCCCAGGTGCGCGGACTGCGGCTGTCGCGCAACTTCGGCCAGCACGCGGCGATCTACGCCGGCCTCGAACACGCGCGCGGCGCGCACGTTGCGGTGATGGACTGCGACCTGCAGGACGCGCCGGAGGCCATCCCGTCGCTGCTGGCGCGCGCGCGCGAGGGCGTCGACATCGTCCATGCGCAGCGCACCGGGCGCCGCGACACGCTCGGCAAGCGCTTGAGCTCGTGGTGTTTCTACCGCCTGCTGGGCTGGCTGTCCGGTGTGCCGCAGGACCACCGCGTCGCCAACTTCGGCGTGTATTCGCGCCGCGTGGTGGAGCTGCTGCTGCGCATGCCGGAAAGCGAGCGCTGCTTTCCGTTGATGGTGCGCTGGACCGGGCTGCCATCCGATTCGCTGCCGGTGGTGCACGCCGAACGTGCGGTCGGCCGCAGTGCCTACGACCTGCGCAAGGCCGCCCGCCTCGCGCTCTCGATCGTGCTGTCGCACTCCGACAAGCCGCTGCGCCTGGTGGTCAAGCTGGGCATGGGCGTGTCGCTGTTTTCGTTCGCCGTGGTACTGGCGGCGGTGTGGCTGTATTTCAGCGGGCGCACCGGGGTCGCCGGTTACACCAGCATCATCGCGTCGATCTGGCTGCTGTGCGGGATCCTCATGTTCTGCGTCGGCGTGGTCGGCCTGTACGTCGGCCAGGTCTTTAAGGACAGCAAGCGCCGGCCGGCCTTCGTGGTGGAGCGGGAAACCGGCGCGGAAGGATCCCTGGCCGATGCTTGAGCACGCCGGCCTCGCGCGCTCGGCGCCCGACAGCGCGCGCTTCGGTCTCGAGGTCTGGCGGGCCACGAGGCTTGACGGCGACCCCCTGCCGGCGCTGCTGGCCAGCGCCGCCGACGTCGCCATCTATCGCCTGCCGGTCGGCGACTCGCAGCGCGTCCGCGCGCTTGCCGGCCTCGGCTTCGAGGTGATCGACGCCGGCGTGCTGGTGTATTACACGGTCGACCTGCAGCGCCACGTGCCGCATGCATCGACGAATGCCGACGTCGACATCAGCCCGGCCACGCCGGCCGACGACGACGCCTTGGCCGCGCTGGTCGATGCCAGCTTCAACGGCTACGCCAGCCACTACTTCGCCAACCCGCTGTTCGCACCCGATCTTGCCCTGGCCGGCTACCGCGAATGGGCGCTGGCCCACCGCGGCGGCGCGCGTACCGCCAGCTGGGTGGCGCGGCGCGCCGGGCGCATCGTCGCCTTCGCCTGCTGCGAGGCCGACGCCGCGGCCGGCATCGCCAACGGCGGCATCTACGGCGTGCTGCCTTCGGAGTCGGGCAGCGGCCTGTTCGGCGACCTGATCCGCCACACGCAGCGCCACTACCGGGCGCTCGGCTTCGCGGAAATGCGCATGTCCACCAAGGTCGACAACTTCGCGGTGCAGAAGGTCTGGGCGCGCGAGGGTTATCACCTGTATGCCGCCTACGACACCCTGCACGTCAACGCGATGCTCGGTGCGCCGGGCGTGCGCACGGTATCGCGCGACTACGCCGCCGGCGCGCTGCGCGACCAGGCCGGCGGCTGGCCGCTGCCGCCCGGCGACATTGCCGCCCTGCTTGCCGACGCCTGCGACGCGAACGTGCAGATCGACATGCTGGCGCAGCTGCCGCTCGCGGCGCTGGATGCACGCCGCGCGCACACGCTTGAGCTCCGCCAGGGTTGGGCGTCGACGGCCGGCCTGCGCCGCGCCAATGCCTGGCTGCGCGACGATGCCGGACGCGCCTGCGCGCTGGTGCAGGCCGGGTTCCGTACGTGATGGGCGCACGCAGCGGCGGCTATGACGCGGCGTTCTTTCCTAAGCTGGCGGCGCTCGAAGCCGGCAACTTCTGGTTCCGCGCGCGCAACCGCCTGCTGCTGCGACTGCTCGCCCGCCACGGCAGCCACGTGCGCGATTACCTTGAGGTCGGCTGCGGCACCGGATTCGTGCTGGCGGCGGTGGCCGAGCGCTTTCCCGGCTGGTGCATCAGCGGCAGCGAGTTCCTCGCCGATAGCCTGCCCTACGCACGCGCACGCGTGCCGCGCGCCCACCTGCTGCAGCTCGATGCCCGCGCCCTGCCGTTCGACGCGGACTTCGATGCAATCGGCGCCTACGACGTGCTCGAGCACATCGACGACGACGGCGCGGCACTGCGCAGCATCCACGAGGCGCTGCGCGCGGACGGCATCGTGGCGCTCACCGTTCCGCAGCACCCGTGGCTGTGGAGCGAGCAGGACGTCGCCGCGCATCACGTGCGCCGCTATGCGCGCGGCGAGCTGGAGGCGAAGCTGCGCGCCGCCGGCTTCGCGATCACCTGGAGCGGCAGCTTCACCAGCGTGCTGCTGCCGCTGATGATGCTGTCGCGGCTGCGGCCGCGGCGCCCCGACGTCGCCTACGACCCGCTCGCCGAACTCGCGCTGCCTCGGCCGCTCGACGCGCTCCTCGACCTGGCGATGCGCATCGAAGGCGCGCTCGTGGCGTGCGGGATCCGCCTGCCGGTGGGCGGCAGCCGGGTCGTGATCGCGCGCAAGGCGGTGCACGCATGAGGGCGTCCGGCATGATCCCCTTCAACCGCCCGCACATGACCGGCGGCGAGCTGGCCAACATCGCCGAGGCGCATGCCGCGGGTCACCTCTCCGGCGACGGCGCATTCACCCGCCGCTGCCACGCCTGGCTGGAGCGCGAAACCGGCGCCAGGCGCGCGCTGCTCACCCACTCCTGCACCGCGGCGCTGGAGATGTCGGCGCTGCTTGCCGACGTCGGCCCCGGCGACGAGGTCATCCTGCCCTCGTACACGTTCGTCTCCACTGCCAACGCCTTCGTGCTGCGCGGCGCCACGCCGGTGTTCGTCGACGTGCGCGCGGACACGCTCAACATCGACGAGCGCCTGGTCGAGGCGGCGGTGACGCCGCGCACGCGCGCGATCTGCGTGGTGCATTACGCCGGCGTCGGCTGCGAGATGGACGTGATCCTGGCCATCGCCGCACGCCACGGCCTGGTGGTGGTCGAGGACGCCGCGCAGGGGATCATGTCGCGCTGGCGCGGCCAGCCGCTGGGCAGCATCGGCGCGCTCGGCACGCTCAGTTTCCACGAGACCAAAAACGTGATCTGCGGCGAAGGCGGCGCGTTGCTGGTCAATGACCCCGCGCTGGTCGCGCGCGCCGAGATCATCCGCGAGAAGGGCACCGACCGCGGCCGCTTCTTCCGCGGCGAGGTCGACCGCTACACGTGGTGCGACCTCGGCTCGTCGTTCCTGCCGGGCGAGATCACCGCGGCGTTCCTGGCGGCGCAGCTCGATCACGCACGCGCGCTCACCGACGGCCGCCTGGCCCTGTGGGCGCGCTACCACGCGTGGGCGCAGGCGCACGAGCAGGCCGGACGCGTGCGCCGGCCGGTGGTGCCGGCGCATTGCGAACACAACGCGCACATGTACTACCTGCTGGCGCCGGACCTGGCGTCGCGCACGCGCATTCTCGAGTCGCTGCGCGCCGACGGCGTGCTGTCGGTGTTCCATTACGTGCCGCTGCATTCCTCGCCCGCCGGGACTCGGCTCGGACGCACGCACGGGTCGCTCGACGTGACCGATGACGTCTCCGCGCGCCTGTTCCGGCTGCCGATGTGGATCGGCCTGGACGCGCACATGGACCGCGTGCTCGAGGCCGCAGACCGCGCGCTGCACGCGCTTGGCTGACGTGCGGCAGCCGCAGGCTCGCCGCTGGTCGATGCGCGCGCTGCGCGAGTTCGCACTGCTGCTCGCGGTCATGGCGGCGGTGTTCGCGATCGCCCGCGTGCACTACGCAGGCGAAACCTTGGCGCGCGGCCCGGACCAGGCCGACATGCTGCTGGCGTTCTTCAACGAGGCCAGCCACGCCATCGCCGAGGAAGGGCTGCTGGCGGCGATGTACACCGAAAGCGTGAGGGCCGGCGAGTCGAACTGGTCCAACCCCAATTACCACATGCTCTACCCGCTGTACTTCAACTGGGCGGGCGCCGACGCCTCGCCGGCGGCCACGCTGGACCGGCTGAACTTCATCGCCATGCTGCACCTCGCGCTGCTCGGCGCGGGCGCCTGCGCGCTGGCCCGCGCCCTGGGCGTGCGCACGGCGCTGGCGTTGGCCGTTGGCCTTGCGCTGCCATGGTTTCCCGCAGTGCGCAGCGCGGCCGGCTGGCCACACATCATCGCCGGCATGGCGTGGCTGCCGTGGGTGCTGGCCGCGCAGGCGCGACTGTATGCGGCGGGGGGATGGAGGGCGCAGGCACCGATGGCGGTCGCGCTGGCGCTGGCGGCAACGCTGCTGGTGTACGCGCATCCCGCGCAGAACCTGGTGTTCGCGGCGTGGGCGTCGGGCGTGGCCTGGCTGCTGGTCGCGGCGCAGACCGTGCTTGCGCGCGACAAGGACGGGCTGCGCGCGCTCGCAACCACCAGCGCCTGGCTTGCAGCGGCCGCGCTGCTGGTATTCGCCGCGACCTGGCCCTACCTCTTCGAGATCCTCGCCTTCCACGCGCGCGCGATCCGCTGGCTTGGCGAGGTCGGCGGCCACGTCACCGGCAACCAGGCCGTGCCGGTGGCAGCGCTGCGCCAGCACGCCTTGGCGCCGGCGGATGCCGGGCTGGTGCTGGGCTTCGAATACCGGCGCGGCATCGGCAATGCCTACCTGGGCGGCGCGATCCTGGTGGCCGCGCTGGCCGTGCTGGGCCGCTCGCTCCCGGCGCTGCCGGCAAGCCGTTTCGCGCGGGCGCTGCTCGCGGTCGCGCTGTTCGCGCTGCTGTCGTGTTTCGCAGCGATGGCACCGCTGCTGGCGATCGTGCCGCTGGCGAACAAGGTGCGCGAACTGACCTGGTGGTCGTGCCTGGCGGTGGTGCTGCTGCTGCCGCTGGCCGCGCTCGGCCTGCAGTCGCTGCGGCTGCGCACGCCGCCGCCGCTCCTGCGCGATCCGTGGGCATGGCTGGGTGTGCTGGGGCTTGTGGCGATGATCATCGCCACCCTGGCGTCCACCGGCGCGTACCGCCCCGGCGCCCTGCTGGCCGCGCTGGTGGCATTCGCGGCACTGGGCTGGTGCATGCGTGCGCCGCGCGGCGGCGCCATCGCGCTCGCCTGCGTGGCGCTGTTGGCGGGCAGTGCGTGGGCGCCGTTCATGCACAACAAGCGCTTTGCCCACGACGACGCGATGCTGTTCCATGCCGACCGCGTGCAGGCGCACGCCGACGCCGCAGCCTTGGCGGAACGCCTGCCGGAGCGCGACCGTTACCGTTTCATGCTTGGCGGCAGCGTCGACAACGCGCACCTCCTCACCCACGCGTGGACGACGCACGGCTTCCGCTCGATCCACGGCGGCATTGGCCCCGCCGAGCACGCGAAGTACCGCCTGCTGTCGCAGGCGAGCCCGATGGTCGCCGCGTTGTATGGCGTTCGCTGGTCGCTGTGGCCCGAGGCCGATGCGCAACCGGGCGACGAGATCCTGCGACCCGGGCTGGTGTTGCGCACGCACGTGGACGCACTGCCGCGGCTGTACCAGCTGGTGGGCGGCATGGCCGTGGTCGCGGATCCGGTCGAGTCACTCCTCGCGCACGGCCAGGCGTCTCCGCTGCGCGCCCTGGTGCGCGCGGGTGACCTGCCCGCCGCGGTCGATGTCGCGCGGCACGCCGGCACGGGACGCCTGGATGGCGAGGTCACGCTGCACCACAACGCGCGCACGCTGCTGCTGGCGACGGTGGACGCGACAGGCCCCGGCCTGCTGATCCTCAACGAAGACCCGGCGGCGCGCTGGCGCGCGACTGTCGACGGACGCGCCACGCCGATGTTCCGCGTCAACGGCTACCAGGTGGCGCTGGCCATCCCGTCGCCCGGACGCCACGCCGTGCGCATCGAACGTCCCGGCCGGCTCCTCGGCCGCGGCGATGCGGTGCCGACGCCCTAGGGTCGGGCCGCCGCACCGCCGCTGGCGGCACACAGGTCCCGACCCGTCATGCGCGTCCCGCGTCCGTAGGCATCGAACGCCAGCACCGGCAGCGTCGGCTGCGCACAGGCATGGGCGGGCGGCGCCACCGTGACCCGCAGATCGTGCCGCGGCTTGCGGCCGGCCTGCGCGGGATTCCGGTAGCACGCCGTTTCGCCCGGGGCCAACACCAGCCAGCGCTGCTCGAAGCCGCGTTTGCGGGACAGATACACCGTGCCGTTGCCGCACCAGGGCGAGTTCTCGCCCAGCCCGTACAGTGCGACCAGCGGTGCTTCCTCCAGCCCGGCGCGCTGCTGCTCGAGGAATTCGAGCATGTGGCGGTTGACGGACTCGCCAGCCGCGTAGCGCCCGGCAAGCTCGAGCCGTGCGTCGTGGTGGAGCAGCGCCGCGCCCAGCGCAACCGCGGTCGCGGCGAGCGCGGGTACGGAGCGACGCACCATCGTCGTCGCGTGCAATGGAGCGCGCTGCGCCAGGTACGCCAGCGCGACCGCGACGATCGCGGCCATCCACGGCAGCCACGCATACGCGCGATACACCGGCATGTTGTTGGGGATGAGCGCGTACGGCACCGCGAGCGAGACCACGGTCGCCACCAGCCAGCACAGGCGAAGACGCAGCGCCGGCGCCGCGAACCACAGGGCGGCACAGGCCGCAGCCGCCAGCAGCGTCGCCACCCAGGTGTAGCCCAGGAACAACGTGGCAAAGGCGCGCAGCAGTGCCGCGGGCGCTAGCTCCACCGCATACGACGCACTGCTGCTGTCGGGCGTGAACAGCCCGGCGACGAAGGGGTTCCGGTCATAGGCCTGCCACGCCATCGAGCCCACGGCGATCGCGACGAACAGCATCGATACCGCGATCCGCGACGCACGCGACCACGGCATCGCGGCCGGCGGCACGCGCATCGCCGTGGCCCCGCTCGCCCACAACAGCGCGACGAGCAGCAGCGGCGGCAGCACGAAGTCCTCCTTCGCGAACGCGCTGGCCACGTAGGCCAGTGCCGCCAGTGCGCAACGCCAGGCACTGGCGCGTCGCCAGCCGTGCCAGAGCAGCAGCAGGCAGGCCAGGCCGAAGCCATGCGACACCAGGTTGGTCATCAGCCCGAGGTACTTGCCGTGCTGCAGCGCGGCCGGATGGCTCGACAGCACGACGCCGCAGGCGACCGCCGCGAGCACGCCGGGGCGCACGCCGAACACGTCGCGCACCAGCAGCAGCGCAAGCCACGCCACCAGCACGGCCGACGCGTTGAGCACGACGTAGGACGCCAGCTGGCCGCAGGCGGCGACCAGGAAGATCACGTTGGTCGACACCGGGCGCTTCCAGTCCCAGCCCATGTCGGCGAGCGTGCCGGCGAGGAACGAGAAGTCGTCGGGGTGGTTCGGGAACGGGCTGTTCGGCGTCAGCAGGAAGTTGAACACCAGGTGCGTCGCCGACAGCACAAGCAGCAGCATCGCCGCATGCGCGCCGTGGCGCCCGCGCGGGTCGGGACTGTGCAGCTCGATCGTCATCGTGGTGGTCCTGGCCTGCCCCGTGCGGCGGCCGATCATAGCGTGGCGCCGCCGCCGCCCGCCGCGGCGGGCGCCCGGCCGCGTTCTGGCAGAATGCAGGCCAACCGGTACCGCCGTGACGCATGCGCCCACCCCTTGTTCCCGTCAATTCGCTGGTGCGCCACGTGGCCGCGCTGCGCGTCGAGCTCGCCGCGGCCCTGGCCGACGTGGTGGACAGCGGGCATTACGTGCTGGGGCCGGGCGTTTCGGCGTTCGAGTCCGCCTTTGCCGCGTACTGCGGCGTGGCCCACTGCGTCGGCGTCGCAAACGGCAGTGACGCACTGGAGCTTGCACTGAAGTCCATCGGCGTCGTGCCCGGCGATCGCGTCGCGGTGCCCGCCAACGCCGCCATGTATGCCACCACGGCCACGCTGGCCTGTGGCGCGGAGCCGGTGTTCGTCGATGTCGACGCCGACGCCACGCTGGACCCGGCGCAGCTGGCGCGCGCCTGCGACAGCGACGGCCCGCTGCGCGCGGTGGTGGCCACGCACCTGTACGGCCGCCTCGCGCGGATCGACGCCATTGCCGACACCTGCCGCGCGCGTGGTGTCGCGCTCGTCGAGGATTGCGCGCAGGCGCATGGCGCGTGCACCCCGGACGGTCGCCGCGCCGGCGCATTCGGCGATGCCGCCGCCTTCAGCTTCTATCCCACCAAGAACCTCGGTGCGCTGGGCGACGCCGGCGCCGTGGTCACCCGCGAGGCCGCCGTGGCCGCGCGCGTGCGCGCGCTGCGCCAGTACGGGTGGGAACAGAAGTACGTCAACACCCTGCAAGGTGGCCGCAACAGCCGTCTCGACGAACTGCAGGCGCGCGTGCTGTCGATCAAGCTGCCGCTGCTGGACGGCTGGAACGGGCGCCGCCGCGACATCGCCAACCGCTATTCGCAGGGCATCCGCAATGCGCGCATCGCGGTGCCAGCGCCTGCGGGCGACGAGTACGTGGCGCATCTGTATGTGGTGTACGGCGAGGCCCGCGATGCGCTGCGCGCGCACCTGGACGCGGCCGGCATCGCCAGTGACGTGCACTACCCGCTGCCCGACCACCGGCAGCCCTGCTTCGCCGGGCGCTATGCCGGCAGGTCGCTGCCGATGACCGAACGCCAGGCGCGCACCGCGCTGACGCTGCCATGCTTCCCGGAGCTGACCGATGACGAGGCCGACAGGGTGATCGCCGCATGCAACCGCTTCTGACCCCCGCGCTTTCGGTGGTGGTGCCGGTGTACCGCAACGCCGGCTCCATCGCGCCGCTGCTCGACGCGCTGCGCGGGCTGGCGCGCGGGACGGAGGGCGGCTTCGAGGCGGTGCTGGTGGTCGACGGCAGCCCCGACGACAGCCACGCCCTGCTGCGCGACGCGCTGCCCACCGCGGGCTTCCCCGCGCAGCTGGTCGAGCTGACGCGCAACTTCGGTGCTTTCCCGGCGATCCGCGTCGGCCTCGAGAAGGCGCGCGGCCGGGTGATCGCGGTGATGGCGGCGGACCTGCAGGAACCGCCGGAACTCGCGCTGCGCTTCCTCGCCGCGCTGCGCGACGGCCGTGCCGACGTCGGCTTCGGCGTGCGCGACGGGCGCGACGACCCGTTCTTCGGCAAGCTGCTGTCCACGCTGTTCTGGTCGCTGTACCGGCGCCTGGTGATGCCCGACATCCCGCGCGGCGGCGTGGACATCTTCGCGGTCAGCTCCGATTTCCGCGACCGCCTGGTGGCCCTGCGCGAGTCCAACACCAGCCTGCTTGCACAGCTGTTCTGGCTGGGCGGGCGCCGCGTGTTCCTGCCCTACCAGCGCCGCCGGCGCGAGCACGGCCGCAGCGCGTGGACGCTCGGCAAGAAGCTCAAATACTTCTCCGACAGCGTGTTCGCCTTCAGCGACCTGCCGGTGCGCATCCTGTTCGCGACCGGCGCCCTGGCGCTGGTGGTGGCGGTGGCCCTCGCGGTGGTGGTGGTGGTGGCCAAGGTGTCGGGCCTGGTGACCGTGCCGGGCTACGCGGCCACGGTGTTCACCATCCTGTTCTTCGGTGCCATCAACACGCTCGGCCTGGGCGTGGTGGGCAGCTATGCCTGGCGCGCGTTCGAGAACACCAAGGCGCGCCCGCTGGCGCTCGTGCACAGCGAGCAGACCTTCGAGGGCGAGGCACCATGAGCCACTACGTGCATCCCAATGCGCTGTGCGAGAGCGACAGCATCGGCGCCGGCACGCGGGTATGGGCATTCGCGCACGTGCTGCCGGGCGCGCGCATCGGCCGCGACTGCAACGTCTGCGACGGCGTGTTCATCGAGGGCGACGTGGTGGTGGGCGACCGCACCACCATCAAGTGCGGCGTGCAGCTGTGGGACGGCGTGCGCCTGGGCGACGACGTCTTCGTCGGCCCCAATGCCACCTTCAGCAACGACATCTTCCCGCGCAGCCGGCAGCGACCCGAGCGCTACGCGGAAACCGTGGTCGAGGACGGCGCGTCGATCGGCGCCAACGCCACCTTGCTGCCCGGCGTGCGCATCGGCCGCGGCGCGATGATCGGCGCCGGCGCGGTGATCACCCGTTCGGTACCGGCGAACGCCATCGTGGTCGGCAACCCGGCGCGCATCGTCGGCTATGTCACCGATGACGACGCCGGCCAGGTGCTCGCCGGCGATACGCGCGATGCCCCGCGCGAGTCCGCATCCCCGACGCCTGCCGGTAGCGGCAGCGATCCGCTGCCAGGCACCGGCGGCGCGCGCATGGTGCGGCTGCCGCGCTTCATCGACCTGCGTGGCTCGCTGGCGGTTGGCGAGTTCGCGCGCGACCTGCCGTTCGCGCCGGCGCGGTACTTCCTGGTGTTTGACGTGCCCTCGCGCGAGACCCGCGGCGAACACGCGCATCGCGAATGCCACCAGTTCCTGGTCTGCGTGCACGGCTCGGTGCGCGTGCTGGCCGACGACGGCCGCCACCGCCGCGAGTTCACCCTCGACGCACCCGAACTGGGCCTGCACCTGCCGCCGATGACCTGGGGCACGCAGTACCGCTATTCGCCCGATGCGGTGCTGCTGGTGTTCGCATCGCACGCCTACGACGCCGCCGATTATGTCCGCGACTACGACACCTTTCTGGCGCTGGCTGCCGCCGCGCCCGGCGCATGAACAGGTTGCTGGCCGCGCTGCGCCACGACGGCACCGCCGCCACCTTCGTGCGTTTCGTCGCGGCCGGAGGCACCAACACGGTCGCCTGCCTGATCGTGTACTGGCTGCTGCTGCCGTGGATGGCGCCGCAGGCGGCGTACGCGGTGTGCTTCGTCGTCGGCGTGGGCCTCGGCTACCTGCTGCACACCCGCTACGCGTTCCGTGCGCGGCGTGGATGGCGCAGTTTCGCCGCCTGGCCGCTGGTGTGCCTGGCCGGCTGGGCTGTGGGCGCCAGCGTGCTGGAACTGGCCATCGGACCGCTCGGCATCGACCCGCGCCTGGCGCCGTTCCTCTCGGTTGCGGCCAGCATGCCGGTGACCTTCCTGCTCGGGCGGCGCGTGCTGCGGCCAGCCGCCGGGGCATGATCGCCGCCCCACCGCGGGGGCCAAGTTCGCGCCGCGGCCTCCGGCCCGCTAAAATCGCGGGTTTCCGCCCTACCCCCAAGGACGCACCGCAACGATGAAAATCCTCGTCGGCTACAAGCGCGTGGTGGACTACAACGTCCGCATCCAGGTCAAGCCGGACGGTACCGGCGTGATCACCGACGGCGTCAAGCTGTCGGCCAACCCCTTCGACGAGATCGCGCTGGAAGAAGCCCTGCGCCTGCGCGACAAGGGCATTGCCACCGAAGTCGTGGTCGCGACCATCGCGCCTGCCGACGCGCAGCCGCACCTGCGCAACGGCCTGGCCATGGGCGCCAACCGCGCCATCCACGTGGTCATCGACGCCGGCCAGGACGTGCAGCCGCTGGCCGCCGCGCGTGCGTTCCTGAAGCTGGTGGAAAAGGAAGAGCCGGACCTGGTGATCCTCGGCAAGCAGGCGATCGACGACGACGCCAACCAGACTGGCCAGATGCTGGCCACGCTGTGGGGCCGCCCGCAGGCGACGTTCGCGTCGAAGCTCGAGGTTGCCGACGGCCGTGCCACGGTCACCCGCGAGGTCGACGCCGGCCTGGAAACGCTGGAAGTGGACCTGCCGGCGGTCATCACCACCGACCTGCGCCTCAACGAGCCGCGCTTCATCAAGCTCCCCGACATCATGAAGGCCAAGTCCAAGCCGCTGGAATCGATCCCGTACGCCGACCTCGGCGTCGAGGGCGGCGGCGCGCTCAAGGCCACGCAGTACGCCGCGCCGGCAAAGCGCAGCAAGGGCGTGATGGTCAAGGACGCGGCCGAGCTGGTTGCCGCACTGAAGGAAAAGGGGTTGCTCTGATGGCCAAGGTCCTGATCGTCGCCGAACACCACGGCGGCAAGCTCAACGCATCCACCGCCAAGTGCGTCACCGCCGCGCAGGCGCTGTCGCCCGACGCCATCGACATCGTGGTGCTGGCGTCCGATCCCGCCGCCGTCGCCGCGGAAGCCGCGCAGATCGCCGGCGTCACGCGCGTGCTCACCGTGGCCAATGCCGCCAACGAGCACGCCATCGCCCAGGTGCTCGCGCCGCAGGTGGCCGCGCTGGCCGCCGGCTACACGCACGTGTTCGGCCCCTCGACCACGTTCGGCAAGGACCTGATGCCGTGCGTGGCCGCGCTGCTCGGCACCGCGCAGGTGTCCGATGTCATGGCGGTCGAAGGCAGCCACGTGTTCAAGCGTCCGATTTACGCAGGCAACGCGATCGTCACCGTCGAAGCGGCCGCCGACCAGATCGTGGTGGCCACCGTGCGCACCGCGTCGTGGAAGGAAGCAGGCAAGGGCGGCAGCGCCGCCATCGAGGCGGCCAGCGTCGACGCAACCCTGCCAGGTCATACCCGCTTCGTCGGGCTCGCCGCAGGCTCCACCGATCGCCCCGACCTGCAGTCGGCGCGCCGCGTGGTGTCGGGTGGCCGCGGCGTGGGCTCGAAGGAGAACTTCGAGGTGATCTACAAGTTCGCCGACAAGCTCGGCGCGGCGGTGGGCGCATCGCGCGCCGCGGTCGACGCCGGCTACTGCCCCAACGAGATGCAGGTCGGCCAGACCGGCAAGATCATCGCGCCGGAGCTGTATGTCGCGATCGGCATCTCCGGCGCGATCCAGCACCTCACCGGCATCAAGGACGCCGGCACCATCGTCGCCATCAACAAGGATGCCGACTCGGCGATCTTCGAAGTTGCCGACATCGGCCTGGTCGGCGACCTGTTCCAGGTGCTGCCGGAGCTGGAGGCGGCGCTCGGCGGTTGAGTCCGCCCTGCGGCGCGGCACGGCCGCCAGCAGCAACGAAAGAGGCCGCGATTGCGGCCTCTTTCTTTTACGCCTTGCGGAACGGCACGCCGGTTTTCGCGCGCAGCGTGTCCTCGTCCACGCCGTCCGCGGCCTCGACGAGCCGCAGCCCGTCCGCCGTGACGTCGAACACCGCCAGCTCGGTGATGATGCGGCTCACGACGCCCACCCCGGTCAGCGGCAGCGTGCACTCGGGCAGGATCTTCGGCTCGCCATTCTTCGTGCAGTGCTCCATGAGCACCACCACGCGCTTCACGCCGGCCACCAGGTCCATCGCGCCGCCCATGCCCTTGACCATCTTGCCGGGCACCATCCAGTTGGCCAGGTCGCCCTTGTCGGTGACTTCCATCGCGCCGAGGATCGCCAGGTCGATGTGCCCGCCGCGGATCATCGCGAAGGAGTCATGGCTGCCGAAGTAGCTGGCGCCGGCGCGCGCGGTGACGGTCTGCTTGCCGGCGTTGATGAGGTCGGCGTCGAGCTCGTCCTCGGTCGGGAACGGGCCGATGCCGAGCAGGCCGTTCTCGGACTGCAGCCACACGTCCACGCCGTCCGGGATGTGGTTGGCCACCATGGTGGGCAGGCCGATGCCGAGGTTGACGTACATGCCGTCGGCAAGCTCGCGCGCGGCGCGCTGCGCCATCTGGTCGCGGGTCCAGGCCATCACTTGCCTCCTTCGCGCACGGTGCGCTGTTCGATGCGCTTCTCGGGCGTGGCATTGACCACGATGCGGTCCACATAGATACCGGGCAGGTGCACCTGGTCGGGATCGATTTCGCCCACCTCCACCAGCTCCTCCACTTCCGCCACGCACACATTTCCGGCCATCGCGCAGGCGGGGTTGAAGTTGCGCGCGGTCTTGCGGAACACCAGGTTGCCGGCGCGGTCGGCCTTCCAGGCCTTGACCAGCGACACGTCGGCGACCAGCGCGGTTTCCATCACGTAGTGCTTGCCGCCGAACTCGCGGGTCTCCTTGCCATCGGCGACGATGGTGCCGTAGCCGGTAGCGGTGAAGAACGCCGGGATGCCTGCGCCACCGGCGCGCAGGCGCTCGGCCAACGTGCCCTGCGGGTTGAACTCGAGCTCGAGTTCGCCGCCCAGGTACTGGCGCTCGAACTCCTTGTTTTCGCCCACGTAGGACGAAATCATCTTGCGGATCTGGCGCGTGGCCAACAGCTGGCCGAGGCCGAAGCCGTCGACGCCGGCATTGTTGGAGATCGCGGTCAGGCCCTTGGCGCCCGAATCACGCAGCGCGGCGATCAGTGCCTCGGGAATGCCGCACAGGCCGAACCCACCCACGGCGAGCGTCTGGTTGTCGGCAACGAGTCCGTGCAGGGCCGCTTCGGCGGAGGGAAACACCTTCCCCGACGGCGATCCAGCGGGCGGCGATGCGGTGCCGGCGTCCGGCGTGGCGTGATGGGACATGTCTGGCTGCTCCAGGGTCGTATCCCGCAAGTCTAGCGGGCACCCATGGGACGACAAGCGTCCTTTAGGACAGTCACGCCTTGCGCAGCAACCAGACCTCGATATCGGGCGGCAATACCGCGAGCAGCGGACGCGCCACTGTGACCGCCGTCGCCAGCGCGGCCGCTTTCGCCACCGGAACGTCGCGCGAATAACGGATGCGCGAATACAGGCCGCGGACAGCCACCGAAGGCAGTGACATGCGCGAGGCGAGTTCGAAGCGGCTGCGCCGCCCAAGCCGCTCGATGCTGTCGGTGTCGAAGTAATGCACGTGCGGCGAAGGGAAGCCGAGTTGCCACATGCGCTCGAACGATCCCGCCATGCCGACGCGGGCGAGCAGCTTCGAGAGCCGGTAGAGGAATCCCTTGCGCGACGGTGCGTTCACCACCACCCAGCCACCGGGGACCAGGTGGTCGTGGCAGGCGCGCAAGGTGGCGTTGACGTCGGGGATGTGCTCCAGCACGTCGTTGAACACGATGACGTCGAAGGTCTCGTCGCCTTCCAGGACGTCCGGGAAGAAGCCTCCGCGCACGGAAAGGCCGCGCGCCCGCGTTGCTTCCGCCACCGCGCTGTCCGGCTCGATGCCCACCACGTCGAATCGCCCTGATGCCGCCTCCATGAACCAGCCGTGGGCGCAGCCGACATCGAGCAGTCGCGGCACTGCCCCGTCCTTGCGCGACACCGTGGACGCCAGCCGCTCCAGCAGGCGTGCGAAATTCGCCTGGCGCAACGCGGCGAGCCCGTCGTGGCGGGACGCCTCGTCGAGGTCGCCACCCGTGGCCTGTTCGAGGATGTGAGGCTGCAGCGAGCTCCCCTCGTAGCTGCACGCAGTGCAGGTGAGGTGCCACGCCGGCAGGCCGGACCGCAGCGGCGCATCGCAGGCAGGGCAAAGACTCATGACCGGGCTCCCCAGGCGGTGATCGCGATGCCGCAGAGGATGACCGCACCGCCCGCGAGTGTCTGCCAGCGCAACGGTTCGCGCAGGAACATCGCGGCAATCACCGGCACCAGCAGGAAGGCCAGGCCGTAGAACGGGAAGGCGAACGACAGCGGCACGCGGGAGAGCACCACCAGCCAGGACAGCGTCGCCACTCCATACAGGGCGAGCGCGGCAACCAGCGGTACCGATACCCAGGTGGCCGGCTGCGACATGTCGAGGTGCGCGGACGCGGTCTTGAACAGCACCTGCCCGAACGAAAGCATGAGGATCGTAGCGAGGATCAGCAGCACATTCGCCGCGGTGATGTATTCCGCCATATCGGCGGAGGGCGTGTGCGTGCTGGGCATGGCGCAATCCTGACGTGTCCGCCGAATCATAGCCGACGCCAACAGGTCCGTCCGCCCCGCTATACTTCGCGGCCGCCAGTCCTGGCCGCGTCCTGCTCCACCGACCGGTCGGAGACAAGACCCGCGCTGGACGCCGGGACGGCGTTGTCGCACACCGAGGGGGTTCCTGTGCCTGCGAGTTCTCCAAACCCCGAACGCACTTTCCGGGCCGGGCAGAGCGCGTCCCTTGCCTCATCGCTGCTGGCGCGGCTTGCCGCGCGCCGCTGGCGCCTTGCGGCGACATGCCTGCTGGCGATTGCCGCGGCCGTGGCGCTCGCCGCCACCTGGCTGCATACCCGTTCGACCGTGAAGTTCGAGGCACATGCCTCGGCGCCGACGAAGCTCCAGATCTTCCATTCCGCGGATGGCCACTTCAGCGAAGGCGCATCGGACGTCGTCGGAATCCCGTCGCAGGACGGGCGGATCCGGCTGCGGCTGTCTTCGGGAGACGCCAGGCACCTGAGGATCGACCCCGCCCCGGGCAGCGCGCCGCTGCGGCTCTGCGAACTGCGTGGCCGCGATGGTGCGAAGTTCCGCTACGACGTCACCGCGACCAACGACCTGGAAGTCCGGCACGAAGGCCCGTGCCTGGTGCTGCAGGCTTCCCAGTTGGGGCCGGACCCCTTCGTGGTCCTCCAGGCGCGGGGCCAGGCCGCGTCCCGCACATCCCTCCTGTGGCGTGCGGCCATGGCGCTCGCCGCGCTGACCGCACTGGCCGCGTTCCTCGCCGCGCTGCGCATCGTCGACGGCGCACCGGGCGTGGCGCGGATGGCGACGGCAGGCTTCGCCTGGTGCTCGCGCCGCGCGCACTGGCTGTGCCTGGTGCTCATGCTGGTGCTCGGCGGGCTGATCCTGCAGGCACTGCCACCCAACGGCGTGCCAGACGAGGCGGCCCATCTCAGCAAGATCGCCAAGATCCATGGTGGCGAATGGCTGGGAGACTCCGGACCGGTGCCGATTGTCGATGTGGAGGCGATGTACGGGACGCTCTGGGGTCAGGTCGAACGACCCGGCATGCTCGACGGCACCGAGCTGCAAAGGCAGCTCGACCAGCCGCTGGCATGCAACCGCGCGGCAAGGGTGCTGCCCACGTCCGCCGACCAGTACGCCCCGCATTTGTATGCGGCTCCGGTGCTGGTGCTGGCCGCCTCGTGCGGGATCGGCACGAGCTTCGACACGTTCCTGGACCTGTCCCGCTTCCTCAACCTGCTCATCGGCGCCTGTCTTGTGGCGTACGGCATCCGCCACGCCGCGTTCGGGAAGTGGGCGCTGTTTGCGGTCGCGTTGTTGCCGATGACGCTCAGCCAGGTCGCGTCGATCAGCGCGGATTCGCTCATGCTTTCGCTGAGCTTCTGCCTGGTCGGCGTGGTGTCGGGCGTCGCGGGCGGGACCTTTGCGCTGGAGCGGGCGCGCTTCATCCTCCCGGCGCTGGCCTTGCTGCTGGCCTTCGCCAAGCCGGGCGCGGCGTGGATCCTGGTCGCCGTGCTGTTCTGCTATCCGGCCTGCCGCCTCGCCCGCGTCCGCTTCGCCGAACTTGCGCTGACCGCGATGCTCATCCCCTGGGTCCTGCACACGGCATGGACGATCTGGTCGGCAGGCAACGTGCATTACGGGCCAGGCGTGGACCCGGAGGCGAACCGCGCATTGCTGATGGAGCAGCCGATGGTGGTGGCACACATGGCCTACAACACATTCTTCGGCGACGGCCTGTCCGCGCTGTACGAATCGATGATCGGGCGGCTCGGGTGGCTGGACATCCCGCTGTCGAGCTGGACCTACACCGCCGCCGGCGCGATGCTGCTCGCCAGCTTGTGGACGAATCCGGATGGCACACGCATCCCGGCAGCAACCCGGATGCTCGCGGCTGGCGCCGCGCTCGGCTCGCTGGCCTTGCTGGCGGTGCCGCTGTTCCTGACCTGGACGCAAGTGGACGCGCCGGTGATCCAGGGACTGCAGGGCCGCTATTTCCTGCCCACGCTCGCGTTCCTGCTGGTGTTCAGCGCGCTGCGCGCGGGTCCGGTGCTCAGGCTGCTGTTGCTCGCCTGCGTGCTGTGCGTGCCGGTGTTGACGTTCGACGCGCTGTCCAACATCCAGATGCGCTATCACGGAGCGGCGTCGTGACGGCCTCCTCGCCCCGCATCGCGGTGGTACTGCCCTGCTACCGCGTCAAGGCCCACATCCTCGACGTGCTCGCCACCATTCCGCCGATCGTCGAGATCATCATCGTGGTAGACGATGCCTGTCCAGAGCGGTCCGGCGCGATCGTGGAGGCGGAGTGCACCGACCCCCGCGTCCGCGTCCACTACAACGCGGTCAACCAGGGTGTCGGCGGGGCCGTGCTCAACGGGTACCGCGAAGCCATCGCCGCAGGCGCGGACGTCATCGTCAAGATCGACGGCGACGGGCAGATGGATCCCCGCCTGATCGCGCACTTCGTGGCGCCCATCGCGGCCGGCGAGGCCGACTACACCAAGGGCAACCGCTTCTTCGACCTGACCAACATCACGCGCATGCCGCCGCTGCGGATCTTCGGCAACGCAGTGCTGTCATTCATGGCCAAGCTGTCGACCGGCTATTGGGACCTCTTCGATCCGACCAACGGCTACACCGCGATCCATGCCGACGTCGCCAGGCGACTGCCTTTCGACAGGATCAGCAAGCGGTATTTCTTCGAGACCGACCTGCTGTTCCGGCTCAACACCCTGCGCGCCGTGGCCGTCGACGTGCCGATGGACGCGCATTACGGCGACGAGGTCAGCAACCTGCGCATCTCGCGGATCCTTGGCGAATTCCTGGCCAAGCACGTGCGCAACTTCGGCAAGCGGATCTTCTACAACTATTTCCTGCGCGACCTCTCGCTGGCCTCGCTGGAGCTGGTGGCCGGCATCGTGCTGGTCACCGGGGGCGCGGTGTTTGGCGCGCACGCGTGGCTGCAGTCCATGCAGTCGGGCGTCTCGACTCCTGCCGGCACGGTCATGCTCTCAGCCCTGCCGATCATCCTGGGCCTGCAGTTCGTGCTCGCGTTCCTGGGCTACGACATCGCCTCCGTCCCCCGCCGTCCCCTGCATCGGGCGAACCGCGGGATGGCGATCCTGCGGGGCGACGCGGCGCGCCTCCCGGATCAGGGCGCCTGAATCAGGGCGAGTCGCGATGCCACGTCGGCGTGGGGCGTGGCGTCGACAACCTCCGCGATCGCATCCCATACCGCCTGCGGTGAGAAGTTCGCGCGGATGAACGCCTGCCCGGCGCCCGACGCCTGCATCCATGCGTCGGCGTCGGTGGCCAGGCGGACGATCGCGGCGGCCATCTCGGCCGGCTGCGCGGCCACCACCAGGCCATCGGCGTCGCTCAAGCCCTGCGCACCGATCGGCGTGGTGACGCAGGGCACGCCGGCGTGCATGGCTTCCAGCACCTTGCCCTTGACGCCCGCACCGAACCGCAACGGGGCGACCGCGACCCGTGCGCGGCCGTAGGCGGCCAGGAGTTCGTCCTCGGTCACGGCTCCGGCGATATCGACGCCGTCGCCTGCAAGCGCGCGGATCGGCTCGCCGGGATCGGCGCCGACCACCACCAGCCGCAGCGCAGGCAGCCGCCTGTGCACCAGCGGCCAGACCTCGTCGGCAAACCAGAGGATGCCGTCGGCGTTGGGTGCGTGGGCGAAGCCACCCACGAACAGCACGCTGTCGCGCCCCGCGACGGCCTGCTCCGCGGTTCCGGGCAACGCCGGCGGCGGCTCATAGGCGAACAGCGGCACGGTGCGGGCGCGCCCTGGCGCGTGGTTGGCCCCTTGCCACTCGCTGACGCGTGCCGTCTCGTCCCGCGACGGGTAGAGAACCAGGTCGGCGGCACTCCAGATGTGCTGCTCCGTCGCCTGCAACGAGTCCGCCTGGATGGCGTCGTCATCCGTTCCGAGGACCGCATGCGCACCCTGCAGCCGCAGGTGATGCACATCGTGGCCGTAGTAAAGGACCTTTGCCGCGGAATGCCGGCGCACGGCATCCAGCGCCTCCATGGCCACGTGCGGACGGCTGAGCACGACATAGTCGAGGTAGCGGCCGTTGTCCTGCATCCACGCATCGAACGCGCGACCGCCGTCGCCGTTGCCGACCATTTCGATGGCATGCATCGCCAGCAAGTCCAGGTAGCCCTGCTCATGCTCCGTGCGATGGCTCCAGAACTTGACGTCCAGGCCACGCATCCAGAGCAACCGCATCAACTGCCACATCGCCCGCGAGCCCGCGTCGCGATCGGTGTGCGGTGGAAGGTCATCCACCACCAACACCATCTTTTTCAGTTGTGCACGGCTGCGCGCGAGGAACACATGTTCGCCCGGAGGCAGCTGCGCGCGCGCCAGCTCGTGTGCCCAACGCTCGCGGAAGACCTCGCGGTTGCGCGCCTGCCACGCCTTGCCGCCAGCGTCCTCATCGGTTCCGTGCGACAGGCCTTCCTGGTGCACCACGACCGACCCGGGCTGGAAGTAGCTCACCAGCCCGCGCTCGCGCAGGCGGAATGCGAGATCGGTGTCTTCGTAATAGGCCGGCGTGTAGCGCTCGTCGAAGCCACCGATGTCCCGGAACACCCGGGTGTGCAGCATCACCGATGCGCCCGACACATAGTCGACCTCGCGCACCGCGGCGAACTGTGGCCCGGATGGATCGCCGCCGCGCCCGAAATTGCAGCCCGACGCATCGGACCACACGATTGTCCCCGCTTCCTGCAGGCGGCCGTCGGGGTACACCAGCATCGAGCCCGCGATCCCGCAGTCGTGATAGATCGTGAATGTCCGGAGCAGTGCGTCCAGCCATCCCGGGGTGACCAGGGTGTCGTTGTTGAGGAGATGCAGGAAGCTGCCGCGCACCAGCGGCAAGGCGGCGTTGACCGAGCGCAGGAAGCCCAGGTTGGTGGCGTTGCGCGTGTAGACCAGGCCCGGGACGTGGGCGAACCGGTCCATCTCCACCTCGCCCGACGCGTCTTCGACGAGGATCACTTCGAACGGTGCGTCCGCGCCGGCGTCGCGGATCGACTCAAGGCAGCGGCGGGTCTGTTCGAAGTGGCCGTAGGACGTGACCAGGATGGACACCAGCGGAGTGTCGTGCACGGGGAACGCGAGGCCGGCCACCGGCAGGTCGGCACGCGAAACGCGCTGAGCGAGCGCAGCCCTGCCGCCGGTACTCGCAGCGTCCGTCCCCGATACCAGCGCCGACCACAGGCGCTCCACTTCGGCTTCGAGCATGCCCGCCCAGGCGGCGTCTTCGCGGTCCTGCGCCTCCGCCGCGACCAGGAGCCTACGGACTTCCTCCAGCTCGCGGGACGTCGTCGCGGCCTGGGCATCGAGTTCCGCGATCCGCAGGTTGGCAGCGTGGTGGATCGTGGACAGATCCCTGAGCGCGTCGGTGACCTCCGCCGCAGCGCGGTTGCGGGCGTCGACGAGCGTGTCGTACTCGGCAACCGCATCGGCGAAGGCAGCCGTGCGCAGGTCCTCGAGGGCCGCCGGTGGCACCACCACGATGTCGTAGACCTCGTCGACCGGCAGCGACACGCGCGTGAGCTCGCGCATGCTGTCCACGTCGAAGACGACCACGCAGGCCGACGCGATGCCACCGGGCTCCGCGTTGCGGCTGCGGCTGAGGCCGGCATGCAGCCGCCCGCCGGGGCCGAACGCGAGCCCGCGGACATAGCCATCGAGCAGGAACGCGGCGTCCTCGCGAAAATCGCGGTAACACCGCAACGTGCGGGCTTCCGAATCACAGAGCCAGAGGCGACCTTCGTGCGACACCAGCGAGTGCGGTTGCGACAGTCCGTCGATCACGACTTCGCCCGACTCGACATCGAACACTTCACCGGCGCCAAGCGTCGCGCCCTTGTAGCCCCTGTGCGTGGCAAAGCGGCCGAACCGCGATGCGAGCAGTCGGCCCTCGTGCATGCACACGGAATTGATGTGCTGCGAATCCTCGTCACCGGGGAACGACCATTGGCGCAGCAGCGCGAAGTCGGGGCCCAGCTCGCGGATCACGTTGTGCTGCGTCGCGACGACATACAGGTGACCTGCGTGCCATTTGACGTCGTGGAGATCCAGCGACTCGGCCGCGAGGTTCACGCGCACGACTTCCCGGCCACGCAGCCAGCGCAGCTCCGCCAGGCCTTCGGCCTGGCGGGCCAGCACGGCGCCGGTCGGCACCAGCGCGACGCCGGTCGTATCCACCTTCGACCAGCGCTCGACCCCGTCCGGCCCGAGCAGGAACACTCCGCCCCCGTTCACCGACGACACCAGCAGCTGATCCATGGGCCCGGTCATCATCTCGTCATCCCATCGACTGGATCGCGCCGGCCTGCGCCTCCAGCGTGAATCCAGCTTCCATGTCGGCCACGCCTTCTGCGTGGTTCAGCTCGCCGGTGACGGTCAGGATCAACACGTCGGCCCTGCGGTCGATCGCATGGATCTCATGGCCGTCCTCGTCGAGCTGCGAAACGCCCACCGTCACGAAATACTGGCCCCGCAACAACGAGCAACGCAGGTCGAACTCCGCCACGGTCGTGGTGCCGGCATCGCACCGGTACAGCTCGCCCTTCGACACCAGGGTGTTCGAGCTGTACACCACCGCGCCGGTGACGGTGCAGACGCGCAGGCCGAAGATCAGCCGGTCGAGCGCCAGCGGCGCGTGATAGCGGACGAGCAGCCGGAACGGCGAGCGCGCGGGCACCAGTGGCCCGTTGCCGTGATCGCCGACCACCATGCAATCAACGGTGCGCGCACGTCCGTCGCCGAGCCGCGTCTCGTCGCGGTTGTAGCCGGGCCGCGTGGCCATCAGCTCGCGCGCGCCGCCGGCCATGAATTCCGCGATCTCGTTGCGGTCCTGCGCGGCTTCGGCTTCGGCATCGGCTTCGGCGTCCGCACCGGCGGGCCCGGGTGGCGCGTCGACGGGTTCCGGTTCCTGCTGCAGCTCGCCGAACACCACCTTGAGGTACTGCTTCACCGCCGGTTGCGCGTCGCCGTCGAACACCACGCGCCCGCCATCGAGGACGATGCCGCGGTCACACAGCTGCAGCACCGAATCGATCGCGTGCGTGACGAACAGCAGCGTGCAGCCGTCCTGGCGCATCTGCTCGATGCGCTTGAAGCACTTGCGCTGGAAGTAGATGTCGCCGACCGACAGCGCCTCGTCCACGATCAGGACGTCCGGGTCGGTATGCACGGCGACCGCGAACGCCAGGCGCATGAACATGCCGCTGGAATACGTCTTGACCTGCTGGTCGACGTGGCTGCCGATCTCGGCGAACGCGAGGATGCCGCCCATGCGTTCGTCGATCTGGCGCTGGCTCAGGCCGAGAAGCGACGCGTTCATGCGCACGTTCTCGCGCCCGGTGAATTCGGGGTTGAAGCCCGCACCCAGCTCGAGCAAGGCCGCGATGCGCGCCGAGACCATCAGCTCGCCGGTCGTGGGTTGCAGGATGCCGGCAATGATCTGCAGCAGCGTGGATTTCCCGGAGCCGTTGCGCCCGATCACGCCGATGCTCTCGCCGCGGCGGATGTCCAGGCTGACGTCCCTCAGCGCATGGAACTCCTCGACGGGCCGCAGCCTGGGTGCCAGCACATGCAGCAGCTGCTGGTACGGCTTGTTGAACATGGGGAAGGCTTTGCCGACGCCACGCAGGCGGATGACCGGTTCAGAGGACATCGGCGAATCCACGGCTGGTGGCCCGGAACCAGGCATAGGAGGCGTACAGGATCACGACGCTGGCAACGCCGCGCCACGCCCACCCGATCCAGTCCGGCGGCCTGCCCCACAGCGCGACCTCACGCACCTGGTCGATGAAGAACGTCAGCGGGTTGAGCTTGAAGACCAGCTGGTACTGCTCGGAAAGCGCCTCCACGGGCACGATTGCCGATGACAGGAACAACAGCGCCGTCACGATCGCCGGGATCGCCTGGCTCAGGTCACGGAGATACACGCCCAGCGATGACGCCAGCCAGCCCACCGCCACCGCCAGCAACGCGAGCGGCAGCATCACCACCGGAACCAGCACGATGTACGGGGAAAACGTGCCCGCCAGCAGCTTTGCCAGCAGTGCGAACACCACCAGGTTGGCCAGCAGGGTGAAGCCGGCCGCGAGCATCACCGTCCACGGCAGGATATGCAGCGGGAACACCACGCGCTTGACGTAGTTGCTGTTGTCGACCATCAGCCGTGGCGCGCGTCCAAGGCATTCGGCGAAGAAGCCGTGCACCATGATGCCGAGGAACAGCACCACGCCAAACGGTGCGTCGGCGTTCGTTGCCTGGTTCCACCGGCTGCCGAGGATCTGGCCGAACGCGACCGTGTAGATCACCAGCATCATCAGCGGCCCGAGCAGCGACCAGAACAGGCCGAACGTGGCGCCGCGGTACCGCCCGAGGATGTCGCGCAGCACCAGCTCGCGGGTCAGGTCGGCATGGCGCCCGATCGCCGAAAACGGCGCGAGCAGCCTCCGCAACCGCTGCGCGCCCGCCGCGCGCGCAGCCGTCTCAGGCACCATCGTTGCGGCCTTCGATCACTCGAGCACCAGCCGGGTGCCGAGGTCGCAGTACGCCGAGGTCGCCTGGTCCAGCACGATCACCAGGTCATAGCTGCCCGCGGGAACGGCAGCAAGGTCGATGTCCAGGTTGTAGCCGGCCTGCGCGAGCGCCTCGCTGCCGAGGGCGGCGGCGACATCGGGGCGATGTGCGCCGGCCACCAGCGGTACGGCATGGCTGTCGGCGCCGTTTGCCAGCACGAACAACGCGTTCGCCGGCACCTGGTTGTCCGCGCTGGCGGCCCATCCGCCGACCAGCGCCTTGCTGCCCACCGGCGCGGTCACCGAAGGCCCGTGCGTGCCGTTCACCATGTCCAGCGCGCAATTGCCGGCCACGGGTGCGCCGACCGCCATTGCGTAGGCGACGGCCGGGGCCGCGACCGCAGGGGCGACATCCGTCGCCGGCGCCGGAGCTGCGGGTTCGGCCACTGCCGTGGTATCGGCCGGGCGCTCGCCGCCGCAGCCCGTGACGAGCATCGCCGCCAGCAGGGCGGGTGCCACCAGGATCATCTTGTGCATGTTGTCTCCAGTCGTTGGAAGGTCGTTGGAAGATCGTTGGAAGTCAGCAGTCCAGGGCCCGCAACTGCGGGCCGGGCCACTTCTCGCGCGGCGGGAAGGCCAGCTGGTACAGCTCGTCGTTGACGCTCAGGTTGCGGTTGTAGGCGGGATCGTACTGCAAGGCTTCACCCCACCGGTTGCGCATGAAGACCACCTCGCCGTTGAACCGCTCCATCTTCTCGGGAGACGTTTCATAGCCACGGGTCGCCGACTCGTGGTGGTACAGCTCCGGATATGGCGTCCACACATTGCGATAGCCGGCTTCGCGGAGGCGCAGGCAGAAGTCGACGTCGTTGAACGCGACGTTCAGCAGCGGGTCCAGCCCGCCGACGCGCTCGAAGGCTTCGCGCGTCACCACCATGCACGCGGCCGTGACGGCGCTGAGTTCCTGGATCAGGCGCGCCCGGCTCATGTGCCCCGGGTAGCCGCGGCCATGGCCCGAATAGGCATGCGCGGCCACGCCGTGCGCTCCCACGATGACCCCCGCGTGCTGGATGGTGTCGTTGGGGTAATACAGCATGGCGCCCACCGCGCCGACGCCGGGTCGGCAGGCGTGACCCACCATTTCCTCGAGCCAGTCGGGGCTGATCACGGTGATGTCGTTGTTCAACAGGCACAGCACCGTGCCGCGCGCCGCGGCCGCGGCACGATTGTTGATGAGCGAGTAGTTGAACGGCTCGTCATACGCGATGACCCGCACCCGCGGCTCGGAGCCGAGCGACGCGAGGTACTCGAGTGCGTCGGGCTGCGACGACTGGTTGTCGACCACGACGATCTCGTACGCCGGGTACGTGGTCTTTTCCACGATGGAGTCGATGCATGCCTTCAGCAGCTCGACCTTGTCGCGGGTCGGGATGATGATGCTGACCAGCGGCGCCGGATCGGGCACGGCATACCGGACGCGGTAGTTGCCGTGTTGTCCCGGGATCTCCTCCACGCGACCCGAGGACGAGGTGCGCTCCAGGTGCTCGGCGATCGCGCGCAGCCCGGCGTGGTGCGCATAGCCCTTCTCCTGCGGCGCGAGCGCCGTGGAGCCCTTGATCGCCCGCCAGTGGTACAGCACCTTGGGGATATGGCCCACCTGGTCGGAGCGGAGGCGCTCGATGCAGCGCAGCGCCAGGTCCCAGTCCTGGCTACCCTCGATGCCGACACGGAAACCGCCCACTTCGCGCACCAGGGCTGCATCGTATGCGCCGAGATGGCTGATGCAGTTGTGCGACAGGAACAGGTCGTAGTTCCAGTCCGACTTCATGTACGGATCGAAGCGGCGGCCGTTCTCGTCGATCTTGTCCTCGTCGCTGAAGATCAGCTTCCAGTGCGGGAAGCGGTTGATCGCGCCGGCGACTTCGGCGAGTGCCACCGGATGCAGTTCGTCGTCATGGTCCAGGAGCACCAGCCAGTCGCCCGAGGCCTCTTCGATGGCGCTGTTGGAAGCGGCGGAAATATGCCCGTTCTGCTCGCGGTGGACCACCTTGATGCGCGGGTCCTGCGCCGACAGTTCGTCCAGCAGCCTGCGCACATGCGGCGAAGGCGAGGCATCGTCGGACAGGCACAGCTCCCAGTTTCCGTACACCTGCCGGCGGACGCTGGCCACGCACTTGCGCAGCCAGCGCTCGTGCGTGTCGTAGACCGGCACGATGATCGAGAACAGCGGTTGTACCGCGAGCGCCGCGGCCTCGCGGCCGGCCGCGTCGAGCACCTCGGGCGAGCACGGATCGTAGAGATCGATCCACGTCTGGTAGCCGACATTGGCGCTGCCTTCCGGGGCGCGCGAATACAGCGAGTACAGGCGCGCTGCGAACGCCGATGCACCACCGGTCAGCAACTGCCGCGCCAGGCTGGCCACGCGCCGCAGCTTCTCGCCGACGCCGGGTGCCAGGCTGCCGAGCACGTCGCGCAGCATCGCGCCCGCGGCTTCGCGCCGCCCCATCCGGCGCAGCCGCAGGCCGCCCAGGCGGAACTTGCACACCGCTACCGCAGGATCGAAGCGCAGGCGCTGGACATGGTTGGTGAAGAGGACAATCGCGCGTTGCCGGCCGCCACCGACTTCACTCAGTGGCACGAACACCTTGTGGCGTTCAAGCTCCGGATCACCGTAATCGGGATAGAAATAGCTCCACAACTGCGGGCCCTGCAGCAGCTCCAGCGCCATGTCCACTTCGTACCAGCCAGGTGCAAGCCCTCCGGCAGGCAGCGCGCAGTGGAAGGCGGGGTCGTTGCCGACCGCTTCCCAGGTGCCGTCGTCCGCGCAAGTGCGCAGGTGGTTGGTCGGATGCAGCTGCAGCGCCACAATCGCGCCCGCGGATCCGCGAGCGTCGTCAGGTTCCATCATCGGGTTGTCCAGGATCGTTCAATGGCGGTCGCCGCCGGCCGGGCCGCGAGCACGTGCCCGAGCCAATGCCGCAGTCCGCGGCGCGGCGGGAACGCGAGTTCGTTCGCCGCCCCGTGGCCGAGCGAGAGGTTGGGGTTGTAGGCCGCGTCGTTGTCGAGCAATCCGTTCCAGCGCTCGATCATGAACGCGACCTCGGAGTGGAACCTGCGCAGCTTCTCTTCCGTGTCCTCGCTGCCGCGGCTCGCGGACTCGTGGTGGTAGAGCTCGGCATGCGGCGTCCACAGGTTGCGGAGGCCGGCGCGGTGCAGGCGCAGGCAGAAATCGATGTCGTTGAACGCCACCACCAGCGATTCGTCCAGGCCGCCGACCGCTTCCCACGCGGACCTGGTCACCACCAGGCAGGCGGCCGTCACCGCGGTCATGTCCTGGACGAGTGCGGCACGGCCTTCCTCGCCCCTGCTGCCGCGCGGCTGCCGGGAATAGACGTGGCCGGCAACGCCGCCCAGACCCACCACCACGCCGGCGTGCTGGATGGTGTCGTCCGGGTAGTACAGCATCGCGCCGACCGCACCGATGCCGGGGCGCAGCGCGTGCGCGACCATCTCGTCGAGCCAGTGCGGCGAGATCACCTCGATATCGTTGTTGAGCAGCGCCACGACTTCGCCCGCGGCCTGCCCGACGGCGAAGTTGTTGATCGCCGAATAGTTGAACGGCAGGCTGTAGCGCAGCACCCGCACCCGCGGCCGCGATTCCAGCGATGCGAGGTACTCGAGCGCTTCGGCGTCGCTGGAGCCGTTGTCGACCACCAGCAGCTCAAAATCCGGGTAGGTCGTCAGCGACAGGATGCTTTCGACGCAGAGGCGCAGCAGGTCCACGCGGTCGCGCGTGGGGATGACGATGCTGACGCGGGGCGGTTGCGCGGGCAGCGGCCAGCGCAGGCGCGCACCGTCACCTGCCGGCTCAACCGCAAGCACGCGGTCGCCGAGGTGCTCGCGCAGCGCGTTGCGGCGCGCCTCGGCATGGGCGGCCGGTTCGGCGCCCGCGACGTCGGGCCAGTGCGACAGCACCATCGGCACGTGGACCGGCGTGGCATCGGCATGGCCGAGGCAACGCAGCGCCAGGTCGGCAAGGATGGCGGGGGCATGGTCGGCGCGGAAGCCACCGGCGGCGCGTCCCAGGCTGGCATCGAGGAGCAACGCACTGCCAAGGTAGTCACGCGCCAGGAAGAGGTCCGGGTTCCAGTCGGGGCGGAGGCTCGGCGAGTGGCGGCGCCCCGCGGCGTCGATCCGGTCGCAGTCGGAATACACGATGCCGGCCGCTGGATCGCTTGCCACCGCATGCGCAAGCGCCAGCAGTGCGTGCGGAGCGAATACGGGTGCGCCTTCGATCACGCCGATCCAGGCGCCCGCGGCGGACGCGAGCGCCAGGTTCCAGGCCGCGACATCGTCCGCTCGCCCCTCGATCAGGCGGACACGGCTGCTGGCTGCGACCGCCGCTGCGACGGTGTCGCGCATCGGGGCCGACAGCGCCTGTTCGTCGCAGACCAGCAGGAGCTCCCAGTCCGGGTAACACTGCCCGAGAAGTGATGCGATCGAGGCCCGCACGAGGTCGTGGCGCTCACCCGACAGCGGAAGCAGCAGGGACAGCAGGGGCCGCGCCGGCATCGTGCGCACGGCCGAGCGCAGGGCATCCAGCTCGGCCGAACCAGGCGAATCGTGCAGGCGGACCCACGCGGCATAGGACCCCGGCGGCTCGCGCAGGCGATCGGGGCCAGCGGCGAGCAACCATTCGCAGGCGTGCCGGTGGCCGGCCTCATCCGCCAGCGCCATGGCATGCGCGAGCACGGCGGCAGCCGAGTCGGGGTGTGTCGCCGCGTCGCGCGCGAGCAGCTCCAGCAGCAGATCGGCCGGGTCGATACGCTCAAGCGCGACTGCGCCAAGGCGGAAGCGGCCGGCGCACTCGCTGGGGTCGAAGCGTGCCGGGCCTGCCAGTGCCTCGACGGATGCGACCGCGGTCCAGTGCCCGGGGCCGTCGGGCAGGAGCTCGACCCGTCCGGACTCGGTCCAGCCATTGCCGGAATCCAGGTAGATGCAGGGGCGCTGCAGGTGCTCACCGACCAGCTCGACGCTGATGCGCAAGGTGCCGCCCTCGCGAGCACCGGGGGGCAGCTGCACGATGAAATACGGGTCGTCGCCCATGGCCAGCCAGGCGCCGTCCTCCAGCGCCTGAAGCTGGTTGAGCGGCGCATAGGCGAGTGGTACCGCGCACCCCGCCTGCATGTCCGGCGCCACGTCCCTCACTGGCCGCCTCCGCGCAGGCGACGCAACCAGCGACGCCAGAACACGTTCTCGACCGAATGGGTCACGCGTTCCACCTGGCCCTGCAGCGCCACGAGCAGCTGGCGAAGGCCCTCATGATCACGCGCGGCTGCCTCGCGGCCGGTTGCGGCGGCGGTTCCAGTCGCCGCCTGGACCGCGGTGGCGCGCTCGATGGCGGGCGCGAGCGCGGCCAGAGACTGTTCCGATCGCGCCAACGCGTCGACCAGCAGGGCGAGCTGCAGCTCCATGGCGGCGACCCGCGCATCGCGCGCCGCGTCGGCGGCGGCGAACGCTTCGACGCGCTCGGCCAGGTTCGGGGCGGCCGCCCCGTCAACAGGCGTGCCGATGGCCGCCGAAATGCCTTCCATGCGTGCGGACACCGTGGCAAGCGTGCGCGTCACCCGCGCGAAATCCGCCCGAGTGGCGTCCCGCTCGCGGGCGATGGACGCATGGACCTGCGCCAGCGCATCCGCCGCGACAACGCCATCGGCGTCGCGACACAGCACCAGCTCAACGTGGCGCCCGGACGTGTCGCCTGCCAGGCCGCGCACGTCCAATTCCACCGCGGGACGACCTTCCATGCTCGTGAAGCGGATGCCGCCCCCGGCCGGCGCTTCGCCGAGGCAGGCATGTGCGGCGATCACGCGACGGCCAAGGTCGTCGACCTCCCGGCCCGCGTAAACCATGCGCGGAATGCAGTAGCGCCCCGGGACGGCGGCAGGCTCGATCAGGATGAAATCGACAGGCACGGCGGGCAGCGCGAAGCGCAGGGTGAGGCCCTGGTCGACCGCCACCACCTCGCCCGTCACGCGGCGGGCCTGTTCGTAGCCCTCGCCCGCGCGCCGATGCCCCAGGCGCGGCGCGGCTTCTCCCTCCGGGAGTACTCCAGCCACGGCAAAGGCCAGCGCCGAAGGCACGCCCAACCCGTAGCCGGATGCCGCGCCCGGAGGCTGCATCATGGAACGACGGTATCCAGCGCCGCCTCGATGTCAGCCAGCAGGTCGGCCACGTCCTCCACCCCGACGCTCAGCCGCACCAGCGCGTCGCTGATGCCGAGCACCGCGCGGCGCTCCACCGGGATCGACGCATGCGTCATCACCGCCGGGTGGTTGACCAGGCTCTCCACGCCGCCGAGCGACTCGGCCAGGGTGAAAATCTTCAAACACTCGCAGAAGCGGGTGGCACCGGCGAGGCCGCCCTTCACCACCACCGACACGATGCCGCCGAAGCCATCCATCTGGCGCGCGGCGAGCGCGTGGTGCGGATGCGACGGCAGGCCCGGGTAGATCACCTGTTCGATCGCGGGATGGGTCTCGAGCTGTTTCGCCAGCGCCAGCGCGTTGTCGCAGTGGGCGCGCATGCGCAGGTGCAGGGTCTTCAGTCCGCGCAGCGCGAGGAAGCTGTCGAACGGCCCCTGCACCGCGCCCACCGAGTTCTGCAGGAACGCCAGCTGCTCGGCGAGCTCGGCGTTTTCGCCCACCACCACCATGCCGCCGACCATGTCGGAGTGGCCATTGAGGTACTTGGTGGCCGAGTGCAGCACCAGGTCGGCGCCGTGCTCCAGCGGGCGCTGCAGGATCGGCGAGGCGAAGGTGCTGTCGACCACCATCAGCAGGCCGTGCTTGCGGGCGATCGCCGAGATCGCCTTGAGGTCGACGACCTTGAGCATCGGGTTGGTCGGGGTCTCCACCCAGACCATCCGCGTCAGCGGGGTGATCGCGGCCTCGAACGCGGCGGGATCGGTCAGGTCGACGAAGCTGAAATCCAGCGCCGCGGTGCGCCGGCGCACGCGCTCGAACAGCCGGTAGCTGCCGCCGTAGAGGTCGTCCATGGCGATGACGTGCGCGCCGCTGTCGAGCAGCTCCAGCACCGTTGCGCTGGCGGCGAGGCCGGAGGCGAACGCGAAACCGCGACTGCCGCCCTCAAGCCCGGCCACGCAGCGCTCGTAGGCGAAGCGCGTGGGATTGTGGGTACGCGAATACTCGAAGCCCTGGTGCACGCCCGGGCTGGACTGCGCGTAGGTGGAGGTCGCGTAGATCGGCGTCATGACCGCGCCGGTGGAGGGATCCGGCGACTGCCCGGCGTGGATCGCCCGGGTGCCGTGGCCCCAACCGGAGGCGTCCGCGCCGCCGTGACCCTGGTCGTCGTGCATGCCTTCACATCCGCTTGAAAAGACTGCGGATTGTAGCATCGGGGCAGGGCCGCCCCGCCCGCCAGCGCGGCTCAGTTGACGCGGCGACGGAGCCAGTTCAGCAAGTCGATCCGGGTGATCAGGCCCAGGAAGCGTCCGCCGTCCATCACGATCGCCACCTGGCCGCGGTCGAACACCGGCAGCAGCGACTCGATGGGCGATTTGACGTCCAGTACCTCCAGCTTGCTGGCCATGGCGGTCGACACCGGGTCGCGGAACCGCGCCTCGTCGCCGTAGACGTGCAGCAGCACGTCGGACTCGTCGAGGATGCCGACCAGCTCGTCACCATCCATTACCGGCAGCTGCGAGATCTCGTACAGCTTCATGCGCTGGTAGGCGGTGACCAGCAGGTCGTTGCGCCCCACCACCACCGTGTCGCGCTGCGAGAACGGGCGCAGGATCAGGTCGCGCAGGTCGCCATGCTGCTCGCGCTCGATGAAGCCGTTGTCGAGCATCCAGTAGTCGTTGTACATCTTCGACAGGTACTTGTTGCCGGTGTCGCACACGAACACCAGCACCTTCTTCGGCGTGGTCTGCTCGCGGCAGTACTTCAGCGCGGCGGCCAGCAGCGTGCCGGTGGAGGAGCCGCCGAGGATGCCTTCCTTGGCCAGCAGCTCGCGCGCGGTCAGGAAGCTTTCCTTGTCGGTGATCGCGTAGGCCTTCTTCACCCGCGAGAAGTCGGAGATCGACGGCAGGAAATCCTCGCCGATGCCCTCCACCATCCAGCTGGCGGACTTGTCGCTGAGCGTGCCTTCGTTGATGTACTCGGCAAGGATCGAGCCGACCGGATCGGCCAGCACCATCTCCACGTCCGGCGCCTGCGTGGCGAAGCAGCGCGACAGGCCGCTCATCGTGCCGGAGCTGCCGCAGCCGAACACGATCGCGTCGAGCCCGCCGACCTCGGCCATCTGGCGCAGGATCTCCGGTCCGGTGCCGTGTTCGTGCGCGGCCGGGTTGTCGGGGTTGCCGAACTGGTTGATGAAATACGCGCCTGGCGTCTCCGCGGCGAGCCGCTCGGCCAGGTCCTGGTAGTAGTCCGGATGGCCCTTGGCGACGTCCGATCGTGTCAGCACGACCTCGGCACCCATCGCCTTGAGGTTGAAGATCTTTTCCCGGCTCATCTTGTCGGGGACCACCAGCACCAGCTTGTAGCCCTTCTGCTGCGCCACCAGTGCCAGGCCGATGCCGGTGTTGCCGGCCGTGCCTTCCACCAGGGTGTCGCCGGGCTTGATGTCGCCACGCGCCTCGGCGGCCTCGATCATGCTCATGCCGATGCGGTCCTTGATCGAACCGCCGGGGTTCTGGCTCTCGAGCTTGAAATACAGCTCGCAACAACCCGCATCCAGGCGTTGCGCCTTGACGATGGGGGTATCGGCGATGAGTCCGAGGACGGAATCGTGGATGGGCATGCCTGGCAGCCTGTCGTGCAACGGGGCGGCGATTATCGCATCGCGCGTCGCCATCCGTTGCGCGGCCCCGGCATGTGGCACGTGTGCGGCGACGACCGACGAGGGTGGCCGCCACCGCACACGGTGGCCTTTACGCTGCGTGGGGGAGCGGGATCAGTGGGTCAGGGTATTGAACATCTGCGCCAGGCGGTCCTTGGCGACGAGTTTCTCGCGCTTCATCTGTGACAGCCTGGTGTCGTCGATCGGCAGCACGCCGAGTTCCGCATCGAGCACTTTCTTGTCGAGTTCCTTGTGCCGGTGGTAGAGCTGGCGGAACTCCGGGTTGGACTTGAACAGCTCGTCCATTTCCGCCTGCGGTTGACCTTCGAACATGGAAACCTCCTTTCAGCTGTGACCCGCGCGACCCTCCGCGCGGACATGCAAAAACGCCCCGGACCTTGCGGCCCGAGGCGTGTCGTTTGAAGCTGGACCGGCGCGCTCCGGACGCCCCCTCGGGAACGTCCGCGGGGCCTTGCCCGCGGCGACATTCCCGTTGGAGTCGCACGATTCCGTCACGTCACCCTTCCGCTCCGCGAGGCGGCCTCACCGTAGGTGGTCGCCGCCTGCATGTTCGACCCTACTCCTCCGGATCGGGAGGGGCAAGGGTCCGCCGGGAGGCGCGGACAGGCGCCGGACAGGCGCCGGCGGAACCCGGCTTCAGGCCCCTGCCGGCCCTCAGTGCGGGCGCCTGGCAGGTCCCGGCACGTCCCGCATGAGCTCGGCTTCCTGGCGCTTGAGCTCGGCCTCGCGCTGGCGCGCGGCGCGCAGTTTGGCGGCCTGCGCGCCGGCCACGTCATCCAGCACGCCTTCGACCTGCTGGCGGGCGCTGGATTCCTCCTCGGCCGCCAGGCGCAGGCGCTCGGCCTCCTCGGCCTGCACCTGGGCCTGGATGCGCAGTCGCTCGGCCTCTGCACGCGCGCGGGCGGCATCCTGGCGGCTGGCTTCCACCAGAAGTTCGCTGCGCTCGCGCTCGAGGCGGTCGAGCTCGCGACGGTCGACGGCGTTGGCTGCCGCGATCTCGGCAGTTTCGACCCGCCATTCAGCCACCTGGTGGGCATCGGTGCGCGCCTGGCCGCTCCTAGCGGCAGCCAGCGCATCCAGCGCCTGGCGGGCCTGCAGGCGCTCGTACGAGGCCAGCGTGTTGCGGGCGGGATCGATTTCGATTGCATGCAGCCGCGACTCCAGGCGCGCCAGGTCGCTGGCGGCTTGCGACTTGGCCGGCACCTGCCCGCGCGCCTGGGCCTGCGCCAAGGCCGGCGCGGCCAGTAGCGCGACTGCGATCGCCGCACTGGCGAGGAGGCGCGTCATGGCGTGCCCTCCACGCCGAGCCGCTGGCGCAGGCCGGCCACCTCGCTGCGACGCTGGGCGAGCGCGGATGCGGTCTGTGCCTGCTGGCTGCGGGCGTTGGCGAGGTCGGCCGAAGCTGCCGCGAGCTGGGCCAGCACGCGCGCGTCACGCTCCTTGCCGATCGCCATCGCCGACTGCGCGCGGCTCAGCGCGGTGCGTGCACGCTCAAGTTCCTCGGGCGCGTACTGCTGGGCATCGGCAGCATCGGCGCGCGAAACCGCCTGCTGCGCGGCGGAGAGTTCGGCCGTGGGCGGCGGCAGGCTCGCGCAGGCCCCGAGTGCAAGCACCGGAACGAGACACAGGCCATGCAGGGCCGACTTGAATTGTGCGAAGCTTGGAGGCATAGGGGGTCGTGCCGATTGGGGAACGCGCGACCATTGTTATCAGCATCCGCGCGGTACGCAATGTGCCGGCGCGGCGCGACAGGGGATTTCGTCAATGGACATCGGCTATTTCCTCAAGCTGATGACGGAAAAGAATGCCTCCGACATGTTCCTGACCACCGGCGCGCCGGTGTACATCAAGGTCGAAGGCAGGCTTTACCCGCTCGGCAACACCGGCCTGCCTCCCGGCATGGTCAAGAAGATCGCCTACTCGCTGATGGACGAAGGCCAGGTGCCGCAGTTCGAGCGCGAGCTGGAGCTCAACATGGCGCTGTCGCTGGCGGACTCGGGGCGCTTCCGCGTCAACGTGTTCAAGCAGCGCGGCGAAGTCGGCATGGTGATCCGCTCGATCCGCAGCACCATTCCGTCGATCGAGGAGCTGCAGCTCCCGTCCGTGCTGAAGGAGATCATTATGGCCCCGCGCGGCCTGGTGCTCATCGTCGGCTCCACCGGCTCCGGCAAGTCGACCACGCTCGCGTCGATGATCGACTACCGCAACAGCACCACGTCCGGGCACATCCTCACCATCGAGGATCCCATCGAATACCTGCACCGGCACAAGAAGTCGATCGTCAACCAGCGCGAGGTCGGCATCGACACCCACGCCTTCCACAACGCGCTGAAGAACGCGATGCGCGAAGCGCCGGACGTGATCCTGATCGGCGAGATCCTCGACGCCACCACCATGGAGGCCGCGATCGCATTCGCCGAAACCGGCCACATCTGCCTGGCGACCCTGCACTCGAACAACGCCGACCAGACCATCGAACGCATCCTCAACTTCTTCCCCGAGGCGGCGCACAAGAACGTGCTGATGAACCTGGCGCTGAACCTGCGCTCGGTGGTGTCGCAGCGCCTTGTCGTGGGCACCGATGGCCGCCGCATGCCGGCGACCGAAGTGCTGATCAACACGCCGATGATCCGCGACCTGCTGCGCCGCGGCCAGGTTCACGAGATCAAGCAGGCGATGGAGGAATCGCTGGAGGAAGGCATGGAGTCGTTCGACCAGTGCCTGTTCCGGCTGTTCAAGGAAGGCCGCATCGAGCGCGAGACCGCGCTGCGGGCGGCGGATTCCCGCGACGGCCTGGACCTGAAGTTCCGCCTGTCCGAAGGCGGCGACGAACACGATCCCTACGCCGACGTCTTCGACACCGGCCACGCCTCGCACTGAGGCGTCAGGCCATTTCCGGCGCGTCGGGCTGGCGCTCGGGGCGCGCGGCTTCGAACGCCGGCAGCTGCAGGCATTCGCGCTCGATGCGCGCGATGATCGGGAACGGCGCCATGTCGACGCCGAACCGCCGCGCGTTGTAGACCTGCGGCACCAGGCAGCAGTCCGCGAGGCCGGGCGCGTGGCCGTCGCAGTACTCGCCGGTCGATGGATTTCCAGCCAGCAGAGCTTCCAGCGCGCGGAAGCCTTCCACGATCCAGTGCTTGACCCAGACATCGCGCTCCGCGCCCGGCACGCCCCAGTCGCGCTCGAGGTATTGCAGCACGCGCAGGTTGTTGAGCGGATGGATGTCGCACGCCACCAGCTGCGCCAGCCCGCGCACGCGGACACGATCGCGCGCGGTGGCCGGCAGCAATGGCGGGGTGGGCCACATCTCGTCCAGGTACTCGAGGATCGCCAGCGACTGCCGCAGCATGCGCTGGCCGTGCTGCAGCACCGGCACCAGCTCCTGCGGGTTCATCGCCGCGAAGTCCGGCCTGTGCTGTTCGCCGCCGTCGCGCACCAGGTGCACCGGGGCGATGTCGTAGGCCAGCCCCTTGAGGTTGAGGCCGATGCGCACGCGGTATGCGGCGCTGGAGCGCCAGTACGAATGCAGGCACAAGGATTCTTTAACGGTCGCCACCTGGCCACTCCCCCTATCCGCCAAACCCATCCCGCCTGCGCGGGGCCCGCGCGCCGCTGACGCCGTCAGGGAGCGGCCTGGCGCTCGATCCGCTGCTCGATGGCACCGAAGATCGTCGCACCCGCGGCATCGAACATCTCGATGCGCACGCTGTCGCCAAAGCTCATGAACGGCGTGACCGGCTTGCCGTGCTCCAGCGCCTCTACAGTCCGCTTCTCGGCAAAGCACGATGCGCCCAGCGCGGTGTCCTCGTTGGCGATGGTGCCGGAGCCGACGATGGTGCCGGCCGACAGCGGCCGCGTCTTCGCCGCGTGCGCCACCAGCTGCGCGAAATCGAACTGCATGTCGACGCCGGCCTCCGGCGCGCCGAACCATTCGCCGTTGACGTGGGTGACCAGCGGCCGGTGCAGCTTGTTGTCGACCCAGGCCCCACCCAGCTCGTCGGGCGTCACGAACACCGGCGACAGCGCCGAGCGCGGCTTGGACTGCAGGAAGCCGAACCCCTTGGCCAGCTCGCCCGGGATCAGGTTTCGCAGGCTGACGTCGTTGACCAGTCCGATCAGCTGGATATGGCCGGCGGCCTGCTCGGGCGTGACCGCCATCGGCACGTCGTCGGTGATCACCACGATCTCGGCCTCGAGGTCGATGCCGTGTTCCTCGCTGGTCACACGCACCGGGTCGCGCGGGCCGAGGAAACCGGCGCTGGTCGCCTGGTACATCAGCGGATCGGTGTAGAAGCTCTCCGGCACCTCGGCGCCGCGGGCGCGTCGCACGCGCGCCACGTGCGGGAGGTAGGCGCTGCCATCGAGGAACTCGTAGGCGCGCGGCAGCGGCGCCGCCAGATGCGCGGGCTCCAGGTCGAAGCCGCCGTCGGCGGTGCCGGCATTCAGCGCGTCGGACAGCGCCACCAGGCGCGGTGCGATGTTGGACCAGTCCTCGAGCGCCTGCTGCAGGGTCGGGGCGATCCCGGTCGCGCGCACGGCGCGCGCGAGGTCACGCGACACCACCACCAGCGTGCCGTCGCGGCCGCCCTCTTTCAAAGAACCCAGCTTCATCACTGCTCCGCGAAGTCGCAATCGGTCGATTGTAGCGGGGCCGTGGGTGGCGTGTGGGCAGCGCCCTCAATCCTCACCCTGGAACGCACCGGACCGGTAGGTCAGGACGAGGGTGTCGCGGTGGCCGACGGCATCGGCGGCGAGCGGCTGGATCGGGGTGGATTCGTGGATCACGCGGGTGTCGTCGAGCAGCAGCAGCGACCACGGATCCTCGAGCGTGAAGCGGTGGCCGTCGGGGCCGGCCGCATCGAAGACGCGGGTCTCGCCGCCCTTGATGCCGTGGCGCTCGACCACGAACACGGCGACGAAGTCCACGCCGTCGCGATGCGCGCCTTCCGGCGTCGGCCGGCCGATGCCGTCACTGGTGTCGATGCGGAACTGGTGCGCCTCGACATACCAGGGACGCGCGGCGCGGACCTGCGAGAACAGCGCGCCGAGCGACTCGAGCAGTCGCGACCAGGCGGGCAACCCGGTCAGGATCGGAGACAGCGGCTGGTACATGCGCTCCATGCCGCCGTGCAGTGCGTTGTAGTCGAGCGACTGCCAGTGCGCGCGATGCGGGGCAAGCTGCGCCCCCTCGCCGCCGACGGTGAAGCAGGAATGCCGGCGCCGGCGGTAGCTGCCGCCATCGCGCAGATAGCCGTCGAGCGGCAGGTCGTCCCAGCCGATCTGCAGGCCGGCGATGTCCGCCGGCACCATGCCGGCCATCGCTGCGACCATTGCCGGCGAAAGCACCGCATACCCGTCATCGCGCAGCGCGGCCAGCACGCCGTCCTCGGCGGTATATGGCGGGGGAAAGGTCATGGCCATGTGCGGGCTCCGGCAGGCGGAAAGGACGAAGCCCGCACGTGGCGGGCTTCGGGCCTAGCTTGGATGTGGCAGCCCCGGAAGGATTCGAACCTCCGAATGCCTGAGTCAGAGTCAGGTGCCTTACCGCTTGGCGACGGGGCTATGGAGCAAATTGTAACGCAGGATCGCGCGAGGCGATCCTGAATACCTCGATCAGCGCTTCGAGAACTGGGTGGCGCGACGTGCCTTGTGCAGGCCGACCTTCTTGCGCTCGACTTCGCGTGCGTCACGGGTCATGAAGCCCGCCTTGCGCAGCTCGCTCTTCAGCGTCTCGTCGTACTCGACCAGCGCGCGGGCGATGCCCAGGCGGATGGCGCCGGCCTGGCCGGTGGTGCCGCCGCCGTGCGTGGTCACGTAGATGTCGAAGCTCTCGGTGTTCTTGGTCAGCTCGAGCGGCTGGCGCACGATCATGCGCGCGGTCTCGCGGCCGAAGAACTCGTCGAGCGGACGCTCATTGACGGTGATGGTGCCGGTACCGCGGCGCAGGAACACGCGGGCGGTGGAGGACTTGCGACGGCCGGTGCCGTAATTCTGGGTGATTGCCATGACTTAGATATCCAGGACTTGCGGCTGCTGGGCGGCGTGCGGATGTTCGGCACCCTTGTAGACCTTGAGCTTCTTGTACATCGCACGGCCGAGGGTGTTCTTCGGCAGCATGCCCTTGACCGAATGCTCGATCACGCGCTCCGGGTGGCGCTGCAGCGCCTGCGCCAGGGACTCGGACTTGAGGTTGCCGATGTAACCGGTGAAGCGGTAGTACATCTTGTCGGCCAGCTTGTTGCCGGTCACGTGGATCTTCTCGGCGTTGACCACGATGATGTAGTCGCCGGTGTCGACGTGGGTGGTGTAGACGGGCTTGTGCTTGCCACGCAGGCGGCGCGCGATTTCGGTGCTCAGGCGACCAAGGGTCTTGCCGGTGGCATCGACGATGAACCAGTCGCGCTGGACGGTCTCGTTCTTGGCAATAAAGGTTTTCATCGGGAACTCTCAGGGGTGACTGGTCGGGTTGGTTCCGAGGCCTCGGCCGGGAACTTCGCCACGCGTTTTCACGTTCCAGGAACGCAAGAGGCGGAATTGTACCGGCCGCCCGGGCTCGCCGCAAGCCTGGGGTGGGCAGGCGGCGTCTGCCCGGTTGGCCGGCGCGAATCGCCGGGCGCACAATGTCCGCATGACCACGCGCACCCTCTCCCCGCTTGACCGCCTGCTGGCGGATGCCCAGAACGCACTGGAAACAGTCGCCGGACGGCCCCGTGCCGAGCGCCCCAATCCCGGCGCGGACCACGCCGAAGTCGTGCTGGACGAGCCCGAGCGCCGCCATGCCGCGGGGCTGATGCGCATCAACCACGTCGGCGAGGTCTGCGCGCAGGCGCTGTATGTCGGCCAGGCGACGGTCGCGCGCGACCCCGCCACCCGCGCGCACCTGCTCGAGGCGGCGCAGGAGGAGACCGACCACCTGGCGTGGTGCGACGACCGCCTGCGCGAGCTGGACAGCCGGCCCAGCCTGTTCAACCCGCTCTGGTATGCCGGCAGCTACGCGATCGGCCTGCTGGCCGGGCTGCGCGGCGACGGCTGGAACCTCGGCTTCGTGGTCGAGACCGAGCGCCAGGTCGAGGCGCATCTCGAGGAACACCTGCGCACCCTGCCCGGGGCCGACCTGCGCAGCCGCGCGATCCTCGAAGTGATGAAGGCCGACGAGGCGCGCCACGCCGACAACGCCGAAGCCGCCGGCGCACGCGTGCTGCCGCAGCCCATACCCGCGCTGATGGCGGTGGCCTCGAAGCTCATGAAGACCGTCGCGTACCGCATCTGAGCCACGGCGCGCCGGCGCGGGCCGGCGCCGGGCGTTTCAGCCCGAGACCAGCTTCAGGCCCACCACGCCGGCCACGATCAGCGCGATGCACGCCAGCCGCGCCGGCGAGGCGCTGTCCGAGAACACCAGGATGCCGATGGTGGCCACGCCGATCGCACCGATTCCGGTCCAGATCGCGTACGCCGTGCCCACCGGGATGACCTTCAGCGCCTGCGTCAACAGCCACAGGCTGATCGCCGCGGTGGTCACCGTCCACACGCTCGGCCAGAGCCGGGTGAAGCCTTCGGTGTATTTGAGTCCGATCGCGAAGCCGATTTCGAACAGCCGGCGAGCAGCAGGTAGATCCAGGCCATGGCGGCGTTTCCTTGGTCAGTCAAAAAAAGAAGCGGCCCGGAGCCTTCGCTCCGGACCGCCGTCGGTCTGTCATCCGCGGGACCCGGTCCCGCGCGCGGGTCGTCCCGCAGTGTTCAATCGTGGCTGGATCCTGGCACGTGCGCGCCGAACGCCGGATGACCCGGCGCCGCGGTCACTCCACCAGGTTGCGGCCGTGGAACAGCTCTTCGATCTCGCGCTTCAGCAGCGCCTCGATCTTCATGCGCTCCTTGAACGACAGGTTGCGCGCCTTCTCTTCGAACAGGTACTGGTCGAGGTCGAAGTCCTTCAGGTGCATCTTGGTGTGGAAGATGTTTTCCTGGTAGACGTTCACGTCGAACATCTCGTAGCGGGTCTTGATGTTCTTCGCCAGGTAATCCTGGATCGAATTGATCTTGTGGTCGATGAAGTGCTTCTTGCCCTTGATGTCGCGGGTGAAGCCGCGCACGCGGTAGTCGGTGATGACGATGTCCGACTCGAAGCTCTCGATCAGGTAGTTCAGCGCCTTCAGCGGCGAGATCACGCCGCAGGTGGCGACGTCGATGTCGGCGCGGAAGGTCGCGATGCCCGCCTGCGGGTGGGTCTCGGGATACGTGTGGACGGTGATGTGGCTCTTGTCCAGGTGCGCGACCACGGCGTCGGAGATCACGCCCTTCGCATCCGCCTTGTCGATCACCGGCTGCTCGGAGATCAGGATCGTCACCGACGCGCCCTGCGGATCGTAGTCCTGGCGCGCGATGTTGAGGATGTTGGCACCGATGATCTCGGCGACGTCGGTCAGGATCTGGGTGAGCCTGTCGGCGTTGTATTCCTCGTCGATGTACTCGATGTAGCGCTGCCGCTCTTCTTCGGACACCGCGTAGCAGACGTCGTAGATGTTGAAGGAAAGCGCCTTGGTGAGGTTGTTGAACCCCTGGAGCTTCAGGCGGGGGAGCGGCTTGACCACGGCATCGGATCCAGGTTCGGCGGAAAGTGCGCGATTATGCGGCATCGCGCCCCGGGGGGCGACCCGCAGGCGGGTTGTGGCCGTGTATCCGGGCGCAACCGGTTTGCCCGCGGGGGTCGAACGGCCTACTCTCCCTGAATCCCCCGTTCACCCTGCCCATGAATACAAGCCCTGTGGCCATCCTCAGTACCTATAGACGCCCCCTGCATCCACTCATGCCTTCGCCGGCGACGATCGAACGTTTCCTGGCGCACTGCCATCGACGCCGCTATCCGCCGCGCACGGAGGTGTTCCGCCCGGGTGACCAGGCCGGCACCATGTACTACGTCATCAACGGCTCGGTCAGCATCATCACCGAGGAAGACGACGGTCGCGAACTGATCCTCGGCTACTTCGGGCCGGGCGAATTCGTCGGCGAGATGGGCCTGTTCATCGAGTCCGACGTACGCGAGGTGATCCTGCGCACGCGCACGCAGACCGAACTCGCGGAGATCAGCTACGAGCGCCTCTACCAGCTGTTCGAAGGCTCGTTGTCCGGCGACGCCACGCAGATCATGTATTCGATCGGCGCGCAGCTCTCGCGGCGCCTGCTCGACACCAGCCGCAAGGCCGGTCGCCTCGCCTTCCTCGACGTCACCGACCGCATCGTGCGCACCCTGCACGACCTGACCAAGGAGCCCGAGGCGATGAGCCATCCCGACGGCACCCAGTTGCGCGTCTCGCGCCAGGAGCTCGCCCGCCTGGTCGGCTGCTCGCGCGAAATGGCCGGCCGCGTGCTGAAGAAGCTGCAGATCGACGGCAAGCTGCACGCCCGCGGCAAGACCGTCGTGCTGTACGGCACGCGCTGAGCCGCGCGTGCCGGCGCATTTCGAATCCCGCGGCACCCTGCCCGAGGCCGACCTGCGCAGCGCGTCGTCGATCGACGCCGACGACGTCGCCGCCCTGCTCTGCGAGATGGGCTATCCCTGCGACCGCGCGGATGCCGGGCGGCGCATCGCCGCGATCGTCGGCGACGACCGCCAGGCGCTGGTGGTCGCGCGCTGTGGCGGCGTGGTGTGCGGCCTGGTCGCGCTCGACTTCATGTATTACCTGCCGCTGGACACCATCACCTGCCGGATCACCGCGCTCGTGGTGACCGCCGGTGCGCAGGGGCGCGGCCTTGGCCGCCAGCTGCTGCGCGAGGCGGAGCGCCGCGCCCGCGCCGCCGGCGCCGCGCGCATCGAGTTGACCAGCGGCTCGCAGCGCAGCGACGCGCACGCCTTCTACCAGGCCTGCGGCTTTGGCGACGGCACGGTGCGCTTCGTCAAGCGGCTCGGCGACGCTTGATCCGCGGCAACACCCGCCCCTGCCCCGCCCGTTATCCTGAGCCCCTGAACCACGCGCCAGGCGCGACGGGAGGTGCATGGACCTGCTAGGCGGCGATTTCGCGATGTTCGTGGCCATCGGCCTGTGCGCACAGCTGATCGATGGCGCACTGGGCATGGCCTACGGGCTGGTGTCGTCGTCGATCCTGCTGGCGATGGGCATGCCGCCGGCGGCGGTGAGCGCCAGCGTGCACACCGCCGAAGTCTTCACCACGGGCGTCTCCGGCGCGGCGCACGGCGCACTGGGCAACGTCGACCGCAAGCTGATGCTGCGGCTGGCGGTGCCGGGCGTGGTGGGCGGGGTGATCGGCGCATATGCGCTCAGCCGCATCGACGGCGATGCCATCAAACCGTGGATCTACGGCTACCTGCTGGTGCTGGCGCTGCTGATCCTGCTGCGCGCGGGCGGGCGCATGGTGCCGCGCAGCCGGGTGAAGCGCGTCGGCGTGCTCGGCTTCTTCGCTGGCCTGCTGGATGCCATCGGCGGCGGTGGCTGGGGGCCGATCGCCACTTCCACGCTGCTCGCCCGCGGCGGCGAGGCGCGGACCAGCATCGGTACCGTCAGCGCATCGGAGTTCATGGTGACCCTGGCGATCTCGGTGACGTTCCTGCTCTCCATCGGGCTGGAACACTGGAAGATCACCCTCGGCCTGCTGATTGGCGGGGTGGTCGCCGCGCCGATCTCGGCGCTGATGGTGCGCCACGTGCGCGAGCGCCTGGTGCTGTTCGCCGTCGGCGGCCTGGTGCTGTCGATCAGCGGCTTCCAGATCTACCGGGCGCTGTTCGGCGCCTGACTCGGCCGGCGCGCCATGCGCGCACGCCTGCTTCAGCCCTGCGCGGTCGCCACCGGATCGCCGGCACGCCCCGGGCAGCCCCAGTTGAGGATCGGCGTTCCGGCCGGAAGTTCGCGGCGGAACAGCGCCACCGCGCCGGGCTTGGGATTGACCACCACCGGCGCGCGCGCCGCGCGCAGCAGCGGCAGGTCCGCGCTGGAGTCGGAGTACGCGATATCGATGCCGCCCCAGCCGCGCTCGCGCAGCATGCGCATCTTCTCCTCGTTGTGGCAGTGGCGCACCGCGACCACCGCGCCCAAGCGCGGACCCGCGAGCGTGCCCACGACCGGCACGTCCTCCTGGGCGACGAACGCGAGGATCGCGCGCGCCAGTTCCGGGGGTGCGCCGGTCGCCACCACGACGCGGTCACCGCGCTCGCGATGCGCCTGGAACACCGCCAGCGCCGCCGGCAGCAGCCTGGCGCGGATGGTGTCGACGTGGCCGGCAACATAGGTGTCGATCAGCGCGTCGAGGTCGCGGCGCCGGTGGAAGCCGACCGTACCGGCCCAGACGAACGCCGAGATGCCGATGCGCCGCGTCGGCAGGAACGCCACCATCGGCGCGAACACCGGCGCCAGCAGCAATGCCAGCGCGGTGCGCCACGCACTGCGGCGGATCAGCCAGGCGAACAGGTGGCTTCCGGAGTCCCCGTCGTACAGCGTGTGGTCGAAATCGAACACCACCAGCGGCGCGTCCGCGCGCGGCACGCCACGAGCCGCGCCGGGTTGGGGACCACTGCTCATGCCGCGAACAGCGCGCGCAGCGCCTCGCCCGGGTCGTCGGCGCGCATGAAGGCTTCGCCGACCAGGAACGCCTCGATGCCCGCCGCGCGCAGCCGCGCGACATCCGCCGTGGTCATGATTCCGCTCTCGGACACCAGCCGCCGCCCGGCGGGCACGCTGGCAGCCAGCGCTTCGCTGGTCTCCAGCGACACCTCGAAGCTGCGCAGGTCGCGGTTGTTGACGCCCAGCAGCGGCGCGCGGCCCTCGACCGCCGGCAGGCGCAGCGCGCGCGCGAATTCGTCCGCGTCGTGCACCTCGGCCAGGACGTCCATGCCCAGCGCGAGCGCCTGCGCGCTGAGCGCGGCGAGGCGCGCATCGTCGAGCGCGGCGACGATCAGCAGCACGCAGTCGGCACCGAGCACGCGCGCCTCGTCGACCTGGTAGGCATCGACGATGAAGTCCTTGCGCAGCACCGGCAGGCCGCAGGCGTCGCGCGCCAGCTGCAGGTAGGCATCGGCGCCCTGGAAGAAGTCGATGTCGGTGAGCACCGACAAGCAGGCGGCACCGCCGGCTTCGTAGCTGCGCGCGATCGCGGCGGGGTCGAAGTCCGCGCGGATCACGCCCTTCGACGGGCTGGCCTTCTTGACCTCGGCGATCACCGCGGACCGGCCGGAGGCGGCGACGCGCTCGATGGCCGCGGCGAACCCGCGCACCGGCGGCGCGTCGGGCAGGCGCGCGGCAAGCGCCTCGCGCGGCACGCGGGCGCTGCGCTCGGCGACCTCCTCCACCTTGCGCGCGAGGATGCGGCGCAGCACGTCGTGGCGGGGTTGGGTCATGGCATGTCGTCCTGTATCGGGGGCAGTGGCTCACCGGGCCGCCAGCCCTGCGCCTGCAGCGCGTCGAGCAGGTGGACCACGGTGGCGCGCGCGGAAAGTTCGTGGACCGGCAGTGCGAGCAGGTCGCCGGCACGCGCCCATTCGAGCGGTCGGCGCGCGGCCTCGACCTCGTCGAGACGGGTCTCGATCGCGTCCGCGCCGACGCCCGAAGCAAGCAGCGTGGCACGCATGATACCGGCCACCTCGCCCGCGGCGCGGCCGCGCTCGTAGCCGCCGATGTCCTTCAGCACCACCAGCTCGGGGCGGTAGGCCGCCGCGGTCGCCGCCACCGCGCGCAGGTCGGCATCTTCGCGGTTGCCGGCGTGGCCGAGGATCAACGCCAGGCGACCGCCACGTTCCCCGGCGCCGATCGCGCGCAGGAAACCGTGCAGGCCGTCGGGGTTGTGCGCGTAGTCCACGAACACGTCGAGCGTGTCGAAGCGCCAGTGCTGCAGGCGCCCGGGATTGTCGCCAGTGCCCGCGCCGAAGCGTGCGAGCGCGCCGGCAATCGTCGCCGGCGGCACGCCCATGGCGGACGCCGCGAGGCTCGCGGCGGCGATGTTGGCGACGTTGTAGGTGGCGCGGCCGCCCAGCGCGAGCGGCATGTCCGCCACCGCGCCGAGGTCGTGGTCCTCGCCCTGCCAGTGCAGCTGCAGGCGACCGGCGCGCACGCCGCAGGTCGCCCCGCCGTGGGCGCGATGCGCCACCAGCCATGGCGCTTCCGCATCCAGCGCGAACCAGCCCAGCGAGCGGTCGCTGGCAGCGCCAAGTTCGCGCAGCAGCGCGTCGTCGGCGTTGAGCACCAGCAGGCCGTCATCGGCCACGGCGCGTGCCACGGTGAGCTTGACGCGCGCAAGGTCGGCCAGACCGTGCACGCCGTATTCGCCGAAGTGGTCCTCGCTGACGTTGGTGACCACGGCCGCCCGTACGCGCTCCACCGCCAGGCCGCGGCGCAGCAGGCCGCCACGGGCGGTTTCGAGCACCGCGGCCTCGGCGTGGGGCTGGCGCAGCGCGGTGCGCGCGCCGGTCGGGCCGGAATAGTCGCCGGATTCGAGTTCGACGCCGTCGAAGAACACGCCATCGGTGCAGCTGTGCGCGGTGGGCCAGCCGTGCGCACGCGTCATCGCCGCGACCAGGCGCACGGTCGTGGTCTTGCCGTTGGAGCCGGTGACCAGCGCCGATGGAATGTCGTGCAGCGCCGCCCAGTCGACCGCGTCGGCCGCCGGCAGCGCATGCACTGGCCAGGTGGCTGCGCCACGGCCGGCACCGACGGTGGCCTCGTCGTCGTCGAACAGGAACGGCAGGCCGCGCGCATGGGCGGCGGCGCGCAGCGCGACCAGCGCCGGGTTGGCTTCGGCCGCGGCGACCGCGCGCAGCGTGTGCAGCGCGCTGTCGGCATCGCGACAGGCCGCATGCCCCGGCGCCAGGTACGCGGCACCAGGGTCGCCGCTGGTGGACGCCACGGCGGCCGTCCACGCCCACTCGTTGACCTCGGTGGCGGCATACAGCTGGTCGAACGGAGCCTCGAACGCCAGCGAGGCGCCGCTGGCATGCGGGCGCACCAGCACCGCGCCGACAGGCCAGCCGAGCGCCGCGCGCGCCGCGGCGATGTTGCCGGCCCAGCGCGCGAGCGTCGCGGCGTCCGCCGCGGCACCGGCCGCCGCTTCCAGCGCCGCGCCGGGACCTGCGAAATAGACGTTGCCGCCGGTGAGCCGGCGCGAGTCCTCGAATGCGTCCGCCACGTCAGTACCCGCCAGTCATCTCAGTCGTTCTCTTCGCGCTCGAACACCAGGCCGCGCTCATCGCGCACCACGCCGTCCATCGCCGCCACCGTGGCCGCGTCGATCTCGGACTCCGACAGTGTCGGCGGCTCGGCGCGCACCGCAGGGGGCGGTGCCTCGCCGTCGGCGCGGAACTTGGTGATCTGTTTCCAGGTGCGGGTGAGCGCGTCGGCCAGCACCAGCAGAAGGTCGCCGGGGCGGCCCATGCGCAGCGCCGCATCCACCGCCGCCTGCTCGTCGGCGATCACGCTGATCGCGTCCTCGCCCACGCCGGCGGCACGCAGTGCTTCGGAGATGATGCGCGGCACCTCGTCGCCGTCGCGGCCGCGCAGGCTGTCGTCGCGGCGCACGATGTAGTGGTCGAACTTCCCGGCGACGCTGCCGGCGATCGCCACCAGGTCCTCGTCGCGGCGGTCGCCCGGCCCGGCGACGACCACGATCCGGCGCCCGGCGACATCCAGCCGCTGCGCCAGCTCGGCCATCATCGCCACCGCGTGCGCGTTGTGCGCGTAGTCCATCACCACCTTGAACGGGTGCCCCTCGAACACGTTCATGCGGCCGGGGGCCTGGAAGAACGTGGAATCGAAGGTGCGCAGGCCCTGGCGGATGGCATCGAGCCTGATGCCCAGCGCATGGGCCATGGCGGCGGCGAACATCGCGTTCTGCACGTTGTGCAGCGCGCGTCCCTCGAGCGTCGCCGGGATCAGGTGCGTCCACATCAGCGGCAGGTGCGCGCCCTTGTCGTACAGCGTGATCATCTGGCCGTTGACGCCCGCCTCCAGCGCGCAGGCGCCGCCGCCGGCGCGGATGTGTTCGCGCACCAGCGCGTGCGAAGGGTTCATGGTCACGTAGCAGATGCTGCGCGCATCCGTGTACGCGGACATGCGCAGCACCTGCGGGTCGTCGGCGTTGAGCACCGCGCACTCGCGCGCCACCTCCACCACCACGCGCTTGACCTCGGCGAGCTGCTCCAGCGTGTCGATGCCCTTCAGGCCGAGATGGTCGGCGGCGACGTTGAGCACCGCGCCCACGTCCACGTGGCGCACGCCCATGCCGGCGCGCAGCAGGCCGCCGCGCGCGGTTTCAAGCACCGCCATGTCGATCTGGGGGTCGCGCAGCACCATGCGTGCCGAAGTCGGCCCGGTCATGTCACCTTCCACGGTGCGCTGGCCGTCGATGTAGACGCCGTCGGTGGTGGTGAGCCCGGGCGTGTAGCCGGCCATCTTGGTGATGTGCGCGAGCATGCGCGCGGTGGTGGTCTTGCCGTTGGTGCCGGTGATGGCCGCGATCGGCACGCGCGTCGATGCGCCGGCGGGGAACAGCATGTCGATCACGCGCCCGGCGGGATCGCGCGGCGTGCCCTCGCTGGGCGCCACGTGCATGCGGAAACCGGGCGCGGCGTTGACCTCGCAGATCGCCCCGCCGATGGTGCGGTAGCTCTCGGCGATGTTGGGGGTGATGAAATCCACGCCGCCGACGTCCAGCCCGATCGCGCGCACCGCGCGCTCGGCCATGTCGCGGTTGTCGGGGTGGATGGTGTCGGTGACGTCGGTGGCGGTGCCGCCGGTGGACAGGTTGGCGGTTGCGCGCAGGTACACCACCTCGCCTTCGGCCGGCACCGAATCGGCGGCCATGCCCACGCGCTCCATCATCAGCACCGCGGCATCGTCGAGTTCCAGCCGCGTCAGCACCTTCTCGTGGCCCACGCCGCGGCGCGGGTCCTGGTTCACCTCCTCCACCAGCTCGGCGATGGTGCTGCGGCCGTCACCCACCACGTGGCCGGGCGTGCGCCGGGTGGCGGCGACGAGTTCGCCGTCGACCACCAGCAGGCGGTGGTCGTCACCGGGCTGGAAGGTCTCCACGATCACCGAGCGCGCGTGCTCGCGCGCGGCGTTGAACGCCTCGCGGATGGCGTCGTCGCCACTTACGTCGATGGTGATGCCGCGGCCGTGGTTGCCGTTCCACGGCTTCAGCACCACGGAGCCACCCAGCCGGTTCGCCGCCTTGATGGCGTCGGTCTGGCTGCTGGCCATCATCTGCCGCGGCACGGGCAGGCCGAGCGCGCCGAGGATCTTGTTGGTTTCTTCCTTGTCGCTGGCGAGCTCAACGGCGATGTGCGAGGTGCGTCCGGTGACCGTGGCCTGGATGCGCTGCTGGTACTTGCCGTGGCCGAACTGCACCAGCGACTGCTCGTTGAGGCGCATCCACGGGATGTCGCGCTCTTCGGCGGCGCGGACCAGCGATGCCGTCGACGGGCCCAGCTGGCGTCGCTGCGCGTAGCGGATGAACGCGGTCAGCGCCTCGTCCCATTCCCAGCCATCGGGCACGCTGCCGGGCGTGCGCAGCTCCGCGGGCAACAGCGATTCCAGCAGCTTCAGCGCGAGCTCGCCGGCGGCGATGCCTTCCTCGCGCTGCGCGTACTCGTAGATCACCGCGTACACGCCGGGACGGTCGTCGTCGATGCCGCGGGTCTTGCCGAAAGTGACGTCTTCGCCGGCGACGTTCTGCAGTTCGATCGCGACGTGCTCCAGCACGTGGCCGAGCCAGGTGCCCTGGCCTTCGCGCAGCCGGCGGAGGAAGCCTCCGGGCTCGCGGTACGAGCAGCCGTGCTCGGCCAGGCCCGGGAGCGCGGCAACCAGTCCATCGATGAAACCGGCGCCCAGGCGCGCGGTGGGCCACTGCTCCAGCAGGCCCAGGTCGAGCTCGAGGCGGATCACCGGGAAGTGCGCGTAAAGCGATGGACCGACGTAGACGGAACGGTTCAGGACGCGCATGTCATTCCCTTCATGGTGGCGTTTGGATCAATCGTGTGTGTCGGCCAATGTACCGGGCGACGCGCGGCGCGTATGCAGGTTGTAGGTGGCGCCCGCCACCAGGATGTGGACGGTGAGCCCGAGCAGGCACACCGGATCGTCCTGGCCAGCTTCGGCCATCGACGAGAACTGCAGGCCACTGGCGTCGACCACCGTGATCGAGCCGCTGCCCTCGACCTCGAGCGTGTTGTCGGGGGCGATGAAGGCGGCGGTGTCCTCGTCCAGGCCGATGCCGATCGCGAACGGGTTGTAGGCCTGCGCCGCCACCAGCCGGCCAAGCCGGTCGCGTTCGCGGAAATGCTGGTCGATGATGAAGCGGTTGGTCAGCCCCAGCCCGGGCGCGAGCCGCACGCTGCTGGCGCGCGGCGACGAACCTTCCTTGCCGAACGCGATCATGTGCTCGCTGAGGATGCTGGCGCCGGCGCTGGTGCCGCCGACGTGCACGCCGCTGGCGTTGCGTTCGCGGATCATGCGTGCGGCCGCGGTGCCGCCGAGGATGGTCGACAGGCGGAGCTGGTTGCCGCCGGTGATGAACACCCCGGTGGCCTCCTCCAGCTGGCGCAGGTAGGCATCGCGGCCACCGTCTTCGCGGGACGCGAACGGCACCGAACGCGCGCGCCCGGCCTCGAGCCTGTTGAACAGATCCTCGTAGCGCGGTCCGGTTTCGGCCAGGCGGCTGGCGGTGGGGATGATGGCGATGTCGGCATCGCGGCCGCCGCACAGCTCCACGAAGCGCTTGAGGATCCTGCGCCCGGTTTCCTTGTCCTCGGCCCCGCCGATGGGAACGATCCAGCCACGCTCTTCGCCGTCGGCGACCTTGCTCGGACACATGCAGCAAACACTCCCGGCCGCGCGCTCCCAGCGCAACGGCGAAATTCAATGGATGGCATCACGCGGATGCCACGGAGGCTGGAAAATAGCACGCGTCCGGCCAGGCAGGCCCCGCGCGCGCCGGCCTCAGGCCGCGTCGGCCGCGATGGCGGCAGTCGCCGCCACGAATTCGCGCAGCTTGGCCAGCGCCGCGCCCGAGGCGATGGTGGCGCGCGCCAGCACCACGCCCTCGGCGATCGATGCGGCCACGCCGGAGACATACAGCGCCGCGCCGGCGTTCAGCGCCACGATGTGGCCGGGCAGCCCGTCGGCGTTGCCGATCGCGTCCAGCACCATGTCACGCGACGCCGCCGCGCCATCGACCCGCAGGTTGCGGCTGGCGGCCATGGCGATGCCGAAGTCTTCGGGATGGATCTCGTACTCGCGCACCTGGCCGTCGCGCAGCTCGCCGACCAGCGTGCCGGCACCGAGCGAGATCTCGTCCATGCCGTCGCGCCCCCAGACCACCAGCGCGCGTTCGGCGCCCAGCTCCTGCAGCACGCGCACCTGGATGCCGACAAGATCGGGATGGAACACGCCCATCAGGATGTTCGGCGCGCCGGCCGGATTGGTCAGCGGCCCGAGGATGTTGAACAGCGTGCGCACGCCCATCTCGCGGCGCACCGGCGCCACCACTTTCATTGCAGGGTGGTAGGCCGGCGCATACATGAAGCCGATGCCGGTGCGCGCGATCGACTCCGCCACGCCCGCCGGCGGCAGCTCGATGGTGGCACCCAGCGCCTCGAACGCATCGGCGCTGCCCGAGGTGGACGACACGCTGCGCCCGCCGTGCTTGGCGACCTTGCCGCCGGCCGCCGCGATCACGAAGCTCGACGCGGTGGAGATGTTGAAGGTGTTGGCGCCGTCGCCGCCTGTGCCGACGATGTCGACCAGGTGGCGGCGGTCGGCCACGTCCACCTGCAGCGCCAGCTCGCGCATCGCACGCGCCGCGCCGGTGATCTCGCCCACCGTTTCCTTCTTCACCCGCAGGCCGACGATGATCGCCGCGGTCATCAGCGGCGACACTTCGCCACGCATCACCTGGCGCATGAGGTCGACCATCTCGTCCTCGAAGATCTCGCGGTGTTCGATGGTGCGCTGCAGGGCTTCGTGGGGGGTGATGGACATCGCGTGCTTCAAACCTGTTCGAGGAAGTTGCGCAACAGCGCATGGCCGTGCTGGCTGAGGATGGACTCCGGATGGAACTGCACGCCCTGCACCGGATGCTCACGGTGGCGCAGGCCCATGATTTCCTCGCGGCCGCCGTCGGCGTCGTCGGTCCAGGCGGTGACTTCCAGGCAGTCCGGGAGACTGCCCTGCTCGACCACCAGTGAATGATAGCGGGTGGCCTCGTAGCCATCCGGCAGGCCGCTGAAAACGCCGGCTCCGGTGTGGCGGATCGGCGAAGTCTTGCCGTGCATGATCCGCTTGGCGCGCACCACGCGCCCGCCATAGGCCTGGCCGATGGCCTGGTGGCCCAGGCACACGCCGAGGATCGGGATGCGGGGGCCGAGCTGCTCGATCACCGCCAGGCAGATGCCGGCTTCGTTCGGCGTGCACGGCCCCGGCGACAGCACGATGTGCTCCGGCGCCATGCGTGCGATGTCATCCACGGTGAGCGCATCGTTGCGCTCCACGCGCACCTCGGCGCCGAGCACCTGCAGGTACTGCACGAGGTTGAAGGTGAAGCTGTCGTAGTTGTCGATCATCAGCAGCATGGCTGCATCCGTGCCGGCGGATCGATCATTTTCACCCAAACCGCGCGTTCGCGCCGGCTACAGCCCGCCCGCCGCCTGCGCCACCGCGCGGAACAGCGCGCGCCCCTTGTTCATCGTCTCCTCCCACTCCTTCACCGGGTCGGAGTCGTAGACGATGCCGGCGCCGGCCTGCACGTGCAGGCGGCCGTCCTGGATCACCGCGGTGCGGATGGCGATCGCGGTGTCGGCATCACCGTGCCAGCCGATGTAGCCGATGCTGCCCGCGTACACGTTGCGCTTGACCGGCTCGAGCTCGCGGATGATCTCCAGCGCGCGGATCTTGGGCGCGCCGCTCACCGTGCCGGCGGGAAACGTGGCGCGCAGCACGTCGGTATACGACAGTCCTTCGCGCAGGCGCCCGGTGACCTCGCTGACGATGTGCATGACATGGCTGTAGCGCTCGATCACGAAACGCTCGCCCATCTCCACCGTGCCCGGGCGCGCGACCTGGCCGACATCGTTGCGGCCGAGGTCGATCAGCATCAGGTGCTCGGCGCGCTCCTTGGGGTCCGCCAGCAGTTCGGCCTCGAGCGCGGCGTCCTCTTCCGGCGTGGCGCCGCGCGGGCGGGTGCCGGCGATCGGGCGCACGGTGACCAGGTCGCCCTGCTGGCGCACGAGGATCTCCGGCGAGCTGCCCACCACCTGGGTGCCACCGACGTCGAGGAAGTACATGTACGGCGACGGGTTCAACGCACGCAGCGCGCGGTAGACATCCACCGGGCGCGCGTGGAAAGGCACCGACAGCCGCTGCGACAGCACCACCTGGAACACGTCGCCCGCGGCGATGTACTCCTGGCAGCGCTTCACCGCATCGATGAAGCCGTCGCGGGTGAACCCGGACACGAAGTCCGCTTCGTCGAGCGCCGCCGGCTGCAGCATCTCGGGGTACGCCGCGCCGCCGCTGCGCAGGCGATGCACCAGCGCATCGAGTCGACGGTTGGCGCGTGCCAGCGCCTGCGGCTCGCGCGGGTCGGCGTGCACCACCAGGTACAGGCGGCCCTTGAGGTTGTCGAACACCGCGAGTTCGTCCGACTCCATCAGCAGGATGTCGGGCGTGCCGAGCTCGTCCGGTTTGTCGGCACCATCGAGGCGCTGCTCGACATAGCCGATGCACTCGAAGCCGAACCAGCCCACCAGGCCACCAGTGAACCCCGGTAGCCCGGCGATGCGCGGCACAGAGTGCGCGGCGCGCAGGCGTTCGACCTCGGCGAAGGGATCGGCGACCTCACGCGTCTCCCCCACCTCGCCGTGCTCGCGCACGCTGAGCACGTGGCCGTGGAAGGCGTACACGCGCGTCGCCGGCAGGCCGATGATCGAGTAGCGGCCAAAGCGCTCGCCGCCTTCCACCGACTCGAACAGATAGGTGTTGGGGCCATCGGACAGCTTCAGGTACACCGACAGCGGCGTGTCCAGGTCCGACAGCACCTCGCGCAGCACCGGGATGCGGGTGTGGCCGGCGTCGGCGTGGCGCTGGAATTCTTCGGGGGTCATGGCGTGCCCGTGCCGTTCGCGGAGAGCAGGGCGCAGCCGGCCGGCAGGTGCATGCGCAGGCGCCCGGCGACGCATTCGATGCGGAAGCGCGTGGCCGTGACGGGCTCGCCATCCAGGTTGAGCGTGAGCGGCGCGTCCGATGCCACGTCCACCCAAGGCAGGCGCGTGCGCACCGCGACGCGATCAAGCGCGGCATGCTTGCCGTCGGCCAGCAGCGTGGCCATCGTCGCGCCCACTTCGCCTTCGAGCGTGGGCACGATCGTCAGTTCGAGCAGGCCATCGTCGACCAGCGCGTCGGGGCACAGCGCCTGCCCGCCACCGGCCTGCGGACCATTGCCGATGCCGAGCGCGATGAAGTCACCGTGCCATTCGAAATCCGGGCCGTTGAAGCGCGCGGTGACCGGCTCGATCCGGCCCAGCCTGGCCATGCCCGTGACCACGTACGCCAGGCCACCGAGCAGCTTCTTCATGCCCTCGCTGGTCTCCACGGTGACGTCGGTGCCGAATCCGCCGCTGGCCATGTTCGCCGCCCAGTGCACCTCGCCGTCCGCGCTGATGCGCAACAGGTCGACGACCGCAGGCGGCTGCTCCAGCACCAGCGCCATTGCGTCGAACGGCGTGTCGGGAATGCCGGCCGCGCTCGCGAAGTCGTTGGCGGTGCCCATCGGCACCAGGGCGACCGACGGCAGCGCGTCGGCTGCGTCGTCGCGGTTCGCAAGCGCCGCCGCGACTTCGCTCAGCGTGCCGTCGCCACCGGCCGCGATGATCGTCGCCACGCCGTCGCTGATGGCTTCGGACACATGGCGCTCCGCATCACCTGCCTCCCATGTCACCCGCACGTCGAGCGCAACGCCGCGGTCGCGGATCGCGGCCACCGCATCGCGCAGCGCGTCGTCGCCGGCCGACTTGCCGTTGAGCACCAGCCTCCAGCACGGCGCGACCATCAGGTCCCCGCGGCGGCGTGCGCGCGCATGCGCGCGATGACCTCGGCGTAATCCGGCTGGCTGAAGATCGCCGAGCCGGCCACGAAGGTGTCGGCACCGGCGGCGGCGATGGCGCCGATGTTGTCCGGCTTCACGCCGCCGTCGATCTCGAGGCGGATGTCACGGCCGCTGGCATCGATGCGCTTGCGCACCGCGCGCAGCTTGTCGAGCGCGGACGGAATGAAGGCCTGGCCGCCAAATCCCGGATTGACCGACATCAGCAGCACCAGGTCGAGCTCGTCCAGCACGTAGTCGAGCACTTCGATCGGCGTGGCCGGGTTGAGCACCAGGCCCGGCTTGCAGCCGGCGGCGCGGATCAGCTGGACGGTGCGGTGCACGTGCGAGCTCGCCTCCGGGTGGAAGCTGATCAGCGTGGCGCCTGCCTCGGCGAAGTCGCCGACGATGCGGTCCACCGGCGACACCATCAGGTGCACGTCGATCGGCGCGGTGACGCCATGCTTGCGCAGCGCCGAACACACCAGCGGGCCGATGGTGAGGTTGGGCACGTAATGGTTGTCCATCACGTCGAAGTGCACCCAGTCCGCGCCGGCGGCGAGCACGTTGTCGACCTCCTCGCCGAGGCGGGCGAAGTCCGCCGAAAGGATCGATGGGGCGATGACGGTCGGTTGCATGGCGTATCCGGACAGGGGGAAGGATGCGGTGCGGCGGCCGTCCCGCGGTCAGCGCGATTTGCGCAGCGCGCGGATGCGGTCGTAGGCGCCGTTGATCTCGCGTGCGCGGCGCTCGGCCTGCTCGCGCAGCTCCTCGGCGGCGCCGCCGAGGCGGTCGGGGTGGTACTGCGCGATCAGCCGCCGGTAGGCGCGGTCGACGTCGGCATCGCTGGCATCCGGGCCCAGGCCCAGCACGCCATAGGCGTTGTCGGTCGGGCGCCGGAACCAGTCGCTGTCGAAGGCGTGGCCGATCAGCAGGCCGATCAGCCCGCCGGCCGGGTGGCGCAGCAGCAGCCAGCCGGCGATGAAGCCCAGGAGTTTTCCGTACCAGCGTGTCATGCGCGTGATTCTACCGTCCCCCGGCACCGCGACGCCGTCATCGCTACAATGCCCGCCCGACGGCTGCGACCCGACACGATGGCAACGACCCTGCTCGAAGCCCGCCTCCCCGGCCTCAACCTGCTCCACCGCGGCAAGGTCCGCGATGTATACGAGCTGCCTCCCGGCTCGGGCCCGGAGGCGTTCGGCCCGCTGCTGCTGATCGTGGCCAGCGATCGCCTGAGCGCATTCGACGTGGTCCTGCCCGACCCGATCCCCGGCAAGGGCGAGATGCTCTGCCAGGTGTCGAACTTCTGGTTCGACAAGACCGAACACCTGATGCGCAACCACCTCACCGGCATCGACGTGGCCAGCGTGCTGCCGGCCGGCGTGGATCCCGCGCCCTACCTGCAGCGCTCGGTGGTGACGCGGCGCCTGAAGCCGGTGCCGGTGGAGGCCATCGCCCGCGGCTACCTGATCGGCAGCGGCTGGAACGACTACCGTCGCACCGGCCGCATCAGCGGCATCACCCTGCCCGATGGCCTGCGCCAGGCCGAACGCCTGCCACAGCCGATCTTCACCCCGTCCACCAAGGCCGCCGCCGGCGACCACGACGAGAACATCGACTTCGACACGATGGTGCACAAGGTGGGCGCCGAGCTTGCCGAGCAGGTGCGCGACGCCACGCTGCGGCTGTACGCCTTCGCCGCGGAGCATGCCGCCGGGCGCGGGATCATCCTCGCCGACACCAAGTTCGAATTCGGCACCGACGCCGACGGCCGCCTGTACGTGATGGACGAGATGCTCACGCCGGACTCGTCGCGCTACTGGCCGGCGGATGCCTACGAAGTCGGCACCAGCCCGCCGAGCTACGACAAGCAGTTCGTGCGCGACTGGCTGGAGGCGCAGGGCTGGGACAAGACCGCGCCGGGGCCGTCGCTGCCGGCGGACGTCATCGCACGCACCCGCGACAAGTACGCCGAAGCGCTGCAGCGGCTGGCCGGGATCAGCATCGACGCGGCGGCCTAGCCGAACGCGAGCCCGGCGGCACGCGTGGCGGCGCGGATCGCATCGCGCGCAGCCTGCAGCTCGGGGCTGTCGTCCACCAGCCGCGCGCGGCGGTCCAGCGTACATGCCAGCCCCATCGCCACGAGCGTGGCGTGCGCATCGGTCAGCTGCGCGGCGGTCGCATCATCCAGCAGGCCTTCGCTACGACACGCCGCGATCAGCTCCGGCGTGGCGCGCGGCACCAGCAGCGCCGGACGCGCGGCAGCTTCGCGCAGCACCAGCGCCTGCAGCAGGAACTCCAGGTCCACCAGCCCGCCTCCGCCCTGCTTGAGGTCGAAACGGGCGGCGCTGCCGCGATCGAGCTCGCCGCGCATGCGCGCGCGCATCGCGGCGACATCGGTGAACAGCACCGCGGGATCGCGCGGCTGCGCCAGCGCCGCAGTGCGCACATGCTCGAACGCCGCGCACAGGTCGACATCGCCGGACACGCAGCGCGCGCGCACCAGCGCCTGGTGCTCCCACGTCCAGGCGCGGGTGCGCTGGTACTCGCCGTAGCTGGCCAGCGACGAGACCAGCAGGCCGCTGGCGCCATCCGGGCGCAGGCGCACATCGACCTCGTACAGGCGGCCCGCACCGGTACTGGTGCCGAGCAGCGCCACGACCTTCTGCGCCAGGCGCGCGAACCAGCGCCCGGCGTCCACGCTGCGTGCGCCGTCGGAATGGGCATCGGCCGGCGCCTCGTACAGGAACACCAGGTCGAGGTCGGAGCCGATGCCGAGCTCCTCGCCGCCCATGCTGCCGTAGCCGATCGCCGCGAACCGCGCGCCGGCGATGTCGCCGTGCGCAGCCTGCATCTCGCGTCGCGCCAGCGCGATCACCACCGCCACGACCGCATCGGCGAGCCAGGACAGCTGGCGGGTGCTGTCCGGCGCCGGCTGGCGGTCATCGAGCGTGGCCAGCGCGATGCGGAAGCTGAGCGCCTGGCGGGTTTCGTTGAGCGCGAACAGCGCCGCCTCGATGTCGTCGCGCTGCAGCGCCACGCGGCAGGCGGCGTCGAGCTGCGCGCGCCCGGGCAACGGGCCTTCCACGCGTGCGTCCAGCAGCTCGTCGAGCAGCAACGGGTGCGCAGCGACGCGCTCGGCGAGGAACGCGCTGCGCGCCACCAGGCCGTTGAGGCGTGCGAGCGCCACCGGCTGTTCGTCGAGCAGCGCCAGGTAGCTGGGACGTCGCAGGATGTTGTGCAGCAGCGCCAACAGGCGGCGTACCGCCTGCAGCGGGCGGTCGGCGGGCGCGCTGGCCTGCAGCAGCAGCGGCATGACCCGGTCGAGGCGTGCGCGCGCGGCATCGGACAGGTCGCGCACGCTCGGGGAACGTGCGAAATCGCGCAGCGCCGCGTCGACTTCGGCGGCATCGCCATAGCCGGCGGCGGCGAGCACATCGGCCGTGCCGGCATCGGGCAGCGCGCGCCAGTAGCCCGCGATGTCGCTGTCGACACCAGGCTGCGCGCGGCGCTGCGCGAGCAGCGCGTCGAACTCCGCCGCGACGCGCGCGCGATGCGCCTCGAGCTCCGCGGCAAGCGCCGGCCAGCCGTCATGGCCAAGCCCGCGCGCGACGCGCAGGCGGTCGAAGCCGTCATCGGGCAGGACGTGCGTCTGCGCATCGCGCAGCATCTGCAGGCGGTTCTCCACCCGGCGCAGGAACAGGTAGGCGGCGGCAAGGTCGGCGGCCGCCTGCGGGGCGACCTGCCGCGACGCGCACAGCGCCTCGAGCATCGGCAGCAGGCGGCGGCCGCGCAGCGCCGGCTCGTGGCCGCCGCGGATCAGCTGCAGCGCCTGCACCAGGAATTCGATCTCGCGGATGCCGCCCGGCCCGCGCTTGATGTCGTCGGCCAGGTCCTTGCGCGCCACTTCGGCGGCGATCGCCTGCTTCATGTCGCGCAGGCCTTCCAGCGCACCGTAATCGAGATAACGCCGGTAGACGAACGGCCGCAGCGTGGCCAGGAACGCCTCGCCGGCGGCGATGTCGCCCGCGACCGGGCGCGCCTTCTGCCAGGCATAGCGCTCCCAGTCACGGCCTTCGCGCTGGAAGTACAGCTCCATCGCCGCGAAGCTCAGTGCGATGCGCCCGGCGTTGCCGAACGGGCGCAGGCGCAGGTCGACGCGATGGCAGAAGCCGTCGGCGGTGGGCTCGTCGAGCAGCCGCGCCAACGCCTGGCCCAGGCGTGCGAAGTAGTCCTCGGCCGCCAGCGGGCGCGCGCCGTCGCTCTCGCCGCCCGCCGCGTAGGCGTAGACAAGATCGACATCGGAGCTGAAGTTGAGTTCGCCCCCGCCGAGCTTGCCGAGCGCGTACACCACCAGCCGCACCACGCGGCCGTCGGCGTCGCGCACCCGTCCGTGGCGCTGCTCGAACTGCTCTTCCAGCGCCGCCAACCCCAGTTGCAGGCAGTCCTCCGCCAGGCGCGTGGTCGCCGCCAGGGTGTCGCCCACCGAATCCAGCCCGAGCACGTCGCGCCACACCAGCCGCGCAGACTCCGCGGTCCGATACCGGCGCAGCAGCGCCGGCCATTCAGCCTGGGCGCCTGCGACCAGGGCTGGCAGCGGCAGGGCGGGCGCATCCTGCGCGTCGATCAGCCGCGCCAGCACCTCGGGCTGCCTTGCGAACACCTCGGCCGCAAAGTCGCTGGCGATCGCCACGCGGCGCAGCGCATCGCCGCCCCGCGTGCCGAGTTCCTCCGGGAGGCGCGCCAGCAGGCGGTCGACATGGTCGCCAAGGCGCACGTCAGGAAGCATGTCGGAGACCAGGTTCACGCGGGGATTGTGGCATCGGCGCGGGCGGTACAAACGCCAGACCCTCTGGCGCCCTGTGGTGGCCGGGGGACATGAGCCCTCAAGGGCATTGGTACCCGGCGCCCGCGCGCAAGGAGCGGAAACATAAAAAAGCCCGAAGCGGCGAACCGCTTCGGGCTTTGCTCCCTCCCCCACGTCGGGTGCAGGTCGATCGTGAAGGAAGCGTTATGCAACTTGCACGCTGCGCTGCAAAATGAAACCGGGCAGTTCATGAATTGAATGCCCGGGAAGCTTCAACCGGGGATGCGACGCCCCAGGTCGCGGGCGATCTCGCGCGCGGCATTGCGCCCCGGCAAGCCGGTCACGCCGCCCCCGGGATGCGTACCGGAACCGCACAGGTACAGCCCCACCAACGCGCCACGGTAGTTGCCCTGGCCGAGCAGTGGCCGCGCCGCGAACAGCTGGTCGAGCCCCAGGCTGCCGTGGAAGATGTCGCCGCCCACCAGGCCGAAGCGGCGCTCGAGGTCCAGCGGCGTCAGCGCCTCGTAGCCGAGCACGCTGGCGCGGAAGTTCGGCGCCTGCGCATCGACGGTGTCGATCATCAGCCGCGCCACGGTGTCGCGGTGCGCGTCCCAGCCCCCGTCGACCTCCGGGTTCACGTGCTGGCAGAACAGGCTGGCGACGTGCGCTCCCGGCGGCGCGAGGCTGGCATCGAGCGTCGAGGAAATCACCAGCTCGACGATCGGTTCGCGCGCCCAGCCGGCGTTGTGCTCCTTCGAGCGGGCGTCGAACCAGGCCTGCTCGAAATAGCGCAGCGAGGGGCCGATCAGGATTCCGCTCTGGTGATGCGGCTGCAGCGCGGTGCCGGGCGCGGCGCTGAAGTCCGGCAGCTCCGACAGCGCCACGTTCATCCGGAACGTGCCCGACCCGCAGCGGTAGCGGGCGATGCGTTCGGCGGTGTCGTCGTCGAGGTGTTCGCGCGCGATCAGCCGGGTGTACAGCAGCTTGGGGTTGAGGCTGCTGGCGACCACGCGCGCGCGCAGCGTGCGGCCGTCGGCCAGCGCCACGCCGACCGCGCGGCCCTGCTCCACCAGTACCTCGGCGACCTCGGCGTCGGTATCGACCACCACGCCGCGCGCCGCGCACTCGGCCGCGATCGCGTCGCTGATCGCGCCCATGCCGCCGATCGCATGGCCCCAGGCACCCTGCTTGCCATTCACCTCGCCGAACACATGGTGCAGCAGCACGTAGGCGCTGCCGGGCGTGTAGGGGCTGGCGAAGTTGCCGACCACCGAGTCCCAGCCCAGAGCCGCCTTCAGCGGTTCCGATTCGAACCAGGCGTCGAGCAGCTCGCCCGCCGACTTGGTGAACAGGTCGAGCAGGTCGCGGCGGCCGCGCATGTCCAGCGATTTCAGGCGCCGCGCCACGGTCAGCGATGCCAGCCAGTCGGCCAGCACGAAGCCGTCGGACACATTGGGGGGCGTTTCCAGCATCAGCTGGCGCAGCACGACCACCACGCGGTCGAGCATGGCGTAGTACCCAGGCAGCCGCTGCGCATCGCGCGCCGACCACTTCGCCACTTCGGCCGTGCCGTGCTCGCCGCCGAGACGGAACGCGCGGCCATCGGGCAGCGGCAGGAAGTTGGAGTACGGCCGCTCGACCACGCGCAGGCCGTGCGCCGCCAGGCGCAGGTCGGCGATCACGCGCGGGTTCAACAGGCTGACGGTGTAGCTGGCCACCGAGTTGCGGAAGCCGGGATGGAACTCCTCGGTGACCGCGGCGCCGCCGACGATGCCGCGGCGCTCCAGCACGCGGACCTTGAGGCCGGCACCCGCGAGGTAGGCGGCACAGACCAGGCCGTTATGGCCGCCGCCGACGATCAGCACATCCTGCGTGTCGGCGGCCACCGTGATCAGCCCCCCGCCTGCGTGCGACGGATCGCGCTGTCGGCGGGCGACCGCAGCAGCGCCTCGACCACATCCGCCAGGCGCGCGGCAGCATCGGGCCGGCCCAATGCCGCCGCCGCTGCGGCAGCGCGCGGCAGCGTCGCGGCATCCGCGAACAACTGCATGAGGCGCGCGGACAGGGTCTCTGCCGTGAACATGTCCGGTTCCGGCATGCTCCATCCGGCCCCCAGCCGCTCCAGCGCATCGGCATTGCCGCGCTGCTCCTCGCGCGAACCGCCCTGCGGGATCGGCACGAAGATCGCCGGGCGCCCGACCACCAGCAGGTCGGCGATGGTGGTGGCGCCGGCGCGGGTGAGCACGAGGTGCGCATCGCGCAGCCGCGCCGCCATGTCGTCGAAGAACGGCCGCACCTCGGCGTCGATGCCGGCTGCCTGCAGGTCTGCGGCCAAGGTGGCCGCATCGTCGCCGCGGTACTGCAGCGCTACCTGGAGGCGTCGGCGCAGCGTTTCGGGCAGCGCCAGCAGGGCCGCCGGCACCACGCGCCCGAACACCGCGGCGCCCTGGCTGCCGCCAACGACCAGCAGGCGCAGCGGCGCCCCGGCATCCAGCGACGGATACGGTGCGCCGGCGGCGGCAAGGATCTCCGCGCGCACCGGATTGCCGGTTTCCACCACGCGCCCGGCGTCGATGCCGGCGATGGCCGGGAACGAGGTCGCCACGCGCGTGGCGAAGCGCAGCAGCTGGCGATTGGCCATGCTCAGCCGCGTGCCCTGCTCGTGCAGCAGCAACGGCAGGCCCAGGCTGCGCGCGGCCAGCGCCGGCGCGAAACTCGGATAGCCACCGAAACCAGCGAGCAGGCGCACGCCGCGGCGCTTCATGTCGGCGCGCGCGACCAGGGTGGCACGCGCGATCACTGCCGCCGCCGCCAGCTTGCCGCCTGCACCACCGGCCAGGCTGCGCGCCGGCAGCACCACGTGCGGCAGGCCGTCGAGCGCGCGCGTGAACTGGGCGCCACGGCGCTCGGTATAGATGACGACATCGTGGCCACGGCGCAGCAGTTCGCGCGCAAGCGCCTCGGCCGGGAAGAGGTGGCCTCCGGTACCACCGGCGGCAAGGCCGACAGTGATGCGGCGCGGCGCGTTGTGCGGATCGGGCATCGGATGCGGGATGTGGTGCGGGTGCCGACTATAGCTTCAGTGCGCCGGCTCCGGCGCCTTGCCGCGCAGCTTTCCGAACAGCGTCACCACGCCCAGCACCAGCGCGCCGGCGGCGATGCCGACCAGCGCATTGCACAGCGCGCTGACGATCGCACCCAGCCAGCCGTCCGGCCCGAGGGCCTCGACCGCGTGGTGCAGCACGGGAATCGAGTGCACCAGGATGCCGCCACCGACCAGGAACATTGCCGCGGTGCCGAGCACCGACAGCGTCTTCATCAGCCAGGGCGTGGCGTACAGCAGGCCGCGCCCGACCATGCATGCGACCTTCCCGGGCTTCTTGGTCAGCCACAGGCCGACGTCGTCGAGCTTCACAATGCCCGCGACCAGGCCGTAGACGCCGAAGGTCATGGCCAGCGCGATCACCACCAGCACCGTCACCTGCTGCGGCAGCGGCTGACCCGCCACCACGCCCAGCGACAGCACGATGATCTCGGCGGAGAGGATGAAGTCGGTGCGGATCGCACCGCGGATCTTCTGCTTTTCGCTGGCGAGCACGTCCGCCTCGTTCGGCGCGGCGGCCGCTTTCGCCAGCACCGCCTCGGCGCGCCGCTGCGGATCGTTGCGCGGCGGCGGCGCGTCCTCCTTGTGCAGGAACTTGTGGGCCAGCTTTTCCACGCCCTCGTAACAGAGGTAGGCGCCGCCGATCATCATCAGCGGGGTGACCAGCCACGGCAGCCACAGGCTGATCGCCAGCGCCGCCGGCACCAGGATCGCCTTGTTGAGCATCGACCCCTTGAACACAGCGAACACCACCGGCAGTTCGCGGTGCGCGCGCACCCCGGCCACCTGCTGCGCGTTCAGCGCGAGGTCGTCGCCGAGCACGCCGGCCGTCTTCTTGGCGGCCACCTTGGTGAGGATGGAGACGTCGTCGAGGATGGCGGCGATGTCGTCGAGCAGGAGGAGCAGCGAAGCACCGGCCATCGGAATCCAGCAAAATTCGGGTGGCGCGATTGTGGCATCCCGCCGGCAAGACCGGATGACGGCTGGCGACCCCCCGGAGTGGCTGCTACGGTGCGGGCTTGCGCCCAGGCGGGGAGGCCGGCGTGGTCGAAACGGATATCACTCAACTGCTTGCCGACGCGCGCAATGGCGAGCCCGAGCGCCTGGGTGCGGTGTTCGAAGCGCTGTACCCCGAGCTCAGGCGCATGGCGCGCTCGCGGCTGCGCGGCCACGACGCCACCCTCAGCCCCACTGTCCTGGTCCACGAGCTGTTCCTGCGTGTCACCGGCAGCAACAACCTGCGCCTCGCCGATCGCCGGCACTTCTTCGCCGCCGCGGCGCAGGCGCTGCGCTGGATCATGGTGGAGAACGCCCGCAGCGGATCCGCGCAGAAGCGTGGCAGCGGCCTGGCCCACGTCGAGCTGGACGATCAGTTCCCGGCAGCTCCGGTCGCCGACACCGCCATCCTCGCCCTGCACGAAGGCCTGGAGGCGCTGGACGCGATCAGCACGCAACGCCGCCAGGTGGTCGAACTTCGCTACTTCGGAGGCCTGGAATTCGCCGAAGTCGCCACCCTGCTCGGCATCTCCGAGCGCACCGCGCAGCGCGAATGGGAGCGCGCGCGGGCCTTCCTGCAGGCCTTCCTCGACGACGACCATGCCGATCGACCCGCGTGACCTCGACGACTGGCGCGCCGCCGACGCCCTCTTCGACCAGTGGCTGGACCTGCCCGAAGGCGAACGCGCGGCCTGGCTCGCCGCGCAACGGCCCGACCCGGCCGTCGCCCATCGCCTGGAACAGCTGACCAACGCACACGTGCGCCCGCGCGCCGCGCTCGACCCGCTGCGCGGCGACCTGGCGGGCTGCAGGCTGGGCAGCTGGACCCTGGAGTCCGAACTCGGCCGCGGCGGCATGGCCGTGGTCTACCGCGCCTCGCGCGACGACGGCATGGCGCGCCAGCACGCGGCGATCAAGATCCTGACGCTGGCCGCGCTGGGCGCCACCGGGCGCGAGCGTTTCCAGCGCGAAGCCGCCATCCTCGCGCGCCTCAACCACCCCAACATCACCCCGCTCACCGACTCCGGCAGCGCCGCCGACGGCACCTGCTGGCTGGCGATGCCGCTGGTCGAGGGCGAGCGCATCGACCGCTGGTGCGAAGCGCATTCGCCCGATGCGCGCGCGACCGTGCGGCTCTACCTGCAGGTCTGCGACGCCGTGGCCTACGCCCACCGCAACCTGGTGATCCACCGCGACCTGAAACCATCCAACGTCCTGGTCGAAGCTGGCGGCCACGTACGCCTGCTCGACTTCGGCATCGGCCAGTTCACCGACTCCACCGACGAGGCCACGCAGACCATGTGGCGGGCGATGACACCCGGCTACGCCGCCCCGGAGCAGATGGACGGCGCGCCGCCGAGCACCGCGATCGACGTCTACGGCCTGGGCGCCCTGCTGCACCGCCTGCTCACCGGGCGCACGCCGCAGGCCGCCACCGGCGCCGGAACCACCACGCGTCCCTCGCAGCTGGTGCGCGACAGCCGCGACGCCTGCCACCGCCACTACGTGCCGCTGAAGAACGACCTCGACCGCGTCCTGCTCAAGGCGCTGGCCGAGCAGCCGGGCGCACGCTATCCATCCGCCGAATCCTTCGCCGACGACCTGCGCCGCTGGCTGGACGGCATGCCGGTGCTGGCGCAGGCGCCGGGCCTTGGCTACCGGGTTCGGAAGTTCGTGGCGCGCAATGCGCTTGGGGTGGCGGCTGGCGTGTTGCTGGCGGCCAGTCTGGCGGGCGGCATCGGGGCCACCCTGTGGCAGGCCAGCGTGGCAAGGAACGAAGCGGCGAACGCGCGGGTGCAGGCGCAGCGCGCGATCCTCGTCCGCGATTTCCTGCAGCGCGTGTTCGCGTCGACCGAGCCGGCCAACGGCCGCGTACCGGATGCGCTGGAACTTCTGGGCGAAGGCGCGCAACGCGCGCGCTCTGAGGTCCTTGCGGATGATCCGCTCGCCGCGGCGGACATCCTGATGCTCACGGGCAGGGCGCGACTGGAGCTGGACCACGTCGATGAAGCACGCACCGACCTGGAGCAGGCCCGCGACCTGTTCGCGGTCCACGCCCCCGACGCGCACGCGGAACGCGCCCGCGTCGAGAGCGATCTCAGCCGTCTGATGCGCGATCGCGGCGAAGTCGATGCCGCGCTCGCGCACGCGCGCGCGGGCGTGGCGTTCGCGGAGCTGGCACTTGCGGGCGCAAATGATCCCCGGCCGCTCCTCGAGGCGAAGACCACGCTCGCCATGGGCCTGTTCAGCAGCGACCCCCACGCCGCCAAGGTGATGTTCGAGGAGGTGCTGGAGGCCCTGCTGCAGCACGGACTGCAAGACACCGAGCTGCACCTCACCGCGCTCGGCGGGCTGGGCACTGCGGTGAATGCAACGGATCCGGACGACACCGCGCGGATCGTCGCGCTGGCGGAGGAGGAAATCCGGCTGTCGCGATTGCTCGACGGCACCGACAGCGGCTGGCACGCCAGCGCACTTGCCAACCAGGTGCCCAGCTTCAGCCGGGCAGGCGACCATGCCCGTGCCGAGCAGATCGCGTTCGAAGCCGCCGCCATCGCCGACCGCATCTACACCAGGCCGCACTCGACCAGATCATCCGTGCATTGCCAGCTGGCCGCCTTCCTGCAGTGGCGCGGACGTCACGCCGAGGCACTCGAGCACTACGCGATCGCCAACGAGATCAACACGGCCCTCGAACGCAGCGACCTGCACGTCGAGGCCTGCTTCCGCTACAGCGGCTACGTGCGATCCGCGCTGGGTGACCACGGTGCCGCCCTTGTCGACCTGGAGCGCAGTTGGCAGATCCTTGGCCAGCACGATTACCGGGCGTCAGCGACCGGATACGGCAGCTGCGGAGTACGCGCGAGCGTCCAGCTCCGGCTGGGCGACCTCGGCGGCGCGGCGCGGACGCTTGCCGGGTGTCCAATGGCAGACGGTGAGCCGCCGCAGATGATGCACACCCAGGCACACGCGGAGCTGCACCTGGCGCGGGGCGAGCTGGCGGAGGCGGCGAAGCTTGCCGCGGAAATGCGCGGCACGAGACCTCCCGAGACCGGCGACCGCTACTGGATGCGGCCGTGGATGCTGTCGCTGTTGCTGGCCCACCGGCAGGGGCAGCATGAAGTCCTGGCCACCCTGGAATCCGGCCTCGCGGCACATGCTGCGGCGGAGCCGTTGGCGCGTTGCCTGGCGCGCCCCAGCGAAGCGCACTGCCTGGCGCTCCCCTGACCCGGGCAAAGAAAAACCCCGCCTCGCGGCGGGGTTCTTCGTGGTGCGGTGTGACAACTGGAGACTGGCTTAGAAGCCCATGCCGCCCATGCCGCCCATGTCGCCGCCGCCCTGCATGGCCGGCTCGTCCTTCTTCGGAAGCTCGGCCACCATCGCTTCGGTGGTGATCATCAGGCCGGCGATCGAGGCCGCGTTCTGCAGTGCCGAACGGGTGACCTTGGTCGGGTCCAGGATGCCGAACGCGATCATGTCGCCGTACTCGCCGGTCTGGGCGTTGTAGCCGTAGTTGCCGCTGCCGTCCTTGACCTTGTTCAGCACGACGCTCGGCTCTTCACCGCAGTTGGTGACGATCTCGCGCAGCGGGGCTTCCATGGCGCGCAGGGCGATCACGATGCCGTGGTTCTGGTCTTCGTTGGCACCCTTGAGCTGGCCGATGGCCTGCAGCGCGCGCACCAGCGCAACGCCGCCGCCCGGGACCACGCCTTCTTCCACCGCAGCGCGCGTGGCGTGCAGGGCGTCTTCGACGCGGGCCTTCTTTTCCTTCATCTCGATCTCGGTCGAGGCACCGACCTTGATCACCGCCACGCCGCCGGCGAGCTTGGCAACGCGCTCCTGCAGCTTTTCCTTGTCGTAGTCGGAGGACGTGTCCTCGATCTGCGCCTTGATCTGCTTGATGCGGCCTTCGATGCCCGAGCTCTCGCCCGCGCCGTCGATGATCGTGGTGTTTTCCTTGGAGACCTGGATCTTCTTCGCGCGGCCGAGGTCCTTGATGGTCGCCTTCTCGAGCGAGAGGCCGACTTCCTCGGAGATCACGGTGCCGCCGGTCAGGATGGCCATGTCTTCCAGCATCGCCTTGCGACGATCACCGAAGCCCGGCGCCTTGACGGCCACGACCTTGACGATGCCGCGGATGGTGTTGACGACCAGCGTGGCCAGGGCCTCGCCTTCGACTTCCTCGGCGACGATCAGCAGCGGCTTGCCCGACTTGGCGACGCCTTCCAGGACCGGGAGCAGGTCACGGACGTTGGAGATCTTCTTGTCGTGCAGCAGGATGAACGGGTCATCCAGGTCCGCCGACATCGACTGCTGGTTGTTGATGAAGTACGGCGACAGGTAGCCGCGGTCGAACTGCATGCCCTCGACGACGTCGAGTTCGTTGTCGAGGCCCGAGCCTTCTTCAACGGTGATCACGCCTTCCTTGCCGACCTTCTTCATCGCGTCGGCGATGATCGTGCCGATCGACTCGTCCGAGTTGGCGGAGATGGTGCCGACCTGGGCGATCGCCTTGTCGTCGGCGGTGGGCTTGGACATGGCCTTCAGCTCGGCGACGGCGGCCTTCACGGCCTGGTCGATGCCGCGCTTGAGGTCCATCGGGTTCATGCCGGCGGCGACCGCCTTGGAACCCTCGCGGATCAGGGCCTGCGCCAGCACGGTCGCGGTGGTGGTGCCGTCACCGGCGTTGTCGGAGGTCTTGGACGCGACTTCCTTCACCATCTGCGCGCCCATGTTCTCGAACTTGTCGGCGAGCTCGATCTCCTTGGCGACGGACACGCCGTCCTTGGTGATCGTGGGGGCGCCGTAGCTCTTCTCGAGCACGACGTTGCGGCCCTTCGGGCCGAGGGTCGCCTTGACGGCATTGGCGAGAATGTTGACGCCGCGCACCATCTTTGCGCGCGCGTCCTCACCGAAACGGATTTCCTTGGCGGACATTGGAATTACCTCGAATTGGGATCAGGGGTGGAAGAAGTGGGGCGCGGGGCTCAGCCGAGGACGGCGAGGATGTCGTCTTCGCGCACGATCTTGTATTCGACGCCTTCCAGCTTGTAGGCGGAGCCGGAGTACTGGCCGTAGATGACCTTGTCGCCGACCTTGACCTTCGGCGCGCGCACGGTGCCGTTGTCGAGCGCCTTGCCCTCGCCGACCGCGACCACTTCGCCCTTGGTGGGCTTTTCCTTGGCGTTGTCCGGGATCAGGATGCCGCCGGCGGAGACTTCGTCGGCTTCGATGGGCTTGACGACCACGCGGTCGTAGAGCGGCTTCAGGTTCATGGCAATCCTCACAAGTTATTGATTGGGTTGAAGAAACGGGGGTATCGGGCGCGAATTCTAGCAGTCGGCCATGCCGAGTGCCAAAACCCGGGCCACGAAAACCCGGCAATGCCGGGATGCACGGAAGATGGGGCGGGGCGGGCCGGGATCAAGGCCCCGGCGGAACAAGGATGTGCGCCGGGCGGAACGCCCGGCCGGTGCGCTAGAAGCGCCAGCCGGCCACGAGCATGGTCTCGCCGTCATTGGGCGAGTTCAGGCTGGCATTGGAGATGTGGCGCACCAGCAGCGAGAACCGCTCCCAGCGCCAGCCGCCGGTGGTGATGAACTGCACGTCGCCCGACAGGGCGTCGGTCTCGCCCGCCTGACCGCCCACGCCGGCGCCCAGCGTCAGGCCGCTGTCGGTGCGCTCGTAGCGCAGGCCGACATGGCCCACCACCACGCTGTCGCCCAGGTCACGGCCCACCACGTCGCCGCGTCCGTCGACGTAGACAACGCCTGCATCTGCGCGCAGCACGGCGTTGTGCATCTGCATGAGCTCCGGCAGCCAGGCCACCGATGCAACCGGCGTGAACTCGCGGTCGGTGGTGTTGGACGCGCCGAGCGCGATCTCGATATCCGCCGCCTCGCGCGCGGCGACGGGCCCGGCGGCAAGGCCCAGGAGAACGACGACCAGGCCCGCAAGGGCCCTGGAGCTGTGGATCGGAGAGAACATCGATTCGGCGTGAATGCGGGGGAGTCATCACGATACGTGGACGGCGTCACGCCGGCGTGCAGGCAAATGGAAAGCTGCGTGCGCTTGCTATAGCAACCGTCATATGGGCGGGGTACGCTCGCCCGCTTTCACAGGGGAGTCACCTATGCGTCGTTCCACACTATCGGTCCGCTGCGCGATCGCGCTGGCCGCGTTCGCAGCACTTCCGGCTCACGCTGACGTCTTCGTCAACGAGATCCACTACGACAACGCCGGCACCGACGTGGGCGAGGCGATCGAGATCGTCGCCAGCGCGGGCGAAAGCCTCAGCGGCTACCAGGTCGTGCTCTACAACGGCAGCAACAACGCCAGCTATTCCACCACCGCGGTGCCCGCGGGCAACGTGGTCGCGTGCGGCGGCCAGGTGCGGCTGGCCACCATCAACTATCCGCTGGACGGCCTGCAGAACGGCTCGCCGGACGGCATCGCCCTGGTCGACCCGCAGGGCAACGTGGTCCAGTTCCTGAGCTACGAAGGCGCGATGACCGCCAACAACGGTCCGGCCGCGGGCCTGACCAGCACCGACATCGGTGTCTTCGAGTCCAACATGGCGCCGGTCGGCACGTCGCTGCAGCTTGGCGGCACCGGCAACACCTATGCCGATTTCAGCTGGGCGGAATCTGCCACGCAGACCTTCGGCACCTGCAACAACAACCAGTCCTTCGGCGAGGCCGGCAACGCCGCGCCGCGCGTCACCACCACGTTCCCGGCCAACGGCGGCACCGACTTCCCGTACGCCGCGGACCTGAGCGTGACCTTCAGCGAGCCGGTGGTCGCCCAGCCCGGCGCGTTCGTGCTGGCCTGCGACGGCCTGCGCCGCCAGCGCCTCGACCTCGACCATGTCGCCCAGGCGACCACCTTCGCCCTCACCCCGGCCAAGCCGCTGGTGCCTGGCCAGGCGTGCTCGCTGCTGGTTGACGCGACGCACATCGCCGACCTCGACGGCGCTGCGCTTGAAGCCGACACCGACGTGGCGTTCAAGGTGAAGCTCCCGCTCGGCGGCGGCAACGGCGGTGCGGGCTACTACGGCCTGGTGAACACCTCCAGCCCCGGCCAGCTACGCTGCTCGCTGCACGAAACCATCAACGGCCACGTGGCCTATCCGTACAGCGGCAGCGGCACCAGCACCTGGACGATCCTCGAGATCGCCGACGAAGATCCGAACGACGCCGGCAAGATCCTCGACGTGTACCGCAACCGCAGCTACACCAAGGGCACCGACCGCGCCGGCAGCGGCGGCAGCAACAAGTACAACCGCGAACACACCTGGCCGAACTCGCTCGGCTTCCCCAGCACCACCGGCAACAAGGGCTTCCCCAACGCCCCGTACACCGATGCGCACATGCTTTACCTGAGCGACGAGCTCTACAACTCCAATCGCGGCAACATGCCCTTCGACAACTGCACGCAGGCGTCCGGCTGCACCGAGCGCGTCACCGAGGCCAACAACGGCCGTGGCGGCGGCAGCGGCACGTATCCCGGCAACTCGAACTGGTTCAAGGGACCGAACGGCAACCAGGGTTCGTTCGAAGCCTGGGGCGCGCGCAAGGGCGACATGGCACGCGCGGTGCTGTACATGGCGATCCGCTACGAAGGCGGAGTGCACCCGACCAACGGCCAGGCCGAGCCCGACCTCGAGCTCACCAACAACCGCAGCCTGATCGTGGGCACGTCGTCGTCGCCGGCCTACATGGGCATGCTGTCCACCCTGCTCGACTGGCACGCCGGCGATCCGCCGGATGACGCCGAGCGCGCGCGCAACGAAGTGGTGGCCGCGTACCAGGGCAACCGCAACCCGTTCATCGACCATCCGGAGTGGGCGAGCAACGCGTTGTTCACCTCCACCACGCCGACGGTCTGCGAACTCGGCACGCCCGGTGGCGACACGCCGCGCAACCCGAAGCTGCGTCCGCCGTACCGCCCTTCCACGACGGCCACGCCGTCGAAGGTTGTCGCTGCACCGGTCAAGGTATCGGCACCGGCTATCCGCAGCGCTGTCCGCTGAGGCAAGGTTCCACCTGCGAGGGCCGGCCGATGTCGCCGGCCCTCGCATGGCATGCCGGCGGCAATCGCCGGCCTGCCCGATGCACGGGGACCGCGCAACTGTGTGTCCCAGGGGCCGCTCATCGCGACGCGCCGCCTGCCTGCGGGCCATGTCTCCGCTACCCTAGGCTGCCCTCCCCGCACCCGGCGCCCGTTGAACGCTCCCTCCATCACGTCTGCCGCCAGCTGGCGCCGCGCATGCCTGGCGCTCGCCCTGCTTTTCCTGCCATGCGTGGCCGTTGCCGCCGTCGACGTCGACGACCTGCTGCCGGTCGACGAAGCCTTCGTGCTGCGCGCCCAGGCGACCGACGCGGGGCGCATCGAGCTCGCCTGGACGATCGCCGACGGCTATTACCTGTATCGCCACCGCATGGGCGCCGAGCCCGTGGACGCCGGTTTTTCGGTGGATGCCCGCGGCCTGCAGCTGCCCGCCGGGCGCCGGCACACCGACGAATTCTTCGGCGAGGTCGAGACGTATCGCGGCCGCGTCGAGGCGGTGCTCACCGGGCAGGCCGGCGCTGCCGCCAGCACGCGCCTGAAGGTCCGCTACCAGGGCTGCGCAGACCTCGGCGTCTGCTATCCACCGCAGACGCGCATCGTGACCGTGGCCCTGCCGGCTGCGCCCTCGAACGCGGCCCCTGACGCCGGCTTCGCCGCACTTGGCCGCGCCCTCGGCGGCGGCGCACCGCAGCCCGGCGCACCAGCCCTGGCCGCAGGCGGCAAGGCGGACGCGCTGCCACTGCCCGAGGCGCAGGCGTTCGGTTTCGAAGCGATTGCCGGCGACGGCAACACGGTGCTGATGCGCTTCACCCCGGCGCCCGGCTACTACCTGTACCGGGACCGCAGCAGCTTCCGGCTCGAGGCCGACGGCATCACCGCCGCGGCGCCGCGCTGGCCGCGCGGCGTGTCGCACCACGACGAACACTTTGGCGACGTGGTGGTCTATTTCGACCAGGTCGACGTGCCGCTGCCCCTGCTGCGCAGGCACGGCGAAGCCCGCCAGGCCACGTTGACCGCCACGTTCCAGGGATGCCAGAACGACGGCATCTGCTACCCGCCGATGACGCGCAGCGTGCGCCTGGCGCTTCCGGCCGGAACGGTCACGCCCGCCGCGACGCCAGCAACGACGCCCGGCGACGCGGCCACGGCGGTTGGGGCCGACGCGGGCGTCCGCGACAACGCCGCCGGCGACGGGGGTGATGTCGAAGCCGGCGATGGCGACAGCGGCGCGGCGCGCTTACCGAGCTCCGGCACCGGCAGCGGCGTGGCCCCGAGCGGCGACGCCAGCGCGCCTGCGGCAACCCCGGACGCCACCAGCGACAACGCCGCGCGCAGCACGCCGCCGGCCGCGGCGGGCACCGGCGTGCTGGCCGCCCTGCTGCTGGCGCTTGCCGGCGGCCTGCTGCTCAACGTCATGCCCTGCGTGCTGCCGATCCTCTCGCTCAAGGTGCTGGGGCTGGCGCAGACCGGCTCCGGCCGCGCCGCCGCGCGCCGCCACGCGCTCTGGTACACCGCCGGCGTGCTGGCGGCGTTTGCGGTGATCGGCCTGCTGGTGATCGCGCTGCGCGCCGCTGGCCAGGCGCTGGGCTGGGGGTTCCAGCTGCAGCAGCCGGGCTTCGTGGCTGCGCTGGTCCTGCTGATGGCCGCCGTGGGACTGAGCCTGTCGGGGGTGTTCACCATCGGCGGCAGTGCCAACCTGGGCCGCGGACTGGCCACGCGCAGCGGTCCGCTCGGGGACTTCTTTACCGGCGTGCTGGCCTGCGTGGTGGCCAGCCCGTGCATCGCGCCGTTCATGGGCGGTGCGCTGGCGTTCGCGTTCGCCGCGCCCACGCCCGCGGCGCTGGCGGTATTCCTGGCGCTGGGCCTGGGACTCGCGCTGCCGTTCCTGCTGGTCGGCTTCGTGCCGGGGCTGGCGGACCGGCTGCCCAAGCCCGGCGCCTGGATGGAGACGCTGAAGCAGGTACTGGCGTTCCCGATGTACCTGACCGCGATCTGGCTTGCGTGGGTGCTCGGCAAGCAGCGCGGTGTGGACGCGATGGCGCTGGTGGCGATCGGCGTGGCGCTGATGGCGCTCGCCCTGTGGTGGTTCGAGCGTGCGCGCATGCGCGGCGGATGGCGGCGCCTGCCGGCGCTCGCGCTGCTGCTGGTGGCGCTGGCCCCGGTGTGGATGGTCGCGCGCCTGCCGCCGCCCGAGCGGGTGCAGCAGCCGGCCGGTGAGGCCACCGTCGCCTACTCCGCCGCGCGGCTGCAGGCGCTGCGCGACGAAGGCCGGGTGGTGTTCGTGAACATGACCGCCGACTGGTGCGTGACCTGCAAGGCCAATGAGCGCGGCACGCTGACCAGCGACGCGTTCCGCGACGCGCTGGAGCGCGCCGGCGCCACCTACATGGTCGGCGACTGGACCAACGTGGATCCGGAGATCAGCGCGTTCCTGGCCGTGCACCGCGCGGTCGGGGTGCCGCTGTATGTCGTGTACCCGCGCGACGGCGGTCCGGGCGAAGTGCTGCCGGCCGTGCTCGACCGCGCGACCGCGGTGGCCGCCATCGAACGGGCGGCGCGCTGATGCGCACGCGGACCGTGGTGCTGGCGGCGCTGGCCGCCGGGGTGCTGGGGATCGTGGCCGGCCTGGCGGTGAACGGCCCCGGCCCGCTGCTGCGCACCGAGCTGGGCCAGCGGGCGATGCAGGGCGCGATGTCCGCCGTCGCGCCGCCCGCGCCGGACGGCCTGCAGGTCGCGACGCGTGGAGAGCCGGTCCCGACGATCACCCTGCCCGGCCTGGATGGCGCACCGATCATCGTCCCGGGCGACTCCGCAGGGCGACCGCTGCTGGTGAACCTGTGGGCCAGCTGGTGCGGGCCGTGCATCGAGGAGATGCCGGAACTGGAGCGCTTCGCCGTCGAACAGGGTGCCAACGGCGTGCAGGTCCTCGGCATCGCGCTCGATGACCAGGCCGCGGTGGAAGACTTCCTGGCGCGCATTCCAGTCAGCTACCCGATCGCGATCGATACGCCCGGCCCGCGCGATTCGGGCGTGCAGCTCGGCAATCCGCGCGGCGTACTGCCGTATACGGTGCTGATCGGTGCTGACGGGCGCCTGCTGAAGCAGCGGATCGGGCCGTTCTCGCACGGCGAAATCAGCGGCTGGGCGGCCCCCTGAGGGCGCCCACTCAAACGCGCGCTTAAAACAGCGGTATTTGGCGCAACTTCTGCGATCTGGACACGATCCGACGCTTGGCGCAGACTGGCCGCCGTTTTTGGCCACGGGCCGCGCAGCAGCGAATGGGCAAGCTCCTCGTCCTCCATGGACCCAACCTCAACCTGCTCGGCAGCCGCGAGCCGGAGATCTACGGCCGCGACACGCTGGCGTCGATCGACGCCGCGCTGCGCGCGCGGGTGGAGGCCGCGGGCCACGCATTTGAGAGCCTGCAGTCGAACGCCGAGCACGTGCTGGTCGATCGCGTCCAGGCGGCTGCCGCCGACGGCACCGGCTTCATGCTGATCAATCCGGCCGCATTCACCCACACCTCGGTGGCCCTGCGCGACGCGCTGGCCGCGGTCGCCGTGCCGTTCATCGAGGTGCACCTGTCCAACCCGCACGCCCGCGAGCCATTCCGTCGCCAGAGCTTTTTCAGCGACCTGGCCGTCGGCGTGGTCTGCGGCTTTGGCGCCACCAGTTATTCGCTTGCCCTGGATGCGGCCCTGCCGCGCCTGGGCACCGCGCCCTGACTTTCCGCAACTCCCCATTCCCATCGCCTGCGCACCAGCGCGGACACCACCAGACGAGGCCCGCATGGACCTGAGAAAAATCAAGAAGCTGATCGACCTGCTCGAGGAATCCAACCTCGCCGAGATCGAGATCAAGGAAGGCGAAGAGTCCGTCCGCCTGGCACGCGTGCCGCGCGGCACGGCGGCGATGTCCGCGCCGGCACCGGCGGACTACCACCGCGGCCCGCCGATGCCGATGCAGTCGCCGGTCGACGCCGCCACCGGCGGGCGCCCCGCCGCCACCGAGCCCACCGGGCCGGTGCTGCCTGACGGCCACGTCGTGCGCTCGCCGATGGTCGGCACGTTCTATTCGTCGCCGGCACCCGACAAGCCGGCCTTCGTCACCGTCGGCCAGGCGGTCAAGGCCGGCGAGACGCTGGGCATCATCGAGGCGATGAAGATGTTCAACCCGATCGAGGCCGACGTCGGCGGCACCGTGCTCGCCGTGCTCGGCGAAAGCGGCCAGCCGGTCGAGTTCGACCAGCCGCTGTTCGTGATCGGCTGAGGCGCGGACCATGCTCGACAAGGTCGTCATCGCCAACCGCGGCGAGATCGCGCTGCGCATCCTGCGCGCCTGCCATGCGCTCGGCATCCGCACGGTCGCGGTGCACTCCACCGTCGACCGCAACCTCAAGCACGTGGCGATGGCCGATGAATCGGTATGCATCGGGCCGGCGCCGTCGCAGCAGAGCTACCTCGACATGGCCAGCATCATCGCCGCCGCCGAGGTCACCGATGCGCAGGCCATCCACCCCGGCTACGGCTTCCTGGCCGAGAACGCGGACTTCGCCGAGCGCGTGGAGCAGTCCGGCTTCGTGTTCATCGGCCCCAAGGCCGACACCATCCGCCTGATGGGCGACAAGGTGGAAGCCATCCGCGCCATGCAGGAGGCCGGCGTGCCCTGCGTGCCCGGCAGCGGCGGCCCGCTCGGCGACGAGCCCGAGGCCAACGTGAAGATCGCCCGCGAGATCGGTTATCCGGTGATCGTGAAGGCCTCCGGCGGCGGCGGCGGGCGCGGCATGCGCGTGGTGCATACCGAAGCCGCGCTGGTCACCGCCATCCAGACCACCAAGGCCGAGGCCAAGGCCGCGTTCGGCAACGACATGGTCTACATGGAGAAGTTCCTGGAGAACCCGCGCCACGTGGAGATCCAGGTGCTCGCCGACGGCCAGGGCAACGCCATCCACCTCGGCGAGCGTGACTGCTCCATGCAACGCCGCCACCAGAAGGTGGTCGAGGAGGCACCGGCGCCGGGCATCAGCGCCGAACAGCGCGAGGCGATCGGCCGGACCTGCGTGGAGGCCTGCATCCGCATCGGCTACCGCGGCGCCGGCACGTTCGAGTTCCTGTACGAGGACGGCCGCTTCTACTTCATCGAAATGAACACCCGCATCCAGGTGGAGCATCCGGTCACCGAAATGGTCACCGGCATCGACCTGATCCGCGAACAGCTGCTGATCGCGTCCGGTCGGCCGCTGTCGATCCGCCAGGAGGACGTGGTGTTGAACGGCCACGCGATCGAATGCCGCATCAACGCCGAGGACCCGGACAGCTTCCTGCCCTCGCCGGGCCTGATCCAGCACTTCCACGCCCCGGGCGGGCCGGGCGTGCGCGTGGACTCGCACATCTACGAGGGCTACCGCGTGCCGGCCAACTACGACTCGATGATCGGCAAGCTGATCGTGCACGGCGCGACGCGCGAGCAGGCGATCTGCCGCATGCGCGTGGCGTTGTCGGAGATGGTGGTCGACGGCATCAAGACCAACATCGCGCTGCAGCAGCGCATCCTCGCCGACCGCGGCTTCGAGGACGGTGGACAGAACATCCACTACCTCGAGAAGCGGCTGTCCGAGCGCAAGGACATGGCGCTCTCGATCCTCTGATGCATCGGGGGGCGCCCTGCGCCCCTTCTTTTCCCGCGGCGCAGCATGCGCCGGCGCACGTGGTTGACACGCCCGGTTCTCGCATATGCTCGGACGTTCGTCGGACCGGGGGGGCCGACATCACGTTCAAGGGAGAGAGAACCGATGCGTCTTTGCAGGAAGAACGTCCTACCCGTCGTGATCGGCGGCTTGCTGGCGGCCGGCGTCGCCGGCACCACCGCCACCGCGCTCGCGCAGTCGCAGGCGCGCACCGCCGTCGACAGACCCGCGACGGGCGAAGTGCAGTCCAGGCCATGGGCCGTCGCCGGTGGCGACATCGGCATCCGCTGGAACAACGACCTTGCCGGCGACCTCGGCATCCGCATCCGCCCCGCTTCGGTGCTCGGCACGCGCGCCAGCGACGGCTCCGAGCGCTTCGCCCTGCAGCCGTTCTCGCAGCTGCGCTTCAACGTCGACAACGGCTATGCACGCGAGATGACCGGCGGCGCGCTGCAGGCGCGCGGCGGCTACCGGCTTGAACTGCGCGACGGCAGCATCGACCTCGACGGCTTCCGCCTGGTCCCGCGCAAGGTCGCGGCCGGTGCCGAGCCGGAGTTCGACCTGGTCGGCGCCGACGGCGTGGCCTGGTTCCATGTCGACCACGTGATGCACGAACTGCTCGACGACCCGGCAGCGCTCACCATCGGTTCGTCCGACATCATGATCAGCGAGCGGCTGGCCAGGCGCATCGGCGCGCCGTATGCCGCCGGCTGGCCGATCGGCGAGGTGCAGCTGGACGCCACCGTGCAGGTGCGTGGCAGCGGCGGCGCGCGCCCGCTCGCGAACTACATCACCTGGCACGGCGCCCCGGCGCCCAATGGTGGCGTCTACGAAAACGACCTGTTCATGCAGAACACCACGCTGTACTACACGCGCTGCCGCAGCTGCACCGGCCCCAACGGCAGCGGCCAGGTGGTGTTCACGCCGTCGTCGACGCTGAAGAACAACGTCAACGAGGGCAACATCAGCGCCACCGTGCCCGGCGATCCGCTTGGCACCAGCACCGCGCGCTGGACCGCCACCATCCCGTGGTACCAGAAGTTCACCGCGCCGTCGCCGCCGTACCAGAACGACCAGCACCCGTACCTCATCTGGAACATGTACCGCACCAACGCCGACGGCAGCATCGAGCAGATCGGCCGCTCGGGCGTGAAGCAGGCCTACCTGACCACCAACGGCAGCTGCCTGGACAGCGGCGACCACCATGGCCACGCCCTGGGCCGCGGCTGCACCGACACCTACTCGGCCGGCAACAACGACTACACGCAGGGCCTGTCGCCGCGCAGCGAACTGGTGCCTTCCGCCGGACTGTGGGGCCGCTGCGGCTCGACCTTCGACACCAACTGCGACGGCGTCATGAACACCGGCCCTGGCGACGAGTACTGGGAGCGCCTGGTGGTGCGCGAATCGCAGATCGCGCCGTCGCTGCATCCCGGTGCCACCTGGATGTACGAGTCCTGGTACATCGCGCGCGACGACATCAACATCTACAACTCGATGTCGTCCCGCCCGGTCACGCCCGCGTGGACCGGCTCCACCTGGAACGCCAGCAACGGCAGCGAACGCCTCGGCCCGGCGATCGACCGCTGGTTCGCACAGGGCAATACGCCGACCAATCCGCGCAATCCGAAGCTGGGCGCCCGCTTCGAGCGGACGCTGATGACCGAACTCGTGACCGAGGCTTCGCGCGCCAAGGTGGCGGTGAAGGCCAAGCGCCTGCCGAGCGGGCTGTGGCAGTACCACTATGCGGTGATGAACTTCGAGTTCGCGTTCGCCGACATCACCGGTACCAACCCGAACATCCGCGTGGCGAACGGCCAGGGCTTCGACGCCTTCGCGCTGGCCACCAGCGCGGGCGCCCAGGTGTCCGGCACGGTGTTCCGCGATGGCGACATCAACGCGGGCAATGACTGGCAGTTCAGCACCGGCGGCAGCGGCATCGAGTGGCGCGACGCGGCGGGCGGGAATTCGCTGTCATGGGGCGTGCTGTACTCGTTCACGCTGATGTCCACCAAGCCACCGGTGGACGGTGTCGCCACCCTGCGCGCCGACGGCACCACGCGGCCGCGCAGCTTCCAGGTGGCCACCCTCGTGCCTGGCGCCTGAGCCAACGGCCGGCCCGGGGCAGTCCCGGGCCGGCTTCCACGCCGGCAAGGCCGTACCATGCACGCCCCAGGTCCCGGTGGCGTGCGATGCCCTTCCTCGAACTGACCCTGCGCTGCCGCGAATCCGAGCAGGCCCGCTACGAACACGCGCTCGACGACGTCGGCGCGCTGGCGGTGACCATGCTCGATGCCGATGCCGGCACCAGCAACGAACACGCGATCCTCGAGCCCGGCGTCGGCGAGACGCCGCTGTGGGACGACATCAGCCTGACCGCGCTGTTCGCGCACGATGCCGACGCGCTGCTGCTGCTCGCCGCGCTGGAAAGCTTCGACCCCGACCTCGACTGGGCACGCGTGGCGTTCCGCCGCGTCGAGGACCAGGACTGGGAGCGCGCCTGGATGGACCAGTACGAACCGCTGCGCTTCGGCGAGCGCACCTGGATCGTGCCGTGGAACCGCGAACTCCCTGGCGATGCCGCCGGCGCCGATGCCGCGGTGGTGCGCCTCGACCCCGGCCTGGCGTTCGGATCCGGCACCCACCCGACCACCGCGCTGTGCCTGCGCTGGCTGGACGGGCTGGCGGCCGATGGCGTGCTGGCCGGCGCGCGCGTGCTGGATTTCGGCTGCGGCAGCGGCATCCTCGCGCTGGCGGCGCTGAAGCTGGGCGCGGCCGAAGCCACCGGCATCGACAACGATCCGCAGGCACTGCTCGCGACGCACGACAACGCCGCCCGCAACGGCGTGGATGCGCGCCTGGCCGTCTTCGCGCCCGACGACGCGCCGCCCGGCACCTGGCCGGTGGTGGTGGCCAACATCCTCGCCTCCGCGCTCGATGCGCTTGCCGACACCATCGCCGCGCGCGTGGCGCCGGGTGGGCGGCTGGCGCTGTCGGGCATCCTTGACGGCCAGCAGGACGCGCTGCTGGCGCGCTACGGCACCTGGTTCGACGATCTCGACGTGGCCATCGACGGCGACTGGGTGCGTATCGACGGCGTGCGCCGCAGCGTGGCGTGAGCGCCCGGGTGCCTGCACGGCGTCCGCCGCGCATGCTTGAATAGTCGCCATGTTCATCAACTGCCCGTACTGCCGCGGCCTGATCGCCACCGATCCGGCCACCGACCTGCCGCCGCCGCGCTGCCCGCGCTGCGCGGCACAGCTCGATGCCACCCGGCCGCCGGAGCAGGCGCATGACGTGCTCGGCCCCGACGCCGACGCGATCGAAGCCGCGCGCAGCGGCGTGGCCGCGGCCATCGAAGATGCCTTCGGACCCGCGCGCGATGCGGACGCGGAGCTGCTCGCGCGCCCGGCGATCTCGGTGGCTTCGCTGCTGCGGAGCGGCACCGATGTCGCAGAAGGCGACGTTGCGCCGCAGGATGCGGCGGCGTCGACAGCAGTCGCGGCGGCACCTGCCCCGTCGCCCGACCTCGCGAATGCGGTGAAGCTTGCTGACGGAGAACACGCGGCGAACGCGGAGGAAGCCAGCCTGGACACCGCGGGCCCTGGCGTTCTCCCGGATATCGCCGACGACGTACCCACACCCGCAGGCGACGTGCCCGCCCAGCCCGCCGCTGCGGACGCCTCCGTCATCGCGCCGACACCGGCACGCCGCACCGGCAAGCCGGCGCCGAGCTTCGCCCGCGCGCGTCGCATCGCCGCCGATGTGCCGCCCGGGCGGCGCTGGGTCATGCCGGCCGCCATCGTCGGCCTGACCGCACTGCTCGGCGTGCAGTGGCTGCTCGCCGACCGCGCACGGCTGGCGGCCGACCCCGCCTGGCGTCCGGTCGTGGCCCGCACCTGCGCGCTGCTGCGCTGCACGCTGCCGCCGTGGCGCGAGCCTGCCGCGTTCGCGCTGCTCGAACGCGACGTACGCCCGCATCCGCAACGCGCCGACACGCTGCGCATCACCGCCAGCTTCCGCAACAACGCCGCCTGGCCGCAGCCGTGGCCGGAGGTGGTGCTGACCCTGTCCGATGTCGACGGTCGCCCGCTGGGCACGCGCGCATTCGCGCCCGACGAATACCTGGGGCAGGCGCCGGACGCCGCGCTGATCGACAGCGGCGCGGGCGCGGTGATCCGAATGGACGTGCGCGAACCGGGCCGGGGCGCGGTCGCCTTCATGTTCGACTTCCGCTGAGTCGGCGCCAATTGGCTTGCCCGCCGGGCGCGCGCTAGACTCGTCCGTGATCCGCGCCACCAGGGCGCGGTGCTTCCGGGACCTCTTTGAACGCTGCCGACCAATCCGAGCCGCCTGCGCGCGGCACGCCGCGTCCGCCGCTGCGCGAGCACGTCGCGAACGCCGTGCGCCGCTATATCCGCGACCTCGACGGCTGCGATGAAGAGCATCTCTACGAGATCGCCCTGCGCGAACTCGAGATCCCGCTCTTCGTCGAGGTCCTGAACCACTGCGAAGGCAACCAGAGCCGCGCCGCGGCGATCCTCGGCATCCACCGCGCCACGCTGCGCCGCAAGCTGCGCGACTACGGCATCGTCTGAAGCCGCGGTGCGGGCCGGTGGTTCGGGCCCGGTCGTATAATTGCCGCTTTCCCGCTGCCCCCACGCATCCCATGACCATCGACCGCCTGCCCCTGCGCCGGGCCCTGCTGTCCGTCTCCGACAAGACCGGGCTGGTCGACCTCGCGCGCGCACTCGCCGCACGTGGTGTCGAACTCCTCTCCACCGGCGGCACCGCGCGCACGCTGCGCGACGCCGGACTGGCGGTGCGCGATGTCGCCGACGCCACCGGCTTCCCGGAAATGATGGATGGCCGGGTCAAGACCCTGCACCCGGTGGTGCACGGCGGCCTGCTCGGGCGCGCCGGCACCGACGAGGCGGTGATGGCCGAACACGGCATCGCGCCGATCGACCTGCTGGTGCTCAACCTGTATCCGTTCGAGCAGGTGTCGGCCGATCCGGCCAGCAGCCTGGATGACATCGTCGAGAACATCGACATCGGCGGCCCGGCGATGCTGCGCTCGGCGGCCAAGAACTTCGCGCGCGTCGCGGTGGCGACCGATCCGGCGCAGTACGCCGGCGTGCTCGCCGAACTCGACGCCCACGACGGCACGCTGTCGGCGAAGACGCGCTTCGCGCTGTCGGTCGCGGCGTTCAACCGCGTGGCGCAGTACGACGCCTGCATCAGCGACTACCTGTCGTCGATCGGCGACGACGGCACGCGCGGCGCATTCCCCGCGCAGGCGAACGGCAGCTTCGTGAAGGTGATGGACCTGCGCTACGGCGAAAACCCGCACCAGCGCGGCGCGTTCTACCGCGACCTCTACCCGGTGCCGGGCACGCTGGCGACGCTCACCCAGCTGCAGGGCAAGGAGCTCAGCTACAACAACCTGGCCGATGCCGACGCGGCGTGGGAATGCGTGCGCCAGTTCGACACGCCGGCCTGCGTGATCGTGAAGCACGCCAATCCCTGCGGCGTGGCCACGGGAGCGGGCTGCAGTGATGCCTACGAGCGTGCCTACGCCACCGACCCGACCTCGGCCTTCGGCGGCATCATCGCCTTCAACACCACGCTTGACGCCGCCACCGCCAAGACGATCCTCGACCGCCAGTTCGTCGAGGTGCTGATCGCGCCGGACTACGACGCGGGCGCGCTGGATGTCGCGCGCCGCAAGGCCAACGTGCGCGTGCTGCGCATCGCGCACGGCGCGGGCCGCAACATGATGGACGTGAAGCGCGTCGGCTCGGGCCTGCTGATGCAGGACGCCGACAACCGCGAGGTCACGCGCGAAGAGCTGCGCGTGGTCACGCGGCGTGCGCCCGACCCGGCCGAGTTCAACAGCCTGCTGTTCGCCTGGCGGGTCGCGAAGTTCGTGAAGTCGAACGCGATCGTCTACGCCAGCGGCCAGCACACCGTCGGCATCGGCGCCGGGCAGATGAGCCGCGTGGTGAGCGCGAAGATCGCCGGCCTGAAAGCCGAAGAGGCCGGGCTCGAAGTGCCGGGTGCGGTGATGGCGTCGGATGCGTTTTTCCCCTTCCGCGACGGCATCGATGCCGCGGCCGCGGCCGGCATCCGCGCCGTGATCCAGCCTGGCGGTTCGATGCGCGACGCCGAGGTGATCGCCGCCGCCGACGAGCACGACATCGCCATGGTGTTCACCGGCGTCCGCCACTTCCGGCATTGATGCCCGGCTGCGCCGGGCATCAATCCCATCCCACCCAGTTGAACGGCGAGGTTGACGCATGAAAGTCCTGGTCATTGGCTCCGGCGGCCGCGAGCACGCGCTGGCCTGGAAGCTGGCGCAGTCGCCTGACGTGCACGACGTCCTCGTCGCCCCCGGCAACGCCGGCACCGCGACCGAGGGCAAATGCCGCAACGTCGCCATCGCCGTCACCGATCTGGATGCGCTGCTGCAGCTGGCGCGCGACGAGGCGGTAGCGTTCACGCTGGTCGGCCCCGAGGTGCCGCTGGTTGCCGGCATCGTCGATCGTTTCCGCGCCGCCGGGCTGCGCATCTTCGGCCCCACCGCCGCCGCCGCGCAGCTCGAGGGCAGCAAGGCCTTCGCCAAGGCATTCCTGGAACGCCACCGCATTCCCACCGCGCACTACGCGGTGTTCACCGACGTGGATGCAGCACTCGCGCACGTGCGCGCCCGCGGCGCGCCGATCGTGGTCAAGGCCGACGGCCTGGCCGCCGGCAAGGGCGTGATCGTCGCGATGACGCTGGCCGAGGCGGAAGCCGCGGTCGCCGACATGCTGGACGGCAATGCGTTCGGCGACGCCGGCGCGCGCGTGGTGGTGGAAGAATTCCTCGACGGCGAAGAGGCCAGCTTCATCGCCATCGTCGACGGCACGACCGCGCTGCCGATGGCCACCAGCCAGGACCACAAACGCGTCGGCGACGGCGACACCGGCCCCAACACCGGCGGCATGGGCGCGTATTCGCCGGCGCCGGTGGTCACGCCCGAAGTGCACGCGCGGGTCATGCGCGAGGTGATCGAGCCAACCGTGCGCGGCATGGCCGCCGACGGCATTCCCTTCACCGGGTTCCTGTACGCCGGCCTGATGATCGACGGCGAAGGCATGCCCAAGGTCATCGAGTTCAACGTGCGCTTCGGCGACCCGGAAACCCAGCCGGTGATGATGCGGCTGCAGTCGGACCTCGCGGCACTGGTCCAGGCCGCCATCGACGGCCGGCTGGCCGGCATGGAGGCGCGCTGGGATCCGCGGCCGGCGCTGGGCGTGGTGATGGCGGCCGAAGGCTACCCGGACGCGCCGCGCACCGGCGATGTCATCAACACCTGGGACGTGCCCGACCTCGACGACACCCGCGTGTTCCACGCCGGCACCCGCCTCGAGGGTGGCCAGGCGGTCACCGCCGGTGGCCGCGTGCTGTGTGTCTGCGCCCTGGGTGACAGCGTCGCCGACGCGCAGCGGCGCGCCTATGCCGAACTGGCCGGCATCTCCTGGCATGGCGAATTCCACCGCCACGACATCGGCTGGCGCGCGATCGCGCGCGAACGCGGCTGACGCAACAGGCGCTGCGCCATGGACTGGAACGAAGTGGTCCGAGCGCTCAGCGCCGCGCTCGGCATCGGCCTGCTGATCGGCGCGGTGCGCGAGCGCGCGCACACCGAAGGCACCGGCATTGCCGGCGTACGCACCCATGCGCTGCTGGGCCTGCTGGGCGCCATTGGCTACGGCTTCGGCATCGCCGCCTGGATCGCGGTGCTGCTGGCCGTCGCCGTGCTGGCGCATGCCGCCTACGTGCGCACGCGCAACGAGGACCCGGGCCTCACCGGTGAAGTGGCGATGCTGCTCACCGTGACGCTGGGCGGGCTGTCGCGCGAATCCGCATCGCTGGCCGCGGGCCTGGGCGTGGTGGCTGCGCTGCTGCTGTGGGCGAAGGATCCGCTGCGGCGCCTGAGCCGCGAGCTCATCAGCGAGCGCGAAGTGAAGGACGGCCTGTTGCTCGCCGCCGCCGCCCTGGTGGTGCTGCCGCTGCTCCCCGACGTGCCGCTCGATCCCTGGGGCGTGCTGCAGCCGTCGATGCTGTGGCGGATCGTGGTGCTGGTGCTGGCGGTGGGCATGCTCGGGCACGTCGCGCTGCGCGCGGTCGGCGCGCGCCGCGGACTGCCGGTGGCCGGCTTCTTCTCCGGCTTCGCGTCGTCCACCGCCGCCATCGCGAGCTATGGCCGCCTGGCGCGCGACGAACCGCGGCTGTCGACCGAAGCCGCCGCCGCGGCGCTGCTGTCCAACCTCGCCTCGGTGCTGCTGCTGGCGGCGGTGATCGGCGCGGTCTCGCCGGGGTTCCTGCGCGCGGCGGCGTGGCCGCTGGGCGGCGCCGCGATCGGCCTGCTGCTGGTCGCTGCCACCGGCCTGCACCGGACCCGCGGTGACACCCCCGCCGCCCAGGCACCGCAGGCGCGCGCCTTCCACCTGAGCCACGCACTTGGGGTCGCGCTGCTGATCGCCGCGGTGATGCTCGCCGCCGAGGCCCTGCGCCGCATGTTTGGCGACGCCGGCGCCCTGGTCGGTGCAATGGTCGCCGCGCTGGCCGAACTGCAGGCCGCGGGCGCCACCATCGCGCGGCTGGCCGATCTCGGCGGCCTGTCGCACGCGCAGGCGCGATGGGGCGTGGCTGGCCTGTTGGCCGCGTCCGCGCTGACCAAGGTGGTGCTGGCCTTCGCCAGCGGCGGCGCGCGCTATGGCCGCATCGCCGGCGGCGGGCTGGTGCTGATGGTGGTGCTGGCCGCGCTCGGTGCGTGGCTGGCGCCCGACTGATCCTCCGACGCGGCGCCGCTCAAAGCAGCCGCGGCAGGTCCCGCAGCTCGTTCTCGTCGACATCCCCCGTCATGCGGGGAAAGTGATGGACCAGCAGGCCCGTGACCGCGCCGACGCCGGCCATTGCGGCCGCTTCCGGCTCCCCCGCCGCGAGCCGTTCTTCCATCAACCGGCATGCATCGCGCCACTGCGCGTCGCCGACCAGCCCGTCGAACCCGCGGTCGGCGACGATCTCGATCCGGTGGTCGGCCAGCAGCAGGTAGACCAGAACGCCGTTGTTGGCCTGCGTGTCCCAGACGCGCAGCTGCGCGAAGACGTCGAGCGCGCGCTCGCGCGCGGTCATGCCCCGGACCACGCGCCACGCCGGCAGCGCCGGCTCCACCGCGAAGCACACCTCGCCGCGGTGGCGCTGTTCGCCCGCCGCCACGGCGTCCGCGATCCGCTGCAGGCTGGCGGCGGGAAACACGCCGCTCGCCTCGGGCGCGAACAGGTGCCGCAGCAGGCGCATCACCATCGCCATCACCAGCTCCCCGAGGCGCCACCGCCTCCGCTCATGCCGCCGCCGCCAGACCAGCCGCCACCACCTCCGCCCCCTCCGCCGCCGAAGCCGCCACCGCCCCAGCCACCGCCGCCAAACCCGCCCCAGCCGCCATGGCGCACGTAGCGCCCACCCGAGGCCTTGGACAGTCCGAACAGGAAGCCGATCACCGCGGCAATGCCGCCCAGTCCGAGCGCGGCCGAAAGCAGCCAGGCCGCGGCACCGGCGGCGCCGCCGGTGAACAGGCCACGCAGGAGCGCGGGTGCGCGCCCGAACACGCCGCGCACGATGGTCGCGACCACGAACGCGGCGAACAGTGCGCCCAGCCAGTTGCTTCCACCGCCACCGCCTCGATCACCGTCACCGCGGTGTCCTGCGATCGGCTCCGGCAGCGGCTCGCCATCGATCAGCCGCACCAGCACCGCGGTGGCATCGATGATCCCGCCGCCGTAGTCGCCGGCCCGGAACTTCGGCGCCATGTATTCCTGGATGATCCGCCCCGCGGTGATGTCCGGGATCGCGCCTTCCAGCCCGTAGCCGGGCTGGATGCGCACGCGGCGATCATCCTTGGCGACCACCACCAGCACCGCATCGTCGACGCCCTTGCGCCCGGGCCGCCACTGGTCGAACACGCGCTGCGTGTACTGCTCGATCGATTCCGGCTGCGTGCTGGCGACCACCAGCACCTGCAGCTGGCTGCCCTTGCGCTGCTGCAGGTCCAGCGCCTGGCGTTCCAGCTGCGTGCGCTGCGCGGTATCGAGGGTGCCGGTGGTGTCGACCACCGGCGAGTCCAGCGCCGGCACCGCGGCGAGCTCCTGCGCGCGTGCGTGCTGCCCCGGCAGGCATGCCAGCACGAACGCCAGCAACAGGCCCGGCCACCATCCGCCGATCACCTCCGCGCGCCGGCGCATCGTGGCGCTCCGCGGCCGCTCAGGCCACCAGCTGCGTTTGCAGCTGCGGCTCGTGGGCCGCCGCCGCGCCAAAGTCGACCGCCGGCGCCTCCTGGAGTTCGCGCTCGTTCTCGACGTTGAAGTTGGGCCGCACCTTGTGGCCGAACATCATCGCGACCAGGTTCTGCGGGAACGAACGGATATAGGTGTTGTAGTCCTGCACCAGCTGGATGTAGCGGCCGCGGGCCACCGTGATGCGGTTCTCGGTGCCCTCCAGCTGCGTCTGCAGGTTGAGGAAACCCTGGTCGGCCTTGAGGTTGGGATAATTCTCCACCACCACCATCAACCGCGACAGCGCGCTCGAAAGCTCGCCCTGCGCCTGCTGGAACTGTTGCAGAGACGCCGGGTCGTCGGCGTTGACATTGATCTCGCCCACCTTGGCGCGCGCCTCGGTGACCGCGGTCAGCACCTGCTGCTCATGCGCGGCGTAGCCCTTCACCGTCGAGACCAGGTTCGGAACCAGGTCCGCACGGCGCTTGTACTGGTTGAGCACTTCGGACCAGCCGGCGTCGACCGCCTCGTCCTTCTGCTGGATCTGGTTGTAGCCGCAGCCGCTCAGCATCGCGGCCAGCACCATCAACAGGATGTAGCGCATCGCCCCGCTCCCATGGGTTTGTCGCGCGCATTCCAGCATCGCCAAGGGAAAGGCGCGATGAAGGCATCGCCGGCCATGCCGGACGGATGCCCGGGACATATCAAATCCCGTCATATGGGGGTATCCCGCTATTCCAACGGGATACTGTGACGATGACCCTCACATGGATATTTGCCGGGTTATCGCTAAACTCGCGAATCCCCCGAACAAGGTATTGCCGGTGTCCAATCTCGCCTCGACTCTCAAGACTGAAATCTCGCGTCTTGCGCGCAAGGAAATCAAGACGCAGACCGATGCGCTGCGCAAGGCCAGCAGCGGTTACCGCCGCGACATCGCCGAACTCAAGCGCCAGGTGGCCGTGCTGTCCCGGCAACTGAAGAAGTCCGGCACCAGGCAGGCGGTCGATACTTCCGGCGACGAGGATGAAACCACCTCATCGCGCTTTTCCGCCAAGGGCCTGAAGTCGCTGCGCGCGCGCCTCGACCTGTCCGCCGCGGACTTCGGCAAGCTGGCCGGCGCCAGCGCGCAATCGGTGTACAACTGGGAAAACGGCAAGACCATTCCCCGCGCCACCCAGGTCGCGGGCATCGTGCCGCTGCGTTCGCTCGGCAAGCGCGAGGCGCAGGCGCGACTCGAGGCGCTGTCGAGCGCACCCAAGGCGAAAGCCAAGCCGCGTGCGAAGAAGGCCGCGAGCGCCTGATACATCGGACGGCACGCCACCTGCCTGTCGTCCGCACCGCGCAACAGGTCTGCTAGTCTCGCGGCCACTCGACCGGGGGCCGCATGCGCCACAGCCAGTTCGCACTGCTCAGCCAGCGCCGCTTCCTGCCCTACTTCGGCGTACAGGCGCTCGGCGCCTTCAACGACAACGTGTACCGGCAGGCGATCATCGGCCTGCTGTTCTACCTCGGCGTCGACAGCGACCAGCGCACGCTCTACACCAACCTCGCGCCGGCGTTGTTCATTGCGCCGTATTTCCTGTTTTCGGCGATCGCCGGGCAGTTCGCCGAGAAGCTGGAGAAACAGCGCCTGATCCGCATCACCACGGCGATGGAGATCGGGATCATGTCGCTGGCCGGCGCGGGCTTCCTGCTCGGCAGCATGCCGCTGCTGCTGGTGGCGCTGTTCGCGACCGGCATGCAGTCGACGCTGTTCGGGCCGGTGAAGTATTCGATCCTGCCGGCAGTGCTGAAGCCCGAGGAGCTCACCGGCGGCAACGGCCTGGTGGAGATGGGCACCTCGCTGTCGATCCTCGCCGGCATGATCTACGGCGGATTGATCTTCCAGGTCGCGGGCACCTGGGGCGCGGAAGCCGCGGCGGCATCGGTGGTCGCGCTCGCGCTCGCCGGCAACCTGGTCGCGCGCATGATCCCGCGCGTCGACGCCGGTGCGCCGGACCTCAAGGTCAACTGGAACCCGGTGCCGGAGTCGGTGCGCATCTGGAAGCTCACCCGGCGCACGCCGGCGGTGCGCAACGCGATCCTTGGCGTGTCGTGGTTCTGGTTCGTGGGCACGGTGCTGACCGCGCAACTGCCCAACTACGCCGAGCTGCACCTGGGCGCGGCCGAGCGCTCCACCAGCCTGTACATCTTCGGCCTGGCACTGTTCTCCATCGGCGTGGGCGTGGGCTCGCTGATGTGCGAGAAGCTCTCCGCACGCACGGTCGAGATCGGCCTGGTGCCGCTGGGCGCGCTGGGCATCAGCGCCTTCATGCTGGACCTGTATTTCGCGCGCAGCGGCCTGGCGCCGCAGGCCGGGCTCGACATCGCCGGGTTCCTGGCCGGTGACAACGGCTGGCGCATCGCGTTCGACCTCACCGGCATCGGCTTCTCCTGCGGGCTGTTCATCGTGCCGCTGTTCGCGCTGGTGCAGAGCCGCACGCCGAAGGACGAGATGGCGCGCGTGTTCGCCGGCCTCAACATCCAGAACTCGGCCTTCATCGTCGCCGCCGCGGTCATCGGCCTGGCGCTGCAGCAGGTGCTGGGCTGGAGCATCCCGCAGGTGTTCCTGGCGCTGGCGATCGCCAACCTGGTGGTCGCCACCTGGATCTTCACCATCGTGCCCGAGTTCGCGATGCGCTTCGTCAGCTGGCTGCTGGTGCGCACGCTGTACCGGCTGGAGCTGCACGGCATCGAGCGCCACGTGCCAGATGATGGCCCGGCACTGCTGGTCTGCAACCATGTGAGTTACATGGACGCGCTGATCCTGGCGGCGAGCATCCCGCGGCCGGTGCGCTTCGTCATGTACTACCGGATCTTCCAGATCCCGGGGATGCGCTGGATCTTTCGCGCCGCCGGTGCGATCCCGATCGCCAGCCCGCGCGAGGACATGGCGATGATGGAACGCGCCTTCGACGCCATCGACGCCGCGCTGGCCGACGGCGAGCTGGTGCTGATCTTCCCCGAAGGCCGGCTGACGAAGGACGGCGCGATCGCGCCGTTCAAATCGGGCGTCGAGCGCATCCTCGCGCGCCGCCCGGTGCCGGTGGTGCCGATGGCGCTGCGCGGGATGTGGGCCAGCATGTGGAGCCGCCGCGGTGCCGCCGCCGCAGGCGGCCTGCTCGACCGCATGCGTGTGCCGCGCCGCTTCCGCGCGCATGTCGCAGTGATGGCGCAGGCGCCAGTCGCGGGCCATGAAGCCACTGCGGCGTCACTTGAAGCAGAGGTGCGCGCGCTGCGCGGCGACGCCGCCTAGTTCACCCAGCCGGCGACCACGAACAGCGCCAGGAGCGCCAGCCACGCCAGCAGGATGCGCCACACCAGCGACATCGCATCGCGCAAGGCCTGCGGCAGCGCGGCATCCTCCATGCCCTCTTCCAGCAGCTCGTGGCGCACGCTGGCGCGCCCGACTGCGGGGAGGAACCCGGCATCTAGCGTGAATCCGGCACCGCCGCCCGCCTTCCACGCCCCCACCACCACGTCGAAATTGCCGACCAGCGCCAGCGACAGCGCCATCACCTGCGCCGCCGGCCAGTCGAGCAGCGCCAGCAGGCGGCGGGCGCCTTCGACGAAGCCTGCCGGCAGGTAGAGCGCGGGCTCGCCTTCGGCGGCGGTGGCCGTGAGCCGGTACAGCAGCGCGCCCACCGGGCCGAGCAGCAGGAACCAGAACAGCACGCCGAACCAGCGCCGCAGCGCCGCGCTGAACACGCGGCCCACGGGATCGGCTGCGGCGGCGGCGCCCGCCGCGGCCGGCGGGCGCAGCAGGGCCAGTGCTTCGGAACGTGCGGTGGGATCCGGCGCGTCGATGATCACGTCGACATCGCGGTCCAGGTCGCGCGGCCCCCAGGAATAGAACAGCACCGCCACGCCGAACAGCAGCGCCGGCAGCCCGAACACCACGTCGCGCAACGCCAGCTGCAGCAGGCCGACCACGAACAGCGGTGGCAGCAACGCCAGCAGGACGCCGCCGGGGCCGCGCCAGAAGCTGTCACCGGGAAAGCGGCCGTCCAGCCAGCGCAGCCAGCCGCGGTACCAGCCGTCATCACGCATGGCGGCGGCGAACGCGGGTGCGGCATGGCCGATCACCAGCGCGATCACGACAGCAAAGAGGGTGGCGAACATGCGCCGATTCTAGCCGCAGCCACGGCACCCGCGCGTGGCCGATGCCGGGCTCAGCCGGTGCCGGCGTACCAGCCTTCGATCAGCCAGCGCGAGATCGAGATCGACGGCGACAGGAGCAGTCCGTCATCCCCCGATTCACCGCGCAGCGCGGCGCCGACTTCGTCGCGATCGAACCAGCGCGCGTCCTCGAGTTCGTCGTTGCAGCGCGGGACATCGGGCTCGGCGTCGGCCGCGAAGCCGAGCATCAGCGACGACGGAAACGGCCACGGCTGCGACCCCAGGTAGCGGCAGGAGCGCACGCGCACCGCGCTTTCCTCGAACACTTCGCGCACCACGGTCTGCTCCAGCGATTCACCCGGCTCCACAAACCCTGCCAGCACCGAGTAGCGACGCGGCGGCCATGCCGGGCTGCGACCGAGCAGCAGCCGCGCGCCATCGCTGACCGCCACGATCACCGCCGGATCGGTGCGCGGGTAATGCTCCAGCGCGCAGCCGGGGCAGCGGCCGAGCCAGCCGGCACGGGCGAACGCGAGCGTCGTGCCACAGGCGCCGCAATGGCGGTGGCGCGCGCGCCAGTGCAGCACCGCGCGCGCCTGCGCGAACGCGGTCGCTTCGAACCCGGGCCATTGCCCGGCCGCGGTGCGCAGGTCTACGCCGGGCGGCTCGCCGGATTCCACCGCCGAGGCGGCAGGCATGGCGAACCAGCCTTGATCGCCACGCAGGCCCAGGAACAGCGCATCCGCGGGCATCGGGCCGAGGCTTGTGCACGGTGGTGCCAGCAGCTGGCCCTGGTCGTCGGCCCAGGCGCGCCCCTCCGCGTCGACCACCAGCACGCGGCCATCCGACCACAGGCGCGCGAGGGCTGCGGCATCGTCACGGAGGTGTTCGGCGCGGTCGAGCGGCGCGTCGATGAAGGCGAACGGCGCGGTGCGCCGTGCCGTCATGTGGTGAAGCTGCTGCCGCAGCCGCAGGTCGACTTGGCGTTGGGGTTGCGGATGGTGAACTGCGCGCCGTGCAGGCTCTCGCTGTAATCCACCGCGGCGCCCATCAGGTACTGCAGGCTCAGCGGGTCGACCAGCAGGGTGACGCCGTCGGTGTCCACCGCCAGGTCGTCTTCGCCACGGGTCTCGTCGAACTCGAAGCCGTACTGGAATCCCGAGCAGCCGCCGCCCTGGATGTACACGCGCAGCTTCAGCGCCGGGTTGCCCTCTTCGCTGATCAGCTCGCGGACCTTGGCCGCGGCGGCCGGCGTGAAATCGAGCGGTCGGTCCAGCCCGAGATAGTCGGGGGCGGCAAGATCGATGATGGTGTCCATGCGGACAGGATGGGGGGCCCGGCCCCGCGCTTCAAGCGTCGGGACTGGAACGTGGCGTGGCTTCGCCTGCCGCCTCGGTCCACGGGAAGGACCCGTCGACCGCGGGCGCGCCGGCCGGCGCGAGGCGCACGTGGACCCGCAGCGGGGTGAATCCCTCGGGCAGCAGGATGTCGCCCTCGATCTGCTGGAAGTACTTGAAGGAATACTCCGCACCCATCGCGTCATCCTGCGGGCGCAGGTCGCTCCATTCGAGCCGCTCCAGGCTGCCGTTGCGCGAGCCTTCGACGGCCAGCGTCAGCCGCCCGCGGCTGACCGCGGCGCGGTTCAAGGTCTGGGTGAGGGTGGCGGTGAAGTGCCAGGCGCCCTCGCCCTGCGGCTGCAGGCGCAGGCCATGCACGGTCAGGCCGCGGCGCTGGCTGGTGGACCCGACCAGGCGTTCATAGAAGGCGACGTCGGCGCGCAGCGCGGAGACTTCCTCGTCGCGTTCGGCCAGGGTGCCCTGCAGGTCCTGGTTGGCCTCGCGGCTCACCTGGTCGGATCGTGCCAGGGTCGCCACCTGCTGGCGCAGGCCGTCGAGCTCCGAGCCGACCGCCGCGGACTCGCCACCGCGGCCGGAGACGACCGTCCACACGCCCCACAGGCCGAACAGCAGCGCGGCGGCGAGCAGGACCAGCAGCGCGAGATGCGCGCGCGGGTGTGGATGTTCCGGGAGCGTGGAATCGGGCATCGGCGCATGGTAGCGCGGGTCATCGGCCGTGGCGCAAGGCCCCTATACTCGGCTGCGTACCACCCGGGAGATGCGTGATGTCCGAGGCCCACCTGTTCGCGATCGGCGTGCTGCTGGCGTGGCTTGCCGGCATCCGCGTGTACCTGACGGTGTTCGGCGTGGGCGTGGCCGGCGCCCTCGGCTGGCTGGACCTGCCGCAGGCGCTCGAAGTCACCACCTCGCCGTGGGTGATGGGCCTCTCCGGCGTGCTGGCGCTGGTCGAGTTCTTCGCCGACAAGATCCCGGGCGTCGACTCCGCATGGGACCTGCTGCAGACCCTCGCCCGGGTACCGGCCGGCGCCTTCCTGGCCGCCGCCGCGCTGTCGCCGGACGGCGACCTCTCGACCGGCATGCTCGCCACCGGCGCGGGCGTCGCGCTCGGCAGCCACGTGCTCAAGGCCGCCAGCCGCGCACTGATCAACACGTCGCCGGAACCGATCAGCAACTGGACCGCATCGGCCGCGGAGGACGTGGCGGTGGTCGGGCTGATGGGTCTCGCCTTCGCCTATCCGTGGCTGGCGCTGGGCCTGGCGGCGCTGATCAGCGTGCTGCTGGCGCTGGCGCTGTGGTGGATCTGGCGGCGCCTGTTCCGCCGCCGGCCGCCGCACGCCGCCGCGCCGGGCTCCTGACTGCGACGGCCCGCAGCGATCCGGGCGCGCGTTCGTTGTAGGCTTGACGGCCGGGGGGCGCGAGGCGTCGACCCTGTTTGGGGACCGACGAACGTGGCAAAGGCAGCAGCCGGCATCGACAACACCTCAGCGCGCGGCGCGGCGACCCGGGCGCGCGCGCATGCCGCCGGGGTCCGCGCGGAGTTCCCGCCCCCGCAGTACTGGCGCCGCTGGTGCGCCGATGCCGGCGCGCCGCTTGCCGCCGCAGCCGACGCCCCGATCGTTGTACCGGTGCCCGCGCCGCAGCCCCAGGTGGGTGCGGACGGCAGCGTCGAGGCCCCGTACCGGGTGCTGGTGGTGGAAGACGACCTGAGCCAGGGGCTGTTCGCCGAGAGCGTGCTCGGCGGTGCCGGCATGGAGGCCGCAGTGGTTTCGGTGGCCACCGAGGTCATGGCGTCGCTCGAGAGCTTCCGCCCCGACCTGGTGCTGATGGACCTGCACATGCCCGGCATGGACGGCGTGGAACTCACCAACCTGATCCGTGGCCATGACGTGCACGGCCACGTGCCGATCGTGTTCCTCACCGGCGACCCCGATCCCGAGCGCCAGTTCGAGGTCCTCGAAGTCGGCGCCGACGATTTCCTGACCAAGCCGGTGCGGCCGCGGCACCTGATTGCCGCGGTGCAGAGCCGCGTGCGTCGCGCGCGCATGCTGGCCAGGCAGCGCGACGGCGGCGCGCGCCACCCGGTGACCGGCCTGTTCACCCGCTCGCACATGCTGCAGCTGCTCAATTCGGCGATCCCCGGCGACGGCCAGGGCGCGATCTACATGCTCGAGGTCGCCGGCATCGGCGCCCTGCGCGACCGCTACGGCTACGCGGGGCTGGAACAGCTGCTGACCGATGCCGGGGGCCGGATCGCCCAGGCCTCCAGCGGCAACGCCGTGTCGCGCCTCAGCGACAGCATCTACCTGATCCACGCCGCGGTCCTGCCCCCCGAGCAGCTGCCGGAAACCGCGCGCATCCTGCGCGATGCCCTGGGCCGTCACGTGTTCCCGGTCGGCGAAGAAACGGTGCGGCTGCAGGCCTTCGTCGGCTACACCACCCTTTCGCACGCCTATGGCGATGCCAGCAGCGCGCTGGCCGCCGCCGAACGCGCACTGCGCGAGGCCCGCGGCCTGCCGGCCTCGATCGCCGGGTTCCAGCCGCCACCGCAGCGCAACCACGACCAGGCCGTGGTCGAGTCGGTCCGCCAGGCGCTGCTCGAAAACCGCTTCGAACTCGCGTTCCAGCCGGTGGTGGCCGTGGCCGGTGGCGACGATGCGCAGTACCAGACCCTGCTGCGCATGCGCGGCGAGGATGGCCGGCTGCACGCCGCGGCCGAGTTCCTGCCCGCCGCCGACGCCGCCGACCTGATGCACGAGGTCGACCGCCGCGTGCTGGAGCTGGCGGTGGACGTACTCCACCAGCGCAGCGCGATGAGCCGGCCGGTACGCCTGTTCGTCTCGCAGTCGGCGCGCACCCTGGCGCGCGAGCGCTATGCGGACCACGTCGTCGAAACCCTTGCCGCGCACGGCGGCGAAGGCGGCAGCCTGGTGATCGATGTCCGCCAGGACGAGGCGCTCATCCACACGCTGGCGCTAAAGGAATTCTGTGCTGCCATGGTTCCGGCCGGCATCCAGCTGTGCCTGAGCCAGTACCACGCCAGCCGCGAGGCCGATGCGCTGCTCACCCAGCTGCCCCTCGGCTACGTGCGCCTGGCCGCGCTCTACTCCAGCCGCCTGGACGACACGACCGTGCGCGACGAGATGCGCCACGCCATCGAACGCGCGCATCGGCTCGGGCTGCAGGTCATCGGCCCGCAGGTCGAGGATCCGCAGGCGGCGGCCACGCTGTGGATGAGCGGGGTGGACTACATCCAGGGCAACCTGGTGCAGCAGGCCGCGGGCGGGCTGGACTTCGACTTCCACCATTCGGTGCTCTGACATGATCCAACGCACGCGCCCTACCGCCCTGATGATGCGCTGGCTCGCACTGGGTGCCGCGGCGGGCGCCGCGTTGACGCTGGCGCTGGACTTCATGGGCCTGGCCGGCCCGTGGCAGCACGCTGCCCTGGTGCTGGCGCTGCTGGCGGTGTTCGCGGTGATCGCCATCATCATCGTGCTGCGCAGGCGCGACCATGAGATGGAGGAGGTCGAGGAGCGCGCGCGGCGCGACGAGACCCTGCTCGCGCAGCTGCAGGCCGAAGTCGAACGCCATACTCAGCTCGAGCAGCAGTTGCGCCAGGCCAAGCAGGCGGCGGAATCGGCGGTGATGGCGAAGGGCGAGTTCCTGGCCACCATGAGCCACGAGATCCGCACCCCGCTGAACGGCATCGTGCCGATGCTCGACCTGCTGATGCACGCGCAGCTCGCGTCCGACCATGGCGAGCTGGTGCGCACCGCGTACACCTCGTCGCAGCAGATGCTGCGCATCGTCGACGACATCCTCGACTACTCCAAGCTCGAGGCCGACAAGCTCGACCTCGAAACCACCGCCTTCAACCTGCGCGAACTGCTGGAAAGCGTGATGCAGCTGATGGAGCGTCCGGCGCTCGGCAAGGCGCTGCGCATGACGCTGCACATCGAGCCGGCGGTGCGCCTGGCGGTGCGTGGCGACCCGGTGCGCCTGCGCCAGGTGCTGGGCAACCTGGTCAGCAACGCGGTGAAGTTCACCGAGCGTGGATCGGTGTCGGTCACCGTGCGCCGCATCGGCGAGAGCGCCGCGCAGCACCAGCTGCGCTTCGAGGTCCGCGATACCGGCATCGGCATCGCGCCCGGTGCGCAGTCGCGGCTGTTCCAGGCGTTCAACCAGGCCGACGCATCCACCACGCGCCTGTATGGCGGTACGGGCCTGGGGCTGGCGATCTCCAAGCGCATCGTCGACCTGATGGGAGGCCGCATCGGCGTCGAGTCCGAGACCGGCCAGGGCGCCACGTTCTGGTTCGAGATCCCGCTGCTCAAGGCGCAGGGCGACATGCCGTCGCTGGCCGAGGACACGTCTTCCGGCGGCCGCCTGCTGCTGCTCAGCGCCGACCCGCGCCTGCGCCTGCGCCTGTCAATGCTGCTGCCCAACTGGGGCCTGCGCGTGAGCTCGGTGGAGACCACGCAGGAAGCGCTGGACCGGCTGCGCACCGCCGCCACGCAGGGTGCGCCGTGGGCGTATTCGCTGGTGCTGGCCGACCTCGCCGGCATGCGCAGCACCGCGGTCGCCCTGTACCGCAATCTCGGACGCCAGGCGGTCTACGGCGACCTCAAGCTGGTGTGCCTGTACGGCGACGACGCCGTGCCGGACGAACTGCAGCGCAGCGTCACCCTCCTCAGCCGGCAGGCCCCCGATGCCGATCTCCGCGCCGCCCTCATCGGCAGCACGGTCACGCAGACATCGGACATCGCCAGAGAGCCCGCCATGGACACTCGCGCCACCCCGCAAACCCCTTCGTTGCCGGTGCGCGCGGCACGCGTCCTGCTGGTCGAGGACAACCCCGTCAACCTGATGGTCGGCCAGCGCCTGCTCGCCGTGCTCGGCATCACCTGCGACACCGCCAGCAACGGCGAGGCCGCGCTGATGCGCATGTCGGCGTCGCGCTACGACATCGTGCTGATGGACTGCCAGATGCCGGTGATGGACGGCTACACGGCCACGCGCCGCTGGCGCGAAGGCGAGGAGGCCGCCAATGACGGGCGCCGCGTGCCGATCATCGCCATGACCGCCAACGCCATGGCCGGCGACCGGCAGAAGTGCCTGGACGCCGGCATGGACGACTACCTGGCCAAGCCGGTCACGCGCAGCGAGCTGGAACGCGCGCTGCACCGCTGGTGGTCGCCGGAACAGGCGGCCGCGGCGGCGCCGCAGATGGCGTTCTACGAAGTGGATCCGGTCAGCGGCGAGGCGATCGGGCCGGCGCCTGTCGCCGCGGCGATTCCGTCAGGCGACGAGGCGCAGGCAGCGCCTGAAGCACCCGTTGCGGCGCCAGCGTCATTCGCGTCGCAACCCCTGTCGGCACCGCCGGCGGCCGAGGTGCCCGTGCTGCCGCCCATCCCGCACGCCACGCCCCAGCCGCCCGTGATCGACAACGAGATCCTGGAAGAACTGCGCGCCATGCTGGGCAGCGAAGTGGAGCACCTCATCGAGGTGTTCCTGGACGACACGCCGCGGCTGGTCACGGCGATGGAAAACGCCGCGGTCGGCCCCGACTACGACGGCCTGCGCGACGCTGCCCACTCCCTTAAGTCGTCCAGCGCCAATCTCGGCGCAATGTCACTGTCGGCAGCGGCCAAGCGCGTGGAACTGGGCGCCCGCGAGCGTTCGCTGGAACGTCCGGCCGTCGCCGTGGCGCTGGTGGCCAACGAGTTCGCGCGCGCGCGTGTCGCGCTCAAGGCCTGGGCACCGGCGCAGGCCTGAAGGGCGTCGAATCCGACGGGCAGCCTCAGCTGCCCATCTTCGACTGCAGGTAGTTCTGCTCGCCGACGCGCTTGATCAGGTCGAGCTGGGTTTCGATCCAGTCGACATGCTCTTCCTCGGAATCGAGGATGTCCTTGAACAGGCGGCCGCTGGTGTAGTCCTTGACGCTTTCGCAGTACTCGATGGCGGTGCGCAGCAGCGGCAGGCCGTCGAGCTCGAGCGCGAGGTCGCATTCGAGGATCTCGCGCGGGTTCTCGCCGATGCGCAGCTTGCCCAGCGCCTGGAAGTTCGGCAGGCCTTCGAGGAACAGGATGCGGTCCGCCAGGCGATCGGCGTGCTTCATCTCGTCGATCGATTCCTCGTATTCGTGCTTGGCGAGCTCCTGGATGCCCCAGTTCTTGAGCATCTTGGCGTGCAGGAAATACTGGTTGATCGCGGTCAGCTCGTTGAAGAGCGCCTCGTTCAGGTATTTGATGACCTGGGCGTCGCCTTGCATGGGATGTCTCCGGCAGTAATCAGTCGCCGGGACTGTATCGCTATCGACGGCGCCTTGCCGGAACGCGAATCGTGCTCATCCCCGTGCAGGGATGGCAGCGGGATCAGGCGGCGTTTGCCATGGGCAATGCACGCGCGGCATCACGGGCGCGGGCTTCCTGGTCGAGGAGACCGACCGCGGTGTCGACGCACGACCCGCAGCTCGCACCGCAGCCGGTGCGCATGGTGAGTTCGGTCATGCCGCTGCAGCCGGCAGCGGCCGCCTGGCGGATATCGTGATCGGTCACGCCATTGCAGACACAGACGTACACGGTGGGCTCACTGGCAGATGGGACTGGTTCCCATTGTCATTGCGCATGAGAATGATTGTCAACACCGCTGGTCGCCGCCGCGCAGCCGGTTCAGCGGGAGGCGCCGTCGGGGCCCTTCGCGCCTTCCACCGCCTGCATCCGCGCGCCCACGACCCGCGCGCGCTGCGGCCTCTGCCGGCCGCGGCCGCGGGTCGCCTCCAGGCTCACGCTCGGCACCGCCTGCACGCCCGCGATCTGCCGCGCGAACGGCGCCAGGTGCTGCAGCGCCCGTTCGTAGACACCGCGCTTGAAGTTGACCACGTGCTCCAGCGGGTACCAGAAATCGACCCAGCACCAGTGGTCGAACTCCGGCTTTTCGGTCAGGTCCAGGCGCAGGTCGGCCTCGCTGCCGGTGAAACGCAGCAGGTACCAGACCTGCTTCTGGCCAATGCACACCATGCGGTCGTTGCGGCGGATCGCGCGCGGCGGCAGGCGGTAGCGCAGCCAGCCAGGTGTCACGCCGGCCACGTCGACGTGGTCGGGCAGCAGCCCGGTTTCCTCGCGCAGCTCGCGGTACATGGCCTCGAGGGGCGTCTCGTCGGTGTTCATCCCGCCCTGCGGGAACTGCCAGCCGTCACGGCGCACCCGCCGCGCCCAGAACACGCGCCCGTCGGGGTGCATCAGGATGATGCCGACATTGGGCCGATAACCGTCCGGATCGATCACGATGCGGACTCCTGAAGGGGTCGACGCAATCCTGCGTCACTGCGACCGACTCTGCCACGGGTGGCCCGGAGGGACAAGCGCAGCGCCGGAAGATTTGACGGCGGACCGCCGGCCATGGACAATTCCCGGCTCGCCGCGCCCCGTGCGCGTGCCGAATGGCTATGTAGCTCAGCTGGTTAGAGCACAGCACTCATAATGCTGGGGTCGGTGGTTCGAGTCCACCCATAGCCACCACTGCAAGGCCCCGCTAGCGCGGGGCCTTTTGCATTCCGCTCACCGCTCGCGCTTGCCCGCCGGAATCGTCAGCAGGATCGAGACGATCGCCACCGCGACCATCAGCAGGTTGAAGCCCAGCGCCACCATCGCGGCCTCGCGGATGGCGAGGTTGTCCTGGCGGCCCGCGAAGGTGATGACGCCCTCCAGCCAGCGGACGCCGGTGTCGGTTGCGCCCAGCGCGGCGAAGATCGCACCCGAGATCGCCACACCCAGCGCGGCGCCCAGGGACGACGCCATCTTGTAGATGCCCGAACCCGAACCCGACTGGTCCATGGGCAGGCTCGACAGCGCCGCGTCGGTCGACGGCGTGGCGTAGAACGCCAGCCCCAGGCCGAACAGCGTGTAGCCGACGATCGCGACGACCCGGTACTGGTCGAGCATGATCTGCGTGGGCATCAGGCAGGCGATCGCGACGCCGGTGATCAGGCAGCCCCAGACCATCGGCTTGCGCGGACCGAACCGCTGCAGCAGCTTCTCACCCACGCGGATGAAGCCGATGATCGCGATGGCGTAGCCAAGGGTCAGCATGCCCGCCTGCTGCGCGCTCATGCCGCCGCCCATCTGCACCAGCTGCAGCGACACCAGCTGCATGCCCACCGTGGCGTTGATCAGGAAGTTGGAGATCGTCGCGCCGGTGTAGACGCGGTTGCCGAACAGGCGGAAGTCGACGAACCCGTGGTCGTTGCCCGACTCGATCCGGAAGAACGCGATGCCGGCGATGACCGTGGCGGCGATGAGGCCCAGCACCAGCGGGCTGCCCCAACCCAGGGTGCTGCCCTGGGTCACCACCACCTGCAGCGCCACCATCGCCACGCTGAAAGCGAGGATGCCGGCGAAGTCGAAGCGGTACGCGCCGCCGCCGCCGGCCTTGCTCTCCGGCGTGCCGCGGATCAGCCACAGCCCCAGCAGGGCGACGGCCACCGAAAAGAAGAAGATCCAGCGCCAGCCCAGCGTCTGCGCCATCAGGCCGCCGAACAGCGAGCCCAGGCCGGCGCCGCCCCAGGAGCCGATCGACCACATGCTCACCGCGCGCTGGCGCTCGGCACCATCCCAGTACGCCTTCACCAGGGCGAGGCTCGCCGGCATGATGCAGGCCGCCGACATGCCCTGCACCGCGCGCCCGACCAGCAGCATCGGCGCGCTCAGCGCCCCGGTCGGCGCCAGCCCGACCATCAGCGAGCCGACGATGCTGAGCACGAAGCCGATGCGCAGGATCCGCATGCGGCCGAGGCGGTCGGCCAGGCCGCCCATCACCACGATCAGGATGCCGGAGAACAGCGCGGCCATCGCCACCGCGTTGTTCATGGTGCCGGCGGAGATCGCGAGGTCGCGCTGCATGTCCGGCGCGATGTTGAGCGTGGACTGTGCGAACAGCCAGAAGGTCACCACCCCCAGGATCATGCCGAACAGCAGGCGGTCGTTGCCGCGGAACCCGGTCTCCGGGATGTGGACGTTTCCCATGACGGCGCTCATGCGGCATCTCCCTTCGTGCTGGTGGATGAAGGACACAACCACGCCGATGCCGCGCTGAGCATCGCCTGCAGCCCCGTCTTCAGTGTGGGGTCGAGCACCGGCGCGAAGCGTGGCGAGTGATTGCTCGGAATCCTGTTGAGCGTGCCTTCCGCCTTCGCCTTTGCATGGACATCGGGATCGGTGCCGCCCACGAACCAGAACACGTAGGGCACGCCCCAGGTGCGGCCGAATACGCTGAAGTCCTCGCTGGCGGCCATGCGCTTGCTCTCATGCACGGCGTCACCGAACTGCGCGCGGAACGCGTCGACGATGCGCGCCGTCGCCTCGCGGTCGTTGTCGGTGAGCGGGTAGCTGCTGAGGGTGGTGAACTCGGGCGGGCGCGGCGCGTTGGAGGCGTCGCATTCGGCGCAGCATATGCGCTTGACCGCCTGCAGCATGTGTTCGCGCACGCCCTCGTCGTAGGTGCGCATGTTGAGCTTGATGGTGGCGTCGTCCGGGATGATGTTTTCCTTGGTGCCGGCCTGCAGCGAGCCGATGGTCAGCACCGCGCTTTCCTGCGGCCCGATCTCGCGCGAGACGATGGTCTGCAGGCGCATCACGGTGGCGGCGGCCATCACCACCGGATCGATCGATGTCTGCGGCTGCGAGCCATGCGATCCGCGCCCGAAAAGCTGCACTTTCAGGCTGTCGCCCGCGGACAGGATCACCCCTGCGCGGTAGCTCACCGTGCCCGCCGCGCCCACCATCACATGCTGGCCGAGCACCACGTCCGCGCGCGGCAGCCCGGCACCATCCCAGTCCGCGATCATCGCGTTGGCGCCCTCGGCGGTTTCCTCGCCCGGCTGGAACACGATCAACACGGTCCCCTGCCAGGCATCGCGATGCTCCGCCAGCACGCGCGCGGCGCCGAGCATCCAGGCCACGTGCAGGTCGTGGCCGCAGGAATGCGCCACGCCCACGCTGCGGCCCTCGGCGTCGGTCGCGGTCACCGTGCTTGCATACGGCAGGCCGGTGTCCTCGGCCATCGGCAGCGCGTCCATGTCGGCGCGCAGCATCACCGTGGGGCCTTCGCCGTTGCGCAGCACGCCGACCACGCCGGTGACGCCCACGCCGCGCGTGACGTCGTAACCGAGCGCCTCGATGTAGTCGGCGGCGATGCCTGCGGTGCGATGCTCCTGCATCGACAGCTCGGGATTCCGGTGCAGGTCCTTGTAGATGTCCAGGAGTCCGGGCGCGATGTGCGCGTAGACCGGATCCAGCGCGGCCGTCAGGGAGTTCATGCCTACCCTCCATCCTGGTTGTGCGCCGAGCGTACACCCGCCATGGACGCCGCACACGCGGCATCGAAAGGGGATCAGGCCGGACCCGGGACCCGCCCCGCGGCCTCCCGGCGCGCGTCGGAGACGATGCGCCCGTCGACCAGCGTGACCGTGCGGTCGCAGCTCTCCGAAAGCCGCGGATCATGGGTCACTACCAGCACCGCGCAGCCGTACTGCGCGTTGAAGCGGCGCAGCAGTTCGAACACTTCGGCGGCGGTCTTCGTGTCGAGGTTTCCGGTCGGTTCGTCCGCGAGCAGCAGCGCCGGGCGTGTCACAAGCGCGCGGGCGATCGCCACGCGCTGCTGCTGCCCGCCGGACAGCTGGTCGGGATGGCGGTCGGCGAATTTCTCCAGGCCGACGTCGGCCAGCAGGCCGCGGGCACTGTCGACCGTTTCGCGGTCGGGTTTGCCGTGCGCCACCATCCACGGCATCAGGACGTTGTCGAGCGCGGTGAAGGCGCCGATCAGGTGGTGGAACTGGAATACGAAGCCGATGTGCCGGCCACGCAACGCGGTGCGCGCTTCATCGTCCATCTCGCGCGTGGCGGCGCCGCGCAGGTAGAGCTCGCCCGCGGTCGGCGTGTCGAGCAGCCCGATGAGATTGAGCAGCGTGCTCTTGCCGGAACCGGACGGACCGACCAGCGCGGCGAAGTCGGCGCGGTCCAGCTGCAGGTCGATGCCGTGCAGCACCTCGACCTCGTTTGGCCGGCCGATGTTGTACGACTTGCGCAGCCCCTGCAGCCGCAGCACCTCGCCTGCTTCAGGCATGGCGGATGGCCTCCACCGGATCCAGCCGCGAGGCGCGCGAGGCGGGCACCAGCGCCGCGCCCACGCCGGCGATGGTGGCCAGCGCCATCGCCGCCGGCACCAGCGCGGCCGGCATCGGGATGATGAAAAGCCTCGGACCAAAGGTGTTGAACGCGGCCACCATGCCCCAGCCGGCCAGCGCGCCGAGCGCCGAGCCAATCAGCCCGAGCACCGCGCCCTGCACCAGGAACACGAGCAGCATCTGCCGCCGGCGCGTGCCCATCGCGCGCAGGATGCCGATCTCGCGCGTGCGCTGCGCCACGCTCACCGCGAGCACGCTGGCGATGCCCAGCGCCACCGACATCGCCACGAAGAAACTGATCATGCGCGTGGAGAGGCTTTGCGAGCTGAGCGCGTTCATCAGCTGCGCGTTGGACTCCATCCAGCTCTCCGCCTGCAGCCCGGTGAGGCCGCGCACGCGCGCCGCCACCCGGTCGGCGCCGAACAGGTCGTCGACGGTCACGTCGATCACCGTCACGCCACCCGGCAGCGCCAGCAGCGACTGCGCCTGCTTGAGATCGAGGTAGACATAGCGCGCGTCGAGTTCGCGCACGCCGAGCTCGAAGATGCCCGCGACGTTGACGATCGCCTCGCGCCCGGCGCCGGCATCGAGTCGCAGCTTGCCGCCGAGACGCAGGCCGAGGTCTTCCGCGAGCTGGCGGCCGACCACCGCGTTGCCCGAACCCACGTCCAGGCGCCCCTCCACCATGTTGTCGTCGAGCGGGATCACGCGCAGGTAGCGCGCCAGGTCGATGCCCACCAGCGCCACCGATTCCACCGCCTCGCCGCGGCGCCCGAACGCAGGGCCCGACACCACCGGCGAGACCGCCGCCACGCCGGCCAGGCCGTCGAGCACGTCACGCACGTCGAGCCAGTTGTCGATCGGCCGCAGCGCCTGCGGGCGCGGATCCTCCAGCACCAGCTGCAGCGTGCCGGCCGGCGCCGGCGCGATGTGGTTGGCCTCGCGCGGCGCCTCGACGCGGATGTGCGCCTGCGTGCCCAGCGTGCGCGCGACGATGTTGTCCTGCAGCCCGGCGATCAGCGCGGTCACGAACACGATCACCGCCACGCCCACCGCGATGCCGAACAGGATCAGCAGCGTCTGCGCCCGTCCCTGGCGCATGAAGCGGACGGCGATGGTGGATTCGATCCACATCGCTCAGTCGAACTTCACCGGCAGCTCGCCGCGCGTGGCATGTCCGCTGTCCGGCGGCGGCTGGCCGGCCACGCGCGCGCGGCTGCCGTCATCGGGCAGGTCCGCGAGGTCCAGCGCGCCCGCCGCCAGCACGCGGTCGCCGGCGCGCAGGCCTTCGCGCACTTCGCTCATCGCCAGGCCACGCAGGCCGATGCGCACCGGCGTGCGCTGCACGCGGCCGTCGCGCACCAGCAGCACGGTGGCACCGTCCGATCCGGAGCCTGCATCGAGCAGCGCGTCGTTGGGCACGGCCAGCGCATCCTCGCGACGGCCGGTCAGGATGGTGGCGGTCACGGTCATGTCCTGGCGCACGAAGTCCGCGGCCGGGTCGATGCGCAGGCGCACGTCCACCGTGCCGCGCGAAGGGTCGATGCCGGGCGCCACGTGGTACACCGTGGCCGCGAACGGACGGTCGGGAAACGCATCGGCGATGCAGGTGGCGGGCTGGCCCAGCGCCAGGCGCGCGAGGTTCTTTTCATCCAGCGGCAGCAGGATCTCGCCCGGCGCATCGCGCGCGATCTCGAGCAGCACGTCGCCCGGATTCACGGTGTCGCCGGGTTCGACACCGCGCGTCAGCACGATGCCCGGCACGGTGGCGCGGATCACCGCACGCGCCAGCTCGGCCTCGGCGGCGCCCAGTCGCTCGCGCGCCTGCGCCTCGCGCGCGCCGCCGCTCAGCGCCGTGACGGCCACGCGCGCCTGATCCACCGCGGCCCGCGCGGCGATCGCCGCCTGCCCGGCCTGCTCCACGCTCTCGCGCGCCACCAGCTGGCGCTCTCCGAGTTCGCGGCGGCGCACGAGTTCACGCTCGGCCTGGGCGAGTCCGGCGCGCGCCTCGCGCAGGCGCGCCTCGGCGTCGGGCCGGTCAGCCTGGCGCAGGGTGTCGAGCGCCGCGCGGGCTTCGTCGCGTCGCGCCTCGAGGTCACGCGCGCGCAGCACCACCAGCACGTCACCGGGGGCGACGCGATCGCCGTCGGTCACGCGGCGCTCGAGCACCAGGCCGGCGATTTCCGCACCGACCTGCACGCGCGAAGGCGCCGCGATCCGCCCGGTGGCGACGACGCTCTGCACCAGCGGTCCGGCAACGACCTCGTAACCGGGCAGCACCGGACCGCGCCACCGCGCCAGCCCCCAGAGGAGCAGGAGCCCGACCACCACGGCCGCAACGGCAAGCATCCATGTCCGCCGCGGGCTCGTTCCGGTCATCGGTATTCCTGTGCAAAGGAGATGTTCAGCCGGCGGGCGCCGGCGCAGAGGTCACGCCTTGTCGTGCTTGCTCCCGCCCAGGCATGCGGGTGAATCCGGCGCCGCGCCACGCCCCGCCCACTCTTCGGGCGTCCAGGTATGCAGCGCAAGTGCATGGATCTCGCCCATCAGCCCGCCCAACACCGCATAGACCGCCTGGTGGCGGCGGACGGCAGTCTTGCCGGCAAATGCATCGCTGATCACCACGGCCTTGTAGTGCGTTTCCAGGCCCCGGCTGTGCATATGGCTTTCATCCAGCACTTCGAGATGCGTGGGCGAGAGCGCTTGCAGGGCGGCGTGGATGCGGTCGGCTTTGCGGGTCATCGCGGCATTATCGCGTGAATCGCCGGCGGCGGCCGCCCGGGGCCGGTCGCTCTACCGCTCCACGCCCACCGGCAGCGCCTCCAGCCGCCGCATCGCCGGGGTGTCGAACAGGCGCGGGTCGGCCAGGTACGCCTGGAACATCGCCGTGGCGTCCTCGCCCCAGAACACCTCGCCGTCCACGACCAGGCTCGGCACGCCGAACACGCCGTCGGCGATGGCGGCGTCGGAATTCGCGCGCAGCGCCAGCTTCACCGCGTCATCGGCCATGCCCGCCTCCGGATCGGCGATGCCGAGCGTTGTCGCCAGCCCCGCCAGCGCCGCGGCGTCATCGCCCGCGCTGCCTTCGCGCCAGATGTGGTCGAAGATCGCGTCGACCGCCGCGTGCGTCGCCCCGGCCGCCATGCACAGGCGCAGCGCGGGCAGCGGATTGAACGGGTGCGCAGGCGGAAAGGTCAGCGGCACGCCGGCGCGGTCCGCGCGCCACTGCACCTGGCGGTAGGTGAACGTGCGCTTCGGCGCGATTTCCGCCGGCCCCTTGTGGCCGTGGTGCCGCAGCAGCCCGGCGAACAGGATCGGCCGGCACTCGATCGTGACGCCTTGCATGCGCTTCACCGCCTGCCACTGCAGGTAGGCGAACGGCGAGATGAAATCGAAATACCAGCGCGCAACGCGCGGCCGCACAGCCTCTTCCATCGTGTTGTCCCCGGGTCCGTTGCTGCCGACTGTAGCGCTTCGGCGGCCGGGAGGCCGCAGGGGGCGCGCGGTAGAATGGGCATCCAAGCCAACGCCAGTCAGAGCCCCCAGCACGCCATGAACAGCCAGCACCGCAAGCCCCTCCCCGGCACCAAGCTCGACTGGTTCGACGCCCGCGAGGCGGTCGAGGCCATGCAGGCGGGCGCCTGGGACAGGCTGTCCTACACCGCGCGCGTGCATGCCGAGAACATCGTGCGCCGCGCCGAGCCCGGGCGGGTCGGCGACTTCCTGCGCCAGCTGGTCGAGCACCGCCGCGACCTCGATTTCCCGTGGTTCCCGGCGCGCGTGGTCTGCCACGACATCCTCGGCCAGACCGCGCTGGTCGACCTGGCCGGCCTGCGCGACGCCATCGCCGACGCCGGCGGCGATCCCGCGCAGGTCAACCCGGTGGTGCCGGTGCAGCTGATCGTCGACCACTCGCTGGCGGTCGAATGCGGTGGGTTCGATCCGGACGCGTTCACCCGCAACCGCGAGATCGAGGACCGGCGCAACGCCGACCGCTTCCACTTCATCGACTGGACGAAGAAGGCGTTCAGGAACGTCGACGTGATCCCGCCGGGCAACGGGATCATGCATCAGATCAACCTGGAGAAGATGTCGCCTGTCGTGTACGTGCAAGACGGCGTGGCGTTCCCCGACACCTGCGTCGGCACCGACAGCCACACGCCGCACGTCGACGCGCTCGGCGTGATCGCGGTGGGCGTGGGCGGGCTGGAAGCGGAGAACGTGATGCTGGGCCGCGCGTCCTGGATGCGCACGCCGGAGATCATCGGCGTGGAGCTGGCGGGCAAGCCTGCGCCGGGCATCACCGCCACCGACGTGGTGCTGGCGCTGACCGAGTTCCTGCGCCAGCAGAAGGTCGTGGGCGCGTACCTGGAGTTCCGCGGTGAAGGCGCCGCGGCGCTGACCATCGGCGACCGCGCCACGATTTCCAACATGGCGCCCGAGTACGGCGCCACCGCGGCGATGTTCTTCATCGACGACAACACGCTGGACTACCTGCGCCTGACCGGTCGCGAGGACGCGCAGGTGGCGCTGGTGGAGACCTATGCCAAGGCCGCCGGGCTGTGGGCGTCGGACCTCGCCAATGCGCAATACGAGCGCACCCTGCACTTCGACCTGTCGACGGTCGTGCGCAACATGGCCGGCCCGTCGAATCCGCACCGCAGGCTTCCGGTCAGCGATCTCGCCGAGCGCGGCATCGCCGGCAACCTGGCCGGTGCGCACGCGCAGGAAGCCGAAGGCCTGCTGCCCGATGGCGCGGTGATCATCGCCGCCATCACCAGCTGCACCAACACCTCCAACCCGCGCAACGTGATCGCCGCGGCGCTGCTGGCGCGCAACGCCAACGCGCGCGGGCTGGTGCGCAAGCCGTGGGTGAAGAGCTCGCTGGCGCCGGGCTCGCGCGCGGTGCAGCTGTACCTGGAAGAGGCGAACCTGCTCACCGAACTCGAGCAGCTCGGCTTCGGCATCGTCGGCTTCGCCTGCACCACCTGCAACGGCATGTCCGGCGCGCTGGACCCGGTGATCCAGCAGGAAGTCATCGACCGCGATCTGTACGCGGTCGCGGTGCTGTCGGGCAACCGCAACTTCGACGGCCGCATCCATCCGTATGCCAAGCAGGCGTTCCTCGCCTCGCCGCCGCTGGTCATCGCGTATGCGATCGCAGGCACCATCCGCTTCGACATCGAAAAGGACGTGCTCGGCGTGGATGCCGACGGCACGCCGGTCACGCTCAAGGACATCTGGCCCAGCGACGAGGAGATCGACGCGGTGGTCAAGGCCAGCGTGAAGCCGGAGCAGTTCCGCCGCGTCTACGAGCCGATGTTCCGCCTGGTGGTGGACGACGGCACGCGCGTCGATCCGCTCTACGACTGGCGCCCGATGAGCACCTATATCCGCCGCCCGCCGTACTGGGAGGGCGCACTGGCCGGCGCGCGTGCGATGACCGGCATGCGTCCGCTCGCGGTGCTCGGCGACAACATCACCACCGACCACCTGTCGCCGTCGAACGCGATCATGGCCTCCAGTGCCGCCGGCGAATACCTGGCGAAGATGGGCCTGCCGGAAGAGGACTTCAATTCCTACGCCACCCACCGCGGCGACCATCTCACCGCGCAGCGCGCGACGTTCGCCAACCCCAAGCTGCTCAACGAAATGGTGCGCAACGAAGACGGCAGCGTGCGCCAGGGCTCGCTGGCGCGCATCGAGCCCGAAGGCGACGTCACGCGCATGTGGGAAGCGATCGAGACCTACATGCAGCGCAAGCAGCCGCTGGTCATCATCGCCGGCGCCGACTACGGCCAGGGCTCGAGCCGCGACTGGGCCGCCAAGGGCGTGCGCCTCGCCGGCGTGGAAGTGATTGTTGCCGAGGGCTTCGAACGCATCCACCGCACCAACCTGGTCGGCATGGGCGTGCTGCCGCTGCAGTTCCTGCCGGGCACCAACCGCAACACGCTGGGGATCGACGGCAGCGAGACGTTTGACGTCATCGGTGCGCCGACGCCGGGCGCCACGCTCACCCTGGTCATCCGCCGCCGCGATGGCGAAGTGCTCGAGGTGCCGGTGACCTGCCGCATCGACTCCGACGAGGAAGCGTCGGTGTACGAGGCGGGCGGCGTGCTGCAGCGCTTCGCGCAGGATTTCCTGGCCTCGACCGCCGCGTAACGCGGCTCGGGGTACCACGCGGGCTCCATCCGTCAGCGGAGAGAGCCCGCATGCCAGGTACCGTCACCCTCCACCGCGTCCTGCGCGCACCGCCGGAGCGCGTCTATCGCGCCTTCCTCGACCCGGACGCCCTGGCGAAGTGGCTGCCGCCGCACGGCTTCACCGGCAAGGTCCACGAGATGGACGCGCGCGTCGGCGGCGGCTACCGGATGTCGTTCACCAACTTCGGCACCGGCAAGGTCGAATCGTTCGGCGGCGCCTACACCGAGCTGGTCGAGAACCGGCGCATCGCCTACAACGACCGCTTCGAGAACCCCGACCTTCCTGGCGAGATGCAGGTGGTGGTGGAGTTCGAAGAGGGCATGGCCGGCACCGCGCTGCGGATCGTGCAGGCCGGCATCCCGGACGCGATTCCCCTCGATTTCTGCTACCTGGGCTGGCAGGAATCGCTGGCCATGCTGGCGCAGCTGGTCGAGCCGGAGATCCCGGACGGCGCCTGAGCACCCGCTTCGGCCGGCCAGGTGGCGCCGGCGCCATGGGACAATGACGCCCTGTCCGTTGCACCGAGCCCGCACCCATGGCCCCGAAGCCACAGCTCCGCATCCCCGCCACCTACATGCGCGGCGGCACCTCCAAGGGCGTGTTCTTCCGCCTCGAAGACCTGCCCGAAGCCGCGCGCGTGCCCGGCGCCGCGCGCGATGCGCTGCTGCTGCGCGTGATCGGCTCGCCCGACCCCTACGGCAAGCACACCGACGGCATGGGCGGGGCGACCTCGTCCACCAGCAAGTGCGTGATCATCGGCCCGGCCACGCAGCCGGGCCACGACGTCGACTACCTCTACGGCCAGGTGTCGATCGACAGCGCGTTCGTCGACTGGTCCGGCAACTGCGGCAACCTCAGCACCGCCGTCGGCCCGTTCGCGATCGCCAACGGCTTCATCGACCGCGCGCGCCTGCCGGACAACGGCACGTTCGCGGTGCGCGTGTGGCAGGCCAACATCGGCAAGACCATCGTGGTGCACGTGCCGGTCGCCAACGGCGAAGTGCAGGAAACCGGCGACTTCGAGCTCGACGGCGTGACCTTCCCGGCTGCCGAGATCGTGCTCGAGTTCATGGACCCATCCGATGACGGCGACGGCGGCGGCGCAATGTTCCCCACCGGCAACCTGGTCGACGACCTGGACGTGCCTGGCGTGGGCACGTTGAAGGCGACGATGATCAACGTCGGCATCCCGACCGTGTTCGTCAACGCGGCCGAGATCGGCTATGCCGGCACCGAGCTGCAGGACGCGATCAACGGCGACGCAAAGGCGCTGGCCATGTTCGAAACCATCCGCGCGCACGCCGCAGTGCGCATGGGCCTGATCGACGACATCGCCGGCGCGGCCACGCGCCAGCACACGCCCAAGGTGGCCTTCGTGGCGCCGCCGGCGGACTACGTCGCCTCCAGCGGCAAGGCCATCGCCGCGCGCGACATCGACCTCAACGTGCGCGCCCTGTCGATGGGCAAGCTGCACCACGCGATGATGGGCACCTGCGCGGTCGCCATCGGCACCGCGGCGGCGATTCCCGGCACGCTGGTGAACCTGGCCGCCGGTGGCGGCACGCGCGAGGCGGTGCGCTTCGGCCACCCTTCCGGCACGCTGCGCGTCGGCGCCGAGGCGCGCCAGGCGGACGGCCGCTGGACGGTGACCAAGGCGGTGATGAGCCGCAGCGCGCGCGTGCTCATGGACGGCGCGGTGCGGGTGCCCGGGTAGAATCGGCGCCATGGACATCTTCAAGGTCTTCACCATCGAAGCCGCGCACCGGCTTCCCAACGTGCCCGCAGGCCACCAGTGCGCGCGCCTGCACGGGCACTCGTTCCGCATCGAGCTCTGCGTCAGCGGCGAACCCGGAGACGAGACCGGCTGGATCATGGATTTCGCCGACATCAAGGCGGCCTTCAAGCCGATCCACGCGCAGCTCGACCACTACTACCTCAACGACATCCCCGGGCTGGAAAACCCCACCAGCGAACGCCTCGCCGCGTGGATCTGGGACCGGCTCAAGCCGGCGCTGCCGCTGCTGAGCGAGGTCGTCGTGCACGAGACCTGTACCTCCGGCTGCCGCTACCGTGGCCCGCAAGTGGTTGATCCGGCTACGAACTGAACGGATTCCTGCCGTTCGTCGGATCCATGTTGCAACGCAACATCGGCTGCATTATGGTGCACTGCACAAACCGGCAATCCCTGCCGGACATCAGCAGGAACCCGCCATGTACCAGAACATCAACGAGCAGTTCAGCACCGCCGCCCGCCAGTTCGCCGACAGCACCTCGCAGATCAGCCGCCTGGCCCTCGAGAACGCGCAGAAGGCGTTCGGCCTGCAGCTGGCCACCTTCGAGCAGAACGCCACCGCCGCGTTCTCCTTCTGGGGCGAGCTGGCCGAAGTGCGTGACGCCGACGGCCTGAAGGCCGCGTGGCCGAAGGGCGCGCAGATTGCCCGCGAGAGCATCGAGCGCTCGGTCAGCGCCAGCCAGGAAGTGTTCGGCCAGACCGTCGCCACCAACGAGGCGATCGCCCAGCTGGCCAAGGGCCAGGTCGAGGCCGCCGCCGCCAAGGCGCAGGAAACCGTCGAAGGCGCCGCGAAGGCCGCCGCGGGCAAGACCCGCAAGTAAGCAGGCAACGGCCCCGGCAACGGGGCCGGGGCACCGCGCGACTCTCTCCCCGCACGGCGCCCGCACATGGACCCGGCAGCCCCACGCTGCCGGGTTTTTTAATGCCCGCGCAACAGGGGCAGCGCGCGCTCCAGCGGCAGCGCCGGCACCGTACCGCGATGGCCGCGCATCGTGTCCGCGCGGAACAGTGAATTGACGATGGCCTCCTCGGTCGCCTCGGCCACGGCGTCGAACAGCGGCGTCATCATGCCGTTGTCCAGCACCAGCAGGCGATGCCGTTCCGCACCCTGCTCCCTGCGCACCTCGTGCGCGGTCGAGAACGCGATCACGTAGTCCCCGGAGCCGTTGCTCATCGACGACCCGGTGCGACCGACGCCCAGCAGCGCGCGCGTCGCCAGCCGCCGCAGCAGGCGGGCGTCGAGCGGCGCATCGGTGGCGACCACGATCATGATGCTGCCGTCGCCGGTGGCGGGCGGTGCATCGCGCGCCTCCGGCGCGGGGGAGGCGCCCGGCCGCAGCGAATCCAGCGCAACGCCCGCGATGGTCAGCCGACCGCCGAAGTTGCTCTGCACCAGGACGCCGACGGTATAGCCACCCGCTGCCTGCGGGAGCTTGCGCGAACTGGTGCCGATGCCGCCCTTCCAGCCGAAGGCGATGGTCCCGGTTCCGGCACCGACCGCGCCTTCGTCGACGTTGTCCGTGGAAGCGGCGTCGAGCGCGGCGTGCACGTGTGCGGGGCGCAGCGCGCGCAAGCGGATGTCGTTGAGGAAGCCGTCGTTGGTTTCGCCCACGACAGGGTTCAACGAACGCACCTCCTGCATGCCCGGCTGCGCGAGTTGCCAGTCGACCAGTGCGTCCGCCGCGCGCCAGACGCCCAGCGTTCCGGTCAACAGGATCGGTGTTTCCAGCTCCCCCAGCTCCTCGACCTGGGTGCCGCCAAGCAGCTTTCCGTAGCCATTGCCCACCACGATCGCGGCCGGTACGCGGTCCCGGTACAGGTCGCCGCCGTGCGGCAGGATTGCGCTGACGCCGGTGCGGACTCCGGTTCCCTCGATGACCGTGGCATGTCCCACGGCCACGCCGGCGACGTCGACGATGGCGTTGCGGGGGCCCGTCGGCAGCAGCCCGATCACCACCCCCGCATCACGCGCGCGCGGCCGCTCGGCGGCGGCGACGCCCGCCTCGGGCGGGTGCGCCGTACCCGCCACCAGTACCAGCATCGCCGCGAACCCGGCGAGGCGTCGCGCCCGCACTGCCTCGATCATCGAAAAGCTCCTGGATCGGCCCGTAGCCATTGTCATAGGACGGCATGCGCAGCACGAAGCCGCGGCACTCAGTCGAAGAAGTTGATGAAGGTGGTGATGATCAGCGCGTTGCTGAAATCGATGAAGAACGCGCCGACCAGCGGCGCGACGAGGAACGCGCGTGGCGCGGCGCCGTAGCGCTCCACCAGGGTGCGCATCACCGCCATGGCATTCGCGGTGGTGCCGAGCATGAAGCCGATGAAGCCGCCACCCATCACCGCCGCGTCGTAGTCACGGCCCATCACCCGGAACACCACGCTGCAGAACGCGACCACCATCGCCAGCTGCAGCCCCAGGTTCACCAGCAGTGGCAACGCCAGGCCCGCCAGCTCCCACAGCTTGAGGTTCATCAGCGCCACCGCGAGGAACAGCGACAGCGAGACGTTGCCGATGAGGTCGGTGGTCGGCACCGACAGGCCGATCCATCCGGTCGCGTCGTCGAAGTTGCGGATCAGGGCGCCGACCAGCATCGCGCCGACATAGGCGGGCAAGGTGATGCCGGTGGCCGAGATCCAGCCGCTCACCCATGCGCCGAGCCACATCGCCACCAGGATCACCACGATGCTCTTCAGCGCGCCGAACTCGCGCTGGGCCTCGGTCTGCGCTGCGCCGCTGGCTTCATCAACCGGTGCCGCATGGTCCTCGGGGCGACTGGAGACCAGCCCGAAGCGGCGGATGAGCACGGTGATCACCGGCCCGCCGGCCAGGCCGCCGAGCACGATCCCGCCCATGGCCGACGCCACCGCGATGGATTCGGCACCCTGCACGCCGGCCTCTTCGAACAGCGGCGCGAATGCCAGGCCCGTGGCGGGGCCGCCGGTCAGCGTGGTCGAGCCGGCCAGCACGCCGAACAGCGGATCCAGGTCGAAGCCGACCGCCACCGCCATGCCCAGCAGGTTCTGCGCGACCGCGAACAGCGACGCCAGCAGCAGGAACACCACCACCTGCCGGCCGCTGATCCTGAGCAGCCGCAGGCTGGCATTGACGCCGACCGTGGTGAAGAACGCGATCATCAGCGGCGCCTGCAGCCCGGTGTCGAGTACGAACAGCGCTTCGCCGCGGCCGTGCGCGATCCAGGCGGCGATGGCGAACACCAGGCCGCCGATCACCGGCGGCGGCAGGTTGTAGCGCCCGAGCACCGGAATCGCCCTGCACAGCGCGTAGCCGAGGAACAGTGCGAGCCCGGCGAAGGCCAGGGTCTGGACGGCATCGAGCTGCAGCATGGTGTCTCCTGGTCAGTGCGTTCCCGCGGGTCGGCGGGCAGCCAGCGGACATCCGCCACCCCACAGCTGCGGCGATGCCGGCTGCAGCATGCCGTCGCGCATCGCCACCCCTCCGGCATGATCCTCGCGCAGCCACAGCGGCCCGTCGAGGTCGACGAACTCCGCGTGGCGTGCGACATGCCAGGCCGGCGCGATCGCCAGCGAGGAACTGATCATGCAGCCGACCATGATGCCGAAGTCCGCGGCCTGCGCGGCCTGCAGCAGTTCGAGCGCCGCGCTGAGCCCACCGGTCTTGTCGAGCTTGATGTTGACGACCTGGTAGCGGCCGCGCAGGCGCGGAAGATCCGCGGCGACGTGGCAGCTCTCGTCCGCGCACAGCCGCGAGACCGATGCGAAACCCTGCAGTGCATCGTCCGCGGCGGCCGGCAGCGGTTGTTCGACCAGGTCGACCCTGGCTTCGGCGAGCACCGGCTGCATCGCGCGCAGCAGTTCGATATCCCAGCTCTCGTTGGGGTCCACGATCAGCCGCGCCGCGGGCAGTTCGCCACGGACCGCGCGCACCAGCGCGGCGGGATCGTTGGCGTCGACCTTGACCTTGACCAGGTCCAGGTGGCGCAACCCGGCCGCCGCGCGCGCCATGTTGGCCGGGGTGTCCAGGCTGACGGTCTGCGCGCTGCACAGCGCCGGCAGCGCGTCGGGCTGGCCGAGCATCGCCGCCACCGACATCCCGCTCCGCCGCGCCTCGAGGTCCCAGAGCGCGCAGTCCAGCGCATTCCGCGCCGCACCCGGACCGAGGAGCTCGCACAGCCTGCGGCGGTCCATGCCCGCGGCGATCGCAGTGCGCAACGATGCGGCCTGCGCGGTCACCGATCCCACGGTCTCGTCGTAGCGTGCATACGGCAGCGATTCGCCGCGGCCCACGTGACGGCCGTCGCTCGCGGTCGCAACGACGACCTCGGTGGACGTGCGCACCCCGCGCGAGATGCGGAATGGAGCGGAAAGCGGATGGACGGCGGGTTCGAGCGTCAGTCCGGGAAGCATGCCTGCAGCCTGTCGATGATCCGGCCGACACCATGGCGCACGGGGTCCTCTGCCGGAAGCCCGAGCGCGTCCTCGACGTGCCGGCAGATGCGCGTGGCTTCGTCGGGGTCGAGCCTGGCCGTGTTCAGCGCCACGCCAACTGCAAGCACCGCGGGGTTGGTGAGGCGGGCATGGGCGAGGTTGGCTTCGAGCGTGTCGCGCAGGGACGGCATCGGGAAATGCGGCAGGCCGCGCATGTGCGGGCGCCCGGGTTCGTCGCACAGCACCAGCGCGTCGGGCTGTGCGCCGTGCAGCAGGCCCAGCGAGACCCCGGCGAACGAAGGATGGAACAACGAACCCTGGCCTTCGATCAGGTCCCAGCCGTTGTCGTCGCGCCCGGGCGACAGCCACTCGATGCCGCCGGAGATGAAGTCCGCGACCACCGCGTCGATCGGGATGCCACGGCCGGACACGAAGATGCCGGTCTGGCCGGTGGCGCGGAAGTCGGCGGCGATGTCGCGCGCGCGCATTTCGGCCTCCAGCACCAGCGTGGTGTACATCTTGCCGCTCGAGCAGTCCGTGCCGACCGTCAGCAGTCGCCGGCCGGCGCGCTTGCGGCCGTTGCCGACCGGGGTCGGGGGCGGCGTGCGTGCGTCGAACAGGTGGCGGCCATTGCGAAGTGCGGCCTCGACGATCTGCGGATACGAGGCCAGCCTGTCATGCAGCCCGGATGCGACGTTCATGCCGGCATCGAGCGCCGCCACGACATGCTCGACCGCGGCCGGATCGAGGCTGCCGCCTGCGTTGGCCACGCCGATGATCATGGTGTTGGCGCCTGCGGCGCGGGCTTCAGCGAAACCCATCACCGGCAGGTCGATGGTGGCCTTGCAGTCGGGTCCGCGAAACTGGCCCACGCACCATTGCGGGCGGAACTGCACGAGGCCACGCGCGGTCTTGCCCGAAAGTTCATCCGGGGCGTTGCCCAGGTACAGCAGGTACGGCGGCGGCCAGCCGGCGGTGTCGGGTGATGCGTCGGGTGTCGGGGTCGGCATGGTGTGGTCCTGCGGGCGCTCGCTTGCGTCGGGTCGTGGCCATGTTCGGTGCTGCCCGCGGGCGGCGCTACGGAAAACGCGCCATGCACGCATAACCCGCGGCTATGGCCCGGGCATCGCCGCACGCGATCGGCCATCATGACGATCGCCCAACGGGATCGGACCATGCGCTTCCGCCAGATCGAGGTGTTCCACGCCGTCTACACGACCGGCTCGATCAGCGCCGCGGCCAGGCTCCTGCACGTCTCGCAGCCTTCGGTCAGCAAGGTGCTGAACCATACCCAGCAGCAGCTGGGCCTGGAGCTGTTCCGCCTGGTGCGCGGCCGGCTGGTGGCCACCGACCAGGCGCATGCGCTGTTCGTCGAGGCGTCGGAAGTCTTCCAGCGCCTGACGTCGCTGCAGAAGGCGGTCGGCAACCTGAAGGATGTGTCCGCTGGACGCATCCGCCTTGCGGTGGTGCCCTCGCTCGGGCTGCATCTCGCGCCCCTGGCGATCACGCGCTTTCGCAAGACGCACCCCGACGTGCTGTTCGACGTGCAGGCGCTGCACCACGACGAGCTGTTCGAGGCGCTCTACGAGCGCCGCTGCGACATCGCGATCGCCTACGACCCGCCCATGCACCCGCGCATGAAGCGTCGCGACATCGACACCGCCGAGCTGATGCTGCTGTTCGACAAGGCCAGCCTGCCCGACGTCGGCAACAGCGTGCCGATGCAGCTGCTTGAAGGCCGCGACATGGTGGGCCTGACCATCGGCGGCCCGCTCGGCGAGCTGTTCAATCGGGAATTGCGCCGGCTCGACGTCAACGTGCGCGAAGTGGTCTCCAACCAGTCGTTCTATATCGCCGCCGCGTTGACGCGCTGTGGCGCCGGCATGGCGGTGGTCGACGAATTCACCGCGCGCGCCAGCGGCGACGCGAGCACCGGCTTCCGGCCGTTCGCGCCATCGCTGCGCTTCAAGGTCCAGTCCGTGCACCTCGAGGACCGCCCGCCGTCGAAGGCGGCGGAACAGTTCCTCACGCTGTTCGCCAGGGTGCTGCGCGAGGCGCGCGCCACCGGCTGAAGCCGCAACCCGGCAGCGCACACTTCCGGGTCATCGCCTGCAGTCTTCGCTGCGCGGCGGTTTATTGCTGCTGCTGTCCTTTCCCGAGCCCCGGCAGCGGCTCGTCCATCTTGTCGCCCAGCACGCGGCGCACGCTGACGAAGAACACCGGGATCAGCAGCAGCCCGAGGAACGTCGCGAACAGCATGCCGCCGATGACGCCCGTGCCCAGTGCATGGCGCGCATTGGCACCGGCACCGCTCGACAGCGCCAGCGGCGTCACGCCCATGATGAACGCGAACGACGTCATCAGGATCGGGCGGAAGCGCAGCCGCGCGGCTTCGACCACCGCCTCGCGCAGGGTCTTGCCGTGGGCGCGTTCCATCACGGCGAACTCCACGATCAGGATCGCGTTTTTCGCCGCCAGCCCGATCACCGTCACCATGCCGATCTTGAAGAAGATGTCGTTCGACAGGCCCGGGCGCAGCATGGTGAACACCACCGCGCCGAGGATGCCGAGCGGCACCACCAGCAGCACCGCCACCGGGATCGACCAGCTCTCGTACAGCGCAGCAAGGCACAGGAACACCACCACGACCGACAGCACCAGCAGCAGGGTCGCGGTGTTGCCGGCGATGATCTCCTGGTAGGACATGCCCGCCCAGTCGTAGCCGAAGCCGGCGGGCAGCTCGTTGTCGACGATGCCTTCCATCGTCGCCATCGCCTCGCCGGAGCTGTGGCCGGGGGCCTGCGAGCCGACGATGTTCACCGCCGAGTAGCCGTTGTAGCGGGTCAGCGACGGCGTGTTGGTGCCCCAGTTGGCGTCCACCACGTTGGACAGCGGGATCATCGTGCGCGTGCCTTCCGCCGTGGCGGGACCGGGCGTGTAGAAGCGCGAGAGCGATGCCGGATCCTTGCGGTACTCGGCATCGGCACGCATGTTGACGCGCTTGATGCGGCCTTCGGAGAAGAAGTCGTTGACGTACACCGGCGCCAGCATCAGCTGGATCGCGCCGTAGATGTCGTTCACCGACAGGCCCATCGCCTGCGCCTGCACGCGGTCGACCTTGAGCTTCAGCTGCGGCGCGTCCTCGAGCGTGTTGGGGCGCACGCCGACCAGCGCCGGGTTCTGCGCGGCCGCACCGAGCAGCTGGTTGCGCGCCTGGGTGAGGGCCTCGCGCCCCATGCCGGCGCGGTCCTGCAGGTACATGTCGAAGCCGCCGAACTGCCCCAGCCCCTGCACCGTGGGCAGGTTGACCACGAAGATGCCGGCGTCGCGCACGCCGTACAGCGCGCCGTTGGCGGCCTGGATGAAGTCCTGCACCGTGCCGTCGCGGTCGCTCCAGTCCTTGAGCTTGATGAACGCCATGCCGACGTTCTCGCCCTGGCCGACGAAGCTGAAACCGGCGACCTGCATCATCGACTGGTAGCCGTCGACCTGCTCGAGCGTGGAGCGCACCTCTTCGAACACCGCCTGCGTTCGCTGCAGGGTGGAACCGGGCGGCAGCTGCACGATCGCCAGCGCGTAGCCCTGGTCTTCCTCGGGGAGGAAGCTGCCCGGCAGGCGCGTGAACAGCAGGCCGCAGAGCACGGTCAACGCCACGAACACGATCATCCAGCGCGGCGCATGGCGCACCGCGCCGCCGATGTGGCGCACATAGGTGCCGCTGATGCGCTCGTAGTACTTGTTGAAGGTGCGGTACACGACGTTCTGGCGCTTGGGCGCATCCGCGTCGTGCTGCTTGAGGAAACTCGCGCACAGCGCCGGCGTGAAGCCGAGCGCCAGGAACGCCGAGAAGCCCATCGCAACCGCGATGGTGATCGCGAACTGCTTGTAGATCTCGCCGGACGCGCCGCCCTGCAGCGCACTGGGGATGAACACCGCCGCCAGCACCACGGTGATCGCGACCACCGCGCCGGTGATCTGGTCCATGGCCTTGATGGTGGCCTCGCGCGGCGGCAGGTGCTCCTCGGCCATGATGCGTTCGACGTTCTCGATCACCACGATCGCGTCGTCCACCACGATGCCGATCGCCAGCACCATCGCGAACAGCGTCAGCTGGTTGATGGTGAACCCGATCAGGCTCAGGCCGAGGAACGTGCCGAGCAGCGCCACCGGGATCACCAGCGTCGGGATGATGGTCGCGCGCAGGTTCTGCAGGAAGATCAGCATCACCAGGAACACCAGCACCATCGCCTCCATGAGGCTCTTCACCACTTCCTGGATGGAGATGGTGACGAAGGTGGTGCTGTCGAACGGGCTGAACCATTCCACGCCCTGCGGGAAGCTGGGCGCCAGCTGGTCCATGCGCGCGGTCACGGCTTCGGCGACGGTCAGCGCGTTGGCGCCCGGCAGCAGCTGGATCGCGAACGCGCCGGTCGGCTGGCCGTTGAAGCGGGTGTCGAAGCCGAAGCCGGCCGCGCCGACCTCGATCCGCGCCACGTCCTTCAGGCGCACCGTGCTGCCCTCGTCGTCGGCGCGCAGGATGATGTCGCCGAACTGCGCGGGCGAACTGAAGCGGCCTTCGGCCGACACCGTCGCGGTGAAGCCCTGCCCCTTGGGCGCGGGGTCGGAGCCGATGGAGCCGGCCGCGAACTGCACGTTCTGGCCGCGCACCGCCGCCAGCACCTGGGTGGCCGACAGCCCGTAGCCCTGCAGCTTGTCCGGGTTGAGCCAGATGTTCATGGCGTACTCGGAGCCGAACTGCTGGGTGCTGCCCACCCCGGGCACGCGCGCGATCTGCTCGAGCACGCGCGAGCCGATCAGGTCGTTGAGCGCATTGCGGTCGATCGACGGGGTCTGCGAGCGCAGGCCCACCACCATCAGGAAGCCGGCGTTGGCCTTGGCCACCACGACGCCCTGCTGGGTGACTTCGGTGGGCAGTCGCGGCGTGGCCAGCGACACCTTGTTCTGCACCTGCACCTGGGCGATGTCGGCGTCGGTGCCGGTCTGGAAGGTGAGCGTGACGCTGGCGCGGCCGGACGAACTCGAGCTGGAGCTGAAATACAGCAGGTTGTCGATGCCGGTCAGCTGCTGCTCGATCACCTGGGTGACCGCGCGCTCGGTGGTCTGCGCATCGGCACCGGGATAGCTGGCCGAGACCGTGACCTGCGGCGGCGCCACGTTCGGGTACGACTCGACACCCATGTTCAGCAGCGCGATCACGCCGGACAGCGAGATCAGGATCGAGATGACCCAGGCGAAGACCGGATGGTCGATGAAGAAACGGGGCATCGGAGGTCAGCCTTCGTCGGCCGCGGGGGCCGCAGCGGCCGGCTCCGCCGCATCCGTGGCATCAGGATCATCTGCGGGCGCGGCGGCATCGGCGGGCGCGGCGGCGGGTGCCGTTCCCGGTGCCGCAGCGGGCGCCGCACCCGGCGCGGCGGCGGGCTGCCACGGCGCGGCCTTGGCCGGCTTGCCGGGGATCGCACGCTGCAGGCCGGACACCACCACGCGGTCACCCGCGGCCAGGCCGCTGCTGATGATCCAGCGACCCGCATCGGCGCGGTCGGTCACCACGTCCTTGCGCACCACCGTGTCGTCGGCGCCCACCACCAGCACGTAGCCGCCGGCGGCGTCGCGCTGTACCGCCGCCTGCGGCACGGCGAACACGCCCTGCTGCACGCCGAGCGTCGCCACCAGGGTCACGTACGCCCCCGGCAGCAGCCGGCGCTCGGGATTGGGCAGCGTGGCGCGCAGCGACACCGCGCCGGTCTGCGGATCCACCACGTCGCCGGAGAAGTCGAGCGTGCCGGGATGGTCGTACACCACGCCGTCGGCCAGCAGCACCTGCACCGACACCGGGCCGCTGCGGTCGAGCTGCATGCGGCGGACCTCGTCGAGCTCCGACACGCCCATGGTGAAGTTGACGTACAGCGGGTCGACCTGGTCGATGGTGGTCAGCAGGGTCGCGGCACCCTGCCCGACCAGCGCGCCCTCGGTGACCTGCTGCTTGCCGGCGCGGCCGGAGATCGGCGCGCGCACGGTGGCATAGCCGAGGTTGATGTTGGCGCTCTCCACCGCCGACTGCGCCGCCTGCACCGCGGCATTCGCGCTGCGCTCGGCGGCCTGCGCGTTGTCGAGGTCGGACTGCGAGATGAACTTCTCCGGTGCCAGCCGGCGCGCGCGCTCGGCGGTGGCGCGGGCGTTGGCCTGGCTGGCACGGGCCTGCGCCAGCGCGGCCTGCGCCTCGCCGGCGGCCGCGCGCAGCGGCGCCGGGTCGATGACGAACAGCACGTCGCCTTCCGCCACGTCGCTGCCTTCCTCGTACACGCGCCGCTGCACCACGCCGGGGACGCGGGCGCGCACGTCGGCGCTGCGGAACGCGGCCAGGCGGCCGACCAGCTCCTTGCGCAACGGCAGGTCCTGCGGCTGCACGGTCACCACGCCCAGTTCGGGCGGTGGCGGTGCCTGCTGCTGCTCCTCCCCTCCGCACGCCACCAATGCCGCGAGAAGAACCGGGATCAGGGCGATGCGGCGCATGGGACGTCCTTGGGCACGGGGGATTCTTGAACTGGCAAGTATGGCATTGCCTGCCGGCGGCAAACGTGCCTGAAGTCAGGGACCCCGCCTCGCGGGCGATGCCGGCGCGCGCACTTGTACGGGGGTGCCAGGGAGTTCAGGATTTCCCTTCCCCGCGGCAAAGGACTCCCCATGGCCACGTCCCGCCCCGCCCGCGAACCCTCTGCGCGCCGGCGCATGGTCTGGATGTTGCTGCTTACCGCGCTGGTGTTCGGCGGCGTGTTCGGCGCCAAGGCGGTGCTGAATGCCGGCATGAACCGGTTCTTCGACGACATGCCGCAGCCCCCGGTCGCGGTGACCGCGTTCGAGGCCAGGCAGGAACGATGGAGCGACAGCGAGGAGGCGGTCGGCACCTTCATCGCGGTCAATGGCACCGACGTCACCACCGAGGCCGGCGGCGTAGTGAAGGCGATCGAGTTCGAGGCCGGGCAGCCGGTGAAGGCCGGCGCCGTGCTGGTGCGCCTGAACACCGAGGGCGAACTGGCCGCGCTGCGCTCGCTCGAAGCCGCCGCGAAGCTCGCCGTGGTCCAGCGCGACCGCTGGCGCGAACTGGGACGCGACCGCCTGGTGTCGAAGGCCGAGGTCGACCAGCGCGCCGCGGATGCCGCCAGCACCGTGGCCCAGGCCGACGCGCAGCGCGCGCTGATCGCGCAGAAGGTGATCCGCGCGCCGTTCGACGGCATGCTCGGCATCCGCCGCGTCAACCTCGGGCAGTTCGTCAATCCCGGCGACCCGATCGTCAGCCTGCAGTCGCTGGACCCGATCTATCTCGACTTCACCCTGCCCGAGCAGCGCATGGGCGCTGTGCTGCCGGGGACCGCGGTGCGGGCCACGGTCGACGCGCTGCCGGGGCAGACGTTCGAGGGCCGGATCACCGCCGTCGAGCCCGGCGCCGATGCCAGCACGCGCAACTTCCGCGTGCAGGCGACGTTCGACAACCCCGGACGCAACCTGCGCCCCGGCACGTTCGCCCGCGTCGGCTTCGACGTCGGCGGCGTGCGCGACGTGGTGGTGATCCCGCAGACCGCGGTGAGCTTCAACCCCTATGGCAACGCCGTGTACGTGATCCAGGAGGCGCCGGCGGATGCCGAGGCCGCCGCAAAGGCGGCCGCCGCCGAAAGCGGCCAGCCCGCGGGTCCGCGCCTGGTGGTCAAGCAGCGCTTCATCCGCACCGGCGCCACGCGCGGCGACCTGGTGGCGGTGACCGAAGGGCTGGCGCCGGGGGATCGCGTCGTCACCAGCGGCCTGCTGCGTCTGCGCAACGACGCGATGGTGACCATCAACGACAAGGTGCAACCGACCGCCGAGGCCGACCCCACGCCCGAGAACCGCTGAGATGACGTTCACCGACATCTTCGTCAACAAGCCGGTGCTGGCCACGGTGGTCAGCCTGTTCATCCTGCTGCTCGGCCTGCGCGCGTTCTCCGAACTCAACGTGCGCCAGTATCCCGAGCTGCAGAATGCGGTGGTCACCGTCAGCACCACCTACTTCGGCGCCGACGCCGACCTCATCCAGGGCTTCATCACCACGCCGCTCGAGCGCGAGGTCGCCAGCGCCGAAGGCATCGACTACCTGGTGTCGAGCAGCGCAGCGGGCGCGAGCACCATCCAGGCCTACATCCGCCTCGACGCCGACGCCAACGAGGCGCTGACCCAGATCGCCGCCAAGGTGAACAAGCTGCGCGGCCAGCTGCCGGAGGAGTCCGAGGACCCGGTGATCGACCTGCAGCAGGGCCAGCAGGTGGCGGCGATGTACGTGTCGTTCGCCAGCGACCGCCTCAGCGACAACCAGATCACCGACTACCTGACGCGCGCCGTCGAGCCGCGCATCGCCACCATCGAAGGCGTGCAGCGCGCCGACATCTACGGCTCCGGCGCCTTCGCCATGCGCGTGTGGCTGAAGCCCGACCGCATGACCGCGCTGCAGGTGACGGCCAGCGACGTGCAGGCCGCGCTGCGCTCGAACAACGTGCTCTCCGCACTGGGCTCCACCAAGGGGCAGATGGTCAGCATCGACCTCACCGCGCGTACCGACCTGCGCACGCCGGAGGAATTCCGCGCGCTGGTGGTGCGCGAGGAGGGCGATGCGATCGTGCGCCTGGGCGACGTGGCCGATGTCGAACTCGGCTCCGAGAACTACGGTTCCTCGGTGCGCATCAACGGCGATGCGGCCACCTTCATGGGCATCTTCGTCTCGCCCGACGCCAACTCGCTCGACGTGATCGCCGAGGTGCGCCGCGTCTGGGACGAGGAGATCATCCCGCAGCTGCCCGAGGGCATCGAGGGCACCATCCCCTACGACAGCACCGAGGCGATCCAGGACGCGATCAACGAGGTCATCACCACCATCGTGGAAGCGATCGTCATCGTGATCGTGGTGATCTTCCTGTTCCTCGGCTCGTTGCGCAGCGTGTTGATCCCGGCGGTGACGGTGCCGCTGTCGCTCATCGGCGCCCTGTTCCTGATGCTGCTGATGGGCTTCACCATCAACCTGCTGACGTTGCTGGCAATGGTGCTGGCGATCGGCATCGTGGTGGACGACGCGATCATCGTGCTCGAGAACATCCACCGCCACATCGAGGAGGGCATGGCGCCGAAGGACGCCGCGCTCAAGGGTGCGCGCGAGCTGGCCTGGCCGGTGGTGGCGATGACCACCACGCTGGTGGCCGTGTACCTGCCGATCGGCTTCCAGGGCGGCCTGACCGGCGTGCTGTTCACCGAGTTCGCGTTCACGCTCGCTGGCGCGGTGCTGCTGTCGGGCGTGATCGCGCTGACGCTCACGCCGATGATGTGCGCGAAGATCCTCAAGCCGCACGGCGCGGGCGGCAAGGGCCGGCTCGAGTCGTGGCTGGACACCCGCTTCGAGCGCCTGCGCCACGGCTACCAGCGGCGCCTGCACGGCGCACTGGCGACCAGGGGCGTGATCGCGGTGTTCGGCGCGATCGTGCTGGTGTCCTGCGTGCTGCTGTACGTGGTGGCGCCCAAGGAGCCGGCGCCGGTCGAGGACGAGGGTTTCATCTTCGCCATCGGCAGCGCCGACGCCTACACCACGCTCGACTACGTGGAGCGCTACACCGAAGAGATGACGGCGATGGCACGCGACGTGCCGGAAGTCGGCGACTTCTTCCTGTTCAACGGCGGCTTCGGCGGCGGCGGCGGGGCCAGCAACAGTGCCATCGCCGGCTTCGTCCTCAAGCCCTGGAGCCAGCGCGAACGCTCGACCAACCAGGTGCTGCAGCAGGACCTGCAGCCGAAGCTTGCCAGCGTCACCGGCCTCAATACCTTCGCCGTCATCCCGCCCTCGCTGCCGAGCGCGGGTGGCGACGGCGGCGGTGAATTCCTGGTGTCGGGCATCGGTTCGCTGGAGCAGCTGAAGGAGCTCGCCGATGCCATCGTCGAGCGTGCCAACGCGAGTCGCCGCTTCATCTTCCTCGACACCGACCTGAAGATCGACAAGCCGCGCATCGAGGTGCACATCGACCGCGACAAGGCCGCCACGCTCGGCATCGACATGCGCACCCTGGCGGCGGACATGTCGGCGATGCTGGCCGGCGCCTACGTGAATCGTTTCGCGATGGCGAACCGCTCGTACCGTGTGATCCCGCAGGTGCAGCGCAGCGACCGCCTCAATGCCGAACAGCTGGGCAACTACTACACGCGCACCCGCGACGGCCGGCTGATCCCGCTGTCGACCATCGTCACGCTCGAGGAGAGCACGCAGCCGCAGTCGCTGAAGCGCTTCCAGCAGCTGAATTCGGTGGGCATCACCTTCGCGCCGCGTCCCGGCGTGAGCAAGGGCGAGGCGCTGCGCGTGCTCGAGGACGCCGCGGCCGAGGTGCTGCCGCAGGGCTACAGCGTCGACTTCGCCGGCGAGTCGCGCCAGTTCAAGCAGGAGGGCGCCACGATGCTGGTGACGCTGGCGTTCGCGCTGATCGTGATCTTCCTGGTGCTGTCGGCGCAGTTCGAGAGCTTCCGCGACGCGCTGATCATGCTGATCACCGTGCCGATGGCGATCTGCGGCGCGCTGCTGGTGCTCAACGTGCTGGCGATGGTGGCGGGCATCCTGCAGTTCTCGGGCATCGAGGCCTTCCCGGGCATGAGCATCAACATCTACACCCAGGTGGGCCTGGTCACGCTGGTCGGCGTGATCTCCAAGCACGGCATCCTGATCGTCGAGTTCGCCAACAAGCTGCAGGCCGAGCGCGGCCTGTCGAAGCGCGAGGCGATCGAGGAGGCCACGGCCATCCGCCTGCGCCCGGTGCTGATGACCACCGCTGCGCTGGTGTTCGCGATGATCCCGCTGCTGATCGCCAGCGGCCCGGGCGCGTCGGCACGCTTTTCAATGGGCGTGGTGATCGCCGCGGGCATGACCATCGGGACCACGTTCACCCTGTTCGTGCTGCCGGCGTTCTACCTGTACCTGGCGCGCGACCACCGCGCAGGCGCTGCCGCGCAACCCGATGCGGCGGGCGACGCGGGCATGCAGCCGCTGCCGCATGAGGCCTGACGCAGGCGCCGCGGGTCAGTCGCCGGCGACGGCGGCGGCCGCGGCGTGCAGGCTGCCCGCCAACACGCCCGGGTCCGGCACCGCGCCAGCGTGCGGCACCACCCCCAGGCACGGCACGGGCAGCGCGTCGCGCAGCAGGTCGAGGTAGGCGTCGCCGCGGGCGAACCCGGGATCCACGGCGCAACCCACCCAGCCGAGCAGCCTGCAGCCGTCGCCGATGATTGCCCGGGCGCTCAGCCGCGCATGGCTGAGGCAGCCCAGGCGCAGCCCGACCACCAGCAGCACCGGCAGCTGCAGCGCGCGCGCGAGGTCGGCATGCTCGATGCCGTCGGCCAGCGGCGAGAGCCAGCCACCGGCGCCCTCCACGACCACCACGTCGGCCTCCGCCGCGAGCCGCGCGTAGGCCGCCGCGATCGGCGGCAACGCGACCACGACCCCCGCCGCGCGTGCCGCCAGCTGTGGTGCGGTCGGCTCGGGCAGCGCCCACGGGTTCACGTCGGCGTAGGCCGCGGGCGGGTCGCTGGCGGCCTGGAGGGCCAGCGCGTCCTCGTTGCGCAGGCCGTGCGATGTCGCATCGCAGCCAGCGGCCACCGGCTTCATGCCGCGTACGCGCAGCCCGCGGGCACGCAGCGCATGCAGCAGCGCGACGCTGGCAACGCTCTTTCCCACGCCGGTGTCGGTGCCGGTCACCAGCACACGGCGCGCTACACTCGCTGTCATGTTCACCTCGCAGATTCTAAGCGGCGACAAGCCGGAGCAGTACGCGCAGCTCGTCGCGCAGGCACGCGCACTGCTGGCCGGCGAACGCGACCGCATCGCCAATGCCGCCAACCTCTCGGCGCTGGTCTACCACGCGCTGCCGGACCTCAACTGGGTCGGTTTCTACTTCTTCGACGGCACCGAACTGGTGGTCGGTCCGTTCCAGGGGCAGCCGGCCTGCGTGCGCATTCCGCTCGACCGCGGCGTGTGCGGCGCCGCGGCGCGCACCGCGCTCACCCAGCGCGTCGACGACGTCGAGGCCTTCCCCGGCCATATTGCCTGCGACGCCGCATCACGCTCGGAGCTGGTGGTGCCGCTGTTCCACGACGGCGCGCTGGTCGGGGTGTTCGACCTCGACAGTCCGGTTCCCGGCCGGTTTGACGTTACTGACCAGAGGGGACTCGAGGAGATCGCCGCCGTGTATCTGGAAACCATGGGGCAATGAGCGCGCCACCGCCGCTCAAGATGCGCAACATCGGCCCGAAGTCGGCCGCGTGGCTGCGCCAGGTCGGGCTGCGCACTCCCGAGGACCTGATCGCCGCCGGGCCGCTGGACGCCTTCATGCGCATCAAGCGCGCCGGCTTCAAGCCCAGCCTCAACCTGCTGTATTCGCTCGAGGGCGCGCTGTGCGACTGCCACTGGCAGGACGTGCCGGATGCGCGCCGCGTGGAGCTGGTGGCGGCCGCCGAAGAGGCGATCGCGCAGCTGCCTGCGCCGCGCAACCGTCCGCCGGCGGGGCCGGTGACCACCACGATGATGCAGGACGACGACGGCGCGATGCCGTAGACTGCGCGCACTTTCTGGTGACCCGCGGGGCTTCCCCCAACGGTTGAAACGGGAAGCCGGTGACCTTCCGCCCGCCACCAAGGCGTGCGAAGCACTCCGGCGCTGCCCCCGCAACGGTAAGCGTGGAACACCCCGGCAAACCGCCACTGTGCAACGCACGGGAAGGCGCCGGGGCTGGAGCGGCTGCATCGCTCCGCCCGCGAGCCCGGAGACCGGCCCGAAAGACGACTGGTTGTGACGCGGAGGGCGTTGCGGCGGCAGTGCGCCGTGCCTCGCCACGTCTCCTTCCGTCCCCGCTCCCTGCCCGCAACCTCCACGACACTGTCGCGCGGGCGTGCGCGACGCATGGAGACACGCATGAAACCGCAGTACCGAATCTCGACCCTTGCCGTTGCCCTGGCCCTGTCACCCGCGGCGTTCGCCGCCGGCGCCATCCAGTCCACCGACCTCGACACCATCGTGGTCACCGCCACCCGCACCGCGATCAACGCCGAGGACAGCAACGTGCCGGTGCAGGTGCTCGACCGCGCCGCCATCGAGCGCAGCCAGGCGACCTCCCTCCAGGAACTGCTGCGCGGCCGCGCCGGCATCAACCTCGCCAACCAGGGTGGCCCCGGCAAGCTGTCGTCGCTGTTCGTGCGCGGAACGGAATCCGACCACGTGCTGGTGCTGGTGGACGGCGTGCGCATCGGCTCGGCCTCGGCCGGCATGGCGTCGTTCCAGGACCTGCCGCTCGACCAGATCGACCGCGTGGAAATCGTGCGCGGCCCACGTTCCAGCCTGTACGGCTCCGAGGCCATCGGCGGCGTGATCCAGGTGTTCACGCGCCGCGCCGGCGCCGGCACGCGCAGCAACCTCAGCCTTGGCATCGGCAGCAACCACCTGCGCCAGGCCAGCGCCGGCATCGGCCACACCGGTGAGCGCGGCTGGTTCCAGGCGCAGGGTGCGTGGCAGCGCACCGACGGCATCGACTCCTGCCGCGGCACCGCCGTCGGCTGGGGCGCGGGCTGCTACGCCGACGAACCCGACCGCGACGGCTACCGCAACGCCTCGCTGAGCGTGCGCGGCGGCGGCAGCATTGGCGAAACCGTGGAGCTGGAAGGCCACGCGCTGGTCGCCGACGCCTTCAACGAATACGACGGCACCGTCTTCGGCGGCAACGAGGCCGACAACCGCCAGCAGGTGTTCGGCGCCCGCCTCGGCTGGCGCCCGGACGCGCGCACGGACGTGAATGTCCGCATCGGCCGCGCCGACGACCAGGCCGAGAGCCACTTCTTCGATCACGCCACGGGCACGCGCAGCTACGCCAGCACCTTCGACACCCGTCGCGACACCGCCTCGGTGCAGGGCGACTTCACTCTGGCCGAAACGCACCTCCTCAGCGCCGGCGTCGACTGGATGCGTGATCGCGTGACCGGCAGCACCGGCTTCACCGTCGACAGCCGCGACAACGCCGGCCTGTTCCTCGCCTACCAGGGCGGCAGCGGCGCGCACAGCTACGAAGCGAGCCTGCGCCACGACGACAACCAGCAGTTCGGCGGCCACGCCACCGGCAGCGTCGGCTACGGCCTGAAGTTCGCCAACGGCATGCGCCTCACCGCCAGCGCCGGCACGGGCTTCAAGGTGCCGACCTTCAACGACCTGTACTACCCCGGCGGCTGGGGCAATCCGCACCTCGAGCCGGAGGAATCGCAGACCGTGAACCTCGGGCTGGCGCAGTTCGGCGAGGGCTGGAACTGGACCGTCAACGCGTTCCAGACCGACATCGAGGAGCTGATCGGCTACGACACGGCGTTTGCCCTGGTGAACGTCGACGAGGCACGCATCCGCGGCGCCGAACTGACCGGCTTCATGTCGCTGGCCGGCTGGGACCTCAACGCCGAGCTGAGCCACATCGACCCGCGCAACCGCAGTGTCGGAAGCAACCACGGCAACCTGCTGCCGCGCCGCTCGCGCAACACCGCGCGCGTCGACATCGACCGCGCGCTGGGCGCGTTCCGCATCGGCATGAGCGGCTTCGGCAACGGCGCGCGCTACGACGATGCCGCCAACAGCGCGCGCCTCGGCGGCTACGGCACCCTCGACCTGCGCGTGGAGTACGCGATCAGCAGCGAGTGGACGCTGCAGGCGCGGGTGGCCAACGTGTTCGACCGCGAATACGAAACGATCGCCTGGTTCAACCAGCCGGGGCGGGAATACGGGTTGACGCTGCGCTACCAGCAGCGGCCCTGACCGCGGGTTGCCGCGGGGTTGCCGTCAGCCGCGGAGCGCGAGCAACCCCTCCAGACCATCCAGCACCGCCACCGCGCCCGCGCGCTCCAGGTCGAAGTCGCGCGGGTAGCCGTGGCGCAGCAGCACGAGGTCCATGCCGGCGGCGTGCGCGGCGGCGGCATCGGCCTCGGAGTCGCCGACCATCAGGCATTCGTCCACGCCACGCCCGTGCCGTTCCGCCAGGTGCAGCAGCGGCATCGCGTGCGGCTTGCGCTCGGCGAGCGTATCGCCGCCGACGATGCCGTCGAAGCGGTGGGCAATGCCCATCGCCTCGAGCAGCGGGCGCACGTAGCGTTCGGGCTTGTTGGTGCAGATCGCCATGGCCACGCCGTCGGCGTGCAGTGCGTCCAGCGTCTCCACGGTGCCGGGATACAGGCGCGCCTGCAGCAGCAGGCAGTCGCCGTAATGGCGCATCAGCCGCGGCAGCACCTCATCCACCGGCGTGCGGCTGGCGACATGCTGCAGCGCGCTCTCCATCAGCACGCGCGTGCCGAGGCCGATCCAGCTGCGCACCATCGCTTCCGGCTGGCGCGGATGGCCCAGCTCGTCGAGCGTGCGGTTGACCGCTTCGGCAATGTCGGCGGCGCTGTCGACCAGGGTGCCATCGAGATCGAACAGCACCAGGGGCCAGGCGAATTGCATGTCGCGCACCTCGCCGGTTGGGGGGCCGACGCAGCACCGAAGCCTACACCGCGCCGGACGGCACCCGTGACGCGCCCAGATCCAGGCGGGCGGTGGTGCCCTCGCCGGGGCGCGAATCGATCGCGAGCCCCCAGCCCAGGTGCGCGCACAGCCGGGTGATCAGGTCGAGGCCGATGCCGCCGCCATCGCGCGTGCCGCCACGCGCGGCGCGCGCGTACACGGCACTGATTTCCTCCGGCGACATGCCCTGGCCGGGATCGTCGATCTCGACCACCGCGTCCGCCCGCAGCCGGATGTGGATCACGCCGCCACCGCTGTTCTCGATGGCATTGCGCAACAGGTTGCCGATCGCGGCCTGCACCACCGGCGCCGGGGCCAGCAGCTCGCACGGCGGCCCTTCCGCGAGCACCAGCTGCAGGCCCTTGGCCAGGGCCATGGGCCGGTGGTCCTCGACGATTTCCGGAAGCAGCTCGCCGAGCGCGATGCGGTCGTTGGCCCGCGCCAACCGCGCCGGCTCCTTGGCCAGCACCAGCAGCAGCGAGATCAGCCGCTCCATGTCGCGGGTGGTGCGGTGGATGCGCTGCAGCTTCTCCAGCGCCTTGGGCGGCACGCCCGGCTGCGCCGACGCGAGCTCCGCCGCGCCGGCGATCACCGCGATCGGCGTGCGCAGTTCGTGGCTGGCGCTGTCGATGAACGCGCGCTCGCGCTCGACGAACTCGGCGTTGCGCGCGAGGTAGCCGTTGACCGCGTCGGCGATCACCACCAGCTCGCTGGTCGCCGCGTCCGGCACCGTGACCCGCGCCTCCGCGCGCCCCGGGCGCAAGCGCGCGATCTGTCCGGCAAGGTCGGCCAGCGGCCGCACCAGCCGGCCCGCGCCCCACGCCGCGAACACCCCCAGCAGCATCGCCACCAGCAGCGCGGAGGCCAGCATGCTCATTCCCAGCTCGCGCTCTCGCCGCTCGAGGTCGGTGATGTTCAGCGCAAGCGCCAGCCGCCGGCCGCCGATGTCACGCACCATCAGCACGTGGTCGACACCGTCGAGCTTCACCTCGTCGTGCAGGCCGGGCCCGAGTGCTGCCAGCTCCGGGGGCAGCGGCCTGGTCGGCGCTTCGTAGAGTGACAACGTGTCGGTGTCGTTCCAGTGGTAGCCCGGGTCGCCGCTGCGCGCGATGAGATGATCGAACTCCGCCTCCAGCAGTGATTCCCAGACCAGTGCTTCGGCGCGCTCGTTGACGACCAGCCCGTGCGCCAGCACCGTCAGTGACAGCAGCAGGACGTAGCCGACCAGCGACCAAGTCAGACGACTGCGCAGGCTGCTGCGCGCCGTCATCCGTCACCACCTTCTGCCGACAGCTCGGCGATGCGATAGCCGACGCGCGGCAGGGTATGGATCAGCTTGCGCTCGAAGGGTTCGTCGACGCTGCGTCGCAGCTCGTAGACGTGCGAACGCAGCATGTCGCCATCGGGCGGATCGTCGCCCCAGAGCGCGTGCTCCAGGCGGTCGCGGGTCACCGCCGCGGGGCTGGCGCGCATCAGCACTTCCAGCAGCTTGCGGCAGGCCGGATAGAGGTGCAGCACGCGGCCACCGCGCGTGGCCTCCAGCGTGGCGAGGTCCAGCTTGAGGTCGGCGACCTCGAGGACCCGCCTGCGCCCGCGGCCGGTGGCACGCGCCACCAGTGCCTCCAGGCGCACCTCGAGTTCCGGCAACGCGAACGGCTTGGTCAGGTAGTCGTCGGCACCGGCGCGGAAGCCGATGATCTTGTCGGGCAGTTCGTCGCGCGCGGTCAGCATCAGCACCGGCACGTCGCTGCCGTCCTCGCGCAAGCGGCGCAGCACTTCCGGCCCGTCGAGGCGCGGCAGCATCCAGTCGAGGACGATGGCGTCGTACGCGTGGTGCCCGGCCAGGTGCAGTCCGGTGGGGCCATCGGGCGCCGCGTCGAGCATGTGGCCGCGGGCTTCGAAATAATCGAAGAGATTGGCGACCAGGTTGCGGTTGTCCTCCACGACCAGCAAATGCATGCGGAGCTCCGGAAATCACGGCAGCCTGCGCGCCGCCACGTCGGAGCGGCGTCGGAACGCCGCGATTCCGACGATTCTCCCACGTGTCGGCGGTAGCATCCGCGGCATGCCGCCATTGCCTCCCGCCCCAAGACACGCGCGCACCTGGCTCCTGGCCCTGCTGATCCTGCTCGCGCTCGGCGCCGGCATCGGCCTGCGCGACCCGTCGCCCCCCGACGAACCGCGGTTCGCGCTGGCGGCACGCGCCATGGTGGACAGCGGCGACTGGCTGGTGCCGCGCCGCGGCCACGAAGCCTACGCCGAGAAGCCCCCGGTATTCATGTGGATGCAGGCCGCCAGCTGGACTGTCGTCCGCGACTGGCGCGTGGCGTTCCTGCTGCCGTCGCTGCTCGCGGCACTGGCAACGCTGGCGCTGGTACATGCCGCCGCGGGACGGCTGTGGTCGCAGCGGTACGCGCCCTGGGCAATGGGCGCGCTGTTCGTGTGCCTGCAGTTCGGCCTGCAGGCCAAGCGTGCGCAGATCGACATGGTGCTGGTGGCGCTGACCACCCTTTCGCTGTGCGCGTTGCTGCGCCACCTGCTGGCAGGCCGCGACCGGCGCTGGCTGGCGCTTGGCATGTTCGCCGCGGGACTGGGCACGGTGACCAAGGGCGTGGGCTTCCTGCCGCTGCTGGTGCTGCTGCCGTGGCTGTGGGTCCGGCGGCACCAGCCGCATCTCCCTACCAGGCGCGTCGCGAGCGATGGGGGGCTCGCGCTTGCCGCGTTCGCCGCCGGGGCGGCGGTGTGGCTGGCACCGCTCGGCCTCGCGCTGCTGCGCAACCCGGATCCGGCGCTGCAGGCCTACGCGCACGAGCTGCTCTTCCGCCAGACCGGCGAGCGCTACGTCAACGCCTGGCACCACGTGCAGCCGCCCTGGTACTACGCGCAGACCATCGCCACGCTGTGGCTGCCGGGCGCGCTGCTGCTGCCGTGGCTGCTGCCGGCGTGGTGGCGGCGGCTGCGCCGCGGCGATCCGCGCTACGTGCTGCTGCTGGGCTGGGCGGCGCTGGTGCTGCTGTTCTTTTCGCTGAGCCCCGGCAAGCGCGAGGTGTACGTGTTCCCGGCGCTGCCGGCCATGTGCCTGACCGCGGCGCCGCTGCTGCCGGCGCTGCTGCGCCGCGCCGGCGTGCGCCGGCTGCTGTGCGGCTGGCTGCTGCTGGTCGGTGCGTTGTGCCTGGGCGCCGCGACGAGCGGCCTGGCGGACGCCGCCTGGGCCGCGCGCCTCGCCGCATCGCGTGGCATCGAACCCGCGGACATGCGCACGCTGCTGTGGGCGCTCGGTGTGCTCGGCGCCGGTGCCTGGGTGCTGGCTGCGGTCTTCCGCGGGCGGCGCATCGCGCTTGCACTCGTGCTGTTCACGGCGATGGTGTGGACGACGTACGGGCTGGCGCTCGCGCCGGCGCTGGACGCCTCGAGCTCGGGCCGCGCGCTGATGCAGCGGGTGGACACGCGGATTGGCGCGGACGGCGAACTCGGCGCCGTGGCATGGCGGGAGCAGCATCTCCTGCAGGCCAGGCGCCCGATGACCGAGTTCGGGTTCAAACGTCCCTGGCACCTGCAGTGGCGCGACGCCGCGGCGTGGGCCGCCCAGGCCCCCGAACGGCGCTGGCTGTGGCTGCCAGACGAAGCACTCAACCCGTGCGTGGACCGTGGCCGGGCCCTGCGCATGGGCCGCGCCAGCCGCCAGGACTGGTGGCTGGTAGCGGGCACGGACATCGACCCGCACTGCCAGGCGCCACCGTTCGCCCGGGATGGCGATTAACGAAGCCCGAACTTAACTCCCACGCCTCTCCGACAAGCGCGCCGCGATCATCGTCGCAATTCACATTGATGCCAGCGATGCGCCCCGACTTCCTCACCATGCCGACGCCCGTGAGCAGCGCGTACGCCAGCCGCGCTCCGGGCGGCTGGGCGCTCCTGCCGTGGGCGGTCGTTCCGGCGTTGCTTGCGATCGTCGCGCCGAGCGGCCGCCGCACCGGGCTCGCCATCGGCGTGGCGATCGGCCTGGTCTTCGGCATCGACCAGCAGCTGCGCGGTGCCCACTTCCTGTCGCACGACCTGTGGTCGTTGGCCCTCTGCTGGGCCGTCGCCGTGACCGTGGCCGCACTGTGGCCCACGCCGGCGGAGCGGGTGGCGTGAGCGTTGTCGCACTGCCGCTGCGCCGCAGCCACGATGTACTTGGCCGGCTGCGCACCTGGCGGCCCCTGATCACGGTGGAATCGCTGGCGTTGTGGGCCAGCCTGTACTTCGTGCTGGCGTGCAACGGGCCGTTCTGGCACTCGGCGTTCGCGACCGGGGCGTTGGCCGGCGCATCCGGCGCGCTCGCGGCGGCGTGCCTGCTGGTGCTGGTGTTCGCGCTGCAGGCCTTCCTGTTCTGCGTGCTGCTGCATGGCCCGCTGGCGAAGCCGGTGCTCGCGCTGCTGCTGCTGGCGGGCGCCGCGGCCAACCACTACGCGCGCACGTACGGCATCTATTTCGACACCGACATGGTGCGCAACGTGCTGCATACCGACGCCCGCGAGGCGGGCGAGCTGCTGGCCTGGGGCCTGCTGCCGTCGTTGGCGCTGCATGCCGGGCTGCCACTCCTGGTGCTGTCGCGCATCCGGCTGCGCCGCCGCACGCCCGCGCGTGCCGGCTTGACCTGCCTGGGCTGGTTGCTGGCGCTGGCGCTGGTTGCCGCCGGCAGCGCGCTCGGCGGGTTCCAGGACGTCTCGGCACTGATGCGCAACAACCGCGAGCTGCGGCACCTGATCACGCCCGGCAACCTGGTCGTCGCGGCGGCGACCATCGCCCGTGGCGATGGCGCCATGCAGGGCTTGCGCCGCGTGCTCGGCGGCGACGCCGTGCTTGCCGCCCGCCCGCCCGAAGCGCGGCCGCGCCTGCTGGTGCTGGTGATTGGCGAGACCGTGCGCGCGCAGAACTGGGGATTGAACGGCTACGCGCGGCAGACCACGCCGCGGCTGGCCGCGTCCGACGCGATCAATTTCGCCGACGTCGACGCCTGCGGCACCAGCACCGAGGTCTCGCTGCCGTGCATGTTTTCGCCGGACGGCCGCGACGGTTACGACAAGGCGCGCCTGGCGAATTCGGAATCGCTGCTGCATGTGCTCGAACACTCCGGCGTGCACAGCACCTGGCGCGACAACCAGTCCGGCTGCAAGGGCGTCTGCACCGGCCTGGCCTACGAGTCGATGCATGACACGGCCGCGGCGACCTGCGGCGCGCACGAATGTCATGACGAGGTCCTGCTGGATGGTCTCGATGCGGCCATCGATCGCTGGCCCGGCGACCAGGTGATCGTGCTGCACCAGGTCGGCAACCACGGCCCCGCCTATCACCGCCGCGCGCCGGAGCGCCTGCGGCGCTTCACGCCGACCTGCGACACCGACGACCTCGGCCTTTGCAGCCGCGACCAGGTGGTGAACAGCTACGACAACGCGGTGCTCGCCACCGACGACCTGCTGGCGGACACCATCGCGCTGCTGGCCCGCCGCGACGATCGCGACAGCGCACTGCTGTATGTCTCCGACCACGGTGAATCGCTGGGCGAGAACGGCCTCTACCTGCACGGCCTGCCGTACGCCATCGCACCCGACACGCAGAAGAAGGTGCCGATGCTGGCGTGGCTGTCGCCGGGCATGGCGGTGGCGCGCCACCTGGACCACGCTTGCCTGCGCCGGCGGGCCCATTCACCGGCCAGCCACGACGACCTGTTCCATTCTGTGCTCGGATTGCTCGAGGTGCGCACCGCGCTCTACGATCGCCGCCATGACGTGTTCTCGGAGTGCGTCGCATGAATATGAACCTTCCTCCGGCACGCGGCCCGTGGACACCCACGCTCAGCGTCGTGGTGCCGGCGTTCAACGAGGCCGCCAACCTGCCGGTGCTGATCGACGAGATCGACGCGGCGCTTGCCACCGCCGTCGACAGCTACGAAATCATCTGCGTCGACGACGCCTCCGACGACGGCACTGACACCGCACTGGCCAGGTGCATGGCGACGCGCCCGCACCTGCGCGTGCTGCGCCACCGCGCACGCAGCGGGCAGAGCGCGGCGCTGCGCAGCGGCGTCAGGGTCGCGCGCGCGCCCTGGGTGGCGACGCTCGACGGCGATGGCCAGAACGACCCCGCCGACCTGCCGCGACTGCTGCAGGCGCGCGCCGCCGCCGCCGACGACGTGCGCCTGTTCGCGGGATGGCGCGTGAAGCGCGAGGATTCCGCCAGCAAGCGCGTGGCCTCGCGCATCGCCAACGCGATCCGCGCGCGCCTGCTGAATGACGCTACGCCGGATACCGGCTGCGGCATCAAGCTGTTCGCGCGCGATGCGTTCCTGGACCTGCCTGCGTTCGACCACATGCATCGCTACCTGCCGGCGCTGATGCAGCGCGCCGGCTGGCGCACCCTCAGCGTGCCGGTGGGCCACCGCCCGCGCCTGCACGGGCACAGCAAGTACGACAACCTCGGGCGCGCGCTGGTCGGCATCAGCGACCTGCGCGGCGTGCTCTGGCTGCTGCGGCGCGGCGCCTGCGCCGTCGCCGACGAACGCGCAACGCAGGACTCAGGAGTGATGCCATGAACGAGACCATCGCCGCACTGGCTTGGACGGGCGTCGTGGTAACGCCATGGAAGCTGATCGGCCTGATAGGCGCCATGCTCTTCGGCGCGCGCTGGCTGGTGCAGTTCGCGGCCTCGCGGCAGGCTGGCCGCGCGGTGGTGCCGCGCAGTTTCTGGATCATCAGCCTGTGCGGCAGCGCCATGACGCTGTCGTACTTCCTGTTCTCGGAAAAGCAGGACGCGGTGGGCGTGCTGCAGAACCTGCTGCCGGCGCTGACCGCGGCGTACAGCCTGTGGCTGGACCTGCGCCCGCGGCCGCCGCGCGGCGAGCTCAGTGCGGATCGAACAGCGCCGCCTGGCGCGGCAGAACCCCGGGCTCGCGGAATCCGCCGAGGCCTACTCCGACCAGCCGGTAGCGTGTCGACGCGGGCAGGTCGACGCGTTCCCGCAGGGCAAGCGCGAACGCCGTGAATTCGGCTTCGGTGGCCGGGGGCGATTCCGGCGTGTAGCTGCGCGTCAGGATGCGGAACTGCGCGGTCTTGAGCTTCAGCACCACCGTGCGCCCCACGCGCTCCGTCTTGCGGCTTGCCGCCCAGGCCTTGGCCGCCAGCGCGCGGATCGCGGGCTCGAGTTCCTCCAGCGGCAGGTCGGTGGCGAACGTGTCTTCGGCCGAGATCGACTGCACCGGCTGGTCCGGTTCCACCGGCCGCTCGTCGATGCCGTGCGCACGCCGGTGCAGGCTGGCGCCGAAGCTGCCGAAGCGCAGCTGCAGTTCCTCGACCGCAAACGCGCGCAGGTCGCCCATGGTGGCCACGCCGATCGCGGCAAGCTTCGCCTCCATCACCTTGCCCACGCCCGGAATGCGCCCCACCGGCAGCGGCGCGAGGAAGGCATCGACCTGCGACGGGCGGATCACGAACTGGCCGTCCGGCTTGTTCCAGTCCGAGGCGATCTTGGCCAGGAACTTGTTGGGCGCGATGCCGGCCGACGCGGTAAGCGCGGTCTCGTCGCGGATCGCCGCGCGGATCATGCGCGCCGATTCGGTGGCGCTCGGCGAGGCGATCTTCGGCGCGGTGACGTCGAGGTAGGCCTCGTCCAGCGACAGCGGCTGCACGAGGTCGGTATGGCGCAGGAAGATCTCGCGCACCTGCCGGGAGACCGCCTTGTAGCGCGTGAAATCCGGCGGCACGAACACCGCGTCCGGGCACAGCCGCTCGGCGCGCACCGCCGGCATCGCCGAGCGCACGCCGAACACGCGCGCCTCGTACGACGCCGCGCACACCACCGAGCGCGCGCCGCGCCAGGCCACGACCACGGGGCGCCCGCGCAGGGCGGGATCGTCGCGCTGCTCGACCGACGCGTAGAACGCGTCCATGTCGATGTGCAGGATCTTGCGCATCACACCGTCATCCACTTGGCGTCACGCGGGATGCACCCGGTCCCCATGCGGTACCGGAAGCGTGACCAGCATGACCGTGGCGTCGTCCGGATCCGGCACCACCCTGAAGCCGAGCTGCCGGCACATGCGCAGCATGGTGCTGTTTTCGCGCAGCACCTGGCCCTCGATCACCTTCAGGCCCATCCAGCGCGCGACCTCCACCATCTCCTCCATCAGCCGCCAGCCCAGGCCGGCGCCCTTGAGGTCGGAGCGCACCATGATCCCGTACTCGCCGCGGTCGTAGTTGGCATCGGCCAGCAGGCGCACTGCGCCAAGCATCTCGCCGCTGCCGGCGTCGACCGCCACCAGCGCCATCGAACGCGCGTAGTCGAGCTGCACCAGCCGGGCGATGAAATCGTGGCTGAAGTCGCGCACCGCGCGGAAGAAGCGCAGGCGCAGATCCTCGGCGCTGACCTTGTCGAAGAAGTGCCGGAACATCGCGTCGTCCTCGGGGCGCACCGGGCGCACGAACGCCTCGCGTCCGTCGGCGAGCGTCATCGTGCGCTCCAGCTCCTTCGGATACGGGAACACCGCGAAGCGCGGGTGGCCGCGGCCCTTGTGCAGCTGCCGCGACACCGACACCGCCACGCGCGCGTCCAGCGCCAGCACGCCGTCGGCATCGACCAGCAGCGGGTTGATGTCGACCTCGCGCACCGCCGGGATGTCGGCGGCCAGCTGCGCCAGCTTGACCAGCACCAGCGCCAGCGCGCGCTCGTCGGCGGCGGGTACGTCGCGGTAGGCCTTGAGGATGCGCGATACGCGCGTGCGGCCGATCATCTCGTGCGCCAGGCGCAGGTCGAGCGGCGGCAGGGCGAGGGTCTTGTCGTCGATCACCTCGACCGCGGTGCCGCCGCGGCCGAACACCACCACCGGCCCGAACACCGGATCGTCGGCGATGCCGGCCAGCACTTCGCGCGCCTTCGGCCGCAGCGCCATCGGCTGCACCAGCACGCCCGCGATGCGCGCCTCGGGCCGCCGCGCCGCCGCGCGGCGCATCACCTCGCCCGCTGCCTCGCGCACCGCGTCTTCGCTGGCGAGGTTGAGGCGCACACCGTCGACGTCCGACTTGTGCGCGATGTCCGGCGACAGCACCTTGACCGCCACCTTGCCGCCGGCGGCCAGCATCGGTGCGGCGATGCGCGCGGCGGCGTCGGCATCCTCCGCCGGCAGCGCGCGCGCGAAGGGAATGCCGTAGGCCTCGAGCAGGGTCGCGACCGCACCGGGCGCAAGCCACTCCTCGCCGGCGTGCAGCGCGGCGGCCACCACCGCATCCGCCGCGCCGCGGTCCACCACGAAGTCCTCGGGCAGGCTCGGTGGCGTCTCCATCAGCGCCTGCTGCGCTTCGCGATGGCGGACGAGGTACATGAAGCCGCGCACGGCTTCGGCCTCGCTGGCGTAGCTGGGAATCCCGGCCTCGCCGAGCTTCGCCATCGATTCCGGGTCACCTCCCATCCACACCGCCAGCGTCGGCTTGCGCACCAGGCCGCGCGGGCGCGCGGCGAGCGTGCGCACCACGGCGTCCGCGGCCTCGCCAGGATCGGAGAGCACGGTCGGCGCGTGCATCACCAGCACCGCGTCGTTGCCGGGATCGGACAGCAGTGCGTCCATGCCGGCCGCGTAACGCGTGCCGTCGGCGTCGCCCAGCATGTCCACCGGATTGTTGCGCGACCAGCCGAGCGGATACGCGCGGTCGAGCTGCTGCACGGTCGCGGGCGACAGTGCGGCCGGCTGGCCGCCCAGGTCGATGAGGCGGTCGAGCGCCAGCATCCCGGCGCCGGCACCGTTGGTGAGCACCGCCAAGCGCTTGCCGGGCACGTCGCCGAGGTGCGACAGCGTCTCCACCGCGGCGAACAGCTCGTCCAGCGCGTGCACGCGCAGCAGGCCGGCGCGGCGGAACGCGGCTTCATACGCGGCGTCCGGCGTGGCCAGGCGCGCGGTGTGGGTCTGCGCGTGCACTGGCGCTGGCACGTGCCGGCCGGGGCGCACCACGACCACCGGCTTGCCGCGTGCGGCGGCGCGCGCCGCGGTCACGAACTTGCGCGCGTCGCGGACTTCCTCGAGGTACAGCAGGATGGCGCGCGTATGGCGGTCGACCGCGAAGTAATCGAGCAGGTCGGCGAAGTCGACATCGATCGCGTCACCCAGCGACGCCACCGCCGAAAAACCGATGCCGCGCGGATGCGCCCACTCCAGCACGCCGGCCGCCACCGCGCCGGACTGCGACAGCAGCGCGAGGTCGCCGGCGAGCGGACGATGCGCGGCAAAGCTCGCGAACAGCCCGGCATGCGGCGCCACCACGCCCAGGCAGTTGGGGCCGACGATGCGCATGCCGAGCGGACGGGCCACTGCTTCGAGTGCGGCGTTCTGAGAACCCGGGCCGGCGCCCATGCCACGGGTGAGCACGATCGCCGCACGGGTGCCGCACGCAGCCGCGGCTGCCACGACCGCGGCGACCTCGCCGGGCGGCGTGGCGATCACCACCAGGTCGGGTTGGAAACCGAGGGCATCGATCGACGGCGCGGCTGCCACGCCCTCGATCTCGCGGTGGAACGGGTTCACCAGGCCCACCGGGCCGGCAAACCCGCCTTCGCGCACCTGCTGCAGCACCAGCCGGCCGAGCGACCGCTCGCGCGGGCTGGCGCCCACCACGGCGACCGAACGCGGCGCGAAGACCGCGTCGAGCGCGTACGTACTCACGGAAACACGCCCGCGACGTACCGCTTCAACAGGTCCACCAGCACCCGGGCGGTGCCTGCCTTCGCGCGCGCAGCTGCCATCGGCCGTCGGTTCCCTCGTTCCAGGACGGCACCATGATCGCGCAATCCGGCGTGAAGGGCGCCGGCCCGGGACACTGCCCGGGCGCGGCGCACGCACGGCGTTTACCAGATGACGATCTGGTCGTTCCCGGCGCGGATCATCGGCGAGCCCGCCTCGCACGACCACGCCGCGGCGAACGCCGGCAGGTTCGACGGTGCACCGACCGCGCGGAAATTCGCGGGTGCGTGCGAGTCGGTCGCCAGGCGCACCGCCAGTTCCTCGTCGGTGAAGTTGCGGCGCCACACCGTGGCCCAGTTGGCGAAGAAGCGCTGGTCGCGGCTCAGGCCGTCGGTCATCGGATCCGCGCTGTCGCCGGCGGCCGTCTTCATCGCGTCGTAGGCCACTGCCAGGCCGCCGAGATCGGCGATGTTCTCGCCCAGCGTCAGCTTGCCGTTGACGAACTTGCCGGGCGCCGCCTCGTAGCCGTTGAACTGCGCGACGAGCTGGTCGGTGAGCTGCTTGAAGCCGGCCGCGTCGGCGTCGGTCCACCAGTTCTCGAAGTTTCCGGTGGGCCCGAAACGGCTGCCCTGGTCGTCATAGCCGTGGATCATCTCGTGGCCGATCACCGCGCCGATGCCGCCGTAGTTGAGCTCGGGCGTGGCCGCCGGGTCGAAGAACGGCGGCTGCAGGATGCCGGCCGGGAACACGATCTCGTTGGCGCTGGAGCGGTAGTAGGCGTTGACCGTCTGCGGGCTCATGCCCCACTCGCTGCGGTCCACGGGCTTGCCGATCTTGCCCATGTTCCAGGCGTAGTTGAACGCGTTGGCGGCCTGCACGTTGCCGATGAAGCTGTCACGCGAGGTGGCAAGGCCGGTCCAGTCGCGCCACACGTCCGGGTAGCCGATCTTGGGCGTGAAGCTGGCCCACTTCTCCATCGCCTTGACCTTGGTGGCGTCGGACATCCAGGCCAGGTTTTCGATGCGCACCTTCAGCGCGTCGCTGAGGTTCTTCACCAGCGCTTCCATCTGCGCCTTGGACTCGGCCGGGAACGCGACCTTCACGTACATCTGGCCCAGCGTCTCGCCGGCCACGCCGTTGAGCGCGTCGAGCACGCGCTTGCCGCGCTCCTGCATCTCCTGCTGGCCGCGCAGGGTCTTGGCGTAGAAATCGTAGTTGGCCTGCACGAAGTCGTCGCCGAGGTACGGCGAAGCATCGTCGACCGCGTGGAAGCGCAGGTAGGACTGCCAGGTCGCCACCGGCACATCGGCCAGCATGGTGCCGACCTCGGCGTGGAACGCCGGGATGGCGAGCGAGAACATCGCAGGCGCGGCCACGCCCTGGGCTTCGAAGAACTTCGCCCAGCCAAACGCCGGCGCGAGCTTCTCGGCGTCGGCCAGCGACACCGGGTTGTAGCGCAGCTCGGCGTCACGCGAGAGCTCCACGCGCGACTTGGACACGCCGGCCAGGCGCTTCTCGAACGCCACCACGTCGGCAGCCTGCTTGTCCGCCGCTGCGGCATCCACGCCCGACAGCGCAAGCACGCGCGCGACGTGCTGCTGGTAGGCGACCAGCTTGTCGGCGTGCGCGGCGTCGAAGTAATAGCTGCGGTCCGGGAGGCCCAGCCCGCCCTGCATGGCATAGGCGATGTTGGTCGCCGAATCCTTGAAATCGGGGCCGGCATGGAAGCGGAACAGCGCGTTGTTGCCGCTGGCGGCGCTGCTGTGCAGGTAGCCGGCGAGCGCGTCGGCACCGTCGATCGCGGCGATCGCGTCGAGGTCGGCCTGCAGCGGGGCGAGTCCCTGGGCGTTGATCGCCTCGGCATCCATGCCGGTGGCCCACAGGTCGCCGACGATCTTCTCGGTCAGGCTGGCATCGGTGAGCGCTGCGGCCTGTTCGGCCAGCTGGCGCTGGATCTGCTGCGAACGTTCGGTCAGCACCTCGAACGAGCCCCACGACGTGCGGTCGCCCGGAATCGCGTTGCCGGCAAGCCACGGACCGTTGACGTGCGCGCCGAAGTCCGTGCATGCGGCGACCGCGGGATCGACGTCGGCCGCGGAGAAGCGATTGACGGCCTGCAGCTGCGACTCGTCGAGGGTGACGCGCGCGGCTTCGGCGCTGGCGGCGGCGGCCGCGGTGCCGTCCTGGCCGGAACATGCGGCGAGCGCGGTGGCGACGGCGACGGACAGCAGCAGGACGCGGGGATTCTTGGAATTCACAGTGACTCCGGGAGCGTGGAAGACGTTTGCCCGGTGCGGGCGATCGTCCACCTTAGGCGAAGGCGCGCCGCCCCCCGGGTGTCGAAGGTCATGGCCGGGCGTCGGCGATGATCTGGAAGGAACAGTGGCGCAGCGCCGGATCGAAGATGTCGGATACCACCATCAGCTCGTCGGCCGCGGTGCGCTCGACGAACGCGCGCATGCCGGCGCGCACCGTGTCCGGGCCGCCGATGATGCTGCAGGCGAGCATCTGCGACGCCTGCACCTTCTCCTGCGGCGACCAGTAGGCCTCGATGTCCGCGATCGGCGGTTGGGTGAGGTTGCGCACGCCGCGGAACATGTCGGCGAACGACATCTGCTGCGAGGTGGCGAGGAAGCGCGCTTCCTCGTCGGTGGGCGCGGCGATGATGTTCACGCCGACCAGCGCGTAGGGCTTGTCGAGCTGCGCCGACGGCTTGAAACGCTCGCGGTACACGCGCAGCGCCTGGTCCAGCGCCTGCGGCGCGAAGTGCGAGGCGAAGCCGTAGGGCAGGCCCAGCTCCGCCGCCAGCTGCGCGCCGAACAGGCTGGAGCCGAGGATCCACAGCGGCACCTCGGTGCCCGAGCCCGGCACCGCTTCGATGCGCTGGCCTTCGCGCACCGGGCCCAGCCAGGCCTGCAGCTCCTGCACGTCCTGCGGGAAGTGCTCGCTGCTGGCGGGATCGCGGCGCAGCGCACGCAGCGTCAGCTGGTCGGTGCCCGGCGCGCGGCCGAGGCCGAGGTCGATGCGGTCCGGGAACAGCGTCGCCAGCGTGCCGAACTGCTCGGCGATGATGTACGGCGCGTGGTTGGGCAGCATGATGCCGCCGGCGCCGACGCGGATGGTGCTGGTGCCGGCCGCGACATGCGCGATGACCAGCGACGTCGCCGCGGTGGTGACCGCAGGCATGTTGTGGTGTTCGGCAATCCAGAAGCGCGTGTAGCCGAGCGATTCCGCATGGCGCGCCAGGTCGCGCGCACCGTCCAGCGCGCTGCGCCGGTCCGAGCCCTGGCGCACGCGCCCGAGTTCGAGGATGGACAGGGCGATGTTGCCGCCGGCGCTGTGCATGGGGGGAGGCTCCATGCGCGACGGCGCCAGCGGCCCGTATGCCGCTGCGTCCGCGCGCATCACGATGATACAAGCGGGTGCGCGCGACCCGCGGGCATGGCTGGCACGCAGTGTCCGACCGGCTGGCGGACCATCCTTCAGATCACGTAGAGATCGACGTAGGCGTGCACCGGCATGGCCTCCAGCGTGGCCTGGTCGAGGCTGGCGGCGAGGATCGCCCGCTGCTGCGGCTCGGGGAAGCGCCGCGCCAGGTTGGTGCGGAACTTGGCCTCCAGCAGCGGGATGCCCTCGTCGCGCCGCCGTGGGTGCCCCACGGGATATTCAACCGCGACTTCGGCGAGCCGCGTGCCGTCGTTGAATTCCACGGCCAGCGCGTTGGCGATGCTGCGCTTGCCGGGGTCGTGGTAGTCGGCGGTGTAGCGCGGGTCCTCGACGCAGTTGATCTTCGCCCGCAGCCGGTCGATGCGCGGGTCCGCGGCCACGTCGTCTTCGTAGTCGCCGGCGGTCAGGCGCCCGAACACCAGCGCCACCGCGACCATGTACTGGATGCAGTGGTCGCGATCTGCCGGATTGTCCAGCGGACCCTGCTTGTCGATGATGCGCATGCACGCCTGCTGCGTGCGGATGGTGATCGCGGCGATGTCGTCGACGCCCCTTGCTGCCGCCGCGAGCTGCCCATGCAGGAGCAGCGCCGCCTCGACCGCGGTCTGGCCATGGAACTCGGCGGGGAAACTGATCTTGAACAGCACGTTCTCCATCACGTAGCTGCCATAGGGGCGCTGGAACCGGAAGGGTTCGCCCTTGAACGAGACGTCGTAGAAGCCCCACGTGGGCGCGGTCAGCGCGCCGGGGTAGCCCATCTCCCCGGTCGCCGCGATCAGCGCCAGGCGCACGGCGCGGCTGGTGGCGTCGCCCGCGGCCCAGGATTTGCGGCTGCCGGTGTTGGGCGCGTGCCGGTAGGTCCGCAGGCTCTGCCCGTCCACCCACGCCAGCGACACCGCGTTGAGGATCTGCTCGCGCGACAGGCCCAGCAGCCAGGCGACCACCGCGGTCGATGCCACCTTCACCAGCACCACGTGGTCCAGGCCGACGCGGTTGAAGCTGTTCTCCAGCGCGATGCAGCCCTGGATCTCGTGCGCCTTGACCATCGCCGCCAGCACGTCGCGCATTGCCAGCGGCGGCCTTCCGGCGGTCACCGCGGTGCGGCTGAGCCAGTCGGCCACCGCGAGGATGCCGCCGAGGTTGTCGGACGGATGCCCCCACTCGGCGGCCAGCCAGGTGTCGTTGAAGTCCAGCCAGCGGATCATCGCGCCGATGTTGAAGGCCGCCTGCACCGGATCGAGCTGGTGCTGCGTACCGGGCACGCGCGCGCCATCGGGCACCACCGTGCCGGGCACCAGCGGCCCCAGCAGCCTGGTGCACGCCGGGTACTCCAGCGCCTCGAGGCCGCAGCCCAGTGTGTCGATCAGGCAGTTGCGCGCGGTCTCCCAGGCGAGCGGCGAGTCGATCACGTAACCGGTGACGTAGTCGACGATGTCGACCAGCACCTGGTCGGGTTCGGGACGGACGTTGCCGGCATGCGAGGACATGGCCTGCAGCCTTACTCCACCGTGACGCTCTTCGCCAGGTTGCGCGGCTTGTCCACGTCCGTGCCGCGCGCAAGCGCCACGTGGTACGCCAGCATCTGCACGGGAATCGTGTGCACGATCGGGCTCAGCACGCCGACGTGGCGCGGCGTGCGGATCACGTGCACGCCTTCCGACTCCTCGAAGTTGCTGTCGGCGTCAGTGAACACGAACAGCTCACCGCCGCGGGCACGCACTTCCTGCATGTTGGACTTCACTTTTTCCAGCAGCGAGTCCTTCGGCGCGATCACCACCACCGGCATGTCGGCGTCGACCAGCGCCAGCGGCCCGTGCTTGAGCTCGCCGGCCGGGTACGCCTCGGCGTGGATGTAGGAGATTTCCTTGAGCTTGAGCGCGCCCTCGAGCGCGATCGGGTAGTGCACGCCGCGGCCGAGGAACAGCGCGTGGTCCTTGGGCGCGAAGCGCTCGGCCCACAGCGCGATCTGCGGCTCGAGGTTGAGCGCGTGCTGCACGCTGCCCGGCAGGTGGCGCAGTGCCTCGATGTAGTCGCTCTCACTGGCTTCCGGCAGGCGGCCGTTGAGCTTGGCGAGCGTGACGGCGAGTGCGAACAGGCCGACCAGCTGGGTGGTGAACGCCTTGGTGGAGGCGACGCCGATCTCCGCGCCGGCGCGGGTGTAGAACACCAGCCGGCTGGCGCGCGGGATGGCGCTCTCGGGCACGTTGCAGATCGACAGCGTGTAGTCGTGGCCCAGCGACTTGGCGTACTTCAGCGCTTCCATGGTGTCGAGCGTTTCGCCCGACTGCGAGATGGTGACCACCAGGTGCTTCGGGTTGGCGACCGCGGTGCGGTAGCGGTACTCGCTGGCGATCTCGACGCTGCACGGCAGGCCGCTGATCGCCTCGATCCAGTAGCGCGCCACGGAGCCTGCGTAGAAGCTGGTGCCGCAGGCGAGGATCTGCACCCCTTCGACGTCGCCAAGCACGGCAGCCGCGTCCTTGCCGAACAGCGCCGGCTCGAACCCGCCGGCGTCGATGATCGCTTCCATCGTGTCGGCCAGCGCGCGCGGCTGCTCGTGGATTTCCTTCTGCATGTAATGCCGGTAGGGACCGAGCTCCAGCGACGCCAGCGAGACGTCGGACAGGTGTTCCTCGCGCATCACCGGCTGGTCGTCGGCACCGAACACGCGCACGCCCTCGCGCGTCACTTCGGCGGTGTCGCCCTCTTCCAGGAAGATCACCCGGCGCGTGGCCTGCAGGATCGCCGACACGTCGGAGGCCACGAAATTCTCGCCGTCGCCCAGGCCGACCAGCAGCGGGCAGCCCATGCGCGCGCACACCAGGCGTCCCGGCTCCTTGTGGCTGACCACGGCCAGCGCATAGGCGCCGTCGAGTTCCTTCACCGCGCGCTGCAGCGCACCCAGCAGGTCGTCGCCGTCCTGGAGGTAATGGTGGATCAGGTGCGCGATGACTTCGGTATCGGTCTGCGATTCGAAGGTGTAGCCGAGACCCTTCAGGCGCTCGCGCTGCGCTTCGTGGTTCTCGATGATGCCGTTGTGCACCAGCGCCACGCCGTGGCTGACGTGTGGATGGGCGTTGGATTCGGTCACGCCGCCGTGGGTGGCCCAGCGGGTGTGGCCGATGCCGAGGTTGGCCTGGAAGCCCTCGCTGGCTGCGGCGGACTCCATCTCCGCCACGCGTCCGGTGCGGCGCACGCGGCGCACGTCGTCGCCGTCGACGACCGCGATGCCGGCGGAATCGTAGCCGCGATATTCAAGCCGCTTGAGTCCTTCGATCAGGACCGGAACCACATCGCGATCCGCGATCGCGCCGACGATGCCACACATGTGCTGGAACCCCTTCCTCTGGAATCCCAAGTCTAACGGGGAAAGGCCCCGGGGCCGTCCGCGCGGACGCCGCGGCGTCCGGGCGGACACCCGGACACACCCGCAAATCCCTTCACTTTCAATTGCTTGCAGTTGGCACGCCACTTGCGTCAATCCGTCATGCATCCACCCGCACACGACAGACCGCCCGCCATGGACCAACGCTCCCGCATCCGCGACACCGCCAGCCAGGACCAGGTGCTCGCCACGCCGCGCGGCCGCCTTGGTGGCCGCAAGCCATGGCTTGTCGGCGGCGCGGTCGCGATCGCGCTGGTCGCGGCAATCGCCTGGCTCGCCACCGGCTGGTCGTCGGGCGGGCGTTCCTACGACGCGTCGCGCCTGCGCGTGGCCGAAGTCACCCGCGGCGAACTGGTGCGCGACCTGTCCGCCGACGGCCGCGTGATCGCCGCCAACAGCCCCACCCTGTACGCGATCGCCGCCGGCACCGTGGCGCTCAAGGTGGTCGCCGGCGACGTGGTCAAGCAGGGCCAGGAGCTGGCGGTGATCGACAGCCCCGAGCTGCGCAGCCGCCTGGTGCAGGAAGAGTCCGCGCTGGCCGGCATGGAGGCCGAGGCCAGCCGCGCGCTGCTCGACGCACGCCTTGCGAAGTCGGACGCGCGCAAGCAGCTCGACCAGGCCGGCATCGACCGCACCGCGGCCGAGCGCGACCTCGAGCGCTACCAGCGAGGCTTCGATGGCGGCGCGGTGCCGCAGGTCGACGTGGCCCGCGCGCAGGACGCGCTGAAGAAGGCCGACCTCGGCCTGTCCGCGGCGCGCCAGGAATTCTCGCTGTCGGCGCAGGGCGCCGAGCTCGACGCGCGCAACAAGCGCCTGATGGCCGACCGCCAGCGTGCGGTTGCCGCCGAACTCGCCCGCCAGGTCGATGCGCTCACCCTGCGCGCGCCATTCGATGGCCAGGTCGGCCAGGTGCAGGTGCCGCAGGGCACCAGCGTCGCCGCCAACGGCCCGGTGCTCGGCGTGGTCGACCTGTCGGTGTTCGAGCTCGAGATCAAGGTGCCGGAAAGCTTTGCGCGCGACCTGGCGATAGGCATGCCGGCGCAGGTGACCAGCACCGGCAAGACGTTTCCGGCGGAGGTCTCCGCGGTGTCGCCGGAAGTTGTAAACGGCGAAGTGAATGCACGCCTGCGCTTCGCGGAAGGCAGCCAGCCGCCTGGCCTCCGCCAGAACCAGCGCCTGTCCGCGCGCATCGTGCTGGACACGCGGCCGGACACGCTGATGGTCGAGCGCGGCCCGTTCCTCGAACAGGACGGTGGCCGCTTCGTCTACGTCGTCCAGGACGGCAGCGCCGTGCGCCGTCCGATCCAGACCGGGGTCAGCAGCCTCGGTGCGGTTGAAATCCTCTCCGGCCTCGAGCCGGGCGAACGGGTCGTCGTGTCCGGAAGCGACCAGTTCGGCAGTGCGGAACGCGTCCGGATCTCAGGAGACTGACATGGCCACTTCGAACTTCGCCTTCCACTTCCCCAAGGCCTGGGACGCCCAGGACCTCGCCAACGCCGTGCCGCTGCGCCTGTCCGAGCTGCCGGCGTTCGATGCGCTTGCCGACGGCCGTGGCGGTGCCTCTGCCAACGGCGCGGCGCGTGCGCACCACGTCGCACCGGAGAGCTACCTGCACAACCCCGACCTCCCCCCCTTCCACATCGGCTGACGCCGATACGCACCGACCATCCAAGGATCTCCCATGCTCAACATGCGCGGCGTCACCAAGGTCTACCGCACCCAGCTCGTCGAGACCCACGCCCTGCGTTCGCTCGACCTGCACGTGAAGGAAGGCGAGTTCGTCGCCGTCACCGGGCCGTCGGGCTCCGGCAAGACCACCTTCCTCAACATCGCCGGGCTGCTGGAGACCTTCACCGGCGGCGAGTTCAGCCTCGACGGCGAGAACGTCAAGGACCTGAACGACGATGCGCGCAGCAGGCTGCGCAACCAGAAGATCGGCTTCATCTTCCAGAGCTTCAACCTGATCCCCGACCTCAACCTGTTCGACAACTGCGACGTGCCGCTGCGCTACCGGCGCATGCCGGCCAGCGAGCGCAGGCTGCGCATCGAGGACGCGCTGGGCATGGTCGGGCTGGGCTCGCGCATGAAGCACTTCCCGGCGGAGCTGTCGGGTGGCCAGCAGCAGCGCGCGGCGATCGCGCGGGCGCTGGCGGGCAGCCCGCGCCTGCTGCTGGCGGACGAACCCACCGGCAACCTCGACTCGCAGATGGCGCGCAGCGTCCTGGAGCTGCTCGAGGACATCAACCAGCAGGGCACCACGATCGTCATGGTGACCCACGACCCGGAACTGGCGGCGCGTGCGCAGCGCAACGTGCACATCGTCGATGGCATGGCCACCGACCTGTCGGTCGAGCCGAGCCTGGTGCGGGTGGCGCAGTCCACGCGCGGCATCGCCGAAACCAACATCTGAGGGACTCGCCATGTCCACGCTCACAGACCGGCTGTTCGGCGACAGCATGTTCGGCTACTACGCGAACCTCGCGTTGCGCAGCTTCCGCCGCAACCGCGTGCTCACCGCGCTGATGGTGCTGGCGATCGCGCTGGGCATCGGTGCCAGCATGACCACGCTCACCGTGTTCCACGTGCTGTCGGGCGACCCCATCCCGCAGAAGAGCGGCAAGCTGTTCTACCCGCAGCTGGACCCGCGGTCGATGAACGACTACACCCCGGGCGAAGACCCCGCGGAGCAGGTCACCCGGTTCGATGCCGAAACCATGCTGCGCGAGAAGCGCGGCGACCGGCAGACGATGACCACCGGCGGCAGCGCCAGCATCGAGCCCGAGGTGCAGGGGCTGGATCCGTTCCTGGTGGATGCGCGCTACGCGACCAGCGACTTCTTCCCGATGTTCGACCTGCCGTTCCTGCACGGCAGCGGCTGGCCGGCGAGCGCGGACGACAACCGCGAGCGTGTCGCGGTGATCGCGAAGTCGCTCAACGACAAGGTCTTCGGCGGCAGCAACAGCGTCGGCAAGACCTTGCGGATCGACAGGCAAGCGTTCCGCATCGTCGGCGTGATCGCCGACTGGCGGCCGACGCCGAAGTTCTACGACATGAACAGCGACCGCTACGGCGAGCCGGAGCAGGTGTTCGTGCCGTTCTCCACCTCGCGCGACCTGAAGATGGGCCGCAACGGCAGCATGGACTGCTGGGGCGACTCCGGAAGCGACCCCGAGGGCAGCACCGGCGTCAGCGCGCCCTGCGTCTGGATCCAGTACTGGGTGGAACTCGGCACGCCGGAGAAGGTGGCCGACTACCGGCAGTACCTCGCCAACTACTCGGCGCAGCAGCGCGCGGCCGGCCGCTACGAGCGTCCCGACAACGTGCGCCTGAGCAACGTCATGGAATGGCTGGACTTCAACCGCGTGGTGCCGGGCGACGTGCGCCTGCAGGTGTGGCTGGCGCTCGGCTTCCTGCTGGTGTGCCTGGTCAACACCGTGGGCCTGCTGCTGGCGAAGTTCCTGCGCCGCAGCAGCGAGATCGGCGTGCGCCGCGCGCTCGGCGCCTCGCGTTCGGCGATCTTCACCCAGTGCCTGGTCGAGGCCGGTGCGATCGGCCTGGCCGGCGGCATCCTCGGACTGGGGCTGGCGCAGCTCGGGCTGTGGGCCGTGCGCCAGCAGCCGGCGAGCTACGCCGAGCTCGCGCGCCTGGATCCGATGATGTTGCTGGCGACCTTCGTGCTCGCGGTCGTCGCCAGCCTGTTGGCGGGCATCCTGCCCGCATGGCGCGCGATGCAGGTCACCCCGGCGATCCAGCTCAAGACCCAGTAGCCCTTCGCCCGCCCCCGCGGCGGGCACCCCGACTTCCGGAGCATCTCCATGGACATCCGTCCGATCCTCTCCACCCTGCTGCGCCACAAGACCGCCGCGGCGCTGATCGTGGTCGAGATCGCGCTCTCGTGCGCGATCATCTGCAACGCGCTGTTCCTGATCGGCAACCGCGTCGATCGCATCAGCCTGCACAGCGGCATCGCCGACAACGAACTCGTCCGCATCCAGATCACCGGCATCGGCGAAGACGAGAACGCCGCCGCGCTCACCCGCGCCGACATGACCGCACTGCGCGGACTGCCGGGGGTCAAGGCCGCGGTCGCGACCAACCAGGTCCCGTTCTCCAACTCGTCCTGGAACACGTCGGTGAACCTGCAGCCCGACCAGCAGCGGCCCACCGCCGGACTCACGATGTACATGGGCGACGAGCATTTCCTGCCGACGTTCGGCCCGACGCTTGTCGAGGGCCGCAATTTCAACGCCGACGAGATCCAGGAGTGGGACGTGATCGACGCGCCCGGCGCCGATCTCGCGCCGCCCGCCGTGATCATCACCCGCAAGGCCGCGGAGAAGCTGTTCCCGGGCGGGTCGGCACTGGGCAAGCAGGTGTACATCAGCCGCGACAAGCCGACGCCGGTGGTCGGCGTGGTCGACCACCTGATCCGGCCCAGCGACCAGGGCGGCCCTGCGGAAAAGGAGTTCTCGATGATCCTGCCGGTGCGCCTGCCGTACACGGTCGGCAGCAACATCATGCTGCGCACCACGCCGGAGCGCCGCGCGGAAGTGCTCGCCGCCGCGAAGGAAGTGCTGAAGGCCAACGGCCCCAACCGCATCATCCTTGAAGACAACACCAAGACCGTCGCGGAGCTGCGCCAGGAGTACTACCAGGCCGACCGCGCCATGGTCTGGCTGCTGGTGGCGGTGTGCATCGCGCTGCTGGTGGTCACCGCGCTCGGCATCGTCGGCCTGGCCAGCTTCTGGGTGCAGCAGCGCACCAAGCAGATCGGCGTCCGCCGCGCGCTCGGTGCCACGCGCGGACAGATCCTGCGCTATTTCCAGGTCGAGAACTTCCTGCTGGCGACCGTCGGCATCGTGATCGGCATGGTGATGGCGTACGCGATCAACCAGCTGCTGATGGGCCGCTATGAACTGCCGCGGCTGCCGCTGGCGTACCTGCCGATCGGCGCGCTGGCGCTGTGGTTCCTCGGCCAGGTCGCGGTCTACGGGCCGGCGCGGCGGGCGGCGATGGTGCCGCCGGCGGTTGCCACGCGCAGCGTATGATCGGCGCCCATGCCCACCGTCCTGGTCATTGATGACAACCCCGCGGTTGCCACCGCGCTCGACGTGCTGTTCTCGCTGCACGACATCGACACGGTGGCCGCCGAATCACCCGATGATGGCCTGGCCCGGCTGGCCGCGGGTGGCATCGACCTGGTGATCCAGGACATGAACTTCCTCGCCGACACCACCTCGGGCGAGGAAGGCACGGCGCTCTTCCATGCAATACGCGAACTGGAGCCGGACCTGCCGGTGGTCCTGCTGACGGCATGGACGCACCTGGAATCGGCGGTCGACCTGGTCAAGGCCGGCGCCGCCGACTACCTCGGCAAGCCCTGGGACGACCGCAAGCTGCTGGCGACCGTCAACAACCTGGTCGAGCTGTCCGAGGCGCGACGCGACCTCGCCCGCCACCGCAGCGGCGAACGCCGTCGCCGCGACGCGCTGGCGCGCGACAACGACCTGCGCGGCATGGTCTATGCCGACCCGGCCAGCGAGCGCCTGCTGGCGCTGGCCTGCCAGGTGGCGCGCTCCGAGCTGCCGGTGCTGGTGACCGGACCCAACGGCGCCGGCAAGGAGAAGATCGCCGAGATCGTGCATGCCAACTCACCGGTCGGGCGTGGCCCGTTCGTCGCGCTCAACTGCGGCGCGCTGCCGGCGGAGCTGATCGAGGCCGAGCTGTTCGGCGCAGACGCCGGGGCCTACACCGGTGCGGGCAAGGCGCGCGAGGGCAAATTCGAAGCCGCCGACGGCGGCACGCTGTTCCTCGACGAGATCGGCAACCTGCCGGCCGCCGGCCAGGTCAAGTTGCTGCGCGTGCTGGAGACCGGCCGCTTCGCGCGCCTGGGTTCCAACCGCGAACGCCAGGTGCGGGTGCGCGTGGTCAGCGCCACCAACGCCGACCTTGCGGCGATGATCGCCAGCGGCCGCTTCCGCGAGGATCTGTACTACCGCCTCAATGCGATCGAACTGAAAGTGCCGCCGCTGGCCGAGCGCCGCGACGACATCCTGCCCTTGGCGCGCCTGTTCCTGCCCGCCGGCCGGCAGCTCGGCGCCGACGCCGCGGCCGCACTGCTGGCCCATGCCTGGCCCGGCAACGTGCGCGAACTGCGCAACGTGGTGCAGCGCGCGGCGCTGCTGTCGGCGGGCAAGGTGATCGGCGCGGATGCGTTGGGCCTGCCGAAGGCTGTCGCGGCCAACGCCGCGGCGGTGCCTGCCGGCGGTGGCGACGAGCCCGACCGCGCGGCGATCGAGGCCGCGCTGGCGCAGGCCGGCGGCGTGCTGGCGCAGGCCGCGGCCGAGCTGGGCATGTCGCGCCAGGCGCTGTACCGCCGCCTCGAGCGCCTCGGCATCCGCCGCGACTGATGGCACGCCGCCGGCTGCCACTGTGGCTGGCGTTCACCGCCGCGGGGTTCGTCTACATGCTGGTGGCCGCGACGCTTGCGCTCGCCTTGCGCCATTGGTTGCAGCTCGCGCCGTGGCTGGCGATCCCGTTGGCGGCGCTGCTGCCGCTGCCGCTGCTGGCGTACCACGTGCGCCGCCTGCTGCAGCCGGCACGCGCGCTGTTCCGCGCGCTGTCGGGCAGCGTGGCGGCGTATCGCGATGGCGACTACAGCTTCGGCATCGCCTGGGACGGCAGCGGTGAACTCGGCGACCTGGTCGCCAGCCACCGCGCGCTCGGCGATACCCTGCGCGAGCAGCGCCTGCGCCTGGTGCAGCGCGAACTCCTGCTCGACACCATGGTCCAGAACACGCCGGTGGCGATGGTGCTGGTCGACGCCGGCGGCCACGTGGTGCTCGGCAACCTGGCCGCGCGCAGGATGCTGGGTGATGGCCGCAGGCTGGAAGGCCTGTCCTTCGAGGCCCTGCTCGCACAGGGGCCCGCGGCGCTGCGCGAGGCGATCGAGCGTGGCGGCGATGGCATGTTCACCGTGGGCCGCGACGATGACGAGGACATCTACCACCTCTCGCGGCGGCTGTTCCGCCTCAACGGCCGGCGCCACGAACTGGTGCTGCTGCGCCAGCTGACCGCCGAGCTGCGCCGCCAGGAAGTCCAGACGTGGAAGAAGGTGATCCGCGTGATCAGCCACGAACTCAACAACTCGCTGGCGCCGATCGCATCGCTCGCACACTCGGGTGCCGAGCTGCTGCGCCGCGGCCAGCTCGAGCGCCTGCCGGCGGCGCTGGCCACGATCGAGGAGCGCGCGCGCCACCTCGACGGCTTCCTGCGCGATTACGCGCGCTTCGCGAAGATGCCGGCGCCGCGCCTGGAGACCTTCGACTGGCCGGGCTTCGTGGCCCGGCTGCATGGCCAGGTCGGTTTTGTCACCGAGGGCTCGCCCGAAGGCCACGGCCGCGCCGACGTGCCGCAGCTCGAGCAATGCCTGCTCAACCTGCTGAAGAACGCGCACGAATCCGGCTCGCCTGCCGAAGACGTGCGGCTTGCGCTGCGGCGCCTGCCCGACGCCTGGCGCATCGACGTGCTTGACCGCGGCGGCGGCATGAACGAGGCGGTGCTGTCGAACGCGCTGCTGCCGTTCTATTCCACCAAGCGCCACGGCACGGGCCTGGGCCTGGCGCTGGCACGCGAGATCGCCGAGGCGCACGGCGGCCGCATCGCGCTCGCCAACCGCGAGGGTGGCGGCCTGTGCGTGAGCATCCACCTGCCGGCCTGAGCCGCGCTTGCGCCTCGAGTGCCTCCGCGCGGACGCGCCGCGCGCCGGGCTTCAGCCCTTCGGCGCCTTCACCGGCCGCTGCCAGCCCTCGATGCTGACCTGGCGCGCGCGCGCGACGGTCAGCTTGCCCGCCGGCGCATCGGCACCGATCACCGAGCCCGCGCCAATCGTGGCGTCGCGACCGATGGTCACCGGAGCGACCAGCGCGGCATTGGAGCCGATGAAGGCGCCGTCCTCGATGGTGGTGGTGGCCTTGTTGGCGCCGTCGTAATTGCAGGTGATGGTGCCGGCACCGATGTTGACGCCGGCGCCGATGCGCGCGTCGCCCAGGTAGCTCAGGTGGTTTGCCTTGCTGCCGACGCCAAGCGTCGCGTTCTTGGCCTCGACGAAGTTGCCGACGTGCACGCCGTCGGCGAGCACCGTACCCGGGCGCAGGCGCGCGAACGGGCCGATGTGCACCGCGCCTTCGGTACGCGCGCCGTCGATGTCGCAATGCGCGCGCACTTCGCTGCCGGGTCCAAGGTCGGCGTTTCGGATCCGGCAGAATGGCCCGATGCGCACGCCATCGCCCAGCACCACGCGGCCCTCGAACACCACGTCGACGTCGATCTCCACGTCGCGGCCCACGACCACTTCGCCGCGGATGTCGACGCGCGCGGGATCGACGAAGCGCGCGCCCTGCTCGCACAGCGCGCGCACCAGCCGGCGCTGCATCGCACGCTCCAGCTGCGACAGCTGCCAGGGATCGTTCGCCCCTTCGGTCTCGACCGGATCGTCCACCTCCACCATCTCCGCGGCGCTGTACTCGGCGGCCGCCATCGCGAACACGTCGGTCAGGTAGTACTCGGCCTGCGCGTTGTCGGCCGACAGGCGCGCCAGCCAGCCTTTCAGCGCGGTGGATTCCGCTGCCAGCACGCCGGTATTGACGATCGCGATGCGGCGCTGCTCCGGCGTGGCGTCCTTCTGCTCGACGACGGCACCGACATTGCCTTCCGGATCGCGGACCACGCGGCCATAACCGGTCGGGTCGTCGAGTTCCGCGACCAGCACGGCCAGCCGGCCACCGGTGGCGAGCAGGCGCTGCAGGGTGGCGGTGGTGATCAGCGGCACGTCGCCGTACAGCACCACCACCTGTGCGCCGTCCGGCACGCCGGGCATGGCTTCGCGCACCGCGTGCCCGGTGCCGAGCTGGAGCGCCTGTTCGACCCACTGCAGGTCGGCCTGCTCGGCGAACGCGGCCTGGACCTGGTCGCCGCCATGGCCATGCACCACGTGGATCGCCGCCGGAGACAGCCCGCGCGCGGCGGCGATGACATGCGCCAGCATCGGCTGCCCGGCGATCTTCTGCAGCACCTTGGGCAGGCGCGACTTCATGCGCTTGCCCTCGCCCGCGGCCAGGATCACCACGTGGATGTCGGGGGTCGGCTGGTCCTGGGTCGGCATCTCGCGTCCTGCTGTCGAAGTCCGGGCCATTCTAATCGGCGGGCTGATAGCATGCGCGCGATGTCGCGAGCCGTTCCGACGGGGGCGTCCCCGAACACCTTGCCGCCGCACGCAACCGCCAGCCGGTGGCGGTCGCTGCTGCTCTGGGCCGGGCCCGCTGCCTGCATCGCCGGCATTTTCATCCACGAGCTGTTCGCCGAATGGGTGCCGTCGCGGAGCACGGCGCTGCTGGTGATCATGCTCGCTGCGCTGGCGTTCGCCGGCGTGCTGCGTCGCATTGCGGGCTTTGCCTGGGCGCACGGCCTGCTCGTCGCCTGGCTGCTTGCGCTGTTGCTGTTCGCCGGTCCGCTGCCGGTGCTGGCGACGCTGGCCTGCGCCGCCACTGCGATCGCGCTGGGCCTCTGGCTGCTGCCCGGCGCGGGCATCGCGGCGGCGTGCACCGTCGGCCTGGCGCTGGGGGCGGGCGTGCTCGGCTGGCTGCTGCCGCTGCAGATACACGGGCGCTGGACCTACCTTGCGGTGATCGTGGTGGTGCTCGCGCTGCGCCGCCGCGATGTCGGCAGCGCGATCCGGCAGGCATGGGATGGCTGGCGTGGCGCGGTTGCCGCCGCGCCAAGGGCCGCGGCCGCCGCGGTGCTGGTCGCCGGGCTGGCCAGCACCGGCTGCTGGGTTCCCACCGTGCAGTACGACGACCTCGGCTATCACCTGCTGCTGCCGTGGATGCTGCAGCTCGACGGACGCCACGCGCTGGATCCCGAAGTGCACGCCTGGGCCGTGGCGCCGTGGGCGGCGGACGTGGTGCAGGCGCTGCCGCAGGTGCTTGCCGGCATGGAGGCGCGCGGCGCGGTCAACGCGCTGTGGCTCGCGTTGACCGCGACCGCGCTGTGGCAGCTGTGCGCCGCGCTCGGCGGCGATGCACGCCAGCGCTGGTGGACCGTGGCGCTGTACGCCAGCCTGCCGCTCACCGCGGTGCTGGCGATGGGCATGCAGACCGAGATGCAGACCACCGCGCTGCTGGCCTGGGCCGCGGTGCTGGCGCTGCGCCCGCCGTCGGTGCGCACGCTGTGGGCGGCATGCGCCCTGCTTGGCGCGCTGGTGGCGACCAAGCTGGCGGCCGCCGGGTTTGCCGCGATCCTGCTGCCGTGGCTGCTGTGGCGGCAGCGCGCGGTGCTTGGCTTGCGCAACCTGGCCGGAGGTCTGGTGCTCATCGCCGGCCTGGGCGGCAGCAGCTACGCCTACGCCGCTTACGTGGCCGGCAATCCCGTGCTGCCGCTGCTCAACAGCGTCTTCGGCTCGCCCTATTTCGCCACGCAGGATTTCGATGATCCGCGCTGGCATGCCGGCGCCGGACCGGACCTCGCCTGGCAGATCACATTCGATACCGGGCGCTACCTGGAAGCGTTCGCGGGAGGCGGCGGCTTCGTGCTGGTGGCGCTGGCCGGTGCCTGGCTGCTGGCGCTGGTGGCGCCGCGCACGCGCGCGCTTGCGGCGCTGGCTTTGGCGATGACCGTCGCGCCGCTGCTCGCGACGCAATACCTGCGCTACGTGCAGCCGGCGCTGGTGCTGGTGCTCCCGGCACTGGTGCTGGCCGCCAGCGCCGCGGCGCCGCGCAGCGCGCACCTGCTGCTGGTGGCCACGTGCGTCGCCAACCTGCTGTTCCAGGCCAACGGCCACTGGATGCTGCGCACCGGCATCGTCAAGGAGACGGTGATGGCGGCCGGAAGCGACGCGCCGGTGTGGATGGAATACGCCCCCGAGCGCGTGCTGGCGATGCAGGTGCGCGCGCGCCGCGCGGCGGAGGGAGGGCACGGCACCGTACTCTCGCTCGCGCCTTCCGCACCAATGGCCGCCGAGTTCGGCGCCGCGGCGCGCACCGTCGGCTGGTACGACCCGTCGCTGCAGGCGGCGGCGCAACGCGCCGACCACGATGCCAGCGGCGGGGCCTGGGCCGAACTGCTGCGCAGCGAAGATGTCCGTGACGTGTTGCTGCGCCCGTCCGAATTGCCCGCAGTGCGCCAGGCGGGGCTGCTTGCCGCCGGTGCGCGGCGCGAGGCAGTCGCGGGCGCGGCGGAATGGTGGCGCCTGCCGCCGCGCGACGCGGTGGCTGCGCCATGAGCCTGCTGCGCCAGGGTCCGCGCTTCCTCGCCATCGGCGGCATCCAGTGGCTGCTCGACTGGGGCGTGATGGTGGCGCTCAGCCACTTCGGGCTGCGCATCGGCCTGGCCAACGTGTCGGGGCGCGTCTGCGGCGCGCTGGTCGGCTTCTGGCTCAACGGCAAGATCACCTTCACCGGCGAGGAGCACGGCATCGGGCGCCGGGCGCTCGTGCGCTTCATCGTCACCTGGCTGGTGATGACCCTGCTCAGCACGGTGGCGATCGAAGCGATCGACGACGTGCTCGGGCGCAAGTGGGCGTGGCTCGCGAAGCCGCTGGTCGAAGCGGTGCTCGGCCTGTTCGGGTTCCTGGCTTCGCGACACTGGATCTACCGCCGCTGACGCCACACGGCGCACGCACGCGCCGCCTCGGCCACAGCCAGCCACCCGCAGCCACATGCAAAAAGCCCCGCACATGGCGGGGCTCCTGCGTCAGCGCGGCGGCGGGAGCGACCCGCCGACCGTCGCGGTCAGTGCTTCAGGTTCTTGCGCAGGCGCTCGAGGGCCTGCAGCTGCGCCGCGATTTCCGCCATCTTCTTCTGCGCCTCGGCGATGTCCATCGCTTCGCCGCGGCCGGCCAGCACGCGCTCGGCCTCTTCCTTGGCGGCACGCACCGCGGCTTCGTCGATCTCGTCGGCGCGCACCGCGGTGTCGGCGAGGATCGTCACCACCTGCGGCTGCACCTCGAGGATGCCGCCGCTGATGGCGAAGTCGAGCTTCTCGCCGTTGGCCAGGGTGACCACGACCTTGCCGGGCTTCAGGCGCGTGATCAGCGGCGCGTGGCGCGGCGCGATGCCGAGCTCGCCGATCTCGCCGGTGGCCACCACCATGGTGGCCTCGCCGCGGAAGATCTCCGCCTCGGCGCTCACGATGTCACAACGGATGGTCGGGGCCATGGCTGTTTCCTCAGGCCTTTTCGGCCATCTTCGCGGCCTTCTCGACCGCTTCGTCGATGCCGCCGACCATGTAGAAGGCCTGCTCCGGCAGGTGGTCGTACTCGCCGTCCACGATGCCCTTGAAGCCGCGGATGGTTTCCTTCAGCGGCACGTACTTGCCCGGCGAGCCGGTGAACACTTCGGCCACGTGGAACGGCTGCGAGAAGAAGCGCTCGATCTTGCGCGCGCGCGACACGGCCTGCTTGTCTTCTTCCGACAGCTCGTCCATGCCGAGGATGGCGATGATGTCCTTCAGCTCCTTGTACTTCTGGAGCGTGGACTGCACGCGGCGCGCGGTGTCGTAGTGCTCGTTGCCGATCACGTTGGGATCGAGCTGGCGGCTGGTGGAGTCGAGCGGATCGACCGCCGGGTAGATGCCCAGCGAGGCGATGTTGCGGCTCAGCACGACGGTCGCGTCGAGGTGGGCGAAGGTGGTCGCCGGCGACGGGTCGGTCAGGTCGTCCGCGGGCACGTACACGGCCTGGATGGAGGTGATGGAGCCCGAGCGCGTCGAGGTGATGCGCTCCTGCAGCACGCCCATCTCCTGGGCCAGCGTGGGCTGGTAACCCACCGCCGACGGCATGCGGCCGAGCAGCGCCGACACTTCGGTACCGGCCAGGGTGTAGCGGTAGATGTTGTCGACGAACAGCAGCACGTCCTTGCCCTTGCCCGACGCGTCCTTCTCGTCGCGGAAGTACTCGGCCATGGTCAGGCCGGTCAGCGCGACGCGCAGGCGGTTGCCCGGCGGCTCGTTCATCTGGCCGTACACCATCGCCACCTTGTCGAGGACGTTGGAGTCCTTCATCTCGTGGTAGAAGTCGTTGCCCTCGCGGGTACGCTCGCCCACGCCGGCGAACACGGACAGGCCCGCGTGCGCCTTGGCGATGTTGTTGATGAGTTCCATCATGTTGACGGTCTTGCCGACGCCGGCGCCGCCGAACAGGCCGACCTTGCCGCCCTTGGCGAACGGGCACATCAGGTCGATGACCTTGATGCCGGTTTCCAGCAGCTCGTTGCCCGAGGACTGTTCCTCGTACGACGGCGCCGCGCGATGGATTTCCCAGGTGTCGGTGGCGTCGACCGGGCCGGCCTCGTCGATCGGGCGGCCCAGCACGTCCATGATGCGGCCGAGCGTGCCCGCGCCTACCGGCACCGAGATGCCGCGGCCGGTGTTGGTGGCCAGCAGGTTGCGCTTCAGGCCGTCGGTGGAGCCGAGCGCGATGGTGCGCACCACGCCGTCACCGAGCTGCTGCTGCACTTCCAGCGTGATTTCGGTGCCTTCGACCTTCAGTGCGTCGTACACCTTCGGCACTTCGTTGCGCGGGAATTCCACGTCGACGACTGCGCCGATGATCTGAACGATCTTGCCCTGACTCATTGCCGTATTCCTCTGGAAGTATTTTTCTTGCCGCTCAGACGGCGGATGCGCCGCTGACGATCTCGGAGATTTCCTGCGTGATCGCAGCCTGGCGGGCCTTGTTGTAGACCAGATTCAGGGTGTCGATCAGCTTGTTGGCGTTGTCGCTGGCGGCCTTCATGGCCACCATGCGCGCGGCGTGCTCGGAGGCCACGTTTTCCATGACCGCCTGGTAGACCAGCGACTCCACGTAGCGCGTCAGCACGTGCTCGAGCACGCTGGCGGCGTCCGGTTCGTACAGGTAGTCCCAGTCGTGCTTGACCAGGACCTCCTCCGACGCCGGCAGCGGCAGCAGCTGGTCGAACGTGGCGCGCTGCGTCATGGTGTTGACGAAGTCGTTGTAGGCCAGGTACACGCGGTCCAGCGAACCTTCGGTGTAGCCGTCCAGCATCACCTTGACGATGCCGATCAGCTGCTCCACCTCGGGCGCGTCGCCCAGGTGGCTGACGCTGGCGAGCATCTTCACCTTGAGGCGACGGAAGAACACCGTGGCCTTCTGGCCGATGGTGACCACGTCGACCTCGACGCCCTTCGCATGCCATCCGGCGATCTCGCCGAGCAGCTTGCGGAACATGTTGTTGTTCAGGCCGCCGGCCAGGCCGCGGTCCGAGGACACGATGATGTAGCCGACGCGCTTCGGGTCCGCGCGTTCCACCAGGAACGGATGCTGGAACTCGGAGTTCGCCTGCGCCAGGTGGCCGATCATCTGCTTCATGGCGCGCGCGTACGGGCGCGACGCCTTCATCCGCTCCTGGGCCTTGCGGATCTTGGATGCCGAGACCATCTCGAGCGCGCGCGTCACCTTGCGGGTGTTCTGCACGCTCTTGATCTTGGTTTTGATTTCCCTGCCGCCTGCCATCTCTTTCTCCGTGGGCCCTGGTCCGTCAGCCGCGGTGCACGGGCGCCTGCGCGCCCGTGTCCGCCTGCGTGCGGCTTACCAGCTGCCGGTCGCCTTGAAGTCGCCGATGCCCTGCTTGAACGCGGCTTCGATCTCGTCGTTCCACGCACCCGAGGCGTTCACCTTGGCGAGCAGCTCGCCGGCGGTGTTCTCGAAGTGCGCGTGCAGGCCTTCCTCGAAGGCGCCGATCTTGGCGACCGGCACGTCGTCGATGTAGCCCTCGCTGGCCGCGTAGATCGACAGCGCCTGCAGCGCCACCGACATCGGCTCGTACTGCTTCTGCTTCATCAGTTCGGTCACGCGCTGGCCGCGCTCGAGCTGCTTGCGCGTGGCCTCGTCGAGATCCGACGCGAACTGCGCGAATGCCGCCAGCTCGCGGTACTGCGCCAGCGCGATGCGGATGCCGCCCGACAGCTTCTTGATGATCTTGGTCTGCGCGGCGCCACCGACGCGCGACACCGAGATGCCGGCGTTCACGGCCGGGCGGATGCCGGCGTTGAACAGGTCGGTCTCGAGGAAGATCTGGCCGTCGGTGATCGAGATCACGTTGGTCGGCACGAACGCGGACACGTCGCCGGCCTGGGTCTCGATGATCGGCAGCGCGGTCAGCGAACCGGTCTTGCCCTTCACTTCGCCGTTGGTGAACTTCTCCACGTAGTCCTCGGAGACGCGCGCGGCGCGCTCGAGCAGGCGGGAGTGCAGGTAGAACACGTCACCCGGGTAGGCTTCGCGGCCCGGCGGGCGGCGCAGCAGCAGCGAGATCTGGCGGTACGCCACGGCCTGCTTGGACAGGTCGTCGTACACGATCAGCGCGTCCTGGCCGCGGTCCATGAAGTACTCGCCCATGGTGCAGCCGGAATACGGGCTGATGTACTGCATCGCAGCCGATTCGGACGCGGTCGCGGCGACCACCACGGTGTGCGCCAGCGCGCCGTTCTCTTCGAGCTTGCGCACGATGTTGGCGACGGTCGAGGCCTTCTGCCCGATCGCCACGTACACGCACTTGATGCCGGTGTCCTTCTGGTTGATCACCGCGTCGATCGCCAGCGCGGTCTTGCCGGTCTGGCGGTCACCGATGATCAGCTCGCGCTGGCCACGGCCGATCGGGATCATCGAGTCGACGGCCTTGTAACCCGTCTGCACCGGCTGGTCGACCGACTTGCGCCAGATCACGCCCGGGGCGACGCGCTCCACCGGAGCGGTCTGCGCGGCGCCGATCGGGCCCTTGCCGTCGATCGGCTCGCCGAGCGCGTTGACGACGCGGCCGAGGAGTTCCGGACCCACCGGCACTTCGAGGATGCGGCCGGTGGTCTTGGCCACGTCGCCCTCGCGCAGGTTCTGGTAGTCGCCCAGCACCACGGCGCCGACCGAGTCGCGCTCCAGGTTGAGCGCGAGCGCGAACGTGTCGTTCGGCAGCTCGATCATTTCGCCCTGCATCACGTCGGCCAGGCCGTAGATGCGCACGATGCCGTCGGACACGGACGTCACCGTGCCCTCGTTGCGCGCTTCGGCGGCCAGCTTGACCTTCTCGATGCGGCTCCTGATCAGTTCGCTGATTTCAGAGGGGTTGAGCTGGGTGCTTGCCATTTCCGGGATCCTCGGGCGCACCGGTTTGGGTGGTGCGCGATAAGTGGAACTTTGTGGTGGGCGCGGCGCGCAGCGGTGCCTGCTGGCGGCTGCCGCGTCCGGTGCTTACTGGCTGAGTGCCGACTGCAGGCGGGAGAGCTTGCCGCGCAGCGAACCGTCGATGACCACGTCGCCGGCGCTGATCACCGCGCCGCCGATGAGCGCGGCGTCGACGGCGGTCTGCACCTCGACGTCGCGACCGAAACGGCGCTTGAGCGCGCCTCGGATCGCCTCGAGCTCGGCGACCGGCAGCTCCGTCGCCGAGGTCACCGTGGCGCGCACCACCTGTTCGGCGTCCGCACGCAGTTCTTCAAAGAGCGCGGCGACTTCGGGCAGCAGTGCCAGCCGGCCATTGCCGGCCAGCAGCGCCAGGAACCCGGCGAAGTCGTCGGGCACGCTGTCTGCCGACAGCAGCGCGACGGCCTCGGCGTCGGCGAACTCCGGGTGGCCCAGCAGCGGGCGCACGCGGGGATCGGCCGCGACGCGGGCGGAGAACGCCAACGCCTGCGACCACGGCACGAATGCGCGGGCGTCGCGGGCGATGCCGAACACGGCACGCGCGTAGGGGCGGGCGAGGGTGATCTCCTGGCTCATCGGCTTCAGATCTCCGCGGCGAGTTCGTCGAGCAGCGCCTTGTGGACGCCGGCGTCGATCTCGCGCTTCAACAGACGCTCGGCACCGGTCACCGCAAGCGCGGACACCTGGCGACGCAGGTCCTCGCGGGCGCGGTTGGCGGACGCCTCGATCTCGGCCTCGAACACCGCCTTCTGGCGGATGGACTCGGTCTGGGCCTCGACGCGCGCGGCATCCACGATCTGGGTGGCGCGCTGGTGGGCCTGGTCGATGATCTCGTTGGCCTTGGCACGCGCCGCCTTGAGTTCCTGGTTCGCCGTGTCCTGGGCCTGCGCAAGCGCGCGCTGGCTGTTGTCCGCGGCGGCGAGGCCCTCGGCGATCTTCTGCTGGCGTTCTTCGATGGCCTTGAGCAACGGCGGCCAGACGAAGGTCGCGATCAGCCAGATGAGCGCCGCGAATGCGAGCGCCTGGGCGATCAGGGTGAGATTGATGTTCATGGCAATGCCTGTCCTGGTGGTCGGGGCATGCGGTGCATGCCGGCTTTCACGCCATGGCGTGGACGGTCAACCCGTCCACGCCCGGCGTGTCGACGCGATCAGGCGCCGGCCTGCGCCAGCAGCGGGCCCAGGAACGGGCTTGCGAAGGCGAACAGCAGGCCGACGGCGACGCTGATGATGAACGCGGCGTCGATCAGGCCGGCGGTGATGAACATGCGGACCTGCAGCACCGGGATCAGTTCCGGCTGGCGCGCGGCCGACTCGAGGAACTTGCCGGACATGATGGCAAGGCCGAGGCCGGCGCCGAGGGCGGCGAGGCCGATCATGATGCCGATGGCAAGGACCGTGGAGGCCTGGACCTGGGCGAGTGCGGTGATGACGATTTCCATGGTGTTCTCCGAAACGGACTTTACGAGGGTTTATTGGAAGGGTGGAACGTGTCAGGGCGACGCGGGCCTCAGTGGCTGTCCTCGGACAGGCTGAGGTAGACGATGGACAGCATCATGAAGATGAAGGCCTGCAGCGGCACGACCAGGATGTGGAAGATCATCCAGCCGAAGCCGAACACCGCGCCGCCGATCAGGCCGACGATGCCGGCACCGCCAAGCACCCAGATCAGCAGGAAGACGATCTCGCCGCCGAACATGTTGCCGAACAGTCGCATCGCCAGCGAAATCGGCTTCGACAGCCATTCGACGATGTTGAGGATCAGGTTGAACGGCATCATCCACTTGCCGAACGGCGCCGTCAGGAATTCCTTGGTGAAGCCGCCGATGCCCTTCGCGCGCAGCGCGAAGAACAGCATCAGGAAGAACACGCTGATCGACATGCCGAGGGTGGCGTTGACGTCGGCGGTGGGCACCGGCTTCCAGTACTCCACGCCTACCCACGACAGCGGGATGGCGAAGAAGTCCGCGGGGATGAACTTCAGCATGTTCATCAGCAGGATCCAGAAGAACAGCGTGATCGCGATGGGCGTGACCAGCTTGCTGGAGCCGTGGTACGTGTCGCGCGCCTGGCGATCGACGAACTCCAGCATCATTTCCACCACCGCCTGCCACTTGCCCGGAACGCCCGCCGTCGCCCGGCGCGTACCCAGCCAGAACAGGAAGGTGATCAGCAGGCCCATCGCCACCGAGCTCACCAGGGTGTCGACGTTGACGGTCATGAAGCCGCCCTCGCCAACCTGCGCGGTGAGGTTCTGCAGGTGGTGCTGGATGTAGCTGGTGGGGGTCAGATCCGACTCAGCCGCCATGTTCAATGCTTCCCGTTTCGAGTAACGCCGGCCATTGCCAGCATCTGTACCACCAGGGCGACCACGACGCCGGCCAGCGCCGCGAGCGCAGGCAAACGCGCCACGCCTACCGCCAGAACCAGTGCCGCGACCACTACCACCCACTTCACCGCCAGGCCCAGCACCATGCGCATCAGCGCACCGGTCGCCGGCCCAACTCCTCCGCCCAGCGCCAGCGCGCCGGACAGCGCACCGCCGATGGCGATGGCGCCACCCCCGGCCAGTGCCGCGAGGCTCCAGGCCGACCCCACCGGGAGGAAGGCCAATGCAAGCACCGCGACCGCAACCACCTGCCAGATGAGTGCGCGCCGTACCAGCCGCCAGCCCTCGGCAACGGAAGTCAACACATGGGATCCTGTGGCTGTGGAGCGGGACCGCCAACAAACGGCCCCATCGAGCCCCGAAAGTATACCAGCCCCGGTGATCCCGAGCACCACCACCCCGCTCCGGAAGCGTGACCCGGCCCCGGATGCCGCTATTCAGTAAATTTCTTGCCAGAAGCGCGGAACCTTCGCGAGGCACCGCTGTCCATCTTCTGCGCGTGGCCTGTGCACTCCTCGTCGATCCGTGCAGACCTCCGCCCGAAGCCCCGGCTGCTACCGGGGCTTCGCTTTTTTGGCGCCAACGGCCCGTGCCGGCCCCGGAACGGCGAAGCCCCGGCGGACGCCGGGGCTTCGGATTGAAGGCACGGTTGCCAGCAGACTCAGTTACGGACCTGCACGTCGTCGATGTAGACGTTGAGGTCGTAGCTGGTATTGGCGTGGTACAGCCAGATCGCGTCGAGCTGCACGCTGGACGCGGTGATCGCGCCGTTGGCGTTGCCGACCCACGCGTCCCACTGCGCGGCGTCGGTCAGGCTCCACTGCACGTAGGTCCAGGTGTTGGCCGGCACGCTGCGGCTCACCGAGCGCTCGGTGCCGTCGCTGTCATCGACGCCGACGCCGACAGTCAGCCCGCTGCCCGCGGAGAACACCCAGAACCCGACCGAGCCGTTGGCGCGGGTGATCGCGGTGTTGCTGCCCGGGTTGCCGGAGCCCGACAGCAGGCGGACCGCCCAGCTGGCTGACGTCGCGGTGTTGTCCTTGAGCAGCACGCGCAGCGAACAGCTGCCGTTCCTGCGCGTGGCGCAGTCGCGGGTCGCGGTGGACGCCGCCGAGATCCCCGTGGTGCTCCCCGAGTACGCCGGGCCGGTGTTGAAGTGGCCGACGTTGCTCTCGAAGCTGTCGAGGATCCGCGTGGTGCCGCCGCTGCCGGGATTCAGGCGCGTGTAATACCCCGCCCAGTTCCAGTTGATGCCGGGATCGGTATGGGTCTGCCCGGTGAAGTGCTGGTGGCCCTTGATCTTGACGCTGGTGGGCAGGACGTTGATCCCGCTGCTGGGCGCGCCGCGGTAGGCGCTTGCGCAGCTGATGGCGCTGTACTTGGCGCAGAAGTCGCGCACCAGCGCCGCGGACGCGGCGTACATCGCGCTGGTGTACCAGGCACTGTTGTTGACGTAGCCCTCGTGCTCGATGCCCAGCGTGTAGCTGTTCTGGTTGCGCACGTGCCAGGCGGTGTGGGCGTTGCGCACCATCTGCGTGACCTGGCCATCGGAGCTGCGGATCACGTAGTGCGCGCTGACACTGGACGTGGAGTTCTTGAACCACGAGATCGTGCCGGCGTAGCTGCCCTGCGCGGTATGCAGCGTGACGGCGCTGACCGCGGCGGCGCGCGAGGCGTTGTAGTTGCTCGAATGCGCGGGGTCCCAGATCGCCGGGCCGTAGTCGGTACTCGCCGCGCCCACGTCGCCGCGCGCCGCGGCCGCATCCTTGCGCACCAGCTGTTCGCTGACCGGATCGATCGCAAAGGCATCGGTCTCGACGCGGTCGTTCTCCACGTCCAGGCGCACGAACGGCGCGTTCAACCGCGCCAGCTGCGTCGCCGGGAACGCGCGCTCCCAGGCGATCGCGCGCTGCGGCACCACCATCCCCTTCTCATCGACGCCGCGGTCCATCGCCAGCAGCACGTCGAAGGCGAAGCTGGCGCGGGCGTAGTCGTCGATCGCGCCGCTGCCGGGCGCCTGTGCGAAGCCGGCATAGGCCGCCAGCACCGGCGCCAGCGCTTCGGGCGCGCGCACGTCGTGGCCGCGCAGGGCGCGGTCCAGCAGCACGGCGGCGGCCATGACGTTGGTGGCGGGATCGCGCTTCACGCGCCCGCCGCTCACGCCGAGCAGTGCCGCAGCCTCTGCCACCTGGTCGGCGAAGCCGTTGCCGGCATACAGGCCCATCAGGCCGTGGGCTTCGGGCATGTGGTGATCGACCATGGCGGCATCGGCCGCCGGCTGCACGTTGTGCCAGCGGCTCTGCACGAAGGCGAGCGCCTCCAGCGTTCCGCGCGGGATCGCCGGATACGCGGCATAGGCGCGCGCGAAATACCCCGGATAGGCGGCGCGTTCCGCACGCAGGCGCGTCTCCTCATGGCGCAGGCGCGTTTCGAGCGCGGCTTCCTCGCGCTGCGCGGCCGCGTCGGCCAGCGCGTCCGCGCCGGTCACGGGCGCGCGCGGCACGTCGCGGGCAGCCGCGCTGCCGGCGACCATGGCGCAGCACAGCACCCCGGCCGACAGCGTGGCCGCGGACAGTGCCCGTTTGCTTCGAATGCTCATTCTTTCCACCCCTCATGGCTGCGCTTGCGCGCGTTGACCCCCGTTCCCGATGCGGGAACCGCATGCAGGCGTCGCCGCCGGCGTCCCGAGTGGGCGCGCCGATGGCGGATGGCAACAGATGGGGCTGGCCCTAAGGCAGGTGGAACCGCGACGGCCGTCGCGTGTCCGCGCGCTGGCGGTCACGCAATGCGGTCCCGGCGCACGCCGGGACCGCGCCGGGACATGCGCGTCAGCGCTTCTTCGGCAGGTACAGGTCGGTGATGGTGCCTTCGAAGATCTCCGCAGCCATCGCCACCGACTCGCCCAGCGTGGGATGCGGGTGGATGGTGTGTCCGATGTCGGCGGCTTCGGCACCCATCTCGATCGCAAGCGCGACTTCCGAGATCAGGTCTCCTGCGCGCGGGCCGACGATCGCGCCGCCGACGATGCGGCCGGTGGGCTCGTCGAACAGCAGCTTGGTGAAGCCCTCGCTGCGGCCGATGCCGACCGCGCGCGCGCTTGCCGCCCACGGGAACTTGCCGACGCCGACCTTCAGGCCCTTGGCCTTCGCCTCGGTCTCGGTCACGCCCACCCAGGCGATTTCGGGATCGGTGTAGGCGACGGACGGGATCACCCGCGCCACCCACTCGCGCTTCTCGCCGGCGGCGACTTCAGCCGCCAGCTTGCCTTCATGCGTCGCCTTGTGGGCCAGCATCGGCTGCCCGACCAGGTCGCCGATGGCGAAGATGTGCGGCACGTTCGTGCGCATCTGCAGGTCGACATCGATGAAGCCGCGCTCGCCGACCTTCACCCCGGCCTTGTCGGCGCCGAGCTTGCCGCCGTTGGCGCTGCGGCCCACCGCGACGAGCACGCGGTCGAACTGGTCGCCCGCGGGAATGCTCTCGCCTTCGAAGCTGCAGGAAATGCCCTGCTTCCCGGCCTTGGCCTCGACCACCTTGGTCTTCAGGTGGATGGACACGCCCTGCTTCTTCAGGCGGTCTGCCAGCGGCTTCACCAGGTCCTTGTCGGCACCCGGCATCAGCTGGTCGGCCAGCTCGACCACGGTGACCTCGCTTCCCAGCGCGCGGTACACGGTGGCCATCTCCAGGCCGATGATGCCGCCGCCGACCACCAGCAGGCGCTTGGGCACGTCGGCCAGCTGCAGCGCGTCGGTGGAATCCATCACCCGCGGGTCGTCCCACGGGAAACCCGGCAGCTTCAGCGCCTGCGAACCGGCGGCGATGATGCACTGGCCGAAGCGCAGCAGCTGCGCCTTGCCGTCGGCGCCGGTGATCTCGAGTTCGTTGGCCGACACGAATGCGCCGCTGCCGGTCACCACGCGCACCTTGCGCTGCTTCGCCATGCCGGCGAGGCCCTTGTTGAACTGCGCGACCACGCGCTCCTTGTGACCGCGCAGGCCGTCCAGGTCGATCCTGGGCGCGCCGAAGCTGATGCCGTAGTCGGCCGCGTGCGCGGCCTCGTCGATGACTTCGGCGGCGTGCAGCAGCGCCTTGGACGGGATGCAGCCGACGTTGAGGCACACGCCGCCGAGCTGTGCGTAGCGCTCCACCAGCACCACGTCGAGCCCGAGGTCGGCGGCGCGGAACGCGGCGGTGTAGCCGCCGGGCCCTGCACCGAGGACCACCAGCGCGCACTCGATGTCGGCCGTGCGGCCGCTGGCGGCCGCGGCCTGCGCCGCCACGGGCTCGGCCGGGGCGCGATGCGAACGCGTGACCGGCGGCTTGCCGGGGCCGGCGCCGGCGCCGGACGATGTGCTCGCGGGTGCGGGAGCGGCGGCAGCCGGCGGAGGCGCGGACGCGCCCGCTTCGCCCGCGGCCTCGATGATCGCCACCACACCGCCTTCGGAAATCGTGTCGCCGACCTTGACCTTCAGCTCGCGCACCACGCCCGCCGCCGACGACGGCACTTCCATCGTCGCCTTGTCGGATTCGAGCGTGACCAGGCCCTGGTCCAGGGCAACCGTGTCGCCGACCGCGACCAGCACCTCGATCACCGGCACGTCGTCGTAGCCGCCGATGTCGGGGACCTTGACCTCGACCCGGCCTGGCACGGCGCTCACAGCAGCACCCGGCGCATGTCGCCGAGCACCTGCGCCAGGTACGCGGTGAAGCGCGCGGCGGCGGCGCCGTCGATGACGCGGTGGTCATAGGACAGCGACAGCGGCAGCACCAGGCGCGGCTGGAACGCCTGGCCGTCCCAGACCGGCTTCATCGCCGACTTCGAAACGCCAAGGATGGCGACTTCCGGCGCGTTGACGATCGGCGTGAACGACGTGCCGCCGATCCCGCCGAGCGAGCTGATCGAGAAGCAACCGCCGCTCATCTGCGCGGGACCGAGCTTGCCGTCGCGCGCCTTCTTCGCCAGTTCACCGGTTTCGGCGGCGATCTCGAGCAGGCCCTTGCGGTCGCAGTCGCGGACCACCGGGACCACCAGGCCGTTCGGCGTGTCGGCCGCAAAGCCGACGTGGAAATACTTCTTGAGCGTGAGGTTCTCGCCCGACGCATCCAGCGAAGCGTTGAACTCGGGGTACTTCTTCAGCGCAGCCACGGCGGCCTTCATGATGAAGGCAAGCATGGTCAGCTTGGCGCCGGACTTCTCGTTTTCCTTGTTGAGCGCGACGCGCAGCGCCTCGAGCTCGGTGACGTCGGCATCGTCGTGCTGGGTGACGTGCGGGATCATCGCCCAGTTGCGCGCGAGGTTGGCGCCGGAGATCTTCTTGATCTTCGACAGCGGCTGCACTTCGATCTCGCCGAACTTGCTGAAGTCGACCTTCGGCCACGGCAGCAGGTCCAGCCCGCCGCCCGCCGCGGGACCCCGCTGCAGCGCGGACTTGACGAACTGCTGCACGTCCTCGCGCACGATGCGTCCGCCGCGCGCGGTGCCGCTGACCTGCGACAGGTCGACGCCGAGCTCGCGTGCGAACAGGCGCACGGCCGGGCTGGCGTACGGGAGCTTGCCGGGAATCAGCGCGTCGCCTTCGAAACGCACCGCCGGCTGGCCGCTGACCGACGGCGTCTTCGCGGCCTGGCTGTCAATCGACGCCTGGGCGATGTTGTCGGGCTTGGCCGCTACCGCCACGGGCGCGACCTGGTCGCCGGTTTCCACCGCGGCCGTGGCGCTGGCGGCCGCGGCTGGCTGGGCGCGTCCGCTGTCGGCGGTGGCGTCGGCGCTCTTCGTGACTTGCGGTGCGTCGTCAGCCTTCGCCTCCGCTTCGCTCGGCTCGATCAGCGCCACCACCCCGCCCTCGGAGATGGTGTCGCCCAGCTTGACCCTGAGCTCCCGCACCACGCCGGCGAACGGCGCCGGCACTTCCATCGTGGCCTTGTCCGATTCCAGCGTGACCAGGCCCTGGTCCTTGGCGACCGTATCGCCCACGGCGACGAGCACCTCGATGACCGGCACGTCGTCATAACCGCCGATATCCGGCACGCGCGCTTCCTGGGGACTGGCCATCCGGCACTCCACGATCTGGGGAGGGGCTATTGTGGCCCCGCTGCCGGAATGCGCCAACCTCGCCAGGCCGTTCGGGCGTCAACCGCCAGCCGCGCGGCTCCCGGTGTCCACCCGGTGCAGATCCAGCGCGCGCCCGTCCGGCAGGCGGAACTCGAGCGCGTCGTCGATCGCATCCAGGGCTTCCATGCGCCGGCACAACGCCTGCGCATCGGCCTCGAGCGCGCGTGCGCGCGGCTCCACCAGCGCCTCGATCTCGGCATCCAGGGATTCCAGGCGCTGCAGGCGGCTGGCGTCGCCGCTGAACGCGGCGCGCAGCGCGCCGCCGACGATGTCGCCGACCAGCGCCGGCACCGCCTGGGCGACGGCCGCGCCTATGGCGTCATTGAGCTGCTCGCGGTTGAAGCGGCTCGGGGTCACCGACGCGGCGAGCGCGGCATCGAGCTCCCTGCGCACGCCGGCGAACTTCTGCCGCGCCGCATCCGGATCGCTGCCGAAGCCGGCCGCCACCTCGCCCAGTACCTCGAAGGCGATGCCGGCGGCCTGGCGCGCGACGGAGGCGGCCAGCGGCATGGCCGCACGCGCCTCGCGCTCGTAGTCCACCAGGCGTCGCGCATCGGCCGCGGACACCTGCACCCAGCGGTCGTCGATGAACAAGCGCCCCTTGCGCACCAGCACGGTATGCGGCGACGCGCCCCTGTCGAGCAGGATCACGCTCTTCTCGCTCAGGTGGAAGTCGTAGTCGCTGTCGATATCGCAGTCGACGGAGACATCGGCGGCGGCGACGCTGCCGCAGGCCAACAGCAGGGAAGCGGCGATGGCGATCTTGCGCATGTGGGCCTGGACGCGGGGTTCGGGGCCATGAATCTAGCGAATCGGGTGCCTCGCCGATACCTGCCATTCGCCGCCGTGACCAAGGTCATCCCGTTCACGTTGGTCGCCGCCCGGTGCAGGGCCTGAATCCGATGTGTGGAAGTTCCCTTCCGCCGGCCGCGTCGACAAGCGCGATTCATCGACGCGTCGCTACCGTGGCTGCGCCCCACTCCCCGGGGCATACATGTCCTTAAAGAGGAGACCTCCCCCAATGTCCCCCAAGCAGAATATTTCCCGCGTTACCAAGCTGGCCATTCCCGCCGCCCTGGCGCTCGCCATCGTGCCGGCGGCCTTCGCCGCGGACGGCGCCGGCAAGCATGTGTCGGTCGTGGGCGGCTATTCCATGGTCGAACCCACCCGCAACCCCGAAATCGCCGGCGCGCGCACCGAGTTTGCCGGTGAAGGCACGCCGACACTGGGCGTCACCTGGCACGCCACCGACAACATCGGCGTCGAAGCCTGGGGTGCCGACGGTTACGGCCAGCGCGTGACCTCCGGCGGCCAGAAGGTCGGCAGCGTCGACGCCCAGCCCTATTCGCTGAGCGGCCAGTACCGGTTCGGCACCGTGGAAAGCACGGTGCGCCCGTTCGTCGGCCTGGGTTACCACCAGACCAACTACAACAAGGAGTCGGCCACCCCGGCCGGTGACCGCGTTGGCGTGGAAACCGCCGAAGGCGCGGTCGCGACGGTCGGCATGGACGTCAACATCAGCCCGACCTGGTTCGCGCGTGCCGACGCACGCTATTTCCAGAGCGATTCCGACGTGAAGATCAACGGCGTCAAGGCTGGCGATGCCAAGCTCGACCCGGTGATGGTGGGCGTCGGCATCGGCGCGCGCTTCTGATCCATCCGGCCGCGGCCGCAGGGTCACCGATGTAAACGGAGCGGGCCCGCAAGGGCCCGTTCCGCGTTTCAGGCGCTGCCAGGCGGGACCGGTGGAGCGACGCCGCGCACCACGCGCTCGCGCCGCATCAGGTACAGGCCGCTGACCACGATGATCGCGGCGCCGAGCCAGGTCATGGCATCCGGCAGCACCTGCCACAGCACCACGTCCAGCAGCACCACCCAGACCAGCGCGGTGTACTCGAGCGGCGCCACCAGCGACGCCTCGCCGAGCCGGAAGGCGTGGGTCAAGGCCACCTGGCCGAGCGTGCCGAACAGCGCCACGCCGCCGAGCAGCCAGCCGTCCACCGCGCGCAGCGGCACCCATTGCGGCCAGGCCAGCAGCCCGGCGCCGATCGCGACCATCGCCAGGAACCAGAACACCAGCGCCTGGGCGCTGTCGCGCTGCGCCAGCATGCGCACCGTGACCACCGAAGCCGCGTAGCAGACGGTCGCCCCCAGCACCAGCAGGCCGGCGCGCGTCATCACCCCCTCGCCGCCCGGGCGCAGCACCACCAGCACGCCCAGCATGCCCACGGCGATCGCCGTCCAGCGCCGCGGCCCGACGTGCTCGCGCAGCAGCGGCACCGCCATCGCCGTCACCAGCAGCGGGCCGACGAAGCTGATCGCGTACGCGGTCGACATCGGCAGGTCGCGCAGCCCGGCCACAAAGCACGACAGGAACACCACGCCCAGCACGCCACGCAGCAGGTGCAGCGGCCAGTGCACGCGCAGCAGCGCCGGCAGGCCGATGCTCGCCGCCGCCCAGGCCAGCACCAGCGGCAGGCCGACCATGCCGCGCAGCGCCGCCACCTGCATCGGCGGATAGTGGCCGGCGAGCTGCTTCATGCACGCGTCCATCGCGCACAGCACCAGTACCGCGAACAGCATCGCGATCACCGCGTGGCGGTGCTGGCGGTCCCCGGCGGCAGCCGCGGCCGCGATGGCGTCGGGCGCGATCTCCACCCGCGGCTCAGGCTGCGCCGAAGCTGGCGGCGTCGATCACGAAGCGATAGCGCACGTCGCTGCGCAGCATGCGTTCGTAGGCGTCGTTGATGTCGGCGATGTCGATCAGCTCGATGTCCGACACCACGCCGTTGGCCGCGCAGAAATCCAGCATCTCCTGGGTCTCGCGGATGCCGCCGATCAGCGATCCCGCCAGGCGCCGGCGCGCCATCACCAGCGAACCCGCGCCCACCAGCGTCGGCTCCGGCATGCCCAGCAGCACCATGGTGCCGTCGACCTTCAACATGCCGAGGTAGAGGTTGTAGTCGTGCGCGGCGGACGCTGTGTCGAGGATCATGTGGAAGCGGCGCGCGAGCTTCTTCCCGGCCGCCGGATCCTTGCCGACCACCTCGAACGCGTGCGCGCCGAGCGCCAGCGCGTCCGCGCGCTTGCCCTCCGACGTGCTGAGCACGGTCACGTTGGCGCCCAGCGCCACGCCCAGCTTCACCGCCATGTGCCCCAGCCCGCCCAGGCCCACCACCGCCAGCTCGTCGCCGGCCTTGAGGCCGAAATGCTTCAGCGGCGACCAGGTGGTGATGCCGGCGCACAGCAGCGGCGCCGCGCGGTCCAGCGGCAGCCCCTCGGGAATGCGCAGCACGTAGTCCTCGTGCACGGTGATGCGCGTGGAGTAGCCGCCCTGCGTGGGCTCGCCGGTGCTGCGGTCGCGCCCGGCATAGGTGCCGACCATGCCCTCGGCGCAGTACTGCTCCTCGCCGGCCTTGCAGTGTTCGCAGGCACGGCAGGAATCGACGAAGCAGCCGACGCCAACCGCATCGCCCACCTTGTAGCGGCTGACGCCCTCGCCGACCGCGGCGACGTGGCCGACGATCTCGTGGCCGGGCACCAGCGGGTAGTCCATCGGGCCCCAGTCGCCGCGCACTGTGTGCAGGTCGGAATGGCAGACCCCGCAGTAGCGGATGTCGATCAGCACCTCGCCGGTGCGCGGCGCGCGGCGCTCGAGCGTCCACGGGGCGAGCGGCGACGTGGCCGACGTGGCGGCATAGGCGGCGGTCTTGTGCATGGGGGGCACCTGGTCTGCGGGGGGAGGCCGCCATGATGCCGCGCGGCGGGCCGGCGTGCGCGGTGCGGTACCCTGTCGGCCCCCGGAACCCGCCAGAAAAACGCCATGCCCTCCTTCGATATCGTCTCCGAAGTCGACACCCACGAGCTGACCAACGCCGTGGACCAGGCCAACCGCGAACTCGACACGCGCTTCGATTTCAAGGGCGTGGAGGCGACGTTCACGCGCGAGGACAACGTGATCTCGCAGTCCGCGCCCAGCGAGTTCCAGCTGCAGCAGATGACCGACATCCTGCGTGCCCGCCTGGCGGCGCGAAAGATCGACACCCGCTGCCTCGAGTTCGGCGACGTCGACACCAACCTCGCCGGCGCGCGCCAGAAGATCACCGTCAAGCAGGGCATCGAGCGCGAGATGGCGAAGAAGATCGGCAACGAGATCAAGGCCGCCAAGCTCAAGGTCGAGACCCAGATCAACGGCGACAAGCTGCGCGTGACCGGCAAGAAGCGCGACGACCTGCAGGCGGCCATGGCGCTGCTGCGCAGCAAGGAATTCGAGCAGCCGATCCAGTTCGACAACTTCCGTGACTGAGTCCACCGGCACCGGAGCGGCGCCGGACGCGCCCGACGCGCCCGACTACCTCGGCGACACCTCGCGCTGGCTTGAGCGCGCGGTCATCGGCCTGAATCTCTGCCCCTTCGCCAAGGCGGTGGTGGCCAAGGGCCAGGTGCGGATGGTGCTGAGCGAGGCGCGCGACGCCGCGAGCCTGCTGGAAACGCTGGGCGCGGAGCTGCTGCACCTGCGCGACACGCCGGCCGAGGCCACCGACACCACGCTGATCGTGCATCCGCACGTGCTCGCGGATTTCCTCGACTACAACGACTTCCTGGAACACGCCGACGCGCTGGTCGGCGAACTCGACCTGGAAGGCGTGCTGCAGGTCGCGAGCTTCCACCCGCAATACCAGTTCGCCGGCAGTGCGCCGGACGACATCGCCAACTTCACCAACCGCTCGCCGTGGCCGACCCTGCACCTGCTGCGCGAGGACAGCGTGTCGCGCGCGGTGGACGCATTCCCGGATCCGGACGCGATCATCGAGCGCAACGTCCGCACGTTGGAAGAGCTCGGCCACGCCGGCTGGCGCAAGCTGCTCGACTGATTACGGCGCGGGCGTCGTGCCGGCGCCACCCATCGCGTACAGCTGCGCTCGGTCGCCGTCGTCCAGCAGCCGCCACGCGCCTTCGGGCAGGTCGCCGAGCGTCAGCCCGCCCACCTGCGGCCGGTGCAGCGCGACCACGTGGTTGCCGACCGCGGCGAACATGCGCCGCACCTGGTGGTAGCGGCCCTCGTGCAGGGTCAGCCGCGCGCGGTCCGGCGCGAGCACCTCGAATCCGGCGGGCAGCAGCGGGGTCTTCTCGGATTCGAGCATCAGCGTGCCGCTGGCGAAGATCGCCGCCTCGTTGCCACGCAGCGGCTCGGCGAGCGTGGCCTCGTAGACCTTGGGCAGCCCGGCCTTGGGCGAGATGATCCGGTGCAGCAGCTGGCCGTCGTCGGTCATCAGCAGCAGCCCGCTGGTCTCGCGGTCAAGGCGGCCGACGGTGGACAGCGTGGGCGAGCGCAGCGCGAACCGCGGCGGCAGCAGGTCGTACACCAGGCGCCCGCGATCCTTGGCGGAACAGGTATGTCCGGTCGGCTTGTGCAGCATCAGCAGCATGCCGGGCGCCGGATCGAGCGGCTCGCCGTCCACGCGCACGTCGTCGCGCTCCGGCTGGTCATCGGCGTACAGCACCTCGCCCGCGGCGTCGGTGACGCGGCCCTCGCGGAACATCGCGGCGACCTCCTTGCGGCTGCCGTGGCCGAGGTTGGCCAGCATGCGTACCAGCTTCACCGCCAGCGCGCCTCGCGCTCGGGGCGCACCGGGCGCGCGGGAGGCTTGGGCAGGGACTTCACCGCTTCCACCACCTTGAAGCCATCGTGCTGCGCGACCAGGCGCACGGTGCCGAAGCCGGCTCCCAAGGCCTCCTCATAAGGAAGGTGGCGGTTGGCCACCAGCCACAACCGGCCGCCCGGCTTCAGCGCCTGCGCGGCGCTGGCGATGAAGGCGCGGCCGATGTCGGGCCGCTCGGCGCCGCCGGGCACGTGGAACGGCGGATTGCTCACGATCACGTCGTACTGGCCGGGGACACCGGCGGTGACGTCATGCCAGTGGAAGCCGAGCGCCACCCGTGGCGAGAACCCCGCGAGGTTCTCGCGTGCCAGCTGCAGCGCGCGCGCCTCGGCTTCGAAGGCGTCGAGCGCGGTGATGCCCGGGTTGCGCGCCAGCAGCTCGCCGGCGAGATAGCCCCAGCCCGCGCCGAAATCGGCGGCACGGCCAACGAGGTCGGCCGGCAGGTGGTCCGCCAGCAGCTGCGATGCCGGATCGATGCGGTCCCAGGCGAACACGCCGGGCCGGCTCACGAAGCGGTCGCCGGCAATGCGCCGCGGCGCGTCCAGCGTGCGCCATTGCGCCGCCAGCGCGGCATCGCCCTGGCCGTCGGCACGGGCATGGAACACGCGGCACTTGTGCTTGCTGCGCGTCACCACGCTGCCGGCGATGCGGGCGAAATCGGCCTCGGCGGACTTCGCACCGGCATCGTTGGCGACGCTGGCAATCACCGTGCCACCTGGGGCGACCCGCGCGAAGGCCTCGGCGAACAGCGCGCGCGCTTCATCGCGCTGGCGTGGCGGCAGCAGCAGCACCAGCGGCCAGCGGCGGGCGTCGCCGGAGGCGTCTGCGGGGTCGCGGACGCTGAATCCGGCGCTCGCCAGTGCGGCGGCATCCGGGCGATAGCCCTGCTCGCACACCAGTCCGGGTCGGTCCTGCGCCTGCAGGGCCGCGCCGGCGCGCGCGCGCAGGAACAGTGCGCCGTCCGCCGGCCAGGCGAGTTCGCCTTCGGCAAAGGGCAGCAGCAGCGCGTCGAGCGCGGGATCGCCGTTGGGGCCTGGCATGGAGGTCGGTTCGCGGGAGAAGGGACGGCGATTCTACGTGAGGGGCTCGGGCGCGCCGGTTTCATCGCCGTTGAACGCCGCAGCGGCGAGGATGACTGCAGACCCGAACACCCTGGAGGCACCATGCGCCTGCTTTTTGTCGGCGGCCCCGTGGACAACACCGAGATCGCGTACGACGGCGGCGAGCCGCCCGCCCACTACCCGCCCGACACCGGCAGCGGGCATTCGCGGTATCGGCTGCACCTGGTCGGCCGCGCCGGGGGCGCACCCGTCTACGCCGTGTACGGGGCGCCGGATCTCGCCGCCTCCGAGGTGAACGGCACCGCAGCCGAGCGCGATTACGCGCGCCGGTTCAGCGTCGACGAGGAAAGCGCGCCGACCTGAGCGGAGCTCAGGCGGCCGCGTGGCCGCCCTTGCCGCGGTGACCGGGGTTGCCGCCGCGCAGCCCGTCGATGCCCCACGACACGACCGCGCAGGCCGCAGCCACCAGCACCCAGCGCAGTGCGTCCTCGCCGAGGAGGGCCACCGACGCCTGCCACCAGCGCCTGCCGAACAGCACCAGCACCGCAGCCAGCGCCACGGGCATCAGCGCCAGCAGGATGCGCAGCAGCACGCGCTCCAGGCGGCCGTCGGGCACCGCCCGCGCTTCACCACGGACGAGTGCAGCGACCTGCACCGCGAAATCCGCCGGCAGCTCCGGCGGCGACGCGTGGCGCGCCGCGGCGGCCACCGGCCGGTACGCCGCCACCAGCGGATCGTCGTGGGGCGCCGCAGCGCGGCCGTGGTGCATCGCACGCTCCTGGGCCTGCCATTCGCGTTCGTCGATCGGGGGATGCGGGTTCATGCGGCGACTCCAAAGCGAAGTTCCAGCACCGCGCGCAGGGCTTTGCGCGTACGGAACAGGTGGCTCTTGATGGTGCCCTCGGCGAGTCCGGTGATCGTGGCGATCTCCGCGATCGGCAGCTCTTCGAGGTGGTACAGGGTGAGCAGGGTGCGCTGCAGCGGCGGCAGCGCGTCGATCGCCGCGTGCAGGTGGCGCGCCTCGTCCGCTTCGGCGTGCGCCGCGGCGACGTCGAACGCATCCGCCACGCGCTCGGCCGGCGCCAGGGCATCGCCATCGATCGGCTCCGCCAGCGGGATCCGGCGGCGCTCGAGGTGGCGCTTGGCCACCGAGTACGCCACCTGCGCGATCCATGCCTTCAGCGGCGCGTCCGCGCGGTACTGCGGCAGGTAGCGGTGCACGCGCAGGAACACCTCCTGACACAGCTCGCGGGTGTCCTCCGGGTGCCGCACCATGCGCTGCACCACGTGCCACGCCAGCCGCTGGTAGTCGCGCACCAATGCTTCGAACGCACCGGGCGTGCCTGCGAGCACGGCGGCGACGCGCGCGGCGTCGTCGCCGCACGCGTCATCTGGCGCCAAGTCGGCGCGGCCAGCGGTGAACACGGGATCCATGTGCACGGGATACGCCTGGCAGGCCCGCGGTTGCAAGCGCTCGCGCAGTGATCCAGCTGCAACCGGCGGCGCGGCCCCCGTATCCACTCCAGCAAGCCGCCGATCCGCGCGGCATCACCAACCCAGGGACCCTGCCATGAACTTTGAAGTCTTCATCCCGATCGTGCTCTTCGCCTGCATCTACCTGTCGATCAAGGCCGTCGTCGACGCCCGCACGCGGCGGGAGATGGTCGCCAGCAACGGCTCGGAAGCCATGGCGCGCTCGATCCTCGAAGGCGAGGAGGCGCGCCGCCGCCAGGCCTCGCTGCGCTGGGGCACGGTGCTGGTGCTGCTGGCCATCGGCTTCGCGGTCATCGAGGCGATGGGCTGGCGCGAAGCCACGCCCGGCGCGTTCGCCGTGCTGCTGGGCGCCACCGGCCTCGGCAACCTGGCGGCATACTTCATCGCCAAGCGCGTCGGCTGAGCGCGGGTCCGCGGCCACACGGCCACACGGCCCCGGCCTCCAGCCCCTTCAGCCCTGCAGTTCGCGCAGGGTCACCGCCGGGGGTGCATCCAGCACCCGGCGCGTGGCGAACAGCCCGGCCACCAGCGCCGCCGCCACGCCGACCGCCGCGCCGATCGCCACCATCGCCAGGTCCGGCTGCCACGGCAGGTCGAACACGCGCTTGGCGATCACCCCGGCCAGCACCGACGCGGCGATCGCCGCCACCACCCCGGAAATCAGGCCGATGGCGGCGAACTCCGAGGCCTGCGCCAGGCGCAGCTGCCAACGGCTGGCGCCGAGCACGCGCATCACCCCGCCCTCCAGCAGGCGCTCGTCCTGGCTGGCGCTGATGGCCGCCAGCAGCACCAGCACGCCAGCTGCAAGTGCAAACCAGAACACCACCTCCACCACCGTCGACACCTGGTCGGCGGTGGCGCGCACCTGGTCGAGCACCGCGTCGACATCGATCACCGAGACGTTCGGGTACTTGCCGACCAGTGCGCGGGTGAACGCGGTGTCGCCGCGCGGCACGCCGACCGCGGTGATCCAGCTGGCCGGGTAGGTGTCGAGTGCGCCGGGCGAGGCGAGCACGAAGAAATTCGGCTTGAAGCTTTCCCAGTCCACGCTGCGCAGCGAAGTGACGGTGCCCTCCATCCGGCGCCCTGCGATGTCGAACGCGATACGGTCGCCAAGCTGCCAGCCCAGTGATTCGGCAAAGCCCTCTTCCACAGACAGTTCGGTGGCGGCCAGCGGCGCCGCGCCCCAGAAGCGTCCCGCGGTGACGCGGTTGTCGTCGCCCAGCACGGACGTGGTGGACAGGTTGAACTCGCGTTCCGCGCGGCGCTGCGCGCGCCGCCCGTCTTCGGCGTCGTCGGCGGACGCCGCGATGTCGGCGGTGTCGACCGCCTCTCCGTTGCGCGTGGCCAGGCGGCCACGGACCATCGGATACAGCACCGGCTCGCCGAGCCCCTGTTCCGCCAGCAGCGCGCGCACACCCGGCATCTGCTCCTGCTGCACGTTGATCACGAAGCGGTTGGGCGCGTCCTCGGCCAGCGACACGCGCCAGCGGTCGAGCAGGTCGGTGCGCACGAAGGTCAGCAGCAGCAGCGCCATCAGGCCGAGGCCGAGCGCCGAGACCTGCGCGATGCTGGTGCCGGCGCGGCGGCTGACGTTGGCCAGGCCATAGCGCAGGCTGCCGCGCAGGCGCGTGCGCAGCCGGCGCACGACCAGGATCAGCAGCCAAGCGAGCGTGGCCAGCACCAGCAGGGTCACGGCAATGCCCGCCAGCATCGCCAGGCCGAGCGTGGCCGAGCCGGCCTGCCACCACAGCAGCGCCGCCATGCCGCCCAGCCCGGCCAGCGTCACCAGCCAGGCACTGGGCTCGGTGGCATCCAGGTCGCGGCGCAGCACGCGCAGCGCGGGCACGCGGCGCAGCGCCAGCACCGGCGGCGCCGCGAACGCCAGCAGCACCACCATGCCCACGCCCATGCCCTGCAACGCCGGCAGCGGGCCGGCCGGCGGGATGCCGATGCCAAGCAGACCCGCCAGCCAGGCGCCGATCGCCCACTGCAGCCCGTAGGCGATCGCGATCCCGACCGCACAGGCCAACAGCCCCAGCAGCATCAGTTCGCCGACATGGATCACCACCAGCGTGCGCTGGCTCGCGCCCAGGCAGCGCATCACCGCTGCGCCCTGCAGGTGGCGGGCGCTGTGCCGGCGCGCGGCCATGGCCACCGCCACCGCCGCCAGCACCACCGACACCAGTGCGGCGAGGCCAAGGAAGCGCCCCGCCCGGTCGAGCGCGGAACGCACTTCCGGGCGCGCATCCGCCGCCGTTTCCAGGCGCTGGCCGCGCTGCAGGCCATCGTTCGCAGCGCTGGTGAACCGGTCCACGGCCGCCGCGTCGCCGGCCACCACCAGGCGATAGCGGATGCGGCTGCCTTCCTGCACCAGTCCGGTGGCGCCGAGGTCGTCGAGGTTGAGGAACACCCGCGGCGCGACGTTGAAGTAATCGAGTGCCGCGTCCGGCTCCTGCACCACGATCGCCGCCAGCCGCAGCCGCGATTCGCCGATGCCGACTTCGTCGCCGATACCTGCGCCGAGCGTTTCCGCGCCGGCGCGGCCCATCCACAAGGTGCCCGGCGCGGGCACGCCGGTCGCGTCGCGCTCGATGCCGTCGGCACCCGCGATGCGGAAGCTGCCGCGCAGCGGGAAGCCCGCGCCCAGCGCGCGCAGCTCGCCAAGCTTCAGCTGCGCGGCGTCGCCCTCGCCGACGCGGATCATGGTGTCGAGCCCGACGGTGTCGGCATGGCGCAGGCCGGGCGCGCGCGCGGCCTCGCGCAGCGGTCCCGTGATCGGCGCGTCGCCGCGCAGCACGGCGTCGCCGCCGAGCAGGCGGTTGGCTTCGATCGCCAGCGCACGCGCGGCGCGGTCGGTGACGAAGCCGACCGCGGTCACTGCGACGACTGCCAGTACCAGCGCCGCCAGCAGGATGCGGATGTCGCCGGAGGCGAGGTCGCGGCGCAGCTGCCGCATGGCGAGCGCGAGCGCCCTCATGCCGCGGCGCGCGCGTCGTCGGCGACCAGGCGGCCGCTGTCGAGGCGCAGCGTGCGCCGGCAGCGGTGCGCGAGGTGCTCGTCATGGGTCACCAGCACCAGCGTGGTGCCGAGGTCGGCGTTGAGCGCGAACAGCAGCTCGATGATCGCCTGCCCGGTGCGCGTGTCCAGGTTGCCGGTGGGCTCGTCGGCGAACAGCAGCGACGGCCGGGTGACGAACGCGCGCGCCACCGCCACGCGCTGCTGCTCGCCGCCCGACAGCTGCCGCGGGTAGTGGCCCAGGCGCTCACCCAGGCCGACGCGCAGCAGGATCTCGCGCGCCGGGCCTTCCACGTCGCCGTCGCCGCGCAGCTCCAGCGGCAGCATCACGTTTTCCAGGGCGGTGAGTGACGGCAGCAGCTGGAAATTCTGGAACACGAAGCCGACCTTGGCGCCACGCACCTTTGCGCGCCCGTCCTCGTCGAGGGTCGACAGCGGCGCGCCGTCGATCCGCACATCGCCGCTGCTGGGCGTGTCGAGCCCGGCCAGCAGCGACAGCAGCGTGCTCTTGCCCGAGCCCGACGCGCCAACGATCGCCACGCTGTCGCCGGCGGCGATCTCGAAGCCGACGCCGTCGAGGATCACCAGTTCGCCGGCCGGCAGCATGACGCGCTTGCCAAGGTGCGTGGCTGAGAGCGCAGGCAGCGCGGCGGACGGGGTTACGGTGGAATCGGGCATGGATGGAGGACCTTCGTGGGGGCATGATGTCCGGCCGGGGCGCGTGGCGCGCCGCGGGCAGCCGGATCGGAGGAATGGATGGCGACAGGATATTGGGCGATGTGCCGCCAGGTCCAAATGGCGTTGGGTTTGTGCATCCTGCTCCTGGCAGGCGTCGCCCAGGCGCAGGGCCGGCCGGCGGCCACCGCGCCCGACGACGCGCGCGACGATGCGCCGGCGCGCACGGTGCTGGTGATGGGCGACTCGCTGTCGGCCGCCTACGGCCTGCGCGCCGACCAGGGCTGGGTGGAGCTGCTGGCGCAGCGCATTTCCGCTGAGCGCCCCGGCTGGCGCGTGGTCAACGCCAGCATCAGCGGCGAGACCAGCGCCGGGGGGTCGTCGCGCATTGCCCGCGAAGTGGTGCGCCAACAGCCGGCGGTGGTGGTGATCGCGCTCGGCGCCAACGACGCGCTGCGCGGGCTGCCGCTGGCGGAGCTCAAGCACAACCTGGCGCGCATGATCGGCGCCTCGGAGCACGTCGGCGCGCGCGTGCTGCTGGTCGGCATGCGCATGCCGCCCAACCTCGGCCCTGAATACACGCAGGGCTTCGAGCGCACCTACCGTGATCTCGCCACCTTCTTCGACATCCCGCTGCTGCCGTTCCTGCTCGAACCCATCGCCGCCGACCGCGGCAACTTCATGGACGACAACCTGCACCCGGTCGCCGAGGCGCAGCCCGCCATCCGCGACCATGTCTGGCCCGCGCTGGCGCCACTGCTGCGCTGAGGGGCCCCGCGGCGGGCGTCAGGGCCTCTTGCCGGTGAACACCGGGAAGGGGTCGATGGCGGTGCCCTTCCACCACTGCTTCTCCGGTCCGAGCACGAAGATCGCAAAGTGCAGGTGCGGCCCCGCAGGATCGGCGTTGCCGGTGCTGCCGACGTAACCGATGACCTGGCCCTGGCGCACCTGTTGCTTCTCGGCCAGCCCCGGCGCGTAGCGGTCCAGGTGCGCGTAGTAGTACGCATAGCGGCCACCGGGCTCGAACTGGTAGATGGTCAGCCCGCCCTGCCTGCTGTCGAACAGCTTCTCGACATGGCCATCGGCCACCGCCAGCACCGGCGTACCGGTAGGCGCCATGATGTCGATCGCCTCGTGCACCCGGCCTTCGCTGCGCGCATCCTCGAACGTCGGCGACAGCTGTGCGGGCGTCACGCCCTGCACCGGCACCACGAGCCCCGATGGCAAGGGCTCCGGAGCGGCGACGCGCGGTTCGGCGCCGGTGTCGACGGGCAGCGTCGGCGCGGGCGCTGGCGTCGGTCGCGACGTCGAGACCGGGCGGACAGCACGCCCGCCGGGCACGGCGTCCGGCATCGCGGGATCCGCGGCCGCGACCGCCGGCGCCGGCGTGATCCGCAGGATCCGCGCGCGTTCGGCGCGCGACATCCCCGCCAGGTGCACGAGCGCCGCCAGCAGCAGGCCGGCAAGGACCATGGCGACGTATTTCATGGACTATTCCTGCAGGATCGCCGCAAGGCCCGGCTTCACCGCGGCGGCCAGCGTCAGCACGTTCCAGTTGCTCAGGCGGATGCAGCCGTGCGAATCGGTCTTGCCGACATTGGCCGGCACCGGCGTGCCATGGATGCCGTAGTGCTCCTTCGACAGATCGACCCAGGCCACGCCGACCGGGTTGTTGGGACCCGGCTGCAGCGTCGCCTTGGCGTGAGCGGGATCGGCATCCCAGAACAGCTCCGGGTTGTAGTGGAACGTCGGGTCGCGCGCGACGCCCTTGATCGCCCACTCGCCGATCGGCAGCGGGTCGTGCTTGCTGCCGGTCGAGGCCGGGAATTGCGCCACCACCTTGCCGTCGGCCGCCACCAGCTGCACCACGGAATCGGACTTGTCGACCACCACCTTGGCGATCTCCGGCAGCGGCGCGGCGCCGGACACGTTCGGCACCACGATGCGCGTGCCTGCCGCGGCCAGGTCCTTGCCGGGATTGAGGCGCTGCAACAGCGTGGGGCTGGCGTGGAACTTCTCACCCAGGGCCTCGGCGGCGCTCTCGAAGCCCAGCGTGTCGAGCTTCGACTTCTCCATCATGTCGGTGGGCAGCTTGCGGAACGGACCGGCGACGTCGGCGGCCACGATCGCATGCTCGATGAGCACCGGTGCCGCATCGGCGTTCAGCGCCTGCCACGTCGCGTCGTCAAGCGCACCACTCGCCTCGAGGTCGCGGCTGCGCTGGAACGCGGCGATCGCGCGCCGTGTATTCGAACCCCCGCGGCCATCGATCTCGCCCGGCGAGAAATGCGCCCGATCGAGAAGCACCTGCGCGCGCAGCATCGCGTCGTTGCCCGTCGTGGTCGTGGCGACGTTGGCGGGATGGTCGGCGCCGGCTGCCTGCGGCTGGACGGTCGCATCCGGGACCTTGGCGGCGGCGGGCACGACCGGCGTCGCGCCCGGGGGCAGCGCCGGCTCCTGCGCGCCGGCAAGCGGCGACGCGCTGAAGAGGATCGCGCACAGCGCGAGGGCAAGCGGCTTCGCTGGAGTCATGCGGACATCCTTGGTGTGCAGGGTCCGGCGATGCTGCGCGAGCCGTCGGCGATGCCGCGTGAAATCAGCGCGCTGCGCGCGCCTTTCGTTCAGCCCGGGGGCAATGCAGGAATCGCGACCCGTTCAACCAGGACGCGTCGCGGGCGTATGCGAACACCAGCTGGCCGTCGCGCAGGTCGTCGATCACCGCGCGCGCGACCCCGGCACGCACCGCCGGACAGCCCCAGCTGCGCCCCAAGCGGCCCTGCCTGCGGGCCTGTGCTGGATCTACATAGTCGGCGCCATGCATCACCAGCAACCGCTCGCGCGCGGCATCGTTGATGCCGGGTTCGAGCCCGTCCATGCGCAGCGAATAGCCGTTCTCCCCCATGTAGGTCTCGGCGGTGGCGAACAGGCCCAGGCTCGACTGGTAGCTGCCTTCGACATTGGAGAAGCGCGTCGCCATGTTGTCGCCGCTGCCGCGGCCATGTGCCACGTGCTCGGCGTGCAGCAGCGCCCCCCGGTCAAGGTCGAATATCCAGAGCCGCTTTTCAGTCGACGGCAGCGTGTAGTCGATGACCGCGAGGCGATCGGCGCCGGAGCCCGCGACTCCCGTCGCGCGCGCGCAGTCGCGCGCCTCCAGTGCAAGCGCCAGGACCTTGCGGTCGAGCCCGGGCGCCGCGGCCGACATGCGCGCCAGCAGGTCCTGGGCGTGTGCCAGCGGCGCGGCCGCGAGCAGCAGCGCAAGCAGCATGCCGGGCAGGCGCGCGGGCGGTGGATGGAGGTGGCGGCGCGAGAGGACTGGCATGAGGACAAGGTGCAGCCGCTTGACCGGCTGCACAAGGCGCCGCACATGAACGCCCGGAAACGCCACGACTCGACGCATTCCATCGGGTTTGCCGCGGCCATTGCGCGCGCGCAGAATGCCTGCAGACATTCGACGGAGCCTGCCATGGCCACGCTCGCAAGGATCATCGTCCTCGTGCTCGCCACCCTGTTCGCGAGCCACGCCGAAGCCCGCTCGACCAACGTGACCGACGCCGACTATCCGCGCGCCCTGGAAGCGGAGGGCCCGGTTGCCGTGGCATGGACCGATCCGGAGCAGTTCACCGAGATCCGCTACAGCCGCAACCGCTTCGAAGCCGTGCGCGGCGATTGGGTCCGCGACCTCGCCGGGTACCTGCGCACGACATCCGCCGCGGCGCTCGCCGACGGCGAGCGGCTGGACGTGGTGATCACCGACATCGACCGCGCGGGCGACTACGAGCCGGCGATGCACCGCCTGGCAGACGTGCGCGTGGTGCGCGACCTGTACCCGCCGAGCATCGCGCTGCGCTTCACCCTCCACGATGCCGGCGGCCAGGTGCTTGCCGAGGGCGAACGCCGGCTGACCGACCTCGGATTCCTGAGCTCGTCGGTCGGCATTCCGCTGTACACCGACGCGCTGCGACACGAGAAGCGCCTGCTCGAGCGCTGGGTGCGCAACGAGCTGCGCGCACCGCGGCGCTGAGACGCGAAGCAGTGGCGGTGTACGTGGATGACGCGGTCACGCTCTGGCGCGGCCGGCGCTGGGCGCACCTGATGGCCGACACGCTGGCGGAGCTGCATGCCTTCGCCGACGGCCTCGGCATGCCGCGCCACGCGTTCCAGGACAAGACCAGCGGCGCGCACTACGACGTCACCGCGGAACTCCGCGAACTCGCCATCGCACGCGGCGCCGTGCCGATCTCGCGCCACCACGACCGCGCGCGCCTGCGCCAGGTCATCGCCAACGCGCGCGCGCAGGGCCGGCGCAAACCCGATTGAATGCACACCATCCCCCGGAGCAGGCCATGACCACGTTCGACCTCACCCCGCCCAGCGACGACGCGCGCAACGCCATCAGCCGCACGCTCGACGACGACTCGCGCCGCGTGATGCTGGCGCACGGCACGGAAGCACCGTTCTGCGGCGCGTTCCTCGACAACAAGCGCGATGGCACGTACTGCTGCGGCTTCTGCGGCCTGCCGCTGTTCCGCTCCGATGCCAAGTTCGATTCCGGCACCGGGTGGCCCAGCTTCTTCGCGCCCTACGATCCCACGCACATCCGCTACATCCGCGACAGCAGTCACGGCATGGTGCGCATCGAAGAAGTCTGCGCGCGCTGCGGAAGCCACCTGGGGCACGTGTTTCCGGACGGCCCGCCACCCACGGGCGAGCGCCATTGCCTGAATTCGGTATCCCTGCAGTTCACGCCGCGCGGCGAGCTGCTGCCCGACATCCTCGGCCGCGGCGAGCGCGTCATCGCCGACTGAACATCGCGGGCCGGCTGCAGGGCCCGCCCGCGCCGCGTATCCTTTGCCGCCGCGCGGGACTGCCGCGCGCACCATCGCACCAGGACCGCCACGCCATGACCGACACCCCGCCGGACCGCCTCAGCAACGACCCGCGCAGCGCGCACCACGACGATGCCGCCATGCAGCGCGGCGTCGGCATCCGCTTCAACGGCGAAGAGCGCACCAACGTCGAGGAATACTGCGTCAGCGAGGGCTGGATCCGCGTTGCCGTGGGCCGCGCGCTGGACCGCCGCGGCAACCCGATGACCATGAAGATCAACGGCAAGGTCGAGCCCTACTTCCGCGACGAAGCCTGAGCCGGGTGTCGCGGGACGCCAAGGCGCCCCGCGGCCGATCAGTCCCGGGCCTTGCCGACCACCTCGCCGGTGGCCGGATCGAGGGTCAGCTTGAGGTCCTTGCCGCGGGCGTCCTCGGCCTCCGCCGTCCACACGCCGTCGTCGAACTCGACATCGTGCACGTTGCCGTACCCAGCCACGGCCAGCTTGGCGCGCACGTCGTCTTCGCTGAGCGTGGCCACGCTGTCTTCCGGGAACACCTTGCCGGTGGCCGGATCGATGCGCAGCTCGACACGCTGGCCGTCGGCGCTGCGCGCATCGGCCTTCCACATTCCATCGTCGAACTTGACGTCGTTGACCTTGGTGTAACCCTGGGCCTCGAGCGCCGCGCGCACCTGCGGCGCGGTCATCGTGTCGTCGGCCGCGGCCACCTGGCCTGCACCGAAAGCGAACGCAAGCGAGATACCGAGCGTAGTCAGTCTGTTCATGGGTTGCTCCTGTGAGGGGGGCCGAGTATTGGCGGCACGATGCGAATCACCGATGAAGGCGGCCGCCACCGGTATGGATGCGTTCATCGGCAACGCTGCTTTCCACCCGGACCCGAGGCTTGCGCGACGTCGCCGGTAGAATGGCGATTGCGCGTGTGTGCGCGCCGCCAGGAGCCCCGCCGCTGTGACCGACCGTATCCTCAACCCCGCGCTGCGTGAACGCCTGAAGTCGGCCGACGAGGCCGCCGCGATGATCCAGCCGGGCATGACCGTGGCGATGAGCGGCTTCACCGGCGCGGGCTATCCAAAGGCTGTGCCGCTGGCCCTGGCTGCGCAGATCGAGCGCGCCAATGCCGCCGGCGGGCGCTTCCGGATCAAGGTCCTGACCGGCGCGTCGACCGCACCGGAACTCGACGGCGCGCTGGCCAAGGTCGACGGCATCGAGATGCGCCTGCCGTTCCAGTCCGATCCGGTCGTGCGCGGGCAGATCAACGACGGCAGCCTCGACTACATCGACATCCATCTCAGCCATGTCGCGCAGCACGCCTGGTTCGGATTCTTCGGCGACATCGACATCGCCGTGATCGAGGTCACCGCGATCAACGCCGACGGCACGTTGGTGCCCTCGTCCTCGGTCGGCAACAACAAGACCTGGCTCGACCTCGCCGACAAGGTGATCATCGAGGTCAACCGCTGGCAGCCGTCCGAGATGGACGGCATGCACGACATCTATTACGGCACGGCGCTGCCGCCCGACCGCAAGCCGATCCCGCTGGTGGCACCCGGCGACCGCATCGGCGAGCCCTGGCTGCGCGTCGACCTGGACAAGGTCGTGGCCGTGGTGGAGACCGATGCACCCGATCGCATCGGCGCGTTCGCGCCACCGGACGAGGCATCGGAACGGATCGCCGGCCACCTGCTGGAGTTCTTCGCCCACGAGATCAGTCGCGGCCGCCTGACCGACCACCTTCTGCCGCTGCAGTCGGGCATCGGCAACGTCACCAACGCGGTGCTCTCGGCGCTGGCCAAGGGCGGCTACAAGGGCCTGTCGGCGTTCACCGAAGTGGTCCAGGACGGCATGCTCGAACTGGTCAGCGAAGGCGTGCTGTCGATGGTGTCGGCGACCTCGTTCTCGCTCAGCCCGGCGGGCACCGAGGAGTTCAAGCGCAACGTCGACTTCTACCGCAAGCACATCGTGCTGCGGCCGCAGGAGATGTCCAACCATCCCGAGCTGATCCGTCGGCTCGGCTGCATCGCCATGAACGGCATGCTCGAGGCGGACCTCTACGGCAACGTCAACTCCACGCACGTCGCCGGCACGCGGATCATGAACGGCATCGGCGGCAGCGGCGACTTCGCGCGCAACGCCTACCTGTCGGTGTTCATGTCGGCCAGCACCGCGAAGGACGGGCGCATTTCCAGCATCGTGCCGATGGTCAGCCACGTCGACCACACCGAGCACGACACCATGGTGGTGGTCACCGAGCAGGGCCTGGCCGACCTGCGCGGACTGTCGCCCAAGCAGCGCGCGCGCCTGGTCATCGAGCGCTGCGCGCACCCGGACTACCGGCCGATGCTGCAGGACTACTTCGACCGCGCCTGCCGCGACAGTTTCGGCAAGCACACGCCGCACCTGCTTGGCGAAGCGCTGTCGTGGCACCAGCGGCTGGTCGAATCCGGCAGCATGCGGCCCGCCGACGCTTGACCCGCGCCGCCGGTGGCTCAGTCCTCCGGCGGACTTCCGTAGCGCAGCCAGAGACCGGCGATGCGTTCGTCGGAGAACACGCGCGCCTGGAACCCGGCCTGGGTGGCCGACAGTTCGCAGTGCTCGATCTGGTCCAGGCCATTCGGCTTGACGTGCGCGATGCGCATGCCTTCCAGCCCGCTGCCCACCAGCATGGCCACCAGCGACTGCCAGTCCTGCGCGGTCAGCGCGGGGCCGCGCAACTCGTCGACGAGCATCAGGTGGCGCGCGGGTTCGCGGGCGACCTCGGCGACGATGGCGCGCCAATAGGCCATGGTGGCCGCCAATGACGCCGGGCCGCGCACATGGGTGCGCACCGTCGCCCCCGGCTCGCGGGCGATGACGATCGAGAGTTCATCCATTTGACCGCTGGCCCGCCCTGCGTGCTGGATGGCCAAGCTAACGCCTAAGCCGGGAAAGCGAGGCCAGCCGGCCGCAAGTGAGCACATGGTCACACTTGGCATGCCAATTGCTTTGCACTTTCGCGATGCGTCGGGCGGGGGCCCGGGGCGCGATGACCAAAGGGGAGCAGCTGGATGAACATCATTCGAAACCGCAAGGCGCTGGCAGGGGCCATCACGCTGGCCTTGGCCTCGACCACCGCCCTGGCGCAGGATCCGCGGATCGTGTCCGTGGTGGTGATGGACGACCTGGACGCCTTCGTGGTGCTCGGCGAGAACCTGCAGCAATCGGTGGCGCGGTCGCGCATCACCCTCGGTGATGTGGGCGACATCACCCGCCACTGCATGCGCTCGCGCGGTCCGGACAGGCTGACGATGATGACCTGCACCCTGCCCGGTGGCCTGCCGCCCGCCGGCGACTACATGCTGACCATCGAGCACTTCAACAACAACGGTGTCACCCAGTCCGACTACGGCCTGACCATCGGTGCCGTCGGCCCGCGGGGCGCGACCGGCCAGGACGGCGCACGCGGTCCGGCCGGCGCCCAGGGCGCTGCCGGCGCCACCGGCGCGACAGGCCCGCAGGGTGCGGCCGGAGCTGCAGGCGCGCAGGGCGAGCGCGGCCAGGACGGCGCGTCCGGAGCAGCCGGTGCGCAGGGCGAGCGCGGCCTGGACGGCGCGACCGGCCCGCAGGGTGTCGCAGGTATCGCCGGCCCTCAGGGCGAGCGCGGCCTGGACGGTGCGACTGGTGCAACCGGTGCGACTGGTCCGCAGGGCGAACGTGGTCTGGACGGCGCGACCGGAGCAACCGGTGCGCAGGGCGAGCGCGGCCTGGACGGCGCGACCGGCCCGCAGGGTGTCGCGGGTATCGCCGGTCCTCAGGGCGAGCGCGGCCTCGACGGTGCGACCGGACCGACCGGAGCGACCGGTGCGCAGGGCGAGCGCGGTCTGGATGGTGCGATCGGCCCGCAGGGTGTCGCAGGTATCGCCGGTCCTCAGGGCGAGCGCGGCCTTGACGGTGCGACTGGTGCAACCGGTGCGCAGGGCGAGCGCGGTCTGGACGGTGCGACCGGCCCGCAGGGTGTCGCAGGTATCGCCGGTCCTCAGGGCGAGCGCGGCCTCGACGGTGCGGCCGGAGCGCCCGGTGCCACCGGTGCGCAGGGCGAGCGCGGCGCGGACGGCGCGACCGGTCCTCAGGGTGTCGCAGGCATCGCCGGTCCGCAGGGCGAGCGCGGCCTGGACGGCGCGACCGGTTCGACCGGTGCGCAGGGCGAGCGCGGTCAGGACGGTGCGCCCGGCCCGCAGGGTGTCGCGGGTATCGCCGGTCCTCAGGGCGAGCGCGGACTCGACGGTGCGACTGGTGCAACCGGTGCGCAGGGCGCCGCAGGCATCGCCGGCCCGCAGGGCGAACGCGGTCTGGACGGTGCCGCCGGTCCGCAGGGCGAGCGCGGCCTGGACGGTGCAACCGGTGCCGCCGGTCCGCAGGGCGAACGTGGACTGGACGGTGCGCCCGGCCCGCAGGGTGTCGCGGGTATCGCCGGTCCTCAGGGCGAGCGCGGACTCGACGGTGCGACTGGTGCAACCGGTGCGCAGGGCGCCGCAGGCATCGCCGGCCCGCAGGGCGAACGCGGTCTGGACGGTGCCGCCGGTCCGCAGGGCGAGCGCGGCCTGGACGGTGCAACCGGTGCCGCCGGTCCGCAGGGCGAACGTGGACTGGACGGTGCGCCCGGCCCGCAGGGTGTCGCGGGTATCGCCGGTCCTCAGGGCGAGCGCGGACTCGACGGTGCGACTGGTGCAACCGGTGCGCAGGGCGCCGCAGGCATCGCCGGCCCGCAGGGCGAACGCGGTCTGGACGGTGCCGCCGGTCCGCAGGGCGAACGCGGCCTGGACGGTGCCGCCGGTCCGCAGGGCGAGCGCGGCCTCGACGGTGCGACTGGTGCAACCGGTGCGACTGGTGCGATTGGTCCGCAGGGCGAGCGCGGCCTGCCCGGCCAGGACGGGGCGACCGGGGCGACCGGTGCAACCGGTGCTGACGGCGCGCAGGGACTTCCGGGTGCCACCGGCGCGGCCGGTGAGGCGGGCCCGATGGGTCCGCAGGGTCCGGTCGGTGCCTCCGGCCTGTCGAACATGCGGTTCGTCACCAGCCCGATCAACATCCCCGCGCGCGAGCTGCGCCGTGGCGTTGCGCAGTGCGCCAGCAACGAGATCGCCTTCAATGGCGGCATGTACGTCAACAACCACGGGCACTCGAACTTCAATCTCTCGAACGTCGACGGTGTCTACGTCAATACCAGCGGCGTCGGCGCTACGGCGCGCGAATGGGTGGTGATCGCCACAAACGTCCGCAACGTCACGCCGCAGAACGTCACTTTCTGGATCGCCTGCGCGCAGAACGGCACGGAGGCCGCGGGATCCGCGCGCCAGGCCGAGACCCGGTGGAGCGTCGACGGCGCCAAGCTGGCGGAATAAGCGGGACCAGGGCGGGCGGGCAGGACGCCCGCCCTGCCCCATGGAAAGCAGGAAGGCGCGCCTCGGCGCGCCTTCCTGTTTCTGGAACCGGTCCGTGCCCAGGGAGCGCGCGGCCGGCGGTGGCCGCGCGGGCCGTCAGGCCAGCAGCGGGTTCGGCGTGTCCACGGCGATCTTGTACTGCTTGATCGCGCGTGAAACGTCCTTCGGGGTCATCTTGCCTTCCGCCGCCAACGCAGCGATCGCGGCATGGGCGATGTGGAAGCGGTCGACCTCGAAGTGCCGGCGCAGGTTGGCGCGCGTGTCCGAGCGGCCGAAGCCGTCGGTACCCAGCACCGTGTAGTGCATCGGCACGAAGGCGCGGATCTGGTCGGGGAACGCACGCACGTAGTCGGTCGCGGCGATCGCCGGGCCCTGGCGGCCCTCGAGCAGCGTGGTGACATACGCCTTGCGCGGCACCTTGGCTTCCGGATTGAGCCGGTTCCAGCGCTCGACGTCGAAACCGTCACGACGCAGTTCGGTAAAGCTCGGGCAGGACCAGATGTCGGCGGTGACGCCGAAGTCCTTGTCCAGCAGCTCCGCCGCGGCGATCGCCTCGCGCAGGATGGTGCCCGAGCCCAGCAGCTGCACGCGCAGCTCGCCCTTCTTCGCCTTGCCGGCATCCTTCAGCAGGTACATGCCGCGGATCACGCCCTCGGCCGCACCTTCGGGCAGCGCCGGATGGGCGTAGTTCTCGTTCATCAGGGTGAGGTACCAGTACTCGTCCTGCTGCTCGTCGAGCATGCGCTGCATGCCGCGCTGCAGGATCACCGCCACCTCGCCGGCGAACGTCGGGTCGTAGGCGCGGCAGTTGGGGATGGCGCCCGCCAGCAGGTGGCTGTGGCCGTCCTCGTGCTGCAGGCCTTCGCCGTTGAGCGTGGTGCGCCCGGCGGTGGCACCCAGCAGGAAGCCCCGCGCGCGCATGTCCGCGGCCTGCCAGGCGGCATCGCCGATGCGCTGGAAGCCGAACATCGAGTAGTAGATGTAGAACGGCAGCATCGGCAGGTCGTTGGTGCTGTAGCTGGTCGCCGACGCCATCCACGATGCGAACGCACCGGCCTCGGAGATGCCTTCCTGCAGCACCTGCCCGGTGGCGTCCTCGCGGTAGTACATCAGCTGGTCGCGGTCGACCGGCTTGTACTTCTGCCCGTCCGGCGCGTAGATGCCGATCTGGCGGAACAGGCCTTCCATGCCGAAGGTGCGCGCCTCGTCGCAGACGATGGGCACGACCCGCGGGCCGACTTCCTTGTCGCGCAGGATGATCGCCAGTGACTGCACGAAGGCCATGGTGGTGCTGATCTCGCGCTCGCCGGTGTCCTTGAGCAGGCGCTCGAACACCTCGACCTTCGGCGCCACCAGCGTCTGCGTGCTCTTGCGGCGGCGCTGCGGCAGGTGGCCGCCGAGCGCGGCGCGGCGCTCGAGCATGTACTGCACTTCCTCGGACTTTTCGCCGGGGTGGTAGAACGGCACCGCGCCGTCCTTCAGCTGGTCGTCGCCCACCGGGATCTTGAAGCGGTCGCGGAACGCGCGCACGGCGTCGTCATCGAGCTTCTTGGTCTGGTGGGTGGGGTTGAGCGCCTCGCCGGCGCTGCCCATGCCGTAGCCCTTGACCGTCTTGGCCAGGATCACCGTGGGCTGGCCCTTGGTCTCCACCGCGTTGCGGTAGGCCGCGTACACCTTGTGCGGGTCGTGGCCGCCGCGGTTGAGGCGCCAGATGTCGTCATCGGACAGGCTGGCGACCATCGCCGCGGTTTCCGGATACTTGCCGAAGAAATTGTCGCGCGTGTACTTGCCGCCGAACGCCTTGCAGTTCTGGTACTCGCCGTCGACGGTTTCCATCATCAGCTTGCGCAGGATGCCCTGGCCGTCGCGTGCCAGGAGCGGATCCCAGTAGCTGCCCCAGATGGCCTTGACCACGTTCCAGCCCGCGCCGCGGAAGTTTCCTTCCAGCTCCTGGATGATCTTGCCGTTGCCGCGCACCGGGCCGTCGAGGCGCTGCAGGTTGCAGTTGACCACGAACACCAGGTTGTCCAGGCCCTCGCGCCCGGCGATCGAGATCGCGCCCAGGCTCTCCGGCTCGTCGGTTTCACCGTCGCCGAGGAAGCACCAGACCTTGCGGTCGGATTTCGGCATCAGGCCGCGGGCCTCGAGGTACTTCCAGTTGCGCGCCTGGTAGATGGCGGCGATCGGACCAAGGCCCATCGACACCGTCGGCGTCTGCCAGAAGTCGGGCATCAGCCACGGGTGCGGATAGGACGAAATGCCGCGGCCGTCGACCTCCATGCGGAAGTTGTCGAGCTGCGACTCGCTGATCCGGCCCTCCAGGAATGCGCGCGCGTACACGCCCGGCGAGCTGTGGCCCTGGATGTAGAGCAGGTCGCCGGGATGGTCGGCGGACGGCGCGCGCCAGAAGTGGTTGAAGCCGACGTCATACAGGGTGGCGCCCGAGGCGAAGCTGGCGATGTGGCCGCCGAGGTCACCGGGCTTGCGGTTGGCGCGCACCACCATCGCCATCGCGTTCCAGCGCACGATCGAGCGGATACGCCACTCGAGCGTCTGGTCGCCGGGGATGTGCGGCTCGAGGTGCGGCGGGATGGTGTTGATGTACTCCGTGGTCGGCGAGAACGGCAGGTGGCTGCCGGCGCGACGCGCGAGCTCGACCATGCCTTCCAGCAGCTGGTGCGCACGCTCCGGACCGTCCGCATCGATCACCGCCTTGAGCGACTCCATCCACTCGCGTGCCTCTGCGGGATCGGGATCGTTGTGCAGGACGTCGTTCAGCCAGTTCATTGTGTGCTCCGCCACGGCGCATCGGCCGTGCTGGTTCGTGGGTCGATAGCCCCCGATTCTACCAGCCCCCCCGCCGCCGCAGGTTTGCCAGCCGCGCCGCCATCCAGCATCATCCGGCGACATGCCAGCCTCCCTGCAGCAACGCGAACACGCGCGCTGGCGCCTGCCGTTGCTGGCGCTGACCGTGCTCCTGATCGTCCTCGTGCCGTTCCTGCTGCAGCGGGTGGCGGACCGCCGCGTGACCGAGGCCGCGGCGATGGTGGTGCATACGCTGGAGGTGGAGAACACGCTGCAGATGCTCTCCGCGGCGATCCGCAACCTCGAGGGCGCGGGCCTGGCGAAGGCCGCCGGCGCCACAGCGCCGATCCTTGCCGAGCGGGTCGCCTACAGCGAGTCCCAGGTAGGCCCGCTGCTCGACCACGCGGAGGAGCTCACCCGCGACAACCCCCGCCAGCAGGTGCGCATGGGCGCGCTGCGCGCCAGCCTGGAGCAGCGCCTGGTGCAGATCGATCGCGTGCTGGCGGCGACCCCCGCCGAGCGGCTGGGTGAAATCGAGCGCCTGGTCGAGAACTTCCCCGTGCAGGCGCCGATCTCCACCCTGATCCAGACCGAGCGCGAGATCCTCGCCGAACGCAACGCCGTCGCCGCGCGCGTCCAGCGCCAGGCCCGCGTGCTGGCGTGGGGGTCGCTGGGCGCGCAGGTGCTGCTGATCTTCGGCCTGGCGGCCCTGGCCCTCCGCGACGCCAGCCGCCGCACCACCGCCGAAGTGATGTCGCGCCGCGCCGACGCCAGGGCCAGCGTGGTCCTCGACACCGTGCGCGAGCCGATCGTGCTGGTCGACGCGGGACTGCGCGTGGTGATGCACAACGCCGCGTTCGCGGAGCTGTTCGGAATCGAGGGCGACGTGCGCGGCACGCCGCTGGGCGAGACCGGCGAGGCCTGGCGCGACGAGGAAACGCTGCGACGCCTGCGCGACGTGCTGCTGCGCCAACGCGAGCTGTGGGACTTCGAGCGTCGCCAGCGCACCGTCGATGGCGTCGAGCGGGTGATGCTGATCAACGCGCGCAGCATGGAGCTTCCGGACCGCGACGACGTGTTGGCGCTGGTCACGGCCAGCGACATCAGCGCGCAGAAGGCCAGCGAAGGCCACATCCGCGAGCTCAACCGCCAGCTCGAGGGCAAGGTGGACCAGGTGTCCGACGTCAACCGCGAGCTCGAGGCATTCAGCTACTCGGTGTCGCACGACCTGCGCGCGCCGCTGCGCCACATCGCCGGGTTCGCCGACAAGCTCGGGCGCCACCTCGGCGACGGCATCGACGACAAGGGCCGCCATTACCTCGACGTCATCGGCGGCTCGGCCAAGCGCATGTCGGCGCTGATCGACGACTTGCTCGTTTACTCGCGGCTCGGGCGCAGCGCGCTGCGGCTGCAGACGGTCGACATGCAGTCGATGGTCGAGGAGACCCGCGCGATGCTCGATGCCAACAACGGCATCGACAACCCGGGCCATCACGTGCAGTGGCGGATCGCGCACATGCCGATCGTGATCGGCGACGACAACATGCTGCGCCAGCTGTGGACCAACCTGCTGGGCAACGCGGTCAAGTACAGCGTGGGCAGCGAGCCGGCCGTGATCGACGTCGACCACCGCCTCGGCGACGAAGGCCTGCACCATTTCTCGGTGCGCGACAACGGCGCCGGCTTCGACATGGCCTATGCCGGCAAGCTGTTCGGCGTCTTCCAGCGCCTGCACGCCGCCAGCGAGTTCAGCGGCACCGGCATCGGCCTCGCCAGCGTCAAGCGGGTCGTGACCCGGCACAATGGCCAGGTCTGGGCGGAATCCGCGCCCGGCGAGGGCGCCACCTTCCACTTCACCCTGCCTGCCAACCCCGACGCCCGCCAAGGAGCCAGCAACACATGACCGCGATCCGCACCATCCTCCTTGCCGAAGACAGTCCGCACGATGCCGAGATGGCCATCGACGCGCTGCGCGATGCGCACCTCGTCAACCCCATCGTGCACGTCGAGGACGGCGTGGAGGCGCTGGACTACCTGTTCCGCCGCGGCAAGTTCGCCAACCGCCCGGAAGGCGACCCGGCGGTGCTGCTGCTCGACATCAAGATGCCGCGCATGGACGGCCTGGAGGTGCTCAACCAGCTGCGCGAGCACGAGACGCTCAAGCGCCTGCCGGTGGTCATCCTGTCGTCGTCGCGCGAAGAGAACGACCTGGCGCGCAGCTGGGACCTCGGCGTCAACGCCTACGTGGTCAAGCCGGTCGACGTGGACCAGTTCTTCGAGGCGGTGAAGACGCTTGGCCGCTTCTGGGCGGTCCTCAACGAGGCGCCCAGCGACCCTTGACCGCCATGGCTGCCATCCGCGTACTGATCGTCGACGACAGCAATGACGACGCCGAGCTCACCGAGCTGGCGCTGCGCGAGGCGGGCATGCTGGTGGAGTGCCGCAGGCTGTACCGCGAAGACGCCCTGCGCGAGGCGCTGACGGGGTTCGATCCACACTTGGTGGTCTGCGACGTGAACCTGCCCGGCTATTCGGGCCGCGAGGCGCACGCGCTGGTGCTGGCCCATGCGCCAGGCGCGCGCTTCGTGTTCATGACCGGCGCGCTGGCCGGCGACGAGACGCTCCCGGTCGCCGATGGCGTCCTGCTCAAGGACGACCTGGCGCGCCTGCCGGCGCTGGTGCGCCAGCTGCTCCCGAACTGACCGCCGCGGCGGTCAGACCTCCGCGCCCGCGCGCTGCAGGGCGCGGATCTGCGCTTCGACCGCGGTGATCGCGGTCATGTTGACCAGGCGCCGCGGCGTGCTGGTGGAGGTGAGCACGTGCGCCGGGTGGTCCACGCCCATCAGGATCGGCCCGATCGCCACGCCGTCGGTCATCACCCGGACCAGGTTGTAGGCGATGCTGGCGGCGTCGATGTTGGGCAGAACGAACAGGTTGGCGCGGCCCTTGAGCGTGGTGTTGGGGAACATGCGCTCGCGCAGCATGCTGTCCCAGGCGGTGTCGGCCTGCATCTCGCCATCGATGTTCAGCCGCGGCGCGCGGCGCGCCAGGATCTCGCGCACGCGGCGCATCTTGGCCGCGCTCGGGTTGTCGTGGCTGCCGAAGTTGGAGTGCGACAGCAACGCGATGCTGGGCTCGATGCCGAACAGCTTCAGGCGGTAGGCGCCCTGCAGTGTGGCCTCGGCGATCTGCTCGGCGGTGGGATCGACCTGGACATGGGTATCGAGGAAGAACCACACGCCGGCGTCGTTGATCACGCCGGTCATCGCCGAGGTGCTGCTGACGCCCGGGTCCAGCCCGAACACGCTGCGGATGTAGCCGAGCTTCTTGTGGAAGCGGCCCACCAGGCCGGAGATCAGCCCGTCTGCCTCGCCCCGCTGCACCATCAGTGCCGCGATCAGCGTCGGCCGCGAGCGCACCAGGTTCTTGGCCGCGTCCGGGGTCACGCCACGGCGCTCGGTGAGCGCGTGGTACTGGCGCCAGTAGTCGCTGAAGCGCGGGTCGTCGTTGATGTTGGTGAGCTCGAAATCCTCGCCGGCGCGCAGCCGCAGGCCGAGGCGCGCGATACGGGTTTCGATGACGTCCGGCCTGCCAATCAGGATCGGACGCGCCAGCCCCTCGTCGACCACGGTCTGCACCGCGCGCAGCACCGTCTCCTCTTCGCCTTCGGCGTAGACGATGCGCTGCAGGTCGCTGCGGGCGCGGTCGTACACCGGCTTCATGATCAGGCCGGAGCGGTGGATGAACTGCCCCAGCTTTTCGCGATAGGCGTCCATGTCCTCGATCGGGCGCGTGGCCACGCCGGAGTCCATCGCGGCCTTGGCCACGCACGGCGCGAGCATGGTCAGCAGGCGCGGATCGAACGGCCGCGGGATGATGTAGTCCTCGCCGAACACCGGCACGTCGCCGCCGTAGGCCGCGCCGAGGTCGGACGATTCCATCTTCGCCAGGCCGGCGATCGCGCGCACGCAGGCCAGCTTCATCTCTTCGTTGATGCCGGTGGCGCCGACGTCCAGCGCGCCACGGAAGATGTACGGGAAGCAGAGCGCGTTGTTGACCTGGTTGGGGTAGTCGGAGCGGCCTGTGGCGATGATGCAGTCCGGGCGCACCGCCTTCGCGGCCTCCGGCAGGATCTCCGGATAGGGGTTGGCCAGCGCGAGGATGATCGGGCGCGCTGCCATCTTCGCCACCATTTCGGGCTTGAGCACGCCGCCGGCGGACAGGCCGAGGAAGATGTCGACGCCTTCGATGATGTCGTCGAGCGAACGCTTGTCGGTATCGCGCGCATAGCGCTGCTTGTCCGGGTCCATGTTGCCGCGCCCGGTGTACAGCACCCCGTCGCGGTCGACGGCGAGGATGTTCTCCGGCTTCATGCCCAGCGCCACCAGCATGTCCAGGCAGGCGATGCCCGCGGCACCGGCGCCGGCGGTCGCCAGCCGCACGTCCTCGATGCGCTTGCCGGCCACTTCCAGCGCGTTGGTGACCGCGGCGCCTACGATGATCGCGGTGCCGTGCTGGTCGTCGTGGAACACCGGGATCTTCATCCGCTCGCGCAGCTTGCGCTCCACGATGAAGCACTCCGGCGCCTTGATGTCTTCCAGGTTGATGCCGCCGAACGTCGGCTCCATCGCCGCGATGATCTCGACCAGCTTGTCGGGGTCGCGCTCGTCGAGCTCGATGTCGAACACATCGATGCCGGCGAACTTCTGGAACAGCACGCCCTTGCCTTCCATCACCGGCTTGCCGGCCAGCGGCCCGATGTCGCCCAGGCCCAGCACCGCGGTGCCATTGGTGATCACCGCCACCAGGTTGCCGCGCGCGGTCAGCGAGCTCGCCTCGCGCGGGTCGGCCACGATCGCCTCGCAGGCGTGCGCGACACCCGGCGAATACGCCAGCGCCAGGTCGCGCTGGGTCACCATCGGCTTGGTGGCGACCACCTTGATCTTGCCGGCGGGGAGTGCGCGGTGATAGTCGAGCGCCGCCTGTTCGAAGCTGCCGCTCTGGTCGGCCAGGCTCAGGGGGGCGGGATCGGCAGGCTTGTCGGACATCGGTTCACAGTCGGCGGGCGGGACATCGATTCTAGCCCGTCCGGCCCGGGGCGTCGGACCGCTGACCGGAACGTTGCAGCACGCCGCGCCTTCAGTCGTGCACGCCGGTGCCCACCTTGTCGAGGCGGATCCGGTTGGCGAACACCGAGAACGCCAGCGTCCCCGCCAGGCCGTTCGCGCGCGACACCCAGCGCGGCAGCCAGTGCGGCGGCGACAGCGTGCCGTCGTCGAACAGCGGCTCGAACGCCACCACGTCATCGAGCGTCATCTTGCCGGCGAACAGCAGCCTGCACAGGCGCAGCCGCCCGCCTGCCAGCGCCTGGCGGAAGAACGTGTGCACGCCGACCAGGCCGCGCAGGTACACGCTGTCCTTGGTGAACGCCGCGCCGCCGCAGGTCGGCACGCCGCGGAACACGCGCTGCGCCGACGAGAAGCTGTCCACCTCGCCCTGCCCGGCATCCAGGAAGTAGCGGAACACGTCGATGAAATCCGCGCCCTCGAGCGCCATCGCGATCGCCTCGGTGCGCAGCGACACGCGCTTCATCCGCTCGATGTCGATGCTGCCGGTGGCCAGCTCGGCAAACGTGGCCAGGCCTTCCTGGGTTTCGGTACTGCGCGGCGAAGACAGCGCCAGGCTTCCCAACAGCGCCTGGCGGCGGCCGTTGAGCGCGCTCAGTGAATGCACGAAGGCCTCGTGCTGCAGCAACTGGCCGCGGTCGTAGTCGCTGAAGGACGCGCCGCTGCGCAGGCGGATGCGCGTGGCGCCGGCAGCGGCCTTGGCGACCAGGTCCGGGTCGAGCACCACCTCGACCACGCGCGCGTCGAAGAAATCGTCGAGGTCGGCCTGCAGCTGCAGCTGCAGCGCGGTGGCCGAGACCTGCACCTGCTCCTCGGGCGCGAGCAGCTCGCGGTCGAGTTCGTCCGCGATCGCGATGAAGTGCCGCGCGGCGTCGCGCGTGGTCGGCCCGTTTCCCGGCAACGGCGTGTCCGGGCGACCGAACAGGCGCTCCGAGTGCGTACCCGCGGCGGCGGTGCCGAGCGACTCGAGGAGCTCCGCGGCAATGCCCCAGCTGCGCGCGGAATCCACCAGGTAGGCGCCCAGCGGGTGCTGCGGATCCGCGGCCGCGGCGATGGCCGCCAGCTCGCGGCGCGTATCGCCGAAATCATGGCGCGGATAGGCGTACTGCGGCGGGCGCGCATCGCCGGTGGCCCAGCGCGCGAGGAATGCGTGCTGCACCGATGCCGGCCAGCTCGCCAGGGTCAGCAGGCGGATGTCGCGCGCGGCCTGCAGCATGCGCGCATCGAGCGCGGCGTGGTGGGCGATGTCGGCGTTGGCGTGCATGGCGGCGAACTCTCCCCGTGGCGCGCTCCGGCGCGCGCTCAGCGACGGCCCGGCTTCGCCTGCGCCTGCGCCAGGCGGCTGGCGAGCACGCTGGCGGCACCGGCGACTTCGTCGCGCAGCTTCAGATAGTGGGCAAAGCGCGCGCGGTCGACGGTGCCGGCGTCGATCGCCGCGCGCACCGCACAGCCAGGCTCGCGATCATGCTTGCAGTCGCGGAAACGGCACGCGCCGGCCAGCGCCTCGACTTCGGCGAACCCGCCCTCGGCGATGTCCTCCTCGCCGGTGGGCTTGAGCTCGCGCATGCCCGGGGTATCGATCAGGCAGGCGCCGGAAGCCAGCGGCACCAGCGCGCGGTGGGTGGTGGTGTGGCGGCCACGGGCGTCGTTCTCGCGCACAGCGCCCGTGCGCATGCGCTCGTGGCCGACCAGCGAATTGGTCAGCGTGGACTTGCCCGCGCCGGAACTGCCCACCAACACCACGGTGCGGCCCGGGCCGAGCCACGGCGCCAGCGCCGCGACACTGGCGGGGTCGCGCGCGTTGACCACCACCACCGCCAGGCCGGCGCGGATGCTGTCTTCCAGCTCGGCCAGCGCGCCATCGACATCGACGCCCGGTTGGTCGGCCTTGGTGAGCACCAGCACCGGCTCCACGCCGCCGCCCTGCACCAGCAGCAGGTAGCGCTCGATGCGGCGCGGGTTGAAATCACCATCCAGGCCGCAGACCACGAACGCGGTGTCGATGTTGGTCGCGATGATCTGCTGCTTGTAGTGCTCGCCGGCGGCCGCGCGCTTGACCACGCTGCGCCGCGGCAACAACAGGGCGACGACCTGGCGGCCCTCGACCAGCAGCCAGTCGCCGACCGCGGCGCGCTGCTCCGGCGGGCACTTCGGACGCTGCCATTCGGGCAACGACTCCACGCCGAAGCCCTCGCCGGGACCCACGGCAACCACGTATTTGGTGCGGTGCTGCTCGACCACGCGCACCGGCTGCGCGGCGGGGTGCGCTGCCATCAGCGCTGCCCAGCCGCCCGTGGCCGGCAGGCCCTCGTACGGCCAGCCGATCGCGCGCAGGGCGAGGATCTCGGGACTCAAACGCGGGCGGCGGTGTTCGACATGCGCGGATTCTATCCCCCTGCCGCGCCGGACCGGCGGCCGGGCGGCATTTCCGCTAGGCTTTGCGGCCCCCCGCCGCACGCCCGCACCGATGTCCGAGCCCCGCCTGAAGACGCGCGAGCGCCTGTCCGAAGTCCGCTACGAGATCCGCGGCGAACTCGCCCGCCGCGCCCGTGACCTCGAGGCGCAGGGCCACACCCTGATCAAGCTCAACATCGGCAACCCGGGCGCGTTCGGATTCCGTGCGCCCGAGCACCTGCAGCGCGCGATCGCCGACCACATCGCCGGCACCGACCCGTACACGCACCAGCAGGGCCTGCCCGCCGCGCGCGAAGCGGTCGCCGCCCAGCACGCCGCGCGAGGCACGCCCGGCGCCTCGGCCAACAACGTGTTCATCGGCAATGGCGTCAGCGAGCTGATCGACATCGCCCTGCGCGCACTGCTCAACCCCGGCGACGAAGTGCTGCTGCCGTCGCCCGACTACCCGCTGTGGTCGGCGGCCACGATCCTCAACGACGGCCGCCCGGTGTACTACCGCTGCAAGGAGAGCAACGCGTTCCTGCCGGATCCGGACGAACTCGAAGCACTGGTGTCGTCGCGCACCCGCGCCATCGTGCTGATCAACCCCAACAACCCGACCGGCGCGACCTACCCGCGCGCGCTGCTCGAGCGCATCGTCGACATCGCCGCGCGCCACGGCCTGCTGCTGATGGCCGACGAGATCTACGACGGCATCCTGTACGACGGCGCCACGTTCGAGCCGCTGGCGCCGCTGGCAGGCGACGTGCCCTGCCTGTCGTTCGGCGGCCTGTCGAAGGTGCATCGCGCCTGCGGCTGGCGCGTGGGCTGGGCGATGCTGTCCGGCGACGAAGCCGCCACCCGCGACTACCGACATGCCATGGACCTGCTCGGCGCGCTGCGCCTGTGCGCCAACGTGCCGGGGCAGTTCGCGGTGCCGGCGGCGCTGTCCGGGCTCGACACCATCGGCCCGCTCTGCGCGCCCGGCGGCCGCCTGTACGAAGCGCGCCGCGCGGTGATCGAAAGCTGCGCCGCCAGCGCGCACCTCAAGCTGCACGCGCCCGCCGGCGCGCTGTACGCGTTCCCCGGCGTCACGGGCCCCGCTGCCCAGGGTTTCGACGACCACGACTTCGCGCTCGAGCTGATGGAAACCGAGCACGTGCTGGTGGTGCCGGGCTCGAGCTTCAACGTGCCCTACCGCAACCATTTCCGCGTCACGCTGCTGCCCGAGCCGGACCAGCTGCGCGAGGTGTTCCGGCGCATCGAACGCGTGCTCGACCGCCGCGCCGAAGCCACCGGCAAGGTCGTCCCGATTACATCCGCCGCGCGCGCGGCGACGGCCTGACCCCCGCGTGGTGCTCCGCTACCTCGCGCTCGGCGACTCGTACACGATCGGCGAAGGCGTCGCGCCCGAAGCGCGCTGGACGCACCGCCTGGCGCATGCGCTGCGCGCGGAGGGCATCGCGCTCGACGACCCGCTCACCATCGCCGCCACCGGCTGGACCACCGACGAGCTGGCGGCCGCGATCGATGCCGCCGAGCCGCAGGGTCAGTTCGGGTTCGCCAGCCTGCTGATCGGCGTCAACGACCAGTACCGCGGCCGCGATGTCGCCGATTACCGCACCGGCTTCAGCGCGCTGCTCGAACGCACCATCGCCTTTGCCGACGACCGCGCCGACCAGGTGCTCGTGCTGTCCATCCCCGACTGGGGCGTGACCCCGTTCGCTGCGGCAAGCGGCCGCGACCAGGCGCAGATCGCCCGCGAGCTGGATCGCTACAACGCCACCGCGCGCGCCACCTGCGACGCACGCGGCGTCGCCTTCGTCGACATCACCGGCGTCAGCCGCGAACGCGGCGCCGAACCGGACATGCTGGCCGATGACGGCCTGCACCCCGCCGCCCCCATGCATGCCGCATGGATGCGCCTGGCCCTGCCGGCCGCCCGCCACCTGTTGCTGCAGCGCCACGCAAGGACGCCATGACCCGCTCCGCCACCGCCCCGTTCCCGCCCCACGAAGCCCGCGCCATCGCCCGCGCGTTCCTGCCCGCGCACGTGCTCGGCAACCGCTACGACTATTTCTACACGCTGTCCAAGCTGCGCAGCGACCCGCTCTACCCGGGCGTGCTCGACGCGCTGCGCGGCACCACCGCGCCGGTCCTCGACCTGGGCTGCGGGCTGGGCCTGCTGCTGCACGCGCTGCGCCTCGACGGCCAGGCCATGCCGTACCACGGCGTCGACATCGACGCCGACAAGATCCGCCGCGGCGCGCGCATCGCGGCGCAATGCGGCTTCGAACACGACGCGCGCTTCGCGGTCGTCGACCTCGCCCAGGGCTGGCCGCCGCACGCCGGCAGCGTCGCGATCCTCGACGTGCTGCAGTACCTCGATGCCGACGCACAGCGCGCGCTGCTCGCCGACGCGATCGCCATGCTCACGCCCGGCTCGAAACTGGTGATCCGCAGCGGCCTGGGCGACGACAGCCGCCGCGGCCGCACCACCCGCGTCACCGATCGCCTGGCGCACCTGTTCGGCTGGATGCAGGAAACCCCGAAGTGCTACCCGACGCGCGAGGGCCTGCAATCGCAGCTCTCCGCCGCCGGCCTGCACGTCGACTTCCGCCCGCTCTACGGCAACACGCCCTTCAACAACTGGCTGATCGTCGCGGGGTGATCGCAGGATTGTGGTTCGGCTGGCGACTGCAGGCCGCAAGCTTCGCTGGCGTTCCGAGGCGTGCGCTTGCGGCCTGCAGCCTCCAGCCTCCTCGTGATCCTGCTGCAGTGGGGAGGGTGGCAAGGACGGGACAGCGCTCTTGCGTGTTGGAGTGGGGTATCCGCACATCCACTAGCCGCCGCAAGCCTGCACGTTGCGGGCAACCTTGCCGCGACCGCCTCAGTCGGCCGGGAGCACCGCCCGATAGCCTGCGGCGTCGACCGCGCGCAATACCTCCGCGATCACCTCGACGCTGCGTCCGTGCGGCGCGCCTTCGTGCAGCAGCACGATCGCGCCGGGCGCGAGGTCGCGTGCGACCCGCTGCGCGATGCGCGCCGGATCGGATTCGACCGCGTCGTAGCCGCGCGCACTCCACGCCACCCGCGACAATCCGGCCTCGCGCAGCGGCGCATGCACGAACGGATTGGCGTGGCCCACGACCGCCCGGAACCAGCGCGGCGCCTGCCCGGTGATGCGCGCCAGCGTCGCCTGGCAATCGAGGATCTCGCGCCGCATCGCCGCCGGACCCAATGCCCAGAAGCGCGCCTGCGGATGCGTGTGGCTGTGGTTGCCGATGCCGTGCCCGCGCGCCGCGATCTCGCGCACGAGCTCCGGCCGCGCCTCGGCACGCGCGCCGACCAGGAAGAATGTCGCGCGCGCCGCGTGCGCATCCAGCAGGTCGAGGATCGCCGCCGTGTCGTCCGACGGCCCGTCGTCGATCGTCAGCCACACCTCGGGTGAGCCCGCAGGCAGGCGCCGCAGCACCGGCCCGAACAGCCGCGAACCGGGCCGCAGCGTGCCCCACACGAACGCCAGATGTACCGCCAGCAACGCCGCCAGGCCCCAGGTCCAGCCCGCGCGCCACCAAAGCCAGGCCACAAGCCCGTGTGCCACCAGCGCCAGCCACAGCCACGCATGCGGACGGCGCGGAACACGATGCAACGAGGGCGGAGGCGGCGCAGGCATCGCCGCATGATGACATGCGTCAAGGCCGCCGCCGGAGGCGAAGGGGTACCCTAGAGGGCCCTTCTCGACGCAGTTGCCGCCATGTCCCTCGACCCCCAGCTCCGCCAGCGCATCGAAGACCTGCTGCAGGCCAACCGCATCGTGCTGTTCATGAAGGGCGACCCGCGCGCCCCGCAGTGCGGCTTCTCGGCCAAGGCTGTCGCCGCACTGACCGCGCTTGAAACCCCCTACGCGCACGTCAACGTGCTGGCCGACCCCGAGATCCGCGAAGGCATCAAGGCCTACGGCGACTGGCCCACCATTCCCCAGCTGTACATCGACGGCGAACTGGTCGGCGGCAGCGACATCATCGAGCAGATGTCCAACTCCGGCGAACTGCACAGCGCCCTCGGCCTGCCCGCGCCGGACCGCAGCCCGCCCACCCTCACCGTCACCCCCGCCGCGCACGCCGTGCTGCGCAAGGCGATCGACGACGCCGGCGGCGACCTCGTGGTCAAGCTCGACATCGATCCCAACTACCGCACCCGCCTCGCCCTCGCCCAGCCGGAAGCCGCCGCCGTCACCGTCGACTGCGATGGCGTCCGCGTGCAGGTCGACGCCCCCGCCGCACGCCGCGCCGATGGCGTGACCATCGACTGGGCCGACGACACCCGCGGCCGCGGCCTGGTGGTCGACAACCCCAACGCCATCCCTGCCGTGCGCCCCATGTCCCCGGTCGACGCCCAGGCCCGCACCAGCGACGGCAGCGTCCGCCTGGTCGACGTGCGCCCCGCCGACGAACGCGCACTGGCCGCCGTCACCACCCCCTTCATGACCCTCGACGACGGCCCCGCCGCCCTCGAAGCCCTCCCGAAGGACACCCCGCTGGCCTTCCTCTGCCACCACGGCGGCCGCAGCGGCCAGGCCGCCGAACGCTTCCGCCAGCTCGGCTTCCGCGAGGTCTACAACATCGAAGGCGGCATCGACGCCTGGAGCCAGCACGTCGACAGCAGCATCCCCCGCTACTGAGGGGCTTTGGCGAGGCCCCCGCTCCGGCCCCACTTGCGCACCCGCAAGCTTCGCTGGCGTTCCGAGGGGCTTTCGCGAGGCCCCCGCTCCGGCCCCACTTGCGCACCCGCAAGCTTCGCTGGCGTTCCGAGGCGTGCGCTTGCGGGTGCGCAAGCGGGGCCTCCTCGCGAGCCTGCTGCAGTGGAGAGTGGCGGAGACGGGACCGCGCTCTTGATTGGCCGTTGCCAGCAACCCGCGACAGCCCAACACAGGCTGACCGCGCATGTCGGTACGCGCACGCCTCGGAACGCCAGCGAAGCGTGCCGGCGTGCGCGGGCAGCCCCGCTATGAACCGGCACGCCAACCAACACACGACAGCCCATCAAAGGCTGACCGCGCACGTCGGTATTCGCACGCCTCGGAACGCCAGCGAAGAATGCCGACGTGCGCGGTCAGCCCCGCCGGACCCAGGGGACTAGAACCCGCCGCCAGCCTCCAGCCAAGCCACCTCGGCCGCCGTACTCACCCGCCCCAGCGCCCAATTGCGATGCGGGAACCGCCCGAACTCCGCGATCACATCCCGATGCGCCACCGCGTACCTGAGCGTCTCCGCATTCAGCGCCCGCGACAACGCCACGCAGCGCTCCTGGTCTGCCAGGTCCTCCGAATGCTCGAACGGCAGATAGCAGAACACCCGCAGCGCCGGATCCACCTCGACATCGAACCCCGCATCCACCAACCGCGACGCGTAATGCAGCGCCAGCGAATCGCACGCATACGCATGCCCGCTGTTGCGGAAGATGTTGCGTGGCACCTGGTCGAGCAGGATCAACAGCGCCAGCGCACCCTCCGCCGACGTCATCCAATCCTCGAACTCCCGCCGACCCGCTGCGAAGTGCGCCGCCTCGAAGCGCGCGCGCAGCTCCGCATCGAACACATCGTCGCGCGCGAACCACTTCGCCGGCCCCGCCGCGCGCCAGAACGCGACGACCTCGCCCGGCGTCGGCAGCGTCACTCGTCGAACCTCATGTGGCGCACCGACTTGCCGTGGCGCCGGATCAGGCGCAGCGCCTCGATGCCCACCTGGATGTGGCTCTCCACGTACTCGATGCTAACGCGCGCATCCGACGCCTCGGTCTTCACCCCTTCCGGGATCATCGGCTGGTCGCTGACCAGCAACAGCGCACCGCAAGGGATGCGGTTGGCGAAGCCCGCCGCGAAGATCGTCGCCGTCTCCATGTCGATCGCCATGCAGCGCATCGCCCGCAGCCGCTCCTTGAACGCCTCGTCGTGCTCCCACACCCGCCGGTTGGTGGTGTAGACCGTGCCGGTCCAGTAGTCGAGGCCGAGGTCGCGGATCATCGTCGAGACCGCGCGCTGCAGCGCGAACGCCGGCAGCGCCGGGACCTGCGGCGGCAGGTAGTCGTCGCTGGTGCCCTCGCCACGGATCGCCGCGATCGGCAGGATCAGGTCGCCGAGCTGGTTCTTGCGCTTCAACCCGCCGCACTTGCCCAGGAACAGCACCGACTTCGGCTTGATCGCCGACAGCAGGTCCATCATGGTCGCCGCGTTCGGGCTGCCCATGCCGAAGTTGATCATGGTGATGCCGTCCGCCGTGGCGCTGGGCATCGGCCGGTCCATGCCGACCACCTCGGCGCCGGTCATGCGGCTGAAGTGGCCGAGGTAGCCACCGAAGTTGGTCAACAGCATGTGCTCGCCGAACTGGTCGAGCGGCACGCCGGTGTAGCGCGGCAGCCAGTTGTTGACGATCTCGTCCTTCTCTTTCATCGGATGCTCCTTTTTGCGCAGCATTCTTGCACGCGCGGCGAAGGCGGACGGCCGCCCCCACCTTTCGCACATTGCGGCACGACGCGCGGGCCGGCTAGGGTGGGCGACCATTCGGGGGAGAGCACGATGAAGCATCCGATGCACGCCGCGCTGGCCGCGGCGCTTGCCGCCGCGCTGGCCGCGGGCTGCGCCAGCACCAGCGCCGCCGGCCCGCGTGACGGCGCCGCCGCCAGCCCCACAGGCGACGCCTATCCGGGCACCTACCGCGCGATCGCCAGCGCGCCGGTGCTGGTGAGCGGCGCGACCGTGCTCACCGGCACCGGCGAGCGCCTCGACGGCGCCGACGTGCTGATGCGCGACGGCCGCATCGTCGCCGTGGGCCGCGGCCTCGACGCGCCGGCCGACGCGGTGCGCGTCGACGGCAGCGGCAAGTGGGTCACGCCGGGCATCATCGACGTGCACTCCCACCTCGGCGTCTACCCGAGCCCCGGTACGCGCTCGCACAGCGACGGCAACGAGATGACCTCGCCGGTCACCGCCGCGGTGTGGGCGGAACACTCGGTGTGGCCGCAGGATCCCGGCTTCCATGCCGCGCTCGCCGGCGGCGTGACCAGCCTGCAGATCCTGCCGGGCTCGGCCAACCTGGTCGGCGGCCGCGGCGTGACGCTGCGCAACGTGCCGGCCACCACCTACCAGGGCATGAAATTCCCCGGCGCGCCGCACGGCCTGAAGATGGCCTGCGGCGAGAACCCCAAGCGCGTGTACGGCCAGAAGGGCGGTCCCGCCACGCGCATGGGCAACGTGGCCGGCTACCGCGCCGCGTTCATCGATGCCGCCGACTACCGCGCCAAGCAGAAGGCCGGCGGCGACAAGGCCGGCAAGCGCGACCTCAAGCTGGAGACCCTGGCCGCGGCGATGGACGGCGAGATCCTCGTGCACATCCACTGCTATCGCGCCGACGAGATGGTGACCATGCTCGACCTCGCCGACGAGTTCGGCTTCAAGGTTGCGGCGTTCCACCACGGCGTGGAGGCCTACAAGATCGCCGACCGGCTTGGCGCCGACGGCGTCTGCGGCGCGCTGTGGGCCGACTGGTGGGGCTTCAAGATGGAGGCCTTCGACGGCATCCAGGAGAACGTGGCGATCGTCGACCGCGCGGTCAACGGCTGCGCCATCGTGCACTCCGATTCCGAGGAGGGCATCCAGCGCCTCAACCAGGAGTCGGCCAAGGTGATGGCCAGCGCGCGCCGCGCCGGCATCGACATCGCACCGGAGCGCGCGATCCGCTGGATCACCCGCAACCCGGCGCAGTCGATGGGCATCCTCGACCAGACCGGCACGCTCGAGGCCGGCAAGCGCGCCGACGTGGTGCTGTGGAACGGCAACCCCTTCAGTTCCTACGCACTGGCCGAACAGGTGTGGATCGACGGCGCGCGCATGTACGACCGCCATGACCCGTCGCGCCAGCCGCGCTCGGACTTCATGCTCGGACGGGGCGTTGCCGCCGGAGGTGGTCGATGAGCGCGCGCCGCGGCATGCGCCGCCTCGCGCCGCTCGCGGCCCTCGCGTTGCTGCTCGCCACCGCGCCGGCGCTGGCGCAGGACCTGCTGATCCGCAACGCCACCGTGCACACCGCCACCGCGCGCGGCACGCTGCAGGGCGCGGACGTGCTGGTACGCAACGGCCGCATCGCCGCGATCGGCACCCGGCTGGATGCCGCCGGCGCCACCGTGGTCGAGGCCAACGGCAAGCCGCTGACGCCCGCGCTGTTCGCCGGCATCACCGCGATCGGCATCGACGAAGTCTCCGGCGAGGACGCCACCACCGACACCACGCTCGCGCTCGGCGCGGGGTCGAAGGAAATGGTGGTGCGGCCCGAGTTCGACGTGACCCTGGCGTTCAATCCGGACTCGCTGCTGGTGCCCGTGGCGCGCGTGGAAGGCCTCGGCTTCACCGTGCTCGCGGCCGGCACCGGCGAAGGGGGCTCGATCATCGGCGGCCAGGGCGCGGTGATGCGCCTGGACGGCGGCGATCAGCCGGCGGGCCCGAAACTGCTGTTCGTCCAGCTTGGCGGCGGCAGCGCCGCAGGCCTGGTGGGCGGTTCGCGCGCCGCGCAGTGGATGCTGCTCGACCAGCTGGTGGATGAAGTGCGCGGCCGCATCCCGGCCGGGTCGAATGCCGCGCTGCTCACTCCGGCCGGCCGCGACACGCTGAAGCGCTACCTCGACGGCGGTGGCCGCCTGGTGGTGCGCGTGGACCGTGCCGCGGACATCCGCCAGCTCCTGCGCTGGTCGAAGCGCCACGGCGTGCAGGTCGCCATCCGCGGCGGTGGCGAGGCCTGGCGCGTGGCGTCGGAACTCGCCGCGGCGAAGGTGCCGGTGTTCGTCGACCCGCTCGACAACCTGCCGTCGAACTTCGACCGCATCCACGCCACGCTGGAAAACGCCGCGCGGCTGCGCGCCGCCGGCGCGATCGTCGGCTTCAGCCAGGCCGGCGACAGTTCGCACAACGCGCGCAAGATCCGCCAGCTGGCGGGCAACGCGGTGGCGCACGGCCTGCCGTGGGAAGACGGCCTGGCCGGACTGACCCGCGTGCCGGCCGAGGCGTTCGGCGTCGGTGGCGAGCTGGGCGGCATTGCGCCGGGCATGCGCGCCGACCTGGTGCTGTGGGACGGCGACCCGCTCGACGTCGCCAGCCTCGCCCGCCAGGTGTGGTTCGACGGCCGCGCGATCCCGATGCACTCGCGGCAGACCGAGCTGCGCGACCGCTACCTGCGGCCCGCGCCGGACGCCACGCGCGGCGACCTGCCGCGCGCGTACTCCACGCCGGCGCACTGATGGCGGCAGGCGCGGGCTTGCGGCCGGCGCCCGGCTACCGTGCGGATGTCGATGGCCTGCGCGCCATCGCCGTCCTCGCGGTGGTCGCGTACCACGCGTTCCCGCGCTTGCTGCCCGGGGGATTCGTCGGCGTCGACGTGTTCTTCGTCATCTCCGGGTTCCTGATTACCGGCATCCTGCGCGACGGCCTGGCGGCCGGCACCTTCGGGTTCGCCGGTTTCTACGTGCGCCGCATCCGGCGGCTGTTCCCGGCGCTGGTGGTGGTGCTGGCGGCGTGCCTGGTGGCCGGCTGGTGGCTGCTGGTGCCGGCCGACTACGCCGCGCTCGGCCGCCACGCCGCGGCCAGCGCCGGCTTCATCGCCAACCTGGCGTTCTGGCACGACACCGATTATTTCGCCGCCGCGGCCGAGACCCTGCCGCTGCTGCACCTGTGGTCGCTCGGCGTGGAGGAACAGTTCTACCTGCTGTGGCCGCCGCTGCTGGCGCTGGCGATCACGCGCGGCGCCGACACCCGCCGCCTGGTGCTGGTGGTTGGCGTGCTGTCGCTGGCGTACTGCCTGTGGTTGACCGCGCGCGACGCCAGCGCCGCGTTCTACCTGCCGTTCACGCGCTTCTGGGAGCTGCTGGCCGGCGCGTGGCTGGCGCACCGGCTGGGCAGCACTGTGGCGCCCGCAGCGTCGGGACGCACGCGCATCACCGCCGAGCTGGCCGCGTTCTCCGGGCTCGCCTTGATCATCGCCGCCTGCGTCGGCCTCAGCGACCAGTCGCCGTTCCCGGGCTGGCGCGCGCTGCTGCCGGTCGCCGGCACCGCGCTGCTGATCGCCGCGGTGCCGGCCACTGGCTGGGCGCAGCGCCTGCTGTCGCTGCGCGCGCTGGTGTGGATCGGCCTGGTCAGCTATCCGCTCTACCTGTGGCACTGGCCGCTGCTTTCGTTCGCGCGCATCCATGCCACCGGCGAAGTGGCGCCGGGCCTGCGCGTGGCACTGGTGGTGCTGGCCGTTGTGCTGGCCGGGCTGACCTGGTGGCTGGTGGAGCGCCCGCTGCGGCACCGCATGCACGCGCGCCGCGCGCTCGCCGTGCTGCTGCCGGCGATGGCGCTGGTGCTGGCGGCGGGCCTCGCGCTGTGGGCGCTGCAGGGCGTTGCGTCGCGCGCCGGCGAACCGGTACGGCAGTACGCCAACTACGGCTACGACTGGCGCGCGCCATCGCGCGAAGGCACCTGTTCGCTGGTCGGCGCGCCGGGCGAACCGGCGGAGTTCCCGGCGGAATGCGTCGACGCGCAGACTGCGCCGCCACGCCCGCTGCTGGTGCTGTGGGGCGATTCGCATTCCGCGCTGCTGTACCCGGGCATGCGCGAGGTCGCGGACGGCCGCCTGCGCCTGGCGCAGTTCACGCGCAGCGGCTGCCGGCCCTATCTCGATCCCGGCAAGGAACCATGCCGGAGCGACAACGCGCGCGTGCTGCAACGCATCGCCGCGCTGCGCCCGGACTACGTGCTGCTGTTCGCCTACTGGAACGGGCGCGAATACCAGGACCCGGCGCAGGTGCTGCGCGACCTGGAGCCCGGCATCGCCGCACTGCATGCCGCCGGCGTAGGCCAGGTGGTGGTGCTCGGGCCGGCGCCGCGCTGGCGCGCCTGGCTGCCGGCGCTGCTCGTGCAGCGCCATGCGCGGCAGCCCTTCCTGCAGGTGCCACAGCGGCTGCGCGGTGAAACGCTGCCCGAAGTGCACGCGCTGGACGCCGCGCTGCGCAGGGCCCTCGGCGGTCGCGACGACGTCACCTATGTCTCGGCGCTGTCCGCGCTGTGCGACCTGCGCGGCTGCCTCACCTATGTCGACGATCCCGCCGAACTCACCACCTGGGACTACGGCCACCTCGGCCCGCGCGCGTCCGCGCTGGTGGCGTCCACCGTGCTGGAGGCGCTGGAGACACCGCGCAGACCTTGATCCCGGTCAACAACCGCCGGCCGGCGACGGCCGATGATCGGGTCACACAGAGGGAGGGAGTGCCATGCATCCGGTTTTCGTCGAGCTTCTTGCCAGGCCCGTCGGCTGGCTCACGATCGGTGGCGCGCTGATCATGTTCGGAATCACGATCGGCGTGCCGTTGTTCATCCGCAGCCGCGAGCGCGCCGAGGCGCGCGAGAAGGAACGCAATCGCGGCACGCCGTAATGCCGCGGCGCGTGGCGCGGGCACGCCGGACTCACGCCGTCGCCCGCTAAGCTGGGGCAACGCCACCCTCCGGAGACGCCCATGTCCACGCGCTATCTCATCGCCCTTCCCGATCCCGAGCGCACCCGTGCCTCGGGCGAGTTCGCGTTCACGGCGCAGGGTGCCGAGGCCTTTGCGCGCGAGCTGCAGGACGCGCTGCGCGGCGACGGCCTGTTCCAGCGCTGGCGCACCACCCAGGACGAGCCGGACGACGTGGATCCCGCGCTCGGCGCCACCGATCCCGCCGCCACCGTGACCGGCACGCAGCGCGAGACCCGCGTGGAGCTGGTGGCCGACACCGTGCTGCCCGGCGTGGTGTTCAAGCACCGCATGCGCCTGCTGGCCGGCAGTGCCTGGGAACTGCGCGACGTGCGCGCGGGCTGAAGCCGATGACACCGCGGCCGCCCGCACTGCTGGCGTGGAGCGGCGGCAAGGACGCGGCTTGGGCGCTGCACGCGCTGCGCCAGCGCGGCGAGATCGACGTGGTGGGCCTGCTCGCCACGATCAGCGCAGGCACCGAACGTGCCTCGATGCAGTACATCCGCGTCGACGTGCTGCACGCACAGGCCGCGGCCGCCGGGCTGCCGCTGCTCGAAATGCGCATCCCGGAAAGCTGCGACAACGCCTGCTACGAAGCCGCCTTCGCCGCCACGCTGGCCGAAGCGCAGGCGCGCTGGCCCGGCATCACGCGCATCGCCTTCGGCGACCTGCTGCTGGCCGACATCCGCGCCTGGCGCGAAGCGCTGTGCGCGCGGCTCGGCTGGACCGCGCTGTTCCCGCTGTTCGGCGCCGCGACCGCGGCGCTGGCGCGCGACATGATCGCCGGCGGCCTGCGCGCGCAGCTGTGCTGCGTCGACACCACGCAGCTCGACATCGCATTCGCCGGCCACGACTTCGACCTTGCGCTGTTCGCCGCGCTGCCGGCCACGGTGGATCCCTGCGGCGAGAACGGCGAGTTCCACACCTGTGTCAGCGACGGCCCGATGTTCGACGCACCCCTCTCCCTCGTCGCCAGCGAAACGGACCTGCACGGCGGTCGCTTCGCCTTGACCGACTTCGCGCTTGGCCAGTGATGAGCAAAGGCCTGCCACGGATGACGCGGATCAAATCTGATCAAAGCAGATGGGGCACGGAGCTTCGATGCCCTGTCCCCTATCTGCTCTTATCCGCGTGATCCGTGGCAAAACGCTTTTCCGCTCTCACCCACGCAGCGCCTTTGCATGGTGGGCGATGTGCTCGCCGATGAAGCTCGAGATGAAGTAGTAGCTGTGGTCGTAGCCCGGCTGCATGCGCAGCTGCAGCGGATGGCCGGCGGTCACGCACGCGGCCTGCAGCAGTTGCGGGCGCAGCTGGGTGTCGAGGAACTCGTCGGCGTCGCCCTGGTCGACCAGCAGCGGCAGCTTCTCCTGCGCCGACTTCACGAGTTCCACGGTGTCGTGCTGCTTCCACGCCTCACGGTCGTCACCGAGGTAGGCCGCAAAGGCCTTCTCGCCCCATGGCACCTGGCTCGGCGCCACGATCGGCGAGAACGCCGACACGCTGCGGTAGCGGCCGGGGTTCTTCAGCGCGATGGTCAGCGCGCCGTGGCCGCCCATCGAATGGCCGCTGATCGCGCGCGCGTCGCTGGCTGACGGATCCGCCTCCACCCACGCCGGCAGCTCGTCGACGATGTAGTCGTACATGCGGTAGTGCGCGGCCCACGGCGCCTGCGTGGCGTTGACGTAGAAGCCCGCGCCCTTGCCGAGGTCGTAGCCCGACGCGTCGGCGACGTCATCGCCGCGCGGGCTGGTGTCGGGCGCGACGATGATGATCCCGTGCTCCGCGGCATAGCGCTGCGCGCCGGCCTTGGTGATGAAGTTCTGCTCATTGCAGGTCAGGCCCGACAGCCAGTACAGCACCGGGCAGGGGCCGTCGGCCGCCTGTGGCGGAAAGTACACGCCCACGGTCATGTCGCAACCGAGGACCTCCGAGCGGTGGCGGTAGACGTCCTGCCAGCCGCCGAAGCTGGCGCGGTGTTCAATGCGTTCCATGGCGGGCCTCAGTAGTGGATGACGGTGCGGATCGACTTGCCTTCGTGCATCAGGTCGAAGGCTTCGTTGATGCGCTCCAGCGGCAGCGTGTGGGTCACGAACGGCGCCAGCTGGATGTCGCCGCGCATCGCGTCCTCCACCATGCCGGGCAGCTGCGTGCGTCCCTTCACCCCGCCGAACGCCGTGCCCAGCCACTTGCGGCCGGTGACCAGCTGGAACGGACGGGTGCTGATTTCCTGGCCTGCGCCGGCCACGCCGATCACCACGCTCTGGCCCCAGCCGCGGTGCGCGCACTCCAGCGCCGCGCGCATCACGTTGACGTTGCCGATGCACTCGAACGAATGGTCCACGCCCCAGCCGGTCATCTCCACGACGACCTGCTGGATGGGCTTGTCGTGGTCCTTCGGGTTGACGCAGTCGGTGGCGCCCATCTGCGTCGCCAGCTCGAACTTCGACGGGTTGGTGTCGATGGCGATGATGCGCCCGGCCTTGGCCTGCACCGCGCCCTGGATCACCGCGAGGCCGATGGCACCGAGGCCGAATACCGCCACGCTGTCGCCTTCCTGCACCTTCGCCGTGTTGTGCACCGCGCCGATGCCGGTGGTCACGCCGCAGCCGAGCAGGCAGGTGTGTTCCGGGTTCGCGTCCGGGTTCACCTTGGCCAGCGAGACCTCGGCGACCACCGTGTACTCGCTGAAAGTCGAGCAGCCCATGTAGTGGTAGACCGGCTCGCCGTTGTAGCTGAAGCGGGTGGTGCCATCGGGCATCACACCCTTGCCCTGCGTGGCGCGCACGGCGACGCACAGGTTGGTCTTGCCGCTCTTGCAGAACAGGCACTCGCCGCACTCGGCGGTGTACAGCGGGATCACGTGGTCGCCCGGCTGGACGCTGGTGACGCCCTCGCCGACCTCGACCACGATGCCCGCGCCCTCATGGCCCAGCACCGCCGGGAACACGCCTTCCGGATCGTCACCGGACAGGGTGAAGGCGTCGGTGTGGCACAAGGCGGTGTGGGTGATTTTCACCAGCACTTCGCCCTTCTGCGGCGGGGCGACGTCGAGCTCGACGATCTGCAGTGGCTGGCCTGCGGCAAAGGCGACGGCGGCACGGGATTTCATGGCGATACTCCTGTCGAATCAAAATTCGTAACGAAGGCACACGGCGCCGTGGGGCTTCCAGTGCGGATCATGTTGCGGCTTCACTTGAGATAGGAACGGATCAGCCCGGTCATCTCGGCGACGCGGGCATCGCGATCGCTGTCGTCGCCCGCGGCCTGGCCGAATTGCTCGCGCAGGTGCGCTTCGAGCACCTCGCTCATCAGCCCGTTGACCGCTCCGCGGATCGCCGCGATCTGCTGCAGCACCGGCGCGCAATCGGCACCGGCCTCCAGCGCGCGATCGAGCGCGTCGCACTGGCCGCGGATACGGCGCACGCGGGCGAGGACCTTCTTCTTTTCCTCTGGCGAATGCGGCACGGCAGGCAGTCCGGATGATAGTGGGGGGGAGTATACCAGCGGCGCTTGACCCGGAGCACGGCCGCGGAGAACGATGCCCGCTCTCCACGGCAACCGAGCCCCGCATGGCCACCGACCAGCACTTCCTCGACTACGTCGCCGAACAGGCCGGGCTCGGCGAGCGGCTGACGTGCAAGAAGCTGTTTGGCGAGTACGCGGTCTACGTGGACGGCAAGGTCGTGGCCTTCGCCTGCGACAACAGCCTGTTCGTGAAGCCGTCGGCCGCGGTTACGCGCCTGGCGCCCGGCCTGCCGCTGCGGCCGCCCTATCCCGGTGCGAAGGGCTATCCCGTCGCCGACGAGCTCCTGGACGATGCCGAAGCGCTGCGGCGGCTCCTGCTCGAAACCGCCGCGTTGATGCCCGAGCCCAAACCCAAGCCCAGGCCGAGGGCGAAAAAGCCGGGTTAGCCCCGCGCCGGCATCAGCGCGTTGTCCAGCGCCTGCGCACGCTGGTACGCCGGCCGGGCGCGCAGGCGTTCGGCCCAGGCGGTGAACGCCGGACGTTCCGGAATCGACTTGAATCCGAGGCCGAAATCCACCTGGCCGCCGACATAGACGTCGGCCGCGCTGAAGCGTTCGCCCAGCAGCCATGGCGAAGTCGAGGCCGCGGCCTGCTCCAGCGCGTCGACGGTGTGCTCGTAGCTGCCGTAGCCGACCATGCCGGCTTTCTCTGCGGGTGCCAGCAGGCCCATCGCGCGCGCACTGACCGCGGCCTCCACCGGGCCCGCGGCGAAGAACAGCCAGCGCAGGTATGTCCCGCGCAGCGGGTCGTCCAGTGCCGGCGCCAGGCCGGCCTGCGGGAAGGCATCGGCCAGGTAGGCACAGATCGCCGCCGCCTCGGTGACCACCACGCCGCGGTGCTGCAGCGCCGGCACCTTGCCCATCGGGTTGATCGCCAGGTACTCGGCCGACTTCATGCTGCCTCCGTACTCCTGCACCACCGTGCGGTATTCGACGCCCAGCTCTTCGAGCATCCAGCGCACGATGCGCCCGCGCGACATGGGGTTGGTGTGGAAGACGATCTCTTCGCGCGGTGCGGACATGGCGGCAGTTCCGTGGACGGGACCGGCGAAGTCTAGCGCCTGTCAGCCGGTATTCTGGATCCCCGCCGCGATGCCGTTGACGGTGGCGAACAGCGCGCGCAGCGTCTCGTCATCCGCGCATCCGCCTTCGCGCCAGCGGCGCAGCAGCTCGACCTGCAGCAGGCTGATCGGATCCACGTAGGGATTGCGCAGGCGGATCGACAACCGCAGGCGGTAGTCGCCAGCCAACAGCCGGTCGGTGCCCTTGATGGCGAGGATGCTGTCGCGCGTGCGCGCGAATTCCGCGGAGATGCCCGGGAAGAACACGTCATGGGCGCCGCCGGCCAGGCGCGAGTAGCGCTCGAAGATGGCGAGGTCGGACTTCGCCAGCAGCATCTCCACGTCGTCGAGCATGGCGGCGAAGAAGTGCCAGTCGCGCGCAAGCTCGGCCATGGCATCCAGCCCGTGTTCGTCGATCCCGCGTTGCAGCGCATGGCCCACGCCATACCAGCCGGTCAGCCCGGAGCGGTTCTGCGACCACGCGAACACCCAGGGAATGGCGCGCAGGTTGGCGATGCCGCCATCGCGCCGCCGCGACGGCCGCGAGCCGATCTGCAGGCGCTCGATCACATCCACCGGCGTCGCCGCGCGGAAGTAGGCGTTGAAGCCCGGATCCTCGTGCACCAGCGCGCGGTAGCAGGCGCGCGAATCGGCGGACAGGCCGTCGGCGATCGCGCGCCAGGCCTGCACGCGCGGCTCCGGCGGGCGCGGGCGCAGGCTGGCGCGCAGCACCGCGCCGGTCATCTGCTCGAGGTTGCGCAGCGCGAGTGCGCGGATGCCGTACTTGCGGTGGATCACCTCGCCCTGCTCGGTGACGCGCAGGCGGCCGTCGACCGTGCCGCGCGGCGCGGCGATGATCGCGCGCTCGGTCTTGCCGCCACCGCGGCTCACCGAGCCGCCGCGGCCATGGAAGAACACCACGCGCACGCCGGCCTCGCGGGCGATCCGCATCAGGTCCACCTGCGCACGCTGCAGTGCCCAGCGCGAAGCCAGCAGGCCGCTGTCCTTGGCGCTGTCGGAGTAGCCCAGCATCACGATCTGGCGGTTGCCGCGGGCGCGCACGTGGCGGCGGTACACGGGGTCGTCGAACAGCGCGCGCATCACCCCGGCGGCGGCATCGAGGTCGTCGACGGTTTCGAACAGCGGCGCCACGTCCAGCGGCACCTCGCCGGCGCCGTCGCCCTCGACACAGCCGGCGATGCGCGCCAGCGCCAGCACCGCGAGCGCATCGGCGGCACTGCGGCTCATGCTGACGATGTACGGCCCGAACGCGGCGTCGCCGTAGCGCGCGCGCGCGGCGGTCACCGCACGGAACACATCGAGCGAGGCCGCCGCCGCATCGGCGTCCGGCACGCTCGGCTGCGGCGCATCGATCAGCGCATGCAGGCGCGCGAGCCGTGTGTCGAGCGGCTGCGTGGCCCAGTCGTCGTCGCCCTCCAGCGCGGCCAACGCGGCGTCGTGCGCGGCGGAATCCTGGCGCAGGTCGAGCGCGGCGAGGTGGAAACCGAAGCTGCGCACCCGCCGCAACAGGCGGCGCAATGCAAACAGGCCCGCGTGTTCGCCGCGGTGGTGGGCCAGGCTGGCGTCGATGAGCTCGAGGTCGTCGAGGAATCCCTCCACGCCCGCATAGGCCGCGCCGGCTGGCGCGCCCTCGTCGGCCGCGGTCGCCGCCAGCCGCGCCGACATCAGCTCCATCAGCTGGCGGTAGGGCATGTCCGCCTGGCGCGCGCGCAGGCGCGCGGCGGCTTCCGGCATGAGCGCCTTGTACTCCGCAAGCCGCGCGTCGACCGCGTCGTCCACGCCGGCACGGTCGCGGCTCTGCGTGAGCACCTGGCCCAGCGCGGCAAGCTCCGCTCGGTACTGCGCCAGCACCTGCGCGCGCTGCGCGGCGAGCGCGGCTTCGATGGTGGCGGCGCCGACGTTGGGATTGCCGTCCATGTCACCGCCCACCCAGGTGCCGAAGCGCAGCACGTTGGGCAACGCGATGCGCTCGCCCCAGATGGCCTCGACGGCATCGGCGAACACTTCATAGAACGCCGGCAGCACCCGGAACAGCACCCCGAGGTAGTGGCCGATGTGTTCGACCTCGTCGGTCACGGTGGGCTTCAGCGGCGGCGCCTCGGAGGTCTGCCAGGTGGTGGCCAGCGCCTGGCGGATGCGCGACTCGTCGCTGCGGCGTTCGTCGGGTGTGCGCGCGCGGTCGATGTCGGCCACCAGCCGCTCCACGATCACCGATTCCTTGGCGAGCAGCGCGCGGCGCACCGCTTCGGTGGGATGCGCGGTGAACACCGGCTCCACCCACAGCTCCGGCAGCAGCGCCTGCAGCTCGTCGAGCGTGACCCCATCGGCATGCAGCGCGCCCAGCACGGCTTCCAGCCCACCCGGCTGCGGCCCTTCGTCGCCGCGCTGGTGATCGCGACGGCGGCGGATGCGGTGCACGCGCTCGGCCAGGTTGATGGCGCTGAACCACGCCGAGAATGCCCGCACCAGCGCATCGGCATCGTCCAGCGACACCGCGGCCAGGTGGCCGGCCATTTCGTCGACAGGCGCGCTCGTCTCCCGCCGCGCGATCGCCGCGCGGCGCACCGCTTCCACCTGCGCCAGCAGCGCCGGGGACACCTGCTCGGACAGCATGTCGCCGACCATCGCCCCAAGCCTGCGCACGTCGTCGCGCAGCAGCGTGTCGGTGTCGGCGAAATCAAGCTGCTCGCGCAGCGGCGAAGCGATTGCGGCGGGCGTCGGGTTCATGGCCCAAGGCTACACGCGCCGCCGGCCAGGCGGATCACGTGCTCAGTAAGCGAACTCGCTGAACACGCGGTCGATGTTGCCGCCCCACTCGCCGTGGTACAGCGCAAGCTTGCGTTCGGCCGGGGTTTCGTTGGCCATGACGTATTCAACCAGCGGTTCGAGAAAACGGCTCTCGTCCTGGCCGTCTTCGTTGAGGCGCGCGCGGCGCGCGAGGCCCGCGGACGCGATCTCCAGCGCACGCTGCGCCAGGTCGCGCACGGTGCCGCCGCGGAACGGCAGCTTGAGCGCGTGCTTCGGCACGCCGTCACGCAGCACGTGGCGTTCGTCGCGGCTGAAGTCCTTGACCAGGTCCCAGGCCGCATCGAGCGCGGCATCGTCATACAGCAGGCCCACCCAGAACGCCGGCAGCGCGCACAGCCGGTTCCAGGGACCGCCATCGGCGCCACGCATCTCCAGGAAGCGCTTCATACGCACCTCCGGGAACGCGGTGGTCATGTGGTCGGACCAGTCCTGGATGGTCGGCAGCGCGCCCGGCAGCGCCGGCAGGCGGCCGTCCATGAAGTCGCGGAAGCTCTGGCCGCTGGCGTCGTGGTACACGCCATCGCGGTAGCTGAAGTACATCGGCACGTCGAGCAGGTAGTCGACGTAACGCTCGTAGCCGAAGCCGTCCTCGAACACGAAGTCGAGCATGCCCGTGCGGTCGGGGTCGGTGTCGGTCCAGATGTGCGAGCGGTAGCTGAGGTAGCCGTTGGGCTTGCCTTCGGTGAACGGCGAGTCCGCGAACAGCGCGGTGGCGATCGGCTGCAGCGCCAGCGCCACGCGGAACTTCTTCACCATGTCGGCTTCGCTGGCGAAGTCGAGGTTGACCTGCACCGTGCAGGTGCGCGTCATCATGTCCAGGCCGAGGTCGCCGACCTTGGGCATGTACGACTTCATGATGCGGTAGCGGTCCTTGGGCATCCACGGCATGTCGGCACGCGCCCACTTCGGCTGGAAGCCCATGCCGAGGAAACCGAGGCCGAGTTCATCGGCGACGGTCTTGACCTCGCGCAGGTGGCTGCCCACTTCGCGGCAGGTCTCGTGGATGGTCGACAGCTGCGCGCCGGACAGCTCCAGCTGGCCCGCGGGCTCCAGGGTGACCGAGGCGCCATCCTTCAGCAGCGCGATCACCTGGCCGTGTTCGGTGACCCGCTCCCAGCCGAAGCGGCACAGGCCGTCGAGCAGCGCGCCGATGCCCTGCGGGCCGTCATAGGTCGGCGGGCGCAGGTCGTCGAGGCGGAAGCCGAACTTCTCGTGCTCGGTGCCGATGCGCCAGTCGTCGGGCACGCGCGCGCCGCCGGCGATGTAGGCGACCAGGTCGTCACGCGAGCGGATGGGGGTAGTGGCGCTGGGCAGTGGGCTGGACACGGGGCGGACTCGCAGGACGCTCGATGGTGCGGTCCGGGCCGGCTTCCGCATGGTCGGCCACTATATCGCGCGGCCATGCGCCACCTTGCCACCACTGCCGGTCCGCAGCGTCGCCCCCCGCGCTGCAATCAGCTCAGGGTGCCGGCATGTCCAGCCAGCCGCAGATCACCTTGCGCGCTTCGTCCACGCCGAGCTTGGACTCGCCGGAAAACGTCTGCACGCCCACGGTGTCACCGTAGGTGGCGGCCAGGTCACGGCGCACCGCCAGCAACGTGGAGCCGGCGTTGCCCTTCGACAGCTTGTCGGCCTTGGTCAGCAGCACGTGCGCCGGAATGCCGCGTTTGGCCGCGTAGTCGAGCATGTGCCGGTCGTAGTCCTTCAGCGGGTGGCGGATGTCCATCACCACCACCAGGCCGCGCAGCGCCTGGCGCGCCTGGAAGTAGCGGTCCAGGAACGCCTGCCAGTGCGCCTGCAGCTCGCGCGGCACCTTGGCGTAGCCGTAGCCCGGCAGGTCCACCAGGTAGCGGCCGGTATGCGACGGCAGGTCGAAGAACACCAGCTGCTGGGTGCGGCCGGGGGTCTTCGACACTCGCGCCAGCGCGTTCTGCTGGCACAGCGCGTTCAGCGCACTGGACTTGCCGGCGTTGGACCGGCCGGCAAACGCGACCTCGAAGCCGTCATCGGGCGGGAGCTGACGCGGGTTGTGCGCCGCCAGCAGGTACTGGGCGCGTGCAAGGGGATTGGCCATGCGCACAGGATCGCATGGGCGGGTCCGCGGCGGGCCCGCGGGGCGGTTTGACCGTTCCAACGCGCGCCCTAGATAATGGCAGGCCTTGCGGGCGCCTTCCGGCGCCAGCGCGGCGCGGGCGCACAACGCCCCGCCAGACCGATCCACGGAGCCCAGCAAGATGCGCCACGCCCGCAGCTACGCCCTCGTCGGCCTCACCGCCCTGGTGATCGGCGCCGTCGCCTTTGCCCAGACCACGGTCGCACCGCTGGAAGAAGCCGAGCCGGTGGAGACCCTGCCGCTGGAGTCGGTCGACGCGCTTGCCGAGCTCGCCAAGACCGTGCCGGGCAACGCCCAGAACGGCGCCACGCTCGCCGGCACCTGCGCGGCCTGCCACGGCCTGGACGGCAAGAGCACCATCCCGGAGGTCTACCCGAACATCGGCGGCCAGAGCGAGCGCTACATCTCGCAGCAGCTGGCGCTGTTCAAGAGCGGCGAGCGCGCAAACGCGATCATGCAGCCGTTCGCGTCGATGCTGTCCGCGCAGGACATGCGCGACGTCGGCGCCCACTTCGCCCACCAGGCGACGTCGGCCGGCATTGCCGACGACACCGAGGTCACCGAAGGCACCTACGCCGGCATGAAGTTCTACGAGATCGGCGAGCAGCTGTTCCGCCGCGGTGACTTCGCGCGCGAAATCCCGGCCTGCATGGCCTGCCACGGCCCGACCGGCGCCGGCAACCCCGGCCCCGCGTACCCGCACGTCGGCGGCCAGCAGTCCTGGTACACCGCGCGCCGCCTGCAGGAATACCGCGCCGGCACCACCACCGCGCGCGATACCGCCCACTTCGACATCATGGCCAGCATCGCCCGCCAGCTGACCGACGAGGAAATCGGCGCGCTTTCGAGCTACATGCAGGGCCTGCACACGCGTCCCGACGCCGCCACGCTGGCCGCGATCGCCAAGCTGCCGCCGCCCGCCCCGGCGCCCGCGCCGGTTGAAGCTGCCCCGGAAGGTGCCGCGCCGGAAGGCGAAGCGCCGGCCGATGAAGCGCCCGCCGCCGCGCCGGAAGCGGACGTCCAGCAGGCTGCGTGAACTCGCGCCGGCCGCCGCGGTCGGAGTCTTCACAATGCCTGAAGCGCAGCGCCGGCCAGACTCCTGTGCCGGCGCTTTGCTTTCCGCCCCCGCCACCGAGCCCCCGCCGATGACCCTGCGCCTCCTGCTCCTCACCCTGCTGTTCGCGCTGTGCGCGGCCGCTCCCGCGTTCGCCCAGGACAGCGACGGCCTGGTCGAAGGCCGCGACTACGTGGTCATTGCCGGCGGCGCGCCCCTGCAGGCGACCAAGGGCAAGATCGAAGTGGTCGAGGTGTTCGCCTACTGGTGCCACGTCTGCAACGACTTCCAGCCGCTGGTCGATGCCTGGACGAAGAAGCTCCCGCGCGACGTCGCCTTCCGCTACCTGCCGGCGGCGTTCAGCCCCACCGATCGCTTGGCGCGCGCCTACTTCGCCGCCGAATCGATGGGCAAGCTGGCACGCACCCACAACGCCACCTTCCGCGCCATCCATGACGAGCAGAGCCTGCCGGCGCGCAACGCCAGCGTGGCCGAGATCGGCACGCTGTACGCCAGCCTCGGCGTGGATGCCGACCGCCTGGCCGCGGCCATGCAGTCCGAAGCCACCGATGCGCGCATGCGCGCCGCGCGCGAGTTCATCGTCGGCGCCGGCGTGGAGGGCACGCCTTCCATGATCGTCAACGGCAAGTACCGCGTGATCGGCCGCAGCCTGGCCGACATCCTCCGCCACACCGACCTGCTGGTTGCGCGCGAGCGCGCCGCCGCCAAGGCACGTTGATCCCTTTCCGTTCGCTCTTCGAGTCCATGCCATGAACAAGCTGCTCTTCGCCCCCCTGCTGCTGACCGTGCTGCTGGCTGCCTGCAGCCGCGACGAAGCCCCGGCCGCCGACACCAGCGCCGCCCCCGTCGCCACCGAAGCCGCCACGCCGGCCGCGATCCCGGACGAGCCCGCGCTCGACCCGTCCGCCCCCGCCACTGAAGCTGCCGGCGACGCCGCCGCACCCGCACCCGCGGACGCGCCCGTCGCCGCCGATCCCGCGGCCGATGCAGCCGTCGCCGCCGCGGCGCAGGCCGCGCAGCAGGGCCCCGGCCCCGTGGCCGGCACCGACTACATCGAGATCCCCGGCGGCCAGCCGTTCGCACCGCTCGCGGGCAAGATCGAAGTAGTCGAAGTGTTCGCCTACTCCTGTGGCCACTGCGCCGCCTTCGACCCGCTGATCACCGCGTGGAAGAACAAGCTGCCGGGCGACGTGCGCTTCAACTACCTGCCGGCCGTGTTCTACGACCAGGACAACTTCCCGAAGGCGTTCTTCGCCGCCGAGGCCATCGGCGCGCTGGACAAGGTGCACGCCAAGACCTTCAACGCCATGCACATCGAGCGCAGCCTGCGCCCGAGCGCCAGCAGCGACGACATCGTCAAGTTCATGGCCAAGCAGGGCGTCGACGCCGCGCAGCTCAAGGGCACCATGGACAGCTTCGCGGTGAACGCCAAGGTGGGCCGCGCCAAGCAGTTCGCCGTGCGCAGCGGCATCGACTCCACGCCCACCGTGGTGGTCAACGGCAAGTACCGCGTGCGCGGCCGCTCGCTGGAAGACGTGCTGCGCATCACCGACCAGCTGATCGCGCGCGAGCGCGCCACCATGCAGGCCGGTGGCAGCCAGTAACTCCACACCCCTTGACGCGGCGCCCGGCGGGGCGCCGCGTCAGGACGTGGGCGTGCAGCGGCTGAAGCTGCTGAGCGCCAACATCCAGGCGGGCTCCAGCACCCGCCGCTACAGCGATTACGCGACCCGCAGCTGGTCGCACGTGCTGCCGGCCGGCAACAAGCGCGGCATGCTCGACACCATCGCCAAGCTCGCGGGCCGCCACGACATCGTGGGCCTGCAGGAGGCCGACCCCGGCAGCTGGCGCTCCGGCTTCACCAACCAGACCCACTACCTCGCCGAACGCGGCGGCTTCGACTACTGGACGCACCAGCCCAACCGCCGCATGGGGCAGTTCGCCTCGAGCGCCAACGGCCTGCTCAGCAAGTTCGAACCGACCTCCATCAGCGACTACCCCCTGCCCGGCCGCATCACCGGCCGCGGCGTGCTTCTGGCGCGCTTCGGCGAAGGCGACGAAGGCCTGACCATCGCCGTCGCGCACCTCTCGCTTGGCGCGCAATCACGCGCCTCGCAGCTGTCGTTCATTGCCGAACTGCTGGCCGACTCGCCGTACGCGGTGCTGATGGGCGACTTCAACTGCACCGTCGACCGCCCGGAAATGGCGGCCCTGTTCCGGCAGACCCGCCTGCAGCCACCGGCATGCATGGTGCACACCTTCCCCAGCTGGAAACCGCAGCGGGCGATCGACCACATTCTTGTGAGCGACAAGCTTGCGTGCCGTGACTTGCAGGCATTCCCGGCAGCGTTTTCGGATCACCTGGCGTTGTCGGTGGATCTGGAAGTGCCGGATGTGGCGCTGCGGCGGTAGGGGCTTTCGGGCGCGCCAACGGCGTGGCCTGATGGATGTGCCTTGAGCGGAGAGCTCGGTACATACCAGCGAACTTGCAGCGGTACTCGCTACCGCCCCAAAGATGGGCTCTAATCCGGCATCACCGCCCCGTTGATGGGGTGTAATTAGTTGTTAAGTGGCTTATGGAACTTCTCCGAGATCCCGTTTGGCAATTCATCGGCGCCGTACTGGCTCTAGTGGGCCTTTCAATAACGATTCTATTTTTTATAAAGCAAAGGCGACTAAAGGAGCTTTCGGCGGGCTTCCTGGTAAAGAAGCACTTGATCTCCATTTCGGAGTCGATTTCCGATCGGGTAGAAATGAAGCTAGACGGAGAGCACATCGAGAATCTGAAGATTTACAGCTTTGGAATCAAGAACTCCGGCAACGTTGAGATTCGCAAAGAAGACTTCGAGAAGCCCATTTCGCTCAGCATCGGTGATGGCGCAAAAATTGTTGAGTTCTCAATCACCAAGTTCAACCCCAGATCGCTCAAGCCAGTGGCATCGGGAGACGCGAGGACAATTCTTGTTGAGCCACTTCTACTTAACTCCGGCGACTACTTCGTTCTCGACGTACTTGCAACTGGGGCAAGCTCAACCTTGGATATTGAGTGTCGAGTAGCTGGTGTTCCGAACCTAGAGACGATCAACTCGGGGGTCCGTTACACGCCTGATCGCACTACAAACCTCATCTACAACCTAGCAATTTCTGGCGTGGTGGGTGCGGGAATGTACTTTGCGGCAAAGTTTTCTGGCGATCGGCCCGATATTGCCCTGATCTCTGTGGGCGCGTTTGCCGGAATGTTGGCAATTATGAACTTTGCTCATTATGCGATCGGCAGAATTCGAAACACCAGCAATCGCTACATAGACGCCACCTAACAATTCATTCAAGCCGAAGCCGCTTCGCGGCTCGGCTTAATTCAGGTGCTATGCGTCACATCGGGGAGATCGTCGCAAATGCAGTGGAAAGATGTGCTCATCGGGGCAATTTCGACTCTGGCCGTAACGGTGGTAGGAGGCGTAGCCGTCTACTACGCAACGAAGGAGCCTGAGTTCAAGGCGCGTGAGCTCTTGACCTACTCAGTTAGGTCAAGCGGCGATTTTTCGGGTGAGAAGGAGCGAGTGGCTTTTACATCGGTTGTTATTGCTAATCGCGGTGGGCGGGCAGCGACTAACGTTGTAGCCAGCATCAAATTTGCGACGCCTAGCATAAAGGATCTCGCCACGGAAACAGTGCTTGGTGCAAATGAAGAGAGAGCTATAACGAGTGAACAGGCAACCCTGAGCTACCTCAAACTCCTTCCCGGCGAATCAATCACAGTTAATCTCCTACTAAGCTCGCCTGCACAGCCTGTAGTAACAGTGCGCAGCGACGAAAGCTTGGCAGTGAATGAGGCGTCGCTCGGCACAGAAAAACGCGAAAGGCGCACGGAGCTAAACAGGGCGTCTTCCCTCGTTGTCCCCATATCTGCGTTCTTGTTTATTGTTCTCACCGCTCTCTTCTCAAGGAAAGCAAAGAGGCTTGGTATCGCGGACAGCATGCTGAGCGATAGAAACAACGCAGCTTTCTTGCTCCTTCACAGCGGCCTGCCGAAAGAAGCAGAAGATATCTTGACTGCGTCGCTTCAGTCTGGGAGATATGACTCCTTCACTCTTTCAAATCTCGCACTTTCGAAGGCCGTGAACGGCGACCCGGAAAAGGCTGCGGCGCTGATGCATGCTGCAACCTACCGCGAGACAAAGGGCCATGCAGCAGCCGTCGTATTGTTTAACGAGGCTCTGTTGAACTTCACTTCCGGAAAGCGGTCGGAGGCGATCGCAGCCCTAAGGAAGGCTCTCGTCCTGTCGCCGAGGCAAGTCAAGAAGTACTGTGATCGCTCGATTCATCTGAACAACTACAGAGCAGATCCAGATTTCATTTCCTTGGTGGGTGGCGCATAACAATTCGTTCAAGCCTAAGCCGCTTCGCGGCGCGGCTTAACTTAGGTGCTAGACCTCTCCGAGCATCCATGCAAGACACCCTCAGGCTCTCCAACTACTTGCACGATCGCCCCGCGCCAAAAGGTTTCGACGTCGTCTGCAAGCTGCAGCACTTCGCGATCATCACTTATGCGTTCGACCCGGATCGCTTTGCTGGTGTAATGCCAGAGCGCTTCAAGTTGGACACAGTGCTTATTGGCGGAGAAGCAAGAGCATTAGTCTCGGTAGTCCCATTCGTGGATGTTGATTTCACGTCTGCCGTCTATCCGTTCCCAAAGTTCCAGATGGGACAGACTAACTACCGCATCTACATCGTAGACACGAACACCGGCGAGAAGTGCGTTTGGTTCCTTGGGACAACGCTGGATTCGTGGACCCGGCTGATTCCGTACGGTCTTTGGAATCTACCGTGGTACTCAGGAAAGGTTCGTTTTAACTGCCAGCAAGACAGTGCGGGCACCTACCTGCGCTACGCGATGGAGACCGAGGCGAAATGGGCCCCCGCCAGTGTTGAGCTCACTGGCGGAAAAGATCCTGCCTTGCCCTTTCCTGGCTTCCCAGACGTGGAGACGGGACTGGTCTACCTGACCCACCCACTGCGCGGCTACTATCATCGCCGTGATGGACAGCTGGGCACATACCATGTCTGGCATAAGCAGCTCGCCGTCATGCAAGGCAGTCTCGTCAGTGCGAGCTTCGGGCTGCTGGATCGGCTCGGACTCGTTTCTCTCGCTGAGCAGCAAGACCCTCATAGCGTTCTAATCGAGCCTATCAATGAGTTCACAATCTACCTCCCACCGAGAATTGTCAGGTCAGAGGTCTGACAGTTCACTTCCAGCCGAACACGCTTCGAGTGTCGGCTGGATTTCGGTGTTAGACCGCATGACGCGTGCTCGTGGCGCTTTAGGTGGCAGGCCTTTATGGCATCAGGTATGACTCGACTCTTGTCGCTCACACTCCTCCTCTTGATGGCTTCAACCGCCAGCGCCGTCGTCATTCGACATGACGTCGATGATGCGAGGTATCGGGTTCCAGCCTCCGAGTTCCCGGCTCTCGTTGACATGCCCGGGGAGGGGCACGGCGTACTAATTGCTCCCCAATGGGTCATTACTGCCGCCCATACGATCCCACGGCACTCCGAACCCAGGAAGATAGTGATCAATGGGGTAACCAGGGACGTTGAGCGCGTGGTCGTGCACCCCGGGTACAAGATGCTGCCACAAGAGCTGATCGATCAAGCCATGGCCAGTGGCGAGGCGATGCTGATAGTGGCGTTTCTTGCCTCATCCGACGACATCGCACTGGTCAAGTTGACGCAACCCGTTACGGATCTCGCTCCCGTCGCAATCTTCAGGCAAAGCGACGAACCAGGCCGGGTCGTCAAGATCGTGGGGAAAGGCGCCACGGGTTCGGGAGCCAACGGACACGACCCCAGAGGGCCGAACCGGACGGAGCTTCGCCGCGCGTTCAACGAAGTCAGCAGTGCCTATGACCGCTGGCTTTGCTATGTGTTCGACGAGCCACCGTCGGCCCTGCCCCTTGAGGGTGTACTCGGTAACGGGGACAGCGGCGGTCCTGCGCTCATCCAGATTGAAGATCACTGGTTGTTGGCCGGGCTGGCCTCATGGAAAGTTGTCCAGGGGAACGTCATGACCGCCCGGCCCGGGCGCTACGGTCAGGTCGCCTGCAATGTGCGCATGAGCCATTACATCGAATGGATTGAAGGCGTGATGTCCGATCGGCCGCAGAATGCCGCTAGCGCTCTTTGACTTCGACGGCACGATCACGACTCACGAGACCATGCCGGAATTCCTTCGGCGGTCCGTGCCGCGGCGACGCCTGCTTGCCGGCCAGCTCCTGTTTGCGCCGCTCGTCATCGGCTACAAGATGGGGCTCGTCTCGGGGACTTTCATTCGCAGTCTCATCGTGCGCTTCGGATACAGCGGCGTGCCCGTCTCGGTCGTGGAGGCTCGCGGTCTGGAGTTCGCCCGGAGCCATCTACCCGGTACTCTCCGGCCGGAGGCGCTGCAGCGTATCGCGTGGCACAGATCGCAAGGGCACGCGATCGTGGTCGTCTCGGGTGGGCTGGAGGCATACCTCCGTCCATGGTGTGAAGCACACGGACTCGAGCTCGTCTGCTCCGTCCTGGAGCAGCGAGACGGAATACTGACAGGCCGTTACGAGGGCCCCCAATGTGTCCTTGCGGAGAAGGCTCGGCGCGTCGGCGAGCGCTATGACCTGAAGGCCTATCCGGCCATCTACGCATACGGGGATACGGCCGAGGACCGTCACCTGCTCGGCCTTGCAACCGAGCGCTACTACCGTTGGCAGAAAGTTGAAGCCGCCGCTGGTCGCTAGCGAGTCGTGCAAGCCAACACCGCTTCGGGTAGTGCGCGCCTACGCGATATCTTCATGAATGCAGAGAAGGTTGCCCTCTGTGTCCTTGAACCAGGCTGCCTTCTCTGCACCAAGCACACAGACGTGGTCTACCGTCTTGAAGCCCGGGAAATCGTAGTCCTCGAACACCACGCCCGTCTTCTTCAATCCGGCAATGCCTGCGGCTATGTCCGGGACGCGGAAGCTGATGGCCGTATGTTCGGCCTTCGTCCCCTCCGGCTTGGGGAAGAGCGCGAGCGTACTGCCGCCAACCTCATAGATGAACTTTCCGTCGGGCCGGAGGCCACTGGGCGTCAGTCCGAGGCATCGCTCGTAGAACGTTCTCGCTCGCGCCATGTCGATCACGGGGAGCATCGTCGTAACGGCGGCATTGGCTAGCATGTGCAACTCCTTCTCTCTCCGGCCTGCCTTGGCGCAACGTCCTTCGTCGCGGGCGACGGCCATGCGGGCACGGCGCTCCATTTCACACACCAGCCGCGACGCTGGAATCGTCGACAGTGGTGCACACCTGCTCCCCGGCTGAGGCATTATCCGCAGGTCAGATCCGGGCCCCAGGTGACGCGCGAGCACCGGCCCCTCGATCCGTAGCACGCCGCTGGTGATCGCCATGACCCGTGAAATACATCATTCGTTCCTGGTCCACGCGTCCGTAGAGACGGTCATGGACGCACTCACGAAGGAAGAGCACATCCGCAACTGGTGGACCAAGGAAGTCGAGCTTGCCGATGGCAAGGGGCGGTTCGGCTGGAGTGGCCACGGCTGGAGCGTGGAACTGGACATGGAGCACGACGTGGCCGCGCGGCGAGTGCGGTGGACATGCACGCGCTCGAACATGCAGGACACCCATGCGTGGGAAGGCACCACCATCTCCTTCGCCCTGGCACCAGAGAATCAAGGCACGCGCATCGCGTTCGCCCAGACGGGCTATCGGGAGTCGCCGTGTTTCGACGCCTGCGAGCAGGGGTGGGCGTACTTCGTCGGCGTCAGCCTCAAGCAGTACGTCGAGACCGGGAAGGGCATCCCCTACCCGGAGATGCAGGACACACGCCAGGAGCAAGGCGGCGCAGACGCTCGATCGCTGGCATCCCGCCCATGACCACCACGCAGATTCCACAGTTCCTGGTCGACCTGGAAGACCGCTTCAACGCGGCGATGGTGTCGAACGACGTCGCGCGCATCGCGGCGTGCGTCACCGACGACTGGATTCTGGTCACGCCGGAGGCCGGGCCCGTGCCGCGCCCGCGCATCCTCGATGTCGTGGCGTCCCGCCGACTGACGGATGCGTCGATGACCAAGATGGCGACGCATGCGGCGGTCGTCGGCGACATGGCCTGGGTCACCGGCCGCGGACAGAACACCGGCACCTTCAACGGCGCGCCGATGCAGGCGGACGAATACATCACCGACATCTATCGCCGTGTCGACGGGACCTGGCTGTGCATGCTCACGCACCTGACGCCGGTGCAGGCGTAGCGCGTGAACGTGATGCTCAAGGAAGTAGGCGGCGTGACCATCCAGCCCCGGCACCGGGCGTCCTGCCACTGCGGGTTGGTGGTGCTCGAGCTCGACCTGCCGGACGGCATCGTCAACCCGCGCCGCTGCGACTGCTCCATCTGCCGTCGCAAGGGTGCGATTGTCGCGTCCGTGCCGTTGGCCGGCCTGCATGTCGTCAAGGGCGCGGAGCACCTGAAGCTTTACCGGTTCAACACCGGCGTCGCGAAGCACTTCTTCTGCGGTGCCTGCGGCATCTACACGCACCACCAGCGCCGCTCCAGCCCCGACGAATACGGCTACAACGTGGGCTGCCTGGAAGGCGTCAATCCCTTCGCCATCGCGGATGTCCCGACCAACGATGGCGTGAACCATCCCGCCGATCGCGGTGGTGCATGAGATCGTACTTCGGCTGCCACGGACTCAGCGCTGTTCGGTGCGGATCAGGCGCGACGTGTCGTAGCCGAGCGCCTCGGCCTTGGCGACCAGCGTATCCATGTCGTCCTGTGCAATGGCCTTGTCGCGCGTGAGGAACCACAGATACTTTCGGTCGGGTGTGCCGACGATGGCCCACCGGTAGTCCGCGTCCAGGCCGATGATCCAGTAATCGCCCCACACCGCCGGCAGGAACGACAGGAACGCCGGCGCAAACCGTACCTCGAGCTTCGAGGTACTGCCGCCCACCTTCCTGGCGATGCCCCGCGCCTCGGTGCGCTTGCCCTTGGCGTCGTCGCACTGGTTGACGACGTCGATGCGCCCGTCGTCGCGCAGGGTGTACTCGGCCGTGGTGTTGGCGACGCAGTTGCGCTGGAAGAACAGCGGCAGGTGTGCCTGCTCGTACCAGGTGCCGGCGTAGCGCGGCAGGTCGACCGAGGGCACGGCCTGGACGGCCTGCGCGCGTGCCGTGCCGGGAACGATTGCCAGGAGCAGCAGCGCGGTGACGATGGCGGTCGATCGCATGTGGCTGGAGCCTTTTCGATGAATTTCCGCGTGAGATCGCACATGGGCCGTGTCGGGGGCATGAAGTGCCGGCGAAGGCGGTTCGCTACCGGCTCGGACTTGCGCTTTAATCCCGGCTGCTCGCCACCCGGTACTTCCGGGTCGCATCACCCTACCCAAGGGAACACCGCCATGCGCAAGGCACTTCACCTCATCGCGGCAACCATCGTCGGCCTCATCGTCGGCAGCGTCGTGAACATGGGCCTGATCAACCTGGGCGCCAGCGTCATGCCGATGCCCGGCGGTGCCGATACCACCACCGTCGAGGGGCTCAAGGCGTCGCTCCCGCTGTTCGAGCCGCGGCACTTCACCTTCCCGTTCCTGGCCCATGCGCTGGGTACGTTGGCGGGCGCCATCGTCGCCACCTTGCTTGCACCCGGCCGCACGTCGGGCCCGGCGTGGGTGGTGGGCGTGGCGTTCCTGGTGGGTGGCATCGCGAGCGTGGTGATGCTGCCGGCACCGGTGTGGTTCAGCGCGCTCGACCTGCTGCTGGCGTACCTGCCGATGGCGTGGCTGGGGCATCGCCTGGTGGCCGCGATGTTCCCGGGTCGGCGCCGCGCCGCGGTTTGATCCGCACGCTCCGCTCCGGCCGGTTGGCATGACTGATCCCCTGCCTCGTCTTGCAGGCGGCGCGATGCTGCGCCGGCTGGCGCCGTCGGACCTCGCCGCGTTCCAGGCCTATCGCCATGACGCGGAGCTCGGCCGCTACCAGGGCTGGGCGCCGGTGCCGGACGATGACGCCCGCGAGTTCCTGCGCCACATGGGCGCGGCGGAGCTGCTGCGGCCCGGCACCTGGTGCCAGATCGGCATCGCGCAGGCTGTAGACGCGGCACTGATCGGCGACATCGGCCTGTTGCTGTCCAGTGACGCCACGACGCTGGAGATCGGATTCACGCTGCGCCGCGAGGCGCAGGGCCAGGGGCTTGCGACTTTGGCAGTCGCCGAGGCGATCGCGATGGTCTTCGAACACACGCCCGCCCAACGCGTGATCGGGATCGCCGACGTGCGCAACCTGGCGTCGATCCGCCTGCTCGAACGCGTGGGCATGGCGAAGATCGAAACGCGCACCGTGATCTCCGCCGGCGAGCCGTGCACCGAACACGTCTACGCCATCGGCAGGCACCCTATTCACACAGATACATCCTCTCCGTCTTCATGATCGCGGTGCCGGCTGGCTGCGGGAGGCTGCGGAAGCTGGCCACGGAGCGCGTCCATGCCGACCGAGCCACCCGGGAACGAACCCTCCTCCGACGCCAGCCGTCCAGGCACGCCGCCACCTGATGCGCAGGCGCACAAGACACCTCCTCCGCTCGAGCGCAGCCGCTTCGGCGGCACCGGGCGGCGGCCGGTTCGCCCGGACGACGACGACGCGCCGGTATCGCGCAGCGACCTCAGCAAGGGGCCGCAGGAGCTGCTGGAAACCAGCGCGGCCAGCATCAACTGGCAGGTGCTGCTGATCTCGTCGGCGGTGATCCTCGCCTTCTCGGCCTGGGCGATCCTGGTGCCGGCACACGCGCGCACCTCGATGCTGGCCGCCGTCAACTGGATCGCGTCCAGCCTCGGCTGGTACTACGTGGTCACGATGACGCTGGTGATCGGCTTCGTGCTGTGGGTGGCGTTTTCCAAGGAGGGCGACGTGCGGCTCGGCCCCGATCATTCGCGGCCGCAGTACAAGCTCGGCACCTGGGTGGCGATGCTGTTTGCCGCGGGCGTCGGCATCGACATGCTGTTCTATTCGGTGACCGGGCCGGTGGTGCAGTACCTGTATCCGCCTTCCGGTGACGGCTCTTCGGCCGCCGCGATGCAGGATGCGGTGGTCTGGACGATGTTCCATTACGGCGTTGCCGGCTGGGCCATGTACGCGCTGCTCGGCATGGCCATGGGTTACTTCTCTTACCGCTGGGGCATGCCGCTGTCGATCCGCGCGGCGCTGTATCCGCTGCTCGGCAAGCGCGTGCGCGGCCCGCTGGGCGACGGCATCAGCATCATCGCTCTGGTCGGCACGGTGATGGGCGTGGCCACGTCGATGGGCATCGGCGTGGTGCTGCTGAATGTCGGATTTTCGCTGCTGTTCGGCCTGGAGCAGGGCCTGGCGCTGCAGATCGCGCTGGTGGTCGGCGCGGTGGTGCTGACCATCGCCGCCACCACGTCGGGCGTGGACCGCGGCATACGCGTGATCTCCGAGCTGAACCTGTGGAGCGCGCTGGCGATGATGGTGTACATCCTGGTCACCGGGCAGACGGCGTTCCTGTTGAACGCGCTGGTGGAGAACATCGGCCGGTTCATCCTGACCTTCCCGGCGCGCACGCTGCAGACCTTCGCCTACGAACCCGGCGGCGCCGACTGGATGGGCGGCTGGACGCTGTTCTTCTGGGCGTTCTGGCTGGCGTGGGGGCCGTTCGTGGGCGTGTTCCTGGCGCGCATCTCGCGCGGGCGCACGCTGCGCGAGTTCGTGATCGCGGCGATCACCGCGCCGGTGCTGTGCGACTTCATCATCGTTTCGCTGTTCGGAAACTCTGCGCTGTACCAGGTGCTGCAGGGCAATACGGAGTTCGCCGCACTGGCCGTCGCCAGCCCGGAGCAGGGCTGGTATGCACTGCTGCAGATGTTTCCCGGGCCGATGTTCCTCGTCGGCCTGGCCACGCTGTCGGGACTGCTGTTCTATCTGACCAGCGCCAACTCCGGCGCGATGGTGATGTCGAACTTCTCCGCCTCCATCCCGGACCCCTCGCACGACGGCCCGAAGTGGCTGCGCATCTTCTGGGCCGTGCTCACCGCGGTGCTCACGGTAGCGATGCTGCTGGCCGGCGGCGTGACCACGATGGAGTACGCGACGCTGATCTTCGCCCTGCCGGTGACGATCATCGCGTACCTGGTGATGGCGTCGTTCCACAAGGTGCTGCGCATGGAGCGCGCCGAGCGCGAGGGCCAGGTGCTGCGCCGGCCCTCGATGGCGTCGACCGGCGGCCACGTGCCGGAACGCTCGTGGAAGCAGCGGCTGGAACAGATGCGCGCCTTCCCGTCGCTGCGGCAGGTCGCGCAGTTCCTCGAGCGCACGGTGCGCCCCGCACTCGACGACGTCGCCGCGGAGTTCGAGAAGCAGGGCTACCAGGTCGGGCGAAGCGCGGTGACCAACACGCATGGCATCGAGGAGCCGGTGCTGCGGGTGTCGATGGATGAGTTCCGCGACTTCCACTACCAGGCTGCCATAGTCGAAGCGCCGGTGCCGATGTTCGGCGGCCGCATGTCGCGCGAGACCGACGTCTACTACCGGCTCGAGGTGTTCACGCAGACCGGGTCCGGCGGCTACGATCTGATGGGTCTGACGAAACAGCAGGTGATCGACGACGTGCTCGAGCGCTACGAAGCGCACCTCGCGTTCCTCACCTTCTCGTCTGAGACTGCTACCGCATCGGTGTTGACGCCGTCGATCCTGCCCAGGGACCAGGCGCCCGCGGCTCCGGACGACCCGCAATGATCCACAGGAGATGACGATGGCAAGGGTGACCGGAATCGGCGGTGTGTTCTTCAAGGGCAGGGGCGACGGCAAGGCGCTGGCCGCGTGGTATCGGCAGCACCTGGGCATGGCGCTCGAGGATTTTGGCGGCGCGGTGCTGCGCTGGCCGGATGACAAGGCCGACGATCTCGGCCTGACTGTCTGGCACGTGGCCGACCACGACAGCAAATGGTTCAGCCCGAGCGACTCGGCCTTCATGATCAACTACCGCGTCGACGACCTGGACGGGCTGCTCGCGCAGCTGCAGGCGGACGGCATCACGATTGTCGGTGGCCCCGAGACGCACGAGAACGGCAAGTTCGCCTGGATCATGGATCCGGATGGCAACAAGGTCGAGCTCTGGGAGCCGAAGCTCTGGGCCGCCAGGGACGAGAGCGGGCCGCCGCAATGAGGCCCGACGACACGGCACTGCACGGGCTTGAGCTGCGCTCGCTGGCGACCAGCGAAGGCCAGCTGCGCGTGAGCCTGGAAGACGTCACGCTGGACGAGCCGGGCGCGGATGAGCTGGTGGTGCGGGTGGAAGCCGCGCCCATCAATCCCTCCGACCTCGGGTTGCTGATTGGTCCTGCCGACATGGCGACCGCGCGCAGCGAAGGCACGCCGGAGCATCCGGTGGTGGTGGCCGACATCCCGCGGCAGCGCCTCGGTGCGATCAAGACCCGCCTGGACCAGTCGCTGGCGGTGGGCAACGAGGGCGCCGGAACCGTGGTCAGGGCCGGCGGCAACGTGCAGCATTTCCTCGGCCGCAAGGTCGGGATGCTCGGTGGCGGCATGTACGCGCAGCTGCGCAAGCTGCCGGCACGCGATTGCATCCTGCTGCCGGAAGGCGCCGCCGCCGCCGATGGCGCATCGATGTTCGTCAATCCGCTGACCGCGCTCGGCTTCACCGAGACCATGAAGGCCGAGGGCCACAGCGCGATCGTGCATACCGCTGCGGCCTCGAACCTCGGCCAGATGCTCAACAGGATCTGCCTGAAGGACGGCATTCCGCTGGTCAACATCGTGCGCAGCCCGGCGCAGGCGGAGCTCCTGCGCGCAATCGGCGCGCAGCACATCGTCGACAGCACCTCGCCAGACTTCCAGACGGAGCTCACGCAGGCCATCCGCGAGACCGGCGCCACCATCGCCTTCGACGCGATCGGCGGAGGCACGCTGGCAGGGCAGATCCTGCAGGCGATGGAAGCGTGCGCTGGTCGCAGCGGCACCGGCTACAGCCCTTATGGCTCCAACGCGCCGAAGCAGGTCTACATCTACGGCAGCCTGGACATGGGGCCGACGGTGCTCAACCGCAGTTTCGGATTCACCTGGAGCGTTGGCGGCTGGCTGCTGTTCCCGTTCCTGCAGAGGGCGGGGCGCGACGTCGTGGAGCGGATGCGCCAGCGGGTGGTGGACGAGCTCACCACCACCTTCGCCAGCCGCTACACGCGCACCATCAGCCTGCGTGACGCGCTGCAGCTGGACATCCTGCGCGAATACGAGCGCAAGGCGACCGGCGAGAAGTACCTGATCGATCCTTCCCTGTAGCAAAGGAGCACGGCATGCAGACCGATACGCTGCGTCGCGGTCATCCGCTGGCGGCGAGGCGCGCGTTTTCCGCCCTGCTCGCCAGCCTCCTCATGGCGTCCGCGCCAGCGGTCGCGCAGCAACGCCAGGCCGACGCGGCCCTGGAGCGCGAGGTACGCGCGCTCGACCTGGCGCACGCCGAAGCGATCTTCAAGGGCGATGCACAGGCGCTGGATCGCCTCATGGCCGACGACATCACCGTCAACCATCCGACCACGCGCATCGTCAACGAGAAGCAGGAGCTGCTGGCGCTGATCGGCAAGGGCGTGATCCGCTACTCGCGCTTCGAGCGACGCCCGGAGAAATTCCTGTTCTACGACGACATGGTCGTGGTGATGGGCGACGAGACCGTGGTGCCCGCGGCGGGCGCGCCCAACGCGGGCAAGGTGCTGCGGCGGCGCTATACGAATGCGTGGATGCAGTCGGATGGACAGTGGAAGCTTGCGTTCCGGCACGCCAACAATGTGTGCGTGCCGTGCGGTGAGTAGCCGCGGGTGCTGAAGGACAGCGGGCCAGCCGGCACGCATGCCGGCTGGCCCTGCCGCATCAGAAGTCCACGCCCAGGCGCGCGTACCAGAACCGCCCCGGCAAGTCGTAAGTGGCCGCGTCATAGCCGTTGAGCGAGCAGCTCAGGCAGATCGGCGGGTCCTTGTCGGTGACGTTGTTGACGCCGAGCACCACGCGCATGCCGCGCAGCCAGGCGTCGCTGTTCCACGACAGCTGCAGGTCGTGGTAGGTGGTGGCGCTGAGGTGGTTGATGTCGTTGTCGCTGTCGTCGCAGATCGGGAACCCGTTGGCGCCGCCGCAGGATTCCGTCAGCTCGCTGATGTAGCGCATCGCCCATGTCGCCGCCCACGGCCCGCGGCTCCATTCGCTGGTCAGGCTGGACGTCCACTCGGGGATGGCGCTGTTGTTGAGTTCGACGCCGGGTGCGCGCGGCTCGGCCTGGCCGGACTCGTTGACCAGCTCGTAGTGCCCCACCTTCGTGGCCTTGGCGTCGAAGCGCAGCTGGCCCCAGCCCTGCTCCGGCAGCAGCCAGCCGACGCTGAAATCCCAGCCGTCGGTCTTGATGGTGCCGAGGTTGTCGAGGATGTCGTCGAAGCGCACGATCTGGCCGCGCGCGCTGCGCTCGTATGAGGCGCAGGCGACGGGATCGACCTCGAACACGCAGCGCTCGAGGATGGACTGCGCGTCCGGCGCCTGGATGGCGTCCTCGATGGTGTGCTTGTAGAAGGTCACGCCAAGGTCCAGGCGTTCCGACCACGTGGTATTGGCCGCCAGCGACGGGCTCCACACCGCGCCCAGCATCACGCTGCGGCTGGTTTCCGGCTGCAGGGCGGCGTTGCCCGAGGTCACCACCGAGATCTGCGGGTTGGTTTGCTCGTAGTCCGCCGGCACGCCCTGCGCCACGCATTCCGGCGTGACGGCATTGGCGGCACCGGAGCAGGGATCGACCAGGGTGGCGTCGAAGCGCGACAGCGTGCCGTAGAGCTCGCCGATCGACGGCGCGCGGAAGCCCTGCGCGAACGAACCACGGAACACCAGCTCATCGACCAGCTGCCAGCGCAGCCCGAGCTTGCCGGTGCTCTCGCCGCCGAAGGTCGAGTAGTCGGAATAGCGGCCGGCGATGCTCAGGTCGAGCGACTTGCCGAACGCGGTGTCCTTCATCAGCGGCACGGCGAATTCGAGATAAACCTCGTTGACGTTGTAGTCGCCCGACGTGGCGCCCGACGGCACGCCGTTGTATTCGCCGGCGACGGTGATCGGGTCGGGCTGGTAGCTGCCTTCGTACTTGCGGTATTCGTAGCCCGCCGCGAACGCCAGCGGGCCGGCGGGCATGTCCAGCAGCGCGCCGGTGACGTTGGCCGAAGCGAGGCTCAGCGTGTTCTCGCTGCGGTCGCGCACCACCGGCTGGATGAAGGCCAGCATGGCCGGGGTGATCGTGCCTTCGCCGCCGAAGATGTTGAGCGGCACGCAGCCGCTGATCGCGGCGCAGGCCGCGGGATCGCCCAGCGCTTCGTTGATGCGCCGCAGGTTGTAGCTGCCGGTGTTGGTCTGGTCGGCCTGGCTCTCGCTGCGCACCAGGTTCACATCCCAGTTCCAGGCGCGTGCGCCTACGTTGAACGTGCCTTCAAGCCCCGTGGCCACGTACCAGGTCTCGACATCCTGCTCGTAGCGACGCGGCCCGCCCTCCACCGGCCGGCGGCCGAGCAGGAACAGGTTGGCGTCCTCGCCCACCGTGGTCAGGTCGAACCCGAAGGGGTTGTACGGATTGAGCGCGGAAATAACCAGCGTGCGTTCGGCGAAGTCGTTGTAGACGCCCGCGTCGGTGCCGAGGAACAGCGGCTCGGGCGCGGCCTGGTTGGCGGACGTGCGTTCGTTGTACAGCGCGCGCACGTAGCCGCTGATTTCAGGCGTGAACTCGAAGCGCGCCTGGCCGAATACGGTCTTGCGCTCCGACGGCGTCAGCAGCAGGTTGTAGGGCGCGAAGTTGAAGCGGTCGGCGGTGGTGAAGCAGTGGTAGTCGTCGGTGCGCACGCAACCGGTCTGCGTGGGGTCGAACACCGGGTCGGTGATGCCGGTGTTGGGCGTGATGCTGTAGTTCGCGCCGGTGTTCGGGTCTTGGAACACGAAGCGGCCCTGCGGCGTGGCCGAGCTGCCGTTGGAGAGACCCGTCCCTGGCACCGGCAGGCTGGCCGGGCCGTATTCGGACGAGGCGATCTCGTCCTGGCGGAAGTACGAGGCGCCAAGGAACCACTGCAGGCGCTCGCTGGCGCCGCCGAACGACACGTCGGCGCCCCAGGTGTCGCCGCCGTAATGGTCGCGTGTGCCGTAGTGCACTTCGACGCTGCCGCCTTCGGCGCCACGGCGGGTGATGATGTTGACCACGCCGGCGATCGCGTCCGAGCCGTAGATCGATGAAGCGCCGTCTTCCAGCACTTCGATCCGGTCCACCAGTGCCAGCGGAATGGTGTTGAGGTCCACCGCCGAGCCCACGCCCGAGCCGGACGATTCATTGACCCAGCGGATGCCGTCCACCAGCACCAGCACGCGCTTGGGGCCGAGATGGCGCAGGTCGACCGTGGCCGCACCCGCACCGACGCCGCCGCCATCGGGCGGGAAGCCGAAGTTGCCGCTGGAATTGAACTTGGTATTGAGCCCGGCGCCGCTGGCGCTCAGGTTCTGCACGATGTCGGACACCGACTTGTAGCCGCTGCGATCGATGTCCTCGCGGGTCAGGACCTGCACCGGAACATGCGTCTCCAGCTCGGCCTGCTTGATGCGCGAGCCGGTGACGGTGACGGTGTCGAGGGTGGTGGCCGGGTCCCGCGCGTCCTGCGCGAGGACGAGGCCGGGGATGGCAAACAGCAGCAGCGCTGACTGGATCGCAACCGAAAGCGTACGCGGGGCAGGCATGGCCATGGAACTCTCCTCGGAGGGATAGTGCCGACGTTGCCCCCCGGCCGTTCGACGGCCTCTTGTAAACAAAACGTAAAACCGCCGCAAGTCCCCTGGGGTTTACCCGGGCTGCGGCTGCCTACAGCACCAGGCTGAGGCCCACGGCCACCAGGAACGCCGCGAAGATCCGCCGCAGCGCCGGCCCGCTGATGGCGTGCGCGATGCGCGTGCCGAACGGTGCCGCGATGATCGAGGTCAGCGCTACGCCGATTGCCGCCGGCAGGTACACATAGCCCACCGCGCCCTGCGGCAACGCGGCACCCTGCGGCGCATTCAGCGCATAGCCCAGCGCGCTGCCGACGGCGATGGCGAACCCGCAGGCCGACGAGGTGCCCACCGCGCGCACCGCGCGCACGCCGCGCCAGACCAGCAGCGGCACGGTCATGCTGCCGCCACCGATGCCGACCACCGCCGACAGCGCGCCGATGCCGAGCCCCGCGGTGGTCATGGCCGGCCCCCTCGGCACCACGCCTGCTGCGCCGGCATCGTCGCCGCGGGCGCGGCCAAAGGCCATCTGCGCGCCGGCCAGCAGGCAGTACCCCGCCACGATCCAGCGCAGCACGTCGCCCTCCAGGCTGACGGCGAAGCGGCTGCCGAGCCAGCCACCGATCAGCAGCCCGGGCACCATCCAGTACACGGTCGGCCACAGCACGCCGCCACGGCGATGGTGCGAGTACGCCGACGACAGCGACGTCATCACGATGCTGGCCATCGAACTCGCAAGCGCCGCATGCATCGCGAGGTCCGCCGGGACGCCCTGCAAGGGCAGCAGCCAGGCCAGCGCGGCGACCAGCACCAGGCCACCGCCGATACCCAGCAGGCCGGCCATGACGCCGGCCACGATGCCCAGCAACGGGAAGATCCACAGGCCCTCGATCACGCGCGCGACGCCAAGAGTCGTACAGAAACCATCCGCTATAGTCCCGCCATGCCAGACAACAAGACGCCCATCGTACTGGTCGCCGCGCTTTTGCTGGTGGCAGCGACCACCGCGTGCGCCCAGGCGCAGCCCGATGACGACCTCGCACGGCGCGCGCTCTCCGCGGCCGAAATCGGCCTGCCCGCGCCTACGCCCGCGCTGCGCAACGACCATCCGCTGCAGGGCTGGATCGACTACGCACGCCTGCGCCGCGACATCGACACGCTGCCGGCCACGCAGGCGCAGGCGTTCGTCCAGCGCCAGGCCGGACAGCCGGTGGAGCTGGCGTTCCGCGAGGCATGGCTTGCATCGCTGGCCAAGCGCGGCGACTGGTCCGGATTCCGTGCGGCGTGGTCGCCGCGCATCGCGTCGACCGCGTTGCGCTGCCACGAACTCGAGGCACGCGCGCAGACCGGTGCCGTGGACGCGAAGTGGACGAGCGAGGTGCAGGCGCTGTGGCGCGGCGCGGAGAAGTCGCTGCCCGACGCCTGCGATGCGCCGATTGCCGCGCTGGAACGCAGCGGCGGGCTGGCGCCGGCGCTGCGCTGGGAGCGCATCGACAAGGCCATCGCCGCCGGCCAGCCGGGCGTGGTGCGCGCCGCGGCGCGCGGATTCGCCGGCGACGAACGCGCGCTGGCCGAGGCCTACGCCGCCTACCTCGACAAGGCCGGTGACCGCGCACTGGCGTGGCAGCCGACCGCGCGCAGCCGGCTGGTGGCATCGCACGGACTGGCGCGGCTTGCCAAGACCGACCCCGGCGCGGCCGAAGCGCTGCTGCCGCGCGTCGCGCGTGCGCTGGCCTTCGGCGATGCGGAACGCAACCGCGTGCTGTACGAGATCGCGCTGTGGACCGTGGCCTCGTACGACCCGGGCGCGACGCGCCGCCTGGCCGCGGTGCCCGAGGCCGCGTACGACGCACGCCTGCACGAATGGCGCGTGCGAGAGGCGATGGCGCGTTCGGACTGGCGTGCCGCGTTGGCGGGCATCGCGCGCATGGGCGACGCGCAGCGCCAGGACTCGCGCTGGAGCTACTTCGCCGCGCGCCTGCGCGAACTCACCGGCGACCGCGCCGGCGCGCAGCCGCTGTATGCCGCCGCCGCGCGCACGCCTGAATTCCACGGCTTCCTGGCCGCCGACCGCGGCAAGCTTCCGTATGCGTTGTGTCCGCTCGAGCACGCGTCCACGCCGGCGGCGAAGGCGGCCGTCGCCGCCAACCCGTCGCTGCGTCGCGCGATGGCGCTGTACCGCATCGAACGCGCGGCGTGGGCGGAGCGCGAATGGCGCGCCGCACTGGCGGGCTTCAATGACGACCAGCGCCGGCTCGCGGTGGAGATTGCGCAGGACAACGGCTGGTTCGACCGCGGCGTGTTCGGCCTGGTCAACGCCGGCGGCGAGCGCAAGCCGGACGAACTGCGCCTGTACGCGCTGCGCTTCCCGCTGCACCACGACGCGCTGATCCGCGCCGAGTCCGCGCGCAACAACCTCGACGCCGCGTGGGTGGCGGCGGAGATCCGCGCGGAGAGTGTGTTCAATCCCAAGGCGCGTTCCGGCGCCAACGCGCGCGGCCTGATGCAGGTCCTGCCGGAGACCGCGGCAAGCGTGGCCGCGCGCCTCGGCATGCCCTGGTCCGGTGCGGAGAGCCTGTACGACCCGGCCACCAACATCCGCATCGGCACCGTCTACCTGCGCGAGATGAAGGACAAGTACGCGCTGCCGTACGTGGCGATCGCCGCCTACAACGCCGGACCCACACCCACCGCGCGCTGGCAGTCGCAGCGCCCGGGCATGGACGCGGACTTCTGGATCGAGACGATCACCTACAAGGAAACCCGCGACTACGTGGCGCGCGTGCTCGCCTTCAGCGTGATCTACGACTGGCGCCTGGACGGCAAGGCGGTCGCGGTCAGCGACCGCATGCATGGCCGCAGCGGCGGCGCGCGCAAGCCGTTCGCCTGCCCCGCGGCCTGATGGAGACCTGGCTGGTCGGCGGTGCGGTGCGTGACCGGCTGCTCGGCCTGCCGCCGGGTGACCGTGACTTCGTCGTGGTGGGCTCCACGCCCGACGCGATGCTCGCGGCCGGCTTCAAGGCCGTGGGCCGTGATTTCCCGGTGTTCCTGCACCCGCGCACCGGCGAGGAGCACGCGCTGGCGCGCACCGAGCGCAAGTCCGCGCGCGGGCACCGCGGCTTCGTGGTGGACGCGCATCCTTCGGTGACGCTGGAGGAGGACCTCGGCCGCCGCGACTTCAGCATCAATGCGATCGCCGAAGGCACCGATGGCCGACTGGTGGATCCGTATGGCGGGCAGCGCGACATTGCCGCGCGCGTGCTGCGCCACGTGGGCCCCGCATTCGCCGAGGATCCGCTGCGCGTGCTGCGCGCGGCGCGCTTCATGGCGCGCTTCGCGTCGCTCGGCTTCCGCATCGCCGACGACACCATGGCGCTGATGCGCGACATGGTGGCTGGCGGCGAGCTGGCGGAGCTGGTGCCCGAACGGGTCTGGCAGGAACTGACGCGCGCGCTGCGCTCCGCCACGCCGTCGGCGTTCCTGCGCACATTGCGCGACTGCGGCGCACTGGCCGCGGTGCTGCCCGAAGTCGACGCGCTGTACGGCGTGCCGCAGCGCGCCGAATACCACCCCGAGATCGACACCGGCGTGCACGTCGAGATGGTCTGCGACATGGCCGCGCGGCTGGCGCCGGGCGACGACGAAGTGGGCTTTGCCGCGCTGGTGCACGACCTGGGCAAGGCGCTCACGCCCGAGGCCAAGCTCCCGGCGCACGTGATGCACGAACAGCGCGGCCTCGAGCCGGTGCGCACGCTGTGTGCGCACCTGCGCGTGCCGGCCGCTCACCGCGACCTGGCACTGATCGCCTGCCGCGAGCACCTCAACGTGCACCGCCTGGCGGAGCTGCGCGACCCCACCGTGCACGACCTGCTGGCGCGCTGCGACGGCTTCCGCAAGCCCGACCGCATCCGCCGCCTGGCGACCGTGTGCGAAGCCGACAAGCGCGGCCGCGGTGGCGCGGCGGAGGACGCCTATCCGCAGGCCGCGGAGCTGGTGCGGCTGCGCGATGCGGCGGCCGCGATCACCGGCGCCCACGTGGCGGCCAAGGACCTTGATGGCCCGGCCTTCGGCGCGGCGCTCCGCGAAGCGCGGATCGCGGCGATCACCGCGGCGCGCACGCTGCGCGCCAAGGCCTGACGCGCGCCGTCAGGCGTTCGCGCGCCCGCGCGTGTCCCAGCGCAGCAGCACGTCCTTCATCGGCGTGAGGCGCGTCAGCAGGCCGGCCATCACGCCCAGCGTGTTGGCCAGCGCGTCCCAGCGGTCGGCGATGCGGGTGCCGGTCAGCACTTCCTGGCCGTGCTCGAGGCCGATGCCGAGCAGCACCAGCCCGAGGCCCGCGCCGAACAGCGCCGGCCAGCGCGCGAACAGCTGCACGGCGCTGGCAGCGAGTGCGAAATAGGCGATGAAGTGGTGCAGCTTGTCGCTGCCCGGCGCGTCCGGCAGGTCCGCCGCAGGCAGCAGCGAGAACACCACCACCACCGCAATCGCCAGGCACCACAGCGTGGTCCACGCCAGCGGATGGGCCAGCGGCTTGAGCGAACGTCCGAAACGGATCCGGCTCACAGGCGGAAGCTCAGGTCGCCGGCCAGGAACGCGGCCTCGAACGCCACGCCGTGTTCGAAGCCCATCGCCTGGAAGCGCTCGCCCATCGCGCCGGGCATGGTCAGCTGCTGCACCTGCTGGCGCAGCGAGAAGCGCGCACGGTCGCTGGGTGCATTCGCTTCGTGCGCGGCCAGGCGCTGCTCAAGACCGTTGCCAAGCAGGAACGCCGCCTGCGAGCAGTAGCCCGCGAACTCGAAGCCGGCGCCGGTGCCGGCCTCGGCCAGCGCGGTGAAATCCACCGAGGCGGTGATGTCCTGCAGGCCGACGCGCGCGAACACGTCCTGCACCACGTGGTGGCGATAGAACGCGCGCAGCGTGCCGTCGGGGCGGTTGTCGGCGTAGTACTCGCGACGCGGGTGGCCGTAGTCGATGAACAGCATGGCGCCGGCCTGCATGGCGCCCATCACCGCCTGGATCCAGTACGGCAGCTGCGGCAGCAGTTCGGAGCGGTAGCCATCGCGGAACGCGCCGTCGCCGCGCTGGTGCTCGACGTGGCGCACTGCCGCGGTCATCAACGCATCGGCCGGCACTTCGACCAGGCGAAAACCGCCATCGGATGCGCTGGCCACGCCTTCTTCCATGACCTCGCCGTTGCGGATCACGAAGCGCGGCGTGGGCAGCGCGTCGATCACCTCGTTGGCGAACAGCACGCCCTGCCACGACTCCTCGCGCGGACGGTCCAGCCATTCCACGCGCGCGAACAGGTCTGCCGGGAGGCGCTGCTGCAGGCGCGTGCGCTGGCGCTCGCGCAGGTCGGCGCTGGGCTCGAGGATCGCGTAGCGCGCGGGCAACGCGTCCAGCGCGGCGAGGTGGCCGAGCGCGACCTCGGCGAACGCGCCGCTGCCGCCGCCGATTTCGACGAAGTCGGCGCCTTCGCCCAGCTGGCGCAGCACCGGCGCCAGCGCCTCGATCACGCATTCGGCGAACAGCGGGCCGAGCTCCGGCGCGGTGACGAAATCGCCGGCGCGGCCGAACTTGGTGCTGCCGGCGCTGTAGTAGCCCAGGCCGGGCGCGTACAGCGCCAGCTCCATGAAGCGCGAAAACGGCACGGCACCGCCCGATGCGGCGATGTCGGCGTGGATGGCAGCGCGCAGGCGATCGCTGTGCGCCTGCGCATCGGGGTCTGGCGGGGGGATGGGCATGGGGGATTCCGCTGCGGACATGCACAGGATACGGAACTGTCCGCGCCCGAGGGACAGCGCCAGCTGAAGGCGCACCGTGCGCAACGCGCTATCGTGGTCACCCCGCCGCCCGGAGCCTTGCATGGCCGGACAACGCCCCGTCGCCCTCGTCACCGGCGCCGCGCGCCGCCTCGGCGCGGCCATCGCGCGCCGCCTGCATGCCGACGGCCATGACCTCGCGCTGCACTGGCGCAGTTCCGGCGACGATGCGCGCGCGCTGGCCGCCGAGCTTGAAACCGCGCGCCCCGACAGCGTGCTGCTGCTGCAGGCCGATCTGGCCGAGTTCGATCGCCTGCCGGAACTGGTGGCGCGCACCATCGGGCGCTTCGGCCGCCTGGACGCGCTGATCAACAACGCCTCCGCGTTCAGCCCCACCGCGGTCGGCAGCACCACGCCGGCGCAGTGGGACGAGCTGTTCGCATCCAACGCGCGCGCGCCGTTCTTCCTGGCCCAGGCCGCGGCCCCGCACCTGGCCTTGCGCGGTGGCGCGATCGTCAACATGGTCGACGTGTACGCCGAGCGCCCGCTGCGCGGCCACGCGGTGTATTCGATGGCAAAGGCGGCGCTGGTGATGGCGACCCGTGCATTGGCGCTGGAGCTCGCGCCGAAGGTCCGCGTGAACGCGATCGCCCCCGGCGCGATCCTGTGGCCCGATGACGGCGAACCCGACACCGTGCGCCAGCGCGCGCTGCTGGCTCGCACGCCGCTGGCGCGCACCGGCACCCCGGAAGAAGTCGCCGAGGCGGTGCACTGGCTGATCGCCCATGCCGGCTACACCACCGGCCAGGTGCTGCGCCTGGACGGCGGCCGCCTGCTCGAGGACTGAGCGGCGGCCGCGCCCGGCGTTCAGCGCTTCGGCGCGAACACCGTGGCCAGCTGCGTGCCCTGGAAGGCGGCCGGCGTTTCGTGCGCCACCGCATAGCGGTACAGCACCGCGGAATAGATGCCGGTCAACGCGGCCTGGTAGATCCCCAGCACGATCACGCCGACCGCGCAGATCACGCCCACCGCCACGGCGAGCACCACCGACGCCTGCGCGGCCAGCACCACCAGCCCCACCGACAGCAGCACGGCACCGGTGGTCAGCAGCCCGAACGCGGCACCGATGCCGACCTGGCCCACGGCGTTCTCGCCCCAGGTGCGCTTGAGCAGCGCCAGGCTGTCCTTGAGCGCGTCGATCGGGCCGACATCGCGGCTGACCAGCACCGGCACCACCAGGAACGCGGCCAAGGTCCACGCCGCGCCCAGGCCGCTGCCGAGCAGCCGCACCAGGAAATTGTTCTCCTGGTTCTTCATGCCCTGCAGCAGCACGCCGACGGTCGCGGCGATCGCCGCGTAGCCGAAGATCGCGCCCAGCCGGCCGCGCGCCGCCGCGAAGCCGTCGGCCAGCGTCGGATCGCCGCCGTCGAGGCGGATCATCGCCGCGCCGACCAGCGCGCAGTTGAAGAAGATCACCACGCTGTACATGCAGAAGTAGAAGGCGAAGCCGCCAATGACCGCGCCGATGCCGAAGCCGCCGCTGAACATGCGCAGCGCGAGCGCAGGCACCAGGAACGTCGCCAGCACCACCAGCGTGGCCAGGCCGGACAGGATCGGGAACAGCATGAGCTCCTTGTCGGAGCGCAGCACTGCCGCGCTTGCCTTCACCATCTCCCAGCTGCGCGAAACCTTCTCGAACATCGCCCCATCCTCCGCTACCGGCGCCGACCGCGGCCGGCGGCCGCGGCGTCGAACGCCATGTGCTGCTAGACCGCGGCAGCCGGCGGAGTGTGACCATCCCCGGCCGCAGCCTGCAATGCCGGCAGCGCCACCGCGTGCATTGCCACGCCGCGCTCCGGCGACTCCGCCCACAGCGCCGCCAGCGTCCGCCGCGACACCGGCTCCACGACCTCCGGCGCGATCTCCGCCAGCGGCCGCAGCACGAACGCATGGCGCAGTTCGCCGCGCGGGAGGCGCAGGTTGCCGGGCCCGCTGCACACCAGGTCGTCGAACAGCACGATGTCGATGTCGAGCGTGCGGTTGCCGTAGCGCGGGCCGCTGCGGTCGCGGCCGTGGGCATCCTCGAGCGCATGCAGCCAGAGGTTGAGCGCGTGCACGTCGAGGTCGGAGTCGATCACGGCCGCGGCGTTGACAAAATCGGGGCCGTCGAAGCCGATCGCCGGCGTGCGGTAGGCCGCCGAGGCGAGGATGTCGCCGAAGCGCGCGCGCAGCGCCGCGAACGCAAGCGCGACGTGACGCTCGGGATCGACGTTGCTGCCCAGGCTCAGGCAGGCGCGGCTCATGCGCGTTCGTCCGCGACGGGTGGCGGCGCGGCATGCAGGCGCACGTCGACCGGCGCATCGCTGTGCGCCTGGAACACGCGCAGGCCGAACTCCGGGAGGATCGCCAGCAGGTGGTCGAAGATGTCGGCCTGGATGCCTTCGTAGACCGCCCAGCGCACGTCGTTGCTGAAGCAGTAGATCTCCAGCGGCAGGCCGGCATCGGTCGGCTGCAGCTGGCGCACCATCAGCGACATCTCCTGGTGCACGCCCGGGTGGTTGCGCAGGTACTGGTCGACGTAGGCGCGGAACGTGCCGAGGTTGGTGACGCGGCGGCGGTTGACCGGCTCGGCGCCGTGGCCGGCCAGCTTGTCGTTCCAGTCGCGGATCTCGCTGGACTTGCCGTCGAGATAGGCATCCAGCAGGCGGAAGCGGCGGAAGCGCGCCACCTCGTCCGGTTCCAGGAAGCGCGTGCTGTGCTGGTCCAGGTAGATCGCGCGCTTGATGCGGCGCCCGCCGGACTCGCTCATTCCGCGCCAGTTCTTGAACGAGTCGCTGATCAGCTTCTTGGTCGGGATGGTGGTGATGGTCTTGTCGAAGTTCTGCACGGTGACCGTGTGCAGGGCGATGTCGATGACATCGCCGTCGGCATTCTGGCTGGGCATCTCGATCCAGTCGCCGATGCGCACCCGGCCGTCGCCGCTGATCTGCAGGCTGGCGGCGAACGACAGGATGGTGTCCTGGAAGATCAGCATCAGCACCGCGCTGGCCGCGCCCAGGCCGGTCAGCACGTGCAGCAGCTTGACCCCGGCGAGGATGGCGATGGCCGACAGCACCGCAAGCGCGAACAGCACGATCTTGGCGACCTGCAGGTAGCCCTTGATGGGCTTGTCGCGCGCGTCGGGTCGGCGCTCGTAGATCTCGTTGGCGTGGTCGAACGCGTGGCCGATGGCCAGCACCACGGTGAACACGATGAACACGTTGCACAGGTTGCGCACGAACAGCGCGATCTCGACCGGCAGGCCCGGCACCAGCGTGACGCCGGCGGCGATCACCAGCGCAGGCACCACGTTGGCCAGCCGCGGCACGACGCGCAGGCGGATGCCCGGACTGGCGGCATCGCCGCGTACCGCGGGCAGCATGCCCAGCACGCGCCGCACGCCGCGCAGCAGCACCTTCTTCGTGACCAGGTTGGCCAGCCATGCCAGCAACAGCAGCGCGGCCAGCATCACCAGCGTGTAGGCCCAGGGCCAGGGGGACAGCGCGTCCTGCAGCGCCTGCAGCATGTCTTGCATGTCGGATCCGGTTGCGGGGGAAATCAGCCGCGCGTGCGCTCGATGCACACGCCCACCGCGCGCGCACCGCGCACCGCGCCCGGCTTGCTGAGCTTCAAGCGTAGCCAGTCGACCTTGAACTCTTCGAGCACGATTTCCGCGCAGCGCTCGGCCAGCGTCTCCACCAGGCCGAAGCCGGACTGCGAGACGTACTCCACCAGGCGCACGCTCACCGCCTTGTAGTTGAGCGTGTCGGCGATGTCGTCGCTGGCGGCGGGCACGCGGTTGTCGAAGCCCATCTCCAGGTCGAACACCAGCGTCTGGCGGATCCGCCGCTCCCAGTCGTAGATGCCGATCAGCGCCTCGATCTCGAGGCCCTCGATGAACACCTTGTCCATGGCGGCACTCACAGGGCAGGCAGCCCGGCCATGTCCCAGCGCGGCACGACGTGCACGGCGGCGGGCTCGCGCTGCCCGGCCTCGAGGCGCAGCGCGCCGGCGAAGGCGATCATCGCGCCGTTGTCGGTGCACAGCTCGGGGCGCGGATAGCAGGCACGGCCGCCGCGCTTCGCTGCCATGGCCTGCAGGCGCGCGCGCAGGCGCTTGTTGGCGCCCACGCCGCCCGCCACCACCAGCACGTCGCAGCCGGCGTCATCCAGCGCGCGTTCGCACTTGATGGCCAGCGTATCGACCACCGCGTCCTCGAAACCGCGCGCGATGTCGGCGCGGGTGGCGTCGCTCTGGTCGCTGTTGCGCCAGGCCAGCATCACCTGCGTCTTCAGGCCGCTGAAACTGAAATCCAGCCCGGGCCGGTCGGTCATCGGCCGCGAGAAGCGGAACCTCCCCGGCGTGCCCTGCTCGGCCAGCCGCGCCAGCTCCGGCCCACCGGGATACGGCAGGCCCATCAGCTTGGCGGTCTTGTCGAAGGCCTCGCCGGCGGCGTCGTCCAGGGTCTCGCCGAGCAGGCGGTACTCCCCGATCGCCTCCACCGCGACCAGCTGGGTATGGCCGCCGGACACCAGCAGGGCCACGAACGGGGGCGCCGGGGGGTCGTCTTCCATCAAGGGCGCCAGCAGGTGGCCTTCCATGTGGTGCACGCCGACCGCCGGGAGCTCGAGCGCCCAGGCGAGTGAACGCGCCACCCCGGCGCCGACCAGCAGCGCGCCGACCAGGCCGGGACCGGCCGTGTAGGCCACGCCGTCGAGGTCGCCCACGCCCAGGCCGGCCTCGGCGAGGGTCTGGCGCACCAGCGGCAGCAGCTTGCGCACGTGGTCGCGGCTGGCCAGCTCCGGCACCACCCCGCCATACTCGGCGTGCAGGGCGATCTGGCTGTAGACGGCGTGGGCGAGCAGCCCGGCCGATCCCGCCCGCGCCGTGTCGTACACGGCCACGCCGGTTTCGTCGCAGCTGGTTTCGATTCCGAGGACTTTCATGGGCTTGCGGGCTCCTGGCCGGGGCCATTTGCGTGCACCCGAACCTTGCCGCTATCATACGCGGCTCGCCGGACGGAATCCGGTGTTCAGACATCCCAGAGATCCCATATGCCCAGCGTCAAAGTCCGCGAAAACGAGCCTTTCGAGTTTGCCCTCCGCCGCTTCAAGCGCACCTGCGAAAAGGCCGGCGTGCTTGCCGAGACCCGCAAGCGCGAGTTCTACGAGAAGCCGACGCAGGAACGCAAGCGCAAGGCCGCGGCTGCCGTGAAGCGCCAGTCGCGCCGTACCTCGCGCGACGTCACCAAGCGCCAGCGCCTGTACTGAGCCCGGTCCTGCCGGCGCGTCACGCGCCCGGCGACCGACTGCGGCACCACTGAAGCCGGCACGCGCAAGCGTAGCCGGCTTCACGTGTTCCCCGAACCGGAGAAACCAACGATGAGCCTCAAGCAGCGCCTCACCGACGACATGAAGACGGCCATGAAGGCCGGCGACAAGGCCAACCTGGGCGTGATCCGCCTGATGCTCGCCGCGATCAAGCAGCGCGAGGTCGACGAGCGCGTCGAGCTCGACGACGCCAGCGTGCTCGCCACGCTCGAGAAGATGCTCAAGCAGCGCAAGGACTCGGTGTCGCAGTTCGAAGCCGCCAGCCGCGAGGACCTGGCCGCCATCGAACGCGCCGAGATCGAGGTGATCCAGCGCTACCTGCCGGAGAAGCTGGGCGAGGCCGAGGTGATCTTCGAGATCGACGCCGCCATTTCCGAATCCGGCGCCGCGGGCCCGGCCGACATGGGCAAGGTGATGGGCCTGCTCAAGCCGCGCCTGGCCGGCAAGGCCGACATGGGCCAGGTCTCGGCGCTGCTCAAGGGCCGCCTGGCCGGCTGAGCCACACCGCGGTCGCCGGCCACGGCGACATCGCGTGCACGGCGCCTGCCTATGCTGGCGCCATGCCCCGATTCATCACGTCACGCCTCAAATCCCGTTTCGAGCGCCTGCAGCAATCGCTGCCCTACGCCATCGCGCAGCGCTTCGTCGAGATCGACATCCTCACCCACGCGGCGTCGCTGACGTTCTTCGCGCTGCTGTCGCTGGCGCCGCTGCTGGTGCTGCTGCTGTGGCTGACCGCGTCGCTGTATCCGGCGGCGCAGAACGCGCTGCTCGTGCAGATCCAGGGCATCGCCGGCAGCGGCGCCGGCGAGGTCGCCAGTACCGTGCTCGAGAACGCGCGCACCGAGCCCGATGTCGGATCGCTGGCCGGCATGTGGAGCACGCTGCTGCTGCTGTTTGGCGCCACCGCGGTGTTCGCCCGCCTGCAGGGCACGCTCAACGCGATCTTCCACACCGCCGGCGACAAGCTGCGTGGCGGGCTGCGCGCGTGGCTGCGCAAGCGCGTGTTCTCGTTCGGCGTGGTGATGGCGCTCGGCTTCCTGCTGCTGGTGTCGGCGGCGCTGACCACGGTGCTGGAGATCGCCTTCGGCGGCTCGCCCACCCTGCCCGTGCTCGGCAACCTGGCGGCTTTGGCGCTGTACGCGTTCGCGTTCGCGCTGATGTACCACTACCTGCCCGACCGCCGCGTGCGCTGGCGCCAGGCGCTGCTGGGCGGGCTGCTGACCGCGGTGCTGTTCGTGCTGGGCCGCTGGGGCATCGGCCTGTACATCGCCGAGGCGGCGCCGGGCAGCGCCTACGGCTCAATGGGCACGCTCGTGGTGCTGCTGGTGTGGCTGTACTACGCGGCGGTGGTGTTCTTCGTCGGCGCGATGATCACCGCGGTGATCGACGAGCGCTGGCGCTTCGGCGACGTGCAGCGGCGCCTGGATGAGCGCGCGGCGCGGCGTGGCCTGCCACCCGTGGCGGAGCTGCCATCCACCAGCGCGGCGGCTGGCGCGCGCCAGCCGGAACGCACGGCCGGCTAGCGACGCGCGTGCGATCATGGCGGGAGCCATGGCACGCCTTTCAGACGCTTTCATCGACGACCTGCTCGCCCGGACGGACATCGTCGAGGTGATCGCCGCGCGCGTGCCGCTGAAGCGCCAGGGCCGGGAATATTCCGCGCGCTGTCCGTTCCACGACGAGCGCTCGCCATCGTTCACGGTGTCGCCGACCAAGCAGTTCTACCACTGCTTCGGCTGCGGCGCGCACGGCACCGCGATCTCGTTCCTGATGAACTACGACCGCCTCGAGTTCCTCGACGCGGTGGACGAACTGGCGCGCCGCGCCGGCATCGAGATCCCGCGCGAAACCCGCCAGCACAACGAGAACCCCGACACCCGCGACCTGTTCGCGATCCTCGACGAGGCCGCGCGCTTCTTCCGCGGCGAACTGGCCGGCAACGCCGAGGCCAGCGCCTACCTCGACCGCCGCGGCGTGGATGCCGAGGTGCGCGAGCAGTTCGCGATCGGCCATGCACCGGCCGGCTTCTCGGCGCTGAAGGACGCGCTGGGCAGCGACCCGCGGCGGCTGTCGCTGCTCGAGCGCGCCGGCCTGCTGTCGAAGAACGAGCGCGGCCACAGCTACGACAAGTTCCGCGACCGGGTGATGTTCCCGATCCACGACCGCCGCGGCCGGGTGATCGCGTTCGGCGGCCGCGTGCTGAAGGCCGACGACTCGCCGAAGTACCTGAACTCGCCGGAGACGCCGCTGTTCCACAAGGGCCGCGAACTGTACGGCCTGTGGCAGGTGCGCCAGGCCAACCAGAAGATCGCGCGGCTGATCGTGGTCGAGGGCTACATGGACGTGGTGGCGCTGTTCCAGCACGGCATCAGCCAGGCGGTGGCCACGCTGGGCACGGCCACCACGCCCGACCATGCCGAGCTGCTGTTCCGCAACGCGCCCGACGTCTACTTCTGTTTCGACGGCGACGCCGCCGGCCGACGCGCCGCCACGCGCGCGATGGAGTCGGTGCTGCCGCGGATGAAGGACGGCCGCCAGGCGTTCTTCCTGTTCCTGCCCGACGGCGAGGATCCGGACACCATCGTGCGCAACGAGGGCGCGGCGGGGTTCGACGCACGGCTGGCGGACGCCACGCCGCTGTCGCAGTTCCTGTTCGACAGCCTGGCCGAGGACGGCATCAACCTCGCCACGCTGGACGGCAAGGCGCGGCTGGCCGAACGCGCCAAGCCGATGCTGGCGCAGCTGCCCGACGGCGCGTTCGCCGACCTGATGCAGCAGCGCCTGACCGAACTCACCGGCGTGGGGGCGCGCAGCAGTGCGCCGCACGTGCACGTGCCCACCCAGCGCGCGCACCGCGCGCCGGCCAGCACCGCGCCGCGCCGCAGCCTGGTGCGCAGCGCCATCGCGCTCCTGCTGCAGAAGCCGGCGCTGGCGCTCGACATCAGCCCGCCGTACCGCTTCGTGGCGCTGCGCCAGCCCGGCGTGCCGCTGCTGACCGAACTGATCGCGATCGTCAGCGCGCGCCCGGACATCGGCACCGGCGCCCTGCTCGCGCAGTTCGAAGGCCGCGAGGAAGCGGCGGCGCTGCAGAAACTCGCCAGCCAGACCCTGCCCGGCGACGAGGCCGGCTGGCACCTCGAGTTCCTCGACGTGATCGCCCAGCTCGACCGCCAGACGCTGCTGCAGCGCACCGACGAGCTGCAGGCCAAGCAGCGCGAGGAAGGCCTGGACGCCGTGGACAAGGCCGAACTGCGCGAGCTGCTGCTGGCGCGCGGCCGCAACGTCGGCTGATCGCGCGCCGCGCGCTGTCCTCCGACGGGCATCGAACGCAGGGGTTTTCCCCAATGGTGGCGCCGGCCCGCGCCGCGTAACGTCGTCGCGACGGTGGACGCCACCGCCTGCGCAGCACGCCATGTCGCTTGAAACCCATCACCTGCTGGTTCCCATGCCGCCGCCGCAGCCCTGGCGCGGCCTGGAAGCATTCCTGTCCGGCGCCCAGGGCGGAAAGCCGGCGACGCTCGATCCGGCCCTGCTCGATGCGGCACCGGGCGAAGTCAGCTTCGACCTCGATGCCGGCAGCGTGCGCATCAGCGACGAGAAGACCGGCCAGCACAGCACCACCTACAGCGCCGACGGCGACATGACCGTGCGCGGCCCGGACGGCGCCACCACCGGCGTGCCGCTGCGCTACGAGGCCAGCCTGCGCAACGCCGACGCCACGCCCGCGGCGATGCAGGCACTCAACCCCTTCGACCCGGCCACCATTCCGCCGCGTGCTCGCATCGAGGTGCATGGCGCCGATTACGCCGGCACCGCGCTCGAGCCTGCCTTCCGCAACCTGGCCGATGCCAATGGCCTCGCCTCCATCGACGACCTGCGGCTGTCGCTGGAGATGACCGAGAAGGGCCAGCTGCGGGTGATGACCGGCTCCGAGCAGCTGTTCGACGCGCCGCGCGACGGTGGCCCCGGCTCCGACGCGCTCGACCGCCAGGACTTCACCCGCCACACCACGATGCTGTCGGACCCGGCCGGCGCCGACCGTGCCGAGTACACCCGCATGCTGCTCACCGGCCAGGTGCCCGGCAGCACCGTGGTCCTGGCCGAGGACGTGGCGCCGGGCGAAGTGCGTGGCACGGTCACCGAAGCCGGATCGGGCGAAGTGAACGACATCACCTGGTCGCTCGATGCCGAGGGCCGGCCCACCGGTGCCGAGGCGGTGCTGACCTGGGAGCCATCCAGCAAGGGCCGCGACTCCGACCGCATCGAGACCAGCGCGCAGAGTCGTTTCCGCACCGACAACGACATGAAGGGCACGCCCGACGACGTCGGCCACGTGTTCGCCTACCGCTTCGCCAACGGCCACGGCGAGGTCAACATGTTCCCGCAGTTCGGCCTGTTCAACCGCGGTGCCTACGCGAAGATGGAACAGGAGTGGAGCGACTGGCTGGGCACCGGCATGGAGGTGCGGATCGACATCGACCTGGTGCGCAACGGCGGGCATCGCCCGGAAGAAGTGCACGTCGACTACGAAGTCATCGATCCGGCCACCGGCACCGTGGTCTACGACCCCGCGCTGATCGCATTCGCCAACGCCGACGGCCAGTCGTTCGACGCCATCGCCGCGAAGCAGATGCCCGGCATCATCGACAGGGCCAATGCCTGACGGCAGACTGCCCCGCATGCACGCAGCCCCCGCGGACCGCAATGAACTGATCGCCCGCATCGGCCGGCTGCTGGTCGCCGACCCGGCGGTCTCCGACGGCCTCTGGCACGGCTACGCACTCATCGTGCGCTACGGCGACGGTGCGATCGCGCGCCGCATCACCGGCTTCCGCTATGCCGCCGACGGCAGCCACCAGGCCGCCACGCCGGGCGGCGACGCGCTCGGCCCCGCCTTCGACGACCTGCGCGATGCCACCCGTGTGCCCGGCAAGGCGCCCTGGGGCGCCTGCGTCCTGCGCCTGTGGCGCGACGGCGGCCGCATGACGGTCGAGTTCGAGTACGACGCGCCGGAGCAGTGGGACATCACGCCGGCCACGCTGGCGCGCGTCGCCCAACAGGCAAAGCCGGACGACGCGGAGGACCGCACCGCTTGACCTGCCGCTGCTCGCCATTGCGCCAGCGCGGACCCGACGATACCGTGCCGTGCAATGGCGCAAGGGGAGTACAGGGAATGTTCCGTTTCGTTCTGGCCACCATGCTGGCCTTGTCCGCAATATGGGCCCCCGCGCAGGGCGCCCGAAAGAGCGTCGCCGGGTTCGAAGTTTCGATGCTCGTTACCGGTGACCTCGACATCGAGACGGATGGTTCGGTGTCCAGGCACACGATTGACCGCGCGGAGAAAATTCCTCCCTACGCCGTCAACATCATCCAGCAAGCCATCAGCGGCTGGCGCTTCGAGCCTGTCGTTGTAGACGGCAAACCCGTCCCCGCGCGTGCGCGCATGACACTGCGGTTGCTCGGCACCCCGATGGAAGACGGCGGCCTCGCGGTCAGGCTGGCTTCGGCCACGTTTGGCGAGCGCGGCGAACATGAAGGCGACCGTGTCTCTTCGATCAAGATGACACCCCCGCGGTATCCGCGGGCCGCGCTCCACATGGGCGCAACCGGGACGGCCTATCTGATGCTGAAGATCGGCCCCGACGGCAGTGTTGCCGATGCGGTCGCGGAGCAGGTGAACCTGCGGTTCGTCTCCGATGCCATGACGATGACGGCTGCGAGGAAGGAGTTTGCGTCGACGGCCATCGCTGCGGCCCGGCGCTGGACGTTCGCACCGCCGACGACGGGTGACGACATGGACGGTCCTTGGACAGTCCGTGTTCCAGTCACTTTCGCCATCAATTCGGAGGCAACCGAGGAGGGCACGCATGGAAAATGGGTCGCCTACATCCCCGGTCCGCGCCAACCGGCGCCTTGGGCGAAGGATGAGTCGGAGGGCAACGACGCCATCGCCGACGGATCCTTCCATCAGGCCGGAACCGGCTATCGCCTGCTGACGCCGCTGCAGTCGGAGAGTTGACCCTCCGCCACGTGTTCGCTACCCCACCCGCTGCAGCTCGAACAGCGGCAGCGGCTGCAGCCAGGGCAGCAGCCAGTGGTCGACCAGCAGGAACGCGAACAGCGCCATCAGGTACACGACCGAGTAGTTGAAAACGCGCATCGGGAAGAAGTCGTCCGGCGGATCCATCAGCCGCCACGCGTACCAGAGGAACACCAGGCCCAGCACCAGCGCGCCGCCGAGGTAGAACAGGCCGCTCATGCCCACCGCCCACGGCAGCACGCTCACCACCAGCAGCAACACCGTGTACAGCAGGATCTGCCAGCGGGTGTACTCCACGCCGTGGGTCACCGGCAGCATCGGCACCAGCGCGCGCGCGTAGTCCTCGCGGCGGAAGATCGCCAGCGCCCAGAAGTGCGGCGGCGTCCACACGAAGATGATCAGCACCAGCAGCAGCGCGTGCGCCCAGTCCCACTGGTTGTGCATGCCGGTGACCGCCGCCCAGCCGAGCAGCGGCGGCGCGGCACCGGCTATGCCGCCGATCACGATATTCTGCGGCGTGGCACGCTTCAGGAAGCCGGTGTAGACCACGGCGTAGCCGATCAGCGACGCGAACGTCAGGACCGCGGTGATCGGATTCACCAGCGCGATCAGGATCGTCATCGACGCCGCGCCCAGGAACACGGCGAACGCCAGCACCTGCGCCGGGTTGAGCGCGCCGGTCGCCAGCGGCCGCTGCGAGGTGCGCACCATCAGCCGGTCGATGCGCTGGTCGATGAGGTGGTTGATCGCCGCCGCCGATGCCGCCGCCAGCCAGATGCCGAGCAGGCCGAAGATCGCCTGCCGCGCCGGCGGCAGGCCGGGCACCGCGAGGAACATGCCCACCAGCGCGGTGAACACGATCAGCGCCACCACGCGCGGCTTGGTCAGCTGCCAGTACTGGTCGAAGGGTGCGCGCATGTCAGTCCACCGCGCGCAGGCGCGCGAGCAGCGAGACCAGCACGAACAGCAGCAGCACCGCGCCTGCGTTGTGCATCACCGCCACCGAAAGCGGCAGCGCCAGCTTGACGTTGAGGATGCCGAGGCTGACCTGGGCGACGGTCAGCGCCACCAGGGTGCTGCCCCAGCCGCGCAGGCCGGGCGTGCGCAGCGCGCGCACCGCGGCCCACAGCAGCGCGGCGGCCGCGACCACCGCCATCATCCGGTGCGCGAGCTGGATCGCGATGCGCGCCGCGCCGTCGAGCACGCCACCCTCGTAGTCCACGCCGATGCCGCGCCAGAGCACGAAGCCCTCGGCGAAGTCGGTCGGCGGTACCCACAGGCCCACGCATTTCGGGAAGTTGTCGGCCGACCAGCTGCCGGCGCCGCATGAAAGCGCCGCGTAGTTGGCGCTCACCCAGCCACCCAGCGCGACCTGCACGCCGAGTGCCGCCAGCGCCACCCACAGCACGCGGCGCATCGCCTGCGCGTCGGCCAGCACGATCGGACGATCGGTGGCGCGCCAGGCCATCCACGCCAGCAGCGACAGCGTCAGCAGCCCGCCCAGCAGATGCCCCATGACCACCAGGGGCTTCAGCAGCCAGGTGACCGTCCACATGCCCAGCAGCGCCTGGAAGATGATCACCGCAAGCGTGATCGCGGATGTTCGCGCCAGATCGCTCCCGGCGCGGCGCAGCGCCGCGAACAGCAGGATCGCCTCGCCGAGGATGGCCAGCACCGAGGCCGCGACGTGCTGCCCCTGCATGTACAGCGGGATCGCCAGCGCCACCAGCGCCGCGGCCAGCACGATGCGCGCGATGCCCCACGCCTCGCGGCGCGCGGCCAGCAGCGCCAGCACCAGCACCAGCACGCCCAGCGTCGCCGCGAGATGGCGGTGCAGCTGCTCGCGCCAGGCCTTGTGGGTTTCGAACGGGCGGATCGCGGAGGCCGCGTGGTCGGCCACCTGGTGCGCGGCCTGCGGCCACGCGGCGCGGCCGTAGCAGGTCGGCCAGTCCGGGCAGCTCAGGCCGGCGTTCGACAGGCGCACGAACGCGCCGAACACGATCACGCACAGCGCCAGCCCGACGGCCAGCCAGGCGATGCGATGGAAGTGGCGGTGGACGGAGCGCGGCCCTGGGCGCGCGGATTGCGTGGCGGTCATCACTTCAGCTTGAGCAGGCGCGCCATGTCCTGGCGCAGGTGGCCGGCATCGAAGCCGGGCGCGTAGCGCAGGATCACGAAGCCGTTGGGGTCGACAACATACACCGGCACGCCGTCCGCGCCGCCGACATCCACGCCGGGCAGTGCGGCCGAGAGCTGCTGTGAGGGCTGCAGCACGCGCCATGCGCGATTGCGCTCGACGCCCTCCGGCGGCGTGCCCACCCACAGCACGTGCACGTGGTCGGCTTCGCGCCCGAACAGGCGCCAGACCGTGTCGAGGTCGCGCGACAGCGTGACGCAGGCGTCGGTGCAGCTCGCCGGCGGGGCGACCAGGATGCGCCAGGTGCGATCGACCGGGTTCCAGGCGTACTCGCCGCCATCGACCAGGATCGGCGCCGAGCCGCGCAGGTCACCGGGCGGCTGCAGCAACTCGCCGTGGTTCTTCATGCCGGCGGGCCGCCAGCCGGAAAAGCGCAGTGCACCCGCGGCCAGCACGCTGCCGATGAAGATCACCACGATCGCCACCAGCATGGTGCGGTTGCGCCTGCGCGTGGGTACGAAGTCGGGGTGGTCGGGAGCGGGCATGTTCATCGGCGGGTCCTGCGGAAACTGAGGATGAGCGCGATGACCAGCATCGCGGCGGCCAGCGCGAACCACTGCACCGCGTAGCCGAGATGGCGCTCCGGCGGCAGCGTGTTGGCGAGCATGTCGAGGTCGCGCGCGTAGCCCAGCGGCAGGTCGGGATCGAGGCGCAAGACGCGCGCGGCGAGCCGCGGCTGGTCGAGCGCCGCGGCCAGTCCGGATGGCGCGAGCCCGACCGCCACCAGGGCGTCGGCGTTGCCCGGCGCCGGCGCCAGCGCCGTGCCGCCAATGCCGAGCGAGGGCGGCGGCGCCAGCATGCCGGCGACATCGATCTCGCCATGCGGACGCGGGACCTCCGGCATGCTGCGGTCACCGGGCACCGGCAGCCAGCCCAGCTCGACCAGCAGCGGCGTCCCGGCGTCGGGAATGAACACGCGGTAGGCGCGCACGCCGCTGCGTCCGTCGCGTTGCTGGTTGTCGAGGAGGACGGCCGGCGCCTCGGCGAAATGTCCCCGCCCGCTGGCCCAGTCATAGCCCTGCGCGCGTGCCGTGTCGGCCGCGACCGACAGCGGCTGCGCCGCGCGCGCGGCAAGGGTGGCGGCCACCGCGTCGAGCGTCGCCTGCTTGTCGTGCTGGCGCCCCAGCTGCCAGGTGCCGAGCATGCAGAACGCGGCGATCACCAGGATCGCGAGCAGCCAGCCGACAACCGCCCATGTCGCGCGGTGGCTCACCGCGGCGCGCCTACCGGCTGCGATAATGCCGGCGACAATCCCGGCCCACTGGAGGCCAGCATGAGCGATTCCCTCAAAACCCTGCTGATCATCGCGTTCCTGATCCTGATCGTGTGGAACCTCGGTGCCGGCCTGTACTACATGCTGGTCGACCGCGGCACCACCAAGCGTACGGTGAACGCGCTGACCAGGCGCATCGCGCTGTCGGTCGCGCTGATCCTGCTGGTGGTCCTGGCCATCTGGATGGGCTGGATCACGCCGCACGGCATCAACGGCTGAACCGCTGCGCGCGGCCCTGGCCGCGAGATGAAAAAGCGACGGCATGCCGTCGCTTTTCTTGTTGTGTCGGCCCGCGCCAGGCGCGGCCCGACACACGCAGTGCCCGGGTCAGAGCACGTAGACGAACAGGAACAGGCCCAGCCACACCACGTCGACGAAATGCCAGTACCAGGCCACGGCCTCGAACGCGAAATGGTCGTCCCTGCTGAAGTGGCCCCTGGCGCAGCGCAGCCAGATGATCGCCAGCATCAGCGTGCCGAGCGTGACGTGCGCGCCGTGGAACCCGGTCAGCATGAAGAACGTCGAGCCGTAGATGCCCGAGCCCAGCGTGAGGTTGAGCTCACGGTAGGCGTGGATGTATTCCTCGACCTGGAAGAACAGGAACAGGCAGCCGAGCAGCACGGTGACGCCGAGGAACCACATCAGCGGCTTGCGGTGGCCGGCCTTCAGCGCATGGTGCGCGATGGTGAGCGTGACGCCGGACGACAGCAGGATCAGCGTGTTGAGCAGCGGCAGGCCCCACGCCGGGATGGTCTGGAACACGCCACCGACATTGCCGGGGCCAGCCGACGGCCATGCCGGTGTGTAGCCCTCCCACAGCAGCACGTTGGTCATCATGCCGTCGCCGGCGCCGCCCAGCCACGGCTGCACCAGCATGCGCGCGTAGAACAGCGCGCCGAAGAAGGCGCCGAAGAACATGACCTCGGAGAAGATGAACCACACCATCCCCATGCGGAACGAGCCGTCGACCTGCTTGTTGTAGTAGCCCGACACCGACTCGAGGATCACGTCGGCGAACCACTTGAACAGGATCGCCGCCAGGCCGGCGATGCCGACGAAGAACATGGGGCGGCCCCAGTCGACCTCGTTGAACCAGCTCGCCAGGCCGAACATGGTGACGAACAACGCCGCCGACGCGAACAGCGGCCACTTGCTGTGGTGCGGGACGAAGTAGGCGTTGGGGTCGTGCTGCGTGGCGTGGGCCTGTGCCATGTCGGTTTCCGTTGTTGCCTGATCAGGGTGCCGCGCGCGGCACGTGGGCCGACGCCGTGCCCGCGACTTGCTCGCGCGCGGTCAGGACGTCGTTCTTGAAGAAGGTGTAGGACAGCGTGATCGTCTTGACGTCCTTGGGCAGCGACGGGTCGATGATGAAACGTACCGGCATGTCGCGTGTCTCGCCGGCGTGCAGCGTCTGCGCGGTGAAGCAGAAGCATTCCGTCTTGGCGAAATAGCCCGACGCGCGCGCCGGCGCGACGGACGGAGTGGCACTGCCCACCACCGTGCGGTCGCTGTTGTTGTGCGCGTAATACGTGGTCTCGTACTGCTCGCCCACGCGCACCTGCATGGTGAACTGGTTGGGACGGAACGACCACGGCAGCTTGGAATTCACGCCGCCGTCGAACTCCACCGTCACCACGCGCGCCTCGGCGTCCGCACCGCCGGTGGCATAGGCGCCGGCATCGACCGCGGTGTTGTCCAGGCGGATGCCGAACACCTTTTCACAGGCGATGCGGTACAGCGGCACCAGCGAGAAGGTGAACGCGAATGCCGCCAGCGAGGCCAGCAGCATCTTGGCGATGCCGGAGGTCTTCTTGCTCATCGCCCGATCACCCCGGACAGGATGAAGCCGACGTACACGACCACCGCGACCAGCGCGAGCGCCAGCGCGGTGCGCATGGCGCGGCGGCGCTGTGCCGCCACGCGCGGATCGCCAGCCTGCGGGTCACGCTTCGCGGACATTGCTCTGCCGGGCCTTGTCGGCGTGGGCGCTCGCATCGTCGTAGTCGAGGTGCTCGAAATCGCCGTGCGCCAGGTCGCCCGGGCGGATCACCGGCGGGGTCTGGAAGGTGTGGTGCGGCGCCGGCGACGGCACGGTCCACTCCAGGCCCAGCGCGCCTTCCCAGGCGCGGGCCGGTGCGATCGCGCCGCGCTTGAGCGAGTGGTACAGGATGCCGAACATCAGGAACGGCGTGATGAACATGCCGAACGCGCCGATCGAGCTGACCAGGTTCCAGTCCGCGAACACCACGTTGTAGTCCGGGATGCGGCGCGGCATGCCGGCCAGCCCCAGGAAGTGCTGCGGGAAGAACAGCACGTTGGCGAACACCACGCTCCACCAGAAGTGGAACTTGGCCAAGCCCTGGTTGTACATGCGCCCGGTCCACTTGGGCCACCAGTAGTAGACGGCGGCGATGATGCCGAACAGCGCGCCGGTCACCAGCACGTAGTGGAAGTGCGCGACCACGAAGTAGGTGTCGTGGTACTGGAAGTCGGCCGGCACGATGGCCAGCATCAGGCCCGAGAACCCGCCGATGGTGAACAGGACCACGAACGCGATCGCCCACAGCATGGGCGCCTCGAACGTCAGCGACCCCTTCCACATCGTGCTCGCCCAGTTGAAGACCTTCACGCCCGTGGGCACGGAGATCAGCATGGTCGCGAACATGAAGTAGATCTCGCCACCCAGCGGCATGCCCACGGTGAACATGTGGTGCGCCCAGACGATGAACGACAGGAACGCGATCGCCGCGGTGGCGTACACCATGGCCTGGTAGCCGAACAGCGGCTTGCGGCTGAAGGTCGGGATGATCTCGGAGACCACGCCGAACGCCGGCAGGATCATGATGTAGACCTCGGGGTGCCCGAAGAACCAGAAGATGTGCTGGTACATCACCGGGTCGCCGCCGCCGGCCGCGTTGAAGAACGAGGTCGCGAAGAACTTGTCGGTCAGCAGCATCGTGACCGCGCCCGCCAGCACCGGCATCACGGCGATCAGCAGGAACGCGGTGATCAGCCAGGTCCAGGCGAAGATCGGCATCTTCAGCAGGTCGACGCCGGGCGCGCGCATGTTGAGCACGGTGGCGATCACGTTGATCGCGCCCATGATCGAGCTGATGCCCATCATGTGGATGGCGAAGATGGTGAACGCCATGTTGGAGCCGCCCTGCAGCGACAGCGGCGGGTACAGCGTCCAGCCGCCGGCGGGGCCGCCGCCGGGCAGGAACAGCGTCATCAGCAGCATCGCGAACGCGAACGGCAGGATCCAGAACGACCAGTTGTTCATGCGCGGCAGCGCCATGTCCGGCGCGCCGATCTGCAGCGGGATCATCCAGTTCGCCAGGCCCACGAACGCCGGCATGATGCCGCCGAAGATCATCACCAGCGCGTGCATCGACGTCATCTGGTTGAAGAAGTGCGGGTTGACGTGCTGCAGGCCGGGCACCGCCAGCTCGAGGCGGATCACCACGCTCATCGCCGCGCCGATGATGAACATCACGAAGCTGAAGAGCAGGTAGAGCGTGCCGATGTCCTTGTGGTTCGTGGAGAAGAACCAGCGCTCGACGAAGCCCTGCTTGTGGTCGTGGTGCTCGCCGTGGACGGCGACGGTTGCGGTATCGGTGGCCATGGACTGCCTTGCCTCGTGAAGTCGTTCGATCAGCCGGCCGCGGGTGCGGCGACGGCGGAAGTGGTCTGGGCGGTGGCGGGCGCGGCTTCCTCAGCGGCGTCCGGGGCAACTTCGGGCGTGGGCACCGGCACGGCGACGGGCGCCGGCGCGGTCTTGGCCTTCTCGGCCGCCAGCCAGTCCTGGTACTCGGCCTTGGGCACCGCGCGCACCACGATCGGCATGAAGCCGTGGTCCTTGCCGCACAGCTCGGCGCACTGGCCGCGGTACACGCCGGGCTCGGAGATCTGCGTCCAGGCTTCGTTGACGATGCCCGGGATGGCGTCCTGCTTCCAGCCCAGCGCCGGCACCCACCAGGAGTGGATGACGTCATCGGCGGTGATCACGAAGCGGATCTTGGTGTCCACCGGCACCACCAGCTCGTTGTCGACCTCGAGCAGGTAGTACGGGTGGACGGCCGGGTCGGGGCGCTCGCCGCTCTGCCGGATGCGGTCATGCTCGCGATCCATGCGGCTGGTGATCGAGACGTCCTCGCCGAGGTAGTCGTACTTCCACATCCACTGGTAGCCGGTGACCTTGACGGTCATCTCGGACGCGCGGGTGTCGTACATCGCGATCAGCTTGGTGGTGGCCGGCCAGACCATGATCACCAGCAGGATCACCGGGATCACCGTCCAGATGACCTCGGCCGTGGTGTTGTGGCTGATCTGCGACGCCACGGCACCCTTCGACTTGCGGAACGCGAAGATCGAATAGGCCATGGCGGCGAACACGATCACGCCGATGACCACGCACACCCACAGCGCGAACATGTGCGCGTCGTAGGCGTTGATGGACGTCGCGGTCACGCCCCGGCCCATGTTCAGCTGCCACGGCTTCGCGTCGCCCGCCTGCGCCAGCGCCATCATCGGCGCCGAAGCCAAGGCCGCCATACCCCACCGCAAGAATCGCGCCTGCATCATGCGTGCAACCCCAAATGTCGTCGATCTGCGGCCGTGTGCCGCCAGCTGGAACGGTTGATCGGAGATCGATGTTCCGGGGAACAAGGACCGGCCACCCCCGATGACCGGGCGGGCAATCATGCGGATGGTAGCCGTCGCCAACCTTGACCGGCAAGCTGAAGCGACGCGAGCGTCCGCTGGCGGGCACGCGCGGCGCCGCGGCCAGCTAGAATCTCCGGTTCCCGCCGATACCCGCCGACCCGCCGTGACCGACCTGCCCCTGGGCGCCCTGCCGCCGCCGCCCGAACCGCTGCGCGCGGCCATCACCGCCCATTGGCTTGCCGACGAAAGCGATCGCGTCCGCGCCCTGCTCGATGCGGCGCGCCAGCCAGCGGACGCCAACGTGTCGATCACCGCGACCGCCACCGACCTGGTGCAGCGCGTGCGCCGCCGCGCCGGCGACCAGGGCGCGATCGAAGCCTTCATGCGCCAGTACGACCTGGGCAGCGAGGAAGGCGTGCTGCTGATGTGCGTGGCCGAAGCGCTGTTGCGCATCCCCGACCAGGACACCGCCGACCGCCTGATCCGCGACAAGCTCGGCGAAGCCGACTGGAAGCGCCATGTCGGCCAGTCCGATTCGGTGCTGGTCAACGCATCCACCTGGGGCCTGATGCTGACCGGCCACCTGGTCGACATGGCCGATGACACCAAGCGCGACGTGCACGGTGCGTTCAAGCGCCTGGTGGGCCGCGTCGGCGAGCCGGTGATCCGCCTGGCGGTGCGCCAGGCGATGAAGATCATGGGCCACCAGTTCGTGATGGGGCGCACCATCGGCGAGGCGCTGGCACGTGCGCGCAAGGGCCGCAACGCCGCCTACCGCTACTCCTTCGACATGCTCGGCGAAGCCGCACTGACGCAGCGCGACGCGGACCGCTACCTGGAGGCCTACCGCAGCGCCATCGACGCCATCGGCCGCGATGCCGGCCAGCCGGCGGACGCCATCGTCGCGCCGTCGATCTCGGTCAAGCTGTCCGCACTGCATCCGCGCTACGAGCACGCCAAGCGCGCGCGCGTGCTGGCCGAGCTCGCGCCGCGCCTGCTGGACCTGGCGCAGCGCGCGCGCGGCCACGGCATCGGCCTGACCATCGACGCCGAGGAGGCCGACCGCCTGGAGCTGTCGCTGGACGTCATCGAAGCGGCCTGGCTGGATCCGTCGCTGGCCGGCTGGGCGGGCTTCGGCATCGTGGTGCAGGCCTACCAGAAGCGCGCGCCGTTCGTGATCGACTGGATCGCCGGGCTCGCGCGCCGCGGCGGGCGCTGCATCCCGGTGCGCCTGGTCAAGGGCGCCTACTGGGACGCCGAGGTCAAGCGCGCGCAGGTCGAGGGCCATGCCGGCTATCCGGTGTTCACCCGCAAGCCCAACACCGACGTCAGCTACCTGGCCAACGCGCGCCGCCTGTTCGACGCCGGCGACGCGGTCTACCCGATGTTCGCGACGCACAATGCGCAGACCATCGCCGCGGTGCACCAGCTGGCCGCCGGGCGTCCGTTCGAGTTCCAGAAGCTGCACGGCATGGGTGACGACCTCTATGACGAGGTGATCCCCGCCGATCGTCTGGGCGTGCCCTGCCGCGTGTACGCGCCTGTCGGCAGCCACGAGGACCTGCTGCCGTACCTGGTGCGGCGCCTGCTCGAAAACGGCGCCAACTCCAGTTTCGTCAACCGCATCACCGACGAATCGGTCGCCATCGACGACCTGGTCCGCGACCCGGTCGACGTGGTGTCGGCCTTCGCATCCATTCCGCACCCGCGCATCCCGCTGCCGGCCGACCTGTACCGCAGCCACGGCATCGAAAGGACCAACTCCATGGGCATCAACCTCGCAGACGACGACCAGCTGCGTGCACTCGCCACCGCGGTCCAGGCCGCGACCGCCGACTGGCAGGCCGCGCCGCTGGTGCCGGGCGCCACGCCGGGCGGCGCATGGATCACGGTCAGCAATCCCGCCGACCGTCGCGAACGCGTCGGCCGCTGGCAGGCCGCGGACGCGGACACGGTGCAGCGCGCGCTGGCCAATGCGGTTGCCGCGCAGCCGGGCTGGAACGCCACGCCCGCGGCCTCGCGCGCCGCGATCCTCGAGCACGCCGCCACCCTGCTCGAGCAGCGCATGCCGCAGTTCATCGCCCTGTGCACGCGCGAGGCCGGCAAGACCATTCCCGACGGCGTGGCCGAGGTGCGCGAAGCGGTCGACTTCCTGCGCTACTACGCCGGCGAGGCGCGCAAGCTGTTCGCCCCCGAAGCACTCCCCGGCCCGACCGGCGAGAGCAACACCCTGCAGCTGGAAGGCCGCGGCGTGTTCGTCTGCATCAGCCCCTGGAATTTCCCGCTGGCGATCTTCGCCGGCCAGCTGGCGGCGGCGCTGGCCGCCGGCAACAGCGTCATCGCCAAGCCGGCCGAACAGACCAACCTGATCGCGCATGCCGCGGTCGAGCTCCTGCACGAGGCGGGTGTTCCGCCCGCGGTGCTGCAGCTGGTGCCCGGTGACGGCGCCACCGTCGGCGCGGCGCTGACCGCGGATGCGCGGGTGGCCGGCGTGGCGTTCACCGGCTCCACCGCCACCGCGCGCGCGATCAACCGCGCGCTGGCCGCGCGCGACGCCGCGATCGGCGTGCTGATCGCCGAAACCGGCGGCCAGAACGCGCTGATCGCCGACTCGTCGGCACTGCCCGAGCAGCTGGTGAAGGACGCGCTCGGCTCCGCGTTCACCTCCGCCGGACAGCGCTGTTCGGCGGCGCGGGTGCTGCTGGTGCAGGCCGACATCGCCGACAAGGTGGTCGACATGCTGGCTGGCGCGATGGCGGAACTGGTGGTCGGCGACCCCGGGCAGCTTTCGACCGACGTCGGCCCGGTGATCGACGCCGACGCCCGCGCGCTGCTCGACGAGCACGCCGTGGAGATGCGCGGTGCGCGCCTGATCGCCGCGGCGCACTTGCCGGAGGACACCGCGCACGGGACCTTCTTCGCCCCGCGCGCCTGGGAGATCGGCGCGCTCGACGAGCTCACCCGGGAAAACTTCGGCCCCGCGTTGCACGTGCTGCGCTGGAAGGCGGACGAGCTCGACGCGGTGGTGGATGCCATCAACGCCACCGGCTACGGCCTCACGCTGGGCATCCATTCGCGCATCGACGAGACCATCGACCGCATCGTGTCGCGCGCCAGGGTGGGCAACATCTACGTCAACCGCAACCAGATCGGCGCCGTGGTGGGCGTGCAGCCGTTCGGCGGCCAGGGCCTGTCGGGCACCGGACCCAAGGCGGGTGGCCCCCACTACCTGCCGCGTTTCGCGACCGAAAAGACGGTCACCGTGAACACCACCGCGGCCGGTGGGAACGCCTCGCTGCTGACCCTGGGCGAGTGATGGCAGCCGCGGCCCCTGCCCCGATATAGTCGGTGCGCCGCCGGCCGGCGGCGCACGGGAGAGGGGAATGGGAACGATCCACACCGGCGCGCTCGCGTGCGTCGCACTCGCCGCCATGCTTGCGCCGACGCAGGCCCCCGCACGGGCCGCCTTCCTGGACATGAAGGCGCAGGGCCCCGGCGTCTGCCAAGCGGCGCTGCCCGCGTTCGAGGGCCAGGTCCGGAAGCGTCCGCTGGCGCTGCAAAACGAGGGAACGGCGATCGCGTTCGTCTCCTGCGCGGTGCCGCAATTCACCGCAGCCGAACTCAACGATCCGGACTTCGGCGTCACAGTGACCTTCGTCAACAGCTCCGCCACGGCCGCCACGATCAACTGCACTGGCGTCAGCTTCAGCTACGGCGCGGGTGGGCTCACCATCGCGTACATCCCCAAGTCGGTCGCCGTCCCGGCCGGCACGCAGATCGATTCGCCCTACGCACTGAAGTGGGATGAGATCAACACGCCGGGCGCCGGCCCCTACACCACGGTGAGCTGCGCATTGCCGCCGGGCACGGGCGTCGCGGCGGTCCGCTCCGCCAACGGCCTCGTGCTGATACCCGACTAGGCCCGGGCGCTGGATCGGGAACAACAATAAAAAAGGGCCCCTTTCGGGGCCCTTCATGCAACACATTGCACTGCGATCAGAAGCGGTATTGCGCCGACACGCCGAACAGGTTGGCGTCGCCGGCGTAGGGGCCGGTGATGGTGCTGCCGCCGCTGGTGATGTCGACCTTCGGGTCCTTCGGCTTCAGATGGGTGAACGCGAAGTCCACGTCCATCGCATCGCTGACCTTCCAGGTGGCGCCGATCGAGTACCAATTGCGGTTGGCATCGGGCAGGCGCGGGGTGCGGTGCTCGATGCTGGTCGGGGTCTCGTCGTGCGCGACGCCGCCACGCAGGGTCCAGGCGTCATTGAGCTTGTACTCGGCGCCCAGCGACGCGAACGCCGTGTCCTTCCACTCGAAGGGCTCGACCGAATCCGGATCGGCGCGATCGAACTCGACGCGCACCTCGCGCAGCGACGACCAGCCGGTCTCGGCCCAGTTGGCCATCATCGCGAAGCGGTCGGTGAAGTCGTAGCGGGCAACGACGGCCAGGGTGGACGGCGTGGTCAGCTTGGCGCCGGCGCCGCCGTCCTGGAACAGCTGTGCGGTGATCGGATTGCTGTTGAACACGGTGCGCACGTCGCCCGGCACGGTCCACTCGGCGGTGCCGCGCAGCTCGTAGTCGATCTCGGACTGGTAGCTCACGCCGAGCGAGAGGCGGTCGGTCGGGCGCAGGTTGACACCGGCGAGCCAGCCGAAGCCGGTGTCGTCGCCCTCGATCTCGGCGTGGCCGTCACGGGCCTGCGGGAGCGCGAACGGCAAAGGGCGGGTGGCCGGGTTGGAGAACAGCAGGGTGCCGAAGTCGACGGCCTTGGACAGGGTCACGTCGGCCTTCGAGTACACCGCGCCGATGCCGACCGACATGCGGTCGGTGACGTCGAGCGCCGCGGAGAAGGTCAGGTTGACGATCTTCACGTCGGAGGTGTCGGCGAAGTAGCGGCCCTGCCAGTCGTGGTCGTACTCGGTCTTGAGGCCGAACGGTGCGCTGACCATGGCGCCAAACGCCAGGCCGTTGTCGAGCTTGTGGATCACCGAGAACGCCGGGATCGGGGTCACGTCGCCGGCTTCGCCGCCGTCGCCGCCGGTCAGCGGACGGCCGAGCGCGTCGGTGCCCGAACCTTCAAAGCGGTAGCTCAGGTCGATGACCGACAGGTCGGCCTGCACGGTGGTGCCTTCGAACTGCGTCATCGTGGCGGGGTTGTTGACCACGACCGAAGCGTCGCCCGGGTTGACGCCGGAGCCGGCGAACGCGGAGCCGAGGCCCTTGACGCTGTTCTCCTTGAGCTGGAAGCCGGAGGCCTGCGCGGGCGCGAATGCCAGCGCGCCGAGGACGCCGAGCGCGAGGGCCGAAGCCCTGAACGTGTGGGGGATAGCCATTGCTTGAAATACTCCTGACGGATGGTTGCGACATCGCGCCCGCTGCGAACACGACGCGGCGCACTATACCGTGGCGTGTGGTTGGCGGTCCGCATCGGCATCACGTGTCTGAACGGGTATCTTGTGCCCCGCCCAACCCGGATCCCGCAGCGCACATGTTCGTTTCCATTCCGACGCGCTCACATCCTTCCCGGCGCTGGGCCACGCCGCTGCTGTCCGTGGCGTTGTGGGCGGTCTACCTGTGGGCCAGCACGCGGCCGGAATCGGTCGAGCAGCAGCTGATGGCGCGCTGGGGCGCGCTCAGCGGCGGCCTGGCGCCCGCCGACCTGCTCGCCTCCTGGTCGGACGCGGAGCGCTGGCTGCGCTTGCTGAGTGCGCTGTTCGTCCACGCCGACTGGGCGCACCTGCTGGGCAACCTGGTGTTCCTGCTGATCTTCGGGCTGCCTGCGGAGCGGGTGATGGGCCCCTGGCGCTTCCTGCTGCTGTTCCTGATCGGCGGCGCGTTCGCCAACCTGGTGACGGTGCTGGCCATCGGCGCGCCCGACCAGCTGGTCATCGGCGCCAGCGGCGCGGTCTCGGCGCTGATCGGTGCCTACCTGGCGCTGTTTCCGCGCGCCCACCTGGGGGTGGTGCTGCCGCTCGGGCTGTTCCTGGAATTCGTGCGCGCGCCTGCCCCGCTGCTGATCGGCATCTGGGCCCTGCTGCAGGTCGTGTTCGCCTACATCGGCCCGGCGTTCGGCACGGTGGCGTGGTCGGCGCACATCGCCGGGTTTGCGTTCGGCGTGGTGTTCGCGCTGTTCTCGCGTCGCGCGATCGCGCGCCGGCTGCGACGGCGCAAGGGCTACTGAGCCGGCGCGGCGCAGGTGCCGCCGGCGACGATCGCGCGCAGGGTGGCGAACGCCGACGTCACCGGCGCTTCGCCCTCGAGCACGTCCCCGGCGCGGCTGCCGGCGACGCCATCGCCGTCCGCCTCGAGGTGCCCGGGCAGCAGCGCTTCGACGAAACCGCTGGGCGCGGCACCGCCTTCGGGCTGCAGCACCACATCCGGCTCGATGCCGCGTGCCTGGATCGAGGTGCCGCTGGGCGTGTAGTAGCGCGCGGTGGTCAGCTTGACCGCGTCGCCATTGGACAGCGGCAGGACGGTCTGCACCGAGCCCTTGCCGAAGCTGCGGCTGCCGACGATGCAGGCGCGCGCGTTGTCCTGCAGCGCGCCCGCGAGCACTTCCGACGCGCTCGCGGAACCGGCGTCCACCAGCACCACCACCGGCCGCCCGCGCATGCGGTCGCCGGCCGTGGCGTTGAACGCGGTGTCGCCGGCGGTGATGCGGCCACGGGTGCTGACGATGCCGCCGCGCTCCAGAAGTTCGTCGGCGATCTGCACGGCCGACGTCAGCAGGCCGCCGGGATTGCTGCGCAGGTCGATCACCAGGCCACGCAGGCCCTGGGTGCCGGATTCCGCGTGCAGGCGGTCGAGGGTGTCGGCGAACGAGGCCGCGGTATCGGCCTGGAACACGGAGACGCGCACATAGCCGAGCCCGGGCTCGCGGATGCTGCCGCGCACGCTGGCGGTGCGGATGGTCTCGCGGCGCAGCTTGAGTTCCAGCGGTTCGGCCTGGCCCTCGCGCAGCAGCGTGATGCTGACTTCGGTGCCCGGCGGTCCGCGCAGCGGGCCGCGCCGGTCGTGGCTGGCCGGCGTCAGCGGGACGCCATCGACGGCGGTGATCACGTCGCCCGAGCGGATCCCGGCGCGCTGTGCCGGCGTGCCGTCCATCGGCGCGACCACGCGCATGCTGCCGTCGGGCAGCTGCATGACCTCGACGCCGATCCCCTCGTAGGCGCCGCTGGTGTTTTCGTCGAACGCCTCGGCATCGCTGCGTTCGAGGTAGGCGCTGTGCGGGTCCAGGTCGAGCAGCAGGCCGCGGATCGCGGACTGCATCAACTCGCGGTCATCGACCGGGTCTACGTAGCCGCCGCGCACGGCATTGAACACCAGCACGTAGCGGCTGATCTCGGCCAGCGGCACCGCGCTGGCGGGTACTTCGGCTTCGGCTTCCGCATCCTTCGACGCCTCCGATGCCTCGATCTCCGTGGACGGCACCGTTTCCTGCGGCGGTTCCTGCTCCTGCTCCTGCGCATGCACAGGCAGGGCCAGCAGACTGGCGATGGCGAGCGTCAACAGGCATGCGCGCATGCGGGACTCCGTGGGGGTTCGGGGATAGGACCATGCAGAGCGTCGCAGGTTCGCGACGATGATGCGCCTGTCCGTGCCCGCGTTCAGCGCTTCTGCAGCCAGCTGGATGGATCGACCGGCTTGCCGTCGCGGCGCAGCTCGAAGTACAGCGCCGGCTGGCCCTGGCCGCCGGAGGTGCCGACGGTGGCGACCGCGTCGCCGCGCTTGACCCGGTCACCGGGCCCCTTCAACAGCGCGTCGTTGTGGGCGTACAGGCTCATGTAGGCGTTGCCGTGGTCGACAATCAGGATCATCCCGTAGCCCGTCATCCACTCCGAGAACACCACGGTGCCGTCGGCCACCGCCGTCACCGGCTGCCCGGCCGCGGCGGCGATCAGCACGCCCGAGCTGCGGCGGCCGTCGGGCATGCGCCCGCCGTAGCCGGCCAGCAGGCTGCCGGACAGCGGCCAGCCGAGGCCGCCCACGGTCACCGGCGCGGCACGTGCCACGCTCACCTTCGGCGCAGATGGCACCGGGCTGCGGGCCGTGCCCGCCCGGCCCGGCTCCGCGGTCGCGGCCTTGGCGCGTGCGGCGGCAGCGGCGGCGGCGCGCCGTTCGGCCTCGGCGCGGCGCGCGGCTTCGCGCAGCCGGGCCAGCAGGCGTTCCAGCGATTTGGCGTCGGCGCCCAGTGCCTTCTCCTTGGCGCTGCGGTCGCGGTAGCGTGTGTCCAGCGCGGCCACGGACTCGGCGCGGCTGGCGCGCTCGCGCTCCAGCGCCGCAACCTGTGCACGCTGCGCCACCTGGCTGGCATCCAGCGCGGCGCGCTCGCTGGCGATCTCGCGTTCCATCGCATCCAGTCCGGCCAGCTCCTCCGACAGCGCGGCGATGCGTGCGCTGCGGCCACGCTGCAGGTAGCCGTGATAGGCGAGGCTGCGGTTGGCGGCGGCGACGTCGTCCTGCGCCAGCAGCAGCTTCAGCGGTGCGTGGTCGCCCACCGTATAGGCCGCGCGCAGCAACCCGGCGAGCTCCTTGCGCTGCGCCGACAGCGTGCCGGCCAGCGCGTCGCGCCTGGTGACCAGCGTGGCAAGCGCGGCCTGCTGCCGCGCCAGCGCGGTTTCGGTATCGCGCAGTTCGCGGGCGACGCGCGCCACGCGTTCGTCGGCGCTGCGCAGCTCGCGACTGGCGGCGCCGCGCTGGCCTTCCAGCCTGCGGCGCTCGCTGGCCACGTCGCGCAGCTCGCGCTTTACCGTATCCAGGCGGCGCTGCGCGTCGCGGCTGCTCTGCGCCGCGGCCGGCGATGCGACTGCGAACACCAGCAGCAGTGCCAACAGCGCCGACGCGGGCCGCAGGCGGATGGCCGCGATGCGCATCACGCCAGCAGGCTGCTGCCGGTCATCTCCGCCGGCTTCGCGACGCCCAGCAGGTCGAGCATGGTTGGCGCCAGGTCGCGCAGGGCGCCGCCGCTGCGCAGCTGCGCCCCGGCACGGTTACCGGCGTAGAGCAGGTCGACGGGGCCGACGGTGTGCGAGGTGTGCGGCTGCCCGGTTTCCGGGTCGCGCATCATCTCCACGTTGCCGTGGTCGGCGGTGACCAGCAGATCGCCGCCCTGCGCGGCAACGGCCGCGGCCACCTGCCCCAACGCGAAGTCCACGGCCTCGACCGCCTTGATCGCCGCGGCGAGGTCGCCGGTGTGGCCGACCATGTCCGGGTTGGCGAAGTTGCACACCACCGCATCGAAGCTCCCCGCGCCGATCGCCTCCACCAGTCGCGCGGTGACCTCCGGGCAGCTCATCTCCGGCTGCAGGTCGTAGGTCGCGACCCGCGGGCTGGGCACGAGGATGCGCTCCTCGCCCGGGAACGGCGCCTCGCGGCCACCGTTGAAGAAGAACGTGACGTGCGCGTACTTCTCGGTTTCGGCGATGCGCAGCTGGGTGAGGCCGTTGTCGGCCAGCACCTGGCCCAGCGTGTTGGCGAGGTCGTCCGGCGCGAACGCCAGCGGCGCGGGCAGGTTGGCGTCGTATTCGGTCAGGCAGGTGAAGCGCGCCAGCGCCGGGCGCCGTGCGTGGAAGCCCTCGAACACGGGTGCCACGAACGCCGCCGTCAGCTGGCGCGCGCGGTCGGCACGGAAATTCATGAACACCACGGCGTCGCCGTCGCGCATTGGCGCGGCCCCGTCGATCACCGTGGGCAGCACGAACTCGTCGTTCTCGCCGCGCGCGTAGGCCGCGGCGAGCGCCGCCACGGCATCGGGCGCGCGATGCGCGGCGCTGGACTCGACGATCGCATCCCAAGCCTGGCGCACGCGCTCCCAGCGCTGGTCGCGGTCCATCGCGAAATAGCGGCCGCTGACGCTGGCAACGTGTGCATTGCCGTGGCGCGCACAGGCGGCCTGCAGCGCGCGGAGGCTCGGTTCGGCGGAACGTGGCGGCATGTCGCGCCCGTCGGTGAACGCATGCACCGCGACGCGGGCCACGCCGGCGCGCGCGGCGAGGTCCAGCATCGCCAGGATGTGCTGCTCGTGGCTGTGCACGCCGCCCGGCGACAGCAGGCCCAGGACGTGCAGGGTGCCGCCGGGCGCGACCGCGGCGCACGCGTCGAGCAGCCCGGCGTTGGTGAAGAAACTGCCATCGGCGATCGCGGCGTCGACCCGGGTCAGGTCCTGGTAGACCACCCGGCCGGCGCCGATGTTCATGTGGCCGACCTCGGAATTGCCCATCTGGCCGTCGGGCAACCCGACGTGGCGGCCTTCGGTATGCACCAGCGTGCGCGGCCCGGCCGCGTGCAGGCGGCGCCAGTTGGGGATGTCGGCGAGGGCCAGGGCGTTGTCGCGCGGATCCTCGCGATGGCCCCAGCCGTCAAGGATGAGCAGCACGACAGGCTTGCGGCGGACGGCGGGCATGGCGGATTCAGGCACGACGATCGGCCCCGTGACGTTGGACAGATGCGATTGTAGCGCCGCATCCGCCAGACTCGTCCGGCAGCTCCAGGCCGCGCATCGCGCCGCCGCGGCGCTGTCCCCGTCCTGTCGTCGAGCCCCGCCATGCGCCTGCATCGCCACACCACCATCCTCGCCTCCGTCCTCGCGCTGGCGCTTGCCGCGGGCGGCGCCCACGCCCGCCAGGACATCGACAAGGTCAACGGTTCGATCTCGGTCCCGGCCGGCGAGGTCCGCGGCAACCTGGAAACCGTCAACGGCAGCGTCCGCATCGGCGACAACGCGCAGGCCGGCGCCGCGGAAACCGTCAATGGCAGCGTCCACGTCGGCAACGACGGCAGTGCACGCAGCCTGGAGACGGTCAACGGCAGCATTCGCCTCGGCGAGCGCGTGCGCATCGAACGCGGCGTGGAAACCGTGAACGGAAGCATCTTCGCCGACCGCGGCAGCCGCGTCGGCGGCAACCTGGTGAACGTCAACGGCGCGCTCGGCCTGGTGCAGACGGAAGTGGCCGGCAACGTGGAGACGGTCAATGGCGACGTCACCATCGGCGTCGGCTCGCACGTCCGCGGCCACCTGCGCGTGCACAAGCCCAGCGCCAACTGGATGCCGGTCCGCGTGCGCCCTCGCGCGCAGCGCATCGTCATCGGCCCCGGCGCGGTGGTCGACGGCGACCTGCTGTTCGAGCGCGAGGTGCAGCTGTACGTGCACGACACCGCGCGCGTCGGCACGATTACCGGTGCCACCGCGATCCCGTTCTCCACGCCGACGGCACCGGCGCGCCAGCCGGACTGAGCCGCGGCCAACCCGGCCCCCGCGCGCCGCGGAACGCATAGAATCGGGGGTCCACTACCGCAGGACCCGATGATGCGAACCAGACCCCTCGTGCTTTGCCTTGCCATCGCGGCCGCGCTCGCGGCCTGCGACCGCGCCCCGGCGCCCGCCTCCGGCACCGATGCCGCCGCCCCCGCCGCGACCGCCGCAACGCATGCCTTCAGCGGCGACCTGAGCAAGGACGACTTCGCCGAACTGGTGAAGACGATGGCGTCCGACGAGTTCGAGGGCCGCGCCCCGGGTTCGCCCGGCGGCGAGATGACCGTCGAATACATCAAGGCGCAGTACGAGCGCATCGGCCTGGAGCCAGGTGGCGACAACGGCACCTACTTCCAGACCGTGCCGATGCTGGAAACCACCGCCGACGAATCCACCGTGCTGCGCATGGACGTGGCCGGCAAGCCCTCCGAGCTCAAGTTCGGCACCGACATGGTGATCGGCACGCGCACCGGCGAGCCGAAGGTCGCGGTGACCGACAGCGAGCTGGTGTTCGTGGGCTACGGCGTGGACGCGCCGGAGCTGGGCTGGAACGATTACGCCGGGCTCGACGTCAAGGGCAAGACCGTGGTCATCCTGGTCAACGACCCGGGCTTCCACGCCAAGGACGCCGCGCTGTTCGAAGGCGAGCGCATGACCTATTACGGGCGCTGGACCTACAAGTTCGAGGAGGCCGCGCGCAAGGGCGCCGCCGCCGCGCTGATCATCCACGACACCGCCGGTGCCTCCTACGGCTGGGACGTGGTGAAGAACTCCTGGTCGGGCCCGCAGTTCGACCTGCGCGCGTCGGACGATCCGGAACCGCGCCTGCCCGCGCAGGGCTGGCTGAGCGCCGAAGCCGCGACCACCCTGTTTGCCGGCGCCGGCCAGGACCTCAAGGCGCTGTATGCCGCGGCCAACAAGCCGGGCTTCAAGGCGGTGCCGCTCGACGCGCGCGTGTCGTTCGAGCTCGCCAGCACCACCAGCGAGAAGTCGTCGCGCAACGTGGTGGGCATCCTGCGTGGCAGCGAGGCACCCGACGAGGCCATCGTCTACATGGCCCACTGGGACCACCTCGGCAAGCACGAGGGCGAGGGCGACCAGATCTACAACGGCGCCGTCGACAACGCCACGGGCGTGGCCGGCATCATCGAGATCGCGGAGAAGTTCAAGGCCGATGGCCAGCCGAAGCGTTCCGTGGCCTTCATCGCCGTGACGCTGGAGGAATCCGGCCTGCTCGGCTCCAAGTACCAGGTCGCGCACCCGGTGTTCCCGCTGGCCAGGACCGTGGGCGTGATCAACCTCGATGCCATGAGCGTGGCCGGCCCGGCGCACGACATGGTGGTGGTGGGCAAGGGCAGCTCGCAGCTGGAAGACGTGCTGAAGACCTACACCGATGTGCAGCAGCGCACCCAGGTGCTCGAAGGGAACCCGGCCGGCGGCTTCTACTTCCGCTCCGATCATTTCAACTACGCCAAGGCCGGCGTGCCGGCGCTGTACGCCAAGGGCGGCGACGACCTGGTGCAGGGCGGCAAGGACGCGGGCGCGGCGCACGCCAAGGCCTACAACGACGTCGCGTACCACAAGCCGGGCGACGAGTTCGACGCGGCATGGAACCTCGACGGCGTGCTCCAGGACCTGCAAGCGCTGTACGGCGTGGGCCGCACCCTGGCCGACGACGGCAGCTGGCCCGCCTGGTACGAAGGCAATGCGTTCAAGGCCGCGCGCGATGCGATGCGCGCCAACTGACGCCACGCCCGGGCGTTGAATGCACGACGGCGCCCTCGGGCGCCGTCGTCATTTGCGGGCTGTGCCGCGGCTGGCCAAGCGCCTGCGGCGCGGCCGCCGCCGGCTCAGCCGGCGGCGATCAACCGCACCCGCGCGAAGTTGCGCTTGCCGACCTGCAGTACGCCCTCGAAGCCGGGAGCGAACGTCGCGCCCGCGTCCTCCACCACCTCACCGTCGACCTTGACCGCGCGCTCCTTGAGCTTGCGGCTGGCTTCCGAGTTGCTGGCGGTGATACCCGCGGCGGTGAGCAGCGCGGCGATGCGCAGGCCCTCGGCCGGCACCGCCACGTCCTGCAGCGGCAGCAGCGACGTGTCGCCCTGCCCGGTCACCGCGGCGTGCCAACCGGCGATCGCGGTCTCGGCCGCGGCGGCATCGTGGAAGCGCGTGGCCAGTTCGCGCGCCAGGCGCAGCTTGACGTCGCGCGGATTGAGCGCGCCACCGTCCACGTCGGCGCGCAGCGCGCCGGCTTCCGCCGCGCCGATGTCGAACGACAGCAGCTCGATCCACTTCCACATCAGCGCGTCGCCGACCTTCATGGTCTTGTTGACGATGTCGATCGCCGGCTCGGCGATGCCGATGTAGTTGCCCAGCGACTTGGACATCTTGTTGACGCCGTCCAGGCCCTCGAGCAGCGGCATGGTCAGCACCACCTGCGGCGGCTGCCCGAAATGCTCCTGCAGCCCGCGGCCCATCAGCAGGTTGAACTTCTGGTCGGTGCCGCCCAGCTCCACGTCGGCCTTCAGCGCCACCGAGTCGTAGCCCTGCACCAGCGGGTAGAGGAACTCGTGGATGGCGATCGGCTGCTGCGCGCCATAGCGCTTGGCGAAGTCGTCGCGCTCGAGCATGCGCGCGACCGTCAGCTGCCCGGCCAGGCGGATCATGTCGGCCGCGCCCATCTCGCCGAACCACTCGCTGTTGAAGCGCAGCTCGGTGCGTTCGCGGTCGAGCACCTTGAACACCTGGTCGGAATAGGTGAGCGCGTTGGCGTCGACATCCTCGCGGGTCAGCGGCTTGCGCGTGGCGCTCTTGCCCGACGGGTCACCGATCATCCCGGTGAAGTCGCCGATCAGGAAGATCACCGTGTGCCCGAGGTCCTGGAACTGCCGCATCTTGTTGAGCAGCACGGTGTGGCCGATATGCAGGTCCGGTGCAGTGGGATCGAAACCGGCCTTGATGCGCAGTGGACGACCGAGTGCGAGGCGCGCGGCAAGTTCGTCGCGCTTGAGGATCTCGTCGGCGCCGCGGGCGATGAGGTCGAGGGCGTTCTGGTGGGCGGTTTCGGTCACGATTCAGGTCCAAAAAGACACCACGCATTCAAAAACGTGACGCCGTATGTGAAATCTTGTTAACGCGAAGTTAAATCATACGCTGAAGGAAAGTCCTGATGCATCAAGCATTTGACGCATCCTCTTCGCGTGATTATCGTGCCCCGGTGACGCGTTCGTCACGCGGGCCGGGAGTCCGATTCGATGACATTGCCCGAATCCTCCGACGCACGGCAGCACCACCGTCGTGTCCGGCTTGGCAACCTGCGCGAAGTCGCGCGCCAGGCGATCGCCTCCTCGGCCGCCGGGCTTTCAGGCCCCGCCGACGATGCCGGCAACCGACGCTGGACCCGACGCCAGTGGGCGCATTCGAGCCTGCTGGCCACCGCAGGCGCACTGATGATCGCGCTGGTGCCGGGCATCTCGACGGCACTGGATGCGCCAAGCGCTACACCTGTTACCACGATGTCGCTCTCGCTTCCGGTGCGGTCACGACCGGCGCAGCCGCAGGCATCCGCGGCCGACTGGCAGCTGGCCGTGGTCGGCAAGGGCGAAACCCTGGGCACGATCTTCGAGCGCATGGGCGTCCCCGCCACCACCATGCACCGCCTGCTCGAACATCCGGGTGCGCGCCAGGCGCTGACGCGCCTCAAGCCGGGCATGGAGCTGGGCTTCGAATTCGCGCCGGTCGACGCCAACGGCAAGCGGGCCACGCTGCGCACGCTGCGCTACGACCGCGGCGAGACCCAGCGCATTGAACTGGCGCTGGCCGATGACAAGGTCACTGAAAAGGTCATTGAACGCCCGGTCGAGATCCGCACCGCGGTGATCAGCGGCAAGGTCGGCAAGTCGCTGTTCCACTCGGCGCGCAAGCTCGGGCTGTCGGGTGCGAGCATCAACAAGCTGACCGACGAGATCTTCAAGTACGACATCGACTTCACCTCCGACGTCACCCAGAACGACCGCTTCAGCGTGGTCGTCGAGCAGGTGTACCGCGAGGGCGAGCTGATCCGCACCGGCGACGTCCAGGCCGCGGTGTTCACTGCCAAGGGCAAGGCGTTCACCGCATTCCGCTTCGAGCAGGGCGGCAAGGTCGACTACTACAACGGCGAAGGCCGGCCGCTGAAGAAGAGCTTCATCCGCATGCCCATCGCGTATGCGCGGCTGACCTCGAAGTTCGGCTCGCGTCGCCACCCGATTGCCGGCAAGGTCCGCCAGCACAAGGGCGTCGACTACGCGGCCAGCACCGGCACCCCGATCATGGCCGCCGGCGACGCCCGCGTGCAGTCGATGGGCTGGCAGGGCGGCTACGGCCGCACGGTGGTGCTCGACCACGGCCGCGGCTACACCACGCTGTATGCGCACATGTCGTCGTTCGGCAACATCAAGAAGGGCCAGCGCATCAGCCAGGGCACCGTGATCGGCCGCGTCGGCAGCACCGGCCTGTCCACCGGCCCGCACCTGCACTACGAATTCCGCATCAACGGCGTGCACCGCAACCCGCTGCAGCACACCATGCCCGAGCCGGAGCCGCTCAAGGGCGCCGCACTGATCGCGTTCCGCGCCCAGACCGGGCCGGCCCTGGCGCGCATCCGCACCGTCGAAGACATCATTTACGCGCAGCTCCCGGCTGGCGCCGACAGCCAGCAGCTGGCCGCCAACAACACGCCCGCCACCGCGGGCCGCGGCAAGGGCTGAGCCCTGCCGGTACGGCCCGCCGCCTGGCGGGCCCCGTCGCACATGACGCCCGCCCGCTGCCACCTCGGCCTGATCTCCGGCACCAGTGCCGACGGCATCGACGCGGCGCTGGTCGATTTCGATGACGACACCGCAGCGGCGACGCCGCGGCTGCGCTTTGCCCGCACCTACGCCTGGGATCCCGCGCTGCGCGCGCGGCTGGTCGCGTTGGGCCAGCAGGACGCGATGCTGTCGCTCGACGACGTCGGCGAGCTCGACACCGCCATCGGCCGGGCGTTCGCCGCGGCCGCCCTGCAGGCGCTGGCCGATGCCGGCGTCGACCCCGCGACAGTCGCCGCGATCGGTTCGCACGGCCAGACCCTGCGCCACCGCCCGCACGGCGCCCTGCCCTTCACCCTGCAGCTCGGCTGCGCGGCGACGATCGCCGAACGCACCGGCATCACCACCGTGGCCGATTTCCGCCGCCGTGACGTGGCAGCGGGCGGCCATGGCGCCCCGCTGGTGCCGGCACTCCATGCGGCGTTGTTGCACTCCGCTGCAGAGTCGCGCGCGGTGCTCAACCTGGGCGGCATCGCCAACCTGACCCTGCTGCCGGCGAGCGGTGCAGTGCGCGGCTTCGACACCGGGCCGGCGAACGGCCTGATGGACGCGTGGTGCCTGCGCCACATCGGGGAAGCCTACGATCGCGGAGGCACGTTCGCCGCCAGTGGCCAGGTCGACGGCGCCTTGCTTGCGCGGCTGCTGGCCGAGCCGTGGTTCACGCTGCCACCGCCGAAGTCCACCGGCCGCGACCAGTTCCACCTCGGCTGGCTGGACGCGCAGCTCGCCACCGACGCCACAGCCGCCGACGTGCAGGCCACCCTGCTCGCGCTGACCGTGCGCACCGTGTCCGACGCGCTGCGGGTGCAGCAGCCCGGCACCGCGCGCGTCATCGCCTGCGGCGGCGGCGTGCACAACGCCATCCTGATGGCGGCGCTGGCCGCGGAACTGCCGGACATGCGCGTGGAAACCACCGCGGCGCACGGGCTGGACCCGGATGCGATCGAGGCCATGGCGTTCGCCTGGCTGGCGCGCGAAACCCTCGCCGGCCGCCCCGGCAACCTCGCCAGCGTCACCGGCGCGGCGGGGCCGCGGATCCTGGGCGCGATCCACCGCGCCTGAGCGCAGGCCGCGCCGGTGGCGCGCGCCTAACCCGCTGTCTCGGCGACCGGCAGCGCCGGGTCGATGTCCGGGTCCTTGCCGCTGGCAGGCGATGCCATCACCCGGTCCTTGCCCTTGCGCTTGCCCTCGAACAACGCGGTATCCGCCGCCTTGATGCAGGCATCGAGCAGGGTGCCCGGGCGGTACTCGCTGTAGCCCATGGTGAGCGTGATCGAGACCGGCGTGTCCTGCGGGCCGACCAGGATCGGCTCCGCCGACACGCGCTGGCGGAGCTTGTCCGCCAGGGACGCGGCACCAGCCGCGCGCGAATCCGGCAACAGCAGCAGGAATTCCTCGCCACCCCAGCGCGCGATCGAGTCCTGCTTGCGCACGGCGTCGCGCAGCCTGCGCGCGACCTCGCGCAGCACGGCATCGCCCGCGTCATGGCCGTGGCGGTCGTTGATGGCCTTGAAGTCGTCGAGGTCGGCCATCACCAGGCAGAACGTGCTGCCTCCGCGCTCCACGCGGTGCACCTCGAGCTGCATCAGCTCCAGGAGGTGGCGACGGTTCGGCAACGCCGTCAGGTAGTCGGTGCGCGCGGCGACCGACAGCTGGCGTGAGCTGGAGATGCCGATCCGCAACCGGCTCCACAGCAGCAGCAGCAGGCCGGTGGCGAGCACGGCGGCAAGGATGCCGAGCTGGCTCACCTGACGCTGCCGGCGCAGCTGGAGCGCGGACAGCTCGGCATCATTTCGCAGCGATTCGATCTCCCGCGCCGCCTGCGTGCTGTCGAACCTGTCCTGCAGCGCGGCGATGGCGCTGCGCTGGTCGGCATCGGCGGCGAGCGCCGCCAGCCGGCTGAACTCGCGCTGCGCCGCCAGCGCGGCGCGGAAGTCGCCACGTGCCTCGCCGAGCAGGACGCGCTGCGCGGCGACTTCCTTCTTCAGGTTGAAGGCGTCCTCGGGGATGAGTGCCTCGACCTCGTCGAGCGTGGTGGCGGCCGCGTCGCCTCGACCGGAGTGCGCCTGCGCCGACGCGATGCTGAGCAGCGAATTGATGGTGCCGTACAGGTCCCCGAGCTTGCGGCGTGCCGCGAGCGACGCGGTGTGGTGGGACAGCGCGGCCTTCGGCTGGCCAAGGCGGTCCAGCGCGAGGCCGATGTTGCTGTCGGCGTACGCCACCCCGCGCAGGTTGCCCAGCTCCGCGAAGATCCCGCGCGCGCGCTCGTTGTAGCCGCGCAGCAGCAGGTGCTGCTCGCGGGCGCGGTCGGTGTCGTTTGCCTCCAGCGCCTTCAACCCCGCCTTGGCCGCAACCGAACCGAGGTTGACCAGGGTGCCGGCGATCCCCGGCTTGAAGCCGGTCGCCTCGAACCCGGCCAGCGAGCGGCCGTGGTAATCGCGCGCCAGGTCCAGTTCGCCGATGCTGTTGTAGAGGTTGCCGATGTTGCCGGCGGTCTTGGCCGAGCCGATCGTGTCGGCGGCGACGTCGCTGGCCTCCAGCGCGACCAGGGCGTGCTCGAGTGCCGGCCCGTAGGACTCCAGCTCCACCAGCGCCACGGAGAGCCCGCGATGCAGGAACGCGAGCTGCGCCGGCGTCCCGCTTCCGAGCATGGCGATCGCCTGCCGGTAGTCGCGGACGGCGTCGTGGTTGCGCCCGAGGATGTGCAGGTTGCTCGCGATGCCGCCGAGCAGCATGGCCTCGCCGGCGGGACACGGCGGCGACATCGCCTGCACGTCGGCCAGCAGCGCCTGGCCGCGTGCGACGCCCTGGGCGGGATCGGAGTCACGGGCTTCCGCCACCACGAGCGCCTCGGCTTCGATGTCGGCGCAGGTTGCCGCCACCGCACCTGCCGAAGCCGCCGCTAATACGCAGCCCAGGAGCACGCGCATGCCGTGACGCCGCGTTCCGCGCGGGGCGCGGCTCGCTCCCTGCCTGACAATCGCCATTCGCGCTCCCCGGCAGGGCATGCCGCCGGCACCTGCGGGTGCAGGACCGTCGCGCCATCCCCTGTGCGGCGAGTGTAGCGAAGCGCCGCGCGCGCGCCGCCCGGTGCCGGTATCGCGTGCGCCCGGCTAGTCGCTCCGCCCGGGGTCCGGCGCCTGGCCGCCGGCATCCGGCGGCAACTGTCCGATCAGCGAATACACCCCGTCGGGCACGCCCTCCAGCGCCGCGATCGCCTGCTGCAGCACGTCCGCCTCGGAGTTGTCGAAGGACAGCTTGCCGTCGCCCTCGATCGCGAACAGCCCCTGCTCCAGCAGGTGCAGCAGGGTGCGCGACAGCGTCCAGCCTCGGCGATCGGCGACACGGCTGATGCGGTCGAGGAGGATCTCGTCGATGTCCTTGAGCACGATGTCTTTCATGGCCTGGATCCTGCGGCCTGCGTTTCGGCGCGGCGCCATTGTGATACCCGCTTGCGCGGACCGCCGCAAGCGCCGGCCGTGCGGCCGCTCATTGCGCGGCAGCGTCCGCCGCGAGCCGGTCGTCGGCCGCGGCCAGCGGCACGCGCCGGCGCAGCCAGAAGAACAGGCCCACCGCCGGCAGCGCCAGCACCGCCGACAGCACGAAGTACGCGCCATAGCCTTCGTTGGCTTCCACGATCGCGCCGGCGTAGAAGCCCAGCACCTTGCCGGGCAGCATGATCAGCGACGAGAACAGCGCGTACTGGGTGGCCGTGTAGCGCTGGTTGACCAGCGCCGACAGGTACGCCACCGCCGCGGTGCCCAGGAAGCCCTGCGCCAGGTTTTCGCCGGAGATCACCAGGGTCAGCATGCCGATGTCGCCGTTGGCGCCGATCAGCGCCAGGTACAGCAGGTTGCTGGCCGCGCCGAGCACGATCGCCACCAGCAGCGGCCACTGCACGCCCCAGCGCGCGACCGCCACGCCGCCGAGGAACACTCCGACGATGCCGATCCAGATGCCGTAGACCTTGGTGACCGCGGCGATCTCGGTCTTGCTGAAGCCCTGGTCGAGGTAGAACGGCCCGATGATGCCGCCGATCAGCGCCTGGTCGGAGATCTTCATCGACAGGATGAACAGCAGCAGCACCACGCCGATGCGGCCGCCGAAGCGGCGGAAGAAATCCGCGAACGGCTCCACCACGCCCTCGCGCAGGCCGGCCGCCCAGCCATAGGTGCGCGCGCGCAGCACCTCGGGCTCGGGCGCCAGCAGGCAGGCCACCACCGGAACCAGCATGCAGGCCGCCATCGCGCGGTACACGTTCGGCCAGATGGTGTGGTCGGCCAGCACCAGTGCCAGTGCACCGGTGACGATCAGCGCGATGCGATAGCCGAGTGAATAGGTCGCCACCAGCGCGCCCTGCTGTGACGGCGGCGCGATCTCGACGCGGTAGGCGTCCACGGCGATGTCGAGCGTGGCGCCGGCGAGCGCCACCGCCAGGGTCAGCGCCACGAACGGCGCCAGCCGCTCGGGCGTGAACACCGACATCGCCACCAGGCCGACCATCACCAGCAGCATCGCCAGCAGCAGCCAGCCGCGGCGCTGGCCGAGGCGGCCGAGCAGTGGCAGCCGCCAGCGGTCGACCAGCGGCGCCCACAGGAACTTGAACGAGTAGGCCATGCCGGCGCTGGCGATCATGGTGATCTCGCGCAGCTCGATGCCGCCCTCGCGCAGCCAGTACGCCAGCGTGCCGGCCACCAGCAGGAACGGCAGTCCCGAGGCGAAGCCGAAGAAGAACATCGTCCACGCCGACGGCTGCGCGAACGCACGCCAGATCGAAGGCTTGGCCGTGCCGGCGGCGGGCGTGTCCGCGGCCGCGGTGCTCATGCGCGGTAGTCCACGATCAGCGGCGCATGGTCGGAGAAGCGCGGCTCGGCATGCACGCTGCAGGCGGCGACGCGCCCGGCCAGGGCGGGCGTCACGAACTGGTAGTCGATGCGCCAGCCGACGTTGTTGGCGCGCGCCGCGCCGCGGTTGCTCCACCAGGTGTATTCGGCCTCTTCGGGACGCAGCACGCGCAGGGCGTCGCGCCAGCCGTTCGCCGGCGCCTCGCAGAGGCCGTCGCCGCAGGCGTCGGCCACCATGCCGTTGAGCCACGCGCGCTCCGGCGGCAGGCAGCCCGAGTTCTTCTGGTTGCTGGTCCAGTTCCTGATGTCGTTGCGGCTGCGCACGATGTTCCAGTCGCCGCACAGCACGTAGTCGCGGCCGCTGGCCAGCCAGCCGTCGAGGATCGGTTTGAGCCAGTCCATGACCTCGAACTTGAAGCCCTGGCGCAGCTCGCCGGACGATCCGGACGGAATGTAGAACGACACCACGCTGAGGTTGCCGAAACGCGCCTCGATGTAGCGGCCTTCGTCGTCGAACGGCGCCCAGCCGAGCGCGGTGCGCACTTCGTCGGGCTCCTGGCGGCTGTAGATGGCCACGCCGCTGTAGCCCTTCTTCGTGGTCGCGTCGCGGAACCAGGCCTTGTAGCCGGGCGGCAGGAACTCCGGCCCGGCGAGCTGGTGCTCCTGGGCCTTGGTCTCCTGCACGCAGAGGACGTCGGCGTCCTGTGCGGCGAACCACTCGAAGAAGCCTTTCCTGGCGGCCGAACGCAGGCCGTTGGCGTTGAAACTGATGATGCGCATGGCGTGCCGGTGCGGATGACGGATGCGGCGGGACCAGGCCCGCCGCCGCGCAAGGTTAGCGCACCGCCGGCCGCATCGTCGGCGCCGTGCGGGTTGTTACCATGGCTCTCCCGTCGCGATCGCTCCCGCCACGCCATGTCCGACCACCGCTCCCGGTTCCTGCAGCTGGCGCTCGACGCCGATGCCCTGCGCTTCGGCGGGTTCACGCTGAAGTCCGGGCGGGCGAGCCCGTATTTCTTCAATGCCGGGCGCTTCGACAGCGGCACGGCGTTGGCGACGCTGGCCGGCTGCTATGCCGATGCCATCGACGCCGCGGGGATCGACTTCGACCTGCTGTTCGGTCCCGCATACAAGGGAATCCCGTTGGCCACCGCGCTGGCCTGCGAGTACGCCCGCCGCGGCCGCGACCTGCCGCTGGCCTACAACCGCAAGGAAGCCAAGGACCACGGCGAGGGCGGCACCCTGGTCGGCGCGACGCTCGACGGCAAGCGCGTGCTGGTGGTCGACGACGTGCTCACCGCCGGCACCGCGGTGCGCGAGGCGTTGGCGCTGATCCGCGCCGGCGGCGGCACGCCGGTCGGCGTGGCCATCGCGCTGGACCGCCAGGAGGTCCTCGACGAATCCGGCGACCGGCGCTCGGCGGCGGAGCTGGTCGCCGCCAACGAAAGTGTGCCGGTGGTCGCCATCGCCGGCTTCGCGGACCTGCTTGCGTTCACCGGCGAAAACGCGAAACTGTCAGCCGAACGCGGGCGCCTGCTGGCCTACCGCGCGCGCTACGGCAGCGCGACCACCTGATTCGGCCGACCGGGGGGACGGACACGATGAAGACCACCACCACATGCCTTGCCGCAGCGCTGCTCGCGCTGCTGCCGCTGGCCACCGCCGCGCAAAAAAAGGCCGCACCCACGGGCGCTGACAAGAAGCTGTACTGCTGGGACGAAGGAGGCGTGCAGGTCTGCGGCGACACGCTGCCGACCAGCGCCCTCGACCGCGCCCGCACCGAGATCAACGCCCGCAGCGGCCTGCGCACCGGCGCCGTGCCGCGTGCGCTCGAGCCCGACGAACGCGCGGCCGCCGCGGCCGCCGCGCGGCAGGCGGCCGATGACGCAGAGGCCGAGGCCGCGCGCCAGCGGCGCGACCTCGCCATGGTCGAGTCGTATGCCACCGAAGACGACCTGCGCCGCGCCTACGGCGAGCGCATCATCCTGGTGGAGGAGGCGCTGAAGACCTCGCAGCTGGGCATGACCAACCTGCGACAGAGCCTGCTCAACCTGCTCCGCCAGGCCGCCGAGCTCGAACTGCATGCCAAGCCCGTGGGCAAGGTGCTGGCCGAGAGCATCCAGACCCAGCACGCCGACCTGCTGCGCCAGCAGGCCACCCAGGTGAAGCAGCTGGCCGACCGCGCGTCGCTGGGCAGCGACCTCGACGACGCGCTGGGCCGCTACCGGGCGATGAAGGGCGGTTGACCTTCCCCCGCGTTGCGGGGGAAGGCGTCGCGATCAGAACGGAAGCGGCAGGTCCGGGTCGATCGCCAGCAGCTGCGCACGGAAGTCCTCGCGGATGCGGTGCAGGGCCTCTTCGCTGTCGGCATCGAAACGCAGCACCAGCACCGGCGTGGTGTTGGATGCGCGCACCAGGCCCCAGCCATCCGCCCAGTCCACGCGCAGGCCGTCGATGGTCGAGGGCCGCGCACCGCCCTCGAACCGCGCCTCGGCCACGAACCGCTCGACGAACGCGTGCGGGTTGCCATGCGGCGCATCGACCTTGATCTCGGCCGTGGCGATGCCGGTCGGCAGTGCGTTGAGCACCTCGCTCGGCGTTTCCGGGCGCGCGGCCAGGATCTCGAGCAGGCGCGCCGCGGCGTAGATGCCGTCGTCGAAGCCGTACCAGCGCTCGCCGAAGAAGAAGTGCCCGCTCATCTCGCCGGCCAGCTCCGCCTCGGTCTCGCGCATCTTCGCCTTGATCAGCGAATGCCCGGTCTTCCACATCAGCGGGCTGCCGCCGTGGCGCAGGATGTGGCTCTGCAGGCGGCCGGTGCACTTCACGTCGTACACGATCACCGCGCCCGGGTTGCGTTCCAGCACGTCGGCGGCGAACAGCATCAGCAGGCGGTCGGCGAAGATGTTGTCGCCCTCGCGCGTCACCACGCCCAGGCGGTCGCCGTCGCCGTCGAAGGCGATGCCGAGGTCGGCGTCGAAGCGCTTCACCATGTCGATCAGGTCGACCAGGTTGTGCGGCTCGCTCGGATCCGGATGGTGGTTGGGGAAGGTGCCGTCGATCTCGCAGTACAGCGGCTCCACGGTCGCGCCGATCGCTTCCAGCACTCGCGGGCCGATCTCGCCGGCCACGCCGTTGCCGGCATCCACCACCACCTTGATCGGGCGGTCCACCTGCACGTCGGACGCGATGCGCTCGACGTAGTCGTCGGAAATGTCGCGTTCGGTCACGCCACCTTGCTGCGCCGCGGTGTGCAGGCGGTCGTCGGCGATGCGCGCATGGAGGTCGGTGATGGCATCGCCGTACAGGGTCTCGCCGCCGATCACGATCTTGAAGCCGTTGTAGTCCGGCGGGTTGTGGCTGCCGGTGATCGATACGCAGCAGCCGGTTCGCAGGTGGTAGGCACCGAAGTACACCACCGGCGTCGGCGCCATGCCGATGTCGATCACCTCGCGCCCCGCCTTGCGCAGGCCGGCGGTCAGGCCCGCCACCATGTCCGGACCGGAGAGGCGGCCGTCACGGCCGATCACGATGTCCTTCAGACCCTTGTCGTGCATCAACGAGCCGATCGAATGGCCGATGAGCTCGGCCACGCCGATATCCAGCGACTGGCCGACGATGCCGCGGATGTCGTAGGCGCGGAAGATGCCCGGGTCGATCATCACCGGCGCCGCCTTCGGCGCGTCGCGCACCGCGATGCGTGCGGCGCCATCGGGGACGCCGGCATCGACGGCACCGGGCTCGGCCACCAGCGCCTGTTCGAGCGTCGGTGCATCGTCGTGGTCGACCACGCGTGGATCGCTGATCCGCGCTGGCAGGCGCCAGGTGAGATAGGCCAGCAGCAGCAACAGCGTGGCGACCACGAATGCCGGGATCGCGGACAGCCCGAACGGCGTGGTCGCGCGCGCCGGCACGCCGGCGGCGATGCGCAGGCCGGTGCCGGGCACCGGCACGGCCATGCGCTCGGCGGCCTCGGCGTAGGCGGCATCGCCGCGCTCGACGAGATTGAAGCCACCCTGGCGCAGGGCCAGGTACGTCGACGCCGGCACCTCCACCGACTCCAGGCCGGCGGTTGCACGCGCCAGCGGCAGGCGCACGTAGGCCACGCCGACCACCGCGTCTCCGGCACGGGCCGGCGCTGCCAGCGCCACGCGGGCGCCGTCACCGTCACGCACGATCCACAGCACCGGCTTGCCCTCGGACAATGCGGCCTCGGCCACCGCGACGCGGCCGTAGCCTCCGTCGGCGAGACCGGCATAGGGTTCGACGAGGTCGGTCGGCAGCACCTCCACGTGTTCGACGTGCGGCCAGTCGCGGCCCAGCGCGGCGCCGGCCGCGTCCAGGTCGCCGGCGGCCAGCGCCGCCTGCACCGGCGCCGAGGCCATGCGCTCGTCCAACCGCTCGAGCTCACCCTTGAGGGTGCGCGCGGTCAGCTGCACCGCCGTGTCGCGGTTGCTGGACAGCGCGCTGCGGCGCCCGTCATCGACCGTCTGCCGCCAGCCGGCCCACGCCAGCCACAGCGCGATCAGCACCAGCACCACGGCGGCCGCCGGCAGCCACGGCCTGGATTGCGCCAGCAGCACGCGCGCCTTGTTCGGTTCGTTCTCGGACATCGTCTTCCCTTCCCCGGTCAGCGCGTGCCGGTGTGGCCGAAGCCGCCGGCACCGCGCACGCTGTGTTCGAAAGTATCCACTACCTGCAGCTGCGCACGCACCACCGGTACCAGCACCAGCTGCGCGATGCGGTCGCCGGGCTGCACCGTGTAGGCCTCGCCCGAGCGGTTCCACAGGCTGACCACCAGCGGGCCCTGGTAATCGGCGTCGATCAGCCCGGTGCCGTTGCCCAGCACCAGGCCATGTTTGTGGCCCAGCCCCGAGCGCGGCAACACCATCGCACACAGCTGCGGGTCGGCGATGTGGATCGCGATCCCGCTCGGCACCAGCGCGGTCGCACCGGCGGCCAGCAGCAGCGGCGCATCGATGACCGCACGCAGGTCCATGCCGGCGCTGCCGTCGGTGGCGTACGCCGGCAGCGGCCACGCATCGCCGATGCGCGGGTCGAGGATCTTCACTTCAAGCGTGTGCTGCATGGGGTTCCGTCGGCGGCGGGTGCGTGGTGGCGGGATCATCCGAGCCGCTCGACGATCACGTCGAGCAGGGATGCGGCGAGGTCGGTTTTCGGGGCCGGCCCGAGCGTGCGTTCGCCGCCCGGCCAGTAGAGGTGCAGTGTGTTGTCGTCGGCCTCGAAGCCGCTGCCGGCCACGCCGACGCGATTGCCGGCGATGAGGTCGACGCGCTTGCGGGCAAGCTTGTCGCGCGCGTTGCGTTCGACGTCATCGGTCTCGGCGGCGAAGCCGACCACCAGGCGCGGCCGCGCCGCATGCGCGGCGACGTCGGCGAGGATGTCGGCGGTGCGTTCGAGCTCGAGCACGAGGCCGTCGTAGCCGGGCTGCTTCTTGATCTTGCCGGCGGCCACGCGCGCTGGAGTGAAATCCGCCACCGCCGCGGCACCGATGTACACGTCGGCCGGCAGCGCGGCCATCACCGCCGCATGCATCTGCGCGGCGGAGCGCACGTCGAGGCGCGCCACGCCATCCGGCGTCGCGAGCGCCACCGGCCCGGCCACCAGCACGACATCGGCACCGCGGCACGCGGCCTCGGCGGCGATCGCGAAGCCGGTCTTTCCGCTGCTGCGGTTGCCGATGAAACGCACCGGATCGATGTCTTCGAACGTCGGGCCGGCGCTGACCACGATGCGCACCCCGCGGAGCGACGCCGGGCTCACGCGTTGGCCGCCAGCGCGGCGACGATCTCCAGCGGCTCGCTCATCCGCCCGGGGCCGGATTCGCCTTCGGCCAGCGGCCCGTCGGCGGGGCCGACAACCTGCGCGCCGCGCTCGCGCAGCAGCGCCATGTTGGCCTGCGTGGCCGGGTGCAGCCACATGCGATGGTTCATGGCCGGCGCCAGCGTGAGCGGCGCGGTGGTGGCCAGGCACAGCGTGGTCACCAGGTCATCGGCAAAGCCGTGTGCAAGCCGGGCGAGGGTGTTGGCGGTGGCCGGCGCCACCAGCACGCGGGTGGCCCAGCGCGCGAGTTCGATATGCCCCATCGCGGCTTCGGCCGCCGGATCCCACAGCGAGGTGCGCACGGTCTCGCCGGACAGCGCCTGGAAGGTGGTGGCGCCGACGAAGTGCGCGGCGTTTTCGGTCATCGCCACGCGCACCGTGGCGCCGGCGTCGCGCAGCCGGCGCACGAGATCGGCAGCCTTGTAGGCGGCGATGCCGCCGCAGACGCACAGCAGGATGCGCTGGCCGTGGAGATTGGCGGTCGCGGTGCTCATGCAGCCTTCGGAGTGTCCTGACGCGGCAGCGGTCGGACAGCTTACCCGAAGCACCATGGCCGGCCGGCGGCGGCAACGGTCGCGATGGCGTGCAATGACCCCACGTCGGCCGTCGGCACGGACCCCCCGGTCACTGCCCGCCGCGGTCCACCCCTGCCGCAGCCGCGCCGGCGGCCGACGACCATCCTCCGAGGCAACGCCCATGCACATCCGCGACTGGCCCAGCGGCGAACGCCCGCGCGAGAAACTGCTGGCCCGCGGCGCGGCGGTACTTTCCGACGCCGAGCTGCTGGCGCTGTTCCTCGGCTCGGGCGTGCGCGGCCTGGATGCGGTGGCCACCGCGCGCCAGCTGCTGGCGGGCCACGGCCCGCTGCGCCGGTTGCTGGAACGGCCGGCCGCCGAGCTGGTCAAGCTGCCCGGCCTGGGACCCGCCAGTGCCTGCCAGCTTGCCGCGGCGCTGGAGCTGTGCGGGCGCTATCTGGCCGCGGGCCTGGAGCGCGGCGAGGCGCTCACCGATCCGCAGGCCGCCGGGCGCTACTTCGCGCAGCGCCTGCGCGGGCATGCCAGCGAGGTGTTCGCGGCCCTGTTCCTGGACACGCGGCACCGCGCGCTGGCGTTCGAGGAGCTGTTCCGCGGCACCGTCGACGGCGCCGAGGTGCACCCGCGCGAGGTCGTGCGCCGCGCGCTGGCGCACAACGCGGCGGCGGTAATCGTCGGCCACAACCACCCCAGCGGCAGCGCGGAGCCCAGTGCCGCCGACCGCGCGGTCACCTCCCAGCTGAAGCAGGCCCTGCGCCTGGTGGACGTGCGCCTGCTCGACCATTTCGTGATCGGTGACGGCGCGCCGGTGTCGCTGGCCGCGCGCGGCTGGGTCTGACCGCCCGCGGCAGCCGCGCCGGGCCTGCACAAGCACGGCCGGCCGCGCCCGGGCGCTCGCGTACAATGGCCGGCCGTTTGCCCTGCTGCCCGCCCCCGTGAAATCCAAGCTCCAGGCCCTGGTCGACCAGGGCATCGCCATCCTCCGCGAACGCGGCACCCTGCCTGCCGACCTGGTCACGCCCGCATTCGTGATCGAGCGGCCCAAGGACCGCACGCACGGCGACTTCTCGAGCAACGCGGCGATGGTGCTGGCCAAGCCCGCGCGCAGCAATCCGCGCGCGATCGCGCAGGCGCTGGCCGAGGCCATTCCCACCGGCGGCGATATCGCCGCGGTCGAGATCGCCGGCCCGGGTTTCCTCAACTTCCGCCTCGCGCCCGACGCCTGGCAGCGCCAGCTGCGCGAAGTGCATGCGCAAGGCAGCACCTACGGCCGGAATGACAGCGGCGCGGGCCGCGTGGCCGGCGTGGAATATGTCTCGGCCAATCCCACCGGCCCGCTGCACGTCGGCCACGGCCGCGCGGCGGTGATCGGCGACTGCATCGCGCGCGTGCTCGATGCCAACGGCTGGAAGGTGGCGCGCGAGTACTACTACAACGACGCCGGCGTGCAGATCGAGAACCTCGCGCACTCGGTGCAGGCGCGCGCCAAGGGGCTCACGCCCGACGACGCGGGCTGGCCCGAGGCCGGCTACCGCGGCGACTACATCGCCGACGTCGCCCGCGCCTTCCTCGACCGCGCCAGCGTCGACGTCGAAGACCACGTGGTCACCGGCAGCGGCGACGCCGACGACTTCGACGCCATCCGCCGCTTCGCCGTGGCCTGGCTGCGCAAGGAGCAGCACGGCGACCTTGCCGCGTTCGGCGTCGACTTCGACGTGTATTTCCTCGAGTCGTCGCTGTATGCCGACGGCAAGGTCGAGGAGACCGTGGCCGCGCTGGTGGCGGCCGGCCACACGTACGAGGAAGGCGGCGCGCTGTGGCTGCGCAGCACCGATTTCGGTGACGACAAGGACCGCGTGATGCGCAAGTCCGACGGCACCTACACCTACTTCGTCCCCGACGTCGCCTACCACCTCGGCAAGTGGCAGCGCGGCTACGAGCGCGCCATCACCGAACTCGGCGCCGACCACCACGGTTCGCTCGCGCGGGTGAAGGCCGGATTGCAGGCGCTCGATGCCGGCATCCCGCAGGGCTATCCCGAGTACGTGCTGCACCAGATGGTCACGGTGATGCGCGGCGGCGAAGAAGTGAAGCTGAGTAAGCGCGCCGGCAGCTACCTCACGCTGCGCGACCTGATCGACGAAGCCGGGCGCGACGCCACGCGCTGGTTCCTGGTGGCGCGCAAGCCGGACTCGCAGCTGGTGTTCGACATCGACCTCGCGCGCAGCCAGTCGCTCGACAACCCGGTGTACTACGTGCAGCTCTCGCACGCGCGCATCTGCGGCCTGCTGCGCCAGCTCGACGAGCGCGGCCTGGCGTTCAACCTCGACAACGGCCTGGCGCAGCCTCTCGATCTCGACAGCGCCGCCACGCACTTGCTCATCACCGCGATCTCGCGCTGGCCGGAGCTGCTGGCCGTGGCCGGGCAGCTGCTCGAGCCGCACCTGGTCGCGCAGTACCTGCTCGAACTGGCACAGGCGTTCCAGACGTATTACAACGATCACCAGTTCCTGGTCGACGACGGCGACCTGCGCGATGGCCGCCTGGCGCTCGCGCTGGCGACCCGCCAGGTGCTGGCGAACGGACTCGACGTGCTGGGCGTGCAGGCCCCGGAGGCGATGTAAGTGGCAGTCAAGCGTGGCAAGTCCCAGGCCCGTCGCAGCGGTGGCGGCAACGCGTCGCTCCCCGGCTGGGCATGGATGATCATCGGCGTGCTGCTGACCATCGTGGCGGTGATGGCGGCACCCAAGCTGCTGCGCTCCGAAGGCGAGGACGGCTTCTTCCGCCCGCGGCCCAATCCCGACGCACGTCCCGCGCCCGCGACCTCGGGCGCCGACGACAGCGTCGCCGCTGACACTCCGGCCCCGGCCGGCCGGCGTGCCGCGCCCGCGGCGGAGCCCGAGGCGGCGGAGACGAAGTACGACTTCTATACCCTGCTGCCGGGCCAGGAGGTCGCCATGACCGACGCCGAACTCGCGGCCAGCGCGCGCGCCGAACAGCAGCGCCAGCAGGCGCTGCTCGACCAGGCGCGCAAGGCCGGCCAGCAGCCGGACCGGGCGCAGGCGCCCAACCCCGACGCCGCCGATCCCGCGCCGGTCGCCGCCGCGCAGCCGAAGCCCGCCGCCACCGCGGCTGCCCCGGCCGCGGCCAGCCCCGCCGCCACACCGACCGCCGCCGCCGATGGGGTCCGCTACATCCTCCAGGCGGGCTCGTTCGGCAGCAGCGGCGATGCCGACGCGCTGAAGGCGCGCATCGCGCTGCTGGGCCTCAGCGCGCGCGTCGAGCCCGCGCAGATCGACGGCCGCACCATGTACCGCGTGCGCATGGGGCCCTACGCCACTGCGTCCGAACTCGCCGAGGCCAAGCAGAAGCTCGGCAACGGCGGCCTGCCGGCACTCGCCATCCGCGCGCAGTAGCGCGCGATCGCGGCGGCTGAGACCGGCGGGGCGCACGCTGTGCAGGCCCTGGAGGATCCGCGATGCCGATCGAAGCCGCACTCATCAAACCCGTGGTCGACGCGCTGCTGGCGCTGTTCCGCCAGGGCAGCGACATCCAGCTCAAGCGCAACGCGGAAGCCGCGCTGCGCGAGGCGATCCGCGAACTGCTGATGGCTAATCCCGACGAGAACCGCGCCGAAGCGCGGATCGCGATCGCACGCGCCGCCGGCATCCTCTCCGAGGACATCGTGCTCGCCGAGGACATGCTGAAGAAGCATCGCGCCACCAAATCGCGCACCGCCGGCAAGTCGGCCACCGGTCGCAAGCGCAAGCCGGCCGCGGCCGCCGCGGATGTGCCAGCCAAGCCGGCGCCCGCACGCAAACGCGCAGTGGCCAAGGCGCCTGCGAAAGCGACCGGAGCAACCACGAAGGGCAACGCCGCGGCCAAGCCCGCAGCCCGGTCGTCGAGCCGCGACAAGCCGGCCACGCCCGAGACACCTCCCGCACCAGGCAAGCCAGCCAGGCCGACGCCAAAGGGCTGAGGCTTACAATCCGCCGATGGACAGAACCCTGCTGGTCACCGGTGCCACCGCCGGCTTCGGCGCCGCCATCGTCGAACGCTTCGTCACCGCCGGCTGGCGCGCGATCGCCACAGGCCGCCGCGCCGACCGCCTGCAGGCGCTGGTCGATCGCCACGGCGCCGACCGCATCCACGCCGCAGCCTTCGACATCCGCGACCTGGACGCCATGCAGGCCGCACTCGCCGCCATCCCCGCGCCGTTCCGCGACATCGACCTGCTGGTCAACAACGCAGGCCTCGCGCTCGGCACCGCGCCGGCGCAGTCCAGCGACCTCGGCCAGTGGCGGCAGATGATCGACACCAACGTCACCGCGCTGGTCGCCATGACCCACCACCTGCTGCCCGCGCTCATCGCGCGCCGCGGCGCGATCGTCAACATCGGCTCGATCGCCGGGCTGTACGCGTATCCGGGCGGCAACGTGTACGGCGCGACCAAGGCGTTCGTCGACCAGTTCTCGCTCAACCTGCGCTCCGACCTGCACGGCACCGGCGTGCGCGTGACGGTGGTTGAGCCGGGCCTGGCCGAAACCGAGTTCACCCTGGTGCGCACCGGCGGCGACCGCGCGGCATCGGACACGCTGTACGCCGGCACGCAGCCGATCACCGCGGCCGACATCGCCGAGCAGGTGTGGTGGGTCGCGAACCTGCCGCCGCACCTCAACCTCAACCGCCTCGAGCTGATGCCGGTGAGCCAGTCGCTGGCCGGCCTGCAGATCCATCGCGGCACCACGCCGTGAATACCTGGCTGGCGATGCTGGCGATCGTGCTGGTCGGCGCGATCCTGCCGCTGCAGGGGTTGATCAATGCGCGCCTGTCGGTGGCCCTGCACGGCGTGGTGGCCACGGCGTTCGTGTCGTTCCTGGTCGGCGTGCTGCTGCTGGCCGCGTGGCTGCTGGTCACGCGCACGCCGCTCGGCCCGGTGCCCGGCGCGCGATTTCCGCCGTGGATCTGGCTGGGCGGCATCCTCGGCGCGGTCTACGTGGTGGTGTTCACCCTGCTGATCGGGCGCGTGGGCGCCGCTGCCGCCATCTGCCTGGCGGTGCTCGGCCAGGTCATCGCGTCGCTGGCGCTCGACCATTTCGGCGTGCTGCAGGCGCCACGCCCCGCGGACTGGACGCGCATCGCCGGCGCGGCCCTGGTGCTGGCCGGCGTGCTGCTGGTCGCGGCGCCGTGGCGGGCGCCGGCCTAGTTCCGGCGCTCAGCCCTGCGGGGTGTCGTCGAGGTAGGTGTAGCCGGTGAGACCGGCTTCCAGGTCCGCGGCCAGGCGTGCGGCCTCGTCCGCCGGCAGCCCTGCCGCGGCCACCTTGTCGGCATAGCTCTGGCGCAGGTCCTCGAGCCTGTAGCCGACGTAGTCGAGCATGACATCGGTGGTGTCGCCGCGGCGCTGCTGCGCGATCGCATAGCCGTCGCCGTCCACCTTCACCGCGATGACGTCGGTGTCGCCGAACAGGTTGTGGATGTCGCCGAGGATCTCCTGGTAGGCGCCCACCAGGAAGAAGCCCAGCCGGTACGACTCGCCCGCGCGCAGTTCATGCAGCGGCAGCGAGGTGTCGAGGTCCTCGTTCTGCACGTAGGTGTCGATCTTGCCGTCTGAGTCGCAGGTCAGGTCGGCGATGATGCCGCGCCGCGTGGGCCGCTCGTGCAGGCGTTCGATCGGCACGATCGGGAACACCTGGTCGATCGCCCACACGTCGGGCATCGACTCGAACACGCTGAAGTTGACGAAGTACTTGTCCACCAGGCGCTCGCTCAGCTCGTCGAGGAACGGGCGGTGGCTCTTCTCGTCGTACGTCAGGCGCGCCTTGACCGCATGCGCGATGGCGTAGAACAGGTCGTCGATGCGCGCACGGTGCACAAGGTCGAGCTGGCCCAGCGCGTACAGCGACAGGCCCTCGGCGTGGAAGTGCTGCGCCTCCTGCAACAGCTCGATCGCCGGCCGCGCGTCGAGCTCGGCGTGGATCTCGCGCAGGTGGCGGATGACCATCGGCTCGTCGTCGTGGGCGTCGGGCACGCGGCCTTCCGGCGCGGCTTCCACCTCGGACACGTTGGCCACCAGCACCGCGTGGTGCGCGGTCATCGCGCGGCCGCATTCGGTGACGATGCGCGGCGGCTTGAGGCCGGCCTCGGTGCAGGCATCGGCCAGCGGCTGCACGATGTTGGACGCGTACTGCACCACGCCATAGTTGACCGAGTTGTAGCTGCGCGAGCGGGTGCCTTCGTAGTCGATGCCGAGGCCACCGCCGACGTCGACATAGTCGATCACCGCGCCCAGCTGCGACAGCTCCACGAAGTAGCGCGTCGCCTCGCGCATGCCGCGCGCGATGTCGCGCACGTTGGAGATCTGCGAGCCCATGTGGAAATGCAGCAGCTTCAGCGCGTCGCCGTGGCCGGCGTCGCGCAGCGTCTTCCACAGGTCGAGCAGCTGCCGCGGGCTGAGGCCGAACTTGGCCTTGTCGCCGCCGGAGTTCTGCCACTTGCCCGCGCCCAGCGAGGCCAGGCGCATGCGCACGCCGAGCACCGGCGCGACGCCCAGCGCCTTCGACTCTTCCATCACCAGGCGCAGCTCGGACGGCTTTTCCACCACGATGAAGGTGTTGATGCCGAGCTTGCGGCCGATCAGCGCCAGGCGGATGTACTCGCGGTCCTTGTAGCCGTTGCAGATCACCAGGCCGCCGGGACGCGACAAGGCAAGCACCGCCATCAGCTCGGGCTTGCTGCCGGCTTCCAGGCCGAAGCCCTCGCCGGCGTGCGACGCCAGCGTGCCGGCGACCCCCTGGTGCTGGTTGACCTTGATCGGATAGACCGCGGTGTAGCCGCCGCCGTATTCCCAGTCGGCCTGCGCCTGCGCGAACGCCGCCTGCAGCTTGCCGAGCCGGTCGCCGAGCACGTCCGGGAACCGCACCAGCATCGGCAGGTTGGCGCCCTGGGCGAGTGCCGCGTCGATCACGTCGGGCAGCACGACCGTGGGGCCGCCGGCGCCGCGCGGACGCACCACCACGCGGCCGGCGTCATCGGCGTCGAAGTAGCCCGAGGACCAGTGCGGGATCGAATAGGTCTTGCGGGCTTGGTCGATGGACCAGGCGGTCATGGGCGGCAATCCGGAAGCGTGGTGGAGGCGCGCATTCTAACGCCCGCGGCCGCGCGCCCCATTGACGATGGCGATGCGGCCGGCGGAGCCGCCAAGCTGCTCCGGGCACGGTTGCTACAATGCGCGGCTTCCACGCCCCCGCATTCCGGACGTCCCCATGAGCGCCCCGCACTGGCTTTACGAGAACTTCGAACCCTCCGGCTCCGCGATCGGCTTCCGCGTCACGCGCAAGCTCGACGAGGTGCAGTCGCCGTTCCAGAAGATCGAGATCTTCGAGTCGACCGACTGGGGCAACGTCATGCTGATCGACGGCGCGATGATGCTGACCTCGCGCGACAACTTCCTCTACCACGAGATGATGTCGCACCCGGCGCTCTTCACGCATGCCGATCCGAAGCAGGTGGTGATCATCGGCGGCGGCGACTGCGGCACGCTGCGCGAGGTGCTGAAGCACCCGGGCGTTGCGAAGGCGGTGCAGTGCGACATCGACGAGCAGGTCACGCGCATGGCGGAGAAGTATTTTCCCGAACTGTGCGAATCCAACGCCGATCCGCGCGCCGAGGTGATGTTCGACGACGGCATCGCCTGGATGGCGAACTGTGCTCCGGGCAGCCTGGACGTGGTGATCGTGGACGCGACCGACCCGGTCGGTCCGGCCGTGGGCCTGTTCAACCAGGCCTTTTTCGAGAGCTGCTTCCGCGCGCTCAAGGACGACGGCATCCTGGTGCAGCAGTCGGAGTCGCCGCTGGTGCTCCTCGATCTCATCAAGGACATCCGCGCAGAAATGGGCAAGGCCGGCTTCGACAGCTTCCAGACCCTGCCGTTCCCGCAGCCGTGCTACCCGACCGGCTGGTGGAGCTGCACGCTGGCGCGCAAGGGCGGGCGCGGCTTCGACTTCCGCGAAGCCGACGCACGCGCCAAGGCGTTCGCCGCGAAGTACTACAGCGCCGACATCCACAAGGCCGCGCAGGTGCTGCCGCCGTTCGTGGCCGAAGCGCTGGGCTGAGGGGTTCGGCGCGCGCCGCTCGCGCGCGCCCATGCGGCGGAGGCGCGCCTAGAGCGCGTCGCCGTCGATCTCGCCGGTGCGGATGCGCACCACGCGCTCCAGGTCGTACACGAACACCTTGCCGTCGCCGATCTTGCCGGTGCCGGCGGCTTTCAGGATCGCTTCGGTGACAAGCTCCGCCTGCTCGTCGCTCACCGCGACCTCGAGCTTGATCTTGGGCAGGAAGTCGACCACGTACTCGGCGCCGCGGTACAGCTCGGTGTGGCCCTTCTGGCGGCCGAAGCCTTTCACCTCGGTCACCGTGATGCCGGCCACGCCGGCCTCCGACAGCGCCTCGCGCACGTCGTCGAGCTTGAACGGCTTGATGATCGCCATGACCATCTTCATCACGCACTCTCCCCTTTCACTGCGCGCAGCATAACGCGACCGGGGATTCACCCACCCACCCGCGCGGCCCGGGCCGACTGCGCGCCACCGGCGTCCGGACCAGGATGCAGGCACCACCGGAGACCACCATGATCGACCTCAGCCACATCGACGACCTCGCCCGCCGCCTTGGCAGCCTGGTGCCCCCCGGCCTACGCGAAGGCCGCGAGGAAATGCAGGAGAACTTCAAGTCGGTGCTGCAGGCCGGGCTGTCGCGGCTCGAACTGGTGACCCGCGAGGAGTTCGAGGTGCAGCGTGCGGTGCTGCTGCGCACGCGCGAGAAGCTCGATGCGCTGCAGGCGCAGGTCGCGCGCCTGGAAGCCGAGGCCGCCCAGGCCACGCCGGGCGGCACGCTGCCCGGCACCCACGTCCCGCACTGAGCCACCCGCCATGGCCGGGCTCGCCATCGTGCACGGGCGTGCACGCGCCGGCGTGCGCGCGCCGGAAGTGACCATCGAGGTGTACATGAGCGGCGGCCTGCCGCGCATGAGCATGGTCGGCCTGCCGCAGGCCACCGTGCGCGAGTCCAAGGACCGCGTGCGCGCCGCCATCCGCTGCGCGCAGTACGAGTTCCCGCCGCGGGTCACCACGGTCAACCTCGCCCCGGCGGACCTGCCCAAGGGCGGCGGCCGCTTCGACCTGCCGATCGCGCTCGGCATCCTCGCCGCAAGCGACCAGCTGCCGCGCACCGCGCTGGCCGGGCACGAATTCCTCGGCGAGCTCGGCCTCAGCGGCGAGCTGCGCGCGATCGACGGCGTGCTGCCCGCGGCACTCGCCTGCGGCGAGGCCGGGCGCGTGCTGGTGGTGCCGGCCGACAACGGCGCCGAGGCAGCGCTGGCGCGCAACGTGGACGTGCGCGTGGCGCGCACCCTGTCGGAGGTCTGCGCGCACCTCACCGGCGAGCGGCCGCTGCCGCGCGCCTGCGCCGCACCGGTGGTCGCGGCCATGCCGCCCGACCTTGCCGACGTGCGCGGCCAGCTGCACGCGCGGCGCGCACTCGAGGTCGCCGCCGCGGGCGGCCATCACCTCCTGCTGGTGGGAAGCCCCGGCTGTGGCAAGACCCTGCTGGCCTCGCGTCTGCCGGGGCTGCTGCCCGAAGCGAGCGAGGCCGAGGCGCTCGAGGCGGCGGCGATCGCCTCGGTCAGCGGGCGCGGCATCGATCCCGCGCGCTGGCGGCAGCGCCCGTTCCGCGCGCCGCACCACACCGCCAGCGCGGTCGCGCTGGTCGGTGGCGGCAGCGAGCCACGGCCCGGCGAAATCTCGCTGGCCCACCACGGCGTGCTGTTCCTGGACGAGTTGCCCGAATGGAGCCGCCAGGCGCTCGAGGTGCTGCGCGAGCCGCTGGAGTCGGGGACGGTCACGGTGTCGCGCGCGGCGCGGCAGAGCGATTTCCCGGCGCGCTTCCAGCTGGTGGCGGCCATGAACCCCTGCCCCTGCGGTTGGGCCGGCGACGTCTCCGGCCGCTGCCTGTGTACGGCGGATGTCGTGCAGCGCTACCGCATGCGAATTTCCGGCCCCCTGCTCGACCGCATCGACCTGCACGTCGACGTGCCGCGGGTCGCGCCGGCCGAGCTGCGCCCCGATGCCGTGGCGGGCGAATCCAGCACGGCGGTCCGCGACCGGGTGTGTGCCGCGCGTGCCCTGCAGCTCGCGCGCGCCGGCTGCCTCAACGCCCACCTCGACCAGGCCGGCACCGCCGCGCACTGCCGTCTGGCGCCGCGCGACCAGGCGCTGCTGGAGCGCGCGATCGACGCGCTGCAGCTCTCGGCCCGCGCCATGCACCGCATCCTGCGCGTGGCGCGCACCATCGCCGACCTCGCCGCGAGCGACGCCATCGCCAGCGACCACCTGGCCGAGGCGCTCGGCTACCGGCGCGTGGATCGCGGCGTGGCCCAGGCCGCGTGATGTCGCTCGCGGGGCGGTAGCGACCTCGCGGCCGCGAAGCTTCGCGGCGGTGTGGCACCGCCGCGACCCGGATCAGTGGCGCGGCCTCAGGCCGCGACCACCTCCTGCTGGAACTGCTCTTCCTCGGTCGAGCCGCTGAGCGCGGTGGTCGACGACTGGCCCTGCTGGATCGCCTGGGTCACCGCGTCGAAGTAGCCGGTGCCGACCTCGCGCTGGTGCTTGACTGCGGTGAAGCCGCGGTCGGCGGCGGCGAACTCCGCCTCCTGCAGCTCCACGAACGCACTCATGTTGCGCCGCGCATAGCCGTGCGCGAGGTTGAACATCGAGTAGTTGAGCGCATGGAAGCCGGCCAGGGTGATGAACTGGAATTTATAGCCAAGCCGCGCGAGCTCATGCTGGAAGGTGGCGATGGTGGCGTCGTCGAGGTTCTTCTTCCAGTTGAAGCTCGGCGAGCAGTTGTAGGCCAGCAGCTTGCCGGGGTACTTCGCGTGGATCGCCTCGGCGAACTTCCGCGCGAACTCGAGGTCGGGCTTGCCGGTCTCGCACCACACCAGGTCCGCGTAGGGCGCGTAGGCCAGGCCTCGGCTGATCGCCTGGTCCAGGCCGTTGCGCGTCTTGTAGAAGCCTTCCACGGTGCGTTCGCCGGTGGTGAACGGCGCATCGTTGTCGTCGACGTCCGACGTCAGCAGGTCCGCGGCTTCGGCATCGGTGCGTGCCACGATCAGCGTCGGCACGCCCATGACATCGGCGGCGAGGCGCGCGGCGTTGAGTTTCTCCACCGCTTCGCGCGTCGGCACCAGCACCTTGCCGCCCATGTGCCCGCACTTCTTCACCGACGCCAGCTGGTCCTCGAAATGCACGCCGGCGGCACCCGCCTCGATCATCGCCTTCATCAGCTCGAAGGCGTTGAGCACGCCGCCGAATCCGGCCTCGGCATCGGCCACGATCGGCTGCAGGAAGTCGATGTCGTCGTTGCCTTCGGCATGGTGCAGCTGGTCGGCGCGCAGCAGCGCGTTGTTGATGCGCTTGACCACCGACGGCACCGAGTCGGCCGGGTACAGCGACTGGTCGGGGTACATCTGCCCGGCGAGGTTGGCGTCGGCCGCCACCTGCCAGCCGCTCAGGTAGATCGCCTTCAGCCCGGCCTTGACCTGCTGCATGGCCTGGTTGCCGGTGAGCGCCCCCAGCGCGTTGACGAAGTCGCTTTCCTGGAGCGAGGTCCACAGCTTTTCCGCGCCCAGGCGCGCCAGCGAGTGTTCGACCTTGACCGTGCCGCGCAGGCGCACGACGTCGGCGGCGGTGTAGTTGCGGGTGATCCCGGCCCAGCGCGGGTTGCTGTCCCAGTCGCGCTGCAGGTCCTGGGCGGTTGGCATCGTGGTCATGGCAAGTCCTTTACGTGGGGATCGCAGCTGGCGATCGTGGGGGGGCTCAAACGGGGGTCGGGAGATCAGGAAAGACGTTCGTAGGCGGGCAGGGTCAGGAACGCGGCGAGCTCGTCGTCGCGCGTGAGTTCCTCGAGCAACGCGATGGCCTCGTGCACGCGGCCGGCACCGGGCATGGGCTCCGCGGCCAGGCGCGATGGCAGGTTGAGCAGCGCGCATTCCAGCAGCGCGAAGTCGATGGCATCGCCGTCGTGCAGGTGCAGCAGCGGGCGCACGCCGTGGACGTCGCCACCGTCGCCGTGGTGCAGCCACTGCCACAGCTGCGCGCGCGCGATCTCGGCGGTGGCGGCGTCTTCCATCAGCCAGTGGATCGGTACGCAGCCGTTGCCGTCGAGCCATGCGGCGAGATAACGCACGCACACTTCGACGTTGCCCTCGAAGCCCTTGCGGGTGATGGTGCCGGTGGGTGCGGCGAGCAGCGCGTCGCGGTCGGCGCCGGCATCCTCGCGCAGCACGTGGTGCTGGTTGGCACCGGGCATCGCCGCGTCGAAGATGCCGCGCGCGATCGGCACCAGCGCCGGATGCGCCACCCAGGTGCCGTCATGGCCGGCCGACGCCTCACGCAGCTTGTCGGCGCGCACGCGCTCCATCGCCGCCTCGTTGGCAACCGGGTCGCCGGCCACCGGCACCTGCGCCGCCATGCCGCCCATCGCATGCGCGCCGCGGCGGTGGCAGGTACGGATCAGCAGCTCGGAGTAGGCCTTCAGGAACGGCGCGGCCATGGTCACCTGGCCGCGTTCCGGCAGCACCCGGTCGCGGTGGCGGCGGAAGGTCTTGATGTAGGAAAAAATGTAGTCCCAGCGCCCGCAGTTGAGGCCGGCGATGCGCCCGCGCAGGGCATGCAGGATCTCGTCCATCTCGAACACCGCCGGCAGCGTCTCGATCAGCACCGTCACCTTGACCTGCCCCTGCGCCAGGCCCAGCACGCCTTCGACATGCGCCAGCACGTCGTCCCACAGCCGCGCCTCCTCCATCGACTCCAGCTTGGGCAGGTACAGGTAGGGGCCGCGGTCCGCGGCGGCGAGCGCGGCGGCGTTGTGGAAGCAGAACAGCCCGGCATCGAACAGGCTGGCGCTGATCCGGGCACCGTCGACGGCCACGTGCTTCTCGTCGAAGTGCCAGCCGCGCGGGCGCACCATCAGCACCGCGCGCTCCGCCTCCGGTTTGAGCCGGTACGCCTTGCCGGCGTCGCTCGTGAATTCGAGGTCGCCCGCCACCGCCGCGCGCAGCGCGCGCTGGCCGCCCACCAGGTTGTCCCAGGTCGGCGAGGTGGAGTCCTCGAAGTCCGCCATGTAGCAGCTGGCGCCGGAGTTCAGCGCGTTGATCACCATCTTCGCGTCGACCGGCCCGGTGATCTCCACGCGCCGGTCCAGCAGCGCCGCCGGCAGGGGCGCCACGCGCCAGTCGCCGGCGCGGATGGCGCGGGTATCGGCGCGGAAGTCGGGCAGTGCACCGCCGTCGAACTCCGCCTGGCGCACGCGGCGCGCAGCCAGTCGCGCCTGGCGCTCAGGCTCGAAGCGGCGGTGCAGGTCGGCGAGGAAGGCCAGCGCGTCATCGCCCACGACATCGGGCGCGGCGGCCACGCTGGCGCTGACGACAGCCGGCGCCGGCACGACGGGGTGGAGGACTGCGGACATGGCGACTCCTGCGAAGCGGGGGCGTGAACCATTGCCCGGCAGGAAGTATTTGACAAAGCAGGAATAGCAATGCGATCTATAACTTTGCGTTATAGACAAGGACGACCTGGTGCCCGACACCGCGCCACTGCGCCGCTTCAGCTACAAGGGCGACCGCCTCAAGCCGCTGCGCGCCTTCTGCCAGGTCATCCGCCTGGGCTCGGTCTCACGCGCAGCGGAGGCGCTGTATGTCAGCCAGCCCGCCGTGACCCAGCAGCTGCAGGCCCTGGAGCGGGAACTTGGCGTGCGCCTGTTCGAGCGCAGTGGCCGCCGGCTGCTGCCCACCCGCGAGGGCGAGGCGCTGTACGAACTCGCCCGCCCTCTGGTCGAAGGCCTCGATGCCCTGCCCGGCGCGTTCCGCCGCCAGCTGGCGGGCATGGATGCCGGCGAGCTCGAGATCGCCGCCAACAGCTCGACCATCCTCTACCTGCTGCCGCGGATCGTCGAAGCGTTCCGCCGCCAGCACCCGGAAGTGCGCCTGCGCCTGCACAACACGATCAGCGCCGACGGCACCGACCTGCTGCGCGCCGACACGGTGGAACTGGTCGTCGGCTCGATGCTCGACGTGCCCGCGGACCTCGGCTACGTGCCGGTGTACTCGTTCACCCCGATGCTGATCACCCCGCGCGACCACCCGCTGGCGTCCATTCCGCGGCTGTCGCTGGCCGACATCTCGAAATACGGACTGATCCTGCCGCCGCAGCGCCAGATCACCTGGCGGCTGGTCGACCTCGTGTTCCACCAGGCACGCGTGCCGTACACGGTGTCGCTGGAGGTCGGCGGCTGGGAGGTGATCAAGCAGTACGTGGCGATGGGCATGGGCATCTCCATCGTCAGCTCGATCTGCCTGGACGCGGACGACCACCAGCGGCTCGCGATCCGCCCGCTCGACGCCTGGTTTCCGGCGCGCAGCTACGGCGTGGTGGTGCGCAAAGGCAAGCTGCTGTCGCCGCAGGCGCGTGCGTTCATGGACCTGATCCAGCCGGACCTGTTCGTGCGCCGCGGGCACGACGAGGGCGGGCATTCCGAACGCTGAGTGAGGGTCGGCAGGCGCCGGGGGTCACTGCGTGCCGCGGTTGCGTCCCTGCCACGGCCGGTACCACTCGCGGATGCGGCGCATGTCGGCGTCTTCGTCATCGCCGACGTGGAACAGCGGGCCGATGCCGATGACCCGGTCCGGGTAGTGGAAGTACGCCGGCAGCACCGGCACGTCGGCGGCGCGGGCGATCTTCAGGAAGCCGCGCTTCCAGTGTTCCACCGGCTTGCGCGTGCCCTCCGGCGCCAGCCCGAACCAGAAGCGCTCGCTGCCGCGGATCAGCGCGACGACCTGCTCCACCACGCCGGACGACACGTTGCGATCGACCGCGGTCACGCCGAGCGCGCGCAGAAGCGACCCCAGCGGCCACCAGAACAGCTCGCGCTTGCCGATGATGCGGATGTCGAGGCCCATCGCGAGCTTGGCGGCAAAACCCCACACGCCGTCCCAGTTCGACGAATGCGGTGCGGCGATCAGCACCAGCCGCGGTACGTCGGGGAACTCGCCGACCATGCGCCAGCCGCCGAGCCGCAGCACCGTGCGTCCGAACCAGCGGGTGAAGCGGTTGTGCCGGACCCGCGGCGCATTCGGCGGCAGCGCCGGCACGATGTCGTTCACCCCTGCAGGCATCCCGCGCTCGCCCCCGTCAGTCCCAGCCGCGCCCGGTGCGGCCCCGCTTGATCGTACTCCGCTCACGCTTGTCATCCATCCGCCGGGCCTTGGCGGCGCGGCTCGGACGCGTGGCGACGCGCGGCTTGGGGACGTGCGTGCCGGCCGCGATGAACGCCGCCAAGCGCTCGCGCGCATCCTCGCGGTTGCGCTCCTGGGTGCGGAAGCGCTGCGCGCTGATCACCAGCACGCCGTCGAGGGTCACGCGGCGGTCGCGACGCGCGAGCAAGCGCTCGCGCACAGGCTCGGGAAGGGTGGGCGAGTTGGCGATGTCGAAGCGCAGCTCGACCGCAGTCGACACCTTGTTGACGTTCTGCCCACCGGGGCCCGACGCGCGCACGAAGCGTTCGACGATCTCGTCTTCGGGGATGGCGATGGCAGGCGTCGTGGTCATGGCGTGTCGGCGCGGATTGTACGGCGCGCCACTGCCGTGGCCTACGCGTACGGTGGTTCGAACAGGGCCAGTGCGCGCATGAACTCCGCGTCCGGTGGCGCCACCACGTCGACGCGCCTCGCGGGATCGTGCGGGTGCGGAAACGACAACCGTTCCGCGTGCAGCAGCATGCGGTGGATGCCGAGCATGCGGAAGCTGCGGTTGTGGCGGCCGTCGCCGTGGCTGGTGTCGCCGATCAGATGGTGCGACAGGTGCTTGAGGTGGCGGCGGATCTGGCGGAAGCGCCCGGTCTGCGGCCAGGCGCGCAGCAGCGCGTAGCGCGAGGTCTCGAAGCCGGCCGACGGCAGCGCCAGCTCCGCCGTTGCCAGGCGCTCGAAGCGCGTCACCGCCGGCTTCTTCTGCGGCTTGCCGGGACCGCCATCGAGCGCGTGGTCGACTTCGAACAAGGCCTCGGCCGGCCAGCCGCGGCACACCGCGAGATAGCCCTTGTCGAGGCCACCGGCCATCAGCGACTTGCCGAGCAGCGACGCGGTCTCGCGGTCGAACGCCAACAGCAGGCAGCCGCTGGTGGCGCGGTCGAGGCGGTGCACCAGGTGGATCGGGCGGCCGAACTGTTCGCGCAGGCGGTCGGCGGCAAAGTCGGTCTCGCCGCGCGCGAGCTTGCTGTCGTGGACCATCAGCCCGGCGGGCTTGTCTATCACCGCGAAGCCCGGCTCTTGATAGAGTGCCGCGAGACGCCCTGCAACGGGGACCGGCGCAGCCGTGTCAGCGGGCGCCGCGGGGAAATGGACGGGCGTCTTCATCAGGCCATCATCACATGGAGGTCGCCATGCACTGCAGTTCGTTCAGGATGTTCGCACCTGCTGTTCTCCTTCTTCTCGCACTTGCCCCGGGCGCCCATGCCCAGGATGCAGGCACTGGCGGCGCTTACGTCGGAGCCAGCGTGGGCAATGCCGACGTCGAGGGCTACGACCGCGACGACACCGCCTATTCGCTGCGCGGCGGTTACCGGTTCAACCGTTACCTCGCCGTCGAGGCCAGCTATGCCGACCTCGGTGAGATCGCGTGGTCCTTCGGCAGTTGCATCGAGCTCTGCGCGCCCGAAAGTGCGGTCACCCACTACTCGCTGGCCAATGATCGCTGGGACGTGGCGATGCTGGGACTCCTCCCGCTCGGACGACAGTTCGAACTGTTCGCCCGACTGGGCTATGCGCGCGCGGGCTACGACGTCGGCTCGTCCAACATGCTCGGCTCGGCCACGTATTCGAGGAACGATTCGACGGAGACCTACGGCGTCGGCGCCCGCTTCCATTTCGACGCGCCCTGGACGCTGCGCCTGGAATGGGAACGGCTCCGCGACGTTGGCGACGCCTACGACATCGACACGCTCTGGCTCGGCGCCGAATACCGCTTCCAGGGCCGCTGACCCAAGGGCTGCCCGGCCGCGGCGGGGATCAGCGCCGCGGCCAGGCCGCGAACAATCCCCACAGGCCGGCCACGCCCGCCACCCACGCTGCCACGGGCACCGACATCAGCGCGGGGCCACCGGCTTCAAGCGCATACAGCACGCTGGCGACGAGCAGCAGGCCTGCGCCGACGATCGCCGACACCGTGCGCCGCTGCATCGCGGCCATCACCTGCACCAGCTGGCCGATGTCCTCGGAGCGCATCGACAGCTGGTGGCGGCCTTCGACCTGCTGCTGCAGCCAGGCGTGCAGCAGGCGCGGCATGTCGGGCGCGTGGGTGACCATCTCCGGCAGGCGCTTGCGGAACTCGCGGGCCAGCCGCTGCGGGCTGTAGCGCTCGGCAAGGATGCGCTCCAGTACCGGCCGCGCCACCGCCCAGATATCGATCTTCGGGTCGAGCTGGCGGCCGACCCCTTCGATGTTGAGCAGGGTCTTCTGCAGCAGGATCAGCTGCGGCTGCAGGGTGAGCTCGAAGCGCTGCGCGGTGCGGAACAGCTTCAGCAGCACCTCGCCCAGCGAGATCTCCGACAGCGGCCGGGTGAAGTACGGCTCGCACACGCCGCGCACCGCGGCCTCCAGCTCGTCGATGCGCAGGTGCGACGGCATCCACCCGGCCTGCACGTGCAGCTCGGCGATGCGCCGGTAGTCGCGGTTGAAGATCGCCATGAAGTTCTCGGCGAGGTAATACTGGTCCTCGCTGGAGAGCTGTCCCATGATCCCGAAATCCAGCGCGATGAAGCGCGGATTGGCGATGCGCGCCGGGTCGATGTCGACCCAGATGTTGCCGGCATGTGCATCGGCGTGGAAGAAGTTGTCGCGGAACACCTGCGTGTAGAACACGCGCACGCCCTTGGCGGCGAGCGCCTTGCGGTCGATGCCGGCCGCGTCGATCGCGGCGATGTCGTCGCTCGGGATGCCGCGCACACGCTCGAGCGTCAGCGCGCGCTCGGCGCTGTGGCTCCACACCGGCTCGGGCACGTAGAGATCGGGCGAACCGAGCCAGTTGCGACGCAGCACCGACGCGTTGGCGCCTTCGCGCTGCAGGTCGAGCTCGGCCGCGAGCGTGGACTCGACCTCGGCCACGATCTCGCGCGGGCGGATCTTGTCGGCGCGCGGATGCGAGCGGTCGACCAGCGCGGCGATGCGCTTGAGCAGCGCGACGTCGCCCGCGATCCGCGCCTCGATGTCGGGGCGCAGCACCTTCACCACCACCTCGCGCGGCGCGGCGCCGTCGACCGCGTGCAGGGTTGCCGCATGCACCTGGGCGATCGACGCGGAAGCCAGCGGGCGGGTGTCGAAGCTGGCGTAGGCCTCGTCGATGCTGCGGCCCAGCGCGCGTTCGACGATGGCGCGCGCGACGACGCCGTCGAACGGCGCCACCTGGTCCTGCAGCAGCGCCAGCTGGTCGGCGACGTCGGGCGGGATCAGGTCGCGTCGCGTGGAAAGAATCTGCCCGAACTTGACGAAGATCGGCCCCAGCTCCTCGAGCACCAGGCGCAGGCGCGCGCCGCGCGGCAGCGCCGCGATCTCGCGCGAGGCACTCGGCACGAACGGCCGCATCAGCCGCAGCCAGCGTTCGGCCGGCGTGCCGTCCAGCATTTCATCGAGGCGATAGCGCAGCAGCACGCGGCCGATGCCGAGCGCGCGGAGCGCCGTCTTCATGCACGCACCCCGCTGCCGCGCCCGAGGCGCGCGACGCGCGCGGCCAGGCGCTCGACATCGTCGCGGATCGCGTCGACGTCGTCGTGGAAGGCGTCGAGCTCGTCGCGGCCGATGACGTCGCGCGATTCCTCGACCACGTACTCGGCGGCGCTGCCGGCGAGGTTGGCGCCGGCACTGCGCGCGCCCTTCAGCGCCGCGGCCACGGCATTGGCGACCTGCACGCCCATGACCTCGCCGAACGCCGCGACAAACGGCCGCTGCCAGTCCGGATCGAAGCGCGTGGCCATGCGCTGCAGCGCGCGTGCCAGCTCGGCATCGCCCTCGATGCGCAGGCGGCCGCTGGGCGTGGCGTGGTCGTCGCGGCCACGGCCGAGCAGCGCGGGCAGCTGTGCCAGCAGCCCACCGAGGGTGCTGCGGATCGAGAGGTCGGCCGGTGCGTCGGCCTCCACCGGCCCCACCCGCAGCGCGTCACCGTCGACGCGTATCGCGAGCGCCAGCGGCGGTGCCGCCAGGTGCAGGGCGACGTTGCGCCCGGCGAGTCGCGCCAGGTCGCGACGGGTGTCGTCGTCAAGCGCCAGCGCGCGGTTCAGCGCGGCTTCGAGGGCACGGCCGGCGAGCGGCTTCCAGGCGGGGAACGGGAACGGGGTTTCGGCCATGGCGGCATTGTAGCGACCTGCCATCGGCGACCGCGGCAGCACGCGCGGCAACGGCGCGACGCCGCGGCAAGGGTGCGGGCCGGCGGCGCGCGGTGGCGGCAAGCCGCGGCACCACGCGCCGACCGGCCCCGCCGGTCAGACCTTCCGGCCGCGGAAGAACGACACGGCGGCCAGCACCAGGAACACCACGAACAGGATCCAGGCGATGTTGGTGGCGGCACCGGCGATACCGCTGAAACCGAGCACGGCGGCGATGATGGCGATGACGATGAAGATCAGGGCGTAGCTGAGCATGGCGGTCTCCTTTCCGGCATTCGGCCGGCGCGGGACCAATGGTGGGCAAGCCCGGGTCGTCAGCGGGTGACGGAGCCGCCCGCGCTTTCGGCAAGCCGGCGCAGGCCTTCGGCGATCGAGACCCGCGGCACGTAGCCGAAATCGCGCGTCGCCGGTGCCATGTCGTACCAGTGCGTGGTGCTGAGCTGCTCGGCCAGGAAGCGCGTCAGCGGCGGCTCACCGCGCAGCCGCAGCAGTGGCCACAGCGCTTCGCAGGTGGCGCCGATGGCGTAGGCCGCGCGGAACGGGATCGTCTTGCGCACCTGCGGCGCGCCCACCGCCGCCAGCAGGCCGTTGACGATGTCGCGCACCGCCATCGGCTCGCCGTTGCTGATGAAGTACGCGCGCCCGGCGCAGGCGGCGCCCGGTGCCAGCACGGCCAGCGCATCGAAGTGCGCCTGCGCGGCGTTGTCGATGTAGGTGGTGTCGATGCGGTTCAGGCCGTCGCCGACGAAGCGCAGGCGACCGGCGCGCGCGCGTTCGGCCAGGCGCGGCAGCAGCTGGTTGTCACCCGGGCCCCAGATCAGCCGCGGACGCAATGCGATGGTGGCGAGTTCGTCGTCGTTGGCCGCCAGCACGATCCTTTCGGCGATCAGCTTGGTGGCGGCGTACGGGGCCTTGAGGTCCTCGCCGTAGGGCACGGTGTCGGCGGTGCCGCCTTCGACCGGATGCGTTGCGCGATGGGTCACGCTGGGCGACGACGTGTACACCAGCCGGGTGACGCCGTGCTCGCGGCAGCCGGCCAGCACGTTGCCGGTGCCCATGACGTTGGCGCGGTGGTAGCTGTCGTAGCTGCCCCATGCGCCTGCCTTGGCGGCGTTGTGCAGCACCGCGTCCATGCCCGCGCAGGCATCGATCACGGCGTCGCGATCGGCCAGGTCGCCGCGCAGCTGGCGCACGCCCATGGCGTCGAGCGCGGGGTAGTGCCCGCGGTTGAAACTCGTGACCTCGTGCCCCGCCGCCACCAGGCCGCGGCACAGCGCTTGGCCAAGGAATCCGCCACCGCCCGTGACCAGCACCCTCACGCTCAAACCTCCTGCTTCACCGGTTCGAAGACCCCGCCGCGGCGCAGTTCGCGCGCGGCCCACGCGGCCAGCTTCTCGCGGCCGATTTTCGCATTGTGGCGGATGTCGACCGGAAATGCGGAGTGGAACAGCACGCTGTCGACGCGCGCCGTGTGCACGAAGCCTTCGCCGAGATGGCGCAGCTCGGCGGCGATCCGCGCGTGTTCGCCACGCGCCACGCCCTTGTGCAATTCCACGCACAGCAGGGGCCGCTGCGCGCCGCGCGCACCAAGGCCGACCAGCGCCGTGCGCCGCACGTCGGGATGGGTGTCGAACACCGGCTCGACCTGCTCGGTGCACAGCGTCGTCGCGGCCGTGACCACGCGCTGCGACTTGCGGCCGCAGAACCAGAGACGGCCGTCCGAGTCGAAGTAGCCGAGGTCGCCCATGCGATGGACGATGCGCTCGCCCGTGGCGCCGTCCTCATGGATCTTGGCCAGCCGCGTCTGTGCATCGCGCTTGAAATAGGTGTCGGTGGTGGTCGGCCCGGCGACGGTGATCTCGCCGACCTGGCCCGGCTTCACCAGCAGGTCATCCGACCATCGGGCGATGGCGTCATCGGTGACGCGGATGATGCGCACCTCGTTCGGCGGCACCGGGCGGCCGACGCAGGTGCCGGCGCCGGTTTCGGTGCGTTCGCGCAGCGTCATCAGCTCGCGGCCTTCGATCACCGCGACCGGCAGGCATTCCGTTGCACCGTACGGCGTCCAGAACTGCGCGTCGGGCGGCAGCAGCGCGCACATCTTCGCCACGACATCCGCCGGCACCGGCGCGCCCGCCGAGGTCACCCGGGTGACCGTGGGCAACGGCGCGCCGTGCTCGGCCAGCACGCGCATCAGCGCCGGCGAGCCGAACAGCTGGGTCACGCCGAAGCGCGCGATCGCCGCGTGCAGCTTGCGCGGGTCGGCGCTGGCCGGGCGCGTGGGGTCCATGTCCGGGATGACCGAGGTCAGGCCGAGGGCGGGATCGAACAGCGCGAACGGCGGGAAGGTCGGCAGGTCCACCCCGCCGGGCGCCAGGCCGAAGGCATCACGCAGCATGGCGACCTGCGCCGCGAAGTGGCGGTGGCGGTACACCACGCCCTTCGGCACGCCGGTCGAGCCGCTGGTGAACAGGATCGCGGCGACATCGTCCGGCGCAGTCGCGGCCAGTTGCGGTCCGGCACCGGCGCCGGCGCGCTCGACCGCGGCCAGCGTGGCATCGGCGAACCACGGCCGCGCCCCGGTGGTGATGCGCACCCGCGCCCCGCGCGACCAGCCGAGCAGCACGCGCGCGAACATCGCCAGCGGAATGCCGACGAACGCATCGGCACCCGCTTCGTCCAGGCACTGCTTCAGCGCGCGCCGGTCGATGCCCGGATCCACCAGCACTGGGACCGCGCCGGCCTTGAACAGCGCATACATCAGCAGGAAGAACTCCGGCGTGGGCCGCACCATGACCACCGTGCGCGTGCCGCGGCCGATGCCGCGCGCGGCGAGACCGGCGGCGATCGCGTCGCTGCGCGCGTCCAGCTGCGCATACGTCACTGCGGTCGCGTAGCGACCGTCGCTGCCGGGGCAACGCATGGCGATGCGGTCGGGTGCTTCGGCCGCAAGCCGCGGCAGCGCCGCGGCGATGTTGCAGGGTTCGCTCATGCGGCGATTATCGCCCGGCGCCGCAGCGCGTCCACGCCGTCGCATGGACCCCGCCCGCGCCGATGGCCGACAATCGCGCGTCCTTCGTCGCGGCCCCCGCCGCTGGAGCACCCTCGACATGTCGCTGTTCGAACGCCTCAAGACCGCCGCTGCCACCGACTGGAACGCCTACGTGGACCACGCCTTCGTGCGCGGCCTCGGCGATGGCACGCTTCCCGAGGCCGCGTTCCGCAACTACCTGGTGCAGGACTACCTGTTCCTGATCCAGTTCGCGCGCGCGCACGCGCTGGCGGCGTACAAGAGCCGCACCATGGCCGACATGCGCGCGGCCAAGGACGGCCTGGCGGCGATCGTCGACGTGGAAATGAACCTGCACCTGCGCCTCTGCGAACGCTGGGGCCTGTCGGCCGCCGACGTGGAAGCCGCGCCCGAGCAGCGCGCAACCGTCGCATATACCCGCTTCGTGCTCGACATCGGCATGTCCGGCGACCTGCTCGACCTGCAGGTCGCGCTCATCCCGTGCACGCTCGGCTATGCGGAGATCGGCCGCCGCCTGGCGCCCGGCGGCATCGGCGCCCTCGACGCCGCGCACCCCTATCGCGCATGGATCGCCGAGTACGCCGGCGAGGCCTTCCAGCAGGTCGGGGTGGCGGCGCACGCCTGGCTCGACGACCTCGGCCGCCGCTACGCCAGCGACAACCGCTTCGGCGAGCTGGTCGACATCTTCGCCAAGGCGGCGCGGCTGGAAGCCGACTTCTGGCAGCAGGGCCTGGACGCGGCGCAGGGCTGAGGCGGCCCCCGCCGCCACCGGCACTTGCGCCCTGGCGCGGCTGGCCGAAGAATCCGCTGCCCGGCCCCGGCGACACCCACGTGCCCCATCCCTGCCTGAGCTGCGGCGCCTGCTGTGCCTTCTACCGCATCAGCTTCCACTGGTCCGAAGCCGACCCCGCGCTGGGTGGCACGGTGCCGCCGGAACTGACCATGCCGTTGCGCAGCCATGAACGTGCCATGCGCGGCACCGTGGGCGGCGGCGAGCCGCGCTGCGTCGCTCTGGATGCCGACATCGGGCGCCATTCGCGTTGCACGATCCACCCGGTGCGCCCGCAGGCGTGTCGCGACGTGCCCGCATCGTGGGAATTCGGCGCGGCGAGCCGCCAGTGCGACAACGCGCGCATCGCCCACGGCATGCCGGCGCTGACGCTTGCAGACTGGGCGTGGCGCGAGGCCGCGGCCAACGACCGCGACGGCAACCCCGATGGCAACGACACGCCCCATGATGGCGGCACGCCGCCACCCGCCCTGCCGCCGCCGATCGCCGCCTGAGCCGCGCCTACAGCGGATTGCGCTCGAGGAAATCGCGCACCGCGGGCACCAGCACTTCGTGCTTGTCTTCTAGGACGTAGTGACCGGCGTCGTCGAACGCCATCACTTCGGCGCCCGGCAGCTCCGCCTGGAAGCGCTGCAGGAAATGCCGGTCGAACACGAAGTCCTTCAGCCCCCAGCCGATGAAGGCCGGCAGCGCCGCGTATTCGTGCAGCCGCTGCCCCGCGGCCTCCACCAGCGGCCAGGCGCGATCCTTCGGCGACAGCGGGATGTCCTGCATGAAGCGCACCGTGGAGATGCGGTTCTTCCAGCTGTCATAGGGCGCGACGTACGCGCGGCGCACGTCGGCCGGCATCTTCCGCTCCACGCCGAGCCATGAGGCGCCGCCGGAAAACGCGTTGAAGCCGCGGATCACCAGCTCGCCGATGGTGTAGTCGCGGCCCAGCGCGATCTGCCACGGCATGGCCTTGGTGCCGGGCATCGGGAACGCCGCGGTGTTGGTGATCACCAGCCGCTTCACCTGGTGCTGGTGCGACAGCGCCCAGCCGAAGCCGATCATGCCGCCCCAGTCGTGCACCGCCAGCGTGACCGGGCCGTCGATGCCGAGGTGCGCGAGCAGCGCGGCAAGGTCGTCGACGCGCGACTGCAGCGTGTAGTCGTAGCGCGGCAGCGCGTTGGGCGCGTCGTCCGGCTTGTCCGACAGGCCCATGCCGACGTGGTCGGGCACGATGCAGCGATAACCCTTGCCGGTAGCCGGATCCGACAGCCCCGACACCAGGTGCCGCCAGTAGTAGCTCCACGACGGGTTGCCGTGGACCATCACCACCACTTCGCCGTCGCACGGGCCCTCGTCGAGGTAGCTCATGGCGATGCCCGGGCGCACCTGGAAGCGCTTCGGGGTGAAGGGATAGTCGGGGTAATCCATCGTCGAAACCGCCATCGCGTTGCGCTTGCTCTTCACTGGGGAGGCCATTATCGGCCAAGCGATGCCCAGCGCAGGGGCGCGCCTAGCCCGCCCAGAGCGCGGTGAGTGGATTGCCCGGGTCCGAGAGCAGCTTCACCGTCAACGCCAGCGACATCACCACCAGCAGCGGGCGGATCGCGCGGCCGCCCACGCGCAGCGCGAAGTGCGCGCCCACCTGCCCGCCGGCGATGCTCGCCACCGCCATCACCAGGCCCACCAGCCACAGCACCTGTCCGCCGATGACCAGCGTGGCCAGCGCGGCGACATTGCTCGCGAGATTCAGGAACTTGGTGTGTGCCGTCGCCGACACCAGCCCCATGCCGAACAGCGCCACCAGCGCGGTTGCCATGAACGAGCCGGTGCCGGGGCCGAAGAAGCCGTCGTAGAAACCGAACGCGAACATCACCGTCACCAGCGCTGACTGGCCCAGGCGCGCACGCGTGTCGGCTTCGCTGGCCTTGGGGCCGAACACGAAGTAGGCGGCCATCGCCACCAGCAGCACCGGCACCAGCCCGGCGAGGAAGGACGGATCCAGCGCCAGCAGCGCCAGCGCGCCGCCCACCGAGCCCGCGAACGCGGCCACGGCCGGCCACAGGAAGCGCCTGAAATCGATGCGCCCCTTGCGCGCGAACGCCAGCACGGCGCCGGCAGTGCCGAAGCTCGACTGCAGCTTGTTGGTGGCGATGGCCTGCACCGGCGGGATGCCGGCCGCCATCAGCGCGGGAATGGTGATCAGGCCACCGCCGCCGGCCATCGCATCGATGATGCCGGCGACGAACGCCGCCAGCGCCAGCAGCGCCAGCACCTCGATTCCGAATTCCACGCGCGTGCGCTCAGCTGTCGGTCGCGCCGGCGCGGACAGGCCGCGCCACGTGCCGCACAGGTGCAGGGATCACGATTACCAGACCACCTCGGCCATCGAGCAGTTCAGCCCCGAGCCGATGCCGAGCAGCGCCACGCGGTCGCCCTTCTTCAGGCGGCCTTCCTCCCGCAGCTTGCTGAGCACGATCGGCACCGAGGCCGGGCCGATGTTGCCGTGCTCGCCGAAGATGGTCATGACTTTCTTCGGGTCGATGCCGAAGGCCTTGATGAAGGCCGCGGTGTGCGCCTTGCTGACCTGGTGGATGACGAACTCGTCCATCTCCTCCACCACCCAGCCCAGCGCCTGGCGCGCGGCGATGAAGGTCTTCTGCGCCAGCTTCATGCCTTCGATCAGCAGCGTGCGGGTGTCGGTGACCATGCGGTCGAGGTTGCCGCGGCACAGGCCGTTCCACTCGGTGGCGGCGCGGGTCACGCCGCCGCGGTAGCGCGGCGCGCCCGGCGCGAGCTCGGCACGGGCCAGCACCATGCCCGCGGCGCCACAACCAAGCGTGAGCGTGGCCATCTCGTTGCGGAACTCGGCCTCGGTGGAATCCGGGCGCAGCAAGCGCTCGATGGTGCGTTCGTAGGCGAGGTTGGCGGTTTCGCCGTCGACGATCAGCGCGTAGTCGATCTCGCCGCGCTCGATCATGCGGCTGGCGACGTCCATGCCGTTGATGAAGGCCAGGCAGGCGTTGGCCAGGTCGAAGTTCTGGCAGGTATCGGACATGCCCAGGTTGCCGCTGACGATCGACGCCGTGGACGGCTCGAGGAAATCACGGCTCACCGAGGTGTTCACCAGCAGGCCGACGCGCGAGGGATCGATGCCGGCATCGGCCAGCGCCTTGACGCCGGCGAGGGTGGCGGCGTCGGAGGCCAGCACGTTGTCGTCCCACAGTCGGCGGGCGTGGATGCCGGCGACATCGCCGAGCACGTCGGTCTTGATGCCGAGGCGGTCGAGCGTCGGCTTCAGGCGCGCGTTGATCTCTTCGGAGGACAGCCGCCGGGGGGCGTCGATGTGCGCAAGACCGGCAATGGCTACGTGCTGGAACAACATGGGCTGGCCGCCGATGGGATGTGCAAAAAAGGCCGTCTAGATTACCGGCTTAGCGCCCCCCGCGCACTTGCGGGGCCGCGGCGTGACGGCCCTCGCATATGCAAGGGCCGCTATCGTTCAGCCCCCGCAGCGCCAGGCGGCCCAGCGCTGCGCGCCGCGCAGCGGTCCGCCGAGCGGGTGGATGGTGTCGGCGCCGAGGCCCGGCGCCTCGTTGCGGGCCAGCGTTTCAAGCTCTTCGCGCACCCGCAGCTCGTTGCGTTCGATGAACGCGACGCTGTGTTTCACCGCCACTTCAACCTCGCCGCGCTTCTCGCAGCCGTTCGGGGCCGATGCCGCCACGCGCACCGCCGACGCCCCTGGCGCCATGTGCACCCAGGTGCACCCGCCCATGGCGAGGACGAACAGCGGCACGAACACGAACGACTTGCGCATGGATGTGGCTCCGTGGATGGCGGTGCCGGCCATCTTCGCCGATGGCACGGCACCGCGTATCGCTGATGGCTTAACGGTCGGCGACGGCCTTGCCGTCGCCGTCGATCACGGTGACATCGCCGAAGCCGAGCGCGCGCACCGGCGCCTCGATCTTCGACAGGTCGCCCACTACCACCCAGGTCAGGGTGTCGGCGTCGAGGGTCTTCGCCGCTTCGGCGACCTGCGCCGGCGTCATCGCTTCGATCTCGGCCTTGCGACGCACCACGTAGTCATCGGGACGGCCGTACAGCACGATGCCGCCGATGGTCGACGCCACCGACGCCGCGGTTTCGTAGGCACCCGGCAGGCTGAGCGTGTTGATGGCGCGGATGCGTTCGACCTCGGCCGCGGTGGGCGGCGTTTCGCCGCTGGCGAACGCCGCGATCTCGCGGCGCATCTCGGCCATCGCCTCCGCGGTCTTGTCGATCTGCACCGGCGCCGACGCCAGCCACGGCCGCTGGCCGAGCGCACCCGACGCACCGCTGCGCGCGCCATACGACCAGTGCTTGTCTTCGCGCAGGTTCATGTTCAGGCGCGCGGTGAAGTCGCCGCCGATCACGCCGTTGGCGATGTCGAAGCGCACCGCGCCGGCATCGGTCGTCGACGGCACCAGCTGGCCGGCATAGATGTTGGCCTGCACCGCGCCCGGCTGGTCGACCAGGAACACGCGCGCCTTGGCCGGGCGTGCAACCGTGGCCGGCACGGCCTGCGCCGCGGGCGCGGTGCCGGTGCCACGCCAGTCGCCGAAGTGCTTCTCGAGCATCGGCACCACCTGCTTGAGCGTGGTGTCGCCGACGACCACCAGCGTCGCGCCCTCGGGGCGCACCCAGGCCTGGTGGAACGCGACCAGGTCATCGCGGTCGAGTGCGGCGATCGACGCTTCGGTGCCGGAGCCGGTGAATGGCATCGCGTAGGCATGGCCTTCGCCGTACAGCAGCGGCGGCAGCACGCGCATCGCCGCGGTCTGCGGGCGGGCCTTTTCCTGGCCGATGTTGGCGATCCAGGTGGCGCGCACGCGCTCGATCTCGGCCGCGCTGAACTGCGGGCGGCGCAGCATGTCGGCATACAGCGCCAGCGATGCGTCGAGGTTTTCGGTGAGTCCCGAGAACCAGGCGCTGGCGCTGTCGAGCCCGGCGCCAGCACCCATCTGCGCGCCGAGCGACTCGGCACGGTCGGCGAACGCCAGCGCGCCCAGGTCGCCCGCGCCTTCGTCGAGCATGCCCATGGTGAAGCTGGACGTACCCGCGGCGCCGTCGGCGTCGGCGCTGTAGCCACCGGCGAACTGGTAGTCCATCTGCACCACCGGCAGGCCGGCGCGACGCGCGAGGATCACCGTCGTGCCGTTGGACAGGCGCGCACGTTCGAGTGCGGGAAACACCAGGTCCGGGAACGCATCAGGCATCGGCACGCCCTGGCTGCGATCAACGGTCGCGGGCGTGGTGGACAAGGCGGCATCAACCGCCGGCAGCTGCCACGGCGCCGGCGTGCCGGCCGGCTCCTCGGCCAGCGGCGTGCGCTCGCCTTCCAGGATCACCAGGGTGTGGTCACCCTTGCCCAGCCACGTGCGGCCAACCGCCTGCAGCTCGGCGGCCGAGGTCGCATCGATGATCGCCAGCGATTCGCGGAAGCAGCCCGGATCGCCGGTGTACACGGCGCATTCGGCCAGCGCGTCGGCCTTGCCGCCGAAGCCGCCGATGCGCTCGATGCCGCGGATGAAGCCGGCGCGGAACACCGTGCGCGCGCGCCCGAGTTCGTCGGCGGTCGGGCCCTCGGCCAGCAGGCGTTCGAGCTCTTCGTCGATGACCGCCTCGACCTTCGCCGGATCAACGCCCTTCTTGACCTGCGCCATGATGATGAAATTGGAGCCCAGCTGCTTGCCGTACGCGCCGGCGCTGATGCTGTCGACCAGCTTCTCTTCGTGCACCAGGCGCTTGTCCAGGCGCGACGACTTGCTGCCGCCGAGCACCTGGCCGAGCAGCTGCAGGCGGTCGAGGTCGGCGTTGGCCACTTCGGCCACGTTCCACAGGCGGTAGACGCGCGGCTGCGGGACCTTGTCGCGCATCGTCTCGCGCGTGGATTCGGCGCGCTGCGCCACGTCCACCTTGGGCTGCGACATGGAGGGACCGGCGGGGATGTGGCCGAAGTACTTCGCGACCTTGGCCTTCGCGGTGGCCACGTCGATGTCGCCGGCCAGCACCAGCACGGCGTTGTTCGGGCCGTACCAGGCGCGGAACCAGGTCTTGACGTCTTCCAGCGAGGCGGCGTCGAGGTCGTTCATCGAGCCGATCACGCTGTGGTGGTACGGGTGGCCGGCCGGATACAGCGCCTTGTTGAGCTTCTCCCAGGCCTGGCCGTAGGGCTGGTTCTCGCCCTGGCGCTTCTCGTTCTGCACCACGCCACGCTGCTCGTCGAGCGCGGCCTGGTCGACGGCGCCGAGGAAATGCCCCATGCGGTCGGACTCCATCCACAGCGCGGTGTCGAGCGCGGTGGTGGGCACGTTCTGGAAATAGTTGGTGCGGTCGGTGTTGGTCGTGCCGTTCTGGTCGGTCACGCCGATGCGCTTGAACGGCTCGAAGAACTCGCCGCCGTGGTTCTCCGACGACTGGAACATCAGGTGCTCGAACAGGTGCGCGAAGCCGCTGCGCCCCCTCGGCTCGTCCTTGCTGCCGACGTGATACCAGATGTTGACCGCGACGATCGGCGCCTTGCGGTCGGTGTGCACCACCACGCGCAGGCCGTTGGGCAGGGTGAAGGTTTCATACGGGATGTCGACCACCGCGGCCGTGGCCGCCTGCGGCACCTTCGCGTAGCCGGCCGGGGCGAGCGTGCCGAGGGCAGCAGCCATGGCGAAGGCAAGGAAAGTGGCGCGGCGCGGCATGCGCGTGGGCATCTGCATGGTGTGGTGATCCTGTGTACGGTCCGACCGGCGATGGTAGCGCCCCCCGCCATCGCCGCCCCCGGGCCATTGGTCCCGGTCGGCCACGGCACGCCGACGCCGGCTGGTGCATGCTCGCGGCATGGACACTCCTCCCCTGCACGCGCTGATCACCGGCGCCAACCGTGGCCTCGGCTTGGAACTGACCCGCCAGTTGCTGGCACGCGGCGACCGGGTGGTCGCCACCTGCAGGCAGCCCGGCAAGGCGGGCACGCTCAATGCGCTGGCCGGCGCGCACCCCGGTCACCTGCACGTGCTGCCGCTCGACGTGGCGGACGGCAGGTCCCGCGCGCGGCTGGCGCATGAGCTGCCACTGGTGCTCGGCGACGATGGCCGCATCGACCTGCTGATCAACAACGCCGGCGTGCTGCACTCCGGCGAGCGCTTCGGGCACCTCGACCAGGCGCAGCTCGAGGACAGCCTGCGCATCAACGCGCTGGGCCCGCTGCTGGTGACCGAAGCGCTCGCGCCGCTGCTGGCCGACGGCGCACGCGTCGCCAACCTGTCGTCGCAGCTCGGTTCGATCGCCGGGACCGCGCGTTTCGGCACGCCGGGCTACGCGATCGGCAAGGCCGCGCAGAACATGGCGACGCGGCTGCTGGCGCAGGCGCTGGCGGAGCGCGGCATCGTGGTCGCCGCGTTCCATCCCGGCTGGGTGCAGACCGACATGGGCGGCGCACAGGCGACCGAGCCGGTGGACGCGGCGGCGAGTGGCCTGCTCGATGTCATCGCAGGACTTTCGCCGGCGGCCAGCGGCAGCTTCCTCGACTGGCGCGGCGAAACGATGGCCTGGTAGCCATGCGCCCGGCGGCGGCGGCTATCCTGCGGCGCCACACGCCGCGTGCCCAGTCGCGATGATCGACATCATCCTGTTCCAGCCGGAAATCCCGCCCAACACGGGCAACGTGATCCGCCTGTGCGCGAACACCGGCGCGCGCCTGCACCTGGTGCGGCCGCTGGGCTTCGACCTCGACGACCGCCAACTCAGGCGCGCGGGCCTCGACTACCACGAGTACGCGCGGCTCGCGGTTCACGACACGCTCGATGCGGCGCTGGCCGAGATCCAGCCGACGCGCCTGTTCGCGCTCAGCAGCCACGGCCAGGCCCGCTACGACCAGCCGCGCTACGCCAGTGGCGACGCGTTCCTGTTCGGCCGCGAGAGCAGCGGCCTGCCGGATGCGGTGATGGCCAGGATCCCCGCGCACCAGCGGCTGCGCCTTCCCATGCGTCCGGACAACCGCAGCCTCAACCTGTCCAACGCGGTGGCGGTGGTGGCGTACGAAGCCTGGCGGCAAATGGGGTTCGACGGCGCGGGGTGATCCCCGACCCGGGCAGTGCACGAAAGTTCCTGCACTGTCCAGTTCACTATTCAGCTGGTGTTACCGCGTGATGACGAGAATACGTGCTCCGGCCATGGGCGGTTCCGATTTCCCCGATCGGTTCTCTCCCTCCCCTGCTGCCCATGGCCGGACCTAATAACAACAAGCACGCACGAGGTTTTCCCCGATGAAGCGCTCCCTGATCGCCATGACCCTGGCGGCGTCGCTGCCGTTCGCCGCTACCGCTGCCGAAGGCGTCTCCTACAACTACCTCGAGGCCGGCTACCAGGCCACCAATGGCGACGTCGATGCCGACGGCGTCGGTGTCAACGGCTCGTTCTCGTTCCACCCCAATTTCCACGTCTTCGGCGGCTACAGCAGCCAGGAGATCGACAACACCAGCATCGACATCGACCAGCTGAAGGTCGGCCTGGGCTACAACCTCGAGATCTCGCCGCGCGCCGACCTGCTGGCCCGCGTCGCGTACCAGAAGCTCGACGCCGGCCGCGTGCTCGGCACCGACCTGGAGTTCGACGGCTGGAGCACCGAAGTCGGCGTGCGCGGCTTGCTGGCCACGAACTTTGACGGCTACGCGCTGGCCGGCTACGAAGACTACGACGGCGGCATCGACGGCGATTTCTACGGCCGCCTGGGCGCCAACCTGAAGCTCAACACCAACTGGGGCATTAACGGCGACGTCAAGTTCGCCGACGGCGACACCGAATGGTTCGTCGGCCCGCGCTTCACCTGGTAACACCGTTCCATGGGAAATCGCACAGGGACTCTCTCCCCTCTGTGCGACATAGACCCCGGCCGCAAGGTCGGGGTTTTTTTTGCGTTCTGGGTGCCGGGTACCAATGCCCTCGGGGGCTCATGTCCCCCGGCGATGGCCTGGCGGCCATCGCCTCCTCCTTGACTTCGCCCCCAAGGGCATTGGCACCCGGTACGCCGCACCACGCGGTGGTTCGAGGAGCAAGGCCACAGCCCGCGATCTCGCGCACGGTCGCGGGAATGGCAGCCAGCGCAGAGCCGCGAAGTGGCCGTGAGGCCTTCGCGGGGAAGTCAAGGAGGAGGCATCCGCCGCCAGGCGGATGCCGGGGGACATGAGCCGCGAAGGCCTCACGGCCACCACAGCGCTCAGGCGCTCAGGCGCTCAGGCGCTCAGGCGAAGAGCTTCGCCGGGTACTCGGCTTTCTGCTCGCGTGCCAGCAGACGCGCCAGGCCTTCGGCCGGGGTGATGTCGCCGTGCAGCACGTCGCGCACGTTGCTGGCGATCGGCAGCTCGACGCCGTGGGCATCCGCCTGGCGCATGACCTCGTCGGCCGTCTGCACCGACTCCACCACTTGGCCGATCTCGCGCACCGCATCTTCCAGGGTCTGGCCGCGGCCCAGCGCCAGGCCCAGGCGGCGGTTGCGCGACAGGTCGCCGGTACAGGTCAGCACCAGGTCGCCGAGGCCGGCCAGGCCCATGAGGGTTTCCGGCTTGCCGCCGATGGCGATGTTGAGGCGCAGCATCTCGTTGAGGCCGCGGGTGATCAGCCCGGCGCGGGCGTTGAGGCCCAGGTTCATGCCGTCCGCCACGCCGGTGGCCACCGCCAGCACGTTCTTCATCGCGCCGCCCAGCTCGGCGCCACGCATGTCGTCGCCGGTGTAGGCGCGGAACGCCGGGCCGTGCAGCACGTCGGCGACCGCCTGTGCGAAGGCGGGATCGTCGCCATGCACGGTGAGCGCGGTCGGAAGCCCCGACGCGACCTCCATGGCGAACGACGGACCGGTCACCACCGCCAGCGGTACGCCGGGGCCGATGACTTCAGCGGCGACCTCATGCAGGAAGCGCCCGGAACCGGGTTCGAAGCCCTTGGTGGCCCAGGCCACGCCGGCATGCGCGGGGCGCAGCGGCGCGAGCGCGCGCAGGGTCCCGGCAAAGGCATGCGAAGGCACCACGACCAGCACCAGGTCGGCCGTGGCCAGGGCCGCGGCCAGATCGGTGGTGGCGCGCAGCGACTCCGGCAGGGCGATGCCCTGCAGGTAGCGCGGGTTCTGGTGGTCGGCATCGATCGCGCCGACCACCGTGGCATCACGCCCCCAGAGGACCGTGGGATGGTCGTGACGCGCGATCAGCGCCGCCAGCGCCGTGCCCCAGGAGCCGGCGCCCAGCACCGCGACCGCCGGCTTGGCCGCCGGCGTGACCGAGGGCTCCATCACCACTCAGGCAGTGCCGCCGGTCTCGGTGTTGGCCAGGTCGCCTGCGGCCTGCTGCGCGGCACGCTGGCGCACGCCTTCGGCATACAGGGACTCGAAATTGATCGGCTGCAGCAGGAACGGGGTGAAGCCGCCCGCCTGGATCAGGTCGCCGATGACCTGGCGCGCATACGGGTAAAGGATCGCCGGGCAGTGCGTGCCGAGCATGACGTCGAGCGCCTGGTCGTCGAAGTCCACCAGGTTGAACATGCCGGCCTGCTGCACCTCGACCACGTAGAGGGTCTTGTCCTCGCCCATGTTGCAGGTCAGGTTGATGCCCAGCACGACCTCGAAGGCGGAGTCGGCAAGACGGGTGACGCGCTGGTTGAGGTTCATCTGCAGCTGCGGCTGGCCCTGTTCGCCAAACGCCTGCGGGGTCTTGGGCGCCTCGAAGGACACGTCCTTGACGTAGATCTTCTCGACGGTGAACTGCGGGCCGGCGGGCTGTTCGGCAATTGCGCCGGCGGCGCCGTTCTGGGCTTGGTCGGACATCTGGGGAAACTCCAGCGGATTCGGGAAAGTGGGGATTATCGCACGCGACCGGCGCGCTACTTGCCGCGGCCCTTGGCCAGCGGCAGGTCGGCCTGTTGCCAGGCGGCGATGCCGCCGTCCAGCACATAGACCCGTTCGAAACCGGCTTTGCGCAGTCGCTTGGCAGCCTGCGCCGCGGTCACGCCGGTCTTGCAGACGGTCACCACCGGCAGCACCTTGGCGCCGGCGAGCAGCTTGTTCTCGGGATCGAACTGGCTCATCTGCACGTTCTTCGAGCCCGGGATGTGTCCCTTCTCGAAGTCGCCGGCCGGCTGCAGATCGACGACCAGCGCGTTCTCGCGGTTCATGAGCGCGGTCAGCTCCGCCGGACGCAGGCCCTTGAAGCCGCGGAACAGGCGCGCGAACTCGGTGTAGAGGATCGCCAGGGTGATGCCGGCGAGCGCCAGCGCGAGCATGGGGTTGCGGCCGGCGAAGGCCGACAGTTCTTCAAGGTTCAAGGCGGGGGCCAGCATGGCAGCGGGCCGCGATTGTCGCCCAGCGCCGGCGGCGGCGCAAAGCGCCCCGTTACTCGCCGCGCCAGAAGTCCGGCAGGCCACTGGTCAACACCCAGGCGCGGCTGTCGGCGTCGTAGCGCCAGGCTTCCTGGTAGCGCAGGCTGCGCTCGGCCATTGTGTGGCGGTTGATCACGCCGATGTCGATCTCGCGCACGGCCGTGTCCTCGCCGGCCTGGGCGCTGAGATCGCGGTAGTGCGAGACCTGGATCTGCCTGTAGCGCTCGAGCTGCACCTCGGTCATCGGATGCTTCTCGCGGTACTCCGGTTCCACCATGTTCCAGGCGCCCTCGAAATCCCCCCAGCGGATCGCCGCCGAGTACGCGTACTGCACGCGCTGCAGGGCGTCACCCCTGCCGCGGGCGCTCGCGCAGGCCGTGACGACCAGCAGGACGCACAACAGCAGGACAGCCCTGGCGGACGCGGAGACGTGGGGCGGTGAGCGCATGGCGACGGATCCGGAAGTCGGCGTGGCCGGCATGCTAACCCCTGGCGATCGCGGCGTAACTGGCGCGCATGGTGGTGGCCTCGCCGCCCGCCGGCAGCGGCACGGTGGCGGCGATGGCGACGCGGGCGCGGCCGCGCGCACGCAATGTCGCGTCGAAGTCGCTCCAGTGCGCACCTTCTTCAAGCCGCGCGCTGGCCTCGAGGTCGGCATACAGCGGCGCCAGGTAGCGCACCGTGCTGTCGGCGACGAACACATCGGCCTTGATGCCCAGCTGCGCGCAGCGCAGCGTCACCAGGCCCCAGCCGGCGAGCGTCATCAGCGACACCAGGCTGCCGCCGAACGCGCAGCCCTTGTCGTTGACGTTGCGCGCCAGTGGCGCGCGCAGCCGCAGCTGGCCGCCATCGTGGCCGGCGATGGTGACGGCCATCGCCGCGACCGGCGGCATCGACCGGTAATGCGCGTCAAGCGCAAGCAGTTCATCTTCCAGGCTCATGCGTGGTCCTCTGCCGGGTGGCGCCTTGCAGGGGGCATCGACAGGCACCAAGCTGCTGCGATGCCCACGAACGCCACGCCCGGACGCCTGTCCGGATGCTACGTCATCTCGCTGCGCCCGGTGGGCGGCCACGACGCGATCCGGCGCGCCGCCGCGCGCCATGGCGCACGCACGCTGGCGCTGTCGCCGTGGCGCCTCGAAACGCATGGCGACCGCGCCACCCGTGCCGCGCTGCGCGCCGCGTTGGCGGCACCGCGGGTGCTGTTCACCAGCCCGGCGGCGGTCACCGCAGCGGCGCGGCTGCGGGCGCTGCGCATCGGGAAAGCGCAGACGTTCGTGGCGGTCGGCGCCGGCACCGCGCTTGCCCTGCGCCGCGCCGGCGTGGCCACGGTGGATGCGCCGCAACGGATGGACAGCGAAGGCCTGCTCGCGCTGCCATCGCTGGCCTCCGTACGCGGGCTCGACATCGGCCTGGTCACCGCGCCCGGCGGCCGCGGCGTGATCGCCGCCACGCTCGCCGGCCGCGGCGCACGGGTGCTGCGCGCCAACGTCTACGCGCGCGTGGCGATCGCGCCGCCGCCGCGCGCGGTCGCGGCGCTGCGCGCGCTCGACGCGCCCGCCTGGCTGCTCGCCAGCAGCGGCGAGGCGCTCGAGCACATCGTCGCCCGGCTTCCGGACGACGCCCTTGCGGTGCTGCGCCGCGCACACGTGGTCGCGGCCAGCGAACGCCTCGCCACGCTGGCCCGCGGCCTTGGCCTGCGCGTGGCGGCGGTGGCGTCAAGCGCGCGCCCGGCGGCCATGCTCGATGCCGCCTGCGCCGGAGCCGCGGCGAAGCCCTAACATGTGCGCCCCCACCCCGCGCCTGCAGCCGTGAACTCCCCCGAACTTCCCGCGCGACCGCACCGCACCTCCGCCCTCGCCTGGCTGCTCCTGCTGCTCGTACTCCCGGTCGCGGCGTGGCTGGGCTGGCAGGCCTGGCAGGCGCAGTCCGCCGAGCGCCTCGCCGCTGCCGCCGCAGAGCTGCAGCGACTCACCGCGCTCGAAGAGCGCATGGCCGCCGTGCGCCGCAACCAGCAGGCGCAGGGCAAGCGCCTGCAGCAGGCCGAGACCACCAACCGCGTGCTGCGCGACGAACTGCTCGGCGTCAGCCAGCGCGCCGCCCTGCTCGAGGAAAGCGTGCAGCGCCTGGCCGGGCCGGTCGAAGGCGGTGCGCAGGCACTGCGACTGGACGACATCGAACTGCTGCTCGCGCAGGGCCAGCAGCGCCTGCTGCTGGCCGCCGACCTCGACGGCGCCCGCCGCGCCTACGCGCTGGCGGCGCGCCTGCTCGACGCCGTCACTGACCCCGGCTTCCTCGACATCCGCCAGGTGCTGGTGCAGGAGCGCACGGCGCTGGACGCCCTGGGCGACGACCCGCGCGTGGTGGCGCTGGCGCGCCTGGATGTCTTTGCCGCGCAGCTGGACGCGCTGCCCGTGCAAGCTCTGCCGCGCGACCCGGCTGGCGCTGGCGACACCTGGTGGGAGCGGCTTGCCCGTCGCGTGGTGGACGTCCGGCGCAGCGATGCGCGGCAGGCCGTCGCGCCGGCCGAACGCGCTGCCGGGATCGCCACGCTGCGGCTCGAGCTGGCGCTGGCGCGCACCGCCGCCGAGCGCCGCGATGCCGGCGGCTGGCGCGCGGCGCTGGCCCGCGCCGAAGCCTGGCTGCCGCGCCTGTGGCCGGACTCGCCCGCGCTGCAGGCACGCATGGGCGACCTGCGGGCGCTGGGCGCGCTGCCGCTCGCGGTGGCGCTGCCCACGCTGGGCAGCACGCTGCAGCAGTTGCGCCTGCGTCGCGGCGCGCCCAGGGCGGCCCGCTGAACGACGGCGACACCGCGCCCGCATTCATACACGGCCGCGACACCGCACCGTCTACTGTGATCCGGAATTCAGGAGCCCCGCCATGAACCTGTTCCGAAACCTTCTGCTCTGGATCCTGCTGGCGATCGTCGGCGCGCTCGCCTGGCACCTGCTCGCCCAGGACCCCGGTTACGTGCTGGTCCGCTACCGCGGCTGGGACTACACCACCAACCTGCTCTGGGTCGGCGTCGCCGCGGTCGTGGCGCTGTTCGTGCTGTGGCTGCTGTGGGCGCTGATCGCGTTGCCACTGCGCGCCTGGCGCCAGCGCCGCGACCAGCAGTCGCGCGCACGGCTGGGCACCGGGCTGGAGGCGCTGTACCACGGCCATTACGCCCGCGCCGAAAAGCTCCTGCCGCAAGCCGGCGACGACAGCGATGCCGCGGTCGCCCTGCTCGCCTCGTCGCGGGCCGCGCTCGCCCGCGGCGACCACGACGCGGCGCGCCGCCACCTCGACGCCATCGATGTGCGCCACGCCCTGACCCGCGCCATCGGCCACGCCGAGCTGTCGCTCGCCGAGGAGCGTCCCACCGACGCCCTGGTCGCGCTGGATGCACCCGCCGCGCAGCCGCTGTCGCCGCGCGGCCTGGCGCTGCGCGCCGAAGCGCTCGCGGTTTCCGGCCAGGCCGCCGAGGCCTATGCGTTGCTCGGCGCGCTGCGCCAGCAGCAGGCACTGCCCGACGCGGTGCTCGCCGAACGCGAGCTGCGCTGGGCCGCTGCCGCCATACAGCAGGAACCCGACGCCAACGTGCTCGCCGACCGCTGGGAATCGCTGCCCAAGCCGCTGCGTGCCGAGCCCACGATCGTCGCCGCGTACGCCGAACGCGCCGCCGCGCTGGGATGGGACGAGGCGGCGACGTCGAGCATCGAACAGGCGCTGGCCACGCGCTGGGACGAGCGCCTGGCCGCGCGCTACGGCAGCCTGCCGCTGGCACGCCATGCCGAGCGCCGGGCCACGGCCGAACGCTGGCTGCAGCAGCATCCGGGCAGCCCGGCGCTGCTGCTGACGCTGGCGCGCCTGGCGCGGCTCCAGGACCAGCCGCAGCCGGCCATGGACTACCTGCAGCGCGCGCTGGCACAGGGTGCCGGCGGCGAAGGTTGGGAAGAGCTGGGCCACAACTACGCGCAGCTCGGCGATGACGCCCGCGCGCGCGCCGCGTATGGCAACGCCCTGCGCGCGATGCGCGGCGAACCGGTGGTCGTGATCGAGTGACGCGTGGCAGCCGGTGCGCGATCCGCGCGCCGGCTGTTGGCGGAGCGGCGTCAGCGCTCGAGGATCGCGACCACGCCCATGCCGCCGGCGGTGCAGATCGACACCAGGCAGCGGCCGCCGCCGCGCTCGCGCAGCTGCTTGGCGGCACTGGCGACGATGCGCGCACCGGTGGCGGCGAACGGATGGCCGGTGGCCAGCGACGAGCCGAGCGGGTTCATTTTCGCCGGATCGATGCGGCCCAGCGGCGCGTCCAGGCCCAGCCGCGTGCGGCAGTAGTCCTCGCTCTCCCAGGCGCGCAGCGTGCACAGCACCTGCGCGGCGAAGGCCTCGTGGATCTCGTAGATGTCGAAGTCCTGCAGCGTGAGGTTGTTGCGCGCCAGCAGCTGTGCCACTGCCACCGTCGGCGCCATCAGCAGGCCTTCGCCATGCACGAAATCGACCGCGGCCACCTGCGCGTCACGGACGTGGCACAGCACCTCGTGGCCATGCGACGCGGCCCATTCGTCGGTCGACAGCAGGCAGGCCGATGCACCATCGGTCAGCGACGTGGAATTGCCCGCGGTGAGCGTGCCGCGCCCCGACACACGGTCGAACGCCGGCTTGAGGGTGGCGAGCTTTTCCAAAGTGGAATCGGCGCGCAGGATGTTGTCGCGCGACACGCCGCGGAACGGCACCACCAGGTCATCGAAGAAACCACGCTCGTAGGCCGCGGCCAGCCGGTGGTGCGAGGCCACCGCGAGCTGGTCCTGCGAGTCGCGCGAGATGCTCCACTCCTTGGCCATGTCCTCGCAGTGCTCGCCCATCGACTTTCCGGTGCGCGGCTCGGCCACGCCGGGGAAATCCGGCTTCAGCTCGCCGAAGCGGAAGCCCGCGAACTGCGCCAGCTTGTCGCGCGTGGTCTTCGCGGCGTTGGCCGCCAGCAGGCGCCGGCGCAGCGCCCTGCCGTAGACGATCGGCACGTCCGAGGTGCTGTCGCTGCCGCCACCGATGCCGGACTCGATCTGCCCGCAGGCGATCTTGTTGCCGATGGTGATGATGGAATCCAGCGACGTGCCGCAGGCGCGCTGCAGGGTGATGCCCGGCGTCAGCGGCGACAGCCCGGACGACATCGCCGCCTCGCGGCCGAGGTTCCAGTCGCTGGAGTGCTTGATCACCGCACCCATCGCCACTTCGCCGAGCTGCTGGCCGTGCAGGCCGAAGCGTTCGACCAGTGCGCCAAGCGTGCGCACCGACATGCCGAGGTTGCCGACGTCGGCGTAGGCCGTGTTCTGCCGGCAGAAGGGAATGCGGACGCCGCCAAGGACGGCGACGGGGCGACCATGCAGCATGGATGACCTCTCGGGACGGCGCGCCTGCGCGGGCGGGCATAATGGGCGCCAGTTTAGCGCTGCATATGCGCAGGGCCAATGAACGACATCACTCCACCGGTTCCCGGACATGGCCGCGTGCTCGGCGCGCTGGCACTTGAACTCGCCTACGGCGCCGCCGTGACGCACGACAGCGTGGCGCAGGAGCAGGCCGGCGCGCTGGCCGCGCTGGTTGCCGCCGACCTCGCCGCGTTCGCGCCCGATGCCGCGCGGCTCGACTGCACGCTGGTCGCGGCGCACTACGACCCGGTCGAGCTGCTTCGCCCGGGCTGGCCACTGCACCAGGAGCTCTGGCAACTGGCCACGCGCGCGCCGCGCGCGAGTGGCGGCGGCGCGCGCGTGATCGCATTCGGCAGCCATGCCGGCCAACTGCCGGGCGCGCTGTCGCCATCGGCGGACTTCCGCGGCGGTCCCCTGCGCCTGCTGCCGTTCGTGCTGGACGGCGATGCCGCGATTGCCGCACGCGTCGCCGCGCGCTGCGAGGCCGACCTGATGGAAGAAGGCATGGCCGGCGCGGCGACCGCGCTGGCGATGCAGGAGGCCTTCGGCCTGAGGGTCGAGCACGCCCGCTACCTCACCGTGCACGACCTGTGCGCGATGACCGCGCTGCAGTACGGCCACGCCGGCCTCGAGCCGCTGTGGCCGCTGCTCGAGACCGCGTTGCTGTCACCGGCGCGCGAGGCTTGGCTCGATGCCCCGCCCGAGCCGCTGTTGCGCTATGCGGACGGCGAAGTGCGCATGGCGCTGCTTTCGCCCGACGCGTGGCGCGCCCTCTATGCGCCTGACGACGCGCCGTCCGGCGACAACGACAACGTAGACGACGCGCGCCATGCGCGGCTGGCGCGCGGCTTCGCGCATTTCGAAGCGCGCCAGCGCCAGTTCGCGAGCGTGCTGCGCGCGCACGGCATCCCGGTGGCGTTCGCGCACGCCACCGGCGACCCGCGCGACGCGCTCTGACGCGGCCTTACGACCCCGCGCCGATCACGCCGCAGGCCAATCGCGCGCCGGCATTGCCGGTCGGCTGCGTGGTGTAGTCGTCCGGGTCGGCATGCACGATCACACCCTTGCCGATCACGTCGGTGGGCGCGCCATCGCCGAGCGTGGCGCCTTCCAGGCGCGTGTCGACCTGCGCCACGCCCGCATCGTCGGCGGTGATGTTGTTGGTGTCGCCGGCGTGGTGGGCCGCGACGCCCACGCGACCATGCGCGCTGCCGGCAGGATTGAAATGTCCGCCGGCACTGCTGCCATCGGGCGCGCTGCAGTCGCCGGTCTCGTGCACGTGGAACCCGTGTTCGGTGCCGGGCTTGAGGCCGGTGACCTGGCCGGTGATGTGCACGCCACCGTCCACGGCGGCAAAGCGCAGCTGGCCGCTGCTGGTGTTGCCGGCGGTCGCGGCGAGCGCGGCCACCGCGGCGGCGGCCGGGACTTCGTCGATCGGCGCGTAGCCCGGCGCTGTCGCATCCGGCGGCGACTCGCCGGGCAGCGCGGCGGCGGGCGGGGTGGCGGCTTCATCGACGCCGGCGCGGTCGCCACAGGCGGACAGCGCTAGCGCCAGCGCGGCGGTGAGCACGGTGAGGGTGGTGGTACGCATGGGGAACTCCCTTCGGGGCGCGCCGGATGGCGCGGGACGGAAACCAAGGTTCAGGCGACAGTGCTGAAAACCCGTGCCGCACGGCTCATGGTGCCTGCAGCCGGATCACGCCGCAGGCCACGCGCGCGCTGGTGGCGCCGGATGTCGCGCCCATGACCACCAACGCGCGGCCGGCGATGTCGTTGGCAGCGCCACCGCCCAGCACGGCGGCGGGCACCAGCTGTGCGACCCGGGCCACGCCCTGCGCGTCGGCAATGATGCGGTCGCTGCCGCCGTCCACGCCGCCGCGGCCGGTGGCATCGAAATACGGGCCGGCGCTGGACGCATCGACCGCGCTGCAGTCGCCGCGCGCGTGCACCTGCAGCACGTGGGCGCCATGCCGGGTCAGACCGCCGATCTCGCCGGCCAGGCGCACGCCGCCGGGCTCGGCCCTGAGCGCGATGCGACCGCTGACCAGAGTGGCCGATGCCGCGGCCAGGTTGGCCACGGCCGCCTGCGCGGTGCCGACCTCCGCGCGTGGCAGTGCCGCAGGCGACCCTGGTGCCGCGGCGGGCGCGCGTGGCGGCGCGCTTGCGCAGGCCGACAGCAGCGCGGCGACGACCACGGCGCAGGCGGTTGCGCAAAGCGGGCGGCTGCGGTGCGGTTGGGGGACGGGTGCGCTCATCGGGGCCAGAGCCTAACGCCAGCCGCCGTTGCCGCCACGTGATCCGCATTGCATGCGTTCAGCGCCGCCCCCGGCTGGTGCCGAGCTTGCGGGTGAGGGTGTTGCGGCCGAGGCCGAGGCGCGCGGCGGCCTCGCTGCGGCGGCCACCGGTGTGTTCCAGCGCGGCCTGGAGCAGCACCTGGTCGAGGCGCTCGCGGGCGCGGGCGTGGATGTCGTCACCATGCGTGGCCAGTGCCTCCAGCGCCCATGCACGAAGGCCTTCTTCCCAGGCGTCGCCGGGCGCCGCCGCGGTGGAGGCGGCAGCCAGGGTCTCGCCAAGGTCGTCCACTCCCGCCACTTCGCCCGGTGCCAGCGCCGCCACGCGCCAGCACAGGTTTTCGAGCTCACGCACGTTGCCCGGCCAGTCATGGGCCATGAGCCGCGCCAGGGCCGCTGGCGCGAAACGCTTGGGTGCGGCATCGAAGCGCGCCGCGGCACGTTGCAGGAATCGCTCGGCCAGCCGCGGGATGTCCTCGCGGCGCTCGCGCAGCGGCGGCAGGCGCAGGCGCACCACGTCGAGGCGGTGCAGCAGGTCGGCGCGGAAGCTGCCGTCGCCGACCTTGGCCTCGAGGTCCTGGTGGGTCGCGGCCACCACGCGCACGTCGACGCGGATCAGTTCGCGGCCGCCGACGCGGAAGAACTCGCCTTCGGCCAGCACCCGCAGCAGCCGCGTCTGCAGCAAGGCCGGCATGTCGCCGATCTCGTCGAGGAACAGCGTGCCGCCGTGCGCCTGTTCGAAGCGGCCGACGTGGCGGCGGTTGGCGCCGGTGAAGGCGCCGGCTTCGTGGCCGAACAGCTCGCTTTCCAGCAGTTCGGAGGGAATGGCGGCGGTGTTGAGCGCGACGAAGGGCCGCTGCGCGCGCGGCGATTCGCGGTGCAGCGCGCGCGCCACCAGCTCCTTGCCGGTGCCGGTCTCGCCGGTGATGAGCACCGACAAGGGCGCCTGCGCCAGCCGGCCGATCGCGCGGAACAGCTGCTGCATCGCCGGCGCATCGCCGACCAGGGCGTCGGCGGCGCCGACATCGGCGACGCTGCCCGGGCCGTCCACCGCAGCGTCGGCGGCATGGCTGTCGAGCGCGCGTGCCGCCAGCGCCACCGCGTCGTCGAGGTCGAAGGGCTTGGAGAGGAACTCCTGCGCGCCGCCGCGGAACGCGCCGGCGGTGCTGGCGATGTCGGTATAGGCGCTCATCACCACCACCGGCAGCGCGGGCAGGCGCTGCCGAAGCGCGTCGAGCAGCGCCAGGCCGTCGTCGCCGGGCATGCGCACGTCGGTGAACAGCAGGTCCGGCCGCGCACCGCCGCGGTCCAGCGCGGCCATCACATCGCTGGCCGACTCGAAGCCGGTCACTGCGTAGCCGGCCTCGCGCAGGGCGGTCGCCAGCACGAAGCGCACCGAGCGGTCATCGTCGACCACCCATACACGTGCGCCGTCAGCGCTGGTCATTGCCCGCCTCCTTTTCGTCGGATCCGTCCGCTTCGCCGACGTGGGCTGCGTCACGCGCTGCCTCCGCGGGCGGCGGATACGGCAGCAGCAGGGTGAACACGGTATGCCCGGCGCGCGAGCGGTAGGCGATGCTGCCGCGGTGCTCGCGCGCGACCTGCTGGGCGAGCGCCAGGCCGAGCCCGGTGCCCTCCGCGCGGCCCGACACCAGCGGCAGGAACACCTGTTCGGCCAGCGCCTCGGGCACACCACGGCCGTCGTCGACGATCTCCAGGCGCAGCGCCAGCGCGTGCGGTTCGCCACCGATGCGCAGGCCGTGCTCCACGCGCGTGCGCAGCACCACTTCGCCGGCACCGGCTTCGATGGCGTTGCGCACCAGGTTCCAGACCGCCTGGGTGAGCCGGTCCGGGTCGCCCTCGAGTTCCGGCAGGCTGGGGTCGTAGTCGCGCACCAGCTTCACCGCCCAGCCGGCATCGTTCTCGGCCAGCCGCAGCACGCGTTCCAGCACGGCGTGGATGTTGAGCGGGGCGTGTGCCCGGGGCGGCACCGGCTGCAGCAGCTGGTCGATGAGCTGGGTCAGGCGCCCGACTTCGGATTCCATCAGTTCGACCAGTTCACGCGAGTCGGCGTCGTCGCCTACGCGGCGGGCAAGCAGCTGGGTTGCACCTTTCAGCCCGGCAAGCGGGTTGCGCAGCTCGTGGGCCAGGCCACGGAGCGCGGCGGAGAGCGCCGACGGCAGGGCGGCGACCGGGTCGCCACCGCCGAATTCGTCCACCGGATGCGCCTCCAGCAGCCAACCGCCGTCGTCCTGTGCGGTCAACCAGGCATCGGCGAAATGGGCCGCGGCGCCGGGAAAGGCCAGCGCCATCCGCGGCAGGCGCACGGTTTCGCCCGGCCCGTGCGTGTGCAACGCGCGTTGCAGGCGGTCATCGCCGTGTTCCAGAGCGGCCAGCGGCAGGCCGGGCAGGCGCTTGGCGCCGACCCCCAGCCATTGCGCGCAAGCGCGATTGCCGCCCAGCACCACGCCGTCCGCGGCGGCCAGCAGCAGCGGGGTGGCAAGGGTGTCGTGGGCGGGGCTGAGGCCGGTCATTGCACCAATCTAGTGCAAACCCGGCCGCCGGCGCGAGTGCCGCGCCGGCGGTGGATCCTTGCGGGCGAGTCTTACTTCGCCTTCGGCACCGAGGCTTCGGTGGTGATGCGGATCTGCACTTCGTCGCTGACCGCCGGCGCGTACAGGCCCAGGCCGAAGTCGGAGCGCTTGAAGGTGGCGGTGGCATCGAAGCCCGCGGTCGGCTGCTTGCTCATCGGATGGTCGGCCACCTTGTTGATGGTGGCGGCCAGCACGACCGGCTTGGTCACGCCCTTGATGGTCAGGTCACCGGTGATGGTGAGCTTGCCTTCGCCGGCGGACTCGACCTTGGTGCTCTTGAAGGTGGCTTCCGGGAAGTTGGCGACGTCGAACAGCTCCGCGCTGCGCAGGTGCTCGTCGAACTTGGCCACGTGCGAGGACATGCCGCTCATCGGCAGGGTCACTTCGACGCTGGACGCGGCGATGTTCTCGGCGTCATACACGATGGTGCCGTCGACGCTGCCGAAATGGGCGATCGGGTTGGAATAGCCGAAGTGGCTCCACTGCGCGATCACGTCGGTATGCGCCGGGTCCATCTTGTAGCTGAGCGGCGCGGCGAAAACGCTGGCGGTGGCGAGCGACAGCGCGCCGGCGAGGAGGATGCGATTGAAGGTGCTGGTCATGTCTGTGTCTCCGGGGAATCTGGTTGGATGATGATCGAGTGCGATGACGGAAATGGGAACGCCGTGCTCTCCACGTCCGCTGCTGCAGCCGGCGGAGTCTATCGTTCTGACAAGCCCTGTATACAACCATGAAAGGCATTAATCATCACAAATACAGAACAATAGACATTGAGGCAGCCAGCAAGCAGGCAAGCTCGGAATTCGGCCGATTGTTCTATTTTTCTATGCATAAGTTTGTTTAATCGATATTTATCCTGATTTTGAAAGCAATCAGACTTCCTCCCAGCGCGGCGAACCGACCGACGCCCGACATTGGAGGCAACCCATGATCACCCTTCGCCCGGCCAAGGCCCGTGGCCACGCCAATCACGGCTGGCTCGATTCCTGGCACAGCTTCTCTTTTGCAGGCTACTCCGATCCCGAGCACGTCCACTGGGGCCCCCTGCGTGTCATCAACGAGGACCGCATCCAGGCCGGCCAGGGCTTCGGCACGCATTCGCACCAGGACATGGAGATCATCAGCTACGTCCTCGATGGCGCGCTGGCGCACAAGGACTCCATGGGCAACGACGGCACCATCGTGCCCGGCGAAGTGCAGCGGATGAGCGCCGGCACCGGCGTCGCCCACTCGGAGTACAACCACGAGCGCGAGCGGACCACGCACTTCCTGCAGATCTGGATCATTCCGTCGAAGCGCGGCATCGCGCCCGGCTACGAGCAGAAGGCGTTCCCCGATGCCGACAAGCGCGGCCGCCTGCGCCTGGTCGCCAGTCCGGACGGGCGCGACGGTTCAGTGACCCTGCATCAGGATGCGACCATGTCCGCAGGCCTGTTCGATGGCGACGAGTCGGCGATGCAGGAGATCGCCCCGGGACGGCTGGCGTACGTGCACGTCGTGCGCGGCGCGGTGACGGTCAATGGCCATGCGCTCGAGGCCGGCGATGCGCTGCTGTACGCCGACGAGCCGCGGGTCGAGATCGCGCACGGCACCGGCGCCGAGGTCCTCGTGTTCGACCTGCCGCGCATCCAATGACATCGCCGCGGCGCAACCCGCGCCGCGGCCCGCACTTTCTTCCGGAGATCGACATGCGTTCCAGCCACCTGCTCCTCCCGCTCGCGCTTGCCGCGACCCTCGCCATCGCCGCGCCCGCGTCCGCCGCCGACTACGTCCAGGCCGCCGGCTCGGCGCTGACGTTCGCCAGCGAATACGACGGCGAAACCTTCACCGGGCAGTTTCCGGGCTTCACCACCACGCTCAGCTTCGACCCCGCCGCGCCTGCTGCCGCGAAGCTCGACGTGCTGATCCCGCTGGCGGGAGCGGTCACCGGCAACGCCGACCGCGACTCCACGCTCGCCAGCAAGGACTTCTTCGACATCGCCAGCTTCGCGCAGGCCCGCTACACCGCGGCAGGCTTCCGCAGCCTCGGCGGCAACCGCTACGCCGCCGATGGCACGCTCAGCCTGCACGGCGTCAGCAAGCCGGTGACGCTCACCTTTACCTGGACACCGGGTGCGCAGCCGCTGCTGGCGGGCAATGCGGTGGTCAAGCGCCTGGCGTTCGGCGTGGGCGGCGGCGACTGGGCCGACACCGCCACCATCCCGGACGAGGTCGCGATCTCGACCCGCGTCCGCTTCACTGCAGCGAAGTAGGCTTCAGCAGGCCGGCACCGTCCGGCCGGGTCAGTGCGTGCAGGATGCGGTGGTCCTCGGCATCCAGCACGTTGCCGGCATCGCCGCGGAAGCGCATGCGGAACGCGCGGATGGTCGCCTCCGGCGCGTCCAGCGGATAGCCGAGCAGGCGCAGCGCCTGCAGGGCGTCGAAGCCTTCGGGCGCCGGCGGCGCATCGTCGGCCGGCCAGATGCCGAAGCCGGCTTCGGCCAGCCGCCGCCACGGGAAGCGCGTACCGGGATCGATCTTGCGCGACGGCGCCAGGTCGGAATGGCCGATCACCTGGCTGCGCGCGATGCGCAGCCGGGTGGTGAGGTCGTCGAGCAGGCGCAGCAGTGCATCGACCTGCGCGCCGCTGAAGTCCTCGACGCCGTCGTTGTCGATCTCGATGCCGATCGAGGCCGAGTTGAGGTCGGTGATGGTGCCCCAGCTGCCGCCGCCGGCGTGCCAGGCGCGCTGGCTGTCGGCGACCAGCTGGTAGATCGCGCCATCGTCGCCCACCAGGTAATGCGAACTCACCGGGCCACCGCTGTTGTGCGTGCGCAGCGTGTGCAGGCTCTGCTCGACCGACTGCTGCTCGGTGTAGTGCAGCACGATGATCACCGGGCGGCGCGCATCGTGGTTGGGCGACGGCACCCAGGTGGCAAGCGGATTGCGTGGTGCCTGGTGGGCGCAGCCGGCGAGCAGTGCGAGGCAAAGGACTGCCGCAAGAGGTTTGATGTTCTTCATGGGGCAATCGAACCCGTGATCGCGATGCAATGCAACCGTGCGGGGCCCCTGTGGTGGCCGGGAGGCCTTCGCGGCTCATTTCCCCCGGATCCGCCTGCGGCGGATGCCTCCTCCTTGACTTCCCCGCGAAGGCCTCCCGGCAACTTCGGGGCGCCGCGCAGCCCGCGGATACCGAAAAGCATTCGCCAGATCGGGGGCTGTAGCCTTTGCTCCTCCCACCCCCGCGCGCTGCGGCGGACCGGGTGCCAAGGCCCTTGAGGGCGAAGTCAAGGAGGAGGCGATGGCCGCGAGGCCATCGCCGGGGGACATGAGCCCTCAAGGGCCTTGGTACCCGGCACCCGCACCCGACACCCCCAACGTCAGATCGCGTAGTACATCTGGTACTCGAGCGGATGGGTCGCGGCGCGGAACGCGGTCACTTCCTTCATCTTCAGCGCGATGTAGGCGTCGATGAAATCGTCGCTCATCACCCCGCCGGCCTTGAGGAACTCGCGGTCGGCGTCGAGCGCTTCCAGCGCCTGGTCGAGCGAATGGCAGACGGTCGGGATGCCCTTGGCTTCTTCCGGCGGCAGGTCGTAGAGGTCCTTGTCGCTCGGGCCGCCCGGGTCGATCTGGTTCTTGATCCCGTCGAGGCCGGCCATCATCAGCGCGGTGAAGATCAGGTAGCCGGAATTCATCGGATCGGGGAAGCGGAACTCGATGCGGCGCGCCTTCGGGTTGGACACGAACGGGATGCGGCAGCTCGCCGAACGGTTGGACGCCGAGTAGGCCAGCATCACCGGCGCCTCGAAGCCCGGCACCAGGCGCTTGTAGCTGTTGGTGCTGGAGTTGGCGAACGCGTTGATGGCGCGCGCGTGCTTGAACACGCCGCCGATGTACCACAGCGCGGTCTGGCTCAGGCCGCCGTAGCCGTCGCCGGAGAACAGGTTCACACCGCCCTTGGCCAGCGACTGGTGCACGTGCATGCCGCTGCCGTTGTCGCCCACCAGCGGCTTGGGCATGAAGGTGGCGGTCTTGCCGTTGCGGTGCGCCACGTTCTTGACGATGTACTTCATGGTCAGCAGTTCGTCGGCCTTCTGCACCAGCGAGCTGAACTTGGTGCCGATCTCGCACTGGCCGGCGTTGGCGACTTCATGGTGGTGCACTTCCACTTCGATGCCGACGGCTTCGAGCGTCTTGCACATCTCGGCACGGATGTCGTGCAGCGAGTCGAGCGGCGCCACCGGGAAATAGCCGCCCTTCACGCCCGGACGGTAGCCGGTGTTGCCGCCTTCGTACTCGCGGCCCGAGTTCCACGCGGCCTCTTCCGAATCGACATGGAAGAAGGTGTGGCCCATGTCGTTGGCGTAGCGCACCGAGTCGAAGATGAAGAACTCGGGCTCGGGGCCGAAGAACGCCTGTTCGGCGATGCCACTGGACTTGAGGTAGGCCTCGGCGCGGCGCGCGATGCCGCGGGGGTCGCGGTTGTAGGCCTGCATGGTGGTCGGGTCGAGCACGTCGCAGGTGATCACCAGCGTCGGATCGGCGGTGAACGGATCGAGGAACGCGCTGTTGCCGTCGGGCAGCAGCACCATGTCGGACTGGTGGATGCCGCGCCAGCCACCAATGCTGGAACCGTCGAACATCTTGCCGTCCTCGAACAGCGCCGGCTCGACGATCGAGGTCGGGAAAGTCACGTGGTGCTGGACGCCACGCATGTCGGTGAAACGCAGGTCGACGAATTCGACCTTGTGGTCCTTGATCAGCTTTTCGACGTGTTCGAGGGACATGGCGGGCTCCTGGGGCATTGGGATGGGTCGCGGGCGACCCTGACCCGTTGATCGACGCAAGCCGCGTGCCAACCCGCAAGTAATTGAATTTTCTGGGATTCCAGCCAGGGCTGGTGACACATTGCACCAAGACAGATCGATAAACACGGCTTCGTGCACCTGATTGGTGCGTAACGCTTCCGCTATGCTGCCGCCGCGCCGCGCATTGTGTCCGCGCGCCATGCCACCCATTCACGGAACTCCGCTCCGATGACCGATCCGCTGGCCGCCCTGCTGCTGGGCATCCTTGAAGGCCTCACCGAATTCCTGCCGATTTCCAGCACCGGGCACCTGCTGATTGCCCAGTACTGGCTGGGCGCGCGTTCGGACTTCTTCAACATCGTCATCCAGGCGGGCGCGATCCTCGCGATCACGCTGGTGTTCCGCGAGCGCATCTGGGCCCTGGCCACCGGCCTGGGCGAGACCCGCCACCGCGACTACGCACTGAAGCTCGCCACCGCGTTCCTGGTGACCGCGATCGTCGGCCTGCCGGTGCGCCTGCTGGGCTGGGAGCTGCCCGAGACCGTGACCCCGATCGCCTGGGCGCTGGTGATCGGCGGCGTGTGGATGCTGGTTGCGGAACGCATGGCCGAACGCCGGCCGGAGAGTGTCCACGTGACCTGGACAGTGGCCATCCTGGTGGGCCTGGCGCAGGTGGTCGCGGGCGTGTTCCCCGGCACCTCGCGCTCGGCGGCGGCGATCTTCATCGCCATGCTGTTCGGGCTCAACCGGCGCCCGGCGGCGGCCGAGTTCGTGTTCCTGGTCGGCATCCCGACCATGTTCGCGGCCAGCGCCTACACGTTCCTGGAACTCGTCCAGGACGGCGCGGTCGGCGGCGAGAACTGGGCCGACGTCGGCATCGCCTTCGCGGCCGCCACGGTGACCGGATTCCTGGTGGTGAAGTGGCTGCTCGGCTATATCGAGCACCACCGGTTCACCGGCTTCGCGGCGTACCGCATCCTGCTGGGCGCGGCCCTGCTGCTGTGGCTGCCCAGCGGGGACTGACGGCCACGCCGCGACCCCGCCGCGACCCCACACCGCGCGCCTGCGCGTTGAACACTGACCCACGTCCATGGAGCACGCCATGAAGCCACTGCTGGTCCTTGTCCTGCCGCTGGCGCTCGCCGCCTGCACCCGCGCGCCCCAGGATGCGCCCCCGCCCGCCGCGCCCGTAACCGTCGGCAACGCCGCGACGCCCGCGCCCGGCCAGGCCGACGCACTCGCGGCCTATCACTGGCACCTCGACGCCGCGACCAGCGCCGATGGCGACCGCATCGCGGCGCTGTTCGCCAATCCCGACAAGCCGCTGCAGCTCGACTTCGCCGACGGCCGGATCGCGATCGGCAATACCTGCAACCGCATGGGCGGCGAGGCCACGTTCGATGGCGCGCGCCTCACGGTCGGGCAGCTGGTCAGCACGCAGATGGCCTGTGCCGACGCCGCCCTGATGGCGATGGAGCGCGAGGCGGGCACGCGCCTGGCGGGCGGTCACGCGGTGACCCTGGTCGCCGGTGATCCGCCGCGCCTGGAGCTGGTCAACGCCGTCGGCGACACGCTGGTCTTCATCGGCGCCGCCACGGCACGGACCCGTTTCGGCGTGGCGCCGGAGCGCGTGTTCCTCGAGGTCGCCGCCGAGCGGGTCGACTGCCACCACCCGGTAATGCCGGACTATCGCTGCCTGCAGGTCCGCGAGCTGCAGTACGACGCCGCCGGCCTGCGCACGGGCGCAGGCGACTGGGGCCCGCTGTTCCAGGAGATCGAGGGCTACGACCACCAGCCGGGCACCCGCAACGTGCTGCGCCTGGACCGCTACCCGCGCAAGGACGTGCCCGCGGATGCGTCGGCGGTCGCCTACGTGCTGGACATGGTGGTGGAGTCGGAGCAGGCGTCGGCCGACTGATGCCGCCACGCGCGCCGCGGCATCAGGCCGCGGCGTGCAGGCTGTAGCTGCCCCAGGTGGCGGCTTCGGCCAGCACGTGGCCCTGCATGGCACGCAGCGCATCGCCGGCGGTGAAGCGCTCGTCAACGCCGAGACGCGCCACGTCGAGCGCGAACACGCGGAAGAAATAGCGGTGCTCGCGCAGGTCGTTGGCCGGCGGGTACGGGCCGTCGTAGCCGAAGTAGTCACCGGCCATGTCGGCGTTGCCCGCTAACCAGCCGGTGTAGTCGTTGAGCCCCTGGCGCGCACCCGCCGGACCGGCCGGCGCGCGCTTGCCGCGGGCATCCACGCCGTCGCTGCAGCTGCCGGCGGCGATGTCGTGCACTTCGGCCGGGATGTCGACCATCACCCAGTGGATGAAGTCGCCACGCGCGTGCTCCACCGGGATCTCGACGCCCTCGGCGCCGACCAGAGCGGCGTCGGTAGGCGCGTCGGTATCGATGCACAGCAGCGCGAACGAACGCGTGCCGGCCGGCGCGTCGCGCCACGACAACTGCGGATTGCGGTTGCCGCCGAAGCCGCCCGGCGCGCCGAGCGCGAATTCCGCCGGGATGGCCTGGCCGTGCGCGAAGCTTGTGCTGTCGATGTGCATGGAATCCTCCGGATCAGTCGAGCGGATAGCCGAGCCGCTGCGCAACCGGATGCAGGTGCGCGAACGCGTCGGCCAACAGGTCGGAATACGCGCGCCATGTCCCGGCGGCCAGGCGCCGCCCACCGAAGAAATGCGCCGGCGGCGGCGGCAGGGTGATGTCCAGCGCCGCGCCGAGCTGCGCCGCGACCGCGACCGGGTCTTCGACGATGTCGTCGAGGCGCAGCAGGCGATGGGGCACCAGGTCCTGTTCGTGCAGGCTGGCGACCTGCCCAAGCCCCTGCGCGAGCCACTCCGCAGCCGCCTCGGGCGACGTGACGCGGAAGTGGGTGGGTGCACCGAACGCCAGCCAGTCGAGCAGCATGTCGCGCGGGTCGCGAAGCGGCACCAGCAGCCGCGCCTCGGGCAGCGCGCTGCGCATCACCGCGGCGTAGGCGTTGTCCCAGATCGGCAGCCAGTCGATGACCGCGCCGTCGATGCGGCGCGACGGCAGCGCCGAACGCCAGCTCGCCACGACCTTGTCGGCGGAGAGCTCGCCGGACGCGACCGCCGCGATCGCGGGCAGGTTCTGGAACACGTCGTCCGGCGGGGTGAAGCTGAAGCGGTCGTCGCGGAAGTCCGGCACCACGGCCGCCAGCAGTTGCGCGAGGCGCTCGACAAGCGAGCCCGGCGCACCGAACAGGAAGGTGATGGCCGGGGCATCGGCTCGCGGCGCCGCTTGTTCCGGCCACGCGGCGGGCGGCGCGGAGTGCGCGTGCAGCGGCACGCGCTCCGCCGCCGACTCGGCGTGGAGTTCGATCCATTGCGCCAGCGCGCCCGCGCGGTCGCCGGCGCGGTGACGCGCGAGCGCCTGCCGGGCACGCAGCATGCGGCTGTCCGCGCCGGGTGCCAGCGCGGCGATCGCCGCATCCAGGCGCTCGATGGCCCCGGTCGGCGCCGTATCGAGCATCACCTCGATCAGGCTCATCTCGGCGCCCGGATGGCCGGGCTGGCGCGCAAGGATTTCCCGCGCCAAGGCTTCGGCCGGGTTGACACGGCGCGCGGCCACATGGCCCAGCATCTCGGCTTCCATCGCGGCAATCGAACCCGGTCGAAGCTGGCGCCAGCGCGCGACGAGTGCGTCGGCTCCCGGGCCGCCCGGCTCGAAGGCAAGGCGTGCACGCCACAGCGCGTCGCTGGCCGGCGACGTCGCGAGCAGTGCGTCCAGTGTTTGTCGCGCATCCTCCACTTCGCCGCTGCGCCGCCAGGCCGCGGTGATCGCAGCCAGGGTGGCGGGATCCCCGGGCATGGCCGCGAGCGCCACGCGCAGGTGCGGCAATGCCAGCTCGACCCGGCCGGCGGCCAGTTCGATCTCGCCTGCAAGGCGCCGCAGCCCGGGCGTGGCGGTCGCCGGATCGGCAAGCAGCGGCGCGAGCTCCGCGGCGGCATCGTCCAGCCGGCCCTGGCGAAGCGCGATCTGCGCGAGCAACGGGCGCATGCGCTGAGCGGCGGGCGATGTCGCGATCAGATTGCGGAACGCCTGCTCGGCGAACGCCAGGTGTCCTTCGGCCAGGTAGGCGAAGCCGAGGGCGTGGTTGATCAGCGCGTCGTCGGGCACGCGCCGGGCGGCCGAAGACAGCAGCGCCAGCGCGTCCTTGCTGTTGCCCCTGCGCAGCTGCAGCGTGCCCTGCACCGCCATCAGCGTGGGATGGTCCGGCGCGACGCGCGCGGCAAGTTGCACCAGACGCTCGGCCTCGTCGAGGTCGTTGCGGGCGATCGCCAGCTGGGCCTGGATGATGTAGGCCGAAAACTTGTTGGGATCGAGCCCGATGGTGGTCTCGAGCGCCGCCCGCGCGGCATCCAAATCGCGACCGCCGAGCAGCAGCCCGGCATGGTAGAGGTGCAGGCTGGCGTCGTCCGGCGCCAGCGCCAGCGCACGTTCGATCGCCTCGCGCGCGCCTGCGACATCTCCTGCGGCGCGCAGGGCCAGGGCCAGCATGCGCTGCGCCTGGGGATCGTCGGGCGTGGCCGCGACCAGGTCACGGGCCTGCACGAGCGCGGCGTCGTTGTCGCCACGCCCCAGCGCGTCGAGTATCTCTTGCTGCATGGTGGATCCGTCGGCTGCGGGCGCAGGCGCCCGAAAGCGGCGATTGTAGCCCGCCCTCAATCCCGGGCCGCGAGACGCGCGGCCACCCAGCGCTCGGCGTAACCGTCCAGGCGTGGGCCTTCCAGGAAGCCGCAGTGCCCGCCCCAGCGCGCGATCTCGAGCCGCGTGTCCGGCGCCAGCCTGGCCTGGCGGAAACCCGCGACCGGGATCACCGGGTCATCCGCGCTGGTCAGGATCTCCGCCGGCACCTGCAGCGCCGCCAGCCTGTCGCCGGCGATCGAGTAGCGGTCGAAGTAGGCATCGAGGCTTCCGAAATCGGTGTGTCGCAGCACCAGCCATTCGGTGAGCGCGCGCATGCGCAGCCGCAGCGTGTCGCGGTCGAAGCCGACGCGATCCGGGAAAAGTTCGCGCTTGCGCGCCAGCGAGCTGCGCCACCGGTTCTCGAAGTGGCGCATGTACAGCGGGAAGCCGCGCTCCATCGCCAGCATGGTGTCGGCCGGGTCGAGCACCGGGCAGACCGCGGCGACGGCATCGAGCCGCAGCCCGGCGGCGGGCGCGCGGAGCGCCAGGCGCAGCGCGAAGTTGCCGCCCAGCGAATAGCCGGCGGCCACCATGCGCGGGCGCGGCAGGCGCCGCGCCACGTCGGCGGCGGCGTGCACCACCTCGTCGATGCGCGCGGAATGGAAGATGTCGGGATTCAGGTGATGGGTATCGCCGTGGTCGCGGAAGTTGAGCCGCAGCACGTCGTAGCCGCGCGCCAGGAAATGCGCGGCGGTCAGGCAGATGTAGCTCGATTCGGCGCTGCCCTCCCAGCCATGCAGCAGCAGCGCCATGCCGCGTGGCTCGACCCCCGGCATGCTGGTATGCAGACCGAGCAGGCGCACGCCGTCGCCGCCGTCGATGATCATGCTGTCGGTCTGCGCGCCGGTGGCGGCCAGCGCCACCAGGCCGCGGCGGCGGCGCATCGGGCTGGATCCCAGCACCGACTGCACGTGCGCGTTGCGCAGCCAGCGCGGCGGCGCGTAGTCGCTGGCGAACGGGCCGCTCACGCCCCGCGCATGGCGTCGTCGATGCGGTCGCGCGCGATGCGCGCGATGCGCGCGCGGCCTTCGGCATCCCCCGGTGCGATAGGCTCGAGGAAGATCACGTCGGCCGCACGGGGCGGCTCACCCAGCAGGCGCAGCAGATTCTGCATCATGTTTTCGCGCGGCGCGAACGCGACCGTGTGCTGCGCGCTGCCGCCCGCGCCGTAGCGCAGCGCGACCGGCTGCACCGGCACGCCGGCCTCGACCGCCGCGAGGAAGATGCGCGCATGGAACGGCCCGACCTCGTGGCCATCACGCGTACGACCTTCCGGGAACACGCCGACCGAATGCCCGCCACGCAGCCGCGCCAGCATCGCGTCCAGAACGCCGCCGAGCGACTCCTGGCTGCCACGCTCGTGGAAGATGGTCTCGCCCTGCTTCGCCAGCCAGCCGATCAGCGGCCAGCCGGCGATCTCGCGCTTGGCCACGAAGCCCATCATCCGCTGGCTGTGCAGCGCGCTGATGTCGATCCAGCTGACATGGTTGGCGACGAACATCGTGGCGCCTGGCGACGGCGTGCCGACCCGCCGCAGGCGGAAGCCGAACACGCGCATCAGGCCGGCCTGCCAGGCACGGATCACGCGGTGACCGAGGGGCTCGCCGCCCACGTCGATGCGCGCAAGCGGCAGGCAGACCACCAGCATGGTCAGCGGCAGGAGGACCAGCATGTGGCCGAGGAACAGCGGCGTGCGAACGGCAAGGCGACAGCCGCGCAGCAGCCGGCCACCGGCGGGCGCGGTGTGGACGATGGGGGAACGCATGCGCGCAAGATACCGGATGGCCGCAGGCGCGGGTAGCGGCGCCGCGAAGCCTTCAGCTCGCTGCAACCACCGTCAGGGTGAGGCGCGACACGCAGGCCAGGCAGCCACGCGGATCCTCGATGCGTATCTCCCACACCTGGGTGCTGCGACCGATGTGCAGCGGCCGCGCCGTGCCGGTCACCAGGCCCGCACGCACGCCGCGCAGGTGGTTGGCGTTGATCTCGATGCCGACGCAGACTTCGCCCTCGCCGACGCATAGGTTGCCGGCGCTGCTGCCGAGGGTTTCCGCGAGCAGCACCGACGCGCCGCCGTGCAGGAGCCCGTAGGGCTGCAGCGTGCGCGCATCGACCGGCATCGTCGCCACCAGGTGGTCGCTGCCGATCGCGGTGAAGACGATGCCCAGCGCTTCGATCGCCGTGCCGCTGGACAGTGCATTGAGCGTGGCGAGGTCCGCCGTGCGCCGGAACACCGTGGCCGGTGCGTCCGCCGCGGGGGCCTGGCTCATCGCAGCTTGAACAGGCTGGGGCGCCAGGTGCGCACGTAGCTGTTCTGGCTGCGATAGCCGCTGCTCGCGCCGTAACCGACGCCGAAATCGCGCTCCCGGCGCGCATGCATGCGTTCCACGAGCTCGTCGCGACGGCCCACGAGCCAGTCCGCGCGGCCCACGGCCGAAGGCTCGATGCCGCGCTTGTGCGCCTGGTGCTCGCGGAAATCGCAGAAGTCGTCGTAGGCGTCGAGCTCGTGCTGCAGCTCGCGGACGCTGAGTTCGATCATGATCGCGTCGTCGAGGAAGCCGAGCACCTCGATGTGGTCGGGGATCACGTCCCTGGGGTCGGCGAAGTACACCAGCACCGACATCACCCGCTGGCGGTCCTCATCGCCGAGCGCCCAGCCCTCGTCGCGGACCATCGCGATCATGTCGTCGAGCCGCAGCAGGCGCTCGCGGACGAAATCGGGCACGTGCACGCCCTGCGACGTCGAGAGCAGCGTGGCGGCCGCTGCCACGACCGCTTCCGGGGCCATGTGCGCGGCGGCGGCGCGCGCGGCGTCCATGGCCTTGGTGAAGTGCGCGAGATCGCGGTCGTTGAGCTCGATGGTCAGCGAAATGGACATGGCGGATCCCAGGCGGCGAACAGGGTGATCGCAGCCTAGGGCCGCAGGCGCGCCAGCGTCAATCGCGGTTCAGGCACAGCGGAAGCGCGGCGTGCCCTGGCTGGCCAGATAGCGGCGGACGGACGCGTAGCCGCTGCTGTTGCCGTAGCCGACGCCGAACTCGCGGGCACGGTCACGGGTGGGGAGGCGGGTACCGGCCAGGCGCTGGACCTGCTGGCTGCGGTCGACGACGTGGTGGGACTGGGTCTGGGTCTGGACGTTCATGGCGCGCTCCGGTGTGGTTGTGATTCGGTGTGTTGGTAGACTACAACACCTAGCGCAGCCTGCAATAGGCCGGAAGTCACTTCGCCACGGCGACCGACAAACGGTCAGAGGATGGGCGCGAGCCCCGCGCCGAAGGCGGTGAAGATCCGCGTCATCAGCGTCTTCAGGCCCATCTGCACCCCCGGGAAGTCCCCCACCGGGTCATAGCACTCGCGGAACCGCGGGTCGCTGGGCGGGATCGGCTGCGGGCAGGCCGGACTCGGCCGGAACTCGTAGCTGGTGGCGTAGCGGATCGGCCACAGGTCGAACACCGGCAGGGCCTCGGACACCTTGCCCAGTGAATAGTCCAGCCCGGAGAACACCGGCGGTTTGTCGCGCGGGGCGATGGTCCAGGCGTTGGCCGGGAGCATGTCGCGGCGGATGCTGGCCGCCAGGGTGCGCGCGAACGCCGGCTCCTCGATCACCACCGCGCTCTCGGTGTTGTAGGTATCGCCGCGCGGGTCGAAGTTGTGCGTGCCCACCACGCCGATGCGTTCGTCGATCACCAGCGACTTGGCGTGCAGGCCGAAGCGCACGCCGCCGCGTTCCAGCGGCACCGGCTCGTGGGCGGAGAATCCGGACCAGCGCAACGCCGAGTATTCGCGCGCCAGCGGCCGCGTCGCGCGCCCCCCGCCCCCCTGGCTGCCGTCGACGCCGGCCGCCCGGCCGCGGCGGCCGCCGACCACCGCGTTGCCGTTCGCGTCCCACGCGATGTCGACCGTGCCGGTGGCCTCGACATCGATCGGCGCATCCTGTGGAAACGGCTTGAACTCGTGGATCTCGAAGCCGAACTCGCGCAGGAAGCGGCGCTTGTATTTGTACGACAGCGCATAGGTGATGAACGCATCGGTCGCCGCAAGGCTGTTGGTCGACACCACCACCCGCGGCGGCGCATCGCGCAGGCGCAGCTCGCGGAACTGGGCCTGCGCTGGCGGCGAAAGCACGAGGTACGGCGTCTGCAGCAGCACTTCCTCCTTGGCGCCGTCGATCAGCTCGCGCAGGCCACGGGTGGACGGCGCCACGCCCTCGTAGTTGCGCCGGTGCTTCTGCGGAGGGTCGGCGATGAACCCGACCCCGGCCACCGGCAGCGCATACGCGGCGAGCTCTGCGACCAGGCCCTGGTCATCGGCATCGCGGGAAATGCGCTGCACGCGGTCGGGGAGGTCGAAGGGTGCGTGCGGAAGCGACGGCACGCCGCCGCGCAGCAGCGCGCGGCCGACGTCGGACAGTCCCGGCAGCGTGCGCGTCAGCCGCGCCACCCAGTACTGCTCGAAGTTGGCGGCCATGTCGGCAACCACCGGCCCGGCCACGAACAGGTCGCGGTCGCGGAAGTTGTAGACCGGATCCCAGTCGTAATAGCTGTTCTGGTAATTGCGGCCGCCGGTGATGCCGACCATGCCGTCCACCAGCAGCAGCTTGCTGTGCATGCGCTGGTTGAGGCGCCGCCAGCAGCAGGCCGCGGCCAGCACGTACTGCGGATAGCTGATGCGTGCGCGCCCCAGCACCGGGTTGTAGATGCGCATCTCGAAGTTGGCGTGCGCGCCGGCGAGCGCGGCCAGCGTCTCCACCCGGCGCAGCGCCGACAGCTGGTCCACAAGCACGCGCACGCGCACGCCGCGGCGCGCGGCGGCCAGCATCTCGTCGAGGAACAGGTGGCCCGCATCGTCCTCGTCGAAGATGTAGGTCTGCACGTCGAGCGTGCGCTGCGCCGAGCGGATCAGGCTCAGTCGCGCGAGCAGCGCGTCCTGGCCGTAGTCGAGGATCAGTGCATGGTGGCGCGGCGCATCCGGCGTGCTGGCCGCGACAGCCTGCGTGCCGAGCTCGCGCAGCGCGGAGGTCGTGGCACAGGCGTCGTCGGCCATGCAGTCCACGACCACCGGCTGCGCCTCGACGGCAATGCGCGTCGCGGCATCCCGCTGCTCCTGCGACAGCGTCGCGCAGGCGCCCGCCGCCAGCGCTCCCGCCAGGGCCAGCACGCGGATCAGCGGATTCACGCGTCGCCACCCCGGATGCGGATGCGCAGCTCGAACCGGACCTCGGGGGCGAGCGCGAAGTTCCAGCGGTCCATGCCGTAGTCGGCACGGTCGATGACCCCGGTGGCGACCACGTCGCAGTCGCGCCCCGGTCGCGGGCACTCGGCCGGTAGGACCGTGAACGTTTCCAGCCGCTGCACGTCGCGTATCACCAGGGTGCCCATCAATACGCCGCCATCGCGCAGCAGGATATCGTCGTAGGGTTCGGACACGAATGTCACGCGCGGGTATCGCTCGGCGTCGAAGAACCCGCTGCCGCGGGTCAGCCGCGTGTAGCGGACGTTGCCGATGATCCGGACATCGGCCGCGGACAGCCACAGCCGCACCTGGCGACGCCCGTCCTCCAGGACCTTGAACTCACCTTCGTATTCCGGAAAACGACCACGCAGCGTCTGTCCCCAGCGCGTGGTCAGGGTGAAGCCGATCTCGGATGCCGACCGATCGATGCGACCGGCATGCGACGGCGCCGCCAGCAGGACGGCGGCGGCGACGGCGATCCAGGCGCGTGCAAGGGCACGCCTCACGGCCACCAGAAGTCGACAAGACTGGCCACGCCGGGCTCCACCTCGGCTTCGGCCGGCAGCCGCAGCACGGCGATCGCACCGGGCGGCATGCCGCGGTACTCGCCCGACTGGCCGCTGTGCAGCAGGGCCGCCAACCGCTCGAGCCCCGGGTTGTGGCCGACCACCAGCAGGCGGTCGACCTCGCGGTGGCGGTCGGCGACGGTCGCCAGGGTGCCCGCCGAAGCGTCATAGATTGCCGGCTCCAGGCGCTGGTCGACGTAGCCGACCACCCCCAGTACCGCTTCCAGCGTCTCGCGCGTGCGGCGCGAGGGCGAGCACAACACGAGGTCGGGTACCAGGCCGTGGTCGCGCAACCAGCAGCCGGCGGCCTCGGCCTCGGCCAGACCCTCCGCGGACAGCGGCCGGTCGACGTCGTTCTGGCCCGGACCCGCCTGTTCGGCGTGGGCATGGCGCAACAGCACGATTTCCCTCACGAGGCACTCCCTTGGTGGTTCACTGGCGCGGTGCCCGGTTCAGGCCTTGCGCACCCATTTCAGCAACGGATCCCAATCCTCCTGGTGATCGCGCACCTGGGCGGAGTGGTAGTCGAACAGGCTCTTGCCCAGGCCGACCAGCATCACGTAGGCCTGGCTGTCGCGCAGGCTGGCGACCACCGGGTACGGCCACTGCCCGAGCAGGTCGAGCATCGCCTGCGAGGCGTTGGTCCAGGGCTTCAGCTTGTTGGCCACCAGACCGACGCGCAGCTGCCCGCGGCGGACGCGCGGGTGCCTGGCAAGCGAATCCAGGAACGGCACCGTGGCGTCCAGGTCGAGCGCCGACGGCAGCACCGGCACCACCACGGAGTCGACATGCTCCAGCCAGTTCTCGAGGTCGCCGGCCATGGCACCGGCGGGCGCGTCGATCACCACGCGCTGGGTGTCGGCGGGCAGCGAGTTCCAGGCCGCGCGCTGGCGGCTGGCGCCGGCGACCGGCAGCACGGCGCTGTCCAGGCCAACGCGGCGCTCCGCCCAGCGCGTGGACGAGCGCTGCGGGTCGGCATCGATGATCACGGTCCGCTGGCCGGACAGCGCCGCGTGCGCGGCGAGATGGGAGGCGATCGTGGTCTTGCCCACGCCGCCCTTGGAACTCGCCACCAGCACCGTCTTCATCCGTACCCCGGTCACGTTCCGCCAAGTCGGACGTCGAGGGTACACCGGCGGGCCCGGCTTGGCGCACGCGCAATCATCGGACGCGAAGCCGGTACCGCACGCGGGCGCCGGGCCGCGGGCGGCTCGCGGAGCGACGCTCTAGGGTCACTCCCAGCTGGCGCCTGTACGCCCGGTGGCTAGTCTCGTGGCATCGATCCAGGGAGTCGGCCATGAGCCTCGACGTCGCCAGCCAGCAGTCCTACCTCCAGCCGTTGCGCTTCGACGACCGCCTCGCCGCCGGCCTGCTGGCACCGCCGCAGCTGCAGAAAGTGGCCGACAGCTACCCCAGGGGTGACGGCAGTTTCGCCGCGGATGTCCGCGGCACCACGCCGCAGCCGGAGACCGACCTGCAGCTGGCGATGATGGCCAACGACGTCTACGCGGCCGACAACCCGAAGACAGAAGCAGCGCTCGCCGAGGCGGGCTGGACGCGGCTCGAGCCGAGCGCCGACGGCACCTCGCTGGTCGACGCGCAAGGCAACGAGATCCCGATCGACCCGGCGTTGCTCAGCACCTCCGAGGGCTTCGACGCCGCGATCTACCAGAACGCGCAGGGCGAGTACGTGGTCGCCTACCGCGGCACCGACGACTGGGGCCTGTCGCCCTCCGGCGACGCCGACGACAACGGCCTGCAGGGCCTCGGCTTCGAGACCGGCCAGTACAAGGACGCCGTGGCCCTGGGCGAGGCTGCGCTGCGCGCCTTGGGCGAGGGCAACGTGGTGTTCACCGGGCACTCGCTCGGCGGCGGCCTGGCGAGCGCCGCGGCCCTCGCCACCGGCACCACCGGCGTGACCTTCAACGCGGCCGGACTCAGCGACCAGACCCTCGAATCGCTGGGCTTCAACCCCAACGCGGTGCGCCAGGATGCCGCCGACAGCGGCCAGCTGCGCCGCTACATCGTCAACGGCGATCCGCTGAACGGCGCGCAGCAGGACCTGCCCATCATCCCGATCCTCGGCATGTCGCCGCCCAACGCGGTCGGCCACGAGCTGCGCGTCGACCCGCCGGCCGGGGTGGTCGATCTGGTCGGGCTGCACGGCGGTGGCGGCGATGGCGCCTCCTACGTCGACGCCCTGCAGCAGAACACCGCCTACGACCCGGCCACACGCCCGAGCCTGTCCGAACAGGCCGGCAGCCTCGTCAACCAGGGCCTCGACGGCCTCGGCGACCTCGCCAACCGGTTCTTCACCGCGACCGGCGACCCGGCGATCGGCTGGGCCGCCGACAAACTGCTCGATGCCGGCGGCGACGTCCTCGACACCACCATCGGCGTGGGCGGCAACATCCTCCGCGACGGCGTGGAGCGCATCGGCGAGTACAGCCTCAACCAGCTCGGCAGCGTCATCCGCCAGGGCGAGAACGTGGTCGGCGACCTGTGGAGCAACGGCAGCGAGATGGTCGATGGCTTCGTGAGCACCGGCAACGGCGCGTTCGCCGAGGGCAAGCTGGTCGAAGGCAGTCTTGAAGTCGTTGGTGACGTGCTCGACTTCGCCGTCGACAGCGTCGGCGACCTTGCCGACGGCGCGCTGGGCCTGGCTGGCGACACCGTGCAGAACCTCGCCAATGCCGGCGGCGGCCTGCTGCGCGATATCGGTGACGCCACCGGCCTCGACGCGCCGCTCGACGCCGTGGCCGGCTTCGTGGAAGGCACCGGCAAAGTGGTGAGCGATGTCGCCGACACGTTCGGTGACGTGGTCGACACCGTGACCGATGTGCTCGGCGATGGCGTCGAGGTCATCGCCGACGTGGCCGGCGACGTCGGCCAGGCTGTCACCGACGGCGCGCAGTGGGTGAGCGACAAGCTCAACCCGCTGAAGTGGTTCTGATCCGGTAGACAGGGTGCGACCCCGCCGTAGTACCGTGGTCCGCATGTCCGACACGCCCCGCACGCACGCACCGCAGCTGCCTTCCCCATGGAAGGCGCGACGCGGCATGCGCGTGCTGCTGGCCATGTCGCTGATGCTCGCCTCCACCGCCGGCTGTGCCCGGCAAGGGACAGACGTGAACCCAGGCAAGTCCTTCGCCAACCCCGGCAATGCGCAGTTCGCCGACGCCGTGCTGCGCGACGACGAAGCGCTCGCGCGCCAGTTGCTCGCCGCCGGCGCCAACCCCGACGCGGTCGACGACAAGGGCCAGCCGCTGCTGCAGTGGGCGATGAAGCGCGGCGACCGCAGCGCGGTGCGCCTGCTGCTCGCGCTCGGCGCCGACCCCGCACGCGGCGACCAGGACGGGCGCACCGCGCTGCACCTGGCGGCGATGGGCAAGACCCCGGGCTGGCTGGAAGCGCTGCTGGAGCACGGCATGTCGCCGGATACGCCCAACACCGTCACCGGCGCCACGCCGCTGTTCGACGCCCTGCGCGCCGGCAGCGAGGACAACATCCGCGTGCTGCTGGGCGCCGGCGCGCGGCTGGACGTGGCCGACCGCAACGGCACCACGCCGCTGCACCAGGCGGCACTGGTGAAGGATTCCGGCGCGGTGCTGCGCTTCCTCGAGGGCGGCGCGGATCCGCGCGCCACCGACCGCACCGGCGCGACGTTCCAGGACTATCTGTACAGCGGCGACCCGATGTTGCTCGACGTCGCCACCCGCCGCGACCTGGAGAAGATCGACGCCTTGCTGGGCGCCAAGGGCGTCGCGGTCAAGCCGCGCGGCTGACCGCGCGCGTCAGCGTCGCTGCCAGGGCGCCTGCCAGCTGGCCGGCGGTTCGGCGGGAACGCCGGCTTCGGCCAGCATGCGCCGCGCCATGGTGTCTTCGCTCGTCACCGACGTGTCGGCGAGCAGGCGCGCGAACGCGGCCGCGCCACCGGGGCCGTCGTCCTGCTTCGCAAGCTCCGCCATCTGTTCCAGGCGCCAGTCCACGCCGCGGCGGCGCGCATCGAGCGTGGCGATTTCGGCCGGGCTGGCCGCCAGCGCGCGCGCAAGCGACAGGCCGATGCGTTCGTCGAGCACCGTCTGCGGACCCGCCAGCAGCAGGCCGGCGATGTGCCGGCAGGCGTCGGCGCGGGCGGCCGCGCCCGGCGCACGGCCGGCGCAGGCGCGCAGCACCGGCTGGTAATCCGGCAGCAGCACGGAGAGCGAAGACGACCACACCGCCGCATTGACGTCGGCCGAGGGCTTCGCGCCTTCGCCGAACGCCGCCCACTCGGCAGCGGTCGGCGCATGACGGCGCATCACGCCGGCCGCCCAGCGCTGCAACGGATACGGCTCGGGCGCGTTGCGGCTGGCGCGCGTCGCGGCATCCAGCAGCGCGTCCATGTCCAGGCCCAGGTGCATCAGCGGCGCCAGGTTGCCTGGTGACAGCGCCTGCCAGCGGCGCGCAGCGGCGTTGCCGAGCGCCTGGTCGTCGCCGACCATCGCCGCGGCCAACAGCAGCTGCTGGGTGATCAGGTCACCCGCGCCCTTGGCGGCGGCTTCCGCGTGCCAGCGCTCCGGATCCAGGCCGCTTTCGTCGGCCGCGTCGTGCGGGCGCGCCTGTGCTTCCAGCAGCGCCGCCAGCGCGAGGTCGCGCGCGCCGTCGGAGCGCCCCACCGCCTTCGCCACGCGCCGCAGGTAGGCCTGCCACGCCTCCGCGCCCTGCTGCGCACGCTGCATCTCCTGTTCGCTCGGCTCCCGTGGCGCCGGTGACTGCGCGAAGGCAGGGACGGCAAGCGCCGTGGACAGCAGGACGGGCAACAGAAGTCGGATGCGCATGCGCGGCTCCATCAGCGGGATCGATGGTCCGCAGCATACCGGCGCCCGCGCAGTGCCCGCGCGAGTGCCGGCGATGCGACGCAACCCGCGTTCAGTAGCCGGCGGCCTGCCCGTCCTTGCGCGATTCGCTGGCGCCGACCCAGCCACCGTGCGGATTGACCATGATCGCCTGGTAGCCGCCGTAGGGGCCGTCTGCGAAGCGCACGCTGTGGCCCTTGCGCATCAGTTCGCGCACGGTCGCATACGGAAAGCCGGTCTCGAGATCCACTTCGCCGCCGTCGCTCATCACCGTCGCCTGCCCGGTCGGCTCGGTGCTGCCGTCGTGCTGGATGCGTGGCGCGTCACCGGCCTCCTGCAGGTTCATGCCGAAGTCGATCAGGTTGATCAGGATCTGCGCATGCCCCTGCGGCTGCATCGCGCCGCCCATCACGCCGAACGACAGCCACGGCTTGCCATCCTTCGTCACGAACGCGGGAATGATGGTGTTGAACGGGCGCTTGCCCGGCGCGTAGGCATTGGGATGCGTGGCGTCACCCAGCACGAACTGCTCGCCGCGGTCCTGCAGGATGAAGCCCAGCCCCGGCGGCGCCATGCCGCTGCCCATGCCGCGGTAGTTCGACTGGATCAGCGACACCATCATGCCGTCGGCATCGGCGACGGTCATGTAGATCGTGTCGCCCTCGTCGAGCTCGGCCGGCGTGGCCGGCTGCACCTCGCGCAGCGCGCGCTCCATCGAGATCAGCTTGCCGCGCTCGCGGGCGTAGTCCTTGGAGATCAGTTTCTCCACCGGCGCCGGATGGAACGCGGGATCGGCGTACCAGCGCGCGCGATCGGCGAAGGCGAGCTTCTTGGCTTCCACGAACAGGTGCACGTGCTCGGGGCTGCCAAATCCGTATGACTTCAGGTCGTACGGCTCCAGCAGGTTGAGGATCTGCAGCGCGGCGATGCCCTGCCCGTTGGGCGGCAGCTCCCAGAGGTCGTAGCCGCGGTAGTTGGTGGATGCCGGCTCGACCCACTCGCCCACGTGCGCGACGAGGTCCTCGTACGCCAGGAAGCCGTCGTTGGCCGCGAAGTACGCACCGATGGTGCGCGCGATGTCGCCCTTGTAGAACGCGTCGCGGCCACCGTCGGCGATCTGCTGCAGCGTGTCGGCCAGGTTGGGGTTCTTCCAGGTCTCGCCGGTGCGCGGCGCGCGGCGGCCTTCGCCCGGCCCGCCCGCGACGGTGAACTGTTCGCTGAAGCCCGGCCACTTCGAGAGCCGCGGCACCGAGCGGTCCCAGTAGTAGGCGATCACCTCGTGCACCGGGTGGCCTTCGCGTGCGTAGCGGATCGCGGGCGCGAGGTTCTCGGCCATCGTGCGCCGGCCGAAGCGGCCATGCAGCGCGAACCAGCCGTCGACCGTGCCGGGCACCGTCACCGGCAGCGGTCCGTGCGGGGGGATGTCCTTCAGGCCGCGGCGCTCGAACTCGGCGAAGGTGAGCGCCTTCGGCGAGCGTCCGGAGCCGTTGTAGCCGTGCAGCTTGCGCGTCGTCGGATCCCAGACGATGGCGAACAGGTCGCCGCCGATGCCGTTGCCGGTCGGCTCCATGAGCCCCAGCGCGGCGTTGGCGGCGATCGCCGCGTCCACCGCGGAGCCGCCGGCCTTCATCACGTCGAGGGCGACCTGCGTGGCCAGCGGGTGCGAGGTGGCGGCCATCGCGTGCGGCGCGTACACCTCGCTGCGCGTGGCGAAGGCCTGGCCGGTGACGCGGTCGGCGGCGGTGGCCGGCAGCACCAGGCCGACAGCGACAAGCGAGACGAACAATGGACGAAGCATGCGGCGCACCGGGAGCGAAACCGCCACTCTACGTCGCGCGGCGGGAACGGTCTCCGGTCACGGCCAGGCGGGCGGCGCCGCGCGCCATGCCGCGGCCACTTCGGCCAGCAGCGCGCGGTCTTCGTCGCGCCAGTCCGGCAGCAGCCGCGCCAGGTCCGGCGACTGCCAGAGCCCCGGCTCGGTGCGCACCGCGGCGGCATACCAGCGCACCGCCTCTTCGCGCCGATCCAGCGACCACAGCGCCAGCGCCACGGTCGGCGGCAGCCACGACGGTCCCTTCATGCGCTCCATGCCGGCCATGCGCCACTGCTCCAGCGCCGCGGCGGGGTCACCGGCGCGGTACAGGTCCCAGCCATGGTTCCAGTGCACGGCGGGCCGGGTGCGGCTGGGGCCGGCAGCCGCCAATGCCTGGGCATAGAGCGCGGCGCCGGTTTCGGTGTTGCCGGCGGCATACGACAGGTGGGCGAGCTGCGCGGTGGCGAGATCGGCCTCGCGACGGCCACGGCTGCGGCTGCGGACATCGAGCAGCTTCTGCACGGTGGCGTCGTCGTTGCCGGCATGCAGCACCAGCGGTCGCGTCACCTGCGCATCGTCCTCGAAATAGAATTCCTTGGGCTTGGGCAGCGTCTGCGCCGAAACCGCGATCGGCAGCAGCGCGAGCAGCATGGCGACCGACAGGCGTCCGATGGTGCATTTCATGGCCAGCAACCTCTGACGGGGTCCCCGTGTCCCCGCGCGCATGGTAACGGCTGCCCCGGGGGCCGACCAGCGACGTCTCAGCCGGCGAGATGCCCGCGCAGGATCAGGTCCGGCATCGCAGCCCCGAAATGGTAGCCCTGGCCACGCGTCAACCCGCAGCCCAGCAGCGCGGTGACCTGCGCCTCGTTCTCCACGCCCTCGGCCACAACGTCCAGGCCGATTTCGCGGGCGATGCCGACGATCGCGCACACGATCGCCTGGTCGCGGCGGTCGTCCGGCAGGCCGGCCACGAAGCTGCGATCGATCTTCAGGCAGTCGATCGGAAGGCGCTTCAGCCGCGCCAGGGAGGAATAGCCCGTGCCGAAGTCGTCGAGCGCGATCCGCACCCCCAGCGCCCGCAGCCGGGCCAGGGTCTCGCTGGCGATGTCGGCGTCGTGAAGCAATACGGTTTCGGTCAGCTCCAGCGTCAGCCGCACCGCCGCCAGCCCCGACACCTGCAGCGCCTGCGCCACGCTGGTCACCAGCCCGGGCTGCTCGAACTGCCGGGCCGAGACATTCACCGCCACCTGCAGGTCGGCCCCCGGCCACGCCGCCGCGGCCATGCAGGCTTCCAGCAGCACCCAGCGCCCGAGCCGGACGATCAGGCCCGAGCGTTCGGCGACGTCGATGAACTCGCTGCAGGGGCGCCAGCCACCGCGCTCGTCGCGCCAGCGCAGCAGCGCTTCGGCGCCGCGGATGCGGCCGTCCGCCAGGTCCACCACCGGCTGGTAGTGCAGGTCCAGGTGGCCCTGCTCATAGGCATCGCGCAGCGCGCGTTCCAGGCGCATGCGCACCACCAGCTCGCCGTGGCGGCCGGCGTCGAACACTTCGCAACGGTTGAGCATGCCGAGCGCGCGCGCGCGCTGGCTGGCGAGTTCGGCGTTGCGCAACAGGATGTCCGCCGAGGGCGACGCCAGGTCGCGCGAGAACGCGATGCCGGCCGCCGCGCGGGTGCCGCCGGCACCGGCCGCCTCTTCGACCAGCGACACGCAGCGGCCGGCCAAGTCGAGCGCCTCGGACTCGCGCAGCGGCCGGCGCGGCACAAGCGCGAAGCCGTCATCGCGCACCCGCGCCAGCGTGGCGTCATTGCCGAGGCCGCCGCGCAGCGCCATCGCCGCCGCCACCAGCGCGTCCTGCCGGCTGGCGCCATCGTGCTCCACCTGCACGTGGATCGCGGCCACGCTGGCCTCCTCGCCGTGCGCCGGGCGCAGTGCGCTGTGCGCGACCTCGAGCAGGTGGTCGCGGTTGGGGAGGTTGGTCTGCGCGTCGTGCAGCTCCAGGTAGCGCAGGCGGCGCTCGGCGTCGCGGCGGCGCTGGATCTCGTAGGCCATCGCCACGAAGTCGCCGATGCTGGCCGCGAACGCCTCGTCCTCGGTGCTCCAGGTGCGCGGTTTTCCGACGTGCTCGTGGCAGACGACGCCAAGCAGTTCGCCCTCGCTGCGGATGGGCGCGTCGAGCAGGGAGACGACGCCGTGGCGCGTGAGGTACTCGCCGAGCACGGCGTTGGAGGCCGACAGCGTCGCGTCGCGCAGCACGTCGGCTGCATCGATCACCCGCGCCTTGTCGAGCTGCGCGCCGTACTCGGAGTCGGCGTCGAAGGCTTCGTCATAACCCGGCGGGTTGTGCACCCCGGTGACGCGGTCGTAGGCGTGCACGCAGCGCAGCACGCCCTGGCGGGCATGCAGGCGCCAGACGTTGACGCGGGCGACATCAAGGGTGGCGGCGGCGGCCTCGCAGATCTGCGCGAGCGCATTGTCGAGGCTGCACTGCTCGGTCCAGACCTGGCGCGCGAGCGAGACCAGGGCGTGGTTGAACCGGCGCGCCCATGCGCCGCTGTCCTGCCGGTAGTCGACTGCCTGGCCACTGGCCATGCCTGCCCCCGGGGCTCCGCTGTGCCGGACCACGGCACCGGAGGAGCACTGTCCGCCCGCAACTGTTAACGCTGCATCACGATTTGGCCCCACTGATAGAATCCGCGCCGCTCCAACCCGCGCGTCCCGACGCGTTCCCCGCCTGCGGCCGCGCCGCCGCCAGCCCCCAGGGCCCGCCATGACCAGCACCGCCGAACTTTCCTCGCCCGCGTCCGCCAACCTGGGCCTGACCCACGGCGTGACCGACCACGACTACGGCCTCGAGGACAAGTACACCCGCACCAGTGGGCGTATTTATCTGTCCGGGGTCCAGGCCCTGGTGCGCCTGCCGATGATGCAGCGCCTGCGCGACCAGGCCGCCGGGCTGGACACCGCCGGCTTCATTTCCGGCTACCGCGGCAGCCCGCTGGGCGGCTTCGACCTGGAGCTGTGGCGCGCGCGCAAGCACCTGGAATCCGCGCAGGTGCGCTTCCAGCCGGGCCTCAACGAGGATCTCGGCGCCACCATGGTCTGGGGCACGCAGCAGACCAACCTGTTCCCGGGCGCCAAGGTCGAGGGCGTGTTCGGCATGTGGTACGGCAAGGGCCCGGGCGTGGACCGCTCCGGCGATGTGTTCAAGCACGCCAACGCCGCCGGCACCTCGAAGCACGGCGGCGTGCTGGCGCTGGCCGCCGACGACCACGCCTGCCGCTCGTCCACCCTGCCGCACGGCTCGGAGGGCGAGTTCAGCAGCGCGCTGATGCCGATCCTCAACCCGGCCGGCGTGCAGGACATCCTCGACATGGGCCTGGTGGGCTGGGCGATGAGCCGCTACACCGGGCGCTGGATCGGCTTCAAGACGATCGCCGAGACGGTGGAATCCTCGGCGTCGGTGGAGGTGGATCCGTTCGCGCGCCAGATCATCGTTCCCGATGATTTCGAGCTGCCGCCGGGCGGGCTCAACATCCGCTGGCCGGATCCGCCGATGGACCAGGAGATGCGCCTGCACCGCTACGCGGTGAAGGCGGCGCAGGCGTTCGCGCGCGCCAACGGCATCGACCGCGTGGTGATCGATTCGTCCGCCGCGCGGCTGGGCATCGTGACCACCGGCAAGAGCTACCTCGACGTGCTGCAGGCGCTGGAATACCTGGGCCTGGATGCGCGCGCCTGCGCGGAGCTCGGCATCCGCGTCTACAAGGTCGGCATGACCTGGCCGCTGGAGCCGGTGGGCATCCGCGCGTTCGCGCGCGGCCTGGAGGACATCCTGGTGGTGGAGGAGAAGCACGCCTTCATCGAAAGCCAGATGAAGGAGCTGTTCTACAACTTCGACTTCGGCCTGGACGGCGGCCGCCGGCCGAGCATCGTCGGCAAGTACGACGAGGCCGGCGAGTGGATCCTGCCGAGCACCGGCGAGCTCACGCCGGCGACGATCGCCGCGGTGATCGCGCGCCGCATCCAGCGCTTCCATGATTCCGAACACATGCGCGACGTGCTGCGCTGGATGGAAGAGAAGGAAGGCGCGCTGGCGCTGCCGCGCGCGCAGTTCCCGCGCGTGCCGCACTACTGCTCCGGCTGCCCGCACAACAGTTCCACCGTGGTGCCGGAAGGTTCGCGCGCGATGGCCGGCATCGGCTGCCACTACATGGTTACGTGGATGGACCGCAGCACCGACACCTTCACCCACATGGGCGGCGAAGGCGTCACCTGGTCGGGGCAGGCGCCGTTCACCGAAACGCCGCACGTGTTCCAGAACCTCGGCGACGGCACCTACTTCCACTCCGGCACGCTGGCCATCCGCCAGTCGATCGCCACGGGCGTCAACATCACCTACAAGATCCTCTACAACGACGCCGTGGCCATGACCGGCGGCCAGCCGGTGGACGGCACGCTGTCGGTGCCGCAGATCGCGCACCAGGTGAAGAGCGAAGGCGTGGAGGTGATCGCGCTGCTGTCCGACGAGATCGAGAAGTGGAGCGACCCCTCGATCTTCCCGGCCGGCGTCACCTTCCACGACCGCCGCGAGCTGGACGCCGTGCAGAAGCGCCTGCGCGAAGTGAAGGGCACCAGCGTGCTGATCTTCGACCAGACCTGCGCCACCGAAAAGCGCCGGCGCCGCAAGCGCGGCAAGCTGGTGGACCCGCAGAAGCGCGTGTTCGTGAACACCCTGGTGTGCGAGGGCTGCGGCGACTGCGGCAAGAAGTCGTTCTGCGTCTCGGTGCTGCCCAAGGAAACCGAATTCGGCCGCAAGCGCGAGATCGACCAGTCCAACTGCAACAAGGACTACAGCTGCGTCGAAGGCTTCTGCCCGAGCTTCGTCACCGTGCTCGGCGGCAAGCCGCGCAAGGGCCGCAAGGTCGACGCCGCCGAGCTGCTGGCCAACCTGCCGGCGCCGGTGTTCGCCAGCGACCTCGCGCAGCCCTGGAACATCCTGATCACCGGCGTCGGCGGCACGGGCGTGGTGACCATCGGCGCGCTGATCGGCATGGCCGGGCACCTGGAAGGCCGCGGCTCCACCGTGCTCGACCAGACCGGGCTCGCCCAGAAGGGCGGCGCGGTGACCACCCACATCCGCATCGCGCAGGCGCCGGACAACATCCACGCCTCGCGCATCGCCGCCGGCGAGGCCGACCTGGTGCTGGGCTGCGACATGGTGGTGGTCAACGACTACTGGGCGCTGTCGAAGATCCGCGCCGGCCGTTCGCAGGTCGTGCTCAACAGCCATGAGGCGATGCCGGGCAGCTTCACCACCCGTCCGGACATGCAGTTCCCGGCCGCCGACATCGCCAGCGCCGTGCGCCAGGCACTCGGCGGCGACGCCGACGAAGGCGCCGCCGCCGACGCCGCGCTGCACATGGTCGACGCCACCCAGCTCGCCAACGCGCTGATGGGCGACGCCATCGCCAGCAACCTGTTCATGCTCGGCTACGCCTGGCAGCGCGGCCTGGTGCCGCTGTCGTTCGAGTCGCTGATGCGCGCGGTGGAGTTGAACGGTGCCGCGGTCGAAATGAACCGCACCGCGTTCGCGTGGGGCCGCCTGGCCGCGGTGAACCCGGACGCGGTGTACGACGCCGCCGGCGTCGTGCGCAACGCGCGCACCACCGCCGAAGCCACCCCGCACGTGCTCGACGCGCTGCCGCCCGGCGACTGGGAAGGCAACGAATGGGGCGCCACCAGCGCGCCCAAGCCGGCGCGCCAGGAAGACGACCTGCGCCACCTGCCGTCCGGCGCCGACCAGGTCGCCTACCTGCCGCTCGACGACGCCCGCCTCTCGCGCTCGCTCGACGAGCTGGTCGCGCGCCGCGGCGCGTTCCTCACCAGCTACCAGAACGCGAAGTACGCCCGCCGCTACACCGATTTCGTGGCGAAGGTCCGCGCCGCCGAACAGGTGCGCGCGCCCGGCGCCACCGACCTCGGCGAGGCCGTGGCCCGCTACTTCTTCAAGCTCATGGCCTACAAGGACGAGTACGAAGTGGCGCGCCTGTACACCAGCGGCGAGTTCAAGCGCCGCCTGGAGCAGCAGTTCGAGGGCGACTACAAACTCCAGTTCCACCTCGCGCCGCCGCTGTTGGCCAAGCGCAATGAAAACGGCGAGCTGCAGAAGCAGGCCTTCGGCCCGTGGATGCTGACCGCGTTCGGCGTGCTGGCGAAGCTGCGCGGCCTGCGCGGCACCGCGCTCGATGTGTTCGGCTACACCGACGAGCGGCGCATGGAACGCGCGCTGATCGACGACTACGTGCGCACCGTCGGCGGGCTGCTCGACGGCCTGGACAGCGGCAACATCGCGCTGGCCGCCGAGATCGCCTCGATCCCCGAGCACATCCGCGGCTACGGCCACGTCAAGCACGCACACCTTGAAAAGGCCAAGGCACGCGAGGCGGAGCTGCTGCGCGAATGGGCCAATCCGCTGCGGATCGTGCAGGCGGCTTGAACGTGACGAAGCCGGGGTCGCGAACAATGCGTCCCGGCGTCAACGCCATGGCGCTGACATTGGCCATGGCGTTGACGCTGTGCGGAAGCGCCTGCTCGAACCGTGCCACCGCGACCCCGGCGGTCGATGCTTTTTTCTCCCGCGTCGAGGCCGCGGACGGCACACGCTGGCTCGAGGAAGAAGCGGACGGCCACCTCGCGCTGCTTGCGGACGACCAGACCCTGTTGATCGCACGCCGCGCAGTCGGACACGCAAACAGCGATGTGCGCGTCCATGGGCTCGGGTTGCTCTACCGCCTCGGCCACAACGATGAAGCCGATGCCGCGGCTGCGGAGCTGTTGGTCCGCGGCGATGACCTGGCCGGCCTGGGCTGGGGGTGGCTGCACTCCGGCGACCCCACCCTGCTCGAGACCCGCCTGGACGGAATCCGTGCGGCACTGGTCCGACGCCTGCCTGCACTGCCGGCCGATCGGCGCCAGGCCGCCGAAGCGTTCCTATGCACTGGCAAGGCGGCCTGTGCGGAGCCGCCCCTGGAATGAACACGCCCCGGTAACGCAGTGCGCCGCGCTTCCGGTTGCCGATCTGGCTGCCGTCACGCGGATGCGGGCCGGCGCCACACCAGACAGCGGTTGTTGGCCGGCATCGCCACGTCAGCGGCAAGCCGCAGGCCGGCCGCGGTGGCCAATGCGTCGACTACCTCGAAATCGCGGATGCCCGAGCGCGGGTCGCGGGCCTTGAGCCACACGTCGAAGTCGCGGTTGCTGTCGCTGGTGTACGCGCCGGCGTAGTTGAACGGGCCGTAGGCCACGAGCGTGCCGCCGGGCGCGCCCGCGAGCACCCGCGCGACGCCGCGGAAAAACGCCTCCACCGCATCGACGCCCATGATGTGCAGCGAGTTGGCGGTGAACACCGCATCGGCGTCGATCGCGGGCCACGGCGACTGCAGCACGTCGAGCGCGAGCGGCGGCGGCGTGTTGGGCAGGCGCGCCTCGTCCAGCCACGCGCGGATGCCGGGCAGGTTCTCCGCGACATCGGAGGTTTGCCAAGTGAGCCACCGCATCGCGGCCGCGAAGTGCACGGCGTGTTGGCCGGTGCCGCTGCCGATTTCGAGCACGCGGCGGCTGCCGGCGAAGTGTTCGCGCAGGACCGCGAGAATGGGCTCGCGGTTGCGGTCGCAGGAGGGTGCGTGGGGTTTGGCGGCGTCGTGGTGCATGGCGGTGTCCATCCGGGCGCTGCCAGCATACAAACCTCGCGCCACAACGGCGGCCGGCGCTCGGCATCGCGGCGCCGCGCCGTCACAATGGCGGGCGTAGATGGATGGGCAGGCGTTGGACATGCGGATCGGAATCGATTTCGGCACGAGTTACTCGGCCGCGGGGGCCGTGGTCGACGGCGAGGTGCAGCTGATCCGCTTCGGCGACCAGGCGCAGTTCCGCACCACGGCGTTCTTTCCGCAGCGGCTGCCGGACATCCACCACTTCGAGCTGACCGACGCGCTGCAGGACGAGGTGACGCGCTGGATGACCAGCGCGCGCGCCGACCAGACGCGCGAGATCGCGCGCCTCGAGCGCCTGCGGCAGTCGGCCATGGCGCTGCCGGTGCACCAGCGCGACGCCGCCCTGGCCCAGGTCCCGACCATGCGCAGGCGCGGCGAGGACGAACTCCGCCGCGCGGCGATCGCCGCCGTGCGCCGCGACTGGGTGGCCGGCGAGGTCCGCCAGGCCATGGACGCCAGGGCCGACCTGGATGACGCGCTGTACGGCGACGAGGCCGTGGATGCGTTCCTCGCGGCCGGCGAAGGCCACCTGGTGGTCTCGCCGAAATCGATGCTCGGCTACAAGCTCGAGTCGCATGCGCGCGACGTGCTGCTGGGCATCGCCACGCACGTGCTGCGCCACATCCGCACCACGGCCTCGGCGCAGCTGGGCACGGAGGTGCGCGCGGCGGTGATGGGCCGCCCGGTGCGCTTCCGCAGTTCCATGGAGGAAGCCGGCGGCGTGCAGGCGCTGGAGATCCTCACCGATGCCGCGCACGCGGCCGGATTCGAGGCGGTCGAGTTCCTCGAAGAACCGGCCGCGGCCGCCTACGACTTCCACCGCCGCAGCCCGCGCGCCTGCCGCACCATGATCCTCGACATCGGCGGCGGCACGACCGACATGGCGCTGGCCCTGGTCGGCGGCGACGCGCCGGCGCCGGTGATCCACGGCGCCTGGGGCGAGCCGGTCGGCGGCACCGACGTGGACCTCGAGCTGAGCATGCGCGGCGTCATGCCGCTGTTCGGCAAGAACGTCACCCGCACGGCCGTGCATCGCTACTACGAGGCATCCCACGTGCAGGACCTGCAGCGGCAGGCCAACTTCCACAAGGCGATCTTCGACGAAGTTGAAGCGCCCTACGGCGCGCGCCTGATGGCGTTGCAGCAGGCCGGCAACACCGTGCGCCTGAACCGCGCGGTGGAGCGGGCGAAGATCGAACTGAGCGGCATCGACCAGGTGAGGGTGGACCTGGACTACATCGAGGCGGGGCTGGCCTGCGATATCGACCGCACGCACCTGGCGGCCGCCGCCGAACGGCCGTTCCTGGCGCAGCTGCGCGCGCTGCTGCGCGAGGCCAGCGCCGGCGCGAGCGAGGCGCCGGAGGTGGTCTACCTCACCGGCGGCATGTCGCGCTCGCCGTATGTGCCGGCGCTGGTGGGCGAGGTGTTCCCGGGGGTGGAGATCGTGCGTGGCGACGCGTCGCTGGGCGTGGTGACCGGGCTCGCGCGCGCGGCTGCCGCCGCCGCCAACTGAGGCTCACCTGCGCGGAGATGGCGCCGCACGTTGCGATGCGCTCTTTTCGCGCGCCTCGCGGAACTCGCTGCCGTCGTCCCACGCGGGCCACGCGCTGGTATCCGCCACCGTGCGCACCAGTCGCAGCACCACTTCGGTATCCGCGGTCGGCCCGCGCATGTCCCAGCTGGCGTCGAAGTCGTCGCCGGGCTGGTGGTAGCGCTTGGCGAAGTAGTCCGCGCGCGCCGCCTTGCCGCCTTCCACGCCGCCGTCCAGCTGGTCCATGCCAGGGCCCACGGTGATCGCCGGCACGCCGGCCTGCGCGAACGCGAAATGGTCGGCGCGGTAGAAGAAGCCGGCTTCGAGATTCGGATCCGAGGAGTACGTGCGCCCTTCGGCCTGCGCGGCCGCCTGCAGGTCGCGCTCCAGCGACACCTTGCCCAGCCCCCAGCTCGAGATGTCGCGCGTCGGCCCGTCCGGGCTCCACATCTCCATGTTGATCGCGGCGGCGGTGGTCGCCAGTGGCCGCGCCGGGTTGGCCGCGTACCAGGTGGCGCCGAGCAGCCCGCTCTCCTCCGCGGTCAGCGCGACGAACAGCACGCTGCGCGCCGGCGGCGGGCCGGCTTTCATGACGCGCGCGATCTCGATCATCGAGGCGATCGCGGTGGCGTTGTCGACGGCGCCGTTGATGATCGCGTCGCCGCTCTCGTCCGGCGCACCGATGCCGAAGCTGTCCCAGTGCCCGGAGACGATGACGGTCTCGTCCGGCCGCGTGGCGCCGGGCAGCAGGCCGAGCACGTTGCGGCTGGTGATGCGGTCGCGCTTCACGTTGAACGCGACAGAGAGTTTCGCGTCGCCGAGCGGCTGCGCGCCGAAGCCGGGCTGCTGCGCACGGCGCTTCTCTGTGTCGAAATCGAGCCCCGCATCCGCGAACAGGCGCGTCGCGACCTCGCGCTGGATCCAGCCGCGCACCGGCAGGTGGTAGGTGGCCGCATCGCTGCGCACGATGTCGAACTGCGGCGCGGCGCGGCCGTTGCGCACGGTGGTCCACGGATACGCGGCCGGCGCGGTCTCGTGCACGATCAGCACGCCCGCGGCGCCGCGCCTGGCGGCTTCGATGTACTTGTAGGCCCAGCGGCCGTACCAGGTCATGGCGCGCCCGCCGAATTTGCCCGGCGCGGTCTCGAAATCCGGATCGTTGACCAGCACCACCACGACCTTGCCGCGCACATCCATGCCGGCGTAATCGTCCCAGCCGAGCTCCGGCGCGGTGACGCCGTAGCCGGCGAACACCAGCGGCACCTCGCGCATGGCCACGCTGCCGGCGGGGTGCAGGGTTTCCAACGCGATGTCGTCGCCGTTGGCCAGCGCGCGGGTGCGGCCGGCGACGTTGAACGAGGCGCTGACCGGGCCATCGATTTCGCTGCGCTCCAGCGTCACCGCCTGCGTCCAGCCGCCGTTGTCGCCCGCCGGTACAAGTCCGGCCTTTTCGAACTCGGCGCTGATCCAGGCGACGGTCTTGTCCTCGCCCGGGGTATTCGGCGCACGGCCTTCGAATTCATCGGACGCCAGCGCGCGCAGGTGCGCGGCCAGGTTGTCGCTGCTGACCGCGGCGACCGGCGCGCCTGCAGCGGCGTCTGCCGCCGCGTCGCGCGGCGCGGGGACGGCGCACGCGGCAAGCGCAAGTGCGACCACCAGGAGACCAGCTACACGCGCCATGGGCGTCATCCGTTTCTGCAGAAGGCCTGCATTGTGCTCCCCGGACGGCATGGCCCGCCCTGTCCGGATGTAAAAAGCATTTGACATGACGCCCACCCGATGTAAAGAATGTTTTACATCGAGCCAAGGGAGAGGGCGTTGTGAGCATCGGGCGTTGGGGATGGATCGGGCTTCTTGCGGTGGCGGGCACGGGCTTCTGGCTGCTGCTGGGCAGCGGACGGGTGTTCGGCCACGACATCGGCGGTATCGGCATGACCCTGCTGGTCGGCTGCACGTGGCTGGCGCTGTACGCGGTGTCTGCGGTTCCACGCGGCGAGTTCGAGCAGGGCGTGTCGCCCGGCGAATGGCGCGCGTGGATCGGATTCGCCTTCATGCTGGCGGCCACGCTCTACTTCCTCTCGCACGCCGAGGTGTTCCGCCTCGGCGAGCTGGCGCAGTCGCGGCGCGTGGCCACCAACCTGGTGCTGCTGCTGGTGGCGTGGAGCGTGCTGGGGCGGTTGATGGCCTCGCGCTGGAAGGACCGCGTGCAGGAGGACGAGCGCGACCGCGCCATCGAGACCCGCGGCGCGGCCTGGGGGCGCCATGCGCTCATCGGCGGCGTGATCGTGGTCGCGGTGCTGCTGGGCATCTCGCCGCCGGACCGGCTGGCGTGGGCCACGCACTTCGTGATCGGCAACCTGCTGGTGCTGGTGCTGATGCTCGGCTGGCTGGTCGAGTGCGCGGCGATCGCGGTGATGTACTGGCGGGACCGGTGGTGATTCGCGCGTCGCGGGCGCGGGGCTGACGCATGGCCGGGACACCGCTTGAAAACGACATCCGCCGCCTGCGCCTGGCGCATGGCGAGATGACCCAGCAGCAGCTGGCCGATGCCTGCCAGGTCACGCGGCAGACGATCCTCGCGCTGGAGGCGGGCCGCTACGCGCCGTCGCTGGAGCTCGCGTTCCGCATCGCGCGCGCGTTCGGGGTTGGCGTGGAGGACGTGTTCCGCTGGAAGCAACCGTGAGCACGCGCCAGTGCGCTGCCGCTGCAGCCGCCGCGGCCATGCGCTGGCATCGCCGGCTCAGGGCGTCGGCGGCGTCTTCTCCGCGCGCAGCGCCACCAGGATGCGCAGCCCCGGGCGTCCGTCGACCGGCGTGAAGCCCAACCGCGCCTGCTCGGCGGCAATCGCGCGCCGCGTCAGCGTGCCGACCATGCCGTCCGCCTCGCCGATCGCATGCCCGCGCGCCAGCAGCTGCTGCTGCAGTTCGCGGCGCTCGGCGCGCCCGATGCCCGGGTCATCCGTCGGCCAGGCCGTGGCGAACACGCCGCCGCCGCGCAGGCGGTCGGCGAGGTGGGCGATGGCCAGCGCGTAGCTCTCCGCCGCGTTGTACGAATAGATCGCGTCGAAGTTCTTGAACACCACGAACGCCGGCCCGCTGGTACCGGCCGGCAGCAGCACTGCGGCGCGCGCGTCCGCGGGCACGCCGTCGATGGCGCGGCCGTCGATTCGCCTGACGCCCAACGCCTGCCACTCCGACAGCGGCTTGCGGTTTGTCCGACCGGCGAGCGCGGCATTGAAGCCTTGCGGCAGTGCCACCTCGTAGCCCCAGGGCTCGCCACTGCGCCAGCCGGCGCGCTTGAGGTAGTTCGCCGTGGAACCCAGCGCGTCCGGAATGCTGCCCACCAGGTCGCGGCGTCCGTCGCCGTCGAAATCCACCGCGATGCGCTGGTAGGTGCTGGGCATGAACTGCGTATGCCCGAACGCGCCTGCCCAGGAGCCGGTGATGCCGGGATCCCTCAGGTCGCCCGCGGCCAGCAGCTGCAGCGTGGCGATGAACTCGCCCTGGAAAAACGCCTGCCGGCGCCCGAAGCACGACAGCGTGCCCAGCGACACCAGCAGCGGACGCTTGCCGAAGCTCCTGCCGTAATCGCTCTCCACGCCCCACACCGCGACCACCGTGGCCGGGTCCACGCCATGTGTCGCCTGCGCGCGGGCCAGCGTGGCGGCGTGTTCGGCGAGCATCGCCTGGCCATCGGCCACGCGCTGCGTGTCGACCAGCGCGGCCAGGTAGTCCCAGATCGGCGTGGTGAACTCCGGCTGCTGGTCGAGCAGCGGCAGCACGGTCATGTCGGGCGCGAGGCCCGCAGTGAAGCGGTCGAAACTGGCGGCGTCGACACCCTTGCCCGCCGCGCTGGCACGCAGGCCGGCCATGCAGCTGCGGAAATGGGCGAAGTCGGTTTCGCTCGCGGCAGGTTGCGCGGCAGCGGGGGCCGGTGCCGATGTCGAGACGGGCTCGGGCACGACCATGGCGGCGGTTGCGCCACCCGCGGGAGGCGCGGGCTGCGCTGGCTGCGCCACCTGTGCGCACGCCGGCTGCAGGACCAGCAGCAGCGAAAGCAGTGTGGGGATGATGCGCATCGGACGCTCCGTAATGGCCTCGGCGGATTGTAGGCATCGCCACCTGTACGCCCCGCACGCGACATTCACGGCCAACCGACCCGCGCTGCGTTTCCATCACCGCTCACTCGAGCAACGAGGTCGCGCAATGGACGCCTGGGCAAGCGATGAACTGTGGATCCTGGTGCGCGTGGCCGCGGCCATGGCGCTGGGCGGCGTGCTCGGCATCGAACGCGAGATGGGCCGCCATGCGGCGGGGCTGCGCACGCACATGATGATCGCCGGCGCCGCCGCGCTGATCGTCGGGCTGGGCGACGTGGTGGCCGAACACTTCGCGCAGGAGCACTACCGCGACCTGCTGCGCATCGATCCGGGCCGGCTGATCGAGTCGGTGGTGGCGGCGGTGGGCTTCGTCGGCGCCGGTGCGATCCTGCGCGCGCGCGGCGCCGACCAGGTGCACGGGCTCACCACCGCGAGCTCGCTGCTGATGGCCGCGGCCATCGGCATCGCCGCCGGTCTCGGCCATTACATCCTCGCGCTGGGCGCGTCGCTGCTGTGCGTGGTGGTGCTGGCGCTGTTCCGGCGGGTGGAGACGCGCATCGGCACCGCCGAACGCACTCCGCGCCGCTGAAGGGCGGGCACGCCGCGATTGCGGCATCATCGGGCCTCCCGTCGAGGAGTCGGCCATGGCTGTCAACCGCAATGCGGGCCGACACCGACGCAGTACCTGGGTGTGGCTTGCTGCAGCCCTGTGCCTGGTGGCGTTGTGGCAGGTGGTGGACCACGGTGGTCGCGAGGTCGCCGTCGACGGCATCGGCAACATGGCCACCGGCGCGCGCGACGCGCCGGCGCGCACACCGGCGCATGCCTTCCTCCCGCCGGAAGCCTTCAAAACGCTCGCCCTGATCGACCGCGGCGGGCCGTTCCCGCATCGCCAGGACGGCGGCGTGTTCCAGAACCGCGAGCGCCTGCTGCCGCAGCAGCCACGCGGCCATTACCGCGAATACACCGTGGCCACCCCCGGCGCCCGCGACCGCGGCGCGCGGCGCATCGTCACAGGTGGCGACCCGCCGCGCGAGTGGTACTACACCGCCGACCACTACGGCAGCTTCCGCGCCTTCGAGCGCACGGGGGATACGCCATGACCGACGTCGAGCTCGGTGCCCTGCTCGCCGATGCCAGCCAGGCCGGCAGCTACTTCGTCGATGCCCGCGACCGCGCGGCGCTGGTCGAGGCCGCGACCGCGCTCGACTTCGCCGTGGTCGCGATCAACCTCGAAAACGCCGAGGACAAGCCCGCGCTGCTCGAGGCGATGGCCGACGGCCTGCTGTTTCCGGAGTGGTTCGGCGGAAACTGGGACGCGCTGGCCGACTGCCTGGGCGACCTGTCCTGGCTGCCAGCGCGGCACGGCATGCTGCTGCTGCTCGACCACAGCGGCGACCTTCGCGACGGCGCCCCCGACGACTTCGCCACGCTGCTCGACATCCTCGACGAGGCAGCGAAGCAGCATGCCGCCGCGGGCGTCCCGTTCTGGGCACTGCTGCCGGTCGTCTCCACACCGTCTTAGCAATAAAACGACGCGTTGCAGACAAACGCGCCCGGATACTGGCGTCCACTTCAGTACGGGGAACCGCGCATGCCACGTCTGGCACTGACTGCCGCGATCACGCTTGCGATGTCGCTGTCGCTCGCCGCCTGCAAGGACGCGAACACCGATTACACAACCGTGGACGAAGTCCCGGCCGCAGAGTCGCCCCCGGTAAGCGAACCCGCCCCCGAACCCGCGCCGATGGTGGATCCGGCGCCCACCGACCCGATGCTGCCGCCGCCGATCGATCCCAGCCTGCCGCCGGTGGTCGACCCCACCGCACCGCCGGTGGACGAGACGCAGCCGGCGCCGCCGTCCCCCGAAGATCCGATCCGCGAAACGGCGCCCCCTCCCCCGACTTCATGAGGCGCTGACGCGCCACTCTCTCTCCAAGGGATCGAAGTCGCGTTCCCGCCCCATCAAGGGCGGGATTTTTTTGCCTTGCGTCCGCGCGGCGACTTCAGCAGGCGCAGCGTCGCCTGCTCCCACTGGCGTGCGCCGCGCGCGTCGCGCACCAGGCGCGCCAGGCGGCCGTCGCGCCAGGCGGCCAGCACCGTCGGATCCACATAGGCCTTGCGGCATATCGACACCGTATTGCCGAGCAGCCCGGCCACTTCGGCCAGCACCCCGCTTTCGGCCGCCGCCAGCGCGCGCTCGGCCGGCGGCTTTGCGCCGCGCCCTTCGGGCGGCGGCGTGGCGGCGAACAGCCGCGTGGCGTGCAAGGTGCCACCCCAGGTGCGGAAGTCCTTGGCGGTGAAGTCGTCGCCCATCGCGGTGCGCAGGTAGTCGTTGACCAGGTCGGAGGTCACCGGCTGCGGCGCGCCGTCGTCATCGCGGTACTGGAACAGCTGCTGGCCCGGCAGCTGCTGCACGCCGCGCACCAGTCTGGCCAGGCGGCGGTCGTCAAGTTCGATGTCGTGGTCCTGGCCGCCCTTGCCGCGGAAGCGCAGCCGTGCGCGGCCGCCGGCGAGGAACGCGACATGCCGGTTGCGCAGGGTGGTCAGGCCATAGGAGCGGTTGCTGCGCGCGTAGGCGTCATTGCCCACGCGCACCAGCGTGTCGGCCATCAGCGCGACAACGATCGCCAGCACCTTGTCGCGCGGATATCCGGGCAGGCCCAGGTCGGTGCGCAGCCGGCGCCGCAGCCGCGGCAGCGCCTCGCCGAACGCCACCACGCGCTCGAACTTGCCGTCGCCGCGCACCTCGCTCCAGCGCAGGTGGTAGCGGTACTGCTTGCGGCCGCGCGCGTCGCGCCCGGTCGCCTGCAGGTGGCCGCGCGGCGAGGCGCAGATCCAGACATCGACATAGGCCGGCGGAATCGCCAGCGCGCGGATCCGCGCCAGCGTGTCGGCATCGCGCACGGTGCGGCCGTCGGCATCGCGGTAGCTGAAGCCGCGCCCGGCGCGGCGGCGCGCGATGCCGGGTTCGGCGTCGCTGACGTGAACCAGTCCGGCGGCCTTCGCGGCGCCCGCATCGGGATTGTCGGCGGCGTCGCGGGCTGCAGGCATCCGGCGACGCTATGCGCGCCGTCGTGAGCAGCCGATCAAGACAGGCCTCAGCGGCGCATGTCGCCCACGAAACGCAGGAATTCAGCGCGCGTGCGCGCATCGTCGCGGAAGCCGCCCAGCATGGTCGAGGTGACCATGCTCACGCCGCGCTTGTGGATGCCGCGCGTGGTCATGCACTCGTGGGTGGCTTCCACCACCACGCCCACGCCGCGCGGCTGCAGCACGTCGTGGATCACCGCGGCGATCTCCGCGGTCATCTTTTCCTGCACCTGGAAGCGGCGCGCGAACGTGTCCACCACGCGCGCCAGCTTGCTGATGCCGACCACCTTGCCGTCGGGCAGGTAGCCCACGTGCGCGCGGCCGATGATCGGCGCCATGTGGTGCTCGCAATGGCTCTCGAACTCGATGTCGCGCAGCACGATCATCTCGTCGTAGCCGGCAACTTCCTCGAAGGTGCGCTCCAGGTACTCGCGCGGATCGTCGGCGTAGCCGCTGAACCAGTCGCCATAGGCATCCACCACGCGGCGCGGGGTGTCCAGCAGGCCTTCGCGCGCCGGGTTGTCGCCGGACCAGCGCAACAGCGTGCGCACGGCGTCTTCGGCCTGTTCTCGGGTGGGCTTGCTGGGGTCTGCCACGGGGGCGCTCGCTGCGACGGCGGGACCGGCATCCTAACGCACGTGGCTGTTTTCCATCTCGCGCCAAGTGTGTTCCAGCACCGGCAAGACCTCGCTCCACAGCAGCCGCGAGCCCTGCGAGTCGGTCTGCCAGTCGGCCTCCAGCGCCAGCAGGTCGGCGCGCCTGTCGAAGCGCTCGATGCCGAACCGGTAGGCCGGCGCGTAGTCGGACCACGTCATGCCGTAGATGTAGTACGGCGTGGTCTTGTAGACCTGCTCGAAATGGCCGAGGTCGCCGCGCGGGTCCAGCGCTTCGGCGGTCTTGTGCCCGGCCACCGCCGCAGCCGCGCCAGCGGCGACCGCACCCACGGCGGCCCCGATCGGCCCGCCGACCAGGCCACCCACCGCGGCACCGACCACACCGCCCGCGAGCGCGCCGCTACCCGCGCCCAGCACATGGTCCTTCTTCAATGTGCTCATCTCGTGGCCTCCGCTGGCCGAAAAAAGGCACGGCCGATGGCTCCGACCTTAGGCGCAGCGCGGTTCGGCAGGCGTGAAGCGACGGGCTGCCGGGCGGCGCCGCGGCGGGCGCCGGCGCACGCGGTTTTGCCCCGGCGGCCGCAGGCGCGACAATGGCAGGTCACGCAGCGCCGTCGCCGGCGCGCGCGCCCCATTCCCCGGATGCGAGCCGACATGCCCAAGACCCCGCAGATCATCTACACCCTGACCGACGAAGCCCCCGCGCTCGCCACCCGCTCGCTGCTGCCGATCGTGCAGGCGTTCGCCGCCACCGCCGGCATCGACGTGGCCACGCGCGACATCTCGCTCTCCGGCCGCATCCTCGCGCAGTTCCCGGAGCGGCTCGCCGCAGGCCAGGTGATCGCCGACGACCTCGCCGAGCTCGGTGCGCTGGCCACCACGCCCGACGCCAACATCATCAAGCTGCCCAACATCAGTGCCTCGGAGCCGCAGCTGCGCGCCGCGATCCGCGAACTGCAGGAGCAGGGCTTCGCCGTGCCCGAATACCCGGAGCATCCGTCCACCGACGAGGAGCGCGACATCCGCGCCCGCTACGACCGCGTCAAGGGCTCGGCGGTGAACCCGGTGCTGCGCGAGGGCAACTCCGACCGCCGCGCGCCGGCGTCGGTGAAGGGCTACGCGCGCAAGCACCCGCACCGCATGGGCGCGTGGTCGGCGGAGTCGAAGTCGCACATCGCGCACATGGACGGCGGTGATTTCTACGGCAGCGAGCAGTCGGCCACGGTGGCCAAGGCCGGCGCGCTGCGCATCGAACTGGTGCAGGCCGAAGGCGGCACCACGGTGCTGCGCGACCAGGTGGCCGTGCAGGCCGGCGAAGTGGTGGACGCGTCGGCGATGTCGATGGCCGCGCTGTCCGGCTTCGTGGATGCCGCGATCGAGGACGCCAAGGCCGAGGACGTGCTGTTCTCGCTGCACCTCAAGGCCACGATGATGAAGATCTCCGACCCGATCATGTTCGGGCAGGTGGTCCAGCGCTTCTTCCGCGACACCCTGGCGAAGCACGCCGGTGCGCTGGAGCAGGCCGGCTTCAACGCCGACAACGGCCTCGGCGACCTGTACGCCGCGATCGCCACGCTGCCCGCCGACACCCAGGCCGCGATCCGCGCCGATCTGCAGGCCGAAGCCGCGCAGCGCCCGGGCCTGGCGATGGTCGATTCCGACAAGGGCATCACCAACCTGCACGTGCCGAGCGACGTGATCGTCGACGCCTCGATGCCGGCGATGATCCGCGACTCGGGCCGCATGTGGAACGCGGCCGGCAAGCTGCAGGACACCAAGGCGCTGATCCCCGACCGCTGCTATGCCGGCATCTACCAGGCGGTGCTCGACGACTGCAAGGCACACGGCGCGTTCGACCCGGCCACCATGGGCAGCGTGCCCAACGTCGGCCTGATGGCGCAGAAGGCCGAGGAATACGGCTCGCACGACAAGACCTTCCGCATCGCAGCCGACGGCACCGTGCGCGTGGTCGACCAGGACGGCGGCGTGGTGTTCGAGCACGCGGTCGCCGCCGGCGACATCTGGCGCATGTGCCAGACCCGCGATGCCGCGGTGCGCGACTGGGTGAAGCTCGCGGTGAGCCGCGCGCGCCTGTCGTCCACGCCGGCGGTGTTCTGGCTGGATCCCGCGCGCGCGCACGACGTGCAGCTCAAGGCCAAGGTCGAGCAGTACCTCGGCGAGCACCACGTGTCCGGCCTCGATATCCGCATCCTCGCGCCGGTCGAGGCGATGAAGCTGTCGCTCGAGCGCATCCGCGCCGGCCAGGACACGATTTCGGTCACCGGCAACGTGCTGCGCGACTACCTCACCGACCTGTTCCCGATCATGGAGCTGGGCACCAGCGCCAAGATGCTGTCGGTGGTGCCGCTGATGGCCGGCGGCGGCCTGTTCGAGACCGGCGCCGGCGGCTCCGCGCCCAAGCACGTGCAGCAGTTCGTGGCCGAGGACTACCTGCGCTGGGATTCGCTGGGCGAGTTCCTGGCGCTGGCGGCTTCGCTCGAACACCTGGCGCAGCACAGCGACAACCCCGCGGCCGGCGTGCTGGCGCGCGCGCTGGACAAGGCGACCGGCGAGTTCCTCGCCAACGACAAGTCGCCGTCGCGCAAGCTGGGCGGCATCGACAACCGCGGCAGCCACTTCTATCTCACCCTGTACTGGGCACAGGCACTGGCCGCCCAGGGCGAAGACGCCAAGCTGAAGGCGACGTTCGCGCCGCTGGCCGAAACGCTGGCGCGCGATGAAGCGGCGATCGTGGCCGAGCTGGCCGCGGTGCAGGGCCAGCCCGTCGACATCGGTGGCTACTACCGCCCCGACCAGGCCAAGGCCGCGGCCGCCATGCGCCCCAGCGCGACCTTCAACCGCGCGCTGGACGCACTGGCCGGCTGAGCCCCGCCACCGGCGCGAGGCCCTGCCGCGCGCCGAATTCGCGCCTGTGTCCCGTTCAGGCGCGGCGCCCGTGACCGATCACACGGGCGCTGCACGGGCATCCCCCGCACAATGGCCGCTCATCCTGAATGCGGAGAGCGCCCCCGTGCGAACGCCTTTCACCTGCACCGCCCTGGCCCTCGGCCTCGCCCTCGCGCTCGGCGCCTGCTCGCCGCAGCACGCCTCCGCGCCCGTTGCCGCCACCGCCAGCACCCAGCAGGTCGAAGCCGAGTCCGCGCGCCTCAACGCCTGGTTCGATGCCCAGTACGAAGAGCTGCTGCAGGCCAGCCCGATGCAGCTGACCTTCCTCGGCCGCAAGGAGCACAACGACCGCCTCGACGACGTGTCCGAAGCCGCCGTGCGCCAGCGCCTGGCCTGGCTGGAAAAGTCGGTCGCCGCGATGGAAGCCGGCTTCGACCGCGACCTGCTGGACACCGAGACCCGCCTCTCCTGGGACCTCTGGAAGCGCCAGTACGAAAGCATGCGCGACGGCATGCCGTTCCTGACCAACGGCTACGCGTTCGACCAGATGAACGGCATGCACAGCGGCCTGCCGACGTTCCTCATCAATTTCCACAAGGTCGACAGCGAGCAGGACTACCTGGCGTACATCTCGCGCCTGCGCGCCGTGCCCACCCTGTTCGGGCAGCTGCTCACCCAGGGCCGCGCGTCCGCCGCCAAGGGCATCGTGGCCCCGAAGTTCGCCTACGAAGGCGTGATCGAGCAGTCGCGCAAGGTGGTGGCCGGCGCGCCGTTCGACAGCGGCGCCGACAGCGCGCTGTGGGCCGACGCGCAGGCCAAGGCCGACGCGCTCGCCCTGGCCGGCACCATCAGCGCCGAACGCGCCACCGCGCTCAAGGCCGAAGCACGCACCGCGCTCGTCGAGCAGGTGCAGCCCGCCTACGCCGACGTGATCGCCTGGGCCGAAGCCGCGCTGCCGACGGCGCTGGTCAACCCCGCCGGCATCGGCACCACGCAAAGCAACGGCGCCGCGTACTACGCCTACCTGCTGCGCGAAAGCACCACCACGTCCATGACCGCGGACGAAGTCCACCAGCTCGGCCTCGCCGAAGTGGCACGCCTGCGCGGCGAGATGGAAGCGGTGAAGCAGCGCGTCGGCTACGAAGGCGACCTGCAGCAGTTCTTCACCTTCCTCGATACCGACGAGCAGTTCCGCTATCCGGAGACCGATGCCGGCCGCCAGGCCTACATCGACGAAGCCACGCGCCTGATCGACAACATCGAGAAGCAGCTGCCGAAGTACTTCGGCCTGCTGCCCAAGGCCGGCCTGGAAGTGAAGCGCGTGGAGGCGTTCCGCGAGCAGCCCGGCGCCGCGCAGCATTACTACCCCGGCACGCCGGACGGCTCGCGCGACGGCGTGTACTACGCGCACCTCTCGGACATGGCGGCCATGCCCAGGACCGAGCTGGAAGTGATCGCGTACCACGAGGGCCTGCCCGGGCATCACATGCAGATCTCCATCGCGCAGGAGCTCGAGGGCGTGCCGACCTTCCGCCGCCAGCTGTTCTCCACCGCCTACACCGAGGGCTGGGGCCTGTATTCGGAATGGCTGGCCAAGGAGATCCCCGGCACCTACCAGGATCCGTACTCCGAGTTCGGCCGCCTGGGCTCCGAGATCTGGCGCGCCATCCGCCTTGTGGTGGACACCGGCATGCACGCCAAGGGCTGGACCGAGCAGCAGGCGGTGGACTATTTCCGCGAGAACAGTTCGGCGCCGCTGACCGCGATCCGCTCCGAGATCCAGCGCTACCTGATCATGCCGGGCCAGGCCACCGCCTATAAGGTCGGCATGATCCGCATGCAGGCGCTGCGCGCGAAGGCCGAAGCCGAGCTGGGCGACCGCTTCGACATCCGCGGTTTCCACGACACGGTGCTCGGCGGCGGCGCGATGCCGCTGGACCTGCTGGAGCAACGCGTCGACGGGTGGATCGCGGAGCGCAAGGCGGCGGGCTGAGGCGGGCTAGCCGGGAGGGCCCGTGGTGGCCGGGGCTCCGCGTAGCCCGCGGGTACTGGAAAGCGTCCGCCAGATCGCGGGGTGTGCCTGTGCTCTTCAAAGCACCGCGGATTGCTGCGCACCGCCTTTCATGCGGTCTTCCCCGGCACACCCACAGACTCACGGCTCCCGTCATTCCGGAATGTCCTGCATGGGCCTGTTCTCCAAGATCGCCGACCGCATCTTCAATCGCAAAGCCGACACGCCGGCCTCCGCGCCGGCCAGCGGCAAACCAGCACCCGTCATCTTCGAGGGCAGCCGCAACGATCCGCAGGTGTCTCCGCCCGCGCTGCGCTCGGCATCCGCGGTGACGCCGACGGCCTCTGCCCCGGAGCCGGTCGACGTCGAGGCCGTGCTGCGCGACATGGCCCAGGCCAAGGGTGGCGACAGCGACTGGCGGCGCTCCATCGTCGACCTGCTGAAGCTGCTTGACCTCGACTCCAGCCTGGCCGCCCGCAAGGAGCTGGCCGCCGAACTCGGCATCGACGCCGGCGCGCACGGCAGCGCCGAACAGAACATCGCCCTGCACAAGGCGGTGATGCGCAAGCTCGCGGAGAACGGCGGCAAGGTGCCGGCCGACCTGAGGGACTGAGCCGCCACCCGCGCGCCTCATGGTTCAGGCAGCAGCGGGCCGGCGCGTTACGATGCCGCCCCCCAGGTCGCACGCTGCAGATGCTTCATGCCGTTCCGCCAATCCGACGCATTCCAGGCGGCATGAGCCACGCGTCGCGCCAAGCCGATGCCGTGGCGCGGGCCCGGAGCGAGCGCCTGCAGCGCGGGACGGCCGTGGTGCTGACAGCGTTGCTGCACCTGCTGGCCCTGCTGCTGGCGCTGTCGAGGCCGCCGGTGCCCGTCGCGCCGCCCGAGGGCAGTTCGGGCGGCGGTGATGCGCTGCAGGTGACGTGGATCGACGAGGCGCCGCCGTCGCCGGCACCTGCACCGCCTGCACCTCCCGTGGCCACCCCGGCGCCTCGCAAGGCCCCGCCCAGGCCCGCGCGCGCGCAGCCGATCCCGGTCGTGCAGGGCGAGGACCCGGTGCAGCCCGCACCACCCGTACCGCTGGCGGCCGCCGCCGCGCCGGCCCAGGCGGCCGTCGAAAGCCCGGTTCCGCCGACGCAGCGCCCCGCCCAGCTGCGCGGCCAGCCGCCGGGCATGCGCCTGGAGGACCTCGCCCGCGCCAGCGCCGGTCCGTCCCGGCGCCCCGCCGTCAACCGCGGCCGCGGCAACGCAGCCAGGGCCTCGGGCGTCAGCCTGGAGGTGGATGGCTACCAGGTGCTGTACGAGCCGCTCGGCGAGGCCCGGCTGCGCGAATGGCGCGACCAGGGCATGACCGAGCTCTTCCTTCCGCTGCCCGGCACGCACCGCTACATGGTGTGCGCGCTGGAGATCGTGGTGCGGCGCGGGTCCGGCCCCTGCCGCATGGTCGAGCCCGATGCGCCGGAGCTGGCGACCATCGGCGATGCGCGCCAGGTCATCCTCATGCAGCGGGTCTACCGGCTGGGCGACGAAGTCTGGAGCGGACCCGGCCCGTACCGGTGAGCCGTGTCTTGGAGGATGATCCCCTGTCCCTCACCGCCCGGAGCACCACCCCGATGTTTCGCACGCTTCTGCTGTCCTCCGCGATCGCCCTGGCCCTGAGCGCCTGCGACCGCACCGCCACCGAGTCCCCGATGCCGAATACCGCCCCCGTTGCCACCGCGCCCACGCAGGGCGAGAACCCGCTGCTCGCCGCCAGCACGCTGCCGTTCCAGGCGCCCGTGTTCGACCGCATCCAGGACAGCCATTACCAGCCGGCGATCGAGGAAGGCATGCGCCAGCACCTCGCCGAGGTGCGCAAGATCGCCGACAACGCCGAGGCGCCCAGCTTCACCAACACCATCGAGGCGCTCGAGCGCAGCGGTGCGCTGCTGATCCGCGCCCGCAGCATCTTCTCGGCCATGACCTCGGCCAACACCAACCCCACGCTGCAGGCCGTCGATGAAGCGCTGGCGCCGAAGCTGGCGGAGCACGCCGACGCCATCCACCTCGACCCCGCGCTGTTTGCCCGCGTGAAGTCGCTGTACGGCCAGCGCGCCGACCTCGGCCTCACCCCCGAGCAGGTCACAGTGCTCGAGCGCACCCATGAGGACTTCGTCCGCGCCGGTGCCGAACTGGATGCCGCCAAGCAGGCCGAGCTGCGCAAGCTCAACAGCGAGGAGTCGTCGCTGACCACCGCGTTCTCCAACAAGCTGCTGGCCGCCAACAATGCCGGCGGCGTGCTGGTGGAAGACGTCAAGAAGCTTGACGGCCTGTCGGAAGGCGACATCGCCGCCGCCGCCGAAGCCGCCAAGGCCGCCGGCAAGGACGGCCAGTGGCTGCTCGCGCTGCAGAACACCACCCAGCAGCCGGTGCTCGCCTCGCTCAAGGACCGCGCCCTGCGCGAGCAGGTGATGGCCGCCTCGCTGGGCCGCGCCGAAAAGGGCGACGGCAACGACACCCGCGCCACCATCCAGCGCCTGGCCGAACTGCGCGCGCGCAAGGCGGAGCTGCTGGGCTACCCGAGCTACGCCGCCTACGGCATCGCCGACCAGATGGCCGTCACCCCCGAGGTTGCGCTCAAGCTGCTCACCGACACCGTGCCCGCCGCCACCACGCGCGCCAAGGCGGAGCTGGCGAAGATCCAGGCCGTGGTCGACGCGCAGAATGGCGGCTTCACCGCCGGCGCCGCCGACTGGGACTTCTACGCCGAGCAGGTGCGCAAGGCCGAGTACGACCTCGACGAAGCGCAGATCAAGCCCTACTTCGAACTCGACCGCGTGCTCAAGGACGGCGTGTTCTTCGCCGCCGAGCAGCTGTACGGCATCACCGCGAAGGAGCGCACGGACCTCCCCGTCTACCACCCCGACGTGCGCGTGTTCGACATCTTCGACGCCGACGGCAAGCAGCTGGCGCTGTTCTACCTCGACCCGTTCAAGCGCGAGAGCAAGCAGGGCGGCGCGTGGATGGGCAACTTCGTCGAGCAGAACGGCCTGACCGGCGACATCCCGGTGATCTACAACGTCGAGAACTACACCAAGCCCGCCGCCGGCCAGCCGGCGCTGCTGAGCTGGGACGACGTGACCACGCTGTTCCACGAGTACGGCCACGCCCTGCACGGCATCTTCTCGAAGACCACCTATCCGAGCGTGGCCGGCACCAACACGCCGCGCGACTTCGTGGAGTTCCCCTCGCAGTTCAACGAGCACTGGGCGCTCGACCCGAAGGTGTTCGCCAACTACGCCAAGCACCACCAGACCGGCGAAGCGATGCCGCAGGCGCTGGTGGACAAGATCGTCAAGGCGCGCACCTTCAACCAGGGTTACGCGACCACCGAATACCTGTCGGCCGCACTGCTCGACATGGCGTGGCACACGCTGCCGTCCGGTGACGCGAAGAAGGACGTGGACACGTTCGAACGCGAGGCGCTGGCGAAGTACAAGGTGGACATGGCCGCGGTGCCGCCGCGCTACCGCACCAACTACTTCAGCCACATCTGGGGCGGCGGCTATGCGGCCGGCTACTACGCGTACTTCGGCGCGGAAGTGCTCGACCACGACGCGTTCCAGTGGTTCCGCGAGAACGGCGGCCTGACGCGCGCGAACGGCCAGGTGTTCCGCGACAAGATCCTGTCGATCGGGCAGTCGCGCGACCTCGGCACGGCGTACCGCGAGTTCCGAGGCAAGGAGCCGAGCGTGGAGCCGCTGCTGGAGCATCGCGGGCTGAAGTAAGCCGCGGTTTCGACCGTCGCACCGAGTAACGAAGGCCCGCGATCGCGGGCCTTCGTTCTTTCAGGCGAGGCGGGCCGCACGCCCGTCGCGCCGCGGATAAACTGCCGCGACACAGGGGAACGCGATGAGCGACGAGACCGTACCGCAGCCCGGCAACGACAGCCCGCCGCCGGGCAGCCGCATCGCCTTCGAGCGCCTGCGCGAGCGCACCGACGAGCTCGAGCTGATCATCTCGGGCCTGCTGGCCTTCGCCCTGCTCACCGTGCCCGGGCGCATCTTCGACAGCTGGGCGACCAACGCCATCCACGTCGAAGGCCTGTTCGAGTACGCGCTGCAGTTCGGCTTCCTCGTCAGCGCCGGGCTCAGCTACGCGCTGGCCTTCGCCTTCATCATCCACCTCGCGATCCGCGGCTACTGGATCGGGCTGATCGGCCTGAAGTCCACGTTCCCCGCCGGCATCCGCTGGGAGCGCGTACCGTTCATGGGTACGGTGGCGCGCGCGTTCCACCAGGAGCGCGTCGGCGACCTCGGCAGCACCATCGACCGCGCGGACCGCGCCGCTTCGATCCTGTTCGCCATGACCATCCTGATCGCGCTGACCATCGCCTGGGTGGGCGTGCTGGCGGTCGTGCTGATCCTGCTGGGCGGCCTGATGGGTTCGGCGTTCCACGGCGGGCAGCGCGCAATCCGCGTCATCCTGGTGGCGGCCTACGTGCTGTTCCTGCTGGCCAGCCTGGCGCCGGTGGTGCTCGAGCGGCTCATCGCCCGCAGGGAGGCCGCCGGCAAGCCGTCGCCCGGCCTGCAGCGCACGGTGCGCGGACTGCTGCGCTTCCTCGGCATCGTGATCCCGCAGCGCCTGATCGCGCCGGTCCAGCTCACGCTGCAGAGCAACCTCAACGGCCGCAGCTTCATGGCGGTGTACGTGGTGGTGATCGCGCTGGCCATGCTGATCGGCAGCGTGCAGGTGGTGAACTCGGCCATGTTCTCGATGATCAACCGCTATGACGTGCTGACCGGCGAAGCCGTCGACCACGGCATGCTCAGCGCGCACTACGAATCGCTGCGGTCCGAACACGACCTGCTGCTGCGCTACCCGATGATTCCCGCCGACCGCATCGCCGAGGCGCACCTGCGGCTGTTCATCCCGCACCAGCCCAAACGCGACAACCCGCTCGCGCGCGAGCGCTGCGCGGCGCTGCCCGAGGGCCGCAACACCGCGGAAGGCCCCGCTGCCGCCGCGCTGGCACACGCCTGCATCGCGTCGTTCTGGCGCGTGACGCTGGATGGAAAGGCGCTGCCGCTGGACGACTTCGTGCCCATCGAGCGCCGCGACCTGGGCATGCGCGGACTGGTCGGCTACGTGCCCATCGGCGCGCTGCCCCCGGGCCGGCATGACCTCTATCTGGCGTGGAACGCCGACGGGGAGAAAGAGGGTCCGCTGCGGCGGCGCGAGTACCGGATCCCGTTCTGGTTCACGCCGGGCATCGAGCAGGGCGTGCGCTGAGCGATGGCCCTGCTGTTCTTCCTCGTGCTGGTGGCGCTGTCCTGGGGGCTCGGCGCCCTGCTGCTGTGGCCGCGCACGCGCCGGATCGGCGCGGTGTTGCCGTGGCTGGGAGGCGCACTGGCGCTGGGCGTGGTGGCCTGCCTGGCCTGGGGCTTCGTGGGCATCCTGCGCCATGCCGACTGGCAGGCGCTGTCGAATGCGCAGGCCGTGCACCGGCTGTTCGGCGACGGGACCCTGTGGTTCGTCGGCACCGGCTGGCCGCTGCTCGACCGGGTCGCGAACATCTATCTCTCGCTCGACATCGCCTTGACGCTGCTGGCGCTGTGCGCCGCCACGCTGCGCGGCTGGGTGTTCTGGGCCGGCGTGGCCGAACGCCGCAGGCAGGCGCGCGTGCGCCGGGGGCGCTGACGCGGCCGTAGCGCGGAGTCAGTCCGCCGCTTCGGGCGGCCCGAGGCTGCCGCGGCTGTACATGCCGGAGCGGTCGAAGCAGCAGGCGCGGCGCTGGCCCGACGCCAGCTTGTCGCAGGCGGTGGCGATGCGCTTCACGCGGGTCTCGGCCTTCTTGCCCGAGGTGACCCACTGGATCCAGTCGCGGCGGGCGATCGGGGTGATGTCATCCCAGGTGGCCCTGGCGGCGGGCTGGGCGGACAGCGCGGCGCGGAGGTCGGGCGGCACCTTGGGCTCGGGCTCCCTTGCGACCGTTGCGATTTCCAATGCGACCGTGTCGCCAGCCTGCACGCCGGCGGCTTCGAGCAGCGCCTTGTCGACTTTCAGCCAGTGGCTGCCTTGGCCGTCGGGCTCCAGGGTGGCCTGGAATGGCGCTTTGACGAAGGTGCCCTCCACCGTGACCTGGCTGCGGGTGGGCAGCCTGGCGCTCGCGGCTTCGGGCAGGACGAGGAAGGCCCACGTGGCGTTCTTCGGCTGCAACGGCCGGTGAAGGCTTGCCTCGAAGCGGACGACGGCGGGCGCGTTGCTGACCATGCGGAAACCTTAGCATCGGGGCGAGCGGCAGGGTGGCCCAAGGCACTGTGCTAGAATCGCCGCTGTTTCGCGCATTTCGCCGCCAATCGCTTCGTTTTCAACGACGTTTCGGCCCATCCGGGGCCGCCATTGGCGTGGCCCGCCGCGCGAACCCATGCCCGGTATCGGCAGGAACGGAGCCAGGCTCCGGTCGGAGTTCCGACGTGTTGTTCCTAGCGGTCCATCGCGCGCAGCCCGCTGCGGCCGGGCACCTGTGCGCCTGCCTGCCGGCGCGACACACCAAGGAGATGACACCAGCATGACCCAACGAATCGCCGTCCTCGGCGCCGGCCCCAGCGGCCTGGCCCAGCTGCGCGCCTTCGACGCCGCCCGCCGCGCCGGCGCCGACGTCCCCGAAGTCGTCTGCTTCGAAAAGCAGTCCGACCTTGGCGGCATGTGGAACTACACCTGGCGCACGGGCCTGGACCAGCACGGCGAGCCGGTGCACGCCAGCATGTACCGCTACCTGTGGTCGAACGGACCCAAGGAGTGTCTGGAGTTCGCCGACTACAGCTTCGAGGAGCACTTCGGCCGCCCGATCGCCTCGTATCCGCCGCGGCCCGTGCTGCGCGACTACATCATGGGCCGCATCGAACGCAGCGGCCTGCGCGACCAGATCCGCTTCAACACCGCCGTGCACGCGGTGGAATACAGCGAAGAGACGGGCAAGTTCACCGTCACCGTGCGCGAGCTCAAGGACGACCGCATGGTGAGCGAGGAGTTCGACTGGGTGGTGGTGGCCACCGGGCATTTCTCCACGCCCAACGCGCCCGCGTTCGAGGGCCTGTCGCAGTTCCCCGGCCGCGTGCTGCACGCCCACGACTTCCGCGACGCCTGCGAGTTCACCGGCAAGGACCTGCTGCTGATTGGCAGCAGCTATTCGGCCGAGGACATCGGCACGCAGTGCTACAAGTACGGCGCCAAGTCGGTGACCTTCAGCTACCGCAGCGCACCGATGGGCCACGACTGGCCGGAGGCCTTCAGCGAGCGTCCGTTGCTGACGCGCGTGGAGGGCAATACCGCGCACTTCGTCGACGGCAGCAGCCAGGACGTGGACGCGATCATCCTGTGCACCGGCTACCAGCACCACTTCCCGTTCCTGCCGGACGAGCTGACCCTGCGCACCGCCAACCGCCTGTACCCGCGGGAGCTGTACCAGGGCGTGTTCTGGATCGACAACCCGAAGCTGGTCTACCTGGGCATGCAGGACCAGTACTACACGTTCAACATGTTCGACGCCCAGGCGTGGGTGGCGCGCGACGTGATCCTGGGCCGCACCGCGCTGCCCGACACCGACGCCATGCGCGCCGACAGCGAGGCCTGGTTTGCGCGCGAGAACGCCTGCGCCGGCGCCAACGACGACATCGATTTCCAGACGGCCTACGTGCGCGACCTGGTCGACCGCACCGACTACCCCGAGTTCGCGATCGAGAAGGTGGCCGAGATGCTCAAGGAATGGCAGCGCGATAAGCAGGCCGGCATCCTCGACTACCGCGACAAGAGCTACCGCTCCACGATCACCGGCACGCTGGCGCCGCGGCACCACACGCCGTGGATGGAGGCGATGGACGACTCGCTGCAGGCGTTCCTGGAAGACCCGCGCGAGCTGGAGGACCAGCTTGAGGTGGAGCAGGTGCCGGTGGCTGCGGTGCCTTCGGTGGCTGGGGCTGTCGGCTTTGCCGAACCGCTCCGCCGCCGCGCCTGAGCGCGGCAGTTGCGGTGGCCGGCTTCAGCGCTTGAGGCCGGCCACGATCTCCGACACGTCGACGCCCAGCTCGAGCTGCACGCGCACGAACTCGCGCTCCTTGCGGGACAGGACTCGGCCGGCTTCGAGGCGTACGTCCTCCGCCTGAAGGATGCGCATGATCCGCGGCAGCGCCGAGCCGATGGCATCGGGGCCGTAACCGGCTTCGCGGAGGGCGGCGCGGATGAGTGCTTCGACTTCCATGGGGGATCCTGGTGGTGCGGGGGGCGGGGCATTGTGGGGCATGTGGGGTAGTACCGACGCCGGGGCTGTCCGCCCGAATAGGCCCGGGCTCCGCTCGAATAGACCCGCGCTCCGCTCAAATAGGCCGACGTTCCGACCAAATAGGCCCGTGCTCCGCCCGAATAGACCGGCGCTCCGCACGAATAGACCGGCGCTCCGCCCGAATAGGCCGGCGCACCGCTCGAATAAGCCGGCGCTCCGCCCAAATGGGCCCATGCTCCGCTCGATTAGGCGCGCGATCCGACCAAATAGGCCGGCGCCCCGGGCAAAAAAAAGCGGAACGGGTCAGTCCGTCGCAGTCGGCGGCCCGAGAATGCCGCGGCTGTACATGCCGGGGCGGTCCAAGCAGCAGGCGCGTCGCTTGCCCGAAGCGAGCCTGTCGCAGGCCGTGGCGATGCGCCTTACGCGAGTCTCGGCCTTCTTGCCGGAGGTCATCCACTGGATCCAGTCGCGGCGCGCGACGGAGTGATGTCATCCCAGGTGGCCTTTGCGGCGGGGTGGGCGGCCAACGCCTCACTCAATAGCTAGAAACGTGTACTAGGAACTAGCGATGGCCACCGATTCTTCCACCTCAGACAGCGGCACAGGGAACGCCTCAAACCGAACTGACTGACTGTGAATGCTGTGTAGCGATCCATCCATGCTGGTCGGCTCAATGCCATCCCGCTTCAACGTCGCCATCAAATCTTCGACTAACGCCGTTCGGTGCGATACAAACGTCGAAGCAAAGCAGCGCCAGAAGCGCCACCCTGCACGCTCAAGGACTCGCTGACGCATCATGTCGTGCTCCCACTGATCGGGGCCATGATACTGATCACCATCACATTCGATCGCCAGGCGCGCATCATTTTCACCTTCGACCACGAGGTCGATCCGATAACTTCCAACCTTGACTTGCGGTTGCACGCGGTACCCGCGCTCAACGAGAAGATCGAAGACTTCGCGCTCAAAATCAGACTCACACAAGGTTCTCAGGTCTGAGACATTCTCTTCGTTCTGCAGATAAGGGGCTTGGAAGTGCTGAATCAGCCCTAGACGTAGTTTGTCGGTCTGGCTCAGTTCTTCGACGGTGATGCTGCGGACCAGATACATGCGATCGCGGGCACGCGAAGCGGCCACGTTGTAGCGCTGACGGAACATTTCCTGGGAGGACGCTTGGGCGCGGCCCGAAACCACCATGGATAGGAACATGATGTCGCGCTCCTTGCCTTGGAAGGTACGGGCATCACCGAAAGCCATTTGGTGTTTCTCAATCACCTCCTCGCCCAGCTCTTGGCTTACCTTGTCCCAGACCAGCTTTGCCTGTTCGCTGCCAACCAAAGAGACCACGCCAATGCTGCGTTTGGCCATCTTTGGATCGGCGGTTATTTTCCTCACTTCCTCAAGTATAAAGATGGCCTCACCTTGGTTCGTCTTGCCATTCCCACGCGAACCGTCAATCACGTGCACATCAATGAGCGGAGGATCAAGCCGCTCAGAAGCGCGTGGCATGCGCAAAGGCCGAAGCTCGTGATTGTAGAATTCACGCTTTGAGTATTCGATGATCGGACCAACACAGCGGAAATGCTCTCGGAGCATTACCTGTCCCTTGGCGAATACGACCTTGAACAGATCGTAGATCGACTTATCAGGCGACATCTGCGGCCGATACAAGTCGACCTGTTTATCCAGATACTGGTTCATCAAGCCACGAATCTTGTCCTCCTCAAGGCCCACACCTTCCGGAGACACCTGCTGATCGTCACCGACGACGAGGATTTTCTTGGCTCGCAAGATGGCCGTCAACGCTGTCAAGTCGGATTGCGAAGCCTCGTCGATTATGACTAAGTCAAATTCACCAAAGGCCACCGGCAATGACTCACTCACACGGTAGTGCGGCATGATCCAGCAAGGAATCGCTGGACTTGCTTTTTCAGCTGCGACACGCGCGTCCTTGCGGAAGCGCGGAGCGCGCACACCGGTACCTCTACCAATCCGAGAAATTGCGACGCGATAGGCTTCCAAAGCTGACTTGACGGCAGGCGTAGCCTTCTCTGCCATTTTCAGCCAAGTGCGTGCCGTCACGGCCTTTTGGTAAACCTTGGAAAGATCTGCCTCAAGATCAGACCGCTGTTGCGACAGGCGGCCCAGTTGGGAGCGCCCATCCATGGTTTCAACCAACGTCAGCAAACGCCGCCAGCGCCAAAGGTCCTTCCAGTTATCAGGCAATAAATCATCGTGAGACGAGGCTAGCGGCTGGCAACGCAGCAGTCGTGCCCATTGATTCGCACCAGATGATTCAAGCTTTTCCGTCACCTCAATGACCACACGCAGATGAGGGCTTTGCCCGTGCTGCCGGCGCAACTCGGCCATCAGCTCGGACCACTGGGCATGTAGCTCGGTCTCGCTCAATGCCGCATTACCAAGAAAATGGTGCAGGAAGCCGGTGACGCCCTCAACAATCGGTCCGTTGCAGCCATCCAATGCGCGCAGGAAGGATTCCTTGACGTGCCAAGTGGAAGCCAATCGATTCCGAGTGAGATTGTGGTCCAGGATTCCTTCAACCCGGGCCAACTGCGAAACCGTGTAACTAGTCCCGCTTACCTCAGCCCAAGAAGGGAGCAGCGGTTTCAACAAGGCTACGAGCGCCTGCTCTTCGCGTACGCAACGGTCCAGAGTTTCGAATGCGTCCAAATACATCGGTAGCTTCGACGCAAACTCATGGGCCGACGCCAACAGCGGCAGTTGCAACTCCTCAGCCAAGGCGTTCCAACGCACAACCATGGCTTCGCACTTACGTGTGAATCGTACAAACTCAAGAACATGGCGCCAGTCCTCTTTGGACTTAGGCGGGCCCGCCAAGACCTTAACGCCCTCGATTGCTTTCTTTTCAGCTGATTTGCCAAAAACCCCCACCAGTCCGAAAGCGCTCTTACTTTGAGACAAGTTATAGATCGCCTGCATCAAGTCATCTGAGACGCCTTGTGGCACGGATACGGGGCGAGCAATGAACTGTTTGCGCTCGCCAAGCAACCCCTGGACCTCCGCCTTTAGCGAATTCAAGAGCTTTAACAGATCATCGTTTCCACTCGACTGGCGGATACGCCGCTCCAGACCCTCCAGCCAATCAAAGTTCATCCCATGTAAGGACTGCCGGGTGTGTTTGAGAGCGACCACACGACTGTGAGCCTCGATCGCATCTTCTATCGTTGCCTGCTCCATATCCCGCAACGCAGGCACAGCGGAAGTACTGACTTGCTCGTTCAACTCAGCCAGACGCGATAAATCCGTGTGAACTTGCTGCAGCTTAGTCACCGCCGGGAAGGCATCAATCGCCGGCAACGTCTGACCAAGCAAATCTAGGTCAGCGCCCAACGCTGCGCGAGCTGCCCGCAAAGCGACAACATCTCCACTATCGAATGTCGGCGTGTACTCGGGTGCGATGGTCAGTACGTCCGGTATCCAACCAGCTTCGTGAGGGTGGTCGGCAATTTCCCTCGCCACCTCTACCGGCAAATATACCTGTCCATCAAGCGAGATCGGCTGCAGGTTCTTCTTGGCCCAAGCCGAAATCTCGTACTCGATCTTGGCGATCTGGGCGTGCAACTGGTCGATTCGTTGATCAAGCTGGACCACTTCTCGACGCATTTGAGGCTTGTCAATCCGGCCAACCTCCGCCGAAATCTTCCGTATTGCGTGTTCGAACTGTTTCATGCCATCGGCTTCGCTGCTTAGCAGGCTGATGGCCAACGGGCGAATGTCTTCAGGTAACTTTTCCTGAAGAACTGATAAGGCCGGGTCTTTCATTGAAGTGACCAACACGCGCTTGCCTAATGCGAGGTAGTGGGAAATCACATTAGCAATCGTGTGCGTCTTGCCCGTTCCCGGCGGGCCTTGGACGACCACCCCGTCATGGTGGTCCAACATCTGGACAATCTGGACCTGCTCGTCGTTATAGGGCAGCGGGAAGAACAGGTCATTGGCCTTGTCCGAGGTGCCCGCATGCCGGTCGATGTTAGACAGCCCGCGATAATTCGTCGGTTCAGGCTCGTCCACCCGGTTCGAGGGATCGGACACCAACGCCAAGGTAGCCGACGACAGACTGGTCAAATCAATACCTGATTCAAGCAGCTTCTCAAACCGCTCGATGTCTTGGATGAACAAGCTGGAGGATCGTGGACGGGCAAACAGGACCCAGGTATCGGTGACTTGCAAGTTTTGAGAGGCTTTGGGGAGTTGCCGATCATCGGCCGTGGTCTGTGCCGGCCAGTACACCCCCTTTGCATCCAGCAAGCTAGCCGCGGACCGCAAGAGCGGCTCGTAGGTACTGGGCACGAAGGGGCTGAGGGACTCTTCGAGTCGCGAAAAATGGTCCTTCCCTGCGCGTGCCACATTGGCTACACCGGGGTTGTCCAACGCTGCATAAATCTCGAGTTCGACGCGCGGATCAAGTGAGCGCGGGCGAAGATCGATTGCGTGAGTGCGCTCATCGACCGCCAGCTCTACCAACTTAGTCAGCAAAGGATAGTAGACCTTGCCATCCGGGAGTTCCCAGATCGCCACTCCAACACCCATTACCAACTCTAGTGGTGAATCGACGAGATTACCTTGCAGCATCTGATTTAGGGCGAACAGCGAGGAATAGAACCCAATCGATTTGCGAACTTCCTTCTCTTGGTTCGCCCACGGCTGCCAGAAATTCTCGATATATATTCGAAGCTCCGAATCTACTTGTTCCGCAATCGACAAAGTTTCCAATCGAATCGGCAAGCTGCGCTCTTCTTCCGTGATGGGCTCGGGAGATTCAATACCAAGAGATTCCAACTTCGCTCGGTCTATCACCGACACCAGAGCCGGGAGATTCGCAGGATTCTTGGACTGCGCGATCAACGCCACCAGCAACTGGGTCTTTGGAATCGGCGGCGCTGTTTCATGTAGGCGAGCTACGCGCAGCCAGACATCGTCTTCATTCGCGCCGATGTTAAATTCGATGCCGGGCAAGCCGAGCAACTCATTCTCATAGGCTTTAAAAATTCCGTGACGCTCGACTGCACGGACAGGCGTGCCCTTGAGTTTTGCGGTTTGGATTACGTAGTTCAACAGCCCGCTCAAGCGTTCAATGATATTCATTGCAGTCCCGGTGTGGGCGATGGACCCGTCAGCGTGAGTGGCTGATGGTTGAATTAGCGGGACGCTGGAAACAGACGCACCGATCGTCGGTTGCTCCTCAATGGAGCATGCCTCCTGGCGCTGTTCTGAGGTCGCCTGAAAAGCGTGGACTTTTTGCTTTAGATAAGTTGCACGGGGCTTGGCTCGGTGTTCGAGCTCCTGCGCTAGTCTGTCCAGTGCAGCCAAATCGCGCTGGGTCACGGCTTGTTCGAAGAGAGTCTCCAACTCTTCGGTGCTGGCGTTGAAATAAGGACGTACGCTCATCATTCCCCGAACCAACTCTGACAGCGGTGCGCTCACAATGAGCGGGGACACGCATACTTGCCGTTGCCAATCCCTCTAAAACGAGAACAATTCTAACGCGACACGGTACTGCCCGTGCACCGAGCTGGTTTCTTTATGACTTCCAGGACAGTCGCCTGTTCAATTGTTCTCGTCGCGGAAATCCGCGCCTTACATTTCTGAGCTCTCGGATGTTACCGCTACGCAATATCAGGCACTCGAATTGCATGGTCGTCAATTAGTTGGCAGTCCCAATGACCGTGTGGCTTAGGCGCCCCTCCCTTAGTGGCTCAAGCGCCTTCCCAGCCCCGACCACCGCCCCGCATGCCGCGCCAACGCATGCGCGATGACCTCCGCACTCCCCGCCACATGCAACACGCTCCGCGCCCGCGTCGTCCCCGTGTACACCAGCTCCCGCGAAAGCACCCGGTTGAAGCGCTCCGGCAACACCAACCACACCTCGTCGAACTCGCTGCCCTGCGCCTTGTGCACCGTCATCGCGAACGCGCTGTCATGCGCAGGCAGCGCCGCAGGGTGGAACGGTCGCGGGGTACGCGCATCGTCGCCGGGGAACCACGCCATCAACGTGCCGCTGTCATCGCGCAGGCAGATGCCGATGTCGCCGTTGAACAGCCGATGGCGATAGCTGTTCTCGGTCACCAGCAGCAGTCGGCCATGGAAGTAGCGGCTTGCCGCGGACGCAGGACCTGCGCCGCGCCGCGTACCGGCGAGCATCTCCTCGATGCGCGCATTGAGCCCACGCGCGCCCTGCGGGCCTTCGCGCACGGCAGTGAGGATCCGCAGGCGCCCGGCACGCGCGAGTGCATCGGCGGGATCGCTGGCGTCGGCGAGGGACGTCCAGTGCGCGAGCAGCTGCTCGCGATGCGACTGCAACGGGTCGGCATTGCCTTCGTGGAAATGCACACCAGACAGTTCGCCGCTGCGCAGCAGTGACAGCGCGGTAGCGGTGTCCCCTTCGCGCACAGCGGCGGCCAGCGGCGCGAGGTCGAGCGCTGCGCTCTGGCGATAGCCGCGGGTGAGGTGGATGTGGCGGGCCGGGAATGTGGCGCCGGGCGCGGTGGCTTCGGCGGCGCGCAGGATGCCGGCGAGCACGTCGCCCGCTTCCACCGAGGGCAGCTGGTCGGGGTCGCCGAGCAGGACCAGGCGCGCGCCGTCGGGCACGGCTTCGACCAGCTTGGCCATCAGCGGCAGGTCGATCATCGAGGCCTCGTCCACCACCACCACGTCGAACGGCAGCGTGTTGTCGGCGTGGTGCCGGAACCGTGGGCTGTCGGGGATGGTGCCGAGCAGGCGGTGCAGCGTGGTGCCGGTGGTGGGCAGCCGCGCGCACAGAGCAGGTTGGACGCCGAGCGCGGGCAGCGCCTGCACGGCGTTGCGCACGCTCTCGGCCATGCGTTCGGCGGCGCGGCCGGTGGGCGCGGCCAGGGCGATGCGCGGCGGCGCGGCGCCGGCTTCGAGCGCCTGCGCGGCCAGCAGCACCAGCATGCGGGTGATGGTGGTGGTCTTGCCGGTACCGGGGCCGCCGGTGACCAGCAGCAGGCTGTGGTGGAGCGCGGCGGCGGCGGCGCGGGATTGCTGATCGTCGCTAGTGGCGGCTTCGGGGAAGAGCTGGGCGAAGAGGGGTGCGAGGTGTGCGGGGACGTGCGCGTCGCCTCCATCGCTTACGGCCGCGCCTGTGTGCGGGGCGGCGCGGCCGATGCGGCGCAGGCCGTCGGCCAGGCGGCGCTCGTACTCGCGGTAGCGGCGCAGGTAGACGAGGCCGTGCTCGTACACGAGCGGGGCGTCCGCGGCGGATTCGGCATCGCCGGCGTCCGGGTGGGCGACCCAGCGCGAGGCTTCGAGCGCGGCGGTCCAGGCCTCGGGTGTGGGCCAGTCGATCGCGGCATCGACCAGGCGCTGCGGCTCCGCGGGATCGAAGCCTGCGTGTCCGGATGCGACCGCGAGCGAGGCCAGTGCCGCCGCCGCGAGCACGCTGTCCGGCGTGTCCGGATCCAGTCGGCGCAGGCTCTGCGCCAGGGCGTGGTCGAGGGTGCGCAGCGCGCCGGTCTTGCGGAGCTCCTGCAGCAGGCCCGTGCGGGGCGTTGCATGCGCCTGGTCCGGCGGCGTCGCATCGCGCATGCCTGGCGCGCTCGCTTCCACGTCGACGACCGTGTCGACCTTGTTGACTGCGTCGCCAGCCTGGCTCTCGGGAAACAGCGGGAGCGTGCTCATGCCGCAACCTCCACGGAGTGGCCAGAAAACAGCGCGTCGAGTTCGTCGACCAACTCCGGATCAAACCGCCACGCCTGCACGCCCTGCGCATCCGAGCGCGCGGCATCCAGACCGCGGCAGAACACGTAGCGCACCCCACCGAAGTCGCGGGCGTAGTCGTACTTGTCACCCAGCCGGAACCGCAGCCAGCGATGCAGCGCCAGCGTGTAGATCAGCGCCTGCAGGTCGTACTCGCTGTGCGCCATGGCGTCATCCAGCTGCGCGGGGCCGTAGCCGGGCAGGCGGTTGGACTTGTAGTCGAGCACGTACCAGCGGCCGTCGTGCACGTAGGTGAGGTCGATCAGGCCGGTCATCAGCCCTTCCAGCCGGCGCCGCGCGCCGAAGCCCTGGCGCGCGGTGAGCAGGCCGTGGCGGTGCAGCAGCGCGAGCAGCGCGTCGACGCGGGTGGGCGCGAGCGCGAACTGGAACTCGATCTCCGGGCGGCGCCGGTCCGGGGGCACGTCGGCCAGGCGCACGCCTTCGGGCAGGGCCACGGTGAGCGTGTGGCCGATGAGCGGAGTGAGCACGTTGATGCCGTCGTCGATGTCTTCGGCCGGGTAGCCGCCGGCGCGCAGGCGTTTGGCAATCAGCTCGGCATCGTCAGCGCCTGGCGCGGGCGCACCGGGCGTCCACGCGGACCAGCGCGCGAAGTCGGTGTGTTCCAGCACGTCGTGCAGCACCACGCCGAAGCGGGTGCCGGCGAAGCGCGGGTCGAAGACGTCGGCCTCGGTGGCCGGGTCGGCACCCGACGCAGGCGCGGCATCCGCATCTGCCGCGGGCTCGTCCTGGCCGCCGGGCGCGGGTTGGGTGGCGCTGGCGGAGGCGTCGCCCTGGCCTTCGGCGTTGGCGAGCTGGGTGAAGCTGTAGACCCACCAGACGCTGGCCAGCGCGCGTCCGGCGATGCGCGCGGGCGGCACGCTGTCGGTGGAATCCGCCGTAAACCACGGCAGCTTGGCCGGCGGCGTGCTGTCGTCGATGGCGACCGCGCTGCCGAGTGCGGCGGCCAGTGCATCAGGCGTGGCCACCATGTGCAGCAGCGGCGACTTGTCGTGGTTGCTGAACATGCCGCTGGCCAGCCACAGCGCGTGGCGCGCGCGGGTGAGGCCGACGTACAGCAGGCGCGCGTCTTCGGCGCGCTGCGCGAGGCGCCAGGCGTCTTCGGCCTCGTCCCAGCCGGACTGCGAGCGCATCAGCTTCCAGTGCAGCGCGCGACCGGCCTTGCCGTTCACCACGGCGCGCTGCCCGGGGCTGCGCGTGGGCGAACCGATGGCCGCGAACGGCATGAACACCAGCGGGTACTCCAGGCCCTTGCTCTTGTGCAGGGTGACCACCTGCACGCGCCGGGCGTCGGACTCCAGCCGCAGCAGCTGGCTCTCGTCGTTGGCATTGGCGTCGGCGATGGCATTCGCCAGCCAGTCGACCAGGCCGTGCAGGCCGAGCGCGCGCGCCTGCGCGTCCTGCAGCAGTTCGGCGAGCTGCAGGTAGTTGGTGAGGCGGCGCTCGCCGTCGAGCAGGCCGAGCAGGCGGCCGGCGTGTTCGGCGCACAGGTCGTTGATGAGCGCGAGCGGGCCGCCGCGCTGCAGGCGGTCGCGCCAGGCCAGTGCCTTGAGCTGCCAGTCGCGCAGGGCGTCGCCGTCTTCGTCGAGCGTGGCGATCGCGGTGGCGTCCAGTCCCACCAGCACCGTGGACAGCGCCATGCGCAGGCGGCCGTCGTCGGCGCCGTGAAGCAGCGCGAGCAGCAGCGCGTGCAGGTCGCGCGCCTCGGGCGTGGCGAACAGGCTCTGCTTGCCGGCGGCGACCGCGGGGATGCCGGCCATCGCCAGCGCGTGGCGGATGCGCGTGGCCTCGTTGTGCGAGCGCACCAGCACGGCGATGTCGCCGGGCTGCACGGGGCGGCCTTCGATGCTGGCGTGGCCGTCGCGGGCATCGGTCAACACGCGGTGGATGGCGGCGGCGCAGGCTTGCGTTGCGAGCTCGCGCGAGCGGCCGGCGCTGTGCGGCTTCAGCTTGCCCTTGGCGTCGGCCTCTGGCGGCGGCGCGCGCCACAGGGTGAGTGCGGGCGCGGTGACGCCGTGGTGCTGGAAGTCGGCGTCGGTACGCACGCCGCCGGGGAGCACTTCCTTGAAGGCGATGCGGCCGTCGATGAAGGGCGGCGGGACCTTGTCGTCGGCGTCGGACGCCGCCTGCGCCTGCGCGTACAGCGCGGAGACCGCCTGCAGCACCGAGGGCCTCGAGCGGAAGTTGAGCGCGAGCGGCGGCGCGCTCTCGGCGGTGGCGCGCGCGGCGAGGTAGGTCTCGACATCGCCACCGCGGAAGCCGTAGATCGCCTGCTTGGGGTCGCCGATCACGTACAGCGCCGGCGCACCGCTGGCAGCGCCGAACACGCGGTCAAAAATGCGCCACTGGCGCGCGTCGGTGTCCTGGAATTCATCGACCAGCGCCACGGCGTACTGCGCGCGCAGCTTGGCGGTGAGCGCTTCGGCCTGGCGGCCGTCGTCATGCGTGGGGTCGATGGCGTCGGCGACGCGATCGATCAGATCGTCATAAGTCTGCACGCGCTGCTGCTGCTTGGCACGGGCGACCCGCAGGCGGGCGTCGTCGCGCAGGCGGTGCAGCAGTTCGACGCGGCGCGCGTCCTTCCACTCGGCCACCGCGGTGAGGGCGTCGAGGTAGCCGGGCACGGCGTCGCAGATCGGCGAATCGGGCGTGCGGCCGGTGTGCTTCACGCTCGTGCGCTGGATCAGGGTGTCGCGGTGCAGCTGCGGAAGCTTGGCGTGTTCGAACGGCGCGCCGCGCTCGCCGGCGTGGCACCAGTGGTGCAGCGAATCGAACAGCGCGGCGATCCAGTCGAGCTTGTAGCTGCCGCCGTGCAGGATCTTGCCTTCCACCGCGGACACCAGCGCGGCGCGGAAATCGTCGCCGTGGGCGCGGAAGGCGGTGGCCAGCGCCTCGCCGGTGGCGTGCAGGCGCGGCGCTGGATCGTCCGGCAGCTCGGCCAGCGCCGGGCGCAGCAGGGGTTCGCGCACCAGCGGCGCGAGATCCGCGGCCAGCGCCTGCGGGCCACCCGGCCACAGCGCCAGCAGGTCGTCGGCGGCGTCCGCAGTGCTGCCGTGCGAACGCCACAGGTCGGCGGCGATGGCTTCGTACAGCGCGGTGTCGCTGGTGAGCAGCTCCGGCGCATCGAAGGCCTGGCCGACTTCCAGCGCATGCTCGCGCAGCACGCGCGCGCAAAAGCCGTGGATGGTGAATATGGCTGCGAGGTCGATGTCGTTGGCGGCTGCGCGCAGGCGGCGGCGCAGGGCGTCGGCGGATTCGCTGTCGCGCGCGAGGTGGGCGTTGAGCACGGCGTGGGTGAGCGTGGCTTCTGGCGACGCGTTTGCCGCCGGCGTGGTGCCGACCAGCGCTTCGGCCAGCAGCAGGCGCGCGCGGATGCGGCTGCGCAGCTCTTGCGTGGCGGCCTCGGTGAAGGTGACGGCGAGCACCTGGCCCACGCGCAGCCCGCGCTCCACCACCAGGCGCACGACCAGCGTGGCCAGGGTGAAGGTCTTGCCGGTGCCGGCCGACGCCTCGATGGCGTGCACGCCGTCGAGCGCGAGGTCGAGGTACGGGTCGCGGGCGGGCGCGTGCTGGGTGTCGCCGTCGGCGCTCATTCGGCGTCCTCCAGGTCGAGCTTGGCGGCGATGTCGCGCAGCGCGCCGAGGTCGGTGCCGGCATAGACCTTGCCGGCCACCACCGCGGAATAGATCGCCATCGCCAGGTCCACGAACGCGACCTGCGTGGCCTCGTCGCTGAACGGGTCGCGGCCGCGCAGCGCGAGCCGCAGCGCTTCGCCCGTGCCCTCGCCCCAGCTGCGGTCGCTGCCGTGCCAGCGCCTGGCGGCAAGGTCCAGGCCGCGCTCGAGGCTGTCGGCGCGGTACAGCTCCCAGCCGCTGTAGGGCGCGAACGGCAGGGGCCGGCGCAGGCCTTTGCTGCGCAGGTCGATGAGCATGCGCAGCACGTCGCGCGCTTCATCGGCATCCAGCGGTGGGCGCACGAACGGACCGACGCCGTGTTCGCCGCCGTCGTGGAATTCGACCAGCGGCACGCGTTGGCCGGCCGCGCTTGCCAGAAGCCAGTCGAGGCCGTTGCGGATCGCGGACTGCCCGGCGGGCGGATCGAAGCGGATACGTGCGATGCCGTGCGGGTAGGCATCGGCGACGCGGCCCTGCAGCTTCACGCGGCGCGCGATGCCATCGCTGTCCGGCAGCACCACGCCCTCGAACGGGACTTCGATCGGCCTTGGCACCTCCGGTACCGCAGCACCTCGCCACGCGTCGAAGGCGGCCGCATACGCATCCACCTGCCCGCGCACATCGTCCAGCGTGCGCCGGCCCAGCGGTCCGGACGGCAGCAGGCCGCGCGCGCGCAGCAGGGCGTGCGTCGACGCGTCGTCGTCACCGCGCAGCACGGCGTCGAACACCGCCTTCTGCAGCTGCTGGCGCGCAAAACCACGGCCCGGCGCCAGCAGCGGCTCGACGTCCTCGTCGATCGCCTCGACCTCGGCCAGGCGCAGGCCGAGGCGCTGCTTCAGGAACACGTCGGCCGGCGCCTGCAGGAAGCGGCGCAGCTCGTCGAGCGACAGCGTGTGCTCGCGTGCGTCGCCGTCCTGCACCGAATGCGTGGCGCTGCGCCCGTCGGCTTCACCAGCCGCCTTCGCGGCCATCGCCGCCAACGCGTTATCCCCAAACCACGCCGGCAACGGCACCCGCTGCTGCGCAGGCTGAGCCGCCGCCGGCCACCACTGCGCGTGGTACGAGAACCGCCGCGGTTCGTCACTGCTGCCAAACGCCGCCGGCGCGAACGGCTGCAGCGTGTGCCGCACCACCAGCGCGTCGCCCGCCTCCGCCTCCGGTGCGTGCTGCGCATCGGCGGCCGCCAGCAGATCCGCCACCAGCACCGACGGCTCGCGCGCACTGCCGTCGCGCGGGTCGGCGCCCTGGTAGCTCACGTAGAACACGTCCTGCGCGGCGCTGAACAGCTGCAGGAACAGGAAGCGGTCGTCATCGCGCGTGGAGCGGTCGCCCTGGCGGCGCTGGCCGCTGGCGAGATCGGCGGTGAGGCGGTCGAGGCCGCCGGCGGGGTCGCGGCGCGGGAACTCGCCGTCGTCCATGCCCAGCAGGCAGATGGCGCGGAACGGCAGCAGGCGCATCGGCACCATGCGGCCGATGCTGACGCCGCCGGTGAGCAGCGGCGCGCGGGTGTCGGCTTCGCCCAGCGCGGCTGCGAAATGCGCGCGCACGACTTCGGCGTGAACCGGCGTGGCCACGCCGGCGCGACGCGCATCGGCGGCGAAGGCATCGATGAGGCTGCGCAGGCGATCCAGCGCGCGACGCGACGCAGGCGATGACGGCGGCTTCGGCAGCAGCGCATCCAGCAGGCGGATCAGGCGCTCGCGCCACTCCTCGGGCGGCAGTGCTTCATCCAGCGTGCGGGCGTGGCGCGCGAGCACGCGCAGCAGCCGCACCAGGGTGTCGAGTGCGTCCAGCGCGCTGCCTTCCAGCTCCGGCATCGGCGCAATGACCTGGCCGCTGGCGGTGGTGATGGGCGCATCGCTGCCGGTGGCATGGCCGAGCAGCAGGCGGTCGAGTGCGAAGGCCCATGTATAAGCGTCGTCCGCCGGCGCATCCAGGCGCGCGCGGTGCGCGGCGTCCAGCCCCCAGCGCGCGCCGGCGGCGTGCAGCCAGGCGTGCAGGCGCGCGAAGGCGGCGGCATCGAGCGCGGCGGCTTCGGCCAGCGGCGGGCTGGCCAGCAGGTCCAGCGTTTCCACCAGGCCGAAGCGCGCCACCGGCAGTGCCAGCAGGCGCAGGAACACTTCCGCCAGCGGCTCGCCGGCCAAGGGGCTGGCATCGGCGACGGCGTAGGGAATGGAGTCCGCCCGGCCGCGGCCGCCGAACACGGCGTCGAGGTAGGGCAGATAGGGATCGATATCCGGCGCCAGAACCGCGACGTCGCGCGGCTCCAGCGGCGGGTCGAAGCGCGGGTCCTCGAACAGCGCGCGCAGCTGGTCGTGCAGCACCTGCAGCTCGCGCAGGCGGGTGTGGCAGGCATGCACCTGCAGGCTGGGGTCGTCGCGGCGCAGCGCGTGCAGGCGGGTGCGCGCGTCGTCTGCCGTTGGCGTCAGTGGCGGCGACGGGCGGCGGTGGAACAGGTCCGACTGCAGGCGCCGCAGCAGGCTGCCGTGCAGCGCGCCGCCGCCCTCGCCCGGGTCGGCATCGCCGCGGATCTCGATGTCCGGGTGCACCACTTCGTAGTTGCCCAGCACCGCCATGAAGTCGCGCCCGGCCGCGCCCCAGGCGCGCAGCAGCGGGTTTTCGCCGGCAGCGGCCTCCGGATCGCCGCCGCGTGCGCGCTGCAGGTCGCCCCAGTAGTCGCGGCTGGGCGACGGCACATACAGATGCAGCGTGCCGACGCGCGCCTGGCTGGCGATCACGCGCAGCACGTCCGGCGACACGTTGAGGATTGCGAAGGCGAACAGGCGCTTGGGCAGGCCGGCCGGCAGCGGCGTGCCTGCGTCTGCGAAGCCACGCAGGTAGGCATCAATGCGCCGCGCGCGATGGTCCGTGCCGCCCGCCACGCGCCGCCACAGCGCCGCCTGCGGATCGCGCGGCGCGTCACCCGCCTCCCACGCCAGCAGCCATTCGCGGCGCCAGGCCTTGTACTTCTCGAACGCCTGCGCGAGCTCGCCGGCCAGCGACCAGGCCTTCAGCGGGTCGGGTGCGGTTTCGAGATAGGCGCGCATGGGCTGCAGGCCGCGATCGCGCAGCAGCACCGGATCCGCGAGCGCGGCATGGATGCGCCAGCGCAGCGCGGCGGCGTCGAGGTCGTCACCACGCCCCGGCACGTTGCCATCCAGCGCGCGCTGCACGAACTCGCCCGGCGTCAGGAACTCCAGGTTGGCGGCCACGCCGTGCGCTTCGGCCAGCGTGGCCTGCAGCCAGCGGCGCATGGCCACCTGCGGGATCAGGATCACGTCCGGCTCCAGCAGCCCCTGGCCGGGCGCGGGCGTGCGCAGCTCGGCGGCCAGCAGTCCGGCCAGCACGTCGAGCGCATTGGAGTGGTAGAGGCGGAAGTCGCCGGTCCCCTGGGTCATGTGGCCATCATGCCGGAGCGCGGTCGCAGCCGGTGATACGCGCGCCGCGTGCACGGCCCGCGCACCCGCAGCCGCATACGCTGCATTCCACACCCGCCGCGCGTCATCGGTGGCGAGTGCGCGATAATCCCCGCCCCACTGATCCGGGCACTCCGCCCGCATTCAGGCGCTGCGCCACATCATTCGCCGGATTTTGTCCGTCGCCGCCCCTTCGAGTTGCACGACACGATGCCCGACACCGCACTGCCCATGCCGGACACCGCCGTGCGCCTTTCCGGCGTGCGCCTGGACCGTGGCGCGCGCACCATCCTGTCCGGCATCGACCTGGCGGTGAAGCGCGGCAGCATCACCGCCGTGCTCGGCCCGTCCGGCAGCGGCAAGTCGACGCTGCTCGCCGCGCTCACCGGCGAACTGCCGCCGGCCGCGGGCACCGTGGAGGTGCTGGGCCAGAACGTGCCGCGCAAGCAGCGCCCGCTGCTCGAGCTGCGCAAGTCGATCGGCGTGCTGCTGCAGGGCAACGGCCTGCTCACCGACCTCACCGCCGCCGAGAACGTGGCGCTGCCGCTGCGCACCCACACACGCCTGCCCAAGCCGGTGATCGACCGCCTGGTGCGCATGAAGCTGCATGCGGTGGGCCTGCGCGCCGCCGCCGATCTCTACCCGCGCGAGCTGTCCGGCGGCATGGCGCGGCGCGTGGCGCTGGCGCGTGCGCTGTCGCTCGACCCGCCGCTGATGGTCTACGACGAGCCGCTGACCGGGCTGGACCCGATCGCCTCGGGCGTGATCATGAGCCTGATCGCGCGGCTCAACGCCAGCCTCGGCCTGACCAGCGTGATCGTGAGCCACCACGTGAACGAAACCCTGCCGATCGCCGACCAGGCGATCGTGATCGCCGACGGCCGCATCGTGTTCACCGGTACGCCGGCCGAGCTCGAGGCCAGCCACGACCCGCTGCTGCTGCAGTTCCTGCGCGGCGAGCCGGACGGGCCAATCGCGTTCGATGCGGTCGAGACCCGGGCCACGCAGACCATGGAGGCGCGCTGATGCCGTTCGTCGAAGCCACGCGCTCGCTGGGCCGCGCCGGGCTGTTCTCGCTGTCGGTACTGCGGGCGTCGAAGCCGACCGCCGACTTCTTCGTCGAGCTGACGCGCGAGATCTACAAGATCGGCGCGCGCAGCCTGCCGATCATCGCGGTGGGCGGCGCCTTCGTGGGCCTGTCGCTGACGCTCCTGGGTTACCGCGCGCTGGAGACCTACGGCGCGTCGAGCCAGGTGAGCGTGCTGATCGGGCTTGGCCTGTACCGCGAGCTTGCGCCGGTGCTCACCGCGCTGCTGTTCGTGGGCCGCGCCGGCTCGTCGATCGCCGCCGAGCTGGCGCTGATGCGCGCCACCGACCAGATCCAGGCGCTCGGGCTGATGGCCATCGACCCGATCGCCAAGGCGGTCGCGCCGCGCTTCTGGGCGGCGGTGATCGCGGTGCCGCTGCTCACGGCGTTCTTCGTGAGCCTGGCGCTCACCGCGAGCTGGTTCGAGGCGGTGCAGGTGCTCGGCATCGACAACGGCGGGTTCTGGCAGACGCTGCGCGATGCGGTCGATTTCCGCGACGACTTCCTGGTGGCGTTCATGAAGTCGGCGGTGTTCGGCGGCACGGCGGCGCTCGTGGCGGCCTACGTGGGCTTCCACGCCGAGCCGACCATCGAGGGCACCTCGCTGGCCACCACGCGCGCGGTCGTCAACGCCTCGTTGCTGGTGCTGATGTTCAACTTCGTGCTGTCCGCGCTGCTGTTCCGATGAATATGGATCAGAGCGTTTTTGGCCGCGGATTTACGCGGATCAAGCGGATTACGCGGATTGGGCCGTCGCGGGGCGTGGATCCGCGCGCTGCACGTATGCATGGTCAAGGCATCCTGCCCATGTCGCGTTGGATCTATCCGTGTAAATCCGCGTCATCCGCGTCATCCGCGTCATCCGTGGTAAGTCGCTTCCCCGAGGTTTCACAATGAGTACTTCACGTGGTCCCCGTATCGAGTTCGCGGTTGGAGCATTCCTGCTGCTGGCGATGGCGTCGCTGCTGGTGCTGGCGATCGCCTCCACCAACGGCCGCTTCGGGCTGTCGCGCGACAGCTACGAGCTGACCGCGCGCTTCACCAACCTGGGGCAGCTGCGGCCCAACGCCGCGGTCAAGATCGGCGGCGTGAGCATCGGCCGCGTGTCGGGCATCACCCTTGATCCGGTCAAGTTCGACTCCATCGTGACCATGGACATCGACAGCCGCTACAACGAGATCCCGGTGGACACCTCGGCCGGCATCCTCACCGGCGGCCTGCTCGGCGAAAGCTACGTCGGCATGCAGCCCGGCGGCGACATGGAAGTGCTCAAGCCCGGCGAAGAGCTGGTCTACACCCAGCCCGCCGTCGACCTGATGCAGATGGTCGGCAAGTACATGTTCAGCGGTGGCGGCGATGATGCCGCGACCGGTGCGGCTGCAACGCCCGACACCACCACCTCCCCGCCCCCCCCGGAGACCACCCCATGACGGCACGCCAGATCCTGCTTCCCCTCGCCATCGCCGCCGCGCTGGCCGTGGCCGCGCCGCTTTCGGCACAGGCCCAGACCGCCGCCACCAAGCCGGCCGCCACCGCGGCGCAGGGCTCGCCCAGCCAGATGGTGCTCGACAACAGCACCCGCGTGCTGGCCACGCTGGAGTCGCGCCGCGCCGAGTTCAGCGCCGACCGCAGCAAGCTGCAGGCGTTCATCACCAGCGAGTTCGACCAGATGTTCGACCGCGAATACGCGGCGCGCCAGGTGCTGGGCCGCCACGGCCGCGGCGCCGCCGATGCCGACGTCAAGGTGTTCTCCGACGCGCTGGCCGAGAACCTGATGCGCCGCTACGGCTCGTCGCTGCTCGATTTCAACACCCGCCTGCGGGTGCGCGTGAAGTCCGAAACCGCGCTGCCGCGCGGCGCCGGCGTGCGCGTGGCCAGCGAGATGCTGCGCTCGGGCGGCGAGCCGATCCCGGTCGACTACCTGATGCGCAACGTCGGCGGCACCTGGAAGGTGTTCGACGTGATGGTGGAGGGCGTGTCGTTCGTGCAGACCTTCCGCCAGCAGTTCGACACGCCGCTCAGCCGCAAGTCGATCCGCGACGTGGCCGCCGACCTGCGCGCCGGCCGCGTGCAGGCCGATGCCGGCACCCGTTGACGCCGGCGTAAGCCGCGACGGCGACGCGCTGGTGTTCACCGGCGCGCTGCTGCGGGCGCACGTGCCCGCGCTCTGGCAGGCGGCGCAGCCGCTGCGTGCCGGCGCGCGGCGTTTCGACGTACGCCAGGTCTCGAAGCTGGACAGCGCCGGCCTGGCGCTGCTGGCCGAGCTGGGCGTTGCGGACGGCGGCGGCATCGCCATCGACGGCATGCCGGCCGGCCTGGCCGAGCTGCGCGCCGCGTACCGTCTCGATGACCAGCTCGCGTTCGCGCGCTGACCCGCCCTTTCCCAGAACGCCACCATGACTCCTGCCGCCAAGCCCGTCCTGCACACCAGCGCCGTCCTGCTTGCCGCGCTGATCCTCGCCGGCTGCGCGGGCAACCCCTCGCGCGGCGTGTCAGAGCCGGCGCCGGGCCCGGTGGAAGCGGTGCCGGCGCAGGCGTCCGTGGCCGTGGATGGCACGCCGGTTGCCCTGGCCGTCGATGACGGCCTCGCGCCGCTGCCGGACGGGGACGTCGGCGTGGGCGGTGGCGACGCGGGCGCCGCTGCACCCGGCATCGCCGCACCTGCGGTCGACCAGCGCACCGACGCCGAGCTCGACTACGACGCCATCTGGGGCGCCGCGCCCTACGACCCGGTGGCCGACGCGACCCTGCCGGAGCCCGCCAAGTCGCCGCGCGCGCTCGACCCGTGGGAGCCGTGGAACCGCAAGGTGCACAGCTTCAACAACGTGGTCGACCGCGCCATCGCTACGCCGCTGGCGCGCGCCTACGTGAAAGTGGTGCCGCGGCCGATGCGGCTGGGCGTGTCGAACTTCTTCAACAACCTCGGCCAGCCGTCGAGCGCGGTGAACGCGCTGCTGCAGGGCCGGCCCAAGCAGTCCGGACAGTCGCTGGGCCGCTTCCTGGTGAACGCGACCATCGGCGTCGGCGGCCTTTTCGACCCGGCCACGCGCATGGGCATCCCCAACCGCAGCGAGGACTTCGGCCAGACGCTGGGCGTGTGGGGCTGGAGGAGCTCGCGCTTCCTGGAGCTGCCGCTGTTCGGGCCGCGCACGGTACGCGACGCGTTCGGGCTGGTCGGCGACGGCCCGCTGTCGCCGGTGCGCCAGGTGGAGGAAGACAGCGTGCGCGTGTTCCTGCAGGGCCTGCAGCTGGTCGACGTGCGTACCCAGCTGTTCGCGGTCGACCGCCTGCGCGAGGGTGCCGCCGACGAGTACGCGCTGGTGCGCGACGCGTGGATGCAGCGCCGCGACTACCAGATCCACGGCGACCGCATCCGCGAAGGCGATGACAACGAGGACGGCCTGCCGGACTACCTGTTCGAGGACGACGACGCCACGGTGCCGGTGGACGTGATGCCGATCGTGCCGGGTACGTCCACGCCGTAAGCGGCGCGCGGCGCAACAGGCGTCGCGTGCGCCTCAGCCGACGGGGTCGCCGACGTTGCCAATGGCTTCGACGTCCGCAATCGGCAGCACCCCGATGTCGGGCCGCAGGTCCTCGCGCAGCGCCTTCTTGCCGCGTACGCCGAGCTCGGTGAGCCGCCGCGCCCGCGCCAGCACGCTCTGGCTCGACTCGTCCAGCCGCCGTTTCGCACTGCCATAGGACTTGTGCAGCTGGTCCAGGCGCGTGCCAACCTGATCGAAGTCCTCCAGGAACACCTGCAGCGCGTCGAGCAGCTTGCCGCCGGTCTCGCCGATCTGCAGCGCCTGGCGGTGGATCCGGTCGCGCGTCCACAGCCGGTCCACCACGCGCAGCAGCGCCATCAGCGTGTTCGGCGAGGCAAACACCACCTTGTTCTCGAATGCGAAGGTCTGCAGCGTGGGGTCGTGGCCGAGCGCCGCCGACAGCGCGCCCTCGATCGGCACGAAGGCGATGGTCACATCGAGCGCGTTCGCGCCGATGGCCGCCGGATAGGCCCGGTCGGCAAGGTCGCGCACGTGGCGGCGCAGGCCTTCGCAATGCCGGCGCAAGGCAACCGAGTGCAGCTCCGGCTCGTCGCTGGCCGCCATGGCTTCCTGCCAGGCGATCAGGTTGACCTTGCTGTCGACCACCACGTGGCGTTCGTCGGGCAGGAACACCACCACGTCGGGGCGCAGCGCGCGGCCGTCATCGTCGCGCACGCCTGCCTGGCGCTCGAAGTGCACGCCCTCCTCCAGGCCGCTGCCGCGCAGCACGCTCTCGAGGATCAGCTCGCCCCAGTCGCCGCGCACCTTGCTGCTGCCTTTCAGCGCGCGCGTCAGCGCGGCGGTGTGGCCGGCCATGTCCTGGTTGAGAGTCTTGAGTTCGGTCACCGCACCGAACAGGGCGGAGCGTTCCTTCGCCTCCTCGCTGTACAGCGTGTCGATGCGGGTGCGGAACTCGCCCAGCCGGTCCTGGAACGGCTTGAGCAGGCCCTCGATGTCGGTGCGTCCCTGCTGGCTGGCCGCGCGCACGCTGGCCTCGAACTGCTTGCCACGCTCGTCGAACACCTTGCCCGCCAGCGCCGCGAAGTCGGAGGACAGCCGCGCGCGGGCCTCGTCGATGAAGGCCTGCATCTCGGCGCGCGCACGCTGGGCGTGTTCGAGGTTGGCGCTGAGCTCGGCGCAGCTGCGCTCGGAACGCTGCACCTCGTCCCGCAGCTGGCCGCAGGTGCTTTCCGAAGCCTCCGCGCGGCGCAGCGCCGAAGCCAGGGCTTCGCTGCGTTCGGCCAGGCTGCGCTCGGCCAGCCCGGCCTGCGTGCGCGCGGCCTCCAGCTCGCCGCGCAGTGTGGCCAGCTCCGCCGCGTCGCGCTCATGCCGGCCGCGCGCGGCCTCGAGCTCGGCGGTGGCCGCGCCCAGCTGGCCTTGCAGCCGTCCCGCCGCTTCCGCCGTGCCCCGGTTCGCCTCGCGCTCGGCGCGCAGCTCGGCCGCAAGGGGATTGCGGCGCAGCTGCACCACCAGCATCACGATGGCGGCGATCGCAACCGTGAGGATCAGCATCAGCAAGAGTTCGACATTCATGCGGCCAGTGTAAGCCGCCCCGATCGCAGCCCCTGCGACCCGTGGAAAAAGACACGTGCCCGCCGACTGTCACCCGGCCGGCGGACACGCGGGCGCGATCAGAAGTCCCATCGCGCCGAAAGCGTCACCGGCACCGAGAAGCGGCTGCCGGTGTCGTTGATGCCGGCCAGGCCCAGGCCGCCGATCGCGCTGTCGTCGTCCTTCAGGTCGGCGGTGTAACGCACGCCGCTGGCGAGGGTCATGCTGAAGGTCTGGCCAAGAGGCACGATCATCCCCACGTCCAGGCCGCCGCTGGCCACCCAGCCCGAGTCGTAGAACGGCGCGTCGGGGATGGTGATGCCGGCGTCGGGGATCTCGAACGTGGCGCGGATCTCGTCGACGCGGGTCGCGCCGACCCGCGCGCCCACGAACGGTCGCGCCGTTCCGGCCGTGCCGAAGTACATGCGGTAGCCGACCTCGGCCGACAGCGCGGAATAGTCCTCGAACGTGCCGTAGACCGGCAGCTCGGTGTCGAGTGCGGGCACGTAGGCGCCGCCCACCTGCACCCTGCCGTCATCGGCCTCGGTGCGCCGGACCTGACCGAAGAACTCGGTGCGATCGCTGGGGGCGTAGGCGACCTCGAGGCCGACGGTGCCGGCCAGGTCGTAGATGCGGTCGTGCCCGCGGGCGCCGATGCGCAGTTCCGCGTCGACGCCGGCCAGGTCGGGGTTGAGCGGGCCGAGGTCGGGCACGATCGCGGTGGCGCCATCGTGGACATCGCCGTTGACGGGTACGTCCACGCCGCCGACCAGCGACATCGACCAGCGGCCGGCCTCGGGACCCGCGGCATGCGCGGAGGTGACAACGAGGGCGGTGAGGGGAAGGATCAGCCAGGTACGCATGGGAGGCTCCGGAGCGGTGACATTGGAGGGATGTCCGCATGCCGGGACGCGGATCCGTGTCCTGACGCGGCCCGCCACACGCTATGCACGTTCCGGTTAGCCTCTGATCAACGTTGGACCTGTACAAATGTTGTGCACGCCGCCGACCGGACAATGCCGCCATGGAACTCCACATCCGCCGCGTCTACGACGCTCCGGCCCAGGGCGAAGGCCGCCGCGTGCTGGTCGACCGGCTCTGGCCACGCGGTAAGTCGAAGGCCGACCTGGACGGCGTGCCCTGGGTGAAGTCGGTGGCGCCGAGCGACGCGCTGCGCGACTGGTTCGGCCACGACCCGGCGAAGTGGGCGGAGTTCAAGCGCCGCTACTTCGCCGAGCTGGATGCCAATCCCGATGCGGTGGCGGAGCTGCGCAAGGCGCTCGGCCACGGTGCCAACGCCACCCTGCTCTATGCCGCCCACGACGAGGCGCACAACAACGCCGTGGCGCTGGCCGAATACCTCAGTCCAGCACGCGGCAGAACACCGCCTTGAGGTAGCGCGATTCCTGCGCGTGGGCCATGAACGGATGATCCGGACCGGCGCCGGACACCTTCAGCACCTGCACGGTGCGGTTGGAGAAGTACGCCGCGCGCCGCAGCATGTCGAGGAACTGCTCCTCGCTCACCAGCCCCGTGCACGAGAACGTCGCCAGCAGGCCGCCCGGCTTCACCACGCCGAGCGCGAGCTTGTTCATGTCCAGGTACTTCTTGAGCGCCGGGATCACCTGCTCGCGGTCGCGGGTCATCTTGGCCGGGTCCAGGATCACCACGTCATACTGGTCGCCGGCGTTGGCGGCATCGCGCAGCCACGGGAAGATGTCGGCCTGCACGAAGCGTGGGCGCACGTTGTTGAGGCGCGCGTTGCCCTTGGCGAGCTCGATCACGTCGGCGTCGATGTCGACACCCACGACCTCTTCCGCGCCGCGCACCGCCGAATACACCGCGAAGCCGCCGGTGTTGCAGCACAGGTCCAGCACGCGCTTGCCCGCCACCTGGCGGCTCAGCCACTCGCGGTTGTCGCGCTGGTCGGCGAAGAAGCCGGTCTTGTGCGCGCCGGCGGGATCGGCGCGGAAGCGGATGCCGTGCTCGGTGATCAGCGCCGGCTCGGTGGTGCTGGTGCCGTGGAAGTCGAAGCTTTCCTGCTTCTGCACGTGCTCGTCGGCGGACACGTGGAAGCGGCAGCCCGGGAACTGCGCGCGCAGCGCGTCCATGATCCATTCGCGGTGGCGGAACATGCCGGCGCTGAACAGCTCGATGACCAGCAGGTCCGCGTAGCGGTCCACCACCAGGCCGCTGAGGCCGTCGCCCTCGCTGTGCACCACCCGCCAGGCGTCGCCGACCTCGTCCAGGCGCAGCACCTCGCGGCGCAGCGCCACGGCGGCGGCGATCTTGCGCGCGAACCAGGCGGCGTCGACGGTGACGTCGGGATCGATCTCGAGGATGCGCACCGCGATCCGCGAATGGCCGTTGTAGAAACCGCGGCCGATCCACTCGCCGTCGACGTTGAGCACGTCGACGATGGCGCCGGGCTTGGGGCGCGGGTTGGGCTTTTCGACCAGCTTCTGGAAGATCCACGGATGGCTGGACCGCCAGGCGTTGCGCAGGCGGACCACGGGCAGGGCGTCATTCATGGCGCGATTCTACCGGCTCGGGCCCGGCCGCTGCGGCCCGCCGACGCCAAGGCCGGGCGCCGGCGGCCCTTGCGTTGCCCGCAGGTGGCGCCATTGTTGGTCCATGTACCTGCCCGACAACGAGCCGCCCGCCGACCCCGCCGCCCAGCGCCGCGCCGACTGGCGCCGCTTCAGCCGCGCCGCCTGGTGCAGCGTGGCCGCGGTGGTGGTGCTGGTGCTGATGGACCTGGTGCAGGGCATGCTGGCCACGCGCGCCTTCGCGGTGTCGCCGGGCAGCGTGGCGGGCCTGATGGGCCTGCTGACCGCGCCGCTGCTGCACGGCTCGCTCGAGCACCTGGTGGCCAACAGCCTGTCGATCCTGTTCCTCGGCACGCTGGCCGGCGGCGTGTATCCGCGCGCCACCCTGCGCGGGCTGCCGTTGATGTGGCTGGGGTCCGGCGTGGGCGCGTGGCTGCTGGGCGAGCCCGGCTCGTTCCATATCGGCGCCAGCGGCGTGACCCACGGCCTGATGTTCCTGGTGTTCGTGCTCGGCGTGCTGCGCCGCGACCGCGCGGCGATCGCCGCCACCATGATCGGCTTCCTGTTCTACGGCGGCATGTTGCTGACCGTGCTGCCGCGCGAGCCCGGCGTGTCGTGGCAGTCGCACCTGGGCGGCGCGGTGGGCGGCGCGCTGGCGGCGTGGCTGTTCCGGCGGCTGGACCCGATGGCGCCGCGCAAGCGCTACAGCTGGGAAATCGAGGAGGAGCTGGCCGCGGAGGCCGAGCGCGCGGAGCGCGAGCAGTTCGAGTTGCCGACCCCGCACGACGTGCCGGTGCTGTGGCACCGCGACAGCCGCGATGACGACGACGCACGCGGCAAGGTGCTGGAGTTCCCGCGCCGCGAGCGTTGAGGCGGTCGGCCGGGGCTAGAATCGGCCGATGCGCACGACTATCCAGGTATGCCTGCTGCTCGCGGCACTGTTCGCGGGCCGCGCCATGGGGAACGACACGATGACCGCGATCGACGGCCACATGCAGCGCTACGCCGGCGACGGCCCGGGCGCTGCGCTGCTGGTGGTGCGCGACGGCGAGGCGCTGGTGCGCCGCGGCTACGGCCTGGGCGACCTGGAGGCCCGCACAGCGGTGACGCCCGCCACGCGCTTCCGCCTGGCCTCGGTGAGCAAGCAGTTCACCGCCACCGCGGTGCTGCTGCTGGTCGACGACGGCGTGCTGCGGCTTGAAGACCCGGTGCGCCGCTGGCTGCCTTCGCTGCCGATGTACGCGGACGGCGTGACCCTGCACCACCTGCTCGCGCACACCGGCGGCCTGCCCGATTACGAAGACCTGATGGCGGCGGACTTCAGCGGCCAGGTGCACGATGCCGACGTGGTGTGCCTGCTGGCCGACGGCCTGCCCTGCGATGCGGCCGCCGGCACGCCACCGGCCGCGGCGATCGCCCCGTACTTCGCGCCCGGCAGCGCCTACCGCTACAGCAACACCGGCTACGCGCTGCTGGCGCGCGTGGTGGAAATGGCGTCCGGCGGCCGCTACGCGGACTTCCTGCAGGCGCGCATCTTCGCGCCGGTGGGCATGGACGGCGCGGTGGCGTTCGAGGACGGCGTGTCGCAGGTCGCGCACCGCGCCTACGGCCACAGCGCGGCCGCGGATGGCTGGCAGCGCACCGACCAGAGCAGCACCAGCGCGGTGCTCGGCGACGGCGGCATCTACGCCTCCATCGACGACCTCACCAAGTGGGCCGCGGCGCTCGACGATGGCCGCCTGCTGTCGCCGGCGTCGCGCGCGCGCATGGTCTCGGCGCAATCCAGCACGCCAACCGGCGAGGCGGATGTAGACGCCTACGGCTACGGCTGGCGACTGCACGGCGCCCTGATGTGGCACTCGGGCGAGACCATCGGCTTCCGCAACGTGATCCTGCACTGGCCGCGGCAACGGCTGACGGTGGTGCTGCTCAGCAACCGCAACGATCCGGAGCCCTATGCCACGGCGCGGGCGATTGCCGCGCTGTTCCTGGCGCCGTGACCGCAGCGGGTGCCGCACGCTAGGCTGGCGGCCTTCGCATTGTCGGACGCCCCCATGCCGTTCACCGCACGCCGCCTCGCGCCGGCCCTGCTCGCCGTCGCATTGACCGTCGCACTGCCCGCCTGCTCGCGTGACACCGCGCCCGCCACGTCGGGCCAGATTCCCGCCGCCAGCGCTCCGCGCTCCACGGACCCGGCCGCCAACCGCATCGAGGACGACGTGCGCGCGCTCGCCGACGACCGCATGCAGGGCCGCGAGACCGGCACGCCGGGCTTCGACCTGGCCGCCGACCACGTCGCGGCGCGCTTCGCGGCGATCGGCCTCGTACCGGGCGGCGACGACGGCACCTGGTTCCAGCGCGTGCCGCTGCTGCGCGGCACGATCGCCGCCGAGGGCGCGCGCCTCGAGGTGCACCGCAATGGCGAAGTGATCGCGCTGGCGTTCCAGGACGAGTTCCTGCCGATGGCCAACTTCAACGCGCCGCTGGCCGAAGTGGACGCGCCGGCGGTGTTCGTCGGCCAGGCCGTGCACGCGCCCGAACTCGGCCACGACGATTTCTCCGGCCTCGACCTGCGCGGCAAGGTGGCGATGATGTTCGGCGGCGCGCCGTCGGGTTTCGACGACACCCGCCGCGCCTTCCACGGCTCGCTGCACGAGAAGCTGCGCGGCATTGCCGAGCGCGGCGCCGTGGGCGTGGTGCTGGTGGGCACCGCCGATGACGAGGTGCGCCTGCCGTGGGCGCGCAGCGCCGCCGGCTGGGAGAAGCCCGCGCTGCGACTGCGCGACGACGACGGCCGCGGCATCGACACCTGGCCGGGTCTCAAGGTGGTGGCGCGCGTCAGCGCCGCCGCCGCCGACGCCCTGTTCGCCGGCCACGACCGCAGCGCGGCGCAGCTGCTCGCCGACGCGCGTGCCGGCAGCCTGCGCGGCTTCGACCTGCCCGGCACGCTGTCGCTGGCCGTGCGCACGCGCGTGGAGCCGCTGCAGTCGCGCAACGTCTTGGGCATGCTGCGCGGCGCGGATCCGGTGCTGGCCACCGAATACGTGGTGCACACCGCACACCTCGACCACATCGGCGTTGGCGCCGAGGTCGACGGCGACACGATCCACAACGGCGCCATCGACAACGCGCTCGGCGTCGCGGTGATGCTGGAGGCCGCGCGCGAACTGCACGCCGGCGAATCCGCGCCGCGCCGCTCGCAGCTGTTCGTCGCCCTGACCGGCGAGGAGCAGGGCCTGCTCGGCTCGCAGTGGTTCGCGCAACGCCCCACCGTGCCGCGCGCGGGCCTGGTGGCCAACATCAACATCGACATGCCGGTGCTGACCGCACCGAGTCGCGACGTGGTGTCCATCGGCGTTGAGCACTCGTCTCTCAAGGCGGTGGTGGACGCGGCCGCCGCGGAGATCGGGGTCACCGTGTCGCCCGACCCGTTTCCCGAGGAAGCGGTGTTCGTGCGCAGCGACCAGTTCTCGTTCGTGCGCGCCGGCATCCCGGCGGTGTACCTGGACGGCGGCGTGGAGCCGGTGGATACCACGCGCGACCCGCGGGTCTCGTCCACCTGGTTCATGCGCAACTGCTACCACCGCCCCTGCGACGACGCGACGCTGCCGATCCACTACGACGATGCCGCGCGCCTCGCACGCGTTTCGGCACGCATCGCCTGGCAAATCGGCGCCGACGACGCGCGGCCGCGCTGGAACGACGGTGACTTCTTCGGTGGGCGGTTCGGCGGCGCCAAGCCGCAGCTTGAGGCGCCCGGTGCGCCGGCGAGGTAAGGCTGCGCCTATTCCGGGGCGATCTCGCGGTGTATCCCGTTGACCGCCATGAGCGCCGCGGACGAGTAGAGCCGGTGGTATTCGGCGACCATCTCGCCCTGCACGATCACCGGGTCCGTCGCCACCAGCAGCTGCGCTTCCTCGACCGTCTCGACGGCAAGGATGAACATGCCGCGCCAGTCGGTCTTGTCGGTGAACGGGCCGGCGACCGCCAGTTTGCCCTCCGCCGCCAGGCGCTCCATGTTGGCGAAGTGCCCCTTGAACATCGCGGCGCGCTCGGGACCATCGGCAACCCGATCAGGGCCTGACTTCAGGATCACCAGGACGTAGTTGCGCATGCCGCGCTCGTCGGCGCCGAGCTTCGCGGCCAGCGCAGCGTCCACCGGCTTGGCATCGGCAACTTGTGCCTGGCTCGATCCGCAGGCGAAGCAAAGCAGGATCAGCAGGGATACGGCGTACCTGGTCATGGCCTATTCCGTAAGAAAGGGTTGAACGCGCAGCCGGTCAGCCCGGTACAGGGCTGGCCGGACGCCAGCCCAGCAGTCGGGCCGGCAGGAACAGGATCGCCTGCAGCAGCGCGAACAGCGCGGAGAAGGTGATGCCCACCAGGCGGAACGGCAGCAACAGCAGCCACACGACCGGCCACAGCACCAGGGCCAGCAGCGCCAGCGGCCAGCACAGGACAAACAGCAGGCACCAGCCCAGCAGCACGATGAACGACTTCATTTGATCGACCCTCCCGGTGTCACGCTCCACGCCCTTCTGGCAGGCGGGATACGACTACCTTCCTCGACGGAACGGGTGGCCTGCATGTGACATCACGCAGGACCGCGCCGGATTCAGCCCCAGAGGCCGAACACCAGCCCGAACAGCAGGAACTGCACGGCGTGATAGCCGCCGTCGATCAGCCACAGTTTGAACGTGCGCTGCGCGAACTGGTAGTTGATGCCGTAGCTCGCCGCCACCAGGCCCACGCCCACCAGCGCGCCCAGCTTGAGCGCGGCCTCCAGCCCGGGCGACGGCCCCACCAGCACCGCGAAGGCCGCTGCCGCGACAAGCGAGAACGCGAAGCTGACGCCAAACACCTTTGCCGGGTGCCCCGCAGTCGTTGGACTCCCGTTCTCGGTATTCCACGCCTTGCCGAACAGCACCGGCGAATACCACAGCCCACCAACAAGGAAACTCGACACCGCGGCGAGCAATACCAGCCAAATGTTCATGCCATCTCCGATTCATCCCCCAGGACCGCGAGTGTACGCAGCCGCAGGCGGCAGGCACATGCCATTCCCCGGCACGCATAACCAACAGCCAGCGGCCTGCCTAGAACATGCCCAGTGCATTCGGCGAGTCCTTCGGGATCTCCTGCCCGACATCCCACATCTCGACGATCTTCGAATCCTCGAACCTGAGAATGTGCACGACCGCATATTCCTGCTCCGCCTGGGCGCGCTGCAGGTGTGAAAGCACTGCCACGCGATCACCGGACGCAAGCACCTGCTTGATGGTGAATGCCTTGTTCGGCTCGGAACTGGAGCTCTCCTCCATTGCGACGAGCAGCGACTCGCGGTCGCCGGGGAAGTACGCGTTGTGGTGCGTGAACCCGGCCGCGACATGCCGCGCGTACGCCTCGCGGACCCTGCCCGACGCCGCCATGGCCAGGAACTCGCTGGCGATCTCCGCGTTGTTCGGGGTGCTCATCGGCAGTCAGGCCCGTGCTGTACGAAGCAGCCGGGCCAGTCCCGGGCGAACCAGGAAGTGGGCAACGACGGATATCGCGGCACCGATCGATGCGGCAATCGTCGGCAGTACCGAGCCAAGCACGAAGGACATTCCCGAGACGAAGCCGAAGATGTACTCGGCCCGGTACGTGGGCAGGACAAGCCCTGCGGCCAATGCGGCAAGGAAGATGCCGGAGGCAGCCGACGCATGCCCCGTGATGAACGACGCGGAGAGCGCTACACCGACCAGCAGCGCACCCGCAAATGCCGCCATCGACCTGGCGGCCGCGCGGCTGTCCAGCGCCGCCCTACGGCTGGCGCTACGCGATGCGAGCCAGCCGAGGACGGGAAGGACCAGCAGGCCCCACCAGTTCGACACGGATGGCAGATCAGCGCGCGCCAACAGGTGGTGGCTGCGTACGCCACCGTGCGTGTGCTCCCAGCCAAGGTGGACGGCAACGATGAGTAACGCCACCACAGGACCGTACGGGAGGAGCCGGGTGATGGTCGACTTCGACATTGGTTGTTCCTTGGTGGCAGGCGGGATCAGGCTCGTCACTGCCGCTCCTCGAGCAGCCCGACCAGATTGCCATCGGGATCGCGGATAAACCCGATCCATAGGTCATGGTCGGGCATCTTCGCGGCAAACTGGGGAGCCCGCTCATCGGTGGCGCCGCAGGCGACAAACCTGGCATGCGCGGCATCCACATCCGGCACCTTGAAATAGAGCGTGGAATTGGCTCCAACGGCGCCCGCGCCCTGTGGCGTGGACAGCATGACGCGAACGCCACCGGCGTCCACGAAAGCCAGATCCGGGCCGGCACGGAACAGGAAGGCGAGGCCGAGTATGTCGCGGTAGAAACCAAGCGCGACATCGACATCGCTCACGGTCACGGCGATCTGACGGATACCGGAAACCATCGGTTCTGCGCTCATCATCTCCACCTTGCAGGACGACCAAATCAACAAGCGGGTCTGGCCTGGATCAGCTGTCAGGCGCGCACAACAACGGTGCTGCCGGCAACTTGAATGCCGGACCGGAAAGCGTATTCTCGACACTCCATCCGGAAAGGATTGCCGATGAAAACCCGACTGTTTCTTATCATGCTCCTGGCCGCCTCGTCCGCTGTCGCTGGCGAGAAAGCCGCTTCAGCCGACAAGCCCACTGCAGCACCAGGTGACAGCAACGGAGTCGTTTGCGAGACGAAGACCGAGCTCGGAAGCAAGTTTCCTACGCGGGTGTGTACGACCGAAGCCGAGCGCGCTGCCGCCAAGGACAAGGCCCAAGCCCAACTGCAGAAGCTTGGCGACTGCAGCGGCAATGACAGCATCTGCGCCGGGGAACTGTAGCCTTACTGCGGCGTGAAGCCGAAGCAAGCCGGCGCCGCTCCGCGGCGCCGGCTTGAATGGATTGTTGGGAACGTACGGCCGGCTCACGGATCTGGCGTGCCTGTGTCTTCATTGCCATGGTCCAGATCAGCCCGGGCCGCTGCTGCAAGAGCACGGTACCTGGACCGGAACGCATCCAGCTTCTTGTCTTCGATGTCCTCCAGGTCAAGAAGCGCATTGTGCGCACCCTGCGTTGCACGAATCAGCTCATCCAGCTTTATCTGGACAGCTTCAGTGTCACGGTTCTGTGTGTTCTGGATGAGGAAGACCATCAAGAACGTGATGATCGTGGTGCTGGTATTGATCACCAATTGCCAGGTGTCACTGAACCCGAACAGCGGGCCAGTCACGAGCCACAGAACGATGAGGCCGACAGCAACGGTGAAGACGCGGGGCCGTCCGCAGAAACGCGCGGATGCCTTGGCGAAACGAGAATACCAAGATGCATCTTGCATGTTGCGATTCTCCTTCTGAGCGCCTGGGGCCTGAAGTGGTCAGTGCCGCAAAGCAGCGTCGGTTTGATGAACTGTCGGCCGGCAGCAGATCGCCTAGAGCTGCCCATACCGTCGTTTCCGCCTCTCCGTGAAGTGCCACCATGGTTGAGGTGGCTCGCCACCCAGAAAAGACGTGACGGACATGAAGACGTCCAGGACGCACGGATCCTGCCGCGCTCCTGTTGCGATGCACAGGGACTGATACAACTCGAGTGGGTCCGCGCCGACCAGTTGGCTCGGCGCGTCAAAGCCAAGCACCTCGAAATCCTTCGCGGCGGCCGGCCCGATGTTCGGCAGGTCGGTGAAACGCTGCACCTTTTCTCTCACGACCTTGGATGGATGCATGGCAACTGGCGCCTGGGTTGAGCCGTCGTGCGAAGTGGTGTCGGCGGCAACGCACGGCTCGCGATCATACTCCGCGAGTTGGCACATCAAGCGGACTGACGGTCTTCAGGTCGGCCCGCGCAGCGGCTTCGGGCGACGCTCGCAGCAGCAGCAGTGCACCGATTGCCACGGCAGTGGCCGAGATTGTGTCAACGCCAACTATTCCGGCAAGTCCATCGAGCCAACTATCCCCGCAGCCTCCGACCGCCTCTGCGACAGCCTTGAGCAGATCTGTCATAGGCGGCTAATTGCTAGGCTTCACCCCGCGCCTCTAGCAGCTCAAGTGTCCGCAGATCACGCTCCCCAGCGAAGAAGCATTCAAGCGCCATAGCAAAGACTTGCTCGGATGGATCAGCGAGCGAGAACAGGGTAAGACACGACTGAAACTTCAGCGCATCGAGGTCACCAAGGACTCCGTCCGCCCCCAGCGACTGATGATCCACCATGGCCCGCGTTGCTTCTCGGAGCCGCTGACCCAAGATTGGCTCTGCAAGGTAGGCGCGAGCCTCGGCCAAGCCGGCCAAGCCATAGAGTTCAGAGTTTCGGCTTTTCCCCAGCCCCCTAAGCTGGGGAAAGACAAACCAGATCCAATGCGACCGCTTCCTGCCCGATTGCAGCTCCTGCAGCGCCGTAGCGTAGAAATGCTCTTGGGCGGCGCTGAAGCGATCAAGGCGGAACTCATCGGACTCCACGAGAACTCCAGTGAGGAATAACACCTTAATCAAGTCGCGCCGCGAAGCGGCGTCAATTTGAATGAACTGTAAGACCTTGCGCCCGTTAGCCGCACCACTGCTCCTCACACGGGATGCCATCTCGATCCCCGTCCATCTTGGTGTTGGGACAATGTGCGATAAAGTACTTGGCCTCCGCGCACGAGGTCATTTGGCCGCAGCTCGTCCGACCGTCGCACTTCTTGGCGCCAACTCCTGGCGCGCGGAGTTGGTCCTCGCGCGGCTTGATCCAGGAGCGGTCTTCCGCAAGCGACGTCTGCACGGCAGCCTTTGTGGCCACTACTTCCTGAGGCGCAGGCTCCGCCGCCTTGGTCGTGTACTTGTCGTACGCGAACAATGCTACGCCGCCGACGGCAACGATCCAAAGCAAATCTATCACTTTCACTGGAAACCTCAGCGCAAGGTCTAACGCCTGAATTGAGCCGCGCCGCGAAGCGGCGTCGGCTTGAATAAATAGTTAGGCCGCACCTGCACCATTCCTGCGCCGCTCTCAGGACTGCGGGTCGTACCCGAAGACTCGCAATTCCTGGTCACAGCGACAAGCCTTAGCGATGCGCGCGGCCCACACGACAGCCTCGTCTCGCGAGGGCAGTTCCAGCACGGTGAAGCCGCCGTTGAGCGCCGGCGCCCAAGGATAGCCACCCTCAGCAACGGCGCCTGAGGTCGACACGAGCATTGGTGAAACGCTCTCGTCGATGCCGCCGCCAAAGACATAAACACCTGCGGCTTTCGCCTCTTCAATTACGGCATGCGAGTCCCGAACTACCGCTTCCCACTCGTCGGCAGGCACGACCATCGCGGCGCTTGGAAAGGAGATCAGGTACTTGGACATAGTGCTGATTCCGCTGGGCTGATGGTCGCCGTGATGCGCGCGTGCAGCCTAACGCCTGAGTTAAGCCAGCCCGCCCGGGTGAGCACGGTTGATGCCGGGCCCGCGAAGCGGCCTCGGCTTGAACTAATTGTTAGGCGGCCAGATGGTTGTGATTATCACGGTGCAGTCCTTCGGATGGCGGCGCTGTAGTGCAAGTGCCCTTCACGGTCGCGCACAACAAATCGATATTGAGCACAGGAAATTGAACCAAGAACAGGCACATCAACAACAAATTCTCGCCGGCCCCCTGATCGAACACCGAAGTAGATAGAGGGGTCCAGATACGTATCAATTGTCCCCGCCCTTTCTTTCCATTCATCGTCGTCAGTAGCTCGGCACTCGAATGAAAAGTATCGCTCTATAACCTCATTGGAATGCCGTGAAACCACTGGAACAAACACGTCTTCTTGGTATGGATTGGTGAGAACTAATGTCTGACACCTTCGTGAAAAGTCATTGGCGCAGGGCGCGACCCCCTCTGCCAGGAGCGAAGGTGCGTCCGTTGAAGCGACTTGAAGGACTATGAGCGCGATGATCGGAGTCATGGCCGCCTAACGCCTGAATTAAGCCGACCTGCGTAGCGTAGCCGACAACATGGCAAGCTTTACCTGCCATGTTGTTGGTGTAGCGAAGCAGGTTCGGCTTGAACGAATTGTTAGGCGCCAATCAGTGCAGTGAGATGGAATGCGACATTTGCAAAGCTGTGCGCCAAGATTGGAAAGAGCAAGCTGCCACTATTGAACCGCAACCAACCGCCGGCAATGCTGCCGATGAACGGGAACAAGGCAGACATTGGGTCAAATGAGAACGCAGCGTCCGAATAGCTCAGCCCGTGCCAGATGCCAAAGGCAACAGCGGTGATGAATACCACGGCCCAAGGTATGCCTTGCAACGGATCTTTTCCACGGATGAGGCCGAGCAAGAGGGCTGGAGCGATGCCGCGATACACCAACTCTTCCACAAGTCCGGGCATCGACGCTTGGAACGCAAACGTCTCTACCGACGGGACTGAGGGTTTGAAGAGCAGTCCGAGTGAGAGACCCCAGAGAATGAAAAGAAACAGAGCGATTAGAGATGCTCTGAGGTTCTTTTGCGACAAGGTAAGGCCAAGTGCCTCGGGCTTAATCCCCAGCCCGAGCACGACCACGACGGACAACAACAGGCTGTAGATCTTTCCAGACCAATTCCACTCTCCGCCGATAAAGCTAAATGCAGACGAGCCGGACGGCAACCCGGTGACTAGATCATCGAGTCCTAGGTAGGCTGCGAACAACAACCCAAAGGCAAAGGTCAAGCGCTTGTCGAAGTGCTTGAACGCAAGAAAGACCAGAAAGGCAGTTGCAGCAAAGCTCAGCGCAAAAATTACTGCTCCCATCTTTGACGTATCTCCGGTTGACGCCTAACACCTAAGTTAAGCCGCGCCGCAGCGAGGCGTGAAGCACATGGCAAGCTGTATCTGCCATGTGGTTTGCGCCCCGATGCGGTGTCGGCTTAAACGCATTGTTAGCGGGCATCTGCCCACTCTACCGAATAGAACCGCTCCAGAAAGTGCAGGTGCTGAGCAGCTGCGTCCCCGCGCCCCTCCACGGTGAAGAGTGCGGCCGAAGAAGATGGAGCGACCAGCATGTACTGCAAGTAGAACTTGGCTTTGCGGTGTGCGCCTGTCTGCGTGGCGGTGGAGTAGAGAATTGAGCCATCTGGCAGGATTTGCCGTTGGAGCGGCACAACAACCTTCCCATCGGTAGCGGCCAGCTCGGGAAGACGCGACTCGGCGATGCTTGAGAAGACCGCTGACGTGTCGCTCGGAGCATCAGCTCCTGCTTCTGGCTTGGCGTTCCAGACTGTAATTAGAACGTTGACACCATCCGGGCCAACCAACCGAATGGGGCTTTCGCGACCAACCTCCTTGTAGCCGCTCGGCCAGTCGATTCGCAGGCTGCCAAGGTCTAGCTCCGCACCTTGTGCGGCGTTTGCGAGCGTAGCGAGAAGGAGAACCGCAACTGCTAGGAATCTGTCCATGCCCGCTAACGCCTGAATTAAGCCGTGCCGCGAAGCGGCATCGGCTTGAATGAATTGTTAGGGCGCGCCATGAGGATACCCAATCTCTTGTGCTTGCCCATAGGCAAAGTCAATGTCAGCGTCCGGGTTGAGGGCCAGGATTAATGAGTCACTGAGAGGCTGATGAGCCAACAGCGCAGTCACTGCGCCAAGCGCTACCGGTACCTCATAGTAGTCCTCAGCCCACTCTTTGTAGCCGGATGGCCCAGAGCCGAGAAGTGCAAGCATTTCATCGGCTCCGTCGTCGTCAGGGCCGCCGTCAACCTTGCTCCAGGAGTTGTCACCCGTTTTGCGCCAGTAGCAGAAGGTGGCGTGCTGCATTGAGAACGCCGGCTCATTGAGAAAGGACGAAAAATCCGCTGAAACTTGGGTCTGGATGTTCCGTGAGAGGAGGGAGGTATCTGCAAGTTCATGAGCGAAGCCCTTAATGGCTGCGCCAGCATGATCTAGGAGCAAGAACCAATCATCGCCAGATCCGTTACGCATTGATGCCATTTCCTCTCCCGGCCCCCACGCGCTATTGAAGCTGTAGTAGCGGTAATCCCACTCCGGACTAAGGATCGCATCAAGCATGGCGAGCGATTGCGCAACGCGACGCAGCTCTGGGATTGACGGCAGATTAAGCGAATCTTTCATAGCGCCCTAACGCCTGAATTAAGCCGCGCCGCGAAGCGGCGTCGGCTTGAACGAATTGTTAGGTGCCATTGCCGCTAGCCTCACATGTGCAGGCCCTTGCGCCGCCCGGCTGCGGCTCCAAAGACCACCGCAAACTTGTCGGAGAGTAGCGCAGGCATACGTTACCTGTTGGATAGTCGGCAAAGCTCAAGACGAATGCATGAACCATGTGACCGCCATGCTTGATTGACACGGGATATTTGTCCGAGCGAGACATTCTGAAGCCGATTTTCTCCGAAGCGGGAAGCGCTACGGGCTTCCAATTGCCGATGAAGAGCGTGAAGCCGGAATCGCCTGGCTTTGTCGAAGGCGGCGAGGCAACACAGAGCTCTGCACTTTCAGATGTATACGGCGTCGGGTTTGAGGCCCACGCGGACCCGCTAGCAGAGAGAATGGCTATGAGAGCGATGACTCTTGCCATGGCACCTAACGCCTGAATTAAGCCGACCCGCGAAGCGGGTTCGGCTTGAATGAATTGTTAGATCCCATGCCGCACATCGTCAGCTCTTGAGCCGGATGACGAGCTCATTTACATGCGTGAGCCATTGCTCTGCGCCTTGATCGTCCCACAGTTCGTACAGCTCCGAACCTGACGGATTACGCACACGATCAACGGCCGACAGCGCGAGAGGAACCAGAGATCGCAGCTCTTGAGGGGGCTGCCGGGAGATCCAAGTTGCTAGTTCAGCTGGAAGCTTGTCGTTGGGCTTCCCCAATGAAGCGGCAACGACCTCCGCCGCTACCAGCGCCTTCTCAGCGTCTGGCGCTCCCAGATGGGCCTGACCAGCGGCGAACGTGAGTGCCTCGCGAATGCTCTCGACCGTGCCTGCTTCCGCCCAGTCCGCTGCAAAGTCGAGCGCATGGTCGCTATCAAACTGGCCGTACCCCCAAGTGCCAGCGGCAACTGGATATGCGGTCGTGAGGCTCAATAACAGCGCAACGAATACGGCGATGTATCTCATGGGCTCTAACGCCTAAGTTAAGCCGCGCCGCAGCGGGGCGTGAAGCACATGGCACGCTTTACCTGCCATGTGATTCGCGACCCGATGCGGTGTCGGCTTGAACGCATTGTTAGGCCTGCCCAGCTCATTGCTCAAGAATCTCTCTTTTGAGCTCGTCGTACTCCTCCTGCGTGATCGCGCCTGAGTCCAACAAGGTCTTCAGCTTGAGGAGCTCGTCAAGGCTGTCCGATACGGTGCTTTGCGACGTCACACTCGGGCCGCAGCGAAACTCAATTGATCCAGTAGGATTCCCACCAAAGCCCATCTTGGCCTCCTCCCCACGGGAGGACGTCAGGACAGCCTCCTTCCCGAACTCCGACTGGCAGAACTCTTCAGCGTCCTCCATCAGATTCTCGACGATCTTCGCGCTTGTAGTGAAGAGCGTCATAGCTCTACCCCTGAGCATGTATTTCCCGTCGCCAATCGAGACAGGTTCCTTTGCTTCAGCGGCAAACGCGAAGACTATTAGACCCGCGCAGATAACTTTCTTCACTCTTACCCCCTAAGAATCCGATAGTTGATCAAAGGCCTAACACCGGAATTAAGCCGCGCCGCGAAGCGGCGTCGGCTTGAATGAATTGTTAGGCGGCGCACCAGAGCGCAATACCGCCGATGACGAACAGTACCAGCCAGGACAAGTGCTTGCCCCTCGTGCAGAGCAGTGGCAGGAATCCCGCCGCAACGAAGCTCAGCCCGACGATTTGAAGCATGCCCGGTACGGTGAGGTTTCCGCGACCGGCGTGCACCAGCAGTGCAGCAAAGCCGAACCATGCGACCGTAGTGATGTGCCAGGCAAAGCGCAAAGTTTGCGTCGTGAACTCCCAGCTGCCGAAGAGCTTGGGCAAGTCATTGCGACGAAACAGGCGCGTCAGGATGTATCGCTCGCCGAGTAGCGAGTGAGCCACGCCGAGTGCTACGGCGAGAGCTGCTGCGGTGTAGAGAAGTCCTGCCATAGCCGCCTAACGCCTGAATTAAGCCGCGCCGTGAAGCGACGTCGGCTTGAATGAATTGTTAGGCCTCAGCATACGCTCTGACCAGCTCGTGCTCTCGAGCGGCCGGCCCAATATGCAGGATGATGGTGCGCTCAAGATGCACCACTGAGTGCATAGCGCAGTTCTTAGCGAACCACATGCACTCCTCCAAGGGTTCGTCAGCGTGCCATGTGGTCATTGCATCGGATTCTTCAGGGATGTCTGCGTAGCCGAACGCTTCGAGGTTAGCCACATCAACAGAGTCATCCCACGAGCTGCAGCTTGGGCCCCAGGCAAGCATGTACAAACAGCCTGCATCTATGAGCCAGCGGCTAACCAAATGTTGCCACTCCGGCCCGACGGATTGGTCTAGGACGACCACTACGCGAGTGGGCAGCCTTGCCAACGCCGGCGGAGCGGCGTCGGGTGTCAGATGTAGGTACTGCGGCGCACTTTCCATGAGGCCTAACACCAGAATTAAGCCGCGCCGCGAAGCGGTGTCGGCTTGAATGAATTGTTAGGGCTCAAGCTCAGCCAACCGAGCCCGAACCCTTTCAGCATCAATGTACTTGCGGACAGCAGCGCCATTTTTGCAAAGCAACTTCCATGTACTTAGCGCACCGATCAGGGCTCCAGCAAAGACGGCCCTAAGAGCGACGTCACGCGCGGGGTATCTAGGAGATGCGGATTCTGAAATAGCCACAATGCAATGACGGCTAGGGTAGCGAACGAGACAGCGTTTACGGAAAAAGCCTGCCACGACCACCTTTTCACCGTGGCCTCGTCAAGGGCCTCAAGGATCTGCCGCAGCAGCTTTCGTTCTTCAGCTTCAGTCACGATGATGTGTCTCTTGAGGCCTAACGCCAGAATTAAGCCGCGCCGCGAAGCGGTGTCGGCTTGAATGAATTGTTAGCGCTCGCCCAAAATGCTTTCTGCCTCACTGAGATCGCTCTCCATTTGGCTAGCCTCGTCCTCAACATAGTCGGCTGATGCATCAATGTCTGGCACAACGTCTCGCCAGTTCTCAAAAGACAATCGCTCTACGTCTGCCTGTAGGTCCTCAGCAGCAGACTGAAGTTGATTCTTTCGATCTTCAAGTACAGCAAGTTGGGCCCGAGCCTCTTCTAACTGCTCCTCAAGCTCTGAGATCCGATCAGTCTCGACAATACAAAGCTCTTCATCTGGCTCGTAGGCGTAGTCGGGGTCGTCGTAGCCACCAGATCCTGATCCACAAGCGGTGAGGAGGATGATCGCAGCGATTGCCATCACTATTGCGGTCCGACTGCACATAGAACCTCCGAAAGCGCGCTAACACCTGAATTAAACCGCGACGCGAAGCGGCGTCGGCTTGAATGAATTGTTAGCCCCCAACACGGGCCCATATGCCATCAGGCGCTTTCTTGTACGCGAAAGAGTGCGCCCTTGACTCCTTGATGATTCTGCCGATGGGTTTGCTGCTCGCCTTGATCAGTGCCACGCTCATACCAGCTTGCTCCACACCGTTCCTGAAGTACGGCCAGATTTCATCAGCTTCCCTACCTAAAGCCTCCACATCCGCGATCGGCAGATCTGTCTGATAGTTGAGGATTAGCCACTTGTTGATGCCGTTAGTGGAGTGCATTCTGGTAATGGCAATGACCTTCAGCTCCTTGCCATTGGGCAAAGTTGTCACCTGATACTGCGGAGCCGACGTACAAGCACTTAGAAGGGCTAGTGACAGTGCAAGCGTGATTTGGCGCATTGCAACTCCTGGGGGCTAACACCGGAATTAAGCCGCGCCGCGAAGCGGTGTCGGCTTGAATGAATTGTTAGGCGGCCAGCGACCATGCTGTACGCATTTCTGAAAATCTGACTGCAGGTCTCGAATTGCGTCTTCGATGAACACGGGATCAGAGTAGCTATCTCTAATTTTCTTGAGAATCTCTAAAGATTCGGTGCAGTTCTCGAGGCCACCCAGCGTGTGCAGATCGTAGGCGAGGTTTTGCGCAGTAACCGGATCTCCATCACGTACAGCGATACGAAGCCAGTGAACGGATTGCGCGCTGTCGAGCTCAATGAATGAGTAGTAATGCGCAAGTCTTTTGGCCGCGGCCGGGTCACCTGCCAAAGCGGCCGCCCGAGCCAACTTCTGCTCTGCCGCAGTCAGATCAAAGGCCGACGCGCCAGACGCTGTGTCATATGAAGGCTCGTCAGTTGGCTCCGATCCCGCGCTGTCTTGGGAGGTACACCCAACGGCGCAAAGCAAGACGAGACAGAGCGCGGGAAGCAGTAGATCTCTCATGGCCGCCTAACGCCTGAATTAAGCCGCGCCGCGAAGCGGCGTCGGCTTGAATGAATTGTTAGGCCTCAGTAGCCGGCCCACGACAAGAATGCCTCAAGCATGTCTGGCAGGTTTGGTACACCGCCCGCCGCCTCGAACTTGCCAGATTTCACCTTGCAGTGAAGCCAATTAGCATCAGCATCTGAGTCGCCGCGATGAACTGGAGTGAACGGCTTGTCCTGTAGCTCCGTGTCAGCCAAGTCGATGTAGATGAGCCAGCCGGGGTTGTCGAGAGTTTCCAGCTTGATGCCGTACGAATGCTCCCAGTCACCGTCACACTGAGCGGCGTACCAATCACGCAAGCGACTTAGCTGATCCATGAGGCCTAACGCCTGAATTAAGCCGCGCCGCGAAGCGGCGTCGGCTTGAATGAAATGTTAGCCCTCAGTGCCACAGACTGAGTTTGCTCTATCGAGTTCATTGGGTGTGAGATGGGTCTTGAACTCCGAAACTGCGTCACTGAGCTTACGGAACGACGAGCGGCTTGCGTCTAAGCGTGCCTCGAACTCAGCGAGCGTCGCGTCTTCAGCTTCTCGCAGCTCGTGGAGGGAGCTTACGAGGGTGTCTAGATTGGCTTTGAAGCCTCGGAACTCACCAAGTCCTTGACAGGTGTCTGTCGCGTAAAAAAGACAGGTGACTTGGCTGTACGTGCGTCGATGCGCCTCAAGTGTGGCAAGCGCATCGCCCCGGAATGCAGCCCAGCGCGCTTCAGCTGAAGCGTTCCGGCTCTCCACAGCGGACCAGATGGAAACAAGCAACGCAATAGCAGAAAGCGTGATCGCTAGCTTTTCTCCGAATGGCATCTTCGATCGCTTCATGAGGGCTAACACTTAAGTTAAGCCGACCCGCGCAGTGAAGTGGCCCAGGTGGCAAGCTTTACCTGCCGCCTGGGCCGCGTAACGAAGCGGGTTCGGCTTGAACGCATTGTTAGGCCGCATACGACCGCCTCTCACGGAATCTCATGTACGCCAGGACGTTTGCCATAAGCCACGCCGCTCCAACGATCAGAAGTACCGGACCGATGCGCGCGAGTGCTTCGAGTCCGTACGAGGTCACCGCGTCCGGCCCCATGCCGTCGCGGAACAACCATGTAACGTAAAGAATGTTGCACGCGACGAGTGTGGAGGCAACGACTACAGCAATCAGAGAGCCTAGCGTGCCGCGATAGATGCCCCAAAAGAAGACAACTAGAGCCACGCCGATGCTCGGAAGAACGGCGTCTATGAGCAACTGCATAGTGTCACCTGCGGCCTAACGCCAGAATTAAGCCGAGCCGCGAAGCGGCTTCGGCTTGAATGAATTGTTAGGCGCCGCCCCGAACTTGAGTACTGGCGCGCCGTTGAGTTGCACTACATGCAGCGGATGCACTGCGACAACCGAGGAGAACGACACGTATTGACGTGCGAGGTTGGCTTGCTGGAACGGCTTGCCTTCCGTGGCTGGTAGGAAGGTCAGATCCTCTGCAATGTCGGCGCTTCGGATCTCCAGGGCCACGGGTGCCTCTTCTGGCGTGAAGTACAGGTTCGCCACGGTCTCCACGTCCTCTTTGCGGTTTAGGTGCACGCAGTTGCTTCGTTCGTCGGAGGGGCACCGAGGAACCAAGCCTGATCTGGCTGCAGTTGTCAGTTCGGCAGCAGAGACAATGCGAAAAAGGTTTTCCATGGCCACGGTGTCCACACGCCTAACGCCTGAATTAAGCCGTGCCGCGAAGCGGCATCGGCTTGAATGAATTGTTAGGTGTTCTCCGGTGCAACCGATGCAATGGAGAACTTACCCCGCAGCTTGAATGTCGCCTCAACCGCGCGAACACCGGCCCAAGCAAGGATGAGAGCGAGGAAGACGTTGTTGCCCCCACCGAGATCCTGCCCAGCCTTGTTGAGGAAGGTAACGACAAGACCAATAGCAGCAAGAAGTAGAGCAACGATCGCTGCGGCCCGGCTGTGTTTAGCACGAATGAAATAGCCGCAAATGGCATAAAGAACGGCGTCAACGAGGACCGAATAGCCTATGAAGTAAGACAGTGCTGCATGCAAGGCCGCTACGACCAGGAAGGCCGTGCCACACCCTTTTGCGAGATCAACTGCTGCTTCGCGATCTTCGATCTTGCCGAAGAAGGCGTTCTTTCTCTGCTTTTCGTTCATGTATCCCCCTGATGCTTGTTGAACACCTAACACCTAAGTTAAGCCGAGACGCGCAGTGGAGCGAAGCACATGGCAAGCTCTACCTGCCATGTGGTTTGCGTAACGAAGCGGCTTCGGCTTGAACGCATTGTTAGGCGGCATGCGCCCAATCCAACGCGATGCGAGATTGCTCATTTTGCCACTGACGAACTTCTACGAAGGTCGGACGATGCACCAATGGCGCGCTCGCAATATGACGGGGCCACGTACTACTGGCGATCTCTCCAATAGTGGTAGGGCAATGACCAGGCAGTAGCGACAGAAAGAAGTTGATGCCGGCAACCTCAAAGAGCGCGCCACCTATATCGGCATTTTTCGTGAATGGCGCGAAGAGAATTTCCCCTTGCAGCGCCTGATAAGTTTCTCTAGTGCTGAGAACGTATAGACCCATCCAGTGAGAGAAGCGCAAGCGACCAAGCGCCACCTCCACCAAATATGGGGGTGGCCTTCCCGCGACCCGGTCAGACATACCTATACCAATGTTCTCTTCACAGCCGTAGGAGAGATTGATGAGGGTTTTAAGGAACCAGCTCTCTAGTGCGTACCCAGAAATCTTGGTTTCCGCGCCGCTCTTAGCTGCCGTCATATTCAACGCCGCGATAGCTTCATCAGTCGGGGAGAGAGCGCTGTTGTGGCGTCTGCATAGGAACTTGCGAGTGAGAGCGTTGATACCTATGCGCTGTGGATTTTCGCACCAACTGAAGCCGGAAACACTAGCGGTAGAGCCCGAGAAGAGCGCTTTAGAGATCAAGTGCTCGCGACTCAGCGTCCGATCGCAATCACCCCGATGGGAAGCCCAGCACCTTCGATTTTCGACAGCCTCGCCCATGACGCCTAACACCTGAATTAAGCCGCGCCGCGAAGCGGCGTCGGCTTGAATGAATTGTTAGGCCCGCCAAGCATTAAGGCCACTCATGCCCAAGAGCCAGTAAGTTGCCAAGACCGCCGCCGCAACCCACACGGCCAGAGAAGACATGCTCTTGGCGAAAGGTGCTGCGCGACGCTTGGCAAGCCGATTGAACCACAGGGCAGACCCAAGGGTAGCCGCGAGCAAGCCGGAGAAGAGCAGACCCGTTCTAAGACTGAGCGTGATGTAGCCGGCATCCGAATAGCCCGCGAACTTGTACCACTGCCAGATGGCAGCGATGAGCCGCTCAGCAACCGGAACCGAGAGTGCAACGGCAGCGACAAGTGCCGCCACAGAGGCAATACTCAGCGCCTTGTTGGGTTCACGACTCTGCATGGTGCGGGCCTAACGCCTGAATTAAGCCGCGACGCGAAGCGGCGTCGGCTTGAATGAATTGTTGGACGCCAACTCTAGCCGAAGCCGAGGTGCCTGCGACCAGCCCGCGCCGACGCGAAGCCGGTGCCACGCCTACGCCCGCCGCGTGGCGTCGCCCTGGCCGAAGCCGGCAATGGGCGGCCTCGCGGCCACGAACCCACACCGTGAACTCTGCGATGCCGCTGCTTGGGCGGAGCGCAGCCCAGCTAGTGAAATCGCACTGGCCGGAGCCGAAGATGCCTGGCTAGACAACCGCATCGCGAGCGAGATGTCCCAGCGAAGCGCTCACACGCACCCGCATTGCCTCGCTCGTGCGCTCTGATGCTCAGACGAAGCCGCCAGCGAGAAGTCACCGAGGCCTACACGCTGAAGCTCTGAGCGGCCAACGCCTGAATTAAGCCGCGACGCGAAGCGGCGTCGGCTTGAATGAACTGTTGGACGCCAACTCTAGCCGAAGCCGACTCGCTTGCCACCAAGCCCGGAGTCACCCGAAGCCGGTGCCACAAGCAGGCCCGCCGCGTGGCGTTCCCCTCGCCGAAGCCGGGAAAGGCCGGCCTCGCGGCCACGAACCCACACCGTGAACCGGCCGATGCGACTGCTTGGGCGGAGCGCAGCGTAGCTAGTGAGCGCGCAGCCCACGAAGCCGAAGATGCCTGGCTAGACACCCACACCGCGAGCGAGATGTCCCGACGAAGCTCTGACACGCACCCGCATTGCCTCGCTCGAGCGCTCTGGTGCTCAGACGAAGCCACCAGCGGAGAGGTCACCGAGGCCTACACGCCGAAGCTCTGAGCGGCCAACGCCTGAATTAAGCCGCGCCGCGAAGCGGCGTCGGCTTGAATGAATTGTTAGGCCCGCTCACGGCAGCAGTTGGATGCCGAACTGACGGACCAGCAATGCGAATAGCCCGAAGCAAACTACTGTGATTCCAGCGCTGGCCAACATGGTAAGCCAGAAGCCGAGGCGAGGCAGAAGGAGCGGGAACGCCAAGAACATGGGCAGTGTTGGCACCACGTACCAGAACGTGTACCAGGCGTGGTTAGAGATCTTGGCTTGCGGCTGCTTCTCGACGTAGAGCCAGATGAGCGCAAGGAATGTCACCAGCGGGAGTGCAGCGATGAACCCGCCGAGCTTGTCACTCCGCTTTGCTGCCTCCGACACAAGGACGACGACCGCAGCAGTAAGCAGGTACTTTGCGATCAGCCAGCCCATAGCGTGTTCTCCAAGCGGGCCTAACGCCTGAATTAAGCTGCGCCGCGAAGCGGCGTCGGCTTGAATGAATTGTTAGGCGCCGCCCACCTACGGGTAAACAACGACGCCAACGCCTTTCTGCAGCGCGTCCCGAAACGCCGAAGCTTCCGGGGTGTCCTTGCCATCAAACTGACTATGGTCTGTGACGTCCTTGTACCGCTCAATGGCCATTGTGGCCCAGCCAAGCTGGGCGAGCTCGCGGGAGGCAACCTCATCCAAGTCATCGGAGGTAGGGACGTTCACGAAGAGAAGCGCAGGCAATGACGTGCCTGGCGCGTACCTTTCATGACGAGAGCCAGCAACCAACGTCACTCTTGCGATGATCATAGTGCGGCGCCTAACGCCTGAATTAAGCCGCGCCGCGAAGCGGCGTCGGCTTGAATGAATTGTTAGGCGCGCTGGCACGCCCCGTAAGTTGCGAGCATATGCGACTCAAAGGTTGGTGAGCCAGTCACCTTCCAGAACGACGAGTCGACCGCCAGCAGCTCAAACACGCGTGCACCTCCAGCGTGGCCAATGAAGCGCCCGTCAATTGTCTGGTAGATGCCGCTATACAGTTCCCGGAACTCTCCATCCGACATTGACAGGCCTGCAGCCGTGAGCTGCTCAATCTCAAGAGCGCGATCGCCCATGCAGTCATCGATGGTGATGTGCCACGAATCTGGTTGCACGAACCGGTCGACGTCCACGAGAAATCTCGAGATGTCGAAGAGCTCGCTGTTGGTTCCGTGTTGTCGGATGACCACCATGCGCGCCTAACACCTGAATTAAGCCGCGCCGCGAAGCGGCGTCGGCTTGAATGAATTGTTAGCGCCCACCCCGGACAAATAAACGGGCGAATCCAAGGCAGCAGAGTACTGCGACGCTGACAAGAACGGCCAAAAAGTCATGTCGCCTGCCGCTGAAAGGCGATGGAAGTAGATGCGTCCGGCCAAGCCGAGCGTAAGTAGGTTGCCAAGAGTGAGCAGAGCTGACATTGGACGAGAGAGGGTTGGCCATGGATAGGACAAGCCGGACTTGAGAAATAGAACGCAGCGAGTTGCGACATCTCTCTGAGCAGGCGCCAGACTGTCAGAGCCAGTCAAGCGGTGCTCGCGGAGATCGCAGTAGAGCAGCCACAAGAACTGGCCGTAGATCTCACGGATTGCAGGATCGTCTGACTTTGGAATTGCATCATCAAACTGATAATTGGTGATGCGCGCACCTACCAGCCAGCGCGTGGACTGAGCTAACAATGTTCGAGCTTGCTGATCAATTGCCATAGGGCGCTAACGCCTGAATTAAGCCGCGCCGCGAAGCGGCGTCGGCTTGAATGAACTGTTAGCGCCCAAACCGGTCGCTGACGGGTGAGAAGTAAGACAGCGCAAGAATCGCCCCCCAGATGATTGACGAAGCTTCAAACAGCGCATTCTCCAAAGCACCATATAGCGATGCTCCCATATAAGAAGAGATGAGGAAGCTGGCGAGAGTTGAGCACAAGGACAGTGATCGCGCCCATGTCTTGAAGAAGAACAAGCCTGCGAGGCCAGCCAGCCACGCGAGTAAGAACCCGCCCATGATGCAGTTTGCAAGCCACGAGTCGCCAAGGATCCAACGCGATGGCTCGCTGTCATATGCGGCTAGCAGGCCTTCCGAATAGTCCGGAAAGAACATAGACACGATTGCCGCGACTGTCAGTGCGACGTAAATCCAAAGAAGCTTCAGGTAGCGAGCGTCTGTCATTTGGGTGCTAACACCTAAGTTAAGCCGAAACGCGCAGTGGAGCGAAGCACATGGCAGGCTGTACCTGCCATGTGGTTTGCGGAACGAAGCGGTTTCGGCTTGAACGCATTGTTAGGCAGCGGCCGACTATGGAATGCATACGCCAGTTGTCGCACCGACCAGCTTGCCATTCTCGTCGAATCGAAGACCAACGCGACGAGCTACGACTACGTAGCTACTATCAATGCAACCGGTCCAAATACGGCTTGGATCGTTCGCAGCCGCAACCACGTCCGCTTTCGACGCTCCGGGCATTGCGGACACGGTGATCGCTGCCGTCAGGCGGTTGACCACCTCGTAGTTGAGTTCAGCACGCAGCTCCTCATTGTCGCATCGATACTCGGGCTTGACCTGGGGCGGGTCCCCCAATACCAGCGCGTATGCCCATAGCGCATTCGAGGTCACAAGAAGCAGAGCAAGTGCGGTAATCGTAGTTCTGGATCGCGACATTCTGCCCCCGCTGCCTAACACCTGAATTAAGCCGCGCCGCGAAGCGGCGTCGGCTTGAATGAATTGTTATAAGCCATCCGCATACTTGACGGTGTAGTTTTTTATCTCTGCGCCATATGCTGTTACTTCAGTTTCGCGCAGAAGTTTAGGGTCGTCGTTTACCTCAACAACAAACTGCTTAAAGGCGATATTAGTTGATACGCAAGCGCCAGATTGACACCCGTCAAGATACTCAATTGCGTCCGCGCAGTACGAGTAGTAATGGTGAGTGAGCAGGGTATCTTTACTGAGCTGCCATTCGCCTCCGATCTCCTTACTCTCCCTCCAGATTGGGATCCACTTGCCATCACCGCAGATGCTGTTTTCATACCTGCAGGTAAGAGTGTCTTGATAGGAAGTTTTCTTGTTGCCTTGGAAAAGATCAAACGAGATAGATAAACGACGTTGCTCACCTTGGGCGGGAAAGACATTCTTAGATCGTGTCACGTGACACGCAGTGGCCCCAGAAACGACCTGGCCAATCGCGTCAATTGACTCGCAACCACTGAGTGAGAGCGAAATAAATAGGCTACAAGCTGCTGCAATGTCTCTCATGGCTTATAACACCTAAGTTAAGCCGAGACGCGCAGTGGAGCGAAGCACATGGCAAGCTTTACCTGCCATGTGGTTTGCGGAACGAAGCGGCTTCGGCTTGAACGCATTGTTAGGCGCCTTTCGATGATCTATTTACCGGACTCCGCGCGCCCCTTACGTATTGCCTCGGCATATTGCGCATCGCAAACATACCGCTGACCTGGCCCAGCCAGCTTCTCGCAGACCCGTCGAACCTCCCTGGCCCTGCTCTCGTACTCCGGGATGCTCATGCCAAACAGGAGAAGCGCAATGAGCATTGCAACAGGTACACCAATGACCCATGGCCATATCCTTGGCCGAGGGACCACTCCCCCGCACTTTGGGCAGGCCCTAGCCGTCGTGCTGATTACAGTTCCGCATTCCTTACAGGCGACCATTGCCATCTGCAACTCCCCCTTTACGCCACAACAAGGCGCCTAACGCCTAAGTTAAGCCGAGACGCGTAGTGGAGCAAAGCACATGGCAAGCTTTCCCTGCCATGTGCTTTGCGTAACGAAGCGGCTTCGGCTTGAACGCATTGTTAGGCGTCTAGGGCACGAAGCTGAGCCTCAACTGCAGCCCGGTCGATGCACTTGGCCACGACGGGCCACTGCGCAGCTGCTGTTGTCCGCCAAGCGAAGATGCCGAGCGCGAAGCCAACCGCTAAGGCCCCGCCCGCCAGGAAAACCAGTGTCCAGCTCGGCTCAGCGGCAACGATGATGAGTATGACGGCAGCAAGAACGCCAAAGATCAGCATGTAGATCTCGCGCTTTAGCCGCGCCCACCAACTGTTCGGCAGCTCTCCATCCAATTGGCAGAGAACAGACGCGAGTAGCTGCTTCTGATCTTTCCGGCTCAGCGGACGAATCTTCATAGACGCCTAACGCATAAGTTAAGCCGAAACGCGTAGTGGAGCGAAGCACATGGCAAGCTGTACCTGCCATGTGCTTTGCGGAACGAAGCGGTTTCGGCTTGAACGCATTGTTAGCCGTCTCCGGCCGGTGCTGTTTCATCCAGGTATGGCTGTATCGACGATCTCATGGTCGGATCCAGCTCCACGATTCGCTTGAAGCGCCGGTGTGCCTCGTCGTATGACCCACGGGACATGAGCGTCTGGGCGGAGAAGTAGAGTGCGCTGTGGTCGTTTGGGTATGTTTGGAGATAGGCGTCTGCGGCTGGAAGTAGCTCGTCAAGCTCATCCTTGTCGAACATCTCGCCAAATTTCGGCTTGGTTTTCTCTTCTCTCGCGGCTCTTCGGTTGAAGATCTGGCACAGGATGTTGCTAGCCACAAAGGAGACTAATAGGCCGATTACTATCCAAAGTTGGGTCTGCACGAAAGAAATTTCTGATGCCACGTTACCTTCCCCCTAGACGGCTAACACCTGAATTAAGCCGCGCCGCGAAGCGGTGTCGGCTTGAATGAACTGTTAGCCCTCATTCGCTCCACTCCACGGGGATGTACTTGATCTCGTTGTCGTTGTACGCGGCCACTACAGCACGGCCGTAACCGCCACCCCATTGGATTGACTGAGTGGCGTAGTTGTAGCTTGGGCCGAGTTGTTGACGCGCCAGCTCAATAGCCTTAGCTCCCGCAGCACCGTTGAGAGTCATGTTGAGCATAACGGCCAGAAAGCCGACAAGCGTGATACCCGCGCCGATTGCGACCTTGGGCATAGCTGTGCTGCGGCCACTCGCCTTGAGCGCGTCCAGTACGGGGGCTGAACGCAGCTGCCGGTAAGACCAGCCAAGCAACGCGAGAACAACGGCCGCCATTAGCCACAACAAGATGGACGGCACCGGATTGATCTTGGTCTGCGCTACAAGCAATCCGATCGGTTGCAAGAACGGGACAATCAAGACGATTGCACCAATGAATCCAGTAAGCATGAAGGCGGAAAGCCAAGTAACGACTCTCACTGTTCCGAGGCTTCCCCGAATCAACAGAACGCCTGCGATCACAGCGAATATGTTGAAGCTGGAGGAGTAGCTCTGGCCGTTCAACACGCTGTACATCATGAACGCGATGTCGACCAGGCCGAACGCGACCAAGGCAAATCCGACTTTCTTCAGAATCGCGCGATAATCAGTCATGAGGGCTAACACCTGAATTAAGCCGCGCCGCGAAGCGGCGTCGGCTTGAATGAATTGTTGGACGCCAACTCTAGCCGAAGCCGAGGTGCCTGCGACCAGCCCGCGCCGACGCGAAGCCGGTGCCACGCCTACGCCCGCCGCGTGGCGTCGCCCTGGCCGAAGCCGGGAAAGGCCGGCCTCGCGGCCACGAACCCACACCGTGAACTAGCCGATGCGATTGCTTGGGCGGAGCGCAGCGTAGCTGGTGAGAGCGCAGCGCACGAAGCCGAAGATGCCTGGCTAGAAACCGACACCGCGAGCGAGATGTCCCGGCGAAGCTCTCACACGCATCCGCATTGTCTCGCTCGAGCGCTTTGGTGCTCAGACGAAGCTGCCAGCGGAAAGGTCACCGCGGCCTACACACTGAAGCTCTGAGCGGCCAACGCCAGAATTAAGCCGTGCCGCGAAGCGGCATCGGCTTGAATGATTTGTTAGAACTCAACCCCACACATTTCACGCATGTCTCGCGCATACGCCTCATAAAATCCGCCAGGCTCCGGCCCGAGCCATCCGAGGGCGGCCATGACCGAGTAGCTGATGGGACGTTTGTTCTCCCGAACGTCGAATGTAATTCCGGTAGGAACGTCCGGAAACACCATGGCGAGATGGTTGAACACAAGTTCGTTAAGTGGGGTGAGTCGGTCATCACCAAAGTGGCAGAACTGGTTGCGCGCAGCATATATGACAACGCCCAGCGGTAAGTGGCCGACATCCCTCCCCACGCAAAACGTATCGGGAAGGACCAGATCCTTCTTAAGACGGGTCCCGCCCGGAGCCTCAGCTCTCAGGCGACGTATCTCCGACTCAAAGTGTTCGGCGCCCGCGCTTTTGCCGTGTGACTTCGCGTAACGCTCTATCGACACGTAGGCCATCTGGAAGATTGCGCCCGCGATGAACTCTCGGGACAGCTCGCGCCCCTTGAGTTCTGCGATTTTCTGGGCACATGGTCTAGAGTCAGAGAACAGTCCGACGATCGTTCGCGTTTTGGCTGCGCGATCGCGCTTAAGCAGGTCAAAAAGCCCGGCAACCGCTAGCTTTGATCCTTCAAAGAATGAGTCCGCAGCTTCCATGAGTTCTAACGCCTGAATTAAGCCGCGCCGCGAAGCGGTGTCGGCTTGAATGAACTGTTAGCCGTCAGAACGCGATCAAGATGTCATCCGCGTACTTGAAGCTATTGAGGACCCACCCGTTGCCACCGCGATAGAAGACGAATCGCCAAACCGTTGCGTGCTTCTCGAATCTGTGAATCTGGACTACCTGCACAAGCGACTCACCAACCGAATCGCTGCGGATAAGCTCACTGCCAAGGCTCTTACCAAATCGCGTCGTCATCATGGGCACTTGAAGCTCCGCCTGGCCGATCATCGCGTCGAACTCAGCAGTAGGCACGATGGTATATGGCCTCGCCAACTCCATGCCGCCGCGCAGATCGCCACCAGCGACCTTGCTCATCACTCGCTCGGTAAGCTCGACCGCAGCAGCGGGCGAGGCAAGTTCTGCGCTCTGAACCGACGGGACCACTAGAAGCGTTGCAAGAATGGCACTCACAAGTCGCATAGAACTCTCCCTGACGGCTAACGCCTGAGTTAAGCCGCGCCGCGCAGTGAAGCGAAGCACATGGCAAGCTTTAACTGCCATGTGGTTTGCGTAACGAAGCGGCGTCGGCTTGAACGAATTGTTAGGCAGCAGACTAAGCTGCGCCCCTGCGAGCCGGCAAGTAGCGCGGAACCTTTTGCTGGAGCAGCCGGACAAGCTCCGGTGCCATGTACTCGTATTGGTCCGGAATGCCGAGGACCACTACGCGCTTGCCGCGTAGTTGCAGCTGGAACTTGGCCGCGATCTTGGCCCGGTGCGCTGACTCCATGACGAGCACCGTATCTGCCCAGGCGATGAGCTCAGCCGAGACCTGACAGTCCGCGTCGTTCCCCGTCCCGGCCGAAGCCGTCTCGACGCCCGGCCAGTCCGCGAACACCTGCTCTGCGGTAGGACTGCGAAGACGGTTCTTGCCACAGACAAAGAGCACGTTGTGCGTCAAAGCATCACCTGCGGCCTAACACCAGAGTTAAGCCGAGACGCGCAGTGAAGCGAAGCACATGGCAAGCTTTTCCTGCCATGTGGTTTGCGTAACGAAGCGGCTTCGGCTTGAACGACTTGTTAGGCTGCCGCCCCATAGGCCTGCAGCCGCTCTTCAATGGTGGAATCTTGCCACACTTGCTCGTTGAGCTCGCTGGCGGCAGCCGAGAAGTCGGGACTCGGTGAGGCCAAGAAGGCTAGCCGGAGATCTAGCTCCTGATGGGGAGCTTGAAATGGGAAGAGACCAACAAGTCGCCTTAGGCCGTCGGCAAGGTAGGTAAGGCCAAGGTTTTGGAACGCTGAGGCGAAGACCGAGTAATCCGGGTGCGCCGGAAAGTCAGACTCAAAGAAGTACTCGAATCCGCCGTTTCCAACCAGGCCGAGCGCTGTGTCGGCGAGAACAATTGTGCGGAATGGCTCAGTGAGCTTTAGAGGGTCGCCGCCGATAGAAGCAAGATGCTCGTACGCAGCTGCTACCGCGTCGTTAGATTGCGACTGATCTTGCATAGGCAGCCTAACGCCTGAATTAAGCCGCGCCGCGAAGCGGCGTCGGCTTGAATGAATTGTTAGGCGGCCGCCCCATAGGCCTGCAGCCGCTCATCAATGCTGGAATCTTGCCACACCCGCTCATTGAGCCGACTAGCGGCGCTTCCGAAGTCGGAGCTTGGAGATGCCAGGAAGATCAACCGGCGTTCTCGCTCTTGGTGGGGAGCTTGAAAGGGGAAGAGCGCGACCAATTCCCGCAGGCCGTCGGCCAAGTAGGCAAGGCCAAGATTCTCAAAGGCCGCAGCGAAGTCCGAGTAGTCGGGGCGTCCCGGGAAGTCAGACTCGAAGAAGTACTCGAATCCGCCGTTGCCAATGAGGCCAAGTGCAGTGTCGGCCAAAACAACTGTACGGAATGGCTCATCAAGATCTAGCGGATCACCGCCGATCAGAGCGAGGCGCTCATACGCAGGTGCCACCACATCCTTGGATTGCGATTGATCTTGCATAGGCCGCCTAACGCCTGAATTAAGCCGCGCCGCGAAGCGGTGTCGGCTTGAATGAATTGTTAGGCGCCACCGACGCGCCTATGACGCCGATGGGCCAGCCAGAACCTAAGCGCCAGAATAGCCGAGAAGCAGCTGGCCGCGACTTGGAACAGTGTCGATTGAGCTGGTGCCATGTCTGCACCGAATGCCAGGCACAGCATTGATATTGCGAAGCCCGCCAGAGCGAGAGCAAACAGTGCGGAGGCCAAGCGCGACGAGAAGGGATAGGCGATGCAAGGCGCTGCGACCACGAGGAACCCGATACCCATGAACGTGGCGGCCTGCACTCCACCCCGCACGTCACCGGACCCAACGGCTACCAGAATGCCCATCCCGGCAAAGGCGAGCACCGCTCCAGCCAGGAACGTAACGCTCTTGAGGATTACGCGACCTATTGGCATGGCGCCTAACACCAGAATTAAGCCGTGCCGCGAAGCGGCATCGGCTTGAATGAATTGTTAGGCCTCACTGCGCTACACCTAGTGGAAGGCCGTTACGCCAAAACTCGGCACTACTCACACTAACTCCGTTAGCTCCGAGAAGCTTCTTGAGCCGCCAGTCAATTGCAACAACCTGAGCTAGCTGCGTTGTACTAAGCGCATCAGTCTTGAGGAGATGCTCAATATCGCTCCTCACCTCAATGTCATTAATGTACTCGGGCGACCAACCACAGGCTGACCGCCAGGCATCACCGACACGCAGCTCGCCCCCGCAATCACAGGACTGCGTCTCTATGCCGCGAACCGTCCTTTCGTACTTTGAGATTAGCGAACTAGCTTCCATGAGGCCTAACGCCTGAATTAAGCCGCGCCGCGAAGCGGTGTCGGCTTGAATGAATTGTTAGGCCCGCGCTCCGTGCGGAACTGGCGGGCCACAATGAAGTTTGGCCCAGCAATAAGTGCCTGCATAGGCCAGCGAGGTGGCTGTGAAGGAAGGACGCTATGACTGACCCCGGCTTGCTTCAGTACTGCGCACATGCGATTCGCTACGGTCTGCGGCGCATGGGCCAGAAGACCGGATCCGTCGCGCAATAGGTCTAGCGGCTCCACCAAGTCATTGAAGTAGCTTGCTGAGGAACGCCAAGGACCCATGACCGCAGCAACCTCCGCTGCCAAATGCTCAAGCACAACCTCAGGCTGACTCGCAGGTGAGGCGAGATACACAGAAGCCCGTGCATCCTGATAGTCGAGCAGAACTGGATGCTCCGACACCACACGAAAGTCATCGCACTCTGGCGAGACGAACAATTGTTCCTGCTTCTGTACGAAATGCACTCGAACCACTTCAGCAGGACTAAGGAAGTCCCAGAATGATGTTTGCCGGTGTGAGATGCGAAGAGTCATCAAAGCGGGCCTAACGACTGAATTAAGCCGCGCCGCGAAGCGGTGTCGGCTTGAATGAATTGTTAGGCCTCACTGGAGGAGGCTCTCCTGGAAGGACAGAGACGACGCATGGATAGTAGTGAAGTCGCCGCGCATGTCGGAGAAAGTGTGGCGGAGTAGCCCATTCCGCAGTCTGACAAGCTCTTGAACAACGATGGTCGGCATGAAATAGAGACAGTTAGATGTGGTCTGCAGCCTGCAGATGCCAGAGTAAATGAACTCGAAGCGCCGTGTTCGGTAGTCATTCGTGGCACTAAGCGTGATTCCATTGCCGCTAGCTTGCATGTAGGTCACATCAGAGCGCCAAAGAGACAGGTCTGAGCCTGAAGGAAGCTCGTAACGCTCCTTTGCAGTAAGACTTTGCAGGTCGCTCGGAAGGCATTCTCGCACCTTTGCTAAGTAGTCAAAGTAGCGTGTGCCGTCCCACCGCGTCGGTGAGCCAACATTATCAAGGTACAGGAAGCGAGCTGCCATGGAATGAGGCCTAACACCTGAATTAAGCCGCGCCGCGAAGCGGTGTCGGCTTGAATGAATCGTTAGCCCCTGTGCGCGGGCAGGGTAAGTGGGACGGCGAACTTGACGCGGCTGACCGAGGACTGCTCGCTCTGCGACTGCCCGCTGCTACCTAGATTGACCGCCCCGGCAAAAACGCCAATGCCGCCCTTAGTGCCCGAGCCCTCTGCAACGGTCAATGCCACGTCGAATTGGACGACAGGAGCCATTGACGAATCACGCGTGTAGAGGAAGCCAAGTTTTCCGGCCAGCTCATGTCCACTGTTCAGCGATGGGTTGACGGTTCCGCCGAGATCTTTGACCTGTGCTTGTGCGTCCTTCACGCCGGTGGCGATCTGTACGAGCGTTTGGGAGACAAAATCCTTCAAGTCCATAGAACTCTCCATCAAGGGGCTAACGCCTGAATTAAGCCGAGCCGCGAAGCGGCTTCGGCTTGAATGAATTGTTAGGCCGCTGCCCAGAAAAAGCACGCACGAGCTTACGCCGCCTTGCCATCGAGGTATGCCATGGCGCGTTGGGATAGAACCAGTGGCTGTGGTCCGCCACCGTCGATGAAGTCAATCATCCGTCCCACTGGCCATGAATCCTTACTTCCATTAACGAAATCAATGCCGTGCTCGTCGCCGCGGTAGTCATGCCAGTAGTTGGCGATCAATTTGCCATCGCGATAAATGCGGTACTTGTACTCTGCGAAAGACTCGCGCTTTGAGTCGTCCTGCACGATCGTGTAGCCCACGCGAAACTCCCTCCAGCGGCCTAACGCCTGAATTAAGCCGCGCCGCGAAGCGGCGTCGGCTTGAATGAATTGTTAGGCGCTCCCGCCATGTCGCTGGGACCACGCCTGCCAGTACTCAGCGCTTGCCTGATCTAGCTGCGGAACCGTGAGCGCCTGCCCTGTGTCCAATGCCAGCTGCAACGTATCGTAAGCCAGAACGAGCGTCCCGTATGTCGTATAGATGGACAGGGGCGACTCACTCTCAATTGAAAGAATCTCAAGAGAGCATTCGGCGATCTGTCCGAGGTCGCTCATGACCGTCCCACTGTCCCCGGTTAGCTCAAATTGATTGCAGCCGATGAGCTTAAGGACGAATCCATCTCCGGCAGGCTGGAATGCCTTGCGGAGGTATGGGATGGAGATGTGAAGCGTTAGATCTCCCGGCACAGCCCCGTCGGCCCGATCCAGCGAGCCGTCATGGAGGAAGCTCCAAACTGCCGTACTGTCCATAAAGCGCCTAACGCCTGAATTAAGCCGCGCCGCGAAGCGGTGTCGGCTTGAATGAATTGTTAGGCCTCAGCCTGTGCTTTTGGCCATGTAGCCATCGTAGTTGTCAATGTAGTCGTCAAGATGCTCGTCGAGCATTTTTGTGTACTCAGCGACGTAGTAGTCGCGAATACTCTGGCGCTCGGAGATCATGTGGTCTTTTGAGTCGCAGTTGCACGCAGAAACATAGACATTGAAGCGCGCTGCACCGTACAAGAATGATGCGCTCACCTTGCCGCGACCGATAGTTGCCATATGGTCATTGGCAAGATGAATATGTGCGTCTGCCCGCTCGTAGAAGTGTTCGTCTGTATCAGTAACCATGATGTTTGCTCTGAGGCCTAACGCCTGAGTTAAGCCGTGCCGCGAAGCGGCATCGGCTTGAACGAACTGTTAGGGGGCAAGCCCCGGAATTGAACGGACGCTTGAAGCCGCATTGTCCGACCACGGTCGGGACGCGGTGCAGCCAATTGAACTTACTGAAACGGCCCCGGGTTCGACTGCGATAACAAGAATGCTGTCACCTGGAGCGTACCGGCTCTGCTCCGCGAGTGTCCAGAACACGTCGTCTCTTGGATCGTCAAACCGTCCGCCTGTGGTCAAGGAGGTAACAATAGATGGATCCCCCTTGAAGCGAATGGCCACCTCAAACGTGTACTGGATGGTGTAGGACTGCTGATCTTGAAGTTGTTCAAGTGACGGGCTGAGGCTTGCACCTGTAATTGTTGCCACAAAGACCGAGTTCGCCTTAGCGATTTCCTGCTCAAGGGACAGTGATGCAGATGGCCGACGCGCTAGGACAAGCAGCGATCAATGCCACAAACAGGTATCCGCGCAATTGCATCCTGCCCCCTAACGCCAGAATTAAGCCGCGCCGCGAAGCGGCGTCGGCTTGAATGAATTGTTAGGCGGCACCGCGCGGAGAGTGTTCAATCGAGGAATTTCCACGTATCTGCACCATCGAAGCGCCTAACGACCACTGACTCGAGGAGCGTTGGCTCGAAGTTGCGCAGGTTTACTCCGTGCCGAGCGCCAGGTTTGGCGTCCAGTGGTTCCCAGTGAGTGAAGATACCGCACGCTTTGCACCGCACGTTCCTCAGGGTCCGGTCACCCCAGACATAGTCCTCCGTGTTCTCGGGATGCCCTTGAATAGACACTGTGCCTAGCTCGTAGTAGGCGCAAATGACTCCTGACCGACGACAGAGCGAACAATTGCAACTCGTGGCCTCACTTGGCGGGAATGGAAGAGTGAGTCGGACTGCTCCGCAGTGACAAGAGCCTTGAAGCGATGGTGTTGGCTGTTCATCACTCATGGGCCGCAGTCCTGGTTGGTGTGCCGCCTAACGCCTGAATTAAGCCGCGCCGCGAAGCGGCGTCGGCTTGAATGAATTGTTAGCGCCCACGCCGGCATGCCGGAAGCAACTAATCTTCACCAAGAGTGTAAACAGCTTTCTTCTGCACTGGGTCATAGACCACATGCGCACGGCCGCCACGGACGTTCTGTGCAGATGGAATTGTTGATACCACGATGAACTTGCCAACGCGTCGGATCACAACCACATGCTCAGTTGACAGAAGTGTCACTCTTTCTAGCTCTATATACGCAGCCTCCAAGGCCGCCTTGTTCTCGCTCGCCTCAATCTGAGACGGGCGCGAGGATGCCGACGGTTCCTGCGCGACGGCCGACACGAACGCCGGTGCAAGGCAAAATGATACGACCGTGAGTAACGTGCGCAGGATTGCCATGGGTGCTAACACCGGAATTAAGCCGAACCGCGAAGCGGTTTCGGCTTGAATGAATTGTTAGCCCCTCTTGCGCAGTGCCCACAGCGCACTACCAAGAAGAACGCCAAACAAGATTGCGGCTGAAATGCCAAAGAGCGGGAAAGCGTGCCGAAAGTTTTCAACCGTAAACACAGCAGACTGATTGACGTTGGCCATGCGAAACGCGGAGCCAATGTAAAGCATGCCGCCGAGTACTACGGCGGCTCCAATTAACAGGACACAAAGAGCTATAGCCGCCAGGGCGTTGTAGATCTTTGGCTTCATACGCTGCGGAACCATAGAAGAGGGGCTAACACCAGAATTAAGCCGAGCCGCGAAGCGGCTTCGGCTTGAATGAATTGTTAGGCCTCAGCCGGGGCGCGAAGAAAGCCAACAAAATCGTCAAATGTGGCCGCAACAGTATGCAGCCCGTCTGTACCAGAAAGCTCGTGATGCCAGATGACTACGGACGGCTGCGAAGAATTGCGATAGTCGAAGCATACGTAGTTGCCCCCACCATCTTCGCCGAATGGAATGATGTCGCGGGGCAACTCGTGCTCAGGCCATGTCAGCAGACAGGACCAGACAGACTCCGTACCCCATGGACTCAGGGAGAGCCAGTGGCCAAGACTGGCACCATGAGACGTGCCTGGGACTGCAAAGTCAGCGTCTCCGCCCGAGTCGTGGTGATTGGCAAGTACGGCGCGATACAACGCCGGGTAGCGAACGCCAAGTAGCAACTCAGCACCGTCAATTTGCCGAGGGTTTATGGGGTCTTCCGTCTGGTCAAACCAGTCAATTTTCATGAGGCCTAACGCCTAAGTTAAGCCGCGCCGCAGCGGGGCGTGAGGCACATGGCACGCTTTACCTGCCATGTGGTTCGCGCCCCGATGCGGTGTCGGCTTGAACGCATTGTTAGGGCTCACACGCTGCGGCCCCGTGAAATTCGCAATCGAAGGTGAGTGTGCCAAGTGAGCCGCGGCCAGTATTGGCCACAAACTCGCCATATACGTGAACGGAGCGGATCGTGCCAGTAGCAGACCTAAATTCTTGCGTCTTGCGTCCGGACGTTGCCACCTTTACCGCCATGGTGTCCTCCAGATTAGAGCGAGCAATCAAGTTCGGGTAGAGCAAGAAGACTGTTGCATCAGGAT